>NZ_CP011361.2:0-2698725 GCF_001685435.2 Salimicrobium jeotgali
TTATACGTCCAGATTCTGAACGTAACGAGCATTTTCCTGTATGAAATTCCTTCTCGGCTCGACCGCATCCCCCATCAGCATGCTGAATGTCTCATCCGCTCCGATGGCATCCTCAAGAGTGACCTGGAGCATCGTACGGCCTTCAGGGTTCATCGTCGTCTCCCACAGCTGCTCCGGATTCATCTCACCGAGACCTTTGTAACGCTGGATCACCGGTTTCGGAGTAGCCGGTATTTCGGCAAGCTTCTCCTCCAGTTCCTGGTCGGAGAACGTGTAGTACTCTTTTTTGTTCTGTTTGATCTGATAGAGCGGCGGCTGGGCGATATAGACGTACCCGTCTTCAAGCAGCGGTCTCATGTACCGGTAAAAGAACGTAAGGAGAAGGGTACGGATGTGTGCCCCGTCCACGTCTGCGTCCGTCATGATGACGACTTTGTGATAGCGGGCCTTCGATACGTCGAACTCTTCGCCAACTCCGCTTCCGAGTGCCGTAATCATGGTACGCACTTCGTTGTTGGAGAGGATTTTATCAAGACGTGCTTTCTCGACGTTCAGAATTTTACCGCGCAGCGGAAGGATAGCCTGAAAGTGACGGTCCCGTCCCTGTTTGGCCGATCCTCCGGCCGAGTCCCCCTCCACGATATAAAGTTCGGACTCGGAAGGGTCTTTCGAAGCACAGTCGGAAAGTTTCCCGGGAAGATTGGAGATCTCAAGAGCGCTCTTTCTTCTCGTCAGCTCTCTCGCCTTCTTGGCTGCCATTCTTGCCCGTGAAGCCATCAGGCCTTTTTCGACGATGATTTTAGCGACGTTCGGGTTTTCCAGCAGGAATTTACTGAAGTTTTCGGAAAACAGCGCATCCGTAACTGTACGGGCTTCACTGTTTCCAAGCTTCGTCTTCGTCTGCCCTTCGAACTGAGGATCGGGATGTTTGATCGAGATGATGACGGTCAGTCCTTCTCTCACATCGTCACCCGTCAGGTTCGGATCATTCTCACGGAACATGCTGTTCTTCCGGGCGTAGTCGTTGATGACACGGGTCAGCCCCGTTTTGAATCCGGATTCGTGCGTTCCGCCTTCATAGGTATGAATATTATTGGCATAGGAATAGATATTACTGGCGAAGCCGTCGTTATACTGAAGTGCCAGTTCGATGGAAATTCCGTCCTGCTCCGCTTCGGCATAAATCGGTTCATGAAGAACTTCCCGGCTGCTGTTCAAGTGTTCCACGTACGAAATGATACCGCCTTCGTAGTAAAACTCCTTTTTCCCGTTGCCGTGCTCTTCACGCTTGTCTTCCACCGTGATAGTCAGACCGCGGTTCAGAAACGCAAGTTCTCTGAGACGCGTCGTGAGCGTTTCGAAATCATATTCCTGACCTTCTTTGAAGATCTCAGGGTCCGGTTTGAAATGAATCTGTGTTCCGGTCTTATCCGTCGTATCGATTTCTTCGACGTCTTTTTGGGGGACGCCGTGGCGGAAATCCTGATGATACAGTTTACCGTCCCGGTGCACGTGTACTTCGAGATAATCGGAAAGAGCGTTCACTACAGAAGCTCCGACGCCGTGCAGACCGCCCGAGACTTTGTAACCGCCGCCGCCGAACTTACCGCCGGCGTGAAGAACGGTCATGATCACCTCAACGGCCGGACGTCCGGTCTTTTCCTGGATACCGACGGGAATACCGCGCCCGTTATCCATAACCGTAATACTGTTATCTTCTTCGATAACCACCTGGATATGGTCACAGTGGCCGGCCATCGCTTCATCAATACTGTTATCGACTATTTCCCACACCAGGTGATGGAGACCCTTTTCGTTCGTCGAGCCTATATACATACCCGGACGTTTACGTACCGCTTCCAGACCTTCGAGCACCTGAATCTGATTCTCATCATACGCCTGTTCTTTACCTCTTTGAATCTCTTCACTCATAGTTTCACCCACAGTCCTTGTTTCTTTTGATTATTTATCAAGCGCTTCTTCCATCTCTTCCGAATAGTCATCCAGTTTATCCAGGGTGTTCTGCATTTTTCCACGCTTTTTCAGGGTGGCTACAGAAAGGGGACTGAAATAGAGCACCTCTTCCGTAACAACCATCGCTTTCGGCTCATATTCCTCCGTCTCCACCACCTGCTTTTCTTTTCTTCTGTTGAAGACCATCTCTTCCGTAATGGTGGAAGAACTGAGCAGTTCGCAGTCAATGATGGCTACGACCTCTTCGGATTTCACTATGTTTCCTTCACCTATATGAATGAACAATAGGACACCTCATTTCTTTCTTATTCCTTCTTCGATATAAAAAAGTTCCGCTTCCTGCAGTGCTTCGTGTTCGATACCGTCGATACTCGTCGTCGAGACGAACGTCTGGACTTTTCCACGAATCGTATGGAGCAGATGAGACTGCCGGTAGTCATCCAGTTCACTGAGGACATCATCAAGCAGCAGAACCGGGTACTCTCCGGTTTCTTTATTGATCAGTTCTATTTCGGCCAGTTTCAGGGAAAGGGCAGTCGTCCTCTGCTGTCCCTGGGAGCCGTATGTCTGGACGTCTCTGCCGTTCACATAAAAGACGAGATCGTCCCGGTGAGGTCCGGCGAGGGTCGTCCCTCTTTCAATCTCTTTCGTTTCGATCCCGTGGAATTTTGCTATATAACTTTCTTTGATAGCGTCAAGATCCATATCCTCCGACACATCAAGACTCGGTCTGTAGAAAATCTCAAGTTTCTCCAGTTCCCGGCTGATGCCCCGGTGGATCGGAGCTGCCCATTCTCTCAAAAGATTCAGAAACTGGAAGCGCCGCTCCACGATAATCGCTGCATGTTCGATAAGCTGTTCGGTAAGTACGTGCAGCATGGTCGCATCTTCATTGCGACGGCGCTGCAGGTCTTTCAGAAGATGGTTCCGCTGTCTCAGAACTTTCTGATACTGACCCAGGTGATAAATATACCTCGGCTGGATCTGTCCGATTTCCATGTCTATGAAACGGCGGCGCACCTGCGGATTCCCCTTTACGAGGTTCAGGTCTTCAGGTGCGAACATGACGACATTAAGGGCACCGATGTAATCACTGAGCCGCCTCTGCTCGATATGATTCAGTTTCGCTTTCTTCCCTTTTTTGGAGAGGACGATTTCCATAGGAAAACGGCTGTTCCGTTTTATAATCGTACCTTTTATTTTAGCATACTCCGCGTCCCACTGTATGAGTTCTTTATCCCTCGGAGTACGATGTGATTTCGTGAAAGCGAGTAAATAAATCGATTCCATCAAATTCGTCTTCCCCTGAGCATTTTCTCCGATGATGACGTTGATCGTGTCGTCGAACTCGAGAGCAAGTCTGTCGTAATTTCTGTAAGTAGTCAGGGCTATATCTTTAATATGCATCAGATCGCTTCTCCATCTACTGTTCGGAGACGACTTCGTATGCTCCGAACTCCTCAATTTCAACGACGTCACCGATCCGGAGCTTCCGGCCCCGTCTGGATTCGGGTTCACCGTTTACCAGTACTTCAAATTCGGAAAGAAGCATTTTCACCATTCCGCCCGATTCTGCAACGTTCGCCAATTTGAGGAATTGCCCAAGCTGGATCTGTTCGGTCGTTATTTCAATTTTTTCGCTCATCTCCGTCACCTTTATTCTCTAAGTAGTATCTATTTATCTATTTTACTAAAGATAAGGGGTTATGAAAAGGAAAGGGCCTTACTTTATCGGGGAGGTGGGAAAAGTTTCCGGAGCGGTCAAGAAACCCGTCACAACCGGTTACAGTCCCTTTCAGATCAAAACCTGAAAAAAGAGTTATCCACAGTGGATAACTCTTTCTCACGTTACACGTAATTAATACGTACGGACCGGCAGGATGAGCTGAAGTATGGAATCATCGTCTACAGGAGTGATCAGGAACGGCCGCATCGCTCCTGTAAAAGATATTTTCACCTGAGTTGCATCGATCGCCCTCAGGGCATCCATCATGTATTTGGCGCTGAACGATATTTTCAGTTCTTCGCCGTCGATTGTGTCAGCCGTCACTTCTTCCGTTACGTTACCGACTTCCGGAGAATTTCCGTGAATTTCAATCTGGTTGTTTTCTTTCGTAAGCAGACGTACGACGTTGTTTCTGTTTTCTTTAGCCAGTAAAGAAGCACGGTCCACGGACTGAAGCAGTTCTTTGGAATCGATAAGTACCGTCGTTTTGCTTTCGTTCGGAATAAGACGGGATGTCTCCGGATAGTTACCTTCGAGAAGACGTGACAGGAAGTATAAATGTTTTGTCCGGAAGAGGATCTGGTTATCCGTAATGCTTATCTGTACCGAGTCTCCCGTATCATCGAGAATTTTGTTCAGTTCACTGAGACTCTTCCCGGGGATGACGACGGAAGGAAGGTTCAACCTTTCTTCCGTTTCCAGGCTGATTTTCCTTGAAGCGAGACGGTGGCTGTCGGTTGCTACGAACTGAAGATTCTCTTCTTCCGTACTCACGTGCACTCCTGTCAGAATCGGTCGGGTCTCGGAAGTGGAAACGGCGAATCCGGTCTGTTTGATTAATCTTTTCAGAAGATCCGTAGGCATATCGAAACTGTTTTCCGTACGCAGTTGCGGAAGAGACGGATATTCTTCGGCGTCCTGGCCATTCAGGTGAAATTCTGCACTTCCGGAACGGATCGTTACGTTCTTCGTATGATCGCTTTCTATTTCCACGGTATTATCCGGAACTTTACGTACGATATCAGGAAAGTACTTTGCCTGTAGAACGATGCTTCCCGGTTCAATGTTTTCGATATGGACCGTTCCGTCTTCCTCGGCGGGTATGAAAGATTCGATGGAGATGTCGGAGTCACTCCCCGTAAGTTTTACTCCTTCTGTCGTAGCTTCCAGTTTCATTCCTGTAAGAATCGGAATTGCCGTACGGGAAGATATGGCTTTCATTACATCCTGGACACTTTCCATCAGTTGATCACGCTGAATAGCGAATTTCATTCATGAGTCCTCCTAAAGTGAATATATTAATTATTATTATTAAAAAAATAGTAGTAATAGTAATAGGGCGTGTGGATTTGTGGATAACTGTAATTATATTGTGACACACATAATTATCCACATGTGTATAACCTGTGTGCGAATGTGTACCTGTTATTCACACTATACCCAGGCCTTACGTTTTCAACTGTTCTGTAATTTCATCGAGTTCCCTGTGAAGCTGCTGGTCACTGCTCAGCATATTCGTAATCTTTTCGTGGGCATGGATAACGGTCGTATGATCGCGTCCTCCGAATTCTTCTCCGATTTTAGGGAGGGAGGCATCAGTGAGCTCCCTCGATAAATACATCGCGATCTGACGGGGGAACGCTACGGATTTCGTCCGCTTTTTCGCAGGAAAGTCTTCCATGCGGATGTTGAATTTCTCAGCGACGACTTCCTGGATATCGCCGATTGTAATGACTTTCGGCTTCTTGTTCGGAATAATGTCCTTCAGGGCTTCTGCCGCGAGCGAAGCGTTGATATCCCGATTGATCAGGGAGGAGTAGGCCACCACTCTGATCAGTGCTCCTTCGAGTTCGCGGATGTTGGTATCGATCTGGTTGGCAATATAAAGCATAACCTCATTCGGAATTTCGAGACCTTCCGCTTTAGCTTTTTTCCTTAGGATCGCAATTCTCGTCTCAAGATCCGGCGGTGTGATATCCGTAATCAGTCCCCACTCAAAGCGGGAGCGCAGCCTGTCTTCAAGTGTCGGTATCTCTTTCGGGGGACGGTCGCTTGAAATGACGATCTGTTTGCTTTCTTCATGAAGAGTATTGAACGTGTGGAAGAACTCTTCCTGGGTCTGTTCTTTCCCCGCAAGGAACTGGATGTCGTCTATAAGAAGAACGTCCACGCTCCGGTATTTGTTCCGGAAGTTCACGGCTTTGTTATCACGGATCGAGTTGATGAATTCATTCGTGAATTTTTCGGACGTAATATATACGACTTTCGCATTCGGGTTATGATCCAGGACGTAATGCCCGATCGCATGCATCAGGTGAGTCTTGCCAAGCCCGACGCCCCCGTAGATGAAAAGAGGGTTATAAGCCCTTGCCGGAGCTTCCGCAACGGCCAGAGAGGCTGCGTGAGCGAACCGGTTCCCGCTTCCGATGACGAACGTATCGAACGTATATTTGGAATTCAGCATACTCGTCGGGGATTCTTCCCCGTCTTTAAGATCCGGAGGTTTGGAGGAGAGTTTTACGTCTTCGAGAGACTCCTCTTTCGTTTCCGGGATGATGAACTTCGTTTTCAGTTCCGATCCTGTCACTTCAATCAGCGTTTCTTTTATTAATTTCTGATACTGGTTCTCGAGCCAGTCCCTCGCGAATTCATTCGGAGCTATGATGGTGAGCGTATCTTCGTCGAGAGAGTGAGCTTTCGTCGCTTTCAGCCAGGTCTCAAAGCTCGGTTTGCTGATTTTCTCTTTCATCTGCTCCAGAGTGGCATTCCATAACTCATGGATATTTTCCAACCCTTTCACCCCTTTCCTGTTCCAATAAAGAAAAGCTTTTTGTTCGTTTTACATAACAAAAAGCTATAATTTTTCGCTTTAACATAAAAATGTCTTTTAAACTGTTGTGGATGTACGATAGGGTATGAATAAAGGACTCAGTCGTTTTTTACCCATTATCCACACCTTTGTGTATAAGTATGTCTACACCCCTGTGAAAAACTATCCACATATTACCCACAAGCTGTGGATAATATAAAATCGGGCAGGAATTAATTTCACTGTTAAACACAAATATAATATCAAATAAATCGCAGTCTTGCAATGAATCACAGGAACTTATCCACAATTTCTACAGCTTGAGGAAAAAACATATCCACACCACCATATTTTGTGGTTAACCTGTAGATTAGTGCTGTGGATAGAAACGAGAACTGAAAATGTTGTGCACACTGGAGGTGGACAGCTTATTTTTTGGTTGTTGTAGTACAGATGCTGTTGTAAGACACCTCTGAAAAAAGAACTCCCCTTAAATTAGTAATTGACATCATTTTTTAAATATGATTATAATGATTAGGACTGCCTATGACATGAGAAACAACATGTAAATCCCATCAGGAGGTGTGTATATAATGAAACGTACATTTCAACCAAATAATCGTAAGCGCAAAAAAGTACACGGATTCCGTACACGTATGAGCACGAAGAACGGCAGAAAAGTTCTTGCTCGTCGTCGTCGTAAAGGAAGAAAAACGTTATCCGCATAAGACCACTGAAGTAATCAGTGGTTTTTTTTCTAGGTTCTGCCATTCGTGTCGGAGTGATGATCGCCACCTGGTGTTCTCCGGCCTTTGGGACAGAACTTTTTTAATGCAGATAAGAGGTTGTGAGAACTGTGCAGAAAGCATACAGAATCAAAAAAAACAAAGAATTTCAGACGGTCTTCAAAAAAGGGAAATCTTTTGCCAACAGGCAGCTGGTTCTTTATTATTTTAAAAAAGATCAGCCTCATTTCCGGATTGGACTATCCGTGAGTAAGCGGATAGGCAATGCTGTAATGAGAAATAAAGTGAAGAGGTACCTGCGTCAGGCTTTTCAGGAAATGGAAGAGGAGCTTCATCAGGAATATGACTACGTAGTGATTGCCAGAAAACCGGTGAACACGATGGAGTACCACGAACTGAAGCAAAGTCTTCAGCACGTCTGCAGGCGTTCCGGTGTTTTGAAAAAGAAATTGAAATAAAATGTTCATGGAATGATTCCTTAATAAGTGCTAGTATGAAAAAGGAAATATGAAGTTTCAGTAAGGAGGAAGGAACGTTGCGTAAAAAGCTGAGCATATTGCTCGCAATGGCGGGAGTACTGCTATTCCTTTCCGGGTGTGCGCAGATTAATCAGGATGTTTCTGCGGATAGTACCGGATTCTGGAATGAATTCGTAGTCTGGCCGTTATCACAGACGTTGTTGTTTTTCGCTGATTTCTTAAGCGGAAGTTATGGATTGGCAATCATTACGGTGACGATCATCATTCGTCTGGTCTTGTTGCCGTTGAACGTTAAACAGTTGAAAAGTTCGAAATCGATGCAGGATATTCAGCCTCAACTGCAGGAATTAAGACAGAAATACAGTTCGAAAGATGCTCAGACGCAGCAGAAGCTGCAGCAGGAAACGATGAATCTTTTCCAGCAGAACGGTGTCAACCCGCTGGCCGGGTGTCTGCCGATCATCGTTCAGATGCCGATACTGATCGGTTTCTATCACGCAATTATGAGAACACCCGAAATACAGACGCATAACTTCATGTGGCTCGAACTCGGTTCTCCGGATCCGTTTCTCGCTATATTGACAGCTGCCACTACGTTCCTTCAGCAGAAGCTGATGATGGCAGGCATGTCGGGAGCAGCAGGTGCGAACCCTCAGATGCAGATGATGCTTTACATCATGCCGCTGATGATCGGTACATTCGCATTCTTCTTCCCGTCCGCCCTTGCTCTCTACTGGATCGTGGGTAACGTGTTCATGATTTTACAGACGATATTCATACGTAAACCGATGATGAACAAATCGACAGGAGGCGCAAATCAGTGAAGCAAATGACTGCTACAGGCTCATCAGTGAAAGAAGCGGTCGACTCTGCCCTGGCCGAACTTCGGACAACAGAGGACCGGGTTGATGTGGAAATACTGGATGAAGGCAGAAAAGGTTTTCTTGGATTCGGAGCAAAACCGTCCATAGTCAAAGTGACGAAGAAAAAAGATCTGGAAGAAGAAACAGTCGCCTACATTCAGAACGTAGCAGCTCAGATGGGACTTACTGTGAGCGTCGATACGAAAAAAAAGAACCGGGAAATCTATGCCGATATTTCCGGGGAAGACATAGCCAGACTGATCGGAAAGCGCGGGCAGACACTGAATGCCCTGCAGTACCTGACTCAGATGGCTGTAAACAATTCGGCTGAACAGCTCATGAGTGTCACCCTCGATGCAGAAGGTTACCGGGAACGTCGCCGCGAGACGCTGGAACAGCTGGCCGAACGTAAGGCAGAACAGACACTCGTGAGACAGCAGCAGGTGAAACTAGAACCTATGCCTTCCTACGAACGGAAAATCATTCATGCGGCTCTCCAGAGAAACAGACGGGTAGAGACGGATTCGGCCGGAAAAGATCCGAACCGCTCCGTCGTTATCCGCCCTGTGCTATAGAATAACTGCAACCCTTTTCCCGCCAGGCTTCCCTGGCGGGTTTTTGTATGCGGAAAAGGAGGGGCCGGCTTTTTCGTGACTTTCGGAGCCTGGAACTTCGGGCGAAGGTAACGATTACGCAGGAAACGTGACGTCTGTGCATCATAGTACAGCCGGAAGGTAACGATAAAGTGGGAATCGTGACGTTTAAAGACTGGAAAGCCCCCTGAAGGTCACGATAATCCGGGTCCTCCTGAAGCCCCGGGAGATTCTTTTAAGCTGTGAAGCAGGAACTTGATATTTATCCCCAAATCATGCTAATCTTAACTGTTAGTTATTAACGATAAACTTATCCACATGTGGATATTTCAATAAAGAAGGAGGTGCGATGTATGGATACCGATACGATTGCGGCTATTTCTACCCCGACAGGAGAAGGAGCGATTGCGATTGTCCGCCTGAGCGGGGATGATGCAGTTTCCAGAGCGAACGAACTGTTCCAGGGGAAAGATTTGACGACTGTCGATTCTCATACGATGCACTATGGAAAATTATTGGACCCGGAAACGGGTGAAATAGCGGAAGAAGTGATGGCGTCGGTCATGCGTGCACCGAAAACCTTCACCCGGGAAGATATCGTTGAGATCAACTGTCACGGCGGGCTCGTCTCCGTGAATCGGGTCCTTGAGATTGTCCTCGCTCAGGGGGCGAGACTTGCCGAACCCGGGGAATTCACGAAACGTGCTTTTCTGAACGGACGAATCGACCTGTCGCAGGCGGAAGCAGTCATGGACCTTATCCGTGCCAAAACGGACAGAGCGATGAACGTGGCGTTGAAGCAGATGGACGGCCGGTTGTCCGGTCTGATCCAGAATCTGCGACAGAAACTTCTGGAAACACTTGCCCAGGTGGAAGTGAATATCGACTATCCGGAGTATGATGACGTCGAGGAAATGACGAACGACATCATGCAGGAGAAAACGGCGGAAGTCCGTGATGAGATCGAAAATCTTCTGCAGACGGCGAAGCAGGGGAAGATTCTGCGCGAAGGCCTGGCTACGGCTATCATCGGCCGTCCGAACGTCGGGAAGTCATCACTGATGAACACGCTCGTCCATGAAAACAAAGCGATTGTCACCGAAGTTCCGGGGACGACGCGGGACGTGATCGAGGAATATGTAAACGTGAGAGGAGTGCCGCTCAGACTGGTGGATACAGCCGGTATCCGGGAAACCGAGGACATCGTCGAACGGATCGGAGTAGAGCGCTCGCGTCAGGTGCTGACGGAAGCGGATCTCATTCTTCTTGTGTTAAACTATGGAGACGAGCTTACGGAAGAAGACGTGAAGCTTTTTGAAGCGGCTCGCGATATGAACATGATTGTATTGCTGAACAAGACGGATCTTGAACAGAATATAGATATAGAACGTGTGAAAGAATTAGCCGGGGACAACCCGGTCATTTCCACTTCCCTCATTCAGGAAGAGGGGATCGATCAGCTTGAGAACGCGATCTCTTCCACATTCTTTGAAGGAGAAATCGACAGCGGAGATATGACGTACGTATCGAACGTACGGCACGTTCAGCTTTTGAAGCAGTCCAAACAGGCACTGGAAGATGCGCGCGAAGGTATGGAAATGGGAGTGCCGATCGACGTCGTTCAGATCGATGTGACGAGAACGTGGGAACTGCTTGGTGAAATTGTCGGTGACACTGTCGGAGAAAGTCTTATTGATGAATTATTCTCGCAGTTCTGCTTAGGGAAATAAAATTTTAAAGGAGAGATCTCGAATGACTTATGATGCAGGTCATTACGACGTTATTGTTATAGGAGCCGGTCATGCCGGAGTCGAAGCGGCTGCAGCTTCCGCTCGGCGCGGCGCGAAGACGCTCATGCTCAGTCTGAATCTGGATATGATTGCGTTCATGCCGTGTAATCCTTCGATCGGCGGTCCCGCCAAAGGAATAGTTGTACGTGAAGTGGATGCTCTCGGGGGTCTGATGGGCCGCGTCATCGATAAGACCCATATACAGATGCGCCTTCTGAACACAAGAAAGGGTCCGGCCGTACGCGCTTTGCGTGCTCAGGCGGATAAACCTCTTTACCTGAAAGAGATGAAACGTCTGCTTGAAAATCAGGAAAACCTCACCCTTCGCCAGGGAATGGTGGAAAAGATTCTTGTAGAGGACGATCAGGTCAAAGGAGTCGTAACGGAAACGAAAGCGGCATACTATGCCCCGAGCGTCATCGTGACGACCGGTACGTTTATGAGAGGCCGCGTCATTATCGGTGATCTGTCGTACGAAAGCGGACCGAACAACCAGCGTCCGACCGTCACGCTTTCCGAGCAGCTCGAAGAACTGGGTATCGAAATGGTACGGTTCAAGACCGGGACGCCGATGCGCGTAAACAGCCATACGATCGATTACTCGAAAACGGAGATTCAGCCCGGGGAAACGGAACCGCGCTCGTTCTCCTATGAAACGACCGAATTCATTACCGACCAGATTCCGTGCTGGCTGACGTATACGAACGAAACGACGCACGAAGTCATTAACGAAAACCTCGGTCTGTCTCCGATGTATTCGGGAATGATCAAAGGTACAGGGCCTCGTTACTGCCCATCCATTGAAGATAAAGTTGTACGCTTCAACGACAAGCCACGTCACCAGATCTTCCTGGAACCGGAAGGCCGGGACACGGAAGAGGTGTACGTCCAGGGGCTGTCCACTTCTCTTCCGGAATACGTGCAGAAGCAGATGATGGAAACAGTACCGGGACTCGAAAACGCAGAAATTATGCGGGCCGGCTATGCGATCGAGTACGATTCTGTCGTGCCGACACAGCTTTGGCCGAGCCTTGAAACGAAACAGATTGACGGGCTGTTTACAGCCGGTCAGATCAACGGGACTTCCGGGTATGAAGAAGCGGCCGGTCAGGGACTGATGGCAGGGATCAACGCTGCTGCCAAAACGCTTAATGTGGAACCGTTGATTCTCGATCGTTCCGAAGGATATATCGGAGTTATGATCGATGATCTGGTCACGAAAGGTACAAGAGAACCGTACCGTCTCCTTACTTCCCGTGCAGAATTCCGTCTTATGCTTCGTCACGATAACGCGGATCTCCGTCTTACGGAAAAAGGATACGAGCTCGGCCTCATTCCGGAAGAGCGCTATAACCGTTTCACAGAGAAACGCCGGAAGATCGAAGAAGAGAAGAAACGTCTCGAAAATGAAATCGTCAAGGCCACTGAAGACGTACAGGACATCGTGAAAGAATCGGGTACGACGCCTCTGAAAGAAGCTGTACGGGCGAGCGACCTTCTGCGCCGGCCTGAAATCGACTACAGCTACATCGAACGTCTCACTCCTTCCGATATTGCTTTGACGGCGGATGAAAAAGAACAGGTAGAGATTCAGATCAAATATTCCGGTTATATTAAAAAATCTTTGGAACAGATCGAGAAGATGAGAAATATGGAATCCAAAAAAATACCGGACGACATCGACTACGATGCTATTCAGGGTCTCGCTTCCGAAGCGGCAGACCGTTTGAAAGCCGTACAGCCGCTCTCTGTCGGTCAGGCTTCGAGAGTTTCCGGTGTGAATCCGGCTGATATATCGATTCTGCTTGTCTACATCGAACAGGGAAATGTAGCCCGGGTTTCCGGCTGAGGAAGGACGTAAGATATGGATATTTCTACTTTTCAAAACAAATTGAAAGAACAGGGAATCGAGCTTACGGAGAAACAGCTCGATCAGTTCGAAAAATATTGGGAAATGCTTGTCGAGTGGAATGAAAAAATGAACCTGACCGCTATTACGGAAAAAGGGGAAGTGTATGAGAAACATTTCTATGATTCTCTGACGGCTGCCTTTTACCATGACTTCTCCGGCCCGCTCCGCATCTGTGATGTCGGGGCGGGGGCAGGTTTTCCAAGTCTTCCGCTGAAAATCGTGTTTCCGGAACTGAAGGTTACGATCGTCGATTCCTTGAAAAAGAGAATCGGTTTCCTGAACCATTTAGCTACGGAGCTTGAGTTGAACGATGTGGCTTTCTATCACGACCGCGCCGAGAATTTCGGCAAGAACGGTAAATTCCGGGAAAAGTATGATCTCGTCCTCGGACGTGCTGTCGCCCGGATGTCTGTGCTGAGTGAACTGTGCCTGCCGCTTGTGAAAAAAGGCGGGTTCCTCATCGCCATGAAAGGGCCGAACGCCCAGGAAGAGATGGACACAGCAGAATCCGCCATTTCTATCCTAGGCGGAGAGACGAAGGATGTGCACAGCTTCACGCTTCCGGAAGACGGAGCGGAGAGAAGTATTATACGCATTGAAAAGCGCCGAAAAACCCCTGGTAAATACCCGAGAAAAGCAGGAACTCCGAATAAAGTTCCTCTTTCCTGAAAAACAGACGAAAAATCCCCCTTCCTGTTGGAAGAGGGATTTTTTTCGTTATGGTTTCAGAACGACTTTAATGTTGCCGTCTTCTTTTTTATCGAAAATATCGTACCCTTTGGCCGCATCCTCAAGAGGAAGGCTGTGGGTGATGATATCGGTCGGATCCAGTTCATTGTTCTCGACCATGTCATACAGCTTCGGCATCAGGTGGATGACAGGCGCCTGACCCATTGTCAGGGAAACGTTCCGGCTGAAGAAATCACCGAGCGGGAAGGCGTTGGCGTCTGTACCGTATACGCCGGTAAGCTGGACGACTCCGAACTTCCGTACAGCCTGGGAAGCTGTGATAATCGGATGGATCGTTCCGAACTGGTTATCTTCATCGGAACCGAATTTCTCCCCTTTCGGTACCGTTCCGTCCATGCCGACACAGTCGATGACGACGTCAGCTCCGCCTTTGGTGTTTTCATGAAGGAGGGAGCCGATGTCCGGATTATTGGAGAAGTTATAAGTTTCCACGTTATTCGTCTTCTCGGCATGACTGAGGCGATGATCGACCTGATCGACGGCGATTACGCGTGCTGCCCCTTTCATGCGGGCGAACTTCTGAGCCATGAGGCCGATCGGTCCGCTTCCGAGAATGATGACGGTATCTCCTTTTTTCACCCCGCTGTTTTCCACACTCCAGTAAGCTGTCGGCATTACATCGGAGAGGAAGAGGACGCTTTCATCTTCCAGTTCGCTGTTCTCCGGAACTTTAAAGGAAGTGAAATCAGCATACGGAACGCGAAGGTACTCCGCCTGGCCGCCGGGGAAGTTCCCGAACATTTCCGTAAATCCGAAAAGACCGCCCGGTTCGCCGTGCGGGTTGGATTCGTCACACTGGCTCTCCATCTGGTTCTTACAGAAGAAACATTCCCCGCATCCGATGTTGAACGGAATCACGACTCTGTCGCCTTTTTTCAGGTTTTTCACTTCAGGGCCGACTTCTTCTACGATACCCATCGGCTCGTGTCCGACGACGTAGTCCTGTTCGGGCTTAAGTCCGCCTTTATAAAGGTGTAAGTCGGAGCCGCACACTCCGCTCGCTGTTATTTTCACGATCATGTCGCTCGGTTCTTGTATGGAAGGAGCCTGTACATCTTTTACCTGCATATTTTCTTTACCCTGGAACGTTACTGCTCTCATGTTGGTATCTCACTCCTTTTCTGGTATTGGAGACAATATATCCCTGAAATTCCAAAGTTAAACATGAAGAAATAGGGAAACTTTTCAATATTAAAGCGCCTGGCACGTGGGGCAGTAGTACAATCGGCGGTTGCCGGCTTCTATTTTCTCTATTTTCGTCCGGCATATGTGGCAGGGCTGAAACGAGCGCCGGAAAACCCAGTGCCGGTACTGGGTTCTTGTTTTTCCTTCTGCTTTCATCCGTTCTGCAATATCTGGATCGACGGTGATTCCTTTGTAGCGGTAAGATTGTTCCATAAGGGTAATCGTAGCCTCTGCCGCTTTCGCTATCTGCTGTGGCGTGGAGTCTGTGGGTCTCAGGGAAGGGTGGATACCTGCGAGAAAAAGGATTTCGCTCCGTAAGTAGTTTCCGATACCGGCTACGAAAGACTGGTCCAGAAGCAGGGTGGTCCATCTCCGTCTGAAGAAACGTTTGCTCGTGTACCGTTCTCTCAGCTGTTCTTTCGTCACAGTCTCGGATAAAATATCCGGTCCGACTTTTCTTATGAAAGGATGATCAGGTACTTCCTCGTCTCTCAGCACTTCGATGTCCGAAGCACTGTATAAAAGAGCGGACTTTTTTTCGTTATGAATCGCCAGTCGGAGCTGCCGGTTCGTCTTCGGGTAGTTGTAGGCATTCCTGATCATCCATTTCCCATACAGCTGGTTGTGGGAATAGATGGTGTACCCATTGTCAAAGCGGGTAAGCATCGCTTTTCCTTTCGTATCTACGCCGGTTACGGTCGCCCCGGTCAAAATATCCTCATATCCCTCCAGTGTTTCAAAAGCGAAAGATATATCAAGGACTTCCCTGTCTTTCAGGGCTTTCTCCACCGCATCAGCGGCTTTCCGTATTTCTGGTCCTTCCGGCATAGCGGATCTCCTCTCAATAAAAAATCTTTTAATAAAAAAGACGTAAGCAGTCGGATGAAAACTTCTTCCTGCTTACGCCCCGGCTTCTCCCGGTTGGTTCCACTTTTAGCTGGACATGTAGAGGCCGCCGTTGATGTGGATGAACTGGCCGGTCATGTATGTCGAGTCGTCGGATGCGAGCAGGACATAGCTGCCTACGTGCTCCACCGGCTGACCCGGACGTCCCATCGGTGTATTCGTACCGAACTGTTCCACTTTATCCTCATCAAACGTGGCAGGGATCAATGGTGTCCATATCGGTCCGGGCGCTACTCCGTTCACACGTATACCTTTATTCACGAGCTGCTGGGCCATGGAACGGGTGAACGCTACGACGGCACCTTTCGAAGAAGTATAGTCCACGAGCTGAGAGTTCCCTGTATACGGGTTGATGGAAGCCGTATTGATAATAGAGCTTCCTCTCTCCAGGTGAGGGATGGCCGCTTTCGTCAGATGGAACATAGAGAAGATATTCGTCCGGAACGTCTGCTCCAGCTGTTCTGCCGAAATGTTCAGCAGGTCATCCGTCGGGTGCTGTTCCGCCGCATTGTTTACGAGTACATCCAGTTTACCGAACTCGCTGAGAGTTTTTTCGACGATATTTTTACAGTGCGTTTCATCACCGACGTCTCCCGGGAGAAGGAGCGCTTTTTGACCTTCCGCTTCGATAAGCTTTGCGGTATCTTCGGCGTCCTGGTGTTCTTCCAGATAAGAGATGGCTACGTCGGCACCTTCTTTGGCATAACCGATAGCTACGGAGCGGCCGATGCCGCTGTCGGCTCCTGTAATAAGAGCGACTTTACCTTTCAGTTTGTCACCGCTACGGTAATCTTCATCCGCGTGGAGCGGTTTCGGGTCCATTTTCCCTTCCACGCCGGGCTGATGCGATTGTCCCTGCTTCGGCTGTCCTTCTGTCTGTCGATCAAAACGTTCCATGTTAAGATCCTCCTTCTATATAAGTTAATGATTTATAGTGATAGTCAGTAGTTACGCTTTCTAACTTCTATCATTCCACCTGTAAAAAAAATCAAACTCCCCTTTCATATTTTGTCCGTGTGCGATAAGATGAACGGTAACTTTTATAAGAGGGGGGAAGGATATGCAACTGGAATCCGCACGACTGACTCTGCGTCCATACCGGGAGACGGATGCAGAGCCGGCAGCTGAACTGGCGAATGATGAGGAAATCGCCCGGAGAACCTTCGTGCCGCATCCATATACGGTGGAGCACGCCGAAACGTGGATTGCCACGCATGAAGAAGCGATAGAAGAAGGCACGGCGTACCCTCTTGCAATAATCGAAAAGAAAAGCGGAGAGCTTACAGGTACGATGACGCTCAGGGTGAACCGGAAACATAAAAACGGCGAGCTCGCCTATTGGGTGGGACGGCCATTCTGGGGAAAAGGGTACGCTTCGGAAGCGGCCCGCCGTATTGCGGACTTCGGATTCGATGAGCTTGAACTTGAACGTATGTGGGGGAGGGCCATGGCGGATAATATCCCTTCCCAGCAGGTAATGAAGAAAGTCGGGCTCCGATATGAAGGTGCGTTACGTCATGAGGTTCTCCATGACGGAGAGTTCAGGGATACCTACATGTACGGCATGATCCGGGCGGACCGCTCCGATAAATAGGGAAAAGCCGGCACGAGTTCTGAACTTGTACCGGCTTTTTTTCATGTCAGGGATAATCGCTCGATAATGACGTCGGCGACCTGTCCTTCGGTATAACCGTCGGTAAGAAACCGTTCGTGGTGGTCGCGATATACGGATTTTCTTTCCTCGAACAGCTGACGGATTTCTTCGGTCGTTTTATTACGGAGCACAGGACGGTCTTCCATCAGTTCGTCGATCCTGCTTTTCCATATTTCCCAGGAAATATCGAGAAATACTACGTGACATTGTGCCATACACACGTCTTTGATTTCTTCCTGCAGAAAAGCGCCCCCTCCGAGAGAGAGTATAGTACCGGGCTGTTTTGCATAGTAAGAGATGAATTTCTTTTCTTCATCGCGGAACATTTTTTCCCCGTACGCCGTGAACATGTCGCGTATTTTCATATCGTGATACCGCTCGATTTCTTTATCGACGTCAATGAACGTGCGGTTCAGTTTTTCACTGAGAAGGGAACCGACCGTCGTTTTACCGACTCCCATAAATCCGATGATGGCAATGCTTTTTTCCATAGTGAAAATCTCCCTGCCTATTGATATTTGCGCAGCTGAGCGATCGTTTTGTCCAGTTCTTCAATCGGTATCTGGCCCGGCGCTGAGGCGTGCTTTCCTACAGCGTACGTAATGACGGAACCGAAATACCACGCAAACATCCGGGTTACGGTACCGAGTCCGCCCATCGCCATCGTAATGACCGGTATGCCGAGGGAACGTTTTGCTCCTTCCGTGACGGTAAGAAGGCGGAGGACATCCTGTTTATTTTCCGGAGTGACGGCCAGTTTCGCGTAATCTGCCCCTTTCTTCTCAGCCTCCCGGAGAATGGCGTGCATCTCTTCGGAGGAGGGGGTGGAGTCGAAATCGTGAAAGGATAAAATAAGCTGCTTGTTGTTCGAAGATGCCGCTTCTTTTACACGTTCAACGTCCTCCTCGGGCTGTCTGAGTTCAAAATCGAGAAGAGAGACGTGTGAGTTGGCAGCTACACGTTCGATCAGCTCCACTTTGTGTGACTGATCGATATCGGTCTGGTCTCCTCCTTCTTTCTGGTCGCGGATAGTGAAGAGGAGCGGGATGTCCTTCTTCACTTCTCCGATTGTTTCAAGAGTTTCGAGAACGTGCTCTGTGTCTGCAAGATTCCGGAAATAATCGGCTCTCCATTCAAAAAGGTCCGGATTCTTCGGTACTATGGAACGCACTTCTTCCGTCACATCTTCCATCGTTTGTCCTGTGACGGGAGTACAGATATTCACATCGTTCTGTTTCAGCATGTATAAACCCTCCCCGTTTGGTTATATGTGTTTTATTTTACTTGAAAGGGTAGGGGAACGACAGGGAAAAGGGGGAAAATTTAAAATTCTGCGGATTGCTGCACACATTTATTCAAGAAAACTTCGTCACAGAGCGGCAGAAATGTGTATAATTGGTACAGAATGAACGAACAGATGGAGTGATTAAAGTATGAATGATAAACAAAGAGTAGGAATCGTATTCGGCGGAAAGTCTGCCGAGCACGAAGTCTCCCTGCAGTCTGCGAAGAACGTCGTGGATGCGATCGACAAAGAGAAGTATGATGTAACGCTGATCGGTATCGATAAGCAGGGGAACTGGCATGTGAATGACGTAAGCAATTATCTGGAAAATGAAGACGACCCTGCCAACATCCGCCTTCACCATTCGGATGAAGCGGTGGCGATTGTGCCGGGACGGGAAGAGAGCCAGGTTCTTCAAGTGTCGAAATCAGAGGCGCTGGAGCAGCTGGACGTCGTATTCCCGATTTTACACGGGACACTCGGGGAAGACGGAAGCATTCAGGGGATGCTTAGAATCGCCAATCTCCCGTACGTCGGCCCGGACATCCTCGGCTCGGCCGTATGTATGGACAAAGATGTGGCCAAACGTCTGCTGCGCGAAGGGGGACTTGAGGTCGCGAAATCTCTCACTCTCCGTAAGAGAGACAGAGGGGAGGTCACTTTCCACAAGGCAGCCCGTACTCTTGGTACGCCGTTCTTCATCAAGCCTGCCAGTCAGGGCTCCTCGGTCGGAGTAAGTAAAGTGAAAACAGAAGAGGAGTTTGAAGAAGCTCTGTCGGAAGCCTTTCTTTACGATAAAAAAGTCCTGATTGAAGAAAATGTGGACGGCAGAGAGCTTGAATGTGCCATCCTCGGCAACGAACAGCCGAAAGCCTCCCAGATCGGAGAAATTCTCCCGGCCGGAGATTTTTACTCCTACGAGTCGAAATATATCGATGAAAGCGGGGCCGGTCTGCAGCTGCCGGCGCAGCTGACGGA
Source organism: Salimicrobium jeotgali (assembly GCF_001685435.2). NCBI lineage: Bacteria > Bacillati > Bacillota > Bacilli > Caryophanales > Bacillaceae > Salimicrobium > Salimicrobium jeotgali. The sequence continues at coordinate 19,651 of NZ_CP011361.2, forward strand.
TAACGAAAAAGAAAGAATCCGTACCGCTGCCGTTCGCGCCTTCGAAATTTTGGAGTGTGAAGGAATGGCCCGTGTCGATTTCTTCCTTACTGAAGAAGGGAAACTCGTCATCAATGAAATAAATACCATTCCCGGCTTCACGAAAATAAGTATGTATCCGAAACTCTGGGATATTAGCGGTATCCCTTATCCGAAGCTGATCGACGAGCTTCTCCAGCTCGGGATTCAAAGATACGAACGCGACAATCAGTTGAAAAATACAGTAGAATAACGGAAAGCCCGGGCAGCTTGTGATGGCCCGGGCTTTTCATTATTTATTCAGTCTTTCCATGTCTCTTCAAGGACGCGCACCCAGTTTTTCCAGGCGATTTTCTCCAGTTCTTCTTCAGTAAACCCGTCTTCTTCCAGGGCTTTAAGCACTTTTCTGCTTCCGGTTACATCCTGAAGCACATCCGGTATTGTAGTACCGTCGAAGTCCGAACCGAAGGCCACGTGGTCTACGCCTACGAAATCGGCGATATACCGGAAATGAGCGATAATCTCATCCATCGATACGTCCGTATCAAACTTACCGTCCGCCCGCAGCATATTTACGGCGAAATTAATACCGATTACACCGCCGGAATCAGCGATTTTCCTGATCTGTTCGTCCGTCAGGTTCCGGGCATGCGGACAGAGAGAGTGGACGTTCGAATGTGTGGCTACGACAGGTGCCACCGTTGCATGGGCGACATTCCAGAAACCTCTTTCCGTCAGATGGCTCGTATCTACCATAATACCGAGGTGGTTACAGTGATGCAGCAGTTCAAAGCCTTTCTCCGTGAGACCGTCCCCCGTGTCAGGGGAAGACGGATAACAGAAAGGGACGCCTTCTCCGAAATCATTATTTCTGCTCCATACCGGCCCGATGGAACGAAGGCCTGTTTTGTACAGGACATAGAGGGAGTCGAAGGATAAATCAATCGCTTCCGCTCCCTCTATGTGAAAAATTGCAGCCATTTTTCCCTGATCGATGGAATCTTTCAGTTCTTTTACGTTCCGGACGACCCGGAAGGTATGAGGGTTTTCTTTTTCCGTCCGAAAGAGCTGGGAAGCGAGCTTATGCGTGAAGGTAAGTGCTTCCGCCTGGGTAATTCCTTCGGGGAGCGGGAATTTGTATCCGTTCTCATTCATGAAATCCTCCCGGTTCTCTTCCCTTGCCGGGCTCGGGGTATACATCGCAAAAAATCCACCAGCGAACCCTGATTTTTGGGCGCGTTCATAGTCGATATGTGTATGCTCCAGCGGATGGAAAAAAGAGGTGAGGCCATCCTGCAGGTGCAGCAGTGTGTCGTTGTGTCCGTCAAAAATAGGTATATTTTTCTTCATAAAAACTCCTCCTTCTGTGATTCATTCCCGTTAAAGAATCCGTTTAATTCATACTTTTCACCGGTGAATTATGATAAAATAAATAAAGACTCTAAAACATACGCAGTTTCATTATACTTGAAAATGTTCACGTACCTAATGATTCACGTGAAACATCGTATGTGCGATCGTAAAAAGGTGGTGTCTGATTTTGTTACATCCTTTCAGCCGCTTGTTCGGCTTAGGTGATAAGCCGGAGCCCGAAAACCGGGAGCAGGAGAAAGAATCATATAATCCCGATGAAGTTCTTCAGATTTCGATTGCCAAAATCCATCCGAACCGCTTTCAGCCCCGGACGGTTTTTAGTGCGGAAAAAATAGCCGAACTGGCTCAGACGTTACATACGCATGGAATGATTCAGCCCATCGTTGTACGCGAGGCCGAAGACGGAGAATATGAACTGATTGCCGGGGAACGAAGATGGCGCGCTTCCCAGTCTTTGGGATGGGAAACGATTCCTGCGATCATTCGAGAAATGACGAATACACAGACGGCTTCTGTAGCTCTAATTGAGAACCTGCAAAGGGAAGAACTCTCGGTCATCGAAGAGGCGACGGCTTACCGGAAGCTCCTCGAAATGCACGAATTGACTCAGGAAGCACTGGCGCAGCGTCTCGGGAAGAGTCAGTCTGCCATCGCCAATAAGCTTCGACTGCTGAAACTTCCGGAATCTGTACAGCAGGCCGTACTGGATAAAAATATTACGGAGCGCCACGCCCGGGCTCTCATTGCTTTAAAGGATACGGAAAAGATGGAAAAGATGCTTCAGGAAATTATCGATGACGGACTGAATGTGAAGCAGACGGAAGAACGGATTGCAGAAATGAAAGATCCGAAAGAAAAGAAAAAACCGGCACCGAAGAAAAAGAAACCGAAAATTAAAGGTGTAAGTAAAGATATGAGAATCGCAATGAACACAATCCGCCAGTCTCTGGACATGGTGAAGGATACGGGTCTCGATGTAGAAACCGATGAAGAGGATTATGACGATTATTATCAGGTGACGATTAAAATTCCTAAAAATAAGCAATAACTTTCCGCAAGCTGCGCTTTCCCGTCGAAAGCTGTAGTTTTTCACAAAAGCGGTGGTATTCTTTAGAAAATGGCAGGTGTTGAAGGAATGGGAAAGATCATTTCTATCGCAAATCAAAAAGGGGGAGTCGGAAAGACGACGACCTCGGTGAACTTGAGTGCAGGTCTTGCGCATTTAGGATATAACGTTCTGCTCGTCGACATCGACCCTCAGGGAAACGCAACGAGCGGAGTAGGTGTGGAAAAAGGCGAGACGGAAAAGTGCATCTATAACGTGCTTATCGAAGAAGTAAGCATAACGAGCGTACTTAAACAGACCTCCACGGAACGTCTCGACGTCATTCCCGCCACTATTCAGCTGGCCGGTGCCGAAATCGAACTGGTCCCGGCGATTTCCCGGGAAGTCCGTCTGAAGAATGCTCTTGATGAAGTTAAAGAGAATTATGACTACGTCATCATTGACTGCCCCCCTTCACTCGGGCTGCTTACCCTCAATTCCCTTACAGCGTCCGATACGGTTATGATTCCTGTGCAGTGCGAATACTATGCCCTGGAAGGGTTGAGTCAGCTGCTTAACACCATCAGGCTGGTACAGAAGCATTTGAACAAACAGCTGCTGATCGAAGGTGTGGTACTTACGATGTTCGACGCCCGGACGAATCTGGCCTCCCAGGTGATGGAGGAAGTGAAGAAATATTTTCAGGATCGTGTGTATGAAGCAGTAGTACCGCGAAACGTCCGTCTCGGAGAAGCTCCGAGCTACGGGGAGCCGATCATCACCTATGACCCCCGTTCCCGCGGAGCCGAAGTCTATTTAGAACTCGCAAAGGAAGTGGTTGCCAATGGCGAAAGGGTTAGGTAGGGGTCTGAACGCTTTCTTTTCGGAAGAGGAAGCATCCAGAGATGAGCAGATAAAGGAAGTTTCACTGAACAAGTGTCGTCCCAATCCTTATCAGCCCCGGAAAGAATTCGAAGAAGAAGCGATTGAAGAACTGAAAACGTCCATTGAAGAACATGGCATTCTGCAGCCGATCATCGTTAGAAAAAGTATCCGCGGATACGAAATAGTAGTGGGAGAACGGAGGTTCCGCGCTGCAAAAATGGCGGGTCTCGAGAAGATCCCGGCGGTCGTAAGGGAAATGACCGACCAGCAAATGATGGAACTTGCGCTGCTGGAGAACCTGCAGCGGGAAGATTTGACCGCTCTCGAAGAAGGAGCGGCCTATCGCAACCTTATGGAAGAACTGGGCGTTACCCAGCAGGAACTTTCGGAACGTCTCGGAAAAAGCCGCTCCCATATCGCCAACCTCGTACGTCTCCTGTCACTTCCGCCCGAAATCACGCAAAAAGTGAATGAAGGACTGCTGACGATGGGACACGCCCGGGCTCTTTTAAGCCTCGAAGATGACAGTAAACTGCTTTCTGTAGCTGTGCGGATCGAGAACGAAGGACTGAACGTCAGACAGACGGAGCAGCTGGTGTCCCGCCTGAATCAGCCGGCTGTAAAGAGTAAAGCGAAAGAAAAGAAAGATATTTTTATTCAGGAACGGGAAGACGTGCTGAAGCAGCGGCTCGGGACCGGGGTAAAAATCAAAAAAGGAAAGAAAAAAGGAAAAATCGAAATCGAATTCGCAAGTGACGAAGATCTGGAAAGACTTCTCCACTGGTTTGATCAATAAAGAACAGTAACTGTCGTTTCCTTTTCCGGACAGTCGGGGAGGGGGACGGCATTACTTTTTACGGTTTCGTGCAGGAAGAAGGGGAAAATATGGTACTGCTGGGGACGATAATCAACGGAATATGTATTGTGGGAGGAACGCTTGTCGGTCTTTTCTTTACGAAGATACCGGCAACTTTCAAAGAGACGGTCATGAACGGCGTCGGTCTTGCTGTCATACTGATCGGACTGCAGATGGGGTTCGAAGTGAACAGCATCGTAATAGTTCTCTTAAGCCTCCTGTCGGGAGCGATTATCGGTGAATCCCTTCATCTGGAAGAACGGCTGGAGGCCTTCGGAAAGTGGCTGGAGCGGAAGTTCATGAAATCAGGTTCCCAGACAGGACTTGCCGAAGCTTTCATTACGGCATCCCTCATCTTCGTAATAGGGGCTTTGTCTGTAATCGGAGCGCTGGACGGGGGATTGAGGAACGATCACGAAGTGCTTATCACGAAAGGAATCATCGACGGTTTCGTAGCCGTCGTGCTGACCTCTACGTTCGGGGTGGGAGTGATCTTCTCTGTCATCCCGGTCGTCCTTTATGAAGGAAGTATCGCCTTGTTGGCTACGCAGATAAACCGGTGGGTGCCGGAGCAGATGCTTGATCTGTTTATAACGGATATGACTGCCACCGGGGGTCTTATGATCGTAGCGATCGGTCTGAACATCCTTAATGTCACCAAAATACGTGTAGCGAACCTCTTACCTGCCCTCGTCATGGTAGGGGTCATCATTTACATCCAGCAGCTTTTCTGACGGGAGTAAGAGAAAGGTGGCAGCTGCGCCTTTCTTTACTTTCCTGCATAATTTTCATACATTTGTAATCAACAGCAGGCAGAATAGAGAAAGAGGTGATGTCGTTGAACGGAGAAGGGGAAACCGTGAGAGAAACCTGGGATATATGGAAAGAGGTTCTGATGAACCCTGAACTCTGGATCAGATTAGGGGAAGCAGTGCTCCAGGTCATTTTCATCCTAATACTTGCAACGGTGGTAATTAAAGTAGGTACGAAGATTATCGATCAGTTTTACGGCAGAAGGAAGAAAGGTCCTTTCCGCATTTCCGTGCGAAGGGAAACGACGCTGACGAAGCTGTCCAAAAATACGCTGACCTACGTCGTGTATTTCACAGCCCTCGTAATGATCCTCGAGACGTTCTCCATTAACGTGGGAGCACTGATCGCCGGGGCCGGGGTCGCAGGACTTGCCATCGGTTTCGGTGCTCAGAACCTGGTCCGGGATATTATAAGCGGATTCTTCATCATCTTCGAAGACCAGTTCTCTGTCGGTGATTTCATCGGGACAGCCGGCGTGGAAGGGTTCGTAATAGAAATTGGACTCCGGACCAGTAAAGTAAAAAGCTGGGGAGGCGAAATCCACATCATTCCGAACGGAAACATTACCCAGGTAACGAACTATTCCATCGATAATGCTGCTGCGATCGTCGATGTGAAAGTGGCCTATGAGAGTGATTTCGAGAAAGCGGAGCAGGTAATCAATGAGCTGCTTAAAGAAATGCCTTCCCGCTACAGCAGTATGATTTCCACGCCTGAAGTATTGGGGGTCGTGGACCTGGCGCCTTCTGAGATCACGTTGCGTATCTTCGCCGAGACGCTGCCGATGGAACACTGGCCTGTCGGAAGGGCAATCAGGAAGGAAGTGAAGCTGCGTCTTGATGAGGAAGGGATTGAAATTCCGTTCCCTCGTATTGTTATGTATTCACGAGAAGGTACAGGAGGGGTGCAAGATGGAGAAAGAGTATAAGCTGAATGATATAGTGGAAATGAAAAAAGCTCATCCGTGCGGGGAGAACCGGTGGAAGATTATCAGAATGGGCGCGGACATCCGTATTAAATGTGAAGGATGCGGGCACAGTGTAATGGTCCCCCGGCGTGAGTTCAACAAAAAGATGAAGAAAGTACTGGTGAAAGCCGAAGACTGACTGTTTCACGTGGAACAATATAACGATTTTCATAGCGGAAATCATTTATTTCAGCCGATAGTGAGGACTCTTTTTTCCTTTTCTATCGGTTGTTATTTTGGAGTGTACTATCTATAATTGGTATGACATATGCGCAAAGTCTCTAAGGAGGAAAACCTAAATGGCACTAACAGCAGGAATTGTAGGCTTACCGAACGTCGGAAAGTCTACGCTATTTAACGCAATTACACAGGCGGGAGCCGTCTCTGCGAACTATCCGTTCGCAACGATCGACCCGAACGTCGGCATCGTGGAAGTTCCGGACGCCCGTCTGCAGAAGCTTACGGCACTTGTGAATCCGAAAAAAACGACCCCCACTGCTTTTGAATTTACGGATATCGCCGGCATCGTCGAAGGTGCCAGTAAAGGGGAAGGACTTGGTAACCAGTTCCTCTCCCACATTCGTCAGGTGGATGCGATCTGTCACGTCGTCCGTGCTTTCGAGGACGATGAAGTGACCCACGTTTCCGGTCGGGTCGATCCGATCTCAGATATTGAAACTATTAATCTGGAACTGATCCTTGCCGATCTCGAAACAATCAACAAACGTCTCGACCGTGTGGAAAAAATGGCGAGACAGAAAGATAAAGAAGCGCTCGCCGAGAAAGACGTGCTCACCCGTCTGAAAGAAGCACTTGAATCCGAACAGCCGGCCCGCGCCCTGGAACTCTCGAAAGAAGAGGAGAAATACCGGAAAGGGCTGCACCTGCTTACAGCAAAACCGATTCTTTATGTGGCGAACGTCGCAGAGGATGAAATCGGTGAAGCTGAAAATGAAAACGTGAAGCGCATTCGTGAATTTGCGAAGAAAGAAGATGCAGAAGTCATCACCATCTGCGCAAAAATCGAATCGGAAATCGCCGAGCTTGAAGGGGAGGAAAGAGCAGAATTCCTCGAAGACCTGGGAATTGCAGAAGCCGGTCTCGACCAGCTCATTAAAGCTACGTACAACCTTCTTGGTCTGGCCACTTATTTTACAGCCGGCGAGGAAGAAGTCCGGGCATGGACCTTCCGCAAAGGGATGACTGCTCCGCAGGCGGCAGGAATCATCCACACCGATTTCGAAAAAGGGTTCATCAAAGCCGAAACTGTGTCATATGAGGATCTCATCGAAGGCGGTTCCATGGCGAAAGCCAAGGAAAACGGTAAAGTACGTTTAGAAGGTAAAGAGTATATCGTAAAAGACGGAGACGTCATCCACTTCCGATTCAATGTTTAAGTGATGGTTGCAAAAAATCAGGAATTATGGTATTATAACTAGCTGTGAGTAATAATATACGATTACTCCTTGCCTTTTGCAGAGCAGAAGGCCGCTAAGTCCATAAGGAGGTGAACACGGATGAGAAATTACGAAATCATGTACATCATCCGCCCGGATATTGAGGAGGATGCGAAGACTTCTGTCAAAGAACGCTTCAACAATATCCTTTCTGAGAACGGTGCGGAGATTGATGAGACAAAAGAAATGGGTAAACGTCGCCTTTTCCACGAAATCAAAGATTATCGCGACGGTATCTATGTAACAGTCAATTTCAAAGGAACAGCTGACGCTATCAATGAATTTGATCGCCAGGCTAAGTTCTCTGATGATATTATTCGTCATATCGCTGTACGCGAAGACGATCAATAAAGGGGTGGTCTGATGTTGAATCGTGTCGTTTTAGTCGGCAGGTTAACGAAGGATCCTGATTTGCGCTATACACCGAATGGTGTAGCTGTCGCTAATTTCACCATCGCTGTAAATCGTCCGTTTTCCAACAACCAGGGAAACAACGATGCAGATTTCATTAACTGCGTCGTATGGAGAAGAGCAGCGGAAAACCTGGCGAACTTTATGAGTAAAGGCAGTCAGGTCGGTGTAGACGGACGGTTGCAGACCCGGAGCTTCGATAACAAAGAAGGTCGTCGTGTGTTTGTTACGGAAGTCGTAGCCGACAGCGTCCAGTTTCTGGAATCAAAAGGCAGTTCCGGCGGCGGACAAAGTTCCCGCAGCGATCAGTCTTCAGGATACCAGGGCAATCAGAACCAACCATCACAAGGTAATTACGGACAGTCAAAAAATGATGACCCGTTCGCAGATGACGGGGAACCTATTGACATATCGGATGATGATCTACCATTCTAAGAGTACGGTACTCTTTACAAATTCTAAATGAAAAGGAGTGAACGCATATGGCACGTCGTGGACGTAGACGTAAGAAGGTTTGTTATTTCACAGCAAATGGCATAACCCATATCGATTACAAAGACACTGAGCTGCTTAAACGTTTCATCTCTGAGCGTGGGAAGATTCTTCCTCGCCGGGTAACAGGAACGTCTGCAAAATATCAGCGTAAATTGACGAAAGCTATCAAACGCTCCCGTCAAATGGCTCTGCTTCCTTATTCCACTGAATAGTAGCAGACGGAATCTCCCGGCTTTTTTCGAAGAGTCGGGAGATTTTTTTATGGAATTTTGTTATTCTTGAGAGAAAGATATTCAATAAGGGGGGGGGAGAAAAGGTGCCGATTTGTGATCATTGCGGCTACAGGTGGAGGCGGAGAGACGTATGGAGAAAACTTTCCGTACAGGCGAGAGGCACATGTCCCTCGTGCGGAACGATGCAGTACGTGACGGCTACATCAAGGAAGCGGGGCAGTATGTATATGCTGCTTGTGTTTCTCATTCTTATCGCTCAGGCACTGTTCGATCTTCCGCTGTTATGGTCGATTACGATGCTGTTCGCTTTATTTTTCATTTTGATGATTTTCGTAATCCCCCGCGTCTACAAGCTTACCAGTGAACAGGAAGCTCTGTATTGAAAGGAGACAGACGTCTTCTATTTTTTGATTTAAATATATCTTGCATTCGAGATAAATATACCTTATAATTATCTCAGATTCGAAATATTGGAGGTATAACAATGGCAAGCGTAGCACTAGACAAAGTTCACAGCAGTCTTGATTTTCAGATTAAACACATGATGGTATCCAAAGCGAAGGGTACTTTCCAAAACTTTGATGTCGATTTCGACGGAAGTATTGAAGATTTGGAGAATGCTTCTGTTAAAGTAGTGATTCCGGTTGAATCCATCGACACCGGACAAAAAGACCGTGACGATCACCTGAAAAACGGAGATTTCTTTGAAGCGGAAAACCATCCGAACCTTGAGTTCGTAAGCAAAAAAATCGAGAAAATCTCTGATGATGAATACAAGTTCACAGGTGACTTCACGATGAAAGGCGTCACCAACGAGGAAACATTCACTGTCGAATACAACGGGACTTCGAAAAGCCCGATGGACGGCAGCACTGTAGCCGGCTTTGACGTAGAAGGAAAAATCAACCGTGAAGCATATGGCGTAGCGTTCAACGCACCGCTCGAAACCGGCGGCGTAATGCTCGGCCGTGATGTGAAATTTACAGGAAACTTCGAATTCATCGTAGAATAAAGTAAACGGGTAAAGAAAATCGGACTGTCAGGGGCGCCCTGGCAGTCCGGTTTTTAATACTGAATTTTTCGCTGGTCTTCGGAGAGGAGGGTACGGTCGAAACGCTGGATCCAGCCCATGAAATACTGGATGAATACGCCGCTGAAAAGCATAATGATAATGGTACCCATTCCTACAGCCCCGTTGAAATAAAGAGCGAAAAGGACGAGTACGACACTGATGGCAGCACGTGATATCGTTACGTTCCATCCGGTAAGGTTATGAATGACGAGCATCATCCGGTCAAACGGGATAGGAGCAAAATCCGCCTGCAGGTTAATAGAGATGCCGAGCGCTGATATGACCATACCGAGAAAGAATACAATACTCTGCAGCCATACACTTTCCGGAGTGACGATCCCCTCCAGCGTAAAGACCCAGAAGTCGATTCCGGCCCCGGTAATGAGAGAAGTGACGATGGCGAGCATTTCGGGACGTCTTTTTTCGGCCACCGCGTTGAAAATAATCATCGAAATACCGACGACGATTTCCCAACTGCCGATCGTCAGGCCGACGGTACGGTACAAACCGACGAGCAGCGCGTCGAAGGGGGAAGTTCCCAGTCCGCCGAGAACCGTGAGAGAGATGCCGAGAGTGAGTATGAGCAGTCCGGAGAAATAGTACCCGGCCCGCTGATAAATCCTTTTCACTGTGCATCCCTCCTTATTATGTATCCTGTTACTATACAAAACCCAGGGATTTTTTTCAATGAAAAGGCAAAAATCAGAATGACAGTACTAAACCCTTGCAGGGATTCCTACAAGGGTTTAGTACGTTTACGTAGTTACTTGACGCTTGCCCACTTGAATTCGAAGTTCGGCCCGGTAGCTGTAGGGAAGACTCCTTCGATATTCGAGCGGAGCAGTTGTGATTTCGCATCCTGGTAAAGGGGAGCGACAGCGGCATCTTCTTCGATAAGAAGACGTTCTGCTTCCATGAATGTTTCATAACGTTTTTCAGGTTTCTGTGCAAGTTCTGTATTCGCTTTGTTGATGAGGCTGTCATATTCTTCACTTGAGTAGTTCATATTGTTGTTCTGTCCATCAGTAAGGTACATGTTCAGGTACGTGTTCGCATCGGCATAGTCAGGGCCCCAGGTAGCGGCTTCGATTTCGAATTCGCTTTCCTGATCACGACGTACGCGCTCTTTGAACGGTACCTCCACGACCTTGACGGAGAGACCTTCAAGATTGGTTTCGAGCTGCTCTTTGTAGTAAGCCATGGCGTTCTGGGAAGAATCTGTATCGTCACCCATCAGTTCGAGAGTCACAGAATCCTTACCGAGTGCTTCAAGAGCTTTGTCCCAGTGTTCTTTCGCTTTTTCCACATCGTGGCCGACAAGAGGTCCCTGGACTTCACGGAAATCTTTTCCGTCCGAACCGGGTACGGTTACAAAGTTCGAAGGTACATAACCATTAGCCGGTACGGAGCCGTCGTTCAAAATAACATCTGTCAGCGACTTACGGTCGATCGCCATGGACATGGCTTTACGGGCATCGGCATTGCCGAGCACTTCATGCTCCTGGTTGAATTTGAAGAAGTACAGATAAGGGTTTTCTACGACATTGAAGTGTTCGGAGGAGCGGTACTCATCCACGAATTCCGCATTCAGTTCCGCCTGGTCCAGTTCTCCCGATTGGAACAGGTTGACGGCCGTAGACGTTTCTTTAATGACTTTTACATCAATCTCTTGCAGTTCTACAGTATCGGCATCCCAGTAGTTTTCGTTCTTCACGACTTTCCATCCTTCGCCGTGTTTCCATTCCGTCATCTTGAAAGGACCGTTGGCAAGTGTGTTGTCCGCTTCCGTAGAGAAGCTGTCGCCCTGTTCTTCGACGTAACTCTTATTAAGAGGCATAAACGTGATGAAGACGGTCATGCTGTCAAAGTAAGGAACGGGCTGTTCCAGATTTACTTCAAACGTATAATCGTCGACGGCTTTTACGCCGAGCTCTTCCGGTTTCATTTCTCCGTCAGCGATAGCGGAAGCGTTCTTCACTACGCCGCCGAGGAAATACGGTCCGTACTCGGAACCTGTTTCCGGATTGACGGCACGCTGCCAGGCGTACACAAAGTCGTGAGCCGTGACCGGGTCACCGTTTTCCCACTGGGCGTCCTCCCGCAGGTTGAATGTCCACGTCGTACCGTCTTCCGATACTTCGTGATCTTTGGCGATCCCTTCGGCCAGTTCGCCATTTTCGTCGAGACGGTAGAGGCCTTCATATGTCTCGCCCGCCCATTGGAAAGCTACGGAGTCGGTAATGAGACTCGGATCCATACTCGGCAGTTCACTCTTTGCAGTGAAAGAAATGGACTGATCACTTCCGGAATCCGATCCTTCCGAAGACTCGCCCTCCGATCCTTCGCTGGAAGATTCGTTTCCTCCGTTACCGCCACAGGCGGCCAGAACAAATAATAAAGTGATGGATAAAATAAGGCCTAAAAACAGTTTTCTGCTCACTCTCTTTTCCCCCCTCTTATAGTATGTAGAACTTTTCAGAATAATGTTACTTTTTTGAGTATACAGTTTTCCTTTAATAATTTCAAGTAGCGAAATATCTCAATAGATTGACATTACGCCGGTCTCTGATAGGATAATGAATTATATATTTTTTAGATTCACGGGAGGTTTTCCTGTTTCTAATATAATCAGCGACTCTAAAGGAGGAATTGTATTATGCATCGAGTACTCATCAGTGACCCGTTGAGCGAAGACGGGATTAAACCGCTTCTGGAAGCGGCAGACACCGAAGTCATTCAGAAACCTTCCATGGAAAAGGAGGAGCTTCTGGAAGAAGTAGCTAAAGCGGATGCACTTATCGTAAGAAGCCAGACGCAGGTGACGAAGGAAGTGCTGGAGCATGGCGTAAATCTGAAGATTGTCGGTCGTGCGGGAGTCGGAGTCGATAATATCGATCTCGATGCGGCGACAGATAACGGGGTCGTTGTTGTAAACGCTCCGGACGGTAACACGATTTCCACGGCGGAACACACGATGGCTATGCTTATGTCAATGGCACGTAATATTCCGCAGGCCTACCATTCTCTTCAGCAGGGAAACTGGGACCGTAAGAAATACGTCGGTGTGGAGCTGAAGAATAAGACGCTCGGTGTCGTCGGTTTTGGTCGTATCGGCCGGGTAGTTACGCGCCGGGCCAAGGGGCACCGGATGAACGTAATCGCCTACGACCCGTTTCTGACCCGGGAAAAAGCGGAGAAAGCGGGAGTGGAGCACGGTACACTTGATGAAGTCCTCGCTCAGGCGGATTTTATAACCGTACATACGCCGCTTATCGCTGCAACGCATCATCTTATCAATAAGGATGCGTTTGCGAAAATGAAAGACGGAGCGAGAATCCTCAACTGTGCCCGTGGCGGTATCATCGAGGAGGAAGCCCTTTACGAAGCACTGCAGTCCGGCAAAATAGCCGGAGCGGCGCTCGACGTGTTCGAGGAGGAGCCGGCCATTAACAACAAACTGCTTGAACTTCCGCAGGTCGTAAGTGTTCCGCACCTTGGAGCGAGCACAGTCGAAGCCCAGGAGAACGTGGCGGTCGACGTGAGCAACGACGTAATGGAAGTGCTGCGCGGAGGAAATGCGAAACAGCCGGTGAACATTCCGTCTATACCGGAAGAAATGCAGGACAAACTCACACCTTACATTACCCTCTCGGAAAAACTGGGTGCTTTTCTCGGCAGCATCGTCCGCGGCGGGCTGAACAACATCAACGTTTATTATTCGGGTGAGCTTACGGACGTCGATCCGACACCGCTCACGAGAAAAGTAGTGAAAAGCGTGCTTCAGCTTTTTGTCGGTAATCGTGTGAATGACGTTAATTCCTACAAGATAGCCAAAGACAAAGGAATCGAAATCAATGAGCAGAAAACGACATCGACAAAAGGCTTTACGAACCTTCTGACAGTGGAACTTGAAACGGATGAAGAGACGCGAAGCATTGGAGGAACGCTGCTGAATGGACTCGGAGCCCGGGTCGTCCGTCTCGACGGCTACTCCGTGGACGTCATACCGGAGGGACACCTGATCAGTATCCATCACAAAGACCAGCCCGGGGCGATCGGCCGCGTGGGAAGCCTGCTTGCCGAGCACGACGTCAACATTGCGACGATGCAGGTGGGTCGTACCGACATCGGCGGTGCCGCTATCATGATTTTGACGATCGATAAGGAAGTGGGACCGGAATGTCAGGAACATCTGGCCCACGTCGAAGATATTAACCGCGTTCAGTATTTGAAACTGTAAAAGAATGAAGGAAACCTCCGGCTGCCCGGAGGTTTTTTTATGGGAAGCTGTTATCGTGACCTTCGGAAGCCATTTACGTGCCTGAAGGGAAGGAAAACGACGGAATCGTGCCGTTGAAAAGAGGAATGGGGAGACGACCGGCACGATTCGAAGTAAATCGTTACCTTTGGCGCCGTTTTTCCGTTCTGAAGGGAACGAAATCGTATCGCACTGCATAAAAAAACCGCCCCGGGAGGCGGTTTCTCTGTTCAGGTAAGCGGGTGAGCGGACTTTTCCCGGCGGGTGAACGTATGGACTTCGTCGTACCCGATGGATTTCGCAAACTCCACCGCTTCATCGTAACGGTAGCCGAGATGATCCGGCTTATGAGCGTCGGAGCAGAGCGTAATGCCGACGCCGTACTCTTTGCACGTCTTAAGAAAATCGGGTTCCGGATACATTTTCCCTACCGGTTTGCGGAGCCCGGCCGTACTGATTTCAATCAGCGTCCCGGTTTTCGCGAGGGCACTCGCAGCCCGGTCGTACTGACGCTGCAGAAACTCCTGGTCGTCCGGTTCATAGCCGAACACTTTGATGACGTCGATGTGCCCGACGAAATCGAAAAGTCCGGACTCGGCGAGCGTGACGACGCGGTCGAAATACTGTTCGTACACGTCGTATACGTTACGGTTTTCGTACTCTTCCCGGTAGATGGCAAGGTCGATTCCCCACTCGTCGATCCAGTGGACGGAGCCGATCACGTAGTCGAAAGGATGTTCCTTGATGAACGTTTCCATCTCTTTTTCTTTTCCCGGCATGTAGTCCATTTCGATTCCCATCTTCACGCCGAGGTTCTCTTTTTCCGCTTCATCGAAAAGCGCCTGATAGTCGCTGAAATCGAGGGTTCTGCGGTTTTCCACCCACGGATTGGAAAGGATTGGACGTGTTTCCTGAAAAAAATAGGCGTGTTCCGAGATGCCGAGCTCTTCGATTCCCTCTTCTTTCGCCTTTCGGACGTAGTCTTTCAGATAATCGACGCTCAGTTTCCCTGTTTCCGCCATATGTACGTGGTAATCAGTACGCATATTTTTCCTCCTCCACTCTTCCCTGTAATTAAAAATCATCATAACAGTATTGGCAGGCAGAGGCAAAATCATTACTTTTCATTCGACCCGGAACCTCCTGTCTATGTTAGAATAGGGAGAGCTATTTATGGTGAAAAAAAGCGGGGTTACGAAATGAAAAATACGAAACAAATTACGGAAGGAGCGCTGTTGACAGGTATTTACCTGGTAATGCTCCTCATTCTTCTGTTTTTACCGATCCCGATTATCGGGACTTTCTTAATGTTTGCGCTCCCTGTACCGTTTGTCATTTACAGTTACCATTTCGGGTTCAAACCGGGGCTGGTGATGCTTGTCGGAGCTACCGTGCTTGCATCGATTGTGGCCACCGTGTTCTCGTTTCCGGTTACGCTGCTTTCGGGACTTGGCGGAGTGAGCCTTGGTGGGGCGATGTATAACAAAAGAAACGCTTACGAAACGTGGATATCGGGGTCGCTCGGTTTTATTGGCGGCCTCGTAGCTGTTTATGTTTTGACACAGCTGCTGTTTGGATTAAACTGGATGGAGGAAATTCAGCGGGCCATCGATCAGTCCATCAGTATGACACAGGACGTACTCACTTCCATTGGCGGAGAAGAAACCGAAGCGACCGTGCAGATACTCCGGGAACAGATGGAGAGTCTGCCGGACTACTTACCGGGTATTCTCGCCGTTACCGGAATAGCGATGGCGCTTATCAGTCAGTGGCTGAGTTACAAACTGCTCAACCGTCTTGAAAAAGCCGGTCTCTTCTTCCCGCCGGTGCGGGAGATGAGGCTACCTGTCGCTATTTTGTGGTATTACTTCATCGCCATGATTCTCAATCTGATATTTATGGACGGGGAAGGAATATGGTACATGGCGGCCGTCAACGTATCGCTGCTGACGGGCATGCTGCTTATTCTCCAGGGTTTTTCGTTTATCTTTTTCTACAGCCGGGAGAAACAGTGGCCCAAAGCGGTGCCGATCATGGCAATCATACTGTCGGTTCTGCTGCCGCAACTCTTTCTTTATCTCGTTCGCATCTTGGGTATAATTGATATAGGATTCCCGTTAAGGGATAAAGTGGAAAAAAAGAAATAGCTCGGAGATTCTTAATAGGAGCTGAAGCGAATGGCAAATGTAAAGAAAACATCCGCGATGAGCGGACATTTATGGTTAATTTACTTCCTGTCCGTAATTCTGCTGGCTTTCATCTGGTATTATCAGTGGATGTTTGGACTCGTGATGACGCTGCTGCTTATCGGTTCGATTTTTTACAGTATCCGTACCGAACAGCAGGTGATCAATGACACAGAGGAATATATATCGACTCTTTCCTATCGGGTGAAAAAAGTGGGGGAAGAAGCCCTTCTCGAAATGCCGATCGGCATCATTCTGTATAGTGACAACTATAAAGTGGAATGGGCGAACCCCTACATGAATAAGTTTGTGGATGGAGATACCGTAGTAGGCTCCTCGCTGAACGAACTGTCGGAGAAACTGATTCCGAACATTAAAGAGAATAAAGACGAAGCGTGGATTAATCTCGGCGGTAACCAGATGCAGACTATCATGAAGCAGGAAGACCGGCTGCTGTATCTGTTCGACCGGACGAAACAGACCGAGGTGGAATCGCGCTACCGGAATGAGCAGAGCGTGCTGGCGGTTATCTTCCTTGATAACTATGAAGAGCTCACCCAGGGGATGGACGATACGTCGAAAAGCCGCATCAACTCCCAAGTGACATCGATTCTGAACAAATGGGCGGACGAGCACGGCATTTACTTGAAGCGCACGTCCCAGGAACGGTTTGTCGCCGTGATGACAAAAGAGATTCTGGCCGGACTCGAGAAGACGAAATTCGAAATTCTCGACGAGGTCCGTGAGCTGATTACGGATCAGAATATGCCGCTTACGTTAAGCTTCGGTATCGGCGTCGGCCCGATTACGCTCCCTGAGATGGGCGACCTGGCCCAGTCCAGTCTCGACCTTGCTCTCGGTCGCGGCGGTGATCAGGTGGCCATTAAAGATGAGACTGGAAAAGTACGCTTTTACGGCGGGAAGACGAATCCGATGGAAAAACGGACCCGCGTACGGGCCCGCGTTATTTCCCACGCTATGAAGGATCTCGTCCAGAGCAGTGAGAAAGTGCTTGTCATGGGCCACAAGTCACCGGACATGGATTCGGTCGGCGCGGCAATCGGTATTCTGAAAATCGCACAGGCCAACCAGAAAGAGGCATCGATCGTCGTGGATCCGGAAGATGTTGATACGGGTGTGCAGCGGATGATGGATGAAATCAAAAAAGACGAAGAACTGTGGGATTATTTCATATCTCCGGATGAGGCCCTGGAAACCGTTACGAACGAGACGCTGATTGTCGTCGTGGATACGCATAAACCGAAAATGGTAGCCGAGGAGAAACTTCTGAACAAAACAGAACACGTCGTCGTCATCGACCACCACAGAAGAGCGGAAGACTTCATTGCGGATCCGACGCTCGTCTACATGGAACCATACGCTTCGTCGACGGCGGAACTGGTCACCGAGCTTCTGGAGTACCAGCCGAAGAAACTGAAACTGTCGATGCTTGAAGCCACCTCGCTCCTCGCAGGTATCATCGTCGATACGAAGAGTTTCACCCTCCGTACAGGATCGCGGACGTTCGACGCCGCTTCCTACCTGAGAGGTAAAGGGGCGGACACTGTCCTCGTGCAGAAATTCCTGAAAGAGGATCTCGATATCTACGTCCGGCGGAGCCGTCTGATTGAGCAGGCGGAAATCTACAGGGACGGCGTCGCTATTTCGGCTGCGGAAAAAGGGGATATCTTCGGTCCGGTTGTCATCGCCCAGGCTGCCGATACGCTCCTTACGATGAGCGGTATCGAAGCCTCTTTCGTCATATCCGACCGGAAAGACGGCCAGGTCGGCATAAGCGCCCGGTCCCTCGGAGACGTAAACGTACAGGTGATCATGGAACAGATGAACGGCGGCGGGCACCTCACGAACGCCGCCACCCAGCTTGAAGACACAACGATTGAAGATGCGAAAGCATTATTGCAAGATATAATCGACGAGTATTTTGAAGGGGGAGAAGAAGAATGAAAGTAATATTCAACAAAGACGTCAAAGGCAAAGGCAAAAAAGGAGAAATCAAGAACGTCTCCGACGGCTACGCCCGCAACTATCTTCTGAAACACAACCTTGCTGTCGAGGCTACGAAAGCGAACGTGGACGCACAGAAAGCCAAGGACAAAAAAGAAGAAGAAAAAGCTCAGCAGGAAGTGGAAGAAGCGAAGCAGCTGAAAGAGGAACTTAAAAATATCGAAGTGAAGCTTGCAGCTAAATCCGGGGGCAGCGGCCGCCTCTTCGGCTCGATTCCGAGCAAACAGATTTCCGAGCAGTTGAAGAAAGACCACGACATCTCCATCGACAAACGTAAGATCGAGATGGACGACCCGATCCGTACGCTCGGATACACGGAAGTTCCGGTGAAGCTTCATCCTGAAGTGACCGGAACGATCCGGGTACACGTAGCGGAGAAATAGGAGCAATGATTAAGAGGAGGCAAAACCAGTGAATGAATTTTTTCAGGACCGTACGCCGCCTCACAATATAGAAGCGGAACAGGCGGTGCTCGGCGCCGTCTTCCTGGAGCCTTCGGCGATGACGACTGCGGCTGAACATCTGCTTCCTGAAGATTTTTATCGTGCCAGCCACCAGCGGATTTTTGAAGTGATGCTCGGGCTTTCCGATCGTGGAGAACCGATCGACCTCGTGACGGTGACGACAGCCCTGTCGAACAACCGGACACTCGAAGAGATCGGCGGGGTTTCCTATTTGAGCGACATCGCCAATTCGGTGCCGACCGCTGCAAACATCAGCTACTACACGGATATCGTCAGCGAGAAATCGACGCTCCGGCAGTTGATCCGGACAGCGACGGAAATTGTGACGAACGGCTATGCGGAAGAAGATGACATCGAGGACGTACTGAACCAGGCGGAAAAAGAAATTCTCGATGTGTCCCAGCGGAAGAACTCGCAGGCTTTCAAAAATATTAAAGACGTCCTGATCGACGTGTACGATAATATTGAACAGCTTCATCAGAGTGACGGCAACATCACCGGAATCCCTACCGGCTACAGGGATCTCGATACGATCACCTCCGGCTTCCAGCGGAACGACCTGATCATCATCGCGGCCCGTCCGTCGATGGGTAAGACGGCATTCGCCCTGAATATCGCGCAGAACGTAGCCGGTCAGACAGGAGAGAACGTTGCGATCTTCAGTCTGGAAATGGGCGCCGATCAGCTCGTCTCCCGTATGCTCTGTGCGGAAGGCAACATAGACGCTCAGCGTCTGCGTACAGGGAAAATGGAATCCGATGACTGGAACAAATTGACGATGGCGATGGGAAGCCTGTCTAACGCAGGAATTTATATAGACGATACGCCGGGCGTGCGCGTGAACGAAATCCGGTCGAAGTGTCGTCGTCTCAAACAGGAGCACGGCATCGGAATGATCCTCATCGACTACCTGCAGCTCATTCAGGGGAGCGGCAACTCCCGGGAGAACCGCCAGCAGGAAGTATCGGAAATCTCCCGTTCCCTGAAAGGGCTGGCGCGTGAACTGAACGTTCCGCTCATCGCACTTTCCCAGCTGTCCCGCGGTGTGGAATCACGTCAGGACAAACGCCCGATGATGTCAGACCTTAGGGAATCCGGGTCGATTGAGCAGGATGCCGATATCGTCGGTTTCCTGTACCGGGATGATTATTACGACCAGGAATCGGAGAACCAGAACATTATCGAAATCATTATAGCGAAACAGCGGAATGGCCCGGTCGGCAACGTCGAGCTTGCCTTTGTGAAAGAGTACAACAAGTTCGTCGACCTTGATCACCGCTACAGCGATTCAGATATCCCCCCTGCCTAGCGCAGAGGGGATTTTTATAATCAAAGAATTTAACGAATGTTTACAGATTTTAATTGAATAATGTTCGGTTTTTGTTGACGATATTCCGGATTATTGGTAAACTGAATAAGAATTAATGCAGGAGGTGTCTTCATGTCATCAGTAGTAGTAGTCGGAACCCAGTGGGGAGACGAAGGAAAAGGCA
Source organism: Salimicrobium jeotgali (assembly GCF_001685435.2). Classification (NCBI taxonomy): domain Bacteria; kingdom Bacillati; phylum Bacillota; class Bacilli; order Caryophanales; family Bacillaceae; genus Salimicrobium; species Salimicrobium jeotgali. The sequence goes on from NZ_CP011361.2 coordinate 39,703, forward strand.
AAATTACGGATTATCTATCCCAGCATGCGGAAGTCGTAGCCCGTTATCAGGGTGGGAATAACGCAGGTCACACAATCAAATTTGATAATGCTACATATAAATTGCACCTGATTCCTTCAGGGATTTTCTTTGAAGATAAACTTTGCGTGCTCGGAAACGGTATGGTCATCGATCCGAAAGCACTGAAGGAAGAACTGGCCTATTTACATGAGCACGGTATTTCAACGGACAACTTGCGTATCAGTAACCGGGCGCACGTCATCCTTCCCTATCATCTGAAACTCGACGAGCTTCAGGAAGCGGATAAAGGTGATAACAAGATCGGTACTACGAAAAAAGGAATCGGTCCTGCCTATATGGATAAGGCAGCCCGTATGGGTATACGGATCGCGGATCTTCTGGATAAGGAAAGCTTCCGGGAGAAACTGGAACAGAACCTGGCCGAGAAAAACCGTCTGTTCGAGAAGGTATACGGAGACCGCCCGTTTGAGATCGACGATATCCTTGAAGAATACTATCAGTACGGCCAGGAGGTCGAAAAGTATGTATGCGACACCTCCGTCGTTCTGGACGATAACCTCGACGAAGGACGCCGCGTTCTGTTTGAAGGAGCGCAGGGGGTCATGCTTGATATCGATCAGGGGACGTATCCATTCGTTACATCCTCCAACCCGATTGCAGGCGGAGTAACGATCGGCGCCGGTGTCGGGCCTTCGAAGATCAAGAACGTCGTCGGCGTCTCCAAAGCCTACACGACGAGAGTCGGAGACGGACCTTTTCCGACGGAACTGACAGACGAAATCGGAGATCAGATCCGTGAAACCGGAAATGAGTACGGAACGACGACCGGACGTCCTCGCCGCGTCGGCTGGTTCGACAGTGTCGTCGTCCGTCACGCCCGCCGCGTGAGCGGTATCACCGATTTATCGCTGAATTCCCTGGACGTACTTACAGGTATCGACACGCTGAAAATCTGTACGTCCTATAAGTATAAAGGCGAGATTATCGAAGAATTCCCGGCGAGCCTTAAGAAACTGGCGGAATGTGAGCCTGTATACGAAGAGCTTCCGGGCTGGGAGGAAGACATTACGAAAGCGGAAAGTCTGGATGACCTGCCGGCGAATGCGCGTCACTATCTGGAGCGTATTGCTCAGCTTACCGGCATCCCGCTGTCCATTTTCTCCGTCGGCCCGGACCGCACGCAGACGAACGTGGTACGCAGTGTCTACCGGGAATCGTAAACGTTTTGCCAAAGACCTTTTGCATAGTCAAAGGGTCTTTCCTTTATTCAGAATAAATTCGGTTCGGGAGGAATAAAGATGAAAATATGTATTTTTGCGGGGTCCCGTAAAGGAACGAACCCCGAGTATGAAAAAAAGGCCGGTGAACTCGGCAGGCTGCTCGCCAGACAGGGAATCACGGTCGTCTACGGAGGGTCGAGTGCGGGATTGATGGGTGCTCTCGCTAACGGTGCGCTGTTGGAGGGCGGTGAAGTGATCGGCGTCATGCCCCGCCAGCTCGACGGCATCGAAGTGTCCCACACGAAACTGACGCAGCTCATCCAGGTGGAGACGATGCATGAGCGGAAAGCGAAAATGGCCGAACTCGCGGACGGCTATATCGCCCTTCCCGGAGGTTTCGGTACGCTTGAAGAACTGACGGAGACGATTACGTGGGCGCAGATAGGTATCCACCATAAGCCGGTCGGACTGCTGAACGCGGCAGGTTACTACACCCCCTTTATGACGATGGTGGAACATGCTGTAGAATCCGGATTTGTGGACCTTGAACATGCGAACCGTCTGAAGCTGGAAGAAGACCCCGCCGACCTTGTAAATGCTTTGTGGGAAGTAAAGAAATGATACCCGCTATTGCCGACAGCGACAAGCTATGGTAAGATAGGTTTCGTCCTCAGGCATTGGCGCCTGTCATTCCCGCGGCTCGGTAGCTCAGTCGGTAGAGCAACGGACTGAAAATCCGTGTGTCGGCGGTTCGATTCCGTCCCGAGCCACTCCAGACGAAGTACTCTGATATTAATCAGGGTACTTTTTTTATAAAAAAATTCAGGCAGAAGCAGAAATCGTTACCTCCGGGGGTACGATTCTCCTCCGGAGGTAACGATTATCGCGTAATCATTACGTTCGGAAGTACGCAGGAGGCGTGAAAGTAACGATTCCTCTATTATCGTGCCCTTCGTGAAGACTGCAACCTCCCGATCGGCACAAACACCGTCAACGACCATCTTTTTCACAAGTACCGGCTCCTTTTTCTTTCATCAAAAAAGGACAAGATAAAAAAAATGAGTTAGAATAGATAAGGAGCACGAAAGTTCAGAAGAAAGGGAAGTGAACGTACATGGCTCACAAAATATTAGTAGTAGATGATGAAAAACCGATTGCGGATATACTGAAATTCAACCTGGAGAAAGAAGGCTACCAGGTCGTTTGTGCCCACGACGGGGACGAGGCGATCGCGAGCGCCAAAGAGGAAGATCCCGATCTTGTTCTTCTGGACATTATGCTTCCGGAAAAAGATGGGAACGAAGTGTGCCGGGAGATCCGGAAGACGCACGCCATGCCGATTATTATGCTTACGGCGAAAGATGCCGAAATCGACAAAGTACTCGGCCTTGAAATGGGTGCGGATGATTACGTTACGAAACCGTTCAGCAACCGCGAACTCATCGCACGTGTAAAAGCGAACCTTCGCCGCCAGCAGCATGACCCGGAAGAAGGGGTGCAGCGTACCAAGGAAATCGAAATCGGCCGTCTCAGTATCCAGCCGGATGCCTACACGGTCAAAAGGGACGGGAACTATATTGAGCTGACTCACCGTGAGTTCGAACTTCTTTATTACCTGGCCCGCCATACGGGACAGGTGATGACCAGGGAACATCTGCTGGAGACGGTGTGGGGGTATGACTATTACGGAGACGTCCGGACAGTCGACGTAACTGTCAGACGCCTTCGTGAAAAAATCGAGGAGAATCCGAGCACTCCGGCCTGGATCGTTACCAGACGCGGTGTCGGTTATTATTTAAGAAATCCCGAACAGGAGTAGGCGTGTATGAGTAAGGTTGGTTTTTTTCAGTCGGTCCGGCTGAAGCTGATTATTGTATACATCCTGCTTATTCTGCTCGGTCTTCAGGTGATCGGTGCCTATTTCGTCGATCGGCTGGAAGCACAGCTGGAGAATAACTTTACGGAGTCTGTGGAAAGCCGGCTGGACGCTCTGGCTTTCAACATTCAGCAGGCCTTCGAAGAGGACAGGACTGAAGAGGATCCGTCTCTTGAGAGCGACGTCCAGAGCATTCTGAATTCGTTCAACGAAGGGTACGTACGGAATGAAATCAGACAGCTGCAGGTAATAGAGGAAGGGTCGAACGTCGTTATCGCCGCCTACGCAAGCGGAGATGCGACCCCTCAGGCGAACGTCGGGAAAAAGACTACAAATCCGGACGTTCTTTCTGCATTCCTTCTTCAGGACCAGTCGAGCCCGGAGACACGGGTCGATTCCGAGACGGGGCAGAGGCTGTGGGTCGGAACGCGTACCATTACGAATGACGTGGACGAAACGGTGGCGGCCATTTATTTTGAAGCGGACATGAGTCCGGTGTATGAAGAGCTTCAGGATATCAATACGATTTTCGCAAACGGAACAGTCATTTCCATTATCGTTACGGCGATACTCGGAATAATCGTAGCCGGTACGATTACGAAGCCGCTCATCGAGATGCGAAGACAGGCGCAGATTATGGCGACCGGGGACTTTTCCCAGAAAGTGAACGTCCACGGAAACGACGAAATCGGCCAGCTCGGCCACACGTTCAACGACCTGAACGACAAACTGAAGATCTCTCAGGCGACGACGGAAGGCGAACGGCGAAAGCTCAGTTCCGTCCTTTCCCACATGTCGGACGGGGTGATCGCCACGGACCGTTTAGGTATTATCACACTGATGAACGCTCCCGCCTCGCACCTGATCGGCCAACGCTTTGAGCAGGTGCAGGGGAAACCGCTGATCGACGTCCTCGGCCTCGAGGACCAGGTGTCGAGTGCGAAGGAGATGGAAGACCTCGATTCCGTGATCGTCGATATGAGTACGAATGATCAGCACCTGCTGCTGAAAGCCAACTTCTCCGTCGTTCAAGACGAACATTACGAAATGAACGGGTTCATCACCGTTATCAGTGACGTAACTGAACAGCAGCGTGCCGATCAGGAACGGAGGGAATTCGTCTCCAACGTCTCCCACGAACTGCGTACGCCGCTCACGACGATGCGCAGCTATCTGGAAGCACTCAATGACGGTGCCTGGCGGGACGAGGAGATCGCTCCGAGATTCCTCGACGTGACGCAGAACGAAACCGACCGGATGATCCGGCTCGTCAACGATCTGCTGCAGCTGACGAAGATGGACCATAAGGAATCGAGTTTTTATAAAGAAAAAGTGGAGTTCGTATCTTTCCTTGAACAGATCATCGAACGTTTCGAGATGAACAAGAGGGAAGATATCCAGTTTTCAAAACAGCTGCCGTCTGACAATGTGTACGTGTGGCTGGATAAGGACAAAGTGACGCAGGTGCTCGATAACGTCATCTCCAACGCCACGAAGTACTCACCGGAAGGCGGTACGATCCACTTCGCCGTGAAGCGGGTGCGGCAGAAACTGCAGGTAAGCATTAAAGATGAAGGGCTCGGGATGCCGGCCCACACGGTAGAGAAAATATTCGACCGGTTTTATAGGGTCGACAAAGCAAGATCCCGGGAAATCGGCGGTACCGGTCTCGGTCTCGCTATTGCCCGGGAAATAATCGAAGCTCACCACGGGGAAATATGGGCGGAAAGTCAGGAAGGTAAAGGTACGACGGTATTCTTCACGCTCCCGCTCATGCGCCAGAAGCGGAGGGGAAATAAATGAGCCGAGAGGCGATTAAAACTATCATTTTAATTATTCTGGTCGCTTTCAGTCTGCTTTTGACCCTTGCACTCTGGAATTATCAGCCGAACCTTGAGACCGTGGACCAGGGAGACGGACTGATTGAGGAAACGGACATCGGAGGGACGGAGAAGAACGTAAGGAAACTCCTCACCCCTGAGCAGATCATTCAACACGACGACGGGACTCATTATGGATACAAAAACCCGGAATACATTGAAGAAGCCTACAGGCGGATGCAGTACTGGACACTTTTCAATATAAGCGTGGCCGAAGCGGAGATTCCGGAGGAAGAGGGGAGCCTTGAAATCATTTTCCCTTCCACGCTCAGTTCGGAATCGGTACGGAACATTTTCCCTATTGAAAATCAGGACGTGACTCTCCCCTCTTTATCCTTCGACCGGGCCTTCGTCCAGTGGAGAGGCGGCGAAGCGGAAATAAGGTTTCTTACGCCGGAGGGCGGACAGATGCTCCAGGCTTCAGTTCGTCCGGGGGACATGACCGCGATAATGCAGGAGATAGATGAGGCCTCTATGTGGGAAGAGCACACAATGTTCCAACAGGACGAAGACCGGCGCATTTACTTGCCGGCTGAGCGCAAAGAAGTACCGAAGGACGTCGTGGTGACGGAGACTCTTCCGTCGAAACCGCTAAAAAACGTACTGTTCGAAGATCCGAGTGTCGTCAAACAGTTCCCTCTTTCCGGAGGCGACCTGCGTCACTCGGACGGGCTGAGCCGGATGGACCTGATCGCCGGGCAGAAAAAGATGCATTACCTGAACCTGGTTACGGAAAATTCGAGCCAGTCGACCTCGGCGTTCAATCCGGAGGAAGTGCTGCAGGAAAGCGTCTCCTTCGTCAACAACCATTACGGGTTCACAGACCCGTACCGCGTCCGGAATGTACGTTCCGCATACGGCGATGTCAGTTTCGATATGTACTACAACAACCGGCCGATTCATAAAGACAGCGAGAATTTCACAGGTATGAATGTCCGGTTCGAGGAAGGTATCCTGCAGGAGTACACGCGTCCCATGGTTTCCATCAACCCTTATCAGGCGGAGGCTGATGATTCGGGTGAAAATCAGGTAAGTACGCTTGCTTCCGGTAAGACCGTGGAAACGGTCATCATCGATTCACCGAAATACGATAAAGGGGAAATCACCGATATCGAAATAGGGTATAAACTTGTGTCCCAGGGCGGAGGGTTCAGCAATTATTACGATCTGATCCCGGCCTGGTTCATCCGGGTCAACGATGAATGGAAAGAGCTCAAGGATGTGGATACGACCGTCCGGAGAGGGGGAGGAGTGTAATGCAGTGGGGACAGATTAAGACCATCTTCATTATCAGTTTTCTTCTTCTCGATTTTTTCCTTCTGATGCAGCTGTGGGCGAACCGCGAGAACGATGTCATTCAGGAACAGACGGATACGACACTCGAAGAAGAGCTTGAAGTGCAGAACATCGATATCTCGAACGTACCTTCCGAGGTGCCGAACGTCACTTTCCTGAATGCTGCGCCGAAAGGTTTTTCCGAGCAGGAGCTGGACAGTCTTCAGGGAAAAGAGAACCAGAACGTGGAAGTGTACAACGACCGTCTCATCATAGCGACGTTCGAGGAACCGGTGGACATAGATAAAGAGAACATCCAAGAGAGCATATCGGATATCATTCCTATCAGCAATCTCTATTCGTACTGGGGATGGAACGAAGATGAAACGACCGCCCTGTTTTTTCAGAAGATGAATAACCGGACGATTTACTACAGTCAGGGCGCCCTACTGATGATCCGCACCGAGGACGGAAAAATAACGGGATATACGGCGACGCTTCTTGAGCAGGTGGAAGGGGAGTCGGAGGAAATCCAGCAGGACCTGATTCCGCCGATGGATATCGTCTCCCTCCTTTACAACAACGGATATTTGCAGGAAAATGATACAATTGAAGATATGAAAGTCGGATACTACTCTCTCGTCAACCTGAATGCGGGAGAAGAGTACGGAGAGCAGGTCTTCGCCCCTACGTGGAGAGTGAGGATCGGGGAAGAATTTTATTTCGTCCACGCGACGAACGGTCAGGTTCTTACCAACGATGAAGGAGATTTCATCGAATCGACGATCAAAGCTTACGACAATCAGCTGAGCTCGGGCACGCCTGAGCCGGTACAGCCATCAGAAGAGGAGACGGAGGAATAAATGAGTCTACGATTTAGTGTTCTAGCTTCAGGCAGTACGGGAAATGCGTTTTATATCGAATCGGGCGAAGAAAAGATTCTCGTGGATGCAGGTCTTTCCGGTAAGAAGATCGAAAACCTGCTTCATCAGGTACACGTCGATCCGAAAGACCTTTCCCGGATTCTTGTCACTCACGAACATAGTGATCACATCAAAGGTCTCGGGATTATGGCGCGTCGCTACAAGCTTCCCATCCACGCCAACGAGAAGACGTGGGAAGCGATGGAAGGCCAGATCGGGAAAGTGCCGCTGGATCAGAAGTTCCACTTTCCGAGGGAGAGTGTGCAGACGTTCGGAGGCATCGACGTCGAGTCGTTCGCCGTCTCCCACGATGCGGCCGACCCGATGTTTTTCACCTTCCACCAGGACGGGAAGAAAGCAGCTCTCGTCACGGACCTCGGCTACGTCTCGGAAAGAATCAAGAAAACGGTTGAGAAAGCGGATGCCTATATTTTTGAAGCGAACCATGACGTACACATGCTGCGGATGGGGCGCTATCCGTGGAGTGTGAAGCGGCGCATACTTGGGGACGTCGGCCACGTCTCCAACGAAGATTCGGCGCTTGCGCTCACCGATATCATCGACGACAATACGAAACGTATTTATCTGGCTCACTTAAGTCTTGATAACAATATGATCGACCTTGCGAACATGTCGGTATCCAACATTTTGAAAGAAAGAGGATTTGAAGTCGGGTCACGGCTCGAAGTGCACGATACTTTTCCCGAAAAACCGACATCCATGTATGATGTATAACCGGGCAGGGTAAGAAAAAAGAGACAGGACAAAACAATAAAAGAAAGAGGGTGACGATGCATGGGCTACTATGACGAACATTCCTCGAAGAAGCGGGAAAAGAAGAGACGGTGGGCCGTTCCTACCGTGGTAGGTCTTGTACTTGGAGCAGTACTGGTGCTGCTGGCTCTGCCGGCACTCGTACAGACGGAAATGCTTCCCTACGACATAACGATTCCGGAAGATGAGAGCGGCCTGACCGAAGGGGAACAGGGACTCACCGGAAACACGACGAAAACCGTAGACGTAGACGTTAATACACAGATCACGGAGATAGTGGACAAAGTAAGACCGGCTGTCGTGGGCGTGGTGAATATGCAGTCGCGGACGAACTTCTGGGACCAGCCCTCGGACCCTCAGCAGGCAGGAATCGGTTCCGGTGTCATCTACAAAAAACAGGACGGCACAGCTTACGTAGTGACTAACCATCACGTGGTGGAAGGAGCTTCGGAACTTGAAGTCGTACTGGCGGACGAGACGAGGGTCAAGGCTGAAATCGTCGGCAGTGACATATTTACGGACCTCGCCGTCCTGGAAATGTCAGGGGAGAACGTGGAACATACGATTGAACTCGGAAACTCGGATAATCTGAAAGCCGGAGAGCCGGCTGTCGCTATCGGGAACCCGCTCAGTCTGAACTTCTCCGGTTCCGTAACGAAAGGCATCATCAGCGGCACGCAGCGGGCGATACCGCAGGATCTGAACGGAGACGGCGTGGAAGACTGGCAGGCGGAAGTCATCCAGACCGACGCCGCGATCAACCCGGGTAACAGCGGCGGAGCGCTCATCAACATCGAAGGGCAGCTCGTCGGCATCAACTCGATGAAAATCGCCCGTTCTGCTGTCGAAGGTATCGGGTTTGCGATACCGATCAGCGCAGCCAGACCGATTATGGAAGAGCTTGAGAAGAATGGCGAAGTGAGCCGCGCCTTCCTCGGCGTGGAAGCGTACGGTCTGAACGAAGTGCCATCCTCGGAATGGCAGAGTACCCTCGGGCTGCCGGAAGATGTCAAGGGCGGTCTGTACATCCGCAGCGTAAGTGAAGGGTCTCCGGCCATCAAAGCCGGCCTTGAAGCGATGGACGTCATTACGAAACTCGACGGAAACAAAGTGACCGATATCATCGAGCTAAGGCAGTATCTCTACCGGGAAAAAGGTCCGGGCGATGAGATGGAAGTAACGTATTACCGGGACGGTGAAAAGGACACGACGACCGTGACACTGGCCTCCCAGGAATAAACTATCGTAATTGGAAAAAAGCGTGTGTATGTGGATAACATACATGCGTTTTTTTATAAAAAATAATATCCACAGCGTGTGTATAAAACTCTGGATAACTTCCATATATAGTAGGGAACATAAGGTCTGATACGATATACAACAACATGTGAGTGTGAATTTGTGGATAACCTGTTGATAGTTCTGTATAACTTGTGCACAGAATGATGTTCACACAGGCTGTGCATAACTCTGTGGACAAATGTGAGTAACTTGTACCGTTATTTTTCATTTTGCAAATCCGCTTACACCCGGCTATCTTTTTTTATTGTAAAAAATGCCGGTTTTTTCACGGAAATTTACGCCTTTTTCTTCCGGTTTTAAAAAATTATCAAAGATAAGGAGAGGAGGAACAAAACGTGCGGAAAAAGTTCCTGATGTGGTCGGCGATCATCTACACGACATATGCGCTCGGCGTACTGCTTTACCTGGTCGTCTTGAGCGACCCCGGGGTACCCGGAGACGTACAGGGGAGTGCGTCTGACCCTTCCACCTTCTTAAAGGCGGGGGAGAGGGAGGAGATACAGGAGTACGCCACGTACCGGCACCTGTTGTATCTGCTGACGCTGCCGGTGGAATGGCTGATTTATACAGGGCTTCTCGTCTTCGGCCTTGCCCGTGCGCTTAAGAAAGCGGCGCTCTATAAACTCCCGCTCTATGTGTTCTTCCTGTCCGGACTGGTGTGGGTGCTCACTCTTCCGATCAGTTACATGGGAAGACGTCTCTCACTTTCGTACGATGTCTCCGTCGAGCCGCTATCAAAGTGGCTTCAGGATCATCTTATCAGCTTCTCGCTCGATACGTTGATGATGATTATAGCCGCTCTCGTGCTCTACCGGCTCATACGCATATCGGCGGAGAGGTGGTGGCTGTACGCCTGGCTTCTCCTCGTACCGTTTCTCACCTTTTTCATGTATATCCAGCCGGTACTTATCGATCCTCTGTACAACGAATTCGACCGTCTCTCGGATGCTCAGCTGGAAGACAGTATTCTGTCACTCGCCGACGGGTCGGGCGTGCCGGCGGACCGCGTATACGTCGTGGATAAATCGGAGGAGACGAACGCACTGAACGCCTACGTTAACGGTATTGGAGATAATTTGCGGATTGTGCTGTGGGATACGACGCTTCGGAGTCTGGAGGAGGAGGAAGTGCTGTTCATTATGGCGCACGAAATCGGCCACTACGTGAAGAACCATTTGCTGAAGTCATTGTTCGGCGTGCTTGCCGGCAGCTTCGTCGGTCTTTACCTTCTGTACCGGCTGCTGCCCGTCATTCTTCACAGATTCGGGAGGGCGTTCAGGATAAAGGGGGTGGGAGACATCGCTTCCCTGCCGCTTATCCTTCTGCTCGTTTCTATACTGTCCTTCGTCGCCCAGCCGGTGGGGATGGCGGTATCACGCCAGGCGGAACAGACCGCCGATGAGTATGCGCTCGAAGTGACCGGCAACCCGGACGCAGCCATTGGAGCTTTTCATGAAATGATCCGCCACGGCAAGTCCGACGTTCATCCGCCCACTCTCATTAAATATCTGCGCTACGGTCACCCGACGATGTTCGAGAGGATAAAAAAGGCGGAGGAGTAGCAACCGTTTCGTTACGGACGGGAGAGGGAAAGAGGATATAAGGACAACATAAAGGGAGGATTTGGACATGAGTACTATTCAGACCTTATTTTTAAACGGATCGCTGAAAGATTCCAACGATGACTCCAACACACACGTTCTGTTCAACGAAGTAGCTGAAATTATGGAAAAAGAAGGGGCTTCTGTCGAAGAGATTCGTCTCGCCGACTACGACATCAAATTCGGTATGGCCCCTGATATGGGGAACGGCGACGAATGGCCGAAAATCTTTGATAAAGTGAAGAAAGCCGACATCGTCATTATGGGCACGCCGATTTGGATCGGCGAAAAAAGCAGTGTCACCACGATGGCAATGGAGCGACTTTACGCATCAAGCGGAGAGACGCAGGACAACGGTCAGTCCATCTACTACAACAAAGTCGGCGGTGCCGTCGTAACAGGGAACGAAGACGGCGCGAAGCATGCGTCCGCCTCCCTTCTGTACGGCCTCTCCCACATCGGCTTCACCGTACCGCCGAACGTGGACGCCTACTGGGTCGGAGAAGCGGGTCCGGGACCATCCTACATGGAAACGGACAAGGACAACGAGTTCACGAAATCCCACGTGAAAATGCTCGCATACAACACACTTCACCTTGCCCGCATTTTGAAAAACACGCCGATCCCTCCGGAAGGGAACACGATGGAATAACAAGAAGGAGTCTGGGACAAAACCAGTAAATATTAGTAAAAAAGGGCGTCCCTTCCAATGACTTTCATTGCAAGGGACGCCCTTTCTCTATGGATGTTTCTGTACGTTTATACACAAAAAGAGATCCCTCTGCTATAATTAAAGCACCACACAATAACCAAGGAGGGATCCCTTATGTTTACTTATTATAACATGAATCAAGTGGTTTTGCCTTTAGATTTTGAAATGAAATTGCAGGAAAATGATATTGCCTACACGGTACACGAGATGGTCGAACAGATTCCTGAGGAAGCCTTTGACGGCTTCGCTCGTGACACCGGTTGCCCCTCTTATCACCCCAAAATGATGATGAAAATCATCCTCTGCGCTTACACCCAGTCCGTTTTTTCCGGTCGGAAAATCGAAGCGCTCCTCAAAGACAGCGTCCGCATGATGTGGCTCGCTCAAGGCTACGAACCGAGCTATCGCACCATCAATCGATTCCGAGTGAATCCTCTTACAAAAGAACTTCTTCGCCAGTGCTTCGTACAGTTTCGCTGTCAGCTTGTCCAGGAAGACGTCATTGATGATGAAGCTGTGTTTATCGACGGCACAAAACTGGAAGCGAACGCCAATAAATTCACCTTCGTCTGGCGACGAATGAGTGAACGATACAGTGATCAGCTTATCGAGAAGTCCAACCGTTTCTATGAGGAACTCCTCGACAAAGAGATCATTCCGGGCATTGAACGCGAGAGTGCTGATGAACTCACGACCGAGGAACTTCAAACCATCACGGAACAGGTGGATGAAACGGTAGCTTCTTATGACCAGAAGATTGAAGAAAGTACGGATACACAGGAACGGAAGAGGCTTCGTTCCGAACGGAAAGAACCGAAGCAGTACCGGAAGCAGTTCCAGGACATGATCACCCGTAAAGAGAAGTATCAGAAAGATATGGAGATCTTCAGGGGACGTAATAGTTATTCGAAGACGGATCATGATGCGACATTCATGCGTATGAAGGATGACTATATGCGTAACGGACAGCTCAAACCTGGATATAACCTGCAACTCGCTACCGAAGGACAGTACTCGCTCGCTTATCAAGTATTCCCGAATCCGACGGATACCCGTACGCTCATTCCGTTTCTCGATCATATTGAAAATCATTTTTTTGATCTTCCTGCCTACATCGTCGGAGATGCCGGATATGGAAGTGAACCGAACTACGAAGACGTACGTTTCCAACGGGAACGAACGCCACTCATCACTTACAATACCTACCGGAAAGAGAAGAAGAAGAAATACAAAGAAGATCCCTTCAACGTGGCGAACTGGCCGTATGATAAAGAAACGGATACCTTTACGTGTCCGGCTGGTCAGGCATTGAGATACCAGTACGATTCCCGGCGGACAGATCGGCATGGCTATACGCGCTTCTTCAAGGTCTACGAGTGTGACGACTGTACCGGCTGCCCGTTGCGAGCTTCCTGTACGAAAGCGAAAGAGGGGAATAATCGAAAGATTTATTATAACGAGACGTGGGAAGATCACAAGTCCTATATGAGAGAAAAGCTTTCGGAACCAGAAACGAAGGACATCTACAAACAACGTAAAGTGGATGTAGAACCAGTTTTTGGATTCCTGAAAGCTTGTTTGTGTTTCCGACGTTTCTCCGTGCGCGGCACGGAAAACGTGGAAAATGAATTAGGATTTGCGCTGATGGCGGTGAACCTCCGGAAATACAACGCCACCATCGCAAATTCTGCCTCTGGAGACTGGAAAGACCGATATCGAAAAAGCTCCGATCATCTTTTTACGATGATCGGAGTTTTTTTACTACGAGTCCGAGTTAGTTATGTCCCAGACTCTTTTCATTACAGTTACAGAGTATGAGCGGGGGGACAACGGATGGAAAAAAATAATCCCCGCCGATAAGGCGGGGAATTGTTTATACAGCGTTCGTTTCGATTTCCACGTCCATGTTACCGCGGGTCGCCTTGGAGTAAGGGCAGAGCTTATGAGCTTTAGAGACAAGTTCTTCCGCCTCTTCCTGGGTGACGCCTTTTACTTCTACGTGAAGTTTCGCAGAGAGACCAAGGCCATCCGATTGTTTGCCGATACTCACTTCGGAGGAAACGCGGGAACTGATTTCTTTTTTAGCCTGGGAAGCTGCGAGCTGCAGGGCGCTGTCGAAACAGGCTGCATAGCCGGCTGCGAACAGTTCCTCCGGATTAGTCGCTCCTTCTTTATCTTCTCCGCCCAGGGAGGAAGGCATGGCGAGATCGAGATCCAGCGTGTTACTGTCCGTTTTGACGTTCCCTTCACGTCCGCCTTCTGCTGTTGCTTTTGCTGTGTAAAGGATTTTACTCATTGTTTATCCGCTCCTTTGTGTTATTTTAATTGTGCACAATTAAATAGTACACAATTGATTAGCGGATGACAAGTTATATGCATGAGGGATCGGAAAGGCTTTGCTATAATGGCTATAGGAGGAATGAATGATGGCCGAAGACAAAATGAAACTCGAAAACCAGATATGCTTTTCTTTATATGCGACGACCCGTGAAATGACGAAATTGTATCGACCGCTGCTTGCCGACCTGGATATAACGTATCCGCAATACCTGGTACTGCTCGCTTTATGGGAAAGCAGCCCGCTCAGCGTGAAAGAACTGGGAGGACGTCTGTACCTTGATTCCGGAACGCTGACCCCGATGCTGAAACGAATGGAAAAAGTGGGCCTCATCGAACGCTACCGTTCCAGGGAAGACGAACGCAAAGTACTGATAGGGCTGACAAAAGAAGGGCGGGACGCAGAACAGAAAGCTGCGTGTATCCCCGATCTGTTACTTGAAAATATTGATATAAATGAAGAAGAAATCCTTCAGCTCCAGCACACATTACAACGTATGCTGGAAGGGGCAAGAGAGAAAGGGGAAGGTCTATGAAAGTGTCGGTCATCAGCGTCGGAAAGCTGAAAGAGAAATACCTGAAGCAGGGGATCGACGAGTACGCGAAGCGGCTCGGCCCGTATGCGAAAACGGAAATCATAGAAGTCGCGGACGAGAAAGCCCCGGAGAATTTAAGTGAGGCCGAGATGGAGGAAGTGAAGCAGAAAGAAGGAGAAAGGATTCTTGCAAAAGTCCCAAAGGATGCCTACGTCATCACGCTTGAAATCGAAGGCAAACAGCTGACCTCGGAACAGCTCGCCTCTCGTTTCGACAACCTCATGACCTACGGCTCCAGCAAAATCGTATTCATCATCGGCGGCTCCCTCGGCATCAGCAGTCAGGTGCAGGAACGCAGCGACTACGCTCTGTCTTTCTCGAAGATGACGTTCCCTCACCAGATGATGCGCCTGATGCTGCTGGAGCAGGTATATCGGGCGTTTAAGATTTTGAAGAATGAACCGTATCATAAGTGATTTAATAGAAGGACTTAAGCAGTTTTCACTTAAAATACAAAAAAATGATTATTTTAAAATATTTTCATAGCTTCATAGAAAGATTATAGATAGGAAAAAATATTTAGTGTTTAGACTTGGATAACAAGAAAACACATACTATTTTTTCCTTTTTTATTGTGTTACTTCAGAACTATCTATAAAATAAAAATTAAGTATAAAAAAAGTAAGAGTAGGTGACTTCAACGTGGAAGTTAAACTGTTTCAGAGAACACAACGTGATTTAGCAGCGTCTATTAATCTAGTAATCGATAAATACTGGGAAGATTCTATTAGTGAAGAAGACATGGTTAAATTGATTAATAAATTGTACATAAATAATGAAGAGAAATTTAAGAAAAATGGAAGTTACACAACAGTACTTCGTCAACAGTGTGGGAAAAGAAGGTTGTCTGTTGTCAGTAAAGTCCTCCAATCAAAGGAAGTATTATAAGAGAATCTAGTGGCTTAGGGAGTTGTAGAAAATGCAAAAAGTATTAGACAACAAAAGTTTGGGATTGATCGGGGATACGTTAAAAGAAGATATTCGTTCAAATTCTAAATTAACTATTATGTCAGCTTACTTCTCCATCTATGCTTTTCAAGAGCTAAAAAAGCAATTGTTAAAAGTGGATAGTGTGAAATTGTTATTTACCGAACCTACATTTACAAATACAAAAGAGAAATCAGAAATGCAAATGTTTAGAGAAAAGGGTATTGCAGGATTTGAAGATGAAGCTAAGTTTAGAAATCAACTTAACCAACATAAAATTGCAAAAGAATGCGCAGAATGGTTGAGAGAAAAAGTCGAAGTCAAATCAATGAAGCACAGTTCTCCAATGAGTATGATAAACATTTTAAACCCAAGACATAATGACGTGAATTTATTTGGAAGTACTCATTTTACAAGTGGTTACTTAGGTTTCACTTATTCTAACGTACCTACTGCCGCCAACTACACAAATGATAATGTAGCGACCGAACAATACGTTAACTTATTTGAATCTCACTGGAGTGATCCGGTGCATTTAAAAGACGTGAAAGAAAGCCTATTAAAACACCTAGAAGTATTACATAAAGATCATTCTCCAGAATTCATATACTTTGTAACGCTATATCATATATTCAAAGATTATTTAGACGAGCTTGATGAAGAGGCGATTGTTAAGTCGAAAACCGGCTTCCAGGATACGTCAATATGGAACAAGCTTTATAAATTTCAGCGCGATGGCGTACTTGGAGCTATCGATAAATTGGAAAAATATAATGGTTGTATCATTGCAGATAGTGTTGGACTTGGGAAAACCTTTGAAGCACTAGCTGTCATCAAATATTACGAACTAAGAAATGATAGAGTGCTCGTCCTAAGCCCGAAGAAATTACGGGAGAACTGGACAATTTATACACAAAACGATAAGAGAAATCTTTTGGCTGATGATCGTTTCAATTATGATGTATTGAATCATACTGATCTGAGTAGGTATCAAGGCATGTCTGCGGATATCAATTTGGAAACGGTGAATTGGAGCAATTATGATTTAATCGTTATAGATGAATCTCATAACTTCCGTAATAATGAAGCACGGAAAGACAGAGAAACAAGATATCAACGTTTGATGAACAAAGTTATAAAATCAGGGGTTAAAACAAAAGTTTTAATGCTTTCTGCAACACCATTGAATAATAGAATGAATGACCTCAAAAACCAAATGGCATTTATCACTGAAGGTAAGGATGATGCTTTGGAGAAGGCAGGTATTAGTAGTGTTGAATCATCATTGAGAAAAGCACAAGTGGCTTTTAATAAGTGGCTTAAGTTAGGTGATGAGGAACGAAATACCGATAAACTATTGGAGATGCTAAATACAGACTATTTTAAGTTATTAGATTCTCTGACAATAGCAAGATCTAGAAAGCATTTAGAAAAATATTATGACCTTAAAAAGATTGGAAAGTTTCCGAAACGACTAAAACCAATAAACATTTATCCGCCAATTGATAATAAAAATGAATTTCCATCGATGGAGCAAGTAAATAAGCTGATTAACAGATTGAATCTCAGTGCATATGCACCTTTAAGATACTTACTACCAGAAAAAAGAGTTGAGTATAGCAAGAAATATGACACTGTAGTAAAAGGTTCTACCATATTAACTCAAGCAGATAGAGAAAACAGTCTTATTCATTTAATGAGAGTTAATTTACTTAAAAGAATGGAAAGTTCAATTCATTCATTCGGTTTAACGGTTTCTAAGCTATTGCAATCAATTGATAACTTATTAGATAAACTTGAGCATTACAAAGATTATTCAGATCAATCAATGTCTATTTCTGATATCGATTTAGAAGATGATGAATTTGAAGATATGTTGATAGGTGCAAAAGTAAAAGTTCTTATCCAAGACCTAGACCGTATCAAGTGGAAACAAGCCCTAGAAGATGACAAAGAGAATCTTGAAGAAATTTTAAGAGAGGCATTCAAGGTTCAACCTTATCGGGATGAAAAGCTACAAGAATTGAAAACACTCATTCAAGATAAAGTAAACAATCCTATAAATAATAACAATAAGAAAGTTATCGTATTTACAGCATTTGCAGATACCGCTAAATATCTATATGACAATATTGCGGATTGGTCAAATTCGAACCTTAATGTCCACTCAGCTATTGTTACAGGATCTGGGCAAAATAAGTCGAATATGAAAGGTGTGAGAGCGAAAGACATAAACGGTGTCTTAACGCATTTTTCACCTAACTCGAAAAATAGAGATACCTTATATCCAGATGCGAAAGATGAGATTGATATTCTCATTGCCACTGACTGCATCTCAGAAGGGCAAAACCTTCAGGATTGTGATTATTTAATAAACTATGATATTCATTGGAACCCTGTACGAATTGTCCAACGTTTCGGACGAATTGATCGTCTAGGTTCTACTAATGACCAAATACAGTTGGTTAATTTCTGGCCAAATATAGAATTGGACGAGTATATTAATTTGGAAGCTCGTGTCACTGGCAGAATGGCCTTGATGGATGTTTCTGCTACGGGAGAGGAAAATGTTATCGAGGGAAAAAGCGATAAAATGAATGATTTAGAGTATCGTCGAAAACAGTTGTTTCAATTACAGGATGAAGTTATTGACTTAGAAAAAATGTCTGGTGGTTTATCTATAACAGATTTAACTTTAAACGACTTTAAAATGGATTTAGTTTCATATATGGAAGAGAATAAGGAACTGATAGAACAAACGCCAGCAGGATTACACGCTTTAGCTAAGATTAATTCAAATGAGATTGATGGTATAGATCCAGGAATCATATTCTGTTTACGTCAAATTAAAGGCGAAAAGGATATTAAAGAACAAAGTGCTTTGGAACCATACTTTCTAGTCTACATTACAGAGGATCGAAGGATTGAATTTAGTCATGTAAAAAGCAAGCAAATCCTTGATTTATACAGACACCTGTCTTTAGGAAAGAACCATGTTCACGATAATCTAGTTGATTTATTTAAAGATGAAACAGATGATTATGAAGATATGGAAAAGTATCAAGCCATGTTAACAAGTGCTATTAATTTTATTGTTGGCAAAAATGAAGAAATGGGAATGGCTTCATTATTTAGTATTGGAGAATCCAGCTTATCGAATGATTCTTTCCAAAAAGCAGATGACTTTGAACTCATATCGTATCTTGTAGTTAAGTAGGTGAGAGAATGAGAAAGGAATTGATTGAAAAACTGCAAATGCCTAAAAGGACTGTGTTGAACCGAAACATACCTAAAAAGCAGTTTTATGAACAGGCTGAATTATCCAATAAAGAGAAAGAGCTTATAAAAGATGATATAGAAAGCGTTTACTTACTATCAATTTGTCGTCAGGATACATTGAATGTACCTAAATATGTGGATGAAGATCTACATTACGAGGAGATTTATTGGGTATTTGTATCACTTAAATCAACGAAACATTTTGAAAAAGTGTGTAAGACGATACATCGTGCATTTCCGAATCCAGTGGTTCTGGTTTGTTCTAATGCAGGACAAGATATTGCGGTTAGCACTGGACATAAACGATTGAATCAAAACGTTTCTAGTAAATCTGTGGTAGAAGAATTAAGCTTATCACCTTTTATTGATCCATATAGT
Organism: Salimicrobium jeotgali; assembly: GCF_001685435.2. Lineage (NCBI taxonomy): Bacteria > Bacillati > Bacillota > Bacilli > Caryophanales > Bacillaceae > Salimicrobium > Salimicrobium jeotgali. Next base: position 58,804 of record NZ_CP011361.2, read on the forward strand.
CATGATGAAGGTACAGCCAGGTTTATTGAAAGATTAAATTTCCGATCACTTTCGCATCAAAATTTATATATATTCTATGAAGATATATCTAAAGCAACTGAGGCTAGTCAAATTATAAGTATTATAGGAAGTTACCCTAGAAGTGAACAAAGCCTTTTGGATTCCACAAGGGTTATCAAAGAAATTAATTTAAATTTAAAAGAATTGTTGCGATTGAAAAAAGAACATAATGACCAAACAGATTTTGGTGAAAAAATGAATATTTATATGAATATTAAACAAGTAGAAGCAAAAAAAGAGCAGTTGCTTAATCAATTGAAGGAGTTGTGTTAAGTGGAAAAACTAGACGGAAAAACATTTGATATTGTTAATGAAAACATAGAAAAATTAAAAGATATATTTCCAGATGTTGTAACTGATGGGAAGGTTGATTTTATAAAATTACAACAAAATTTGGGGAACTACATTGAAAAGTCAAAAGAACGTTACGATTTTACTTGGAATGGTAAATCAAAAGCCATACAATTAGCTCAAAAACAAACCTCTGGAACACTAAGACCTAATAAAAAGGAAAGTGTGAACTGGAATTCAACAAACAATTTGTATATTGAAGGAGACAATCTTGAAGTTTTAAAAATTCTTCAAAATTCTTATAGAAATAAAGTGAAAGCTGTTTACATTGATCCGCCTTATAATACTGGCAAAGATTTTGTGTACCAAGATGACTTTCGTGACAATGTAAAAAGCTATAAATATAGGCTACAAGAAAATTATAAGTCTAACGCTGAAACTAATGGGAGATTCCATACTGATTGGTTGAACATGATGTATTCAAGGTTGAAAGTTGCTCGAAACTTAATATCTAATGATGGAGTTATTTTTATTAGTATAGATGAAGTGGAATTCCCTAAGTTGAGGATGATTTGTGATGAGATTTTTGGAGAAATAAACCATATAGCAGATTTCGTTTGGAAGAACAAAACTGGGGGAGGTAATGATTCCAAGCATATTGCGGTTGAGCATGAGTATGTAGTTATGTATGCAAAAAATGAGGTTTCATTACACAGTATATTCGAACCATATAAACCAGAATACCTTAAAAGATATAACCAAGAGGATGAAATAGGGAAATTCTATTGGGATACTTTCAAAAGAAAATCCGGAAAACAATATTATCCTATTGAGTGTCCCGATGGTACAATTCTTGAATTTGATGATTTAGGTAATCCTATAAGCTGGTTACGGTCTGAGAAAAGGTTTTTAGAAGATAAGAAAAACGGGGAAATTAAATTTGTTAAAACATCTAATGGATGGTCAGTTCATTTTAAACAACGTTTACCGGAGGGCAAAAAACCTAGAACAGTGTTTTTAGAAGAGTCAATTTTTAAAAATAAGGGGAACACGAGCGATGGTAGTGAAGAGATATTAGATTTATTTAAGAAAAATGTTTTTCAAAACCCAAAACCTATAAATCTTGTGAAACATTTAATATCTTTTAGCCTTGAAAAAGATGATATTATACTAGATTTTTTCGCTGGTTCTGCGACTTCAGCTCAAGCAGTAATGGAATTAAATGTTGAGGATAACGGTAAGAGAAGATATATATTAGTTCAGCTTCCAGAAGAAATTGATCCGACAAATACTGAGAATCAGCCTGCTGTAGAGTACCTTGAACAAAACCACAAAAAAAAGAACATATCTGAAATAAGTAAAGAAAGAATTCGGTTAGGGATAGAAGAAATCAAACACACTAAAGAAAAAGATCTAAAAGATATGGATTTAGGTTTTAAAGTTTTCGAGTTAGATGAAACAAACTTGTACACATGGGATAGTGTTGAGGAGAACATTGAGCAAAACCTTTTAGATTTAGTGGATCCATTGAAAAAAGGCAGAAATCAAGAAGATGTCGTATATGAGATATTGCTTAAATATGGAGTAGATTTGACAGTACCTATTGAAGATACAATGATTTCGGGTAATAAAGTCTATGATGTTGGTATGGGGTATTTGCTTATTTGTCTTGAAAAAAAACTAAAATTAAATGTTGTTGAAGAAATAGCAAAGAAAAAACCCACAAGAGTTGTTTTTTATGACGAAGGATTTAAAGATGATACTGTGCGAATAAATGCTCAGCAAGTTTTAAAACAATATGGGGTAGAGGATATTCGTGTTATTTAAAAGGAGGTGGAGTGACTTTTGAAAATAAAGTTCGATGAACAACAATATCAATTAGAAGCAATTGACTCTATCGTAGATATATTTGGAGGTCAATCAGTTAAAGTATCGAATTTTTCTGTGAGTGCGGGTGAAATTTTAGGACAAAAACAGACAGAATTAGGTATTGGAAATAAACTTGAACTATCCGAAGAAGAGATATTAGAAAATGTACAAGCTGTACAACAAAGAAATCATCTAACAAAGAGTCAAGACCTACAAGACCGCAACTTTACAATCGAGATGGAAACTGGCACTGGAAAAACATATGTATATTCACGATCTATTTTTGAATTAAATCAGCGTTACGGTTTTTCAAAGTTTGTCATTGTAGTACCAAGTGTTGCTATACGTGAGGGTGTTTATAAATCGTTTCAAATGACAGAAGGACACTTTAAAGAACTTTATCCTAGTCAGCACTGCAATTATTTTATTTATGATTCTTCAAAACTAGAAAAAGTCCGTGAGTTTGCAACTAGTAGTAATATTGAGGTTATGATCATCAATATTGATGCCTTTAAGAAGAGTTTTGAAGACCCAGAGAAAGAAAACAAGGCCAACCTAATTCATCGTGAACGCGATACGATGAATGGGAAAAAACCTATAGAATTTATACAAGAAACGAATCCAATTGTTATTATTGACGAACCTCAAAGTGTCGATAACACTGATAAAGCAAAAGAAGCAATCGCTTCTCTAACCCCATTATGTAAATTGCGTTACTCTGCAACGCACAGGGATACTTACAATTTGATGTATAAATTAGATCCAGTCGCTGCATATGAAGAGCGACTCGTAAAGAAAATCGAAGTATTGTCTGTAAAGCCTGAAGATGACTTTAATGATCCTTACATTAAGTTAAAGAATGTTTCGAATAAGAATGGCTATCAGGCCACGTTAGAAATGGATGTTCAACAGAAAAATGGTGTAGTTAAACGTAAAAACATCAAGGTTGATCCGAACAAGCGTACCGATTTATATGTCTTATCAGGAGAGAGAGACATATATCAAGGTTATTATGTGGAAGGAATAGATTGTTTACCCGGAAATGAATCTATTGAATTTGAAGGGAAACAACCTCTATACCTTGGAGAAGCAATCGGAGAAATGAATGATGCAGTATTAAAACGTTATCAAATTCGAGAAACAATCCGTGCTCACTTAGATAAAGAACTTCAATTGATGCATAAAGGTATTAAAGTATTAAGTTTATTCTTTATTGATAAAGTAGCCAACTATCGAATTTATAATGAGGATGGTACTTGGAGTCACGGAACATATGCGGAGGTTTTTGAAGAAGAATATCTAAATATGATCAAAAACCAGAAATATCAAACGTTATTTAAAGAAGACAGCCCTATTGCAAATTTTAACGTTTCAGAAGTACATGGTGGTTATTTCTCACAAGACAAAAAAGGTCGCTTTAAAGATAGTAATCTTAAAAAGGATGGAACACTGCGTTCGAATAAAGATGATGAATCTTTCTTTGAGTTAATCATGAAGAAGAAAGAAGAGCTTTTAAGTTTCGATACACCATTGAGATTTATTTTCTCTCACTCTGCTTTGAAAGAAGGTTGGGACAATCCTAATGTCTTTCAAATTTGTACACTAGTTGAAACCAAAGATACGTTAACGAAGCGTCAGAAAATTGGTCGTGGTCTAAGGTTACCTGTTAAGGATGATGGACGTCGTCATTTCGATGAAAATGATAATATTCTTACTGTAGTAGCGAATGAATCGTATGAAGAGTTTGCTGATTCACTACAAAAAGAAATGGAATCAGAAACGGGTGTGCGATTTGGATTTATCGAGAAACATACATTTGCACCGATTACTTATACGAATGAAGACAATGAAAAAGAGGCCCTTGGTTCAGATGAGTCCGAGAAAATTTATAATTATTTTGTTGATCGGAACTACATTGATAGGAAAGGTAAAATCAAAGATTCGCTCAAACAAGATTTAGCTCAAGGAGTTATGGAAGTACCGGAGGAATACAGTGTAGTTAAGAAAGATATTGAAGAAACCTTAAAGAGAGCTATCAAGAAGCTACCAGTATTTAATTATGATGATAAAGTTAAAGTCCAACCTGATAAGCAAGTTTTACTTAGTGATGATTTTAAGCAATTATGGAATCGCATTAAGCATAAAACCACTTATTCTGTTGACATTGACACCGAAACACTGATTAAGAAGAGTGTGGAGGAAATTCAAAGACTCCCAAGATTTCGAGCGCGTAAAATAAGGCGTGAAACAGCTAACTTAGACATTACTGAAGCTGGTGTTAAAGGTGAAGGCGGGGGAGTAAGATTCTATGAAGCTGAAGAAGAAACCAGACAACTACCAGACATCTTAAGGTACTTACAAGATCAAACGAATTTAAAGCGCCGTACAATAGTCGATATACTCATTAAGTCTAAACGCTTGGATGATTTTAAGAAAAACCCACAATCATTCATGGAAGAAGTCATGAAAATTATTAATAAAGAAAAACGTAAATTAATCATTGATGGCATCAAGTATGAAAAGATCGGAGACCATGAATACTTTGAGCAATCATTGTTTGAGAGTGAAGAATTGATTGGTTATTTGAAGAAAAATGCAATTGAAGTGGATGAACACAAATCTGTTTATGATCACATTGTGTATGACTCAAATATAGAAAAAGAGTTTGCTGAGCGGTTAAATAGTGATCCGGATGTTAAGCTCTTTGTTAAATTACCTGGCTTCTTTGTGATAGACACCCCACTTGGCAACTATAACCCTGATTGGGCTGTTTTAATAGAAAGCGATGGTATAGAGCAGCTATACTTTGTGGTTGAAACTAAAGGAAGTACTGACCAAGAAGACTTAAGGTTAGCCGAAAACGGTAAAATTATCTGTGGTCGTAAACATTTTGAAGCACTCGAAGATGGTGTCGAGTATAAACTAGCAAGTACTTATGAAGAGTTAAAACAAGAAATATAAGCATCTAGATTAAACCCCAATGACATTCTATATTTAATTATGTTTTGGGGTTTAATTAATTTGTTATGGTAATAATTTTTAGGGGGAAAGTAGTGTGGAGTTTAGTATATATAAACAATCTATAAGTAGAGATGATTTCATTGCTAATATAAGGGAAAAAGGTTTGCATCGGATTGGTGAACCTAGACACTATGAAAGTAAAATTGAGGTTGATGGAGAAGAAATAATTGAGGAAGTGACTGTAGATTTCTTTTTTAAATTAGAGGATGATAAAGTGCTGGAGATAGACTGGGCGAGCTACTGGAATCGCTTCTTTGAAGTTTCAGCTGACGATTCAAAAACCGTAGAAACTGCCTTCGGTATTATTATCATTACTTTTAGCGATAGGGTATATTCGATTTCGATGGGACGCGGGTATATCTTTGCAAGTAAAGCGGCGGAGGTGGAGTTTGGCTTTGATATTGCTGAGATAATTCATGATGAAGAATCGGTTGAAGTTAAATCTGCTAGGTTCTTCAAGAAAGCCAAAAGCAGGTCACTAACGCAATACAATGCTAGTTCATTTGTGACTAATGAAATCGGTGAAAGCCATGAGCTATTAGTAAGTAAGATCAATTTAAAAGATAAATATTCCAACTTATTACTTTATAAATATACAGAGAAAATGAAGTTTGGATCTGCCGTTAAAATTGTTGTAGACAACTACCAACCAGAAGAGGTTCTTGATATAGTCCTTGAACTCAACTATTTGTTAAATAATGAAGAAAAGTCCGGTTCTCTTCCTAGAATGCAACTAATTAAAGCTAATGAAGATCATGCCCCACTAATTGCGGATTTGAATAGAAATTTAATCGGAGATATAAAGGCTAACAATTCAAGTGTCAGTCTGTCCTATTTTGTTGAAGAAGATGGAGACGTATTTGTGAATCCACTTGCAGATTCAGAGATTGAGTTGATTTACAAGAAAAGTTATGTACTTGATAAGTTCACTGTTGCATCTATAGGGGAAAAATTAACTGAAATAGGTTGCGAAGAAATTGATAAGGTCTCAATTAGAACTATAAACGATAGTAATAAAATTCCATTGATGAAATTGGTTGATTATAGAATTAGGTTAAATAGTAAGGAATATTGCTTATATAGAGGTAAGTGGGCTACATTTAATGACTCATACATAGATTATATTGAAAAAGAAATAGCAAGGGTAAATGAATACATTGTTTTAGATGAGGAATATAATATAACAAATTCTCGACTTGAGGAGGGGAGACGTACACAACATTCTGATACTGAAAAATATGATCAAGTTCAATACGATGAATACCCGTACAACATATATTTAGAGCAAAAGTATAACTATCAACTATTAGATAGGAAAAAGTTAAATAATAGGTTTCCTACCGTAGAGTTTGCTGATCTATATGATAAAGACGAAAAAGAACTTATACATGTTAAAATTGGAAGTACTGCCGATTTTCGATATTGCATTCAACAATCGTTGCATAGTGTAGAGATATTTAATTCTCATGATGACGTCTTACAAGAGTATGAGATTACAGATGTTAAAAAAATCTCTATCCTTTTAGTTACAGGTTTACAACGGATTTTTAACAGTGATGGGTCTGTTGATTTCTCTAATATTAATTCGATATATTTTAAAATTGAGTTAATAGAATGGTTTATGAAAGTTATAACACTTGGCTATACCCCAGAAATAAAGATAGCTAAAAAATAGATTGAAAGCTCAAAGGGTTAAACCGTGTGATGGTTTAACCCTCAATTTTATACTATTCATTTTACCCTAAAAACCGGTACGGTGAACCATATCATAAATAAATTAGATTCTAGTGAGTTCATTTAGTCAATAAGCTTATTAAATACAACCGGGTTACAATAGAAATAACATATGTTTGGTTAGAAAAATACCAAGTGCCGGTTTTCTTAACATTCCAGTGCTTGGTATTTTTATTTGTATTTCTACAGATACCTCTATGCTGGTATTCGTTTATGCAATTTGGAAGAAGTCATAGACATTCATTCGTTGAAAATAGTAAAAGTAGCATGAGAAGGGTTATTCCCTTCTCTTTTGTTTACTATACAGAAAGGCGGTAAAACGATGAATCAAAGTAATATTTATGACTTTCTGAACGTTGACCAAGACCCAGGCCGACCATTTATAAAACTGTTTGATATAATGGCATTGTCTGGATGGATGGTGACAATGCCACAAACGGGCCATATTGCTTAATAGTGACCTTTGATATAAAATAAGCGAGGTGTTGCAAAAAGTGTTGGTTATCAATGCTCTCTTAAGAGGAGGGATACCCTTTATCATTATGGTCGGTATCGCCTTACTACTTAATTTCCAAGGAAAATATTCAGATGCCAAAAGCACATTTTTTGCGAGTTTAATCGCTCTTTTTGTTGGTGCGGCAACCGTAATTTATAACATAGATCATTGGAGTTTAACTAAGCAAAGCGCCATTCATTTTTTAATCATGCTAATAACTGTTTATCCCATATTATTATTGAGTGGATGGTTTACAATTGTTTCCGTATTTGATGCGTTAAAAATATTTCTCTTTTTTGTTTTGGTTGGTGCAATTTTATGGCTTGTTCTATTTACATTGGCCAAAGTTTTTTCATGGTGATAAATAAGTATTATATTAACGGGCGTGATTGCTGAATAAAACCATTTGCCTTAAGGCTTAGGGGGTTGCCATGAAGGCAACCTTTTTTATTAGGGTAGGAACAGATTACCAAGCAGAAACTCCCTGTAACGCTCACGGTCTGTAGGAAGTTATAGCAGATGAAACCGAACAAGCATTTTCTTCTCTTGAAGATTGTTATTCTTATATTTCTGCCTTTGGCTTTGACATAAAGGTCGATCATGTATAAAAACGTTTAATATAATGGCATTGTCTGGATGGATGGTGACAATGCCACAAACGGGCCATATTGTTGAATTATTTTTTAATTAAATATTAAGTTGAAGGAGAATCAGGATACGTACTCTTGATTCTTTTTTCTTTTTATTTCATTCAAATATTTGCTTGAATGATAAGTTAAAAATGGTTATACTTTATTCAAGCAAATATTTGAATGAGAACGGGGTGATAATATGGATAGGAAAGATACTTGCGAAATTTACTGTTACGACGAAGAAAAAGTAAATCGAGTACAAGAGGATTTACAGGCAACGAATACATCTGGTGTTGCCCAGATGTTAAAAGCTTTTGCTGATGAAAATAGAGTAAAAATTATCTATGCTTTGTGTCAAGAAGATGAACTATGTGTATGTGATATAGCAAATATTATCGGTTCAACGGTTGCAAATGCTTCTCATCATTTGAGAAAGCTTGACAAACAAGGGATTGTTAAGTATCGGAAAGAATGGAAACTCACATTTTATTCGTTAGATGATGAACATATCAAGCAGATAATGACGATTGCATTGGCACATAAAAAAGAGGAGACGGTTAATGTTTAATCATATTCAGTATTTATTAGAGGTGAGAGAATGATTGAAACAATACTAACAGCAGCAGCTGTTTATGTAGCAACAGGGATTGATTACCTTGTTATATTAATACTTTTGTTTTCGCAAATAAAAAAAGGACAGGCAAAACATATTTGGATAGGGCAGTATATTGGAACTGCGATTATTATAACCGCAAGTTTGTTAGTTGCTCTCGGTGTTGCAAATTTAATCCCACAGCAATGGGTTATAGGATTGCTTGGACTTTTACCGCTTTACCTAGGTATTAAAGTCTGGATTAAGGGAGAAGAGGATGAGGATGAAAGCAATATTTTATCTCTTTTTTCCTCCAATCGATTTAATCAATTGTTTTTGACAGTTACTTTTATTGTGTTGGCTTCCAGTGCGGATGATTTTTCCATTTATATACCGTACTTTACGGCGTTAAATATGATTGAAATCATTGTTGCTATTATTGTTTTTTTCATTATGGTTGGAGTTTTATGCAATGTCAGCTATCGCTTAGCTTCCATAGATTTGGTGTCGGAAAAAATTGAGAATTATGAACGCTGGATTGTTCCAATCGTTTTTATAGGGCTAGGAATTTATATTATGTTTGAAAATGGGACATTCAACGTTTTATTCTCATTTCTGTTTTAATAAGGGATTGGTACGATGTTCCATAAAAGGGCGCGATTGCTGAATAAAACCATTTGCCTTAAGGCTTAGGGGGTTGCCATGAAGGCAACCTTTTTTATTAGGATAGGAACAGATTACCAAGCAGAAACTCCCTGTAACGCTCACGGTCTGTAGGAAGTTATAGCAGAAGAAACGGAACAAGCATTTTCTTCTCTTGAAGATGGTTATTTTTATATTTCTACCTGTGGCTTTGAAATAAAGGCTGATCATGTATAAAGACGTTTGATATAATGGCATTGTCTGGATGAATGGTGACAATGCCACAAACGGGCCATTTACTGAATAAACTATTTATTTTTTTGGGTGGTGAGGGATTGTCTAATAAAACAAGGTTTATAATTTCGATAATTGCAGCTATTTTACTAGTAATCAATTGTGTTATTTCTTTTAACAATCACTATGATTTAAAGTGGTTATGGTTTGTTGTAGCTTTATCTAGTGTATTTAATTGTTTTTACTTTTATAAAAAAGAAGCGAAATCAAATTAATTATCCCCATTAAAATATACATATGTGGTAATGAAATTCTATTGCTTCAAATCATTAAATTGATCTTCATTAAACGGGCGCGATCGCTGAATAAAACCCTCTACTTAAAGGCTTAGGGGTTGCCATGAAGGCAACCTCTTTTTTATTAGGATAGGAACATATTACCATCTTGATGACCATACAGAAATTCCCTGTAACGCTCATGGTCTGTAGGAAGTTATAGCAGATGAAACCGAACAAGCATTTTCTTCTCTTGAAGATTGTTATTCCTATATTTCTACCAGTGGCTTTGACATAAAGACCGATCATGTATAAAAACGTTTGATATAATGGCATTGTCTGGCTGGATGGTGACAATGCCACAAACGGGCCAGATTATTGAATAAAATTGGAGTGAAATATAATGGCAACTGTCGATAATATAATTCAAGACATAAAAGAGGAACTAGATGGACTGCCAGGTGTAGTAGGAGTTGTATTAGGAGGATCTAGGGCAAGAGGAACGCATAGTCCAGATTCTGATATAGATATTGGAATTTACTATGATGAATCAAAAGGGTTTAATACCAATGATATCGAAAAACCAGCATTAAATCTTAATGATGATAAAAAAGAGCATTTAATCACTTCTTTAGGTGAATGGGGTGAATGGATAAATGGTGGTGGCTGGTTAGTTATACAGGGTTATCATGTAGATCTTATCTTTCGTGATATTAAACGAGTCGGTAAAGTTATTGATGACTGTTTATCAGGTCTAGTATCCATTCATTATCAAACAGGACACCCTCACGGTTATTTGAATGCCATGTACATGGGGGAATTAGCTATTTGTAATGTTTTATCTGACCCTGAAGGCACATTAGGTGAATTAAAAAAGAAAACGGAACCTTATCCGGATAAATTTCAAGAAGCGATGATTCAATACTTTTCTTTTGAAGCTTCTTTTTCCCTGATGTTTATGGAGGCCAATGCTAATAAAGATGACATTTCATATGTGATGGGTCATTGTTTTCGCAGTATTTCTTGCTTGAATCAAGTTATTTTTGCGAAAAACAAGGTCTATTGCATCAATGAAAAGAAGGCTGTAGCCATGATTCAAGAGTTTCCGATAAAACCTATAAATTATAAAAAACGTATTGATGAAATTGTTTCCCTTCTCTCAACAGATAGCAATGAGACAAGCCAAGCTGTAGAAAGCTTAAAAGAATTAATTTCTGAAACTGAAGCATTATAAATTTTCCGCAATAAGTGTCGGCGTCCGATTCTACGGAAAAGGCCATTATCTTGAAGAATAAGTTGACCCTGCATAAGTGTGCATAATAAGTCGGATCGATTCTTTATCTTCCTGTTATTCTATTGATGTAAGGGAGGTCATGAAAGTGAATTCACTTCAAAACATGAATGATGCCTTGAGCTTTATTGAAGAAAATCTTACCAATGAAATTGACGCTAGTGAAGTAGCAAAACGGGCATTATGTTCAGAGTATCACTTTAAGCGAATGTTTTCGTTTCTGGCTGGTGTAACATTATCAGAGTATATTCGGAGGAGACGTCTCACTCTGGCAGCTTTTGAGCTGAACAACAGTAATTCCAGGATTATTGATATTGCCATGAATTACGGATACGATTCTCCAGATGCTTTTACGAGGGCTTTTCATAATATTCATGGGATAACACCATCAGAAGCTAGAAACAATGGTCACACCATAAAATCCTATCCACAAATGACCTTCCAGTTATCAATTAAAGGAGGAATTGCAATGAACTATCGAATTGAAGAAAAACAGGCATTCAGCATCGTTGGAATTAAAAAGAGAGTCCCTATTGTTTTCCATGGGGTTAATCCGGAAATTGCTTCTATGTGGGAAAGTTTAGATGATGAAGCGATTAAAGAACTTAAAAACTTTTCTAATGTTGAGCCTAAGGGTTTGCTTAGTGCATCTACAAACTTTTCAGAAGAACGAATGGAAGAAAAAGGAGAGCTTGATCATTATATTGGTGTGGCAACAACAAATAAGTGTCCTAGCAACTTTATCCAACTTGATGTTCCAGCTCTAACATGGGCTATATTTGAATCTGTTGGACCATTTCCTGAAACATTACAAGATATATGGGGACGTATTTATTCGGAATGGTTCTCATCTTCCAATTATGAGCAAATAAAAGGTCCTGAAATTCTATGGAATGAAAATAAAGATACAAGCTCGCCGAAATTTAAGAGTGAAATATGGATACCAGTCACAGAAAAATAACAATATGATATTCACCAAACGGGCGCGATTGTCAGCTTAGTATTGGAGGTGCAATTATGTCTATAATCACCAGTAAGCATCTTAAAGAGAAAATTATTAACTATAACTTAATTCCATTGAAAGTAAGTCTTTTGAAGATATCTAATCAAATTTATATAGACTTAGATAACGTTGAGGATTTCTTGAATTTTGCAAGTGGTTCTAATCTTGAGTATATTTATTACTATTATACTTACTATAATTCGGAAGAATACATAATCCCTAATGACTGGTACAGTGAATATTCGAAAGAATTTAAGACTGAAGTTATTCAACATAATCGATACATAGAATCATTAGATTTTGATTCACCAAGGAATTTGACATTATTTACACTTCAAAATGGAACCTTTGTGGGAATTGAACTAGGTAACCAATGGATAGAAAATCAAGGAATCTGTGTAGCAGAAGAAGCTATTGAAATTATTGAGAATGAGTTCTATCGTGAAGTTAAAAAAGTTAATGATTCCAAGAAAATTCAACAAAAAAATGACGAAAATAATTTGAGGGAAATTATCTTTAAAGATACTGAATTTAGATTCTGTAAAAATCAAGAACTTAGATATTGGTACTTGGTTGAATTGCTTGAAAAAGAAAATATGGTGAAGTATAAGTATTTGGTCGAACCATACGGAATACCTAATAATGGAAGAATAAAAATATTTATGGATAAAACCTGGGAACTCTATAAAGAACGGAAAAAGTAAATGCTATGTATAAAAGGACATAAGCTTAGCATAGGTTGTTAAGTTTGAGGTGATGCAATAAACATCTTTATATAGACATACTTCAACAATAGGGCGCGATTGCTGAATAAAACCATTTGCCTTAAGGCTTAGGGGTTGCCATGAAGGCAACTTTTTTTTACATTGAATGTTCAAACAGGGTATAATCTAATTGAACAAAATATATTACCGCCAGTTAGGGTGTTTAGAGTGTTCAATCCATGTTCAATCTTGAATGTTGATGAACACTCTCCTAAAGCATTGAGACTGTAGAGGGAAACGAACAACCTTTATTTTAAAGTTACACTACATATGACTTATGATATCTATAAGGGAAAGGGAACACTGGTCATTCGTAAACAAATGACGAACGTTCTGCTACAAATAATTCGGTGATTTGAGATCTACCCTAGGATGCCTTTTTTTGTGTTATTGAATTATTGTAGTATTGAGTTAATGTGCAATTGAATCATTGTGCTACCGTGTTACTAATAACTTAATTTAATGAACAAAGAAGTAGATAACCAGAAGAGGAGGAAATCATTCTTTCAAAACGGTAAAGGTGGCGTGAGAAGGGTATATGCAGTTGTGGAAGAAGCACTATGCCTGAAACGGGCCAGATTGTTAAAGAAAAAGGGGATTTATTATGTGTCATAAATTAACTAAATCATCAACTGATAGAGAATTGTACGGAGTTTGTGGGGGTATAGCAGAGTATCTTGGTATATCATCTTTCATTGTGCGAGTAATATTTCTCTTTACCTTTGGCGTCTCTTTTTGGGTTTATATATTTTTGGTTTGGGGCTTGGATGAAAAGCCATCGTTATAAATTAGGCAGTTCTGCAACTGGGTGCAATTGAGGAAGATCCCAAGTAGAAAAAAGTCAAACTTTTTATAAAAATTGCATACTACTTAACAAAGGATAGAATCCATTTTGATCAATCTTTTTTCAAAATGGATTTTTCATGTTTACAGTAAAGCGTGGATATCCGGGGTATTATTAATCAAACATTGAGTTATTGTGTTACTGTGCTATTGAGTTAATGTGACATTGTGTTAATAATCACGGAAGAAATATGAAAATAGGTAACGAGAAGGTGGGGGACTAAGAGGTTATTCGATCATTGCAACCCCTCCCTTTGTGTAATGTGGAGGAAGTCATAGACGTTTATTCTTTGTAAACGATACATATAAAAAGAGAAGGGGGACGCCCTTCTCTCGTATTGCTTCTCTTATTCTTCGAGACTGACAGAGAACGTTCTTCTCCACCTCTTATAAAGGTTCATTCTCCAACCGTTCCATCACCATCTCTATCCTGCATGTATTCATACAACCAGTGATCGCTGGTGATCGGCATAGAGAAACCAGCATCTTTGGCCTCTTGAATGGTCACTTGGCCATTGCCATTCGCATCTACGCTGGAAACATCCCCTTCTTCCGCAGTAGTGGTGGGCTCAAAAGAAGGTGAGGATTCGGAGGAATCATCATCCTCGGTCAACCCAAGAGACTCATTCACGTCATCCGGATTCACGTTATCAAAAGTGTCCACGACTTCATTTCCTTGAATCGTATAAGTATATTGATACTTCGAAGGAATCTGTGTCTCCGTATCCGGGTACGTAATGATGGCTTCAAAATCCGTCGCACCTCCGGCGTTTCGGATGGCATCTTCCAGGTACGCCTGATCCCCGTGCCGATTCAACGTACTTTCCTGAGGCGTAATATTATACGCATTGGATACGCCTCCGAGAGAGTCCGCAATGACGTGTCCTTCATCAAGGGTGTCGCTTTCCACACCGGGGACCTTCGCTTCATCCCAGAAGTATCTGCCGTTCGACAACACAGGTTCCGAGGCGTCATCCTGAGGGACGATTCCCTCAGCTACGACTTTGACGAGCTGCCCGTGTTCATTGGTTATATTTAGGTTAGAGGCTTTTACGCTTGGTATTAAAAGAACCACACATATTAGACATATCTAAAATGTGTGGCCTTATTTTGATCTTATCTTCAAGAAACGCCCCCGTTTCATGAAGACTCGAATCCGAGATACTTTGAATTTTATAACTTCAACTAAAACAATCACCTTCAGGTAATAATTAATTTTAATGCTGCCACCACATTATAGAAATTTCTTATTTTCTTTTTCGTCTATTTCAAATGTCTTAGCTTGATCTAAAGGATCTATTAACTCCCCGTCATCGTATCTGAACTTGTCAGAATTACGATCAGGGTGACCTAACCTATGAGAATACTTATGTAGACGGATTTGTATAATAATTAGAGCAAAAACACATCCCCGTAATGCTACAAATAATCCAGTCTCTTAATTGAAGTAGATAGATATAAAAAACAATACGAGAGATGGAACAGCAATGATAGCTTGAAATAACTTCAATAGTTTTCACTCCTTTATGATGAAAATATTAAACCGTAATGATATTTATAAAAACCAATACTCTTCATTCCTAAAAAACATTATATCTTTTGTCCCTTATAAGTTTATGAAAAACTGACTACTTTACAGCATTCCTTAAATTAACGATGTTGTTTCGACTGTTTACAAAGTGCCTGACCCCGTGCGCAAAAATGGTAAAGATGAAAAAATTACACTTTAATTAGTAATGACATCCTTGAGAATATGAAAAATATATATGACTACTATAATGATGAAACAATAAAACACACCGCATTAGAGTTGATAAATACAGTGGAAGAAAAAAAGTACCAAAAGAAATATATGTGTATATGGAAATAATGTAATTCATCTAGAAAAGATGGCTGAAGACATAATCGTCTTCAACCATAAGTATTTTTAATGTCAATTAGGGTGCCAAGGAGTTAATCATGGCTACAGGACAATTTTGTTTTGTATTAGAAAAACGTTATTAATTGTGAATGAAAAGAATTAATTTTGTAGTAGTTCATTAAAGTTTTAGCTCGAATTCAAGTCATTCAGTATCGGGGGCTTTAGTTAGATAAACCCACTATAACAAGAGAACTTTCATAAAATTGGAAATTATTCTTTTATAGTAATATCAGCACTAAACTTTAAAAGTGCCATCTCAAAAGGCTTTACGCTGATATATAAAATGGGAGAGGCCCCAGGAAACCAGATAGACAATGACCACACCAGCCACGGATCCTATATATAACGTCTGCGCGGATAGTTTTGCCAACAAACTTGCTAAAGGCGTTAAGTTCTCTCCTACATACATCAGGACAGGCGGCCCTATACCTGCTAGCAAAAGAAAAGAGATCAGCACAATCGTGAAAATATAGCCTTGTTTAAAAATATAGAACAGTGGAAATGTAAACGCTGAAAAGGTTAAGAACAATCCGCTTCCAACAGCCATATCCCTGATCGTAAACGGTTTATCCATTAAGAATAAGGCCAGGCTGGAGATGGCAATGGCTAGAACCATATATACGATAGCACCTAAGTATCGTGAGGCAATAATTTCCGTTCGAGTATATGGCAGGGAATTTAACAACATATTTGTCTCTGCTTTTTCATCGTAAGCATAGGCATTAAAGGGAATAAAAATGCTGGCAACCAGAAACGTTAAAACCGGATGTGAATTGGTAATAATGAAGAACAAAATAAAAGGAATAAAAAACACCAACTGTCTCTTCTGTAAAATTACATCACGCCTGATCAAATTAAACAAGGTGCTTCTCTCCTTTCGTGTAATACATAATCTCCTCCAGATTGGCCCGCTCAATGATAACGGTATCCCCAAAAGTGTCTTCTACCGCCTGTACATTATTCGTTAAAGCCTGAAACCCTGTCGGAGCCCGGTGCACATGGACAAAGTCCTGCTCCGTGTCTCGATCGAGAAGGTCCAAGCCCCCTTTTACTATGGCATAATGTTCGGAGATCTCCTGGATAGATTTATTGAATACTAACTCCCCGTTTCTCATAAAAGCTATGTAATCTGCGATCCGATCCAGATCGGTTGTCATATGGGTGGAGAAAAAGATCGTTCTTTTCCCATCCATCATAATTTCCTGTAAAAGCTCCAATAGCTCCCTTCTGAAATTAGGATCCAAGCCAGCTGTCGGCTCATCCATAATGATCAACTCTGCGTGATGAGATAAAGCGATAGCGAGAGATGCTTTCATTTGCATCCCTTTCGAGAAGGTTTTGATTGCTTTGTTAAGAGGCAGATTGAACTGTTCCATATATTTATAAAATAAAGGGTCATCCCATTGTTTATACGCGGGGGCCACGATCCGTCTTATATCTTTTAAGTTCAAACCCTCAAAGAATACATTGCTATCATAAACAAAACCAATGCGTTCCTTAATTTCCTTCTCATGGGTCTGGTAATCAAGACCGAATACTTTAACGTCCCCACTCTCCGGCCTTAATAGATTCATCATCATTTTAATGGTCGTGGACTTGCCCGCTCCATTTTCACCAATGAAACCCGTAATTAATCCTTGAGGCACTTGCAGGTCCAAGTGTTCTACAGAAAAACCTTTGAACTTCTTCGTTACATCTTTTAATTCCACCACATTCTTCATAGTTTCACTCCTCATATAAAGTCCTTAATAGTTGTTGCAGTTCTTCCAGCGACAGCCCCATCTCCCGGCTGTTAGCTATAACGGAACTCAACTGATCCTCGATGGCTTTATACTTCCTTTCTCGAATGACCTCTAAATTCTGCTCAGCGACAAAGGATCCTTTGCCGACGATGGAGTAAATAAATCCAGCTTTCTCCAGCTCTTCATATGCACGTTTCGTCGTAATCACACTAATCTGTAAATCTTTGGCCAACTGGCGAATGGACGGTAACGCCGCCCCTTCATGCAGGTCATTGGCTAAAATAGATGATTTGATTTGGTTTGTAATCTGTTCATAGATCGGCTCCTTTGATTTATTGGAGATAATGATCTGCATGCTGATCCCTCTTTTTTATATAATGTATATATACTATATACACATTATATACACAGGTTAGACTTTATCGCAATATTTAATTAGATTATTTTACATTTTGGCTCTGTTAAAGTTTAGTGTTGATATTACTACAAAAAAGGAAATTCCAATTTACGGAATTTCCTCATTTTTTGTAGATTGGGACGAAGACCAACTACGTAGAGATGGACAAATACTAATTTTAATCTTAATACTTGCTTATGCGACTTCTTCTGTTGGCGTAGCTGCAGCAGTACTGACTGCACTTTATAGACGAGTAAGTCAAGTAGTTTTTGGTATAGTTAAAAGCAAGTTGCCATAATAGTGGTTTAAAAAAAGCTGTCTTCCCTTTATCACAAAGGGTATGATAGCTTTTTTTACTTCTAAATCTGAATAATACTCCTATACTTTACTCATTTAAAATTATGTTTTAAATTAAAGTGTACTTATTTATATCTTAGGGAAGAACCAGTAAATTACCTGTTTGGTGCTTATTATTGCTATGTTTTTTATTTGAAGGAGCGTGGATAAGGTGTTTAAGAGGATTTATACCAGATTTATGATGGAGTTTTTAAGGATATTGTTATGGGGATTATTATCTCTTCCTGAGAAAGACTGGAAGAAAAGAAACATCGACAAAGAGATTGAGGATGGAATGAAGTTGGCTCAACGAAGCTTAATTAAATCTCAACAACTAAATGAAGATCTTACTTTGGGATCAGAACCAGGCCATAGTAAATCTACAAGGAAATTGATGAAGGCATTTTCAACACAACGTTATATATTAGAAGAAGATGAGAAGGAATTTTATTTACAGGTAGCTAAAGTGTGGGTAGGGGGACTCTTCAATAGTTATTATGTAGCATTGAGTTGTAGTGGGATCTTTTTGGTTACTTATTTAAGTACTTTTTTACTTCATCCTTATCTTAGTGGATGGAGTACTGTTATCTGGACGATGATATTGTTTTTCAGCTCAATTATTGGAATTCTTAATGCTATACGGATTGAAGGAGGGAGAAAATGGCTTCTTCTACTTCTTAATGTCTTTTTCTTTATTATCTTTATTATGATAATGAGTTGACTTTAAAGTTCCATTATATGCTGTGTTCTTTTACTAATAGCAAAACATCATTATCGCTCGCAAGTAGCCAAAGAGTAGACAAGGGGGAGTTATATATAAGTACTTATTTTATTTTCCCTTGTCCTACCGAGGGCAGGGAGGATATTTAAGATGGAAAGTTATACTTATCGGGAGAATATTTTCAATTTTTCTCAAAAACCATCGATAACAAAAGATGTTGAAGGAAACGAGGCATATGAAGTACAACTTTATTATTTAAGTGGAGTTCAGAAATTATTAACGCAAGGACTGGGCCGTGTCACTAATGGAGCCACAAATATATTCAATCGTAGATAACAATTATTGTCTTTGTTCCAAAACTCGTCCTTTTCTGTACACATAGTCATTGCATACGAAAAGTGTCTTTTTTATGTATTTCCTGTACAAAAACCCCGTTCACTATTCTATGTTCATTAACCTCGGTTCTTTTATCTTATGGTACAATGAAAACATGGAAATGAGAAATGAGGGGTAAAATGTTTATAGGATATGCACGTGTTTCTACAGGATTACAAAATTTGGATTTACAATTACATGCGTTAACCGATTATGGATGTGAGAAAACGTTCCACGATAAAATGAGTGGAACGAAAAAACAACGCCCAGGTTTAGAGGAGGCGATTCATTATGCACGTGAAGGAGATACGATTGTCGTTTGGCGTTTAGATCGTTTAGGAAGGAATATGCAGGATTTAATTCAACTGGTGAATGAATTAAATGAACGAGGCGTCGCTTTCCATAGTTTACAGGAAAATCTGACGATGGATAAAAGTAATGCGACCGGTCAATTAATGTTTCACTTGTTTGCGGCCTTTGCCGAATTTGAACGGAATTTGATTGAGGAACGCTCGGCTGCAGGACGAACAGCTGCAAGAGCAAGAGGGCGTCTTGGGGGGCGCCCGGAGAAGTTTGGGAAAAAAGACATTGAAATGATGCGCTCTTTGATTACCAATGGAACTCCTATCAAAGATGTTGCGGAGAAGTGGGGCGTGTCCCGAACCACAATTTATCGTTATTTGGAAAAAAAGTAGATGGAAAGCATTGTTATTTATCGATATCAAAGCTCAAAGCTATGAACCGTGTCAATAATAAATGGCTCACTGAATATTTAATAATTTAATGATCATCGGAATTAGAATTGATAACATGTAATATATAACCATTTAGTAATTGTGAATTATTTAATATTCACATTGGCTTACTGCAGTGACTTAGCTTATTTCATTTTCTCTAGTCTATATACTTCAAGAGGTAGGACACATACATGAAGTTGTACAGCCCAGCAGATATGTCGGACATGCTTGGGATCTAGACAAGCACTCTTCGAAAATATTCAGTGTTGCTTGAAGAACGTATTTACACATTTGATAAGAATAATCGTGGTCAACGATTTTATACGGATAGCGACGTTATGACGCTTGCAGAAGCGCTACAAGGCCACCACCTGTCATCGAAACACGTAGCGACATAGAGCGCCTTCATAGCGATATAGAGGAATTGAAGGCTGTCGTACGTAAACAACAGGAAAGCATCGAGAAACTGATTCAGCATAACCGGGAACTTATGCAGCACATTCAAGAACAGGATGCGGTGTTTATGAAGCAATTGGAGGACGTTCCCCGTTTATCATCTTCGGATGACTTTGACATAGCAGGTATATCATAAGAGGAATTGAATGAGGAATTAGAAGAAGAGGGTTCCTCTGTAGAGGAGAAAGTGGAGGAAGAATCGAAAGAAAAGAAGTCTTGGCTTTCAAAACTGTTCGGATGGTGACACCATGGCGGCGCTATTCTCATTGATGTAGCATAAATATGACTTTTAGATTGTAAGGGGTAGCTATAAATATTTTTGTTATTATAGCTACATATTTCCCTATGACAATCCTTTGTTTTATTTTGAGGTCCTGGCTCTATCTAGAATAAGTGTGCTCCATATTTTCTGTAATGCGAGTATGTGATTCTTTATGTTTTGATACTCCTACTAATAAAAAGGTTCCGAAAAACCCTACAAATACCATTGTACTTAAGAGTAGAGTTATCGAACTATTGCTTATTAAGAATGAGCCTGTTATTGGCCCTAGGAAATAAGCTAAATTACCTCCAATACCCACAATGGAAAAGTAAGTTCCTCTTTTATTTTCATCTGACAATTCTACAATTAAAGTTTGAATTTTGGGACCTATAACTAGCTCACCTAATGTAAGGATAACCATTCCTGCGTACCAGAACCAGGGTGAGAGAGATGCAAATAAAAACAGAATAGGGCCACTACTATACAATGAACCTCCAACAAGTAACCCTGTGTTCTTGCTGAATTTATTTATTACATGCCCTGCGAACGGTTGTAGAGTTAAGACCAGTACAGTACCTATTGTCATCATTATACCTATAGTTTCTATTCCATTTCCTTCAGTCAATTCAATATGTTGTACTAAACTACTTTCGAATTGTGATTCAATGAAAAAGATAAAGAAGTAGCTTAATGTTAAAAACAAGAGTACTTTATGCATTCTGATAAATGATATATTTCTGGTGATCATAGCTGTTATTGATGTTTGTCGTTTTCGCTTTTCTTGTGTTTCTTCTAAAGTAGAAACTTGTTTTCTTATAAAAACAGGTGTCAAGCTACTTAAAATTATTAAAATCAAACTGAAAATAATAAAAGTTACGATTTCGATATCGAGGCTGGCTAATAATACTCCCGTTAGAGGACCGATTGAACCGCCTAAATTAAATGCCCAATAACTATAACTGAAAACAATAGGTAGTCGTTCTTCGGTGGTTGTATATGATATTAAAGTTTGAGAGGACGTATTATACAGATTCCAACTGATACCTGAGACAATAGCTACTAAACATAACATGTAGAAATTATTAAACAATACATAGCCAGGTAAAAAGATAGCGTTAACAAATAATGAAGTCATAAAAATGTACCTTGGTCCGATCTTATCTACTATTAAGCCTCCTACCAGCCCAAAGATAGTCGAAGCTAAAGGTGATAAACCAATCAAAAAGCCTATTTGCACAATGGACAATTCAGTGTGATGATTTAAATATACCGCTAAGAATGGAAACACCATGAACTTAGCAAACGATACTGAAAACCTTGAAATTAATATGAAAAGCATGCTTCTAGACAGTTGCTTTAATTCGTTTTTGATCTTGATTAAAAATACATTCACGTAATTCCTCCTTAAACAAATTAGTCTTTGATGAATTTTGTAATTGAATTAATCTTATATAACATATATTAACATTAACATTAATTATTCAAAATGTTAACATATGTTTATAAAGAAATAAGAGGTGAGCTATTTGTCTTCTATAGGGAATAGAATTAAAGAATTGAGAAAAAAAGGAAATTTAACTCAAATGCAACTCTCTGATGGAATAGTAACTAGAAGTTATCTTAGTCAAATTGAGAAGGGATCTGCTCAACCTTCTTATGAGACAGTCGTTAAATTTTCAGAGAAATTAGGTTGCGAAGTAGAGGATCTTTATAAAGAGCCAGAAAATAAAACGTATATATTGTCTAGATTAAAAAATGATTTATTTCTTTTAGAGGGAAAAATTAACGATGGAAACTTTAAAGATTCTGAAACACTTTTAAGTAAAATCAAATTAGACTTTTATGAAGAACTAAATACTTCTGAAAAAGGTCTCCTGGAATGGTGTAGGGGTAAGATATTTGAGAATAAAAAAAAGTGGAACCAAGCTAATAGTCATTACATGAACAGCATTCATTTTTATACAAATGCGCATAACACAACCGGAGAAATCAGGTCCAAAAATTCCTTAGCGTTTACAAAAATTAAACAAAATAAAAATGTAGAAGCTTATAATATTTTGCGTTCCTGTTACAACTTAGCTCTTCAAACGAGTTTAGGAGGACCGATGAAAACGTCCATATTGATAAATTTCGGTCATGTTCACATGCAATTAAAAGAGTATTTTTCAGCTATTAGCTTTTTTTGGGAAGCTTATGAGCTAAATTTAAATACTAATGTCCATGTTAAGGTAGGGGAAACTTTATTGATGTTAGGTATTTGTTATAAAGAGATTGAGGAATTCAATCGTGCTGAAGAGATGAACAATAAAGCTTTAACTTACTTTAAAGCTTTATCCAACGAAGAAGACTTAGCGAATGTTTATAATAATTTAGGTAACTTGTACTTGACTATGAATGAGTACGAAAAAGCGATTGAGAACTTTTTGCTAGCTTCAGATAAGTTTGAAGAGAATAGTCATCTGGACGGTATGATGATTTCAACAATTGGTTTAGCATCTAGTTTTTATCAAAATAATCAATTAACAAACTGTAGTCGTATCTGTTATCAAATTATTTCTAAAAACTCTGGTCCTCAATATCAAGGGTTTGCCTATTTACTCTTGGGAAATGTGGAATTTGAAAAAGGTAAGTTAGAAAAATCCCTGGAAAACTACCTGCTGGCCAAAAATATCTTTACAGAAGCTGATATTAAATGGGGAGTTAACAAAACTTTATCGAAAGAAGCGATCGTAAGAAGCGAATTAGGTTACTATGAAGAAGCTTTAGAGATATTTAAGAGTATTGATTTAGCCAATGATGATCCTCTATTTATTAATTAAATTTATTGAAAACATACACATCTAATGTTGAATTACCCTCCGACATTAGTGGGTTAATATACAAGAAAGTAGAAGGAAACGTAGAAGATATAGGATACCCTATTCTGAAGGAAATGAAGCAAGCAGGGTTAAAACCTGAGTTTAGTTAGATTTTTTCATGTCGTCGACTCAACTGGGCTGGCCCTAGGACGTTTTACTGCTAGAATTTTTCTGTACTGAATTTTTTAAACGAATATAGTAATAAAGAAGGCTGACGAGTAAAATGTCAGCCTTCTTTATTGTTAACCATCTATTTTTCATACGATTAGATAATTTGGTAATACATGTTGCTAATTTTATTCTTCTTCCTCAAGAAAATCATCATACAATGAATCTATGTCATTTACTTTTCTATTTACACAATCGTAAAGATCTCTAATAAGATTGGTACGGTTATTAGAACGGAGGTGGAGATTAATTTTTAATAATTCATTTTTAGCGAGCATATTTTCGTAATCCTCGTCAGTAATAAAAGCAATACTTTGTAGATGTTTATTTTGTGATGAAATTATAGAACAAAAGTATTTTTTCTCCCACGTGAAAGAACCTTCGTCGTAATAAAAACTAGTGTAAAATGTTCCAGTTATAATTATTAGCCCTCTTTTCACTTCTGCCATATAAACAAATTCACTTCGTTTTACCTCTGCAGGATAATCAATTATTGAATGGTAGTTTTCATCTGCAGAAACTGTCTCCCACTCGTAATCGGCAAAATTTTTCCGGACTTTACTTATAACCCTTAGATCTTTCTGGTTCATCATGTTACCCCCTTTTTATGCGTTTTACGTACCTCTCTAATTCATCTGCCTTTCTCCATATGCTAGTTTTATTCTTTTTAGGAATACTTTGAAACGTTTTAAAATCTCCTTCAAGGCCAATACTAATTAAATTATTTTTATTTATAAGATGGCAGAGATTTTTTAAGTGGTTTTGGTAAGCTTTTAGAACAACGTCGTTTTCATGATTTTTAAGTGAATTATAAACGTGACTTACAGTACTGCAATTCTCAGCTAAACCTTCAACTTCTTGTTCTTTAATACAGTATTTTATTTTTCTTGAAGCAGAATATAAATCATCTATACTATTTTCATCTAAGTATTTTTGTTCTTGAGCATCCTTATGATAATCGGAGGGATTGAGATTTCGATACAAAACAAAAACTATTATCAAGCTTGAAACTGTGAAAAGATAATTAGAAACAGTCATTATACGCTTAGTTAGTGTAGCTTCTAAGATTCCATCGGTACAAAAAACTATTACAGTGGTAATTGCTATTGGTAAGCCAAAAAAAACTAATATTAGATACCAAACATTACTTCGTATCTTTTTCAAAGGGAACACCTACTATAATAATATCTATTTGGTTACGCAGTATTCATGATTGAAGTATCAAAGTAAACAAATGTTAATAATCTTAATATAAAGATTATCACTCCTATAGGTTCTAAACAATCTAGTATCTTTAGTATATGCGTCTTTTATTAGAAATTGAAAAGGAGCATTCCTGTAAGGGAAAAATGTGAGGATAAATCGGAGTAGAAGCCAGATGCAAAAAAGAAGCCCCCTTGGTACGATGGAGAGTGTCATTGCAATGACCTCGAATTAAGTACCGAAGGAGGACTTCCCTATGGATTTTACACAAAATCAGCGCTTAGCGCAAATGAATGATCGCACCCTTATTATTGGCGTCGATGTAGCTAAACACAAACACGTCGCGCGGGTGGTCGATGATCGTGGCCGGGACCTTGCTAAACGGCTGGTCTTTGCCAACACAATGCCCGGTTTTTCGGAACTATTGTCCTGGGTAAGAGATCTTTCCGAGGAACATGACCGTCCCGATATCGTGATCGGCATGGAGCCGACCGGTCATTACTGGCTGAACCTGGCTTACCACCTGAAAGCCCGCGGGATTCACACCGTGGTTGTTAATCCGATGAAGGTGAAACGGTTCAAAGAGATGGACGACGATTCCCCGACGAAGAACGATACGAAAGATGCGAAAGTCATCGCTCAAATCGTCCGGGACGGACGGTTCCACGAACCGACGCTACCCGAGGATGTGTATGCGGAACTGCGTGAAGGCATGAAAGTTTACGACATCATGCAGGAAGATCTCTCTTCCATCAAAGCACAGATGCAGAATGCCCTGGATCGTTACTTTCCGGAGTTTCTCCAGGTGTTCAAGGATTGGACCGGGAAAGCAGCGCTCCATCTGTTGGAGAAAGGCTTCCTCCCGGAAGACATTCGTCAGGCTTCTGAAGAAGCGTTACTGGCAGAAGTGAAGACAGCTGCCAAACGGGCGGTTGGGATCAAGCGCATCCAGGCGTTGAAGCAGGCGGCTGAAACCAGTGTCGGTCTCACCGTCGGCTTGCGCATGGCTCGTGAGGAGTTCCGTTATCTGATCGATCAGTACAAGCGAATCGAAGAACGTCTCGTCGCTCTTGAAGCACAACTCGAAGAACTCGTTCTTCACGTTCCTGGTGCTGATCAGATGATAGCTATCAAAGGTGTCAGTGCTTTGACGGTAGCCGGTTTCTTCGCAGAAGTCGGAGACCTGGCCAACTACAGAGATCCACGCCAAATCATTAAATTAGCGGGACTCAATCTGAAGTTGAACCAGTCCGGCACATTCAAAGGCCAGACGACGATTACGAAACGTGGGAGAAAGCGACTGCGGAGCTTACTGTTTCAGGTCGCGCGTCCTCTCTCGTGTCACAATGAAGCATTCCGGAAACTCCATGAACACTATCGGTACCGGGCAACCAATCCCCTCACAGGGAAGCAGTCGTTTGTCGCTCTGAGTCGCAAGCTCGTGAAAATCTTTTATGTCTTAGGGACACGGAAGTGTACCTTCAGTGAAACGCGCATGATCCGGGATATCCCCGGCATTTCAGGCTTACAGGAAGCTGTATAAGAAGAACGGAATCATTCGTTGTACGTCCCCTTTCAACCAATAGAAGCACGGAGAAGCCGGTCAATATTTTCACCGTTAGGGCATTGACCCACAAAAGGAGCATTTCCGGCATCCACCATGGTCAGGTCGAACGAAGGAATTTGCGCGCGTAGACGCCGAGAGACGTGGGAGGGTCCACCGCCATGTGTAACGTGGAGATCCAAGGTGCGATTATACGATTCACACCCATTTCATGGAAAACATCCATGGATGTCTGGTTGGTGTCACACCCAAATTCCAAATAACCCCTTTATTTTCATATAAAGGTTCCGGTCACCACCATATACTTCTATAAGTCAAAAGGAAATGGACGAAAAACGATGAAATTCTAAGAAAACGTTAATTTAAAGAGGGAGGACATGTGTTTGCAAAGAGAGGTTAAATATTTCAAAAGGAAAGTATTGTTTTTAGCGCGAAGTTAAGAACTCTATTTTTGATAAGAATTTATTTCTAAACTTGTCTTTTTGCCCGTTTCAACGTGCTCATACTTATCCCTGTCATTTGTTCCACTTCTCGGTACGAGGCTTCTTCTAACAACTGAAGCGCGTGATCGATCTGCTTCTTGTTATATTTTTTCGGCCGGCCTTCGCAGAAGTCCGGTCGTTTTTTGGCTAGAGCTTTTCCGTCCTGGGTCTGTTCGACAATCATGTCACGCTCGAATTGTGCGAAGGAGGTCATAATATTAAAAATCAGTTGTCCCGTTGGTCACAGTTTAGTTGATGTTTGTCTGGCATCACCATCAGCGTCATACACTTTAGTATAGTAATTATAGATCTTTCCTTTTTGCTTTTAACGTTTAAGCTGTTCGACCGTTTTGTGCTTCATCTCATTTTATTGGTGGTTCGTGGATCGCGTTTCGAAATACTGGTAATACTGATTTAAATAGTTTTCTTGCTTCAAAATAGCGATTTGAAACCATTTTGAATAAGATAAGTGTTTTTCCTTACGTGTTAATGTGATATTGTTAGATTGCGTCATGCGAACTCATTCTGTCTATTAAGAGTTAGTGGTAACTTCAATATACCATGAAATTCACACGGCGTTTTTTATATGTTAGCTAGTTAGCTAACTTCATATAAGAACCAGCATTTTATTTCTTCTCTTGTATATTAAATAAAATTTGATAAGTATGAATTTTAAGGGAGGTACTACAATGAATAAAAACATTCTTAAGATACTAGGCATCTTATTTTTTTCATTTGGAGTAATAGATGTAATAAATATAATTGATTATCCTACTCTGATTATTAATATTGGCTGGACATTTACAATAATCGGAATACTATTAATAATAGCTAGTAACTTCGTACAAAAAAAGAAGCCAAATCAGTAATCTTGATTTGGCTTCTTTTTTTAATATTAGCAATGGATACCCAATCCAGCTAAGCACCCAGCACACGCAGCTGCGCCAGCTCCTGTCCAAATTGCAGTACATGCAGCACTACAAAAAGCTTTTAGCGCAAATGGGAGACTTTCAAAACCTTCTTCGACACACTGAGTAAGTCCTTCTGTATAAACTTGATCAGAATCATTAACTATTTCTGTTCGAATATATTTTCCATTTTGGTAAATTCCTTTTGCCTCGACCCCAGTATTTACATCTTTAAAAGAGATTTCCAATTGAGATTCGTTTGGTTTCAATTTCATGACTTTCACATTCACAAACTGGACTTTTTCATTAAAATATGCTACTAGATAAGCGTTGGTAAAAGGAATTGGAAACATTACATTAAATCCTGCAATCCCTTTGTATAGGTTTATAACCCCTTTTTCAAAATCTACATTATTTGTTTCTAATACTTTTTGAACTTCGTTTTGCATTCTAAGTTTTTCAATAAGTTTATTGTCTGAATTCACTTTAATTTCAAAGTGAAGCGTTTCATTATTTGTAATAAAATCCATATTTATCAGCTTCCTTTCAATTGTTTTTAGAGACAGAAACGAGCATTTCCACCGATGCACCCAGCACATGCTGCACAAGCTGGGCCAACTATTCCAAAGCAGGTGCCGCAACTTCCTGTACAAGCAGCTTTTAACCACCAAGGGAGAGCATTAAATTCCTCTTGAATACAATCTACAAAACCTTGAGATTTGACTAATTTTGTTTCTTTTCTATCAACTTTGTTAAAATTTACATCTAATCTAGTTTGGGACTGATTTGTTCCATCCAAGTCTGAGATAACATAAGTTGTTGTGGAGTCTTGGTTCTTTTTGATTGTTAATAGTTTATTGGTTGTGGTCTCACTTTTAGGATTTACGTACGCTATCAGAAACTTTACAATTTTTTCATCCTTAGTTACAACAGGTATTGTGACTGAGTAAGTGTCTGATTCGGCGTATTCATTTTTCATAATGTTATCCAAATCTAGCACATTATTACTCCTAAACGATTTTACCTCTTTGTGAGAAAGAATCTCTTCAGCTAATTCGTCGTTTTCAGAAATTACCTGAGCTCTGTGGAGATCTGGATTGTACCTCACATTGGATAAAGCAACTTGCTTAAAACTATTTTCCATTATCTTCAACTCCTTTTTTGTGATTCATTTATACAAAGAGAGAAGAGCTTAATAGGAGTCAAAATTCAAGTTAATTCGTGTAAAAATTCTACAAAACCCGGAGCTTCTATTTCATCTAATGTTTCTATTTTTTGATATATCTTCATCTTTAATTCTTGCTCTAAATCTTCACGCTCTTGAAAAGGCGTATTAATGAGTACTTTCTTTATTTTAGGCTCAAAATCATTAACCACTTCATTAAACTTTTTTTCTTTTCTTAAACAATCACACATAAAAATCCTCCTTATCAAAAGCAGATCGAAGCTCTCCTAAGGCTTTTTTATGGTTGTAGGATACCGTTTGTTTAGATTCATTTAAGAAATCCGCAACATCTTTATTTGAATAATTAAATTCATAAATAAGTGAAAGGATTGTACGCTGTTTTGGCGTGAGCTCGTTATACCAAGCGTAATACAATCCATAGTTAACAAGGCGTTCAGAAAGAGAGTGGGTCGAGGGTAAGTCATTAGGTTTAATTCTTTTATCTACTAAATTGTCTTTTGGAGTTGAGGAATTTTCGTCTTGAAAAAGAGGGGCATCCAAAGATAAATGGTACCTATTAGTGTAATTCGATACTTTTTTATCATAATCAATAGAAAAGAAGTAAATAAGCTTGTTTAAATAGGTAACAATTTTAACTTTCTTATAATAATCTTTAAAAGCTTTGTCTAAATTCTCTCTGTGGTGTGATGTAGGATTCTTAACATACTTTTTTAATAAGTGACGATGAGTTTCATCTTGAAGGAATTTTTGTATAATTGGCTCCTTCATTTTAGCAATGTGTTCATTTGAAAATACGTTTTTTAAATCCACTTTCATTCACCTCCTATATTACGTGTATGCACTTTCTATTTATAAAGAGAATGAAGTTCCCCATTAGTCAAAAATTTACATAATAAAAAGGAACGTACGTTCCCATAATTTTAACGCTTTTTAAACGTTTTGACTTTCAGTAAATGTATTCTCTTTATATAAAAGAACAAAATAAAGGGGGTGAAACAATGAATCAACCAAAAATTTATCTATACGGGTCACTTCGGTGTATCCATTGCGAAAACGCAAAGAAATGGTTGAAGGATAATGGTTTTAATTATGAGTACATGGATGTAGATAAATTGGAAAATATAAATACAATAAAATCGTACAACGTGAATGTTATTCCATTTATTTTAATCAAATATCCAAATGGTACAGAGAAACATTTCGTAGGATTCAAGGAAGACGACTTATTAAAAACATTAACTTAGGGGCGGTATAGCCAAGAGGTAAGGCGAAGGTCTGCAAAACCTTGAACCTCGGTTCGATTCCGAGTACCGCCTCCAAATAAAACATATATTCTCTAACAAGGAGGAAGTGTTTACATGAGTTCTGTGAATTCTAATTTATTTCAATGTTTTTGTGATTCGAGATGTTTAAGTTATTCGATGTCAAAAATGCTGGACCATCCAGATTTGACGGCCGAGGAGAAAACATTAATATACGAATCTTTATTAGATATTCATAATGCGGCCAATAAGATCCAGCGATATTGGCGAGAGAAAAAGGAAAACGCCGAATAAAAATTTGAGTACAATTATTGAAAAGTGAGTGATATTACATGGAATCCTCGTTTTGGATAGATTTAATTGGAAACTTAGGTTTTCCAATTGTCGTAACCCTATTTTTGCTCATGCGGCTGGAAAGAAAGTTCAACCAACTAGAACAAGTGGTTATAAAGTTACTCGCGGAAACTCGGAAAGAAAAATGAACTTTTTGTAGGGAAAGCCTGCTATAAGGTAATTAGAAGGGGAAAATCGAGTAGCATTATTACGTAATGCGACACTGAGTAGAAAAGGTGATTCGCTTTCATTCTCTCACCATCGTACGTACGTTTTCGTGTAGCACGGTTCAATAAGTTACGTTTGCTTTTTTGATAAGTTTTTGAAAACTCTTCAATCTCACCTTTTCAAGACTATTATTCTGAATCACTGTATGAAAAATATGGTTGCAGGCAATACGCCCGTCTCCTTTCTTTGTATTCGTCCGTCCCCAGGCTTTATGCTTGGGGATATTTAATTTCCAAAAGTTCGGAGCCATCGGCCTATATACTGCGTCTATCTTTTCATATAGCTGATATCTTAGTAGATAATCCATCCGTAGCAGGGTCTACTATGAATTCGTCTGACTTCTTACGATTCACCAGAACATCCCTGGTTGTTCCTATAGAAAACTTCTTTTCTCTTAGCCAGAACCTTTATAAGACTCCCCTCTGAGTAAGAGCTATGCCCCCTGCATAACTGCTATATTTATTGTCCTACATTCGAGCAGTATTAGATTTCACTTTGTCTTGCAAACGTATTTATACCAAGCACACTAAAAAAAGAAACTGGCAGATTTTCATCGATTGCCAATTTCTTTGTAATGATAAAAAAAGGTAAAGAATCTAGGGCGTGATGAAGGTGAAATCCCTCAAGAAGGTGAAAAAAAGTTTTACTATATAAGTTGAATTTAAGCTTTATATGTCCGGCTTTTCGGGTATACGCGGTCCGGTAGTTCCTGCAAGATATGCAACATCACCGTGAAGAGGTCATCGATCATTTATGTGTGAGGCTATAAAACACTAGTTCAACTTATATAGCATATTGTTAACACTCCGTAACTTCAACGTACGGTCAATAACGTTATACTCGTTTATTAGTTATTAAGCGTACATTGGGCCGTATTGGAACCAAACATATAGTGGTATGAAAGGACAAAGAATAGTCATGCTCTCTTATTCAGTTTCAAGATATACGTTTCACAAAATCACGATTACCGGTAATATATAACCCGCTTTTTAACTGGTACATTGTCGAGCCATTAACCGTTAATTCAGATACAATTGTGAAAATTTCTCCTTCCTGAACGACTTCATATTTAGATTGCCAATCAGGTTCGTCATACACCCATAACTCTTCCGTAATGACCTCAAGCATTGGCTTATCTACAATGGAAGGCCCTTCACTACGGTCAGCGATTTGATCTTTGAAAATTGACCACTCGTTAAGTAATTGGGCCGGACAATCCTTACCTGTCCAATAGTAGTGAGGGACAACACGGGAAAGAGGAATATCCCATTTCCTCATGAGCAAACGAATGAGTTTAATCCCACGGTTTCGTGTCTTAAAAAAGTCTCCGTCGTTATTTACACAAAGTTCAACTCCGATAGATTTTTTGTTTCCTTCCGATCCGGCATGCCAACCTATTTCGTCCTCTAGAAGGTGCTGGTACGTTTTAGAATCATCTACTGTATAATGCCAGGAAACTTCACGTTCTTGCGCCTCTTCACTTTTTAAATAATTCGCGTGCATTTGAGCATTGGCTCCTACATCGGTATTAGCTGTTTCATGAACTGTGATATGTGACGGCCGTATTGGGTTGCCGGGTCTGTTAGTGTTTGCTTTTGGAATGAAATCTTCAATAATCATGTGTATTTTGAACCTCCTCTTTTTCTTCTATACTTTAATTAGTAACTGTCCTAGCAATTTAATGAATCGTGCCTGATGCTTAATAAGCTGCAAGAGTTGATTATAAGTAAAACTTATAGAAAACAAGGGAGAAAAGGTAACCGAGTGACCGGTTACCTTTTTTGAAGATTTTTTCTAAAATATAATGTGTGTACATTTTGCCCGAATAAACGGTATTTACTTATCTTCTTTCTTTTCAAGAACGTGTTCCTGGTCAAGCTGGAGCGACCTAATGACTCTCTCTTTTCCGACGCGTACAGGGGTGGTATGCTCCCTCAAGACAGCCATAATTTCTTCTGTGGAGAGTTTTCGAAATAGTATATATTCATATTCTTCGATTAATAAGGCCACGGCTCCCGCCACATGGGGGGTAGCCATCGATGTTCCCGATAGAGATCGAAATTCCCCATCTAAGGATGTTGAATAAATGCTCACTCCAGGAGCATATACATCCACTTCATCATTCGTGTTGCTGAAATAAGCTACATCTGGAGCATGGTCTTTGTCGATGGCTCCTACCTGTTGCACTTCTTTATAGGCACCGGGATACCTAAATTCATCTGTTTTTAGACTGCCATCCCCATCATTACCGGAGGATGCAACAACGATAATATCGTTGTTGACAGCTCTTTTAATGGCCTTATGAAGCTTTTCATTATGTTTTTTCAATCCAAGGGAAACGGAAATAATACGCACCTGTTCTTGGTTTTCACCCCGCCAATCAATAGCGTAGTCGATCGCTTTAATCAGGGCTTGTATAGAACCTGTTCCTTCTTTGTTTAATGCTTTTAGAATGAGTAAATCTGCCCCGGGAGCTACCCCTACGATTCCTGTTTTGTTAATAGCTCCAGCCAAAGTTCCAGCCACATGGGTCCCATGACCGTTCAGGTCCTCTATGATGGAGGCATCGCTGTTATGTTCTTCTGTAAAATTATGCCCCCCGATGATCCCCTCCTTTAAATCTGGGTGGTTCGTGTCGCAGCCCGTATCAATAATTGCAGTAACTACACCTTTTCCGTAATAACCCTTTTGCCATTTCGCTTTTGCTCCAACTGAAAGGATGTTAGGCGGTAAATCCTCTCCTATATTTTCTGTTCTTTGCTTTGATACTGGTGGTAACGTAATTTTTTGTGTACTCATATAAAAAACCTCCATTGATAGGTGATTGTTTTATAAAGAGAGTTAACAAAGCCATTTGACAAACGGCTCTCGGAGAAAATATCCTGCGCATTTCATAAGGTAGTCCCTCTCTACCAATCAAGCATGAATTTCGTGGCTCATATCCTTCACGAAAACTGTTCCTCATGAGGATATATTGGGAGATGAATCGTGCCGTGGACCGCCGACTAATCCGTTATACTACTTTTCTGACCGCGAATGAACGAATACACTTGAGTGATAGCGTAACGGCGCGATCATCCAACGTATTTAGAATAGGGGGATTTGGTTTTGTGAAAGGGTTAGAAGGTGTAAAAACTATTTTTCCTTAAGTAGAAGTAAGTTTCGGTTTATATCACACAGTTGGACTGGAAAGAAGTCGTGAAGAGAGTTACTTGAATTACAATCGAGAAAAAAGTAGTTCC
The DNA here is from genome assembly GCF_001685435.2 of Salimicrobium jeotgali. Taxonomy (NCBI): domain Bacteria; kingdom Bacillati; phylum Bacillota; class Bacilli; order Caryophanales; family Bacillaceae; genus Salimicrobium; species Salimicrobium jeotgali. The sequence continues at coordinate 92,932 of NZ_CP011361.2, forward strand.
TACATTTTCTTGTTGGTATGTAAAACTATATTTATTACTCCTGTAAAAGTATATTATTATTTTACTTTTGACTCCTTTCAGACTTTAATACCGAAAAAATTGAAAATAGAATAAATTCACAAAAATGATAAGTGGTTTTGATTTTTTGAATTCTTCTCCTCTTTATTAGTACACCAAAAGAAAAGGAGGAATCTTATGAGCGAAAATAAGAAAGACGACTTCGGAAAAAAAGAAGAAGCTGTAGAGACGCAACTTATATGTGGGAACAGTAGAGATTGTTGTATGTACCCAGACTGTAGGACAGCGTTCGATGCTAGCGGTAATATCATAGCTTGCGGTTGCCCATATTAAGAGTCTTAAAATTTTATCGAGGAGTGTTAAAATGATTCCACAAACTAATCTCCAATATGATCGTGAACTAAATGAACAAGAAAATCAAAAACTCGTAAATAAACTAAAAAAAAGTGAAAACTTCCAAAGAATCGCAAAAGCTATGCATTCTGATAGTAAACAAGCTAAGGTACGGTCCGGGCACAAAGTCCATTATGAATTAGAAGGAGACAATACTAATTTGAAACTTCTTCTGGTGGAGCTAGAGTCGGAGAAGATTGTATACTACCAAGAATCAACTTCTGCAGAGAGAATTCAAGAGGATATGTATGGTGCCAAAGGGGACAAGAGTAAAAATCAGGCTGTTATATTTAGAATTAATGAAGGTGATGTGGTAGAAACCACAGGAGCTTATTCAGAACGTCTTTCTAAAGATTTTCTAAGCGCAGAATTGAGGTCAGAGGACGAGGTTTCTACTTCAGCTTGGTATGATGGCTGTTATCCAGGTTTTAATTATTGCGGTGCCGATTGTGGGACTCGCGGTTCTTCAGGCGGAGGGGTTCCTCAAGGCCCTTACGATCAGTGTTGCTTGGAACACGATAACTGCTGGGCCAACTTCGGCACAAATGATTGCGGATGTGATTGCAGATTGAAGTCTTGCGCCGCCGCAAACGTGTTACATGCTCCTGTTGCGTTGCACACTATCCTGATGTCCTGGTTCCCAAGAGAAGAAGGCTGTACTTGCTAAAACCCTCCCCCCCAGGTATTGGGGGGGTATTTTCTCTATTAATTAGCCATTTCAGGGCCTGACTTAAATTCTTTCCCTTCTGTGGTACGAACGGTTAATGGTTCATTGATTTCATCAAGGCCTATATAAATGAATGGGGACTTGGCGGGGTTGTTTTCATCCTCAACTATATTTACAACGACTTCTGTGTTTTCATTTTGGTTAATCTTCTCAACTTCAATCTTCTTACCGATATATTCTTTGCTAAGTCTTAAAAAAATTTCTTTGTTTCCCTCTGAAATTGTTGAAACACTATAGTGATTATACGTGCCTTCTTGAACACGCATATGCCCTTGATCATTAATCCAATAATCCTCTCCATCATTTGGAGTTACAACGAATATAGTTGTAATAAAGACTACCGGTAGTACGAAAAGACCAATTTTATCTCCAATCGACACCTTGGTGAGTTTCGATGATTTAATCAATAGAGGTAATGCTACCGTTCCCAATACACTAATTAGAAAGATTCCCCCTGCTAGAAATACATACCCCATCCCTTCAAATCCTCTTACAAAGAAAAGACTATAGAGAACAATGGTTAAAGCTGTTATAAATGTCAGCAACGGGGCCAAGTAATACTGCTTTTTAAATTTTGAAATGATAAAAAAGAAGCTGAAAACCAACAAACCAAAAAATAGCCCACTTGCCATTATTGAATACATTCAATCTCCTCCTTAGAATTAATAAAATAGTTGAAATTGCCAAGTAGCCATTAAAATCACTAAATCCACTACCAGGGAATAAAGGAACCATTTCTTATTTAGGAACATCCATGTGAAAACTAATAAAAAAATGGCTGCCGGTAAATAAAATAAAAAGGTTGCAGATTGAAAGGTTTGTAGAGCTAACGCATCCCCAGACTCATGGAAACGTAGAGTGTTAAAAGATATAACAAAAAGCACTAATACCCTCACTAAGATCACCAAAAGTCGTAAGCCTCTATTTATATGGATTAACTTCTTTAGAGGCTTAATTTCAAAGTCATTGCCCACATTGATTTCCGTGCTTCCTACTGATTCATTCAAAAAATCCCACTTATCGAGCATGTTGTCACATATAGAACAATACTGAACATGCTCGTTGATTATCTCTTGTGTTTCTGCGTCTAATTCATCAAAAACTGGAATTAATTCCTGACAAAGTTTATGAATTTTCCTTTCATGTTCATTCATCTAAATCATTCCTCGCTTTTATTAACCTTTTCTTAACTCGAAAAACACGTGATTTGATTGTAGAAATATTAATATTCAACATTTCACTTATTTCTTTATACTCGTAACCATAATGTTCTTTAGCAAGAATGATAGATTTATCCGTTTTAGACAGAGTAGCGAGCACAGAATCTAGCTGGGTATCTACTATGAGCTGTTTTTCAGGTGAAGAATTATTGATTAACAAATCTTCTATCATGTCCCCTTCTTTTAATAAGCTAGGTTTTTTCTTTTTGTATCGGTCCAAAAGGGTATTTCGTGCTGCTACTTTTAGCCATCCTTTAAGTGAACGAACATCCGAGATAATACTGGGTTTGGTTATTATTTTCGTGAACAGCTCCTGAATAATGTCCTCTGCTTCTTCTTGACTGCCAGTCATCCTTGCTAAATACCGTCTTAACTCGTAGTAATGTTCTTCATAAATACTTTCTAAATACTGGAAGGGTTTCGATTTCACCAATATAAGAACTCCTTACTAACGTTCTCATAATAGAGGACGGTTTTGTAAAAAAAAAGTTGCACTTAAATTATTATTTTAACCATGAATCATTACTTGAGAAAAGATAGATTTTCCAATAAACAAAAAAGCAAAGAATAGTCACTTTCGAAGGAGGTTCTAAGTCAATTGTTGGGTGGAGGATCTTTTCCTCTGCCCCTTTATCCTATGTTTTTCCCTACGTGCTTGAATTGGTGATGCATCAGAATGCGGGCCCGTAACCGGTCGTGCCGGCGAAAGCCGAAGGCATTCCGTTTCCATACTTTCGTCTGGTTGTTCAACCCTTCCACGAAGCCATTGCTGTAATCAAACATAAAACTATTCATGATTTCGGTCTGCCAGTTTCTGAACGTATCCACCGCGGCCATGAATTCTTTCATCCCTGAGGAAGCCACAAGATCATAAAAGGCATATAGGTTCTCTTTCACTTGCTTGATCTCTCCTTGCTTTGCTATCTCAAACCACGTTTGATACGCCTCTTTTAATTGGTAAGCCACTTTCAATTCTGAAGACAGGTGGAGGTATCTTTCCAGATACCATCGCTGTTTATCCGACAGGGACTCATAGGGTTTGTGAAAGATATGTCTCATCCTCTTACACTTTCTGCGGTCGTAATCATGAAAGTCCTTCTGGACTCTCTTCCTTACACGGTCTACAGCCCAGTTGATATACCGGCAGAAGTGGAAACGGTCGGCGACGATGATGGGGTTATTCAATGCTTTGTTCACCGCCGACTTGAAGGCATAGCTCATGTCCATGACGACACACTCTACGTTCGACTTTTTCTTCTTCAGATAGTCTTTAACGGTCTCGGCCGACCGGTCCGGTAGGATATCAATCGGTTCCCCGGTATCCGCGTTAGCGATGATGACCTGATACGTGCCCCGGTCCGTATCTCCCTTATATTCATCAATCGCAATTACGCGAGGAAGCTCCTCCACTTCTTTCAGGTGAGACGCCGAGATACGATTAAAGCGCCGGACGGCGGTATTGGGCGATGTATGAAACAGGTGGGCTGGGTCTTTAAAGTTCTTGCCATGGATGAGCCTGAAGCCGAAGGCCTGGTTCCATTCTTTCGAATGGCGCTGGTAACGCTCAACTAGAGAATTCTGTTCCGCAAACTTTTTCCCACATGCGCAGGCATACCGTCGTTTACGATAGAAAAGGTGAGTCAGGCGTTCAAACCACTTGAGATGTTGGACCTTCTGCAGCCGATAGTCATGAACCCGACGGGTTCTAGCCTGAAAGGAAGGACAAACGTGAGTTGTTTTCGGCATCTGAACATGAAGGTACAAACACCCGTCCCGTTCCTCCGTCTTCCTCACTTCCACACCTTCAAATCCTGGAATCATCATGGTAGAATGCATATATACACACAACTCCTATCTTTTTCTTGGGGCTCGTCAATTCAAGTGTAAAAGATAAAGGAGCTTGTGTGTTTTTTATGCTGAATTTTTCTGATACCCCAACAAATATTGTAGAGCCAAAAGAATGAAACAAAAGCAAGGAGAGACGTGATGTTGTTTCTCTTGGGAATCAACACAGGGTTGAGAATCAGTGATCTTCTGCGCCTGAAAGTCTCTCACGTACGGAATTGCGATTTTTTTAATCTCATTGAACAGAAATCGGAAAAAAAGCGAGAGGTGGATGTGCGAGCGTTACGGGGAGAAATAGACGATTATATCGCAGGGAAAGGACAGGAAGACTACTTGTTTCCATCGCAGAAAGGTGGCAAGCCGATAACGACAGTACAGGCTTATCGGATCCTTGCGGATGCAGCTGCATTTTTAGATAGAGATGACGTTGGGACGCAAACACTTCCCTCCACCTTAAGGTGGAGGGAAGTGTTTGCTTAAAGGTTCAATACACTATAGTTATTATTTTTATTGGTCCTGTTGTTATACAAGCGACCCTTCACAGGCACTGGACCAGACTATGTCGCTTAATTTACAGCTTTACCCTTAAAAGAGGTAGAAAGGGCCACAAGGAGTGCTGAAAAAGCCTGGAAGGCACGTAATAGCAAAGAAGCTAATCAAATAGCTATTGATAAAGGCTATCCTGGTGCTGGATAAAATCTTCGGAATTCCAAAATCATCGATTGGTTAGAGATAAGTTCGAAAGAAATGAAGAAGCTACAGACGGTCATAGACGGCCCTGAGAAGCGCAGAAGGAAAAGAAAGAGGAATCGGTTGTATCAGGAAGAAAGACGTCGTGAGCGTGGTGATATGGCTCGAAAACAATATCTCGAAAAAGAACGTGACAAAACAATCAAAAAAGTAGCTGAGTTAAAGAAACTACTGGACAAAGGTGTTCAACGAAAGGAAATCATACAAAGAATGGGAATATCTTTACCTTACTACAAGAAGTTGAAAAAACAAATCTAGGGGGATACAGGTTCATCGCCCTTATATTATGGGCGGAGCCTGCTAGCTACATTTTATGGGGTAGTCTGAGAGGGTTATTGCCTCTTCTTTTTTCCCTTTAGCTCTCTGCTACATGGAGCTCTACAGCTTAATAGCTCTTTTGGTGATCTAGATACTTACCTTTCGACAGTATGACTATTGAGATTATGACGTTTGTTAAGCATTACCTGCGGCTGTTATGTGGTATATGTATAGTGCTATTGAGAACCAGGTGCGGCATTATTTTGATTTATTATGGAGTAATTATACTCATTTTTTCTTTCTTAATTTGATAGTTCAAATTTTGTCCTTTAACTAAGCTTCTATGATCGTTTGACTATTTGGTATGATCCTCCTCTTTATAAAGTACAGGGCGAGTCAATGGCCACCTGTTTATCGGTTAGCTACCGACAAATTATTGTAGGAGGAAAAATAATGAATCAAACTAGAAGCAGATTCGTGACTTTGGAGGAAGCCAAGAATGTGGCTGGAGCTTTGAAAGAAAGTGAATTGGTGTATCATAAATCCGGTCAGAGCCAGTCTTTAACACCAACGATTGCCATTACCGATTTTATTGTAGATGGAGAGCTCTATTTTAAATTGTTGGCTTCATATTACTATGTCAGTGAAAAATTGCAAATTTTAGTAGTAGAAACTAAAGATCACAACAATGATACTGTTGAATTTTCAGAAAAAATTTGGGAATATAATCTTGATAAAAAGAAATATCATCATGAAAAATATCTTAATGGTGAATTGACAGTATCTGAATATAGAGATGAAGGTTATGATATGCCGGATAAAATTGCAGAATTTCAAGATGCAAAGCGTTTTGAAGAAAGTGTAGAGGCTCAGGATACTGCGGCTGCGGCTTGTTTTTTGGAAAACCCACCATTTGGTGTTGAACCATGTTGTCTATTTGAAGGAGTTGAATATAACTATTGTGGTTCCTATTGTGGGGTAAATCGTGATGCTGGTGGTGGAGCTGTTGTAAACACGTGTGATGTTTGTTGCTTTAACCACGATAATTGCCTTGAACGTGGTGATGACCGTTGTGGTTGCCATGCAGATATTCTTGATTGTCTTGGCCGTTATTCTTGTCCAGGAGATTCAACGATGGGCGCTGGGATGAGAGTTAAAGCAACAAACGATGGGTGTTATTTTTAATATACAATTACTGAATTTTCGATAAGTATTACTATAGCCAGAAGATCCTTGGAGGGTCTTCTGGCTTTTTTGACATACTTTCTAGTTCAGTGACTTTTTATGAGAGTTACTACATTTGGGCCATCATTAAAAGAAATCCAATAACTACACCACCACTTATTGATATTAGTATTGCTATAATAGCTAGTGGATTTCTTTCAGTGCGCTTAAATAAAGCAATAGAGCCACATATAATAGAAAGAATCAGAAATGAAAATGTTATTATTAATAAAATAGTAAAATCGATTTTAAAATAGAAGTGTATGGCTCCATAAAAAAGGAAAAGTGGAATTATGCTTAATAATATGGATCCATAACTTAACCAAGTAAACCGTTTCATCTAAACTCCCCAACTATAAAATTATTTATTTTTTAGAAAAAGAATGAAAATATAAAGAAATTTATAATCGTTAGGATGGATGCAGAAATAGTTGTTTTTTTCCATGCCAATTTAGATATAAAGCTCCAAACACCCATGATTACAGAAGTTATACCCAAGGTTAAAAGTAAGTAGTACATGAAATTTAACAACGATTGGTTACCATTAGCAAAACCAAAAACGAAAAATGCGATGCATGTGAAGAATACCAGCACACTCAATATAAGAAATGTGTAGCTTTTCCACGAACTTTTAGCCATTCTCTTACCTCCAGTTATTCATTTTATAATTAATCAACAAATGGATATACCACCTACTTTTTCTAACTATAGTATTTACTGTGATTAAAATCAAAAATTGCAATATTATCCTCTTGAAATTTGTTCAATGTTTTTGATGCTCGTTCACCAATATAATAATTAGTAATTTTATGTAAGACTTTTCTTTGTAAGATTACGATTTTGTTTTATTGCATATTTATATTTTCGCAAGGATTGAAAACTAAAAAGCACCTTTTATTATAGAGATGCTTTTGAAAAGGTAGTACATTTTCACTTTGGGTTGTTCAAAAGGTTTCTGATAAATCTTTAATATTATTTTGATTTTGGATGAAAACAGCAGATTTTCATTTAATAGAGAACATTTATAATTATTGTTCTTCATTTAAGAATTCTACAAAACCAGGGACCTCTAATTTTTATCTCTTGCTCCATATCTTCTCTATCTTGAGAGGAAGTATTATTCAACGCCTTATTGATCTTTGGTTCAAAGCTATCTACAACTTCTTTGTATAAGGTTTCTTTTGTCTTCATAGTTGTACCTCCAAAAAATTAGTTTGAAACAGAAGCCCGTAGATTTTGAATACCTTTTTTATGGTTATAGGAGATAGTTTGTTTTGATTCGCCAATTAACTCAGCAATCTCCTTGTCGATCAAATTGTATTGATAACTTAACGTGATTATTTTTTTTGCTTGGTAGATAAATTTTCCCATGCGTTATACAGATTTATGTTCAATAAGAACTCCTGCAATGAGAAATTATGAAGATTATTTAGAGAATCGATAGGTTCTTTATCATCAGCTATGGTGTCTTTGATGGTTGTGGTACCACCCTCAGCTTCTATTGGTTTGTCCGAGAAGTATTCCTTTCCATAGCAAATCAACGTACCCTTGTTCTCCCCCTGTTTTCTTAACACTTTGCTCGAAGGTTGCCACGCGACGTCTTGATATTCCGAATACGTAAAAAAAAGCGTCCCAAAATGACTTTGCATCCGCACTTTCATTCGCGGCATCTTCCCATTCCTTTGAAAACGAAACAACACGTGAACGTATTTCATTCCAACTGATCATATAAACCCGCCTTTCCTAAAAATAGACAATCTGCGACTTCATTCTACCATGGAAGAAGGAGAAAACGACTAGGAGAACCGAGGCATTATGAAGAACGTTTAGCAAGTAAGAAGTGATTTTGATGAGGAAGCTTAGAGTGTAATTTGGAGTAAGGATAAATATACTTAGACACCTGATGGTAGATGATTTGATGAAGAAACTGAGTCGTATAGAGGAGATCATTGTCATTTAGAAGAGGCGTTGCGCTCACCTTAGGATAAATTCACTAAACTTCAGTATATTTTCAGGAGTGAAATTATATTATTGAAGTCTCTTCGCTCTTTTCAACGTGCTTATACTTATCCCTGTCATTTGTTCCACTTCTCGGTATGAGGCCTCTTCCAACAACTGAAGCGCATGATCGATCTGCTTCTTACTATGTTTTTTCGGCCGACCTTCGCGGAAGTCCGGCCTTTTTCTGGCTAGGGCTTTTCCGTCCTGGGTCCGTTCGACGATCATGTCACGCTCGAATTGCGCGAAAGAGGTCATGATATTAAATATCAGGCGGCCGGTCGGTGTGTTTTCAATAATCCCCATATTCAATACGTGCACCCGTACCCCTCGTTCGAATAAATCCTCAATGATACTCGTCGCATCGTTCGCTGAACGAGCAAACCGGTCCAGTTTCGTTACGACCAGTGTATCTCCTTCACTTAATCGATTGATTAGTTCATTGAACTCTTTGCGCTTTTCCCGTTTCGTCCCCGTGACAAATTCCTGATAAATTTCTTCGCATCCTTCATTTTGAAGTGCCTGGATCTGTCCTTCCAAATCTTGGCCTCTCGTAGACACTCTCGCGTATCCAAATTTCATGAAAAACGTCCTCATTTCTGACCATAAGTTATGACACCGTTCTATCTACTGATTTAACCACATCAGCTCATCGGTGTCAAAACTTCAAAGTTTTGACCAATAATTATTCGAAATAGATTACTGAATATTTAATATTCTAATGATCCTTAGTGTTCGAATTGATAAAATGTAATATATAACCATTTGAAAGAATTACATTACTTGCAAGCCAAATTCTTTTTTAATGGGAATTATCTCGAAACTGAGTTTTCAAGTAAAGGGCAGGTTAGTTGAAGACTTGAATTCGAGATATTATCTTGTAGTGACATTATTATACAATAAATGTAAAATTAAGAATGCGAATACTTCCGAAACTATTGGAGGAGAAGATGTCAATAGAACCTGTCAAAAAAGCGTATGGATATGTAATACGATATAGGGATGGAAAGCCTCAAGTGTTAGTATTTCAACATCCTATTAAGGAAGCAGGAATTCAAATTCCTAAAGGTACAGTAAAGATAGGAGAAGATACTTACGATGCTGTAATCCGAGAGATAAAAGAGGAAACTGGCTTAGAAAAATTCACAGTTGAAAAATTATTAGTTGATGATTTGTGGAGAAATGATGATGGAGCTATACATAACCGATTTTTCTACAAGATAAATGTTACAGAAGAGAGAGATCAGTGGCATTACAAACCAACCGGCGGCGGAGAAGAAGAAGGCCTTATGTTTAAATTTTTTTGGATATCATCTTTATCTGAAACCAACTTAATAAGAGGTCATGGAGACTACCTAAGTTTAATATTCGATTAGCTCTAACTGATATAAGGAGTGGCATAATGAGTTTAATTCGTTTACTTGAAAGTTACGAGATAGAAATTCCTTATGATGAAGACGAAAAGAAAGAATTTGAATTTGCAGTTCCCCAAGGTTCAGATTTATATAACATTATAATTACCCCCTCAGAATCCCTAATGGAAGCTCAAACATCTTTTTCTTTTAAAGTTGCGGTAACAGCAGAAAATTTCGAAGAATTAAAGCCAGACTTAGTAAAAGAAATGAAAGAAAATACTTTTAGAATGAGAAGGGCCCTCGATAAATTACTAGATCATATTCAATATTCACTAAATGTGGAATTCGGATACCCGAGGTTAAAGGTGAAAAAAGCACTGTTTGCTATTGATTTTGGAGGATGGGAACCTAACATTGTCTTTGATAACCCTAATATTCGAATAATCCAAGGGGCATCATTAAATTCTGAATCTGCTCACCACATTCAAACCTATTTAGATAATGGAGAAGAACCATTTGTTGCTTTAAAACACCTTCACAGAGCGAGACAAGAGGTTAATCCGAAGCAGAAAATCATAGAAGCAGCAATTGCAGCTGAATTAGCCATCAAAGAATTCTTAATTAAAAAATATCCAGATATAAAATTTTTGTTAATGGAGATGCCTTCGCCACCATTGAACAAATTATATGGAGCAGTGTTAGAACATTATCATAATGAAAGATATAAAAAAGCAAATAAACTTCAGGAAATAGCAACACTAAGAAATGAATATATTCATACCATCAAAAAATCGAAAGAAATTACTTACTCAGAAGCTAGCAATAAAGTCCTTGAAGTAGAAAATGCTATAAAGTATCTGCTTAGTGAAATTCATTCAGAACATCCCTGGGCTGGTCCGTACGGCAGAATATATGCTAATAAGAATAATAAAAAATAGACTTGAAAACAAAATTAAGTCATCGGAGGGGGAGTAGATTTGAATAAGTATGGAACAGATGTGTTTAAAGGTGCAGCAAGTTATTATTCAAGATATCGACCAATGTATCCATCATCCCTGATAAGATTTTTAGTGGAGGAGTTTGCACTTAATGGTGAACAAAACCTGCTCGATTTAGGTTGTGGCACAGGTCAACTCACAATAAGATTCTCGGATTGGACTAACAAAATAGTAGGGATAGATACAGAGCCGGAAATGATAAATGAGGCAAGACGTCTTCACCAACAGGTGAGGATAGGGCAAATTAAGTGGTTTAATGGAACGCTAGAACATTATAAAGAATCACATAATGACCAATTTAGCCTTGTGACAATAGCAAAGGCTTTTCATTGGATGGACAGAGCCAGGGTTTTAGAGGAGTTATATGACTTGATTGATGAAGGCGGTGGAGTGGCTATCATTGATAATTATGATCCAAATAAATCGCTAAAACCTTGGCAAAAAAACCTGAGTGAACTCATAGAAAAATGGTATGGGAAAGAACGGAGAGCTGGAAAATCCACCTATAACCACCCAGTTATTAGTCACGAAGAAGTCTTATCAAATTCAAAATTTGAAGTCGAAATACACACTTTACCTACATATGAAATCAATTGGACGATTGAGTCAATTCTAGGAAACTTATACTCAACTTCATATGGAGCAAGACGGTTTCTAGGCAATAAAGTTGAGGAATTTGAAAAGGAGGTCAAACAGTCATTATTGGAGTTTTCCTCCTCTGGTGAGTTTAGAGAGACTGTAAATGTATCCGTAAAGCTCGGTAGAAAATAATATAATTATCTCAAATTCGAGTCTTCCACTATTTGGGGCGCTTCTATAACAAGGGCTCCCCTTTATGAAGGGGTCAAACTGGCAATTGTTTAGAAACGTTTTAGAATTCCTGAAAAAATTCAATTGCTTATCGTTATTCTGTCCCGAGAGATAAATTATTGGGGTTGGAATTATTTATCAGACGAATAACCCCGATGGGTGTAATATCCCTCTATAAATTGTCAAACCCGCTATTTCAAGTAGCGGGTTTTTCTGTTTAATAAGATTTTATGTATTTGCTGTTTGTTTCGCAGCGGTCCCTATAAAAATGAATCAAACAATGGTATTGAACCAATGTTTTTACCACCCAAATATATATTAGAGTTGTTCGGTGGATTAGCCATAATAATAGGTTCTATAAAAGTGAAAGTAGTGGTGTTGTAAAAAGTCGACCAAATTCATGGGAATCTCAACACTAAGTAGCAGATGAATGGCAAACCTTTTCTGATGGTGGGGCTAATAAGGGAAATTGTTCCTGGAAACACATTGACTTTTATATCATTAAATGATATAGTCTATTAAACGATATATCATTTAATGATACAAAACATAAGGAGCATGAATATGGCGAGAAATGACTCATTAGAGACAGGTGAGCTCACCGATACATCCTTTTATATTTTGCTGTCGCTTGTCGAAGCAAGGCATGGGTATTTGATCATGCAAAACATCGAAGAGCTGACAGAAGGCGGTTTTTCGATCGGTCCAGCGTCTATGTACACGACCATTAAGAAGCTGTTATCGGCTGGATTGATTGAACTGTATGGAGATGGAAAAGGAAAACGAAAGACGTACATTGCCACCAACATAGGACTCCAGATGTTGGAAAAAGATATTCAAAGAAGAGAACGCATGATTGTACATGCGAAACAAGTAATGAATCAGAAAGGTGACAAATCAGGATGAAAAAGAAATACGTGATGTCGAGGGGTCTTGCTTTTGGAGAAGAGAAGGATATGGCGAAATTAAGATCTTACGCGAAAGAAGGGTGGGTGTTGGACCGATTCGCTCCGTTCGGTTTTTTGTTGAAAAAAGGGGAGGCGCAGGACCTGTCATTTGCGGTCGATTATAACAAGAATCCAGATGACGAATACTTCGCTTATTTCGACCAGGCGGGCTGGACTCATGTGTGTAGTGAGGTGGATTACATACACGTGTTTTCAGCTGCGGAAGGCACCAAACCGATCTACTCAGACCGCGAGACAACACTGGGCAAATACGAAGTGGAAAAAAAGAGGACTGGCCGGGTTGCCTTGCCTTCGTTGATCGCTACGATTCTTCTGTTTGTCCTAGGAAATTTGGAAAGTATTACAGGCATCATGGGAGAGGTTTTGATTTGGTCAGGCTTTCTAACAATGATCGTATTCATATTCTCGGGTATGCCGTATGTAGGGTACCAATATAAATTGAGTAAATTGAAAAAAGGATGAGGAAAATGAAGTAAAGGATATTCAGATTGTTCTTTTACTAGCAGGATCAAGCGGAAGAAAAGTGGCTGACGGAGATGGTTGAGCAAGTGAACGATAATAAAGTTATTTGGAGGAAGATTTTTTAAGCTTTCGATGTACCATTTGTTTTCAATAAGGTTCGAAATATAACTCTTATCTGCATTACGGACGAGCTCTTATTTTGAGAATAACATGAAATTCAACACTCAAATAATGGAAATTATGAAATGAATTTCTTATTTTATATGTAAATGGTTATAGAGAGAAAAAGAAAGGGAGATCAAAATGCAACAAACACTACTGTCTGTTGAAAAACTCGGAAAGTCCTATAAAAATAAACAAATTGTGAAGGATATTTCTTTTAGCGTTAAGAGAGGAATGGTAACCGCTATCCTTGGCCCGAATGGTGCCGGTAAATCGACGACTATTCGAAGCATGATGGGAATTATGCAGCCGGACGAAGGAAGCGTAAAGTATCAAGATTATCCAAAACATGGAGTTCCTCATGAGAAAGTGGGCTATTTACCTGAGGAAAGAGGTTTGTACAAAAATGTAAAAATCATGGATGTTATTCTTTACTTTGCAGATTTGAAAGATTATCCAAAAAAGAAGGCTAAATCCAGAGCGCTTGATTATTTGAAGAAGTTTGGCTTGGAAGGAAAAGACAAAGTTTCGGTTGAAGAGTTATCAAAAGGGATGGCACAAAAGGCTCAGTTTATTGCTTCAATCATTCATGAACCTGAACTTTTAATTCTGGATGAGCCATTCTCTGGGCTGGATCCAGTGAGTCAAGATGTGTTTAAACAAGAGATAAGACAACTGGCTGACAATGGTACTGCTATCTTAATTTCTTCTCATCAAATGAATCTTATTGAAGAAATTGCGGATGACTTACTGCTTATACATAAGGGGAAAACGGTTATTAAAGGAAGTATGGAAGAGGTCAAGGAGCAATATTCAAATTACAAGTGTACAATTATCGGGGAAAATGAAGCTTCTCTCTTTACGAGTCTTCCATCTGTGCAAAATGTTGAGAGAGATGGAAGTAAAACGGTACTATATTTGGACAAAGATGTCCATATCCCCACATGGATTAGTCACATTCCAAAGGAATCCTCTATTCAAGAAATGACGATTGATAGGATTTCCTTACATGAGATATTCGTGGGGATCGCTACAGAGAAAAATCTAATGAAGAGTGGAGGGGGAGTGAATCATGCGTAATACGTGGAAAGTTGCCAAATGGGAATATAAGCGGAACGCTACAAATAAATCGTTCATCATTTCCACACTCCTGACTCCAGTCATTTTTCTATTGTTTGCCTTCCTGCCAAGTTTGTTTTCAGGGTCGGAAAGCTCCAATGATCCCGAAGCAATGAAAGTATTTATACAGGACGAAGTGGGACTTGCGCCAAGGGTTGAAGCACTTGTGAATAATGAGGAGTCCATTAATTGGGAACTCGAATTTGTAGAAGAAAATAAGGAGTCTGTTTTAAGTTCCGTAACGGAAGAGGAAAATCAAGCGTTTGTGTCCTTAACTGAAGATACCATTCAAAGTGGCGTCGTTAAAGTAGAAACGAGCGAAGAAGTAACGGATTCATTCTTTACCCAGCTGCAGTTATTACGGCAGCCTATTCAAAACTATCAATTCGAACAGTTAGGTCTTACAGAATCTCAACTTCAGCAAATAACAGCAGGAGTATCGTTTGAAACATCTGAAGCAACTGCCCCAGCTTCTGGAGTTGGAGACGCAGATCAATCAGGCGCCGTTGAAGGAGAGCTCATTGTTCCCGGAATATTTGCTTTGATCGTTCTAATTGCCATCGTACTCACAGGAATGATGATTTTTCAAAGTGCTTCCCAGGAAAAGAAAGAGAAGGTTTCAGAAATTGTCTTGTCATCTATGAAGCCTAATGAATTGATGCAAGGAAAAATTATCGGATACTTTGGTCTTGGGATAAGTCAGGTGATTATCTGGTTGGGTTTCGGAGTACCTTTAGCAGCCTGGCGAATGGAGGATGTTCCGATCCTGCAATATTTATTTGTGCCAGAACTGCTGATTATGGTGTTTATCGCGATTTTAGGATATCTTCTGTTTGCTGCCTTGTTCGTAGGGTTTGGTGCTACAGTGGAAGATATCAGTTCATCAAGCAATTTTCAAGGTTTCATAATGATGCTTCCTTTTCTTCCTTTTGTATTTATTGGACCTATCTTAAATAATCCTAGCGGTTTGGCAGCTACGATCGGATCTTTTATACCATTCACCTCCCCAGCTGTATTAATTATGAGAATGGCTATGCTTGAGGACTGGCCGTGGTTGGAAATCGGCCTTGCCCTTGTGGTACTTATGATAAGTGTATGGCTAATGATTAAACTAGCTGGAAAGATATTTGAAGTTGGTATTCTTTTGTATGGTAAGAATGCAACACCTAAAGAAATATGGAAGTGGGTAAGAGCATAGAATCATTTCATTAATATCTACGTAAGCCATAAATAATAATTGACTTATACCTGTCCCTTTGGAGTAAATGCAATAATTAATAGGGGCAGGTGCTTTTATGTAATAAATTATCTTGATTTCAAGTCTTACACAATAGACCAGCTATAAAATGTCAAGTAACTAAATAGATGTTTCTTGTGAACTCATTGAAATGAAATTTGGCATGCCAAATAAACCTCACTTATAAAATTATTAAAACGACAAAATTCGTTAATCTCCATTGGTTTGAGGGCGAGGGACATAGGGCGTCTGATCTCTTAAAATGGCAAAAATAATGTGTGTCAATTTACGTGCTACGGCACCTACCGCAGTACCGTGAGCCTTCCCGCGTTCGCGTAACTTTTGATAATAAAGGGATAGGGCAGGATCCTTAAAACTAGCCACGAATGCTGCTTGCCATATTGCACGCCTAAGGTAAGGAGACCCTCTTTTGGAAAGCTTCGTTTTAGATCTATTAAATTCACCGGATTGGTGTACGGAAGCATCCAGGCCGGCAAAGGCAACTAATTGTTTTGGGTGTTCGAAGCGATCAATGGAACCAACTTCACCTAAAATGACTGCCGCTGTGACATCATTTACGCCTGTTATGGTTGTTAAATAATGATTTTGACGGTCTGAGAGTTCCTTTAATTCCTTCTCTATTTGACTCAATTGTTTTTCAAAAAGAGCTATTTGTTCCAGGAGAAGATGAATCTGCATTTTAAACGCCTCTGTACCTATGGAAATACCGAAGGTATTTTGGGCACTTTCTTTCAATTGTTCAGCTTTCCAACGAGCTCTTGTAATCCCGTATCGTCCCTTACTGACACGGTAAAGGACATCGGCAAGTTTTTCTGTATCAATGTCTAAAAGGTCTTCGGGTAGTGTATAGTTTAAAAGAATTTCAGTGGAAGATAGCCCAAATACATCAGAAAATACTTGTTCATACTCAGGGAAAACCTGATCTAGTAAAGCAATGATTTTACGCTTAACGTCTGAGCTTTGGTCTACCAATGCATAACGCAGCCTCTCGAGGTGTCTAAGTTGAAGGAGATCCTCTTGAACGAATGGAGTCGCTTCTGGAGAGTCGATGCGAATTACTTGAGCAATTAAGTACGCATCTTTAATATCTGTTTTGGTTTTGCGAATATAAAAATTTCGTAGGGCGTCTGATTGCATAGGATTGAAAGACGTCACTTTGTATCCAAGTTGATAAAGGAAAGAAAAGAGAGATAACCAATAGTGACCCGTGGCTTCCATTCCACAAGCACAATTCTCAGGTGTCACCTGGTGTTGGTTTAAGAAAGTCAGAAGCTTTTCACTACCCTTTTTGGAATTAGCAAACCGAATGGTTTTCCCAATAGGGTTCCCACTTTCATTGATTAATCCAGCTTCATGATGACGTTTTCCAATATCAATACCAAGATAAATCATCAACGATCCCACCCACATAATATTAATCAGATCAAAGGAGACCTCTTACCTTTATAGATACTCAACCTCGTTAGATATACGGCAACGATGTACCATCCAGCTCATACGAATAGTTCTATAAAGAAAGAGGTGTCAGTCTATAGCACGAAGACAATGCTTCAAGGGGGCAGAGCGACAACCTCAATCTGATTTAACCCCATTATACCTTCGGAAAAGGTATGATGGATTTAAAACCAGAAATAATCTGGTTAATAATAATATACGAGGGGGCTTTAATCGAATAGGGTTAATTTGAGAATCGGTTCCTATAGAATGAAAGGAACCGATTTTTCTATGCCTTGATTCAATTTCCTATAGACACCTGTTTTCCTGAAGTTACCCCTGGATCCGCCGTTCCTAGCTGAGGGAAACTTGCGTATCCTATACAGTAGTATTATAATTATAACAAGGAATCCTAGAAACAAAGAAATGATTTTTTGGTTTCTAGGAATATGTGGAAGAAGGAGAGGCATACTGATGGCTATAGAGAAAACTGTAAGAAGGAGTGGAGATATGGCTCAAGGACCTAGGAAAAAGTCGCGCCGTATAGCTATATCCAACAAACGCCAAATTACCGTCCCGAAAGAATACTACGATTATCTTGAAATGGATACCGAAGCCAATATCGAGTTGGAGGGGAATAAAATCGTGATCACTCCGGTGCGAGAAAACAATGACGACTTCTCTGAGTTTATTTTGAAAGACCTGATCGATGAAGGGTACGGAGGGGATGAACTGCTCCAGGAATTCAACCGTCGGAAGAACAACATACGCCCTGCGGTCGAAGCATGGATCAAAGACGCTCAGGAAAACGCCGAAGACGTAGATTCTGTGTCGGATCTGTTTGACGAGGACGAATAGTCATGGAAAAAGTGAAACTGAGAGTCCAAAACCCGGCCAAAAAGTTCTTCAAGAAAATCAAAGACAAACAGCTCAAAGGTAAGTATGAAGATGCGATCGAGACCATACGCTTAGACCCCTATCACGCGGGCGAACCGAAAACGGGGGACCTCGCAGGGGTCTACGGGTATGATATCCGCCATAACAAAACAGGGTACGAACTGGCATACACCATTGAAGAAGACGAGGAAGGAAACACCGTCATCATTCTCCACGCCGGTACACGAGAACAATTTTACAAGGAACTGAAACGATACTTATAGTGAATCGCATACATAACATTCATCGACGGAAGGCGAAAGCATCGTCTTCCGTCTTTTTAGATACAACAGAAAAATAAAGGAAACGCTCGATAGGTGCCGAATAAAGAAAGAGAACGTACAGGAAGAAGGAGCGATGAAATGGAAGAGAAACAAGCAGAACAATTTCTAAAGAACGAAGCAGCCCAAGTCATGAGAGAACGGAAAAGAAAAGGTCAGTTTCATATTATGGCCTGTACGCTGCAGCCTGACGGTGATCGATATATCACCGTTCGCGACGTTGCCTCTCTCGAAGAAGCCCCGACTACTTATATCTACTCTCTCATCCCCTACACCTACGAGGACGACGCTGACGTCCAGGATTTCTTTATTCGGCACAAGCGACTGATTTGTATTTATCAAAAAATATATTATGGAACTTCTTTCCGTTCATTGCTTTCGGTCAAATAACTGGTCACCAACAACAATGATGGTAAAATTATTGAAATGACTCAGCTAGTGCTGGAACACGATTTAATAAAAGGGGCATCCACCTTTGAAGAATTTGCCTATCGGTTATTTATGAAAGCCTTAAAAAAAGAAGGAAAAAGGCTTAACGAGTTGAAAGGGTGAGGTTGTTGTAACGGTAGCCCCTTATTAAATACCGGCAGATTACAGTGAAAATAACATACATTTGATTAAAAAATACCAAGTGCGGGTTTTCTTAAATCCCGACGCTTGGTATTTTTCTATTTGCATCCCCACAGATGCTCCTATGCCTTTTGTTTGTCCCGAAACTTCTTAACAACCGTAATGATGGCCACAACTACCAGCACGATACTGGTGATCAGCAGCGTTATATTCAAACTGCTATATGCACTGTCATTGACTACATAAATACCGTAGAACGGCCAAAGAATGACGAGCGGATAGAGCCAGTCGCTATAGCGGAAGGCGACGATACTCCCGATGAGGGTTGCCGCCGCAAGCATGATAAGCGTCCAGTCCAGCTCGCCGAAACCTAGGATGGTCTCTACCTTCATGCTGGCTGTCACCGCGAACACGTTGACGATCGTCGCAACGGTCACCCAGGCGAAATAAATGGAGAACGGCAACCGGTCGAACCAGTTATAGTCAGCCTTCGTGATTAATGTATGCATGAGGACAAGGGTAGCGAGAAGGCCCGCAATCACCAGGGTCGATGCAATCAGCCACTGCTGGGTAAATACGACGATCCAGAGCCCGTTCAAGAGAAAATTGAGAATCGGCCAGAAGGTTAAGCGCGACGCTAATGATCCTTCCCACGTGTTATCAAAAAACCGTTTGATAATCCAGATAAAAAGCAGGACGTAAATCAGCCCCCATATAGAAAAGGCGAACCCTGCGGGCTGGATAATCGCCTGGTTATTGTCGGCTACGATACCGACATTCGTGGCGCTCCAGTAGTTCAAAAAAATCATAAGACCAAAAGCTATCAGATAGGCGATAGCACATATCCGTTGTTTCGGCATCGATAGTCCACTCCTTTTTCCCGTCACCAATCGTTGTGTTTTGTTGTGTGCATTATTTTGGGTTTTCCTTTTCTGGAATTTTTAAAACTCTTTTCCGTTCTGCAATGATTTGGCAGGGAAACCAGTAGTTTACTAGAAGATAACAAAGACAGTCGTTTACGCGGTTTAGAAGAAGTCATAGACATTCATTCTCTAAGAACAGTAAATGTAGCGTGAGAAGTGTTATTCCCTTTTCTTTTATTTACGATGTAAAAAGGAGAGATAAAATGAATCAAAGTAATATTTATGATTTTCTGAACGTCGACCAGGACCCTTTATACCAAAGCCTCCAATCGTTACAAACAGGGGATCGTTACCGTCTTGATGACCAAACAGAAATTCACTGTAATGTTCATGGTCTGTATGAAGTTATAGCAGAAGAAACGGAACAAGCATTTTCTTCTCTTGAAGATTGTTATTCTTATATTTCTGCCTGTGGCTTTGAAGTAAAGTCCGATCGTTTATAAAACGTTTGATACAATGGCATTATCTAGCCGAATTGTGATAATACAACAAAACGAGCCATTTTGTTACATAATTTATGTTGAGATTGAAAATATGGGAGGCAACTGTCTTGCCAAGTAAACGTAGTGTGGGAATGCTTTCTTTTTTTATTCTGATTGTTGGGCTTGTTTTTCTTGGTGTCTATATTTTTACAGGTGATTCGTTTATTGACGACGGCATAACAATGCCACTCGGTTTTATCTTCCTGGCACTTTCTTTTGTTTTATCCTTGTTCAGCAGAAAGGACAAGTTCGGAAGGGTACCACTTTTCGTTTTTCCGATAATTGCGGTCATTTATTTATTGTTTTTCGGAATTATTTCTTTATTTTGGAATACATCCTAATAATACAATTACACAGAGGGGCGCGTTTGTTACAAAGCAGAGTTGGAAGATGGTCATTCGTAAACAAGTGACAATCCCTTTTCAACCAATGACTCAATGATTTTGGATATACATTAAACCGGCATCAGTTTGAGTTATTGCGACATTGAGTTACTAATGGCTTAACGAACAAAGAAGTAGATGACTAGGATCTTTTGCACAAAACCTCCATTTGGTAAAAACAACAAATAGTTACCATCTTGAGACTAAAGCAGAAATTCGCTCTAACGCTTGTGGTCTATACGTGATTATAGTAGAGGAGCGGTTACACTCCTATATTAAAGTTCGAACAGTTAAACACAATGTACTAAGTGTATACATTGGTTTCGCAATAGGACTAAATTGCAAGAAAGGGGCAATTTAAATGTTATACATAAAGGTTAGTTCCTTACTCTTTTTAATAAGTTTATGTCTTTTGCTTATAGGTTTATTTTTGGGAGGTATAAATGCTTCTTTGATTATTTCAGGTGTGATTATGAACTATGCAGGACTTGCTATATTATTTAGTGGGGCAATTAAAAAGCATAGCAAGGCTGAATAGGATTGTACTTCAATCACGTCCTCGACAGAAAGACCAGTTATTCACAAACGAGCGCCTGCTGCAAATGACTAGGTGATTTCAGATCTACCCTGGCAGCCTATGCTCCAAGAACATTCGCACAATATTAAACTGTATGGAGGTATAGAAAAAGAAACCTCGAAGATTGTTATTCTTATATTTCTACCCATGGCTTTGGAACAAAGTGCGATTATTTATAAAAACGTTCGATATAATAGCATTATCTAGCTGGATTATGATAATGCAATAAACAAACCATTACGTTTTATAATGCGAGAAAGATTGGTGAAGTTAGTAATAATAATTTTAAGCTAAAACAGAAAAGTTTTTGTGTAAAGGGGGAATGAAAATGCCAAAAATAACAAGGTATCTATTTTTTTCAATGCTAATATTACTTTTCCTAAATGGATGTGGTTCTATTGGTGACGAAAACGTTAATAGCAGTGAAGATATATTTCAATACAAGGAATCTATGATTGGTGATAACAGTGCAGTAGCCAGTATTATCAGGCAATTAAAACACAATGAAGAATTTCAAGAAGTTTCACTTGATACAAAAGAAAAGCCTTATGGAATGACTTTAAAGTATGGAAATATTGATGTAGCAGAGATAGAAAAAGAGTACAAAGAAACAGCCATTAATAATGCTACCTGCCTATTTGCGTTAATTAATAATGCGGAATGGGTTACATTTGATTTCGAAGACAATAAATATAAAATTACTAAATCGAAATTGCAGGATTTTTATAGTAAAGATTTAAGTGGATTTTCTAATGAGAAGGAGTTGAAAGCCTTAGTACAAGAACAGTTGAAAGATGAAAGTAAAGTGAACCAGCTTTTTACACGATAGAATTTTTGTTCAACTAACGGGCGCGATTGCTGAATAATACCATTTGCTTCAAGGCTTAGGGGTTTTCATGAAGGTAGCCTCTTTTTTATTAGGAAAAAAACAGATAAAACAAAGGAACTGTTTACTAAGCAGAAGAAATGGAACAAGCATTTTGTTCTCTTGTAGATTGCTATTCCTATATTTCCACCTATAGGTTTGAAGTGAAACCTGAGCGTTTATGAAAACGTTTGATATAATAGCATTACCTAGCTGGATGGGCATAGATATCTCTTTATTTGCGGGGATAAGTGTCATATTTATAAAAACAAAAAGATAATAATAAAAATAGGATAGTTAAGCAATCGGGTGCGTTAATTTAACAGTGCATCCTTGTAGGATGTATTTTTGATAAAGATTAAAAAGGAGCGAAAAAAGTGTTTAATGATATTAAAGTCGAATTCGAAATAAAAGCTTATGGAGAAGAAAAAACAGATGATTATAATGATTCATTTAAGGGATACGAAGTTGCGAGAAATAAGGTTTTATCAAAAGAAATAACATTGGGGGAACTTGAAAATTACGTATCAACCATCTTTGAAGAGGTAAAGGGTGATTATGGACAACCACCTGAACAACTAACTGCAAAAATCACCATTAGAGCAAAAGAAAAAGAAGGCGAAATTACTTATCTCGGTTGAGCCTTATCTATTCTTCAATCGGGTGTGATTGTTGTAAAACAGAGTTAGAAAACGATCAACCTTATCTATAGAAATCGTTCCGCACTCCATAAAAGAAGAATTAAACTTTAAAGGGGTGGTACAATTTCGTGAAAAGTATTCCGAATGTTTACATAATACTTATTACCCTATACGTGTCATTTTTTATATTAGATAAATTAATATTCAAAAATACGCTTCTAGAGTGGGCTGGCGGGAAGAGTTTTAATAATATGCAGGAGAGAGAATGGTACCGACTACTTACAGGGTCATTTTTTCACCAAAACATATTACATTTGTTAGGGAATGCTTACGCCATATATTTTGTCGGAGTTATCCTTGAAGATAACATTGGAAGTTGGAGCTTTTTAGCGATTTATTTAATCGGAAATATAGCAACATATACTGCTTACTCTACCTTCTCAAACTATTCGAATGGAACAGGAGCCTCTCCAGGAATATATGCGCTCATAGCTTGCGTAATTATCTTACACCTATACGATCCATCATTTCTTAATTTGGAATTTGGGGATTGGCCTGTAAATTACACATTTGCTTATTTAATTTTAGGGAATCTTTATGGAATGGGCGCATTTATCGTACATATTCCGGGTTTCGGTTTTGGTTCGATTATCACGTTACTACTTTTACTCTTTAAAATTATAATTTAAAGCAAAACTCGTTAACAAAGTATAATAATCGGCGCATCAAGAGCATTAAGTGAATAGAGGGGACTTAAAATGCAACAAGGTAATGCTTATAAAAAATTCGATACTATTTTTCACTCAGGTTTTTTAATACTTGGTTTAGCTATGATCATCGGATTTGTTTTCGATATCTTGGTTCCCGTTTACTTTGTTGTATTAGGGGTTTTGAATTTGATAGCCGGTATAGCTGGCATTTTCCATACTAAGAAAGATAGATATGATGAAAAGTATACATCTTAAGTAATTGGGCGTAGTCGTTGAATAAGCAATGTTCCTGAATATGGGGGGGGGTCTTGGAAAAAGATTTAACTAAGGTTATCTCTGTATATCTGTAACTGTTGTAAGTTCGCCTATGGTAAAAACAACACTTTTTTTGGAAAAATAAGCGTTTCTGAAGCGATGTCCATACGTCAGGCATCGCTTTTTTTGGAGTAAATCATTCTTTTTAAAGAATGTACGTTTCTTTTAATGTTGTACTGGTGTATAATTTATTGTAGTTAATCATAATGCTATGTTCCATCATCAATAAGATATCCGAAGAATTGAAAGCATCGATAGGGAGCGAGGACAAGAACACCGGCTTCCGAATCGATAAAGGGTATGGTCATCACACTACAAAGGATGAGGTGGGGTTATGATTGAATGGAAAGTATTGATACCGTTCTACTACACTGTGTATACCAGATTGAAGGATACGATGAACAGAATATCTTATATTACTACATTCTTCATACCGGTTCTTTTCGTTATATATTATTTTGATAGGAATATTGACCTTGTGGCTGTTATCTTAGGCTTTGTCGCATTGTTCAGTATATATGAAATCGGCTATTTAAAAAATGACATAGTAACTACGAAATTCGAGAAGAACCCGACCCTCAGGTTAGACAAAGAATCATACAGCATTCTTGATGAAAATCTGAAACGAGTCGTTTTATCAAAGTATATTATTGCTTTAGTTTCTCTCGTTGCGATCTGGTTGATGGGATACCAGGTGCTCATTCTCGGTTCTTTCCTGTTACTGATTGATTTGACATACAGAATCCATAATAGAGTCAGAGGGAGAACAGCTCTTATTACATTTATGGTTTTAAGTATTCTGAGGTATTCCGCCGTTCCTGTATTGTTCGTATCTGATCTATTTTCCGTTATAATGATTTTCACTATTACTATCGGTATCCTGAGGTTCATTGAAAAAGGTTCAAGGAAGAAATTTCATCTTAAATGGTTACAACATTTGTGCAAGGAAATAAATCAGTTCAGGGTTCTATATTATCTTTCTCTGGTTATAGTGGCTTTTGTCATCGATTTGAACAGCGTTTATTCTATTCTGGCTATGTATTATTTAATATACAGAACAATTATTTACCTGATGATAAGGATTAAAGCGAATAAGAATCAGATCGGCTTCACGTAATAGACCGATTTCGTACAATTAAACTGAAAATCGCTTCCTGCAACGCGACAGACTGCGCTGGAGGGAAAGCTCCACTCCGGTGAAGGGAGTCAGTCTGTTCTTAATAAGATAAAAAATAACATTATTTAAAACGAAATCTGGGTTTTTGCAACGTACTGTTGTATAATTCTAGTAAGAAATCAAAATCATTACCCTTAACTTCAACGAGCATGATTAGAAGGGGAGGTTCAGTAACTGAAACACTTATTGTTTTATTCTCAATAATGAATAAAAAGAAGTGTATTTTTTTAACCTTTATTGTTCTTTAAAAAGAACAAAAGATTATTTATAAAAAGTTCGTCGATAGGGGATGCATATGGAAAATATATTAATCAGAATCTCACGGAAATCGTTCGTAAGAAATGTAGCTATAGTGGCTTCCGGCACCGCTTCTGCACAAGTGATCATGGTTGTCAGTTCACAGTTTCTTACGAGAATCTATGGTCCGGAAGCTTTTGGGATGTTCGGTGTATATTCTTCAATTATTGCCATTATAACTCCGGTAGCTGCTCTGACATATCCGGTAGCTGTCGTTTTACCCAAATCGAAAGAGACAGCTATGGATCTGATGCGTCTTTCTTTTTACATTACTTTACTGGTAACGATGATTACAGCGGTTTTTCTGATGCTATTCAATGACATGGTAGTGTCCGCCTTCAATTTGGAGGAGGTCGCTTCCTTTCTTTACTGTCTCCCTCTAGTCATTTTTTTTACCGGGTGTCTTCAGATTATAGAACAATGGCTCATCCGTAATGATCAGTTCAAAATTACCGCTCGTGCCACCCTGGGACAGACGGCTATCATACAGACGGGTATGGTGGGAGCT
Organism: Salimicrobium jeotgali; assembly: GCF_001685435.2. Taxonomy (NCBI): domain Bacteria; kingdom Bacillati; phylum Bacillota; class Bacilli; order Caryophanales; family Bacillaceae; genus Salimicrobium; species Salimicrobium jeotgali. The sequence goes on from NZ_CP011361.2 coordinate 118,596, forward strand.
GGTCTATTTAATCCTCTGGCTGCAATACTTATACTATTCACTTCGATGAACCAGGCCTTACGTTCTTTTATCATGATGGTAGGGGCGGGATACTTTAAACCGGTCAAGGTGATAAGTTTTTTAACAGAGATTAATGTACAAAAGATGCAGAAACTGGCGAAAAGATACTATGATTTTCCGGTATTCCGGAGTCCTCAACTGCTGCTGAACGGATTTTCGCAAGGGTTTCCTGTCCTCATGTTAAGCAGCTTCTTTTCTCCAGTCGCAGCAGGCTATTATGCTATAGGAAGAATGGCCCTGGATATGCCGACCAACCTGATCGGGAAAGCTATATCGGACGTTCTTTATCCCAGGATCTCACGAGGAGCAAATAATTTTGAAAAAATCACCCCGATACTGCTGAAGGCGACAGCGATGATGGGAGGAATCGGGCTCTTACCTTTTGGCCTTGTCATCCTGATCGGCCCCTGGCTATTCGAACTTGTTTTCGGGGAAGGCTGGTCGATGGCGGGGGAATATGCTGTATGGATCGCGGTCTGGGGCTGGACCAGGTTTCTGCGGGCGCCAAGTGTCAGTACGCTTCCCGTTTTGTCGGCGCAAGGGTTTCATCTTGGATTCACCATCTGTTCGCTGATTGTCCGGATATCTGCGATGTTTGCAGGATACCGGATATTCGGAGACGACCTTACAGCTGTAGCATGGTTCTGTATAAGTGGAGCATTCATGAACATCCGTCTCGTATTTATTACCTGGAAACGAACCCGTAGATTTGATGCACGGCAGAAGGAGATGGTATGAGGAGGAGCATGACTACTAAAGAATATGAGGCAGAATAATAGGAGAAAAGGTGCGGAATTTATAGAGATAGCTGGAAGGTTCCAAAGAAAGTGAAATTTATCCGGCTATAAAAAACAGGCTTGCGGGGACGGGCAAGGAATTGAAGGGCTGCCGGCGATTTAGCCGACAGCCTTTTTTTCTTCTATATACACGTACTGTCTATATGACTTACTTCAGACGGACGGGAAGTTCCGTAAGTCCGCGCATGAGTATGCCGGGACGCCACTCGAGATTGGAGGCGTCTGTACTCAGCTGCAGGTCAGGGAAACGTTCCAGCAGTGCCTGCAGGGAGACTTCGGCTTCCACTCTGGCAAGCGGAGCTCCGAGGCAGAAGTGCATGCCTTTCCCGAAAGCGAGGTGCTTGCTCCGGCCGCGTGTGATATCGAAGACGTCCGGGTCTTCAAATGCTTCCGGGTCACGGTTGGCTGCATCAAGAGCTACGAGTACGTGCTCCCCTCTGTGGATCGTCTGCCCCTGGAGTTCGACTGTTTCAGAAGCCCAGCGGTCGGTACTGAATTCGACCGGTCCTTCGAAACGGAGCATTTCTTCGATAGCCGGGCGCAGAAGACCAGGCTGTTCCTGAAGCTTGCGCATCTGTTCAGGGTGAGTCATTAGGGCGTACATACCGTTCGAGATAAGGTTCACCGTCGTTTCGTGCCCGGCGATAATTAACAGCGACACCACGCCGTACAGCTCCTGTTCGGAGAGGCGATCCCCGGATTCCTCTGCCTGAATGAGCTTACTAATCATGTCGTCCTGAGGGTTTTCCTGTCTGGATGTCATCCACTCCTGAAGATAAGCGGTGAATTCCTGCATATGCTGCTGCACTTTTTCAGCTTTCTCCGGATCGTTGGATGCTTCCACGAGGGTGTTGGACCAGGTACGGAATTTATCCCTGTCCTCACTCGGTACGCCGAGCATTTCACAAATAACGATAATAGGGAGCGGAAAAGCGAAATCATCGATCAGATCGATCTGGGAACGGTCCTGCATATCGTCGATAAGCTCGTTCGCGATTTCTGTAATTCTGCCACGGAGCTCTTCAATCATTCGCGGAGTAAAGGCCTGCTGCACGAGGCCGCGCAGACGTTTATGGTCCGGCGGATCGGCAAATAGCATATTCCGGGAGAAAATACTCTGATGCGCCTGGGCACGACTTTCTTCATCCAGAAAAACGGTGAAATCCTTAATAAAGCGCTGATCTTTCAGAACTGTTACAACATCTTCATACCTCGTTACAATCCAGGCATAATGCCCGTCCGGCATCAAGGTCCGGTGCACGGGAGCGTGCTGCTGGAGAGAATGGAAAGCGGGGTATGGATTCTGATTGAAAGCGTGGGTAAATAAATCGGCTTCCTGAGAGTTGGAATGATTCGTCATCGTGATTGTCTCCTTTGTAGAAAGCGTTCTCATAATTGTTTGAAAAAATACAGGAACATCCATTCCTGGGGAAGATACTGCAAATAATAGTTGATGACGGGGTGATTGTAAAAGAAAGGGGCTTGAATTAAATAAAATTTGCAATAGGAGACAAAATAAAAAACGAACTAACCAGACCTTTATCTGTCAGTTCGTTTCCTGCCACCACTTTTCTATAAGGTAGTATATATTTTTCTGTTTTGCTTGTTCAATTAGATAGTCTATATCCATATCCTCTTTATGAATCAGGAACATTCTATAAGCCCATTCATAATCTTCGTCCTCTTCAGGAAATTGTACAGAGAAGGCTACTCCTTCGAGCCGATGAATAATAATATCCTCTACTCCTATTACATAGATATTCTTACCATCAGGGAGAATGATTTCATAAACCCGGTCTTCATTTCCTTCAAGATAATTTGAAGGAATTTCCACTGCAATTTCTGTATCCAAATGATACCATGCTCTTTCTGTTCGAGTGAAACCCAGATTTTGAGTAAGAAGATGATCAAACAAATGCCACCCATCACTTACAAAATCTATATCATGGGTATGATAATCATTTCTTGTATAAATTTCAACAGATAATCCACCTACGACTATAGGTTTTATACCTTTTTTTTTAAAATAATCAGTGAGAAGTGCTGCAAATTCTAATTGACGTTCAAATTTGGGTTTATTCTCTAAAGATTTAAGGGCTCTTTTAAGGTCATTCACTGTAGTCATAATATAACTTCCTGTCTCCGAGTCTGGAGATTTTACCGGCTCTTACAGCCTTCTGCCAACGAGCCACAGATATTTCGTTCAGTGCCTGGACTTCACCGGGGGCACGGGTACGGGATTTCTTTTTTCTTTTTGAGGTGGAAGAAGTACGTATTGCAGCGTCAGCACTTTTAGAATGTTTTAAGATATTTTCATTAATCCGTTCCAAAGTAATAGTCCGCATTAATCTCAACACCCCTTTCCTCGATAAGTTTCTTTTCCTTTATGATACAATACTTTTCAGTTATTTAGAAGTTGTGAGCCTTTTGTTCACTTGAGTATATCGGCGTTTCTTATTGATTGAAGGGAGCCCGCCGTTTTGTGAATAATTAAGTGGTTTCCGGTCTGTATGTCAAAACGTATATTCATTCAAACCTTTTTTGATATTCTAGGAGCGGTTTTATTGAGTTTATTTCCTGTCTTGCTGGTCGTTTTCACTATATTTTATCCGTTTTTAGTCGAAGTAAGCAGCAGAAAAACCGTATGACTTTTTAGGAGAAGCAGTAAAAGAACATTCCGGGAATAAATTGCTATTGGCATAGTAAGGAGAAGATTCATTTTATGGAGAAAAAAACAAAAAATATCATTGGACCAACACTATTTGCCTTAGTAATAGTTGGAATGATCATAGGAATGTACTTCCTTGGAATAGTGGGCTTGTTTGAAATACTTGGTGTCCAGTATCAATCGAGCTGGTCTTTACTCCTTTTTGTAATAAGTATATTTATTCTGGGGTTGCCAATTGACCTGGTTTCAGGGGCTATGGCTGATTTATCTGTTGAAAAGGTAAGGGGAAAGACATCGGTGTTTGTCGTGCGATTTCTTTTTGGTTTTGCAACAAACTGGATCGCTATTTACATAGTGGATGTGTTCATGAGCAGTGTGGAACTGGCACTTGGGACAAGGTTGGTCATTTCCCTGATGTTAACGCTTTTTGAGATGGTAGTGGGGGCGGAAGAAATAAATGAAAAGAAGAAATAGGCTGAAATAAGATTCCCTCCCTGTTTATTCATTTTCGTATAAACCATTCCGAAGATAAGAAGGTGAAAAATGCTTATAAAAACAACAACAGCCTCTTTCATAGCTGGAATAATTCACATGATAATTATGGGTATCTTTGCCAGAAGGGATAATATAAACACTACTAGAGTATGAGGGAGCCGAATAATGTTTATTGTTTTAGTTACATTCTTATTACTGGAAGTATTCTAAAGAACATATCAAAATCAAATTAACAACCGGTTCTATCACTTATTGACTATGCGTGATAATGAGTCAGTTTAGTGCTGGAACTTACTTCCATACGAAGGTATCTTCGTATAGAAAACAATAACCGAAGTACCACTCGTTAGGAATGCCCTGTTAAAGAAAAATTTTTAATAAGTGCTTATCTTCTTCAATAAGATATTCTCCTTTTCAATAATAACTAAATGAAGCATGTAAGCCTTAATCTTGTTTATTCCTCCTATACATCATCGCCAGAAAAAACAAATAACAGCCTGTTACTGTCAAATATGCTATTAAGTAATTTAGAGTAAACAGCTCAATCTTGCTGGTTATTATTATTCGAATAGCGAAAAAAGCAAGTGGGAGAGCTACCAGTGCAGAAGCACAAAAACGAATCATTTTCTGGAAGTAGTGCAGTAAGTGATGATTCCATAATATTTTTCTGTTCGAAACAAACCATATATTGCTGCCCAGAAAAAAAAGAATCAATGGAAGGGAAGAGGAAATATTCATCTCTCCGAACAATATCGGAAGAGAGAGACCTCCCAAAGTAGCTATCGAAAACACTGTGTAGTATTTAATTAAATTATTATTCGACTTGTGATAATAACCAAGCTCGTCTTTATACTCTTCTGTTATTTCGTCTGCAATGACTTTAGGAGGAGCGAAATTATTTACGACGTCCTCAGGTATTTCTCTATCATTTACACTTTTTGAAGCGTCCAATTCAAGAGCATATTCATACAGTTCGGATTTTATTTCCTCGATATGTCGATAACGGTCGTCATTAGGCAGGCTCTTGAGATAGTAGCTCAATTTGTTTAGAAAGTTTTTTACTGTACTGCTTGAAAAAAACACGTCTTTGTTCATAGCTCGTAATTATTCTCCTTCCTCTAATAAGCTGACCAGTGCTTCATACACAGACTTTTGACTACGAAATCGATAGTCTAGTACTTCGCTCCCTTCTCTTGTAATACGATAATATTTTCTCTTCGGCCCATCTTCAGAGTCTTCCCAATAAACGTCCGCCCACTTGTTATTTGTGATTCTCCTTAGAATAGGGTAGATAGATCCATTTGGAATTTCAAAAACGGATGTTCTTTTTAACTCTCTGATAATTTGATACCCATACATCGGACGTTTACTGATCAAAGCTAGCACAGCGACTTCAAATACACCTTTTCTTAATTGAATAACCCATTTGTCATTTTCATCCATAATTCGATTCTACAATGAATTTCACTATATTTCAATGATATATAGTGGGTGGTTATGAGGTCGTTAAGGTGAGTATATAGATGCAGTAGATTTCTTTATCAAATCACGTTTTATCTCCCCTCGTTTCCATTATTATAAGAAATCTCGTATCCAACCGCGTCGATGATATAATGGTTACTAATTAAAAAGGAGGGATCCTGATGCCGGATTTAACGGACAACGTCGTACTCGTCACAGGAGGAAACCGGGGGCAGGGGCTGGCGATTGCCGCTCATCTTGCCGACCTTGGCGCCATAGTAGGCGTCGGCGCAAGAGATTATAAAGAAGCAGAAAAGAAAGCTCAGGAAATCGGTGCAGGACGGGCTTTTCCTGTCCGGCTCGATGTTACGAAGCAGGAAGACTGGAGAGACGCCGTCGATTACATAGTGGATAAATACGAACGGATCGACGCCCTCGTCAATAACGCAGGACTGCTGATACGCAAACCGCTGGAAGAGCTCACTGTGGAAGAATACGAGCAGATGATCCAGGTGAACCAGCTCGGCGTGTTTATGGGGATGCAGGCGGTGATTCCGCAGATGGAAAAGCAGAGAAAAGGATCGATTGTAAATAACGTATCGATTTCGGCATTCGCTCCTATCAGTCAGTCTTCTGCTTATGCAGCTACGAAGGCGGCGGTCGTTGCCATGTCGAAAGCGGCCGCTATCGAACAGGGACCAAAGGGGATACGGATAAATATGATCCACCCCGGAGGCGTGGAAACGGAAATGGCTACAGAAGGAAAAGGCGTTCCTGCGTTCTACGAGACAGTACCGCTCGGGCGGATCGGTCAGCCTCCTGAAATTGCACGTGCCGTCGCCTATCTGGCGTCGGATGACAGTTCCTACTGTACGGGAGCGGAGATCACTGTTGACGGAGGTATGACACTCGGTACTGCAGACAGGTAACGCTGACACCGGAGATCCCCTCTCTTTCGATTATAAAGGGGAGGGAGGGGTCGAATATGGCGGTTATCACAACTCGCACCGGTTCAGCGTTGAATATCCAGTTCCGTACAGGAAGAGACGTGGAAGGGAAGACGACGTATAAAACGAAGTCTTTCCGGAACGTCCGTACGGATGCCACGACGCAGTCGCTTTACGAAGTAGTGCTTAAGCTGAAAGATTTACAGCAGTACTCCATCGTCAAAGTGACGAGAGGAGATGAAGCACTTCTTAAAAAAACAGAACAGCAGTAAAAGGAAAAGTCGTCCTGCGAGGGCGGCTTTTTTTCATTCAGTGAAATAATTTCACCAGAACTGACACCGGATGCAGCAGCGTTTCGATTATAGGTGTGAAAGGAGGGAAACGCTGATGGCTCTTATGACACAACGAATCAACTCGACATTGAAACTGGATTTTGAAACAGGAGTGGACGAACTCGGCCAGCCGGTCTACAAGACGAAATCGTTCCGTAATGTCCGCACAGAAGCTACGGCCGAAGCACTTTACGCCGTTGCCGAAAAACTCGAATCACTGCAACAGTATCCGCTTTACGAAGTAACAAGAGACGATGAATCATCGATCGTCCATATCCAGGACTAAGGAGGAAGTAGAAAATGAAGAAATTAGAATTGAAGTTTCTTAATGAAGAAGAGAAAGTCGTAACCGTTTCTCTGGACGCCCCGGCAGAGCCGGCGGATCCCGTCGCTATCAACGCTGCGATGGACGAAATCATCGCCCAGGACTGTTTCTTGTCCTCCGGCGGCGGTCTCGTTTCCAAGAAACAGGCCCGCATTGTAGAACGTAACGTCAACGATATTCAAATCTAACACTGGGAAGCCGCCGTACAGGCGGCTTTTCCTGTAGGAGGGACCATTATGGACATGGGGGTACAGTTTCTGACGGACGTCGGTTTTCCGATCGCGGTCACATTTTACCTGCTGCACCGCATCGAAGGAAAACTGGACGTACTTATCGAAACGATCCATCAGCTGCCGGGAGATAAAGCCTGATTGAACTATTCAATAGTAAAACCCGCCTCTTTTCCCTCGCGTTTATACGACGTGGAGGAAAGGCGGGTTTTTCACATATAATCATCTAAATTTTTAGATTATAATGGTTCTTAGCGGGAAGACTGTATATATATCGGGATTATTCCCGACATTCACTATTCTCAAAGGAGGAGTATCACCCATGAAAGCAGCAGTATGGTATGGAAAAAAAGACTTGCGTGTAGAAGAGCGGGAAGAGAAACCTCTTAAAGATGATGAAGTGAAAGTCCGGGTCGGCTGGGCAGGTATTTGTGGAAGTGACCTTCATGAATATGAAGAAGGTCCTGTCTTCGTACCGAATGAAGAGAAAGATGAGCTTACAGGAGAACAGGCACCTCTTACCATGGGCCACGAGTTTGCCGGGGTCGTTGAGGAAGTTGGTGCGAATGTAAAGAATGTTAAAAAAGGGGACCGTGTAGCAATAAATCCTACGTTGACTCACGGCGATAAACCGGAAGACGTGGATATCTATGATGGGTTCAGTTTTATAGGCCTCCACGGTGATGGAGGATTTACGAAGTATGCCAACGTTCCGGAAGAAAATGCTTATCTTTTACCGGAGTCCATGACCTTGCAGGATGGCGCACTCGTAGAACCAACCGCAGTAGCTGTACAGGCAATAAAAGAAGCAGATATGTCGTTCGGTGATACGGTTGCTGTGTTTGGAGTCGGACCTATAGGTCTTGCTACGATTCTGGCTGCGAAGGCTGCCGGAGCTACAAGGATTATTGCTCTGGACCTTTCTGAAAAGCGTCTTCAGAAAGCGGCAGAGGTCGGGGCGACAGACGTTATCAATTCCGGAGAGAAAGATCCCGTAGAAGCAGTTCATGAACTGGAGTCGGACGGAGTAGACACAGCTTTTGAAGTAGCCGGAGTAGAACCTACCTTCAATCAGGCCATAAGCGTAACGAAGGCAAGAGGAACAATGGTGATTGTGTCTATTTTTTCTAAGGCTATTGAGTGGAACCCGATGCAGTTAACTGGAAGTGGTGTGAAACTGACCTCAACTATCGCCTATTCGCCGAGCACATTCCAGCGAACTATTGATCTTATGGGAACCGGACAGTTAAACCCTCGCGGAATAATTACGGATAAGATTAAACTCGATGATATTGTAGACAAAGGATTCGAAGCTTTGAGCAACGATAAATCTCAGGCGAAGATTCTTGTAGAATTGAGTGGAGAAAAATAATAAGAATATCTGAATTCTATAAATCACAGGGCGTCTGATGCTCTGTGATTTTTTGTGTACAGCCGGAATTGGTAGGTGTAACCGCGAAGAGTGTGTATAATGAAAGGTTAGATGCAAAAAAAGGAGTTCTGATGATGAATAAAATGCAGTTTTGGATGAAAATGCGGGACAGCTTCTGGTTCCTGCCTACCGTTTACAGCCTGCTGGCGCTTGTAGTAGTGACGATTACGAACACGATAGATACTTTTCTCGTGCCGGTCATTACCGACAACGTTCCGGCCACTTTTTTCCTGAGTAAATCGACAGCTTCCTCTATGTACGGGTCACTTATCACTTCTATGCTGACGATGACGACCATCAGTTTCTCGACTATTATGGTCGTGCTTACGACGTACACCACCCAATTTTCTCCGAGGACACTTCAGGACTTTATGAAAAGCAGAATTACCCAGCATGTGCTCGGCGTTTTCTCGTTCGGGTTCGTCTTTACACTGATCAACCTGTTTCTGCTCGGAAGCAGCAGTAAAAAAGAATTTCTCGGACCGTTCTTCACTGTTCTGGTCGCAATTATAAGTTTAGGATTCTTTATCCTGTTCATTCACCACTCTTCCCGTTTCCTTCAGGTGAACAGCCTGATCGGTAAAATACGCGGAGATGCTTCTGCTCTTATTGCGAATACGTTCCGGGAAAAAGAGTACAAAGAGGCTGTAGAGTGGGACGAACAGGAGATCGCCAAATGGGAGGATAAAGAGCCGTACGTCATTAAAGCGAAACAGTCAGGTTACCTGCAGGGGATAGAAATCAAGAGTCTCCTGACATACGCGAGAAATCACGACGTGCTGTTTGCGGCTGTCTTCCGTACCGGTGACTACATTCAAAAAGGTGCACCTCTGTTTTACTACTGGGAAAAGAATGAGACAGAAGAGGAGACGGATGTGGAAGCAGCCACGGACTACGTTCTGGTCGGAAACGAGCGGACGGACGTCCAGGACATTGAGTTTTCCATACAGAAGCTCGTGGAAATCGCGGTTCGCGCTATTTCCCCGGGAATAAACGATCCTCATACGGCCGTGAACTGCATTAACCGTATCGGATCTCTGATGGCAGAACTTGCAAGCGTCCATCGCCCGGTACGTTACTATGCAGACCAGGACGACGAACTCAGGTTCATGATGGAACCGAAGAAGTTCCGCGACTATCTGTACAAAGGTTTCTATCAGATCCGTCTGTACGGAAAGCAGGATCTCACCGTCATGGATGCAATGCTTGAAGGACTCTATAAAATAGCGATCGTTCACCACGGATATATTAAAGAAGAGACGTGGGAGTTCGCGAAGTATATCATCGAGTCGACCGACACTGATGAAATGCACGAAATCGATTATGACCGCTTCTATGAAACGTGCAAAAAAATGGCGGACGAGTGCGGGAAAGAATTACCTCTCGAGCGTGTAACAGGAGGTCGCGCGGCCATCTAATAAAGATAAAGTTTAAAAAGTCCTGAACGGCTGAATTGCCTTCAGGACTTTTTCTGTGGATATGACTAACTCCTCAAAATCTTTTTCATCGCTTTCCCTTTTGCCAGCTCATCCACCAGTTTGTCCAGGTAGCGGATCTCCTGCATAATTGGTTCTTCGATATCCTCTACACGTACTCCGCAAATAACGCCCGTAATCATTTTCCTCGAAGGGTTAAGAGCGGGGGCTGCCTCAAAGAACGTTTCGAAATCTGTTCCCTGTTCGAGCTGCTTGTCGAGCTGTTCCTGACTGTACCCTGTCAGCCAGCGGGTGATTTCATCGACTTCTTCCCCGGAGCGCCCCTTTTTCTCCGCTTTCGTAATGTAATGGGGATACACTTTCGCAACACTCATAGTGTAGATTTTGTGCTTCGCCATCCTCTCGCCTCCTTTTACCGTTTTCTTATTCTTATCATACCACGGTGTACCGGGGTGCTACCGCTTTAAAACTTTCACATTTTCCAGTACGTCCGCCGGCTGATTATCCACTTTTTTAATGATGGAGATGCCTCCGTTCGTCTCAAGCACTACGGCTTCCACGAGGGCGAGCGAGCCGATCCCGTTCTGCCGCGCCACCTGCAGAACCTCGACTTCGGCGATACGTGTTTTCCGCAAAGCTTCCGGATAAAATTCTCCTTCGTAAAAAAGCAGGACCGGCTGCGATTTGACCAGCTTTGCGAACGTTTTTGACCTCACACTTATCCACGTTACGAGGAACTGCAGCAGGTTAAGCAGGCCGAGTGCCAGAAAACCTTCGGCAAGCGATATGTCTTTCGTTATTAAAAACGAGCCCACGAGCGTACCGAAAGCGACCGTGATGATCCAGTCGAATATATTGAACGTCGACGGGGTCCGTTTCCCCGTAAGCCGGAGGAGAAGAATGACGGAAGGGTAGATGATGATTCCTTTTAATAGTATATTCCAGAGTTCGGTCCAGTTGTCGAAGAACATAGTACATCTCCTTTTGATAAGTCATGCTCACGTATTTTTCCATTCCCGTCTAAAAAGAAGAAAATCCGCATATTTCATGACGGATAGAGACTGCATGATTTTTTAATTTTTCCCGTTATCGCAAAGCCTTCGCTTTCTTCTCTTCATCCCCGGCCAGAGCTTTGCCGGGAACCAGTTTCCGGTAGAGCTCTGCAAACTTCATACCGAGTTCCGCACTGAAGAATCCGAGGAGGACACCGCACAACAGGGAAATCGTTATGACGAACCAGTCCCCGCCGGAAGCGAAAGCGGAGAAGGCTCCGACGAAGATTCCGGGTGTGTAGTTCATAGGTTTTACGGAACCGAGCAGCACCATAATCGTCGTGACGATACCGCTCAGTATTGCCATCCCGGCGGAAAAGTCGGCAGCCGAGGCGAGTACGAGAATGACCATGCCGCAGGCGACTCCCGTCACATTCGTGATGGTAGCAGTGGCAAGCGCCCGCCATCTTCCTGTCCCTACTGCGAAAAACGTCGTGCACCCGGCAAATCCTGCCCAGATAAGCATACCGAACAATGGTGCGATATATGTCCAAATTCCACTCAGCAGGCCGGTCGCCAGTGCAGTGGCCATAGTTCTCATCTCCTTCTTTATCCAAGCCTTCACTTACTGATGCGAAACTATAATATATAACGCTTCCCTCCGGTTGTAAATCATTAATTATCACACCTTCCGTCACGAAGAAAAAATAAATGGATGATATCGCTCGGACCCCTGCCATGAAAGGAAAAAAACAGACGATGAATTGTCGATGCAGAGGGAACGATTCGTTCTATTTAAAATAATCAGAAAAATAGCACAATATCTATTGACGTATCTTTCGTTACCTCCTATTCTAGAGTTAATTCATATATCGAAATCGAATTTCGTATATTAGAAAAAGGTGGTGAAGTTATGACCTTGTCAAAACCTCGCGTGCGCTACGGAATAGAAGATGCCATCCGGCCGGCCCAGGAAGTGATGAGTCCGGAACGGATCGGATCGTTCCGTATAACCAGTCTGAGTTTCTCCCGAAGTATTCTGCGACGCATGAAGAAGGAAAACTGGAAAGTGGAGCAGTCCCGGTTCAACTTGAACGGAGACGGGCACGGCGAAGCTGTTTATCATATAGAAACGTCTCACGGTACGTTTTCTTTCATAGCGGTTTCGCAGGATCTCGAGGAACATGAGCGCAGCGACCGGGTGATTTCCGAGAAATGGGATATTACGTTCGCTCTATGTGAAGGAGAGCTTTCCGAGGAGAAGATTGAGCACCTGAAGCAGGAACTTCCGAAACAGGAAGCGGGAAGAGGGACGGTCCAGGACCTCGTATGGTCGAGGGCGAACCGCAGCTCACGAATTTTCGACTATATTTTGAAGGCGCTTACAAAAGAACGGCAGCCAGATCCTGATTCGCTTGCCGAAGTCGGGTACATTCTGCGGACGACCGCTTTTTACGGGAACGGGAAGTTCGGACTGGCCCCATTTGAAAAAATGATGGAGGACCACCCTTTCGAAGGTGCTTTCCGGGCCCAGATGTTCGCTGCATTCATGCTGCGGCAGTTCAGTTTCGATATGGTCGAGCATATGGCCAGAAGCCGGAATCCGGACGCTCCTCCGCTCGACAGCCGTCTCAAACGTTATCTCGGTATCGGCAATGCCACGGGCCTCGGGATGGTACCTTTTCTGATTTTCCACCCTAAACTGATTCATCAGTGGGTGTATTTGCGGGAACTGGCGCTGGCAAGGTCCAAAGTCGAGGAGATCACGCTTATGAAGGTGGACTCCCTGCTGGAGTGGCTGCGCCCGGCGATCGACTACTTCACTCACTATCCGGTGAAAGAGACGGGCATTTTTGAAAGCGGGGATACGATAGCGGAAGAATTGAGAACAATCGAACGGGAACTGGTTCTCCTTAAAGAAGAGCTTCCGTTCCGGGAAGGGCGGCAGTGGGTTCCGTTCATAGAGAGCCTGCTCCCCGGACTGTCCGCGGAGACTCAGGAAGTTCTGAACTCCCTGATGATCGAAATCTATCCGGAGAAGAACGAGGAACTGGAAAACTATACGGTCGTCAGCGAAGAGATGGAGCTGGATCCTGCGATGAAAATAGGTCAGCTGCTGGCTCTTATCAAATATCAGTACGAATGGTGCTTCCAGTATGATTTCGCAAAGCGGGACGAGAAACATTTCTTCTGGTACCGCTCCATAGAAAAAGAAGAACCGCGCATCGCGGTACGGGGCGAGGAGCCGGGGGATGAACACGAGATGAGGATGAACATCGCCGAGCTCGTCCAAAAGGTCACGGTGCTTTTGGAGGAGTGGAACCGGGAAGATAAAGTGGCGAAATTCATTTTCCGCTACCCGGAATTCAAAGGCGTCATCCGCCGCGTCCAGTCCCTGGAAAACCACGACTATGCGGAGATCCACGGTAACCTGCTTCAAAAGGACATGATTCCTATTTATCTGATGAGATGCAAACTGTCCTTTTTCGGCGGGGAACGGTTCGATCCGAAATCCAACCGGTGGGTGCGGATCACCCTCTTTCAGGGGGCGCCGTTAGTGGAAGATGTGGAAAACGACGAACCGGTGGAATGGATGTTTCCGAAACTACCAGCATTGGAGGAAGAAGCATGACGTTGATAAAAGAAGAAACGGCAACGGGAACGATGATGGTAATCGATGGTCTGGAGCTGAGTAACTGGGACAGGGATTTTCTTCTGGAACTTCAAAAAGGCGGCGTCACCTGCGTGCACGCCTGCTGCGGGCTATGGGAGAACGCCCGGGAAACGTTGAGCAAAGTATCCGAGTGGTACCGGTTTTTCCGCGAGCATGACGATCTCGTTCTTCCCGTGAAAAGGGGAGAGGATATACGGAAGGCACAGGATGAAGGAAAGATAGGCATCATTCTCGGTACGCAGAACACTTCCGCTCTGGAAGATGAACTCGGCCTCGTGGAAGTGTTCGAACAGCTCGGCATCAAGATCATGCAGCTGACGTACAACAACCAGAACCTGATTGGGAGCAGCTGCTACGAGGAAAACGATGCCGGTCTTTCGCGGTACGGTAAGCTCATCGTGGAGGAGATGAACCGGGTGGGTATGGTGATCGATCTTTCTCACGTCGGCGAACAGACCTCACTCGATGCCATCCGTCACAGCGAGCGGCCGGTCGCCATCACCCACGCCAACCCCGACTGGATTTATCCGAGCCGGAGGAACAAGTCGCGTGAGGTGCTGCAGGCGCTGAAAGATAATGGAGGCGTCCTCGGTCTCTGCGCCTACCCGCACCTGATCAACGGACCGGAAACGAGTATCGATGAGTTCGTCGATCTGATCGTAGAGACGATCGATTTCATGGGCGTCGAGCACGTCGCCATCGGAACGGATCTGACCCTGAACATGTCCGACGATTTTCTCCACTGGATGAGGATGGGACGCTGGACGCACGACATGGACTACGGCGCAGGATCGAAAAGTAACCCGTCCTGGCCGACGTGGCCGTCCTGGTTCAAGGGACCGGCCGACTTCCCGAATATATCCGACGCTTTACTGGACAGAGGGGTGAGCCGCGAAGATGTAGCATCCGTGATGGGCGGGAACTGGTATCGTTTCTTCGACGAAAGTTTCCGCCGCCAAAAGGAGATGTAAGTATGAGAGTAACATTTCAGGAACTGTTTGATTTATGCCGGAAGGTGCTCGATTCATGCGGACTGCCGGACGGGTGCCGGGAAGACTGTGCGGAGCTGATCACCTGGTCCGAATGTGTCGGGTACGGCGGGATGAAAGTACTGTGTGAGGACATCGACAGACTGAAAGCGCGGGAGATCCACCAGATCGACTACAGGGATGTGACGGAAGAACTTATAGAAGTGGAGGGGGCGGGATTTCCGGATTACGTACTCGCCAAGATCTCCCTCGACCTGGTCGAGTCGCAGATAAGTTACCGTCCGCAGACGGTGCACGGGGTGATCCGCTCCTCGAGACCGACGGCCCTTCTCTGTTATGAAGCCGTCCGGATAGCCAAGCGGGGCAAAGGGGGGCTCGTTCACTGGAAAGAGGGAGGGGAATCCTGGTGGGCTTTCGCGTTCCCGGGAGACGCCCATCCGATCGTCATGAGCGGGGAGGCGGTTCACGACTCCCTGCCGGCCTGTCATCACATTACGGAGGAGTCCTATGACTATATTCTGCAGGCGACGACGGAAAGGAAAGATTTGAAAAAAGCGGTGAACAGCATTCTTGATAACGAAACGTTCGACCGGCTCATATCCTATGAAGAGCACGAGCACGTGTGGAACGAGTCCCGGAGAGAAGGGGCTCTCGTAGACGAAGGACAGTGGAAGATACTGAGTGAAGAAGCGAAAAACGTACTGGTGGAATCGTCGGAGCGTTCGAGACTATTCGGAACGGGCGATCAGGCCAGGTAATACCGAAGGAGGATATATAATATGGCACTTACAAAAACACAGGAACTGCAGAACTACATCGGAGGACAATGGGTCACACCAGGCAGCGACGACACGTTCGAAGATACCAATCCGGCGGACACGAGAGAAGTGCTCGCCATCGTCAGACAGTCCAATGAGAGTGATGCGGATGCAGCTATCGAAGCGGCTGCCGGGGCAGAAGCTTCCTGGAAGAACACGCCGGCTCCGGCCAGGGGCGGATATTTGAACAAGCTTGCAGAAAAGATGCGCGAGCGTCAGGACGATCTCACCCGCGCCATCGTCCAGGAGATGGGCAAGACGTATAACGAAGCGAAAAAAGAAGTGCTGTTCGCAGCCGGCATCGCCGACTTTTATGCAGCGGAAGGACGAAGAATCACCGGTAAAGTCATCCCTGCCGATATGGAGAACATCCAGATCCAGACAGTACCGGAACCGCTCGGCGTCGCTCTTATCGTAACACCGTGGAACTTCCCGCTTTCGATTCCGACGTGGAAGATCGCCCCGGCTGTCGCTGCAGGGAACACGGTCGTACTGAAAACGTCTTCGGAAACACCGCTTCTCGGGAAGATGTTCATGGAAATGATAGAAGCGTCCGGATTCCCGGCAGGGGTCGTCAACCAGGTAATCGGACCCGGCAGGCTCGTAAGCCATATGATTGACCATCCGTCCGTGGACGCGGTATCCTTCACAGGGTCCAACCCGGTAGGAAAGAAAATCTACGAACAGGCCAACAAGCACATGAAACGTGTCCACATGGAAATGGGCGGAAAGAACCCGCTCCTCGTACTGAGCGACGCGGACCTTGACGAGGCAGTGGATGTAGCTGTGAAAGGAAGTCTCGGCCAGACGGGTCAGGCGTGTACGGCTACAGGCAGAGTGATCGTCGAAGAGGCGGTCTACGACGAATTTGTACAGAAGGTCAAAGCGGAAGTGGAGAAATTCAGACTCGGAAGCGGTCTGGATGAACAGGTGCACATGGGACCTCAGGTAAGTGACTCGGAGAAGCAGTCCACGCTTGAGCTGATCAACAGCGCCGTCGGGGAAGGTGCCGAGCTGCTCGTCGGAGGAAGTGCTCCGTCCGGGGAGGCGTACGAGCACGGACATTTCGTACAGCCGACTCTCCTCGCCGGAGTGACGAGAGAGATGAGGATTGCACACGAGGAAGAGTTCGGTCCGGTCATCTCGGTTATGAAAGCGTCGAACCTGGATGAGGCCATCGAAATCGCCAATGACACGGACTTCGGTCTGACAGCTTCCGTCTGCACGAACGACTCCAACAGCATGACGAGAGCCCTCAATGAAATCGAAGCCGGGCTCGTCAAAGCGAACATGCCGACGACGGGCACGTTCTTCCAGGCACCGTTCGGCGGGTACAAGCAATCCGGTTCCGGATCATTCAAGGAGCTGGGCCGTGAGGGTATGGACTTCTTCACGAAAACGAAAACGAAATATATCAAGACGAAGTAAGAGTGACTCACGATAAGGGTGTTCCCTTGTCGTGAGTACTATTCATTTAACGGAAGAAGGTGAGTATATGACGACAAAACCGGCACATTCTACGACAGTGCTCAGAGCGATCCATATCATCAACGTGTTATCGGAATCAAGAGGACCTCAGAGTATCAGTGACATCAGTGAGCAGCTGGGCTATTCCCAGACCGTCGTCCACCGCCTGCTGCAGACGTTGAAATCGGAAGGGCTCGTCATCCAGGATTCCAAATCGAAATTGTATTCCCTCGGGTCTGCATTTTTGAGCTATGCGAATAAACTGCTGGCGGATATGCCGCTCGCTCCCGTCATCGACCCGTGGCTGACGGAATTAAGGGATGCGACGAAAGAAACGGTCGGCTTCTACGTCCCGGCCGGGCAGTACCGCGTCTGTACCATCGAACACGAAAGTCAGGAAGAGATCCGCAGATCCGTCGGCGTCGGCAAACGGCTCCCTGTGTACAAAGGAGCAAGCGGCCGGGCCATCCTTGCATTCGAGCCGAAAGACATTCAGGAAAAAATCATACAAACGCTTCCCGAAGAAGAGCGGGAGGATCTTGTGTATAAGCTCGAACAGACCGCAAGAGACGGCTTCGCCACGAATGAAGGGGAAATCAGTGCGAACGTATCCGCCTTATCGGCTCCGGTCCTGGACCACAAGGAGCGGGTCATCGGAGCTATGTCGATTTCGGGTCCTTCTTTCCGGTGGAACAGGGAAACGATGCAGGAGTATATACCGCAGCTGCTGAAAGCGACCGCGGAAATTACGGATTCGCTGCGATAATAGAATATATTGAATCGGGCGCGGGGGCATCTTTCTATTATAAGGTGTCCACGTGCCGTAATTTTACCCTGTATAGTTGTCTGAACAATCAGAATAATAACTTGACAGACGTAATCGCTCACCTTACGCTAATGGTAGCCGGTCTCCGGAACGACAATTATTTTTTTATAGTTTATGAATGCGATTTCAAAAAGTTTTACGTTTTCTTAACAGCAGCTTCAACCGCCTATTACATTGTACCTGTATCATTCCGGATGACTCGTTAATAAGGATGGGGAGGAATGGAAGTGCTCTACAAATCGATTGTGAAGAAACTGGCTCCGCTTGTGCTGGTATCGGGATTAGCCCTGGGCGGTTTCGCTCTTGCGACTTCTACAGAGGATCCGGCTCAGGCAGATCCGGGGGGTAAATCGAATGCTAAAATCAAAAACGTCATCTTTCTGATCGGGGACGGGATGGGGTCGCAGTATACGTCCGCCTACCGTTATTTCCAGGACAGACCGGACTCCCCTTACACAGAAGATACGGCTTTTGACGAGTATCTGATCGGTATGCAGGAAACATATTCCTGGGATGAGGAAGAAAGTGTAACAGATTCGGCAGCAGCAGCGACGACCATGGCTGCCGGAGTAAAGACATATAACGGAGCTGTAGGAGTGGACATCGATGAGGAAAGAGTGAAGACAGCTCTTGAAATCGCGAAGGAGGAAGGGAAATCGACCGGGATGGTCTCCACGTCCCACGTCAATCACGCTACTCCCGCATCGTTCGGCGCCCACAACGAGTCGCGGGATAACTATGATGAAATCGCTGATGATTATTATGATGAAATGGTTGACGGCGAACATAAAGTGGATGTCCTTCTGGGTGGAGGGACGGATTACTTTGAGCGGGAAGACCGGGACCTGGCGCAGGAATTCCAGGATGACGGCTACAGCTATGTAACCTCCCGCGATGAGTTGATGTCGGATGATAACAATCAGGTTCTCGGTCTGTTCGCTCCCGAAGGAATGGACAAGATGATTGACCGGGACGAGAATACCCCTTCTCTCGAGGAGATGACGTCGAGCGCCCTCGACAGACTAAGTAAAGAAAAAGACGGTTTCTTCCTGATGGTGGAAGGCAGTCAGATTGACTGGGCCGGACACGACAATGACGTGGTGGCTGCGATGAGCGAGATGGAAGACTTCGAAAAAGCGTTCGAGGAAGCGATCGCGTATGCCAAAAAGGATAAGCACACGCTCGTCGTAACGACAGCCGACCATTCGACCGGCGGCATGACGATGGGCCGGGACGGCGAATATAAATGGGATCCGGAACCGCTGAAAGCGGCGAAACGGACGCCTGACTTCATGGCCTCGGCCATTGCGGATGGTGCCGATGCAGAAGAGACGCTGAACAAGTACGTGGACCTTTCCTTTACGGAGGAGGAAATTGAATCCGTAGAAGAAGCGGCTGACGGGGAAACGGAGGAGATCGATGACGCAATCGAAAAGATTTTTGACCTCCGCTCCGGTACCGGATGGACGACGGACGGTCACACCGGGGAAGACGTGAACGTGTACGGGTACGGGCCGCAGTCCGATGCCTTCAGCGGCCTT
Organism: Salimicrobium jeotgali; assembly: GCF_001685435.2. Classification (NCBI taxonomy): domain Bacteria; kingdom Bacillati; phylum Bacillota; class Bacilli; order Caryophanales; family Bacillaceae; genus Salimicrobium; species Salimicrobium jeotgali. The sequence continues at coordinate 138,086 of NZ_CP011361.2, forward strand.
CACGATAACCACGAAGTCGGCAAGATGATCATGAATACTCTTGAGAGTGGACGCACACAGATGAAATAACCACATAACAAAGCGTCAAATGATGATGAGCCCCCTAGAGTAAAGTACTCTAGGGGGACTTTCGTTTGAAATACAGCAATACATATCCAGTCATCTTTTACTTATATAGAAACAGTTTGGTAAATTGAATGATTTTTTTATGAAATTGTATCCGTTTTCATTTTTTGTTAACCTCGGTAAGTGAGTTTATTAATTTTAAAAGGGGTTACATCTATGGAACTTACAAATCAGCCAATGTTAATTTGGTTTGTTATCGGTTATGGTATTTTTATGTTACTACTCGGCGTCTACTATTCTAAGAAAATCAATACGAGTGATGACTTCATACTCGCAGGGAAATCACTTGGGCCGATTGTTCTGATGGGGACACTGCTCGCTACGTGGGTAGGGAGCGGTTCTGTCACAGGTGGCCAAAACTCTATGGCTTATTCCTTCGGTATTTGGCCAGCTCTAATGAGTACTATTCCATCGTTACTCGGGATACTGACGATTTTTCTCATTTCGTCTAAAATCAAACATTATGGAAAACACACAGTTGCAGAAATACTGGAGATTAAATATGGAAGATGGTCAAGTCTGCTTGCAGCTATCATTATAATTTTGGCATTTGTCGGTATTGTCTCTTATCAATTCCAGGGTCTCGGCTTTATTTTGAGTGTGTCCACTGGTATCTCTCCTGGGACGGGTACCATTATTGGTGCAGCTATCATTATTTTCCTGGCTTGTATCGGAGGGTTAATGTCCGTTGCTCCAACAGACGCAGTCAGTGCTTTTCTGGTTATCATTGGACTGGTTGTCGCAGTGCCGATTGCTATCTCTGTCGGCGGAGGTTGGGATCAGATTATAGCGAATGTCCCAGACAGCCACACTTCTTTTACAGGTGGATTGAGCTTCCTGCAATTGATGGGCTATTATTTACCAACATTATTCTTATTACTCGGTGATCAGAATATCTATCAGCGTATTACTGCATCGAATAACGATAAAACTACAAAACGCGGAACAGCAGGTTGGATTATTGGTCTTATCATTGCTACACCAACTATTTCTCTTCTTGCTTTCATTTCACGCTCGCTTTTCCCGGATATTGATCCCGGAATGGCAGTCATCGCTTTAACAAGTGTCCTGCCTATAGCAGTAGGCGGTATCCTAATTGCTGCATTGACAGCCTTCATCGTAACGACAGGAAACTCGTATCTTCTATCTGCAGCGACAAGCGTGATTTACGATTTCTTTGCTAAATACATAAAAAGGGATATAAATGATCATCAAAAATTGGTTTATACAAGAGTGCTAATACCTGTACTGGGTGTCATAGCATTCTTACTGACTATGTATTTCCCGACGGTGCTTGCAGTACAAATGTATGCTTATACCGTTTACGGGGCAGGCATAACTCCGGCGTTGTTGGCAGTATTCCTGTTCCCGCAAGTAACTAAATCAGCAGGACTATCTTCTATGGTGACCGGACTTATCGTTACACTTTTCTGGGAGTTTTTCTATGTAGAGTCTACAGGTATAAACTCTGTCATTGTTTCTGTACCAGTAGCGATTATCGTACTTATTATAGTTACTCTATTCACGCACAATAAAAATAGTAGTAGGAAAGAAGGGACAGAGTAATGAATACATCGCAAAGAATCACTCAATTAAGAGAAGTGCTGAAAACCCGTAATCTGGATGCCGCGATTATATTCAACTTTGAGAATCAGTATTATTTCAGCGGGTTAAAAGCAATCACTTACTCCAGACCGATTATCCTGGTCGTGGAAGAAAATAAACAAAGCTTAATCATACCTAAAGTAGAAGAAAATCACGCCAAAGAAAAAACGGATGTTGATTCACTTTATATTTACCAGGAAGTGAGAAACAGTAGTGGGGAAAGCACGGATTATAAAGCGTTATTTAATGACGTACTTTCAAAATTAAACGACAACAGCAAAGTAGGGATTGAATACAGCTCACTGCCGACTGACTTCACTATGAGTCTTCAGAGCCAAGGGTTTGAAATCGAAGATATACAACAGGACGTAGTCGATTTAAGATCGATTAAATCAGAAGAAGAAATTGAAGCGATCAAAACATCCGGTGACCTGGTCAGTGGTGCTTTAAAGAATACTTTGGAGAATTCATCCATCAATGCTTCTGAGGTCGACATTGATTATTTTGGAAATCAATTTCTGTTCAATGAAATTTCTAAGAAGTTTACAAATTCAACATTAGACTACTTTGTCATGTCTCCATCCGGCATAGAACGTACGAATATGCCTCACGTTTTTTCAAATACGAGAAAATTGGAAGAAGGAGACATCATTATACACAGCAGACAGGTCGGCCTGAACGGTTACCGTGCCGAGTGTGAAAGAACTTACTTTGTCGGTGAACCTTCAGAAAAACAAAAGGAAGTGTTCGATGTCATGCTCCGGGCTCACAACGCGGCTCTCGACTTCATTAAAGTCGGCGTCACTGCTAAAGAGGTGGATGAAGCAGCTTTACGAGTGATCCGCGAAGCTGGTTTAGAAAAATACGTCTCACATAGAACAGGACACGGTATCGGCATAGGACAGCATGAAGAACCATATCTCCGATTCGATAATGACCTGGAACTGAAAGCGGGGATGGTGTTCTGTATAGAGCCTGGGATTTACGTACCTGGCGTGGGAGGTTTCAGGCATTCAGATACGGTCGTGTTGAGAGAGGATGGAACTGAAATTATTACGGAATACCCAAGAGAATTAGAACAGCTGATTTTTTAATGAATAATAAAATTCACTTAAAGAGAGAAACATAGCTGATACGCTCCTCCTGAAGTAGACACTTTAAAATGTGAACTAATTTAGGGGGAGCTTTGTTTTGAAATTCAATAGTAAATATTCAAGGAATGCGCTGTTGAAGTACATAGAGCTATATCAATACGAAGTAATGTTTCTCACTGTGTACGATGTGCTTCTTGATACTCACCCCCTCTTTTAAAACAATTGTTTTTTTATTGAACTTTTGTTTGTTATGCGCTATCATTTAAATAATTCTAAAAATCAACGATTCCGGTGACTGACCAGCATGGTGAGTTTTATGCAGCGTTAATTGTAACCGGTTACATTGAAGGGGTGTTTCAATTGATAAATATTTTGTGGGGGCTGTTAGGTATAGCCACCGTTCTCGGAATTGCATTTCTGCTGAGCGTGAAGAAAAAAGAGATTCATGTGCGGACGATCGGTCTGGCTCTTCTGATTCAAATAACGTTCGCTTTTCTGACGCTGAAATCGACGACCGGACGGGCAGCACTGGAAGGGTTGTCGAACCTCGTTCAGAATGTCATCGGATATGCGAGTGAAGGTATTTCCTTTTTGTTCGGGCCGCTGGTAGCCGGGGACGGGAACATTTTCGCTTTTCAGGTGCTTACGATTATCATATTTTTCTCGTCCATGATTTCGATCCTTTATTACCTCGGAATTATGCAGTGGATCATCAAAACCCTCGGCGGCGGTCTGTCCAGACTGCTGCAGACGACCCGGCCGGAATCGCTGGCGGCCGCAGCGAATATATTCGTCGGGCACACGGAGGCGCCGCTGGTCGTACGTCCGTTCATCAAAAAAATGAACGAGTCGGAGCTGTTTGCTATTATGGTCGGAGGAATGGGTTCTGTATCCGGTTCTATTCTCGTCGGTTATTCTCTCCTCGGTATTCCTCTGGAGTACCTGTTAGCCGCAAGTTTCATGGCGGCACCTTCAAGTCTTCTGATAGCTAAAATGATTTTCCCTCTTCCTGCCGAAGTGAGGAAGAGTATAGCGGAAGGACCGGCGGAAGAAATCAATATCGATATGGCGGAAGACGAAAAACCGGCCAACATCATCGATGCTGCCGCAAGCGGAGCTTCGACCGGTGTGAAAATGGTCCTTGAGATTGCGGGGATGCTGCTGGCTTTCGTGTCGCTGATCGCTCTGATCAACGGTTTGTTCGGTGCCGTAGGTGGTCTGTTCGGTATGGAAGACCTGACGCTCGAATTGATTTTAGGTGTCATTCTGTCTCCCATCGCTTTCTTGATCGGAGTACCGTGGGAGGAAGCAGTGAGGGCTGCTCAGTTCATCGGGCAGAAGGTGGTCATCAACGAATTCGTCGCTTTTGCCGGGCTCGGAGAAGTCATTGACAGCTTTTCCGCCAAAACCGCGATGATACTCAGTTTCGCCCTGGCAGGGTTTGCGAACTTCGGTTCCATCGCCATTCAGATAGGGGCGCTCGGTTCTCTTGCACCGGAGAGGAGAAACGATGTATCACGGCTCGGATTACGGGCGATGATCGGCGGGACGCTGGCGTCACTGTTAAACGCAGCTATCGCAGGTATGTTCATTTAATATAAATGCTGAAGGAGGAGTACATAGTGGTAAAAGAGAAAAAAGTGATTCTGGATTGTGATCCCGGACACGATGACGCGATGGCGATCATTCTGGCGGCTTCCGGCATAAGCAATCTGAACATCGAAGCGATTACGACGGTAGCGGGAAATGTGGAAGTCGGGAAGAATACGCTGAACGCGCTGAAGGTCTGTGATATTTTGGGACTTGAGGACATTCCGGTCGCCGAAGGGGCGGAGCGTCCGATGGTGAAGGAGCGGGAAATCGCAGAGGCGATCCACGGAGACAGCGGACTGGACGGCCCTATCCTGCCGGAAGTGCCTAATAAACAGACCGTGGACACTCACGCAGTGGATCTGATTATCGAAAAAGTAATGGCATCGGACGGGGACATTACTCTGGTACCTACAGGACCGCTTACTAACGTAGCGATGGCGATGGTCAAAAACCCCCGGATTGTGCCGAAAATTAAAGAAATCGTCCTGATGGGCGGCGGAACGTTCGGCAACTGGACTCCGGCTGCGGAATTCAACATCTACGTGGATGCGGAAGCGGCGAAAGTCGTATTTGAAAGCGGCGTGCCGATCGCCATGTTCGGGCTTGATGTGACGCATCAGGCCGTAGCCACTGACAGCGTGACGAAGGAACTGGACGGGATCGGCAATCCTGTATCCGGGTTCGTCGTCGAACTGCTGAAGTTCTTTGCGAAGACGTATAAAGAAGTGTTCGGATTCGATGGAGCGCCGATCCATGATGCCTGCACCGTAGCCTATTTAATGGATGAATCTATTTTTGACATGCGTCATGTACGGGTAGATATAGAAACAAAGGGAGAATTTACGTACGGCATGACCGCCGTCGATACGCTGGCGGTCACGGGAAGGGAGCCGAACGTGAATTTTGCCTATAGTCTTGATGCAGATAAGTTCTGGGAATTGTTCCGGAAGGCGCTCACTTCCTATAGCGATTGAAGTCACGCCCCGGCAAACGTAGAAAGGAGTGGTGCCGGATGAAGCGACCGGCTGTAACGGTGATCGGCAGTATTAATGTTGATATGATAACGAAGACCACTGTCGTTCCTGATCAGGGAGAGACGGTGCTCGGAGATGAGTTCCATATTAAATCCGGAGGGAAAGGCGCCAATCAGGCGATAGCTGCAGCCCGCCTTGGAGCAGAGGTCTCTATGATCGGAAGAGTGGGTAAGGACGCTCACGGCGAGGACATGCTGCGGGTGCTGGAGAGAGAGTCGATCGAAACGGCTGCCGTCGAAAAAACGGACGGGGTCCATACGGGAGTGGCGAATATCATCGTATCCAATAACGATAACCGGATTACGATCGTACCGGGAGCGAACAATGAGGTGTCCCGGGACTACGTCCGGCAGTTTGAGAAAAAGATTGCCTCCAGTGACATCGTACTGTTACAGTTCGAAATTCCTCTGGAGACCGTCATGTATTGTCTGGAAGTGTGCGAAAAACACAACGTCCCGGTGATTGTGAATCCTGCACCGGCACGTGATCTTCCTGATGACTATTGGAAGAGAGCGGACTACATTACACCGAACGAAAGCGAAGCGGCACAGCTGTTCAGCGAAGCGGAAATAAGCGGGGATCTGGCGGATAAGCTGGTTATCACTAAAGGCGAAGCCGGGGTGTCCTACAGTGAAAATGGCGAATCCGTCACGGTGCCGTCCTATTCCGTGACTCCCATCGATACGACAGGTGCGGGCGATACGTTCAACGGGGCCCTGGCCGTCGCACTCGCCGAAAACGAATCGATGACTTCGGCAGTAAAATTCGCGAACGCTGCTTCCGCCCTCTCGATCCAGAAGTTCGGGGCACAGGAAGGGATGCCCGGCCGGAATGAAATTCATGCTTTTCTTAATGATCAGTAAGCGTAAAGCGGGGTACTGTATGCTTCCACCTAAGCTCAGAGGCGTGGCGGAATGTTGAATCAGCCGAAGCGGCCGGTAATATAATCTTCCGTGCGCTTATCTTCAGGGTGGGAGAAGAGGGTAGTTGTGTCGGCATGTTCGACGACCTGACCGTCCAGAAAAAACGCCGTTTTATCCGAAATTCTCGCTGCCTGCTGCATATTGTGCGTAATGATGACAATACTGTAGCGTTTCTTAAGATTCTGGACGAGTTCTTCAATCTTCCCGGTAGAAACAGGGTCCAGGGCAGAGGTCGGTTCGTCCATCAGAATGACCTCGGGTTCAATCGCGAGACATCTGGCAATGCAGAGACGCTGCTGCTGACCGCCGGATAATCCGAAGGCATTCTCATCCAGCCGATCTTTCACTTCGTCCCAAAGGGCGGCTTCCTTCAGACTCTTCTCTGCAATTTCCTCCAGGATTCTTTTCTTTTTGATCCCGTGTGTTCTGGGACCGTAGACTACGTTTTCGTAAATCGATTTCGGAAAAGGATTTGGATGTTGAAATACCATCCCTGTGTTCGTCCTCAATTCTTCAACTTTATATTTCGGACTGAAAATATTTTCGCCATCGTATGTCACAGTTCCATTCATCCGGACGGACGGAACCAGTTCGACCATTCGGTTCAAGGCTTTTATGAATGTCGATTTGCCACAGCCTGATGGTCCTATGATCGCCGTAACTTTATTCATGGGTATAGTCATGTCTATTCCATAAAGCGCCTGATTCTCGCCGTACCACAAGTTGAACTTCTCCACAGCATAAATTGCCTTCGTTTCTTCCTGTACCTTCTCTTTCAGAGAGACGAGGGATAGTTGTTTGTTACCCTTTACTGTGTTCATCATAGATTCCTCCCGGGTTCAGTATCGTTTCGAATATTTATGCCTGATCAGAACAGCAACAGAATTCATAAGCAGGAGGATAAACAGGAGAATGATAATACCTGTCGAGGCGACCAGATGGAATTCCTCCTGGGGTCTTGCCGTCCAATTGAAAATTTGTATAGGCAGTACCGTAAAACCGGACCAGATGTTTTCTGGCAGATAAGCGATAAACGATAGGGCGCCAATCATCAGTAAGGGAGCCGTCTCACCAATGGCCCGGGACAAAGCTAAAATTCCTCCTGTCAAAATACCGGGCAGGGCCGCCGGGAGTACTACCCGGCGTATGGTCTGCCATTTAGTGGCTCCCATGGCGTAGGAGGCTTCGTATTGACTATTCGGAATGGCTCTGATCGCTTCCTGGGAGGCTACCACTATAATCGGAAGAATCAACAGACTCATGGTGAACCCCCCGGCTATGATGCTTCTTCCCATCTCCATCAATCGGACGAATACGGTAAGTCCGAGCAGTCCGAAAACCACCGATGGTACGCCTGCAAGGTTGGATATATTCATTCGTATGAACCGGGTAAACATGTTTTCTTTAGCATATTCTTCTAAATAGACAGCTGTGCCGACCCCGAGCACGACTGAGACCGGTGCCGTAACCGCCATCAGCCATACAGACCCTGTAATTGCTGCTTTTATCCCGGCTTCTTCCGGGAAACGTGAAGCAAAGCTCGTCAGAAAATCTATGTCCAGATACGGAAGACCCTCCCGGAATATGCGGTATAGCAATACGGCAAGGACAACGATTCCGAAGACGGAAGCCGAAAAGAAAATCTGGCGCATGATCCGGTTGCTGAAGAGCCGTTTCTTTCTTCTTCTTTGAACGAGCTGTTTATCGACCAGATTCATATCAGTACTCCTCCTTGAAGCGACGGGAGATATATTGGGCCAGGAGATTCATGAGCAGGGTGAAGATGAACAGGGTCATTCCTACAGCGTATATACTGTAATAAGTTGTAGAGCCGTAGGAAGCATCCCCTAATGTCACCTGAACGATATAACCGGTCATCGTCTGGATCGATTGTGTAACGTCTGTCGTCAGTGTCGGAGTAGAGCCGGCAGCTACGGAGACAATCATCGTCTCGCCGATGGCCCGGGACACTCCCAGCAAAAAGGATGCTACGATTCCGGAAAGAGCTGCCGGAACGACGACTTTAAGGGCGACCTCCAGTCTGGTCGAACCGAGAGCCAGAGCTCCCTCTCTCATGGAATCAGGCACGGAGCTCATCGCATCCTCAGACAGGGAAGCGATCATGGGAATGATCATTATACCTACAACAATACCGGGACTGAGAGCATTGAAGATAGGTAAGTCTTTGATAAAGAGCTGAAGCATCGGTGTTACGAATGTAAGAGCAAAGAATCCATAGACAATTGTAGGAATCCCGGCGAGAACTTCGAGCACCGGCTTCACAACTTTTCGGACGTTACCCGGAGCAAATTCACTTAAATAAATGGCCGATGCCAGTCCTGTGGGAAGTGCTACAAGCATTGCAATGGCTGTTATTAACAGAGTCCCGGTTATCAAGGGAAGAATACCATAGCTGGCATTCTCGCCAAAGGGCCACCATTCTGTGCCGGTCAGAAACTCTATAATGGAGATACGGTTAAAGAATGTAACGGTTTCCACTAACAGCGTCAGAGTAATGCCGATGGTCGTCAATACGGATATGCTTGCACAAAGCAGGAAGAAGGCCGGTACTGATTTTTCAAGGATAGAAAGGAAACGCCGATTTGATTTCTTTTCATGTATCATCCTTTTAATGTTTACTGTCATGACTTTACTCCCCTTTTACATAGTGGAGGCCTGGTATGCAGATGTTACTTCCCTGCAATGCTATCGAGTTCCTGCAACGCTTCTTCGTAGGCGCTGTCAGGTTTTCCGACATAACCGACCGATTCCGACATCGCACCGGCATTCTTCAGGGCGTATTCCGTGAAATTATATACCGCTTCATTTTCAAGTGCCGAATGCTTCACGTATACGAAGAGCGGTCTTGAGAAAGGATTGTATTCACCGGACTGGACCGTTTCCTGATCAGGTGCCACTGCTTCTCCGCTGTCATTAACAATCGGTACGGCCTTCAATTGTTCCTTATTTTCAGCATAGTAGGCGTATCCGAAGTAACCGATGCCGTTTTTAGAACCCGTCACTCCCTGGACCAGTACGTTATCATCCTCGGATAATGAGGCATCCTGACGAATCTCGCCTTCTTCTCCGAGGACTACTTCGCTGAAATAATCGAACGTGCCTGAATCTGCTCCGGGGCTGTAAAATTGAATTTCTTCTTCCGGCCACCCTTCCCTTACATCCGCCCACGTGGTTACGTCCCCGTAAGAAGACCACATTTTATTCAATTCTTTGACTGTCAGTTTATCGACCCAGTCGTTTTCTTTGTTGACGACGATGGATAGGCCATCAAGAGCTATTTCGAATTCCGTGTAGTCGATTCCTGCTTCTTCAAGAGATGCTTTCTCTTCGTCCTTGATCGGACGTGAGGCATTGGATATGTGTGTCTCACCGGCTGCGAATTTTTCAAAGCCGCCACCACTTCCGGAGGTGCCGATGTTTACGCGGGCGTCCGGGTTTTCTTTCTGATATTCTTCTGCCACAGCTTCCATTATGGGGAACACAGTAGACGACCCGTCCACTACGACTTCCGGACCATCACTCTCTGCATTCACGTTTTGACTGTCCTCCTCTGTGCCTTTACTTTCTTCTGTATTTCCACATGCTGCCAAAACAATCAAAAACAGAATTGCTGTTGCGAGAAACAATAATTTCGATTTCATACTTTCTCCCCCTCACGGATCGATGGTTGTCAGAAAAAGAGAATGACTACCTTCTCTGCAAGTTCTATTGTAAAGTATGAATGTTATTACCTTATTAACCCGGGGTAAATGTTCTGTAAAGCTCGCTTAAGGGGAATAAGCGGCAAAATTCCTCTTTCTTCCTGAAATAAAAAAATGCAAGGTATTTATTGAAATTTCACAAAATATAACTACTGTACTATACTTTTATTGGGAAATGAAAAACGGAAATGAAATAAATTTTTACTTAAGCGCTTTCAATATAGAGTGAGCTTATTTATATAACCGCTCAGGAAAGGAGGAAAGTAGAAATGAAGGAGAAGAAAATAGTTATTGCCGGTACCGGAAGCGGAACAGGTAAAACGACAATCACGCTCGGACTGATGGAGGCTTTAAAGAAGCGGGGGCAAAAGGTACAGGGCTTCAAATGCGGCCCGGATTACATAGACCCGACTTTTCATACGGCGGTGACGGGACGCCCTTCCCGGAATCTGGACAGCTGGATGTTGACGCCTTCACAGATGACTGACGTATTTATAAACGGAAAGCGGGGCGCCGATATTTCTGTCATCGAAGGCATGATGGGACTGTTCGACGGCAAGAGTCCGGATTCCAGCCGCGGGAGTGCGGCTGAGATAAGCGCGATGACGAAAAGTCCGGTCATCCTTGTCGTGAACTGCGTAAATATGGCCCGCAGTGCAGCTGCTGTCGTGAAGGGCTTTCAGCTTTTCGATGAGCAGACGGCAATCGCTGGCGTCATTGTAAACGAAGTGGGCAGTGACGGTCACTACCGGTTAGTGAAAACGGCGATTGAACAGGAGTGCGGCATTCCCGTAATCGGCTATTTGAAACAGGAACCCGGCATCCAGATGCCGGAGCGTCATCTTGGCCTTATCCCGGCGATTGAACGGGGAGACCTCGATGCCTTTTTTGACAGGCTCGGAGATCTGGTTCTTGAGACGGTTGATGTGGATCGGCTGCTTGAGATTGCCGGAACAGAACCGGTCGAAACCGGTGAAGGATCCTCCATGTTCGAGGAGAAGCGGGAGAAAAAGGTCCGGATCGCCGTGGCGAAAGATGCGGCGTTCAACTTCTACTATCCGGAAAATTTGGAGATTCTGGAGGCATACGGAGCAGAATTGATCGAGTTCTCTCCACTCCGGGGAGAGAGGGTGCCGCATGAGGCGGACGGTCTGTACCTTGGGGGCGGCTTTCCGGAAGAGTTCGCATCACGCCTGGCGGAAGAAAAAGAAGCGGCGGCTTCCGTTCGCGAAGCGGTGCAGGGAGGATTACCGACGCTTGCAGAATGCGGCGGTTTCATGTATCTGACGGATTTAATCGAAACGACGGAGGGTAAAACGCACCCGATGACGGGAGTGATCCCCGGAAGAATCCGCATGCAGGAAAATCTGGCTGCGATCGGGTACCGAGAAGTACGCGGCAGAAGCGGCAATTTTCTGCTGGAAGATCTCGTCGTCAAAGGTCATGAATTCCACTATGCCGTCTTTCACCCGGGGGAAGAACAGGTGCCTGCTGCCTATCATACGGAAGATACGGGCGGGGCGGGCGACGCCGGTTATCTGATGCACAACGCAGTAGCCGGTTTTCCACACTTCCATTTCGGTTCCCGTCCTGAGGTGGCAGAAAAATGGGTGGAAAAATGTACAGCGTACCGGAAAGGAAAGGTGGAAGGTTATGAAACTGATATCAATCTGTCCGAGTAACACCGAGCTTGCGGTGTATCTCGGTCTGGAGGAGTCACTTGTCGGAGTGGATGACTATTCCGACTGGCCGGAAACGATCGCACAGCTGCCAAGACTGGGCCCTGATTTAAGCATCGACATGGATCTCGTGGAGGAGCTGGAACCGGATATGGTGCTCGCTTCGCTGACCGTGCCCGGCATGGAGAAGAATATCGAAGGGCTGAAGGAGAGAGGAATTCCCTACGTCATCGTGCCGAACCCGACAACACTGACGGAAGTCGGAGACTGTCTGCTGTTCGTCGGAGAGGCGACAGGAACGAAGGAAAAAGCCGAGCGGCTGCACGCAACGTATCAGTCTATCCTCCAGCATTACAAAAAGCTTGCTGAACAGGTGGAGGAGCAGAAAACAGTGTACTGGGAATGGTGGCCGAAGCCGATCTTCACTCCGGGTGCCGCCAACTGGTTAACGGAAATCAGTGACCTGGCCGGTGCTGTCAACGTGTTCCGCGACCGGGAAGAGGCGAGTGTACAGACGGACTGGGAAGACGTGAGGACGAGGGACCCTGATGTGATGTGTGTCGTCTGGGTCGGTGTCCGCCAGGAAAAAGTAAATACGAAAGTCATTCACAGCCGGGAGAAGTCGGAGGAGATGCGGGCAATCAGGGATGAAGAGCTGCACGTTCTGGAGGAGCCGCTGTTCTGCAGACCGTCTCCGCGGCTTTTGGCGGGGCTCGTGAAAGTCGCTCACATCCTGCATCCGTCCGTCTACCCTCCGTACCCGGAAGGAAAAGACCCGCTCACGGAATGGGGGTATTTAGATGATTGAACGCTATCACTGCTGTGCTACGTGCAAACATTTCCGTATCGACGTACAGGACAACGGAGACCGGCGCATTTACTGCGAGAGGCTCGGGTTCGACACAAAACCGACCTATCAGTTTAACTGCTGGGACCCAAAGGACAGGGTGAAAAAAGCGATGAAACAGGAAGAGGAATCAGAGTAAAGGAAGAAGTGTGACAGGATACTCCTGTCCGCTTCTTCTTTTTTATGGCAGGTTTTCAAACAGCGTTTAAAAAAGCGGAGAGGAGGTAAAATGACAAGGAGAAATATATGCAGTATTAAAAGAAGGGAAGAGAGGAAATGTTTTATCATCAACGGCCGTTCAGATTCGTAAAAGATGTCGCGCTGAGAGTTACGGATCTCGACATGTCGCTGCAGTTTTATAAAGAGTATCTCGGGCTCAGCGTACTTGGGCGTAAAGAGAACAGAATCGATTTGACGGCGGATGGCGAGTCCGGACTGCTGTCTCTCGAGGAACTGGAAACCCCTTCGAGAAAAGAGCGGGAGCGGACAGGACTGTATCATCTGGCTCTGCTCGTACCTTCAAGAGCCGCTCTCGCAGGCGTACTCAATCATTTAGCCGATAAAAACATAACCGTCGGCTCGGCCGACCATCTCGTAAGCGAGTCGCTGTACATCAGTGATCCGGACGGCAACGGTTTGGAAATTTATACAGATCGCGACCCGTCCGAATGGGAATGGCATAACGGCGGAGTGATTATGGGCGTGGACCCGCTCGATTTCGAAGATCTTCGAAATTCCGGTGAGTCTGCGGAGAACTTTCGGAAACTGCCGGAAGAGACAGTAATCGGTCATATCCACCTGCACGTCTCTGATTTACAGGAAGCCGAGAATTTTTACACGGACGGTCTCGGGTTCGCTACAGTGAGCCGTCTCGGAGACCGGGCGCTGTTTCTGGCGGACGGCGGCTATCATCACCACATCGGTCTGAACACGTGGGCCGGTACCGGCATACCTGCCGCTTCCAGGAAAACGCCGGGGCTGGAATCATTCGCTATCGTGCTTCCGGATCAGGCGTCAGCGGAAGAGACTGCCGGCCGGCTGAAGGAACTCGGTGCCCCGGTTACGGAAAGAGAAGGAGCTGTTGTGACGGAGGACCCGTCCGGCAACCGGATCAGGCTTGTAGTGTAATTGGACATCGTAAATTTTTCCATAAAAAACTCCCTGCACGCGTCCCGGGTTATATATTCCGGGTATACGCACGCAGGGAGTTTCTTTTAAGCGGGCCGGTGTTCTTCCGCTGCCGCTTTTTCTTTACTCAGGCGGAACGGAGCGGTAATGAGGGCGGCAATCAGAAACAGCCCCATGTAACCGATCAGCGGATAGAAGATAGCTACAAGATCGGTGAAGCCGACGAAGCTGAGCGCGAGTGCTACAGCGCCGACAGTGAAAACGAACTGCTTATGCTGCTTCGTACCGACAGTCGTGAATCTCGCAGCGAGAGAGAAAAACATACTGATGGCCGTGTTGAACACCATACCGAACAGGACGATGGAAAACAGCACTCCAAGTCCCGGTGCAATATCGTCGACGAGCTTCAGCATCGGCATATCCACGTTTGCGACAATGTCCACTTTCGAGAAAATGGCCAGGTGGCTGAGGACGATCATCAGTCCGAGAGAGAGCCCTCCGAGCAGTCCTCCGATAGAAGAGATACGTTCGTTATCTTCGTTCCCTCCCATCAGGAGCGACATCGATGCCCCGACGGCGATGTTGAATGATACGTAGTTAAGAGCGGAAATGAACCAGCCCGGCAGAAACAGGAAGGAACTCTCAACGACCGAATCCTGCGCTTTTGCTGTAGCATCAAGGCTGCCGAGTCCTCCGTCCATCGTAGCTATACTGTATACAGCCACAAGAACGACGATGGCAATGAGAAAAGGGGTAATACTTCCGATGACATTCACCACTTTCTCCACATTCATCAGAATGGTGGCGACGACGAGCATACTCATCAGAATCGTCCCGAAAACACTCGGAAGCCCGAACTGCTGACTCGGTATGGAACCGGCCCCGGCAATCATGACCACTCCGACGCCGAATAACGTAAAGATGATGACGTAGTCGACGATGAGACCGAGCCATTTCCCGCTCACCCGGTAGATGGCTTCTTTGTGGGAAGTGGCTTTCATTCTCGTACCCAGTTTCGTCAGCATCATGCCCATATAGGCGAAGATGGCGGTGGCGATGATGGCACCAATCGTTCCTGCGTACCCGTAACTGGTGAAATACTGCAAAATCTCCTGGCCGGAAGCAAATCCTGCCCCGACGATGATTCCGATGAACGCACTGGCGATCCGGAGAACTTTCTTCATTATGAAAAACTCCCTTATGTATGGTACAAGCTCTTTTAACTTTACCATGTATCCGCTTTCCTTTAAAAGGAAAATGAAAGGATGCAGCGAAAATATGGACAATTTTCACCCGTCACAATATGTCATCATAATATACACTATGTTATACTAATTGAAATAATATACATACATAGGAGCGTGATCAGGTGAGTAAAAAATACCTGGATTTACTGGCGGAGAAATACGGCAGTGAAGAGGAAGTTGTTACGGAAATCATCAATCTGGAAGCGATTCTCAATCTACCGAAAGGGACGGAACACTTCGTGAGCGATCTGCACGGGGAGTACCAGGCCTTCCAGCACGTCCTCCGGAACGGTTCCGGAAAAGTGAAAGAGAAAATCCGGGATATTTTCAAAGACGAATTGAGCGAGCAGGACATCAGCGAGCTCGCAACGCTCATCTACTATCCGGAGGAGAAACTGAAGCTGATCAAGGGGACTTTTACGAACGACGAGGAGCTGACCGAGTGGTACAAGACGATCATCGTACGGATGCTTGAGCTGATTCCTTACGCTTCTTCCAAGTATACGCGCACCAAACTGAGGAAAGCTCTGCCGTCGCAGTTCGTTTTTCTCATTGAAGAACTGCTTTACAAAACGGACCGGTACACGAATAAAACCGACTATTACTCAAGCATCATGGAGCAGATCATTACGCTGCGTCAGTCCGATAAACTGATCGCCGGACTGGCGTACACGATCCAGCGTCTCGTCGTCGACCATCTGCACGTCGTCGGAGATATTTACGACCGGGGACCGGAGCCGGACAAAATTATGGATACCCTCATCGACTATCATTCCCTCGATATCCAGTGGGGGAACCACGACGTATTGTGGATAGGCGCCTACGCAGGGTCCAAAGTCTGTCTCGCCAACATATTGAGGATCTGTGCCCGCTATGCGAATCTGGATATTATTGAGGATGCCTACGGAATCAATCTGCGTCCGCTGCTCAGTCTTGCCGAAAAGTACTACGGGGACAATCCTGCATTCCGCCCGAAACTTCAGGGAGATGAACGGCTGACGGAACAGGAGCAGCTCCAGATCGCCAAAATCCATCAGGCGATTGCCATGATTCAGTTCAAACTCGAAAGTCCGATTATCAAACGCCGCGACTGCTTCAACATGGACGGGAGACTTCTGCTTGATAAAATCGATTACGAGCGGGAGGAGATATACCTGAAAGGGAAAACGTACCCGCTTGAGAATCCGTGTTTCCAGACGATCGACCCGGAAGACCCGGCCCGGCTTCTCGAAGAAGAGCAGCAGGTGATTGATAAGCTTCTCTTCTCCATCCAGCATTCGGAGAAGCTGACACGGCACATGAAGTTTCTCATGAAAAAAGGGAACCTGTACCTGAAGTACAATGGGAATCTGCTTATTCATGGCTGTATTCCGCTTGACGAGGACGGCAATATGGAAACGATGACAATCGAAGGGCAGACCTACGGCGGCCGTGATCTTCTCGACCTGTTCGAAGAGAAGCTCCGGTACAGCTTCGCTCATCCCGAAGAGACGGATGATCTGGCTACGGACATGGTGTGGTATCTGTGGACGGGCGAGTATTCGTCGCTGTTCGGCAAGCGGGAAATGACGACGTTTGAAAGGTACTTCATCAGCGATAAGGCAACGCACAAAGAGGAGAAGAATCCGTATTACTATCTGCGTGAAAACGAGGAAGTGTGCCGGAAGATGCTGGAGGATTTCGATCTGGACCCGGACCAGGGTCACATCATCAACGGCCACACGCCGGTGAAGGAAATCGAAGGAGAGAACCCGGTGAAAGCCGGCGGGAAGATGGTCGTCATCGACGGCGGCTTCTCTAAAGCCTATCAGTCCACGACGGGAATCGCCGGTTACACGCTGCTCTTCAACTCGTTCGGCATGCAGCTGGTGGCCCATCAGAAATTCAGTTCCCGGGAAGAAGTGCTGAAAGACGGCATCGACGTTCTTTCCGTACGTCGTCTCGTAGATAAGGAAATGGAGCGGAAGCTTGTGAGAGAAACGAATATCGGCTCGGAAATTCAGTCACAGATCGACACGCTCCGTTACTTACTGGAAGAAAGGTATATGAAATGAGAGTGGCCCCCGGCCGCTCTTTTTTTGTATGCTCACTGCAAAAAAATGTAGAACCGGAAAATATTGTGATATTTTTTTGTTTCAAATTCAAATTATTCGGTTATCTATGGTAATATGATACAAAAGAACCATTAAGAACGGAGGAAGCAAAGATGAACTGGATCGACCCCTATATCTTTCTGCTGATGATTCTGGCTATCGGTGCGTCGTTCGTGGCTGTTGCGTTGCTGAAATCTCCCCGGAAACTGCTTCGTGATTTTTTGGCGGGGGCGGCAGCTTTAAGTTCACTCTTTATCATTCTTACTATATTTGAACTACAAATCGAAAACAGAAACGCTATGATAATCCTTAGAAATTTCCAGCAGATTTCCATAATTTTTGCTCCGATTCTTCTGTTCGGCTATGCGAAAGAACTGCACAGGGAAGATGCAAAGACCACACTAAGGCTCACAGGGTTACTGGCTTTGCCGTCTATTCTCGATGTCACCCTCGCTTTTACGGATAAGTGGCACGGATGGATGCGGGAGAGTGTTACGGTCGAAACGGTGTGGAACTACACGGAGCTTTCCATTACAAGTACTTCTGTGAACTCCGTATTCAGCTCATACTCCTACGCCATTTCTTTACTTACCGTTTTTTTACTGGTGCGTAATATGTTCGATGTCCCGAAACACTACCGGTCCACTCTCGGACTCTCCGCGGTGGCCGTAATCCTCCCGATAGTATCCATTACGGTTCTGTCGCTGCTTGAAGTGAAAGTGCCGGGGATGTTCGCTTTGTCATACGGTTCCATGGCGCTTTTGCTGATCATAGCGAACCGGAGCCGGGACTTCAATACGGTATGGCCGGTGTCACGGCAGCTGGTACTTGAAAATCTGTCGGAAGGCATTTTACTCATCGACGCCCGCGGCTGCATCATAGAAGCGAACCGGGCGATTTGTGATATGGCTTCCCACATTCATAAAAAGGACGTCTGTCCGAAAGATCTTCTTCATCAGAGAGCCGTTATGGTGTTCAATGGGGTGGAAGGACTGGAGAAATCCATGGAGAAAGGTGGAGACACAGAGTTTTCGGTGGAAGCCGGAGAACGTTTTTACGATATAGCGGTAACGAAACTGAAGGAGAAACGTCAGCCGATCTGGCTCGTCGTCGCCAAGGAGGTAACAGATCAGAAAGTGGTGGAACGGGAACTCGAGCATTTGGCTTCTCTCGATTCGCTCACCGGGCTCAAAAACAGAAAAGCTTTTCTGAGCGAGTATGAAAAAGCAGGGGCGGTAGAAGACAGGGTGTTCGTTCTTATGGATATCGATTACTTCAAAAACTTCAACGATACCTACGGGCACGTGGCAGGGGATGAAGTGCTGCGTGCTATGTCGGAACTGCTCGGGGAACATTTCGGGAAAGAAGGGGAAGTCGTTTCACGCTTCGGAGGGGAAGAGTTCGGGATTCTGCTGCAGGGGGCGCCTGAGGAAGTGGAGAAAAGGATCACCCGGTTCTGCGAACATCTGAAAAGGCTGAACAAGGAAACGGACAGCCTGATTAGAGAAGAGATCACCGTTAGTGCAGGGATACACGCCTTCACCTCCGGGGAGGAGTTCGACGCCGTCTACCATTGTGCGGACCGGGCGATGTATCAGGCGAAACGTAACGGCCGGGATCAGCTCAGTTTTACGGGCCGCCCTTCTCCGGTGAAAAGTTGAAGTACCTGCATAGAAAAAGGTAGAATGGAAGCAACAGGAGGAATTTTATGGAACAGACCGGATTAGTTCTGGAAGGAGGAGGGAGCCGCGGTATATACACAGCCGGGGTTCTCAATCGCCTGATGAAAGCGGGGATCTATCTCCCTTACGTCAACGGGGTGTCTGCCGGAGCCTGCAATGGCTCTTCCTATGTCGCACGGCAGCTGGACCGCAACCGGGCAGTGCTTATCGATTACGTAAAGCATCCCGACTATCTGTCGCTGCGCAATCTTCTCAGGAAACGACAGCTGTTCGGTATGGACTTTCTTTTTGATACGCTGCCGAACCGGCTGGAACCTTTTGATTATCATACATTTGCTCAGGCGAAAGAAGAGTTCGAAATCGGTACGACGGACTGCGTTACCGGGGAAGCGGTATTTTTCGATAAGGAAAACTACAATGAACATATGCTGACGCTCATGCGGGCTTCGAGTTCTCTGCCGATGGTGGCCCCTCCCGTCCCGTTTAACAACCGTATGCTGATGGATGGCGGGATTGCCGACCCCATCCCTCTTATGAGATCCATCAGCCGGGGGAACAGAAAGAACGTAGTCGTGCTGACCCAGGTGCGCGATTATTACAAAAAGCCGCAGTCGGTCGGCTGGTACATGAAGCGGAAGTACCGGGAATACCCCGGGCTGCTGCGGGCGATGGAGAAACGGCACATCGTCTACAACGAAACACTGGACTACATAAGAGAAGAAGAGCGGAAAGGGAATGTATTCGTCATTTCTCCCTCTCATGCTCCGGGGGTCGGCCGGGTCGAGCGCAATAAAGGGAAATTAACCACTCTTTACGAGCGGGGCATTAGGGATACGCAGGAGCTGGAAGCCTCTCTTAATGAATTTTTGCAATGAACCGGACCCCCGTGGTGTCCGGTTTTTGTTTATATTACAAACGAAGAAGTGCAACCTTTTGCACAATTCCCCTTGATTTTGAAATCGTTTCCACCTAAAATGAGAGAAAATGTTAAAAGGGGAGTCGTTCGAATGTCTACTGTCGAAGAGAATGGGCAAGCTCAAATCGGAGATATCGTAACATTTACACGCAAGAAAGAGCAGTGGATGGGAAAAGTCGTTCCGTCCGGATGTGCAAATTCAGTGATCGTCGATTTACGCGTGATGGAAGAACTTCCTGATCGGGAAAATTCCTCTTACCTTACCTGCGTCAACCATAAAAACTACCATATCGTCTCACGGGCGGCCGAAACGTCCGTGGAATAATAATTACAGGCAACATACCTGTCCGGCATCTGTCCGGGCAGGTATTTTTACGTCCGGTGTTCGAGGCGATGTAGTCACCACAGGCGGGACGTGGTAAACTTTTTGACAACAACTATCCTAAAAGGAGTTCAGTGATGTCTTTATTTGAGAAACGGAATAAATATATGTTCGAGACGTTATTCGGGAGTACGGAACATTGCATCGTCGTAGTGGATAAAGAAGGGGTCATCACTTATATAAACAGCGGGTATGCTGATTTTATCGGTGTGGACCGGAAAAAAGCCGAAGGACGACACGTTACGGAAGTCATCGAAAACACGCGTATGCATATCGTAGTGGAAACGGGCCGGGAAGAGGTGGCGGATCTTCAGTACATACGCGGGGACTACATGATCGCCAACCGCATTCCTGTCTTTGAAGACGGAG
The DNA here is from genome assembly GCF_001685435.2 of Salimicrobium jeotgali. Classification (NCBI taxonomy): domain Bacteria; kingdom Bacillati; phylum Bacillota; class Bacilli; order Caryophanales; family Bacillaceae; genus Salimicrobium; species Salimicrobium jeotgali. Next base: position 158,526 of record NZ_CP011361.2, read on the forward strand.
AGCTTACAGGGGCGTTTGGTATGGTGCTGTTCCGTGATACGGATGAGTGGAAAGTGATGAACACGAATGTCAAAGAACTGCTGATGGAGCTTGAGTCCTACCGGGAAAATTTCAAAAAGAACACCGGCGCCTCCTACTCCCTTCATAACATCGTCTCCCATTCCCCGAAAATGATGGAAGTGAAAGACACGGTAAGAAAGATGGCGACAGGGGATGCATCTGTGCTGTTGCGAGGGGAGAGCGGGACCGGGAAGGAACTGTTCGCTCACAGTCTCCACAATTTAAGTGAGCGGAACGGGGAACCTTTTATCAAAGTGAATTGTGCAGCAATCCCCGAGCAGCTGTTTGAAGCGGAGCTGTTCGGCTATGAGGAAGGAGCGTTCACCGGGGCGAAAAAAGGCGGGAAAGCCGGTAAGTTCCAGCTTGCCGACGGCGGGACGCTTTTTCTCGATGAAGTCGGGGACATGCCGCTGCACGCCCAGGTGAAAATATTACGTGCCCTGCAGGAAGGGGAAGTGGAGCCGCTCGGCTCGGAGACATCCGAACTGGTGAACGTACGCGTCGTGGCAGCTACGAATCAGGCGCTTGAGGAACTGATCAGCCGCCAGGAGTTTCGGGAAGACCTGTACTACCGGATCAACGTCGTGTCTGTCGATATCCCTCCCTTGCGCGAACGGCCGGAAGATATCCGCCTGCTTGCCAAATACATCCTCAGTAAAACCGGGGACAGCATGAGGAAGAAAGTCGAGGGATTCTCCGAAGCGACCATTCAGGTGCTTGAGGGGTATCCGTGGCCCGGAAACATACGTGAACTTGAAAATACGATCGAGTCGGCGGTGCATATGGCGGACGGGTCTTACATCGAAGTGTCCGACCTTCCCGGGAGTATAACAGCCGCTTCCGTCACCGAAGAGGAAAGCCTGAAAACGATACTGGAACGAGTGGAGAAAGAAACGATCGAGCAGGCTCTCACGAGGACCTCGGGGGACAAAAATGCGGCCGCTGCACATCTCGGCATCGGAAAGACGAGCCTTTATGATAAAGCGAAAAAATACGGTATATGACTGGCAGGTGACACCTTCACAAAACAGCCATTCCGGAAAAGCGGAAACTATTCCGCAAATCCGGAATGGTTTTTTATTTATTATGTAAGGGTTTTCATAAAGGTGTGCCGAAATTTTTCCGGAAATCCGGAAAAGGAGAAAAAGATACCCCTGTCTGCCGGCGTCCGGAAAGTTGGCACGATTCTTGCATAAGTAAGGGAGAAGGGAGTGGAACATATGAAAAAGATATATACAACGTTTCAGGAAGCGGTTAAGGAAATAAGGGATCATTCCACTGTGATGGTAGGAGGGTTCGGGCTCGTCGGGATACCGGAGAATCTCATACTCGGCATCGTCGAATCCGGAGCGAAACATCTGACGGTCATCTCCAACAACTGCGGAGTGGACGACTGGGGACTCGGCCTTCTGCTTGAGAATAAGCAGATTGATAAGATGATCGGGTCATACGTCGGGGAAAACAAGGAGTTTGAACGGCAGGTGCTTGCGGGGGAGCTGGAAGTCGAGCTTACGCCGCAGGGGTCACTGGCAGAAAAAATCCGGGCCGGAGGTGCAGGGATTCCCGCTTTTTATACACCCGCCGGAGTCGGAACACCGATTGCCGAAGGAAAAGAGATCCGGGAATTCGACGGCAGAGAATACGTGCTGGAGGAAGCGCTCACGGCTGATGTGAGTCTGGTCCGGGCAGCGCGCGCGGACCGTTTCGGGAATCTCGTCTACAACAAAACCGCCCGCAACTTCAATCCGGAAATAGCGGCAGCCGGGAAAGTGACGATTGCCGAAGTCGAAGAACTCGTGGATCCCGGAGAACTGGACGGCGATCACATCCATACGCCGGGAATCTACGTCCAGGGTCTTGTCGAAGGACAGCAGGAGAAAAGAATTGAACGTCTGACCGTGCGTCAGGAAGCATAACGAAGGAGGAGTCGAAATGAGCACTGTAAAACAGGACAAAGCAGTCCAGAGAGAAAAAATAGCAAGAAGAGCCGAACGCGAAATTGAAAGCGGTTTCTACGTAAACCCCGGTATCGGTATGCCGACGATGGTGGCAAATTATATACAGCCCGGGAAAGAAGTGGTACTGCAGTCGGAAAACGGGCTGCTCGGGATCGGTCCGTCGCCTTATGAATCGGAAGTGGACCCGGATTTGATCAACGCCGGGAAGGAGACGGTGACCGCATCTGTCAGCGGTTCCTACTGCAGCAGCGCCGAATCCTTCGCGATGATTCGCGGGGAGCATCTGGATCTTGCAATTCTCGGCGGAATGGAAGTGGCAGCGAACGGAGATCTGGCCAACTGGATGATTCCCGGCAAAGTGATCAAAGGCATGGGCGGCGCGATGGATATCGTACACGGGGCGAAAAAGATCGTCATCATTATGGACCACGTCAGCAAACACGGGACCCCGAAAATACTGAAGGAATGCACGCTCCCGCTTACCGGGAAGGGAGTCGTGGACCGTATTATAACGGACCGGGCTGTCATCGACGTAACGGACGCAGGTCTCCTACTCCGGGAAGTGGCGGAAGGATTTACCGTCCAGGAGGTTATAGACAGCACGGAAGCACCACTCGAAGTGAGCGGATCACTGAAAGAAGCGGGTTATTAAAAAGGAGGAGACGAAATGAAAGGACAGATCGTATTTATTACAGGAGCAGCAAGCGGTATCGGTTATGAAGTGGGGGCGGCTTTTGCGAAAGAGGGAGCCAAAGTCGTGCTCAGTGATATAGACGAAGCGAAGGTGAAGGATGCGGCAGGAACCTTGAGAGATTCAGGGTATGAAAGCGAAGGGGTCGTCTGTGACGTAACGAAAGAAGAAGAAATCCAGCAGGCGATCGACTACGTAGTGGATACGTACAGCCGGCTCGACGTCCTGATCAATAATGCAGGACTTCAGCACGTGGCGTCCGTCGAGGATTTTCCGACAGAAAAATTTGAACTGATCAACCGGGTGATGCTGGTGGCTCCGTTCATGGCGACGAAGCACGTATTTCCGGTAATGAAAAAGCAGGGGAGCGGCCGGATCCTGAATATGTCCTCCATTAACGGGCTCGTCGGATTTGCCGGCAAGGCCGCCTACAACAGCTCCAAACACGGGGTGATCGGCCTGACGAAAGTGACGTCGCTCGAAGGTGCAGAGCACGGCATTACAGTGAATGCTCTTTGCCCGGGCTATGTGGATACGCCGCTCGTCCGGAATCAGCTTGAAGACCTGGCAGAGAACAGAAACACGTCTCTCGAAAACGTTCTGGAAGACGTCATTTATCCACTCGTTCCCCAGAAACGCCTGCTTTCCGTACAGGAAGTGGCGGATTACGCCCTGTTTCTGGCCGGTGATAAAGCCCGCGGGGTGACAGGTCAGGCGGTTGTCATCGATGGCGGGTACACGGCTCAGTAAATACGGAATGTAAACTAAAGGAGGAGTAAACACATGTTTGGAATTTTTCTTGGACTCGCCGTATTAATGGTTCTCGCCTATATCGGATGGTCGATTATCTGGGTGGCGCCGATTGCTGCCGGAGTCGTGGCGCTTACGGGCGGGCTCGATCTGCTCGATGCCTATAAAGATACGTATATGGGAGGGTTCGTAGACTTTGCGAAATCATGGTTCCCTGTTTTCATGCTCGGGGCCATCTTCGGGAAGCTGATGGAGGACACGGGAATGGCGCGTTCCGTTGCGGTCGCTTTTACGAGGGTTATCGGAACAAACCGTGCTATTCTCGGAGTGCTCGTATCTGCAGCCGTGCTGACGTATGGGGGTGTAAGCCTCTTTGTCGTCGTATTCGCCGTTTATCCTTTGGCCCTGTCTTTATTCCGGGAAGCGGATATCAGCCGTAAGCTTATACCGGCTACCGTGGCGCTCGGGGCTTTCACCTTCACGATGACGGCACTGCCGGGGTCGCCGCAGATCCAGAACCTGATTCCGATGGAGTATTTTGAAACGGATGCGATGGCTGCACCTGTAATGGGAATCATCGCCGGAATTATTATGGCGGTCGGCGGTTACCTTTACCTTCGCCACCGGGAACAGAAATTGAGGGAGAAGGGGGAGACCTTCTTTGAACCGGAGGAAAAAGAGAACGTGGGGGAAGATGAAAAAACGCCGATGTTCGTCCTTTCGATACTGCCGCTTTTGACCGTCCTTCTAACGCTGAATCTGCTACAGTGGGATATCGTCACCGCCCTTATTTCAGGAATCGTTCTGATCATGCTTTTGAACGTTACGAAGTACGCGAAATTCATCGGTGCGATGAACAAAGGGGCGAGCGGCTCGGTACTCGCGATCATCAATACGAGTGCGGCCGTCGGGTTCGGTACCGTCGTCCGGGAAGTCCCTGGGTTTGAGCGCCTGACGGAAATGCTCATGGGTGTCAAAGGCAACCCGCTCATATCAGAGGCGGTTGCAGTCAACGTTCTTGCGGGAGCGACGGGCTCTGCTTCCGGGGGAATGGGAATCGCTCTTGAAGCACTCGGTTCCAAATACTATCAGATAGCTCTCGAGACAGGCATAAGTCCGGAAGCTTTCCACCGGGTAGCCTCCCTTTCCTCCGGCGGACTGGACGCACTTCCGCATAACGGAGCGGTCCTTACCCTTTTCGCTATTACAGGAATGACTCATAAAGACAGCTACCGTGATATTTTTGTCGTAGCCATCCTTATCCCTATCATTTCCGTAGCCGTGGTCATTCTGCTTAACACTATCGGTGTTCTTTAATAAATAAGAAGGTTCGAGGGTTGTATATTTAATTTTGATGCCAATAGTGGTAAACTGTTTATGGAATAAAATATACTGGAAAAGATGTACATTCAGTGAAGCCTAGCCTGCAACGATGCATCTTTTCTTCAATACATAGGGAGAAGGATCGGACATATGAGTAATCAACGTACACAAAAAGAAGTCATTTTGATTGGTGCCGGGATTATGAGTGCCACGTTGGCAACGCTTTTGAAGGAACTGGCTCCTGAGTGGAACATTAAAGTATTCGAACGGCTCGATGAACCGGGCAGAGAAAGCTCGAACGTGTGGAACAACGCCGGGACGGGTCACGCAGCCCTGTGTGAACTGAACTACACGAAAGAAAAAGAGGACGGCTCCATCGACATCAGCAAAGCCGTAAGTATCAACGAGAAATTCGAAGTATCCAAACAGTTCTGGTCGTTTCTCGTAAAGCAGGGCCTCATCAGGGATCCGCAGGAATTCATCCAGCCGGTTCCGCACATCAGCTTCGTACACGGTGAGGATCACGTGGATTTCTTAAGAAAACGTTACGAGAAAATGATAGCGCATCCACTTTTTGAAGGGATGAAGTATGCGGAAGACCTTGAAACATTGAAGAACTGGCTTCCGCTAATGATGAAAAACCGTCCGGCAGGCGAAGCGATTGCCGCTACGAAGATCGACTCCGGCACGGACGTCAATTTCGGTGTACTCACCCGTCTCCTGTTTGAACACGCGACTACCGGAAACGTGGATGTCCGTTACAACCAGGAAGTTTCCGATTTGAAGCAGCTGGATAACGGAGATTGGGAAGTGCGTGTCCGTAACGAAAAAGAAGGAAGGATCGAACATCATCAGGCGCCTTTCGTATTTGTCGGAGGCGGTGGCGGAAGTCTCCACCTCCTTCAGAAATCCGGCATTCCGGAAGGACAAGGGTTCGGCGGCTTCCCGGTAAGCGGACAGTTCCTTTTCTGTGATAAACCGGAAGTCGTGGAGCAGCACCGCGGAAAAGTATACAGCAAAGCACCGGTCGGAGCTCCTCCGATGTCCGTGCCGCACCTGGATACCCGCTTCATCGATGGAAAAGAGACCCTTCTGTTCGGACCGTTCGCAGGCTTTTCGCCGAAATTCCAGAAGACAGGCTCTCTTATGGACCTCCTGACGTCCGTGAAACGGGACAACCTGTTTACGATGATGGCAGCAGGAGTGAAAAACGTGCCACTTACGAAGTATCTTATTCAGCAGCTGATGCTTTCGAAGGAAGAGCGCGTCGAAGCTCTCCGTGAATTCGTACCGGAAGCCGTCGGCGAAGACTGGAACCTCGTTACGGCCGGTCAGCGCGTACAGGTGCTGAAAGACACGGAAGAAGAAGGACGGGGAACACTGCAGTTCGGAACGGAACTCGTAACAGGAGCGAACGGATCCATCGCAGCTCTTCTCGGGGCATCCCCGGGAGCATCGACAGCCGTGTCGATCATGTTCGATCTGATGAAGGAGTGCTTCCCGGACTACATGGACGAATGGGAACCTAAGATCAAAGAAATGGTGCCATCGTACGGCGTGACTCTCGCAGATGACCGCCAGCTGATTCAGGAAATCCAGGAATATACGACGGAAACGCTGAATCTTACAGGACGCATGGCTACAAGCAACAACTGAACGCCATAAGCCTCTCCTCCGACTGGGGGAGAGGCTTTTTTGTATGGCGCCGATTTTTTGCGTGCCCCTGGCGGCCTGTTTCACGGTCCGACCGTCACGATTAGCCGGGAATCGTGCCCTTCGCAGGGAAAAGACGGGCTTGAAGGTAACGATTAGGGAGGAATCGTGCCCTTCGCAGGGAAAAGACGGGCTTGAAGGTAACGATTAGGGAGGAATCGTGCCCTTCGCAGGGAAAAGATGGGCTTGAAGGTAACGATTAGGTAGGAATCGTACCCTTCGCAGAGAAAAGACGGGCTTGAAGGTAACGATTAGGGAGGAATCGTGCCCTTCGCAGGGAAAAGACGGGCTTGAAGGTAACGATTAGGGAGGAATCGTGCCCTTCGCAGGGAAAAGACGGGCCTGAAGGTAACGATTACGGTGTTTTCCTGCCGATCGCAAGACTTCTCCCGCTGCGAAGGTCAGGATAAACCGGACAGACAATTTCACACAAACAAAAAGCCTGTCCGAAAAGGACAGGCTTACATAACAGTGTTTATTTTTTATTGACGGAAGCGTCGTAAATAGAATCTACAGCTTTTTGAAGCGTATTGTTGAATTCTTCATCGGACTGCTTCACTTCTACGTCCGTTACGAGCGCACGGGAGAAGCTTGCGATGATGTTATCGTTCGCTTTCAGTTTCTGGTTAGCTTCATCACGGGAGTAACCGCCGGAAAGCGCTACGACGCGAACAACGCGCGGGTGGCCGGTAAGTTCTTTGTACGTATTCGCATTAGTCGGAATCGTAAGCTTGAGCATTACGTTCTGATCTTCGGACAATTCATCGAGATGTTTCTTAAGTTCGACTTTGAGAATTTCCTCGGACTTCACTTTATCGGAGCTGTCGATGTCCACTTCCGGCTCGACGATAGGAATCATGTCGTAGCTCAATACTTTTTTGGCTACTTCGAACTGCTGGTTCACAAGTTCCTTAATTCCTTCCGCATTCGGGTCATGGATGACGGAGCGCTCTTTCGTACCGAAGATGTTACGCTCGTTGCCGCGGCGAAGTTTTTCGTCGAGGTCTTTAATAGGTTTCATCAGCTGAACGCCGTTCTCTTTCTCGGCAAGCCCGCTGTCGATTTTAAGGAAAGGAACGATGCCTTTAGAGGCGAGGTAGTCTCCTGTATACTGACCTTCGATTTCACGGTCCATCGTCTGTTCGAAAAGAATCGAACCGATGATTTTATCAGAGCTGAAGGCAGGGGATGTAATGATGCGCGTTCTCATCTGGTGTACAAGATCGAACATTTCATCCTCATTAGAGTACTGGTCTTCCCCTACGCCGTATGCGGCAAGAGCTTTTGGTGTACTTCCGCCACTCTGGTCAAGAGCTGCGACAAAGCCGCCTTTATTTTTCATTTGTTCAAAATGCTGTTTGTTCATTCCATTCACTCCTTCTTTTTGATCCTGGTACGATTATAACATGCTTGAGTTCACTCATGAAGCAGTTTGGACGTTTCCTGGTGAAGTAAACGCTTCCTTTTGAAATGAAGGGATTTGAAGCGATCGAGAGAAGGTTTTCGCATAGTTTGTAAGGGGGTAGCGGACCGAGATTTGTGCAGGACTTTTGACTTTCCTCTCCGATTGCTCTAACTTTCAGAGTAGATTCTTACTCACAAAAAGGAGTGAACGACATGAAAGCAATCGTAATCAACGACTATGGTCACAAAGAACAATTGCAGGAACAGGAAGTTGAAACACCTACCCCTGGAAAAGGCGAGGTGCTCGTCCAGACGAAAGCGACATCCATCAACCCGATCGACTGGAAAATCCGCGAAGGATATCTGAGACAGATGGTAGAATTTGATTTTCCTCTCATTCTCGGCTGGGACGTCGCCGGCATCGTCGCTGAGACGGGAGAAGGGGTAACGTCCTATCAAAAAGGAGACCGTGTCTTTGCCCGTCCCGACCTGACCGGAAAAGGGACGTATGCGGAATATACCCTCGTTGCCGAACGTCTTCTTGCACCGCTTCCGGAAAATGTCAGTTTTGAAGAAGGAGCGGCTACTCCGCTCGCAGGTCTTACTGCCTGGCAGTGCCTGACGGACGTAACCCGCGTCCAGGAAGGTGAGAAAGTTCTCATTCAGGCCGGTGCGGGCGGCGTCGGTTCCTATGCGATCCAGTTCGCAAAAGAATTGGGGGCTTACGTGGCGACGACCGGAAGTACGAAGAACGTCGATTTCCTTAAATCTCTCGGAGCCGATGAAGTCATCGACTACACGAAAGACGACTTTGCCGAAGTGCTGAACGACTACGACGTCGTGTTTGATATGCTTGGCGGAGATGTTCTGGACAAAGCGTTCGACGTACTGAAAAAAGGCGGACGTCTCGTAACGATCGCCGGGCAGCCGGATGAAGAAAAGGCGAAGGCGAACGATATCGAAGCGACCTCTTTCTGGCTCGAGCCGGACGGCAAGCAGCTCAAGGAAATCGCCGACCTTATGGAGGCAGGAAAAGTCAAAGCGAACATCGGTCACCGTTACCCGCTTACGACTGAAGGACTGCAGGAAGCCCACGGTCTAAGTGAAACGCACCATGCCAAAGGAAAAATCGTGATCCACACCTGATAAAATATGGACGGCAGCAAAGAGCAGGGGGAAACCCTGCTCTTTGTTTTAGGAAATGTGACCTTCGTGCATCCGGAAAACCTGCGAAGGGAAGGAATACTCTTAGGTTACTGCCTTTACAGAATGGGAATGGTTCTTTTAGAAGGAAGAGACAGGAGTGGAAGCTATGAATACCAGTTATGAACAACAGGCGGAGAACTATATTTTCCGACTGCTTCTGCAAAGCATTATTCGTGAAAATCTCGTATCTTTTAACAAAACGCCGCAAGGATTGGAAATAGAAGTCCCGAAAGGCGGTCGCGTGGAGGTGCCGGTGTCACGCACGTACATACTGGGTCACATAGACATTGGGGGGAGCCCGGTCTACGTTGATCCTTCCGGAAAAAAACAGGAGCTTCAGCGGATGGAGGAACTGCTGATGCTGCTCGGTTTCAGAAATGAATCGTTCGTCAAAGAAATGATGAACAGTGCTTTGAATTACGCCTCCGCCCTCGAAGCTTTTGATAAAAGAAAAGAGAGTGTGCCCGGGCAGCAGGACACCTGGGAGTACGTCATCAACCGGACGAAGAACGACCGGAACTTTTCCCCGCTCGTCTTTTTTGAGCAGTGGGTGATCGACGGTCATACGACGCACCCGGGCACAAGGACGAGGCTTCCTATGTCTCCGGAAGACGTGAGAAAATACGCACCGGAATGGGGAGCATCCCCCGAACTCGTACCTTTGGCCGTCCGCACTGACAGGGTGAGGGAGACGGCGCCTTTTCATACGACGATGACCGGGACGCTGACGGAAACGTCACCTGAGGTGAAAGAGGAATTCGAAGTTCTCTCCGGTTCCTATCGCCTTATTCCGCTGCATCCGTGGCAGGCGGACCACACGCTGCCCGTCTACTATAAAAAGGAACTGGAGGACGGGACGATGATTCCGCTGGCTTCCAGGCTTCCCTCTTATGCGCTTATGTCGTTCCGGACGATGGCGCTTGCCGGGTACGGGGCTCCTCATCTGAAGACGGCGATGAATGTACAGATGACGAGTGCCGTCCGTACGGTATCCGCAGCTTCGACGAGGAACGCGCCGGTCATGGCCGGGTTGTTAACGGAAATTGCCGGTAAAGATGCTGATATCGGGGAAACGACGACGTTCTCCCGCGATCTTGCCGGTATCCACTACGCCCCGGATGACGACCGGGACCGCAGCTTTTTTGAGAAAAACGTAGCTTCCATTCTACGGGAAAATCCGGAGGCAGCTCTTCAGGAAGGGGAAATAGCTATGCCGGCGGCGGCCCTTATCTCCACGTCTCCGGTAACCGGCTCTCTTTTGATTGAGGAGCTGGCCGGGGAGACGACGGAAGAAGCCTTCATTTCTTTTCTTGAAACGTACGCCCGCGTACTGCTGCCGGGAGTGACGAGACTCATGAGCGAATATGGTATTGCTATGGAAGCTCATCTGCAGAATACCGTCGTCATTCTGAAAGACAGGCATCCGGTGCGTATCGATATCCGTGACTGCGGAGGCGTACGTATCCTGCCGGAGCGGCTGAACCGCCATTTTGAAGAAGCACCGATCGACCCGTCGACGAACCTCCTCACCGATAAGGAAGAAGACCTGACTGACATTTTCTCTCACGCTCTTTTCCATAATCATCTCGGGGAAATCATCATGATTCTCGCCAGCCGGCATGCACTGCCGGAAGCAGGCATGTGGGCGGCGGTGCGCCGGGTATTAGAGGAGAGTCTGCATTCCTCGGACACGGAGCAGGCGGCACGTGATGAGGAAAGGCTCACGACACGTCCGGCCCGTATGAAATCGCTCGTTCGCATGAGACTGTCCGGGCAGTTTACGGATTACGAATTCGTGGACACCCCGAACCCATTTCAGGAAGGAGGCGAACCGGTATGATGAGCCGTCCGATTAAATCGCTGTCCGGTGAAAAACTGCTGGAGGAAGAAAGGAAATGTCTGCAGTTCCTTGAAAGCGACGAACCGGCATACGTGCCGGGGTTTCTCCGTTTCATATCCGCCGGTCGCAGCGGTATTCTGCACAAGCTGGCTTCTGCCGTGCTGAGGGAGGGGCTTTATGACCGGTCGTCGGAGGAGTACGGAGATGATGGTTCGCTTATCGGAAAAACTCTGCACTTTCCCGGCTATTCGGTCGTATTTCCGGTGCGGGCAGTGTACGCTTTCAACCGTATCGAAACGACGGGCACTATCACTTATGTGGACTCAAAAGGGGAGACTCCCGTCCGGACCGCCTCAACGCTTGCAGGACTATTGTTTACGGAGGAGGAGTATCCGAACCTCTCTTATTTCCAGAAGGAACTCGACAACGGCACGGCGAACCTTTCTCTTGCTTATGCAGGACGAGCCGTGCAGGGAGGGGGTAAGAGAAAAGACCACTTGTTTTTTGAACAGCAGGTCACCGAAGGACACCACCTCCACCCGGGAGCGAAGACGCGACTCGGTCTTTCCTACAAAGACTCGTTCCGCTATTCCCCTGAATTCGGACACACGTTTCCTGTCCGGTTCGCTGCGGTCCGGAAAGAGCGCTGGACGTCCCGTGAGCAGTCGCTCCTCTATACACACTTTCCGGAGTGCTATCGAAAAAGTGAAGAAGAACTGAAGAGGTCCGGATACGAATCGTCTGATTTTGTCATCGTGCCCGTACACGAATGGCAGTTCATCCATGCGCTTCCCTCCATTTACGAGAAAGAAATCATAGACGGGACCGTCGTATTACTGGAAGACGTGTCCCTTCCCGTAAAAGCGACGTCTTCCTTCCGTACGCTCGTTCCGGTATCGGGAGAGGGACCTGCGCTGAAGCTTGCGGTGAACAGTCAGATGACTTCCACCGTGCGCTCCATCTCTCCGCAGACGGCAGGAAACGCCCGCGTCGTCAGTGAGTTGCTCCATTCTATCTTTGAACAGGAATCCTTTTCCGGGTTCACCCCTCTTTATGAACTTGGCGGAGGGTCTTTTGCCTCCGATGATAACTTGAAAAAAAGAAACCTGACGATGCTTTTGAGGGAGAACATCACCCCTTATCTTGAGGAAGGGGAAGAGGCGATCGCCGGTATGGCTCTTTACGCAAAAGAGCCGGGCGGAGAGGGGACGATTCTGCAGGCGCGCTTTCGGCAGTATGCAGCAGAGAAACGTCTCCCGGAATGCGAGGCTGCTTCGGCTTTTTTCCGGGACTATGCCCGAACTGTGCTTCCACCGTACCTCACGCTTATGACCAAATACGGCGTGGCACTTGAAGGACACCTGCAGAACAGTGTGCCCGTTTTCAAAAACGGAAGCATCACCCGCTTCTTTTTCCGCGACTGGGGCGGTTCACGCTTCTATGAGGCGCGACTGAACGACCGCGGGCTGTACCCTGAGTTTATGAAAGGTTCGGTATCCGTTACTAAAGACGCAGCGTCGATGCACCACAAGCTGTACTACAGCGTATTTCAGAATCATCTCGGTGAAATAATCCGCCAGCTCGTCGAAGCGACGGGAGTGGGGGAGATGGAGTTCTGGAGTATCGTCCGGGAGATATGCAGTGAGACGTGTGGGCGACTGGCTACAGAAGTGCCGGAGCAGGCAGAAACGGACCGGAAATTTTTGAAACAGAAAACCGTGATGCACAAATCCCTTACGAAAATGCGTCTGTATGGAGAAAAAGAGGAGTGGTTCAGCGAAGTATCGAATCCGCTCTACGAAGGAGAAGAATGATGGAAGCAGTCAGAGAGTACATTCAGAACCAGAACAGTTCCGTCTGCGCCTACATTTATGATCTTCCGGGGTTGAAAGAACGTGCGGAGAAGATGAAAGCCGGTCTGCCCGGCCACTGCCGGCTGTATTACGCCGTAAAAGCGAATCCCGATCCGGAGATCATCCGGACGCTCGAGCCGGTCGTGGACGGATTCGAAATCGCCTCCGGAGGAGAGATGGACCGGACGTGGAACGGACCACGTATATTCGGAGGACCTTCCAAAAAAGAAGAAGAGGTTATGCGCGCGCTGGAAGATCCGGATATGCTTCTGAACGTGGAGAGTTTCCAGGATTTGAGACGTACGGCGTATCTTGCCGGCAAAAAGGACCGGACGGCAAACGTCCTTCTGCGGGTAAATCTAAAAGAGGATGTGTCCGAAAGCCGTCTGAAAATGTCCGGCGTTCCGACACAGTTTGGAGTGGAGGAAGAGTGGATGCCGTCTCTGATCGAAGAAGCTCTCGCCTCTCCCCACATATCCATCCAGGGATTCCACTTCCACGCCATGTCGAATAATCTTGATGCCGGAGTCCACGTGGCGTTTGCAGAGCTCGCAGTACGTAAGGCTTTGCAGTGGCAGGAAGCATACGCCCTTGACACTTCTCTTATCGACCTCGGAGGAGGATTCGGTATCAATTACTGGAAGCCGGAAAATCCTTTTGATTGGAAAGCTTTTGCTGAAGGTATAACGGAAATCGATACAAGTGGACATGAACTGATTCTTGAAGTCGGCCGTTACATGACGAGTGACATAGGATTTTACGTCACGGAAGTGGTGGACGTGAAGGAGAATCACGGGCAGGCATTCGCCGTGGTTCGGGGAGGAACGCATCACCTGCGGTTTCCGGCGGCCTGGAAGATCAGTCAGCCCTTCTATGTCGTGGCAAGAGACGAGTGGGAATATCCGTTTGCACGACCCGGTGTGGAAAATACGGAAGTCGTAATCGCAGGGGAGCTGTGTACTCCGAATGACCTTCTCGTGCGCGGGGAGTATGTAACGTCACTCCGGGCCGGGGATACGGTAGTGTTCACCCAGGCCGGAGCATACGCCTGGACGATTTCCCATCACGACTTTCTCAGTCATCCGCATCCGGAGTTCATTTATATCAGGTGAGTCCGGGGCAAAACTGAACAGACACAACAAAACCGAACTGTGCAGTTCGGTTTTGTTATATCTGTATCTGCTTTTTCCTGAATTTTATTCAGGTTTCTGCTTCAAATTTTTGCCGATATACTGAATGATCTTACGCAGCTCTTTCGGATGCGGGCGGCCGAACGGGCTTGTCTGACGCTGCTGGTACAGCAGTTTCCCTTCGTTGTCCACTAAGAAATAGGCAGGTTCTCCGTGGGTGCCATGATCCTCATAAGGAGCATCCTCCCCGTGGAAGTGAACGTCGTATGCCCGTAAAAAGTCCAAATTTTCGTCGACGAGAACCGGGAAGGTGAAACCGTGCTCCTCCACCATGTTCTCAAGCTTCTCTCTGTCGTCATAAGTGACCGTGGTCAGTCGTATCTGCTGTCTGTCGAAATACTTTTTCTCCTCTTCGAATTGTTTCAGCTCCTCCATGCATGCCGGGCACCAGGACCCCCGGAAAAAGATGACGAGCTGCCAGTCCTTCCCGCTTTCCTCTATCATTTTGGAAAAATTGTATTCTTCCCCGGCCGTACTCTTTAACGTAAAGTCCGGAGCTTTCTGGTTCAATCTGAAATCATCCAATGTACACACTCTCCTTTATACACTTCCTTTACCCTGTGAGAGAAATTTTAAAGGTCCGCTCACCGAAAAAAACAATATTTTATCAGGAAAGGCCGAGCCATTTTTTGACCGGGGACCGGAAGTAATACGTAACCGCCACCATGAGTACGAAGACTCCTGCCGCTATCCCGATTGTCAGAATGCTTCCGGAAGCAAGGCTTGAGCCGAGGAAACTGTAGACGAACGTGCCGGGAATCATCCCGAGGACAGTAGCAAGGATGTACGAGCGGAAGCGCACCCGGGAAATTCCCCCGGCGTAGCTGAGCAGATCGAAACTGACGATGGGGACGAGCCGCAGCACGAAAATGTACACGAAACCACGCTCTTCCATTCTTCTGAACAGCTTTTCTCCCCAGGAGAAGTTATCCAGCGGAACGACGGACTTTCCGAACAGACGGGCCATCATGTAGCCTGTCACCCCGGCTCCTGTTGCTCCGATGATAATGTATAGAACTCCCGGCCATACTCCGAACAGGAGGCCGGCTCCGAGAGACAGAACGGACGTCGGCAGAAATATGAGAGGTCCGGCAGTGTAGATGAGGAAAAAGACGAAAGGCCCCCACCACCCGAACGATAAAATGAAGTCGCGGATATCGGAAGGTCTGAGTTCCAGGCGGAAGTGAGTAATATAAGCGATGGTAAGAAATAGGGAAAGGACCAAAATGATTTTCAGCCATTGGGATTTTGAGAACATGGGTATCTTTTCCTTCCTGTTGTCTGTCTTTTTCTCACTTTAACGTATCTCACGATAAAAGTATGTATTTTTCCTTACACGTGCTGAGAAGGAGGCAGTTCGGGGAATAGGAAGAGGAGAGTATGTAAAAGGAGGCAGGGACAGATGCCGAAAAGAACGAGTAACGATCT
This sequence comes from Salimicrobium jeotgali, assembly GCF_001685435.2. Lineage (NCBI taxonomy): Bacteria > Bacillati > Bacillota > Bacilli > Caryophanales > Bacillaceae > Salimicrobium > Salimicrobium jeotgali. The sequence goes on from NZ_CP011361.2 coordinate 173,942, forward strand.
TTCGGAGGAAATACGGGAAGCAAAGAGGAATCTTGAAGCGGAAAAAGGCGGCTACTCCCGTCTGATAGCTTTGTACAGGGAATTGAGGCAGCAGTTAAGAAGAGAAAACGACAGAGATCTTGCCGAGGACGTGGAAAAGAAACTCATCTATTATCTGGTGGAGTACGGCTCCTATATGAAAACGGCGCACAGAAAGGATGAGAAGTCATCCATCGATTCTCTGAAGCAGGCTCTTCATTTTGAAGATCATCTTCCTCTCGCTCATTACCGTCTCGGTCTTCTGTATGTGCAAAGAGGACGATTTACAGAAGCGGGAAGTCATTTTTCAAAAGCGTTGGAAATTCAGGGACAGGCCGAACGTTTCCCCTTAAACGAAAGACAGCTGTACTATGCTCATCTCTACCTTATCACGAGTGAAATACATGTTCTGTATGACCTCCACGAGAAGATGGGCCTTCTTTCTGTACCGGGGAAATACGAACCGTTCTCCTCTTCCGATATGTCTTGGTTGTACGAAAAGCTGCAGACGACCGAGAGTTATCTGAACGCCCACGCCTTCCTGAAAATAACGGGGGAGAAAATGGAGTTTCTCTCTAAGGAAGAAGCGGAAGAGTCCCTGTTACAGAAGAGTCGGGGGACCGGACATCTGTACTTTGGAGATGAGACGATTGAAATCGGATTTGATGGTAAAACGGAAGAAATAAGTCGGGATTACGGAAAAACTCTTTACTACCTCCTCCAGTCATCCCGGGAGGAGCCACTTGATGCCGTGATGATGGCAGAACTGGCCGGGGAAGAGGGAGAGGTGAAGCCGACGACGTTCCGGCAGAGAGTGAGCCGCCTTAGCCGCAAACTGGAGGAGCTCGGGCTCACAGAAGCACTCACCATGGAACACGGCTTTTGCACGTTCACTGACGCCGTCCCTTTCATCATTGTGCATCGGGCCGATGAGCAGCTCCACTGACACAAAAGAATCTCAGGAGCTTACCGGCTCATTTTGTCCAGGATGACCGACAGGTTGGAAAACGTATCGTGGAGCGTCTCCCGGTCTTCCGGGGTGAGCGATGCCAGCCGCTCGCGCATTTTATCTTTCATATACTGCTTTTTATTACTAAGAAAAGCTTCTCCCTCCCCGGTCAGCCGGATGAGCGTCACGCGTCGGTCCTTCTCAAGTTTCTTTTTCTCCAGCAGTCCGTGCTCGATCAGTTTTCCGACGAGCGGGGAGAGGTTCGATTTTTTGATGGAAAGCTTCTCCGCCACCGTTTTCATCGGCGTCGGTCCTTCCTGTTCCACGATATGAAGAATGTGCAGGTGGGTAGGGTGAAGGTCTTTTTCCTCGAAAGGCCGCACCTCCCCGAACAGCTTCTTCGGAAGAGCAGGGAGAACGCTCAATATCTGGTCGATCAGCTCGTTATCCGTCGTCATCGTCAGCATGCTCCTTCCTTTTTGACTTTTGCCGGGCAAAAGTGGATAATAATTAATAGTTATTATATCATAACTATTACGCAGAGGGGGAAAATACATGGACCCGGTGATTTCTGTGAAAGATCTGACGAAGAAATACAAACAGACCGAAGCGGTGAAAGCCATCAATTTTGAAGTGGAGGAAGGGGAAATCTTCGGGTTTCTCGGGCCGAACGGAGCCGGCAAAAGTACGACGATCAATATGATCTGTACGATGCTAAAACCAACCTCCGGGAGCATCATGATCAATGGATATGACGCCAAAAAAGAAAAAGATAAAGTACGCGCCAGCATCGGTATCATTTTTCAGGAAAATACGCTCGATGAGAAACTGACCGCCAACGAGAATCTGATGCTGCACTGCCGGTTCTACGGGGTGCCGAAAGATAAGCGTCAGGAACGCATCGGGGAGGTGCTTGAGATTGTAGACCTCGTCGATGAACGGAAGCAGCGGGTGGAAACTTTTTCGGGCGGTATGAAACGGCGTCTTGAAATCGCCCGTGGACTGCTTCACTACCCGAAGGTTCTGTTCCTCGATGAGCCGACGGTGGGTCTGGACCCGCAGACACGTTCCCACTTATGGGAATATATTCTGAAGCTGAAAGAGAAAGAGGGTATTACGATGTTCCTGACGACCCACTATCTCGATGAAGCGGAAATCAGCGACCGGGTCGCTATTATGGATCAGGGGGAGATTATCGCTCTGGATTCTCCGACCTCCCTGAAAGACCAGCTCGGAGGGGATATGATCGAACTGTCGACAGAAGATAACGATCAGGCTCTTCGTGAAATTGAGGAGAAAGTGGAGGGGGCTGACGTGAGTGTGGAAGGCGATACGATTCATCTGAAAGTGGAGAGCAGTGACGCCTTCATCTCTTCCTTCATTAAAACTCTGGAAATTCCCATCACCAGACTGAATATCCGGAAACCGACCCTGAATGACGTTTTTCTCGCTTTTACAGGCAGAAAAATCGGAGACGCGAAAGAATAGGAGGAATAATCGATGGAAGGAATATTTGCAATCTGGCAAAGAGACTTGACGAAATTTTTTCGGGACAGAGCCCGGCTGATCGGCTCCTTTTCGATGCCGATTCTGTTTCTGCTTATTTTCGGCGGAGGGATGAGCGGTTCGATGGAAACGATGATGGCCGGTAACATGCCGGAAGGAGCGGAAGGATTCAACTACGTGGAATTCGTATTCCCGGGGATTGTAGCGATGACGCTTCTCATGACCTCCATTTTTTCTGCGATGTCCGTCATCGAGGATAAAGATTTCGGGTATATGAAAGAAATTCTTGTATCACCCATTTCCCGGGTAAGTATCGCTATCGGCAAGATGCTCGGGGCTGCCACGATCGCAACGATCCAGGGAGTGCTTCTGTTTTTTCTCATCCCTTTTCTCGGTATTTCCTACAGTATTACAGCCCTTGTTCAGGTGATTCCGTTCATGTTTCTTCTGGGATGTGCGCTGTCCGGGCTCGGGCTGTTGTTCGCCAGTGTAATCCGCTCCACGCAAGGATTCCAGCTGACCGTCCAGATTCTCGTAATGCCGATGATCTTTCTCTCGGGGGCATTGTTTCCGGTGAGTAACATGCCCGCGTGGATGGACGTCATCGTCAAAATAAACCCGGTCACTTACGGGGTGGACGTGATGAAGAAACTGATGATTGAAGTGGATAACATTCCGGCAGCCGTATCGGAAGCCATGGGGCTGAATATAACGGTGCTCGGACAGGAAGTGACGATGTTCGCTGAAGTGCTGTTCATCGCAGGTTTCGCCGCGGTTCTTGTACTTTTCGCGACCTTCAGTTTCCAGCGTGCCAATGCATAAGACACGGATAATACTAAAAGACGCATACCTCTTCTGGAGGCATGCGTCTCAGGCTGTCGAGAAAGTCTCGGCAGCTTTTATTTGTTTTCTGTTTTTTAATAGATCACTTCGTTAATTTGTTATAATAGCTGTAACTTATCAACGAAAGGTGATTGGATGTTTCAATCTAAAACTGAACGACAAAATGAAATCGAAATGGTTACCATTGAAGAGCTTGTCCCTGAAGATCATCTCCTACGCAAAATTGACCAATACATAGATTTTTCTTTCATTCCTGAAAAAGTCCGTCCTTACTATTCAGAAGATAATGGCCGTCCCTCTTTGGATCCTCTTGTTTTATTCAAAATGATGTTCATTGGTTATATTTATGGTGTTCGTTCCGAACGCGAATTGGAGCGACAAATTCAAACGAATGTTGCTTATCGTTGGTTCTTAGGGTTGAATCTTACAGACAAAGTCCCCCATCATTCCACTATTAGTTGGAACCGCCGCACTCGTTTCAAAGACACGGATATCTTTCAAGAAGTTTTTGATGAAATCGTGCTCCAAGCGATGAACCACCGTATGGTCTCCGGCCGTGTATTATTCACAGATTCCACGCACTTGAAAGCCAACGCTAATAAGAAGAAATTCTCAAAACAAGAAGTTGAAGTAGAAACGGTAGACTACCTCGAAGATTTGGAAGAAGCCGTAAGAAAAGATCGTGAAGATCATGAAAAAAAGCCTCTGAAGGAAAAGGAGGGGGTAAAAAAGACAAAGGAAATTAAGGTTAGCGACACGGATAGCGAGAGTGGTTATCTTTACCGGGAGAATAAGCCGGAAGGCTTCTTTTATCTTGATCACCGTACCACAGATTTAAAACATAACATCATTACTGATGTTCATGTAACGCCAGGAAATATTCATGATTCCAGACCTTACTTACAACGTTTGGATCGCCAAATCGAACGATTTGGCTTTGAGGTGGAAGCTGTAGGTCTAGATGCCGGCTATCTGACGAACCCTATATGTCATGGGCTTATAATGGAAAGAGGAATATTTGGAGTTATTGCTCATCGAAGGTACCAGTCAAAGAAAGGGCTTCTTCCGAAATGGAAATATGCATATGATGAAGAGCGGGATGAATATGTGTGCCCCCAGGGTGAAGTTTTAAGCTATTCGACCACCGATCGTGAGGGGTATCGGCATTACAAATCAAACCCTGAAAATTGTGCAGATTGCCCTCTTCTAGCGAAGTGTACCCAAAATAAGAAGTATCAAAAAACGATCACTCGCCATGTATGGGAAAGCTCGAAGGAGAAGGTTTGGTTGAACCGGCTTTCTAATGAAGGCAAGTGGATCTATCGCATGAGAAAAGAGAAAGTTGAACGTAGCTTCGCAGATTCAAAAGAACTGCACGGGCTGCGTTATTGTCGCTTGCGCGGAAAAGAGAATGTACGCGAACAAGCGTTACTGACGGCGGCCTGCCAAAACATGAAAAAGATTGCCCTCCACCTATCCAGGGTGAGATAGGTGAAGGAGAGTCTTTTTCGGTGAGGGGAAGGCGAATACCAGGAGACTCCTGCGGAAAAACGGGCGATTCGAGACCCCGGAGTGTGGGTTTTCACGAGGGAGGCTCGGGCGTTCGTCCGCGGAAAGCGAGTGGTATTCGCCCGCACGAACTGCACAAAAAAAGCTTGCAGAAAAACACGGGGTTTCTCTACAAGCTGAAGAGCCCTATCTATAAGGGCTCTTAGTTCTCCTTTTTTCTATTAAGTGCCTTTCGAGCAACATATAGAATGACTATAATTAAAATACCCAAGGGAAACGCAGCGTACTTTAGTATCTCTTTTCTAAATATTGATCTTTCATGTTCACTGGCAACCTTCGTATTATCTACTTTGATTTGTCCGTTATCGGATGTGATGTTTAGATCACCAGCACTGACTGTGTTGTTTTGTTCTTTCAAGTCTAACCAGGTACTGTCATCAACTGCTTCAAGGTTCTGCACGACTTTCTTCAGACCTTCAAGACCTAGATATGGATGATAGAAAGCAGACAAATAGGATTTTGTAAGAGTAGACCTTTGCCCTATTTCTTCGTCCATACGATCGAAGGAAGCCTGCTCCCCTTTCTCGATATACCCCAGTGTTTCCGGATAAACTGTCATTCCATGGAGAAAGGACGGCTGAGATTCATAAGGGGGAGCATACTGCCCTTTCCATGTGTTGTTAGTCAACTGAAGCTGTCCCACGTAGGAGCTGAAATGATCCGATACAACATCATATCCCTGCTGCGACATGGCATAGTGAGGGGCTTCAAATGCCAATGGATATAAGTTGTGATCGGTCAACTCTTGAATACCCTTTGTGACTACTTCTTCGATGTATTGTTTTTCAAAGGTGGCTGCTTCCTTCATGTAACTCTGATACGCTTGATCCGTTTTAAAGTCGCTTTTCGTCTTTGCGTCTTCAGAAGAGGGTTGGTATATAGGCCGATCATTCTCGACATCCCAGAACTCAAAACCTTCTCCAGTCTCTGAACGTCTGTACTGATGCTTATACCCGTGTAGAACGATACTTGCCCCGTTATCCTGCATATACTGTAAGGTATCAATCAATTCCGGTGAATCAGATAAATGAACGGTCTCTCCTTCTTCATTGGTGTGTACCGGAATAAGAGAAACCATATAGGGGACGTTCATTTCTGCTAAATATTCCGCCTGGGATTGAAGTTGATTCGGGTCCGATAATGGATCAACGTCCTCCAGCCGAAGATATTTCACGAGGCTTTTATTATCTTTCTCGAAGAAAGCGGCTAATGATTCGGTGATTACCTGACCAAAGGGCGGAGAGAATGTTTCGCCGGAAAAATAATAGTCACCTCCTGAATGGACTACAAGTGGAACGTCTTCACTTTTAGCGGCAACGGTTGCCTTATCACCTTTTCTGATGTCATACACAATTCGTTCTTCTGGTAAGGTCATCGACTCCGCTCCGGCTAAAGTAACATCACTATTAATCAACGTTTCCCCCTCCCATTCTAAAAAGGAGAATCGCTGCGAAAATTGGTCTACGTTATGGCCAGCAGCATAAATCTTTCCCTGATAGTTGTTTAGCACGCTTATCGTGCTTTTAGACAACTGCTTAGGAACGCCGCCGTAGTAGAAAAGGTGACTGTAGGAGTTCACCTCTTTTTCTTGCAGCTTGTCATCCGTTGTCAATGTAATATCATCAGTGAACTGTCCAAGCAAAGCGTCCAGCATCCTCACTTCTTTCATCTGCCCCTGGTTTTCCAAGGAGTGAACGAGCAGCACACTTGGTTTTGTGTCATCACCATTTTCAGCAGAAACGGTAGAAACTCCCATAAAGAACAATACACTGGCAATGATAGATACCCATTTATACATAGTTATCTCCTTCATCTTTTTTCCTATTTTCCTTATATTTTACTATATTTAAATCATTGCAAGCAAGTCATCACTCCCCATACTGATGTAAATTAACCTGCATCCATGCTTCACAATCGGATGAATAATAGTTTTGTCGCGGCGTCCAACTATCACGGCGTATCTGTGTACCAGCCCATATAAATGTTTCTTTGAATTGCCTACCTACAGCACCTGCGGCGGCTTTTTCAATCAGCGGCCACTCTTTATCTGCATTTTCAGGCTTCAAAACAAAACCAGCAAAATAATGTTGTTTGATAAATGGATAACCTAATTCCAGCCAAGCATAAGGATATACGTTGACATGTTGATCATTTTCACTCGTAACCCAGTCGTAATCCTCAATTTGAATAAAATCAAGCTGATTGTCGTTCCAGACATGAAACGGTGTATTGACTTCCTGCATCATCACTGGAACACGCTCTTTATCCAATACAGAAGGAGGGAAAAATAGTACGGTGTATCTTGAATTGTCATACTCATTGGCAATTGACTTCATAAACTCCGAGTAATCACCAAGATAGTGTTTCAACTTCTTCCAAACTTCTTTATTCTCTTCGGTTGCCATCGTTTTTGATTCTTCATAGACAGGAAGCTGTTCACCCGTCTCTGATTCGTATCGGTTTAGGGTATCTGGAGAATAAAAACAAGGCGGCTGTCCTTCAAATGGTTGATTCACATTCCCCGGCTGAAACTCTTGCCACCAATACCAAGGTTCACCAAGCTGTAATGTTACTTGCATACCTTCATTCTGCACAATATCTAATATCTCTTTGGAAATCTTTCTGATATACGTTTGTACAGCTTCATTGTTTGGGTCATAGAAGTTGGTAGGAGGCTGCCACCCTGTTGCCCCCGGCTGCCCGTCGTACATCAATTGTTTCCATTCATCAGGCATCTGCAAGTGTTCCATCGAAACGGAAATGATAATATCATCAAAGTTATTCAGCTTCATATGCTTTAGAAAACTTTGTAACCACACTCGGAACGGCTCATTGATTCCTTTTGTTGTATCAATGGTTTGTACATTATATCCTGTGCTTTCCTCGCCTTCTTGACCAACTTTATAATGAAAATGTGAAGCACCAATGTATAAATTAATTAGCTTTTCATAGCCGAGAATGTTCATCTGCTCCATTAACCTTTTTGGGTTTTTATCATATTCATCGTCAAAACCCTCTGCTGGACGATATACAGTACGTGGCATAGGTTCAGGCTTTGTATTCAACTCTCCATTTCCCACCTCTATACCGGATAATGTGATAGTGAAATCATCGGTTCTCCCTGTCAGAATACGACTTCCTTCCACATAATAATCAGGAATAATAGAGAATGTCATTTTGGATATGGTTGTAGGGTCAATCATCGTCTGTAAATCAGGGTGAGTACCTTCGTATAGGTTATTAAAATTCAACGTGTACTTCTCATGAGTGTTGTAAGTATAGGTGATATCCACATCAGCATTATAGGGAATACCACCTTCCTTAGTAAAAAACACGCCATCCACATAGTCCATATCATAATCTGTACCTATTTCACCCGTTCCACTCCTTGTAACGGTACTTGTAGAGCCGTCTTCATTCTGAACAGTCTCTTCTTTCGTCCACTCTACCGTTTCACTTCCTACATCAATCCACGGATTGGATAGCTCAATTTCTCCATCAAAAAGGAAGGAATCTGAGCCATCGTTTTTTTGACCGTAAAAGCCCAGAGTGACTATATATTCTGTACCATCCTTTGCTATCACATTCATAGCAGTTTTAAGTGTCCGATCATTGAAGTGTGCTACTTTGCCGGTATATTCAGGAACAAAAGAGAATGTCACATCGGTATAATCATAGTTGGTTGTATATTTGTAGTAATCATGTGTGTTCACATCCTCACTCTGATAATACACACCAATATAATCGCCTTCTGTGGTAAAAAAGCCAGTCATCACAAGATTTCCGGTATCTGTGGTGGTGAGAGTACACATACACTCAAAGTTGAATACTGTACGCCAGAGGTCAGGGTCAAAACGTTGATATACAGCCATATTATACCCTCCCAAAAGCAAGCATACAGAATTGTTGTCCTGTACCTAAAGGAGCATTGATTGTGCAACCAGTATAGACAGGAATATCCTGAAGGGTGGATTGAATATATTCCACCGTTGGTTGTATAGATTCAGAGCCAATCACTGTACAATTGATGACTGGTTTTGTTTTAAACGGTACACTAAAATCAATGGTTGTTTCTTCATTACTGAACGGAACAGTCACAAACTCTGTCCATACGTTACCTCTTCTAATACCTGTATCTGTCTCTTGTTTAAGCATAATATCTGCTATAAGCCTATCAGCAGAAGGAATCATTTCCTCTAATGTAACGGTACGCTGTACACCATTGCCATACGGTACGATAGTGGTTTCTGTGACTACCATTTGAAAACGCACATCTAATTCTTCGTCAATCACAGACGCATACCTCTTCTGGAGGCATGCGTCTTTTTTATAAGGCGGTGCTGCATCTCTTATTATCTGGAAGAGACGTCTTCTGTCAGAGAACCTGCCTGCGGTTTGATAGCGGAAGTGTTTTCCCGGTTGGCAAGAAATTCCGGGCGCGGCTCCGTGCCGCTGAACGGTTCCACGAGTTTATTCTCCACCGAGTTGAATACGAAGAATACGTTACTGCGCGGGTAAGGGGAGATGTTCCCGGCAGAGCCGTGCATCGTATTACAGTCGAAGAAGAGGACAGAGCCTGCAGGCCCGGTGGCGCGGTCAATCTGTCCGCCGGCCTGTTCGGTGAGCCATTCCATACTTTCGTTGTCAGGTACACCGGTCTCCTGTTTCTTCAATGATTGTTTAAAGTTGTCCTCCGGAGTCGTACCCGGGCAGGAGACGTACCACTTCTGTGATCCCGGTATGAGCATAAGCGGTCCGTTGAACTCATAGTTGTCCGTCAAAATGATAGAGCAGCTGAGTGCCCGCATATCCGGCATGCCGTCTTCCATATGCCACGTTTCAAAGTCCGAGTGCCAATAAAACTCTTTACCTTTGAAGCCAGGTTTGAAGTTGATGCGGGATTGCATCATGTACACATCACTACCGAGAATCTGCTGGGCTGCTTTGACGATACGCTCATTTTTCGAAAGCATTTCGAAGAACCCGCTGTCTTTGTGGATTTCGAATACAGAGCGGACTTCGTTGCTGTTCGGCTCCTTGATGACGTCCGGTGCATCACGGTTTTCGTTATTTTCCATCGTTTTACGCAGTTCTTCTTTCATAAGCTTAACTTCGTCAGCAGTGAACAGGTTCTGCAGCATGATGTACCCGTTCTCATCATAGAAGCTTAAATCTTTGTCCTCCAGAGGTCCGTCGTAGTCGGCACCGCCGTGAACGATCGGATCTTTCCGGTCGATAATCTCCTTGTGATCACCCTGCCTGGACGGATATTTATCCATTGCCATACTTCCATTCCTCCTTAAGTGTTTTTACCAGAGAGAAAGTCGTACCGAGCCGCACTTTTGTAATGTAAACCGAAGGGATGCTTTTTTCTTCGGGAGAAAGCCCTTCCATAAAACCTGAGACAGCGAAACCAAAAGCGTAACCCGTTCCTGAATCAGGGGGGCCGGCTTTTGGCTATTAGGTAAACAGAATTTTATTAATTATGCTGTAAGCGCGATTGTACGAAAATTTCCCTCACGGTTATATGTTTCCCTCATTAATGGAGAGGCCACTGTACATCTTCCCATGTATTTGAACAATAAACATTTTTCTGAAAAAAGCCGAAAATTTCCAACTTTTTTCTATGCTTATACGATTTTCTCTGTTTGTTCCACGTGAAACATCAGAATAAATAGGGTCCTACATAAACGGTCATAAACACGACGTGCAGACCGACGAAATAAGTTACACGTGCCGGAAGCCCCCACCATTTATCCATCCCCGAAAATCTGACGATCAGTAAGGACAGAAGCGAGAACAGAAGAATGATTACGAATGGACTGCCGGGAAAATCGAGTATCCCGGGCAGAGCCTCAATGAGCTGCGGTTTGAACAGGTGATGATCGAACAGTAAGGCGACTGTCGTGTAAATGGCTGCCGATACATATAGAATCCATTCTTTCTCTTCGTCGAAAGGGTTGCGGCGTTTCGACATCCAGAACACCATAACCAGCAGGGGAACGGCATACCAGAGAACAGTCAGAAAAATGGTCATAAGCCCGGTCGAAAGCATCGTCAGTGTTTTTCCTGCTGTACGGAGCAGTATATCCCCGGAGAAAGCGGAAGCGGAAAAATCTGCGTGCTCTTTGGAAGCGGCTGTGAACAATGTGTTCTCATCCGCCCCCTCGTCGATCCAGGCGATCATCCCTGCATCGATCACTTCCGGGCGAACAGACAGACGCGGGGTGTTGCTGAGTCTGTCTGCAGTAATACTTTCATTATTTATCTCTCCTTCGAAAACGTTGAAAGCTTCCGTGCTGCTTGTTTTAGTTTCAGTGTACCCCTGGGCTCTGAATAGGAGAAGTGGGCGTCCATTTTTTTCGTAAACGTGGAGGTCTTCGACTTCCTGCAGAGGACTTCCTTCTCTGTTAGGATCCGGAAATGTTACGTCAGTGAGTGAGACGGAACCGTTCTTTTTGTGAGCCAGGAAAAAGTTTTTCTCTCCAGAGGAGGAACGGACAAAAGCCGGGACGGCATTAATAAGCAGAGTGGCAGTTTCCCCCTGGATTAATGGATACGTGTCTTCCATTTTCAGGGAAGAAGACAGCTCGACAGTCAACTGATCCACTTTTTCAACTTCACTCTTCTTTTTGATGTAAATCGAGGAAGTGAGACTGTTATCCTCCCGTTCACTGACGGAAACGACAGTCCCCTGATTCGATTCATAGGCGTGGATGGAAGAGGATTCCGTTACGTTTTCGGCTATGATGGTCGTTTCAAGCGTCCCGCCGTCCACGTAGACGGCTTTTCCCCCTTCCACGTATACTGCACCTTTTTCAGTGGGAAGAAAGATTTCCGAGTCTGCTATCCGTTTTTCCGTGTCGGCGCGGTAGACTCCTCCATCACTGTAATAAATCGTGTATGTATCGCCGATGAAAACGTCAGCCCCTTTCGTGTTCCGGACGGGGACTTTCGTCGTTTCTGTACCATTCAATTTTTCATCGTATGTCTGGATGGTGAGAGCTTCTTCTGTAAAATAAGCGAGACGAATGCCATTTTCCGTTTTTCTGCCGTCCAGCCCGGCGCGGATTTCGGTTTCGCCGAGTTTCGCTTCCCGATGCCAAGAATCGGAAGGGAGGGCAGCGGCCTGCTTATAGTTTTGAAACATTAGGAACATAATACCGATTACAATGACGAGCAGTGGCAGGGTCCAATATTTTTTCACTTTCGTACCTCCTGTATTTCAGCCTACGTCCAAGTATAGAGGAGATTGGATAAGCCTTCCATATTATTTACGAAAAATTCTGTAAAAATTCTAATGAGTATAAACCTCTCTTTTAAGAAGCCTGGAAACTATTGTCATTGATCAATCGGGAAAACTCATATACGATGGATACAAATTATTTCCAGAATCAGAGGTGAAGGTATGCCGAATGAACCACGACTTATTGTGAATACACAGACGGAAAGTCTTCTGCAGGAGTTGAAAACCTCCCTTGAGACGTGCCGCTCCTTTTATTTCAGTGTCGCCTTTCTCAACTTCAGCGGTCTTCAGCTGCTGCTGGAGGCGTTGAAGGAAGCGGAGACAGCAGGTGTGGAAGGGAAGATTCTCACTTCCACTTATCTGAATTTCACCGATCCTGAGGCACTGCGGAAGCTGAGGGAGTTTCCGCTTATAGAATCGAAGGTGTTCGTCACCGATAAGACCGGTTTTCACACGAAAGCCTACATATTTGAATACGATGACTGTTACAAAGTGATCATCGGGTCCTCAAACATCACCCAGCATGCCCTGAAAAGTAACGTGGAATGGAACGTCGAACTTATTTCCAAACAGCATGCCGCGTTCATGGACCGGGTGATCAGCGAATTCAACGATTTGTGGGAACGAAGCCGCAGAGTGGATGATGAGTTTCTGCATGATTATACCGAACTCGTCCGTAACCTGAAAGAGACTGTCACACATCAGTCTCTCGTTTACGAAAAAAGCACATACGTAACGCCGAACAGTATGCAGACTCGGGCTATGGAGAATCTCGACCGGCTCCGGGGTATCGGGGAGAAGAAAGCACTCGTCGTTGCGGCTACCGGTACCGGGAAGACGTATATGTCCGCTTTTGACGTACGCCGGGAACGGCCGAAGCGGCTGTTGTTCGTCGTGCATCGCGAGGAAATTCTGCAGAAGGCGAAGGAGACGTTCGAATATTTCTTACATAACTTTCACGTATCTTTCGGACTGTTGACCGGCACACAGAAAGATTTGGACGCGGACTATCTGTTCGCTAACATCCGCACGCTTCATAACTATTACGAGTCCTTTGATCCCGGGACCTTCGATTACATCATTTACGATGAAGCGCATCACGTCACGGCTCCGACGTACCAGGAAGTCTTCGATTATTTCGATGCCGGCTTTACGCTCGGGATGACGGCGACTCCGGAGCGGGGAGACCAGCAGTCGATTTTTGAACAGTTCGATCAGAACGTGGCACTGGAGGTACGTCTGCATGACGCTCTGGAAGACGATATCATCGTCCCTTTCCACTATTTCGGAATAACGGATATCGATGAAGTGGATCTCCGCGACGTGTCCATCGACGATATCGATGAAATGACGAGACGGCTGAAAGTGAATGAACGCGTCGATTTCATCATCGAAAACATGAAATTTTACGGCTGGGACGGCGAGAAGAGAAAAGGTCTCGGATTCTGTGCCAGCCGGGAGCACGCCACATATATGGCGGAAGAGTTCCGGAAGCGCGGTATTCCGAGCCTTGCCATGGATGGAGAGAATACCGGCGTGGAGCGGCGGGAAGCTATACGTCGTCTGGAATCGGATGAGTCGGAGATCGAGTTTCTGTTTACGGTGGATATTTTCAACGAAGGGGTCGACATCCCTTCTGTAAATACGGTGCTGATGCTCAGGCCTACGAATTCACCGATCGTTTTCATCCAGCAGCTGGGTCGGGGTCTTCGGAAATACGAGGGCAAAGAGTTTCTGACGGTGCTTGATTTTATCGGAAATCACGCAAAGACGTTTCTCATCGCCATCGCTTTGAACGGGCAGCGCTATTACGACAAAGAAAGTCTGAAAGTCGCTATATCCACCGGTTTCGCTCATCTGCCGGGAGCCACCCATATCGAAATGGATGAAATTTCGAAAGAACGGATTCTGACCCAGATTGACCGGGAGTCATTCATGTCGATGACATATCTCCGTGAGCAGTACCAGGAGTTCAAACGCGTCCGGGCCGGAAAGACTCCGCACTGGCTGATGGATTATTATACGTACGAAAACGCTCCGGATCCGGTTTCTTTCATCAGGAAGAAGAATACATACCTGGAATTCGTCGCAGCCACGGAAAAAGACGATCATCTTAAAGAACTGAGCGCAGATGAGACGTTTATCAAAACGCTCAAATGGCTTTCATCGATGCTTCCGCTTAAACGGAGCTATGACTTCGCCCTGCTTCGGGCGCTCGCCCATAAACGATTGATTACAACTGCAGAAGCACATTCGGAAATAGAGAAGTGGGTGGAAGAGGTTCCGGAAGTGAGTGTTGAACACGCCCTCTGTTACGTGAACCAGGAATTTTTCGACTCCGGGATGCGGGAAAGGACGCCGAAACTCGTGTCTTATGATGGGGAGAGGGCCGAGCGTACTTTATTATTCGACAAACTGCTGAACAATCCGGAGTACCGTGCCTATATATTAGACGTACTCGAATACGGACTGTTGAGATACGAACGGGAATTCGGCTCCCGTTATTACGGGACACCTCATTTCAAACTGTATGAACAGTATCAGATGGCGGATGCGGCTCTTCTGTCGAACTACCGTAAGAGTCATTCTGCATTCCGGGGCTCCGGACTGTTACAGAACGGGAATGACTATTTTCTGTTCATCGATCTGCACAAAGAGGCGGATATTAAAGAAAGCATCAACTACAATGATAAATTGATCAGCCGCGCGCAGTTCCAGTGGGAAACTCCGAACAGTACGAGGCAGGACTCCGAACGGGGGAAAAATATTCTTCATAACCGCGAGCGGGGTATCCGGCTGCACTTGTTCGTCCGCAAGTATAAGCAGATTGAAAACGGGTTTACGGAACCGTATATCTATATCGGAGAAGGGGACGCTCTCTCCTGGAGAGGAGAACAGCCGGTGGAAGTGCAGATCGCTTTGCATCACCAGCTGCCGGAACAGCTGTTTACGGAACTTACCGAGAAGGTGTAAGTTCTTCGACTGCCGGAATGTCGGCGGGAGCCCAGACGAGGGAAGGAAGGTGCTCCTGTTTCAGCCATACGAGCTTGGCGTGTTCTTTCGGTTCCGGCTCCCCCTCGAGAAGCCGGGCTTTGATGGCGATCAGTTCAATGACGAACGAATCGTATTCATGCACGTTCCGGTTAAAAACTTCGCCGGCCCGGATGCTGCAGCCGAGTTCTTCCTGGATTTCCCGTTCAAGCGCTTCCTGCAGAGATTCCCCGTTTTCGACTTTTCCGCCGGGGAACTCCCACATATTCGGGATACTCATATCGGGAGAACGGAGTGCACAGAGAATTTCCTCTTTCTCGTTCTCGATAATGGCTGCCACGACTTTAACCTGTTTTTTCATATGTATGTCCTCCTTTTGTATGTAACGTCTCCTGCACAACTTTTTTGTGCAAAGAAATTCGGTTGATGATTGCTGTTTTTTGGTCAAGTTTGCCCATCAGAATCACTCCTTTTCTAAGACTATAAGACCAGTATAACTACCGGGGCGACAAAATAAAAATAAATGACGCATCCTGTTATTCCGCACTCTTTCCGGGAAAATGATATGGTAGGAAGAAAAGGAGGATTTCGTTATGGATAACCGTATAGAACAGCTGTTTGAAGAATGGAGGAACGGTTCCGGGGAAGCACACCGGGCCCTCCTTGAAGAAATGGAAACGGAAGTATCATGGAGTTATGAAGTATGGGACAGACTCGTCGGATTCCTCGATGATGAAGATGCACGCCTGAGGTCGGAAGCCGCTCAGTTCCTGTCCTATCTTGCTGTCAGTGACCCGGAAGACCGGATCATGCGCGATTTCCAAAACGTATGGCAGGTGACAAAAGATGAAGATTCCACTGCAGCGCGCCGTGCTCTGCAGTCGGTATGGCGGATCGCTCTCGGAGGTGCCCGGCAGAAGAACCTTGTGACCGGATCTATGATTGAAAGATTTTATACAGCCGCCGGGGAGAAAAATGGCACACTTCTTCGCGAAGACATTCTAAGAGGACTCGCTGCTCTTTATAAAAGGGATAACGATCCTTATATCGATGAACAGGCGAAAGGGCTGATCGACAACGTGGATGATCCGGAAGAAGCGAAGACGTACTATCACATTTGGAAACAATAAGCCGGGCCATCCCGGTTATATAAAACCTCTCCGTCCATCCGGACTGTGAGCGACTTATCGTTAAACGTTTTCCGGGAAATGGAGTATAATAAGGATAATCAAAAAATATATGCCGGAGGCGGTCCTATGGGGTAACGTCAGAAGTAAGGTGCCGTGGATGCGGATATTCGGGGAATTTTCGCTTCGGTCTTGGCATGTTTCACAGTTCTCTCGCAAGATGCCTCGGTGAATTTCCGTACTGGGAACGGAAGGAACTGGAGGAGCTGCTCGAAGATAAAGAGGTGAACGACTATCAGTTCAGCTTCCAGCTCACCCAGTGTCAGGAGTGTTTATGTTTAAGCAGCCGCCCGACTATCAAATTTCTGTTCGAAGACGGCTCTCATTCCCACAACTACCCCCGCTGTACGAAATGCCGCAGTGAAAATGTACGCATTCTTTCTCTCGACTGGCTGGAAATGGCCCGCTGCCCGTTCTGCCGGGAAAAAAGCCTTGAGAAAGGAATAGGCGGTACGTGGGAGTGAGAGGACCGGGGTACAGAAGACATTGAAGTGTTACGCTTTATAAATAACAGACACCACCAAAATCGAACTCTGAATGTTCGGTTTTAGGGGTGTCTTTTTTTTTGAAATATTACGATTATCGTTCCCTTCAGACTCCCGAATGCCTTCGGAAGGGAACGATAATCATGAATACGTGCCCTTCAGAAGTGTAAAATGGCTCCGATGGGTACGATTAACGTAAAAACGTGACACTGAGACCGCATGAAGGGTCTTCAATGTCACGATTATCCGTTACGTAATGAAAAGTCCGAGAATGAGTGCTACGGTGAGCCCGACCAGACCGATCAGCGTTTCCATGACGGTCCACGTCTTCAGGGTGTCCTTAACGTCAAGACCGAAGAAGCGGTTCACGAGCCAGAAACCCGAGTCGTTTACGTGAGAGAGCACCGTAGCTCCTGCGGCAATCGAAATGACGATCAGGCCGAGAGCGGCACCTTCGAGACCGGCTACATCGATGACCGGAGATATAAGCCCGGCTGCCGTAACCATGGACACGGTTGCAGAGCCCTGGGCCACGCGGACGATGGCAGCGATAAGGAAGGCGAGAAGGATCGGCGGCAGCGGGGATCCTGCCATCATTTCCCCGAGCACATCGCCGACTCCGGACTGGATGAGCATTTCCTTGAATACGCCCCCGGCCCCGGTGACAAGAATGATGATTCCTGCAGGTTCAAGCGCTTTCGTAGCGATGTCCTGCACTTCCTGACGGGAGTAGCCTCTTTTCGTTCCAAGAATCCGGAATGTAAGCAGCGTGGCGATCGTCAGTGCCACAATCGGGTTACCGATGAAAGTGGTAATGGAACGTACAGTGCTTCCTTCCGGGAAAATGATGGTGGAGGCCGTATTAATAAGTATCAGAACGAGAGGCACAAGAATAATGGAAGTAATCATCCAGAAACTTGGCAGATCTTTTTCGTATTCTTTTTCTTCGAAATCCATGTAGTCCGGTACGGCGATGTCGATGCGTTTAGCAATGTAGCGGCCGAACAGCGGTCCTGCGATGATCATCGACGGAATACCGGCGAGTACACCGAAGAAGATGACCCAGCCGAGATCCGCTCCGATAAGGTCTGCGACAGCAATAGGTCCCGGAGTCGGCGGTATGTAACTGTGCGTGACGGCGAGTCCTGCAAGAAGCGGAATGCCGTAGTACAAGAGCGACTTGCCGGATTTCTTCGCAAGTCCGTATACAATAGGAACGAGGATGATGAATCCTACGTCGAAAAAGACGGGAATAGCGACGAGGAAACCGGCGATGCCGAGAGCCCACTGGGATTTATCCTCCCCGAATCGTCCGAGCAGGGACTGGGCGAGACGTTCCACTCCGCCCGAGACTTCGAGCATTTTTCCGAACATGGCTCCAAGCCCGACGACGATGGCGACGAACCCGAGAGTGCCGCCCATCCCCTCTTCTACAGTAGTGATGACTTCTCCGAGAGGCATTCCGGCAGCTATACCGACGAGAAGGCTGACGATCATAAGGGAAACGAACGCGTGCAGTTTCGTCCGGATCACGAGAAATAGCAGGCCGAAAATTCCCGCTACGGCGATAAGAATAAGCATGGTGGATGACATTGCTGGTACCTCCTAATGTTTCTGTATTTTCATACCGCTTATAGTACATGAAAAATTTTTTCTTTGCAATCGTTTACAGAAAAATATTTTTCCTTTTGTAAACGGTAACAAAAATATTTTCTTTTTCCCGTTCTTCGTATTAAGATGAACTTACTGTAAAGGAAGGGGAGAGACGTTTATGGCAGCCAGGGAAAAGAGGCACTGTCTCCTGCGTATCCGCTCGGAGTATCCTCAGTTTACACAGACAGAGCGGCGTGTAGCGGACTATATACTGGAGAAGCCGGAACGGATTGTAAAAGGGACGATCAACGAAGCGGCTGATGACATCGGCATCGCCGTGTCCACCGTCTTCCGCTTTTGCAAAACAATGGGGTTCAAAGGTTATCAGGATATGAAAATCGAGCTTGCTTCGGAACTGGTCGGTGCGGACAAAGAGGAGCTGGAAGACATAACCCGTACGGATGACGAAGCCAAGGTCACGGAGAAAGTTTTCCGATCCAACATACGCACGATGGAAGAGACGCTCGAAGTGCTGGACACTTCCGAAGTGGCGAAAGCGGTGAAAATGCTGCGCCAGGCGGACAGGGTGGAGTTTTTCGGGTGCGGCGGTTCGAATATCATCGCCCAGGATGCCTGCCACAAGCTGCTGCGAACCGGTCTTTCCGTGTTCAGCCAGGCAGATAACCATATGCAGCTCATGTCCGCCTCCCAATTGAAAAATAAGGACGTCGCCGTTCTCATCTCCCATTCGGGAACGACGAAGGACGTGCTCGACGTTTTCCACATTTTGAAAAGCGGCAGTGTACCTGTCATCGCTATTACCAATCTCGCAAAATCCCCGCTCCGGGAACGCTCCGATGTCGTGCTGACGACCGTCGCGGAGGAAGCCGACTATCGCCCGCAGATCCTCTCATCCGCTATGTCACAGATGAGCGTCATCGATGCGTTATACGTGAATCTTCTCGTTTCCGGAAAGGAAGAAAGCACATCGGCCTGGGAAAAAATCACCAGTGCTCTGTCCGGGAAAAGAATGTAGAAGTTCAAATCTTGAAATGAAGATATTCTTTTGTATATAATGGACGAAGTATGTGTCAGAGGAGGAAACAGTATGAACGCAAGTGAAATGAAACAGTATCGGAAGGCCAATTATGAAATCGACGAAGCGTTTCTCGAACGCTGGTCCCCGAGATCGTTCCAGGAGAAGGAAATAGCCGAAGAGGATCTTATGAGCGTGTTTGAAGCGGCGCGATGGGCTCCATCTGCCATGAATATGCAGCCGTGGCGTTTTATTATAGCGAGAACGGAGGAGGACCGTGAGCGGTTCCATTCTTTCGTCATGGACGGAAACCGTAAATGGTGCGAGAAGGCACCGGTGCTCGCTCTTATCATTTCCGATAAAGAAGACGCCACTCACGCTTTCGATACCGGGGCAGCCTGGGGATTCCTTTCCCTGCAGGCCCGCAGGAACGGTCTCATCACTCACGCTATGGGCGGTTTTTATAAAGATCAGGCCCGTGAAACTCTCGGTATTCCGGAAGAGTACGAGATTCAGGCACTCGTCGCTATCGGTTATCAGGATGAAAAAGAAAAACTGGAAGAAGAGATGCAGAAGCGGGAACAGCCGTCCCCGCGCCGCCCGGTTGAAGAATCCATTATGGAAGGTTCGTTCCGTGCGTAAGCTGCTTTTCAATCATCGGTCCCATATTTTGGGCCGGTGATTTTTTTGTGGATGTTTTCGTTACCTTCAGAAGCTGAACCGGGATGCGAACGGCACGTTTCTGCATTTTCCGTTACTTTCAGAAGACAGAAAGTGACTTGAAGGGCACGAAAACCGGTGAATCGTGACAGTCGGCCGCTTTTTCTGAAGGGGAAGGGAACGCAAAATACCGTAAGGACTTCTGCTTCGATAGCCGTGCACGAAGCATACTTTCCGAAGTTTACTCGGGGGTGCCTGTGGGAAGAACCTCAGTAGTATAAAACAGGGAGAGGAGAAATATTATGACAGCAAACACGATAGGGTTCGCCCTGCTCGTCATGGGGCTATTTTTGCTGGTCGGGAAGCTGATCAGAGTGAGCGTACCTCTGTTTCAGTCCCTTTTTCTTCCGAGTTCGATTCTTGGGGGTTTCGCAGCACTTCTGCTTGGACCTCAGGTGCTCGGGAATCTATTGGCGCCGCTGACCGGATCAGATTCATTCTGGGCAACAGGGCTTTTTACGGAAACTATTACGGATGTATGGGCAGCACTGCCCGGGCTGATGATCAACGTCATCTTCGCTTCCCTTTTCATCGGGAAGAAAACGCCTTCCCTCAAAATGATCTGGGACTACGGAGGACCTCAGCTATCGTTCGGCTGGATGGTCGGATGGGGACAATATGTCGTCGGTCTGCTCATCGCTCTTTTAATACTTACTCCGATCTTCGGCATTCCTCCGATGGCCGGTGCTCTTATAGAAATCGGTTTTGAAGGCGGGCACGGTACGGCTGCCGGGATGCAGAGCACGTTTGAACAGCTCGGGTTCCCCGAGGCGTATGACCTGGCAGTGGGACTTGCCACTGTCGGTATCCTCTCCGGTGTCATCATCGGTATCATTCTTATCAACGTAGCTGCCAGAAAACGGCAGACAGCGCTTGATATGGACGAAAAAGCTTTTTCCGATATACAGAAACTCGGAATCCGCGAATTCGAAAACAGGGAGGCAGCCGGGAAGATGACGCTGCGCTCCGAATCGATCGAA
This sequence comes from Salimicrobium jeotgali, assembly GCF_001685435.2. NCBI lineage: Bacteria > Bacillati > Bacillota > Bacilli > Caryophanales > Bacillaceae > Salimicrobium > Salimicrobium jeotgali. Next base: position 195,065 of record NZ_CP011361.2, read on the forward strand.
CCGCTCTCCTTTCACGTAGCTATGATCAGTATCGCGATACTGATCGGGTACGGACTACAGCAGGGTCTGATCGGCCTTGAGGCCGTTACGTGGGGAGCTTGGACGGACACATACATTATGACTTATATTCCTCTGTTCCCGCTCGCTATGATCGGAGGTATTATTCTGCAGCTGTTCCTGGACCGCTACGATCGGTTTAATCTCGTGGACAGGCAGATGGTCATGAGAGTCCAGGGATTGTCGCTTGATATCCTGATAATGACGGCGATTGCGACGATTTCCCTCGCCGTTATCGGTGAATATTTCGTTCCGTTCCTGCTTCTCGCTGTAGGAGGTATCGGCTGGAACGTTCTCGCTTTCCAGATATTTGCGAAGAAAATGATTCCTACGTACTGGTTTGAACGTGCCATCGGTGACTTCGGACAGTCCATGGGGATCACCGCTACGGGTCTCCTTCTCATGAGAATTGTGGACCCGAACGTGGAGACGCCTGCGCTGGAAGCGTTCGGCTACAAACAGCTCATATACGAACCGTTTCTCGGGGGAGGACTAGTGACCGCCCTTTCCGTGCCGGTAATCTACTCTCTCGGACCGGTTCCATTCTTCATCTTCTCCCTGGTGATGGCCGTGATCGGCTGGGCTGTCGGAATTTTCTATTTCGGAAAACAGCGTACGGAATCCGGTTAACTGAAGGTAAACGTCTCTTTTTGCCGTCTCGGGCAGAGGGAGGCGTTTTTTTACATAAGTGTAAAGCCGTTGAGTCCTGTCCGGAAAACGGTTACAATATTCGGTAAGTTATCAGGAAGGAAGGGAATATATTTGAAAAAAATCGGATTCATCGGCACCGGGGTCATGGGACGGCATATGGTCAGAAATCTTATGAAACATGGATATGCGGTATCTCTTTACACGAGAACGAAGCGGAAAGCGGAAGAACTTCTCGCGGAAGGGGCGGAATGGAAAGAGACGATATCGGAGCTTGCCAGGGAGGCAGACGTTGTCATTACCATCGTCGGATTTCCGGAAGATGTAGAGGAAGTATATTTTAAGGAAGACGGTATTCTAAACAATGCTTCCGGCGGGACGGTTTTCATCGACATGACCACTTCTTCCCCGGAGCTGGCGGTGAAAATTGCCGAAGCCGCACAGAGAAACGGACAGGCGGCACTGGATGCTCCGGTTTCCGGAAGTGATGTATTTGCGGAAGCGGGCAAACTGACGATCATGACAGGAGGCGAGCCCTCTTCTTTCGAAAAAGTACGCCCGGTACTGGAGGCGATGGGGGAGAATGTCGTGCTGCAGGGTCCACCGGGTGCGGGACAGCATACGAAGATGAGTAACCAGATTGCCATCGCGTCGACGATGATGGGCGTCGTCGAAGCCATTACATACGCGGAGAAAGCCGGTCTGGATCCCGCCGTCGTCATGAGCAGCATCGAACACGGGGCAGCGGGAAGCTTTTCTTTATCAAAACTGGGCAAAAAAATGATCGGGAATGATTTTGAACCGGGTTTCTATGTAAAACATTTCGTTAAAGATATGGGGATCGCGCTTGCGTCTGCAGAAAGGATGGAGCTTCCGGTCCCGGGGCTGCGTCTTGCGAAAGAAATGTATGAAGAACTCATGGAGAACGGTGGGGAGAATGAGGGAACACAGGCCCTGTACAAATACTACAAATGGAAAGCGGAAGGTAACGTATAGCGTTTATAAAAAGAGCGGACGTACGGGCATATAGCCCTGCATCGTCCGCTCTTTTCGGATTTATTCGGAAACCCGGTTTTCATAAGAGTGTTTAAGAATCGCCATCATGTAGGCATCACGGTATTCTCCGTTGATGAAATAGTGTTCTTTCATTTCTCCCTCGATTTCGAAGCCGATTTTCTTATAAATATGCACAGCTTTTTCGTTTTCCGTCGCTACGATAAGATGAATTTTATGGAGGTTGAGGGTACGGAAAGCGTAATCCACCATCATCTTCGTAACTTCCCCCGCGTGACCGTTCCCCTGATGCACGGGATCGATCATAATGCCGAATTCGGTATTCCGGTGCACCGGTTCAATATCATACAGTCCGGTCAGACCGATGCTCATTTCATCTTTGCAGATGACGAAAAGGCGGTGTTTACCGGGCTCTTTTCTCTCTTCAAAACCGGTAGTGATCCGGTCTTTCGGGAAGTGGGCTTCCGTGAACCAGAAATCCATAATCTCTTTTTTGTTATATAGTTTGTGCATGAAAGGCACGTCGTCTTTCTCAAGTGGCCGCAGCCAAATATGGTCTTCCATATGTATCTCCTCCTCGTTCTATCGTAGCAGACCTTTTCGTAATTCGAAACGTATAAGCTTTGAAACGTGAGTAAATAGGAGGAAATATGCACAAAAATGTTTCAAGATATAAGGGATAAGGAAAGGTATACGTAACATGACAAAGCAAGGAGTGAAAAATATGCTTCGAACTATTTTAATGATCATTGGTCTCATCGTAGTCATCAGCTTTATTCTTAGTATGCTATAATATAATAATTATATTTACTAATAAGGGCCCGGCCTTCTGTGAAAGCAGAGGACCGGGCCTTTTTCCTGTTTTACGATAAAGGTATAAGATTCAGACAAGCGGTTTCGGGTCCGCGCAGGAAGCGGAAAAATGAGTGCTTATTTCCTCGATATCATCGTGAGGAATCAGAGTACCTTTGTAGTGCTGCGGCTCGTTGATGCCCGTAAGCAGAATAGTGTCTCCCGGGGAGGACTGTCCGATACAGGCAGCAATAGCTTCTTTCCGGCTCATCGCCGTTGTTACTCTGTCCTCTGAAATATCCGGGGGGAGGGCTTCCTGCATCGCACGGATGACTACCGACGGTTCCACATATCCAACCTGCTCTGCTCCAAGCACCACAGAATCGACATCAGGGGTGAGCGTTTTGGCCATTTTTTTGACTTTATCGATTCCGCGGAGACCGATGCCGTTCACCATCGCAATCAGCTTCCCATCCGCAAGCGTACGCGCGGCCCCGAGAGATTTCTCCAGGGCCGCCGGGGTGTGGGCAAAATCCAGGATGAAGCGGCGCTCGCACACCGTAAGAAGCTGGAACCTGTTTCGGAGCGGCGGGAGTTTCGCAGCTTCCTCAACGATGGCCCGGACCGGGATTCCTTTGTCATACAGAACCGCAAAAGCGCTCAATAAATTGTATATGTTGTGCTCTCCGATAAAAGGTGTGTAGACGTCAAAACGTTCCCCGTCGGCGTGCAACACGAACCTTGATCCGTTCTCGTCGTAGGTGATCCGTTCTCCGTAGAAATCCGCCGCGGCATCGAGAAGACTGAATGTCCGTACCGGTTTTCCGAAATCTTTCAAAGACCGGAAGACAGGGGAGTCCAGAGAGAAAACGAGAGTACGGGCGGCCTCGGCAAGCTTCATTTTCGAGTTTAAGTAATGTTCGATTGTCTCATGATAATCCATATGGTCCCTGCTGAAATTCGTAAACACCCCCGTGTCCACGGGGATGAATGTCGTCCTTTCCTGATCCAGGGCGATAGATGTGGCCTCATATACCATGGTCTGGTAGGATTCGCTGTGGAAATGGCTGATGATGCGGGCGAGCTCAGGGGCTTCGGGTGTCGTCGGCGTCGTTTTATTGTAATCCATGGGTTGCAGATCACTGGTCATTACACCTTCCGTACCGACAGATCCTGTCTTGAAACCGAATCTGTTCAAAAGGGTGGAAATCATATAGGTTACTGTCGTTTTCCCGTTCGTGCCCGTCACTCCGAAGAATTCCATCTCGTCGAAGACGCTGTTATAGACGGTCCGGAGAAGGAGGGTGATGACGGGGGGGAGGTCGGATACGATGATGAACGTAACGTCCGGATGGCGCTCGCGCTCCCCGAGAAGAGACGGGTCCGTTCCAATAACGCAGATTCCTCCGTTAGCGACAGCTTCGTCGACATAATCCAGGCCGCTGCGCTTACCGGATTTGCAGAAGAAGACGCCCTGTTCGTTCGGAACTGCGGAATGAAGGGTGAACTGGCGGACCGGAAGAGTGAGCGGTCCGTAAGAATTTATGTAATAGGAATGAAGAAGTTCTGTGAGGTTAATCATAAGGGATGCCCTTTCTGTCTGGAAGAGTTAATAACTTTTAATTACCCGTAAGGCCGGGCGTTGAAACGGGTAAATGTGGTATGTTGAAAGAAGATATAATGATTTTGGAAAGGAAAGGATAGTATGGGAGTGTTTGTGGAAGTGGTCCTGCCCGTCATCGCAGTATTTCTGGCAGGATATATCATTCAGAAGGCAGGGCGTCTGGACATACGTTCCGTTTCGACAGTAGGCATGTACATTATGCTTCCCTGTCTTGTATTTGAAACGTTTTATACGGCAGACCTGAACCGGGACTATATTATGATGCTGGTGTTCGCCCTGCTTCTGTTATTCATTATGCTGATCATAAACAAAATCTACGCCTGGATAAAAGGATACAGTACTTCGACAGAAAGTGCACTCATTCTCTCTACGGCTTTCATGAATTCCGGGAATTACGGGTCGCCGATTATCCTTTTTGTGTTCGGAGAAGAGGGATTCATTTATGCAGTTTCCCTGATGGTACTGCACTCGATCATTATGAATTTCTTCGGTGTTTACTATGCAGCAAAAGGGCGGGCCGGCTTGAAGATGGCAGGACTGTCTGTATTGAAAATGCCTCCGACCTACGCCGTGCTGCTCGCATTAGTGATGAAGTGCGGCGGGGTTTCTGTCGGAGGAAGCGTGATGGGAGCGATAGAGCTCGTCGCTGCAGCCACCGTTCCGACGATTATGATCGTGCTCGGCATGCAGCTGGCTGAAATAAGCGTTACGTCCCTGGACTGGAAGAAGGTGTCGTATGCCTCTGTCCTGCGACTTGTAGCATCTCCGGTGATAGCGTTCGCTCTGGTGGCGCTTCTTCCCATGAGTAAACTGATGGCCAGTGTACTGATTGTACAGGCAGCTATGCCGTCGGCGGCCACCACCACTATCTACGCCGTTCAGTTTGACGCAAAACCGGAACTGGTTTCCGGAATTACACTCGTGACTACGCTGCTCAGTATCATAACAATTCCTGCGCTCCTGATGTTTTATATATAAGTTTCTGTTTGTGAAAAAAAGGGAAACTTCCATGCAGCAGCTATAGACGAAAAGAGGGGAAACGTATGGGGAAGTCTATCCACCCGGATGAGTACGTCAGGGAAGAGATAAAGCCCTGGATAAGAAGATCTGCCAGGATAGGTTATATGGCCAAAGGCTGCGTCTACTTTATAGTGGGCCTCCTTGCTCTGCTTGCGGCTGCAGGTTTCGGCGGGAAAGCGACGGGGACATCCGGCATGTTCCAGTCACTGGCTCGCATACCGCTTGGCAACATCCTCGTCTGGCTGATGGGCCTCGGACTTTTCATGTATATAGGATGGGTACTGATAAAAGCGTTTCTGGATCCCAAAGGTGAAGGGAAAGGAATGGGCGGTCTGATAAAACGGTTCGCCTACTTTATCAACGCAGGCATTTATACTGTATTGGCAGTGCAGGCTATCGGTATTGCGGTCAATGCCATCTCCGGCGGAGGAGGATCCGGGAATACATTATCGGCAAAGCTGTTACAGCAGCCTTTTGGAGCCTGGATTCTCGGCGGAATAGGAGCCGGTGTTATCGGTTACGGCGTCTATGAAATCGCAAACGGCCTGACACAACGGTTTATGAAAGCATTCCTGATTGGGGACATGGACTATCATGAGAGGAAAATAGCTAAAAACACGGGCACTGCAGGGCTCGTTTCCCGTGGTGCTGTCCTTGGACTGATCGGTTTTTTCTTCATAAGAACCGCTCTGAGTCACGATCCGGGGCAGGCCAAAGGGCTGGACGGGGCGCTTTCGGAAATCGCCTCCCAGCCATTCGGACGCTGGATTCTCGGTTTCGTTTCGGCAGGTCTCATCCTTTACGGGATTTATCAAGTAACCCGGGGCAGATATGAACATATGCAGTTCGGGAAGAAAGAGAGGGAAAAGTCATGACGAAAGCAATGTTAATTATCAATCCTTCTTCCGGTCAGGAAAAGGGATTGAAGTTCGAAGAGGAAGCAGTGACTGCACTGAAAAAGCAGCACGAAGAAGTTACAGTGAAATATACGGAAGGGGAGGGGGATGCGACCCGATTTGCGGAGGAAGCTTCTTTCGGGAAGTACGACGCCCTCGTCGCCATGGGAGGCGACGGTACTATCAATGAGAGTATCAACGGTCTGGCGGAGAAAGACCACAAGCCCGTGTTCGGCTTCGTACCGCTCGGAACTGTAAACGATTTCGCTAGAGCTCTCGGTATACCGATGGATGAAAAGAAAGCTATCGGCGTTCTGGAAACGTCCAATACCCGATCCGTCGACATCGGCAAAATTGCCGGTGAACGTTATTTCATGAATGTACTGGCCGTCGGTGCTATCGCGGAGGCTGTGTACCAGGTGTCCCCGGAACAAAAATCCAAATTCGGTCCTCTTGCCTATTTGATTGAAGGGGCGCAAGCCATCAGGGAAGAGACCCCCTTCGATCTTTCGATAGATTACGACGGAAAGAAATGGGAGGGGAAAGCCTATCTCGTCCTCGTAGCTCTGACAAATTCCGTCGGAGGCATCGAAACTTTCGCGCGGGAGGCGGAGGTAAACGACGGAGCGTTTCACGTATTCATTCTGAAAGAGTTTTCTCTGCCGAAAGTGGTTCAGCTCATCCCCGATCTGTTCAGGGGGGAGCTTAAGAGTAATGAACAGGTGGAATACTTCACCGCCACTGACATGAAAGTCGATACATCGCTCAATCTCGTCGTAAATATAGACGGGGACGAAGGGATGAAACTGCCGTTTGAAGCACGCTTGCTTCACAACGAACTGAACGTTTACGTGCCGGAGGAATAGCCGGAACCTGTGTAAGAAAAATAAGAATTTAAGCTGTCACAGCTCTTTTCCTATGTTAAAATAGTGCTTAAAATTCGGTTTCAGAAAAGGATGGGGCTATGAGCGTAAATAGAAGCGAGGGTCAAGTTATGGATAAATTAGTGACGGGGGAAGATATCCGGAAAGCTGCCAAAACAGTGGAAGAAGCGGCGATACGTTCTCCATTACTTAAAGATGAAGTTCTTTCCGCCCGCTATGACTGTAACGTCTACTTAAAAAGAGAAGATCTGCAGCCGGTGCGGTCATTTAAAATACGCGGGGCATACAATAACATCAAAAACCTGAGTGATGGCGCCCGCGAAAAAGGAGTAGTGTGTGCCAGTGCCGGCAACCACGCTCAAGGGGTTGCACTTTCCTGCCAGAAGCTCGGCATCAGGGGGAAAGTGTTTATGCCGACGACTACGCCAAAACAGAAGATTTCCCAGGTTTCTTTCTTCGGGGATAAATGGGTAGACATCGTTATAACCGGCGATTCTTTTGATGATGCATACAAAGAAGCTCATAAAGCGTGCGAAGAAGAAGGGATGACGTTCGTGCACCCTTTCGATGACAAGCGGACGATAGCAGGTCAGGGCACCGTCGGGAAAGAAATCATAGAGGACATGGATGAGCCGATTTCCCATGTGTTCATGAGTGTAGGCGGTGGCGGTCTTTCTGCGGGAGTCGGCACGTACGTAAAAGAGAATTCCCCCGAGACGAAAATTATCGGTGTGGAGCCGGAAGGGGCGCCTTCCATGAAGATGTCTCTCGAGAGCGGGAAAGTGGAAACGCTCGATTGGATCGATAAATTTGTCGACGGGGCATCTGTGGCGCGGGTCGGTGAACTTACTTTCCAGATTGCCCGACAGGTTATGGAAGATGTCGTATGCGTTCCGGAAGGGAAGGTGTGTACGACCATTCTGAACCTTTATAACGAGAACGCGATCATCGCGGAACCGGCCGGAGCCCTGCCGGTAACGGCTCTCGACTTCTACCGGGAAGAGATAAAAGGGAAAACGATCGTTTGTGTCATCAGTGGAGGGAATAACGATATTTCCAGAATGCAGGAAATGAAAGAACGTTCCCTCATCTACGAAGGACTGAAGCACTATTTTATCGTCAATTTTCCACAGCGTACCGGATCCCTCAAAGAATTCGTGTTCAACGTCCTGGGTGATACGGAGGACATCACCCGGTTTGAGTATACGAAGAAGAACAACCGTGAAAAAGGACCGGTTCTTGTCGGTATTGAACTGAAACAGTACGAAGACTACCACGGCCTTATCCGGCGGATGGAAGAACACGGATTCACGTATACAGAGTTGAACAAAAATCAGGAGCTTTTCAATCTTTTAGTGTAAAAAAGTTTAACGAATAAAGGCTTTCTCTTTTTATCAGGGAAAGTCTTTTTTGCGTAAAAGTCTCATCTTTGTGATAATGGAGACGACAAAGACAAAAGAGATGTTTTTGACAGACGGAGGGGCAAGTAATGATAGAAATCAAAGGTGAAAAGACCATTCTGCGGGAACCTTACAAAGAAGATATAGATGTGCTCTATTACTGGCAGTTTGAAGAGGAGGAACAGGCCTCAAGAGAATGGAATGGGCCGTATATTCCCGAACAGCATGCAACGAAAGAGGAATTCTACCAAAGCTGGGAACAGCAGTATTATATTATGGAAGGCGTGCCGAGCTCTCTCGTTATTGAAATTGACGATACAGTTGTTGGAGCTGTCGGTTCGTACTGGGTCGATCCGAACACGGACTGGCTGGAAACGGGGATCGTCATTTATGATAAACACTACTGGAACGGCGGTTACGGCTCGGAAGCGTACCAGCACTGGATCGATTATCTGTTCGAAGCGACCGGACTGCACCGGCTCGGTTTAAGCACCTGGTCCGGAAATTCCCGTATGATCCACGTCGGGGAAAAAGTGGGCATGCTTGAAGAAGCCCGTGTCCGTGAAGCCCGGAAAGTGGACGGAGAATTCTTTGATGCGGTGAAGATGGGCATCATGCGCAGCGAATGGCAGAAGACCAGAGGCAAAAGTCCTTCCTGAAGGCCTTGTCTCTGGCCTTTTTTATACCGGGAAAGAAAAAGGGGGGTTGCATATGCAATTGACCATAAGCTACTTGTATAAAGTGCCGAAGGGGCCGGTTATCACCTGTTTTACGGAGGAGATGAATATTGAAACGGCCCTGGAGCTGGAAGCGGATCTTCAGAAAATGGGCCGTGTCCGTGAAATAGTCTTTCAGAATAACAACGGGGAAAGATTTTTGCGTAAGGAACTTAAGGCATTCATAGAGAAAATACAGACCGAGCCGCACGATGTATATGTCTATTTTGACGGTGGCTATGAAATAGAGTACGGACGGGCGGGACTGGGCTGTGCGATCTATTACGAAAAGAGCGGGGAGATGTACCGCGTCCGGAAAAATGCCCTCGTGGACGAGTTGACCTCAAGCAACGAGGCTGAGTATGCAGCACTGCACCTGGCTGTCCAGGAACTGGCCATGCTCGGAATACGTTACCAGCCGATCTGCATAAAAGGAGATTCACGTCTTGTGATTAATCAGATGAAAGAAGAGTGGGAGTGTTACGATCCGGTTTTTCTGACCTGGGCAGATCGTATTGACGCCAGGCTGGCAGAAAGCGGGCTGGAAGCGACTTACCTCCATGTCCCCCGGAAGGAAAACAGCGAAGCCGATCGTCTCGCCACGCAGGCACTCGATGGGGTACAGATTGAAAGTCAAATAGTAATCGAGCAGCCATAAACGCGGAGTACCTTTATAAAAAATACGATAATCACCCGTTATTTCCCCGGAAATACTTTGTAACCGAAGGTCCGGTGGTGATATAGTGAAAACTGGATGCAGCCGAGCGCACCGGCGCCTGTAGGGGGAGATAGGATGGGAAAGAATGCGGATACTTTTTTAAGTGCCTATAACCGGATCGATCAGCACCTGAATCGCTGGAAAGAAACAGAGGATTACATCCCTTTCGCTTCACTGGTCAATTACTTCAGCAAACGGAATGCGGTGGTCAAGCGGTTTCAAAATGATCTGCTGGAATTTGCCGAACTGCGCAATGCAATCGTACATAACAGGGTCATGCCCAATTATATTATTGCGGAACCGCATGAAAAAACGGTGGAGCATATTTTGAACATTGAAGCGGAACTTACCAGACCGAAACTCGTTATACCGGCTTTCAGCAGGTATGTTCAGACTTTTCATCTGGACGACACTCTCGCTTCCCTTCTCGCAATCGTGAAGGAGAAGGAATTTTCCCAGTTTCCCGTATACGGAAACAGCGGCTTCAAAGGGCTCCTGACGCCGCGGGGGATTACTCAATGGTTATCCTCCCATATTAACGAGGAGCATTTGAATCTGAACGGAACAACGATCGGGGAAGTGCTGGCTGTAGAAGTCCGTAAAGATCACTACAAATTCATAAATCGCATAACGACCGTGCACCAGGCTGTGGATATGATGAAAGGGAACCCTTCGAGCAGTTTCCGGCCGGAAGCGATTCTCATTACCGAGAACGGCACTCCGGATGAGAAACTTCTCGGTATCATTACCCCGCATCACATTATCGGGGAATCGTAAACAGGGAAGAGGTGTTTTTGCATGCAGCCTCTCTCCTGTTTTTTCGGTTTTATTTTGATAGCGGTTACATATCGCGCGCGTTCGTGTACTTTTCGGGGCCGGATAACATAAAAGTTGAGCAATATAACAAAATGTGTCAGTTACAGAGAAAGGAGGGGCTTTTATGCTTTTATTAACTGCTTCGGCAGCAGTCATACTTCCGTTTTTATTTTTGGTGGTATTTCGTATGGCTGCAAAAAAAGGAATGGCATACAGTGCGGTTCTTGTGCTTCTGCTCGCCTACACCATATGGGGAATGAACGGAAAGGTGATTGCTGCCTCGGTACTTGAAGGAGGTCATAAAGCTTTAACGATTCTGTTCATTCTGTTCGGAGCGATTGTACTTTTGAATACTCTGCGGCGGACGGGAGCGGTCGACCGTATCAATCAGGGATTCCGCAATATTTCACCTGACATGAGAGTTCAGGCGGTTATCGTCGCGTTTCTGTTCGGCTCTCTGTTGGAAGGAGCGGCCGGATTCGGTACGCCGGCAGCGGTTACGGGGCCTTTACTTGTGGCTCTCGGGTTCAATCCTCTTGCAGCTGCCACACTCGCTCTTGTGGCGGATAGTGCAGCTGTACCGTTCGGAGCTGTCGGCACGCCGCTGCAGGTGGGCCTCAGCAACCTGCCCGGTGCGGACGGAACGTTATATAATGAAGTGGCTGTAAGGATTACACAAATCGATATGTTCACCGGATCCTTTGTACCTCTGGTTCTCGTTGTGCTGCTTACGATGTTCTTCGGTAAGAACAGGAACTGGAAGGATGTGCTTGAGATAGTCCCCTGGGCTCTTGTCGTCGGTTTCGTTTATACGTCGTCCGCATTATTATACGCTACGCTGTTCGGTTTCGAGTTCGTAGCTATTCTTGCTGCTCTGACAGGTCTTCTGACCGCTTCGGTTACGGCCGGGAAAGGGTGGCTCGTCCCGAAAAGAGTGTGGATGGATGCCAAGCAGGAAGGGACAGAAGAGAAGTCTTCGGACATCTCTCTCGTTGCTGCCTGGGCCCCGTACGTCCTCATCGTAGTATTATTGTTACTGACACGGATTGTGCCGGTCGTGAGAGATGCAGCGAAGACGTGGATTGATGCGACGTGGCCGGACATTCTGGGAGTGGAAGGGATTACGTCCGCCTGGGAGGTTCTCTACTCTCCGGGAAGCGTACTTGTGCTGGCTACTATAGCGTCCATATTCATTCAGAGGAAACCGTTCCGTCACTTTCTGGATGCTTCCCGGGAGTCGTTATTCTCAATGAAAGATGCCGCTCTTGCTCTTTTTGCGACGCTCGCACTCGTCCAGGTATTCTCCAATTCCGGTATGAATACGTCAGACCTTGTCAGTATGCCGCAGTACATTGCAGGTTTTCTGTCCGAAAATCTTGGCTTCATGTGGCTGATTGTAGCGCCGTTCCTGGGGGAAATCGGTTCATTCATCACCGGAAGTGCAACGGTCTCCACACTTACGTTTTCCCCGGTCCAGTTCAATATCGCCGAGCAGGCCGGCCTCGGCATGCGCACGGTACTGGCCCTGCAGCTTCTCGGAGCGGCGGCGGGTAACATGATCTGCGTACATAACGTAGTAGCTGCCGGAACCGTCGTCGGTCTTTCCGGGAAAGAAGGGGAAATCATCCGTAAGACGGTTATCCCTGCCCTGCTGTATGGACTGATGACGGGCGTCGTCGCTTATCTGCTCTTTTAACTGTTCCATACACCGGCCCAAAATTGAAAAGACACAACTGCACCGAATAGGCTTCGGTGTTGTTGTGTCTTTTATTTACGGTATTCATTTAGCTCTGTGGTTTATAAAGCGATCAAGAAACGAGTTTCCTGATATCCTCTTCCGCTTTTTTCGGTGAAGTCTGAGGAGCATAGCGCTCTACGACATTCCCGTCCTGGTCGACGAGAAATTTAGTGAAGTTCCATTTGATGCCATCACCGAGCATGCCGCCTGACTGTTCTTTCAGGTGCCTGAAAAGTTCGTGCGTGTCATCTCCGTTCACTTTAATCTTCTCATGCATAGGAAACGTCACCCCGTAGTTGAGACGGCACTGTTCCGCTGCATCCTGTGCGGACCCCGGTTCCTGATTGGCGAACTGGTTGCTCGGAAACCCGAGAACGACGAATCCCTCGTCCTGGTATTTCTTATACAGTTCCTCCAGTTCATCAAACTGTCCCTTCAGACCGCATTTTGTGGCAGTGTTGACGATCATCAGCACTTTCCCTTTATAGGCATCCAGACTGTAAGTTTCCCCGCTCTCTTTCGTAACTGAAATATCATGTACGCTCATCATAAATCCTCCTTTTCCTTATATTTTACCGAAAAAGCGAGGTTATTAGTAATGATATGAATCGCTTTATTTCTTGATGCTTGAATTCAAGATTTATATCAGCATTCACTGGTACTCCATATTTACGAAAGGGTGGGGAGAGTCGATATATCCTTTAACTTTCCTGGCTTTCGTATCTTCCCCGTTCAGCCAGTCTTCAAAGTTGAAAAGCATCGGCAGCCGGTCCGCTCCGTGGGTGAACCATGCCTGCTTTTTCTCCGGCAGATAGGCGGCCGTATGAATTGTGCCTGCCCAGGCTCCGTACTTGTAGGAAAAAACCTGTTTATCCGTATTGTTCAACAGCTGATAGGAACTGTAAATATCTTCAGGCACGGCGTCTTCCATAGCCTGATAGCGGCCGAGTGAATCATCCATACGGTAGCGGTTTTCCTCTGTCAGTTTGTGAAAGTGATTGGTGCTTATATTCCCTTCCCTCACTTTCACGTCACGGGCCGAAGCCTCTGCGACGACGGAACGGCCGGAAGAGTCGAGGAGTACATAGCTGAAAGCCCGGCGATGCGGGATGTTCTTCAGTAAATCGATCGCTTCTTCGATCGTCCGGCTATTCTCAAGGATCATACGTCCAATCATATTACAGAGAAATCCGGTATCCGAGCCGACACGGTTGATGAAGTTGTACCCCATGGAGAGTCCGTGCTCGTTCATCCCGTCTGTCCGTCCCGTAATCTGCATGGAAGGTCCGATCGTCGCGTAACCTCCATCCGTCGGCTGGTACAGCATATAACGGCCTTCGTAAGCGACGGGGTCACTGTCATAGTTTCTGACAAGCACATGCTCATTCGTATAAATGGAGCAGCCGCTTTTACCGAATTCAAGATAGTAACCGCCGAAGTTCTGGATGGCTGTCTCCATCGAAAGATCCAGCGCATCGGCAAGCCCGCGAATTTCGTCCCATATGCCGGGGGAGAAGCGGTCGAACATACTTTTTATTTCATCGAAATCTATAATGAAATGACGGGCTCTTTTCCCTTCCCACTGCTTATCCCGATTGGCGAGGATGGGAGAGTTCCGGAGCCATTCGCCCTGCCGGAAACCGAAATCGTAATGGGAACCTCTGAACTGGTATACGTCGCTGTAGACTTGTCTCACGATAGTACAATCCCCTTTGGTTAATAATGTAGAATTAAGTGTAAAGAAAAGAAAGAACTCCTGCAATTTATTTGTTTATCGGTTCAGCCCTGGCAGGGCAACGATTCGAAAAGTTTTGAGAACTGTTCACTAATAAACCGTTTACAACGTTTAGCCTTGCGCTTTAGTAGGAATATAGTGTACTGTAAGGAGAATTTTAAAATGGAGGAGATGCCACATGACCAAAAAGATTCTGATAGCTTATGACGGAAGTGAACTCAGCAGGCACGCTGTCGAGGAAGCTAAAACCCAGGCCGTTAAGGCAGATCATCGTGAAATCCACTTACTTTCAGTCATAAATACGACGGGGCCCGCGACAAATGCCAAAATGGCCGAAGACATAGGAAAAGAGCTGGCCGAACGGTTTGAGAAAGAAATGGAAGAAATTAAAGTGGAACTCGAACAGGAGGAAGACACGTCAGTGGTGACCCAAATATCTTATGGCAAGGAAGAGGGAAACCCGGGCCAGAAAATCTGCGCGTATGCCAAAGAGCATGATGTGGATCTCGTTATTGTAGGAAGCCGCGGGCTTGGAGGAGTTAAGAAACTGCTTCTCGGCAGTGTAAGTAACAACGTAGTGCAAAAGTGCACGAAACCCGTGCTGGTCGTTAAATAGCGGCGTGAGGTCCGTATATGAAAAAAGTCGCGAGAGGGGTTTTTTGAGCGCCGGCTCAGAAACCCCTCCTTTGTATCGGTGCAGCTAGTTCCAGGGGAAACGGACGTTTCGAACATATGTACAACATAGGAGGCTAATAATGGTGAAAAGAATGAACCTCGGCACGAGTGACCTGAGCGTACCGGAAATCGGACTCGGCTGCATGCGTATGGCCGGGATGACGAAGAATGATGCACGTGCAATGATAGATAAGTCGATGGAGCTCGGTATCGACTTCTTCGATCATGCCGATATTTACGGGAAGGGTGAAGCCGAGAAAGCGTTCGCAAGTGCGATTGAACCATCCCTGCGCGAAAAGATGATTCTGCAATCGAAGTGTGGAATCCGCGATGGTTTCTTCGACTTTTCCAAGGAACATATCATATCTTCGGTGGAAGGAAGCCTGAAACGTCTTAACACAGAATACTTGGATGTATTACTGCTGCATCGTCCCGATGCTCTTATGGAACCGGAGGAAGTGGCTGAAGCCTTCACTAAACTGGAGAACGACGGGAAAGTCCGTCATTTCGGTGTCAGTAACCACAATCCTATGCAGATGGAACTGCTGCAGGAAACGGTTGATCAGGAGCTGATCGTTAACCAGGTGCAGTTGAGTCTTATGCAGACGGTAATGATCGATCACGGACTGAATGTGAATATGGAGAATAGTTCAGCAGTAAACCGGGACGGGGAAATCATTGAATACAGCCGTCTGAATAATATTTCACTTCAGGCCTGGTCCCCTTTTCAGCATGGTATGATCGAAGGCGCCTTCGTCGGAAACAGTGATTTTCCGGAAATCAATGAAAAACTGCAGCAGGTCGCTTCCCGCTATGGCGTGACCGATTCGGCTATCGCCATCGCATGGATTCTGCGTCACCCTGCAGGCATCCAGCCGATTGTCGGTACGATGAACAAACAGCGTCTCGAAGATATTGCGAAAGCATCGGAAGTGAAACTTACGAGGGAAGAGTGGTATGAACTTTATCGCGCTGCAGGTAACGATCTTCCATAATAGAAAAAGCAGGAATCCCGGGATGCTCCCGCAGGGTCCCTGCTTTTATTTTTCGGGAAAAATCAGGATGAACCGCCGGAAGAGATAGCTGCTGCACCTGCCGCTGCATAAACGGCGGCATTTGTGGCGTCTACGGCCTCATTTACAGCTTTTCCGTAAGGATTACGCTTCGTCCATGCTTTGATCTGTTTTTTCTTCGCGCGCGCTTCTTTCTTAGGGAAGATTTCCTTCACGAGATCGCAGGCATTAATCAGGCTGAGCAGAATGAGCGTACGTTCGTCGGGGAGGTCGGTTTCTTCCAGGGCTTCCGTTACCCTCACGCGGATCTCCTCTTCTTTTGTGTTATCAGAAGTGGGGTAGGTTGTCCAGGTGAAGATACCGAGAAAGCTGTGATGACTCTCTTCAAGTATCCCCTTCTCCACAAGACGGGAAGACATGGTTTTTTGCCGCTTTCTCATCCGGTTCCCGAACTTCTCGACCCAGACTCTGATTTTACGGTCTTTTTTGGAGTTTTTAATTTCCTGGAATACGTCGTTTAACAGAGGATCATCAACCGGGGCGGGATTTATGACGGTGAGTTTCTTCCCTTCAGCTGCGACGCGTTCATTTAATGCAAGTTCGCTGATGAACGCACCGGCCAGCCCGAATTTCAGGGAAGAGGAAGCCCGCATAGTTACCGAGCCTTTCCGATCATGCAAAGCGAGAAGCAGAAGTTCTTCTGCAATAGTCAGCATAACTATTCCTCCTTTTAAATGATGTACGGAAAAGGAAAGGGAAAAGTTTCAAAAAATAAGCTGATGCCCTTCTTCATCATTTAGGAGGGCATCAGCTTTTATCAGTCCTGATTGTCACGGTCTTTCCGATATTTCTTCTCGCTCTGAGAATCTTTCATGAACTCTTTTTTCTTTCTGTTACCTTTTTCATCGAGTTCGAGCGCTTCCATAGGAATATCGTCCGTCAATTCTTCTTCTTTGAATTTCTCGGCAAGGTCCGTACGTTCTTCTTCGTTTATCATTTTCCTGTTGTTATCAACGTTGTGGTCTTTATTTTTTTCACCCATCATGTCACCACCTTTAAGAATGTTCCTATTCTCACGATTCCTTTTTCTTCCGGATGTTAAACTTATTTTCTGCGGCGAACAGACGGGAGAGTTCGATGATCGTTTCAGTGGCTTTCTCCATGTTGTCGAGTGAAATGTACTCGTATTTACCGTGGTAATTTTCGCCGCCGGTAAAAATATTAGGCGTCGGGAGCCCCATGAAAGAGAGCTGAGACCCGTCCGTCCCTCCGCGGACCGGACGTATGAGTGGTCGGATGCCTTTGTTTATCATGGCCTGTTCCGCCGCGTCCACGATTTCGAAAACGGGTTCAATCTTTTCGCGCATGTTGTAGTACTGATCCTCCATGTAAAGCAAAACGGCGGACTCGCCATACAGGCGGCGGAATTCTTCCACCGTTTTTTGCATGTAATTCTTTTTCGCTTCAAATTTTTCGTTATCGTGGTCACGAATAATGTAGGAGAGAACGGCGTGTTCCACATCGCCTTCCATGCCGAGCAGGTGAAAGAAACCTTCCTTCTCTTCCGTATATTCCGGTGCTTCGAAAGCGGGCAGGGAGGACGCGAACGTCATCGCCATTTTTGAAGCATGAATCATTTTGTTTTTCGCCGATCCCGGATGGACGTTGCGCCCCTGGAACTGGATAGTGGCAGAAGCTGCGTTGAAACTTTCGTATTCAAGTTCCCCGAGTTCCCCTCCGTCTATCGTATAGGCGAAGTCGGCACCGAAGCGTTCGACGTCGAAGTGGTGAGGACCCTTTCCTATTTCTTCATCGGGCGTAAAGGCGACCCGTATTTTTCCATGAGGGACTTCCGGGTTGTGGAGCAAAAAGTTCATCGCCGTCATGATCTCGGTCACCCCTGCTTTGTTGTCGGCTCCGAGCAGTGTGGTACCATCTGTCGTGACAAGCGTATGTCCTGCGTATTTGTGCAGGGAAGGGAAATCATCGGGGGAGAGGACGGTATCGTCATTCAGACTCAGCTCTCCTCCGTCATAATTCTTCCAAACCTTTGGGGAGACACCGCTCCCGGTAAAGTCCGTTGCTGTATCGATGTGCGCAAGGAAGCCGATGACAGGCAGATCTTTATCAGTATTTGAAGGCAGGGTGGCCATGACGTAGGCTTTCTCATCGATGGAAACTTCACTCATACCGATTGTTTCCAGTTCTTCCGCCAATTTGTTCGCAAGCTCCCACTGCTTGTCTGTGGAAGGTGTAGTTTCCGATGCTTCATCCGATTGGGTATCTATCTTTACGTAACTGATAAAGCGCTGCAGCAATTCTTCTTTCATGATAGCTCTCTCCTTCGGGTTCAGTATTTGAGTGTTTCAAGGAAATCCGAATAGATGGTGCGGTACAGGGACAGGTCCGGCTCTTCGGTTTCCGGAACTTTTCCGAGTACCGGGAGTCCGGTTGTTCGTTCAAGCATCTCGGGGTTATGACGAATGCCGATGGACGGAAATTCGGGGTAGCGGTTAAGCACGATCCCCCGGAGATCCACATTTTTCCCGCGGGCGTAAGAAGCTGTTATCGTCGTCTGGTTAAGAGTCCCGATATCGGCATCCGCAATCAGAAGCCCCGGCAGCCCTAGGTCGTTCATCAGTTCAGGCGTCCCGTACTGTTCGTCAATCAACGGAACGGCAATTCCCCCGGAGCCTTCCACGATGACGAGATCATGCATTTTCTCCAGGTAGGAGAAGTCGCGAAGGATACGGTCGGGTTCGATGAGCGTACCTTCAAGGGAAGCGGCGAGATGGGGGGACACTTTCGACTTGAACAGATATGTACATAATACATCCCCGAGCCCGGGTTCATAGACCTCCCGGTATCTGTCAGCGTCCGGGGAGGTTCCGGCCTCTGTCGCTCCGCACTGTACGGGTTTGTACGGAACAGCATCGATCCCTTTTTCCCTGAGGGACGCTATGAGTGAAGTGATGAATGAAGTTTTTCCTACATTTGAATGGGTTCCTGTTACGAATATACCTGGCATTGATCTCTTCCTTTCTACATTTATCCTACCAGAAAAAGTACAAAGCAGAAAAAAGAAAACGACCCGCAGCGGGGCCGTTTTCATGAAAATTATCCGTTGAAGATATTCTGGTTCAGCTCATGGTCTTTAATGTTCGCCTGAGGAAGCATGATTTCTTTGAAATCGAACTCTCTTAAATCTTCCCCTTTGTCTATCAGATTTGGAAGATCCGGGTTGGCGAGAGCTCCGGTTCCTACTGCAATAAGGTCCGCCTGTCCTTCTTTCAGAAGCTGGGCCGCTTTCACCGGATCGGTAAGTTTACCGTTGGCGATGACCGGCAGACCGCTGAACAGTTTTGCTGCTTCAGCCAGCGTTTTCGTATTCTCTCCGAAAGAAGACGCAGCAGCATCAGGGTCTGTAGTGTGAACAAAGTCGAGAGGCGCATTACCGAGAGCTTCGAAAATTGTGCGTGCCTCTTCTTCACCCCCTGCCCACTTGTGTTCTCCGTCGGCTGCTTTCGCCTGCGAAATACGGATACCTACAGGGTAGTCTTCACCGACGGCAGCACGGACTTCTTCAATCACTTCAAGAACGAATTTAACTCTGTTTTCGGGCGAGCCGCCGTATTCATCGTTACGGAGGTTAAAGTAATCCGTGAGGAACTGGTCGAGAAGATAACCGTTCGCTCCGTGCAGTTCCACACCGTCGAATCCCGCTTCTTTAGCGCGAAGGGCACTGTGAACAAAACTTTCTTTCACTTCTCTGAAATCGTGATCATCCATAGCGCGCGGTACCGGGAAAGGGCCGGAACCACCGTAAAAGCTGAGCTGTTCTCCCTTAGGCTGCACGGCAGAAGGTGCGATAGATTCATCGGAGTATCTGTTCGCCTGCATCTGCGCTCCGGCATGCATTAACTGCGCAATAATAGCCGTACCTTCTTCATGAACAGCATCCACAATCGGTTTCCAGCCGTCGGCATGGATGGCTGTGGCCAGACCGGGCTGGTGGCTGTACCCCTGGCTGAAGCTTTGATCGGGATAGATCCCTTCCGTCACAATCGTGCCGAACCCGCCTTTGGCGAATCGGGTGTAATAGTCTTTCATCGTATCATTCGGCTGTCCGTCCTCTTCTGCGCTGACGCGTGTCATCGGTGCGACGACAAACCGGTTCTTAACGTTCTGGTTCAAAAAGTCATATTCTCTGAATAGCATATCGTTATTCACTCCTTAGGTGAAAGATTAGTGTCACCATACTTAAATGGCAATATCCGTTTTTCTCGATTTCAAAACATATAGGCCGATCAGCCAGGAATGTACCATAGTTTATAAGAACGTAAGAGCAAACGCACGTAATCTGTTTGGCCGGAAAAAAGGATGGTTCGTTGGTCTGTGCTTACCCGAGGGCCGGGGGGTTTCAAAAAAAGAAAATCGTTTTACCATACAAAACGTTATCCGTATGTATGATAATATTAAAAATAAACGAGAGACATAGAGCCGAAAGGGAGGAAAAGATATGTTGAAACGAATCGATCATATTCAACTTGCAGCACCGGAAGGCGGGGAAGAGAAAGCTCGGGAGTTCTTCGGAGATATACTCGGCATGGAAGAGGTGGGGAAACCGGATAGTCTTCGGAAAAACGGGGGCGTCTGGTTCAGTCTCGGTGTCCAGCAGCTGCACATCGGTATAGAAGAACCGTTCACACCCGCCCGGAAAGCCCACCCGGCGTTTGAAGTGGACGACTTTCAGGAAGCAGTGGACACACTTGAGGACCGGGGTGTGGCAGTGAAGAAGGATGACAGGCTCCCGGGAGCAGAGCGCTGTTATATACAGGATCCGTTCGGCAACAGGATTGAACTGCTGCAATGGGTGGACTGAACAGGACTTCTACGATAGGTGGTGAGGGATAACATGAAAGCAAAAACGAAAAAGAACTGGATTATCGGGTATGAAATTACGCTCGTATTCCTCGCTTTGGCTTCCGTATTGTTCATATGGACGGAGAATCCAATACTTCTGGCTATCAATCGGTACGTCTGGATCATCTTCTTCACGGACGTCCTCATAAGATTTATAGCAGCAGAAAAAAAGTGGCAATACATAAAAAAGAACCCTATTGATATCATTGCGGCCCTTCCTCTCGACGCTATTTTCCAGACAGCAAGGATTGTACGATTGTTTCGCGTTCTGCGCTTTTTCGCCGTCTCACGGAAATACCTCGGCACTCTGTTCTCTATAATTAAAACGAACGGACTGGATCTAGTGCTGAGTGTCTCATTTATCCTTGTTTTTGGAGCAGCAATCGTGGTCAAGGAATTCGAACCCACAATCACCACTTACATGGACGGCGTATGGTGGTCGGTCGTCACTACCACTACAGTAGGGTACGGCGACATCTCTCCGGAGACGGGGATAGGGCGAATGGTCGCCATCGTCCTCATGCTTGTCGGGATTGGCCTCATCGGGATGATCACCAGTTCCATCACTACTTTTTTCCTGACAGACGGAGTAAAAAAAGACGAGAGGGTGGAGTTTATCCAGAAGCAGCTCGATCATTTCAATGATTTGAGTGACCAGGACGTAGAGCGGCTGATTGCGATGCTTGAAGAAATGAAAGGAAAAGATTCCGGTGCTTCAGAAAAGGAGAGTGAGCTGGAATGAGCTGGAAGTCGGGTCACGGGAGAGTAAACAGTCATTCTCTCGAGGAAGACGAAATTTGGTATCAGTTCACAATGTTTTTTTACAAAAGTAAAAAGACCCAGACGTATAAGTTCGGTCTTCTGAAAGCATTGATTGAGAATTTATATAACGCTGATTCCCGGCTGCAGTTGACGTATGAACAGATCGGGTATTCTTTTGTAAAAACGTACTGGAACCTGGTGGTCAGGCACGGACTGAAACAGGGGTCGCAAAATTCAGGGGTGGCGGCTGCTGTTCTGAGGGCCCGTGAAGAACGGCAGTTACCGATAGATTTGAGTTTTGACCAGCTGCAGGCAGGGGATCAGGTTTGTGTCCTGGAGTGTGCGAAGCCAATTATGAAGAAATATGTCTTTGGAGCTTTATACAGTGATTTTGAAGGGAAGTTGTATGGTTTTGACAGACGAAAACAATCTGAATACTTTCAGTTCCATCCGGATTCGCATTTGTTTCTGTTGAAATATCAGCGGCTTGTCACTGATCTCGTAAATTATCATCTGGCAAAAATGATAGAGCATTATAATCCTGTAACCCGTGAGTTTCTGTTGCGAAAAGTGGAAAGTGTGGCTCAGCGGGAGTCCCTCCATCCCTATAGAGATATTCTGTTGTCACGATTTGAAAATAGCTGCTTTTATTGCGGAAGATCTTTACACCTTTCCCAAAACCAGACTCACGTCGATCACTTTATACCCTGGTCCTTCATCCAGTCGGATAATATATGGAATCTCGTATTATCATGCAGGGCCTGCAACTTGAATAAAAGCGATAAATTGCCCGATTATAATTATTTAGAGTGTATTTTAGAACGTAATGAACACTTAAAAGCGGAGCCCGTACTCCTCTACGAGGACCGCAGCCTATACAACTACCGGCCGGAAAAATTGAAGTTACTGTACGAATACTCGGAACAGAACGGTTTTGAAGAAAGGTGGTCTCCATGAACGAAGAAAAAAGCTCTGCCAATTTCGCAATGATTGGCAGAGCTTTAATTATATTACGTGTCAGCTGTTCATGAATCGCCATTCTCTTCTTCTTCAATATGTTCGGCGATTTTACGGTGTTTCGCTATATCCTTGCGTTCGCGGGTCTCCCTGTAGTCACTTCTGATAGTCATCAGCAGCGAGACGGCGACTACGAAGAGGACAATCGAGAATGGCAGCGCTCCAATTAGAGAAGCTGTCTGTAATCCATTCAGACCGGCACTGATGATCAGCACAATAGCTAGCAGAGCTATCATCGTCCCCCAGATTCCTTTGATTACTACAGAAGGGTCTCTGTCCCCCTGTGTCGTCATCATACCGAGTACGAAGGTAGCCGAGTCGGCAGAGGTGACCAGGAAGGTGAACAGTAAACAGATGGAAAGGAACGAAAGAATACTTCCGAGCGGCAGCTGCTCAAACAGGGAGAAGAGAGCGGTCGCTTCGTTCTCCGCCACGGCTGCGGCAATCTGTGTGCCGTTGAACAGATCGGAGTGGATGGCTGTCCCGCCGAATATTCCAATCCATATGATTCCGAGAAATGGCGGCGTGACCATAACTCCAAGTACGAACTCACGGACAGTACGCCCTTTGGAAATACGGGCTACGAACATCCCGACAAACGGTGCCCAGGCGATGGTCCACGCCCAGTAGTAGACAGGCCAGTCCTGCACCCACGTACTTTCACTGTAGTGTCCGAGGCGGAGACTTGCCTGGAAGAAGTTCTGCAGGTAATCCCCTATCCCTGTAGTAATAGTGTTAAGTATGAAGCCTGTCGGACCTATGAATAGAACGACGACCATGAGTAAAAGAGCGAGGCCGAGGTTGACGTTACTTAAGTATTTGATTCCCCGGTCAAGACCGGAAAACGTGGAGACCATAAAAAATACGAACATGGCCAGTACGATCAGTATCTGCGTCGTCTGTCCGGACTCGACGCCGAACGTTGCCCCGAGTCCACTGTTGATCTGCAGGACACTGAGCCCGAGAGTGGTAGCCACTCCCATGACGGTCGCGATGACTGCAATGGAATCAATGCTGCGTCGCAGAGGTTTTTTGCCCGTTTCTCCTATGACAGGATTAAGGGTGTCACTCATAAGACTCCGTTCTTCCTGACGATAAATGAAATAGGAGATAGCGAGTCCGACGAAGGTGAAGGAGGCCCACTGGTGGATACCGTTGTTGAAAAAGGCGTTCCACATGGCGATACGGGCAGCCTCCGCTGTTCCGGCTTCCACTCCGGGTTCAAATGGCGGGGGAGTACCAAAGTGCGTCATCGGTTCGGCGACACCCCAGAAAACGATACTGACCCCGAAGCCGGCACTGAACAGCATGGCAATCCAAGTGTAAAAAGGGTATTTCGGGCGTGTGTCGTCACCGCCGAGACGGATGCTTCCATACTTACTGAAAGCAAGGTAGAAGTTGAAAATGATGAGAGCAAATACGAAGATAAGGTAGAACCAGCCAAACGTGTTAGCTATGAAGCTGTACACTGTGTCTGCCTGGGTTGCTAACGTATCCGGTGCCAATCCTCCCCAGATAGTAAAGGCTAAAATGATGAGGAAAGAAGACCAGAAGGTCGTATTCATAAACTTATACTTTTTCTTCTTAGTTGCCACGTGATTTCCTCCTTGGTAGGTATAAGACGTAGTGATGAGTGGTTATTCACTTTTTAATGTTACAGGGATAATACCCCAAATGTAAAGGCTTTATCCCACATAAGCTATTAGTTGTTTCGGAGATGGTAATTTGGGAAAATGAAAGAGGTACAGTATGTAAGGAGAAAGGAGAGGTATCAGTGAAAATAGCGGTATTCGGAGGTACGGGCTCCACCGGTCTCCGGCTGATAGATAAGCTGCTCGGTCGCGGTCACGAAGTGTACGCCTATGCCAGGAGTCCGGAAAAGTTGTATCCGATGGAGCACGACCGGCTAGCGATCGTGGAAGGCACACTGGATGAACGGGAAAAAATCAAGGAAACGGTAGACGGAATGGACGCCGTCATCAGCCTTCTCGGTCCTTCCGGGCGCGTTAAAAGGCAGAGGCTCAGTGAAGGAGTCATCAACATCGTAGAAACGATGGGAGAAACGGGAACAAAACGGTTTGTCGGTATTACGACGGGCATCGTCAAGGACCCGAATGACGAGAAAGACTACCGCCGAAATGCGATCGCTTCCGCACTGCGCCTCGGCTTTGCCAACAACCAGCGTGAAATTGAACGTATGGCCACAGCTATCCGGAGTACGGATCTGGACTGGACACTGGTACGTGCCGGCATCCTTACGGACAAAGCGGAGAAGCCGCTTAAAATCGGTTATTTAGGAAAACATGAAGTAGGAATGAGCGTGTCGCGTGCGAGCGTAGCCCAATTTCTCGCAGATTTAGCGGAAACAAACGACTATGTAAGGGAGTCACCTGTTGTAAGTAACTAGAAAGGCGGGATTATATGAAAAAAGTTCTTGTTGCCGGAGCGAACGGTCAGATAGGAAAACATCTCGTCCGTCTGCTTCAGGAAAGTGAACAGTTCGAAGCTAAAGCGATGATCCGCGATAAAACACAGGCATCCTTTTTTGAAAACCTGGGTGCAGGAGTGGCTGTTGCGGATCTGGAAGATGAAATCGATGTGCTTGCCGCATTGATGGATGACGTGGATGCCGTCGTGTTTGCTGCCGGGTCCGGACCTCATACCGGGAAGGATAAAACCATCATGATAGATCTGGACGGAGCCGTGAAAATGATGGAAGCAGCGAAACAGAAAGGCGTAAGCCGTTTTGCTCTTATCAGCTCTTTCGATACGAGACGCGGCAGCTGGGGAAGCGAAGACTTCCGTCCGTATGCGGCCTGTAAGTTTTACGCGGACGAATGGCTCCGCTCTTCCGGTCTGGAGTATACCATCATCCACCCGGGCCGCCTTACCAATGACGAAGGTACAGGGAAAGTGAACGCAGGCGGAGAAATTCCGCGCGACGAAGTCCCGCGGGAAGATGTCGCGAAAGTTATAGTGGAGACGTTGAACAGCCCTCATCTTGTTAACAAGGAGTTTCAGGTTACGAAGGGCGAATCTCCCGTAATGGAAGCTCTGAAAATGGTGTAAACGTAAATATCGAGCGGAAAACGACGGTTTACAAAATTTTCTGCATGCTTTATGATAAATTCAAACAACAAAAAACTGCATATCGTTTCATGCACTGGGGGAGCCGGCTCACGGCTGAGAAGAATTGAATTCTGACCCTTTGGACCCGATCTGGTTAGTACCAGCGTGGGGAAGTGCAGTCTGAATAAAAACGGCAAACTCTTTTAATGATACAGACTGCGTCCCGCGAATCGGATGCAGTCTTTTTTGTTTTATTAAAAGGAGGAATTATGTATGAGTCAGCAGCAGGAAAATGTGAAAATTGCAGGATGCTCTTTTTCGGTTCACCCGATGAGTGATGACTTCAAGGAAAAGATCAAGGGAGCTCTGGAAAAAATCGATACTTCAAAAGTATGGATGAATACGGATGAAGTGACGACGACGGTACGCGGGGATATCGAGCACGTATTTGACGTGACGCGGGCAGTGTTCCTGCGTGTAGCCGAAACAGGGGTACACACAGCCCTGAATGCAACGTTTTCTGTCGGGTGCCCGGGAGATTCCGAGGGTGACCAATATACCGGGCATAAAGAAAAGCCGGAAAACGGGCTGTGGGATCTGGATCAGTACACCGGCGCAAAATTCTCCCTTTACCCGATGGGTGGCGGAAATTATATGGACGTTATATACAAGGGGATTGAACGTATGAAAGAAAGTGGGATTGAGGTCTCCGAAGCTCACTATGCCACTAAGCTGTCAGGGGATACGAATACGATGTTCAAAGGTCTTGAAGAAGTGTTCAGCGACACAGAGAAAAGCGGTTCTTCCCACACCGTAATGACTGTAGCGATGTCTGCAAACAGCCCATCCCAGGAAAGAGGAAATAAATGAAAAATTGGAAACTGAAGGAAATCGTTGTCATGTCGGTACTTTCCGTCGTATTCGCAGTCGTTTACCTCGCTTTTCTCCCTGTGGGGAAAGTACTGACGGGTTTCTTCGGACCAATCGGTTATGACTTTATCTTCGGCATCTGGTTCATCGTTTCTATTATCGCTGCTTATATTATCCGGAAACCCGGAGCCGCTTTTCTTTCCGAAACCATTGCGGCTACTGTCGAAGTAATGCTCGGGAACGCAGCAGGTCCCATGCTTCTGATCAGCGGAATGATCCAGGGTCTCGGTGCGGAATCGGCGTTCGCCATGACCGGGTATCGCCGCTACAACCTCGGGACACTTATGTTCTCCGGGATGATGGCCGCCGTCTTCAGTTTTGCCTGGGGGTACTTCCAGTCCGGATACGCAGCGCTTGCCGGAGGGTACGTCCTGCTTATGTTCGTGACGCGCCTTATCAGCGGAGCGATTCTTGCGGGAGTGGCCGGAAAAGCTCTGAGTGACGCTTTGGCGAAAACCGGCGTTCTTTCGGGATTTGCTCTCGGCAAAGAAAAACGGAAGAAGCATGCTGCATGATGAATGTGCAAAATTTGTCCCTGCAGTACGATGATATGGATGCCCCGATTCTCCAGAACGTAACGTTCTCGCTCGGGGAAAAGGAATGTGTACTCCTGCTCGGGGCAAGCGGTTCGGGAAAAAGCACGCTTAGCCGGTGCCTGACGGGAATTTATCCGAAAGAGCTCGAGGGTACAATGGAAGGAGAAGTGACGTTTGAAGGTATGCCGGTCAAAGATGCTTCCACCGGGGCGATGAGCCGGAGAGTAGGGACTGTATTTCAGGACCCGGAAACGCAGTTCTGCATGCTTACGGTGGAGGATGAAGTGGCGTTCGGGCTTGAAAATATATGTGTTCCTTCTGAAAAGATGGAAAAGAGAGTGGAGACTGCTCTTGAGGAGGTGGGACTCCTCCACAAGAAGGAAGCGGCGGTCGTTTCTCTTTCCGGGGGAGAGAAACAGAAGCTGGCCCTCGCCTGCATACTTGCTATGGAGCCTCCGGTGATCGTTCTGGATGAACCGACAGCGAATCTCGACCCCGTAGCTACCGATGAATTTGTTTCTCTTCTCCGTTCTTTGAAAGAGTTGAAAAATATAACGATTTTCGTTATTGAGCACGACCTTGACCCCTGGATCGATATAACAGACCGGGTGCTGATGCTTGGAAGAAACGGCAGTCTGTTTTACGACGGCCCTCTGCAGCAGGGGGTAGATCGTTATGCCCGTTCTCTTTACGAAGAAGGGATAGCTGTGCCTGGAGCTGTAAGAGTGGCGATGGAATCCGGAAGAACCGCTCCGCCGTACCCGCTTACGGCCCGCGGATTTGCTCCCGGACTTTCCGCTCCTTTGAAAGCACCACCCCACAGGGAGAACGGTCCCTCCCTCATGCAGGCATCGGGGATCAGTTACAAATCTATCTTCTCCAACGTGAATGTAACGATTTCCGAAGGTTCTTTTACGGCGGTCACGGGACCTAATGGAAGCGGAAAAACCACCCTGTGCCGGCTCCTTGCGGGCATCGATCCGGTCTCCTCCGGAAGAATCACCCGCCCCTTCCCGGACAAAGACTGGTTTCATCATGCAGGATACGTCTTCCAGAACCCTGAACACCAGTTTCTCACGGACAGTGTATGGGAGGAACTGGCGTACAGCGGGGCGGGGGATGAGAAAATAGAGGAACTGCTGGAGTGGTGTGGACTTACGGACCGAAAAGATTTCCATCCTTTCACGCTGAGTCAGGGGGAGAAGCGGCGGCTGAGTGTGGCGACTATGCTCGTGAAGAATCAGGAAATACTTTTTCTGGATGAGCCTACGTTCGGACAGGATGCAAAGTCTACCAGCCATCTTATGGGTCTTCTGGAAGAAAAGCATCGTGCGGGTACGACGATCGTAATGATTACTCACGATATGGATCTCGTCGATCGCTATGCTACCAGGGTCGTGGTTATGAAGGACAGAAAGATAGGATTTACGGGACGTCCGGATAAGTTATGGAATGAAGATCTGGCCGCCTTTCAGCTTAAAGAACCTTTTCGTGTAAGGACGAACAGGCTGATAAAGGGGGATATGTATGTACCTCAATAATCTGAATCCGAGTGTGAAAGCTCTTACTATTTTGGGACTCGTGGCAGCACTGGCTTTGCTGTTTGATCCGGTGACTCCCGCGCTGTTCACCTTGTGCACGATTGCCGTAACTTTTCTGTTCGGTGATTTCCGCCGGAAATACTACCTGTTCTATCTGATACCTTTTACTATATTCGCTATCGGTATGCTGTGGACGACGATCGCTTTTGCGGATGCGCCGAAAAACCCTTCTGAGACGGTCGGTCTCATCTGGTGGGAAGTGCCGCGGGAGGATGTGCTTGTGGCGTTATCTCTCAGTTTCCGTGTCCTCGCCTTTGCAACGATGTCTCTTTTATTCATTTTCACAACAAACATGGTGGAATTCCTGCTAAGTCTGATGCAGCAGCTCCGGCTTCCCCCGAAGCTGGCCTACGGCATCATGGCGGGGTACCGGTTCCTGCCGATGCTCACGACAGAGTTCCGGCAGATCCGTGCTGCTCACAGGGTGCGCGGCATGGGACAGGAAAGCAGGTGGAAACGCTACCGGCGTTTTGCAGTACCTTTACTGGCCGGAGCGATCCGCAAAGCGGAAAGGACGGCCGTAGCCATGGAATCGAAAGGATTTACCGGCACCCGGGAGCGGACGTTCTACCGGAATATCCGCGTACGGAAGAAAGACTGGCTGTTCCCGGCGGGTATGGGGGCGATATTCCTGCTCCTGATTCTGCTCAGCCTCCGGTTCGATTATTTCTCCTGGTATCAGGGGCAGCTGTGAGTTTTTACGCTGCTCCTTCGTACTTAGGGGCATTCTTTGATAGAATAAGGGGAGCATAGTAGAGAGGAACATAGAGTATGGTAACGAACAGGAAAATCATTAATCCTGCCGCCGGAGCAATTGTGATGGCGTTCGGGATTTTTTTGCACACGAGTATGAATCTTCTCCCATTCACGCCGATTATGAGGCCGGTCTTTATTTCTTTGTTCCTGACAGGAGCAGCCGGTATCCTCATAGCTCTGGGGTTGCAGTTTTCAAGCAGAGAGTTCCGGAAAGGGTTTTTGAACAACCCCGTGAATTTCTTCTCGATGGGGACATGGGTGGCCGGCATTTCGGTTTCTGCTAAAGTGATCCTTCTTTATTATCCGGGTTTTGCACCCGTCGTAACCGTCG
Source organism: Salimicrobium jeotgali (assembly GCF_001685435.2). Classification (NCBI taxonomy): domain Bacteria; kingdom Bacillati; phylum Bacillota; class Bacilli; order Caryophanales; family Bacillaceae; genus Salimicrobium; species Salimicrobium jeotgali. Next base: position 224,736 of record NZ_CP011361.2, read on the forward strand.
TTATCGCACTGAACACGCTTTTATATGGCTATTACATCTACCACTGCCTGAGGCATTTCTATAACTTGTGGAGAACTCCGGAGGCTCATGCCCCGCACGGAGTGATTTTGCTTGCCGCTGTCGCCACGCAGTCGCTCGTTATCGTGTGGAATGTACTCGTACAGCCGGACATCCCGCCTCTCGGTGTTCTGTTCGGACTTTTAATGTATACAGCAGGAGCGATAGTCATCATCCGTCATTACTTCTGGAATTCAAAAGGGACGCTCGCGGACGACTGGAGTAATACGAACTGCATTTTTCACGGAGCGCTCTCCATCAGCGGGTTCGCCATGGTCGTCTCCGGATCTTTTACGGAAGAGACGATTGCGATGTTCTGGTGGGGGACTTTCGCAGCCCTCCTTTTCATTGAAAGTATAGAGCTGGTACGGGCCCGCCGGCGTATCCGGAAGTACGGATGGAGGGAAGGTGTGTTTACATATCACATCTCCCAGTGGTCGCGGAACTTCACATTCGGTATGTTTTTCGCTTTTACCTCCCACGTTCATACAGGACTGCTGCTCAACGTGTGGGGGTGGGTCGTCATACTTCTGCTGGCAGGAGAAAGTATTATTTTCCTGAGGGATACCACCGTAAAGACAAGCAGGTGGAGCGCGGGTTGATTCTTTATTCAAGAAAAAAACCAGGAGGGACGCAACAGTTCCTCCTGGTTTTTTGTATGGAAAATTTTCAGCTTTCCGTGTAGAGAAGCTGGATGCCCATAGCTATAAAGACGAGGAGCCCCGTCACTTTGTTTAAAATCATGCCGCTTCTGCTCTCTCCGCGCAGTTTCGCTGTTGTGAACGAAGCAAGCAGAGCAGTGATGAAGAACCATACCGTCCCGGTGGTCGTAAAGATGAGACCGAGCGTCAGGAATGATAGCGAAGCGCTCATTCCGCTCTCCGCCTGTACAAACTGAGGAAGGAAAGCGAGAAAGAAGACGGCCACTTTCGGATTCGTTACGTTAGTGATCATTCCCTGGACGAAAATCTTACGGTTCGACTGTTTCGGTATTTCTTTCTTATTTCCTTCCGTCTTTGTCCTGGTAAGAAGAATCTGCAGGCCGAGATAGCCGAGATAGCAGGCACCGATAATTTTGACGACGGTGAACAGGAAGGCTGACTGCATAAGAAGTACGGAGAGTCCGAGTGCTGCCAGAATCGTATGTACAAGGATTCCGGCGGAAATGCCGAGAGCGGAGTATGAGCCCCTGGGAAGCGCTTCGTGATACAATGTACATAGTGTCGGTGCCCGGAGTAAGGTTTAAAAGGACGGCAGCCAGAATAAATGCTTCTATATTGATGAGATCGATCATGTTTTCTGCTTCTCCTTTTTTCTTTTCATTATTAAGGAAAGAAGGGAGATGATGAAACATTATTTCTTTCTAATCGTACAGGGTAAGAAGGAGTTTATCATGGGGAGGCCACGTTCATGTCTACACTCTTCGGTGTTCTTATCATTGTCACTTTTTTATCCCTGCCTTTTTTCATTGCGAGGCTGATCGATCGCCTTACCGGAAAGCATAAACGCATGCACAGGAATAAAGAGAACGTGAAACATCAGAGCCGTTCAAAAGCAGCACAGGAAGCCCAGGGGGATGCTTATCGTAAATCCGGGAGTGATGTCTACGGTCCTGGAGGGCCCGGTGATTAGAGGAGGAGAAGGAAATGAATGAAAAAGCATGGCGCTACTGGAAAGATTACTGGAACGGTGTGCAGGCACCGGAGAACGTTTCGGCCTGGGCATTCGGTATAGATGAAGACGAATTAGCGGGACTCGTAGTACGTGGAATCAAGACAGCCACATGTTCTCTCTATGAGGAATATGCCGCAGAAAACGAACCTCTCCCATATGAGGGGGAATATAGTATTGTACTTGATTCCAATGAGGAACCGGCGGCGATTATCCGTACGAATAAGGTGACAGTCATGCCGATGAACGAGGTGCCGGAATCGTTCGCCTTCAGGGAAGGGGAAGGAGACCGTTCCTATACATACTGGTGGAACGAGCACGAGAAGTTTTTCCGCACGCTTATGGAGGAACTGGGTAGAGAATTTACGGAAGACGTTCTCGTCGTCTGTGAAGAATTTGAACTTATAGATGCGAGGGATAAGTAATGGAGATACGACTATTGCAGCCGGATGATGCGAACATGTACTGGGATTTGAGGCTCGAGGCGTTAAGGAATAATCCGGAAGCATTCGCTACGAGCTATGAAGAGGCGATGTCGAAGGAGGACCCGGTCCGCGAAGTGTCCAAACGTCTTGCCGATTCGGACAGTTTCACATTCGGAGCAATCTGGGACGAGGAAATTGTAGGAATGATGACGCTCGTCGTGCAGGACACGAGCAAGTTGAGACATGTTGCTCACCTTATAGGAGTGTACGTCTCCCCCGTCGTCCGCAATAAAGGAGTAGGGGGTCAACTGCTTCAGAAGACGATCGAAAAAGCGAAAGAAGAAGGGTATATTGAAAAAATTAACCTTTCCGTGGTGACGAACAACGATTCCGCCATCCGACTTTATGCAAATGCCGGGTTTGAGACGTGGGGTGTGGAGAAGAACGCTTTGAAGATGCATCGGGAATATTACGACGAACAGCACATGACTCTGGAAATTTGAGTCCTTGACCGAAAGAAAACAGTTTTCAAAGAGGAACGAATATTTTAAAGAAGAGGGATTTGTTATGCGGACGGACACACCTAAAGCCGGTTTTGGAAAAAGACTGGCAGCCTTTCTCGCAGATAGCTTCATTATTAATATGGTAGCTGTCTTTTTATACTTTCTGATCACTGGGGAACTTACATCAGAAGTTTCGAGCAGCTATGCCTATGTACTGCTGGATGCTTTGTACCTGACGATCCTGCCCGCTGTCTGGGCCGGGTACACCCTTGCAAAGCGTCTGATGGGTATACGTGTTAAAAAACTTAACGGGAATGACGTGACGCTTCTTGATATGTTCATCCGGGATTTTGTCGGGAAGGTGCTGCTCAGTGTCATCACTTTCGGAGTGTCCACTCTGGTGAGTTTTGTTATGGTCATCGCAACGAAGCAGCGCCGGGCCATACACGATTATATGGCCGGCACGTACGTTCATTCCGGATAATATCAGGGGGAGACCAACTTCAGTCCGATGACGGCAGCGATGATGAGTGATAGAAAAAAGATGCGTTTGCCGTCTTTCGGTTCCCCATATAAAATCATTCCGAACAGTGCGCCACCTGCTGCTCCTATGCCTGTCCATACGGCGTAGGCAAGCCCCATCGGCAGTGTTTCCATGGACAGCGCAAGAAAAAGGAAACTCGCGGAAAACCCTGCAGCGAGCAGAAGGATGGATGTGACCGAGCGTTCAGAGTGGAATTTATTGATCATCAGAACCCCGAACATTTCTCCGAGTCCTGCGATGATTAAGTAGACCCACGCCATTATGCATCCTCCTCCGGTGTCACCATTTTAAGACCGATTATACCTGTGAGAAGAAGGGAGATCATCAGCACTTTCCCCACACTTGCCGCCTCTCCGAAAAACAACATTCCCGAGAGTACGGTCCCGATCGTACCGATTCCCACGAAAACGGCATATGCTGTTCCGGCAGGAAGTTTCTGTCCGGCCATGATCAGATAATAGAAGCTGACAACTATAGCGATAACGGTACCTGTCCATTCGAGGAAGCTGTCGGCATGTTTCAGCCCGATGACCCATCCTATTTCAAACAGGCCGGCTATGATTACTTTGAACCAGTGGATACTCATGATTCATTCCTCCCAGCATTCATCGTAGCACAATTTTTTACATTGTAAGAATGAAATCACTTTAATAGATTTCAGGCAGAAAAAAAGCCCCGGACAGGGCTTTTTTTAGATAAACATTAAGACAATAGAGAATAGTATTCCAGCAGTTGTGAGCACCATAAGAGAAGCTCCCCAAGATTTTTTATCCATTTCAAAGTAGTACCTGTACCCTGCAGTGAATAATGCGAAGAACGAACTGAAAATGTAAAACCCGGGTGGGATTGTAACAGATTCCATCGTTCCTTCCACAATCAGGGCCATAATCACTCCCGCAAGAAAGTTTATGGTTTTCGTCAACTGGAAGACTACCTTTTTTCTTATTGTCCATAAAAAATAAACATATTTTCTTTAGTATAAAAGGTTACATTCTTGTTTGCTTATGACTGATTTTTTGTTTATGCGTTCATGAAAACATCTTCTAAAGATTTCTCGTCAATTTTCACCTCATACAAGGAAATGCCCGAATCGACTATAGCTTTAGTTATTTTCGGAATGTCTTCTTCGGATTTGACAATTAATCGGGCACTGGTTTGCCTCCCTTCTCCGAAAATGATATTCAGTTGGTGGAGATTTGTAAGTTCCTCGATTTTTTCAGTCGTGAGCATTGGTATTGTTCGAACCGAAAAACCTATATTACTTCCTTCTTCGACTTTCTTTAATTCCTCTGGAGTTCCAAACTTTTTAATGACACCATTGCTCAAAATCCCGACCCTGTCACTGATCCTCTCAATTTCATCAAGGTTGTGGGAAGTCAAAAAAATGGTTTTCCCGCTTTTTTGCAACTCGCTTATTAAGTTACGAATATAAATAGCTGATTCCGGATCCAGCCCTGAAGTTGGCTCATCAAGAATAATTAGTTCCGGATCACCAAGCAGGGCTTGGGCTATGCTGATTTTCTTTTTCATACCAAAAGAGTACGATTTAATCTTTTGGTCTTCTGCTCCCTCTAAACCAACTTTTTTTAGAAGTTCAGTGTACCCCGCTTTGGAACGCTTATCTTCTGTAAGTTCCCCCATATATTTTAAAAAATTATACCCTTTCATATTATGATACAGGTTAGTGATATCCGGCATGACGCCCATTTTTCTTTTGACGGTATTAAGTTCGTTGTCCGGCATGTCGAAAATAGTAAATGATCCGGATGTCTTATTAACAATGCCTGTTAAGATGTGAATCAACGTTGACTTACCTGCCCCATTATGACCAACAAACCCGAAAACTTCTCCTTTGTTAACTGTCAGGTTAATGCCTTTTAATACATCTGTGTTTCTATATTCTTTTCTTAAGTTTTTTACTTGAACAATACTTTCCATTTATAAATCTCTCCTCTTTATAATAAAAACAGATAGTGTGAAAAAGACTGTTCCGATAATCAGTGGCACGAATGACATAGTCAATTGCTCGCTATAATAAAATGGGAAAATGTATTTTGCGGGAATTAGATACCATTTATCAATTTCTATTGCTGCTACGTTCAAAACTGGTAAAGCAATACCAAGCATGATACCAAAAAACATCGATAGTTTAGTTTTAGATATTATTGTTGAAATTAGCATTGTGAAACTGATGAAATAAAAGATTAAAACTAGCGTCTGCGCATAAAATTCGATAGACCATGAACCTGAAATAGCAAATATAACTATGTAGCTGATGGTTATTACAGACCACCAGAATAAAGTTACCCCTAATAATTTCCCGAGTAATATCTGACCTCTGGAGATTTTAGTTACAAGCAATCGGATAGTTCTGGATTCAGTTTCACTATTAACTATGTCGTGAGAAATGGAGAACACAAATAATGCGCCAAAGGCCATTATAATAAACGTGATGGCTGCGGCATAAATCTCCTCAACGCTTATAGCATTTTCTCCACTTAAAAACTGATTGATCAATACTTGGTTATTTTGAAAAAATCTGGAGGAGTAGTAAGCGACCAGTGTTAAGAATAGTATAATTAAGACAGATCGAACACTTCTGAAAGATTCAATGAACTCTCTTTTTAATACATGAACCAATTTTTCTCATCCTTTCTATGGCGTTGTCATCCCGGAAAAAGATAGTTGAATTCCTTTGAAAGTTTCTGAATTGCATCTCTATGATCACAACGAATTCAGTGGGTCTATTTTTAATTAAAAGTTATGCAAGTGTTCTTCTTGTAAGACTCCGAGTTCATAACTGATTCTGGTAAACTTTCTTAACTACAGGACTTATCAGTATCCTGAATAATAATAATGAAAAGATAAGTACCTGTGCCGTTAGAGACACATCAAGGTAAATCGACACAATAAAGGCGATCAAAGTCAGGGAATCCATAATAGAATTCATTGTTTCCCCTGATTTCGCATTAACCCACACATTACGTTCATCATGGACTTCGATGTCACTTCGTTTTTCCCCTTTTTCTGTTACTTTGTCCTTTCTATGTTCTATGTAAGTCTGAATTGATATCCCTGTCAGTGCTATACCTAACCCTCCAATCCCAAAGGGCCAATCGTTAATGTTGCTCATCACAAATATGAAAATCCCGGTACATGCCAAAATTACAGCAGTAATTAATTTAAAGATTTTTCTGTTCATAATCCTGACTCCTCCTCTTCGAAAGTAAATAGTTCTTCAATACTGATGTTAAAAATCTTTGCAATTTTATAGGCTAAAAGTACAGAGGGATTATATTTTCCTTTTTCCAGAGAAATAATCGTTCTTGAGGAAACTGAAACTTTATCAGCTAACTGTTGCTGAGTCATATTCTTTTCTTTGCGAAAGTATTTGATATGATTCTTCAATCCGGAAACATCCTCTTCTGAAAAATATATATTAAAAAACACGAAGTTAACTTCATGTGAAATCAACTTCATGTTATAACGTTAAAATTACTTTGTCAATGCGGGAATAATGTAATCGTTAGAAGGTGAATTTTGTTGTTTTAGTATAAACGCTCTTATCCGATATCGATGAATTTGCCCGGGTTCATGATGTTGTTCGGATCAAGAGCTTTTTTAATCGACTTCATAATGGAAAGAGACGCTCCGTGCTCCGCTTCCAGGTACTTCTTCTTCCCGATTCCGACGCCGTGCTCGCCCGTACAGGTGCCGCCCCGGGCCAGAGCGTGTTCAACGATAGCTTCATTGAACTGTTCCGCTTTGTGCATCTCGTTCTCATCAATTTTGTCGATCATGACGAATGCGTGGTAATTGCCATCTCCGGCATGTCCCACAAGTCCTCCCGGAAGCCCCTGTCGGTCGAGCTCTTCCCGGCCGAATACGATGGCTTCGGCAAGAGAAGAAATAGGAACGCAAACATCTGTTACCATCATGGAACGTCCCGGATAGGCGTGGGTGTAGGTATACGCAAGGTTGTGCCGGCCTTCCCACAGTTTCATGCGTCCCCGGGTGTCTTTCTCGAACGTCACGGACGTGCAGCCGTGGTCCGAAAGAATCTCCTTCGCAAAAGCCACGTCCTGATTCAGTCCCGCTTCATTTCCATGAAACTCAAGGAAAAGAGTGGGGTTCACTTCGTAGTCGGTTTCCATCCAGTCGTTCACCTGACGGATAGAACTCTCGTCCACGATTTCCATACGGGCGACAGGGACACCGGTCTGAACGATAGAAGTTACAGCATTCACCGCTTCCGTCATCTCTTTGAAAGTGGCGCGGGCAGCCGTAATATGCTCGGGGATTCCGTACACTTTCAGCGTTATTTCGGTAATACAGCCGAGTGTGCCTTCGGATCCTGTGTAAAGGTCGTTGAGATTGTAACCGGAGGAAGATTTCTGGGCGAGACTCCCGGTATGGATAATCTCCCCGTCCGGAGTCACGACTTCCAGATTGCGTATCTGATCTTTCATCACTCCGTACTTGACGGACGTAGTACCGCTCGCATTGGTAGCTGTCATTCCGCCGATTGTAGCGTCCGCACCCGGGTCCACTGGGAAGAAAAAACCGTGCTTTTTCAGCGCTTTATCAAGCATCGAGCGTGTGACACCCGGCTGGACACGGACGAGAAGATCCTGCTCCCGTATCTCAAGAATATCGTCCATCTCCGAAAAGTCGATGGAAAACCCTCCCTGTACGGGTACAACGTGGCCTTCGAGACCGGAACCGAGTCCGAACGGCGTGACCGGAATCCTCTTTTCATTTGCCAGCTTCAGAATATGACTGATCTCCCGGCTCGAGCGCGGGAAGAGGACGACCTCAGGAAAAACGGGGGTGTGGTAGGACTCGTCTTTACTATGGTGGTTACGTATCGTTTCGTTCGTACTAATCTGTTCTTCGCTTAAAAATTCCTTCAGCTGCGAAAGTACTTCGTGTTTCATGAAAACGCCTCCTCTTTTTCTCCGATTATACATAAGTCAGCATATTTTTACAGTTTATGAAACGTAATTTCGAAATATTATTAACCAATTTGACATAAAATTTTAATCATATTATAATCTTAGTAATAAAAAAGGTGGGGGTTGAATGGACTGCATCATTGGCGTTGATGGAGGAGGTTCTAAGACGGAAGTAGCTTTTTACCGGAAGGGCAGTCTTCATGAAACAGATAATGTGCTGTTCGGTCCCGGTTCGAATCCGAGAGCTTCCGGATACGATACGAGTGCCGAAAGAATTGCTGCACTCATTGAAGAGGGTATGAAGAAATTCCATATACCTCCGGACTCTGTCACAGCAGTGGGAGCCGGAATAGCAGGAGCGGGACGCTTTCAGGAACAGGAAGAATTGATGACACGGTTGCGGTCGCTTTTTTTTAAACTTAATATGTCAGAAAATTTAAAAATCGATGTGTTTTCGGACAGTAAAGCTGCACTTCAGGGGGCTCTGCATCCCGATATGACGAGCGGCATGCTGATCATCTCGGGCACGGGGTCCAATGCTGTAGCTGTGGAGGATGGGGCGTTTTTCAAAAGCGGCGGCTGGGGCCATCTTTTCGGAGACGAGGGCAGCGGTTTCGATATTGGCAAGAAGGCACTGCGTCGCATCACTAAAGAAAGAGACGGACGTGCAGCTCCCTCCTCCATAACGGGGATTATTCTCAGGGAACTCGGCCTTATGCATGCGGAGCAGCTGATCGGACACTTTTACCAGGCGGAAGATCAGAAGAAGGAGATAGCCGCTCTCGCCCGGCCGCTGATTGAACATGAACATTTACCGGAAGTCCGAGGTATACTTGAGCAGGCTGTGCAGGAACTGGTGCTCCATATCGAAAGTCTGCATCATAAGATGAGAAGGGAGGACGGGGAGCTTCCTGTCTTTACTGCAGGAGCAATTTTCAACAATTCTTCTTTTATGCAGGAAACATTCAGGGACTACGTTGAAACCGGAGGACTGGGTCTTATCCGGCACATATATTCGTCTCCGTCTTCCGGTGCGGCGAAACTTACAGAGAGGAGAGGGTGCTGATGGGAGAAGACAAACTTCAGTCCCTGGTCACAGAAAGCAGGAACCCGGACAGTATGTCCATTGATATGGAATCAACTATGGGCATGCTTGAAATAATGAACCGGGAGGATGCCAGGGTGGCAGAAGCGGTGGCGCGCGTGCTCCCTGAAGTTGCAGCAGTAGTGGAGAAGACGGTGGAGAGCTTGAAAAAAGGCGGAAGGCTGTTTTATGCAGGAGCAGGCACTAGCGGACGCGTCGGTTTTATGGACGCTTCCGAATGTCCTCCTACGTTCATGACCTCTCCGGATCAGGTTCAGGCCATTATGGCCGGAGGAGGGGAAGCTTTCGAACAGGCAAAAGAAAATGCGGAGGATGAGGAAGAAGCAGGGTATCGGGATCTGGACGCTGCCTCACCCGATGACCGGGATGTCGTAATTGGAATTACGGCAAGTGGAAGGACTCCATATCCGGTAGGGACGCTGAAAAGAGCGGAAGAGGCGGGAGCGTATACAGTGGCTCTTTCCTGTAACCCGGATGCTTTTATAAGCACGTATGCCGATACAGCTATCGAAGTCATCGTCGGTCCGGAAGTTCTTACAGGGTCTACGAGGCTGAAAGCCGCCACCTCTCATAAGATGATTCTGAATATGATCAGCACTTGCGTTATGATACAGCTCGGGAAAGTTTACGAGAACCTTATGGTGGATGTACACGCAAGTAACTACAAACTCCGAAAAAGAGCGGAAAGTATTTTGAAAACGGTTACAGAAACGAGTGAGGAGGAAGCCTCCCTTCTGCTTAAGAATGCCAACTACGAAGTGAAAACAGCGATTATGATGAAGAAGGCAGATCTGTCCTATGAAAAAGCGAAAGAAATTCTCGATGCCTGTGATGGCTACCTCAGAAAAGCCGAGAGTTCTACTTCACATTGATTTGTAAGCCTCAGGGCTTCAAATAAATATTATTCAAGGGGGATTTGTGTTGAAAAAAAGCTGGAAGTACACAATTGCTGCGTTACTGCTTCTCGTTTTTATGGTTGTAGCCGGTTGTGCACCCGGGTCCGGCGGGGAAGAAAACAGTTCCGGAAAAGATTCATCCGGAAGCGGGGACAGCTCCGGAAACGGGGGAGACGGAGAAGTTTCCGGGGAACTTGAAATCCAGTATTTTGTCGGAGGGTACGGAGATTCCTGGTGGAAGGAAGTAATTGCCGACTTCCAGGAAGAATATCCGGATGTTTCTATCAAGGAACACGCAGGTCCTAATATCAACGAAGAGATGAGATCGCGCTGGGTCTCGGAGGATCCGCCCGATGTCGTTTACATTGATGGTGCGGGATCGAGTGAAACTCAGATGGTGGAAGACGGGCAGCTTATGAATCTGAGCAGTTTTCTGGATGAGATTGAACTTGAAGACGGCACGCCGCTGAAAGACAGTTTTATCGTGGAACCTGCAAAGTATGACGGAGAAGTTTACAGTCTTCCTCTCGTGTTTGATACGTGGGGTACCTGGTATGACAGCGCCTGGTTTGAAGAAAAAGGATGGGAAGCGCCTGAAAACTTCCCGGATTTCATGGAGACGATGGGAACGATTAAAGACGAAGAAGGTATCGCGCCATTTGTTACTACAGGACAGCATCCTTATTACTTCCTGAGAGGTATGATGTACCCGGCTTTTGGAGCCCGGGGCGGTGACGAACTGCTGACGCAGACAATCCAGGGTCAGGAAGGGGCCTGGAGCAGTGATGAAGTAATGGAAGTCATCAAGAATATTGAAGAAATGCAGAAGGAAGGATACATCGATCCGGACTTTGGAGCTCTGAACCATACCCAGTCCCAGATGAATTTCCTGAACCATGACAATGCTTTTATCCCGGTAGGTTTCTGGCTGCCGAACGAAATGGCGAAAGATAAGCCGGAGGGTGTGGAATACGGATTCATCCCGTCTCCGATGCAGAAAGAAGGGGAACCTTATGCGATTGTACCGGACCTTCGTCCTTTGGCTATCGCGGAAGAAGCCGAGAATCCTGAAGCGGCGAAAGCGTTTGTGGAGTTCGTTTATACGAAAGAGTACGCCACTTCTTTCTCCGAACATACCGGAGCACTGATGAACCTGCAGGGTGTCGATCTGAAGGAATCCGACGATGTGCCGGAATTCCTCATCCAGGCGAACGAAATGATCAACGACCCGGATAAGGTACAAATCTATCAGAAACCTCATCCGATGAGTGCCGATCTCGAAACGCCGATCAGTAACTCCCTGGTCTCCCTCATGCTTGGGAATATTACGGCAGAAGAATTCGTGGAAGAAGCAGAACAGGCTTCCAAAGAATACCGCAAATCTCTGGAATAAGAGTGGATACGGAGGTGTGAACCTGCACCTCTGTATTTTCTTTTCACAAATTCACCGGTCTGCCCGGATTATATGAAAAGAGGGGGAAAGTATGGTCCAGTCAAAAAAACAACGGTACCTGTTTCTGGCTTTTTGCCTCGTACCTACGTTTCTCATGTTTGCCTTATTCACCCTGTATCCTCTGGTCAACGGTCTTTACTACTCTTTCTTTCAGTGGTCAGGATCTTCCTCGGTGGCGGAATTTACGGGCTTCGACAATTACCGGAAACTTTTCAATGACGAAATTATTCCGGCGACGATCTGGCATGATTATTTTCTCGTCATTACAAAAATCATCGGCATTATGATTCTTGCGACGTTTTTTGCTGTAGCTCTGACGCAGATGAGGATAAAGGAAGCACCGTTCTACCGGATCGTGTTCTTTTTTCCGAATATTATGTCCGTCGTTGTTATCGGGATACTGTGGATGTTTATTTACAATCCGAGTCTCGGGCTCGTGAACTCCGGGCTGGAGTATTTAGGTCTCGGGGAGTGGACGAAAGCGTGGCTCGGGAACGAAAAGTGGGCTTTGCCGAGTCTCGTGCTTCCGTCTGTATGGGCGGGCATCGGACTGTTCATGCTCATGCTGATGGGAGGTATTTCAAACATCTCGAAAAGTTACTACGAAGCCGCCGAAATAGACGGGGCCAATGGATGGCAGCAGTTCTGGAAGATTACGCTTCCGCTCGTCTGGCCGCAGATCAAAATATCCATCCTTTATATCATCATTACGACGCTGAACGGTTCCTTCATCATCGTACAGGTTATGACTAAGGGTGGCCCCAACAACGCTACACACGTCATGGGATCGTATCTGTATGAAGAAGCTTTCGTAAAATATAATTTCGGCTACGGCGCGACGATAGGCGTCATGATTTTAGTACTTTCTCTGATTACCGTACTCATCATGCAGTATTTCATGAGACGTGAGAAAGTGGAATATTAAGAGGAGGGATGGCGAAGTGAAACGGAAACAGGGATTTTGGACGAAAATCGGTGTCAGAATTCCTCTTGTTCTATGGTCTCTGGCGGTTCTGTATCCGATCCTCTGGATGATTCTCGGTGCTTTCAAATCGAACGCGGAAATCTACGCAAATCCTTGGGGACTGCCGGATTCATTCAGTTTCGGAAACTTTATCGACGCCTGGTCCAATTACAACATCGACATCAGTGTATTCAACAGTCTTATCGTTACGGGACTGGGTGCTTTACTGACGCTGGTTATGGCAATACCTACCGCTTATGCACTGGAACGGCTCAGGTTCCGCGGGAACCGTTTGCTGTTCACTCTATATATTTCCGCCATGATGATTCCGATGGTGCTCGGCTGGATTCCTTTATTTTTCCTGCTTATGCAGCTGAACCTGCTTGATAATATTTTCGGTCTTGCTATCGTTTACGCTGTCAGTCAGCTTCCTTTCAGCATTTTCGTACTGACGAGCTTTATGGCTACGATTCCGAAATCTCTGGAAGAGGCTGCTGCCATAGACGGCATGAGCCCTTACAAAATCTTATGGAAAATTATCACCCCTCTTTCCATGACCGGTATCATTACAGTTACGATTATGAATATGATACAGTTCTGGAATGAGTATTTTATGGCTCTCATCTTTTTACAGTCGGAAAACAACTACACGCTGGCTCTCGCCATCGATTACATCAGTAATGAAACCCAGTATACGAACTCCTGGGGTACACTGTTTGCGAGTCTGGTTATCGCCATCGTGCCGGTGATTATTCTGTACGCGATTTTCCAGCGGCGTATTGTTAAAGGAATGACAGAAGGAGCCATCAAAGGGTAGGTGTAAACATGAAGCAGCCGTTGAAAGGCGGGCTGGTTATGCTTTCCGAAATGAAAGAAAACCTTCCCCCTTCCGAGAAAAAGATTGCCGCATTCATTCTTGACCATCCGCACGAAGCGATCCACTGTACAGCAGCTCAGCTCGGGGAACTCAGTGGTACGAGCGGAGCGGCAGTGATGCGTTTGTGCAAATCGCTGGATCTGAAAGGTCTACAGGAACTGAAGCTGCGGATTTCCGGCGATTTGCAGAAAGAAGTGGCATCATCGTACCGCAACATTCAGCCGGGGGAAGAGATGGATGCTATCGTAGATAAAGTGACGAATAATAATATGCAGGCTATTCGTGAGACGACGGAACTGGTGGATTTTGCCGGGCTGGAAAAAGCGGGAGATGCTGTCGTGAAGGCCCGCCGGCTGCATTTCTTCGGTGTGGGGGCCTCAGGTATCATCGCTCAGGACGCCCAGCAGAAATTTCTCCGCATGAATATCGCGACCTCGGCATTTACCGATGTTCATAATGCAGTGATGGATATCGCAAATATTAAAGAAACAGATGTGCTGATCGGCATATCTTTCTCCGGAGAAACGAGAGAAACGGCACTCGTCATGGAAGAAGCGAAACGAAGAGGTGCGGTGACGATCAGCATTACCCGTTACGGTTCCAATACCGTCGCGTCTTTCGCCGATATTCCTTTGTATATATCGGCGTCCCGGGAAATTCCTGCTCCATTCCGGAGCGGGGCCACCTCCTCAAGGATGGGTCAGCTTCATATGATCGATCTTTTATTTACCAAGGTAGTCACTTCTCATTTCGAAGAAGCTTCCGGATATTTTGAACAGATCCAGGACATTATGACACGGCTTAAGTGAACAGATGCCGACTCGAAAAGCCCCCTGACTCTCCGGTTTCCCGGAAACTCAGGGGGCTTTTGTTCGAAGTTAAGACGAAAATGCTTCAGATACAGGAGTGAACTCATACCCGAGGGCTTTAGCTACTGCTTCGTAAGTCAGGTGTCCATTCATGGTGTTGATTCCTTCTTCGATGGCTTTATTACCTTGGGCAGCCTTTTGGACGCCTTTGTCGGCTATAGTGACTGCATAAGGCATGGTCACGTTTGTAAGGCCGATAGTGGCTGTTCGTGGAACGGCGCCCGGGATGTTTGCAACTGCGTAATGCAGGACGTCATGTTTTTCATAAATAGGATCATCGTGAGTGGTAATGTGATCCACTGTTTCAAAATTACCGCCCTGGTCGATTGCTACATCAACGATGACAGAGCCTTTGGTCATGGATTTGACCATATCTTCCGATACCAGTTTCGGCGCTTTAGCACCCGGGATAAGGACAGCGCCAATGACCAGATCTGCCTGTTTGACGGCTTCCGAAATGTTCATAGGATTCGACATCAGCGTCTGGATATCTCCGCCGAACTGATCATCGAGTTCGCGCAGACGATCCGGGTTAAGGTCGAGAATCGTAACGTTCGCTCCTAGACCGATAGCGATTTTGGCGGCGTTCGTACCAACGACCCCGCCGCCAATGACGACAACGTTTCCTCTGGAGACGCCGGGAATGCCTCCAAGGAGAATACCTTTTCCTCCATCGGATTTCTCTAAATACTGGGAACCGATCTGCGTAGCCATCCGGCCGGCTACCTCACTCATGGGAGTAAGCAGCGGGAGTTTACCGTTCGAGGCTACCGTTTCGTAAGCGATGGCTGTAACTTTGCTGTCAGTCAGGGCTTTCGTAAGTTCCGGTTCAGCAGCCAAATGAAGGAAGGTGAATAGAATAAGTCCTTCCCTGAAGTGTTTATATTCGGACTCCAAAGGTTCTTTCACTTTCATAACCATCTCGGATTTAGCCCATACATCAGCAGCACTGTCGATCATTTCAGCCCCTGCCTCTTCGTACTCTTTATCCGCGAAGTTTGAACCGAGGCCTGCCTCTTTCTCTACTAGAACAGTGTGACCTGTTTTTTTCAGGTGCAGAACTCCTGCAGGTGTAATAGCTACGCGATTTTCATTGTTTTTAATTTCTTTAGGTATACCGACAATCACAGAAAATGACCACCTTTCCATTTTAATTCTTATCTACTATTATAACTGATGTAAGCGCATAAATATTTAGATGAAGAATAAAAAATGAGGCTTTTCATTTGTGTAATTACACAAACGGTAATCGCTATCCCTGAATGATCAGGTCGATAAACAGTTTTGTTTTCTGATTGGTATCCTCAAGGTCGGCGCCGGTAATTTCCCTGATTCTTTTCAGCCGGTATAGCAGTGTATTTGTATGAATGTGCAGCTGCCGGGCCGCCTGGTGAGTGCTGTTGTAGTGAAGGAACGAGCGGAGGGTCTCCAAAAGGCTGGTGTTGTGACTCCGGTCGTAAGCTTTGATAGCTTCTATTACGCTGTTCTTATAGTTCTCCTGTTCATAAAGCACAGTGATTTCCTGAATAAACTGATATACTCCAAGTTCCCGAAAGGTTGTCACCCCGGCCAGTGCTTCCGGATAGCGGTTCTTCAGTTCCAGCGTTTTTTGAGCCTGATGATAACTGACGTAAACGTCCTCCGGCCTTTTACATACTTTTCCGTAAGTACTGCGGATATCCGAGATGCCGGTTCTTTCTTTTAGTTTGTCCCTGAAGTCCCGCAACAGCTCCTGCGTCACGTTCTCGGCCTCTTCCCCGTTTGTGTGGATAAGGAGGAGAAGCGAGTCATCTTCGAACATATGAGAGGTGATATTTTTTCGGCGGAATGTTTCAGTCAGGTACGAAGCATGTCTTTCTACAGAGGGGGTGATGGCTTCCATGAACTCCAAAGCGGCTACTGACAGGCTGCCTTCTAAAGAAAGATGAAGTTTTCGGGCCTGCTTTTCAATCTCTGCACGGCTCCCCGCAGTTCCATGGAAGAGCCGGTGCATAAAGCTTCGGATATTTTCTTCTTTTTCCCGTTTTCTGTCGCGCTGTTTCTGGAGATGTCTCGAAGCAAGAGAAGCCGCTTCCTTTAATTGACTTATCTTGTCGTGGCTCATCTCTATCTGTTCCGTCTGAGCCCAGATGAAGCCGAGGACTTCTTTGTTTTTCCAGACGGATATGGCAATGCGGTTACCGAGACCGATGGCCGGGAGAGGGGAGACGAAGACCGGTGTCCCGCTTTCGAACAGGTTTCCCATGACCCCTGCCTGCCACAGGCCGTTCACTACGTGCTCCGGCACTTTTCTCTGCATAATCGTTGCACTTCTTGCATTATCTACGTTCGTTTCATGACTGCTGTAGGAGACGATCCGGTGATTGGCATCTTCAATTGTGACCGGACAGCCAAGCTTTCCGGCAATATAGTCAGCCAGGCCTTCAGGGGAATCCGGCATCTGATCGATTTCTCGGTTAGGTGACATAGCATTGCTCCTTCTGATTTCTTGTTTGTATTTTACCATGCTGGAAAGATATCCGTCAGTCGGAGGAAACGCCGGAGAGGTTTTATAGTTATCTCCCATTATCCCCGGATGTAAGAACGAGTTTTCTCATTATGGTAGAAAAAAGAAGCTCCTGTTCCTCTACACGCAGTCCGGCTTTTTGGATGTTGGTCATCGTTTCTCTGTTTATATTAGCTCCGACGATATGGAGGCCGACCGGATTCAGTACGTCCATCATTTTTCCTATCCATTCGGTATCACTCCGCATGTGCTCAAGCATCAGTACTTTACCTTCCGGTTTCACGACACGGTTGATCTCCCGGAGACCGCGGACGGGGTCAGGGACGGAACAGAAGACGCAGGTGGAGACGACATAATCGAAAGAATCATCTGGAAACTCCAGGTTTTCCGCATCCATCTCCCGGAGTGCGATAGAACCGGGAAGAAAAGCGGCTTTCTCTTCTGCTTTTTTAAGCATTTTCCTGCTGAAGTCTATCCCTGTCACTTCTGCTGTTTCCGGATAAAAAGGCAGGTTTGCACCGGTGCCGACTCCTATTTCAAGGACGGAGCCGTCCAGGTCTTTCAGTAAATCTTTTCTCCATTTATCTTTGATCATATGATCCATCATGTCGAAAACGCCGGACACACGATCGTACCTTTTTTTGATTTCTTCCGTTCCGCTCATGCCAAACGCCTCCCTGGTCAATTTGTGTTGCTATGAATAAGTGTATCCCTTATAATGCATTCATATCAATTATCGTCAGACTTTTTAGAGAGAAGGTAGAAAGTTATGGAGAGAATTTACAACTTTTCGGCGGGGCCTTCCATGCTTCCGCTTCCTGTTCTCGAACAGGCGCAAAAAGAACTTACGAACTATAAAAACTCGGGAATGTCCGTCATGGAGCTGAGCCACCGTTCCGGCTGGTTTAAGGAAATCATTGAAGGGGCGGAACAGGGACTGCGTAATCTGATGAAGATCCCGGATGATTATCGTGTGCTTTTTCTTCAGGGAGGCGCGAGTCAGCAGTTTTCCATGGTCCCGATGAACCTGCTCGGTCCTTCGAAAAAAGCAGATTATGTACACACTGGCTCGTGGTCGAAAAAAGCGATGAAGGAAGCAGAGAAATTTGCGGAAGTGAATGTGATCGTATCCAGTGAGGATGGAAGCTTTACGTACATTCCGGAAGTAACGGAAGATATGATTGATGAAGAAGCCTCTTACGTTCACATTACTACGAACAACACGATTGAAGGAACGGCTTTCCGGAATATACCTGACACGGGGGACGTACCACTTGTTGCAGATATGTCTTCGAACATTCTGTCTGAAGAGGTGGACGTATCAAAATTCGGACTTATCTATGCCGGTGCCCAGAAGAATATAGGACCGGCGGGTCTTACTGTAGTCATTATCCGTGACGATCTGATCGGTCATGCAGACGCGAACGTACCGGCGATGCTCGATTATAAAACGCACAGCGATGCCGGGTCGCTTTATAATACGCCACCGACGTTTGCAATCTACATGGCGAAACTTGTGTTTGAGTACATTGAAAGTCTCGGCGGGTTGAAAACTATGGAAAAAATAAACCGGGAGAAAGCGGATCTTCTATATGAAACGATAGAAAACTCCGATCTTTTCACCTCTCCCGTTAAGAAGGACAGTCGTTCTCTCATGAATATCCCTTTTGTCAGTCCTTCTGCACAAACGGATGCTGAATTTCTGGAGGAAGCACAAGAACGTGGTCTTGAAACGTTGAAAGGACATCGGTCTGTCGGCGGAATGCGGGCGAGCATCTACAACGCTATGCCGCAGGAAGGAGTTCAGGCTCTCGTTCGCTTCATGGACGAGTTTGAGCATCATCGTAATAAATAGAAAGAGGAAAGCCGCAGGTATCTGCGGTTTTTTTCGTACTGGAACATTTAAATGTATGGAATGTTTTACTCATTTTGACAAATAAGTCACCTTACTTTAATGTACTATCCGAGAGAAAGGATAAAAAAGATTCGGAACGGGAGAGGGTACATAGTGAAAAAGGTAAAAGCAGGCTTGATGGCGGCTATCGCTGCGACAGTTCTCGCAGCGTGCGGCTCCTCTGAAACAGAGTCGGAAGAAAAAGGAGAGACGTGGAGAGAGATTCAGGAAGAAGGGGAGATTGTAGTAGCTACCCCCGGCACACTGTATCCGGCTTCTTATTACCCGGAGGATTCGGATGAACTTACCGGTTACGACGTCGAGGTTATGAGAGAAGTCGGTGAGCGGCTGGATCTTGAAATTGTATTTGAAGAGATGGATTTCGACAGTATGTTCGCCTCTCTTACCTCAGGAAGAGTGGACGTGGCACCTGCCGGTATGAGAGAGGAAATCAAAGATAAGTACTCCTATAGTGAGCCTTATAAATACTCCTATGCAACTATGATTGTACGGGAGGAAGATGTGGAGTCCTACGACTCCCTGGAGGACCTTGAAGGGAAAGTAGCCGGGGGAGCAGCTACTACCGTATACAGTGACATTGCCGAAAAATTCGGAGCTGAACTGAAAACGTATGGAAACGTGACGAATGACGTTTATTTGCGGGATGTGGACGTAGGCCGGACGGATGTGATCATCAACGACTATTATTTACAACGGCTGGCACTAGAATCTTTGCCACAACTGGATGTGACCATGCACCCGGATTTGAAATTCCACACGAACAATCAGCGCGCGGTTATCGAGGAAGGCGCACATACTTTCCGGGATAAAATCGATGGTGCGCTGGATGAAATGAGGAAAGACGGAACGCTGACCGAACTTTCCAAAGAATTCTTCGGAGGGGAAGACGTATCAGAAAAGCCGGAAGAAGATATAAGAGAAATTGAAGGAATCGAGTGATTTATTTTCCTTATTTATTCCATGAATAACAAAGATAACGGCGATCGAACCATTCAAAGTTCGTTCGCCATTTTTTTATTTTATCATTTGTTTTCTTTATGACTTCTAATTAATCGGACGTTTCCACTTTTATACTTGACTCGTCATAGTTTAAGGGGTAAACTGACTATTAGTTTAACCCGTATACTATAGAGGTGAAAGTATGAGAGAAGAGCTTATCAGACAGGTATACGAATCTATCTATGATATTTATTTGCACGGTTCGGAGCAGGTGGCTCACTCCCTGAAAGAGGATGAAGAGCTGAAACACTTCTCCAGGGAGCAGACACAGCTGATCAAAGTGATCGACAGCTACCCGGAAACGACGATGAAAGAAATAGCTGAAATTCTCGGTGTGCATAAAACCGGAGTATCCAATAAAGTGAAAAAGCTGGTGGAAGGGGGATATCTCGAGTACAGAAAGGGACCGAATCATAAGAGTAAATACGTGGCAGTGACAGAAAAGGGTCACGAAGTTGTAGAACGGATTGAAGCTATTAACGTAACCCGGTGGAGAACCCTCTTTGCGGGTGAATTTACCGAGGAAGAATTGGAAGACCTTTACGGGAAACTATTCCGTATCAGTAAACGTTTTAAGAAAGAAGAGGATGAAAAATGAAGAAAGAATGGAAGAAAATTTTAGCGAGTCCAAAGATACTGGTGGTACTTTTCATTATCCAGTGTATACCCATCATTTATACTTCCGTATTCGTAGGTTCTATGTGGGACCCTTACGGTAATACGGAACAACTGCCGGTTGCTGTAGTGAATGAGGACGAGGCGGCCGATTTTGAAGGGGAAGAAGTAGCAGTAGGTGCGGATACAGTTGAAAACTTACGTGACAACGAGAAGTTCGACTGGCATTTTCCATCGCAAAAAGAAGCGGCCGAGGGATTGAAGAACGGAGACTATTTTCTCGTGGTAACGATACCCGAATCCTTTTCACAGAAGGCGGTCACAGTTTTCGATGAGAAACCCGAGAAACCGGAAATTACGTACGAAACGAATCCGGGCTACAGCATGACCGGTGAAATCATCGCCGGGCGCGGCAGTGAAAAAGTGACAGAAGAAGTATCCGGTCAGCTGCAGTCTTCCTACACGGAGGCCTGGACGACGGCTATCAATGATATGAAAGAGGGGTACTCCCAAAATGAGGAGAAACTCGGAGCGATGGAGGAGAAGCTGGCTCAGCTGAAAGAAGCAAGTGCCGGACTCGCTGATAATCTTCAGGCTCAGGCACCGGCTGCCGGTGCGCAGGCGGGAGAGCTGAATAAAGCCATCGCTGAACTGGAAAAAGGAATAGGCCAATTGAAAGAAGCTCAAAGTTCGGCACTCGAGGAAGCAGGCACGCTGAATCTGGAAGAGGGGAACACTTCCCAGTTTTTAAACCCGATCTCTATTAATGAAGAATCGATGACGGAAGTGGATAACTACGGTTCAGGTTTTACTCCTTATATTTTGAGTATCAGTCTTTTCATCGGTGCTATCGCCTTTCACGTATTTTACAGCATGAATGATACAATTCGTGAAGGTATGAGAGGGTGGACCGGGAAGCTGAGTGTAGTAATGATGCAGGCTATTATGCAGGCGCTGATCGCCGCGCTGGTGCTTGACTTTTTTATGCATGTAGAAATAGGGGATAGACTTCTGTTCTATAGTATGACAGTTCTCACTTCCCTTACGTTTATGATGGGGATTACTCTTCTCGTTTCCTCTCTCGGAAATATAGGCAGGTTTCTGGCGGTGTTACTCCTCGTATTTCAGATCGGTACGAGCGCGGGCACTTTCCCGATCAAAGTTTCGCCAGTTATATTTCAGAAACTGCATGAATTTTCACCGATGACGTACAGTATTAAAGGGATGAGGGAAGCGATGTTCGATTTTACGGAAAGCGTTGCTCCAGGAGAAATACTTCTCATACTGGGCATCCTCTCCCTCGTACTGACGATCCTCTGGGCAGCTGTTTTTCAACTGTTTCATAAACGTCCGGATCTTCATGAGAAAATGGAAAATGCAGTCTGACGATCAAATTGTTCGTTTTTCCGTTTTGAGTAGTGGTACGGTGGACCAGGAGGGATGAAAAATGACAGATTGGGATCAACGATTCAACGAAAGTGGATTTATTTACGGCACAGAGGTGAATGAATTTATTAAAAATCACTATGATTATATTGAAGAGGGCGGTCACATCGGCTGTTTTGCAGAGGGGGAAGGCAGAAATGCCGTATTCTTAGCTGAAGAGGGACACCCGGTAACGGCTTATGATAATTCCGAAGTCGGTATGGAGAAGATGAAGCGCCTCGCTGACGAGCGGGAAGTCTACGTGGAAGGGCTTCATAAAGACCTTACGAAGGACCGGGTTGGAGAAAATGTTTATGATGGGGCGATTATGGTATTCGGCCACGTGCCGAAAGAAGATCAGCCTTTCCTGATGGCAAACGTCCGTGGCTCGGTAAAGACCGGCGGCACTATCCTTATGGAAGTGTACTCGGAAGAACAAATAAACTACAAAACCGGAGGGCCTCCGACAACAGAAGCGATGTACCGGCCTGAAGATATACTTGAATGGTTCCGCGACGATAAAATCCTTCATTTTTATTATGGGGAAGCGAATCGCGTGGAAGGTACAAGGCATACAGGCCTTGGTCATGTTATCGAGTTGATTGCAGTAAAAGAATCCGTCTGATTTGCAGACGGATTCTTTTATTTGCGAGAATAAGTTTCCCGGGATTACCCGGGAAATAATCGGTTCCTTTAAGTGCTATACCCGGGAGAAGACAAAAAAACTGCCGGCTTCCGGGGAGAAGCCAGCGGCTGAAATCTACTGGTGAATCGATGTTAATGCTGATCGGGGAAATCAGCTTGTATTACAGGTTTGGCTGATATTTCATACGTAGTCTCTTTAGCAGTCACTGCAGTTGCAGAACCTAAAACCAGCAGCATCGTCACGACGAAGACTGAAAGCTTCCTGGACACGTAGTCACCACCTCTTTTGAAATTAATTATAATACGGTATAGTAAATAATATAAAACTCTTTCAGAAAGGGAAACAGATGTATACGATGGCGGATGAATGTATGTAGAAGAACAATCTTATTTTTTTAATGAAATTATGCATTTTTGCATAAAGAAGGAGGGGTGATGTTATGTATGAAAATACTGGAGAAAAAATACGTGAATTGAGAAAACAGACCGGAATGTCCCAGGCTTTTCTGGCTAATAAAATCTGTTCCCAATCGGAAATAAGCAGGATAGAACGGGGGTTGAATGAGCCTTCCTACCAGATGTTATGGGCTATTTCGAAGAAGTTCGACGTAGATATCAATTATTTTTTTGATGAGCATTCGACGGAAAGGGAAGATTATTTTCAGGAAGTAAAAGAATTGCTGGAGGAAGCGAGACGTGACCGCGACTACAGTCTTATTGAGGAGATCGTGGACCAGGAATCGAAAAACCCGCTCCTCCAGAAAGGGCACCGCCACAAATACCTGAAATGGCATAAAGCAATGACTGTTTACCATCTTCACAAAGACGCTGCAGGGGCAGTGTCTCTCTTCATGGATTGTCTGTCGAATGGAGACCTCGATTTATTGATTACTGAACTTGATATGAACGTCCTGAATAGTATCGGTATCATAAAAAGAAATGAAGGGGAGCTTAAGGAAGCCGTCTATTACTTGGAGAAAGCCCTGCGTATCCTTAAGCGGATGGCTTCACTGAAAAAAGAGAGGATTGTAAGAAAAGTATATTACAACCTCTCCAAAGTTCACTCGGATCTCGGGGAATATAAGCTCTCGGCAGGTTATTGTGAGAAAGGGCTGGCTCTTTGCTTATCCGAGGAGGATATGTTTCTGTTTGCAGAGTTCCACTATCAGCTCGGCCGTAACCTTCTGCTGCTTGGAGACGAAGAAGAGGGGTTGCGTTACTGGGGAAAAACGAGGACGATTATAGAACTCCAGCAGAAGAACAACCTGCTTAAATTTATCGAAAGTGAGATAGAGAATTACCGGGAGACGGGAATGATAAAATAGAATTATGCATATATTCATAATTTTATATGTTTATGTATAGAAAAAGGGGAGCGGGGAGTGTACTCCGGGCACACAGGTGTATAAGCGTTGCAGGAGCTTTTGCAGGAAAGTGGAAGAGGAGATATAATCATACTCATAAAGACACACCATCATCACCCCCCCTCTCCTTTTAACTAATAAAAAACAGGCGGCCCTTTCCCCGAAGGGTCCGCCTGTTTTTATTGATGGAAGACAGCTTCCCTTTTGTTCCCTCTCCTTCTGCGATATAATGGAAGAAACATAGCGAGATGAGGGAGGTTATATTATGGCTGAGGAGAAAAAAAACCAGTTTAATATACTGAGCGGTGATTCTACAGGGGGAGATGGCAGTTACGGGGTAGGAACAATCAACCTCGATAACATTTCCCCGGTTATTGTCGACCCTCAGAAAGAAGAAGCCTACATTGATATGGATGCCCTGCATGCCCGCAGTAAAATAGAGAAAAAGGTCCGTTTTAAACCGGATAAGGAACCGCTTGTGGAACCGAATCTGTACTGGATCGTCTGGGTAGCGACGCAGGTGGGGCAGGAAGGCCCTTATATCCACGGTATCGGTGCCTGTGAAGTGCAGGTATCGACGGAAGAGCGTCGGATTAAGCCCGGTTATAAGTCGATGCCGGAGCACGTCAATAATCTGGATAAATCGCTGAAAGGGAAAGTCCTGGTCGAACATATGGATGAAAAATCGAAGCGGATACTCGCGGACTATCTGAAAGAAGAGCACGGGGAGCTTTGGAAGAACTCCCGTGACGAAGTGGCTGGCGGATTACAATAATATCAGTACGAAAAGCAGTTCCGTCATAGTGTATGCCGATGGAACTGCTTTTTTATAAACAGTCTTCCAAAGATTCAAGGTGTATGAAAAAAGGAGGGAAAAGAATGGAAAAGGGAAAGAACGGTTTCAATTTTAAAAGCCCGCTGCTGCTGTTTGTAATCATATGGTCTATTATCTGGAAGGGGATAGCACTCTGGCATGCAGCCCGTAACAGACAGCTGCCCTGGTTTCTCAGCCTGCTGATTGTAAACACTGTCGGTCTCGTGGAAATAATATATCTCATATTTTTCAGGAAAGACAGAAAGCTGAATGAATAATACAAAAAGCGGACCGCAAACAAGGTTTTGATTTGCGGTCCGCTTTTCTATTTCCGATTAAAGAATTCTTTAGCTTTTTCTACATATGGCATGTCTTCATCGATAAGGTCTTCTTCGTAATAAATAGCCTCTACCGGACAGACTGCTTCGCAGGCGCCGCAGTCGATACAGATTTCCGGGTCGATATAAAACATGTCTTTACCTTCTTCTATACAATCCACCGGGCATACGTCTACGCATTCTCCGGATTTCTCCTGTTCACACGGGGCAGTGATGACAAAAGCCATGTAAACCCTCCTTTATGTCTATGTTAAAAAGGGGATTAAGTTTTCCCGCATTCATTTTAACACACTCAGGAGGCCTGTTTCTCTGTTTTGCTGATGACGTTTGTGCCGACAAGGTCTCCCGTTACGTTAAGGGCGGTGGCTCCCATACCTACAAAGACGTCGACTGCAGTAAGAAGAGCTACTGCTTCCATCGGAAGTCCTACCTGGGAGAAGACGGTAGCAATCATAATAATACCCGCACCGGGGACTCCGGCAGTCCCCACGGAAGCGAGCGTGCCGACGATTACCACTTGAAGTACGCTGACAAAGCTCAGCGGGTCACCGATGACATTTGCTGCAAATACCGCCGAAACTGCTATCCTTATAGCCGCTCCGTCCATATTAATGGTAGCACCGAGCGGAAGGCTGAAGCCGTAAAGGCTTTTGTTCAGTTTCAGCTGGCTCGCAGCATGAAGAGTGACCGGCAGCGTTCCGGAAGAACTCTGGGTGACGAAAGCGGTGACCATGGGGGTTCTCGCTTCTCCGAAGAAACGGCTCAGCTTCGTTTTTGTAAGCAGAAGAATACCTGCGTAAATTATGAGCTGTACGAGCAGGGCTATATAAAGGACACCGATGAAGCCTCCGAGTTCCTGAAGGGTGTCGGCGCCCTGATCTCCTACGATTCCTGCAATTATAGCTGCGATACCAATCGGGATGTACTGGAGGATCCCTTTCATAACGGTCAAGGTCAGTTCGTTCAGCGTATCTATAAGATCGTACAGCCTATCGGCTTTTTCACCGAATTTTTCTGTACTGCGCATATAAGATATAGCAATCCCGAAAGCGAAAGCAGTAAAAATGATGCCGAGCAGATTCATTTCGACGAATGCTTTTACTATATTATCCGGAACGATACTCAGGAGCACCTGTGTGACTCCCGGGTCTTCGGGAACTTCAAAGGATTCGTCGCCGCTTAAAGAAAGGCCTGTACCTGGGTCGAAGAGGCTGGCGACGGATGTCCCGATGATGATGGCAAGAGCCGAAGTGCCGAGATAGTACAGAAACACTTTGCCGCCCATCCGGCCGAGATTCCCGATATTCGTCTGATTCACCCCTACGATCAGTGTAAAAAGAATAAGCGGAATGATAATAAATTGTAACAGACGAAGCATAAGGTCACCGAAGGGGGCGAGGGCACTTGCTTTATCACCGAGAAGAAGTCCCAGGATGATACCGATAACCAGAGCTACCGTAATTTTTTTAATGAGTGAAGCATGTATATATGAATTCCAGAGTTTTTTCACGCTGTTCCTCCTTCAACTTAATTCTGATTTGTTTACTCTGCATTACAATAGCGGAAAAAAGTTTTGATGTCAAAACAGACGATTTTGTTTTTTAAAAGGGAAAAAGAGGTATTCAATATTGTAGAGGAAAGGGGGGGGAAAGGATGAGTGTTACTCAAGTAGTGCTTCTTTTGTTTATAGGATATATCGTTTTTACTATCGATAAGAAGAAAAAGAGTGTGCCGATTCCGGTGGTGCTTCTCATAATCGGTATCGGGTTATCATTTATTCCGTATTTTTCCACGGTGGAAGTTACGGAGAAGATAATTTATGAAATTTTCCTGCCGGGTATTCTGTTCGTCTCTGCCTATAAATATTCGGCTAAAGCTATTAAAAGGCACGGTGCTGTTCTGGCTACGCTGAGTACCCTGGGCCTGATGGCCACGGCGCTTCTGCTCGGTCTCTTAACGTATATGGTCGGAGGATGGTTCGGAAGTATCTCTTTTCTCGGGGCCATGGTTATAGCTTCTATTCTGACCCCGACAGATCCGGTCTCCGCTGTCTCTGTGCTTGAAGAAGCAGCAGACGAACAGATAGCCGAAGTAGTAGACGGAGAGTCGATGATCAACGACGGAACGAGTATAGTACTGTTTACTGTTTTGAGCGGCATGTATCTGGGTGAGAATTCCTTTCAGCTCACCGGGTTCCTCGGGGAATTTCTGTACGTGTCGCTCGGTGGAGTGATCGTGGGGGTAGCGTTCGGATGGCTCTGTTCGAAAGCCGTACATATAACCCACCATCACGATTATCAGGTGATGCTCAGTATCATTATCGCTTACGGCGCATTCCAGACAGCTGAACACGTTGGATTCTCTGGAGTGCTCGGTACAGTGGCTGCAGGGATTATGCTGAGTTATGAATTTGAGCATATGAACCGGGAAGGACATTACAGAGAAGCACTGTCCGGTTTCTGGAATGTCGTTGAACCGTCTTTGCTTGCTCTCGTTTTTCTGCTTATCGGAATTACGGCGACACCTTATCTCGCTTCCGCAAACTGGATTATGGCTATTATCATTTTTGTCGCATCTATCGTTATCCGTTACTTAATAGTAACGGCAGTGCTGGCTATATTTCATAACAACCGTACACTTGATAAACAAAAGCAGGCTTTTCTCGTTTCCTGGGCGGGAATAAGGGGGACGATGTCCGTATTTTTGATTCTGAGCCTCCACGCGAAAAGTCCGGAAGGAAGCGAAGCGCTGTTATCCATCAGCTTCTCCGTGGTAGTACTCTCACTGATTATTCAGAGCCTCGGGGTATATCCGTTATCCCGTAAACTCGAAAACTGACCGGGAGCTCTTTTTCGTTTACTCCGGCATAAACAGCCCCCTGGACACCGATATTTCTCCGGCTTCCAGGGGGCCTTTTGCTATTCATTCTTTTCAAATTACTCAGGCTGCAGCTGCAGTTCTTTTCCTGCTCTTGATGAAGAAAGCGAGTACGAAACCGAAAAGGGAAAGCGCTCCTGCTACAATGAATGAACTATTGACACCGGCAACCATACCGGAAGCACCTTCTCCGGGGATGGCACCACTGGACATGACCGATACTAACAGCCCCGTACCGACAGCTCCGGAAATCTGCCTCATTGTATTATTCATAGCTGTCCCGTGAGGCATAAGTCTATCAGGGAGCTGGTTAAGGCCGGCAGTTGTCACAGGCATCATTACCAGAGCGATACCGAACATACGTGCAGAGTTAACAATCGCCAGATAGGCGAATGTCGTTTCGACTGAAAGTGAAGTGAAGAGAAAATTCGTAACAGTCAAAATCCCGAGCCCCGATATCGCAAGCCATCTGGCTCCGAACATGTCGAAAAGACGACCGGTCACCGGGTTCATAATTCCCATTAAAATCGCTCCGGGAAGCAGCATCAGACCGGATTCCAGCGGAGAAAACCCGAGCATATTCTGCATCAGAATAGGTAAAATGACGGCCCCGCCTATCATCGACATGAACACCACCATGCCAAGGGCGGTAGTGAGGGTGAAAACTTTGTATTTGAAAATCCTGAACTCCAGAATAGGCTGTTCGAGTTTCATCTGACGTTTAATGAACAGCGTAAGCGTAATAGCTCCGACTACAATTGGAATATAAACCTGGGGGACGAGCCACCCGCCGACATTACCTGCTGTACTGAAACCGTACAGAAGCCCTCCGAACCCGAGCGTGGAGAGGGAAATGGAAAGAGCATCGATTTTTGGGAATGTCCTCGTTGTGACGTTCTTCAGAATAAAGTAAGCCACAATTATATCGATAATTGCGATAGGGAGTACGACATAAAATACACTTCTCCAAGGGAATTGACCTACAAGGTAGCCGGAGAGCGTAGGTCCTATAGCCGGGGCGAAGGCTATGACCAGACCGAACAGACCCATCGCGGTGCCACGTTTTTCAATCGGAAAAACGAGGAAAAGAATTGTCTGCATCAGCGGCATAATGATACCTGCGCCGCCGGCCTGGAGAACACGACCGGCCATTAAAAACGAAAAGGTCGGGGCTATCGCGCATACGAGAGTTCCGAGTGCGAAAGTGCCGACAGCTGTAAGAAACAGACCACGGGTGGTGAAACGTTCAATGAGAAAAGCTGTGATGGGAATCATGATTCCGTTAACAAGCATGAAGACCGACTGTAACCATTGGGCAGTATTCGCACTTACTCCGAGGTCGTTCATGATCGGGGGAATAGCAGTAGATAAAAGTGTCTGATTGAGAATCGCTACGAATGCTCCCGAAATCAGAACAATCATCAGCGGAACTTTATTTATATCGGGGCGTCCTTGACCGTCAGCCATATCAATTCCTTCTTTCTTCCTATTTAATAATGTGTTGAACAATTTAACTATTATAGCAGAACATAATCTGGAAGTTAATTGATATGCACAGGAAATTCAAATAGTCTGCACAAAGTATATAAATAAGTTATAATTAAAGAGAAATAAAGGAGGAATAAATATGGGTAAATTAGAAGGTAAAGTTGCAATCATCACCGGAGGAGCTTCCGGTATGGGTAAAGAAATGGTGGATTTGTTTAAAAACGAAGGAGCTTTCGTCATTGCTGCGGATGTGAACGAAGAGGGCCTTAAAGCTGTCGAGCAGGAAGCGAACGTGGAAGGGGTCAAACTCGATGTGTCTTCCGATGAGGACTGGAAGCATGCTGTCGAGAACATTAAGGAGCGCCACGGAAAGATAGATATTCTTGTAAACAATGCGGGTATCACCACAGAGAAGTCGGCAGACGACACAACGGTCGAGGACTGGGAACTGATGATGCGTATCAATAGCTACGGCCCGTTTGCGGGAATCAAGCACGTAGCTCCTTACATGGCGGAGAACGGAAAAGGATCGATTGTGAATATATCAAGCTTCACAGCACAAATCGGTCTAGGATTTAACAGCTATTCCGCTTCTAAAGGAGCCGTGCGGGCTGTTTCCAAATCTGCCAGTACTACGTATGGAAAACAGGGTGTCCGCGTAAATGCAGTATTCCCGGGTGTGATAGAAACGCCTATGACGAAAAACCTGAAAGAATCCGGCGGTATGCTTGAGCAGCTTGAAAAGGCTACTCCGCTCGGACGACTTGGAAAATCAGAAGACATAGCGAAGGCTGTCCTGTTTTTGGCTTCTGATGATGCTGATTATATAACAGGTGCCGAACTCGTCATTGATGGAGGATTTTCAGCACAGTAATGGTGCAGGCTGCCCTTAAACAGGGCAGCTTATTTTTTGATAAGAATAAACGAAGAAAAGAGGTATGTCCTAAAATGTCGATGCATATACTGATACTGGGACTGTTGAGGGAATCCCCCATGCACCCTTACGAAATGAAGAGGATGATGAAACAGCAGCACTGGAATCAATTGTTCCCGATAACCGAAGGTAATCTTTACCACAATATAAAAAGGGCGGAGGAAAAAGGAAACATAAAGGCTATAAAGCAGGAACAGATAGAAAAACGTCCGAGCCGCACTGTATATGAAATTACGGAAAAGGGAAAAGAAGAACTCTCCGACCGGATACTGCAGGTGTTCCTCAATCAGAAAATGGAGATAAGTACCGTATACCCGGCTCTATTATTCGTCCGATATTCAAATCAAAGGGCAGTGGCGGAAGCTGTGAGAAAGTGGATAGGAACGATTGAAACGGAGAAGAAAAACGCCCGTGAGGGGAGCGGGGCGGGGTACTATATTTATAAACATTTTCAGGACAGGATGCAGGTAGACAGAAAGTGGCTGAAGGAAGTGGCTGTATGGCTGGAAAAAGAGTCACAGTAATAAACGTGAAAGGTCAACTGTAGACCTTTCACGTTTTTCTTTATCCCTTAGCAGGGTCGGTACTTTCGCTATATACTGTTTCGTTGCTTTTCTTTTTCATGTGATTGCTGAATAGCCGCATAATGATAAGATGTGAGAACGCCTGGGTGTACTTATAGGCGAACCACGGAAGTGAAGGCATATATTCGTGGATAGCGACTATAAGCTCATTCTTTTCAGGAATCTTCCTGAATTCGAGTCTTCCACGGGAGTTCTTTTCCGAATCTGTCAGAAGCCCCCCGGTTATATAATAAAGGGCGCGGTCTGTCGTACTTCGTTCTTTGGAATAAGAAAGTTCCAGCAGTGATTTCGAACTGAACGAAGTTCCTACTTTACAGCAGTGTTCTTCATCTACCGTAGTCCGGATCCAGGGGTTCAGCAAAGATTCCAGCCATTCTACGTAGTAAAGGGCAGTACTGTCCGCTGTTTCTCCTTCAGGCAGAATGATTCTCTGTACGGAACGGACATCCTGCTTGAAAGATGGGAGCTGGGGAAGTTTCAGCCTTATACCTTCTTGACGCTCGCTTTCCAGAGCGTATTTTGCGGATTCTTCGAAAGTGATCTCGCCGTCACTGATGCCCTCCACGTAGTTTTCTTTCTGAACGACCATCGGATGTTTAAGGCTTTCGATAAGCGGATATACAATTTCTTTCGATGCTCCGGTCACCATGCTTACCCACAGCCTGGACAGTTTCACGGTGATGAACGGTACCGGTATGGCCTTCGGCTTCCGCCCCATTATAGCTGCGGTTTTCAACATCATATCCCAGTAAGTCATTACCTCCGGGCCGCCGACATCGATGGACCGATTGGAAATCTCTTCGTTCTCCAGGCCTTCATCAAGGGCATTAAGAACGTCCGGCAGTGCAATAGGCTGGGTATCCATACGCGTCCATTTTGGCAGAACCATAATCGGAAGGCGCTTCACAAGTTTTGCGAGAATCGGGAAAGAAGAACCTTTCGGACCTACAATGAGCCCGGCTCTGATTGCAGTGACGGGGGTGCCGTAAGCACGAAGTATATTTTCGACTTCCAGACGGCTTCGCAAGTGTCTGGAAAGAGGTTCTCCGTCTCCCGGAACGATACCGGTCAGGTAAACGATCCTTTTTACATTGTTCTTTCTGGCTGCCTGAGCAAAGTTGTCGGCTAAAATAACGTCCATATCTTCGAAAGAACCTTGCGTAAGTTTCGCCGAGGGCATCATGGAGTGTACGAGATAAACGGCTACATCCGCCCCCTCCAGAGCTTTCTCGGCATCATTCATTGAATACAGATCACAGGACCTCCACTGGATATGTTCACTGTCCTCGTAATTATCCCCATTACGGGAAAGAGCTATTATGTCAGCCTTGTCCTCGATTTTTTTCAGCAGATTCTGTCCGATGTATCCACTGGCCCCGGTCAGGGCGACAACTGGTCTTTTGCTCATCATCTCACTCTCCTTTTTCTGTATCCTTCCCTATCAGTGAAAACTGAAACCGAACTATAGCCATCCTTTCTCCTGACAGTAATGAATCGCTTCAATACGGTTCGTCACTCCCAGTTTATCAAGAATAATCGATACGTAGTTCCTTACAGTCGCCGGAGTTATGAAAAGAGAATCAGCGATAGCTTTCGTATTCTTGCCTTCGGACATAAGTGTGACTACCTGTTTCTCCCTTTCGGTGAGCGGACTCGGGTCCGTGAAGGCGAGATCGATCAGTTCCGGGTCGTAAATCTTCGCTCCTTCATGGATTTTGCGGATGGAGGCGGCCAGGTCGTCGCTCGGGCTGTCTTTCAGTAAATAACCGTGCACCCCTGCATTTTTGGCTCTTTGAAAGTATCCGGAGCGTGCGTACGTAGTAAGGATGATAACCTTACACGGAAAATCCTTCAGTTCTCGGGCAGCGTCCAATCCGTCTTTTTTCGGCATTTCGATATCGAGCATGCATATATCCGGTTCCAATTCCCGCGCAAGGCGAAGCAGTTCTTCCCCGTCTCCTGCCTTGCCGACGACTTCTATTCCCTCTTCGAGATCGAGAAGCGTGGCCAGCGCCCCGAGCAGCATCTGCTGATCCTCGGCGATTACCATACGAATCATGAAAGTTCCTCCTTTTGTTTAATGATAGTCGGTACATAAAAGTTCAGGGCAGTTTTTGCGTTCTGTTCAATCTTAAGCGTTCCGTTGACAAATTCCAGCCGTTCTTTCATCCCTTTCAGTCCACTTCCCTCCCCGTAATCGTCTTTGCTGAAGCCGTCTCCGTCATCCGTAACGGTAAGCAGAGTATCTTCTTCTCCCTGGTCGATAGCGATTTGACATACGGAAGCGTTGCTGTGTCTTGTCACATTCGTCACTGCTTCTTTCAGGCACATGCTGAGTACGTGCTCAATCAGGGGAGGGAGATGCACCGAGCCCGGAGCTCCAGCCTCTTCGAAATTCATGCCGGCTGTCTCTATCATTTGCCGGGCACGTATCCATTCATCTTCAAGAGATGCCACTCTCATGTCAGAGACCATTTCCCTTACTTCTTTCAACGCCGTACGGGCGGTGTCGTGTATATCCCTCATCTCATCCTTGGCCTGATCCGGTTTCTGCTCAATGAGCTTTCCGGCCAGTTCGCTTTTCAGACCGATCATAGACAGTTTCTGACCGAGCGTATCATGAAGGTCTCTTGCTATCCTTTCTCTTTCTTCCGTCACCACCAGCTGGGAAATGCGTTCGTTGGCATCTTCAAGGGCGTCTTCGAGAATTTCCTGATTTCTCCGGTACCGGACGGTAAAAGGGAGAAGCACTACCCCTATAAGAGCAATCGTTACGAAGGGAAGGTAGGGAAACAGAGAATCCATCTGCATAATGAAAGTCATCACCGTCGCTATAAAGGTAGTCGTCAAATGGACCGTATACAGAGCTATAAACCCTCCGCGGTGACGGATGCTTCCGATAAAGTAGGCAAGAAACAAGGCGAAATAGACGTATCCGAAAAGGAAAGTCATAAGGAGGCTTATAGCTATTTCTATACTGACGAAGAGGTAAATCATACGACTATTTGACGAAAAGGACCACCGATAACAGAGGAAGAAAATGAAAGTCATCAGAATACCGAACACAATTTCCAGCACGGAAGATGATCTGAATATGAAGAAAAAGGGAAGGACGCAGAAAACGATCCATATATATGCGCCGAGCCCCGTATGTTTTGGAAGTATATGGTACCATTGCTGCATAGAAGTTACTCCTTTTCTTTTAGCATATCACACACGAAAGAGACCGTCCCGGCAAACACGGGGCGGTCTCACTTTTATGATGAATAACGGTTTTTAACCGGAAGTCCCTGCATTGCTTTTTAACAGGGGCTTCACTTCCTTGAAAGAAACGAAAGTTTTGTTGGCGGTATCATAAAGCCGGAACCGGACCGATTCCAGACTGGTAAGCAACGTAATAGTCGTCGCGTACTGGAGAGGAGGCGTAGATTCGTGAGCTTCCTCAAGTTTATAGTTGGGTACTCTTGGACTCAGATGGTGCACGTGGTGGAAGCCGATATTTCCGGAAATCCACTGGAAGACTTTCGGGAGACGGTAGTAGGAACTTCCGTCGACAGCCGCTTTAACGAAATCCCACTCCGATTCGTCCTCGAAGTAAGAATCTTCGAACTGATGCTGAACGTAAAAAAGCCATATTCCGAGCATGCCGGACACGTAAAGGATCGGCAGCTGCACGAGAAGGAAAGCTTCCCATCCGAGTGTTGCAATGATCGTTCCGTAAATGAGTACGGCAGATATATTAGTTACGTAGGTATTCACGCGTTCCTTTTTCTTCGCACCTTTACGGTTGAAACGGTTGGAGATAAGGAAAAGATAAATGGGACCGAATCCGAACATGACGATAGGATTCCGGTACATACGGTAAATGAAACGTTCGCGTTTTGAAGCCTGAAGATATTCTTCCACCGTCATCACCCATATATCGCCGGTACCGCGCTTATCCAGGTTCCCGCTTGTCGCATGGTGGATAGAGTGGCTCCGTTTCCATTTATCAAAAGGGAAAAGAGTCAAAATACCGCTGATAATGCCGATGGTACGATTGGCTTTCTGACTTGGCAGAAAAGAAGAGTGCGTACAGTCGTGAAAGATGATGAAAATCCTTACGACGAAAGCCCCGGCGAGGATAGCTACCGGTACGGCGAGCCAGGCAGATATTTCAAGAGAAAGATAGGCCAGAATCCAAAGCGTGACAAAAGGTACCATAGTATTGAGCAGCTGGATTATTCCGGCTTTAGTATCGGGTTTTGCGAATTCCGAAACGTCTTTTTTAAGCTGTTTCTGTTTTTCTTTTTCCATAGTTGAGCCTCCCGTGTTCCGTTGTTTCTATATCGTAACTTAAATTAGGATCAGGTATAAGGCACAAGTGTCAGTATTTATTCGTGATAAATATCACGGATGTTTATATGTATTCAGAGTTACTCATTTAGTATAAAATGATAAGTAGCTTGTTAAAAAGGTAGGTTCAATTATGGAAGAACATGAGGATTATATAACACGGATTCAGATTGAGGATAAAGAAATAGTGCTCATCGGCACCGCTCACGTCTCCAGGGCGAGTGCTCTGCAGGTGAAGGAAGTAGTGGAGCAGGAAGAACCGGACAGCGTCTGTGTGGAGCTTGACGAACAGCGGTATCATTCCGTCGTCGAGGGAAACCAGTGGAGAAATATGGACATCTTCCAGATCATTAAGGAGAAGAAAGCGACGCTGCTGCTGATGAACCTGGCGATTTCGTCCTTCCAGAAACGAATGGCAGAACAGTTCGGTATTAAAGCAGGTCAGGAAATGATTCAGGGGATTGAATCAGCCGAAGCATCGGGTGCCGAACTCGTCCTTGCCGACCGGAACATTCAGTTGACGTTTGCCCGTATATGGGGGAACCTTGGTTTCAAAGGGAAAGCGAAACTCATGCTTTCCCTGTTTGCAGGTATTTTCTCCAAAGAATCGATATCGGAGGAAGATCTGGAAAAGATGAAGGAGCAGGATATGCTGGATGCGATGCTTGAAGACTTCAGCGATAACTTTCCGAGACTGAAGCAGCCGCTTATCGACGAGAGGGATCAGTATCTCGCCGAGAAGATCCGTACGGCTCCCGGAAAGAAAGTGGTAGCCGTTCTTGGAGCCGCCCATGTTCCCGGAATTACGAAGGAAGTACACAGGGAACACGACCTGGAAGCGTTGAAAGAACGTCCGAAAAAATCTCCCTGGCCGAAGATCATCGGCTGGGCCATCCCGATTTTCATTATAGCGCTCATCGCCTATACCTTTACGATGAATGCGGAAGCCGGTATGCAGCAGACGCTCAGCTGGGTCCTCTGGAACGGCATCGTTTCAGCTGTCGGAGCGGCTGCGGCCTTTGCGCATCCTCTCGCTATTCTGACTGCTTTCGTAGCGGCCCCTGTCACCTCATTGAATCCGCTTATTGCGGCCGGCTGGTTTGCAGGGTTCGTCCAGGCTTACATTAAGCGGCCGAACGTGGGGGACTTCGAATCCCTTTCCGACGACGTGACTTCCGTCAAAGGTTTCTGGAACAACAAAGCGACGCGCGTGCTGCTCGTCATTGCACTGACAAATATCGGAAGTTCTCTTGGAACATTCATCGGTGGAGCGGATGTCATTCGATTATTTTTGGAAAACTTTTAGCACGTCTCCCTCGTTCAATGGAGGGAAGATATGATTTATGTCAGGAGGATCTGTTTTGAGTAAAGAAGAAACATATATCAATGATTTAATCGACTTTTTGAGTATTCCTTCCATTTCCACGGACGCAGCCTATGAAGCCGAGGTGAGGAAAGGGGCAGAATGGCTCGCTTCCGACCTCAGGAACAGCAGGATGGAAAATGTGGAGATTATGGAAACGGATGGTCATCCGGTAGTGTATGCAGATTGGCTGCATCAGCCTGACAAACCTGTTTTCCTCGTGTATGGCCATTATGACGTACAGCCGGCTGATTCCGTGGAACTGTGGACGTCCGCTCCTTTCCACCCGGAGATCAGGGACGGTAAGCTCTTTGCCCGTGGAGCCACGGATGATAAAGGTCAGGTACTCATCCACGTTAAAGCGATTGCGTCATTAATGGAAGAGGACGGGGAACTGCCTGTCAATATCAAGCTCTGTTTAGAAGGCGAGGAGGAAATAGCCAGCCCCAGCCTCGTCCCTTTCGTTAAGGAGCATAGAGATAAGCTTGCCTGTGACGCCGTGCTTATTTCCGATACTCCGATGATAGACGAAGAGACTCCTGCGATTGTAACCGGTCTCCGGGGCGCTTTGGCGTTTGAAATGGAAGTTTCTACTGCCGCTACCGATCTCCATTCCGGAGCGTACGGGGGAGCGGTACCTAACGCTGCGCATCATCTTGTCAAAGTACTGGACTCTTTCCATGATGAGAGCGGAAGAGTGAATGTCGAAGGATTTTATGAAGGGGTGCCCGAAGTAACGGATGAACTGCGGGAAGAGATGGCGCGTATTCCTTTCCATGAAGAAGCTTTGAAAGGAGAACTCGGGCTCACTTCGTTGTACGGGGAAGAGGGGTACACTCCGCTTGAGCAGATCGGTCTCCGTCCGACATTGGAATTCAACGGAATTACTTCCGGTTATCAGGGTGCGGGTGTGAAAACCGTAATACCCAAAGTGGCCACGGCAAAAGTAAGCTGTCGCCTGACGGGTGAACAGGACCCTTCTCATGTGTTCGAAAAAATCAGGGAGCACGTGGAAGCGACAGCTCCTGCAGGCGCTTCGGTTACTCTTGATAAACAGATAGAAGCGAAAGCAGTGACGGTCGATGCCGGTAATGAGTACATCCAAAAAGCCGGAAAGGCTTATGAACAGTTTTATAAAAACAGAACTCTCTATCCAAAAGAGGGAGGCTCCATACCGATCGTCGAGGTGTTCCGAAATGAACTCGGAGCGGAGCCCGTACTGATGGGATTCGGTCTTCAGTCCGAAAACATGCATGCCCCTGATGAACATTTCCATCTGTCCAATTTTAAAAGGGGAATACAGACAGTGAAAGCGTACTATAAATCTTTTCAGGAAGATTGATCGTTTTTTTTGAAGCAGGCAGCCATCCCGTTCGTGAGGGTTTTGTCCGTTGGGATTTCTGAATAAGCACTCTGTTTTCTTTCCACGATCGGAAAAGGGAGCAGAGTGTTTTAAAATTCAGAAAATTTATAGATAGTATGGTAATAAGGGTTTACAATCCCGGGGAATAAGGAAGACTGATACAGATGCGCAGGGCCCGTGTACAAAATTCCGGAACTTATTGACACCGCTTACACTATCCGCTATAGTGTATGTACAAGTTAAAACGTGTGGTGGAGATTCGGAGATTCACATGAGCAGGCGCATCGGGAGTGGTGTGCTTACTCATGTGAATCTTTTTTTGTCCCCGACCGTTAAACAGACGAAAAGGAGAGGTGACAATGACTGAATTTTTAGCTGAAATAATCGGGACGATGATTCTCATCATATTCGGTGGCGGTGTTGTAGCAGGGGTGGTATTGAAAGGTTCGAAAGCCGAAGGGACAGGCTGGGTACTGATTACGATCGCCTGGGGTCTTGGTGTTACGATGGGAGTATATGCTTCCGGTAACGTCTCCGGGGGACACATCAACCCGGCCGTTACGCTTGGTTTTGCTGCAATAGGAGAATTTCCGTGGGCCAAGGTGCCGATGTACATATCTGCCCAGATCATCGGAGCATTCATCGGCGGTGTGATCGTCTTCCTGAATTACCTTCCCCACTGGCGTGCCACGGAAGATAAAGGAGCAAAACTTGCCGTTTTCTCGACGGATCCGGCAATCCGCAGTCCTTTTTCAAACCTGGTCAGTGAGATTCTTGGTACTTTTGTACTCGTAATGGGGCTACTGTTCATTGGAGCTAACGACTTTACCCAGGGACTCAACCCGGCGATTGTCGGTCTTCTGATCGTAGCTATCGGAATGAGTCTCGGAGGAACGACAGGGTATGCAATCAACCCGGCTCGTGACCTCGGGCCGCGTATCGCCCATGCTTTACTTCCTATTCCGAATAAAGGCGGTTCGGATTGGAGCTATTCCTGGGTCCCTATTCTCGGACCGGTGCTCGGAGGAATCTATGGAGCGATTTTTTACAAAGCGATTTTCCTCAGTGAATATTCCGTAGCTTTCTGGATCAGTTCCGTCATCATTCTGGCGATTCTTATCCTTGCGGCACGATCAGAACTGAAAGAAAAACCGACAAAGGCAGATAATCTGGAAGAGAAACTCAGCTAGAGCTTTGCAAACTTATTTTCTATAATCAATATATTATAAGAAAGGGGAATTATTATGTCAGAGAAGTATATTCTATCCCTGGATCAGGGTACTACAAGTTCAAGAGCCATTCTTTTTAATCAAAAGGGGGAGATTGTCGAAACCGGCCAGAAAGAATTCGAACAGTTCTTCCAGAAACCCGGGTGGGTGGAGCACGATGCTAATGAAATATGGACTTCCGTTCTTTCCTGTATATCCGAGGTTCTGAGAAAATCCGATATTGAACCTAATCAGATTGCCGGAATAGGGATTACCAACCAGCGGGAGACGACAGTCATCTGGGATAAGAACACCGGTAAACCTATCTACCGGGCAGTAGTATGGCAGTCGCGCCAGACCCAGCAGATCTGTAATGATCTCCGGGAACAGGGGTACAATGAGACGTTCCGTGACAAGACCGGGCTGCTGCTCGACCCTTATTTCTCAGGTACGAAAGTAAAATGGATTCTTGATAATGTGGAAGGTGCAAGAGAAAAAGCGGATAACGGCGAGCTGCTCTTCGGAACTATGGATACATGGCTCGTTCATAAGCTTTCAGGCGGGAAAGCCCACGTTACTGATTACTCCAACGCATCCCGTACCCTCATGTTCAACATCCACGAGCTGAAGTGGGATGAGGAACTTCTTGATATTCTGGGTGTTCCGAAAAGCATGCTGCCGGAAGTGAAAAACTCTTCCGAAGTTTATGCGAACACGGTTGATTATCACTTCTTCGGGGAAGAGGTGCCGATTGCCGGTATGGCCGGAGACCAGCAGGCTGCCCTGTTCGGCCAGGCCTGTTTCGACGAAGGAATGGCGAAGAACACGTACGGTACCGGCTGTTTCATGCTTATGAATACCGGTGACAAAGGCGTACAGTCGGAAAACGGGTTGTTGACTACTCTCGCCTGGGGGCTGGACGGTAAAGTCGAGTATGCCCTGGAAGGAAGTATCTTCGTAGCCGGTTCAGCTATCCAGTGGCTCCGCGACGGGCTGAAGCTCATCGAAGACAGCCCAGCCAGTGAACAATATGCAAAAAACGTAGATTCGACCGAAGGAGTTTATATGGTACCGGCGTTTGTAGGACTTGGTACTCCTTACTGGGACAGTGAAGCCAGAGGGGCGATGTTCGGCCTGACACGCGGCACGAAGAAAGATCACGTCATCCGTGCCACACTGGAGTCTCTTGCTTATCAGACGAAGGATGTCCTTAACGCAATGGTTACGGATTCAGGCATCGATGTGAAAAGTCTTCGTGTGGATGGAGGGGCTGTGAGGAACGACTTTCTTATGCAGTTCCAAAGTGACATACTCGATGCACCGGTGGAGCGTCCGGTCGTTCAGGAAACGACAGCCCTGGGTGCCGCTTACCTCGCGGGTCTTGCGGTAGGTTTCTGGGATAGTAAGGATGATATAAGAAAACAATGGAACGTGGAAGAAACTTTTGAACCTGATATGGAAAGTGAAGAAAGAGAAGAGCTTTACAACGGCTGGAAGAAAGCCGTTAAAGCGACGAGAGAATTTAAATAAGTATGATGAAAAGCCACAGTGCCGGACACTGTGGCTTTTTTTATGAGATAGGAAAACACGTTTTCGAGGTTCCGCTTTCCTAACTTTTGGATTAACGTTATAATATTAATTAAAGAAATACGGTTTCAGAGAGGAAGTTAGCGTGTGAGATGGGAAGAACGATTTGACTGGCAGCTGTTTTTTTCAATTCTGGCATTTATAGTTGTCAGTTGTATCGCTTTATATAGTGCCCAGCAGAGTGAACAGTATAACGATCCGTTCGTCACGAGACAACTGGTGTTCTACGGGCTTGGTTTTATCGTCATCGCTGTAATGATGAATTTTGATCCTGAACTTTACCAGAAAGCGAGTATTTATTTATACATTTTCGGCCTGCTTCTGCTTATTGCGCTTATTTTGGCACCTTCTTCCATTGCGCCGGTCATCAAGGGACAGAAAAGCTGGTTTGCCCTGCCGGGACTGTCTATACAACCTTCGGAATTCATGAAGTTCTTCACGATAATGATGCTTGCGAACGTTATATCCAGGCACAACGGCCGTTTTCAGGGAAAAGCTTTTACTTCGGATGTCGTATTGCTTTTAAAAATCATCGGTGTCACCGCGCTGCCTCTTCTTTTGATTATGCAGCAGCCCGATCTCGGGACTTCTCTCGTGTTCATCGCAATAATGGCAGGTATGATTCTTATTTCGGGAATACGGTGGAGAGTGATTGTACCGATTTACTCGGGCATCGCTGTACTTGGAACTACTATTATTTTGCTGGCTCTTCAGGCTCCGCAGTTTCTGGAGAAGTATCTTGGAGTTAAGGAATATCATTTCGGACGTATCTATTCCTGGCTTCAACCACTTAAATATGAAGACTCCTCCGGCTATCAGCTGGTTAAAGCAATGCGTGCCATCGGCTCAGGACAGCTGTACGGAAAAGGCACGGGGGAACGGGAAGTGTATATGCCGGAGAGTCAGACGGATTTCATTTTCAGTATTATAGGGGAGGAGTACGGTTTTCTTGGCTCATGTGTCGTGCTGCTTCTGTTCTTTCTGCTTATTTACAGACTTACCTTTATTGCCCAGCGTGCGAATTC
Source organism: Salimicrobium jeotgali (assembly GCF_001685435.2). NCBI lineage: Bacteria > Bacillati > Bacillota > Bacilli > Caryophanales > Bacillaceae > Salimicrobium > Salimicrobium jeotgali. The sequence continues at coordinate 266,440 of NZ_CP011361.2, forward strand.
CAACTTCAGTTCTTACGTACTTGTCGGGATTATAGTGATGATCACTTTCCACGTTTTTCAGAATATCGGCATGTCTATTCAGCTCTTGCCAATTACAGGGATCCCTCTGCCATTCATCAGTTACGGCGGGAGTTCTCTGCTGGCGACTCTGATGGCTATGGGCTTCGCTTTTGCCGTCACTTTTCATCATCGTACGTACATGTTCGGGGACTACTGAAGAAGTCACAATCGAATCTGCTGACAAAAAGAGGCATGAATCCGCCAGGAAGTCATGCCTCTCTTTAATAGGTACTTGAAATTAATAGTGAGCTGCTTTAGTATCCTGAACAAAGAAGTCGAATCCGAACGCGGTCAGGAGACCGACAATCAGTACCCAGAGAGCGATACTAATCCCCATCCAGGTGAGCATCCGCCTTTTAGTAGCTCCCATAGCCATCCCGATAAAGGCTGCAATGTGGGTGCCGATAAGAATTGGACCGAGGAGAGCGAAACCGATCACCCCGTATTTTTGAAATAGGCGTACGGCCCGCACACTCCTGCTTGAAGAGCGACCTTTCTCTTCCCGTCGTCGTACATACCATGCCTTTAATTTATCAAACAAAAGGATTACCGGTATAACGGTAAGCATATTTCCCATAAAGCCGACAACCATCACGAGTATGGGAGAGAGCCCCCATACAATGCCGAGTGGTACTACGACAAGCACTTCCAGCCAGGGAGTGGCAGCACCAAGGAAAATAAGTAGATATTTGTATAATAGCACTCCCGTCCCCCCTTTATAATGATTGGATATTAAAATATAAGCGACCGGGAGGCAGTGGGTCAAGCCTTCCGCCCGGGTGCCAGCTTGTTTCTCCCTGTTCTCATAGAGGGAAAGAACTTCAGTTTCCGGAGACGGCCGATCTAATACTGCAATGATCCGGTGATTGACGAATAAGTCTAAAAAAGGGTAGCAGGAATCAGAATCCTGATTCCTGCTACCCGTCCATTGGTCGTACCTTCACCCATTATTGTTTTTTATCGTTGATGTCAGTTACGTTGTCACCCGTACTGCCGGAAGTGCTGGTGTTATCGGAACTTTCACTGCTTGAAAGTTCTTCTTTTGCTTCGCTGGCTTTTTCTCCGACGGATTGAAGTTCGTCACCCGCATCTTTGGCTGTCTCTATCATCTCTTTGGATTCGTTCTGGATGTCCTGTGCGCTTTCTTTAAGCTGATTACCCTGTTCGTCCAGGATCTCCTGAATCTTTTGCACAGCTTCTTTCGTGATGGAGGCAGCACGCTGAATACGGCCGAGCCAGTCATCCTTAACGCCCTGCGGGTCTTCTTTTACGCGGTTAGCGTAGCTAGAGATTTTATTCTTCGCATTGGAAGAACCGGATTTGACACGTTTACGCTCTTCGGAATCTGAAGCGAGAACTACGACTGCGCCTACCAATGCTCCGGAAACCATAGCGAAAGGAAGTTTGTTACCTCTTCTTTTATTATTCTGGCTGTCCTCATAATTTTGTCCCATTATTTATCCCTCTTTCTGTGTCAGATTATTTTCGTAACGGGCAGCACGTGCGGCTTCCTGTCTCAACTGAAGTTTATCGGCTTCGATGGAGTGGTGAACGTCTGAACCTTTCGAATACCGCTCTATACTTTTCCGTTCTTTTTTCAGGCGGCGGTGCGACTGCTGCTTTTGAAAGCGGGTATCCCGGTAAAGGAAGAACCCGCCCACGGCGCCAAGAGCAAAACCGAGACCGGTGAGCCCTGTTTCGAGGTTATTGTCCTGCGCCATTTGTCTGCTCCGGAAGATTGTCTTTCAATGCTTTTCTCTTCTGCACGAGATAATAAGAAAGAGCCATCGCACCGTAGAGCCCGTTCCATCCCTGTTCTCCGACTTTCTCTTCGCCTTCGGAAGTATTCTTCTTCAGAGCATACGTGACGTCCACAAGAGACGACGTAAGCTTACGGGAGGATTCTCCCACATCGCCGACTATATAAAACAGTGGACTCAGTGCACGCAGTTTCTCGTTGACATCTGCAAGGGCATTGTTACTGTTTTTCAGTATGTCGGTCGTTTCATTCATTACTGTATCCAACTGGGAAGGCAGTTCATCGACTGTGCGGTCCACCCCTTTCAGTACGCTGGCCAGATTATTCAAAGTTCTTACTAAAAATATAGCTATGATCGCAAAAGCTATTCCTATAATTAATACACCAATTCCTAAATAATCCATAGTTTACCCCTTTCTTATTTCGTATTTTGTTTCGGACGAACGCGGCGATACTTAGAGTACAACTCGAGAATAGCATCTCCCCATTTCATCGCCTGGGCAACCTGTTCCGAACTGCGGTCAGATGCGTGTGATACGTGACGAGTCAGATTCTCTATTGAATCATTTACGTTCCCTACAGAAGAGCTGACGCTATGTAGAGATTCGAAGACCGGGTCGATCGATTCGCTTTTATGCTGCACATCGTCTGCCAGTCCGTTAGTTTTTCTTACGAGATCCTCGGTTTGGGTAGTCATACCCTCCACCTGTTTCTCCACCGTATCCAGCGTGCTGGAAACATTGTTTAAAATGTCAGTTGCTGCTTTCATAGTTTTAACCAGGAAAATCACGATCAACGCAAAAGATAATGCGATAATTAATAAACTTATGGAAACAAATGACAATGGATCCACCTCCTTCGACTTCTTTTCCTATCATACCACTAAAAAATACTTTTGAAACTCATTAGAAGGAAAGTTTTTCTTAAAAAAATCGGTTAATCGAACCCCGGGATAGGGAAAGAGGGAAGAAGTAAAATGTTATCAAAGGAGGAAGTTCCGTGTTCAAAAAAATGAAAAAGTTCGGTAAAGAACTTATTGAAGAATTTCAGAAAGACGATGTGCCTGTTCTCGCCTCTTCCCAGGCTTATTATTACTTGCTGGCCATCTTCCCGATGCTCATACTTATGTTGTCTTTATTACCTTATTTCTCCATAGACAGTGAGCGGGTTATGGGATTCATCTCCAGCAACGTGCCGGGAGACACGGCAGATATGCTTCGGGAAAACATCGTAAGTGTAGTGGATAAGCCGAGCGGCGGCCTTCTTACAATCGGTATCCTCGGTACGCTCTGGTCGGCATCGAATGGGGTCAACGCATTCATTAAAGCAGCGAACATAGCCTACAATGTGGAAGAGACGAGATCTTTCATTAAAGTAAGGTTGATTTCCATAGGTCTTACGCTCGGCATGATTTTAGCAATCGTTGTCGCGATTATGCTCCCTGTCTTCGGTGATGTAATCATCACTTTTGTGACAGATCTTCTCCGGCTCCCGGACTCTACCGTTATTTTATTTCAGATACTCAGATGGGCTGTCTCTATTATTGTCATGGCTGGAGTACTCATGGCCCTGTACCACATCGCTCCCAATGAAAAAATTCCGTTCAAGAGCATTATACCGGGAGCGCTGACTACTGCAGTACTGTGGCAGGTCATTTCCCTTCTTTTCTCTTTTTACATCAGTAACTTCGGAAACTACTCTGCTACGTACGGAAGCCTCGGAGGTATAATTATACTGATGCTTTGGTTCTTCCTTACAGGCATCATTCTTATGGTCGGTGCGGAGATCAACGTTATCACAAGCAGACACAGACAGTCGAAACATGGATGAGAAGACCGGGTACCCCCGGTCTTTTTATATGCAGAAAATGTATGCAGGTAATACTTTATCCCGTGAAAATATCACGAGTATGTGACAGGATATATAAGAAAATACGAGTTTTTTTAAGAATGGAGCTTTTTAACTTTACTTCAGGGGGTAATTTGATATTATATACATGGATATGATAAATAATTATGTTTGTAAAGGAGGAAGAGACGATGGTTACATCTCTTTTCATAATTTTGTTCACTGTATTTTCGACGTTCGTAGTACTGGCAGCCGGTAATGAGTTCATGACCCGCATGAAGAACCGTGCGGATAGAAATCGTCTTTCTCAGGAACCTCTTCAGCAGCCGGTTTTTGAGACGGGTTCCCGGTAAACCCCCCTCCCGAAAAATATGAAGAAGAACCGGAAACAGTTACCTTAAACCGAACTTCCCATAAATAAGCCCTTTCCGATATTTTTAACGGGAAGGGTTTTGTTTTATTATATAGAGACCTACTGATAAGGCTGGAAGTGAAAAGGGATTGTTTCAATCTGCCCTGGAATGGGTATCTTTCTAACAGAATATTACAGAGGAAGGTGGAATTTTTAATGAAGGAATACGTGGATTATTTAACAGAGTGGCTGCAGAGTAAAATCAAAGACGCCAACGCTAAAGGTGCTGCAGTGGGAGTGAGCGGCGGTCTTGATTCGGCTGTAGTCGTGAACCTCATTAAGCGGGCTTTTCCTGACAACTCCCTCGGAGTGATTATGCCGGTCGGACAGGAAGTGGAAGATCAGAAGGAAGCGGTGGAAACCGTTAAGAAAGCGAATCTTTTTTACCTCGGTATAAACCTGACCGAGTCGTACGAAAAACTTTTCAAAGATATTAAAGGAAACATCGAGAGTCACGGGGAGTGGGTGGAAGACAATGAACAGCTGGGCGGTGCCAATCTTAAAGCCCGTTTAAGAATGAGCACATTGTACGCTGTAGCTGCCAACTACAACTATTTAGTGATCGGTACCGGAAACGCCCCCGAGACGTATACCGGATACTTTACGAAATTCGGGGACGGTGCGGCGGATATTGAACCTCTCTCTCATCTCACCAAGCAGCAGGTAAGGGAAATGGCAAGATACCTTGAAGTACCTGAGTCCGTCATTGAAAGACCGCCGAGTGCTGAGCTCTGGGAAGGTCAGACGGATGAGGATGAACTCGGAGTTACGTACGAAACGATAGATGCTTATCTGCGCGGAGAAACGATTGATGAGAAAGACGAACAAATTATCGAGGGGCTTCACGAGAAAAGTAAACATAAGCGTCACATGCCTGCTGTCCCGCCTGAGGCTCCAAAAGGAGAGTAAACGAAATGAGCAATAAAACAGCTTTATTATTGATCGATTTCATCAACAGCATGGATTTCGACGGGGGAGAGAATCTTCTTCAAAATACGAAAGAGATCGTGCCGGATGTGAAGGCACTGAAACAGGAAGCTAAGGACAACGATGTCCCGGTCATCTATGTCAATGACAACTTCGGCCTGTGGCAGGATCACGTGGAGGACCTGATCAAAGACGTAAAAAAAGGGATCGGACGCCCTGTTATAGAAGAACTGGAGCCGGCAAGGGACGAGTACTTCATACTGAAACCGAAACATTCCGGATTCTATGGGACACAGCTTGATATTCTGCTTCGGCAGCTCGGAATCGAGCAGCTCATCATCAGCGGTATCGCGGGCGACATCTGTACGCTGTTCACCGCAAACGACGCCTATATGCGCGGCTACCATTTATGGGTGCCGGAAAATGTTTCTGCTTCTGAATATAAAGAAGATAACGATAATGCGTTAAGAATTATAAAGCGTTCTCTGCAGGCGAATATTACGTCTACAAAAGATTTCACAATAAGAGAGTTTCTTGATGGAAAAGATAAATAAAATGAAGGCTTCCGGTTCTCCGGCAGCCTTCATTTTTTACTTTCAAGGATTTCTTTCATCACGACAGCGTGATTATATTCTTTTTCCTTCGTGCCATATAAAAGCACAACCCTTCCCCCGTCACTTTTTTCTTTCAGTCGTTGGAGTTCTTCCTGATGATTCCCGTTTTGAAGTTCCTGTTTATAAGAAGAGCGGAACTCTTCAAATTTTTCCTTATCGTGATTGAACCATTTCCGCAGGGAAGAGGAGGGAGCTAATGTTTTTGCCCACTCATCCAGGCCGGCATCTTCCTTGGAGATTCCACGCGGCCATATTCCGTCAATGAGTACACGGTAGCCGCCGAGTTTCGAATCTTCTTCATAAATTCTTTGCAGTACAACAGACATGGACAATCCCCTTTCTTCAATAATTGAATGATTTCCACCTGTTACAGGGGTTTCTGTATTCTATATTTAGGGGTTTTCCCCGATTCCCGAAACTTACACGTAAATATAGAATAGAAGAAGGAGGGGAAGCAGATGCCTGATGTATCCATTCATAATTTTTACGAACAGCTTCTCGAAGAAGCATCCTTTGATTTACATGAGCGTTACAGTCAATTGCTGACTGGCCTCAAGTGGAAAATGGACGAAGAAGATGCTTTGCTTATATCCTATATCATTGAAGATATGCGTGAGCGGTCTTCGTATTATTCCCCTGTATCTCTCAGGAAGCTGGGGGTGTACCGCGCGTGGAGGACTTACGCAAACCAACTTGGGAAACGGCATGGTATCCGTATATTATTCGAGGAAACTGCTTGTCATGTATGGAATGAAGACAATCCTATAATATTCCGTTTTCTTCAGAAACTGATACAGATCGTCGTCAGCGAAGGCGGCACGGAAGAAATAAGAGTTTTTGTTGAGGGTAATAGTTTGCTATTATTATATGAAAAAGAATTGTATAGAAGCATGAAAGAAGATTTTTTAAAAAAATTCGCTGTCTTTGCGGGCGTCGAGGTTTCCGTTCAGGAAAAGGAGAGCACTGTCGCCTGGGTAGTGAAAAGAGAGGAGGGGCCTCATGATTTCAATACTAATTGTGGATGATCATGCTGTAGTGCGTTCAGGGCTGCGTATGCTGCTGGAGGCACAGGAGAATCTGGAAGTGGCAGGTGAAGCCTCGGAAGGTAACGAAGCCTACGCCATGACAGAGGAACAACGTCCGGACCTTGTACTTATGGATTTGTCGATGCCTCATGGGAAGGATGGACTTTCCGCAACGTCCGAGATTAAAAATAAATTTCCTGAAACGAACGTCCTTGTTCTGACTATGCACGACGATGAGGAGTATTTGTTCAGGGCGATTCAGCTGGGTGCTTCCGGATGCATATTGAAAAATGCTCCTCACGATGAGCTGATCAAAGCGATACATCAGGTTTCAAAAGGGGATGCCTATCTCTACCCTTCCGCAACGAAACGGCTGATGGAAGAGTATATGACGAAGGTGGAAAAAGGGAAAGAAGGAGATCGTTTTTCTTTACTTTCGGATCGGGAAAAAGAAGTTCTTGCTCTGGTGGCTAAAGGTTATTCCAATAAAGAAACCGGGGAAAAACTGATCATCAGTGTGAAAACGGTGGAAGCGCACAAAGCGAACGTGATGGAAAAACTCCAGTTGAAGACGAGACCGGAGCTGGTAGAGTATGCGTGGAAAAAAGGGCTGTTTGGCTATTCGATATAAGGAGCGATGAGTGTGGAAGTACTACTCCGGGAAATTAAAAAGAACCTTCAGGCCGACGTTGTGGCGATAGCAGAATGGAAGAAGAAAGAGGCCTCTATCCAATGGAGTCACACAATCGGCATGAATACTAATAAACATCTGCACGTTCGTATCCTTTACGGTCTGGGTATCGTCGGCAAAGTGATGCAGTCCGGCACGCCTATGTACTACTATTCAGATGCAGAAGCTCACGAGGACCCTCTCGTATATTCGGAGTCCCTGAAATCATTTTTCCTCGTTCCTCTCGCTTCAGGCGCCAGTCTTCCGAGCGTAATGATGGTCGGGTATCGAACACCGGTTGACCTGCCCGGAGAGAAGCAGTGGGCTCTTTGGCGAAACCTGTTAACAGAGAAGTTGAAAGGGGGAGAACCGTTATGAAAAGTCCGATAACATCGTTCGCATCTATCCAGGAAGGTCTTTTTTTATTTGATAAAACAGGAGAAGTGTTATTTGCTAACGAACAGGCCTGGCAGATGGCTCGTTCTTCGGTTACGGATATAGAAGATGTGTTTCTTGATTTTTCGCAGGAAGAGCTTGAAAAGTGTGAAAAGAACGTACTGCTTGATAAACATCTCCTGCTTGCCGACGGGCAAACGATTCCCGTGCTGGTGGTCGTATACGAAAAAGACGATATGTACATCGTAACGCTTAGCAACATACGGGAGCGGAGCCGCATTGCCCCGGATTTTTATCAGCCGCTAAAAGAGCTTCTTGACATTAAATACGCTCTTGACGAATCTTCTATTGTGGCAGTGACGGACCAGCGCGGGCGCATTAAATACGTTAACCGGAAGTTTTGTGAAGTGTCTAAATATGAACCGGGAGAACTGATTGGGAAAGATCACCGTGTCTTAAACTCAGGTACCCATTCGAAAGAGTTTTTTAAACAACTCTGGAAGACGATCGGTACCGGTAACGTATGGCGCGGCGAAATTTGCAACAGGACGAAGGACGGGGGCTTCTACTGGGTGGAAACAACTATTGTACCTTTTCTGAAAGAGGATGGAAAGCCGTATCAGTATTTGGCTATCAGGAATGAAATAACGGCAAGAAAACAGTTCGAACAGGAACTGAAAGAAATGGCGACGAGGATTCTTTCTGTACAGGAAGAAGAGAAGCGACGCCTGTCCCGGGAATTACATGACGGGATCGGCCAGAATCTGTACAGTCTTCTCATCGGCCTTCAGCGGTTACAACAGGAAGGTACAACCCCTCTCGTTGACAGCATGGAAGAAGAAGTGAGCAGTATCATTCAAAAGGTGCGTGATATCTCCTGGGAACTTAGGCCTTCAACGCTCGACGAGCTCGGTCTGATCCCGGCGATACGATCGTTTGTGAACAGGCACCGGGAAGCATACGGAATGGAAGCGAATTTCAGAACTACACTGACAACGCGTCTGGACCCGGAGACGGAAACCGCGATTTACCGTATTGTGCAGGAGTCTATGACGAATGCACGTAAGTATGCAGGAGTAGAAGAAGTGAAGGTTGAAATTGAGGAAAACCTGGACTATATTTCCCTGGTCGTCCGCGACGAGGGGGAAGGCTTCGATAAACGCCGGACAGAAAGAGGGGTAGGGACCTTCAGCATGCAGGAAAGGGCCCGATCGGCAGGTGGTGAACTCACTGTTTACTCCAGACCGGGAGAGGGCACGACTGTTAAAGCTACGTTCCCTAAAAATATGTAAAAACTTCAGAATCAGAACGCTTTTTATACCTGGATGCAGGGGGTGAACTTTGCTGAAACAACTATTCACTACCCCTCCGGGTTTTTTTAATTTATAGGGGATTACCTTCATAAAGATGAGGGGATTCCCCGATAGCTATTCGAACCCTTTCTTTTTATAATTGAAAAGAAAGGGGGAAGACAGGCATGAAAAAAGAACCGTCTCTGAAAGGAACGCTGGTTAGCGTGTTCGTGGTCGGATTCATTATCGTTGCTATGTGGATAGGGGTATATACCCTGTATATCGGTCGTTTATAAAGGAGGGTGTTTATGCATTTACATAAGTATGAAAAAATTTGGCTTACATTCGGTTTTGCAGCACTCATCATTTTCCTTTCGGTTGTGGGGGTCAGTGCGTTTCATCAGGGTCACACTCCGGCAGGTGGTCTTCAAAAAGTGGATCCGGATAACCTGGAATCTACTCCTCCTTTTGATAAGCCCGGTGTGCATGAAAAGGAAGACGGAAGTTATGAGGTAGCAGTAGTCGCTGAGGCTTTCGGGTACACTCCTGGAGAAATTCAGGTGCCTGCCGGAGAAAAAGTGACGTTCAAAGTGACGAGTAAAGACGTAACTCACAGTTTTTCCATTGTAGATACCAATGTAAATATGATGGTAGTACCCGGTCAGGTGAATGAGAAGACTCACGTGTTTCGTGACCCGGGCAAATATTTGATTGTGTGTAACGAGTATTGTGGCTCAGGCCATCATTTTATGAGCATGGAAATTGAGGTGGTGGACCAGTGACAGCAGTATCCATTCCGAATCCGGAAAGAAAATTAGCCCTTACGAATTTAGGTATAGCCTATACAGCTTTTATTATTGGTACCCTGTGTGGTTTGCTGCAGGTATTCATACGGAACGACGCCCTGCAGTTACCTGTCTGGCTGGATTACTATCAGATTTTAACGGCTCATGGTGTGCTTCTGGCTCTCATATTTACTACATTTTTTATCTTTGGTTTTTTCCAGTCCGGCATGAGCAGAACCTTAGGGGCTTTCGGGCCGAAAGTTGTGTTTTGGAACTGGGTCGGTCTGATTATTACCACAACGGGTACAGTGATGGCTACAGTAATGATTGTAAGCGGAGAGGCCTCTGTTCTTTATACTTTTTATGCCCCGATGATGGCTAATGGCTTTTTCTATGTAGGACTGGCGCTGTTCGTCGTCGGTACCTGGGTGCAAAGCTTTGCTTTAGCGGGTCACTACTTAGTGTGGCGCAAAGCGAATAAGGGAGAAAAAAGTCCGCTTTTTGCTTATATGACAGTCGCTACCATTATCCTGTGGATCATTGCCTGTCTCGGAGTAGTCGCTACTGTCCTGTTCCAGTTTATCCCATGGGCGTTCGGCTGGAAAGAAGGTATTAACGTAGAGTTGAGCCGCTCATTATTCTGGTATTTTGGCCATCCGCTCGTTTATTTCTGGCTTCTTCCGGCTTACATCGGATGGTATGTCATTGTGCCGAAAATCATTGGTGGAAAAGTCTTCAGTGATTCTCTGGCCAGACTATCGTTTATCTTATTCATACTGTTTTCTATACCGGTAGGATTTCACCACCAGTTGACGGAACCGGGAATCGCCAGCTTTTGGAAGTTTCTGCAGACGGTACTCACGTTCATGGTAATAGTGCCTTCTCTTATGACGGCCTTCTCCATGTTTGCAGTATTTGAAACGAGAGGGCGTGAACTCGGAGGGAAGGGGTTATTCGGATGGTTCCGTAAACTCCCGTGGAAAGATGTAAGATTCACATCCATTTTTATTGCAATGCTGTTTTTTATCCCCGGAGGAGCCGGAGGAATTATTAACGCAAGTTTTCAGATGAATGAAGTGATTCACAATACTCTCTGGGTGGTCGGCCATTTCCACATTACGGTCGGTACCCCTGTAGCCATGACATTTTTCGGAATAACGTTCTGGCTCATTCCTTTTCTGACGAAACGCGTGTTTACAAAGGCTCTTCAGCGTCTTGCGCTGATTCAGATCATTACCTGGTCGATCGGCATGGTTTTGATGAGTACGGCTCAGCATGTGCTCGGGTTGTTTGGTGCTCCCCGTCGTACAGCTTATACGGGGTATCAGCATGAGGATGCACTTGCCTGGTTTGAAGGAATCATTTCCAATCACGTGACGATGGCGGTAGGGGGGTCCATCCTCTTTCTTTCAGCCTCCCTGCTCATTTTTATAGTTGTTCAGCTGGCCTGGTTCGCTCCCATGGCTGAAAGTGCCACGCAGGAGACATTTCCTATAGCAGAAAGTGATGCGAGGGAGACACCGGGGATCCTTGAGAACTGGACAGTGTGGATAGGTGTAGCTCTTGTTCTGATTGCTGTAGCTTATACTATTCCCGTTGCAGATATGATTCAGCATGCACCCCCTGATTCCGACGGCTTCAGGACCTGGTAGGAAAGGAGAAAAAATATGTCTTTTGCATTTGCTTTTACGTTATCGATGGTTATCATGCTGACGATAGTACTTGGCATAGTAGTGGAATTGGCGGAAGAGTAAGACGACACATTTTGCGCAGTTTCTGTAAGTCGTCGTAAATAAATCAGTAAGGGAACCGCAATAAAATTGAAGAGACACAGCAGATCGGAAGGTTAGAGTTCGATCTGCTGTGTCTCTTAATGTTATCTATTACCTGTTTTATTCACGTTCCTTCATTTATGGCTTATAAGGAAATGTAATATGGGAGATCATCGTGTCCCATTGCTCTTACATAGACGAATAACTGCCCTTTGTGATGAATTTCATGGTGCATGCCGGTTTCCAGTACCTTTTCGGCCGGAAGTTTCTCTCCCAGCATATCGCTGACATCAATAGTCTTGTCAAAATCTTCCTCGCTCATGGAAGCAATCAGTTTTTCTGTTTCCTGTGTGTAAGTGGAAGCTTTCGATTTAAGTTCCGTATTATCATCGTCGTCGAAAAGCTTGGCAGGAGACTGATTGTTAGCGAGACGGGCGAACGTGTAAGTCGCCTCCAAAATGTGGTTTGCGAGTTTACCCACCGGCATGGATGTATCCGTAGGCGCGAAATCCAGTTTCTTCTCGTCTATCAAAGCTATCAGATCGTTCGTCACCTTACGATGGGCACGAAACGTAGCAAGAAAATCTTCTTTTCTGTTACTCACTGTAATTCCTCCTATAGTCATTTTCATTGAGATTCTTCCTGTTTCTCTTATCGTGTAAACCTTTTATTCAATATTAAAGCGCCTTCAATTGTGACGATTTCCTTAAAATAGCATGTTTCGATACACTTTAGGGAGGAAATGATGTAAAATAATGTTGTGCGAAACTTAACGGAGGTTTTACAATGATTACTAAAATTAAAAATGCTTTTATTAATAACAAAACGAAATTCGGCACGTATGCTGCAGTGATTGCACTGTTCTGGCTGAAGATGTATGTGATCCAGCGGTTCGTGTTCAATCTTCCGGTGGAGAATACGAATGAAGCTTTTATTCTCGCCTTTAACCCGCTGAGCAGTATTCTTCTTATCTTTGGGATCGGATTGCTTATTGCAGGAAGAAAAGGGATGCTGGTTTCGTACATCCTCGGTTCTGCGCTTTTGTACATTAACGTACTGTTTTACAGAGAATACAACGATTTTATCACTCTACCGATGATTGAGCAGGTAGCCAACCTTGCCGGCATGGGAGGAAGCATTCAGGAAATTCTTTCTTTCGGGGATATTTTCCTCTTTGTAGATGTATTAATCGCCGCGTTCCTTCTTTTCTATCTAAGAAAAGATCGTTTCGTCTCTTTTATGCCGAAACGCTGGGAAGGGTTCGCTTTTGCAGTAGTAGCTATTCCTGTATTTATGATTAATTTAGCGTGGGCAGAAACAGAGCGTACGGATCTTCTGGAACGTACTTTTGACAGGAACATGCTTGTGCAGTACATCGGCCTGCTGAACTATCATGCTTATGATATAACGCTGCAGGGGCGTACGGAGATGAAGCGGACTTTCGCGGACAGCAACGAACTGGTTCCTGTGATCAACTATCTGAACGAACAGAACGTGGAAGACAGTGATAAGCTTGAAGGGGTGGCCGAAGGGAAAAACGTCATTTTAATTTCTCTTGAGAGTACGCAGACGTTTGCTATTGATAATACTGTCAACGGCCAGGAAATAACTCCTTACTTCAACCAGATGAAAGAAGAGGGGATTTACTTCAATAACTTCTACCATCAGGTGAAACAGGGACGTACGTCGGACTCCGAGTTTTTACTCGATAACTCTCTTTATCCGTTGAACAGGGGAGCGGTGTTCTTCACTCATTCCGGTAACGAATATGAAGCGACTCCGGAAATTTTGAGTGAAAATGGATACGCGACGTCGACGATGCACGCTAACGATAAAACGTTCTGGAACCGTAATGTGATGTATGACTCTCTTGGATACGACAAATATTATTCGAAGGAAGACTACAATGTAACGGAAGAGAAATCCCATGGATGGGGCTATCTGGACGAATATTTCTTCCAGGATTCGCTCGATAAGATGAAAGATATGGACAAACCATTCTATACGAAAATGATTACTCTTACGAACCACTATCCGTTTACGCTTCCTGAAGAACTTAAGTATATTGAAGCGGGAGACACCTCCAGCAAAACATTGAACAACTACTTCCAGACGATGCGTTATCAGGATGAGGCACTTAAACAGTTCGTGGAAGAATTTAAGCAGTCGGATCTTTACGACAATACGGTACTGATGATTTACGGAGACCACTTCGGTATTTCCGAAAACCACCAGAAGGCAATGGGTCAGTATCTTGATAAAGATATAGGGCCATTCGAGCAATTCCAGCTTCAGCGCGTTCCGTTCCTGATCTACGGGAAGGACATTCCGGCCATGAACAAGGAAACAGTAGGAGGTCAGATTGATATGAGACCGACGATTATGAATCTCCTTGGAATGGAAGAGGAAGAAGACAATCCGATCCAGTTCGGTACGGATCTGTTGAATGAGAATCGTAAAGAATTCGTGGCAGACCGTGATGGCAACTTCGCGAATGAGGAATACGTAGGAATCGAAGGCACGTGTTACGATCGGGAGACCGGTGAGAAAGTAACGGCCGGCCAGGCCTGCGAAGAAGGTTTCGAAAAAGCGCGGGAAGAGCTCAGTATGTCGGACTCCGTCATTTACGGAGATCTGCTCCGCTATCTCGACGAAAGTCGACTGGTGGAAGAAAACGGCCAGTCTTCGGAATAAACGTTAAACCCCCTGCAGCAGCCAGCTGCAGGGGGTTTTTCGTATAGCTGTCAGATTCCGAAAATATCCAGCCATATTTTGATAGCCGTGCCAAGTATGAGAACAGCAAGCATTCCCTGGAGGATAGTGGTGTTCATCTTCTTGCCTGCTTTGGCTCCGAGTGGAGCAGCAATAAGACTGGCAACAATCATAATACCGGCAGCGAGATAGTCCACCTGACCCGTCGAAATTTTTCCGATAGTGGAACCGATGGAAGATATGAGAGTGATCGCGAGCGACGAAGCGATCGTCATTTTTGTCGGTATCTTCATGACGGTAAGCATGATAGGCACAAGCAGGAAAGCTCCTGCGGCTCCGACAATACCTGCACCGATTCCGACGACAAGAGCGAGTACGGAGGCGAGCGGTTTGTTAAATGTAACTGTACTGAAATCCTGGTCGTCCAGACCTTTTTTCGGAATGAACATCATTACGGCTGCAATGAGAGCAAGGATACCGTATACGAAATTGATGCCTTCTTCCGGAAGAAGGCGGGAGCCGAAACCTCCGATCAGACTTCCAATCAGTACGGAAACTCCCATGTAGAGGATCAGCTCTTTGTGCAGGTAATTCCCTTTCCGGTAGGCCCATACACCGCCGATAGTGGCAAAGAAGACCTGGACGGCACTGATACCCGAGACTTCGTGAGCGGTAAAAGCGGTAAATCCTACAAGGGTAGGGATGTATAAAAGCATAGGGTATTTGATGATCGATCCGCCGATTCCGAGCATGCCGGAAATATAAGAGCCCGCGAACCCGATCAGGAATATTGTAATGATCAAACCGATTTCCATATAAGTTTCCTCCTTTACAAATGGAGAAGGGGACCTTTGAATAAAGGCCCCCTCCCAATCAGGTGATGCAGAGGAGAGTTACTCCCCTTTTTTAATCCAGAACTTGAGGACTTCGGAGCTTTCGTCCGTTTCCAGAAGCTCGTGGCCAGAGGATTTAGTCCATGCACTCAGGTCGCTTTTGGCTCCCTGGTCCGTAGCATGTACCTCAAGTACTTCTCCAGTTTCGATATCCTTGATGGCTTTTTTCGTTTTTACGATCGGCATTGGGCAGGCCAGTCCTGTTGCATCGAGTGTTTTTGTTACGTTCATGTTAAACATCCTCCTTGAATAATATAATGAAAGTTTGTTCTTGCTTCTGCTGCTGTCCGCTTTTAACGGACGGCGCAGCGGTTTGGACCGATTTCCATTTCGCGTTTTCTTTCACTGTCCGGTGCAACCTGTCCCATATTCGTTTCGCGGATTTCCTGATAGGCATTCGGTTGCGGTGGCAGATTTTCCGTGACAGTCTTTCTGAACTCGGCTTCATCTTCAATGTTCAACCCGTGGTTCTCTTTGTAAAGAACCGAGAGTTTTTCCTGAACAGAACCATCGTCGTTCAATTCATCTGTAGCCGTGTAGTGGGCCGGAAGAACGATGAGGTTGTCAGAGAGTTCCCTGTATCTTTCGTAAAGGGTGGTACGGAGATCCTGTACCCAGTCTTCCGCTTTCCCGGCAAGATCCGGACGTCCGATAGAGGCAATGAACAGGATATCCCCTGTCAGTAAATACTGCCCGTCGATGACGAAAGAAGTGGAGCCTATGGTGTGCCCCGGGGAATATAGCGCCTGGATATCAATGTCTGTTTCTCCTACCCTGATGGTATTCCCGTCTTCCAGAGGTTTATAATCGAACGTTACTCCTTCTGCGTCTTTCGGAGGCAGCCAGTACGTACCGCCTGACTCTTCGGCAAGAGCACGACCTCCGGAAATGTGATCAGCGTGCAGGTGGGTGTCCATCGTATGGTTGATGGTAACTCCTTTTTCTTTGGCGAAATCCGTATAAATATCAGTCATGCGGTTGGCATCGATCACCGCAGCTTCTTCTCCTGAAAGAACCATATAGGAAAGGCATCCTTTACCGAGACGAACGAACTGATACAGTTCACCGCCATTCGCCAGGTCGCTTATTTTCACGGGTGCCAGGTGTTCACTCCATGCTTTCATACCGCCTTCAAGATAGGACACTTCCAGACCTTCATCAGCAAGCATTTCTCCTACCATAACCGAAGACCCCTCTTTGGCACACACGACAAGGATGTTCTTATCTTTTGGGAGATCGTCCATGATTTCCTCAACCCCGTCGATCAGGTCGAAGTAGGGAACGTTCATATATTCGAAGTTTCCCCCTTCTACTTTCCAGTCTTCGAACGCATCTTCGTTCCTTACGTCCAGAATAAACAATTCTTCTTTATTTACTGCTTTCCTTGCCAGTTCAGATGGTTTCATTGGTTGTAGTGACAATTACATAACCCCCTGTGGTTTATTTCTGTATTATATCTTCAGGATTTTTCCGTCTCTTTTGACCATTCACTCATACCCGGAACTACGTTGTATACTTTGTCATAGCCGTTTTCCGTGAGCTTCTGCGCCGCCATATCACTGCGGTTACCTGTACGGCACACGACATATATTTCTTTAGAGGAATCGATCTCGTTCATACGCTCGTCAAGCTCCCCGAGAGGAATGGAGACAGCTCCCGGGATGTGGCCGAAAGCATATTCTGCTGATTCTCTCACATCCACAACCACTGCATCGTCGTTACGATTTTCAAGTTCTTCGTTTCCTACTGTATTCGGATGGGTTTTTTCCGGTTTCTCCTCATCCGCTTTGCGGACGTAGTGGTAAAGTACACCGTCCGTTTCGTTGGTGCCGAGGTACTGGTGTCCCGATTTATTTGCCCAGGCTTTAAGGTCGGTTGTAGATCCCTGATCTGTAGCCTGTACTTCAAGCACCTGACCTGCCTCGAGATCTTTCATCGTTTTTTTCGTTTTGACGATCGGCATAGGGCACGCAAGCCCTTTTGCGTCTAATTGCATATCAGTTGTAATACTCATAATGATGACCTCCTGTTTTTATTCAGTCTTACCGTCGTAATTCATCATGCCGCCTTCCATATTGGTGACGTCGTACCCCTGGTTTTCAAGGAAACGCGCGGCCTGGGAACTTCTCCCTCCGGAAAGGCATACGGTAACGTAAGCTTCTTTTTTATTCAGTTCATTCATCCGGTATTCCAATACCCCGAGAGGGATGTGAATAGCTCCGGGTATTTTTCCTTCGGCTACTTCGTCCGCTTCCCGGACATCTATAACATTTAAATCGCTATACTGCGTTTCTACTTCATGTGCCTGGATTGTTTTCATAACAATACCTCCTAATTGTTTAGATAAACAGGTTGATAGCTCCGTCTTCACCTTCACCGATATAAGCAGCAACGCCGCCGTACTCGATATCGTCGAGAAGTTCTTCTTTTCTGAGACCTAAAAGATCCATCGTCATGGTGCAGGCAATCAAATTGATATCCTGTTCCTGAGCCATTTCTATCAAGTCTTCGACGGGCATGGCATTGTGCTTCTTCATAACGTCCTTGATCATTTTCTGACCGAAACCGCCGAAGTTCATTTTGGAGATGCCCATTCGTTTGGCGCCGCGCGGCATCATACGACCGAACATTTTTTCAAGTCTTGATTTGTTCTCAATAAGCATCTTGTCGTCCTTACGGAGGGCGTTCAGTCCCCAGAACGTGTGGAAAATGGTTACATCGTGATCGTAGGCTGCAGCACCGTTTGCGATGATGTAGGCAGCCATTGCCTTATCGTAATCTCCACTGAATAGAATAATGTTGGTTTTTTTGTTTTCGGATGACATGATTATTTCCTCCTTATACCTACAGGGGTATTATTTTATTGAAAAAAATTATCTGCTTTTCACCAGAAGCTGCACTGCTTCGTTGATTGCAACTTCCTGATCTTCCTCGTTTTCTTCCTCTCTGACGCACGCTACAAGATTGGAACTTACGAGTACGCCGATGGAACGGTCGATAGCACTGCGGGAGGCTGAGAGCTGGGTGATAACGTCCTTGCAATCTTTTCCTTCTTCCATCATCTTCAGTACACCCCGAAGCTGACCTTCCAGACGTTTTATTCTGTTTATTTCTTTGTTGCTGTATTCCATCTGTCTTCCCTCCCTTAGCGAGACTGATGCTTATTATATACCTACGGGGGTATATTGTCAACGAAAAAAATTTGCTGTTGAATGTAAGGTGATTTCTTTTAATCAACTAAGTGCATCTTATACCCCTATAGGTATTTTGTCAACAAGATATGCTTATTTTATTTGAGATCTCCGGAGAAAAAGAAAAACCCCCTTCAGAAGGGAGGTTTTAAGCTGCGTTATCGATGCAGACTTTCAGACGTTCTTCAATATCGGCCGCTACATCTTTAATTTCTTTATCACCGATCATTTCCATAAGGGACGTAGGTTTCGGCATACCGATTTTAATCTGCCCCTGATCGTTGTATACGACCATTTTACATGGGAGAAAGTAGCCTGCGAGGAGATCTTTTTCGAGGATGTGTTTGGCTTCTTTCGGGTTACATACTTCAAGTATCCGGTAATCCGTATCGAAGTCGAGACCTTTTCCCTGAAGCGTCTCTTTCACATCGAAGTTCCATAGTACGCCGAACTGCGCTTCCTGAAGGCTTGCCTGAAGACTTTCTACTGCTTCTTCGAGGTTTTTATCCGTTTCTACTGTATAGTGGAACATGTCGTTTCACTCCTTTTTGTAGTATTTCTCAAATAAGTGTACCCTCGCAGGTATATAAATAAACACGTGAAGTTCATTCATTATTCACAAAAGGAAAAGAGTATTATGGTATAAAGGAGAGGGAGGGAGATTATGTTTGTGCCTCCATATTTAATTATAAGATTGACTGCTTTACTGGTAAGCGCAGGTGTGTTCCGGTTTGCACGGACAGGTATGGAGGGAAAAAAAGAGGTCTTTTCAAAGGGAACGACCCTGCTGACTACGTTTTTCCTCGTGTTTTTCAGCAGTAAACTGGTTACCACCTTTCCTATGGTACTTGATTACCCGGTGACGGTATTGAGTTATCCGAGCGGTACGCTTGAGTTCTACATAGCGTCGGTCGCCGCGGCTATTCATGCTTTCCGGCTGAAGTTGAGCAAGGACGAACTGTACGGAATGACTGTTCTTCTTTCGGGTTCGTTTTTCTTCTACTATATTGGAAGTATAATAATTATGGAAGATAACGTATTACATGAACTCGTTATATGGTTTATTATCTATGCGGGAAGTCTTTTATGGAAGAATTACTGGTCAGCCCTGTTTGGAAGTGTGATGCTTGCTGCGGGTGCTGTCAGTCTGATCGTCCCGGTACTTGACGTTATGGGAGTGCCGGTGGACGCCGGGTATTATTTTGTAATCGCTGCCGGCGTGTTCATTATGGACAGGGGGGTATTTAAATGGAAGCGGACGTAACGTTTTGGCTGGCTTTCGGGGCAGGCGTTTTATCTTTTCTTTCGCCGTGCACGCTGCCGATTTTTCCGGCCTATTTATCATATATTACAGGTATGAGTGTGAAAGATATACAGGATCAGAACAATCCTCAAATAAGAAAAAAAGTCCTTCTGCATTCGGTTTTCTTCCTGATCGGAGTGGCAACGGTTTTCCTGAGCCTCGGGTTCGGGGCATCGCTTGCCGGACAATGGATGCAGGGAGTGCTGACCGGGGATTCCGGAGTTTTCCTGCAGCGGATCGCCGGCGTTTTCATTATCGTGATGGGGCTGTTTGTAGCAGGATGGATCAATTTCTCCTGGCTGATGCGGGAAAAACGGTTCTCTGTAAAGCCTAAGAGAACCCTGGGGTATACCGGTTCTGTTTTTACAGGTCTCGGATTTGCAGCCGGATGGACGCCGTGTATCGGCCCGATTTTCGGTTCGATTCTCGTACTTGCAGCCAGTAACCCCACGCAGGGGATGGTTTACAGCGTATTTTACGTACTCGGTTTCGCTTTGCCGTTTCTGATTTTCTCATTCTTCGTTGGTTCTGCAAGAGCGGTAGTGCGCTACAGCCAGATATTCATGAAAGTGGGAGGCAGCCTCATGGTTGTGATGGGGATAATGCTATATACGGGTCAGCTCACGAGAATATCCAATATGCTTCTCCGTATGGTGCAGGACACCTGGCTTTCTAACCTGGGTACAATTATATTCAGGGGGATATTGTAGTGAAGAAATGGATTGTAATTGCAGTCGTTGTAGTATTGTTCGGATGGGCTCTTTACGACCTTCTATATGAACCGGAAGAGACGGCGACACAGGAAAGTGGAGATACAGTGATGACAGCCGAAGGACCGGATGGCCAGAACGATTCTTCAAGTTTCGAAAAAGGGGAACCGGCTCCTGACTTTACGCTTCCGACATTAAGTGGAAAAGAGGTGAGTCTCTCCGACTATCGGGGAACCCCGGTAATTGTGAACTTCTGGGGCACGTGGTGCCCGCCGTGTCGTGCAGAAATGCCGGATATGGAAGAAGTGTACAGCTCCAGGGATGATTTTGAAATACTTGCGGTGAACCTTACGGAAACAGAAGCGACAAGAAATGATGTAAGCCAGTTTGCGGGAGAGTTCGACCTTTCATTTCCTGTATTACTTGATCGCAATTCGGACGTGATGGCTAAATACGAAGTAGGGCCTGTACCGACTTCCGTGTTTATAGATAAGGAAGGGAAAGTCCAGTCTGTGATTCTCGGAGGTATGAACAAAGATTTGATGGAACAGAGGCTCGAAGAAATGAAATAGGTTTAATGATTTTCCGGAACGGATATACCTCTAATATACCCCGTACGGTAGTTAAAAATAACAATAGGAGGTCAATTTCTATGTTACTGAAACATTTTTATGATGATAATCTGGCGCAGGCGTCTTATCTCGTCGGTTGTCAGGCAACCGGTGAGGCAGTAGTCATCGACCCTGCACGCGAGATTGAACCTTATATCAAAGAAGCGAACGAAAACGGTTTGACAATCAACGGTGCCCTTGAAACTCACATCCACGCGGATTTCGTTTCCGGAGGCCGTGAAATGGCAGAGCGTCTCGGAGCTGTACTGTACGTCTCCGATGAAGGAGATGACGACTGGAAGTACGAAAATATCGACCACCTTCCCCATCAGCTTCTGAAAGACGGAGACGAAGTGAAAGTGGGAAACGTCACGATAGGCGTTCTTCATACTCCGGGCCACACACCGGAGAGTCTGTCGTTCACTCTGAAAGACGGAGGAACGGATAACGCCATGGGCGTCTTCACCGGTGATTTCCTCTTTGTCGGCGACGTCGGCCGTCCGGATCTTCTGGATAAAGCTGCAGGGGCTGAAGGTACTGCAGAAAAAGGCGGACAGCAGATGTTTGAATCTCTTCAGAAGTTCAGTGAACTTCCGGGTTACCTTCAAATCTGGCCCGGTCACGGAGCAGGCAGTGCCTGCGGTAAGTCTCTCGGTGCCGTGCCACAGTCCACCCTCGGTTATGAAAAGAAAGAAAACTGGGTGTTCAGTCATGCGGACGCCGATGAATTCGTTAAAGAACTGACGGATGGACAGCCGGCGCCTCCGGTATATTTCGCCGAAATGAAGAAGGTGAACAAATCCGGAGCGGAAATCGTACGCGACCTTAATGATCCGAAACGTATCGATAACCCGAAAGAACTTGAAGAAGCGATCGATAACGGTGTCCAGGTTCTTGATACCCGTGACTCCGCCCGTTTTGCGAAGAATCACGTGAAAGGGACATTTAATATCCCGATTAATAAATCCTTCGCCAACTGGGCCGGATGGCTCGTGGATTACGACCGGGATCTTTATATCCTTACCGATGAGAAAGATCACCACGAAGTTCTGACAGCCCTCCGCTCGATCGGAATCGACAATGTCACCCATTATATGGATGCTACTCAGGCAGTCACTATGAGTGACCGTACGGAGCACTATCACAACGTAACTCCGGAAGAGTCGGTATCGATGATCGAGAATGGAGAAGCGAAAGTGCTCGACGTCCGTTCCGAGGAAGAATATGAAGAAGCGCACATTGAAGGTGCCGCTCACATTTATCTCGGAGAATTACCGGATAAGATCGATGAAGTGCCGGCAGACCGGCCGCTCGTTGTTCAGTGCGGCTCCGGCGTGCGCTCGGCTATCGCTGCAAGTGTTCTCCAGGCGAACGGCATCACCGATATCCGTAATATGGATGGGGGTTTCGGTCTATGGAAGAAACAGGTCAATAAACTGATTGAAGCATAATACTGCAAAAAGTCCCCGGACCGGGGACTTTTTTTTGGTCGCCTGGTAGAAGCTCCGTTCCGGTGGACGAAGGGGTGTGTATGTATTAGAATATAGTCGTAGAGAGGACGTGAATAACAATGGAAGATAATATAAGATTGATTGCTCTGGATATGGACGGAACGCTTTTGAAAAATGAGTTCGAAATATCCGAGGAAAATAAAAGAGCTATAGAGCGGGCGAAAGACGCAGGAATCCACGTTATCGTGAGTACCGGGCGTCCGATAGGTCACTGTCGCAGCCTGGTCCGGTCGCTCGGGGATTCCGAGTACATCGTTACTGTCAACGGCGGGGAAATATACGACGGAGATTTTAATCTGGTGACACGTGAAGTACTCGGCATGGAAGAAGTGAAGCGGCTGTGGGAAATACAGAAAGAACACGGCGTACGTCTCTGGACTTCCACGGTGGAAGGAGCTTTTGACTCCGATTATAAATTTGAGAAACCGATCGAAGAGTATGAATGGCTGAAAATCGGTCTGGAAGTGC
Organism: Salimicrobium jeotgali; assembly: GCF_001685435.2. Taxonomy (NCBI): domain Bacteria; kingdom Bacillati; phylum Bacillota; class Bacilli; order Caryophanales; family Bacillaceae; genus Salimicrobium; species Salimicrobium jeotgali. Next base: position 289,399 of record NZ_CP011361.2, read on the forward strand.
CGGATGAAGACGTCCGGGACGTCATTCTTAAAGAAGTGACGGCCAACCCTGCGCTTGAAGTGACGAATTCGAGTCCTGTAAATATAGAAATCAACCCGGCCGGAGTGAGTAAGGCGGCTGCTCTTCATAAAATCAGCGGATTACTCGGTTTCTCCCTGAACGAAGTGATGGCAGTGGGAGACAGTCTGAATGACCTTGCCATGATTAAAGAAGCGGGGATCGGTGTAGCGATGGGGAACGCTCAGGAAGAAGTGAAACAGGAAGCGGATCTGGTTACGGAAACGAACGTGGAGAACGGAGTGGCCAGCGTTATAAACCGTGTGGTAGATGCAAAAGCGGGAGTTTAATACTCCTGCTTTTTTTTTGAAGGAAAATGTAACTTACCTGTCGAATAGATACTATATGAAAGAAATCTGAATTTTTAGATAAGGGGTGGAGAGATGGGACCGACACTAAAGTCGATGTTCGATCAGACAGCAGCTAAATTTCCCGAAAGAGAAGGACTGGTGGATGAACGTATCAATGTAAGGTGGACGTATGGAGAATGGAAGGAAGAAGTGAACAGATTTGCCCATACACTGCAGGATAACGGTATATCAAAAGGGGATGTAGTATCCACTGTTCTTTTTAACACGTCGGAGTTTATGACTGTTTTATTTGCCTGTGCCAGGCTGGGCGCGGTGTTTAATCCGATTAACTTCAGACTGACAGAAAAGGAGATCGCATTTATTCTGGCGGATGCAGAACCGAAAGTGGTTCTGTATGAACGGGCGACGAGTCCTCAGGTTGATCCCGTTCAGGCAGATATGACAGATGTTCAATTCTGGTCCATTGATGAGAAAGACGGGAAAGGGGAGTATCTCTACAGCAAACTCTCTTCCGACGTGACGAATGTGGAAACGGAGCTCGACGAAGACGACACGTATGCAATCATGTACACATCGGGCACGACAGGGAAACCGAAAGGCGTACTTCATACGCACAGGGATATGGTGGATCAGGCGATGGCTATGGCTTTGACCATGCGTCTCACTGCAGCCGATAAAGGCCTGTCCATCGGTCCTATGTTTCACTGTGCCGAACTTCACTGTGCGATTTTCCCGAGAATTCTTGTAGGTGCCGGGAATGCGATTCTGCATCACTACGACCCGAAAGAAACGATAAGGCTGGTGAGGGAAGAAGGAATCACCACGATGTTCGGGGCTCCGACTATGTGGCACATGATGATTCAGGAGGAATTTACGAAAGAGGATATAACTACGCTGCGTCAGGGCCTCTACGGCGGAGCACCCATGCCCCCGTCCCTTACGAGAGAGTTGTATGACGTGCTCGGTATCGGTCTTGTACAGGCTTATGGGATGACGGAAATGGGTCCTGCCATTACGGTACAGATGGAGGATGAACAGATAAAGAAAGCCGGTTCGGCCGGTAAACCCCTGGTGAATCAGGAAATCCGTATCATCAGATCGGAAGATGAGGAGAGCGGGACCCCCGACGACATATGCGCCCCCGGCGAACTTGGTGAAATCATCGTGCGCGGGCCGAGTATGATGAAAGGATATTATAAACGACCGGAAGCGACAGAGAAGTCGATACGGGACGGATGGTATTACTCCGGAGATGTAGGGATGATGGACGAGGAAGGCTACCTCTGGGTCCGGGACCGGGTGAAAGATATGATCATTTCCGGAGGAGAGAATATCTATTCCCGGGAAGTGGAAGATGCTCTGAGCGACCACCCGGCTGTCGAAGATGCTGCCGTAGTAGGGGAGCCGGATGCGAAATGGGGAGAACAGGTCGTAGCTTTTATCGTGAAAAAAGAGGAGGTTTCCGCTCAGGAAATCGATGAATTTCTTTTGTCGGGGAATAGGCTTTCCCGGTACAAGCGGCCGAAACGGTACGAGTTTGTTGAAGAGCTGCCGAGAAATGCCAGTGGAAAACTTCAGAAATTCAAATTACGGGAAGAAGCTGTCAAAACGAAATAAGTCGATGCTACAGAACCTGGTGCGGGGAAATTATTCTTTCTGCACCAGATTTTCTAGTCAGAATAGGCGTAATGTTTTTTGTTTTCCTTCTTTTTCCTTATAATTGAGAAAAAGAGACGGAAAAGAGGCGGATTATGAATAAAAGACGCTGGATACTCAGTATAGTAACGTTAACCCTGCTGGCGGGGGGATGGTTTTTATACCAGACGTTCACAGCTAATGAATATGAAGAAGTGCTTGCGACGGAACAGTCGGAACTGCAGGGAGACCTTGAAGGAATGGAGCAGGCGACGTTTGCCGGCGGCTGCTTCTGGTGTATGGAGCCTCCCTTCGAATCAAAACCCGGCGTGATCCGTGCGGTGTCGGGGTACACGGGTGGAGAAACGGAAAATCCTACTTATGAAGAAGTTTCGGGTAAAGAAACAGAGCACCAGGAAGCCGTTCAAATAACGTACGATCCGGACCAGATCAGCTACGAAGATCTTCTGCAGATTTTCTGGCGCCAAATAAACCCGACAGATGACGAAGGGCAGTTCGTGGACAGGGGAGAGCCTTATTTATCGGCGATTTTTTATCACGACGAAGCACAGCGTCAGGCTGCTGAGTCTTCTCTGATGGAAATGGAAGACTCCGGGAGATTCGATGGTGATATCGTGACTTCCGTCGAAGAATACGACACGTTTTATAAAGCAGAAGAATACCATCAGGACTACTACAAGAAAAACCCGGGCCGTTATGAGCATTACAGAGATAACTCAGGGCGTGATGATTATCTGAAGCAGACGTGGGGAGAGGACCGTGAATATGAAATAAGTAAACCCTCTCCGTTTGCGGTGGAAGATAAAGCATCAGCTGTTTCCGAACTGAGCAGTATACAGTATAAAGTGACTCAGGAAGACGGGACGGAGCCTGCGTACGACAACAAATATCATGACAATGAGAGAGACGGTATATACGTGGACATCGTTTCGGGAGAGCCGCTGTTCAGTTCCAGGGACCAGTACGATTCCGGAACAGGATGGCCGAGTTTCACGAAGCCTCTGGAACTCGCGAATATCACCTATGAAGAAGACACAGGGGTTTTCGGTACAAATGTGGAAGTCCGCAGTAAACAGGCGGATTCCCATCTGGGCCACGTCTTCCAGGACGGTCCTGAGCCACACGGCCTCAGATACTGCATGAATTCGGCGGCTATGAAGTTCATACCGGCCGATGAGCTGCCTGGAACAGAGTATGAAGAATATGCAGACGACTTCAAGTAAGAGAGAGACCGTTTCATTACAGACCAAAGACAGGTCATGAAAATCACTTTATACATTCCACCTGAAGAGCGGGGAGAGCACCTCCTGCTCTTCTTTTTGTTATAATGAGGGGAAATCAATGAAGGAGGTTTTTGTTATGCGACTGGGAATTATCGGAACGAATTTTATAACTGACAAGTTGCTGGAGGCAGCGGCACATCTGGAGGAAGTGCAGACGGCGGCCGTATATTCACGTACGCAGGAGAAAGCGGATGAATTTGCCGGGAAACACGGAATCTCCCTTACATATACTGATCTGGAAGCTTTTGCTGCCAGTGACGAAATTGATGCTGTATACATAGCGAGCCCCAATGCCCTGCATTACAGCCAGGCGGTCCTTTGTATGAGGAACGGGAAACACGTGTTGTGCGAGAAGCCTCTGGCTTCCAATTACCGGGAAGCTGCAGAAATGTTCCGTATAGCCGAGGAAGAAGGGGTTGTTCTTCTGGAGGCGATAAAATCGCTGTTTATGCCAGGATTTGAGGAAATCAGGGAAAATCTTCATAAAATCGGGAAAGTACGACGTTATGTCGGGAATTACTGCAAATTCTCCTCCCGCTATGAAGCCTACAGAAAAGGGGAAGTATTGAATGCTTTCAAGAGAGAATTATCAAACGGGGCGCTGATGGACCTCGGTGTATATGGAATTTATCCAATGGTTACGCTATTCGGAACGCCTTCTTCCACCAGGGCGACAGGTGTCCTTCTGGAGACAGGCGTAGACGGTGAAGGCACGGCATTTTTTCAATACGATGATATGGAAGGGGTCGTCTCTTTCTCTAAAATCCACAATTCTTACGCCCCCTCGGAGATTCAGGGGGAGGAAGGTTCTATAGTGATACCCGACATCTCCACACCTGAGGGGATGACGATCAGGTACAGAGACGGGTCCGTTGAAGAACTGCCGGGTACTTTGTCGAAACCTTCGATGTATGGAGAACTGAAAGCTTTTACGAATATGGTCCAGGAAGGGAACTTGTCTGAATCTTCCGCAGCTGCGCCGGAGCACTCCCTGGAAACGGCCTGCCTGATGGAAGAGGTGAGAAAACAGATAGGAGTCGTATTCCCGGCTGATGCGTGACAGAAATGAGTGGGATATATGAGATTATTACTGCAGTATGTATCTATCTATAAACGGGCGGCTCTGATTGCGATTGCCCTTATGTTCGTAGAGCTGACAGTCGAGCTGTTTCAGCCGTTGATCATGGGTAAAATCATAGACGAAGGGATTTTGCAGGAAGATTACCGGACCGTACTTGTTTGGGGGACGGTCCTCATCGTTCTTTCTCTCCTGGCTTTCTCGGCAGGAATCATCAACTCCTTTTTCGCCGGAAAAGCGAGTCAGGGGACAGGGTATGATCTTCGCAGAGATATATTCAACAAAGTCCAGAAATTCACCGGAGAGAACTTCGATCGGTATTCGACTCCCGATCTTGTGACGAGAATCACGACGGACGTCGTACAGATACAAAACTTTCTTTTTCTGTTTACGAGAATCGGGTTAAGAGCCCCATTATTCATCATTTTTTCATTAGTGATGGCTTTTACGGTACATAGAGGGATGGCTCTCATTCTTCTGCTTGCTGCTCCGGTGCTCGTTGTATTTATGGTGGTCGTCAGTCTGAAAGGGGTGAAGCTGTTTCGCTTCGTGCAGAACAAGCTGGACGGGGTGAACAGAATTATCCGGGAGAACCTGACGGCGATTCGGCTGATCAAAGGGTTCAATCGCACCTCCTATGAAGAAAGCCGTTTCCACGATATCAACACTTCACTCCGGCACACGAATAAACAGGCGCTGTGGCTGATGGAGTTCGCGATGCCGGCCCTTATGCTTATGATGAATACAGTCATACTTATCGTATTGTGGTTCGGGGGCGAGGCCATCTTAGCCGGTACTGCGGAACCGGGAGAACTGGTCGCTATCGTCAATTATGCTACCAGAATGCTCGTAAACTTCTCTATGTTCACGTTTCTGATCATGGTTTTCTCGAGAAGTCAGGCATCTTCCGGCCGTATAGCCTGGGTGCTGACAGAGGGTACTCCCGCCTATCTGGAGGAAACGGATAATTTCAAAACGGAACTCGAAGGAAATATAGAATTCCGTAACGTTTCCGTCCGGCGCGCCGGAGATCCGGTGCTCCATAATATATCCTTTCATATCGATGCCGGGGAGATGATAGGAATCCTCGGGGAAACGGGGTCGGGGAAATCGACGCTTTTGCAACTGATACCCCGACTGCTTGAAAAAGAGGAAGGAACTATCCTTTTTGAAAATGAAGAAGTGGAAAACATCGATATCCACCATCTCAGACACCGGGTCAGTATGGTACCGCAGGAGGTCCACCTCTTCTCCGGAACAATCGGGGAAAACATCCGCTTCGGGAAACCGGAGGCTGCCGAAGAGGAAATTGAGAAGGCGGCACGGCAAGCCCGTATTGATGAATTCATTAAGACGCTGCCCGAAGAGTATGATACGAAAATCGGTCAGAAAGGCGTGAATTTTTCCGGAGGACAGAAACAGCGGCTCTCTATCGCCCGGGCACTCGTCCGTAATCCTGCGATTCTTATTCTGGACGACAGTACAAGTGCGCTGGACGCGAACACGGAAGAAGAACTCCTCGACACGCTGCAGTCGGAAAAGCGTACGGTACTTATGACCGCCCAGAAGATCAGTTCGCTTAAACGGGCGGATCGTATTTTCGTTATGCAGGAAGGGCGACTGATCGGGGAAGGGAGTCACGAACGACTGCTGAAAGATAACGATTATTACAGGAGCGTCTATGAGTCACAGAGAGAGGAGGGGAGCTGATGGCTGAAAGGAAACATCCGCACAGTGCTTCTTTTTCGGCACGACCGAAAGTGGATGATATGAAAACGACGGTCGGGCGGGTCTGGTCGTATATGATGAAAGAAAAAAGAAGGTTCTACTTCGTCCTCTTTGCGATTCTCATCAGTTCCGCCCTGTCTCTTGCCGGGCCTTATCTGCTCGGAGTGGTCATCGATACTATAATCGGGGCTTCCGACAAAGGAAGAGTATTTACGCTTCTGCTGCTGCTCGGCACTGTTTATATTTTTCAGTCCGTATTCATGTGGATACAGAGCTACTCGATGATCCAGCTTTCCCAGAATACGGTTTATCGCATGCGGGAACACTTATTCAACCATCTCCAGCATCTTCCCGTTTCCTTTTTTCAAAAATATCAGCAGGGAGAGCTGATGAGCCGTCTTACCAATGATATGGAAAACGTGAGTCGTACACTGAACTCGGCTGTCATCCAGCTTGTGACGAGTGCTCTCACCATTTCGGGGACGCTGATCATTATGTTCGTGCTCAGTCCACTGCTCACGCTGCTGACACTGACAGTCGTCCCTCTTATGTACTACGGGATGAAGTGGATTACGAAGCGGACAGGGCCGTATTTCAAAGCCCAGCAGAAGGACCTCGGCGAAGTCAATGGCTACGCCGAGGAGATGTTTTCCGGCCAGCCGGTCATCGCCCTGTTTTCCAAAGAGGCGGACGTGGAGGAGGACTTTGCCGGAAGGAACCGTGCCCTTTATGAATCGGGTTACTGGGCTCAGGTGTACACCGGATTCATTCCGAAACTGATGAATATGCTTAATAACCTGAGCTTCGCCATCATTGTCGGCGGGGGAGCGGTGCTTGCTCTGAACGGGTTCGTGACGGTCGGTCTGATTGTTACGTTTACGACGTACTCAAGACAGTTCACTCGGCCTCTGAATGATCTCGCCAACCAATTCAATATGATCCTTTCTGCTGTTGCAGGGGCTGAAAGAGTGTTCAGCATCATCGATGAGGATGAGGAAAGGATCGATGAAAAGGGGGCGAAGACGGTGGATTTCATAAACGGAGAAGTGGAATTTGAACGCGTCCATTTTTATTACGATGAAGATGAAAAAGCACTGGATGATGTATCGTTTCACGTGAAACCGGGCGATACCGTAGCATTAGTGGGACCGACAGGAGCCGGCAAAACGACGGTAGTCTCATTATTGTCAAGGTTTTATGATGCGACGGAAGGCCTCGTACTCGTGGACGGCGAGGACATGCGCTCCCTGAAGAGGGAGACGCTCAGAGAACATATGGGTCTCGTGCTGCAGGATGCGATTCTGTTTCACACGACCATCCGTGAAAACATCCGGTACGGGCGACTGGAAGCGACGGACGAGGAAGTGGAAGAAGCTGCAAAAGCAGCCAGAGCCGACGGTTTCATCCGCAATTTCCCGGACGGATACGAGACGATGCTCGATTCCGAAGGGAAAGGGGTGAGCCAGGGGCAGCGCCAGTTGTTATCGATTGCCCGCGCTATACTGAAAAATCCTTCCCTGTTTATTCTTGATGAAGCCACGAGCAGTGTCGATACGGTGACGGAAACGAAAATAAACGAAGCATTGCAGACGCTCATGGAAGGGCGCACCAGTTTCGTAATCGCTCACAGACTCAATACGATCCGTAATGCCGATCTTATTCTCGTTATGGAAGAAGGACGTATTGCTGAACGAGGCAGTCACGATGAACTGGTATCTTTCGGCGGGAAGTATGCGGATCTTGTAACTAAACAGGCCACTTCCTGAATAGTTTTCGGAATTTTCGTCCTGTTCTCCTTTTGATGTGATACCATTAACAAAGGAAAACTTCAGAAATACTTGTCTTTTCTGAAAAAAGGGGTCGAAGTTAATTGAAACAAAATAGGGAAGTTTATGACGTCATAGGGGTCGGCATCGGTCCTTTCAACTTAAGTCTAGCCGCTCTCCTTGATACACAGGAGACGAAGGCGCTGTTTTTTGAGCAAAAACCTGAGTTTGCCTGGCATCCGGGTATGCTGATTGAAGGGACGAAACTTCAGGTTCCTTTTCTTGCGGACCTTGTAACGATGGCGGATCCGACGAACCCGCACAGTTTTTTGAATTATATCAGCCAGCAGGGACGGATGTATCAGTTCTATATTTTACAGCGTCTTGATATTCCGCGGAGAGAATATAACGACTATTGTAAATGGGCCTCCGAACGGATCGGGAGTTGCCGGTTCGGGAAACAGGTTACGGCTGTCCATCGTCTGCAGGACGGGCGCCACCAGGTGGATGTGCAGGATGCAAGCACCGGGGAAGTTGAAACTTTTTATACGAAACACGTAGTGCTCGGAACCGGAAGTACGCCCGCTCTCCCGGAGGCGTTCCAGAACATGCCACGGCAGGATGTATTCCATACAGCCGACTTCGAAATGCAGCGGCAGACGTGCCGGGAAGCGGAAAGTGTGACGGTCGTCGGATCGGGACAAAGCGCCGCGGAGGCTTTCCGGGAGCTGCTGAAAGAACAGAGGACGTGCGGTTTCCGCCTGGACTGGATCACCCGTTCTCCGGGTTTTGCCTCTATGGAAGAATCGAAGCTGAATCTTGAGCACTTTTCGCCCGACTATATTGACTATTTCTATCCCCTTCCGCAGGAGAAGAAAGATGAGATTTTTGCCTCGCAGGGACTGTACTACAAAGGGATCAGCGAACATACTATTACGGATATATATAACCTTATGTATGAATATACAGTAGGCAGGGAAAAGATCGATGTTTCCCTGCTGCCTTTGACGAAGGTGACAGGTATAGAGCGGAAGGAAGGCCGGTATGAACTGAGCTGCCATCATTATCAGAAAGAAGAAGGTTATTCACACCGGACCGATAAAGTGATCGTCGCGACAGGATACCAGCCGAACGTCCCTTCTTTTATAAAAGAGCTTTCGGACGTAATTGAGTTTGATGATTACGGCCGTTACAAAGTAACGAAGGACTACAGACTGGTGAACAAAGGAGAAAATGCTTATAACATTTTTGCCAACAGCTGTATTGCCCATACTCACGGCGTCGGGTCCACCAACCTCGGTCTCGCCGTCTTCCGCAGTAAAGTGATCGTCAACCAGCTGCTTGGTAAAGAGGTGTACCCGGTGCAGGACTCCTATGTGTTCCAGTCCTTCGAGTAAAGCTGTGAAAACCTGAATAGCAACCACTGAACCGGACGTCGATGTCCGGTTTTTTGTTGTATAAAGAAGTGGCGGTAGAGTTGTAATGGTTTTGATACGTGTATATTTTTTCTCTTCCCTTCGGACAGGAAGAACCGGGTGGAAAGAAAGGTGAAATTTACACAAAAGGGAGCTCATTCTCCTTTTTTTAAGCCGTTCTCCAGTATTTTTCGTTCTGACTTTCATGGGCCCCCTTGACAAATTTTATATTTCACCGGATAATAGCATAAATATTCATAAACTATAATAATTATGCAATAGAAGGGATGGTCATATGAAAGGTGTCATTCAGCTCGAAGACGGCCGGTCCTTCGAAGGAACGGCTTCCGGGGAGTGGAACGTGCCGCTCGAAGGAGAGGTCGTATTTTATACCGGGATGACCGGGTACCAGGAAGTTTTGACAGATCCTTCTTACAGGGGACAGATCGTCGTATTCACTTACCCTCTCATCGGTAATTACGGAGTATCGGAAACGGCGAATGAAAGCGCCACACCCCAGGTGAAGGGGGCAGTGATGTGGCAGTGCTCCGACGAGGACAGTCATTATCAGGCGGAACAGTCGTTATCCTCCTATATGAACGATATGAATATTCCATACTTAACGGGAGTTGATACGAGGGCACTGACGAAGGCGATTCGAGCGAAAGGGACGTGTCGGGCGAGTTTAAGTAAGGAAGGATCTACTCCTTCTTCCGTGGAAGCAGTTGGGGAAGTGTACGAAGTAAGTGGTGAGAAAAGTGAAGTATATGGAGAGGGAGACATTCATCTTGCACTTATCGATTTCGGCTGGAAAAGCTCCATTCTTCAGAAACTGCTGGACAGAGGAGCAAAAGTTACTGTTGTACCATTTTCGCAGGCAGCTGACATCCATTCCATTGAACCGGATGGAATTGTATTGTCCAACGGGCCGGGTGATCCGAAAGATGTAAGTGGAAAACTTGCAGAATTCAAGGACCTTTTCGATATATTCCCCGTGTTCGGTATCTGCTATGGCCACCAGGTGATTTCCTTAGCTTACGGAGCGGATACGGAAAAGCTTCCGTTCGGTCACCGGGGCGCCAACCACCCGGTGAAAGACCTGGAGAACGGCCGGGTATTCATTACTTCTCAGAATCACAACTACGTAGTCACCGCGGAAAGCCTTGAATTCACACCTCTAAAAGTGCGGATGGTAAACGTAAATGACGGTTCGGTTGAAGGGGTAGTCCATGATTCCATGCCGATTTTCAGTGCCCAGTTTCATCCGGAGGCGAATCCCGGACCTGAGGATGCCGAGTGGATGTTCGAGGAGTTTTTTGCAATTCTGCGTAAGAAAGAGGTGAAAGCATATGTCTGAAAAAGTGTTGGTTCTCGGTTCCGGGCCCATCATTATCGGTCAGGCGGCGGAATTCGATTATTCCGGTACGCAGGGATGTATCGCCCTGAAGGAAGAAGGTTACGAGGTAGTACTCGTTAATAACAATCCGGCCACGATTATGACGGATCCCGCTATTGCAGACAGCGTCTATTGCGAGCCGCTCACAGTCGAAAGTGTGGAAGCTATTATTAAAAAAGAAAGGCCCGATGCCCTGCTTGCAGGACTGGGAGGGCAGACGGCACTGAACCTTGCGGTGGAACTTCAACAGAAAGGAGTCATGGATGCGCATGAGCTGAAAGTGCTCGGAACCTCCATCGACTCTATTCAAAAAGGGGAAGACCGGGAACAGTTCAGACAGGTGATGCGTGATACGGAGCAGCCGGTCGTGGAAAGCCAGGTGATTACCACCTTCGATGCCGCCCGGGCTTTTACGGAAAAAACAGGCTTTCCGGTTATCAGCCGTCCGGCCTACACGCTTGGCGGGCGCGGGGGAGGCATCGCGCATAACGAGGAAGAGCTTCGCTCCCTCATGAAAGACGGGCTGAAAGCGAGTCCTATTTCCCAGGTAATACTCGAGAAAAGCATCGCGGGGTTCAAGGAACTGGAATACGAAGTGATGCGCGATACAAATGGTACGTGTATATCTGTATGCAACATGGAAAACGTGGATCCGGTAGGGGTGCATACAGGAGATTCGATTGTTACGGCCCCTTCCCAGACACTTACGGATAAAGAATATCAGATGCTGCGTACGTCAGCTCTGAAAATCGTGGACATTCTCGAGGTGATCGGAGGCTGTAACGTGCAGTTCGCTCTCGACCCTGCCAGCCGGCAATATTACGTCATCGAAGTCAATCCGCGGGTAAGCCGCTCTTCCGCTCTCGCCTCGAAAGCTACCGGGTACCCGATTGCAAAACTGGCGGCAAAGCTGGCTCTCGGGTATCGGCTTGATGAACTGCTCAATCCTCTTACCGGTTATACGTACGCAAGCTTCGAACCGGCTCTGGACTATGTCGTTGTGAAGTTTCCCCGCTGGCCTTTCGATAAATTCGCAGGAGCAGATCGTACCCTCGGCACTAAAATGAAGGCGACAGGTGAAGTGATGGCAATCGACCGGACACTGGAAGCGGCTTTTCAGAAAGCGATCGATTCGCTGGATCAGTCAGCGCCGGTGTTCAATGAAGAAAGGGACGCATGGGAACACGTAAAGAAACCGACTGATGCGAGATTTTTCGCCCTCCTTCATCTGATGCGGAAGGGCACGACCACAGAAGAACTGTTTGCAGCTACGCAGATTGATCCTTTCTTCCTGCATACTTTTGAACGTATGCTTTCGTGGGAGCAGCGCCTGGCGGAGGACACCTCCGTACGTACGATAAAGGAAGCGAAACTCTACGGAGTGTCAGATGCGAAAATTGCTGAAGTCACCGGCACTAATGAAAGGGAATGGATAAAATTCAGAGAAGAGAATAGCATAAAACCGTCCTACAAAATTGTTGATACGTGCGCAGGTGAATTCGAAGCCGAAACAAACTACGCCTACAGCACGTATGCAGGCGTGACGGAAATCAGTCCACTCCGGGCGGGCAAGAAAGCCCTGATCGTCGGAGCGGGACCGATACGTATCGGCCAGGGCGTAGAGTTCGATTATAGTTCGGTCAAAGCGATTGAAAGCCTGCAGAAATCAGGGTATACAACGATTATGATCAATAATAATCCGGAAACGGTCAGCACCGATTTCGAAACGGCAGACAGGCTGTACTTTGAACCTTTGAAACTGGAGAATATTCTCGATGTAGCCGCTTTTGAGAAAGTGGATGTCGTTTTCACAGCGTTCGGCGGCCAGACGGCTCTTAACGTAACGGAAGCTGTGGAAAAAGCCGGATATAAGGTGGCCGGAGCATCTTCCGAAACCATCGCTAAACTCGAAGATCGGGAGGCTTTCTATGAATTACTGCAGATGATAGATGTTCCCCACGTCCCCGGCGAGATGTGTCACTCACCGGAAGAAGCACGTGCAGCCGCACATACGTATCAGTATCCGCTTCTCTGTCGTCCCTCCTACGTTATAGGTGGACAGGGGATGGTCGTGATCCATTCGAAGAATGAACTTGAGTCGGCTCTTCAGGAGATGGAGCAGAGACATTACCCGCTGGTGATGGACCAGTTCATCTCCGGAGAGGAAGTAGAAGTGGAACTTGTCAGTAATGGTTCGGAAGTATTCATTCCCGGTCTCATGGCACACATTGAAAAAGCAGGCGTCCATTCGGGGGACAGCATGGCCGTGTTCCCTGCAGAGGTAGAGGGGACGATCCGGCATCAGGTAGAAACATTTGCGAAGAAGATTGCAACTTCCATAAATTATAAAGGAATCATGAATATACAGTTCCTTGTGAGCGGGACGAATGTCTTCGTTTTGGAAGTGAACCCGCGTTCGAGCCGTACGGTCCCGATTGTGAGTAAAACCGCAGCACTTCCGCTCATCGACTGGGCGGTCCGGGCGATGGTCGGGGAATCGATATGTTTCCCGGAAAAAACGCTCCACATACCCTGTGTGGCAGTGAAATTTCCGGTATTCTCCTCTCATGCTCTGGCGGAACTCGATCACAAACTCGGAGCTAACATGATGTCCACCGGAGAGGGGATGTATATCGGTGAAACGAAAGAAGAGGCGCTTGCAAAAGTGTTCGAACACTTACCTCCAGCCGGAAGTCCGGCATGTTTCGATGAAGATCACGACGATGATTTCGATACGTGGCTGAACACGCCGGAAGCTGCGGTCTACCATAACGAAGGTGAAACGGAAGAAGCGAGAGAGAAGAGGGTGAAAGCATTAAAAGCAGGCATCACTATTTTCAGTGACCCGGATGCATACAGAGCTTATAAGGAGAACCGGAAGGATGGCAGCAGGACAAGGATCGCTCTTAGAAAATCCGTAGAGGAAGAGGTGATAGTGTGAGGACGGAAACCACGGATCCAAAGGAAGAAATTTCTTTGAAAGGGAAGCACCTGCTTACCTGGAAAGACTACAGCAGAAAAGAAATCATTCATTTACTTGAAAGAGCGCTGGTATTGAAACAGTCTCCCTACTCTGGTGCGTTATCTCAAAAAACTCTGGCTATGATTTTCGAAAAATCGTCGACCCGGACCCGCGTCTCCTTCGAAGTGGGGATGACGCAGCTCGGAGGGACAGCCATCAATCTGAACAGCCGGGACATGCAGCTTGGACGCGGAGAAACAATCGGGGATACGGCGAAGGTTCTGTCGCGGTACGTGGATGGTATTATGATCCGCACCGATGCGCATCAGAAACTCGAAGAGCTGGCCGGGAACGGGAGTGTCCCCGTTATCAGCGGACTTTGTGATTTGTACCATCCGTGCCAGGCACTGGCCGATATGCTCACTGTTTATGAGCAGAAAGGTCAATTAGCCGGGGTGAAACTCGTTTATACCGGAGATGGAAATAATGTAGCCCACTCTCTTATGACGATAGGAGCAATTCTCGGTCTCGAGGTCGTGGTAGCCTCTCCCTCCGGCTATTGGCCGCTTGATTTTATAACAGGGAATGCAAAGAAGCTGGCGGCAAAACATGGGGGCAGTGTTACAGTAACAGAAAACGTGGAAGAAGCTGCCGCGGGTGCCGATATCCTTTATACCGATGTCTGGACCAGTATGGGACAGGACGGAGAAGAAAAAGAAAGAAAAGAGGCGCTTTTCCCCTATCAGATTAATGAAAGGCTTGTGACAGCAGCAAAGCCGGACGTAAGTGTTCTTCACTGTCTGCCGGCACACCGGGAAGAGGAGATCACTAAAGAGGTGATGGAAGGGGAACATTCTTTTGTCTTTGAACAGGCCGAAAATCGCCTTCATGTACAAAAAGCAATTTTGGAAGCATTACTTTAAAACAGTACTGTCCCGTTTTTTCAAGCGGGGCAGTTTTTTATGTTTAATGTATATAAAGAAAAGGAACCAGTTCTGCAGGCAATCAGTAATTATAAATTGTAAAACTTAGTGATTAAGTAGGAGTTTTGACCCTTGTCTAAAGTTCCCTTATATGGGATTCTTAAAGAAGAATACTTTTATTGTGAACAGTATAAGATCTGGGGAAAATGAACTGTTTTTAACATTACACAGGAGGTCGTTCAGGATGCACAAATACTGGATAAGCGGGTTAATAATGGTGCTGCTTGGAGTAGTCAACCCTATTAAGGGAGAAACGGAAACGTTACCGGGGAAAGAAGTACCGATAGACAAAGCCTGGACGATCGAGTTTACGGAAAATGTGGATGAAGATATTCTTTCAAGCAATAACTACGTGGGTATCAAGAGAGAAGACGGTACATTCGTCCCTCTGGAAAGAACAATCGGGGAAGCTTCAATCAGGCTGGAACCCGAAGAATTCTATAAGGACGGAGAAACCTATGAATTATACCTTTCTCCCGAACTCCGCTCCGAGACAAAAACGGAGACAGCCCGTAATTTCAGGGCTGTGTATGAAGTATCCGCTTTTGAACGGGAAGTGGTGGAACTTACCAACGAAAAAAGAGCAGCGTACGGTCTTCCTCCTCTGGAACTGAACGAAGAGCTCAGTCGTGTAGCGAAACAGAAATCATTTGATATGCATGAGAATTCCTATTTCGCCCACCAGTCACCGACGTATGGGTCTCCGTTCAATATGATGAATATGTTCGGACTCAATTATCAGTATGCCGGGGAAAACATTGCTGCCGGACAGATTTCTCCGGAAGAAGTAGTGGAAGCGTGGATGAACAGTGAAGGTCACCGCGCCAACATTTTAAATGAAAATTATGATGAAATCGGTGTCGGTTACGTCGATAGCGACGGTTATTATGTCACGTACTGGACGCAATTTTTCTATACATCCGGAGAATAATCCAGGTGATGTAAAGGCAATACCCGTCTCCTGCTTTCCCGGTGAGGAAAACAGGAGACGGGTTCTTTTTTTATTTAAGAGAGGAGAATGGACAGATGTACATAAAAGAGCTGAGTGAAATAGATGGAATAGCCCAGGCCCGTATGGTGAAAGAGGGAGCGGTATCGCAAGAAGAGGTGCTGCTTCATTATCGCATGATTCAGGAGGAGAGAAATCCGGAGCTGAATGCGATCGTTCATGAAGTGAAGAATGCCGATTACCGGAAGGACGGTTTCTTCGCAGGGCTGCCGTTCCTCATCAAAGATTTGAATGCGGTCAAAGGAGCACCGTTGACTTACGGTTCCAAAGTGATGGAAGGATTCACGGCACCCGGGGATGAAGAGATCGTCAGGCGCTACAAAAAAGCGGGCCTCAACATTACCGGGAAAACGAACACTCCCGAGTTCGGATTCACTCCTGCTACGGAATCACAGTTTCTCGGGGAGACGATCAATCCGTGGGATCGGACGAGATCTCCGGGCGGATCAAGCGGAGGTGCTGCGGTAGCTGTAGCTGCAGGAATGGTACCTTTCGCTCACGGGAGTGACGGAGGAGGATCCCTTCGTATACCTGCATCAAATACCGGCACGTTCGGTTTTAAACCGACACGGGGCCGCTCTCCGCTTACGATGTATCTTAACAGCCTTTCTGTTCAGCATGCGCTGACGACTTCCGTACGGGACAGTGCCGCCCTGCTTGATGTCATTGAAGGGCCGGTCCCGGGGACGGGTTACGGTTTCCCGGAGAAAGATCTTCCTTTTTTTGACACCATCGGTGAGTCTCCGGGGAAACTGAAAATAGCTTATGCCCCGAACGTACACGGCAATATCGAGATCGACGAAGAAGTACAGGAAGTGGTGCGGGATGCGGCAGAAAAGTGCGCTTCTCTCGGTCATGAAGTGGAAGAAGTATATCCGGATTTTGACCACGACGGTATGATGGAAGCTTATATTTACCTGTGGGTCGTCGGAGGAGCGCTCAGTGTAGATAAAGCAGCCAGTGCGAACAATAAGGCCCCGGCTGACCCTTTTATCGAAAAAATGTTATCTACGCTGAAGGAAAAAGCTGCCGGCTACAGTGCTCTTGAATATGAGAAAGCCAGGGAGAAAGTTTTTCTCGAGACGCAGAAGCTCGATCGTTTCTTTGAAGAATATGACGTGCTGATTAATCCGGTGAATCATAAAAAAGCCCTGCCCCTCGGTCGTTATAACGGAGAAGAGAAAACAATTGATGAAATATTATCCGTTTCGGAAATATACGCCTACTTGACTCCCATAGCAAATATGACGGGACAGCCGGCCATGAGTGTACCGACGTACTGGACGAAAGAAAACCTGCCGATCGGTTCTCATTTCCAGGCCCGATACGGACGCGACAAAGTTCTGTTCCAGCTTGCGCGTCAACTTGAAGAAGCTTTTCCCTGGAAAGAAAAATATAAAGAAATCAGAGGGTAGAACAAAAAAGTGTTCCCGCCAGTCGATTTCTCGGGAAACAAATAATAGCCGGGGGGTGTCCTCCGGCTATTTTGTATACCATTTATACAGTTTCTTCGGCCTTCCTATCTTCTGGTGGCTGATCACCTGTTTTACCTGCCCTTCCTCAAGCAGGTGCATCAGGTATCGATAGACGGTAGGGTAGGCAAGACCGATTTCTTTGGAAACGACATCGACGGACGCAGGTTCTTCTTCTTTTTTCAGGTGCTCCGCAATAATACTTAAAGTATTTTTGCTGATCCCTTTGGCGGAGTAGATTTCCTCACTTTCTTCGTGCACGGAACGCATATTTGCAAGCTTTACGTGCAGCTGGATACGGGAAATCAAATCCGGGGCTTTGACCGGTTTTAAGGCGAAATCCGTCGCGCCTTCTTCGAGAAAGCGATCCGCAATTTCCTGGCGCTCATCCACCGTAAGGACGAGGATGGGTACCTGCTGATTCTGTTTTCTTATTTCTTTGACCGTCTGCAGCCCGTCCATCTCCGGCATATGATAGTCGACCAGAATAATGTCGAATTTCTCCCGCTGAAATAAATCGACTCCCTCGCGACCGTTCACGGCCGTATTTGATTGCCATCCCGCATGGTTACAGAATTCCGTCAGCATATAACGCAAGGATTCGTCATTATCGATGATCAGTATGTTCATAGCGTGTCCTCTCCTTCGGAAAATGTATCCAGAATGTTGTGCCGACCCCCGGTTCGCTTTCGATATCGAGGGAGGCCCCGTGTTCTTCAATTACGTTTTTGACGAATGATAAACCGAGCCCCGGGTGCTCTTTCGTACTGAATCCGGCATTCCAGATTTTTTGGATGTCCCGATTTTTGATGCCGGGCCCGTTGTCTTCGATACCGATCCATATGCCCGCATGGACTTCCGAACGGATGACGACCTGGGCGTTTTTCTGACCTTCGACAGCGTCTCCGGCGTTATCAATCAGGTTGACGATTGCCCTTGTCATCCGGATTTTGTTAATGTAGATCTCTATATCACTCGGAGCCTGGAGTTCGAACTGGTAAATGGTAGAGGATTCGGACAATTTGTTTTGCCTCACGTATTCGATCAGCGTGTGCAGGGAGCACCAGTTCTTCTTTTCATCATATAGTATTTCAGAGACCATGTCGCTCGTAGCCTCTATAGAATCGGATATTTTTCCGGTATATGTCTGGATATCCGGATCGTCCGTTTTCATCTGGATAAGAGAATTCAGCCCCTCCATCAGAGAGAGTGGTGTTTTCAGGTCGTGGACGAGATGAAGGGCTTCCCGGCCGCTTCTTGCTTCCACCATTTCGAGCCGCGCCGACTCCAGATCTTTGCGCATTTTCCACTTCTGTTCGACCACTGTTAAATAGACGGCAAACACGAGGGCATGGACGATGAAGACAGCTGAAAATAAAAGGCTGTAGATAGATAGAGTGTTTTCAAAACCGATAGCGGACGATGTACTTTTAACCAGTACGGAAACTTCTCCGCCGCCGAACCCGAAAGAAGTGAGAGCAGGGACGATATCCAGCCACTGGTAACCGAACAGAAGCTGGGAGAAAACGAAAGACATAAACAGCGGACGCATATTTTGTCTGCCGAACAGCTGAAGAAATAAAATGGATAGTAACAGAAGAATGGCAGGTCCCCCGAAATGATAGTTCATGGAATAATAAGAGTTGATAAGCAGATATACTGCAGGAATAATCACGACCGGAACGGCGATTTTCAGTATGGGACGGTTATATTTTCTTCCAAGAGCATCCCCGAGGAGCAGAGCCCCGAGATAGTGGGGAAGAGCTCTCAATGTATTCAGAAAAACGAGAATAAGTGCGGTAAGCATTAAAGTACTGCCGTCGGGGTTGTTTTTGAGTTTTTCAATCATATGATGCAGCCCGACATGTTCAATGTCGAATAGAAGTGGAAAGAAGACTCCGAAAATGATCAGCAGTATCGGTATCCAGAAGCGTTTTCTCACAGATCCCTTCCCCCCTTATGATGTATATAGCCGGTTTCCTGCATGAATCTTTTCTCTTTATTATAACCGTGATGATCGGGAGGTGCCATATGAAGAATGAAGTGCCGGTTCAAAAACCATAAAAAGCAGCCGGGAGCGCTGCTCCGGCTGCTTTTGAAAAACAGGCAGTTATACTTTCCGTTTGTTCAGTTCATCATTCTCTTCCTTCGTGAAAGCACGCGAGCGAGTCAGGAACCGTTTCCCTTCTACACCTTCAAGAGAAAACATACCTCCGCGTCCATCCACGACATCAATGATCAGCTGGGTGTGCTTCCAGTACTCAAATTGTTTCTTGTGAATATAAAAGGGGACTCCGGCGATTTCACCGAGTTTTATATCCTGAGCCCCGACCATAAGATCACCTTCCGGGTAACACATCGGTGAACTGCCGTCGCAGCAGCCGCCGGACTGGTGGAACATCAGGGCTCCATGTTTTTCCTTCAGGGTGTCGATAAGTGCAAGAGCGTCTTCTGTTGCCGTAACTCGTTCAGCCATAAGGCTCATCCTTTCTGGTGTAGGTAATTCTTGTCCAGATGGCGGGGTTTCCTGCTTACGACAGCGCTTCTAACCGGAAGTTTCCGCTTTTGGTCGTCCAGCTGCACCACCCAGAAGTCCACGGTCCAAGCCATAGCTTCTTTTTCAGGATAATGCACCTGAAAAGCGAACCTCCGACTTAGCCCGGAACTTCTAAACGGGCGGTTCCGCTTTTGTTCATCCAGCTGCAACTTCCAGAAGCTCATGCCGCAAGCAGTACCCTTATTTTCGGGGGAGGGCACCCGAAAAGTAAGCCTCTTGCTTACGACAGTGCTTCTAACCGGAAGTTTCCGCTTTTGTTCTTAAAAGAATCCAAGTTTTTGCGGGCTGTAGCTGACGAGCATGTTTTTCGTCTGCTGATAGTGGCCGAGCATCATTTTGTGGTTCTCGCGGCCGATACCGGACATCTTGTAACCGCCAAAGGCAGCGTGAGCAGGGTAGGCGTGGTAGCAGTTCGTCCATACGCGTCCCGCCTGGATGCCGCGTCCGAAGCGGTAGGCCGTATTCACGTTGCGGGTCCAGATACCGGCGCCGAGACCGTACAGGGTATCATTGGCAATTTCCATGGCTTCATCTTCATCCTTGAACGTAGTGACGGACAGGACAGGGCCGAAAATCTCCTCCTGGAATATACGCATATCGTTTGTCCCTTTGAATATCGTCGGTTTCACGTAGTAGCCGTCGGAAAATTCCCCGTCCATTTTATTCTGTTCTCCTCCGACGAGCAGTTCGGCACCTTCATCTTTACCTATTTCAAGATACGAAAGTATTTTTTCCAGTTGTTCGGAAGAAGCTTGCGCTCCCATAGCTGTGTTCGGATCAAGCGGATTCCCTGTCTTGATTTCTTTCACCCGTTTAATGGCTCTCTCCATAAATTCATCGTAAATGGATTCATGCACAAGGGCACGTGACGGACATGTACATACTTCACCCTGGTTCAGCGCGAACATGACGAGACCTTCCACCGCTTTGTCGAGAAAATCATCGTCTTCCTGCATAATATCCGGGAAGAATACGTTCGGGGACTTTCCACCAAGTTCCAGTGTTACCGGAATGATATTCTGGGAAGCGTACTGCATAATCATCCGGCCGGTCGTCGTTTCGCCGGTGAAAGCAATCTTCTGAATATCAGGATGCTGGGCAAGAGGTTTCCCGGTCTCGAGACCGAACCCGTTAACGATATTCAATACTCCGGCAGGAAGCAGATCTTCAATCATTTCCATCAGAAAAAGGATGGAGGCAGGAGTCTGTTCCGCCGGCTTCAGTACTACGCAGTTGCCGGTGGCGAGGGCAGGAGCCAGTTTCCAGGTCGCCATGAGGATAGGGAAGTTCCATGGAATGATCTGACCGACGACACCCAGAGGCTCATTGAAATGATAGGCTACCGTGTCTTCATCAATCTGGCCGATGGAGCCTTCCTGAGCACGAATTGCGCCTGCAAAATAGCGGAAGTGGTCGATGGCAAGTGGTATATCTGCGTTGAGGGTTTCGCGGACCGCTTTTCCGTTGTCCCAGGTTTCTGCGACAGCGAGAAGTTCAAGGTTCTCCTCCATGCGATCGGCAATTTTATTTAATATATTGGCTCTTTCCGCAACGGAAGTGGAGCCCCAGGCTTTTTGAGCTTTATGTCCTGCTTCAATGGCTTTATTTATATCTTCTTCTGTAGAGCGGGGGATTCTGGTGAAGTTTTTGCCGGTTACCGGAGTTACGTTGTCGAAGTATTGCCCTTTTTCGGGCGGCGTCCATTCCCCTCCGATGTAGTTCTCATACTGTTCTTTGAATTGAACCGGGGACCCTTCTGTGTTTGGGTTTTGATATACCATTTAATCAATCCTCCTGTGCTTTATTGAAAACGCTTACAGATAAAATTTAGCACGAAGGTGGAATATTGTCAATTATCTGACGGATATATAGCGGACCCTGTTTCTGGTATAATGACCGGAGATAGGAAAGGAGTGGGAAGATGTCTAAAAGAGTGATGCTCGTGGACGGGATGGCGCTGCTGTTCCGGGCCTTCTATGCTACAGCTGTGAGTAATTATTATATGATCAATTCGAAAGGTGTACCGACAAACGCCGTGTACGGAATGGTGAAGCATCTGTTTTCGGCGGTGAGGGAATATGAACCGACTCACGTCGTCGCCTGCTGGGATATGGGCAGCAAAACATTCAGAAACGATATGCTCGAGAGCTACAAAGCAAACAGGAGCGCACCTCCGGAAGAGATGGTTCCACAGTTCGATCTGGCAAAAGAAGTGATGGAAGCTCTACATATACCGAACGTCGGCTTGGCAGGGTATGAAGCGGACGACTGTATAGGGACATTAAGTCATCATTACCGGGAAGAAGCCGAAGTGCTGATTCTGACTGGTGATCAGGATATGCTGCAGCTGCTTGAACCGAATGTTTCTGTAGTATTACTGAAAAAAGGGTACGGTAACTATGCCGAGTATACGGAAGAAAGGCTGAAAGAGGAAAAAGGGATCACCCCGAAACAGCTCATTGATCTGAAGGCTTTCATGGGAGACAGCAGCGACAACTACGCCGGAGTGAAAGGGATAGGGGAGAAGACCGCTCTGAAGCTGTTGCATCAGTACGGTACGATTGAAGGGATACTTGAAAACATAAGCGCTCTTACAAAAGCACAGCGAAGTAAAATCGAGACGGACCTCGATATGCTGCATCTTTCGAGGGATTTAGCCGCAATCCGCTGCAACGTCGAAATTGATTTTCCACTGGAGGAAGCTCTCCTTCAGGTGGATGAAGAGAAAATGGCATGGAAATTCAATGAACTCGAATTTAAAAACTGGAGAAAAAACCTGATATGACGGTGATATACGGAAGAAAATAAGTGTTATACATTAAAAAGTCTCCCGCCTGCAGATATCTGCAGGCGGGAGACTTTTCTCGTAATAGATACTTTTACATTCTCGATTTTATCTCAATGTTTTAAGAGCTTCTTCGATTTGAGTATCGCCGCTGATCACTTCGAAAGCCTTGTGGAAAGCGTTCGGTTCCTGAAGCGCCGCGATGATAGTTTTAGCTACGTCCGCACGAGGGATTTCACCAAAATCAACTGTGTCGCCCACTGTAATCTTGGAAGTGGAATCGCCGTCTGTCAGACCGCCTGGACGTACGATTGTGTAATCCAGTTCCGTACTTTGCAGATACTCATCCGCTTTACCTTTCGCTTCCATGTAATGGCGCATATCTTCACCTACACGGCTCGGGTCTCCTGCGGCAATAGAGCTCAGCATAACGAATTTGGTCATGCCGAATTCTTCCGTATGCTTAATCAGATTGATGGCGCCTTCCTGGTCGACTCTTACCGTCTCTTCAGGTCCTGTGCTTGAGCCGGAGCCTGCTGCAAATATGACAGCGTCCATGCCTTTTACACCGTGACCGACATCTTTCGTTACGTCAGCAAGAACCGGGATACCGCCGAGTGATTCGATTGTACCTTTCTGTTCTTCTTTACGAACCATGCCGTACGGTTCGTGTCCATCTTCTTTTAGATATTGTATGAGCAAACGTCCTGTTTTTCCGTTTGCACCAGCTACTAGTACTTTCATAAATTGATCAAAGCTCCCTTCGATTTGTTTGTCTACTTTATAATACATATCCTGTTCGCTGCCGTTTTAAACATAACCCTCCGGAAAACATAGTTCCTGAAAGTTGCAGGAGGCGCAAATACTCCTGTTTTGCTGCATAGGGAAAGAGGTGATGGGTTTCGGTATGTTTTTTCCCCTGTCTTCCATATATTCTTCCATTTCCCGGAGGCTGAGATTGAACATATCCTGCACGCGGACGATTTCTTCTTCGGTAAGCTTATGTTCTTCGGTGCTCCCGTCAAGAAGATATTCGTTCCGGATCGTAATCTCATCAAGGGACTCTACAGGAAAAGTATGCTTCACATACATGGCATAAAGGGCCAGCTGGTTACGGTCCTCTTCTGTCTGTTTCCCCGTCTTCCAGTCGACGATAACCCACTTGCCTGACTGATGATGGTAGTAAAGAAGGTCCATAACGACCCAGACTTTCACCCCGTCGATCAGTAAGTAGCGAAACTTCTCGGATTCCACAAAGTCCGTGTTTTCCGTATCGAGCATATCGCGAAAAGTGGGGCTGGAAAGAAAATTTTTAAGAACGGTGTCGAGGCGGTACTTGATTTTATCTATTTTTTCTTCCGGAATCGTGTTTCCGTAATATACCTCATGGAGCATGATGTAGCCTTTCGGCCGCCGCCACCAGCTATACTCCCGGTGATAGGAATCCCGGTAGGCGAGGTTGAGTTTCTGACGGATGTAGTTTTTCATCTTATCCTCCCCCGGCAGTTCACCGGTGGTGCGGTAATGGGCAACGGCTTTTTCAACTGTTTCGTGAACGATACTTCCGAAATACATTTCCAGGTTCGTTATTTTTTTGAGCCTGTATGCCTGATGCTGTAAACTGTCTATATTACTGATCCATCCATTATGGGAAGTGTAGTAATGATAAACGTATTTACGTGCGCAGGTCATAAGTGTATTGTGTCTGGCAATGGACCAGGATAACTCGGGATATTTAGCCATAGGCAACCTCCTGATTTACATTATAGTAGAAAACAGAAGAAAGGTGGAACGATAATGATACCAAGGGTGTTAAGCATTGCCGGCTCGGCCAGTCAGGGGAGTGCAGGTATTCAGGCGGACCTGAAAACGTTTGAAGAACACAACGTATATGGAATGAGTGCGGTCACGGCTCTCGTTGCCAACAATTCGGTGACGGATACAGGGGTGTTCACCCAGCCGGTCGAATCTGTGCAGGCTCAGGTTCACGCGTCGATGGAGCATGTGGGAGCCGACGCCCTGAAGACGGGTATGCTGTTTACAAAAGAGATTATTGAAGCGACGGCAGAACTCCTGAAAAGGTATAAACAGGTTCCGTACGTTCTGGATCCGGTCATGATCGGTAAGATGGGAACCCAGCTCCTGAAGGAGGAGGCGGTGGAAAGTTTGAAAGAAGAACTGATTCCGCTTGCTGCAGTGATCACTCCGAATTTACAGGAAGCAGGAAAGCTTCTCGGCAGAAGGGCTTCCGAAACGATTGAAGAGATGGAGAGGGACGTGAAGCAGCTGCACAGTTTCGGGGCGGACTACGTCCTTTTGAAAGGCGGAGGGTTGTCCGATTATCCGGCCGTCGACCTCCTGTTCGATGGAACGGAAGTGAAGGAATACCGTTCCGAGCGGATTGATACGATTCATACAAGCGGGGCCGGATGCACGTATTCGGCTTCCATTGCAGCTGGCCTTGCCAAAGGACTGCCGATGGATAGAGCCGTGGAGGAAGCGAAATATTTCGTTACGGAAGCTATTCGTCATGCGTTATCTTTCGGTGAAGGAATCGGCTCCACCTATCACGCAGCCGAGCGTATTTTTGGAAGGAAAAGATGAAAATACCTAAATAAAAACCCCTGCAGAAAGCCGGTCAGGCACATCTGCAGGGGTTTTGCTGATTATTGGAAGACTGAGAAGCTTTAAGCTTTCTGTCTCATTTTCTCCTGTTGCATACGCGTATATTTATCAATCTGCGTTCCGAGCTCGGGGCTCCAGCGGTTTTCCGGATGTTCTTTGCATTCAATCGTGCAGGCGGCATGGTATGTCTGTTCACAATCTTCGCAGCAGACGTACTGACGGTTGCAGCCCGGGTTAGAACAGTTGATCATACGGTCTTCTTTCTTGCCGCAGTGCTCGCATTCAGCTACGATCACTTCTTCTTTCTGGTTCACCGGAACGGTAACCCGTTCATCAAATACGTACATTTTGCCATCGAACAGCTCACCCTGGACTTCCGGGTCTTTTCCGTACGTAGTAATTCCGCCTTCGAGCTGATAAACATCTTCTACTCCGTTTTTCTTCAGTATGCCGGTGAGTTTTTCACAACGGATACCGCCAGTGCAATAAGTCAGCACCTTTTTGTCCTTCCATTCTTCGGCTTTCTCCGCTATCCACTCCGGAAACTCCCGGGAGAAGTTCACGTCGGGACGTATCGCATTACGGAAATGGCCGATACGATATTCGTATTCATTACGTCCGTCAATGACGATGGTATCTTCGTCTTCAAGCATTTCACGGAACTCTTTCGGTTTCAGATGCTGCCCTCCGAACGTTTTCGGGTCGATGTCGTCTTCCTCGATATTCCAGTTGACGAGTTCCGGCTTCACACGGCAGTGCATTTTCTTGAAAGCGTGACCTTCATGTTCATCGATTTTAAAATGGATGTCAGCGAACCGTTCATCTGAACGCACATATTCCATGTATTCCTCTACCTGTTCGACCGTCCCCGATACTGTTCCGTTAATACCTTCCGGAGCTACAATAATACGACCCCGGAGACCAAGATCTTTACAGAAATGTAAGTGATTGGCACAGTATTCTTCGTAGTCTGGTAAATCAACGTATTTGTAATAGAGAAGAACCCGGTAATCTGAGCTCATGGTGATTCCTCCTGTTTTCTATTCTCTGACTGATAAAAATCATTAAGTCGTTATTATCCATCATTTATAATATGCGATTTCCACCTTAAATTCAAACAGAAAAACTTGTAAACGCTTCTCAGTAGACGGTAGCACCGAGACAGGAGGCGAAGTGCCCGAGCGCCCACTCATGTCCCTGCTGATTAAATGAAGCCACTGCGTTTCGATTGATGACCGTCGGGTAACTTAAATTGTAAGCATCCACAGCAGTATGAAGGATACAGATATCCGTACAGACACCGGTTATGTGAAGTTCCCGTATTCCTCTTTCTTTCAGAAGAAGATCGAGCGGGGTACCGGCGAAAGCGCTGTACCTCGTTTTATCCAGGTAGTGCACGAACGGTTCGTTCTTGTATTGTCCCGACGCTTTCTCCACTTCTCCGTATAAGTCGCGTCCCGAGGTACCGATGATATTGTGGGGCGGGAAAAGATCGGTCTCCGGGTGACGGGTGTCTTTTTCGTGATGAGCATCCGTCAGGAAGAATATATCTTCCCGGTTGTGCGCAAATTCGTGAATATGGCCGGCTATGTTTCCGTCTATCTCCTGTCCCGGTTCCCCGCAGGTGAGTGCCCCGTTTTCGTGAACGAAATCGTTGGTATAATCGATGACCAGTAAAGCTTTTTTCAACATTTCAACCATCCACCTTTACATGTGTATATACACATAGTAGCAGAAATTTCTGTTTTTTGAAATGTAAGGGTTGTCATTCCTGTATATACAAATTATAATAATTAACACAATTTGTATATACAGGACGCCAGAAAATGAAAGCGGTTGTAGTATATCAGTCAAAATATTTTAAGGAGGGAATGACGTGGACTATCGTAAAGAAGCAGAACAGATCCTCGAAGCTCTGGGCGGTAAAGAAAACGTGGAGGCGGCTACTCACTGCGTAACACGCTTACGGCTTGCACTGGGAGATGAGGGGATTGTAGATCAGAAAAGGCTGGATGAGCTAGATGTTGTAAAAGGATCGTTCTCTGCCAACAATCAGTTTCAGGTCGTTATCGGTCAGGGTACAGTGGACAAAGTTTACAACGAATTTATAGAACTTGCCGGAATCGGGGAAGCCTCGAAGGAAGAAGTTAAAGAACAGACAGAAGGCAAGATGAACCCCCTTCAACGCGGTGTGAAGACACTTGCGGATATATTCATTCCGATTCTGCCGGCTATCATCACGGCAGGGCTCCTGCTTGGTCTGAATAACCTGCTCACTGGACCGGGGATTTTCTTCGAGGAGCAGTCGATTATTGATGTTTATCCGCAGTGGTCCGGTTTCGCGAACATGATTATAGTCATCGCGAATACGGCATTCGTCTTCCTGCCGGCGCTCATAGGGTGGTCAGCTGCCAAGAAATTCGGAGGTACACCTCTTCTTGGTATACTGATTGGTCTCGTTCTTGTTAACCCGGAACTGTTGAGTGCTTACGGTTACGGGGAGGCTGTCAAAGAAGGGACGGTTCCCGTCTGGAACCTGTTCGGATTCGAAGTCGATAAGATCGGTTATCAGGGTCAGGTACTTCCGGTACTTGTAGCTGCATGGGTTCTTACGAAAATAGAACTGTTCCTGCGCAAAAGAATTCCGGAAAGTATCCAGCTGCTTATCGTGGCCCCGGTCGCTCTTCTCGTAACAGGATTTCTTACGTTCATCTTTATCGGACCGGTCACTTTCGCTATCGGTAATGGAATCAGCGACGGTTTTATCGCACTCTTTGATATGGCAGCCTGGGCCGGTGGTCTTTTGTACGGCGGGCTTTACGGAGCACTCGTTATTACGGGTATGCACCATACGTTCCTGGCCGTCGATATTCAGCTCGTCGGCAGTACCGGGAGTACGTTCCTTTGGCCGATGCTTGCTCTGTCGAACATCGCTCAGGGGTCGGCGGCTTTCGCGATTTTCCTTGCTACGAAAGACGAGAAACTTAAAGGGTTGAGCGGTTCTTCCGGACTTTCCGCATGGCTCGGTATTACAGAACCGGCACTGTTCGGGGTCAACCTGCGCTTTAAGTATCCGTTCGTCATTTCCCTTATCTCTTCTGGAATAGCCGGACTTTATATAGCTTCAAGAGGCGTGCTGGCCACATCGATCGGTGTCGGCGGGGTGCCCGGTATTTTCTCGATCATGAACGAGTACTGGGGCGACTTTCTGATCGGCATGGCGATTGTCATCGTTCTTCCTCTTACGGCGACATATCTTTACGCCAAACGTAAACGCGACGTTTAATAACTCAGCCAGCCGTGTGGGTCCTGATACCTTCACGGCTTCCGGTTTATCGTAAACAAAAAAAGGAGGTATTTGTATGGAAACGGCACCATGGTGGCAGAAAGCGGTTGTTTATCAGATTTATCCAAAGAGTTTCAATGATACTACCGGCAATGGTACGGGTGATATTCAGGGAATCATTGAAAAACTCGACTATATCAGGGAACTCGGGGCGGATGTGATCTGGCTCACACCTGTCTATAAGTCTCCGCAGAATGACAACGGGTACGATATAAGTGATTATTTTGACATCCACGAAGAATACGGAACGATGGAAGACTTCGAACGTCTGCTGGAAGAAGCGCACCGGCGTGGTATCAAAGTGATCATGGATATAGTTGTTAACCATACGTCAACCGAACACAGGTGGTTCCGGGAGTCTCTGACATCGAAGGATAACCCTTATCGCGATTACTATATATGGAAGGATCCGGTGAACGGAGAGGAACCGACGAACTGGCAGTCGAAATTCGGGGGTAATGCGTGGAAATACGATGAGGATACAGGTCAGTATTATCTCCATCTTTTCGACGTAACGCAGGCGGATCTGAACTGGGAAAATGAAGACGTACGCCGGGACGTGTACGATATGATGAGACACTGGGCGGAGAAAGGCATCGACGGGTTCCGTCTTGATGTAATCAATCTCGTATCAAAAGACCAGCGTTTTCCGGACGACGATACGGGAGACGGGCGGAAGTTCTACACGGACGGGCCCCGGGTGCATGAATTCATGCATGAAATGAACCGAGAAGTATTTGCACCGCACGATCTGATGACCGTAGGGGAGATGTCCTCGACCACCATCGCCCACTGCATCAAGTACACCCGTCCGGAGCGTCAGGAACTGAGCATGACGTTCAATTTCCATCATTTGAAAGTCGACTATCCGAACGGTGAGAAGTGGACGAAGGCGCCTTTCGACCTTCAGGAGTTGAAACGTATATTGAGCGAGTGGCAGACAGGAATGCATGAAGGGGGAGGGTGGAACGCGCTCTTCTGGTGCAACCACGATCAGCCGCGCGTCGTCTCCCGCTTCGGGGATGACGGGGAGTACCGGGTCACTTCTGCGAAGATGCTGGCTGCTACTATGCATATGATGAAAGGCACCCCTTACATCTATCAGGGAGAAGAGATAGGAATGCCGAATCCGGGCTTCGAATCGATCGAAGAGTATCGGGACGTGGAATCCCTCAACAGTTATGAGATGATGAAGGAACAGGGGAAATCGGAAGAGGAGATCATCGGCATTCTTAAACAGAAATCACGGGATAACAGTCGTACACCGATGCAGTGGGACAGCGGGAAGAACGCCGGTTTTACGACAGGCACGCCCTGGATCGGTGTCCCGGATAATTATAAATACATCAACGCTGAAAAGGAACTTCAGCAGGAAGATTCGGTTTTCCAATATTATCAGAAGCTGATCCGTCTGCGGAAAGAGTACGACATTATCACTCATGGGGACTATGAACTTCTGCTTGAAGAGGACCCTTCTCTTTTCGCTTATAAACGCGAAACGGAGAACGAACGTCTCGTTACCGTCAGTAACTTTTACGGCACAGAAACGAAGGCCGCGTTGCCGGAACGGGTGCAGGGAGAAGGGGTCGTGCTGATCTCGAACTATGACACACCTCCTTCCATGAGTACAAGTATCGATCTGAGACCTTATGAGTCCGTCGTTTATCTTATTAAAAAATACTGATATACTGATGAATGGTGAAAAAAATGCAGAATAAATTTCTTACTATCTATAATGAACTTGTTCGTCAGATTCAGCGCGGGGAATATCACGCCGGGGAAATTCTTCCTTCGGAGCATGAGCTGAAGGAAGCGTATGCGACATCGAGAGAAACGATAAGAAAAGCGTTGAACCTGCTTGTGCAGAATGGTTATATCCACAAAGTCCGGGGGAAAGGTTCGGTCGTGCTTGATCACAGCAAGTTCGAATTCCCGGTCTCCGGCCTCACTAGCTTCAAGGAGCTCTCCGAACAGTTCGGCGGCGACATCGTCACGAACGTAGAGCAGCTCTTCCTTTCAGAGCCGGAAGAAGAACTGCAGCAGGCCCTCGGCTGTGACAGGGACGTGCGCGTGTGGAATATTATCCGCAGCAGGGAGATCAACGGCGAGCGCATTATTCTCGACAAGGATTACGTAAGGCAGGACTATGTGAAGGGTCTTACGAAACAGATTGCCGAAGAGTCGATCTATGAATTCATTGAAGAGGAGCTGGGTCTTGAAATCAGTTTCGCAAAAAAACAGATTGTAGTGGAGGATGCGACCGCTGAAGATGAAAGGTACCTGGACCTGTTGGAGCACGCCCAGGTAGTGGTGATCAGAAGTTACGTCTATCTCTCCGATGCCACTTTATTTCAGTATACGGAATCAAGACACAGGCCGGATAAGTTCCAGTTCGTCGATTTTGCGAGGCGGGTCAAATGAATTCTGCGGTTTTTCCGGACTGCAGGATTCATTTTTGCATGCTACACTGGAAGGGAAGAGGTGAGACACATGTTTACTATCGGCGTCACGGAAAAGATGGCGGAATCACTGCCTATGGAAAGAGAAGAATTTGATAAAAGAGATCTGCCCGAGATTTATCGCTGGCAGATGAACCGGTTCTCTGTGAGGGATAAAGAAGGCCTTCTCCTCATGAATGACCGCACGGCACTTACACTTGTACTGTTCGGGCTTGAGGCCGAACAGTATGAAAACATCGATAATGTGCTGCGCGGCTCATTAAAACAGCTTCTTCAGATGCTCGACATCAACGAAGAATACAAAAGAGATCTGCTTGATAACTCCAAAAAGATTATACTTACGAAAACAGACAATCGACGCACGCTCGGCAGAATGAAAGAGTCGCTGAAGTTGCTCGAAGGCTTTACGGAAGAAAGAGAATTCGAGGAAATAGACGCCGTCGAAGTAAATCGCTGGATGAATGAAAACATGGTGTTTTCGACTCTTGCAAACATCACCCCGATCAAGGAATTGAACGATTACTATGAAAACAATCATGGCCAGTAAATGATTGTTTTTCTGTTTCCTCACTGCCCTGACAACAAAGGCATTAGTCGCTTTTTCATAACTGAATGAATAAATTTGCCATAATTCGGGTAAAGGTATAGGAGGAACGGTAAACATAGAAGACTTAATTGTGATAAGGAGGGTTTTTGCGTGAGTTATAACGTCACACAAAAATTAATCAAAGATCATTTAGTTGAAGGGGAAATGACACCGGGGGCCGAGGTCGCCCTCAAAATCGACCAGACACTTACACAGGATGCCACAGGAACGATGGTTATGCTGGAGCTCGAAGCGATGGATATCGACCGGGCTAAAACGGAAGCTTCCGCCCAGTACGTGGACCACAACCTGATCCAGGAAGACAGTAAGAACCCGGATGACCACTTATTTCTGGAAAGTGCCGCAAAGAAATATGGACTTTATTACAGCCGTCCGGGTAACGGAGTAAGTCACCCGGTACACATGCAGCGTCTGGCCCGTCCCGGCAGAACGCTTCTCGGATCCGACAGCCACACATGTGCAAACGGATGTATGGGTATGCTCGCCATCGGCGCCGGCGGTATTGACGTAGCCATGGCCATCGCCGGTGAACCGTTCCACGTTAAGATGCCGAAAGTGTGGGGCGTCAAAGTGACGGGAGAGCTTCCTGACTGGGTAAGCGCGAAAGACGCGGTTCTCGAAATGCTTCGTCGCCATGGGGTAAAAGGCGGAGTGAACCACGTATTCGAATATTACGGTCCCGGTCTTAAAAACTTGTCAGCTATGGACAGACACGTAATCGCCAACATGGGTGCAGAACTTGGTGCCACCGGTACTGTCTTCCCGTCCGATGAAGAAACGAAGCGCTATATGACAGAAGAAGGCCGCGAAGACGAATGGATTGAACTGAAAGCGGACGAAGGTGCGGAATACGACCGCCACGAAGAGCTCAATCTTTCTGAACTTGAGCCGATGATTGCGAAACCTACAAGCCCCGGTAACGTAGTTCCGGTCAGTGAAGTTGAAGGCGAACCGATCTATCAGTCTTACATTGGTTCTTCCGCAAACCCGGGCTATCGTGATTTCGCCATTGCTTCGAAAATCGTGGAGGGGCGTCACATTGCCGAAGGACTGTCACTCGACCTGAACCCGACGTCCCGTCAGATGCTTATTGACTTGTCGCAGCACGGTCATATCGCGAACTTCCTTCAGGCCGGTGCACGTCTTCACCAGGCCGGGTGTAACGGTTGTATCGGTATGGGTCAGGCCCCTGCGACAGGACGCAACAGTCTCCGTACGACTCCAAGAAACTTCCCGGGACGCTCCGGCACGAAAGAAGACAGTGTCTTCCTCTCCAGTCCGGAAACGGCAGCGGTTTCTGCACTTTTCGGTAAAATAACCGACCCGAGAAATGCAGGGTTCGATTATCCGAAAGTCGATATGCCGGAAGAGCCGACCGTCGATACCCGTCTGCTGGAACGCCCGGTGTCGGAAGAAGAATCGAAAGAGTACGAACTGGTGAAAGGACCGAACATCGCTTCCATTCCGAAGATGGATGAGCTTCCGAATGATATGGAGCTTCCTGTCCTTCTTAAGATGGGTGATGACATTTCTACGGATGAGATACTTGCAGGGGGAGCGCGCGTGCTTCCATACCGCAGTAACCTTCCGGAAATCAGTAAATTCACATTTGAAATAGTGGACGAGACATACTATGACAGAGCTATGGAATCCCGTGAGGACGGTGGTCACGCTGTAGTCGGGGGTACCAACTACGGACAGGGGTCCAGCCGTGAGCACGCAGCCCTTGCTCCGCGCTTCCTCGGTATGAAAGTGGCGATTGTTAAGGACTTTGCACGTATTCACTGGCAGAACCTTGCAAACTTCGGTATTCTTCCGCTCACTTTTGTGAATGAAAGTGACTGGGACGAAATAAGCCAGGGAGATACTCTCGTATTTACGGGTCTACGTGACAAAATACGGGAAGGTAACGAACTGGAAGTCGAAATAAAAGGTAAGGATAAGAAGATAAAAGTAGAGCACGCTCTATCCGAGCGCCAAATCGAAATTATGGAAACAGGCGGATTGATCAACTGGGTAAAAGACCGCCTGAACCAGTAAAGTCTAAATAGAGGATAAAAAGAAAACCGCCGGGAGTCCGGCGGTTTTTTTACGATTCGATAAGGCTGAAACCGATATACTCAAGGGCTTCCTCTATATTGGAAACAGTTTTAATTCCAAGATTCCGTAAAGCCACCGTGCCTGCCTCCTGCATGGCGATAGCCGGCGTGACACCGGTCAGAATCGGTTCCACTCCCATCACCTTGAGAGCCTGGAGAATTTCCACTACGACATAAGGAAATTCATTATCAATGATGACAAGTCCCGACAGCTCTATTACAAAAAAGTCGATATCGTTCTGAGAAGCGTAGCGGAGGACTTCTGCGGTCAGTTTGTCTGCCCGTTGTTCATCCACGATACCCTGCAGCGTCAGAACCGATACTCCTTTTGTTATAGGAAGGATGGGAACGTTGAGCAGGGACATATTGAACTGGGTATGATCAAGTTCAATCAAGTAGGACAGAACGTTTGCGATAGACTGCAAAAACTGAACGTCTTCTTCCGAGAAATTTTTCTCCTCCTGGTCGAGAACGCAGAGAGTGCCGAATACCTCGCCTTTCTGATCGCGGAGCGTTACCCCGAGGAAGCCTTTCATTTTCAGGTCTTTTGCTATTTCAAGTTCTCTCGTGAGTTCATCCTTTTCCAGATTCGAAGAATTCAGCGTATTACCTTCACCGGAAATAACCACACGGCAAACGGCACCGCTGTAGGTGACCTCCAGACCTTCAGGTACGAGTTCCTCTTTATTGTTTATGGAGCTCAGCACTGTCATAGCAGTATCGCCACGTTTAGCTACATAAGCAGTCTGGACGTTAAGGTGAGCTGTAACGAGTTCAAAGATTTTTTCGGACGCTTTTTTCAGTGACTGAAACGTTTCCGGAGCTTTCAGATCATCCATAATGAGTATAGATTCCTTCCTTCTTTAAATTGTCAGTATCTCTATTTTAGTCTTTTTCCACAGTATTAATCAAATGTCTGACAGGGAGAATGGAAATGAAAGTTAAAGTATTGACACCGGCCTTTGAAAAATAGAGGGGGTAAAACAGAGTTTCATAACAGTACGGAATAAGCAGAAAGGAATAAAAAACCGGGAGTCCGTCAGCTTAACGAAAGCAAACGGTCTGACCCGGTATAAAAAGCAAAACGAGGATGATTGATTAATTTTTGTGTTGGCGGATAGGTTTAAGGTTTTCCTCTATTTCTTCGCGACGGTTCTCGAGAAAAGGCGGAAGGGAGAGGGCTTCTCCAAGAGAGTCCATAGGTTCGTCCACGTCGAAGCCGGGACCGTCTGTAGCCAGTTCAATGAGAATATGGTTCGGTTCCCGAAAATAGAGGGATTGAAAGTAATGACGGTCTACAAGTCCGGAATTGATAAGTCCGGCATCCTGAACCCGCTCTACCCACTGTTCGAGTTCCTCCCTGTCTTTCACACGGAAAGCGGCATGGTGAACACTTCCCTGGCCGGGACGTTCTTTTGGAAGGGAAGCATCGGCGATGACGTGTATTTCCCCTCCTGTACCTCCTTTTCCTGCCTGGAAACGGTAGATGTTCGATTCATTGTCCAGCTGCTTGAAGCCGAGCGTCTCTGTCAGTACCTGAGCGGTAGGTTCAAGGTGAGGTACGGTAAAATAGACGGGGCCGAGGCCCTGGATAGCTTTTGATACGGGAATGTCGGACGATTCCCATCTTACACCCGGGGCTACACCTTCGTTATTCTCGTCCGAAACCAGACCGAGACGCTGGCCCTCCGGATCGCGGAAGAATAACATACGACGACCGAACCGTTCGGTTACCGGGTCGACTTCCAGCTCTTCGGAATGAAGCCTTTCCTGCCAGAAATCAATGGCTTCATCGTCCGGAACGCGGAGAGTGGTGGTGGAGATGCTATTTGTTCCCTCGTACGTGTTCCCGAGCATCGGTATTTCAAAGAAAGTGAAATCTGTTCCGGCGCTTCCTTCGGCGTCGGCATAAAACAGATGATACATCGAAGGGTCATCCTGATTTACGGTTTTTTTGACGAGACGCATGCCGAGAACATTTGTGTAAAAATCATGATTTTCCTGGGCATATTTAGTTATAGCTGACACGTGGTGGATCCCTTTGATTTCCATGAGATCTCCTCCTTATCTCGAATTCAAGATAATTGTATAAGAAAAATGGAAAAATGTCAAAGGACCTCCTTTTTGCATAAAAAGTGTGATATATTTCCAAACAGACATGAGAATTGGGGGCGCGATTATGGCCTGGGATATAATGAATATGATAGCGGTCATGGCTTTCGCTTTCAGCGGAGCCATCGTAGCCATGAGTGAACGATACGACTTTTTTGGTACGTATATGCTCGGTATCGCAACAGCGTTTGCCGGAGGGATTATACGAAATATTGCACTCGATGTCCCTGTAGTTCACGTATGGGAACAGGGGATATTCTTTTACGTGGCGGTAACGATTATCACCATCGCTTACTTTTTTCCGAAGAGCTGGGTCATGTTTATGGACAGGTGGAACGTATACACGGATGCGGTAGGTCTGTCCGCATTTGCTGTAGGGGGAGCTATGTTCGCATTGGAACAGGGCTTCCCTCTCGGAGGGGTCATGTTTGCTTCTTTATTGACCGGAGTAGGAGGAGGAATAACAAGAGACGTACTTGCTCAGCGCCGTCCCATGGTATTACATCAGGAGATATATGCGGTGTGGGCGATGGGAGCAGGATTTGTTGCAGGTATGGGCTGGTTGGATCTGGATAGTGTCATACAGATGTACGGTTTATTTATAGTAATCCTCTGTCTGCGCCTGCTTTCCTTTCACATGGGCTGGCATCTGCGTTTCCGTGATTTTTACAGGATGTAAAAAAACCCCTGAACCGGGTATGTATACGGCTCAGGGGTTTGTGCTGTCCAGGTATTAAAATCGGAATAAGTCTCCGGAGAGATACCGTTCTCCCGTGTCCGGGGAGATGACGACAATTACATCTTCGGGGCTCATTCTTTTGGCTACTTCCATCGCAGCCCAGCAGCTGGCGCCGCCTGAGGTGCCGAGAAGAATGCCTTCTTCCCGGGCCAGTCTTCGCGTCACTTCATAGGCGTCCTCATCCGTGACCTGAAGAATTTCATCGTAAATCTCCCTGTTCAGAATATCGGGGATGAACCCGGGGCTGGTACCGACCAGTTTATGCTTGCCCGGTTTTCCACCGGAGAGTACGGGTGATCCTGCAGGTTCTGCTACGTGGATGCTCAGTTCCGGAAAGAATTTTTTCAGCTCTTCTCCGGTTCCGGTAATCGTACCGCCGGTTCCTGCAGTCGATACAAAAGCGGACAGTGGTTTTCCCAGTGCTTCCATCGCTTCTTTGATTTCGACTGCCGTCGTGTGCCGGTGGGCATCCGGGTTGGCGAAGTTTTCAAACTGCATCGGCATAAAACTGTTTTCCATTTCTGCAGTCAGTTCTTTCGCTTTGGCGATAGCTCCGGGCATCTTTTCTTCCCCCGGAGTAAGGACGATTTCAGCGCCGTAAGCTTTGAGAAGGTTGATGCGTTCCTGAGTCATAGTATCAGGCATGACGAGAATCGCTCTGTATCCGCGGGCTGCTGCGTTCATCGCCAGGCCGATACCGGTGTTTCCGCTTGTCGGTTCGATAATGGTGGCCCCCGGCTGGAGATGACCGTCTTCTTCCGCCTGTCTTATCATTTCAAAGGCGGCCCGGTCTTTCACACTTCCGCTCGGGTTGAAACTTTCGAGTTTCAAATAGATGGTGGCGCCGTTTTCCGGAGCCACACGATTCAGTTTGACAAGAGGCGTATCTCCAATCAGATCGGCGATGTTATTTACTACGTCCATATGCTCACATCCTTCATTCGGGATTAATTCTGAAATTCCAGATCGTTGTTGGTTACGACTTTCTGTGCAAGTTCGAAACTGTCTTTAGGTACCGCTATTTTAAAGGCGAGCTGGTCAGAATTCAAATTAAAACGTTCTGCCGCCAGCCGGAAATTGCTCTCCGTCTCCATTTGCGTAAGGGCTACGTAGATGTTCTCCTCCTCAGGGTTCACCCGCACCCAGTCCGGAAGATCATAGTTGTCAGCGACGAACTCCAGCACCTTATTGCTTGGAAGCGGAAGTTTTCCGAGAGAAATACCCTGCTGTTCCAAAATGAGGTCCCCGTTTTCCTGCACTACCGGCTCAAGTTCCACCGTTATGGGGATAACCTGGTCGAAAGCCCGGATATTTCCCCGGAGTTTCACGAATTTATCCAGGGAAATCGAATAATCGAAAATAGTGTTTGATGACATTTCATTTAAGTATTCATTCGTTAACTGTTCCAGATTTTTCTTGGTTGAGACGATCGTAAATTCGGCATCCGTGTTCGTCCGTTCTCTGTCGACATTGACAAGGGCGTAGTCCGTCGGGATGAAGATGAGAGCAAGCACCCAGAGGACAATGCCGAGATTAAGGAGAATGACTCCGAAAAAAGCACTGCGCCATTTATTTTCGAAAATAATGTGTTTCAATCTCTTCACTGCACACTCCACCTATACTGCTATTCTTCAATCTCTTCTCTAATATATTCTAACACGCGTTCGGCCATCCGTTTATACCCGGCTTCGTTCGGATGGAAATTGTCCTCCCACAATATATCTTCGTCAGCACCTTCGAATATGTCGCGGATAGGGATGAACCCTGTATTGTCGAATTCGGTAAGTACCTGTCTGCTTATTCTGTTCCAGTCGCTTATAATCTGATTCAGTTCGGGGATATCTTTGAAATATTTATCAAAGGGGTTATATACTCCGAGCAGGTAAATACTTGCCTCGGGGTTGAGTTCTCTTATTTTTTCGAGAATGCTGCGCAGGTTCTGCTCGTAATTTGCCTGCGCTTCGACGAACTGCTCGTAATCAAGAGAAGAAGTGACGTTATCTTTCACTACTTTTATCACATCGTTGGCGCCGATGGTTATAAGAATAAGGTCCGCTTCCCGGATGGATCCCTGCAAGTCCTCATTGTCCAGTCTTTCCAGAAGGTGATCGGTACGGTTTCCTCTTTTTCCGAAATTATCGACCTGGACGGTTTCTGCGGCTGTGTCACTGTTCTGGTTAATGGACTCCTCGAGAATACCTACATAACCTCCATTATCCGTCGTATCACCGACTCCCTGCGTCAGTGAATCTCCCAGTGCAGTAATGTGAAGGTCCTGTTGCACAAACAGGCTTCTTGCACTATCGAGGGCGTCAGAGAAAGACTCTCTTATATTTTCACTTATATCATCTTTTCCCTCTGCATTACGGTCTCCCGGATCGGAACCTGATGCATCATCTTGAGAAGGTTCACCGGTCCGGGGAGGGGAGGGAGCGTCCTGTTTATCTGAATCTGTCAGTGAGAACCACAGAAATCCGGCGAGGACCACTGTGAGTACCAGAATTCCGATTATCCACCATTTTTTTGTCATTACTATCCACCCGACATTTCATTTATTACATTTATTGATTTTATTGTAAGCACCCGGAACGTAAGATTTCTGTTTACGCCAGTGTTTCTGAACGGAAACTTCCGCTTTCTTTTTTAGTCCAGCTGCAACCCCCGGCTCCTTTGGTCATAAGCATTCCTCCCTAAAGGGTAGGGCACCTTTTCGGCAGTCCTGCTTATGCCTTTGGAGCCAGGCGGGGGTCTCCGCTTTCTGTTTTAGTCCAGCTGCAGTTTCCAGAAACTCGTGACCTAAGCAGTCCTCTCAGTTCCGGGGAAAAGCACCCGGAACGTGAGATTTCTGCTTACGCCAGTGTTTCTGAACGGAAACTTCCGCTTTCTTTTGTTATTATATCACTTTTCCGAGGGTGTATAATATACATACGAAATACGACAGGGAAATGGGGTGATGTGTGATGAAATCGATGAAGATTTCCGTTCGGGAGCTGGCGGAATATGCTTATAAACGTGGCAGTATCGATGAAAAATTCCGTTCTTCCAAAGCACTGAGTGAAGGAACGGCCATCCACCAGGCGGTACAGAAGGAATACAAAGAGACAGAGGAAAAAGAAGTATATCTCGACTTTCTGTATGAAATGGAAGAGATGACCCTTCACATTCACGGTCGTTGTGACGGGGTGTTGAGGAGTGAGGAGGGGCTTGTCATTGATGAAATCAAGTCCACTTCGCTGGAAGCGGAAGAACTCGAGGAAGATTTTTTCCCCGAACACTGGGGGCAGGCTTACGGCTATGCGTACATGTATTGTGAACGGGAACAGCTCGAGGGTATCAATGTTCAGCTTACTTACGTACAGAAAGCATCGAAAAAGAAAATCAGGTACTTGCGGTATCTTACTGTGGAACAGCTGGCGGAAGAAGTCCGTTTCATGGTGGAAGCATACACACCTTATGCCCTTACTCTTGTCCGTATGCGGGCACAAAAACATGAAACGCTTCCGAAACTCGGCTTCCCTTATCCTTCGTACCGTGAAGGTCAGCGGACGTTTGCCGGGAGCGTCTACCGCACCGCCAGGGAAGGAAGAACCCTGTTTGCCCAGGCACCGACAGGTATTGGGAAGACTATTTCTTCTCTGTTCCCCGGTGTGAAAGCGATGGAAGAAGGAGATTTTGAACAGCTTTATTATGCGACGGCCAAAACGACGACCCGCGAGACGGCCGAAGAGGCGATCCGTCTGATGCAGGAGGAGGGAGCGTCCCTTACTGCGGTGACACTGACGGCCAAGGACAAAATCTGCTTTCAGGAAGAAACGATATGTCAGCCCGAATACTGTTCTTTTGCGGATGGTTATTACGACCGTATCAATGACGCCCTGGTGGACATCCTTACGAATGAGTCGCTGCTGGACCGGAGCACGATTGAGACCTATGCCAGAAAGCACCACATCTGTCCGTTCGAATACTCTCTGGACCTTACGAATGCTGCTGATATCGTAATCGGAGACTATAACTACGTGTATGACCCGAGAGTCGCCCTGAAGAGACTGTCCCGTGACAGGACGAAGAAAATGGGACTGCTGGTGGATGAAGCCCATAATCTCGTGGAACGGGCGCGGGACATGTACTCCGCTTCCCTTTCCGCCTCTGACTTTGAAACGCTGCCCTCCCTGGTGGAATCTGACCGGGCAGGGAGTTTGGCTGCTTCCATAGCCTCCGACATCAGTTCTCTCTTTCCGGAAAACCAGAGGGAAGTTTCTATCGATGAAATACCGGGGGTGATGGAAGAACGTCTCGAAGCATTTGTGGAAGAAACGGAGTCATTCCTGCGTGATCTGCTGCCGGAGGAACAGAATGAGACGGTGATGAACGTCTACTTCGGAAGCCAGCATTTCCTGAATATGCTTGAACAGAAAGATGATAACTTCGTTTACATCGGTAAAGAAAAGGAAGAGTTGAAGCTTTACTGCCTCAACCCGCGTACAGTAGTTAAGAGAATTACCGATGCCTACCGGTTCTCTGTCTATTTTTCGGCCACACTATCTCCCTTTGCTTACTATAAAGAAATGCTCGGAGGGACGCCTGAAGACTATATTTTGAAGTTGCCTTCCCCCTTCAGCAGAGAACAGATCGACACGATATTCACCCCTTTGTCCACCCGGTTCAGGGACCGGGAGAGAACTGCCCGGGACGTGAGTGACAGTTTAAAAAAACAGACAGAAACCTGGCCGGGCAATCATCTGTTCTTTTTTCCTTCCTATTCATATCTGGAACTGATTCACTCCTATGCTAAAGAATGGGGGAAGGAAATAGTTGTTCAGGAACGGAATATGGACGAGGAAAGAAAGTCAGAGTTTCTGGCCCAGTTCACCGAAGAAAGTGAAATCATCGGCTTTGCCGTCCTTGGGGGTGTTTTCTCGGAGGGCGTCGATCTGAAAGGGGACAGGCTGCGCGGGGTTGCCGTGGTAGGGGTGGCCCTCCCGCCGAGAGATATAGAAAAAGAGCTGATTCATCGTTACTTCGAAAACCAGGACAGGAACGGCTACAACTATGCCTATGTCTATCCGGGTATGAACAAAGTTCTGCAGGCCGGAGGCAGACTGATCCGGTCCGAAGAAGATCACGGAGTGCTGCAGTTTATCGATGACCGTTTTATGACGCCGGTGTACAGGGGGCTCCTCCCGGAAGAATGGAAAAACAAATGAGTTAACCTTTGAAAAACAAGGTTGACACAAAAAACTTTTTTTATTAAAGTTAACGTAACGAACGGGAGGGTTAACACATGCGTACATATGATATTACAATCGGTTCGATGTTCGTGGCTCTTATGGCCATCGGAGCAAACATCACTGCTATAGCACCATTTCTTTCGGTAATGGGAGTGCCGCTTACGCTTCAGACTTTTGTGGCTATATTAAGCGGACTGATTCTCGGGAAAAAACGCGGGGCATTCGCTATGTTTGTCTACACCGTAGTGGGGTTGATCGGCGTACCCGTATTTGCAGGTTTTAGCGGGGGGCTCGGGAGTTTTGTTTCGCCCACTTTCGGTTTTGTATTATCTTTTATGGGGATCGCTTATGCAGCGGGAGCGGTCGTTGAGAAGAGACAGGCCTTCAATCAGTATGTAATGGCCTCTCTGGCCGGTCTTGCCGTAAATTATCTGATTGGAGTCACCTGGCTTTACGCCGCTTTATCCCTTTGGGCCGGAGAAGGTGCGGGTATCAGTTATACTGCTGCCTGGGCGAGTATGCTTCCGTTTCTTCTGAAAGATGGAGCATTAGCTTTCGTAGCGGCTCTCACCGCGGTCCGTCTGGAAGGGTCATATCTCAGGAATACAAGATGGCGGCAACATCAAAAACAGGCATCCTCCACGTGAGGGTGCCTGTTTCAATTTTCAGAAGGATGGGTATCAGTATTATTATTCAGCGGTCGGGCGAACAGTCCGTTCCAGTAAAAAGTGACAAGGGTCTCTGCCGTTTCTTCTGTAGTGGGAAAAAGAGGAAGGTTGGCATGATCCCGGTAATTCCCCACCCGGAGCAGAGTCACGTACGTCTGGACGGCGAATTTTAAAGGCACTTCCGGAATCTCCCCTGAAGTTACAGCGTCCATAAAAGCTTTTTCAAGAGTGGTGTGGAGCATTTCTTCCGCATTTTTCGTAGC
This sequence comes from Salimicrobium jeotgali, assembly GCF_001685435.2. Lineage (NCBI taxonomy): Bacteria > Bacillati > Bacillota > Bacilli > Caryophanales > Bacillaceae > Salimicrobium > Salimicrobium jeotgali. The sequence continues at coordinate 332,003 of NZ_CP011361.2, forward strand.
TTTTCTCTGTTTTTCGGACAGAGAGGACCTCGTCTCCCGCATAAGCCCCTCCATGTCTATGTGGAAGGTAGCCTTCAGGTGAGCATCCGCAATCCGCAGGAGTTTATTGTAGAGCGACGTTTCCTCTCTCAGTATCTTCTCCATCTGGAGACTTATCATCTCCATCGTATGTTCCATCGTTTTAGTGAAGAGGTCTGCTTTTGTGGCATAGTAGTAATAGACAGTCGCTTTCGTCACACCGGAGTGTCCGGCTACGTCATCGATAGACACGCGCTGGTATCCGTACTCCATAAACAGAGTGGAAGCAGACTGGAGGATGGCTTCATAAGTGGGCTGTTTCTGTTCGGAAACCTTTGGTCTGCCCACAGATCTTTTTGGTCCCTCCGGCATAAGCCCTCCTCCTTTCCTGATGCGTAAACGTTTTTTTTGATTATACCATAGAAAAAATTACTAGATAATTAACTGACCAGTATATATAATTATAAATAACTAATAAAAAAGGAAGAGCAGGTGAGGGCATGAAAAACTTACTGAAAAATTGGGGGAAGACTATAGCGGGTTCAAAAACGAGGTGGGTGACTCTCCTCATTTGGATTGCTCTCGTAGCGGTCGTCTCTGTCGTGTGGCCCCAGGTGAACGACGAAACAACCGGGGGGAGTCAGCTTTTGCCGGAAGAGACGATGTCGGTGGAGGCTTCGAATATTGCAGACGAACAGTTTCCGAATGATGCGGGTGTACCTCTTCTGCTCGTATGGCACAGAGATGGCGGACTCGAACAGAAAGATCTGCAAAACATAAATACGTTATATCAGAATCTGGATGAGGATCCGCTTGAATACCAGTCCATGATTCCTCCTTTCGGAGAACTTCCGCCTCAGGCGCTGCTCGATTCCGCTTCCGGGGACGAAGAGGCTCTGACGACACCGGTGTTTTTCAGCGAGGAGGTCACCACGGACGATCTGCAGCCGGTCCTTTCCAGCTTGCAGGAACGGATTACGGAAATCACGGGAGAGAACTATTTCGATACGGACTTATCCGAGGACGGTATGCATATCAGATATACAGGCGCGGTAGGGATACAAATCGATTCCACGGAGCTTTTCAGTACGGCTGATATCACTCTGCTCATTTCTACCGTACTTCTCGTATTGTTCCTGCTTGTCCTTTTATACCGTTCTCCTATTCTGGCGGTCGTCCCGCTGATCGGTGTCGGTTTCGCCTACGGTATAATAAGTCCGCTTCTCGGATTTATGGCAGACCAGGGGTGGATCGTCGTCGACAGCCAGGCGGTCTCGATTATGACTGTACTTCTGTTCGGGGCCGGGACGGACTATTGTCTGTTCCTTATCACCCGTTACCGTGACGAACTTCTCATGGAACCGAATAAATATACCGCTCTTACGAAAGCGATCGCTCATTCCGGGGGAGCGATTATGATCAGTGCGCTGACGACAGCCGCAGGTCTGTTTACGCTCGTGGCGGCACAATATGCTTCCTACGACCGTTTCGCCGTCCCGTTCAGTGTGGCTATCATCGTTATGGCTGTAGCGGTTCTGACGCTTCTTCCCGCACTTCTGGCTCTTCTTGGAAGAACGGCTTTCTTTCCGTTCATTCCGCGGACAGAAGAAATGATTCAGAAACTGGAAAATAAAAAAGGGAAAAAAGTGAGACGACCGAAAACGAAAAGCCGATTCAGTGAATGGGTGGGTCGGATCACGGTGAGAAAACCGTGGACCATTATCACGGTGACGGTAGTAGTGCTCGGTATCCTTGCTTTGTTCGTCCCCCGTATCAACTATACGTACGGAGTGTTCGATTCTTTTCCCGATGATATGCCTTCCCGCGAAGGATTTGCGATTATAGGCGAACACTATCCGGAAGGTACGGTAGCACCGATGCAGGTGCTTATCCGATCGGACAGGGAAGTTTCTCTCCGGGAAGATATTGCAGCTCTCGACGAGGTGGAGTCCGTCGGGGAAGCGGAGAAAGGAGAAGAGAACGAAGAGTATGAACAATACAGCGTCACGCTCTCCATAGATCCCTATTCAAGGGAAGCCGTGGCTTTCGTTCCCGAGCTTAAGAACAGAGTGGAAGACCGGCTTCAGGAAGAAGGAGTGGAGGACCCGGAAGACCAGGTATGGATCAACGGGGAAACGGCCGGTCTGTATGATACGGAGAAAGTGACGAGTCGTGATCAGAACATCGTCATCCCGGTAATTCTGGTCATCATAGCCCTCATCCTCGTCACTTATCTCAGGTCCATTACGGCGATGGGATATCTGCTGTTGACTGTCGGTCTCTCCTATCTTTCCGCTCTCGGACTCGGATGGCTCATCATCCACTACGTCATGGGAGAGCCTGCAATGCAGGGACTCATTCCTCTGTACTCTTTCGTGTTCCTGGTGGCACTCGGAAATGACTATAATATATTTATGATTTCGAGTATATGGAAGAACAGGGAGCAGATGAAACTCGATGCTGCCATCAGCAACGGGGTAAGCAGTACGAGCGGGGTTATTACTTCCGCCGGCCTGATTCTGGCAGGAACGTTTGCGGTTCTTGCCGTACTGCCTCTGCAGGTCCTCGTCCAGTTCGGTACGGTGACCGCCATAGGCGTTCTGATCGACACGTTCGTCGTGCGCCCGTTCCTCGTACCTTCCATAACGAAAGTTCTTGGTAAGTACGCGTTCTGGCCCGCTATGAAAAAAGATCCGGAGGAATAGGAACGTCTATATAAAAGCGCAATAAAAAAGCTGTCCCCCACTACTTTTACGGAGTAGCGGGCGGGCAGCTTTTTTTAGTCTTCCGAAATAAATTTGCTGTGCTTGAAGGCGATAACGAGAAAGATAGCAAAAGCTATCAGCAGAATAGTTCCGCCTACAATAAAAAAGACGGTGCTGAATGTTTCAAGGCCGGGGAACGGCTTCGCGTAGTAAAGCCACATTCCGACAGTCAGTCCGAAAACCCCGATGAACGACCCCCATACGTGAGCGATAGCGAGTTTGGAATCTTTTGGTATCGGAAACACTTTGTAAAAAATGCCGAAAGCGAAAAGGGACAGCCACCCGACGACAAGAATGTGAGCGTGGATAGCGGAAAGTTCCAGGCCGCCGCCTCCGGCCATATGAGAGCCTATAAATGCCCCGATAAACGCATAAACGGCTGAAGTTTTTATGAGAAAACGCGTACGATCCATAAACTTCACTCCTTTCTACATGCCTATTATACACGTTGGCTCCGGAGTGAGGATATGAAAAACGGATTTGTCGAAAATTTATCATTAAGTTGGCAATCTTCCGCTCGTTCGATAGGATAAAGGGAGGAGGGATGAAAATGACACAAAGAATGGAAACATTTTGTGAAAGTATGAAAAAAGAGAACATGGACGCGGCATTCGTAAGTTCGAAGGAGAACTTCTTTTACCTGACCGGTTTCCTGACCGACCCGCACGAACGACTTCTTGGTCTGCTCGTTTTCCCGGATGAGAAAGTGGTGGCTGTTTTGCCGGCAATGGAGAAAGGGCAGCTGAAAGAAACCGGATTCAAAGGAGATATCATCGCCTATCAGGACCATGAAAATCCGTGGGAGGCGCTTGCGGATTATAACGAATCTGTACATACTCTCGGGATAGAAGAAGAGCATCTTTCTTACGGAAGAGCCGGGCAGCTGATCGAAGCTTTCGCCACTCCCGAAATCAGGGACGTCACGGGACTGCTCGACCGACAGCGGCTCCTCAAGGACGAGAAGGAAATCAGTATTATGAGAAAGGCGGCCTCTCTTGCCGATGAGGGAGTGGAAGCAGGCATAGCGGCTCTCGAAGAAGGAGTTTCGGAGATGGAAGTCCTTGCCCGGATCGAGTTCGAAATGAAGAAACGGGGGGTACGGGAGATGTCCTTCTCCACGATGGTTCTGTTCGGCGAGAAGGCCGGGCACCCGCATGGAAATCCGGGAGACCGGACTTTGAAAAGGGGCGATCTTGTACTGTTCGACCTCGGAGTCGTGTGGGAAGGATACACTTCAGACATAACGAGAACGGTAGCCTTTGGAGAAGTAGATGAAAAACAGCGCGAAATATATGAAACGGTGAAGCGGGCGGAACAGGCATCTCTAGATATAAGTAAGCCTGGCACCAGGATCGGAGACCTTGACCAGGTGGCAAGAAATGTCATTGAAGAAGCAGGATACGGGGATTACTTCCCGCACCGTATCGGTCACGGTCTTGGCATTAATGTCCATGAGTTCCCTTCCATGAGTCATCTGAATGAAGATGTGCTGAAGCCGGGGATGACGTATACGATCGAGCCCGGTATCTACGATCCTGAAACCGGAGGTGTACGGATCGAGGATGATGTGCTTGTTACGGAGGGAGGATATGAAATTTTAACGAAAACTCCTAAAGACCTGCGGATTATTTGAACAGGTAAGAAACCTGGCCCGGAACAGAATGAATATCAGAAATAGCAGACACTGCAGTGACCGCATACTATCGTGAGGTCGTTGCGGTGTCTGTTTATTTCTGCGCTGCTTTTCCACTCAGGAACGCGCAGATCGACGGGGTTGCGGGACAGAAAGGAAATAAATACGCCTCCGGACCTAGGGGAAGATATGTCTCCGGCTCATTACGGGAAGTACCGGAGTGCCGTAATATTAGTGTTGAAGGAGGAGATGGTATGAAACAGTTCTTATTGTTCATCGGAGCTCTGGCGGCTCTGGCGATTATTCTGGCAAGTCTCGGACCATTGATTATGCTTGCTGTCGGGATCTGGCTGCTATATCTCGTTTATAGACAGTTTACCAGGACGGATTCTGCCGGCGGGAAAATAGGATGGCTGATCGTCGGACTGCTGGTTCTTGCTTTTATTACGCCTCACCTTCCGGCATTGATCGGGGTTGCCGCTGCTTACGGGCTGTACCTTGTCTATAGAAGCTGGAAGAAAGAAGAACCGGAACCTGAGGACGATCCGTTCACTAATTTCGAGAAACAGTGGAAACAATTACAATAAGGAGGGATACCCATGACGAACCTATTCACGAGAATGAAAGACACTTTTATGGCGGATATTCACGACGCTCTGGATAAAAAAGAAGAAAAAAATCCTATGGCCCTGCTGAACCAGTACTTGAGAGAAAGCGAACAGGAAACGGAAAATGTGCAGAAGCTGATTGAACGTCAGTACAAACTGAAACAGGAGTTCGAAAATGAGTACGAGCAGGCGAAGAACATGGCTGAAAAACGGGAACGGCAGGCTGTCGTAGCGGGAAATGCCGGAGAAGAAGAAATGAAAGAATTCGCTCTTGCGGAACAGGAAGCCTATACCAATCGGGCGGAACGTTTGCTACAATCGAAGCAGGAAACGGATCAGCAGTTGCAGGAACTTGAACACAAATATGAAGAAATGAAACATAAACTGAAGGATATGCACGTAAAGCGTATGGAGCTGATGGGACGCGAGAATATAGCGAGAGCCCATCACCGTATGGACCGTGTTTCAAAAGAAGCGTCCGAACAGCCGTACAGCCGTTTTACAGAACTGGATCGCCACATGGAAAGGCTGGAGGAGCAGATTCAGCGTTCTTACCGGAAATCGACATTCGACAGTAAGATCCGGCAGCTGGAAAAAAATCAGTGAACCAATATCTCTCCTGTATCGTCCGATACGGGAGAGTATTGTGTAGGGGGGAGGATTATTATGTTTGAGAAAGTGGGAACGAAAACGATTAATAAACTTCTGCTCATTGCTGCGGTACTTCTTATAGCCGAAATCATTCTTTTTGATGGAGGAATTCTCTTTTCCCTGCTGTTCAGCGGTATCCTCGTGTATGTCGGGCACCGTTCCTATGACAGAGCATTCGGGAAGGTAGTGTTCTGGATCGGGCTCGTATCTCTCGTTATGACTATTTTAAGTATGGCCGTCGTCCGCTTCCTCCTTTTTATACTCCTCGTCCTTTTCCTCTATAATTACTTCCAGGCAGGTCGACATCCTGCCCGGCCCGTTTTCTCTCGAGAACCCCCTTCCCCGAAGAAGGAACCGGTAATCAGCCAGAAAATGTGGGGAGATCAGACGACTCCCGAAGCTTACGCCTGGAACGATATCAACGTGCACGGCGGCATCGGTGACAGAACGATAGACCTGAGCCACACCGTACTTCCGGAAAAAGCGATCATTTCCGTCAGGCATTTGGCGGGTACACTTACAATTTACGTACCGTATGAAACGGAAGTGCTCGTTCATCACAGCGCTCTCATAGGGCGCGCGACTATTTTCGATTACCGGAGTACGCATCTGTGGAACGGAACGGTTCATTATCAGACAGAAGACTACGGATGGAAAGAGCCTGGCGTGCGGATTGTCACTTCAGTTCTGTCGGGAGACCTTGAGGTGAAGCGCATATGAAAAAACACCTTATATTCTACGTGCTGCTGTTTATTTCTTTTTCCGTTCTGCTGACAGGCATTACCTTCCTCACTTTTCCTCCGGAGAACTGGTCGCTGCTGTACAGGAAAGAGGTACTGGATATGCCTTTCCTTCTCGTCCCTGTACTGGCTGGCCTCACCTTTGGTATCGGCACCGGGCTGGCTCAGGGTGTTCAGGAAAAACAGAAGAAGAAACATCTCTACCGGCAGCTCGACTGCCTGGTGCAGGGCATTCCGGTGGATGCTAAGGAGACAGGGGAAGGAGTGCGCGCCCGTCTGGAAGCGATCGAAAGAAAAATGAGCCGGCAGACGGAACTTTCCCGAAAACAGGCATCCGAACGGGCGGACGAAAGGGAAAGAAGTATTCAGGAAGTGGTCACTCAGGAAAGGAGCCGGCTGGCCCGGGAACTGCACGATTCGGTCAGCCAGCAGCTGTTCGCGGCTTCGATGATGATGTCTGCAATCAGTGAGCAGGAAGAAAACAGCAAGCTCCGTATGGTGGAACAAATGATCCACCAGTCCCAACTTGAGATGAGGGCTCTTCTCCTTCATCTGCGGCCTGTCCCGTTAAAAGGAAAAACGCTGAAGGAAGGAACAAAAGACCTTCTTGAGGAACTGACACAGAAAGTCCCTCTTCAGGTGGATAAACAGCTGGAGGAAGTGTCTCTTGAAAAAGGAGAGGAAGATCAGCTGTTCCGTATTCTTCAGGAAGCTGTTTCGAATACGTTGCGTCATGCCGAGGCTGACCATCTTACAGTGCAGCTGCTGCAGAGAGATGACTTCGTTCTGCTCAGGGTTCTGGATGACGGGAAAGGCTTTGATACGGAAAGTGCAGGCACGAATTCCTATGGCCTGGTCAACATGAACGAGCGGGCTCTTGAAGTAGGGGGAGTGTTGAAAATAGTAAGCGTAAAAGATGACGGTACGAGGGTGGAAGTGAAATTACCACGGAAGGGAAGGGAGGAAAAAGTATGATCCGGGTCCTGTTCGTAGATGATCACGAAATGGTCAGAATCGGGGTGTCCGCCTATCTGTCCGCTCAGCCGGATATAGAAGTCGTTGCTGAAGCGGCGAATGGAAAGGAAGGAGTGGAGAAAGCGTTCGAGTGCAGACCGGACATTATTCTTATGGATCTCGTCATGGAAGGGATGGACGGCATCGAAGCTACCGGTAAAATAATTTCGGAGTGGCCGGAGGCGAAGATCATTATCGTTACAAGTTTTATCGATGATGAGAAAGTGTACCCCGCACTGGAGGCGGGGGCGGTGAGTTATCTGTTGAAAACGTCGACGGCCGATGAGATTGCCGGAGCGATAAGAGCTACATACGGAGGGCAGTCGATACTCGAACCGGAAGTCACCGGGAAACTGATGGGCAAAAGAAGGAAAGAACCGCTGCATGACCAGCTGACGAAACGGGAAAAGGAAGTATTGCTGCTCATGGCGGAGGGCAAAACGAATCAGGAAATCGCAGACCTTCTTTTTATCGCACCGAAAACGGTCAAAGTACACGTCAGCAACGTTCTCGGGAAACTGGAAGTCCAGGATCGTACCCAGGCTGTCGTTTACGCTTTCAGGCATCATTTAATTAAGTGAGCGGAATTTGATATACTTGGAAAGGCATACAATTCAAATGGGAGTGATAGTCATGCAATGGACAAATCAGTTAGCCGGTCAGTTGAATTGGTCCGGAGATATTTCGAACAGAGAAGAAAAACAGCGGGTGGCGGATCAGGTAGCGGGAAAAGTGAAAGATAAGGATGTTATAGGCATCGGCTCCGGCTCCACTGCTTTCCTGGCACTGCAGGCTATTGCGGAACGCGTGAACGTAGAAGGGCTTGATGTGAAAGGCATACCCACTTCCAAAGAAGCGGAAATAAACTGTGCAGTCTTAGGACTTGCAACTACGACGCTTATAGATTCCCGTCCCGACTGGGGATTTGACGGGGCGGACGAAGTGGACGGCGACCGTCGACTGATCAAAGGGCGCGGAGGAGCTATGCTCCGGGAGAAACTCGTGATGGCCAGCGCGGAAAAGACGTACATTCTTGCAGATAAAAGCAAGATGGTAGAGAGACTCGGAGAGAAGTTCGCTGTGCCGATTGAAGTGGATGCGAGAGCTATTCATCTGGTGGAAACAGGACTCGGAAATTTATCTTCGGTGAAGCGTGTCGAGATGCGGATGGCTGAGAAAAAAGACGGCCCTGTCATTACAGAAGGAGGCAATATCATTCTGGATGTAACCTTTGAAGATATCCCCGCTGACGCGGAAAGTACTCTTAAAGCAATGCCTGGTGTTGTGGAAACAGGACTGTTCATCGGCTATCCGGTAGAAATTCTTACCGTATAAATTCTCTCCCCCTCTTTACAGTTGTGTTACAATATATCTTGCGATGTAATATTTCAGGATATTGAGGGGAAAAATGAGACGACTAATACTGGGGTTTTTCATATTGATGAGCGGCTGTTCGCTTATGGCTAATGCCGGTGAAGAAAAAGAAAAGGAACCGGTAAAAAAAGAGAATTATGAGAAGTATGAAGCTGATATAGAAACGAAAGTTGAGAAATTCGACAAACTTTCCATTGTGATGCACTACCCGGAAACGCCGAATGACCAGATTGACCAGACGGTACTGGACTACGTGAATGAACAGCGTTCCGAATTCAAAAAAGACAGTTATGAACGCGTGAAGAAAAAAGGGATCTCTGCCGTGCAGGAGCTCCACATCGATTACGACGTCGTTTATGAAGACAGCGCTACTTATGTAGTCAAGTTCAACGAGACGGTGACGTGGGGGGAAAAGCGTAAGGCTTTTGATGAAACGGTGCTGCATTTTGAGAAATCGAACGGGAAGAAACTTTCACTTACCCATTTTCTTCGGAGTGAGAATGATTATGAAGAAATCCGGAACTATCTGGAACGCACCTTTGAACGCAAACTATCGGAGAAGGAACTTAACGGCTTTACGTATGAAGGGGACGCTTTCACTTTCTTTGCGGGGAATCAGTCCGTACGGGTGAATAAACAGGAGCACCCGGAATGGTTCAAAGAAAAGTTCATGAAGAAGCGTTCGGATATGACGGAAAGACCTGGGAGTTTTCATGCGGAGAAAGAAATCACCGAAATTCCCGTTACCGAAAAAATGTTGGAAGAGTATCCTGTCGCAGTGATGGGAGGACCCCATCCGAAGAGGACAGAAGAAATTCTCCGGGTGCTGGAGAAGAACGACCGGAAAGCTGTGTTCTTTTTAATCGGCAAACGTGTCGAACGTTATCCGGCCGCAGTGGAAGCTATAAAAGAACAGGGGCACGCTGTGGTGGCTCATACATGGAACCACAGGCTCCCGGAACGTCTCACGGAGAAGAAAGAAAGCGAATACCGGGAACGTTCCGTGAACCTGCTCAGCTCTATTACAGGTCAGCAGGAGGTGCTGGTCTCCGGCGACAGGGTCAGTCCGGAAAAAGCACTCATCAACCGCCCTGACTGGGCCGGGGAGTCCGAGGCGTGGGTGAAGGAACAGCTCGTAAATTCCGCCCGTTCGAACGGGCAGCTTGTCGTAAGCGGATTGAATGAAAATACTCCTGCGCTTTTACGGGAAGTGCTTCTTGAACTGAAGGACTCCGGGAGCCGGGAGAAGGACACAGGCAGGGAAGAGTCCGGAGCAGAACGGCTGGCCGGGATGTAATTTTCTAATAAACAGCACAGACACTTCCGGCGGAGGTAATGTGCTGTTTTTTATTGCGCTCCGGACCTCTTCTGGTAGAGGATCTTCCGCAGCCGCTAAACCAGTAAGTGATATCTGATGAACTCTCCCCACTTATCGAATTCGACAAGGAAGCCGTCGTGCCCGAATTCGGTATCTATATGGAAATGCAGAGCGTGAGGAGCAAGGAGTGAAAACTCTTCCATGGATTCCTTCGGGTATACGAGATCTTTCTCGAAGCTCATCGTATAAACGTCCGCGCTGTACTGTTGGGCCGTCTCCTCAAGGGTGCCTCTGTTCCTTGTGATGTCGTGATGGTTCATGGCATCGAGAAGGTAAAGATAGCTGTTGGCATCAAACCGTTTCTTAATCTTCTTCCCCTGATAATCCAGGTAGGACTGGATATGATAATTCTCTTCGTTCTGCCGGCGGTTGAAGCGCTGGTGGAAGAGGGACCTGCTTCTGTAAGTGACCATCCCCGTCATTCTGGCAAGCTCGAAACCGTCCAGATCCTCATTCGACTGATAATTACCGTTTTTCCACTGCGGGTCACGTTTTATCGCTTCTCCCCCTATATGATTGAATGCTATTCCATAATCGCTGAGGGCCGGAGTGGAAGCGAGAATAAACAGCTTATCCATCGCATCCGGATACATAAGCCCCCATTCATACACCTGCATACCACCGAGTGACCCGCCGAGCACGGCATGTATGTGCGTGAAACCGAGAACTTCCAGAGCCCGTTTCTGAGCCCGTACTATATCTCTGATTGTTATGGAAGGGAAGTCGAGACGATAGACCTCTCCATTTTCGGGGTTTACGCTCGCCGGGCCGGTAGAGCCGTGACAGCCGCCAAGTACGTTGAAGGTGACAGTCTGAAATTCTTCTTCCGGGACTATCCCTTCTTTTCCGAATAGACCTCTCCACCATCCGGGTTCTTCTTCCGTACCAACGGTGTACTGATTGCCTGTGAGAGCGTGACATATAAGGAGCAGGGGCGCATTCTGGTTGCCGGCCTGCTCATAGGCGAGCGTGACTTCCGGCAGCCGTTCACCGGTTTCGCAAATGAACTCCCCGATCGACACTTCTTTATAAACGGTTTCACAAGTTCGGATATGATTGACGGACATCTGTCTTCCCTCCAATGGAATTATATAGGTAATGCGGCCGGGGAGCCCATACATAGAAAAAGCCCCCTTCTGATAAGTTAAGAAGAGGGCTGAATTATATATTGCCTCCTCTTATCTTTCAGATCAGTAAGATCTGTAGGACGTAGCACCTTTTCAAACTGACGTTTGAAGGTTGCCGGGCTTCACAGGGCCTAATCCCTCAGCCGCTCTTAATAAGAGTCGCACGAACTATTCAATTTAAGCTTATTATGAAGTATAACCACCAGAGGAAAGGTATGTCAACTAATTTTCTGACTATTTGAGATATGTTTGAAGGAAAAAGAGGCGGGGTACAATCAAAAGTATCCGATTATTAAAAGAGGAGTGGATTAATTATGGTAAAAGAATATAGCGTAGTACAAAACAAAGACAAAAACGGCTGGTACATTAAAATCGAAGACATCGCTCCGACGGATTTCTTCGAAGATTTTGATTCCGCAGTCAGCAAAGCCGAAGAAATTGCGAAGAAGAACTCTCCGAGTAAAGTTCTGATTCTCGATCAGGACGATAACGTGCAAGAAGAAAGAAGCTTTTAATTTAATTATGCGTAAAGAGCTGAAGGGTACCCCCTTCGGCTTTTTTTGTATGGAAAAAATAATATGATACATATTTTTCAGAATACTTATTGTAATATGTTTGTAATCGTGCTAAGATACAGACAATGAAACTGTGCAAACGAATTCACAGTATCGCTTCTGTCACCTGTCCTTTTCTTTACATAGGAGAAGGAGTAATTTATTGGATATTTTTGCAAACGAATGCACAAACTTTTCCGGCGTCCTTTATTTTTTTGTGTAAGTTGTAAGCGGATTCAAAAAATCAGAAACAGTAAAAGGGAGTGTATGGAATGAAGAAGAAAAAGTTTTATTCAGGGATTGCTACGGCTCTATTGGCTTCAAGTGTGCTGGCGGGCTGTTCGTTCGGCTCAGGTGAAGAATCTTCCGGCGGAAGTAATGACGGTGGAGGAGAAGGCGGCAACGGCGAAGCGGTTACGGTTGACGTTTTTCAATTCAAAGTGGAATTCAAAGATCAGTTTGAAGAACTTGTATCGATGTATGAAGAAGAGAACCCGGACGTCAATATTAACGTCAAAACCGTCGGTGGCGGTAACGATTACGGTGCTTCACTGAAAACTTCCTTCTCCTCCGGCGAAGAGCCTGACGTCTTCAACGTCGGCGGACCGACGGACGTGGACGAGTACGAAGAATATCTGGCCGACGTTTCGGATACGAAAGCTGCCGAAGCGGCTCTTGAGGGGACGTTGAACGGTGTAAGTCGTGACGATCAGGTTCTCGGACTTCCTTATAACCAGGAAGGCTATGGACTTCTTTACAATAAGAAAGTTTTCGAAGAAGCGGGTATTGATGCTTCCTCGATCAAGACGATGGAAGATCTGAAAGGTGCCGTGGAAACCCTGAATTCCAATAAAGAAGAATTGGGAATCAAAGCGCCGTTCGCTTTCCCCGGCAAAGAACAGTGGGTTATGGGTAACCACCTGGCAAACGCCTACCTGGCGGATGAGTTCAATCACGATGTAATGGAAGCATATGAAGCGGAGACTGTGGAATTCGCAATGGGAGATCAGATGAAAGAGTTCACGGATCTTCAGAGTGAAAATTCCATTCAGCCTGTATTGAGTCTCGATTATTCCCAGCAGGTGGAAGAGCACTTTTCTCTTGGAAACGTAGCGATGATTCAGCAGGGTAACTGGGTGTACAACACGATCGAATCCATGGATCAGGAATTCGCCGAAAACAATGTCGGGCTTCTTCCTATTCCGGTGGAAGGTTATGAAGGAAGTATTCCTGTAGGCGTGCCTAACTACTGGGTGGTAAACAAGCAATCCGAAGATGAAGTGGTACAGGCGTCCAAAGATTTCCTCGACTGGATGTACACGTCTGACAAAGGTAAGAAATTCGTAACGGAAGAATTCAAGTTCATTCCTGCTTACGAAGGGTACGAAGATCAGGAAATCGCAGATCCTATTTCCCAGGAAATATACAATTACGCGAACGAAGGTAATACGCTCGGCTGGGTTTTCCTCGGAGCTCCTACAGCGTGGACAGAAGATGCTCTCGGCGTCGCCATGCAGGAATATCTTGCCGGTGATATAACGTGGGAAGAAGTGGAGAAACAGGCGACTGATGCCTGGGAAGAAGCCAGACAATAAGCAAATAACAGAAGACCGGTAAAGAGCGCTGAACTATAGCGCTCTTATTGGTTACTGAAGGCGACAGAAGAGCTTTTTTACAACTGAGGAGGAACTTATTATGAGAAACAGGAGTTTATCATTCTGGCTTTTTCTGACCCCCGTTATTCTCGGGCTCGGAATTGTTGTCGTCATTCCATTCGTATACGGCCTCGTTTATTCATTTACGGACTGGAACGGATTAACGGCGAACAATTTCATCGGTTTGGAAAATTACATAAAACTGTTCCAGGAAGATGAGTTTATGAATTCAATCTGGTTCACTATCAAGTTTGCGGTCATTACCGTGCTGCTGCTGAACATATTCGGCCTTGGCCTCGCACTTCTCGTTACGAGAAACATGAAGACGAATAATTTAATGCGGACCATCTTTTTTATGCCGAACCTTATCGGGGGTCTCATACTCGGGTTTATCTGGCAATTTATTTTCATTTCTGTTTTTGGTGATATATCCGGAATTACAGGAATTGAAGGTCTGAGCGGCTGGTTATCTACGACGAACACAGGCTTCTGGGGACTGGTTATTCTCACTTCCTGGCAGATGGCCGGGTATATTATGATCATTTATATAGCCTATCTTGAAAACGTACCGAAAGAACTGATCGAGGCTTCAAAAATTGACGGGGCAAATGCAGTACAGCGATTCAAAAATGTCATTTTTCCGCTTGTGGCTCCCGCCTTTACGGTCAGTATGTTTCTTACCTTATCCATGTCTTTCAAAATTTACGACCAGAACCTGTCACTGACGAACGGAGGACCTTTCAACTCCACGCAGATGGTGGCAATGGAAATCGTACGTACGGCCTTCAGTGACAGGGAGATGGCGTATGCCCAGGCGAAAGCGGTCATTTTCTTCCTAATAGTAGCCGTCATTTCCCTGACGCAGGTTTATTACAATAAGAAACGTGAGGTGGACGTGTGATGAGGAAGGATAGAGAGAAACGAAATACAAGACTGCTTGAAATATTCGGCTTACTGCTGGCCCTTTTGTGGCTCTCTCCGTTTTATCTGATGATCGTCAACGCTTTCAAAACGAAGCGGGGGATTTTCGAGGGCGTCCTCGGAATACCGGTTGAACTTACATTTGAGAACTTCGTTAACGCTTTCGCGGAACTTGAATTTCTGAAGTCTCTCTTCAACTCCGTGCTTATAACCGGGTTGAGCATTCTGATCATCATTCTTTTCTCCTCGTTGAGCATTCTGATCATCATTCTTTTCTCCTCCATGGCGGGGTATGCTCTTGCGAGGAACAAAAGTAAGCTCTCCGGAATCATCTTTTTCGTATTTGTGGCAGCCATGCTCATTCCGTTCCAGTCTGTTATGATTCCTCTGGTGGCTATTTTCGGTCAGGTGGATATGCTGAATGCTGCCGGTCTCATCTTCATGTATCTCGGGTTCGGATGCAGCCTTTCCATCTTCCTTTATCACGGGGCGATGACCGGCATTTCCAAATCGCTGGATGAAGCCGCTATTATTGACGGGGCCAGCCGGTTTCAGACGTTCTGGTATATCATTTTTCCACTGCTGAAACCGATTTCCGTAACGGTGGCTATTTTGAATACGATATGGATCTGGAATGATTACCTGCTTCCGTCACTCGTACTGAGTGAAGCGAACGCAACGATTCCGCTGAAGATGTTCTATTTCTTCGGTCAGTACACAAAACAGTGGCACCTGGCTCTTGCCGGTCTGACTATAGCGATCATCCCGGTCATCATCGGTTATTTCTTCGCCCAGAAACAGATCATTGATGGAGTGTCGGAAGGTGCTGTGAAGTAGAGAGGAGCAGGAACGATGTCTGTTACGATTAAGGATGTAGCGAAGGAAGCGGGAGTCGCTCCTTCGACAGTATCCCGGGTGATTGCGGACAGTCCGCGAATCAGCCAGGTTACGAAGAAAAAAGTGAAAAAAGTCATGGAGGACATGGGCTATCACATGAACTACAACGCCCGCGTGCTTGTGAGGCAGGCTACCCAGACGATAGGGGTGGTGATGAAACATTCGAGTTCCCATTCTTTCGATAACCCCTTCTTCTCCGAAGTTCTGAGCGGAATCAGTAAGGCATGTCAGGAAAACGATTACAGCCTGAATCTGACGACCGGGGAGTCGGAAGAAGCTATTTTTCGGGATGTTATAAAAATGGTGCAGGGGAAAAGGGTGGATGCGATCGTAGTCCTTTATTCCAAAGAGGACGATCAGGTCGTTCCCTACCTGATGCAGCAGAACTTTCCGTTCGTCATGGTCGGGAAGCCGTTAATGGAGGCATCGAACATAATGTACGTGGATAATGACAACGTGCAGGCTTCGAATGAGGCAACGGATTATCTGATCCAGCTGGGGCATGAGCGGATCGGGATCGTCGGCGGAGAAGCCGATTTCGAAGTGACGAAAGCAAGGGTGGAAGGATATAAAAAAGCGCTCGCTCTCCATGGGTATCCGCAGAACGCTTCCTACATTAAGTACAGAAAAGACGGAAGTTACGACGGTACCATTATTACAGAAGAGCTGCTCGGGCTTCCGGAACCTCCGACAGCCCTTGTGATCATGGACGATTTTCATGCACTTTCCATTATTGCGGCACTCAAGGAGGCCGGCGTTTCCGTACCCGGGGATATGAGTGTTATCAGCTTCAACAATACGATCGTCTCCAGGCTCTCAAGTCCATCCCTTACAACGGTGGATACCAATGCAGGTCAGCTTGGCTATTATTCAGCCGACACCCTTATCGAAAAACTGCAGAAGCCCGGAATGATGAATAAAAGTCTGATTATCCCTACGAATATTGTGGAAAGAGAATCGTGCAGGGAACGAAAATAATTTTTTTTAAAGAAAAGTGCAAGCGATTTCGCTTATTGTTGCACAGAAGGAGGCAGTGAATATGAACGTACTGATATGGAACGAGTATCGCCATGAAAAGGAAAACCCGGCAGTTTCGGATATTTATCCGGAAGGGATCCACGGGGCCCTCGCCGATTTCCTGAAAAAAGACGGGCATACTGTTACCACGGCCACCCTTGATGAGGAGGAACACGGGCTGAAGAAGGAAGTCCTTGACCAGACGGACGTACTCGTCTGGTGGGGGCACAAAGCGCACGAGGAAGTTACCGAAGAGGCGGCCGAGAGAGTGAAGCAGAGAGTTCTCGACGGGATGGGGCTGGTCGTTCTCCACTCCGCCCACTTCTCGAAAGTATTCCGTAAGCTGATGGGAACCGGGTGCGATCTGAAATGGCGGGAAGCCGACGACAGGGAGCGGATCTGGAACGTTGATCCAACCCACCCGATCGCAGAAGGAATCGGTCAGTATTTTGAAATAGAAAAAGAGGAGATGTACGGGGAACACTTCGATATTCCGGCTCCGGATGAACTTATTTTCCTCAGCTGGTTTGAAGGCGGCGAAGTTTTCAGAAGCGGCGCTACGTTCAAACGCGGCAACGGTAAGATATTCTATTTCCGTCCCGGGCATGAAACATATCCGACTTATTATCATGAAGACGTACAGACGGTTATCCGTAACGGTGTCCGCTGGGCGCAGAATACGAACGGTCCGAAGCACCAGTACGGGAACGCTGCCCCGATTGAACGCATCTCCAAAAAATAAAAGTATGTAAACCTTTTGAAGGGAGCTGTTGATTTATGACATTGAAAACGGCAATTATCGGTTGTGGCAGTATCGCCCAGCACCGGCATTTAGTGGAGTATAGAAATAATGAAGAGACGGATATTACTGCAGTCTGTGACATTGTAGAAGAGCGGGCTGCCATCGCGGGTCAGATTTACGATGCCAAGACGTATACGGATTATGAAGAACTGTTCCAGAAAGAAGAAGTGGACATTGTAAGTATCTGCCTTCCGAACCATTTACATGCTTCCGTATCTATTGCAGCCCTGGAAGCAGGGGCTCACGTTTTATGTGAGAAGCCGATGGCTACAAGTACGGAAGAAGCGGAGCGAATGATCAGTGCGGCTGAGAAGAACGGAAAAAAACTGATGATTGCCCACAACCAGCGATTTGTAAAGTCCCACCGGAAAGCCCGGGAGATTGTCCGTTCGGGGGAACTTGGGAAAATCTACAGTTTCCGGACAACATTCGGTCACGGAGGGCCGGAAGACTGGAGCGTGGATGGGAAGGACAGCTGGTTCTTCAAAAAAGACGAAGCGTTCATCGGAGCGATGGGGGACCTCGGCGTCCATAAGGCGGATCTCATTCGCTATATTCTCGGAGAAGAGTTCACGGACGTAGCCGGTTTTGTTGAAAATAACGCAAAAGATGGTATTACGGTCGACGATAACGCCGTGTGCATGCTTCGTTCGGAATCGGGGATTCTCGGTACCCTCGCGGCAAGCTGGGCTTATAACACCGCTGAAGATAACTCCACGGTGATCTACGCGGAGAAAGGGATGCTCAGAATCGAGGACGACCCGGATTATTCTCTCGTAGCTTCTTATACGAACGGAGATGTAATCAATTTTCAGCTCGGTCAGATCCAGTCCAATGAAAGCGGCGGCCAGACGAACACCGGAGTCATCGATCATTTCGTGGAAAGTGTGCTGAACGATGAACAGCCGCTGATTGACGGTCATGAAGGGAAGAAATCCCTTGAAATCATTCTCGCAGCCCTGGAGTCCGGGGAAACGGGTAAAATCCAGTCGTTAAAGAAGGGATAATATGAATAAATGGAAAGTGGGAGTGATCGGTACGGGCGGGATAGCGACAGATCGCCACATCCCGGCCCTGCTGTCACTTCCTCATCTGGCTGAAATGACCGCCGTGCAGGATGTGGACAGGGAGCGGGCTTTGAAAGTCGCAAAGGAGTTTGAAGTGCCTCACGTTTGCACGTCTCCGGAGGAACTGCTCGATATCGTCGACGCTGTCATTATCTGTACACCGAATAAATTCCACGCGGAACTGAGTATAAAAGCCCTGAACAAAGGCGTACACGTCTTGTGCGAAAAGCCGATGGCCATGGACCGGCATGAAGCAGAAGCTATGCTGAGAGCTGCGCAGGAAAATGATAGAACTCTGGCTATCGCCTATCATTATCGTCACACTCCGGAAGGAATTATGGCGAAACGGGTGACGGAAGCGGGAGAACTCGGCAAGCCTCTTGTAGCGAGAGTGCAGGCCATGCGCCGGAGAAAGGTGCCGGGGTGGGGAGTGTTTACGGACAAAGACCTGCAGGGTGGCGGAAGCCTTATTGATTTTGGGTGTCATCTGCTGGATTTGTCGCTCTGGCTGCTCGGAAATCCGGAACCGGTGGAAGTGAGCGCCCAGACGTATAACGAGCTGAGCAGAACGCCGGGTCAGGTGAATGACTGGGGAGAAGTGGATCCTGAATCGTTCGAAGTGGATGATCACGTGACAAGTTACATACGTTTTGAAAACGGAGTGACGCTTCAGTTCGAATGCTCCTGGGCCGCAAATATAAAAGAGGATCATACGACTCTCAGCATATCGGGAGTACAGGGGGGGCTGGACGTGTATCCGTTCGAACTGTATCAGTCGAAACACGGTGCCGTGTGGGATGCCACCCCGGTAATGAGAGAAGAAGAGAGCGGATGGGCAGGGAAAAGGCAGATAGCTAATTTTCTTGAAGGCCTGAACGGCGGGGAAAAACTCGCTGTGCATCCTCAGGAGGCACTCCGTGTCACAAAAATTATAGACGCGATGTATGAAAGCAGTCGTACAGGGCAAGCGGTAGTAATGAACAGGCAGGAGGAGGAGTTAC
The DNA here is from genome assembly GCF_001685435.2 of Salimicrobium jeotgali. Classification (NCBI taxonomy): domain Bacteria; kingdom Bacillati; phylum Bacillota; class Bacilli; order Caryophanales; family Bacillaceae; genus Salimicrobium; species Salimicrobium jeotgali. The sequence goes on from NZ_CP011361.2 coordinate 351,225, forward strand.
GATGAAACTTGGTGTCTTTGCAGTATTATTTTCAGATCTTTCCTTTGAAGAGATGCTCGACAAAGCGAAGGATTCGGGATTGAAGGCAGTGGAGATAGGGACAGGCGGATATCCGGGGGATGCTCACTGTCATGTGGACGAACTGCTTGGAAGTGAGGAGAAGCGCCGGGCTTATCTGGAGGAAGTGAATAAGCGGGGGCTTGAAATCAGTGCTTTCAGCTGCCACGGCAATCCTGTATCACCGGACGAAGCATTCGCATCCCGCTCTCATGAAAGTTTCGTGAAAACTGTGAAACTGGCCGGCCTGATGGGGGTACCTGTAGTAAATACTTTTTCCGGAACGCCGGGAGGTTCTGAGACGGACAAAACGCCGAACTGGCCCGTCACTCCATGGCCGGAGGAATACTCACAAGTGCTGAACTGGCAATGGGAAGAGAAACTCGTTCCTTACTGGAAAGAGCAGGCTGCTCTTGCTGAGAAGCATGGTGTGAAAATAGGGCTTGAACTTCATGCAGGCTTTCTTGTTCATACGCCGCACACGATGCTGAAACTGCGCGAAGCTACTTCTCCGGCTATCGGGGCCAACCTTGATCCGAGTCACCTGTGGTGGCAGGGAATCGATCCGGTTGCCGCTATTAAAATTCTTGGTAAAGAAGGGGCGATCCATCACTTCCATGCCAAAGATACGTATATAGATCAGGAAAATGTGAATATGTACGGTCTCACCGACATGCAGCCGTACGGGGAAGTTCGCAGCCGGGCCTGGAGTTTCCGTTCGGTCGGGTATGGACACAGCGTGCAGGAGTGGTCCGATATCGTGAGTGCTCTCAGAACGTTCGGTTACGACCACGCGGTGAGTATAGAGCACGAGGACCCGATCATGTCGATCGAAGAAGGTTTCAAAAGAGCAGTGAACAATCTCGACAATGTTATCATCGAAGAACCGCCAGCCGATATGTGGTGGGCCTGAGGCGTAATTCACCGGAGAGTACACGTACTTTAAACAGGGAGGGGAACCATGATGGGAAAACAAACGGGGTTTATGGGCGGTATGTATGCCGTAAGTGAGTGGATAGCAAAATTTTCGTTGACGAACCTGGCCTGGTTTGCCATGAACCTTCCCATTGTCGTCCTCGTTCTAAGTCTTCTTGACGCCCGCGATCAGGGTGAGGTACTCATACTTCTGATACCGATTATCCTGCTCGCTCCGGTGGTCTTTTTCCCGGCTACTGCCGCTTTGTTCGCTAAAGCGAGGGAGTGGGTAAGAAAAGATTATATGGTCGAAAACAAATCGTACTGGAGTTACTACAGGGAAAACTACCTGCAAAGTATTGCGGGAGGGCTGCTGTTCACCCTGCTGTGGGTCATCGTTGCCGTCGATATTTATTATTTTTATGAATCGAGCACGATTCTTACCGGAGTTTTCCTTGTCACTTCCATTTTGCTGTACGTATTTACCGTGAACTTCTTCGCAACAGTCGTACACGTGTCTTTGCCTTTTCGAAAACTGGTGAAGCGGTCTTTCTTCATTACGCTCGGCAGTCCTCTCCTCTTCGGAACGATTGCTGTAACGAACGGCTTCCTTCTGATGGTGAGTGTCTATATGTTTCCGGTGATCATCCCCGTCTTTACGGGAGCAATCGTCGCTTTCCTCAGTTTTTCCGCTTACTATCGTTTTATTATTGCGGTGAAGAAGGAAGAGGAATGAACCGGTCCGTCCCTTTGTGGGGGCGGGCTTTTTTGATGGGGATGCCGGATTGGTTGAATTGTTATTCATTCTATTATACGTTTAAAGAAGAAAGAGACGAAGCGGGAGTGGGGCAGAGATGAAGGAGGAGAAGGATGTCAGATTATGAAGTGATTATCGTAGGAGCAAGAGTGGCAGGAGCCAGTCTCGCTATCAGACTCGGCCAGCTGGGGATACGGACGCTGGTGATTGAAAAAGCCAGCTTTCCGAGCGATACGTTATCGACCCACCTTCTTTCCCATCAGCATTACCTAGACGTACTGGGAGTGAAAGAGAAGGTGGCCGGTCTCGGGCTCAGGGAAATCAGACGGATGCGTACATATATCGGGAAGAGTTTTACAGAAGCAGAAAGAGACGGGGCGACGGTAATTCCGGGACGGGCATCTTTTGACTCCCTGCTTATGGAGGAAGCGACTGCCTTTGAAACGGTAGAGTTCAGGGAGGAGATGCAGGTGCGTCGCCTGCTCTGGACGGATGGAGCGGTTACGGGCGTGGAAATCGTGGATAGAAAGGGGAAGAAAACAGAGCTCACAGCCGGACTGGTAGTCGGAGCCGACGGCCGGAATTCCACCGTCGCGGCGGAAGCGGGAGCTGCCATGTACGATTACACCCCGGCTCAGCGTCCGGTGTTTTACGGATATTACGAAGGTATATCTCCCCTCCCGGACCCGGCGGTGGAGATCTTCCTGGAGGAAGGAAGAATCGGCTTCGTCTTTCCGATGCAGGAAGGGATGGACTGTCTCGGTCTTGAAATCCATCCTGAAGAGTTCAAGTCGTTTGCCCGGGATCCGCAAAACGAGTTTGAAAAAGTATTTAAACGCATGTATGGAATGGAAGCGAGAATGGAGGAGTCCGTGCTTCACGGAAAAGTCATCGGGACGCCCGGGGTTCCAAATTTCTTCAGAGAGCCATACGGCAGAGGCTGGGCTCTTATAGGAGATGCAGCTCACGCCAAAGATCCGAGCACGGGACTCGGAATGAACGATGCTATCTGGCAGGCTCTTCTGCTGGCAGAAGTTATTCAAAAAACGGCAGACGGGGCGTCGTTCGGAGAGGAAATGGAAAAGTACCGCAAAGAACGGGATGAAGTTTTGAAGCCCTCCTACGATTTTACGCTCGGCTACATCAGTACGCTGAGAAGCTGGACGGAGGAGGAACTGGAAGCATTCCGGAAGTGGGCCTCCAACCCGGTGATGGTCAAAAATCAGGTACCTGCTTTTATGGAAATGTTCAAGTGAAGTGAAAAAATCCCCCGTGCTCCGGCAGGAGGTCACGGGATTTTTGAATGGAGAGAAAGACGAATAAAGATTTAACGGGACCTTATCTCCGGATAGGTTTCTTCCACACGGTCTATAATTTCTTCAAATCTGCCGTCTTCCCGAAGGACAGCCGTCATTCCTTTAATGATAGCAGTGCGGGGAGAGGAGGAAGTGAGCTCTTCTTTCAGGATGGTCAGCGCTTCTTTTTCTTCACCGCCGGCTTTCGTTTCTTTTGCCTGTATCAGTTTATGAAGGGCCGATTCGCTGACGCCGAGGAACTCTTCGGGGATGAGGTCCGCCATGTAGGCTTTTGTAAGCAGCGGAGTATCCTGATGATAGAGAAAGCCTTCAACGAGGTAGTCGACCCGTCGCAGTAAGGTTTCGGCCAGGTTCCTGAAGTCGAAGCGGGCTCCTTCCATAAGAATCAGTTCCAGATAGGCTTTGTACATCCCTTCGCTTATGATACTTATTTCAAAAGAGAATTCCTCCGCATTTTTACCGTATATGTCAAGGATATGGTTCTGATAGAACTGGTACGATTCATAACGCATCCGACTGGTGAACGTTTCGATATCTTCGTTGAACGGTATCGTCTGTTCGCGAATCTGCATCTTAATGAAATCCCGGTGGGAGGCTATTTCTTTGAACATTACGGCAAGTTGTGAAACGAACTTCTCGCGCGGATCCGGTTCATTAACACATGCATCCACTTTTGCTTTCATCTGATTATAGTAGTAATCAAACAGGGCAAAAAGCAGTTCGTCTTTGGAAGAAAAGTGAAGGTAAAAAGCTCCCTTGGAGATTCCTGCGTTTTTAGCGATTTCCTGAACGGAAGTCGAGGTGAATCCTTTTTTTGCAAATAATTTGATGGCTGCCTGCATGATGGATATCGATTTTTCGTCCATAGTACATTCTCCTTGGAGTTGCTGATATTTTTCAGTATAACACGGGGCGGAAGAGGATCACTTACGTTCGCACATTTTTCGGCGCATCCCTCCTGCTTCGTTCTGCCGCTTCTAAGCGGAAGGTTTCACTTTTCGGGGGCCAGTTCCACCTTCCAGAAGCTCGTGCCCGAAGCAGGAAGTCCGGGAAAGGAAAACCGCCTTTCGCTTGTCCTTCCTGCTTCGTTCTGCCGCTTCTAAACGGAAGGTTTCACTTTTCTATGGCCAGTTTTTTTGAATCTTTCTACGGTATATAAAAGGAGTCCTGTCCAGATGAAAGCGAAAGCTACAACGTGAACGGAAGTGAAAGGTTCGTTGTACATAAACACCCCGATCAAAAGCATGAGGGTCGGTGCTATATATTGAAGAAAGCCCACCATGGAGAGAGGTATGCGTTTCGTTCCGCTCGTGAAAAGTAACAGAGGTATGGCTGTCACTGCTCCTGCGCTGAATACGAGCAGGGAATTCGAGGAGAACCACGTCACCTCTCCGGGGAAACCGGAAGCAGGAATCAGGTAAACCAGAGCAAGAGGCGTCACGATTGCTGTTTCCACCGTCAGACCGAAAATAGCCGGGATCGCCGCCATTTTCTTCAGCAGTCCATATACTGCGAAGCTCATCGCAAGAGCGACGGACACCCACGGGAATGCTCCAACGTTAACGGTCATATAAGCGACTCCCGCACCGGCGAGAAGGAAAGAGAACCACTGGGCTTTCGTGAAAGTTTCCTTCATTACGAGCATACTGAAAAAGATGCTGATCAGAGGGTTGATATAGTAGCCGAGACTTGCCTGAACCACATGCCCGCTGTTTACAGCCCAGATGAAGATGAACCAGTTCAGGCTGATGGCGAAGGACGCCAGAATAATGCCGATAAGCGATTTTTTATCATTCCATAGCGTCCGTACACTCTGGAAAAAGTCTTTCTGTTTGCGGAGAACGATAACGATTCCAACCATGAATACGAGTGCCCACACTATCCGGTGGGCCAGAATTTCGAAAGGGGCTATGTGTTCCAGTGTTTTCCAGTAGATGGGCAGAATACCCCACAGCAGATAAGCGACGATTGTAATGAGAATCCCCTTGTTTTCCTCTTCCATTTTCCCCCTCCTCCCTGAAGACAGTGCCGTCTGTTTCGTTTCGTTTATGCCAGTCCCATTTTAGCGAAATGACGGTAAGAATGGAAGATTATTGTTTCCGGATACCGGGATCCGGATAAAGAATGGCCGGAGGGATAAATAGACACCACCTTTTGGATATTGTTATAATGGTGGGCGTGCTTACAAATTAGTGTAACTTCAACTGTTAGAAAAAAAGGACGGAGAACGATGAAACAACCTTTGTGGACGAAAAGTTTTTTGAACGTATGTACCAGTAACTTTTTCATATTTCTCGTGTTTTACATACTGTTTGTAACGATGCCGATTTTTTCCATCGAACAGCTGCAGGTGCCTGAGAGCAGAGCCGGGCTCGTAGTCACTGTCTTTCTCCTTTCGGCTATTATTATACGCCCCCTTTCGGGTCACTGGGTGGATGCTATAGGAAGGATGCCGATGCTGATAACGGCTGTCACCATTTTCTTCTTAAGCAGCGGATTCTACTTTTTTGCGGAATCCTTCGGCTGGCTTCTTCTTATCCGGTTTATCCAGGGGATAGGATTCGGTATGGGTACGACTGTTATGGGGGCGCTGGCCGCTGATGTCGTCCCTGATTCGCGTAAGGGTGAAGGAATGGGGTATTTCGCTATGTCCATGAATTTGGCTATGGTGGCCGGTCCCTTTGTCGGACTCACCCTTATCCAGTCGTACACGTATACGACGCTTTTTGCAGTCTGCACGTTATTCGCCGGTCTGGCATTCGCCACCGGGTTATTTATCCGCGTCCCGAAACTCCCTGAGGCGGACAGACCACAAAGTCTTATGCCGGGGGTGAACGGTCTTCTCGAAAAGTCGGTGCTTCCGGTGGCTCTGACCGGGGCGTTCATCGCTCTGGCCTACTCGAGTGTATTGTCGTTTGTTTCCGTACATGCTAAAAACATCGGGCTGGAAGAAGCGGCAAGCTACTTCTTCGTCGTTTATGCCGTAGTACTGCTTCTGTCACGGCCGTTTACCGGAAAATGGTTTGATCAGTATGGCGAAAATATTATCGTTATTCCGGCGATTTTCATCTTCAGTATAGGGATGTATCTGCTCGGATCAGCACAGACGGCTTTCGTCCTGCTGGCAGCCGGTGGTCTGATCGGACTGGGTTACGGCACACTTGTACCGAGCATGCAGACCATCGCTCTGCAAAAGGTTCCGAAACGCGCCGGAGCGGCAACGGCGACCTTTTTCACTATTTTTGATATCGGCATCGGCTCCGGATCTTTTCTTGTAGGGATTGTTGCAGAATCCGTAGGCTTCCGCAGTCTTTACGTGAACAGCTCCATTTTCATCGTACTTATTGTCGGTGTTTACATACTGCTGCACGGAAGATTTCAGCGCGGGAAACACAAAAAGAGTGTACAGTCCCGTGAGGTTTAAATATAATGGTCGAGGGAAAACGGATAAAAGATAACGAATAGAAAGGATGCACGACGACATGTTCAAAAAATTATTTGGTAAAGAAGATAAAAACATTTCGATTGTAGCACCGGTGAATGGTAAAGTAGTAGCACTCGATGAGGTGCCGGATCCCGTATTCAGCCAGCGCATGATGGGAGATGGCATGGCTATCGAACCGTCAGACGGAAAGGTGGTAAGTCCGGTGGACGGAGAGATCGTTCAAATATTCCCGACTAACCACGCTGTCGGTGTCAAAACTTCCAATGGTCTGGAAATCCTTGTCCATATAGGTCTGGAAACCGTATCCATGGAAGGAGAAGGTTTTGAAGGTCATGTAAGCCAGGGAGACAAAGTGAAGACAGGAGACCCTCTTGTCACCTTCGATAAAGACCTTGTTGCCGAAAAAGCCAAGGCGGTCGTCACTCCCGTAGTAATTACAAACTATGATGATGCTGTCGAGTCTTTTGAAGTCCATCAAACGGAGAACGCAACCGCCGGTGAAACGGTCATTGCTTCGGTGACAGCAAAGTAAATTAAGGAACTCCGGCCCGGAAGCACGTCTTTCCGGGCTTTTTTTCGAAGGAAGAAATACACGGGTGAAGGAGTGAGCATTCATGAAAGAGGAAGAATTCAAGAAATCCGTAAAAAAAGAGATACATAAAAACAGAAATGAAGTGGAAGCCGATCCGCATCGGCAAAGCTATCATCTTATGGCTCCGGTGGGGCTGATGGGCGAACCTGCCGGGCTTGTGGAACGGGACGGAGAGTATCATTTGTTCTTTCAATGGAACCCGTTCGACACCGGGCACAGTATGAAAATACGGGGACATTACCGTACAGTCGATTTCCTCCATTACACTCTTGAAGAACCGGCTCTCGTACCGGGTGAGTGGTACGATGCCGAGGGCTGTTCTGCAGGGAGCGCCGTCATCAAAGACGGTGTCCTTCACTTGTTCTATACTGGGTATGCAAAAGATAAGGATGGACAAATACGGGAGTATCCGGCCGTAGCGGTTTCGGAGAACGGTCACAGCTTCGAGAAACAGGAAGTGCTCCTCGATTTGCCGGAAAACGTCACCTCTTCTTTCCGCTCCCCCAACGTGTGGAGAGAAGGGGATCAGTGGTTCATGGCGGCCGGTTCGCAAACAGAGGGGGACAGAGGGGTAATTCTCCTGTATACGTCCCCCGACCTGAAAGAATGGGAAGTCGTTAAACGTCTGGCGGAAGCGGGAAATCAGGAGGGAGAAATGTGGGAGAATCCGGATTACTTCACTCTGGATGGGGAAGACATTCTTTTCTTCAGCGCCCGCGGATTAACCTCAGAGGATATCCATTTCCGGAATGCCTCCCAGGCCGGATATATTTCCGGAGTGACAGAAGGGAAGAGATGGCGAAAGGAAGATTTCAGGGAGCTGGATCGGGGTTTCGAATTTTACGCACCGCAGACGTTCGAAACGGGCGGACGCCGATTGATGATCGCCTGGATGGGAGTACCCGGACAGTATGAAGAGTCACATCCGACGGTAAACAGCGGATGGACACATACCTGGACTATTCCGAGAGAACTTTCATGGGACGGGGACAAAATTATTCAGCGTCCTTTCCCCGAGGCTCGCCAATGGAGAAAAAGCAGGGAACCCGTTGAGAAGAAAGCCGAGATTACCAACGATCAGCAGGAGTTGGAAGGTGTGAACGGCAGGGCAGCAGAGCTTGAGATCGAGTTTGAATCACTGGAGGACATGTGGGCAGTGGAACTGTTCCGTGAAGCATCGTTTTCCTATAAAAAATCCGAAAATCTTCTCACCCTTTCCCGCCCTCACCCCGAAGAACCGGAGATGACCGAATTCAGGCATGTACAGCTGGACGGCCCTCTTCGCAATCTGCATCTGTTTATCGATCGTTCGTCGCTTGAAATCTTCGTAAATGGCGGGGAAGAAGTATTCACATCGCGTATCTTTGCGGATGCTGCGTTGTCCGATCTTGCATTCACTTCTCTTGGAACTTCCACGTTCGGAGTGAAGATGTGGGAGCTTGGTCCTGTAGAAATCACATCCTATGTGTAGGGAGTGAGCGGATCTGTTCGAGCTCCGGGCAGGTCTCCCGATTTCCCCGAAACAGGAATAGAAACAGGGAAGCCTTTGATGTTACGTGAATCATATAAGGAGAAAGAGGGGTGCACCTATGACTTACGGAAAGAAACTGAGAGCCTCCGAGCGCCGGGAAGCTATTTTGCAACGACTGAAAATACAGGGTGCTGCTGTTACCGGTAAATTGCTGGCAGAAGAAATGAAGGTGACAAGACAGGTGATTGTGGCTGACGTTTCACTGCTCAAAGCCGGGGGCGAGCCGATTATAGCTACCAGTCAGGGCTATCTTTACATGAAAGACGAAAAGCAGGATTTTTCCTACAGGAAGACGATCGTATGCTGCCACAGCCCTTCCGAGACGAAGGAGGAACTCGATATTCTTGTCGATCACGGGGTACATGTAAAGAGTGTAGTGGTTGAACATCCGGTTTATGGAGACATGAAAGCCGAGCTCCATCTCGAAAACCGCCGTGATGTGGAACGTTTCGTTGAACAGGTCCATTCCTCGAATGCTTCTTATCTTCTGGAATTGACCGGAGGGGTCCACACTCACGAGATAGCGTCCGAAAGGGAGGGGGCTCTCCACGAAGCGCTCCGGGAACTGGGAGAAAGAGGATTCCTCGTAGAGTAAGAAGCAGGAGACAGTATTCCTGCTTCTTTTATATAAGAAAGAAGCGGGATATGTCACACACAAGATTCGTTATATCTTTCTTCCATCAAACCCCCTATGATATAGTGAACAGATAAGGAATTTCGAGAAAGGGAAGTGGCAGACGTGGAATTTATACCTTATTTTGTAACGGCGATCATTTTTTTAAACGTTCTGCTCGGGTTTACGATTATATTCCTGGAACGCAGGGACGCCAGTGCCACATGGGCGTGGCTGATGGTATTGATGTTTGTTCCTGTAGCCGGTTTCATTATTTATCTGATGTTCGGCCGCCGGTTAAGCAGAAAAAAAATATTCACGTGGGATAAGAAAGCACGCCTCGGCCTGTTAGCGGCTGTGCAGGAACAGCTGCGTGCAATCGATAATGATGAGTTTGAATTGAAACATCCGGAAGTCGCTCCTCACGAAGACCAGATTTATATGCATTTGAAAAACAATGATGCACTACTTAGCCAGGATAATAAACTGGATCTCTATACGGACGGAGAGGAGAAATTCCAGGCACTGATGCAGGATATTGAGAAAGCTCAGGACCATGTTCACCTCCTTTATTACATATTGCGTCACGATAACCTGGGGAGGAGGCTCGGAACGGTTCTGAGAAAAAAGGCCGAAGAAGGGGTCTCTGTGAAACTGTTGTATGACGACATGGGGTCCCGGCTGTTGAGCCGCTCCTACATAAAAGAAATGAAGCGTGCCGGTGTGGAGATGGAATCTTTCTTCCCTCCACTCATTCCTAAACTGAACATGAAAATCAACTACAGGAATCACCGGAAACTGGCAATCATTGATGGAACGGTCGGATACATCGGCGGGTTCAATATCGGGGATGAATATCTCGGCAAAGATAAGAAATTCGGGTATTGGAGAGATACGCACCTGCGTGTCAGAGGGAGTGCCGTCCACAATTTACAGACACGGTTTATTCTGGACTGGAACCAGGCTTCCAAACGCGACATTCTGTATGACGAGCGATTCTATCCCCAATTTGAGTCGGAGCCCGGGGATTCGGCAGTACAGATCGTCTCAAGCGGTCCTGATTCCGAATGGGAACAGATCAAGCACGGATACATCAAGACGATTCTTTCAGCGAAAGAGTATGTATACATCCAGACGCCCTACTTCATTCCGGACGACAGTCTGCTTGATGCCTTGCGCGTCGCTTCTCTTTCCGGGGTGGATGTGCGAGTGATGATTCCTAACAAACCGGATCACCCTTTTGTATACTGGGCGACGTATTCAAACGTCGGAGATCTGCTGTGGGCAGGTGCCAAAGTCTACATTTATCAGAACGGTTTTCTGCATGCGAAGACGATTGTAGCTGACGGCGTGGTCTCCTCGGTAGGTACAGCGAACATCGACGTACGGAGTTTCCGTCTTAATTTTGAAGTGAATGCGTTTGTTTATGATACGAAACTTGCCGGTGAACTGACGGACAGGTTCATGGAGGACAGTGAGCTCACTTCTGAGCTGACCCACTCCCTGTACGAGCAGCGCTCGGTGTGGATCCGCTTTAAAGAAGCGATCGCCCGGCTGCTTTCTCCGGTTTTATAAATGAAAAAAAGAGTTCAACTCCCAATCTCAGGGGTTGAACTCTTTTTTGTATTATTCAGGGTTGCGGCACATGCCCGGAATAAGGAAAATATCGATAACCAGCCAGATCCAGAGTACGAAAAGAGGGAACCAGCCAATCAGTATACCTGTAGTAGCCCAGCCGGCTGCGCCGAGAATCAGCTGGATGATTCCGGAGCCTGTGCGTCCTGTATAAAATCTGTGAATGCCCAGCTGGCCGAGGAACAGCCAGAGAATGTAGGCAAGAATGACACTTCGCTTCTGCATGGAGAGACTCCTTTCTGAATAAGTGTTGTAGAGTAAGGATTCCCGTTTATAAATGAACGAAAACGAACGGAGCACACTTGAAGTGTACTCCGTCCGAAGAGAGGTCAGGTTTTCTGGTGTACTACCAGAGAGTTCGGGTCTTTCGGAAATTCTTTATCGTATCCCGTCGTCATATTGGGATATACCAGGGCAAAGAGGGGAGCCCTTCACCGGGGTTCTGCCGGTGACGTGGAGGGAATTCCGCCTCCACGCGGTATTTGAAAAACGGGTGGTTCCGCTTTTGTTCCTCATCCAGCTGCAACTTCCAGAAGCTCCTGTTGTAAGCAGTACCCTTATTTTCGGGAGAGAGCACCCGAAAAGTAAGTCCCCTGCTTACGCCAGCGCTTCTAACCGGAAGTTTCCGCTTTTTTCTCCTCCAGCTGCACCACCCAGAAGTCCGCGTTCTAAGCAGCAACTTCTTTTTCAGGAAAGACCGCCTGAAAAGCGAACTTTCTGCTTAGTCCGGAACTTCTGAACGGGTGGTTCCGCTTTTGTTTTATCCAGCTGCAACTTCCAGAAGCTCCTGTTGTAAGCAGTACCCTTATTTTCGGGAGAGAGCACCCGAAAAGTAAGTCCCCTGCTTACGCCAGCGCTTCTAACCGGAAGTTTCCGCTTTTTTCTCCTCCAGCTGCACCACCCAGAAGTCCGCGTTCTAAGCAGCAACTTCTTTTTCAGGAAAGACCGCCTGAAAAGCGAACTTTCTGCTTAGTCCGGAACTTCTGAACGGGTGGTTCCGCTTTTTTCTATTGCTCACTCAGTGTGAGGGTTATTTGCTGTTGCTGGCCGTTTCTGTAAACGGTCAGCGTCGCTTCGTCTCCTGCTTTTGCATCCTCATACAGATACTTGCGCAGGTCGAGGGTGGAGGCGACCGTTTCTCCGTTAATTGCTGTAATCACATCATTTTGCTTCAGTCCTGCTTCTGCTGCAGGTGTGCCTGTTGCGGTTTTACCGACTACTGCGCCGCCTTCTACGTTTTCAGGAAGATTCAGTTCCCCCTGAACAGCGCGTGCCGGCAGTTGAGATAAATCATAGAGAGAGACCCCGATATAAGGGCGTTCCACTTCTCCTTTCGATTCGAGTTCCGAAGTGATGGAAGTGACCGTCTCTGCCGGGATGGCGAATCCGATGCCTTCTACTTCCGCTTTCGCTATCTTCATCGAATTGATACCGATCACTTTTCCGTTCTGATTAATCAGAGCCCCGCCGCTGTTACCCGGGTTGATGGCAGCATCGGTCTGGAGAACGGTAGTATGCCAATCCGGTTCTGAATCCCCGTTCAAATCGACGGGTACGTTTCTGTCCAGACCGCTTACGATTCCTTTGGTCACGGAACCGGCGAAGTCCATACCTAACGGGTTACCGATGGCGAAAGCCGTCTGACCGACCTCTACATCTTCACTCTTCGCAAAATCTGCTACTTTGGAAACGTGCTCAGCGTCTATTTCCAGAACTGCCAGGTCCGTAAAGGGGTCACTTCCCTGGAGTTCGGCATCCGTTTTGGTGCCGTCACTTAAAGTGACCTCCAGGTCGGAAGCCTGTTCGATGACGTGGTGATTCGTCACAACAAGGGCCTTGTCTCCGTCCTTTTTATATATGACTCCTGAACCTGTACCGGCACTATTTTCTCCGCGTGCTCCTTCTTTCACGGCACTTACGCCTACGACCGCTTCCTGTGCGGCCTGAATAGCTTTAATATTATTTTTTTCGGTGTTTTCGACAGTAAGCGGGTTCGCCTGAGCTTTTTCAGGGTTTGTTTCTATATTTATCTGAATCCCCTGGGACTGGAATAGTGCCGTTACGATAAAAACGGCTACGATGGCTCCGAAGACCCCGAAGGCGAATCCGTTTCGTTTGGAGACCCGTTTACCGTCTCCGTTGCGCTGAAATAGTTTCATCGTTCGGAAACCGCTCCTTTCTGATACAATATGAATAAATCTGTGAGAAGATGTTGTATAACTTATTATAAAAAAGAGATATGGGATGCATATGGATTATTTACGGAATAAATATGTAAATACAGGAGGTAATGGAATGGACACTTATATAGGACTCGTGGAAGATGATGATAACATCCGGGAAATCGTGAAAACGTATCTGGAGAAAGAAGGGTACCGGGTGGAGGATGTGGATTCGGCGGAACAGGCATGGGAATTATTCAATAAGTCCGCAAAACCTGATCTGTGGGTCCTGGATATTATGCTGCCCGGAATGGATGGTTATGAATTTTGTAAAAAGGTACGCACGCATTCGGAAGTTCCGATCATTATTATTTCAGCCAAAGACGAAGAGGTGGATAAAATACTGGGGCTGGAGCTCGGAGGTGATGATTACCTGACTAAGCCGTTCAGCCCGCGCGAGCTTGTTGCCCGCGTCAAGAGGCATGTGAAACGCTGGAAACAGATGCAGAAGGGGAGAGGAGCCGACGGGGAGGAGACGATTCTTTCCGGGAACCTTGAGCTGAACTTAACGGAACGTCTTGCTTTTTATGCAGGGGAGGAAGTGGAGACGACCCAGAAAGAGTTCGAGATGCTCCGTGTGCTTGCCGAACACGAGAATAAAGCTTTTTCCCGGGAGACGCTTCTCGAGTCCGTATGGGGTATGGATTACTTCGGGAGTGACAGAGCTGTTGACGATCTGATGAAACGACTCAGAAAGAAATTCCCCGATCTCGATCTTGAAACGGTGTGGGGATACGGGTACAGATTGAGGTCTCCGGGCTCATGAGACTGCTCCATCAGCTGAACACCGCCTTTACGGGACTCATTCTCGTCGTAATGACGATTACGGCAATCGTACTGTACTCCCTCGTTATGGATATTTTTATTATGGATGAAAAAAGGCAGCTGGAAATGCGTGCGGAGCTGCTCGTCGACATTTTGAACGATCCGGATCGTCTTCTCCAGTCTCCGGAAGTCTCGAGTCTGATTCAGGATCAAAACTACCCCCTTCTCCTGTTTGATAAGTCCACCGGAGAGCTGTTGTTTCACACTCTCCCGGAAGAGGCAGCGTCAGACTGGGTGGAACGTTACGAAGAAGAGCTTGCGGGAAGTGACACGTGGGACAGCGGGTACGGCCAGTACGTCGTCTCGGATCATGAACTGAGGGGGGACCAGGTACTGGTGATGGCTACGCCTATCGGGGACCTGGCCGCCATCCAGATGAATTTCGTCTGGAGAATAATGCTCATCTTTGTTCTTGGCCTGCTTCTTGCAGCAGTTGTCAGTTATCTGTTCACAAGAAAGCTCGTCACTCCTCTTGAACGGTTGAAACAGGAGGTCAAAAAGATTGAAAAGCGTAAATTCAATGAAGTACAGCCCGTACAAGCGACCGGAGAAATAAAAGAAGTGGACCAGAGTGTAAGACAGATGGCCGGAGAACTTGAAAGATACATCCGTACACAGCAGCAGTTTTTCCAAAACGCCTCCCACGAGCTCAAAACTCCTCTCATGTCCATCCAGGGATATGCGGAAGGTATAAGGGACGGTGTGTTTGAAGGAGAGAAAAGAGATCGTGGTCTCACGGTGATGGTGGAAGAAATCGACCGCCTGAAAAAAATCGTAAATGAAATGATTCTGCTGGCCAAACTCGACAGTAACGAAGATATTTATCGGCCGGAAGACCTGAAGTTAAGTGAATGGACAGGTCGTGCGGCGGACAGGCTGCTGCCGCTGGCGGAAGAGAAAAATATAGAAGTGGACGTGCATATAGAAGGCGACGGGTTCATCAGTGCTGACCCGGAACGTTTCCTGCAGGCTCTCATGAATATAGGGCGAAACGGAGTGCGTCATGCGTCATCCCGACTTTTGATTACGGTGGAAAGAAACGGGGACTTCCTTATCCGCATACAGGATGACGGGGAAGGTATCGGAGAAGAAGTTATGCCGCACTTATTCGAACGCTTCCAGAAGGGGAAAGACGGGGAAACGGGTCTTGGCCTGGCGATCTCAAGAGCGATCATCGAGAGAAGCGGCGGAACGATTTCCGCCTATAATCTGGAAGATTCCGGAGCCGTCTTCGAAATAAGACTCCCGGTCTCGGGGTGAGCGACTTGCAGCACGTGCTATAATAAGATAGGAAATTATATTATAGAATAGAATCAGAAAGGTGATAGATGACATGGAAGCGAAAAAAGCCAGAGAATCCTTTACAGTTAAAAATTCTCACGTCCTCCCCCCGGATACGAACAGTCACGGGACGTTATTCGGAGGCAAGCTGATGGCGTATATCGATGATATTGCGGCAATCGCTGCAGTCCGGCACTGCAGGCAGCCGGTAGTCACTGCATCCATCGATTCCGTGGACTTTCTCCATCCTGTGTTCGAAGGGCACGCGATATGTCTTGAGGCTTTCGTGACCTGGACTCACAATACTTCGATGGAAGTATTCGTTAAGGCGATAACGGAAGACTTGCTGAGTGGAGATCGGAAAGTATGTACCACGGCGTTTGTATCGATGGTAGCCGTAAACGAAGAAAATAAACCTGTACCGATTCCGGCCGTTTATCCGGAAACCGATCAGGAAAAACGTCTCCATGCGGGAGCTTCTGCCCGTCATGACCAGCGAAAAGAAAGAAGAAAAGAATCGAAAGAACTGGCGGAAGTCTATGGAACGGGCCTCCCGTGGTAAAAACAAAAGCGTAGCCATTCGATTAGAAGGTCTAAGATAAGCAGACTCTCCGGGCTTCGGGTGTTTTGTCCCGAAACAGGAGGGGCAGCTTATCTTACGGACTTCTGAATGGCGAAGCTGGATGAAATAAAAAAGCGGAAACTTCCGATTAGAAGCGCAGGTGTAAGCAGGAGGCTTACTTTTCGGGTGCTCTCTCCCGAAAATAAGGTTACTGCTTACAACAGGAGCTTCTGGAAGTTGCAGCTGGACAACAAAGGCGGACCCACCCGTTCAGAAACAAACAAAAGCGCGCAACTCCTGATGAGTATTCAGGGATTGCTCGCTTTTTATCGATCACCGGGAAAATGGTGGACAGCTTCGGAAGGTATTTCTGCCTCGGGCAGGGTCGTACACAGGGAGTCCCAGTCATGAGCGGCACCGTCGCGCATCGTAACGATACGGTCGGCAACAGCTTTTGCATCTTCCCGGTCATGAGTGACGAAAACAGTCGTCGTTCCCGTTTTCTTCAGAATGTCATACAACTCGTTACGAATAGTAACCTGAAGGTCGGCATCGAGACTGCTGAATGGTTCATCAAGAAGAAGCAGGGAAGGGGAGGGAGCAAGAGCTCTGGCAAGGGCGATCCTCTGCTGCTGTCCTCCGCTCAACTCATGAGGATACCGGTTTTTATACTCATCCATCCGGACAAGATCCAGCATTTCAACTTCTCCGCCTCTTTCTTCGGAAGAGGAGGCTTCTTCTGAAGAAGTTTCTTCTTTCTCAGCTTTCTCTCCGTTTCCGGAGCTTTCTTCTTCTCCCGAGTTGTTTCCGCACGCTGCGAGAAGCAGGAGAAAAGCAAGGAACAGGGTTGAAATAAATACTTTTTTCATAGTCCCGGCTTTTTTATGTAGTTCAAATGAAAATGGTTATCATTTGCAGTCTTTATTTTATAACATTGCGAAAAATAGTCAATAGAAATTTCGGATATTTTTGAATTAGACGGAGAAAGCGGCATGCGCTTCCTCTGTCTGTTCAGTGACAGGCTGTATAAATCCTCCCTGTAAAGGGCGATCCAGCAGTCCGGCGTCCATTGGCAGCAACAGGTCTGTGCCTGCAACCTGGCCTTCTCTCCCGAGGCGGACCATAAAGCCGTCCTCCGGTTCCGAAAT
This sequence comes from Salimicrobium jeotgali, assembly GCF_001685435.2. NCBI lineage: Bacteria > Bacillati > Bacillota > Bacilli > Caryophanales > Bacillaceae > Salimicrobium > Salimicrobium jeotgali. The sequence continues at coordinate 368,124 of NZ_CP011361.2, forward strand.
CGTTGTCTCCGTTACAGTGGCAGGGGTCTGATGTTCAATTTCCTCGACAGTATCGACTATATCAATGTGGTAATTATCATTGGTTCCCGTGTAATCCGAAGTGAAAAAGAGGGCCAGGGCGAGTCCTATTATCGTAAGCACTGTACAAATGGCCTGTTTCATAAAATGTTTTCTCCTTTCGATGAATTGGGTACTCATTGTAGAGATACTTGAAAAAATGTCAAACAGTTCGGGAAAAGAATTTTAATTGTTTTCATTTATTGATAAAGTGAAAGAAGGAGAAGAATTGGTTGTTTTAATTCTAAGGAGGAAAAGAATATGGGGTTAGCGGAAAGTGTTATAAGTTTTTTCAATGATATATTGTGGGGCTATGTTCTCATCGTCGTACTTCTCGGACTGGGGTTATGGTTTTCCATAAAGCTGAAATTCGCCCAGTTCCGTCTCATACCGGAAATGTTCCGGGTGCTTTTCGATAAAAGATCGATTACAGCAGAAGGCAAGAAAGGAACATCTGCGTTTCAGGCATTTGCAATCAGTACTGCCTCCCGGGTAGGGACAGGAAATCTCGCAGGTGTGGCAGCAGCCGTTTCCACCGGGGGGCCGGGGGCTGTGTTCTGGATGTGGCTTGTAGCCATTCTCGGCGGAGCGTCGAGTTTTATCGAAAGTACGCTGGCGCAAATATTCAAAACGCCGGAGCACAATCAGTATCGCGGCGGCCCGGCTTACTACATGGAAAAAGGTCTGAACAATCGTACTCTCGGAATTGTCTTCGCCATCACCATCACTTTTACATACGGGCTCGTTTTCAGTTCCGTCCAGTCTAATACGATTGCTTCCGCCTTTGAACGCTCGTTTTCCCTCGAAGGCTGGGTGCTCGGTCTGGTTCTGACGGTTATTGTAGCTTCCATCATCTTCGGAGGGCTGAGAAGAATCGCCCAGGTGACACAGTTCATTATTCCGATCATGGCATTTTTCTACGTAGCTTTAGCGCTATATGTCCTGTTTCTCAACCTGGGTCAGGTGCCGGATATGCTTGGTCTGATTTTTTCCAGTGCTTTCGGCTTCCGTGAATTCGCGGGCGGCACCATCGGAGGTATGGTTATGATTGGTGTGCAGCGTGGTCTGTTCTCGAACGAAGCCGGTATGGGTAGTGCACCGAACGCAGCTGCCACCTCGGAAGTGACTCACCCGGTGAAGCAGGGGCTTATCCAGACGCTTGGGGTGTTCATTGATACGCTCGTCATCTGTAGTGCTACCGCAACGATTATTCTCTTTTCAGGAGAATACACGGATACAGGAGGGGCAGAAGGGATTCAGATCACCCAGATGGCTTTTGAGAATGAGATAGGGCAGTGGGCTTCTCTCTTTATCGCTGTCGCCATCTTCCTTTTCGCCTTCAGCTCCATCATCGGTAACTACTATTATGGTGAAACGAACCTTGAATTCATCCGCAACAGCGGAAGATTGAAGCTTATCTATCGTACGAGTGTACTGCTCATGGTGATGTTCGGGGCCGTCGCCGAGTTCGGTCTCGTATGGTCGCTTGCGGATCTGACGATGGGGATTATGGCACTGATCAACCTGTACGCGATCTTCCTGTTATCGAAGATCGCTTATGCGGCACTGAAAGACTATTTGAATCAGCGCAGACAGGGGAAAGACCCGGTCTTTTATCAGGACCATCTGCCCGGTGTGAAGGGTATGGATTACTGGAAACGCACGGACCCTGTCAGAAACGATAAGAAATAAACGAAAAAACGTATCCACATTGGATGTCAGGCTGTCGAGAAAATCTCGGCAGCTTTTATTTTTTTTGTTTTTCAATGAAGGGCGAACGGGATTCACCCCCCGCGCGAGAACTCCACAAAACTTGCGGAGAAAGACAGATTCCTCTACAAGCTGAAACCGCTCCCGCAGCGGTTTTTTTCGTATTCGTCCGTCTCTGTGCTAAAATACAATCATGATCTGAACGAAAAAGGATGGTAGCTATGAGTATACTGATCGCAGAAAATCTCGCTAAAGGGTACGGGGATAAAACACTGTTCGATGAACTTTCATTTACGGTGGAAGATAAAGAAAGAATCGGTCTCATAGGCGTAAACGGGACCGGGAAATCCTCGTTACTGAAAATTCTCGCAGATATCGAATCGAAGGATGCAGGTAACGTACATCACGCCAAGGATTTCCACGTGGAATATTTGTCCCAGGAGCCTGAACTTGAAGAGGAAGACACGGTTTTTGAACATATTTATTATGGGGATTCCGAGATAATGAGAGTGCTGCGGAGATATGAAAAAGCTCTTCAGCAGACGATGGAAAAGCCGGAGGACGAAAAGGTTCAGAACGAATTGATGGAAGCACAGGAAAAAATGGAAGATGCGGGAGCATGGGAAGCAAGTACGGAGGCGAAAAAAGTTCTCTCCCAGCTTGGCATCGAAGCGTATGACCATAAGGTGAAGGAACTGTCCGGAGGGCAGAAGAAGCGCGTGGCGATTGCGAAAGCCCTGCTGCAGCCGGCCGATCTTCTGCTTCTGGATGAACCGACCAACCACCTTGATAATGAAACGATCGAATGGCTCGAGGAGTATTTGAGTCAGTACAAAGGGGCACTTATGCTTGTCACCCACGACCGCTATTTTCTGAACCGGGTAACGAATAAAATATTTGAACTGGAAAGAGGACAGCTTTATGAGTACGAAGGTAACTACGAAGTTTTCCTTGAGAAAAAAGCGGAACGGGAAGAACTCGAAAAACGGAGAGAAGCGAAGCATCAGAACGTGCTGAAACAGGAACTTGCATGGCTGAAGCGTGGAGTGAAAGCCCGAGGTACGAAACAGAAAGCCAGAAAGCAGCGTGTGGAAGCGATGAAGGAGAAGACGTTCGAAACGGATAAGGAAGAAGCTGATATAGCTACGGCCTCCACCCGCCTCGGAAAACAGGTGATGGAACTCGAGGATATCGGCCATAAATTTGAAGAGGACTATCTGTTCCGTCATATCAGTGATCTGATTGTACCGGGAGAACGTATCGGCATCATCGGACCGAACGGGACCGGAAAGACGACGCTGCTCAATATAATGGCAGGGCGGAGAGAACCGTCGGAAGGTGCCGTACACATCGGACCGACTGTGAAAATCGGATACTATAAACAGGACCACGAAGAACTCGATGGCGATCAGACTGTCATCGGGTACATTAAAGAGACGGCCGAAGTCATCTCGACGAAAGATAAGCAGCAGGTGACAGCCGAGCAGATGCTTGAGCGGTTTTTATTCTCCCGCAGCCACCAGTGGACGTATATAAGAAGGTTATCGGGGGGCGAACGCCGCAGACTGTATCTTCTGAAAGTGCTGATGGAGGAACCGAACGTCCTGTTTCTCGATGAGCCGACGAACGACCTTGATACGGAAACGCTGAGCGTGCTTGAGGATTATATCGACAGCTTTCCGGGGGTCGTCATTACTGTCAGCCACGACCGTTACTTCCTCGACAGAATCGCCGATCGGCTGATTGCTCTTGAAACCGATGGGAATTTCGAGAAGTTTCAGGGAGCCTACAGTGAATTCCTGGAGAAAAAGAAAGAGGAGAAGAAACAGGACGCTGCACCTGCTCAGAAAAAAGAGTCGCGTACGAAGCGGAAAAAGAAACTGTCCTATCAGGATCAGCAGGAATGGAAGACGATTGAAGACGATATCTCGGCTGTAGAAGAACGGATCGAAGAGATCAAAACAGAAATCAGTGAAACCGGAAGTGATTTCGATAAAGCGGAAGAACTGTACAAAGAACAGCAGAGAAAAGAAGAAGAACTTGAACAGAAAATGGAACGATGGGAAGAATTGTCCGAACTGATGGAAGAAAATTGATGGAAGAAAGCGGGGGCCTTCATGAAGGTCCCTTTTTTGTATTGAAGGGGCAATTGTGAAATAATAGAAAGCGAAAAATTCCTTGGAAAGGTGATGAGTGTTATGCACCAACATATGCTTGATAAGTACGCGGATCTGGCGCTGAGAACCGGAGTCAATCTGCAGAAAGATCAGAAGCTGGTCATTAATTCTACCGTAGAGGGAGCGGACTTTACGCGGGTAATCGTAAAGAAAGCTTTTGAACTGGGCGCAAAAGATGTACATATCAACTGGGCGGACGACGACATTACCCGCCTGCGCTATGAATACGCAGATACTGAGACGTTGAAAGAAGTTCCCGAGTGGCAGCAGGATATGTTCAAATCGTTCGGCGAAGAAGGGATGGCTATTCTTTCCGTACGTGCAACAGACCCCGACCTTCTGCAGGGAATTGACGCCAAAAAGATTGCCGCGGCACAGAAATCCCGCAGTGAAGCCATGGCCGAGTTCCGTAACTACACGATGAACGACCGGATTCAGTGGTCGATCGTCAGTATCCCGATTACTGCCTGGGCGCAGAAAATATTCCCGGAAGCAGATGCAGAAACAGCGAAAGAGAAGCTGTGGGAGGAGATTTTCTCTATCGTCCGCATCGACCAGGAAGACCCGGTCAAAGCGTGGGATGAACATAATGAAATGCTTGAAAACGCACGGCAGTTCCTGAACAGAAAACAGTATAAAGAGCTCGTCTATCAGGGACCCGGTACGAACCTTACCGTTGCTCTTCCGAAAGGGCACATATGGAAAGGCGGAGCGAGCCGGACGGAAGCCGGTGTGCCGTTCAACCCGAACATGCCGACGGAGGAAGTTTTTACGGCTCCTCATAAATACGGGGTGGACGGAATCGTTTCGAGCACGAAACCTCTGAACTACGGCGGCAGTGTAATCGATAACTTTACACTTACTTTTAAAGACGGAGAGGTCGTCGACTTTTCTGCCGAGCAGGGAGAGGAAACACTGGAGCAGCTGCTTGATACGGATGACGGAGCTTCCCACCTCGGTGAACTGGCGCTCGTCCCTCACGAGTCTCCGATCTCGCAGTCAGGCCTCATATTCTACAATACCCTGTACGACGAGAACGCTTCCTGCCACCTGGCTTTCGGAAAAGCGTATCCGAACAACGTGGAAGGCGGTTCTGACATGAGTGAGAAAGAGCTTGATGAGAACGGGGTCAACCACAGTCTTGTACACGTAGACTTCATGATGGGCTCCGGCGAAATGGATATAGACGGAGTTCTTGAAGACGGTACAGAAGAAGCTGTAATGAGAAATGGCAGCTGGTCTCTCGACTTCAATGAAGATTAATACCGGGTCGGGAAGGGTATAAGATTTTCACAACCGAAAAGAAGGAGTGAATCTTATGCCGGGACCGGAACACGAACTTGCAGGGTTCCAGGGGAACCCTAACGAATTCAGTAAATGCAACAACTGCGGTAAACTGCTTCAGACGAAAAAAGAAGAAGAAGTGAAGCTTTGCAAAGCCTGTCAAAAGCGTCATAAAGAACGGGAAACTGATTATGACGATGTAGAATAGAAAGATGCAAAAAAAGAGTTCCGCCGAAAATGGCAGGAACTCTTTTTTGCATCTCTCCCATCATTTACTTCGGGATAATGCGTATTTCTCTCTTCTTCGTTTTGAAGAGGATGGCATCAGCACGTGTATGATCGCTCCGAGTACGCCCCCTGCGAAAGCGGGGAGGACCCAGGCGAGCCCGATCGTTACGAACGGCAACATTTCTACGAAGGCTGTCAGTGGTTCTATGCTGATCTCCAGCACCTGAAGCCCTTCATAAAGACTGATTATTGCGGTAAAAGCGACTGCTCCCCGATAGACGTAGCGCGAGTGCCGGAAATACTTGCCGATAAACGCAAGAATAACGAGAACGATAGTGATGGGATAAAGAAATGTCAGTACCGGTACCGAATACTTGATGATCTGGTTCAGTCCGAGATTTGTAATTCCGAGGCTGAGGATGGTCACGACGGTAATGACTTGTAGATAAGTAAGCTTCGGGATACGCTTCGAAAAGTACTGCCCGCAGGTTACGGTGAGACCTACACAAGTCGTAAAACAGGCGAGCGTTACAAGGAGCCCCAATATAATGGTTCCTGTAGATCCGAACATCGTTTCGGCGGCACTGGACAGGAGAAGACTTCCGCTGGCGAAATCTCCGGATGGGGCCATTTTCACTCCTACCCAGCCGATCGCAGCGTAAACGAGGCTGAGGCCGATGGCAGTGACAGCGCCCGCTTTAATCGTCTGTCTGGTAAGTTGTTTTTGGTCAGTGACTCCCTGCTGCTGGATGGAAGCAATGACGATAATTCCGAAAGCAAGCCCGGCGATAGCATCCATCGTCAGGTAACCTTCGACGAAACCGCTGAAAAAGGGAGTGCTCCCGTATTTCTCTCCCGGGGCGACGGTACCGGAAGAAGGAAGAAATAGGGCCCCTGCCGCCAAGGCTGCGATAGAAAGGAAAAGAAGCGGAGTGAGCCACCGTCCGATTATATCGACGAGTTTCGAAGGGTTCCGGCTTATGAGAAAGACGATAGTGAAAAAGATGAGAGAAAACACAAAGAGAATGGGGGAACTTAAGCCTCCGGTTAATGGAGCCGTTCCCATCTCATAGGCGACGTTGGCCGCTCTCGGGATACCGAAAAAGGGACCGATCGCGAGATAAATGAGTGAAACAAAAGCAATAGCAAAAGCCGGGTGCACTCTTCCGGCAATCTCCGTAGCCCCATTTTTGGAAAGGGAAAGAGCTATTACAGCCGTAATAGGGAGCCCTACCCCTGTAAGGATGAAACCTATGATAGCCGGAAGATAGTTCTCTCCGGCCCCCATGCCGAGGGAAGCCGGGTAAATGAGGTTACCCGCTCCGAAAAACATGGCGAACAACATAAATCCTACTGCTATAGTTCTTGAGTTTTTCAACCGATGCGCCTCCAATGTATCAGGCAGCTTCTTAATAGGAAGTGTGCCTTTTAAAAAATATTAATTTTTAGAAAATAAAATTAAATCAAAACCGAACTTTATGTTATCAACCTCCAAATGCTATGTCAATCTATTTAATGTCAAAGCTCAGGATACCGGCGAGTCAATAATGAAAAGGTTTTCATTATGAAGCGCTCTGAGAGAGGGATTCACGGCGTCTGTATTTGTTTACACGGGAAGAAGTTACATATAGAATAAAGCTATGCTTTTTTGAGAAAAGACTCTTTTCTAAAATGAGGAGATTACCTATATGATCATAGATTCATTATTGTTACAAATAACGCTCATTGGTCTGCTGGGAGTAGGATCTCAGTGGATCGCCTGGAGATACAGGCTTCCTGCCATCGTAGTGATGTCCCTGGCCGGACTCATGGCAGGCCCCGTACTCGGTCTGATGAACCCTTCCGAAAGTTACGGTGATCTGTACTCTCCGGTAATCAGTCTTGCTGTTGCCATTATCCTGTTCGAAGGCAGTCTGAACCTTGATTTTAAAGAGGTGAGAGGGCTCGGGAGACCGGTGTTCCGGATCGTCACCCTGGGCGCCTTTATCGCCTGGATTCTCGGGTCTCTCGCCGCTCATTACATTGCCGGTCTGAGTATCGCAGTGTCTTTCGTTATCGGCGGACTTCTGATTGTGACGGGACCGACCGTTATTCTGCCGCTGCTCCGTCAGGCCAAACTTAAACCGAGGCCTGCCAAAATATTGAAGTGGGAAGGGATTATCGTAGATCCTATCGGAGCTCTCCTTGCTGTATTCACTTTCGAAATCATCGTCTTTCTCATGGGAGATCCGCTCGCACCTTCTGCTCTGGTCACTTTCTTTCTTGCGGCGATCTTTGCCGTCGGGATAGGGTACGGCCTCGGCAGGGGAGTCGGATATATGTTCGAAAACGGCTACGTGCCGGAATTTCTGAAATCGGCTTTCGTATTCGGAGCTGTAATCGTCTGTTTTACGGCAGCCGATGAAATTATGCACGAGACGGGTCTTTTATCAGTGACGGCTATGGGGATGACGCTTGCGAATATGAGAATTTCCTCGATAAATGACATGAGGCACTTTAAGGAGAATATGTCCCTGCTCCTGATTTCGGCGATTTTCGTTATGCTGACGGCCTCTTTGACGAGAGAAACACTCGTGGAAATATTTCAGCCCGAAATCATCGCTTTCGTACTGATTATGCTTTTTGTCGTACGGCCCCTTTCTATATTCATTTCGACTATCGGCACGGATCTCAACAACTCGGAGAAATTACTCGTAGGATGGATTGCTCCTCGCGGGATAGTAGCTCTTACTGTAGCGAGTTATTTCGCCGGCGCGCTTTCCGATGCCGGATTCGAGGATGCGGAGATACTCGTTTCCCTGACGTTTGCCCTGGTGTTCACCACGGTCGTGGCTCACGGGTTCTCGATGAGATGGCTTTCGAAAAAGCTCGATCTTTCGCAGGAAGGTCCGCCGGGAGTGCTGATCGTCGGCGGGAATCCCTTCACGACCAAGCTTGCCTCTACTCTTAAGAGTCTCGACGTACCGGTCGTAGTAGTCGATTCTTCCTGGAGAAAACTTACGAGAGCGAGATCCGAAGGAGTGAAAACGTTCCACGGGGAAATGCTCAGTGAGCAGACCGACTATTCCATTGATATGACTCCGTACGACTATCTCGTAACTGCGACGGAAATGGATTCTTATAACGCTCTCATATGTACTACGTTCGTGCCGGAATTTGGGAGAAACAACACGTTTCAGCTGAACCTGAGTGACCAGCGGGGAGATAATCTCGAGGGACTCAACCACACCATCAGCGGGCGGATTCTGTTCAGAAAAGATGTAACGTGGGAGCCTTTGAATGATATGGTGGAGAACGGGTATGTTTTAAGAAAAACGACTATAACGGAGAAATATACGTACAGCGATTATTTGAATAATCTCGATGATCAGGCAGTTCAGTTATTCGTGAAGAAGAAAGCGACAGGAATGCTTTATTTCTTTACGGAATACGGAGAGCTGGCGCCGGAGACAGGGGATATCGTAGTTTCCCTTACCCCTCCGAGTAAAGAATTCGAGAAAATTCAGGAAAAACTGGAGACGAAACGAAAAAATAAGCAGCAGGGCTGAGAGCCCGGCTGCTTATTTTTGACGTAATTCTTTTTTTAGATCGGAGAGTTCACTTTCAATCTTTTCGAGCTGCGCTTCGGCACGTTCCACATTTCCCCCGTTCGCTTCCAATTTGTCCATATCTCCCTGGACGCGGATATAATCGGATTTCAGTTCGGCGATGCGGGCTTCAATCTCCTGTTTAGACATATGTATGTACTCCTTCTTTGAACGTTATGGTATAATTCATTATATAAAATGCACTGAAAAGATGCAAAACCATGACTTTCCTCCCATGTCTTTACGTGTAAGATTAATTGACTGAATTTTAAGAAAAATGTAAAAATCCTCTGCTTTTCTCATTATGTTTATGATATTCTTTATATAACACAGGAAAAGCCGCTCTAAAGAGAGGAGAAGGGGGTATTTGCAAAATAAGCAGGTTTGTAGGGACTTTAAGCCTTATGTAAAATGAATGATGTCCAAATTACCTGCGTACAACCGAGGGGGTATAGCATAACTTGAAACTGTTTCGAGCTTTAGATCGAGGAATTTTAAAACTGGAAGAATTCATCCTGAGCTATGCCGTCATTCTGATTGCGCTGATGGTGATCAGCAAGCCGATTACCCGGACGCTGCTCGGCTATACGCTTCCTTTTGCGGATGAGGTCAGTCAGATATCAGTGACCGTCGCTACGTTCATGGGAATCAGCTATGCAGCCCGAAAAGGAAGGCATATCAGTATGTCCGCTTTTTATGATCTCTCTCCGTTTAAGGTGAGAAAAGTCTTATCTATATTCATCCCGGCTTTAACGGCTGCCATTTTATTCGTACTGGCCTATTACTCCACGCTCTATGTTCTGGATATCAAAGATTCCGGCCGTGTCACAGCAGCTCTGCAGATGCCGATGTACATCCTCTATATGTTTATCCCGATAGGATTTTCCCTGGGGGGCGTGCAGTTCCTGCGTAACATGTGGGTGAACATCAGGGACAAAGAAAATGTATACATCGGTACGGAAGCCCTGGACTATAATGACATGGAAGATGAGAAAGTGGAAGAAACCGGACACTTATAGTAACTACTTCGAACAAGAGAGGATAACAATATGCTGGCGACAATGTTAACAATTATGGTCATTCTATTATTGCTGAACTTTCCGATGCTGGTTCCTTTAATGGTTGCTCCTCTAATTGTCCTTTTTATCTATTTTCCGAATTTAGACCCGGTAATCATGATGCAGCAGTTCTCGACGGGGATCGAGGCTTACGTACTGCTGGCTGTTCCCCTTTTCATATTCGCAGCCGATATTATGACTACCGGAAAAACTTCGAACAGACTGCTTGATTTCATCGGTTCCTTCATCGGACATATCCGGGGTGGATACGCCGTTACTACAGCCGCCGCCTGTACGCTTTTCGGCGCAATTTCCGGATCCACCCAGGCCACCGTCGTAGCCATCGGTACCCCGATGCGGGAGCGGCTGCTCAAAATCGGTTACAAAGACCCGACCGCTATCGCACTTATCATCAATTCGAGCGACGTAGCTCTGCTCGTTCCTCCGAGTATCGGAATGATCATGTACGGACTCGTCTCCGGAACTTCAGTAGGAGACCTGTTCATCGCAGGTATCATCCCCGGCATCATCGTTTTTCTCGCTTTTACTATTTACAGCGTCACTTACGCTATCGTCAAAGACATACCGCTTGCAAACAAAACAACGTGGAAAGAACGACTGCACATGACTAAAAGAGCCCTGCTGCCTATCGGATTCCCCGTAATCGTCATCGGAGGTATCTACTCCGGGCTGTTCAGCCCGACGGAAGCAGCAGGCGTTTCCGTGCTTTATGCGTTCATACTGGAAGTACTTATATACAGATCCATCCATATTAAAAGACTGCCTAGTATCGCCCGCTCAACCGGTATCGTCACCTCGGCCGTGTTTGTACTTGTAGCAGGAGGTCAGGCATTCACCTGGGTCATCTCGTTCGCGCGCATTCCGCAGATGATAACGGATGCCGTGCTCGGTCCGGACCCATCCGCGATATTCGTACTGCTGATGGTATCTCTGTTTTTCTTCGTCGGCTGTATGTTCGTCGACCCGATTGTGGTCATTCTCGTACTTACACCGATTTTCTACCCGGCGGCTATGGGCGCCGGAGTAGATCCGATCCACCTTGGTGTCGTTATCACTTTCCAGGCGGCGCTCGGCTCAGCCACTCCGCCGTTCGGCGTCGATATTTTCACTGCCAGCGCCGTTTTCAACAAACCTTATCTGGAAGTGATCAAAGGGACACCGCCGTATATAGCAATTATGATAGCAGTAGCATTTTTACTGATTTACTTCGAAGAGTTATCACTTATGCTTTTATAAGCATGTGAAAGTATACCAAAAAAAACTGGGGAGGTTTTCACCATTATTAACAAAAAGAGTTTATTAACTGGTGTCATGGCATTATCGTTGTCGGGATTTCTTGCTGCATGTGGCGGTGGCGGTGACGGAGAAAGTTCCGGAGACGGAGGAGAATCTTCAGGAGGCGGTTCAGAGACCTGGAGAATGGTGACGGAAGAAGTGGACGGCCAGGTACAGTACGAATATGCGGAAGAATTCGGGAAACGTATCAATGAGAAAACCGATGGCAAAATCACGATAGAGCCATATGAATTCGGTGGTCTGGGTAACGAATCGGACCAGGTGGAACAGCTTGAGACAGGGGCCGTTGAAATGGCCGTCATGTCCCCGGGTTTCACAGGGAACATGGTAAAAGAAGGGCAGCTGTTCGCTCTGCATTTTCTGTTTCCTGACAGTGTGGAAAAAACTCAGGAAGTTCTGAACAAGAGTGAGGCTCTGAATAAAGACCTTCGTTCCAAATATGAAGAGCATGGAATCACTCCGCTCGCGTTCTGGACTGAAGGTGCAATGCAGTGGACTTTCAGTAAAAAGGTCGAAAAACCCGCAGATTTTGAAGGGTTGAAAATGCGTACCCAGACATCTCCGCTGATTCTGGAATCCTACAAAGCCTACGGCGCCGACCCGCAGTCGATGAGCTGGGGAGAGCTGTACACGGCGCTTGACCGCGGTACCGTGGAAGGTCAGGAGAACCCGATCTTTTTCATCGGAGATGCTTCGTTCCACGAAGTTCAGGATTATATGACACTCTCCAATCACAACAACTATGTAGCGATGACTACCGTGAACTCCGACTGGTATGACGGTCTTGATGAAGAAATGCAGAAGACAATCGACGAGACTGTGCAGGAAATGCAGGAGTGGGTGTATGAGGAGCAGGAAGCCCAGAACGAAGAATGGCTGAAGACTATTAAAGAAGACGAAGAGAACGCTACGGAAGTTATAGAACTGACGGAAGAACAGCGTGAGGCGTTCCGTAAAGAAGCAATGGGCGTCCGTGACTTCTACAGAGAGGAAGTCTCCACAGTCGATGGGGAAATTCTCGATAAGCTGGAGAAGGAGATAAGTGAAATTTCCGGAGAAGAAACGGGTGAGAGTTCCGGTTCCGAAGAATAATTTCCGGAATCAATTTTATACAGAATGAAAGAAGCTGCCGGGCCTGGCAGCTTCTTTTTTCATATATCGCAGTTCAGTCATTAAACAGTGGGAGACTTCCACTCTTCATATAAATGCGCAACGGTAGCTTTTATGAGTGCGTACGTCGGTATGGCAAACAATAAACCGAGGAAACCTGCGAGACTTCCGGCAGCCAGTATGACAGTGATGATCGTAAGCGGATGGATGTGCAGTGCTTTCCCCATTATATTCGGTGAAATGAGATTCCCTTCGACCTGCTGGGCGATTATCGTAATGATAGCTACCCAGATGACCATGATCGGCTCCTGGAAAACAGCGACGATCAGAGCCGGAATGACAGCGAGAAAAGGTCCGATGAAAGGTATGACGTTCATTATCATGGCGAACAGGGACAGAGTGAGTGAGTACTGCAGACCTATGGCCAGATAACCGATCAGAAGCAGTAAACCTACAGCTACACTGACCGTAAGCTGGCCGAGTATGAATGTGTATAGCGTACGATCCACGGAACGGGCCCATCGCACAAAGCTGTCCGCGAAAGAAGGACTCTTCTCACTCATGTACCCGCTCAGGAACGGGAGCAGACGGTGCCCGTCTTTCAGCATGAAGAAGAGGAAAAACGGGACAAGAATAAGTGAAAACAGAAAGCTGACGACGTTTGTGAGTATGTTGAAGAAAGCCGCGGAGGCCTCCTGAATATAGGACTCCAGATTATCCGTGAAGTTCTGGATAGTATCCGTTACCCTCTCTGGAAGAATATCCTGATTCTGCTGCCAGTAGCCGACTCCCTGTTCGACCGTCTCGACCATTTCCGGAATGTTGTTCATTAATTTCGTGTACTGCTGCTGGGCGATTGGTGCAATGAACTGAACGATCAGATAGCCGGCAGCGATAAAAAGAATGAAGACGAACAGGATAGCGGGGACTCTTGGCACTTTCATGCGTGTCAGCCACTCCACGAGCGGTCTTGAAATATAATAGAGAACGCCTCCGCCGATAAGCGGAAGGGCGATAGCGCTGATGTAGGTGAGAATCGGCTGGAAGAAAAACTGGATTTTATTCAGTAATAATATTAATAAACATATCGCTATCAGGGCGATAATCGTCTGGAACCATTTTTTTTGCAGCATTGCGTATTCCGCCTTTCCTGAAATGATTTTAAGTGACGTGCCGGGAGAAATGCAGGGTTACAGCATCACATGATTACATTTTACTGGAAAGATGTAAGGAAAGAAATGTTTTGTTGGAGACTTTAATTGACAGAGGTTGTCAGGGGGGGAGGTTTTTACTCTCCGGCGTTGACTTCAAAGGGATAAATGGTATGATAAAAAAAGAAGGGGAGTAGCTGTTCGATAAAATCGTCAATACGAGAGAAATCTCCGGTTTTATCGGCAACGACCGTTGTTTGCGAGACCTTTGTCCGGGAAGGGCAGAGGTCTCTTTTTTATGCTCTGCTTTTTACCGGGAATCGATTAATAAGGAGAGCGGAATGTTATGGAAGCACAATTACTGATTGAATATGGCTGGGTACTGATTGTACTCGTAGGACTCGAGGGTATACTGGCGGCCGACAACGCGCTCGTGCTGGCAATCATGGTGAAACATCTGCCGCCCGAGAAAAGAAAGAAAGCTTTGTTTTACGGCCTTGTCGGCGCGTTCATTCTTCGTTTTGCATCGCTGTTCGTTATTTCTTTGCTTGTGGACGTCTGGCAGGTGCAGGCTCTCGGCGCAGCCTATCTGTTAGTTATTGCAGGAAAGAACCTTTATGATAAATGGAAAGCGAAAGGAAACGGGGAAGAGGAGGACGAAGAACCCGCGTACGATGAAACATCGAAAGGGAAAGGCTTCTGGATTACTGTAGTGAAAGTGGAGTTCGCCGATCTCGCCTTTGCGGTCGACTCCATCCTCGCCGCTGTCGCACTTGCCGTAACCCTTCCCGAAACGGAGCTCCCGACGGTCGGGAGTCTCGACGGAGGACAGTTCGCTGTTATCCTTGCAGGCGGGATGATCGGTATTATCATCATGAGATTCGCGGCCAACGTATTCGTCAGAATTCTGCATGACCGTCCCGGTCTTGAAATCGCAGCTTTTGTTATTGTAGGGTGGGTCGGTGTAAAATTGGTCATATCCACTCTTGCCCATCCGAACATTCAGATTCTTAACGAAAGCTTTGCGCACTCGGCACTTTGGAAGATCACGTTTTATACCGTGCTCGTAAGTATTGCGGCAGCCGGCTGGTTTTTATCCGGGGGAAAGAAAAGCGGGGATAGTCAGTAAGGAGAGGAAATAGAATGGGTAAAGCGCTCGAAGGTAAAGACGAACAGTTTTACTACATTAAAAACAGGGTGTCCATGCTGAACGACGTAGTCCAGTCTATGGACGGTCCTGTAGACGAAGAGGATCTCGAAAAGGTGGAACTTATGATCCAAAGCCTCAATGGGAAAGTGCTCAGGTTTCAAAAAGACCGGAAGGAGGAACAATAATGACAAAGCATCATTTTCATATGAAATCGACGTGGCCCGGGGGCCGGGGCTCGGTCGGAATGATCGAAGCCGATAAACTGAAGACGGAAATTTCCATTCCCGAAGAAATGGACGGACCGGGCCAGGGGACGAATCCTGACGAGATGCTGCTTGGGGCGGCATCTACGTGCTATATAATAACGTTAGCTGCTATGATGGAACGGGCTGAGCTTCCGGTTAAAGAAATGGATATGGACTCGGAAGGTGTCGTAAGCGTTACGAACGGTGTTATAACTTATGAAGAGATCATTCACCGTCCGAGAGTCGTCCTTGAAAAGGAAGCTTCCGAGTCTGAACTCGAGAAACTGCGTAAGCTGGCTCACAAAGCGGAATCCTCCTGCATGATTTCAAGAGCGATTGCGGGGAACGTAAAACTTACGCTGGAGCCTGACCTTACGGTATCGAAATAACCGGGGGTCATAGTTTTACGATGTTTCCGGAATATCCGGGTGTTTCTTTGTCACAGGGGAAGAGGATAAGTACCGTAGTAAGTAATAATTGCTGACAATGGTTACGAGGAGATAATAAGGAATCCGGAGGAGTGAACGATGAAGAACATATGTGTAGTAGGACTCGGTCATATCGGGCTTCCGATTTCGGGGGTGCTGGCCGAGGCCGGCATGAACGTACACGGGGTTGATATAGACGAAAACGTGATCGATAATCTTCAGGGAGGAAGCATCCTCATTGAGGAGCCGGGCCTTGAAGATCTGATCAGAGGGGTGGTCAAATCCGGCCGTTTAACTGCAGGCGGGAAGCCTGAAAAGGCGGATGTGTTCATCGTGGCTGTTCCGACTCCCGTTTATGATGATGAGTCGGCGAATATCACTTACGTCGAACAGGCAGTGAAGAGCATTCTTCCATATTTGAATAAAGGGAACGCCGTCATTGTCGAATCCACCGTCCCGCCGCGCACGATACAGGACAAAGTGGCTCCTGTACTTGAAGAAGCCGGCTGGGACGTGGCTGCCAACGAAATATACCTGGCCCACTGCCCCGAGCGGGTGATTCCGGGCAGTGTCATGAAAGAGATAAAAGAAAACACGCTTATTATCGGCGGGTATACGAAAGAGGCGGCGGCAGAGGTCGCGGAAGTGTACAAACTTTTCCTGGAAGGGGAAATTATAGAAACGACGGCGATCACTGCCGAGATGTCCAAACTTATGGAAAATACGTACCGGGATGTAAATATAGCGCTGGCCAATGAACTTGCCAAAATATCGGCGGAGCTGGACGTCAACGCTCACGAAGTGATCCGCCTTGCCAATGTGCACCCGAGAGTGGAGCTGCATGAACCCGGCCCCGGCGTAGGGGGACACTGTATCCCGGTCGATTCTTATTTCGTTATAGAAAAAGCGAAAGATGTGTCGCCTCTGATGCAGACAGCGCGAGAAATCAATAATTCGATGCCTGAATTCGTCCTTTCCCAGATCGAAAAACTGACAAGGAACATATCCAACCCGAAAATAGCTGTCTTCGGACTCAGCTACAAAGGCGACGTGGACGATGTACGCGGAAGCCCGGCGATTGATGTCGTCTTTAAACTGGTGAACAATAAGAAGAACTATAAAGTCTTCTGTCACGACCCTTACGTCAGGGAAGACCAGGTTCCGCTCCGGATCCACCCTCTCGAGGAGTCTCTCGAAAAAGCGGATGTCGCCCTCGTGCTGGTCGATCACAGTGAATATAAAAAGATGGATACCTCTATCTTTGAAGACCGCATGAAGACCCCGGTCGTTCTCGATATGCGGAATTGCCTTCCGGAAGCGAAAGGCGATACGAGAATTTATCCGATCGGGGACCTGAGCGGACTGGAGGTTCTCGGAGAATGATGAAGGAAACTTTTTTGGGCGTCGACGTGGCGCCCGTCACCTATAAACGGGTGATCAGTGAAATTTCAAGGAATATCGATTCGGGGGAGCAGTCGACCATCGTCGCTGTCAATCCGGAGAAAGTAATGGAAGCCTGTAAGGATGAAAAAGTCCGGGAGCTTATCAACTCCTCCACTTTACAGATTCCTGATGGAATAGGAATCGTATGGGCCTCCAAATGGAGAGGCGGACAGATCAGGGAACGGGTGACCGGTATAGACATGATGAGTTACCTCCTGCACTTTGCCGAACAGAAGAACTTGCGCGTGTTTCTGTACGGAGCGGAAGAAGATTCTGTATCAAAAGCCAGGGACAACATTGAAAAACACTATCCCAACATCACCGTGGCAGGATATGAAAACGGTTTTGATGGAAATGAAGACCAGGTAGTGCAGCAAATTCAGGATTGTCAGGCTGACGTTCTGTTCGTAGCACTCGGAAGTCCGAAGCAGGAGCTCTGGATCCGTCGCAACAAAGAAAAACTCGGAGTGAAAGTATTTCAGGGCGTCGGAGGAAGTTTCGATGTGTGGGCCGGTAAGGAGAAGAAGGCTCCGAAACTGTATCGGGATCTGAACGTGGAATGGCTGTACCGGCTGGTTTCCGATCCGAAACGGATCAAACGCCAGCTCGCTTTGCCGAAATTCGCTTTTTGTGTCCTTACTAAAAATCGCTAAAAAAGAAATCAGAAAGCCTCCAACGGAACCGCTCAGGATTCGTGGAGGCTTTTCTAACTCGCGGAAATATTAATTTACCACTCTCTTTTATACACCCGTGCTTCAAAAGGGCGGATAATGGATTTATCGGGAAGATCACGGTAATTATGCAGAAGGAGATCTTCTTCTCGGACATCTGCTTCCGGCGGCAGGGCGGAGCAGGTGCCGGAGAGGTTTGCGATGATCACTGCCTGCTGATTCCCGAGCGTTCTCGTGTAAGCGTAAAGAGAAGGATCGGTTTCCTCCAGTAGATCATATTTTCCATATGTGAATAAATCATACGACTTTTTCAGCCGGATCAGCTGTCGATAGTAGTTCAAAATCGATGTTTCGTCTTCCTGCTGATCTTTTACGTTCACTTGCTTATAATCCGGGTTGATTTTTATCCAGGGGCGGCCTGAAGTGAAGCCGGCGTTGCGGCTGTTCTCCCACTGCATCGGCGTCCGGCTGTTGTCCCGGGAAGTTTCCCTGAGGTTTTGAAGTATCTCCTCATCTTTCCATCCCTGCTCCTTTTTGGCAGTATAGAAGTTCTTCGCCGCCACATCGTCATAGTCGTCGATAGCAGTGAAGCCGGCGTTCGTCATACCGATTTCCTGTCCCTGATAAATGAAGGGGGTACCCTGCATCAGGAAATACATAGTGGCAAGCGACGTGGCACTCTCTTTCCAAAACTCCCCGTCATCTCCCCACGTGGACACGGCACGTGCTTTGTCATGATTTTCGATGAACAGAGCGTTCCAGCCGTCTCCTTCGAGTCCTTTCTGCCATTTCGTAAGGACGCGTTTCAGCGCCGGCACGTCAAGACCTGTACCGCCTTCCCGGTCCCAAAGATCAAGATGTTCGAACTGGAAAATCATGTCCATTTTCCCTTCGTCCCCGACCCAGAGATGTGCTTCATCTGCGCTCACTCCGTTGGCTTCCCCGACAGAAACCGCGTCGTACTTTCCGTATGTTTCTTCTTTGAATTCCTGAAGGAACTCGTGGATGCCCTCCTGATTCATGTGCATATCAAAACTTGATACATACTGTCTTTGTTCGGGATTCGGCATATCAGGAAGCCCGGGACGCTTCTTGATATGGCTGATGGCGTCAATGCGGAAGCCGTCGATTCCTTTATCCAGCCACCAGTTGACGGTGTCGTAAAGTTCACGGCGCACTTCCCCGTTTTCCCAGTTCAAATCGGGCTGGCGTTCCGAGAAGATATGGAGGAAGTACTGGTCCGTCGCTTCATCATACTTCCAGGCCGAGCCGTCGAATATACTTTCCCAGTTGTTCGGCGGGCCCCCGCCGTCGCGTCCGTCTCTCCAAATATACCAGTCGCGTTTGGGGCTCTGTTTCGAAGATTTCGATTCAAGGAACCACGGATGTTCGTCACTCGTGTGGTTTAGAACGAGGTCGATGATCAGGCGCATGTCGCGGTTATGTACTTCTTCGAGAAGCTGATCGAAGTCCTCCATCGTACCGAAGTCCTGAAGAATATCCTTATAATCCGAAATGTCATAGCCGTTGTCGTCGAGCGGCGATTTGTACATCGGACAGATCCAGATAAAATCAATGCCCAGGTCCTTCAAATAATCGAGACGGCTGATCATTCCCTGCAGATCTCCGATACCGTCCCCGTCGGAGTCCTGGAAACTCCGCGGATACACCTGGTAGCCGACGGCCTCTTTCCACCATTTACGTTCCATACTCACTCACTCCTCTTCTCATTTCAAAAACTGCGATTTTATCCGGATGGATCATCATCCGCGTGCCCTGCATTCAATTGTGCAATCGTTTTCACAAACTAAGCATAGCATATCGGAAAGGATATGATTTTGCAACCGTTTCCTTTTTGTGAAAAGGCTGTGAAGCAAAAGGATTGCAGATTTTCCTCTCATCCTATATAGTAAGAAGTAATTCAATACAGTATCTTTCGGGGTCAGGTGAAATTCCTAGCCGGCGGTAATGGAGTAACGTCCTCAGCCCGCGACGGGGAAGAGCGTATTCCCCCTGATTTGGTGAAATTCCAAAGCCGACAGTTAAAGTCTGGATGGGAGAAAGATTATTCTAATCCTGGTACACGTGTACCTTTTTTTAAGTATCTTTATGCCCTGAAGGACAATTGTTCTTCAGGGCATTTTTTATGAAAAAAGACCATTCAGACAGAGCGCTTACTGCGTCCGAACCGACAATAAGCCTGTCTCCCGTAAAGAGAAGAAGTTCGGAGGAAAGCACATGAACAGAGACCGTTACTATATGGAACTTGCTGTGGAGATGGCACAGAAAACGATGGGCCAGACGGACCCAAATCCGGCCGTCGCCGCAGTAGTAGTTAAAAATAACCAGATCGTCGGCACCGGGGTTCACGTCAAAGCAG
Organism: Salimicrobium jeotgali; assembly: GCF_001685435.2. NCBI lineage: Bacteria > Bacillati > Bacillota > Bacilli > Caryophanales > Bacillaceae > Salimicrobium > Salimicrobium jeotgali. The sequence continues at coordinate 388,120 of NZ_CP011361.2, forward strand.
GGGAGCCTCATGCCGAAGTCCACGCGCTGAATATGGCCGGGACCCACGCCGAAGATGCAGAAATATACGTCACTCTTGAACCGTGCAGCCATTACGGCAGAACGCCGCCCTGCGCCGATGCGATTGTAGCTGCAGGGGTTAAGCGGGCTGTGATCGCCTCGTTCGATCCGAATCCTGAGGTGGCCGGAAAAGGCATGAAAAAAATGAAGGACGGCGGTGTGGAAGTCGTCACGGACGTCTGCCGCGAAGAAGCGGATGCTATTAACCGGCCTTTTTTCCACTATATTTCGAAGGGAAAACCGTACGTTCGGCTGAAGTCGGCGATGAGCCTCGACGGTAAAATCGCCACGTCCACCGGTGAGAGCCAGTGGATTACCGGGGAGAGGGCGCGGAAAGATGGACACTGGTACCGGCACCGTTCGGGAGCTATTCTCGTTGGGATAAATACGGTGCTTACGGATGATCCTATGCTGACCGCAAGACTCGAGGAAGGCGGAAGCCACCCGGTGCGTATCGTTCTCGACAACCATCTGCGGATGCCGAGGGATGCGAAACTTATGCAGGACGACACGTCGCCGGTATGGATTGTAGCCGGTAAAACAGTGACGAATAAGCAGTTGAAGGAATTCTCGGCCCCGTCCCACGTGGAAATTCTGCGACAGTCGGAAGAAACTGTGGACATTGACGTTTTTCTAAAGGAAATTGCGGAGAGAAAGATTTCCTCTCTGCTCGTAGAAGGCGGAGGAACAGTGGCTGACAGTTTTGTCCGCTCAAGAAATGTCGACGAAGTCATTACCTATATCGCCCCGAAACTGATCGGCGGCAGAAAAGCGCTCACCCCCGTGTCAGGGGCGGGTATCGAGCATTTGCATGACGCAATGAGTTTCTCCGTCGTTCATCAGGACCGGTTAGGAGAAGATATTAAAATCGTTTCAAGGAAAGAAGGCGAATGACATGTTTACAGGTATTGTAGAGGAAATCGGAACTATCAGATCGATTGAGCAGAAAGAAGAAGCGATGGATGTGAGTATCGAAGCTTCCGTCATTTTAGAAGACGTGGAAGAGGGAGACAGCATTTCCATTAACGGCGTCTGTTTAACAGTCACCGCATTTACGGAGACGACGGCTTCTTTCGACGTAATGCCGGAGACGTTCCGTGCCACGAACTTTAAAGATCTCACTGAAGGAAGCAAAGTGAATCTGGAACGGGCTCTTGCAGCGGGAGGACGATTCGGCGGCCACATCGTTTCCGGACACATTGACGGCACCGGAAAGATAACCGGGAAAACGCCGGAAGCGAATGCCGTCTATTATGAAATTGAACTCCCGGCAGACCTGATACAGTATTTCATCCACAAAGAGTCGATTGCTGTAGACGGTACGAGTCTGACCGTATTCGGAGTAAAAGGGAATACGATTCTCGTCTCCCTCATCCCGCACACCATGGAACACACCGTTCTCGGGAACAAAGAACCGGGAGATGAGGTTAACGTGGAGTGTGATATGATCGGTAAATATATTGCTCATTTCATGAAGAACAAAAATAGCGGAGAAGAAGTCAGCTCCGATTTTCTTAAAGAAAACGGCTACGTTTAGAGGACAGGGGGATATTATGTTTGATACTATCGAATACGCAATTGAACGTCTGAAACAGGGGAAGATGGTAATAGTATGTGATGATGAGGACAGAGAGAACGAGGGGGACCTCGTCGGGGTGGCGGAATACGCAACTTCCGAAATGATCAATTTTATGATTACCCACGGACGCGGTCTCGTATGTGCTCCTGTTTCCGGAGAAATAGCGGAGAGTCTCGAGCTGATGCCGATGGTCGGGGAAAACACCGATCCAAACAAAACGGCGTTCACTGTAAGTGTCGACCACCGCGATACGACGACCGGGATTTCCGCAGAGGAGCGGGCACTCACTATCCGCGAAATGTTGAGAACACAGGCGACGGCATCTGACTTCAACCGGCCGGGACACATTTTCCCGCTCGTCGGTAAAAAAGGGGGAGTCCTCCGTCGCGCCGGTCACACGGAAGCGTCCATTGACCTCGCCGAACTGGCAGGTGCGAAGTCCGCCGGTGTCATTTGTGAAATCATCAAGGATGACGGGACGATGGCGAGAGTGCCGGATCTCAAGAAGATGTCCGAGGAATTCGATATACCGATGATTACAATCGCAGATCTGATACAGTACCGGTACAACCATGAAGAACACGTCAAACGGGAAGTGGAAATCAAGCTCCCGACTGAATACGGGGACTTCCGGGCTATCGGCTTTACGAACGATATCGACTACAAGGATCATATCGCTCTTGTGAAGGGAGAAATCAACCCGGAAGAACCGGTGCTCGTACGTGTCCACTCGGAGTGCCTGACCGGAGACGTGTTCGGGTCCTGGCGCTGTGACTGTGGACCGCAGCTTCACAACGCTCTGAGGCAGATCGAAGAAAATGGCAGCGGGGTGCTCGTCTACATGCGTCAGGAAGGACGCGGGATCGGGCTCATGAACAAACTGTATGCCTATAAACTCCAGGAAGAAGGCTACGACACGGTGGAAGCCAATGAGAAACTCGGATTTGCTCCGGATTTGCGCGACTACGGGGTGGGAGCACAAATTCTGAAGGACCTCGGGATTACGAAGCTCAACCTTTTGACGAACAATCCGAAAAAAATCTCCGGGCTCGGCGGCTACGGTCTCGAAGTTACCGACCGCATACCGATTGAAATGCCTTCCCGGGAAGAGAACGCGCGCTACATGGAAACGAAACGTTCGAAAATGGGACACTTATTTCATTTATAAAGGGGAGTATCAAGCATGGTGAACAGACTTGAAGGTAATCTGGTAGGAACAGATCTTAAAATAGGTATCGTGACGGGACGATTCAACGAATTTATCACAGAACGGCTTTACGAAGGCGCTGTCGGAGCTTTGAAACAGCACGGTGTGGATGAAGCGAATATTGATGCAGCGTGGGTGCCGGGAGCTTTTGAAGTCCCGCTTGCGGCAGATCGCATGGCATCATCCGGGAAGTATGACGCTGTCATCACTCTCGGGGCAGTCATCCGGGGGTCGACCCCTCACTTCGACTACGTGTGCGGGGAAGCGGCGAAAGGGGTATCCCAGGCTTCCGTGAAGAACAGTCTGCCGGTCATTTTCGGTGTCATCACGACCGACACGATCGAACAGGCGATCGAACGTGCAGGAACGAAAGCCGGAAACAAAGGATCAGAGGCTGCTGTAGCTGCTGTCGAGATGGCCAATCTGATGAAACAGCTGTAATATGAGTACTTCTGTCGTATGGATTCGCAACGACCTGCGTCTGAACGATAATATTGCTCTGGCGGAAGCGGTGAAAAACCTCGGGGAAGAGGATGAGCTACTGCTTCTCTTCCATATCCATCCCGAGCTTATCCGGGAATTTGATCTGCAGGAGGACTATTTTTTTCAGACCGTCCGAAAGTTCCATGAATCATCGGGACCCCTCCATTTCATCTTCGGGGAGGAAGAGGAGGCATTCCGATCCTTTTTCGATACGGTGACGGATGCTGAGGACATTTATTTCAACAAAGCAGAAACCGGATTCGGCAAAGAACGGGACGAACGGGTGCTGCCTGTCTTCGAAGAGCGGGGGGTACGTACGCATACGTATATCGACCACCCTCTCCACGGAGCGGAGGAAGTGACGAAGAAAGACGGCGAGCTTTATCAGGTGTTCTCCCCTTATTTCAAGCAGTGGCAGAAGCTTGACAAACCACCGGTGGTGAAATTGGATACGGATAAAATGAAGCAGCATCTGACAGACCGCTCCGGGGATTTTACAGACGGAGAGGAAAAGTACCGGGAACTTACGAAAGCCCCGCTCCGGAAGTGGGAGGAGGTCGGTGAGGAAGCAGCTGAGCAGCGCCTCACCCGGTTTCTGGATGAACCGATCTATTATTACGACGAAGACCGGGACATCCCCTCGAAAGACGGAACCAGCCTGATGAGCCGCTACTTGCGCACGGGAGCAATTTCCCCGCGCACGGTATATCACAGAGTTCAACAGGAAACGGACGGGCGGAAGCGTCAGGACGGAGTAGAGAGCTTTATCCGGGAACTGGCTTTCCGTGATTTTTATCACATGGTGTACTACAATCATCCGGAAGCTGATGATCAGGAACTTACGGAAAAATTCCGCGATATCCCCTGGAACGAAGATGAGGAAATTTTTGACCGGTGGAAAGAAGCGCGGACCGGCTTCCCGTTTATAGATGCTGCCATGGCACAGATGAACGAAAGCGGCTGGATGCATAACCGCGCCAGGATGGCGGTCGCCTCTTTTCTGACGAAAGATCTTCTTATCGATTGGAGAAAAGGGGAAAGGTACTTCAACCGGAAACTGGCTGATTACGAAGCGGCTTCGAACATCGGCGGCTGGCAATGGGCAGCCTCGACAGGAACGGATGCGGTCCCTTATTTCCGTGTCTTCAACCCCGTCCGTCAGTCCGAACGGTTCGATAAGCATGGGGACTATATAAAAGAGTGGCTTCCGGCGCTTCGGAATGTGCCGGAGAAGTACATCCACGAACCTCATAAAATGTCGGAAGATGAGCAGAAGGAAGCAGGATGTACCATCGGGGAAGATTACCCGGAGCCGATGGTGGATCACAAGCGGATGCGGGAGAGAGCGATAGAAATCTATAAGCAGAAGAAGGACTGACGGAGGTCAGTCAGCTTGTAGAGAAACCCCGTGTTTTTCTGCAAGCTTTTTTTGTGCAGTTCGTGCGGGCGAATACCACTCGCTTTCCGCGGACGAACGCCCGAGCCTCCCTCGTGAAAACCCACACTGCGGGGTCTCGGATCGCCCGTTTTTCCGCAGGAGTCTCCTGGTATTCGCCTTCCCCTCACCGAAAAAGACTCTCCTTCACCTATCTCACCCTGGATAGGTGGAGGGCAATCTTTTTCATGTTTTGGCAGGCCGCCGTCAGTAACGCTTGTTCGCGTACATTCTCTTTTCCGCGCAAGCGACAATAACGCAGCCCGTGCAGTTCTTTTGAATCTGCGAAGCTACGTTCAACTTTCTCTTTTCTCATGCGATAGATCCACTTGCCTTCATTAGAAAGCCGGTTCAACCGAACCTTCTCCTTCGAGCTTTCCCATACATGGCGAGTGATCGTTTTTTGATACTTCTTATTTTGGGTACACTTCGCTAGAAGAGGGCAATCTGCACAATTTTCAGGGTTTGATTTGTAATGCCGATACCCCTCACGATCGGTGGTCGAATAGCTTAAAACTTCACCCTGGGGGCACACATATTCATCCCGCTCTTCATCATATGCATATTTCCATTTCGGAAGAAGCCCTTTCTTTGACTGGTACCTTCGATGAGCAATAACTCCAAATATTCCTCTTTCCATTATAAGCCCATGACATATAGGGTTCGTCAGATAGCCGGCATCTAGACCTACAGCTTCCACCTCAAAGCCAAATCGTTCGATTTGGCGGTCCAAACGTTGTAAGTAAGGTCTGGAATCATGAATATTTCCTGGCGTTACATGAACATCAGTAATGATGTTATGTTTTAAATCTGTGGTACGGTGATCAAGATAAAAGAAGCCTTCCGGCTTATTCTCCCGGTAAAGATAACCACTCTCGCTATCCGTGTCGCTAACCTTAATTTCCTTTGTCTTTTTTACCCCCTCCTTTTCCTTCAGAGGCTTTTTTTCATGATCTTCACGATCTTTTCTTACGGCTTCTTCCAAATCTTTGAGGTAGTCTACCGTTTCTACTTCAACTTCTTGTTTTGAGAATTTCTTCTTATTAGCGTTGGCTTTCAAGTGCGTGGAATCTGTGAATAATACACGGCCGGAGACCATACGGTGGTTCATCGCTTGGAGCACGATTTCATCAAAAACTTCTTGAAAGATATCCGTGTCTTTGAAACGAGTGCGGCGGTTCCAACTAATAGTGGAATGATGGGGGACTTTGTCTGTAAGATTCAACCCTAAGAACCAACGATAAGCAACATTCGTTTGAATTTGTCGCTCCAATTCGCGTTCGGAACGAACGCCATAGATATAACCAATGAACATCATTTTGAATAAAACAAGAGGATCCAAAGAGGGACGACCATTATCTTCTGAATAGTAAGGACGGACTTTTTCAGGAATGAAAGAAAAATCTATGTATTGGTCAATTTTGCGTAGGAGATGATCTTCAGGGACAAGCTCTTCAATGGTAACCATTTCGATTTCATTTTGTCGTTCAGTTTTAGATTGAAACATCCAATCACCTTTCGTTGATAAGTTACAGCTATTATAACAAATTAACGCGGTGATCTATTAAAAAAACAGAAAAAATAAAAGCTGCCGAGACTTTCTCGACAGCCTGACTGACGGAGGTCAGTCTTTTTTTGTGAGTAACTTTCCAGAGGTTCCCTGACCTGTGGGAGGACAGGGGACTGCTTTTTTCGTTACCTTCAGGCGCACTTGAAGCTTCCGAAGGTAACGTTTTCGCCTGAATCGTGACGTTCAAAGAAGAATATCCTCCGCGAAGGGAAGGAAAACGGTAGAATCGTTACCTTCAGCACCTGAACATTCCCGTGAAGGGAACGATAGCCGTACCCGAGCCAAATCAATTTCTTCTTCCGATAAATTGGTATAGACAACTATATACGTGAGTGGTAGAATTTATATAAAGCGTTTTCAAATAAAGAGAGGAGTTTTAATCGTGTTAGCATTTTTTCAACGAATCGGGAAATCACTGATGTTTCCCATTGCCACACTTCCGGCTGCGGCGCTGCTGTTGCGTCTCGGCATGGATGATATGCTCGATATCGACTTTATTGAAGCTGCAGGAAGCAGTATTCTTGATAACCTCCACTCATATTCGGTATAGGTATCGCGATGGGATTTGCGAAAGACGGAGGGGGAGGTGCAGCTCTGTCCGGGGCTATCGGGGTCCTCGTCCTACAGGCGGGAGTCGAAGCCATTAACGAAAATATATCTATGGGCGTATTCGCCGGTATCATCGCCGGTATTTCGGCCGGTATGTTGTACAACCGCTTCTACGATATTAAACTTCCGGAATATTTATCTTTCTTCGGAGGAAAGCGATTCGTACCGATTGTGACGTCTGCTGCCATGGTAGTCATGTCTTTCATCATGGGGTATTTATGGGTTTATCCGCAGTATGCTCTTGATGCGACAGCCCAGTGGATTCTTTCTTCCGGGGAAGCAGGCGTCGGTCTTTACGGATTCCTGAACCGCCTGCTGATACCGGTCGGGCTTCACCACGTCATGAATACACTGATCTGGTTCGATTTCGGAAGCTTTACGACGGCTGCAGGGGAGACAGTGAACGGGGAGATCAACCGTTTCCTTAAAGGGGACCCTGAGGCCGGGTACTTCCTTGCAGGTTTCTTCCCGATTATGATGTTCGGTCTGCCCGGTGCATGTCTTGCCATGTATGCGGCTGCCAAAAAAGAGAAGAAGGCAATTGTAGGCGGGATGCTCGGAAGTATCGATCTTACTTCCTTCCTTACGGGTGTTACGGAACCGATCGAGTTTTCTTTCATGTTCCTCGCTCCGCTTCTGTACGTAGTCCACGCCGTTCTGACCGGAGTATCGATGATTGCGGCTTATATGCTTGACGTGCGGCACGGATTCGGATTTTCGGCCGGGCTGATCGACTATTTACTGAACTTCAACATTGCCCAAAATCCGCTTCTGCTTCTCGTGCTCGGGCTCGTTATGGGAGCTTTGTATTTTGTCGTTTTCTACTTCCTCATTACGAAACTGGACCTGAAAACACCTGGACGTGAGGATGATGACGAAGAGGACGTCGAAGAAGCGTCTGGTGGAACGTCCGACTATGACGAAAAGGCGGCCGCCTATCTTCAGGCACTCGGCGGTGAAGAGAATATCGACACGCTGGAATACTGTACGACAAGACTCAGACTTACGATGGAAGACAGAGAGAAAGTGGATGACAAGAAGCTCAAACGTGAAGGGGCACGGGGTGTCATCAACATCGGTTCGAAAAACGTGCACGTAGTTTTAGGCACAAGCGTCGAGTTCCTCGCAGAAGCAATCAAAAAACAGATGAAAAATAAATAAGAGGAGGTGCACGGGATGAGTGTCGAGTATCAAAACGTGCGTATTGTACAGAAGGATCGTACTATTGAAGAGGGGAGCGTACTCTTTGAAGAAGGCGAAATCCGCAATGTGAGCGACTCCCCTCTCGGCCGGGGGGATACGGTCATCGATGGGAAAGGGCTTTCCCTGTTCCCCGGTTTCATCGACGTGCATATCCATGGCGCGAACGGCCACGATGTAATGGATGCCACTCCCGAAGCTCTGCAAGGCATAGCGGAGATTCTTCCGGAGGAGGGGACTACGTCTTTTCTTGCTACTACGATGACCCAGTCCCCGGAAAACATAGAGCGCGCTCTTCGTAACGCCGGCTCTTTTACAGGAGAAAACGTAAGCGGAGCCGAAATGCTCGGAGTGCATCTGGAGGGGCCGTTCATATCCGGCAGGAAAGCCGGAGCACAGCCCGTGGATTACATCCGTGAGCCCTCCGTCACTAAGTTCGAGTCCTACCGTAAAGCAAGTAATGACATGATCAGCCTCGTTACGCTGGCTCCCGAAGAAAAGGGCGGGGAGGAACTCATCCGTCATTTGAAAACAAGAGGCATCATCGCCTCGATGGGTCATACAGATGCAACGTTCGATGAAGCGGAAGCCGCTGTCGAAGCGGGTGTAAGTCACGTGACGCATTTATACAACCAGATGAGCGGGCTGCATCACAGGGACCCGGGCGTGACCGGGGCGGCCTTCACGGACCCGCGTCTTATGGTGGAACTGATTGTGGATCATATCCACTCACGTAAGGAAGCTGTCGAGATCGCCTACAGGCAGCTTACGGATGAGAGAATGCTGCTGATTACGGATGCGATGCGGGCCAAATGTCTGCCGGAAGGCACTTATGACCTCGGAGGCCAGGATGTGACTGTCGAAAATCAGAAGGCGGTTCTTGAAGACGGGACGCTTGCCGGGAGTATACTTACTCTTTCAAAAGCCGCGTCTCTTATGAAAAAACATCTTCATCTGTCGGACCAGGAATTGCTGGCCATCACTTCCGGAAACGCAGCCGGCGAACTTGGAGTGGAAAACCGGAAAGGCAGTATTGCGCCCGGAAAAGATGCCGATCTCGTACTCGTTGATAATGATTTCAACGTACATGCGACATGGTGCCGGGGAGAACTGGTATATGAAAGGAAGGAATAGGAATGGAAGTTATCGTTGTGAAAAATTATGAGGAAATGAGCCGGAAAGCGGCCTCTATTATAGAGGAAAAGGTGAATGCTGATCCTGAGTGCGTTCTCGGACTGGCTACCGGAGGAACGCCGCTCGGTACGTACGAACAGCTCATAGAGGGACACAGGTCACGCGGAATCGACTATTCCGGGGTTACGACGTTCAACCTTGATGAGTACGTGGGTCTGCCGAGAGATCACAGTCAGAGCTATCATACGTTTATGCAGGAACAACTCTTCTCGCACATCCCTTTTTTAAATACGTACATTCCGAACGGGGAAGCAGAAGATCTGGACAAAGAGTGCAGAGAGTATGAAGCACTTCTCGATAAAGAAGGTCCTGCAAACATTCAGCTGCTCGGGATAGGGAGTAACGGTCACATAGGTTTTAACGAGCCGGGAGCTTCCTTTGAAGCCGGGACGCACGTGGAAGAACTGGATCAGGTCACAAGGGAGGCGAACGCAAGATTTTTCCCGTCTCTTGAAGCAGTACCGACGGAAGCGGTAACGATGGGCATCGCCTCTATTCTGAAAAGTGAGGAAATCCTTTTGCTGGCTTCAGGAGCAAATAAACAGGAGGCTATCCGGCGGCTGCTGAAAGGAGAGATGGAAGAAATGTTTCCCGCTTCGGCTCTCTACAATCATAAACATGTTACATTGATTGTAGACGAAGAAGCTTACGGGAAGGACGTGGACACCAGTGCTGAATAAAGGATCTCCTCTGCCGATGTACTACCAGATAGAAGAGGATCTGAAACGGAAGATCGAGTCCGGTATTTATAACTATGGAGAGGCGATTCCTTCCGAAAGAGAGCTGTCCGAAACCTATGAAGTGAGTCGCATGACCGTCCGTCAGGCGATTTCGAATATGGTCCGGAATCGTATCCTTTACAGGGAGAAGGGGCGGGGCACGTTCGTAGCCGAAGAAAAATTCGAACAGCCTCTTCAGGGGGTCACAAGCTTCAGTGAGGATATGAAACGCCGCGGGCTTACGCCTCACAACGAACTGCTTATATTTGAGAAGCAGGAACCGGACGAAACGACGAAAGACATTCTTCAGCTGAAAGAGGGGGAAGTCTATTACCTGAAACGGATCCGTTATGCGGATGAGGAACCGATGGCTATCGAAGAGACTTTCATACCGGTCCATCTGTTTCCGGAACTCGATGCCGACAGACTGGAAGGTGTCTCCTTTTATGAATATATCGAAACGAAAACGGCACATTCGATTGAACGGGCCAGACAGACGATCGAAGCGGGGACAGCTGTTTTGGAAGAAGCAGAACCTCTTTCCATCGAAGAAGGAGATGCGATACTGCGGATAGAGCGTCTCGGTTACCTGAGTGCCGGCGTTCCATTTGAGCGGAACACATCCATTTATCGAAGCGATCGCTATAAATTCATCAGTGACATGCAAAGAGAAAAATAGTCCTTCTCTGCTTTTTAACGGTAAAGTGTTGAAATTGTGTGAGAATTTTGCGATAATTGACTCAACTTACAAATTGTCACACAATTAAATGCGGTTTTCCGTGATATAAGGAGTGATCTCTTGAAAATCATGACCCAAGTATGGATGGATGCCAGGCATCGCGTCGGGATAATGGAAAGAGAAGATGGACACCTCGGCAGGACGTATCACCCGATTGAGGTTACGGACAGGGAAAAAGGCGAATTTTCCGTAATTGGCAACAAATGGTTTACCACCTACAACGGAGCACGGGAATTTTTCCGGCATGAAACCAATCACTATACCGTTCAGGGGCGGATGAAAAAGGTCGATGTCACACTGAAACTGGAGACTTTCGTACTTACAGAGTAGAAATCGGCTGACACCTCTATGCGCGGGCATAGAGGTGTTTTGCGAGGACAATGATAAGTGGGGATAGTCCGACTTTTATCGATAAAAGGATGAGAAATATGAAGATATGGCTTAGAAAACTGTTTGTCTCCCTTGTAGCTGTTATGACACTCGGACTGTACATACCGCAGGCTCCCCTGGAATCCGAAGCGTCCGATGTGGAAACGGCCAGTGAAGAGACAGCCTTTTCGGATAAGCTGTCGCAGCAGCTTACCGTGGAAGACCTGACGGACAAAGCGAAAGAACAGACGTTCATGAAACTGGGGCCGCGCATCAAGGAGAAAGTGGAAGAAGACATGGTCGAGATTATCTTTCCGGAAATTGAAGCAGTAATCGAGTCCTGTGTGGATGTCGGAGATGTACCTGTCTATGAAATTTCGGAGAGCCCGGCTGGAGGTTATGGAGAAAAAATTTTCAACCTGACAAATACCCGTTCCGGTGAAGAGCTGGCGCGCTTCCACGTCAGGCGGGACCTGCGTCCGGGGGAAGGGTACTGGTTTAATTTCCATTATCATGTGAAAGAAGACGGGTATGAAAACCACCACCCGTTGGGAGAAATATACTGGGATAAAAACACACCACCGAAGTGGATGTCGTAGGAGGATGAGCATGAGTACATTTCAGAAAAAGCTTGAGCAGTATGCAGATGTTGCATTGCAAAAAGGGGTCAACATACAGGAAGGCCAGGGGATCATTATCAACGCCCCGATAGAAGCTGCCGATTTTGTGCATATACTGAGCGCAAAGGCGTACGGACGCGGTGCGAAAGACGTACACGTCCAGTGGGGCGATAACGTCCTCACTTATATGAAAATGAAACATGCAGCAGACGAAGTGCTTGAGAACTTCCCGCGCTGGCGGGCCGAGGGTCTTGAAGAAATGGCTAAAGACGGATATTCGGTAGTGAACGTCTACGGACCTGATCCGGACCTTTTAAAAGATGTGGACTCGGAAAGAGTAGCGAAAGCCAATAAAGCGAGTGCCGAAGCGCTCACCACCTACAGGGATTATATTATGGAAGATAAAATAACCTGGACGATCGTAGCTTTCCCTCATCCGGACTGGGCAAAGAAACTTTTTCCGAATGAGCCGGTGGCATCAGCTCAGGATAAACTGTGGGAACAGATTTTCCATATTACCCGGATTGATAAAGAAGACCCGATGAAAGCCTGGGATGAGCACAATGAGAACCTGCGTAAAGCGAGAGAGCTGCTGAATGATAAACAGTTCAAAAAGCTTCACTATAAAGCGCCTGGGACGGAACTTACGATTGAGCTTCCGAAAAATCATATTTGGGCCGGCGGCGCTGCCGAATCTGTGAAAGGCGTGAAGTTCAACCCTAACATGCCGACAGAAGAGGTGTTTACGATGCCTCATAAATACGGAGTGAACGGAACGGTACGGAGCACGATGCCGTTTAATTACGACGGGAACCTGATCGAGAACTTCTCGCTTACATTCGAAGAAGGGAAGGTCGTAGATTATAAGGCGGAATCCGGGGAAGAGTCCCTGAAATATCTTCTTGAAACGGATGAAGGAGCGAAACGTCTCGGCGAAGTTGCTCTCGTCCCTGTCGAATCACCGATTTCCGAGTCCGGTCACATCTTCTACAACACGCTGTTCGACGAGAATGCCTCCTGTCATATTGCTCTCGGAAAAGCTTATCCGACCAACGTGGAGAAAGGCTCGGAGATGAGCGCAGAGGAGCGGGATAAAAACGGAGTGAACGACAGTCTCGTGCACGAAGACTTCATGATCGGTTCGGCTGAACTCGATATTGACGGAGAGAAAGAGGACGGTACGTTTGAACCGGTGTTCCGCAACGGCAGCTGGGCCGGGGATTTCAGGAAGTAAAAACGGCACCGGAATCGAACGTGTAAGTCATTGTAAAAGCCCCCTGACAACATCTTGTTGCAGGGGACTTTTTCGTATTTATGACTTTATTGAAACGTACGGATCTTTCGTCTCCGGGGAAGTTTCGCTTCAATCAGAGGCGACGCCGCTTTCATCATGAAAGTGGAAGAGAAGAGATAGACGATTCCGAGCGATACGAAAAAGACTCCGAATACGTCCAGCCAGTGAGTATATGTGAAAAATTCTGTTTCCCGGAAAAACTGGATGACGAATCCGTGCAGTAAATACACGTAAAGCGTCCGCTGACCGAGTTTCGTGAAAGAGAAATGGCGACTCGGAACCCAGGCCAGCACGGATACTGTCATGGCAGCAGCAAGTACGTAGACTCCGAGACGGACCCAGCCGCCGGATTCAGGACTGCCGAGAGTGGCATAGGATTTGGAACCGAGCAGCCAGTCGGAACTGAATTCCGGAAAAAGGACGATCAGCGTACCTATCACCCCCATCGTCACGAGTGAACCGGCACGCACGGAAGTAATCTGCCACACTTTCACCTGCCGGGTAGTCAGCCAGTAGCCCGCAAGAAAGAATGGAAAGAATACAAAGGTGCGCGACAGACTGTACGTATGGCCGATGTCGCTGAAATATCCGATGACGAGACCGAGCTCAAGCGAAATAAGTATACCGAGGAGCGGCGGCAGCTTTTTGAACCCGATGAGCAGAATATGCCAGCAGAACAGACTGATGAGGAACCAGAGAGACCAGTGCGGGTGAAAGAAACCGTTGTACCATCCCTCGTCCCCGAGAGCGTAGTAATAGCCGCTGTACACTGCCTGAAAAAGGAAATAAGGGAGCAGCAGTTTCTTCACCATTTGCAGTATATACTTTTTGTCCCTCGACCCTTTGGCAAAAAAACCAGCAAGGAGAATGAAGGCCGGCATGTGGAAGATATAGATGAATGTGTAGAGATTATATACAAAGACGGAATCATTCGTCATCGGCTGTATCGCGTGTCCGAATACGACGAGCACGATCAGAAACAGTTTCGCATTATCGAAAAAAGCATCGCGTTCCATGTATGTCCCCGCCTTTTCTATAAGCATTAGTGTTATTTATATCGTACTACTTACCGGGGTGTTTGTGTATAAGTAAAAGAACAATGTTAGTAGAACGTAAAAGAGCTGTAACAGGAAGATATATCTTCATTATGAAAATAAGCAGAGACGACGGCCGGTCCGGCTGTCATCTCTGCTTTTATTTAAAATATCAGATGGGCGATCAGTGCAATCACCGGCAGGGTGATAATCGTCCTCTCGAGATAAATGATGAACAGATCTTTGATACCGACGGGTACTTTCGATCCGAGGAGAAGCCCACCGACTTCCGACATGTAAATCAGTTGTGTTACGGACAGGGCGGCAATGACGAAGCGGGTCATTTCACTTTCAATGGAAGCACCGATCAGTGCCGGCAGGAACATATCCGCGAACCCGATCAGAATGGTTTCGGATGCAGCCTGGGCCGACGGAATCTGCAGCAGTTCCAGAATCGGGATGAACGGCACACCGAGCCAGGAAAACAGCGGGGTGAACTCCGCCAGTACCAGAGCTATCGTACCGAGCGCCATAACGATGGGAGCCACGCCCATCCACATATCGAGGATGTTCTGCACCCCGTTTTTAAGGAAACCGGTGACCCCCGGGGACTGGTTCCCCTGTTTGACCGCCTGCTTATAACCGTAGGCGAAGGCGTTCTCCGATTTTGGAACATCATCCCCGTTCCCCTGAGGTTCTTCCGTAACGAACGTGTCGGGTTTTCGGGAAAGCGGAGGTATACGCGGCATAATCAGCGCTGCCACGACCCCGGCGACAACTATCGTTCCGTAAAGAGGGAGAAACATGTGCCCGAGTCCGAGTTCTTCGATGACGACGATCGTAAACGTTATCGATACGACGGAAAAGGTGGTACCGATGACGGCAGCTTCACGTTTCGTGTAATATCCTTCCTCGTATTGCTTACTCGTGAGAAGCACACCGATCGTCCCGTCACCAAGCCAGGAAGCAAGTGAATCGATCGATGAACGCCCCGGAAGTGTGAAGAGCGGACGCATAATTTTCGTCAGCAGCACTCCGAAGAGTTCCAGCAGCCCGTAATTCAATAGCAGGGGCAGGAACAGTCCGGCAAAGAGGAATACTGTAAACAGCACGTGAAGAAGGGAATCGAGAAGCATGCCGCCGGTATTTTCCGAAATGATCGCTTCCGGGCCGATCTGGAAATACACCATCAGGGCAAAAATCATTCCGAGAACCCGAACTCCTGTCCAGAAAGGGGTGACGTCCAGCAGTGAAGTGAAGAAAGGAGAGGACTTAACGTTTTTACGCCCTCCTGCTTTTACCCAGACGGTAAGTACAGCCGTAAGAGAAATGATGAACGTCATTATTAAAGATAAATAACCTGCCAGTGCCTCTTCAAGCCATCCGGCGAAAATAGCGACAAGTATGGTGAGGGATTCACCGGAGGGGATGGGCACCATAAACAGAATCACACCGATAAGAGAAGGTATGATGAATTTTAAATGAGCAGATAAGGGGAAAGTGTGTTTATTCATGAGAGCGCTCCTAACTTAGTATAATTATGCAATAAAATAGATTTTAATACATAAACGTCATATTGCCAAGTATTTTATGACTGCTTTTATGTTATTCGACGGCTATGACGGGGAATCCTTCTTCGTAGACAGAATCTTTCGTAAAAAGGGAGAGAGTGACGTGGACTATAAACAGAAGCCTGCTATATATATTGAAAGAGACGTGGACATCAGCAGGGAGTACTTACATCGACTGGAGGAATACGTAAATATTACCGGGAATCGCCATGCCGACGGGAGCAGCTCCGCTTCTTTTCTGATTCATGCGAGCCCTGAAGATCTCGATGACTTCTGGACGAAAATGTTTACGCTGCATCGCCTGAGAGAAGTGTTCGAGCAGGAATCAAAACGGCGGCTGTTCGATTTTCAATCGGATCATAAATATTTACTGATGGCGTACTCCCCGGGTATACAGAAACAAATGGGTCGATTATTGGCCCGGGGAAGAGAGACCCCGTTCTTTGAGCTGGCCGAAGATTATCGCCAGCTTCTCGAGAAAGCGGTGGAGACTCCTCCGACCCGGGCGAGACACGTCAATGCCTGTGAACATATTGCGGGACACGTAAAGCGGCAGTTATCCGAAGAAGAAAAAGAACTGCTTCAGAGAAAACTGAAGCAGTTCGTGGATGGTGCGATTTCTTTGGATGAAGTAAGAGCATTACTGAAAGATTTCGGTCATAAATATGAAGATGACTACGTACTATCCCAGGCTTATCTCTACCCTCACCCTTTCGTTTCTGTGTAATGAGTGAGAATCCGGTCCACCTGGCTTCCGAAGGCCTCCCCGAACATATTCAGGTGAACGAACAGATAAAACAGCTGGTATAAAGGTTTCACGTCCTGATAATAGTCGGGGAGAGGGGTGTACGCGGCATACGCCTCATAAAAATCCCGGGAATATCCTCCGAACAGTTCGGTGAAAGCGAGATCCATCAGTCTGTCTCCATATAAGACGGAAGGGTCTATCAGGTAAGGCGTGTCTTCGGGACCTGTCATCCAGTTGCCGCCCCAGAGATCACCGTGGAGAAGGGAACTTCCGGGATCTTCGGGGATCCACGTGTCCAGATGCTCCAGAAGCTGATGGGCACGTTTTTCTCTGTCCGGCGGAAGTTTCCCTTTTTCTCCTGCCAGTTTAATCTGTGGAAGAAGCCGTTCGCTCCGGTAATACTCCAGCCAGGACGGATACATATGATTCTCCTGCAGAAGTTCCCCGATGAACGTGGGCTGATCGAAACCGTAGGCACTGTTTTCCATGGCATGCATACGGGAAAGCCGCTCCCCGAGTCGGTGTTCGGACAGCGGGGAGGTAGTGCCGGCCGGGATATATTCCAGAACGAGCCACGCTTCCTCCTCGTTTCCTCCGTGATGATAAACTCGCGGAACGTCGATCGCGCCGGTCTGCCGGAGGAGCTCAAGACCTCTCGCTTCCGTCTGGAAGAACCGGGAAGAGGCTCCTTTATTTCTTTTCGCAAAATATTCCTGCGCTTTCGTCCGTACATAAAAAGCTTCATTGATGTCTCCGCCGCTTACCGATTTTTGCTTTATAATCGGTGTGGTGTCTCCTGTAGATTTTAAAATATCTTCAAGATAGCTCATGCGTTCCCTCCTTTTCCGCCGAAATCAGTGGACAAGTTTCGGAGGCGGCTGTGTTTCGATCGTTTTGTTGTAGGCGTAGATCGTATGCCATTCATAAAAGCCGAACTGCCTGTACAGATTCTCGGCTCCGCTGTTAGCTTCCCGCACGGAAATCGTAATATAGGAAAAGTTTTCCCTCCGGAATCCGAGAGAAAGGGCATAGGTGAGCAGGGCACTGCCGACGCCCTCTCCCTGTTCTTCGGAAGCTACGTTTACGAAACAGATTTCCCCTTCTTCTTCCGGGAGTATAGTTTCCAAATATAGATAACCGGCAAGAGCGTCGCCGTCGAAGTACCCGAGCAGGTGGTGGCCGTTTTCACGGGAAAATGTGAGCATTTCATCCGTCGTATAGTAGGCCCCGGCCGGATGAATCGAATCGAGCTCTTCGCGCCGGGATTCATCCAGCGGAGCGATTGGAGCACCCTCCGGTTCCTGGGTGAAGGATTCTTTATCAAGCCGGAGTGTCTTCTCTATATTATAAAGTTCAAATTCATAGTGTTCCGCGAAGGTGAGAAGTTCCGTGTTCACATCGAAACAGGCAAGCTTCGCCGCATCAAAATACATTTCGAGCGTAAGAGAAGCCTTCTGCCATAACCTCTCGATAATCAGAGTTTCCTGTTTTGTCGCGAATGGGCCGAGAAGTCTGCACACTCTCTGTTCGAAAAAAGGGAGTATGCCGAGGAAGCCGACGATTTCTTCCCCGTCCCATGCTACAAATGCGAAGGGATCGTTCAGCTGGGTAAGCCCCCAGATCTGTTCGAATATCTCTTTCGGATCCGAAGCGAGCCAGGCGACGAAGTGTTTATCATCCCCGTTCATCCGGTGCAGCCATTCGGATACCGGACGTAAATCTTTCACTTCCAGTTCTTTTATCATCAAGGAAAATCCCGTCCTCTCTAAGTACGTTCTCCCACTATCATGGCAAAAATCACCTCAAATGAAAAGTAGAATCAATCATCCGGGCGTCCCCGCGACAGGAGAATAGTTTTGCGTTCCCTCTAGGTGCCGTTCACTGAGAAAACAGAGTGGCGAACGTAACGAAAGAAAGCTTCGTCCGACATAAAAAATCTGCCGAACATACCGGGCTTTACGAAAAAAGAGAACCGGCCCTCCGAAAGGGCCGATTCTGCTTATTTCTGTTTGTTTTTTCCGTTGTTCCCGCTGTTACCATTATTCCCATTATTGCCTTTATTGCCTTTATTCCCGTTCTCTTTGTAGGAAATTTCATATTCGAAATTCACATACTCCGTACTGTCCTGCGGCGCAGCGTAATGAGTGGTCATGTACGTTTTGCCGGGACGGAATACCTGCTGAAGTTCGAGGGCATCCTTGTCTGTAATATTGAACGGGTCGACGTGTACGACCTGATACTTTCCGTTATTCTTCTCTTTGAAGAAAGAAACGCCGTAGTTCACGTAGTTTTCGTTCAGTTCCGCCTGGGAAGTAAAGCCTTCCGTACTCTCCCCGGTGTAAGAGACTCCTGCTTCCGGAACTTCAATGTTGTCGAGATACCAGCCTTTTTCGGTGGAACCCCAGTCCGTAAGGTAACGGAAGGAGATCAGTACGTTCTCTCCGGCATATTCAGAGAGGTCGAATGTTTCGTTTTGGAAAGAACCATTGCTTCCGGTGAAACCTGGAACGTTTTCTTTGATCTTCGGATACCCCTGATCGGTTACGTTACTCGTCGTGTTCCCGTTGGAGAGGGACGTCCACGTATCGCCGCCGTCGGTGGATACCTGAACCATTCCGAAGTCCCAGTTCTCTTCAATCTGGTAGTAGTGATCAAAAGAAAGAGTGGCTTCGTTAAGTCCTGAAAGGTCCGCTTCAAAAATCATCGCGTTATCCATTTCATCGCCTTTGGTACTGTAATATACATCGTTGCCTTTATTCAGCGGGTCTTCTGTCGAGGTCCATTGGAAAGGAAGGAAATCGACGCCGTTGAAATCGAAGGATTCCACATTTTCTCCCGGTTCAAAATTGAATTCTTTGAAATCGGTCCCCCAGGCAGGTACGCCTTCTTTTTCATAGTCTTCGGCTTTTTCGAAGTTTACAGTTTTTTCGCGTGTCCCATCTTCTGTCGGAAGATCGCGCAGGTCTACATTTTCAAATCCGTATTTTCCGCCTTTGAACTTGTTGTCGTCCATGACGAGTGCGGAAGTGAAGTCCTGATATACTTCCTCGAACGACTTATCGATACCGAATTCTTCATACGCTTTTCTGTAGCTGTCGATGCTGTTGATATCGCTTGTAGCTACAGAACGGATGAATTCCTGACCGAACTGTTCGTAGTTGTAAAGAGTGAACAGCTGCACGAGACCGTAGTCCGCAATCGTTTCCGGCCCCGTTTTTGCATCTACGTGTTCATCCCAGGCAGTAAGAGAGTTCTCCGGATGATCGAGCAGGAAATTGATGGAGCCGGCATCTACGCCGTAGCCGCCCAGGTACTCGGAGAACGTGGACATCCCTTCGTTCACCCAGGATGTTTCGTCGCTGTCATTATCAGCGTGAATCAGGTGCTGAAGTTCGTGGATGGTGGTCGAGAAAAAAGATTCTTCCAGACGCTCGCCCCAGTCCCGGGAATCGATCGTTACGATATTACGGTCCGTATACTGTTCGATCGTCTGCCAGAAAAAGCCTGCGACGAAGAACGGGTAGTCCGGGTCGTTGTAGTTGTCGTCTTTGATATTGTTCACGAGAATGGTGATTTTCTCATCGTCTTCGGTCTCGTAGTAACCTTCAGGGACGACGCCGAGATCCACCAGCTGGGCATTCGTCCCGTCGAGCGGATCCTGCTTACCGAAAAATTCGGTAGCTTTCGGATAAATATTCGTATCGAATTCTTTTGTAAGTTTATCTACCTGTTCCTGATTGATTTTATGTGCGTCACGCGGGTCACCTTCCGGGAAAGAAAGATCATCCGCTACCCACACTTCCACATGCTCGCCCGAACTGCGGAGAGTGAAATCCTGGAATCCGAGATCCCGGTCAAGAAACTTTTTCGTTCCTCCATCATATGTAAATCCGGAATCTCCACTTCCGTTTTCCGAACCTTCTTGTTCATTAAAGTTAACATTTTCTGCATTTTTTCTGATCGTTTCGATAGCTTTCTCATCGAAACCTTCCTGCTCGGATTTCTGCCTAAGCATGCTGTCGATGTGCATTTTGTCCGTGTAGCGTTCCTTGTTCCAGTTCGTGTAGTCTTCGGTGGAAGATGTTTCGGCACTTACTGTCGGAGCAGCGAGTACCATTGACAGTGCCCCGGCAGTCAGCCAGGTGGATAATTTCCTCATTTCCAGACCCCCTGTATCGATTTTGATTACAAAACCTATTATGCACATAATTGATAAAATTTTCAAAATAATTAAAATAGTAAAAAAGTACAGGTGTAACAGGTTCTGTTCGTTTGATAGAATTCTGATCATTATTTCATTTTAATAAGATAGTACTTTAGTTTTATTAAAAGTAAAAAAAAGTAAATAAACAAGTCTTTCAGATTAAATGTATGTTTTTTTATGGTTGAAAGAAAGCTGGAAAGGGAAAGGGTCATTACACTTGCAAGAGGGGGGAAGGCATTGGAGTCGAAGAAGTACATAGGGATTTATAGAATGTATATAATTATCTGGATGTCCATAAAGTTTTTGTGGAAAATATTCTGGTTCCAGAAACTGAACAGAATCTGGGATCAGGAAACGGAAAGAAAGTGGGAAAAACTTTTAAAAGAACTGGCTACCGAATACAGGCAGCGCGCCGTTTATCTGGGAGGACTGCTTATCAAGTTCGGCCAGTTCTTAAGTTCACGCGGTGACTTACTCCCTTCTTCTTTCATACGTGAACTTGAAGGTCTGGTCGATCGCGTCCAGCCCGTACCTTTTGAGTATTCGAAAGGGATTATAGAAGAGGACTGGCAGGAGTCCATGGACAAATATATCGCCTCCATCGATGAAGACCCCATCGCTTCCGCATCAATCGGGGAAGTGTATAAAGCTTATCTTCATAATGGCACCCCTGTGGCAGTCAAAGTTCAGCGATATCGTGTAAGAGAAATTTTCCAGACGGATTTCAAGGCGATGAGAGTGGTGTTCGGGATACTCAACCGCTTTACTATTTTCGGGAAGAAAGCGGATCTGCCTTCTCTATACAAAGAAGTCGTAGCTGTGATGAGCGACGAACTCGATTTCACGATGGAGCTGGAGAACGGGAATTATTTCCGGAAAAGGTTCGAGAATCATTCCAACGTGTACATACCGGAATATTTCACTGATCTTTCCACCGGCCGTGTGCTTGTGATGGAATGGGTGGAAGGCACGCGGGTAACGGATATTTCCTTCATCAAAAGAAACGACCTGGACCGTGAGAAACTTGCCCGGACTATATTCGACCTTTGTGTGGAACAGTTCGTCAATGCCGGAATGTTTCATGCGGACCCGCATGCGGGAAATATAATGATTAAAGAGGACGGTACCGTAGTCGTTATCGATTTCGGTATGGTCGGAAAAGTGAAAAGGGAAGACGTCGACCACATCCGCTCTATGATCGAAGGATTCATTATCGATGATTATGACAGAGTGGTGGATTCGCTCAGGGAAATGAACTTTCTTCTCGATGATGCAGATACGGAAGCGATGAAGAAGATGATGCGCCGACTGGTGTCGATGTATTTGAGTGAAGATATGAGTAAGATGGATGCAACCGTCATGAACGATATTCTGGAAGATCTTCAGGATTTCGTTAAGGACCAGCCGATACAGCTCCCGGCCGACTACGCTTTTCTCGGAAGGGCGGCGTCCATGATTTTAGGGGTGCTTACGGCTGTATACCCGCAAATGGATCTCGTATCGTGGGGCAAACCGGTGATCAACGAATGGATGACGGGCAGTCAGTCCAAATTCGGGTTTTATAAAAATATAGTAAAAGAAACGGGCCAGCCTCTCCTATCCCTGCCCCGGGCACTCGTGGAGTTTCTCGAAGACGGGGATAAGGAGCGGGAATGGCAGCAGACGAAGCAGCAGCAGACGTTGTGGCATCATTTTTATTTTTTCTATGCTGCTGTCACTTTTTTAATCGGGAGTACCATCCTGGTCGCCTCCTTCTTTCTGCCAGAGAGCTTACAGGAGATTCCGATCTGGGTGTTATATCTAATATCAGGCTTGAGTTTTGCCGGAACTTTTCTGTTTTCATGGAAACATGCAAGTATGATCAAAAATATTTCCTAGGAGGAGTGATAGAATGATGGACAAGTGGATGAAGCGCGGGTTTTACCTCGGTGTCGGAGCAGCTATAAGCGGCAAGGAAAGATTTGAGAAGATGGTGCAGGACATGGTCGACAAAGGGGAAATGACCCCGAAAGAAGCGAAAGCGATGATGAATGAATGGGTGGAAAAAGGTCAGAACGCCGACACGGACTTCACGAACCAGACGCGGACTATGATGAAAGACCGGCTGAAGGAAATCGGTTTTGTTACGGAAGAAGACTACTATAAACTTGAAGCCCGGGTGGAACGTCTGGAGAAGCTTCATCGCGAAAATGAGAATGACTAAGAAACATAAACTGTGAAGAGCCGTATTCCCGGGAAAAAAGGGGAGACGGCTTTTTTACTGTCTTATATAATATTCATACATCAACATGAATAAACCGAATAGTTGGAAAAAGGGGTAACCCGTGTCGTAACCGGGGGGTATGTGTGGTATGATGGTGCATATTCAATGTGGAGGAGGTCTATTATGGCTCGTGAACAATGGGGGACGAAACTCGGGTTTATGCTTGCAGCAATGGGTTCGGCTGTAGGTCTCGGAAATATATGGCGTTTTTCATTCGTAGCCGGAAACAACGGTGGCGGAGCGTTTCTGCTTTTATATCTTGTATTTGTATTTTTAATCGGAATTCCGCTCCTGTTGGCAGAAGTCAGTATCGGGAGGAAAGCGAAAAGTGATGTGATCGGCTCTTATCAGAAGCTCGCACCCGGGACGCCGTGGTTTCTGACCGGATTCTTCGGGGTCTTCAGCGCTTTTCTGATTTTGAGTTTTTATGCAGTAGTCGCCGGCTGGTCACTCTACTACCTGTTTCATTACATCACAGGTGACTTCTTCCAGGCTCCTGCGGAGGGAGGATACGAAGGAGCTTTCGGCGGGTTCATTACGCAGGAGTGGCAGCCGCTTTTCTGGTCCGCTCTATTTATGACTATGACCATCGTGATCGTGTTCAGTGGAGTGAAGAAGGGGATAGAGACGGCGAATAAAATATTCATGCCGCTGCTCGCTCTGCTGCTTCTGGCCCTTGCAGGGGTCAGCCTTTCGCTGGACGGGTCCATGGAAGGACTGAGTTTCCTGTTTCGACCGGACTGGTCGGCGCTGACCCAGCCTTCGATTTACGTGCAGGCCCTCGGTCAGGCCTTTTTCTCCCTGAGTCTTGGTATGGGGGCGCTGCTTACGTACGGCAGCTACCTGTCGGACGATAAACGGCTGCCGGGGGCTGCCGTCGGAATCGGTCTGATGGACACGTTTTTCGCCGTCATTTCAGGAATCGTCATTTTTCCGGCGGTGTTCGCCTTTAATATCGATCCATCATCAGGACCGCCGCTTGTGTTTATAACGCTTCCTTCCATCTTTGAACAGATGCCGCTTGGGGGGATAGCGGGGCTGCTGTTTTTCTTCGCTCTGTCGCTGGCAGCTCTCTCTTCGGCGATTTCCATACTCGAAGTGCCGACAGCTTACTTCATGCGCCTTTTCCGCTGGAGCAGAACGAAGGCAAGCGTCATTGTCGGGGTAATCATGTTCTTTCTCGGCATCTCCGTATCCCTCGGTTTCGGAATCTGGTCCGGGATAACGCCGATCGGAGAGAGGAACATCCTCGACTCGATGGACTACATCGCCTCCAATATCCTGCTTCCGCTCGGAGGACTTTCCATGGCGCTGTTTGTCGGCTGGTACTTTACGAAGGCTACAGCACTGAAAGCCGTGGACTTCGGTGATAATGTCATCGGGAACGTCTGGTATGGCCTTGTGAAGTATCTGTTACCCGTTATGATCATCATTATTTTTATAAGCAGTGTTCTGTAACCTATGAGTCCGGAGCGAAACGGATCTTCATCAAATGAACAATGATTGATTTCAGGAAGAACAACACGGATAGATCTGCGTGTTGTTCTTTTTTGCCTGTCCGGTTTTATCCCCTGTTCCCTTTGAAAATATTATCGAATTTTTGTCATAGGTAATTCCGTGGCAATCGTGATAAACTGACAGATGGAAAGGATGTGTAGCTGATGAGCATCTCCATGCAACAATTACTGCAGCGAATGAATAAGGAAATAGAGGAAGCTATGCTCAGGCACGAAGACCCGGTCCGGGTCAGGGAACATGCCCGGGCTGTCCGGCTGCTGTGTGATCTGGTGCTCGAAGAGGAAAGGCAGGAGTCCGCCGGGGCACCGGAAACTGCGAAGAAGAACGATATGCAGCCGACGGCGGAAGAAATGAGGAAGATGATGGGGGAAGACCCGCCGGAGCGGAAAAGCACAAATGATAAACTGGATCACGACGGAGCGAACGGTTCGTCTATCTTTGATTTTTGATAAGGGGGAAGAATAATGAAACTGTTTTTATTGCTGGGAGTCATTAACGGCTTTCTTGCTGTGGCACTCGGAGCGTTCGGGGCACACGGGCTGGAAGGAAAAGTGTCCGAAAAAGGACTCGGTCAGTGGGAGAAAGCGGTGAACTATCAGATGTTCCACACGATGGCGCTGTTCATAACGGCGCTGCTGCTCGGTAAGGGTGCATCCGGAATGTTCACAGGAGCCGGGTGGCTGTTTTTTGCCGGCATTCTTCTGTTTTCCGGAAGTCTTTATGTATATGCCGTAAGCGGTGTGAAAACATTTGCCATGATCACTCCGTTCGGTGGAGTCGCTTTCCTTATCGGATGGGTACTGCTCGGTATTGGAGCGATGAAAGTTCTATAGTCGGCAAGTGTTGCAATTGAAAACCCCGGTCTGACAGTGTCAGGCCGGGGTTTTGTTTTGCGGAAAAAAACGTTTTATGCTTCGAAGAACGTCTCCGCTTTTTCTTTTGTAAGGAGGTTGCCGATGAAAAAGGAACCGAAGTCACCATAACGGGAAGTCACTTCGTCAAAGCGCATCTCATAGACGAGCTTTTTGAATTGAAGAACGTCGTGCGCAAATAGGGTCACGCCCCATTCCCAGTCGTCAAAACCGATCGATCCGCTGATGAACTGACGGATTTTACCGGCGTACTGACGCCCGGTCATGCCGTGCTCGTACATCAGTTTCGCCCGCTCGTCCTTCTCGAGAACGTACCAGTTGTCATTCCCCTGACGACGCTTATCCATAGGGTAGAAGCAGACGTGTTCCCATTTCGGAAGTTTCGGCTTCAGACGGCCTTCGATTTCCGGATCTTCCGGATTCTGGTCGCCTCCCATGTAGTTGGAGAGTTCGATGACCGACACGTAAGAGTAGGCCGGCGTCATGAATTCCGCCAGTTTGGATTTATTGAAAGCCGTCTCGATTTCGTTGAGTTCTTCCATAGTCGGGCGCAGAATCATCATCATGAGATCAGCTTTCTGGCCGACAATCGTATAGATAGCGTGACTTCCTTCGCGGTTGTCTTCTTTCGTCTCAAAGGTCTCCATCAGCGCCTGAAATTCCTGAATCGCCTGCTGGCGCTCTTCGGCACTCGCGTACTTCCAGGAAGTCCAGTCCATCGTACGGAAATCGTGAAGGACGTACCACCCGTCCATTGTTATAACCGGTTCTGGCATAGTCGAATCGCTCCTTTATGGTTGATATAATTATGTCCTTATTCAATATAACATACGAGTGCCGGAGGGGCATGTGAAGTACTTTCCTGTAAACGATTTTTCCGATTTCTGTCACATATTCGAAAGAAGATTAGGGAACAGTGAAAATAAAGAGCGGTTACTGACGGCCGTTTGCGTGTATCGCTTTTCTTTTAAGCTGGCACGTTTTATCATATGATACAGACATCAAAACAGGAGGGGTACACATGAGTGATCTTTTTGACACACTGAAAGGAAAAATAGAAGGCAAAGGAAAGCGGATCGTCTTTCCGGAGGCCGGGGATGAAAGAATTCTGACGGCTGCGGGCAGGCTCGGGTCGGAAGGATATGTCCGTCCTGTATTAGTCGGAAATGAAGGTGAAGTGAAACAGAAGGCGGAAACGAACGGAGTCGATCTCAGCAGCGTGGATATCGTGGATCCGGAAACTTATGGAAATATGGATGATATGGTCCGGCTTTTTGTGGATCGGCGAAAAGGTAAGACGAGCGAAGAGGAAGCCCGCGACATTCTGAAAGACGGTAACTACTTCGGTACCATGCTCGTGTATATGAACGAAGCGGACGGACTGGTAAGCGGAGCAGTACACTCCACAGGAGATACGGTGCGCCCGGCTCTTCAGATTATAAAAACGAAAGAAGGCATCAACAAGACGTCCGGAGTATTCGTCATGGTCCGGGACGAGGAAAAATACATTTTCGCGGACTGTGCCATCAATATCTCCCCGGACAGTCAGGATCTGGCCGAAATCGCGATGGCCAGCGCAGACACTGCTGCCCTTTTCGATATCGACCCTCGTATAGCTATGCTCAGTTTCTCCACGAAAGGTTCGGCCGTCTCTCCGGAAACCGAAAAAGTGGGAGAAGCTCTCGAGATTGTGAAAGAGCAACGGAGCGACCTTCTGATTGATGGGGAATTTCAGTTTGACGCTGCTTTCGTTCCTTCCGTCGCTGAAAAGAAAGCGCCGGATTCTCCACTTGAAGGAAAAGCGAACACGTTCATCTTCCCGAGCCTCGAAGCGGGAAATATCGGCTATAAAATAGCCCAGCGTCTCGGTGGTTTTGATGCTGTCGGACCCGTGCTTCAGGGACTCAATCAGCCTGTGAACGATTTGTCGAGAGGCTGTAATGCGGATGATGTGTACAAGCTTGCCATCATAACAGCCGCCCAGTCTGTAGAGTAATATACAAAAAGCGTGGTGCCGATAGCGGGCACCGCGCTTTTTTAGCAGCTCAGGATTTCTGGTCTTTTTACACTCTTTTGTTTCTGGACACCATCTGTTCTGTCCGTTTACTGAGCCACTCTACTTCTTGGTCCGTAAGCGGGTAGGAAATGACGCTGTCACTGTAATGACGGAGACGGTCTTTGATCCGTTCCGTGATCGATTCTATCGTAACCGTTTCTTCCAGCAGTTCGTTGAGTGAAGCCATGACGGACGGATCGATATCGGGAAAAGAGAATTTTGTCTCCTCCCCTTTTTTCGCTGTGTCGTAAAAGTTCCGGATCAGCTCTGCCCGCTGCTGTCCGCTTCCTGTCACATCAAGGTAGATCTGTACGGCGAATCCGCCTTTTACACGGCGCTGGGATATACCTGCAAACTTCCGCCCGTCTATACTCAAGTCATAGTCGCCCGGACAGTAGGAGCGGGAAATCTCATATACATCGATGTCGGCATCGATAAGAGAGCGGATGAATTCGACCATAACGTCGTACCCGCCATGAATATCGACTCCTTTCGTCTCCGGAAAGATGAGGGAAAGGTTGAGTACTCCTTCGTCCAGTACGACGGCGAGACCTCCGGAGTTTCGGACGACGACGCTGTACCCTTCTTCTTCCAGGTAGTCGATACCTTCGGAGATGTAGGGAAGGCGCGCGTCGGGTATGCCGAGGACGACGGTTTTCGGGTGTACCCACAGACGGGCAGTGGCCGGGCTCGTCCCTGCCCCGACAGATGTCGCCAGCGCATCATCATAGGCGAAGGACGGCAGGGCGGATGTATGAAGTTCCGGGTCGCTGTGGTCCACGAGCCTGTATTCCGGTTGCTGCAGTATGGATGAAATCATTGGTCGGTCTCCTTTTGCATTCAGACTGCCACCATTATAGCAAATTTTTTTTGTGTTTGTAGAACGGGAGGAAAAGCGGATTTCACGGCTCTCCCGTATTGTCAAGACGTTTCTTTCCGGCCCGCAAAAGGCTATACTGGACAAAAAAGGAATGGAGCAGACACATGGCTTATCGTGATGAAAAATTAGACGAAGAGAAAGTATTCAAAGATCCGGTCCATCGCTACGTCCACGTCAGGGACCGTGTAATCTGGGATCTGATCGGTACCCGGGAATTCCAGCGGCTGCGCCGCGTTAAGCAGCTCGGAACCACGTACCTTACGTTCCACGGAGCGGAACACAGCCGCTTCAGCCACTCTCTCGGGGTATATGAAATCGTCCGGCGCATCCTTGAGAACTTCCGTGATCACAAAGACTGGAATGAAGACGAGCGCCTGCTTTCCCTATGTGCGGCCCTGCTGCACGACCTCGGCCACGGCCCTTTTTCCCACTCGTTCGAGAAAGCTTTCAGGCTCGATCACGAAGATTACACGCAGTCGATTCTGCTCGGTGATACGGAAGTGAACCGGGTGCTGTCCGGAGTGGAAGAAGGGTTCCCGAAGAAAGTGGCGGATGTAATCAACAAGACGTACACGGATAAGCTCGTCGTCAGCCTCATTTCCAGCCAGATCGACGCCGATCGCATGGATTACCTCCAGCGTGATGCTTATTTCACCGGGGTCAGCTACGGTCATTTCGATATGGAAAGAATACTCCGCGTCATGCGCCCGCTCGAGGATCAGGTGGCGATCAAGGAAAGCGGTATGCATGCGGTGGAGGACTACATAATGAGCCGCTATCAGATGTACTGGCAAATTTATTTCCACCCCGTGACCCGCAGTGCGGAAGTGATCCTGTCGAAGATTCTGAAGCGTGCCAAGGAGCTGTATAAAAACGGCTACGAGTTTGAGCTTAAACCGGTACACTTCTTCTCCTTTTTTGAAGAGGCGCCTTCTCTCGAAGAATATCTGGATCTGGATGAGAACGTAGTGATGTACTACTTCCAGATGTGGATCAGGGAGAAAGACCCGATTCTGAGCGATTTGTGTGAACGGTTCGTAAACAGGAAGCTGTTCAAATATATTGAATTCAACCCGAATCTGCAGATGAACGCCTGGCGGGAACTGTACGATTTATTTGAAGAGGCGGGAGTCGATCCGCGCTTTTATCTTGAAGTGGATTCAAGCTCCGATCTTCCTTACGATTTCTATCGTCCGGGAGAAGAAGGAGAAAGACTGCCGATTCATCTTCTGCAGCCGGACGGGGGACTGAAGGAACTGTCCCGGCTCTCCGAAATCGTCGAATCGATTTCCGGAAAGAAACGGACGGACCATAAACTCTATTTTCCGGCGGATACGGTTGAGCAGATCAGTGATGAGAAAACGAAGCAGCGGATTAAAGGAATTCTGTATGGCAGGGAGGAACAGTAATGCTCGAGAAACATGCGAGACTAATGCACTTTTTAAACAGTTGTGAGGAAGTAGTGGGACGAAAACGTCTTCAGAAAATGATATTCATTATGAAAAAATGCGGGGTTCCTTTTGAAGAAAAGTATGAGTTCCATTTTTACGGTCCTTATTCGGAGGAACTGACGCTTCGTATAGAAGAAATGTGCAACCTCGGTTTCATTTCGGAAGCGATGGAAGAAAAGCGGAATTATTACCAGTATCGCTATAACCTTACGGACTCCGGACACGATTTTCTGGAACATGCGGATATTGAACGTCCGGAACTCGGGGGATATATCAGTGCAATGAATGAAAAAAGTTCCAGGTTCCTTGAACTGGTGTCGACGATGCTCTTTTTTGAACACTTGCCGAAAGAGGAAATTGAAGAGAAGGTATATACGGTGAAAAGCAGACAGAATTACAAACAGGAAGAACTGGAGGAAGCGTGGGCTTTCATCCGGGAATTGCGTCCTGTTTCCTGATACCCCCGTGCACAAAAACGAGTAGTGTGATAAGATAGGAACAAATGTTCGTGTTGGAGGGATGATGATGAATCAGGAACCGAAAGATCGCGGCTCCATCAAATGGACTTCACTCATGCTGCCGGAGCACATCGAGATGCTCCGTAATCTCTGGAAAGAGGACGAGCGGGTTGAACAGGGGCATATGGAAGAACAGCAGGCGGCAGGAATCGATTTTTTATTGCAGCACGCAATGAACGGGCAGGTTCCTGTCTGTATTGAAATGGACGGGGATGTGCATGAAGTGGTGCCGCTTCGTTTCCACAGACGAAGCGGGGAGCTGGAGTGCCGTGATATCCACGGCGGCCGGCTGCTGCGACTCAGTCGCGATGAAGTTACCGACGTATCGATGTGAACAGGAAAGTACGGCCCGGGAGCTTTTATCGGCCGTCTGTGTCACAAAATGTTCACTTTTCCAGGATCTCCCGACTTGAAAAATATCACCCGCAGTAATATATTTGAAGTAGCATGGAAAAATGCTTTTACTAAGACAGAAAGAGGACCGGCTGAATCGTCAGCCGGTCTTTTTTCTATTCGAATGACGAAACGCAAGTGCTTCAGAGGGCGCACAAGCGTAAACCGGGGGCTTTGGCGGAACCGATAACTCGTGCTAAAATAGGTGGGATGAAAGTGAAATGATCCGGATGCACCCCGTCGCTTCGTTCAAAAGCCGGGGGCAGAGAAAGGGAAGGCTTTATGAATAAAAAACTGTTATGGATACCTGTAGTTTATGCGATTGTTATGGGAACGCTTCTGGTGGCCACCATCGGATATTCTTTTACACCTGTTCCTTACGAACATTCGATAGAAAACAATACGTGGAAAGTTGAGTACAAAGGGGAAACGTGGGAGACGAGTGCAGAAGAGCACGTGAACGAAGCACTCCGGGCTTCTGTCATCAGCAACAGGGAAAAGGAGCAGTGGACCCGGGACATCGTGGCCGTCGGAGCACTGCTGCCGTTTATTCTCTTCGCTTTTCATAAAAATTACCGTCCCTTCCGCAATAGAGTGCCCTACAAGTGGTATGCAGGCCTCATAGCGGGTGCGGTGGTACTGTACAGTATCTTCAGCATTACGACGCACGTGGATATCCATGCGGAACTGCAGGAGACGATCGACTATTTACGGGAAACAACTTGAGTTTTTACTGCACTCTTCTTATAATGGATTAGTTATAAACGGGACGAAAAAAGGAGCGATTACAGCATGACAAACGTAGCTGTTACGTTAGAAACGCACATCCGGGACGGTTCGGACTCCGAGCAGATGTCCCTGTCGGAAAAGGGGCGCTTTTTCAGAAAAGGGAATATGGACGTAGTGACTTTCAGGGAACACCCGGAAGGAAGAGAGCCGGTGGATACGATGGTGACCATCAAACCGGGTCATGTAAGCATTAAACGCTCCGGAGGCGTGGAAATGCGCCAGCTGTTCGAGGTCAACACGGAAACCGAGAACACGTACGTACATGAATACGGAAAACTTTTCATGAGCACCTGGACGGAACAGCTGGAATACCGTCCCCCGGGCGACTCAGGAAACGGTGAGCTGTTCATTGTCTATAAGATGACGGTCAATGAAGATGTCACACAGAATCACCAGCTGAAATTAACGCTTAAGGAGGAAACGGAATGAACATTGCAGAAAAGACGGAAGCAAAGATCAAAGAAGAGATCGTCCGCGCCGTGGAAGCAGCGGGGCTTGCTTCTTCCGAAGAAATCCCCGACGTGGTGCTCGAGCAGCCGAAAGATAAACAGCACGGGGATTATGCCACGAATATGGCTATGCAAATGGCGAGGATCGCAAAAAAGAATCCGAGAGAGATCGCAGGGGACATCGTAGAGGCTTTCGATAAGTCGAAAGCTTCGATAGAGGAGATGGAAATCGCCGGTCCCGGGTTCATCAACTTCCGCATGAACAATACGTATCTCGCAGAACTCGTTCCATCTATCCTCGAAGAAAAAGAAAGCTACGGTAAAAGCGGAGAAGCCCGCAGGGAGCGTATACAGGTGGAGTTCGTATCTGCGAATCCGACAGGAACGCTGCACCTGGGTCACGCCCGTGGAGCAGCCATTGGAGATGCGCTTTGTAATATCCTTGAAGCGGCCGGGTACGACGTGGAGAGGGAATACTACATCAATGATGCAGGGAATCAGATTTCAAAACTCGCAGAATCTGTAGAAGCCCGCTACATGCAGGCGCTCGGAGAAGAATACGCGATGCCTGAAGACGGTTATCACGGAGCTGACATCATTGAGCTCGGGAAGCAGCTTGCCGCAGAAGAAGGTGCCAGGTGGACGGAGGTCTCCGGAGAAGAGAGACACCGTCATTTCCGTGAATCCGGCCTCCGGTACGCACTCTCCCGTATAGAGAAGGACCTTGGTGATTTCCGCGTCACTTTCGACGAATGGTTCTCCGAGACGTCCCTGTACGAGGAGAACAAAATCGAAGCGGCTGTCGAAGAACTGAGAGCGCGGGATCTCGTGTATGAGCAGGAAGGGGCGACGTGGTTCAGAACTACGGAGTACGGAGACGACAAAGACCGTGTCCTCGTGAAAAACGACGGCACCTATACGTATCTGGCTCCGGACATTGCTTATCACAAAAACAAGCTGGACCGCGGTTTTGATACCCTTATCAACATTTGGGGCGCCGACCATCACGGGTATATTCCGCGGATGAGAGCGGCCGTTCAGGCGCTTGGCTATGCCAAAGAGACGCTTGAGGTCGAAATCATCCAGATGGTCAACCTGTTTGAAAACGGGGAAAAAGTGAAGATGAGCAAACGTACCGGCAAGGCCGTTACGCTTCGCGAACTGATGGATGAAGTCGGAGTGGACGCCATGCGCTATTTCTTCGCAATGCGTTCGAGTGATTCACACCTCGACTTCGACATGGACCTGGCCCGTTCCGAATCCAACGAAAACCCGGTCTACTATATACAGTATGCACACGCACGTATCGCAACGATGCTGAAACAATCCGAGGAGAAGAATCTCCGCTCCGATGAGTTCGACGGCACGCTGCTCACTTCGGAGAAAGAAATCGATCTTCTGAAGCGTCTCGGGGAATTTCCGCAGATCGTGAATGACGCTGCAGTGAACCGGACGCCACACCGCGTCACTCAGTACGCGTTCGATCTTGCATCGAACCTGCACAGTTTCTATAATGCGGAAAAAGTTCTGGATGCCGGGCATCCTGTACGTACGGCTTCCCGCATCAAACTGATGGAAGCTGTAAAGCAGACGCTCAGGAACGCTCTTTCTCTCGTCGGCGTCGAAGCCCCCGAAAAAATGTAGGCACAACCGCCAGCCTTCTGTCCGGGCGTAAATGATAATATATAAAAAAAGAGTGATGTTCTTCGATTTATAGAAGAACATCACTCTCAGGCTGTCGAGAAAGTCTCGGCAGCTTTTATTTGTTTTCTGTTTTTTAATAGATCACCGCGTTAATTTGTTATAATAGCTGTAACTTATCAACGAAAGGTGATTGGATGTTTCAATCTAAAACTGAACGACAAAATGAAATCGAAATGGTTACCATTGAAGAGCTTGTCCCTGAAGATCATCTCCTACGCAAAATTGACCAATACATAGATTTTTCTTTCATTCCTGAAAAAGTCCGTCCTTACTATTCAGAAGATAATGGCCGTCCCTCTTTGGATCCTCTTGTTTTATTCAAAATGATGTTCATTGGTTATATTTATGGCGTTCGTTCCGAACGCGAATTGGAGCGACAAATTCAAACGAATGTTGCTTATCGTTGGTTCTTAGGGTTGAATCTTACAGACAAAGTCCCCCATCATTCCACTATTAGTTGGAACCGCCGCACTCGTTTCAAAGACACGGATATCTTTCAAGAAGTTTTTGATGAAATCGTGCTCCAAGCGATGAACCACCGTATGGTCTCCGGCCGTGTATTATTCACAGATTCCACGCACTTGAAAGCCAACGCTAATAAGAAGAAATTCTCAAAACAAGAAGTTGAAGTAGAAACGGTAGACTACCTCGAAGATTTGGAAGAAGCCGTAAGAAAAGATCGTGAAGATCATGAAAAAAAGCCTCTGAAGGAAAAGGAGGGGGTAAAAAAGACAAAGGAAATTAAGGTTAGCGACACGGATAGCGAGAGTGGTTATCTTTACCGGGAGAATAAGCCGGAAGGCTTCTTTTATCTTGATCACCGTACCACAGATTTAAAACATAACATCATTACTGATGTTCATGTAACGCCAGGAAATATTCATGATTCCAGACCTTACTTACAACGTTTGGATCGCCAAATCGAACGATTTGGCTTTGAGGTGGAAGCTGTAGGTCTAGATGCCGGCTATCTGACGAACCCTATATGTCATGGGCTTATAATGGAAAGAGGAATATTTGGAGTTATTGCTCATCGAAGGTACCAGTCAAAGAAAGGGCTTCTTCCGAAATGGAAATATGCATATGATGAAGAGCGGGATGAATATGTGTGCCCCCAGGGTGAAGTTTTAAGCTATTCGACCACCGATCGTGAGGGGTATCGGCATTACAAATCAAACCCTGAAAATTGTGCAGATTGCCCTCTTCTAGCGAAGTGTACCCAAAATAAGAAGTATCAAAAAACGATCACTCGCCATGTATGGGAAAGCTCGAAGGAGAAGGTTCGGTTGAACCGGCTTTCTAATGAAGGCAAGTGGATCTATCGCATGAGAAAAGAGAAAGTTGAACGTAGCTTCGCAGATTCAAAAGAACTGCACGGGCTGCGTTATTGTCGCTTGCGCGGAAAAGAGAATGTACGCGAACAAGCGTTACTGACGGCGGCCTGCCAAAACATGAAAAAGATTGCCCTCCACCTATCCAGGGTGAGATAGGTGAACGAGAGTCTTTTTCGGTGAGGGGAAGGCGAATACCAGGAGACTCCTGCGGAAAAACGGGCGATCCGAGACCCCGCAGTGTGGGTTTTCACGAGGGAGGCTCGGGCGTTCGTCCGCGGAAAGCGAGTGGTATTCGCCCGCACGAACTGCACAAAAAAAGCTTGCAGAAAAACACGGGGTTTCTCTACAAGCTGATCACTCTTTTTGTTTTTTACAGAAAGAAGGTCAAAGCATCCAGCGAAACGGTTTGACGAGCTGCGTTTTCACTTTTGTGGCTACAGAAGGGTTAGCAGCCTGTTCCTTACCGTATACGAGAGAGTTTTCTGTATCTTTGAAGTACTCGGAACGCAGATGCCGGACGAAACTTTCTTCGAAAATGGAGATAGTCACTTCCTTATTCAGAAACATACTCCGCTTATCGAAATTCGCCGTACCGATATCGGCGGCTTCTTCGTCAACAAGAACGAGCTTCGCATGATAGAAGCCTGCGTTGTAGTGGTAGACGTTGGCTCCGCTAAGGACAAGTTTCTGAAGAGACGGGAAACCGGCCTCTTTTACGAAAGCGTGATCGCGTTTCAGCGGAAGCAGAATATGGACGTCCACCCCGCGCTCCAGCGCCTTGAGCAGTTCCCGGTGAATCCTTTTGGTCGGGATGAAGTAGGGGCTGCCGATGAGAATTTCCCTCCGGGCCCGCCTGATCATCGTAAGGAAAGTATTTTCTACTCCTATTCCGTCGAACGCTACAAGCTGGAAGGGGTGTTTTCCTCCTTCCCGGTAAGCGACGGAAGGAAGAGCCCCCCCGGTATTGTACGTCCAGTCACTCGCGATGATCCGGTGCAGATCGCGGACAATCGAACCTGTCAGCCGCAAATGATAGTCGCGCCAGTCGATGAACTGGGAACTTTTTCCGATATACTCCCGGCCGACGTTGAAACCGCCCACGTAGCCGATCACTCCGTCGATGACCACCATTTTCCGGTGGTTCCGCCGGTTGAATGTATAGAAGAAAAAAGGGAACTTCGGCGTCTCAGCGAAGGCTACGTCCACGCCCGCTTTCTTCAAAGATCGGTATTCCCGGCGAAGCGGCGCGCTTACGAGCCGGTCAACGAGAAGGTTGACCCTTACACCTTCCTCCGCTTTCATTTTGAGGAGTGTCATAAACTTGCGGCTGATGATATCCCGGCGTACGAGATAGTAGTATACGTCAATCTGTTCCTGGGCCTGGGAAATCTCTTCGAACAGATCCTCAAAAAGCGGAGTACCGTTTTTGTAGAAGCGGTAGTTCCCTCTCGTCTGTTCGAACGCAAGCGTACGGTTATGTTTGCGCTGACTTCTCCTGCCGAGGATCAGATCGAGCACGATCCATAGTAAAAGTGAAATGATAATTTTAATAGTGCGCAACTCTCCACCTCCAAAAATCCATACCTTGATTGTAACTGAAATTATAGAGATATACACGTATCTCCATTCACAAATACAGGAAGAAAAAAAGCGAAACATGTTGACTGAATGCTCATTCAGTTTTATAGTAGAGTTAACTGGAACATGAAAGGGGTTTCAATACAGAAAATAGGAAAGAGGGGGAAAAGGATGGATCCTTTACTGTTGGTGAACTGGTTGTTTTTTCTCGGAATAACGATTTATGCGCTTTATCTGTTCGCGCGTATCGTTCAGACGAGAATTGCTTATATCCGTATGGGGAAGAAGTTTGAATTCGACGGAAAGATCAAACGTCGTCTTCAAAAGATAGGTATTTACGTTTTCGGTCAGAAAAAATTGCTCAAAGATAAGAAATCCGGAGCAATTCACGTCATGATGTTTTATGGATTTATACTTGTACAGTTCGGAGCGATCGATTTTATTTGGAAGGGGCTGGCGCCTGATTCATACTTGCCGCTGGGTCCGTTGTATCCTGCCTTTACGTTTTTCCAGGAACTCGTAACACTCACTATCATCGTTGCCGTCGTCTGGGCTTTCTACCGTCGTTACATAGAGAAGCTCGTCCGCCTGAAGCGCGGCTGGAAAGCCGGTCTTGTACTTATTTTCATCGGAACACTGATGGTGACGGTACTGGCCGGAAACGGTATGAACATTATCTGGCATGGCCATGAAGCAAGCGTCTGGGAACCGGTGGCCAGTGCTATCGCACTCGGATTCGGATGGCTCCCGGAAACAGCGGCAGCCGCAGTATTTTTCGTTATGTGGTGGATTCACCTGATTACGCTACTCAGCTTTCTTGTATATGTACCTCAGTCGAAACACGCTCACCTTATTGCAGCTCCGGTCAACGTATTCCTCAGTCGTGAGGATGCACCTGGGAAGCTGAAGCCGATCAATTTCGACATTGATGATGAAACGGACGAGGAAGATGTGTCCTTCGGTGTCGGAAAAGTGGAAGAATTCAACCAGCTTCAGATGATCGATCTGTATGCGTGTGTGGAATGCGGGCGCTGTACGAACGTCTGTCCCGCTTCCGTATCCGGGAAGATGCTGTCTCCGATGGACCTTCTCGTTAAGATCCGTGACCACCTGACCGAAAAAGGGGCAGCGGTCACAGGGCGCGAAGCGTGGGTGCCATCCTACGCATTCTCCGGAACCGAAGGTAATATGCTCGCGTCGATGGCCCGCAATGAACAGAACGATGCTGTCGACCGCGTGAACGAAACGAACCTGATCGGGGACGTCATCACCGAAGAAGAACTTTGGGCATGTACGACGTGCCGGAACTGTGAAGACGCCTGTCCGGTCATGAACGAACACGTCGATAAAATCATCGACCTGCGCCGCTATCTCGTAATGACCGAAGGGAAAATGGATCAGGATGGTCAGCGTGCTCTTATGAATATCGAGCGTCAGGGGAACCCGTGGGGACTTTCCAAGAAAGAACGCGAAAACTGGCGTGACCTTGATGAAGAAGCATACATTCCGACGGTGAAGGAATTGAAGAAAGAAGGCGAAGAATTCGAGTATCTGTTCTGGGTAAGCTCTATGGGATCATATGATAACCGCAGTCAGAAAATAGCGATGGACTTCGCTAAACTTATGAACAAAGCGGGCATCAAATTCGCTATTCTCGGAAACAAGGAACAGAACTCCGGAGATACGGCCCGCCGCATGGGGAACGAATTCCTGTTCCAGGAACTTGCGGAGAAGAACATCAAAGAATTCGAAAAGAACGACGTGAAGAAGATCGTCACGATCGATCCTCACGCCTACAACATTTTCAAAAACGAGTACCCGGACTTCGGTTTCGAAGCGGAAGTGTATCACCACACGGAACTGCTTGCAGAGTGGCTTCAAGAAGGCCGTCTGAAACCGGAAGCACCGGTCAATGAAAGAATTACGTATCACGACAGCTGTTACCTCGGTCGCTACAACGAGGTGTATGAACCGCCTCGTGAAGTACTTGAAATGATTCCGGGTGTAGAAGTTGTGGAAATGCAGCGTAATCGTTCCAACGGCATGTGCTGTGGAGCGGGTGGCGGAATGATGTGGATGGAAGAGAAGACCGGAAACCGCGTCAACGAAGCCCGTACCGAACAGGCACTTGAAGTGGAACCGACTATGATCTCCAGTGGCTGTCCGTTCTGCCTGACTATGCTCTCCGATGGTACGAAAGCGAAGGAAGTCGAAGAAACAGTCAGCACGATGGACATCGCGGAAATACTTGCAAAATCCATCTTTGAAAAAGATAAAGCGGGGGCTTCCGCTTAGAAACACCGGAATAAGCAGGCCGGCCATCCGGAAGAGGTTTTCCTTCCGGTGGTCCGGAGGGCTTATAACGTGAGTTTCTGGAAGCCCGTGAGCTGGCATGAAAAAGATAAAGCGGGGGCTTCCGCTTAGAAACACTAAAGCGAAAAATGCCCGATCTGTAAAATAAAATTCAAAAAATTGTGGAAAGTGTACAGAAAGTTTTGTACACTTTCCTTATGAGAGGAAATTGAGCGAGCGTTCAATAGGATTATTTGAAAGCGTTACCACTACAGAGGAGGAATTATTAATGGTAAAAACAGTGATTGTTGATGGAGCACGTACCGCGTTTGGCAAACTCGGAGGAAGTCTCTCTTCTTTATCTGCTTCGGATCTTGGCGGAAAAGTCATTGCGGAAGCTATGCAGCGTGCCGGCGTAGAAGGTAAGGATATTGGAGAAGTCATTATGGGAAGCGTACTTCAGGGCGGACAGGGACAGCTGCCTTCAAGACAGGCGGCCCGGAATGCGAATATACCGTGGCATGTGAAGACGGAAACCGTCAACAAAGTTTGTGCTTCCGGTATGCGCAGTGTAACGATGGGTGATCAGTTCATCCGTCTCGGAGAAGAGGAGATCATCGTCGCGGGCGGCATGGAAAGTATGAGCAGTGCTCCGTATTTCCTTCCAAAAGCGAGGTTCGGCTATCGTATGGGCGATGGTGCCGTGAAAGATATGATGCTTCACGACGGTCTTACCTGCTCTTTCGAGGGCATCCACATGGGAAGCTACGGCAACCGCACGGCTAATAAGCACGACATTTCCAGAGAAGCCCAGGACGAATGGGCGGCGCGCAGTCATGAACTTGCCGGTAAAGCGATCGAATCCGGCGTGATGAAAGAAGAGATTGTACCGGTTGAAGTACCGCAGCGAAAAGGTGATCCGATCAGTGTCGATACCGATGAAGCACCGAGACTGGATACGACAGCGGAGAAACTTAAGAAGCTGAAACCTGCTTTCGACCCGGATGGCAGTATTACGGCAGGCAACGCACCTGGTGTGAATGACGGAGCCTGCGCAATGGTACTGATGAGTGATGAGAAAGCGAAGCAGCAGAACGTTAAGCCGCTTGCCACAATCATCGCCCACGATGAAATTGCAGTGGAAGCTCAGGATTTTCCTGAAACACCGGGACTCGTCATTAACAAAATTCTTGAAAAAACAGGCAAGAAAATGGAAGATATCGATCTGTTCGAAGTGAACGAAGCTTTTGCGGTCGTGTCACTGGCCGGCGGTAAGATTGCAGGACTTGATACGGATAAAGTGAACGTCAACGGTGGTGCCGTGGCGCTTGGTCACCCGATCGGTGCAAGTGGTGCCAGAATCATTCTTACACTTGCCTACGAACTTCGTCGTCGCGGCGGCGGTACCGGAATCGCTGCTATCTGCTCCGGCGGAGGCCAGGGTGATGCGGTTATGATCGAAGTGGAGGGAGCTTAATCATGAAGAATATTTTTGTTATAGGTGCCGGTCAGATGGGCGCCGGAATTGCACAGGTATTTGCTTCGCACAATTTCTCCGTAAAGTTGTTTGATGTAAACGAAGAAGCGTTGAAAAAAGGGATCGAAGGAATCTATAAGCGTCTTGACCGTGCTGTCGAAAAGGAACGTATGACAAAGGAAGGCGCGGAGCAGGCGAAAGCTCACCTCGAGACCGCTTCCGGTATGGAAGACGCTGCCCATTGTGACTTTGCAATCGAAGCCGTAGTAGAGCGGATGGATGTGAAGGAAAAAGTATTCCGTCAGCTCGATGACATTATGCCGGACCATGCCATTCTTGCGACGAACACCTCGTCTCTTCCGATCACGGACGTGGCGGCGGTAACGAATCGTCCGTCCCAGGTTATAGGTATGCACTTCATGAACCCCGTACCGGTGATGAAACTGGTGGAAATTATCCGTGCGATTCAGACGAGTGATGAGACGTTCGAACGGGTGGAACAGCTGGCGGAACAGCTGGCCAAAACACCGGTGGACGTGAGCGATTACCCGGGATTCGTGGCCAACCGGGTTCTTATGCCGATGATCAACGAAGCGGTTTTCACTATTTACGAAGGTGTGGCTTCAAAAGAAGACGTGGATACCGTTATGAAGCTCGGCATGAACCATCCGATGGGACCGCTCCAGCTGGCGGATTTTATAGGCCTTGATACTTGTCTGTCCATTATGGAAATACTTTACGACGGATTCGGCGATTCGAAATATCGTCCATGTCCGTTACTCAAGAAATATGTAGCAGCCGGCTGGCTCGGGAAGAAATCCGGGCGCGGTTTTTACGTTTATGAATAGGAGAGAACCGAATGTTTTTAACTGATGAACAGCAGATGATGAAGAAAATGGTCCGGGACTTCGCTGAGAACGAAGTCGCCCCGGCCATAGAACGCATGGAAGCGGAAGACCGCTTTCCGATAGAAGTAGTGAAAAAGATGGGAGAACTCGGCCTGATGGGCATACCGATCCCTGAAGAATATGGCGGCTCCGAGATGGATTTCACCTCGTACATTATCGCCATCAATGAACTGTCGAAGGTCAGCGCGACAGTCGGGGTGATTCTGTCCGTTCACACTTCAGTGGGCACGAACCCGATTCTTTACTTCGGAACGGAAGAACAGAAGAAGAAATACATTCCGAAACTGGCAAGGGGGGAGTATCTGGGAGCTTTTGCCCTCACGGAACCAGGCGCAGGGTCAGACGCTGCCAGTCTGAAAACGAAAGCGGTCAGAGACGGGGATTCCTACATCCTGAACGGCTCTAAAGCGTACATCACTAATGCCGAGGCGGCAGATACTTTCATCGTATTCGCCCGTACCAACCCGGAAGAATCGAGGAGCAAAGGCATCAGCGCTTTTATTGTGGAAAAAGACACTCCCGGTTTCACTGTCGGAAAAGTGGAAAGAAAAATGGGGCTGCACGGATCAAGCACGTGTGCCATCAACTTCGAGCAGTGCCGGATACCGAAAGAGAACCTGCTCGGGGAAGAAGGGAAAGGGTTCGACGTTGCGATGGCCAACCTTAATACCGGAAGAATCGGCATCGCGGCTCAGGCACTCGGGATAGCGCAGGCTTCTCTGGAGCATGCGGTAGGTTACGCGAAAGAACGGGAACAGTTCGGCAAACCGATTGCCAAACACCAGGGTCTCTCTTTCAAACTTTCGGATATGGCTACGGATGTCGAAGCCGCCAAATTGCTGGTGTATGAAGCGGCCCGTCTGCAGCAGGCACAGCAGCCATGCGGCAAAGAAGTGTCGATGGCAAAACTTTATGCTTCCCGTGCTGCGGTTAATACTAGTATTGAAGCTGTCCAGGTATACGGCGGCTACGGTTATACGGAAGACTACCCGGTAGAACGGTTTTTCCGTGATGCCAAAGTTTGTGAGATTTATGAAGGTACAAGTGAAATTCAGCGGATGGTCATTGGAACGCACTTGATGAAATAATAAGCAGTCGAACCGAAGAAAGGGGAACAGGTATGAACTTTCAATTGACAGAAGAACAGCAGATGCTCAAAAAAATGGTACGTGACTTCGCGGAGAATGAAGTAGAGCCGACAGCGGCGGAACGGGACGAAGAGGAAAGGTTTGACCGCAATATTTTCGATCAGATGTCCGAGCTCGGTCTTACAGGCATTCCGTGGCCGGAGGAATACGGCGGAATCGGATCCGATTTCGTAAGCTACGCGATTGCGGTGGAAGAACTCTCCCGCGTCTGTGCATCGACCGGTGTGACGCTTTCTGCCCACATCTCCCTTGCCAGCTGGCCGATTTACACGTTCGGAAACAAGGAACAGAAAGAAAACTTCCTGACACGTCTTGCAACAGGGGAAGCTCTTGGAGCCTATGCATTGTCCGAGCCGGGCGCAGGAAGTGACGTCTCCTCCATGCGTACTCAGGCGAAAAAAGACGGAGACGATTATATTCTGAACGGTAACAAAGTGTGGATCACGAACGGCGGCGTGGCGGACATTTACCTCGTTTTCGCCAAAACGGATCAGGATGCCGGCCATAAAGGCATCAGCGCGTTCATCGTGGAGAAAGGGACGGACGGTTTCACGTTCGGTAAGAAAGAGAAGAAACTCGGCATCCGGTCTTCCCCGACGACGGAACTTATTTTCGAAAACTGCCGCATACCGAAAGAGAACCTCCTCGGAGAAGAAGGGGAAGGATTCAAAATCGCTATGCAGACTCTCGATGGAGGACGGAATGGTATCGCTGCCCAGGCTGTAGGAATCGCCCAGGGTGCTCTCGATAAATCCATCGGCTATGCCAAAGAACGGGAACAGTTCGGCAAACCGATCGCCAAACATCAGGGTCTCTCCTTCAAACTGGCGGACATGGCGACAGACGTGGAAGCGGCCCGTCTGCTTACTTACCAGGCAGCTTTTCTCGAGTCGGAAGGAAAGCCGTACGCAAAAGCTTCCGCAATGGCGAAACTGTTCGCCGGTGACGCTGCAATGGAAGTAACGACAGAAGCCGTCCAGGTCTACGGCGGGTACGGGTATACAAAAGACTATCCGGTAGAGCGCTACATGCGTGACGCGAAGATCACTCAGATCTATGAAGGTACCAACGAAATCCAGCGTCTCGTAATCGGACGTATGGTCACCAGCTGATAGCGTAAGTTGTGCGCTCCCGTCTTCGCGGGGGCGACTGCTTTCGTTCAGTAAAAGGTCTTTCGGTACCGTAAACCGATTATAAGAAGTAAAAGTACCGGAATACAGAAAGGACGATTCGATGCATTCGCTGGCTGAAAGAATTCATAACGGAGATCGTCGGGCACTCGCAAGAGCCATTACGCTGGCAGAACGGGAAGACGAAGAAAAACTCACGCTGATGAGTGATATATTCTCCATTAAAAAACAGGCTCACTATATCGGTATTACAGGCTCTCCCGGCGCCGGTAAAAGCACGCTTATCAACGAGCTCCTTCATCTTCTCCGGGAACGGCATCTCAGTGTGGCGGTCATTGCCATCGATCCGACTAGTCCGTTCAGCGGAGGCTCGATTTTAGGGGATCGGACGAGGATGCATCAGCATTTCGTCGACCCCGGCATCTTCATCCGCAGTATGGCCACGAGAGGAAGTCTCGGCGGGCTTGCCAGGGCGACGAAAGACGCGATCCGTATGTGCGATGCTGCCGGTTTTGACATCGTACTTGTGGAAACAGTCGGAGTCGGACAGTCGGAGCTCGACGTGATGAAAGTGGTGGATACGACCGGGCTTGTACTTACGCCGAACAGCGGAGATATTCTTCAGATTTTCAAAGCCGGTATTATGGAAATCGCCGATCTGTTCGTTATCAACAAGGCGGACCTGCCGGACGTCGAGAAACTGAAACTTACACTCGAAGACTACATGATGATTGCCGATCCGAAAGGGTGGCAGCCGCCGATCGTCAAAACGGTATCGACGAAAAAGCAGGGTATTTTGAAAATGTGGGAGAAAATGAAGAAACACCGCATTTACCTCGAAGAAACGGCTTCCGGTCAGGAGAAAAAGCGGATGCAGCGGG
Organism: Salimicrobium jeotgali; assembly: GCF_001685435.2. Classification (NCBI taxonomy): domain Bacteria; kingdom Bacillati; phylum Bacillota; class Bacilli; order Caryophanales; family Bacillaceae; genus Salimicrobium; species Salimicrobium jeotgali. Next base: position 432,395 of record NZ_CP011361.2, read on the forward strand.
AAATGGAAGTGTACGAGCTCATCCGTGAAGAAATATGGCGGGATGTCAGGCGCTGGATTGAATCCGGCGACCGCAGCAGAAATCTCGAGCGTGAGGATTACGATCCTTATGCACTCGCGAAACAGTGGTTCGGTGAATGGAAGCAGGAGGGGAAAGCCGATGGCGGGAAGTAAACAGGTTCCATCTTCCATTAAGAACAGGGCTCTCGTGGAGAAGAGGCGCCAGGAAATGATCCGCGGTGCTGTCTCTCTTTTCCGGGATAAAGGGTTCCACAAAACGACGACGCGTGAAATCGCGAAAGCGAGCGGTTTCAGTATCGGTACGCTTTACGAGTATATAAGGACGAAAGAAGATGTGCTGTTCCTTGTATGTGATTCCATCTACGAACAGGTGAATGAACGGATGAAAGAAGTGGTGGACACCTCCGTGCCGGACGGTGCTCCTCTTGAAGAAGCGGTCCGCTCCTATTTCCGTCTGATGGATGATCTGCAGGAGGAAGTAATCGTTCTTTACCAGGAAGTGAAGGCACTGCCGAAAGAGGCGAAAGATTATATCCTTGAGAAGGAACAGGAAATGGTGGCTATGCTGGAGGAATTACTGGCGTGCAGCCTTCCGGGAGCATCACGCGGTAAAATATCGGTCATTGCCAACAACGTGTTCGTGGAAGGTCAGATGTGGGGGTTCCGCAGATGGATTCTTCAGAGGTCCTTCACACTGGAAGAGTACATCGATCATCAGGTCAGTCTTTTGCTTGAAGGAGTTGCAACTTACAGATAGCCATAAAGGAGGAATTTATTGTGGAAGTATATAAACCGAAACATGCGGTGCGATTTGTAACCGCTTCCAGTCTGTTCGACGGTCACGACGCTTCAATCAACATTATGAGACGTATTCTGCAGGCTACAGGTGCCGAGGTTATTCATCTCGGGCACAACCGCTCTGTGGAAGACGTAGTCAACGCTGCCATACAGGAAGATGCCCAGGGGATTGCCATCTCCTCCTATCAGGGCGGTCATATGGAATACTTCAAATACATGATCGATCTACTGAACGAAAAAGGTGCAGAGCACGTCCAGACGTTCGGAGGAGGCGGGGGAGTCATTCTGCCCCGGGAAATCAAGGAGCTCCATGAATACGGAGTGACACACATCTTCTCTCCGGAGTTCGGACGGGAACACGGCCTGCAGGGTATGATCAACAGCATGGTCGAAAAAGCCGACTTCCTTCCGCCGGTGAAAGATAACATGGATCTGGAATCCGGGGACCCGGTTACGATCGCAAGAATGATCACGCAGGCGGAGAACGCAGATGAGAAAAAACTTAAAAGCTACCGGAAGCAGTGGCAGACGGATAAAGACGTACCCGTACTCGGTATCACCGGTACCGGCGGGGCAGGGAAAAGTTCCCTGACGGACGAACTGATACGCCGCTTCCTGAATGAAGTACCGGATAAAAAAGTGGGGATTCTCTCGGTGGATCCGACGAAGAAGAAAACCGGCGGTGCTCTCCTCGGGGACAGAATCCGTATGAACGCCATCTTCCACCCGAACGTATACATGAGATCTCTTGCGACGAGAGAAGCGCGTACGGAGATATCGACAGCGGTGACGGACGCGGTACAGATTCTGAAAAGAGCAGGCTACGACTTCATCATCATCGAAACGAGCGGAATCGGCCAGGGGGATGCCGAAATTACGGAAATCACCGACCTTTCCATGTACGTCATGACCGCCGAGTTCGGGGCGCCGTCCCAGCTCGAGAAGATCGACATGATCGACTACGCCGACTTCATCACTATCAACAAATTCGAACAGAAAGGTTCGGAGGATGCGCTGAAACAGGTGAGAAAGCAGTATGAACGCAGTCACATGCTGTTCCACGAAGATCATGAATCGTTCCCTGTCTACGGCACCATCGCCAGTCAGTTCAACGATCCGGGGACGAACACCCTTTTCGCTGCCCTTCTTGATGAAATAAATGAGCGGTACGGCTGGGATACGGAAACGTCGCTTGAACGGGTATCCAAAGTCGAAAAGCAGAACGTTATCATTCCGAACGACCGGAAGCAGTACCTCCGGGATATCGCGAAAGAAGTGCGCGGCTATCATGAATTCACGGAAGATCAGGCAGAAAAAGCCCGCCAGTGGTATCAGCTCGAAGGCACGGAGAAAATCGTCGGTGAGAATGAAGCCATCACGGGAGCGAAGAAAAAAGTAGTGAAAGAAATCAACGGCGAAGTGAAAGAAAAGCTGGAACATTGGGATACGCTCCATGAGAACTATTCAGGGGAGACGTTCACATACAAAGTGCGGGACAAGGAATTTACGATGGATCTGACGACAGAAAGCATATCCGGAACGAAAATCCCGAAAGTGGCCCTTCCGAAGTATGCGGACTGGGGCGACCGTCTCGAATGGCTTCGTAAAGAGAACGTACCGGGAGCCTTCCCGTTCACGGCCGGTGTATTTCCTTTCAAACGGAAAGGAGAAGACCCGACGAGACAGTTCGCCGGGGAAGGGACGCCGGAGAAAACAAACCGCCGGTTCCACTACCTCTCCGAAAACGAAGAAGCGAAAAGACTCAGTACCGCTTTCGACTCCGTAACCCTTTACGGGGAAGACCCGGGCGAGCGTCCGGACATCTACGGAAAAGTCGGGGAGAGCGGTGTGAACATCAGTACGCTCGAAGACATGAAGAAACTGTATGAAGGATTCGATCTCGTCGACCCGAAAACTTCCGTTTCCATGACGATCAACGGACCGGCTCCGATCATCCTTGCCATGTATTTCAACACGGCTATCGATAAGGAACTTCAGAAATTTGAAGAGAAAGAGGGCAGGAAGCCGTCTGCCGAGGAAGCGAAGCAGATCCGTGAAGACACGATCCACGTAGTGCGCGGAACGGTCCAGGCTGACATCCTGAAAGAGGATCAGGGACAGAACACATGTATCTTCTCGACAGAGTTCGCCCTCCGTATGATGGGAGATATCCAGCAGTACTTCATCGACCACGACGTGCGCAACTACTACTCCGTGTCGATTTCCGGGTATCACATCGCGGAAGCGGGAGCGAACCCGATTACGCAGCTCGCTTTCACGCTTGCAAACGGGTTCACCTACGTGGAGTACTATTTGAGCCGCGGTATGGACGTCGACAAGTTCGCACCGAACCTGTCTTTCTTCTTCTCGAACGGTCTGGATCCCGAATACAGCGTACTCGGGCGCGTCGCACGCCGCATCTGGGCAATCGTGATGAAGAATAAGTACGGAGCGAACGAGCGCAGTCAGAAGCTGAAGTATCACGTTCAGACATCCGGCCGTTCCCTGCACGCTCAGGAAATCCAGTTCAACGATATCCGTACGACGCTGCAGGCTCTGCTGGCTATCCAGGACAACTGTAACTCGCTTCATACAAACTCCTACGACGAGGCGATTACGACGCCGACGCAGGAATCCGTACGCCGGGCTATGGCGATCCAGATGATCATCAACAAGGAATACGGTCTTACGAAGAACGAAAACTCCCTGCAGGGGTCTTTCGTAATCAGAGAACTCACCGATCTCGTCGAAGAAGCGGTCATGCAGGAGTTCGAAAATATGAACGACCGCGGCGGAGTACTCGGGGCTATGGAGCGCCAGTATCAGCGTGGTAAGATTCAGGAAGAGTCCCTGTATTATGAAAGTAAGAAACATTCCGGTGAAATGCCGATCATCGGGGTGAATACGTATCTTAACCCTAATCCGCAGTCGGAAGAGGATATTGATTCGATGGAACTTGCCCGTGCCTCCACAGAAGAAAAAGAACACCAGATCAAAGAGCTTCGTAACTTCCAGAAGTCCAACGAAGATAAGGCGGAGGAAGCACTGAACAGACTGAAAGAAACGGCCAGTTCAGGCGGAAACGTGTTTGCCGAACTGATGGAAACCGTCCGCGTTGCAAGTCTCGGCCAGATTACCCACGCTCTTTACGAAGTGGGCGGTCAGTACCGCAGAAATATGTAAAAAACGGCAGGCGGGGAATGACATAATTTTCATCCCCTATCCTTTTATGACAGCTTAAAAACAGAAATCCGAACATCAATGTTCGGATTTCTGTGTGTATCATGCAGTTTCTGTTGTCAGTGACCGCCGCCGGTGCTGTCATCATCGTGGGCCTGGTTGATGGAGACGACTTCGGGCTCTTTCTGCCCGTACCATTCATACGTGATTTCATATTTCTCCTCAGGTTCGATGAGCATCCACTGGCTGGAATCGGACAATTTGATATCTTTACCGTCCGCGACGATATAATATTCGTCCTTTTCGTGATATTTTTCCGAGACGGTGGCTTCTTTAACATGTTCCTCATGAATGAGCCCGTAATTCATATAAAGCCAGGAAGGCACGAAAATCAGAATCAGGGCGATAATGACCCAGGTCACAGGGTGCAGTTCTTTAAGCTTCATCGGTCTCTCTCCTTCGTTCGATAGCTGTTTATATTGTACGGGAAAACGGGAGGGGATTCCAAAGAAATTCTCTGTTATTGATTTTTTTCTCCGTTCTTTTTATAATAAAGGGTATGGTTACAGTGAGAAACGTGTGTAATTGACGAAAAAAGCGAAAGTCTGTCCGGTCTCCTCCGCTTATGGAAGGGTAGGGACGGTCGGAACAGAATTGAGAAAAAGGAGTGCTGACGTTGAGTTTTGAAGAAATGACCCAACAACAGATAGACGAAACCTCTATGCTTGAAATGGCTTATACCATCCTGGAAGACGAGCATCAGACGTACGATTTCAACGAACTGTTCAAACAGATCGCCGACAGGAAGAATTATACGAAGGCACAGAAAGAAGAGGCCATCGCCCAGTTCTACACCGATATGAATCTCGACGGCCGTTTTACGACGACCGGTACGAACCAATGGGGACTTCGCAAATGGTACCCGATTGAACAGATGGAAGAAGACATCGCCAATCTTCCGAAAGTGCGCAAGAAGAAAAAGAAGAAGAAAAAGAAACCTTCCAAGCTTCTTGAAGATGAACTCGGCGTTTCGGAGTACGATGCCGACGAAGAAGATGAGAATACAGAAGAACTTGACCTGACGGATGAAGAACTCGATCTCGACGATGACGATGACTTCGAAGGTGACTATGAAGAGGATGAACTCGACGACGAAGAGGAAGAGATGGTGGACGAAGACACCAGCTTCATCGGCGACGAGGACGAAGAGGACAAAGAAGAAAGTTAATTTTTTCCTGTTCTTGACTTTACAGGTGAACCTTTTTATAATTCTATGTGGGCTCTTAAAAAAGGACGACCTTAACAGAAGCTCCCCAATTACGATTGGGGAGCTTTTCTTTTTTGCAGGAGATCCGGGGCATACCGGTTCCGGATTCCAGCAGGGAAGTATAACGGATTTTCTTCGGTGACGGGCGGTGCAACAGCCGCCCTTTCTATATTTATTCCGAAACAGAAGAAGTCATTACTAACAAACAAGGAAAGAGGGATGAACGTGACAAAGTACATTTTTGTTACCGGCGGTGTTGTATCTTCATTAGGAAAAGGAATTACGGCGGCATCACTGGGCCGTCTACTGAAAAACCGGGGGCTGAGCGTAACGATCCAGAAGTTCGACCCGTACCTGAACGTGGACCCGGGAACGATGAGTCCTTACCAGCACGGAGAAGTATTCGTAACGGACGACGGGGCGGAGACGGATCTTGACCTTGGTCATTACGAACGTTTCATCGATATCAATCTGAATAAGTTCTCAAACGTAACGACCGGTAAAGTCTACTCGAACGTGATCAAAAAAGAACGTCGCGGCGACTATCTGGGCGGTACGGTCCAGGTGATTCCGCATATTACGAACGAAATCAAGGAAAGGGTATATCGTGCCGGACACGAATCGAACGCAGATGTCGTCATCACGGAAATCGGCGGTACGGTCGGAGACATCGAGTCCCTTCCTTTCCTGGAAGCGATCCGTCAGATCAAAAGTGACATCGGCCGCGATAACGTCATGTATCTTCACTGTACTCTCGTTCCCTACATCCGGGCCGCGGGCGAACTGAAAACGAAGCCTACGCAGCACAGCGTGAAAGAACTGCGCTCCCTCGGCATACAGCCGGATGTGATCGTACTGCGTTCCGAAACGGAAATTTCCGATGATATGAAAGAGAAGATTTCCCTTTTCTGCGACCTGAAAAAAGAGGCCGTCATCGAAATGGTGGACGCGGAAACACTTTATGACGTTCCGCTTACGCTTCAGGAACAGAAGCTCGATCAGCTTACATGCGACCACTTCGGGCTGAACTGTCAGGCGGCTGACATGACGGAGTGGAATGAGCTTGTGGAGCGGGTCAAGCATCTGGAAGAGAAGCGTACGATTGCTCTTGTCGGGAAATACGTAGAGCTTCCGGACGCCTATATTTCCGTAGTGGAAGCACTGAAACACGCAGGCTACCAGCAGAACGCCGATGTGGAAGTGAAGTGGGTGAACGCTGAAGAAGTCACTGAGGACAACATCGGGGAACTCGTGGCGGATACCGACGGCATACTTGTGCCCGGCGGATTCGGACACCGCGGCATCGAAGGGAAAATCGAAGCGATCCGCTACGCACGTGAAAATAAAGTACCATTCCTTGGCATCTGCCTTGGTATGCAGCTGGCAACGGTGGAGTTCGCCCGTAACGTGCTGGGCTATAAGAACGCACACTCGGCGGAAATCGACCCGTCGACGAAAGATCCGATCATCGATCTGCTTCCGGAACAGAAAGATGTGGAAGATCTCGGCGGAACACTGCGCCTCGGTATCTATCCATCCCGTATTAAAGAAGATACGAAAGCGATGGAAGCATACGGGGAGGAAGTGATTTACGAACGTCACCGTCACCGCTTCGAGTTCAATAATCACTACCGTGAGGAGATGGAAGAGAAAGGATTCCTTTTCTCAGGCACCAGCCCGGACGGACGCCTTGTAGAAATCATCGAGGTCAAAGACCATCCGTGGTTCGTAGCCAGTCAGTTCCATCCGGAATTCAAATCCCGTCCGACACGCGCCCAGGAACTGTTCACCGGTTTCATCGGAGCGACATTCAACGGGTAACATATAGTCAGGACACCGTCCCTTACTAAAGGGGCCGGTGTCTTTTTTTATATTCGGAAGCTGTGAGAGAAATGAAAAAATTCTGATATGTAAGCGCTGATATACACACGAGCTGTTGCACCTTTATAAACGTACTGGTATTCTTAGAAGTATCAGTTCAAGCCCTGCCGGGGTGACGGAACGACAGTCTCTCCGCCGGTTTGGCAGGTGGAACAAAAGAGTGTTCCATATTTTGAAAACGCAATCACACTTATAAGGGGGAAATCAGTTATGAAATTTTTCATTGATACTGCAAACATAGACGAAATAAGGGAAGCGAATGCCCTCGGGCTGCTTTCGGGTGTGACCACCAACCCTTCCCTGGTAGCGAAAGAAGGCGTTTCCTTCCACGATCGTCTCCGTGAAATCACTTCGGAGGTGGACGGGTCTGTCAGTGCGGAAGTCGTTTCTGAGGACGTGGACGGTATGATGAAAGAAGCCAAGGAACTGGCTGCAATCGCCCCGAACATTACGGTGAAAGTTCCGATGACGATGGAGGGACTGAAAGCGGTGAAGCAACTTTCAGACCTGAACGTAAAAACGAACGTCACTCTCGTTTTCTCTGTGAATCAGGCGCTTCTTGCAGCGCGGGCCGGTGCTTCCTACGTGTCCCCATTCCTCGGTCGTCTGGATGATATCGGACACAATGGTATGGATCTGATTGCGCAGATTGCTGAAGTTTTTGACCGTCACGCCATCGACACGGAGATTATCGCAGCTTCCGTTCGCCACCCGATGCACGTCCACGAAGCAGCTTTGAACGGGGCGCATATTTCGACGATTCCTTTCAAAGTCCTTCACCAGCTCGTGAAACATCCGCTCACCGATCAGGGGATCGAGAAATTTCTGAACGACTGGAACAGTGCTCAAAATAAATAAGTTGCACAGGAATGTGTAAAGTGAGGAGTCCGATATGCATAAACTAATGATAGAAGGCGGCAGGCCTCTGGAGGGGACCCTTCGTGTCAGCGGAGCGAAGAACAGTGCCGTAGCTCTGCTTCCGGCAGCCATCCTGGCTGAATCACCGGTGACCATCGAAGGCCTGCCGGATATTTCGGACCTTGAGACGCTGAGCGGACTGCTCCGGGAGATCGGCGGGGAAGTGACCGAAGAGGGAAGAACCATTCACATCGACCCTTCCGGAATGGCTCCTCTCGCACTTCCGAATGGCCGGGTGAAGAAATTGCGGGCTTCCTATTATTTCATGGGAGCAATGCTCGGACGTTTCAACAAAGCCGTACTCGGGATGCCCGGAGGCTGCCATCTGGGTCCCCGTCCGATCGACCAGCACATTAAAGGTTTCGAAGCACTTGGAGCGGAAGTCACGAATGAACAGGGCTCCATCTGTATCCGGGCCGAGAAACTGAAGGGTGCACGGATTTACCTGGATATGGCCAGCGTCGGTGCCACGATCAATATTATGCTTGCAGCCGTAAGGGCCGAAGGGAAGACGCTCATCGAAAATGCGGCGAAAGAACCTGAGATCATTGACGTCGCCACCCTTCTGTCCAGCATGGGAGCGAATATCAAAGGGGCGGGGACCGACGTGGTCCGTATCGAAGGTGTCGAACATCTTTCCGGCTGCCGGCACACGATCATTCCGGACCGCATTGAAGCAGGGACGTACGCGATTCTCGCATCGGCTCAGGGGAACGGGGTCATCCTTGATAACGTCATCCCCCAGCACCTCGACTCCCTGCTGGCTAAACTGAGGGAGACGGGGGTGACGATTGAAGAGAAGGATGATCAGCTGTACATACGTCCGCCTGAAACATATAAGAGTGTGGATGTGAAAACGTTCGTATATCCCGGCTTTCCGACCGACCTGCAGCAGCCGTTCACTTCACTTCTGACGAAAGCCGAAGGCAGTGCGGTGGTAACTGATACTATTTACCCGTCCCGGTTCAAACATATCGATGAATTGAGACGGATGAACGCCAAAGTGAAAGAGTATGAAGGGTATGCAATTGTGGAAGGTCCGGTCCCTCTTCAGGGGGCCCGGGTCCGGGCTTCCGATCTTCGTGCCGGAGCGGCGCTCGTTATCGCCGGCCTGATGGCTGACGGGGTGACAGAGATTCGCGGCGTCGAACACATCGAGCGCGGTTACGAAAATATGGTGGAGAAACTGAACAGTATAGGTGCCAATATGTGGTACGAAGAAATCAGCGAAACGAAGCAGGAGCAGTTCCAGAAGTACTGACGAAACTCAAGAGGGGTACGCTTACCCTTTTGAGTTTTTTATTATGAAAAGCATTTTTCCACCCCGATTTTTTAAGAAGTGCGTCAAACCTCCTATTGAAGTGAAGATGTGATAAGATGTAAACTGAATATGTTTTAAAGACACCTGCCTCGGTAAGCTTCAGAACAATCACTCCAGCACCTTCTCTATATTTCTTCAACATTCATAAGCTGTCGAGACATTGTACGGATTCAAAAATTAATTAAAGTGGTGATTTTGTGGCGGAATTGAACATTTCCAGCTTGGAAACATTGAAATTGAAAGAACTCTATGACAAGGCACGTGAATACAAAGTGTCCTATTACTCCAAACTGACAAAGCGTGAACTTATATTTGCCATCCTGAAAGCACAGGCCGAAAAGGACGGCTATCTATTCATGGACGGCATTCTCGAAATCATCCCTTCGGAAGGTTTCGGTTTCCTGCGGCCGATCAACTACTCCCCGAGTGCGGAGGACATCTATATTTCGGCTTCCCAGATAAGAAGATTCGATTTAAGGAACGGGGACAAAGTCTCCGGTAAAGTCCGCCCGCCGAAGGAGAACGAACGGTACTACGGCCTGCTGCACGTGGACGCAGTGAACGGGGAAGACCCGGACTCCGCCAAGCAGCGGGTACACTTTCCGGCGTTGACCCCGCTCTATCCGGATCGTCACATGAATCTCGAAGTGGCGCAAAATCAGCTGGCAACGAGGATCATGGATGTAATGGCTCCTGTCGGGTACGGCCAGCGCGGGCTTATCGTCGCTCCGCCGAAAGCCGGGAAAACGATGCTTCTGAAGCAGATGGCGAACAGTATAGCCAAAAACCATCCCGACTCGAAACTGATCATTCTTCTCGTCGACGAGCGTCCGGAAGAAGTGACGGATATCGAACGTTCGGTAGCTCCGGATGTGGATGTAGTCTCCTCCACGTTCGATGAAGTGCCGGAGAACCATATCAAAGTTTCGGAACTGGTCCTCGAGCGGTCGATGCGTCTCGTGGAACATAAACGGGACGTGATTGTACTGATGGACAGTATCACTCGTCTTGCCAGAGCTTACAACCTGGTGATTCCGCCGAGCGGGCGCACGCTTTCAGGTGGTATCGATCCTGCTTCTTTCCACCGTCCGAAAAGGTTCTTCGGAGCCGCGCGTAACATCGAAGAAGGCGGCAGTCTCACCATTCTTGCTACGGCTCTGGTGGATACCGGTTCGAAGATGGACGACGTCATTTATGAAGAATTCAAGGGCACCGGTAATATGGAACTTCATCTCGACCGCAATCTGGCGGAGCGAAGGATCTTCCCGTCGATCGATCTGAAACGGTCCGGCACGCGAAAAGAGGAACTGCTTCTTTCGAAAGAACAGCTGGAGAAAATGTGGGCGATCCGTCAGGCGATGACGAGCTCCCACGATTTCTACGAACGCTTCCTGCGCCGCATGAAGAAATCGAAAGACAACCGTGAATTCTTCGACGTGATGGATAAGGAGATGAATCAGACATCTAAAAAGTAAAGCCTGCAATCACAGGTTGCATTACAGACAGCGACCTGCTATAATCACTCTATGTGAGTTTCAGTCAAGGGACAGATTACACCCGAAACGGCTCTTACAATAACTCTGTGCTGAAAAAGGGCTCAGGGCAAAAAGGAGTGGAAGAGTAATGAAAAAAGACATTCATCCAGAATACCAGAAAGTTGTATTCCTAGACACAAGCTCTGATTACAAGATTCTTACAGGATCTACTCAGACTTCCGATGAGACGATCGAATGGGAAGACGGTAACTCGTACCCGTTGATCCGTGTAGAGATCAGCTCTGCATCTCATCCGTTCTACACAGGTAAACAGAAAGCGGACAAAGCTGGTGGCCGTGTAGACCGTTTCAAGAAAAAATACAACCTTTCCTGATCGTTTTGGGAAGTTTACAGAGAACAGGCAGATGTCGCTTCCGGCATATGCCTGTTTTTTTATTGGCGGAGGACCGGTGAAGGTGTTTTTCGTGCCTTTGAGCTTAAAAAAACGGAGCCGAAGGGAAGGATTAGGCAGAAATCGTGACCTTCGGCTCCATTTTTCAGTACCCATTGTAACGATTCGGGGAGGATCGTTACCTTCAGGTCGCACCGGACCGTGCTGAAGCGAAGGAAAAAATTTTGAGAGAAACGGGGACATCTGCACGACCGTTATTTTTGTGTATAATGGGAGAAGCGCTTAGAAAAAAGGGGAGTCTGCACATGGCACAACTGTATTTTAAATACGGGGCAATGAACAGCGGAAAATCAATCGAAATCATAAAAGTCGCCCATAACTACGAAGAGCAGAATAAACCGGTGCTCATATTCACACCGGGGCTCGACGACCGGGATGAAATCGGATACGTTTCTTCGCGGATCGGTCTGCGCCGGAAAGCTTATCCGATTTTCGAAGAAACCGATCTGTACGAAACGGTGAAGCAGGAAGAGGAACAGCCGTACTGTGTCCTCGTCGATGAGGCACAGTTCCTGGATAAAGAACACGTACTGCAGCTTACGAAAATAGTGGACCGGCTGAACATCCCGGTCATGGGATTCGGTCTCAAAAACGATTTTCAGAACGAGCTGTTTGACGGAAGTAAGTATTTCCTTTTGTATGCAGATAAAATCGAAGAAATGAAAACGATCTGCTGGTTCTGTGAGAAGAAAGCGGTGATGAACCTGCGGGTGAATGAAGCCGGAAAGCCGGTCTACTCCGGAGAACAGATCCAGATCGGCGGAAATGATGCGTACTACCCGGTCTGTCGTAAATGTCACGGGAATCCCCCACTGTAAAGGACGGGGGCGCGGTTGTATCCGGGGTCTCCCTATAATATAATGACAATCGGTAGAGAAAAGTAGAGGTGAAGAAAATGATCGAACGGTTACAGACATTGGAAGATCGATACGATAAACTGAACGAGCTGCTGAGTGACCCGGAAGTCATCAGCGATACGAAGAAGCTGCGTGAGTACTCGAAGGAGCAGTCCGATCTTTCGGATACAGTCCGCGCCTATCAGGAATATAAAAGTGTAACTTCACAGATTGACGAAACGAAAGAGATGCTTGAGGACGAAACGGATGAAGAAATGAAGGAAATGGCGAAAGAAGAGCTGAGCGAACTCACTTCCCGCAAAGAACAACTTGAGGAAGAACTCCGCGTTCTCATGCTGCCGAAAGACCCGAACGACAGCAAAAACGTTATTCTCGAAGTTCGGGGAGCAGCCGGCGGCGATGAAGCTGCTCTGTTTGCGGGTGATTTGTACCGTATGTACACACGCTACGCCGAAGGAAAAGGGTGGAAAACGGAAGTCATCGATTCTACGGCGAGTGAAGTCGGAGGCTACAAAGAAATCACGTTTATGATTAAGGGAGAAGGAGCGTTCTCCCGCTTCAAGTATGAAAGCGGAGCCCACCGCGTCCAACGCGTACCGGAAACGGAATCCGGAGGCCGTATCCACACGTCGACCGCGACTGTCGTCTGCCTGCCGGAAGCGGAAGATGTCGAAGTGGATATCCACGAAAAGGATATACGTGTGGACACGTTTGCATCGAGCGGCCCGGGTGGTCAGAGTGTCAACACGACGATGTCCGCTGTGCGTCTTACCCACGAACCTACAGGAATTGTAGCCTCCTGTCAGGACGGCAAGTCCCAGATTAAGAACAAGGAAAAGGCGATGCAGATTCTGCGGGCCCGTATCTACGATAAGTACGAACGGGAAGCGCAGGAAGAGTATGACGAAAGCCGCAAATCTGCTGTCGGTACAGGAGACCGTTCGGAACGGATCCGTACGTACAACTTCCCGCAGACGCGTGTCACCGACCACCGTATCGGTCTCACGCTGCAGAAGCTCGATCAGGTGCTTCAGGGAAACCTCGATCAGATTATTGAGCCGCTGCTTATGGAAGAACAGGCGAAGAAGCTTGAAGAGATCGGGCAGTAATATGGAGACGATGACAATCAGGGAAGCTCTTCACCGGGCTTCTTCTTTTTTGCGGGAGCACGGACGCGAGGAGAGAGTAGGAGAATTTCTGCTCGAGTTTTATACGGGTCTCGAAGGTCCGGCCTTACATCTTGAAAGTGACTGCTCCCTCTCTTCAGAGGAGCAGCATTCTTTCATGGAAGCAGTCAGAACCCACGCTCTGACCGGTAAACCGTACCAGCATATCACAGGAGAAGCCCATTTTTATGGCCGGACCTTCATGGTCACTCCCGATGTTCTTATTCCGCGCCAGGAAACAGAGGAGCTGATGGATCTCGTCAGGTCCTGTGCGAGAACTGGTGAGCGGATCGCCGATATCGGCACGGGGAGCGGTGTGCTCGCCGTTACGCTTGCCCTGGAAACGGAAGCTGACGTGCTGGCTACCGACATATCCCCCGCCGCACTCGAAATCGCCCGTCATAATTCCGAGAATCTGGGGGCAGAGATCCGTTTTTTTGAAGGGAGTTTTCTTGCTCCCCTCAAAGAAGAACACGTGGATATTCTTGTTTCCAATCCGCCCTACATCTCCTGGAGAGAAAAAGAAGAGCTGGATATAACGGTCAGGGATTACGATCCGGAACTTGCCCTGTTCGCGGAAGAAGATGGTCTGGCGGCATACGCAGCGATATGCCGGGAACTTAAGGAACGCCCTCAACAACCGCGGATGGCAGTTTTCGAAATCGGACACACTCAAGGGGAGGCGGTGACCCGGCTTCTCGGAGAAGCACTGCCCGGACACCGTTTACAGGTTCATAAAGACTTGAACGGGAAAGATCGGTTCGTCACTGCCGGCCACTAGTTTCATAAGCCTCCGCCCCTCCGGACAGGAGGCTTTTTTTATAGGTGAATTTACTTACGGTTACATTCTGTGGATAAGTGGATAAATGACCGGTGCGGCTTGTGGATAGTGTGTATAAAAAGTAGATAACTTTATTATTATTTGATTCATAATTGTACACAACCTCATTTGTTGTGGAAAAAGCTGTGGATGAACGCTATACCACCCGGCGTGCTCATGCTTGCCTGTATCTTCAGCTTTGTCCATAATGGATAGTAGAGAAAACCGGAATAAAGGGGATTAAAAAATGCGTACGAAGATATGGACGATGGAGGAAGGATTGAGCGGAGCGGTAGAGGCTCTGCGCCAGAAAGAAACGGTAGCCTTTCCGACGGAAACGGTGTACGGCCTCGGGGCGGATGCTACGAGTAAAGAAGCGGTAAGTAAAATATTCAAAGCCAAAGGCCGTCCTGCGGACAACCCGCTCATCGTCCACATCGGTGAGCGCAGCCAGCTGAGTGCAATCGCTTCTTCCTGGTCGGAGACGGCCGAGAAGTGCATGGATGCGTTCTGGCCGGGTCCGCTTACTGTCATTGTTCCCTCGAATCATGAGGCGGCACCGAACGTCACGTCGAACCTTGATACGATAGGGGTGCGTATGCCGGATCACCCGGTCGCACTGGAACTGCTGTCGAAAGCAGGAGTGCCTATAGCTGCTCCGAGCGCCAACAGTTCAGGGAAGCCTTCTCCTACGACGGCAGGGCACGTGTATGAAGATTTGAACGGCAAAATCACGGGCATTGTCGATGGTGGTCCGACGGGAGTCGGGGTGGAGTCGACAGTTGTGGACTGTACGTCGGAGGTCCCTGTGATTTTACGTCCGGGCGGAATAACGAAAGAAGATCTGGAGCGAGTATTCGGTGAGGTGCAGGTGGATCCTGCTCTGGAAGGAGCCGGGGACCGGCCGAAATCTCCAGGCATGAAGTATCGTCACTATGCGCCGGATGTACCGCTGTGGCTCGTGGAAGGGGATGACGGGAGATTCGTCACTGCCCTGAAGTATTACAAAGAGGAAGGGAAAAAGATAGGTGTCATCGCAAGCCGGGAACTGGCACGGAAACTGGATCATGAGCCACTCGTGGAGTGCGGCTCCCGGGAGGACATGGGAGAAGTGGCCGGAGGGCTGTACAGCGCGCTCCGCTCTTTTTCCGATACGGAGATCGACCTTATTTTATGTGAAACGTTCAAAGAAGCGGGGATGGGCACGGCAGTCATGAACCGTCTACGGAAAGCGGCGGACCACACTGTCGTGTGAGGAAGCCGTAACCGCGCAGCCGGAATTTACGAGGAACGGGAGGAGAAATATGATGAATATCTTGTTTGTTTGTACAGGTAATACGTGCAGAAGTCCGATGGCTGAGGCCATTCTGAAAAATAAAACCTCAGGACACGACGTCCGTTCCGCCGGAATGTTCGCCGGCCACGGTTCCCCTGTGTCCCGGGGAGCCATGCAGGTGATGGAAGAAGAAGGAGTAAGTACCGATGGCAATTCCCAGCCTGTATCGCCGGAGCTCCTTTCCTGGGCGGATCTCGTTCTTACGATGACGGAGGGCCACAAACAGACGATCGCCATGCAGTATCAGGGGTATGAAGATAAACTGTTCACCCTGAAGGAATACGTTCTCGTGCCCGAAGAGAAATGGGACCGTCTGAAATCACTGTACAGTCGGGTGGAAGAGAAAAGAAATCAGCTTCGGCAGGAAGAAACAGAAGATGTAAGTGAAAAATGGCAGGAAGCATGTCGTGAAGAGCTCGAAGAAATCGAGGAACTGGAAGATTCTTTTCCGGATGTGAACGTGTCGGATCCGTTCGGGGCGGATGTGGAAATGTACAGGGAAACCTACCGCGAACTGGAGAAGTATATCGATCTGCTTATTGATAAGACCGGCGATAAATAAAGTTCCGGAGAGAGCCGTTCAGGCGGCATGATGCCAAAACCCGAACATTGCCGAAAACAGAAATTAGTAATACAATAAAGGAAAGTTTTATAGAGAAGCTCATGCTTCTCTTTTTTTGAAGAAGGAACAATACACTTTCGCGTGGAGAGGGAGGGACAGCTTTATGAATATACAACAGGATATAACCGCCCTTCTGCAGCAGCTCTCGGACACCGGATATATGACCGGAGGCACGCTCGTGGTCGGATGTTCCACAAGCGAAGTCCACGGCCGTAAAATAGGCACGTCCGGCAGCGGGGAAGTCGCCCGGGACCTGTACACGGAATTTTTACGTTTCAGGGAAAGAACCGGAATGTCGCTTGCCTTTCAGTGCTGTGAGCATCTGAACCGCGCTCTCGTCGTTGAAAGGCAGACGGCTGAGCGCTGCGGGGGCCGTATCGTCGCTGCTGTACCGGTACCGAAAGCAGGAGGGGCGATGGCGGCGCATGCTTACCGCGAGATGGAGGACCCTGTCCTGGTTGAGAGTATGGAAGCGGAAGCCGGTGTGGATATCGGTGAAACGATGATCGGCATGCATTTGAAACACGTCGCCGTACCGCTCCGCCTCGATCAGACCTCAGTAGGAGAAGCGAGGGCCCGGGCTGCCAGAACGAGACCGCCTATGATAGGCGGACCGCGTGCGGAGTACGAATGAAACGAGGCATCGCCAGGAAGAGAAAATAACGAGGGAAAGACGAAAGGGGAATACGAATCGATGAAACAACTGAAATCGCAAGACCCGGAACTGTTTGCATCTATCCAGAAGGAACACCACCGTCAGGACTATAATATCGAACTGATTGCATCCGAAAACTTCACTTCCGAAGCGGTTATGGAAGCGATGGGCTCTGTAATGACGAACAAATATGCCGAAGGATACCCGGGTAAACGCTACTACGGCGGCTGCGAATTCGTCGATGAAGCGGAAAACCTGGCTCGGGACCGGGCGAAAGAGATTTTTAACGCAGAACACGCGAACGTCCAGTCCCACTCCGGTTCCCAGGCGAACATGGCAGTTTATTTCACCGTTTTGAATCCCGGGGATACCGTGCTCGGAATGAATCTGAACCACGGCGGTCACCTGACGCATGGCAGCCCGGTGAACTTCAGCGGCTCCCTCTACAACTTCGAAGAGTACGGGGTGGATAAGGAATCGGAACTGATCGATTATGACGCCGTTCTCGAAAGGGCGAAAGAAGTTCAGCCGAAACTTATCGTTGCAGGAGCAAGTGCCTATCCCCGCGACATCGACTTCGCCCGTTTCCGTGAAATCGCGGACGAAGTAGGCGCGTACCTGCTCGTGGACATGGCACACGTAGCCGGACTTGTGGCAACCGGGCATCATTCCGATCCCGTTCCGCATGCTCACTTTGTAACGACGACTACACATAAAACTCTTCGCGGTCCACGTGGAGGGATGATCCTCTGCAAGGAGGAATTCGCGAAGAAACTCGACAAAAACGTTTTTCCCGGCATGCAGGGCGGCCCGCTGATGCACATCATCGCTGCGAAAGCCGTCGCATTCAAAGAAATTCTCGACAGTTCCTTCAAGGACTACTCGAGCCAGATCATCAGTAATGCGAAGAAACTCGGAGAAGCACTGCAGCAGAATGATATCCGTCTCGTCTCCGGCGGTACGGAGAATCATCTCCTTCTTCTTGACCTGCGCAATAAAGGCCTGACAGGAAAAGTGGCCGAAAAGGCGCTGGACGAAGTAGGTATCACTACGAACAAGAATACGATTCCATTCGATCCGGAAAGCCCGTTCGTGACAAGCGGTATCCGTGTCGGTACGGCAGCCGTAACGACGCGCGGTTTCAAAGAGGAAGAGATGAAGGAGATCGGGGATCTGATTGCATTCACCCTCGATCACCATGAAGAGCCCGGGAAACTGAAAGAAGCGAAGGAACGTGTACGTGCGCTTACGTCCCGCTTCCCGCTTTACCCCTCCCTGGAAAGTGCGGATGAATAATACGAATAAACGAAAAGTCGCTCGTCTGAGAGCGGCTTTTTGTGTGGAAAATCGTAAGTTCTGTAAGCACTTAGACATGGTTATGTTACGAATTTTTAAACCTTTTGTCCCTCGTTGCAAAACAGCTTATTATTCAGTACAATAAGACAGATATGAATAAAATTAACGAAGGAGAGTGCTTCGATGAGTAACGTTTACGTACTGGACCATCCGCTGATCCAGCATAAACTGACGTACATAAGGAAAAAAGAGACGGGAACGAAAGATTTCCGGGAGCTTGTGGACGAAGTGGCTACACTGATGGCGTTTGAAATTACCCGGGATCTTCCGGTCGAGGAAGTGGATATCCAGACCCCGGTCGTCGATGATGCAAAAGCGAAAGTCCTGTCCGGAAAGAAAGTCGGTCTGGTACCTATTCTGCGTGCCGGTCTCGGCATGGTCGACGGGATGGTAAATATGATTCCGGCAGCTAAAATCGGCCACGTGGGACTTTATCGTGATCCGGAAACGTTGAAACCGGTAGAGTACTACGTGAAAATGCCGAGTGATATCAGCGAACGCGAACTCATCGTTCTCGACCCGATGCTTGCTACCGGCGGTTCGGCAATCGAAGCTATTCACTCCCTGAAAAAACGTGGGGCGAAACAGATCCGTCTCATGTGTCTCGTGGCAGCTCCGGAAGGCGTGAGGCTGATGCAGGAAGCCCACCCTGACGTGGATATCTATTTAGCGGCTCTCGATGAGAAGCTTGATGAAAAAGGATACATCGTACCCGGTCTCGGGGACGCAGGCGACCGTCTGTACGGAACGAAGTAGGAAGTGGCTATGTCACGTCCGATTAAAGTGCTGACAGTGTTCGGAACGAGACCGGAGGCTATTAAAATGGCTCCTCTCGTTCTTGAATTGAAAAAGCGGAGCAATGATTTCGAAACGTCAGTGGCCGTCACGGCCCAGCACCGGGAAATGCTCGACCAGGTACTGTCGATCTTCGATATCAGACCCGACTACGATTTGAACGTCATGAAAAAGAAACAGACGCTTGCCCACGTTACCACCGGTGCGATGGAGGGGCTGGATGAAGTGATGAAGGAGGCAGCTCCGGATATCATACTTGTCCACGGAGATACGACGACGACGTTCGTCGCCTCCCTTACCGGATTTTACAATCAGATTCCGGTGGCACACGTGGAGGCGGGACTCCGGACTTGGGATAAAAAGACCCCTTTTCCCGAGGAGATGAACCGTCAGCTGACCGGGGTGCTCGCCGATCTCCACTTTGCCCCCACCAATCAGGCAAGGGACAATCTGCTTCTTGAAAACAAAAGGGAAGATCAGATTTTCGTCACCGGAAACACGGCGATTGATTCCCTTAAAACGACGGTGGATGAGGCGTATTCCAGTAAAGTGTTCGATTCGCTGGAAGGACGTCGCCTCGTACTTATGACTGCCCACCGGCGCGAGAATCTCGGTATGAATATGAAAAGAATGTTCAGGGCTGTGAAGCGGATCGTTGAGACTCATAAGGACGTGGTAGTCGTATACCCGGTTCACCTGAATCCGGAAGTACAGGAAACCGCAGAAGATATTCTCGGAGGCTGGGAGAGGGTCAAGTTGATCTCTCCGCTCGACGTCATTGATTTTCATAATTTCGCCTCCCGGGCCCATCTTATCCTTACCGATTCCGGCGGCGTGCAGGAGGAAGCCCCTTCTCTCGGCGTCCCTGTACTGGTCCTCCGTGATACTACGGAACGTCCGGAGGGGATAGATGCGGGCACGATAAAACTGGCCGGGACGGACGAGGAAAACATATTCAGACTGGCCGATGAGTTACTTTCGGACCCGGAGGCCTATGCAAAAATGTCAGGAGCCTCCAATCCGTACGGGGATGGCCAGGCGTCTGCCCGTATCGCGGAAGGACTCCGGTATTTCTTCGGAAAGACCGACAGAAAACCGGCCCCGTTCGAAATCGAATGAAAGCCGTCTGACCCCGGGACAGGTTCGGGTGTTTATCTCTGATCCCCCCTGTTGCAGGAGGGATGACCCCTTATGGAACAAACGTTTGCACACCCTTTTAAATTTCCTTGCTGAAATGTGGCAGAAATGTGAAAAAAACCGGGTTTATTGTTTACACTTTTATTCCACAAATTATTGACACTACAACAGTGCTAATGTAATCTTACATAGTGTGGAATGATAAGGTTTTCATGCAAAGAAAAGCTTGCACACAAAGGGAACGGGTGAGACGGTGTATGGGAAAATCGAACGGTTCGTTCCGGACAATCGGTCTTGTCAGCGCCATATCATCACAGCTGGCAGGAGGCATCCTCGTCGGTATCTATGCCGGCAAATGGGTGGACGGACAGTTCGGGAGTGACCCGCTGTTTCTGATTCTCGGTCTCCTGACCGGTCTTTCAGCAGGTACATACGGAACGATTCATTTAGTAAGGAAGTATACGGGGGACGATTAACTTGAAAGACTTTGATGTTATGGCGACCCGTCAACGTAAATGGATGTTCTACCTTCTCGCACTATTGGTTCTCGCCTATGGACTTACTCCATGGAAAGCATTTTTCCTCGGGACACTTCTCGGCACCGTACTCAGCTTCTACAATCTGTGGTTGATGCAGCGCAAGATGAAGCAGCTCGGGGAAACAGTAGCCGCCAATAAGTCGATGAAGGGGATCGGCACGTTCACGAGACTTGCGAGCGGAGCGCTCGCCGTCGTTGTCGCCCTTCAATTCGAAGAATATTTCCATTTAATTGGCGTAGTATCGGGCCTGATGACAGCTACGGTTGTCATTTTTATAGATGCCTTCATTAATTCTAGCAAGGATAGTAAGATGGAAGAGAGGTGAAGAGATTGGATCACGAAGCACCAATGTGGAATGAAGCGTTTGGCATACCATGGTTAACTTTTAACCTGTCGAACGTCCTCATGATGTTTGTCGCGTCTCTCATAGTCTTTATTGTGTGCGTTGCAGCAACAAGGAATCTGCAGCGACACCCGAAAGGCATGCAGAATGTGATTGAGTGGACCGTCGATTTTATAAAGAATATCATCGGCACCAACATGGACTGGCGAACAGGAAAGATGTTTCTGCCGCTTGGTTTAACGTTATTCCTCTACATATTTGTCTCAAACATGCTGGGGGTTATCGTTACCGGAACTGTCGGACACACGTTATGGTGGAAGTCACCGACTGCAGACCCTCTGATAACGATGACATTAGCTGTCATGGTAGTGGTGCTTACCCACTACTACGGGATCAAACTGAAGGGATCCAAAGAGTACGCAAAGGATTATGTACGTCCGTTGCCGTTCCTCCTGCCCTTCAATATCATTGAAGAATTTTCGAACACTTTGACGCTCGGTCTGCGTCTTTACGGGAACATTTACGCAGGCGAGATTCTTATCAGCCTGCTTCTGGGACTGGCATCAAGCGGTTTCTTCGGTTTCCTTGGAGCGTCAGTGCCGATGGTCGCCTGGATGGGTTTCAGTACATTCATCGGTTTTATCCAGGCATTCATTTTCGTTATGTTGACGATGGTTTATATGTCTCACAAAGTGAGCGAAGACCATTAACATATTTTTTTGAAATAACTAATCATTAATAAAATATTTGGGGAGGATTTACATTATGAATCTTTTAGCAGCAGCTATCGCAGTAGGACTGGCAGCACTTGGTGCCGGTATTGGTAACGGTTTGATCGTAAGTCGTACGGTAGAAGGAATTGCACGTCAGCCGGAGCTTCGCAGTGCCCTTCAGACAACAATGTTCATTGGTGTGGCTCTGGTTGAAGCGGTTCCGATCATCGGTGTTGTAATCGCGTTTATCGTAATCGGCGGCTAATGTCGTCCATCTGAACAGGGCGGAGTCTATCTTCGCCTTTCTTATATCTGTTTGGTACCCGGTAAGAACATGTAGGAAACGATATATTTCTGGCACTAGCGCTTGTACCTGACGCCTTTTTAAGCCGACGGTTAATCGGGGAACGGGCCGGGTGTCGGCGCTATTCTTATGTATGTTTAGGTATGTTGAGGAAAGAAAGGAGTGAGAGCTGTGTACGGGTTGACTGATAACCTGATTGTTCAGGCAAGTGGTTTTCCATTCGGAGATGCGATTATCCAGTTATTCTTCTTCATCATTTTGCTGGCACTGTTGCGCAAATTTGCGTGGGGCCCGCTCATGAATATGATGAAAGAACGGGAAGATTACATTTCCGGTGAGATAGAAACGGCGGAGAAAAGCCGTGAAGAAGCAGCACGCCTTCAGCGTGAAGCCTCCGAAGAATTGAAACAGACGCGTCAGGATGCACAGAAGATCATCGAAGATGCGCGTCAGACGGCTACAAAACAGGAGAAAGATATTATCGCTTCTGCAAGAAACGAGTCCGACCGTATGAAAGAATCGGCACGACAGGAAATCGAGCAGGAGAAAGAAAAAGCTGTACAGCAGCTTAAAGATCAAGTCGCTTCCATGTCCGTCATGATTGCATCGAAAGTTATCGAAAAAGAACTGTCCGAAGAGGATCAGAAACAGCTTATCGAACAATACGTGAATGAACAGGGAGAAGAGCGATGAGCGAGACAGTCGTAGCAAAAAGATACGCAGATGCCCTCTTTGAGCTCGGACAGGAAAAATCGAAACTTGATGTTTTTCAGGAAGAAATGAACATATTGAAAAAAGTGGCGCGCGAGAACCCTTCGTTAGAAAATGTTCTCAAGCATCCACGCATTCCGGCCGACCGTAAGAAGGAAGTCATGACGAACAGCTTCAAAGGTTTCTCCGAAGAAGTGCTTCACACGCTTCACCTTCTTATCGACCGTCACCGTACGGACCTTATGGTTCCGCTTGCGGACCGTTTCCTTGCCAGGGTGAACGATTACCAGGGCGTGCAGGAAGCTGTCGTTTACACAGTAAGGGAAATGTCGGAGGATGAGAAACAGCGTTTGTCCAGAACGTTTGCACCGAAAGTAGGAAAGGATTCCCTTATTATCGATAACCGCGTGGATCCGGATCTTCTCGGTGGAATGCGTATACGTATCGGGAACCGGATTTTCGACGGATCCCTCCGTGGCAAACTCGATCAAATGGAACGTAAGCTGCTCTCAGCGAACAATAGAGGATAGGGGTGAAACCGCATGAGCATCAATGCTGAAGAAATCAGTAGTCTGATTAAACAACAGATTGAAAATTATGAAGCAGACATGGAAGTTACCGATGTCGGTACCGTCATTGAAGTCGGAGACGGCATCGCCCGTGCTCATGGCTTGGATAACGTCATGGCCGGGGAACTCGTTGAATTCTCAAACGGTGTTATGGGACTTGCACAGAACCTGGAAGAAAGTAACGTCGGTCTCGTTATATTGGGACCGTTCACAGATATCAAAGAAGGCGACGAAGTCCGTCGTACCGGCCGCATCATGCAGGTACCGGTAGGCGAGGAACTTCTTGGCCGCGTCGTCAACCCGCTCGGACAGCCGGTTGACGGCCTCGGGAACATCGAAACGACGAAAACCCGTCCGATTGAATCTCCGGCTCCAGGTGTTATGGATCGTAAGTCCGTGGACGAGCCGCTTCAGACCGGTATTAAGGCGATCGACGCACTTGTACCGATCGGCCGTGGCCAGCGTGAGCTGATCATCGGAGACCGTCAGACCGGTAAAACGTCTGTAGCACTGGATACGATTCTGAACCAGCACGACCAGGACATGATCTGTATCTACGTCGCCATCGGTCAGAAAGAATCGACTGTCCGCAGTACTGTAGAAACACTCCGCCGTCGCGGAGCACTTGATTATACGATCGTCGTGACCGCCAGTGCTTCCCAGCCGGCACCACTTCTTTACCTGGCGCCATACTCCGGCGTATCCATGGGAGAAGAATTCATGCATAACGGAAAACACGTACTCGTCGTGTACGATGACCTGTCGAAACAGGCGTCCGCTTATCGTGAACTGTCCCTTCTCCTTCGTCGTCCGCCAGGCCGTGAAGCATTCCCGGGAGACGTATTCTACCTTCACTCCCGTCTTCTTGAGCGTGCGGCAAAACTGAGTGACGCCAAAGGCGGAGGCTCGCTTACCGCACTTCCATTCGTCGAAACACAGGCCGGAGACATTTCCGCCTACATTCCGACGAACGTCATCTCGATTACGGATGGTCAGATCTTCCTGCAGTCCGACCTGTTCTTCTCCGGTGTACGACCGGCGATCAACCCGGGTCTATCCGTATCCCGTGTAGGTGGTTCCGCCCAGCTTAAAGCTATGAAGAAAGTGGCCGGCACACTTCGTTTGGACCTTGCTTCCTTCCGTGAGCTTGAGGCATTCGCCCAGTTCGGTTCGGATCTGGACAAAGCGACACAGGCGAAACTGAATCGCGGGGCACGCACGGTGGAAGTTCTGAAACAGGGACTGCACCAGCCTATATCCGTCGAGAAACAGGTAATGATCATTTATGCTCTTACAAAAGGGTACATTGATGACATTCCGACTGAAGAAGTAACCCGTTTCGAGCGTGAGTTCCACGACTGGCTCGATAACAACCGTAAAGATCTTCTTCAAAAAATCCGCGAAACAGGCAAACTTCAGGACGATGAAGTGATGGCCGAAGCGGTTACTGAATTCAAGAAAACCTTCGTAGTTGCCGAATAAACAGTAAGGATTCAGAAAACCTTCGTCTTAAAAAAGGAAGGAAGACCGCAACACACTTCCTTCCTGCACGGACGGACAGAGTTTTTAAGAAAGGGTGGTGAATCAGCTTGGCATCCCTTAGAGAGATTAAAGGTCGTATTAGTTCCACGAAAAAAACGAAACAGATCACGAAAGCGATGCAGATGGTTTCAGCTTCCAAACTGAACCGTGCGGAAGAGAACGCAAAATCCTTCGTACCGTACAGTGAGAAAATCCAGGAAGTCGTCGCCAGTATCGCTCAAGGGGGAGGAGATGCATCCCACCCGATGCTTGAGGAGCGGGAAGTGAAACGTAGAGGCTACGTTATCGTCACTTCGGACCGCGGTCTTGCAGGAGCATACAACGCAAGTATTCTGCGGAAAGCTTATCAGGACATCTGGAACAATCATACCTCTGCCGACGAGTACAGAATCATAGCCATCGGCCGGATTGGCCGGGACTTTTTCCGGAAACGGAATATGGCAGTGGATAAAGAAATCACCGGTGTGGCCGACCAGCCTGACTTTGAAGATATCAAAGAACTGGCCTCCGAAACGGTCGATCTTTTCACCGAAGAAGACATCGATGAACTTTACGTCTACTACAGCCACTACGTCAGTGCGATTACCCAGGAAGTGAAGAAGACGAAAGTACTTCCGCTCAACGATATCTCTGCTGAGCAGGCAACGAAATCATCGTCTGCTTCCTACGAATATGAACCGAACCAGGAAGAAATTTTGTCAGTGCTTCTGCCGCAGTATGCGGAAAGTCTGATTTACGGAGCACTTATAGACAGTAAGGCCAGTGAACATGCTGCACGTATGACGGCAATGAAAAGTGCGACCGACAACGCCGACGATCTTATCGACGACTTGTCACTCACGTACAACCGTGCCCGTCAGGCAGCAATCACACAGGAAATCACCGAAATTGTCGGTGGTGCATCCGCCCTCGAATAGTAAGACGGGGGAGAAGTTAAGTTAGGAGGGAATAGCAGATGAGTGTTGGACGCATAACACAGGTTATGGGACCGGTCGTAGACGTCACTTTCGACGATGGCCAACTCCCTGATATTAACAACGCTCTCGTTGTGGAACGGGATGGCAGCGAAGATTTGACATTCGAAGTAGCTCTTCACCTCGGTGACAATGCTGTTCGTACCATTTCGATGGGCTCGACAGACGGAGTGCAGCGAGGACTTGAAGTGAAAGATACAGGCGGTGCAATCAACGTACCAGTAGGGGACGTAACGCTTGGCCGCGTATTCAACGTACTTGGTAACAACATCGACCTCGACGAACCGCTTGCGAGTGACGTTCGCCGGGAACCGATTCACAGACTGGCGCCTACGTTTGAACATCTGGCGACAGAAACAGAGATTCTTGAAACGGGTATTAAAGTCGTAGACCTGCTCGCCCCTTACGTAAAAGGTGGTAAAATCGGTCTCTTCGGCGGTGCCGGTGTAGGGAAAACAGTACTTATCCAGGAACTGATCAACAACATCGCACAGGAGCACGGAGGTATTTCCGTATTCGCAGGCGTAGGGGAGCGTACCCGTGAAGGGAACGACCTTTACTACGAAATGAAAGACTC
Organism: Salimicrobium jeotgali; assembly: GCF_001685435.2. NCBI lineage: Bacteria > Bacillati > Bacillota > Bacilli > Caryophanales > Bacillaceae > Salimicrobium > Salimicrobium jeotgali. The sequence continues at coordinate 458,743 of NZ_CP011361.2, forward strand.
CGGTGTTATCTCGAAGACAGCGATGGTGTTCGGACAGATGAACGAACCGCCTGGCGCCCGTATGCGTGTCGCGCTTACAGGACTTACGATGGCTGAGCACTTCCGTGATGAACAGGGGCAGGACGTACTGCTGTTTATTGATAACATTTTCCGTTTTACCCAAGGAGGTCTGGAAGTTTCCGCCCTGCTTGGACGTATGCCTTCCGCTGTTGGTTACCAGCCGACTCTGGCAACGGAAATGGGTCAGCTTCAGGAGAGAATCACGTCCACGGACAAAGGTTCCGTAACATCGATCCAGGCAATCTACGTACCTGCCGATGACTATACAGACCCGGCTCCTGCGACGACGTTCGCCCACCTCGATGCGACGACGAACCTGGAACGTAAGTTGTCCGAGCAGGGTATTTATCCTGCCGTGGACCCGCTTGCTTCCACGTCCCGTGCCCTTGACGCAGATATCGTGGGAGAAGAGCATTACAACGTTGCGCGTGAGGTGCAGCAGACGCTGCAGAAATACAATGAACTTCAGGATATCATCGCCATTCTCGGTATGGATGAACTTTCGGATGAGGATAAACTCACGGTTTCCCGTGCACGCCGCATTCAGTTCTTCCTTTCCCAGAACTTCCACGTTGCCGAACAGTTCACCGGTCAGAAAGGGTCCTACGTTCCTGTATCGGAAGCTGTGAAAGGGTTCAAAGAAATCCTTTCCGGTAAACACGACGATATTCCGGAAGACGCCTTCCGTCTTGTCGGCCGTATTGAGGACGTTGTAGAAAAAGCGAAGAACATGGAGTAAGTACAGGAAGGATGACAGGTGTCTCTTAAGCAGGCACTTGTTATTCCATTGCCGAAGGAGGTAGATCCATGAGCACACTAACAGTGAGTGTTGTTACTCCTGACGGCCCGGTATTAGAGGAAGATTTCAATATGGTCAGTGCCAAGGCGGAAAGCGGTGAACTCGGTATTTTGCCCGGTCACATCCCAATGGTAGCTCCGCTTACGATAAGCGCGGTGCGACTGAAAGGGGACGGCGATTCCCGGAGAATAGCTGTAAGCGGCGGATTTCTTGAAGTTCGTCCCGACAAAGTAACGATCTTGGCGCAGTCGGCAGAACTTCCCTCGGATATCGATGTGGAACGTGCCCGAAAAGCGAAAGAACGTGCGGAACGCCGCCTGAAAGAAAAACAGGACGATATTGATTTTCGACGGGCAGAACTGGCACTTAAACGGGCAATGAACCGTCTGGATGTATACAATAATAATTTTTAAACTGCTTTCCCGAGGGAGAGCAGTTTTTTTTGTTGCAACTTCTCTTCACATCCTCTAAGCTAATGAAATGACCGTGACCGTGTGGAACGGGGATTCTCTCCTCATCAATGCGGAAAGAAAAACATACACCCCCAAGAAAGAACGGGTACGTCCCGAAATGATTTACTATTTCCCGGGAAATGTCGAAGGAGGAAATTTACGATGGAAGATGTGTTTGTCCAGGAAGCACTGATGAGTATGACTTCTCACCTTATTTTTATAGTAATCAGCTGGTACGCTCTCCAGTCGCTGAATCTGGATGGATTGTTCCGGAAGGGGAAAGTGTTCGAAGCCAGAATACTGGTGATATTTCTTACGATTGCAATAGGAACGACCGTGAGCAGATTCTTCCTGGATTTTCTTTCGTGGTCTAATAGTCTCACTTATCTGTTTTGACAGAAAAGCGTTTATCAGAAAAACATGTAGGGAAATTGTTTATTAAACAACATTTAAAGGAAAAAGCAATTTTTACATCCCATCGCCAAATATCCCACTTTTAGCCCTTGCGCTTTTGTTGACAGTGGTGATACGATTAGTGTTGTTTTGTTTGTGTGAAAAAGGTCACTAATGTGAATTGAAGAAACTTTTGATGAAAATTGGAACTGTAATTAATGATGGGTGAATATGATAACTAAGAATCTCGACGCAGAGGAGAATGTATGGTGGAAAAAATCATCGTCCGCGGTGGCGGCAAACTGAACGGTAGTGTAAAAGTAGAAGGTGCCAAGAACGCCGTGTTGCCTGTGATCGCAGCAAGTATTATTGCAAGTGAAGGAAAAAGTGTATTGCATGAAGTCCCTGAATTGGCGGATGTAACGACGATTAATCAAGTCATCTCTCACATGAATGCCGAAGTGAGAACTTCCGGAAATACGGTGACAGTGGATGCGTCCCAGCCGCTTAAGACGGAAGCTCCTTTCGAATACGTGCGTAAAATGCGCGCTTCCGTACTCGTACTCGGCCCGCTCCTTGCCCGCTACGGGCACGCTAAAGTAGCTCTCCCCGGCGGATGTGCCATCGGGTCACGCCCGATCGATCAGCATCTGAAAGGTTTTGAAGCTATGGGCGCCGAGGTGACGGTCGGAGACGGCTATATCGAAGCGAACACAAACGGCCGTCTGAAAGGCGCGAAGATTTATATGGATTTCCCGAGTGTCGGTGCCACTGAGAATCTCGTAATGGCAGCAGCTCTCGCGGATGGAAAGACCGTAATTGAGAACGCAGCGAAAGAACCGGAAATCGTCGACCTGGCCAACTACCTGAACAAGATGGGGGCTAACATCGTCGGAGCCGGAACGGAAACGATAAAAATCGACGGGGTCGAAAAACTCCACGGTGCGGAACATACGATTATCCCGGACCGCGTCGAAGCGGGGACTTTCATGGTCGCAGCGGCCGTCACGGGCGGAAACATTCTGCTTGAGCGTGCGGAAGCGGAGCATTTGAGAGCCGTTATTTCAAAACTTGAGGAAATGGGCGTATCTGTCGAAGAAGAAGGCGACGGTCTACGTGTCATTGGACCGGAACAGCTGAAAGCGACAGATATCAAAACGATGCCGCACCCCGGTTTCCCGACAGACATGCAGTCGCAGATGATGGCGGCCATGCTGAGGGCGGAAGGTACGAGTGTCATTACGGAGACGGTATTCGAGAATCGTTTCATGCACGTGGAAGAATTCCGCCGTATGAACGCTAAACTGCGGATTGAAGGCAGAAGTGTCATCGTTGATGGCCCTTCGAACCTGCAGGGAGCGGAAGTCGAAGCGACCGACCTTCGTGCCGGAGCAGCACTCATACTCGCAGGACTCGTTGCCGAAGGTGCCACCCGTGTAACGGAGCTTCGTCACATCGACCGCGGTTACGTTGATTTAGCAGGAAAACTCGCAAGTCTCGGAGCAGATATAGAACGTGTTGCTGCCCCAAAGTCTGAGCCTCAGGAATCATTATCAACATCATAATTCATAACAAATCTGAAGCATCGCCCCCGTGGCGGTGCTTTTTTTCGATAATCTGCGGGTGGACGTTTATTTTTTTGGAAAAATAAGACGAAATTCTTTATATTATGATAAAATAATGGAATAGATGCGTTCTTAATATCATATAAACAGTCGCTCGGTTAGGATGGTTGTTCAGTATGGCAAGACTGGGAGGTTCTTCACTCATGTTTGCTGAGGAGATAGGAGTGGATCTGGGTACTGCCAATGCAGTGATATATGTGAAAGGAAAAGGGATACTGCTTAAAGAGCCCTCTGCAGTTGCGATGGACCGGAGAAAGGATGCCGTAATCGCAGTAGGTGAACCCGCACAGCGGATGCTCGGCCGTTCGCCGGAGCATATTGAAGTGATCCACCCGCTCAGGGAAGGGGTCATTGCAGATTTTGACACAACCGAAAAAATGCTCAGATATTTTCTCGAAAAAATAAAAGTTCAGCGTCTGTTAAGCAAACCCGGCGTGCTCATCTGTCATCCGGCCGATATAACGGAAATAGAGAAGAAAGCCCTGCTGGAAGCGGCAGAAAAAGCCGGCGGGAAGAAGATCGAGCTGGCCGAAGAGCCGAAAGTGGCAGCCCTTGGCGCCGGAATGGATATTTTTCAGCCCGATGGCAACATGATCGTCGATATCGGAGGAGGAACGACCGGGGTCGCCGTGCTTTCCATGGGAGAAATTGTGTCGGCCCGTCTGATCAGAGGAGCGGGGGATAAATTCAGCACCGATCTCACTACGTACATAAACAAACGATACGCTCTTCAGGCAGGGGAGCATACAATCGAAAAAGTGAAGAAAAATATTGCTATAAACGCGGACGCCGGTGAGAGCGATAATATACAGGTGGAAGGTCTTGATATCATCACCGGACTACCCCGGGTCATTACAGTCACTTCCGGTGAACTGACAGAAGCTCTCGAAGAGTCGCTCGGGATGATTACACGCACGATAAAAGCCGTTCTGGAAGATACACCTCCGGAGCTGACGACTGACGTAAAAGAACGCGGCATCGTTCTGACGGGGGGAGGAGCTCTGATGAAAGGACTCGGGGTCCGGTTTCGGGAAGAACTTAATATGCCCGTATTTGTCTCTGAAGATCCGCTTCACAGCGCAGCAAAAGGCGCCGGAATGATGCTTGAGGGTAATTTCAGAAGAAATAGAAGGACGTAAACTTAAAAAGGGAAGGCAGGGGAGGCTCATGCTTCGTGGATTTTACAATTCTGCATCGGCGATGGTGGCGAATCAGCGATATCAGGAGACACTGACCAACAATATTTCAAATGCAAATACGCCGGGGTACAAGCAGGACCAGGGAGTGAAACGGGCGTTCCCGGAAATGCTCATTAAAGAGTCGGGCCGGCTGCAGCTTCCTGTAAAAAGCGGCCTGAGCCTCCCGCAGGACCGGGGTATCGGCTCAATGCACACGGGAATGTATCTTCAGGAAACCGTACCTTCTTTTACGCAGGGGCGGCTCAGGGAAACAGGGACCGCGACAGACGTGGCTCTTCTCCAGAAGGGCGCGCCGGATGAAACAGGGTTCACGTTTTTCAACGTCCGGAATGAAGATGGTGAGACGCGCTATACGCGGAACGGAAATTTCACCGTGGACGGGGAAGGGTTTCTTACCACGAATAAAGGCAACTACGTACTGAACGCCGAAGGGAACCCGGTCCAGACCGGAGGCATGGAGTTTACGGTACGAAATGACGGTACAGTTGAAATAGACGGAGAAGAAGAACCTCTCGGCATTACGTACACGCCGGATGCTTCCCAGTTTATAAAAGAAGGGGGTGACCTGTTCCGGGCAGGGGAAGATGCTGTAACGGAAGAGGCCCGGGGGAAAGAGGATATGGAGTTCGAAGTCAGGCAGGGGATGCTTGAACGGTCGAACGTCGATGCCCAGGCCACGATGACCGAAATGATGAGTAACTACCGGTCCTTTGAATTGAATCAGCGTGTGCTGCGTGCCTACGACCAGAACCTGCAGTCGGCCGTCACCGAAATCGGCAGAGTCCAGTGATGAACTTACTGAACGGGAAACCGGGGAAGAATAGAGGAGGAGGGAAACTGTGGTAAATCGTGCAATGATGCAGTCAGCCGTAACGATGGGCCAGGTGCAGCGAAAGCTTGATATCATCGGACAGAACATTTCAAATGCGAACACGGCCGGATACAAATCCAGGCAGGCCGATTTCACTTCACTTCTCACTCAGAACATAGACAACCTGAAAGATAAAGAAGCTGCTGTCGGACGCCGGACGCCGGATGGAATCCGTCTCGGATCAGGTGCCCGGCTCGGACATACGAACCTCGATCTGAAGCAGGGGACGGTCCGGACGACGGACAGGGAACTCGATCTCGCGCTTTTGAAAGAGCGTCATCTGTTCCGTGTTCAGGTGCCGACGGAGGCAGGAAACGAAACGCAGTACACACGGGCCGGGAACTTTTATTTTTTGCCGGTGGAAAACGATCAGCTTATGCTGACGACGGGGGAAGGCCACCCGGTTCTCGGGGAGGACGGGGAGGAGATCCGCCTCGATAACGGTTTTGACGACTTCACGATCCGGGGAGACGGCTCGATTTCCGTGAAGAGAGGCGACCGTGAAGAGACGGAAGCAAGTATCGGTATCGCGGAGGCCATCCGTCCGCGCATGCTCGAGACAACGGAGGGGAACCGTTTCCGTCTGCCTGATACAGAGGCTCTCGGGTTTAACGAAGAGGAGATCCTTGCCGCTGTGCAAAATGAAGATCGCTCCGTCCGCAGCAATTCATTGGAGGCATCGAACGTGGATACCGGACAGCAGATGACCGGGATGCTCCAGATGCAGCGGGCCTATCAGTTCAACGCCCGGGCTTTATCGACGTCGGATGAAATGATGGGACTCGTCAATCAGTTGCGATCCTGAATATAAGGAGATTTATGTATGGTAGAAAATACGAGAAAGAACTACAGAAAGAATAAAACGAACGAAGCGAAGACACGGAACAAGAGACGGAGAGCACTCCCGATCTGGCTGCGTCTCATCATCGTCGTGCTTCTATGCCTGCTTGCGCTCGTCGTCGGGCTGATGATCGGTTACGGCGTCATAGGCGGAGGCAATCCGCTTGAAGTGTTCGACTGGTCGCTGTGGCAGCAGATCATCGATATTATGACAGGAGCAGAGTGACGGATCACTCTGCTCTACTTTTTCCCTGTGACCATTTGAATAAGTCTGATGACGATAAGTACGATGGCTGCGATGACGAGCAGATGAATGATAGCTCCAAGATCGATGACGAAACCGACCAGCCACAGTATCAGGAGAATAACTATTATTGTCCATAACATATCTTTCCACCTCCTTCTTAACGTTCTATACCCTTACTGGGAGAATCGGCAAACCTTTTTGCGTTCCACAGAAAACATACTTATAATGTAGGAAAAAAGGAGAGTGTACATATGCTTGATATTAATGAAATCAAAGAAATCATTCCGCACCGCTACCCGTTTCTGCTCATCGATGAAGTCGAGGAGCTCGAAGAAGGCGAGCGGGCGGTCGCTTATAAAAATGTAAGCGTCAATGAACCGTATTTCCAGGGCCACTTCCCCGACTATCCGGTAATGCCGGGAGTACTGATCACGGAAGCGCTGGCCCAGACCGGTGCTGTCGCTATGCTGAAGAAAGAGGAGAACCAGGGGAAACTCGCCTTCTTCACCGGCATCGACAAGTGCCGCTTCAAACGTCAGGTGAAGCCCGGGGATCGACTGAAGCTGGAAGTGGAAATCGTCCGGCTCAAAGGCCCGATGGGTAAAGGGAAAGCTGTTGCTTCCGTAGACGGCGAAGTCGCCTGCGAAGCGGAAATCATGTTCGCCCTGAAATAAAAGGAAGCGACCTCTCTCAGGGAGGTCGTTTTTGTTTGGAAAAAAACGGTTCACACGTAGTGTACACCCCGCCCTTGTCCTTTTTCGTTAAAATGACGAGCGAGCGCGCGTCTGATCTGTTTGTCGGAAGCGACGCGGCACCAATTTCGTGCCGAAGAAAGGGTGAGACGCATCTCCGGAAAGAGAAGACGGAATTCCTTCAGCGCTTCATAAATGAGCCGGCCCGCCGGGTAATGGTTGTCACAGTCCGGACAGAAGAATGTTTTGAACTGGCGGCACACGGGTCCGGCACAGCCCGGACAGAACAGATTTTTGTGCAGTTCCCCGTAGAGAACATCCTGTGTCGCAGACGGCTCTTTTCTGTGCAGGGAACAAAGCAGGTCCGCCAGTTTGTGGTGGGTGGCCGTCAGAACCCCGGCAGCAGCGTGACGGGTGATATGACTTTTCCACTGCGGGAGAAAAAGAAAAGAATCGGTTACAGGGGCATGGTACAGGAAGAAATGGGGGTGAGGGAAAACGACGTAGGCCCGGACCGGAAAAGAATATCCGTGTTCTTCGAGCAGCTGGTGCAGCAGGGTGCGGGCGCGCAGAAGCTGATGCAGGGGATTGAGGATCACTTTACCGCCGGAGAGTTTGAAGTCCCCATCCTCATACACGAACTCGCCGTTATAGTACTTCACTTCGTACAGGTAAATCGCATCCGGGCGGATGAGCAGCGTATCCAGCTGAAAGGTGGAACCGCGGCAGGTCAGCCGCAGGTCGTGAAGCTGAAGTGTCTCTTTGGACACGGTCCCGGTCATCCGATCGAAAAGCTGCTCCCCTTCCCATCCTTTCTCGAGCCGGCTTTTCTGCAGCAGTTCCTGCTCCGTCAGCGTTTTTCTTTTCTCCAGCGCGTGCAGAATCTTCAACTGGACCGGCTTGTCCCGTTTTTTTCTGATCAAATGCATCATCCTTTCTGTATGTTTCTTCATTATTATACCTTAAGGAAAAGGAATGAGTGCGGAAAGTTCGCCTGAAGCGTGGAATCGTGCCGTTCAGCTTCCCTTTTCCTGTCCGAAGGTCACGAAACAGCGGGAATCGTTACCTTCAGAGCGCCTGGTCCGGCACGAAGGGCACGATTACGGCAGAAACGTTACCTTCAGCGAAAAAATAAGCACCCGAAGGGCACGATTCATGCTCCGAACGGCAGAAATTTTGTCACAGCGGGGTAAATTTCCTAAATAGATTGGAAAAACCCGTGACCTTCTGTAAAATAGGGAACAGTAGAGGATTCGAAAACTAAAGTCGGGGTGAGAAAAATTATGAAATATCGTGCATCACAGGAACTCACATCAATGATCATTGGTGATTATGAAGAGTTGATCAATGCTATTCCGGAAGAGAAAGTCGCAGTATATCTGTACACGAACCGCATGTATCATTCTACATACGTGCCGGAAGACGGGCTGTACCAGTTTGTGTTCCGTCATTTTTACAGACTGGAGAATCCGAGCCTGACTCAGGACTTCAAGGACAGGTTCTTCGATCTGATGGAAGGCGTGCGCGGAGAGACGCGTCCGAATGTCTACCACATTACAAAAAGCCTGTATGAAGTGGCGAACCACAAGGGTGCTTACACGCTGCAGTTCCCTCTGGCGACAGCGATGCTGCACGCGATAAACCCGGCCTTCCCGCACTATGATACCCAGGTATTCAAAGCTTTTGATTTCTCATCTGCGTATCACCTGTCCGGGTTCTACAAGAAGATGAAGCGGTACATCGATCAGTACCGTCACATGTACGAAACGTACCAGAAACTGATCGATCTCGAAGAAATGCAGCCGGTGTTCGATCATTTCGATGAACGGTTCGGAGGGTATCAGCTTCCCGTCGAGAAAAAAATAGATCTGATCGTATCACAGCTGGGTTCTACGCTATAAACAATGATGAGCTGTCGCGTACAGGCGGCAGCTTTTTTTCTGATAAAATGAGAGCGTTTTAATATTTTTCACACTGAAGGAGTATGCCCCATGAAACGAGGAATTTTACTTTCGCTTTTGCTGATACTGCTGGCAGCCTGTTCAAGTGACGAAACGGAAGAAGAAAAGACACGGGTCACCCCGGTGGAAACAGAGGAAATAAGGGAAGGCACATTCACCGTGGAACGGGAGATCATTGCCCGGGCCGAGCCTTCTGCCACGTCCCCTGTCGTCCCCGGCGCCCCCGGAGAAATTACGTTTATCAGTGTGGAAGAAGGAGACAGCGTGGAAAGAGGCGATGCGCTGGCTGAAATTACTCCCGGCCAGGGAGAGTCTCAGGTGGAACTTCAGGAAAACGCACTGGCTCAGGCACGGCAGCAGCTGGATCAGGCAATCGCCTCCCGTGATGACGCGGAAGAAGCTGTGGAAAGAGCCAGAAGTCAGGAAGCACCGGAAGGTCTGAGCGGGTTACTCGGACCTTCAGAGCAGGAGCTCGAAGGCCAGGTAGCTCAGGCCGAACAGCAGCTCAGTCAGGCCAGATCCGCGGTGGAGTCGGCACGGCTGCAGGTGGAACAGGCGGAAATTCAGCTGGAGCAGGCACGGGAGCAGTCGGGACCGGAGACGCTCACCTCCCCGAGGAGCGGCGTAGTCACCTCCATACAGGGGAACGTCGGAGATATGGCTACGAACCAGCAGCCGTTCGCAACGGTAGTGTCGCTGAACCCTGCTCTCATTACTGCTTCGATTACGGCGGAACAGACATCTCTTTTCGAAGAAGGAGCGAAGTATCAGGTGGACGTGGAAGCATCCGACGAGCCGGTGGAAGCACAGCTGACGAATGTCGCCACCGTGCCCGGGGATACGGGACTTTACAGCGTGGAAGCGGAAATCTCCAACCCGGACGGTTCCATAAAGCCGGGCACGACGGCTGTATTTCAGCTGCCGGAGACGGTCGTCGAGAACACGACGATCATTCCTACGGAAGCGCTCGTTGAGACGTCGGACGAAACTTTCGTTTATAAAGTGGAAGAGAAGAAAGCTGTCAAAGTGCCGGTATCGGTGGAGTCCTCGCAGACGGAAGAATCGGCGGTCACCGGGGACGTCAGCGACGGGGACAGAGTCGTCACTTCCGGTCAGATCACCCTGACGGACGGGGCGGAGATCCGCATCATCGGGGAGGACGAATAGATGAAGCTCGTAAGGACGTCCATCAAACGCCCCGTCGGTGTCATTATGATCGTCGCTGCCATCCTCGCTCTCGGGTTCGTATCTCTCCGAAACCTGACGATCGATCTGTACCCGGACATCGATCTGCCGGTTGCGGTCGTGTCGACTTCCTATGAGGAAGCGGCCCCGCAGGATGTGGAACAGCTCGTCAGCCGTCCGATCGAAGGGGCGGTCAGCTCACTCGAAGGACTCGAAGTGCTGCAGTCCCAGTCCCAGCAGGGAGCCTCGCTTATTTTCATGCAGTTTTCGACGGGAGTGGATCTTGACAGTGCCCTTCTTGAAGTGAGAGAAGCGGTCTCCCGGGTGTCGGGAGTGCTGCCGGAGAACGCCGGGGAACCGAGCGTTCTGCGTTTCGACCCTCAGGCTCTGCCGATTATGACCATCGGATTGTCCGGGGATACGCCGGCGGAGCTTCAGCAGATCGCCGAAGACCAAATCGTTCCTTATCTGGAGCGGCAGGGTGGAGTCGCTTCGATTTCCGTCGAGGGCGGCCGTACCGAAGAAGTTCAGATTGAAATCGAAAGGGAAAAACTCGCCCGATTAGGCATCGATAGTCAGACGATAATCCAGACTCTGAACGCTTCCAATCAGGCGGCGACAGCAGGGTCCGTCGATAAAGGGGATAAGAACCTCCGTATCCGTGTGAACGGGGAATTCGATTCGATCGATGACGTCAAGAACACCGTCCTGACCACGGAGTCCGGAGATCGTCTGAAGCTCGACCAGATCGCCATGGTGGAAAAAAGGATCGAAGACACCGGGACTGTCTCGGAAGTGAACGGGGAGACGGCCGTCGTACTGTCCGCTCTGAAAAAGACGGATGCGAACACGGTGGAGACGGCTGAAAACATCCAGACCGCGATGGATGAAGTAGCTCCCGAACTGCCGGAGAACGTGGAGATGAAAACCGTGCTCGATACGTCGGAGTTCATCAAAGTTTCAATCAACAGCGTCATCGTGAACATCATTATCGGTGGTCTGTTCGCCGTCGCGGTACTGCTTCTGTTTCTGAAGAGTATACGGGCGACGCTCGTCATCGGAATCTCCATTCCGATCGCGATCATATCGACGTTCACTCTCATGTATTTTACCGGGGAGACGCTCAACGTTCTGACGATGGGCGGACTGGCGCTCGGTATAGGGATGATGGTGGACAGTTCCATCGTGATCCTTGAAAATATCGTCAGCTACCGGCAGCGAGGATTCTCGATGAAGGAAGCAGCGGAGAAAGGGGCCTCCGAACTGGCTCCGGCCGTTATCGCTTCCGCCACTACGACACTCGTCGTATTCCTGCCGATCATGCTGGTGGACGGAATCGCCTCCGAGCTGTTCACGCCGCTCGCCCTGACCATTTCGTTCGCCCTGCTCGCTTCTCTCGCCGTTTCGGTGACGCTTATACCTATGCTGTCCTCCAAACTTTTGACGAAAGCGATGCGCGACGGGAAGCGGAACTGGTTTGACCGGCTCCTTGGAAAAATGAACAGGGGATATCAGCGGGTGCTGAGGAAAGTGCTGAAATTCCGCAAAACGACCGTGCTGCTCACGATTCTCTCCATAGGAGGCAGTATAGCGCTCATCCCGCTCGTCGGAACTTCTTTCATCCCGGAATCCGATCAGGGGCAGATAGAAGTCGACGTTTCACTTGAGCGTGGGACATCTCTTGAAGAAACAGAAACCGTTACTTCGGAGATAAGCAAGCGTCTGAATGAGTTCAGTGACGTAGTCGACGTCCATTACCTGTCAATCGGCAGCGGAGAAATGGGGCTGGCCGGCGGCAGTGCTGACCGGGCCAGTTATACCGTACAGCTCGTGGACCCGGGAGACCGGGAGCGGTCCACGCAGGAAGTGATGGAAGATATGGAGAATGATCTCAGTGACGTCGTCGGAGCCGAGGTCGAAGTGACGGAGATGAGTGCCGGACTCGGAACCGGGGCTCCGCTCGAGGTGCAGATTAACGGCCAGGACAACGCGGTGCTGAACGAACTGGCAGAACAGATCGTGTTGATTATGAAAGATGTCGAAGGGGTAGTCGCTCCCTCCTCGTCGACGGAAGACTCCGAACCACAGCTCGACATCCAGGTCGACCGTAACAAAGCGAGCGGATACGGGCTTACGGAACAGCAGGTCATTTCACAGGTGCAGCTGGCGTTCCAGGGACAGACGGCCACCCGTTACCGTGAAGGCGGGGAAGAGCTTGAAGTACGTCTCGTCACGCCGCTCGATGAGAGTGCGGGCATCGCAGAACTGGAAGGTACACCGATATCGACAGCTTCTGGAGACACGGTTCCCTTATCCTCCATCGCAGAGATTGAACAGGTGCAGGGGCCGGTAGCGCTGAACCGGGAGAACCAGCAGCCGCAGGTGAACGTCACGGCAGATATTGGGGAGCGGGACCTCGGCAGTGTCACGGCTGATGTGGAAGAGGAAATCGACCAGCTGAACTTCCCGGAAGGCTATACGTATGAAGTGGGCGGACAGGCCCAGGATATGGAAGAGGCTTTCGGAGACTTATCTGTCGCGCTCCTTTTCTCGCTGTTTCTCGTATATGCGGTGATGGCCGTGCAGTTCGAGAACTTCCTGTTTCCGTTCATCATTATGTTCAGCCTGCCGGCGACTGTCGTCGGTGTAGCGGTCGGCCTGTTTGTTACCGGTCTCCCGCTCAGCATGCCGGCGTTCGTCGGAATAATTATGCTCGCGGGAATCGTAGTGAACAACGCCATCGTTCTCGTGGATTACATCAACATTTTGAGGCGGCGTTCGTACAGCCGGTACGATGCGATTCTCGAAGCGGGACCTAACCGTCTGCGGCCGATTCTCATGACGACGGTGACTACGGTGCTCGGCATGGTGCCGCTCGCTCTCGGAATCGGCCAGGGCGCAGAAGCCCAGCAGCCGCTTGCGGTGACCATCATTTTCGGACTGACGGTATCCAGCTTCTTTACGCTGGTGCTGATCCCGGTCGTCTATACGTATTTCGATGACCTCTCTGTTAAAATCAACAAATTTTTTCAGAAAAGAGTAGAATGAAGCTTTCCTTCACTGAAGGAAGGCTTCTTTTTTAAGACTATTAAATTTTATTTACAAAAAGGTTTTGAAGGTTGATAATAAAGGAATTATGGAGAGTGTGAAGGAATTCGCTATGCACGGATTTTTTGTGAAGTATTTCATCTATAACTTGAATGGTACTTTATATAGAACATCATGAAATAATGTGCTATACTTTTTTAGAAAGAAGGTGAGAGATATGATAGGCGATCGTATACAGCATATAAGGAAAAACCGGGGGTACTCCCTGTCTGAACTCGCCGAAAGGGCGAACGTTGCCAAATCGTACTTAAGTTCGATTGAACGCAACATTCAGAAGAACCCGTCGGTTTTATTCCTGGAGAAGATTTCAAAAGAACTCGATGTCTCCATGAACTATCTTCTGCACGGAGAACAGCAGGACGTCAACGAGCCGCTGGATGACGAATGGGTGAACCTGGTGAAAGACGCTATGAGTTCGGGACTCTCCAAGGAACAGTTCAAAGACTATCTGGAATTCAATAAATGGAAGTTGAATAAAAGCGATAAGGAATAAGTGCGCCCGGCAAGGCGGCACTTATTTTTTTGTGAAAAACTATAGACTTTATTCGTGATAAATAATATAATGTTCTTAATAAAGAAATATGTTTAGAGCACATACAGCCGGGAAACACTAAAATGAAGACAGAGGCAGGAATTTTTACGAGGAAATATCTGGTTTTTGCAGTGGTTTATGATATAATGTGAAATGATATTGAACGAACGGACCAGTTCCGGGCTGATTCATACACCCCGGGATATGGAGCACTCCAGTGAGAGATTTGTAGAAGGGTCATCACGGATTACTGATTTATAAAGATAAAAACATCAGAAGAAAAAGGTGAGTATTGTGCAACAGCAAGAACAGTTGAAGGAAGTTTTGCAAAACGTCATCCAGAAGGCTGAAACGTCCGAATTGGCGACTTCCCAGGACGTCATCCAACAGTTGATGGAACTTCTTCAAAAATGATTATGTAAAAGAGGGTCTGCCTTAGTATAAGGCAGACTTTTTGTATGGCTGATTTTACGTTTTGCGTGCCCTTCAGAAGCCCGGTGACTGTCTGAAGGTAACGAAACCGCCCGAATCGTTCCCTTCACACCTGTTAAAAGTCTCCGAAGGTAACGATTACTGAACAATCGTTCCCTTCACACCTGTTGAAAGCCTCCGAAGGTAACGATTACTGAATAATCGTGCCCTTCACGGCCGAAAACCTCCTCCCAAGGGAACGAATACGAACGCTGGCACGAACCGGCCCCAGGAAATACGGCTTTCGTGCCCTTTAGAAGCCTTTCATCCGGCCGAAGGTAACGAAACCGCCCGAATCGTTCCCTTCACACCTGTTGAAAGCCTCCGAAGGTAACGATTACTGAAGAATCATGCCCTTCACGGCTCAAAACTCCATCCCAAGGGAACGAAAGCCTCGCGAATTAAACTATCAAGCAGCTTTTCTTCCCCTAAGACTTACCAGCGCTTCTTTAATAATAACCACCCGCCCCCGTAGATGCATATGTTACTATATCGAAGAGAGATCACGTGAGGGGGAGCCGGCATGAATGTAAAATTGCAAACGAAGATTCTGGGCCTTGTGCTGTCTTTACTTCTCCTGGTCACTGTAACTTTTACGGGTGCTTACGCTTTTATGGAAAAAGAAGAAGTGGAACAGGACGTAGGGCAGTTGGCATTACAGGTGGCTTCTACCATTTCATTTATGCCGACAGTGAAAGAAGCTTTTGCATCGGAAAATCCTTCGGAAATCATCCAGCCTATAGCGAAAAGCGTCCAGGGAGAGACAGGTGCAGAATTCGTAGTAGTGGGGAATAAGGATGGGATTCGTTACGCTCATCCCGACGAATGGAAGATCGGGAAAAAGATGGTAGGCGGAGATAACAGCCGGGCTCTCAAAGACGGTGAATATTATACGTCGAGAGCGGAAGGAACGCTTGGACCATCGCTTAGGGGGAAAGCACCAATCATTTCCGACAGTGGGGAGATCATCGGCCTCGTTTCGGTCGGATTCCTTATTGAAGATATACGTACGATGGTATGGAATGAAATGGAAACCATCATACTTATCGCCACCGGCGTTCTTCTGCTGGGTGTAATCGGAAGCTTACTCCTGGCCCGCAGCATCCGAAAAGATACCCTTGGACTTGAACCCTATGAAGTGACTTCTTTTTATCAGACGCGGGAAGCGATTTTATCATCCGTAAAAGAAGGGATCATAGCGATCGACAGTCAGGGGCGTGTGACGATGATCAATCAGTCGGCACTGGAACTGCTTGGATTGGAAAATGCGGACGCCGGTGCGAATATAATTGATATTTTTCCGAATACGGGAATGCTTCGTACATTACAAAGCGGTAAAGCAGAGCAGGATGAGGAAATAGTTCTGAATAACAAAGTGGTGATTGTGAACCGTACGCCCATCCGGGAAAAGGGAGAGACAGTAGGAGTAGTCTCCAGCCTCCGGGATAAAACGGAAGTCAGAGAAATGGTCAACACGTTGTCCGAAGTAAAGCGTTATTCGGAAAGTCTGCGTGCCCAGACGCACGAATACACGAACAGAATGTATGTTTTACTTGGCCTGATGCAGCTCGGTAATACAAAAGAAGCGACGGAAATGATAGAACAGGAGTTTACAGAATCGGAGCCCCAACAGAAAATCATCTTCCAGCGTATACATGACGATACGACGCAGGCTATTCTTACAGGGAAGATCAGTAAAGCATCCGAGAAAAAAGTCAGATTCAAAATTGACGAAGATTCTTCTCTGGAGCGTCTGCCTGAACACATTAATAAAGTGGAACTTATAACGATCCTCGGTAATATTGTGGATAATGCTTTTGAAGCGGTGCAGAATCAGAAAGAAAAGCTGGTTGAAGTTTTCATCACGGATATCGGCAATGACATCATATTTTCCGTGACAGATAACGGGCCGGGGATACCGGAAGATATGTATGAATCTATTTTTCAGAAGGGCTCTTCCACCAAAGACGGCGTGATGCGGGGATACGGCCTTTGGAACGTCCAGCAGATTATTGATAAGCTCGGAGGGACGATTGAAATTCTCGATAACACAGGAGGAGGCACTGTTTTCTCCGTGTTTTTACCGAAAGAGAGGGATAGACGATGAAAGTGATGATTAGCGAAGACGATTTCAGAGTGGCGAATTTACATGAACAGTTTCTGAATACGATCGAGGACATAGAGGTTGTCGGAAAAGCTGCGAATGCTGAAGAAACAATCGCTCTCGTGGAAGAAAAACAGCCGGACCTTCTCCTTCTTGATGTGTATATGCCCGATGAACTCGGTTCACATCTGCTGCCCCGCATTCGTGATAAATCTCCGCAGACGGACATCATAATGATTACGGCAGCGAAGGACAAAGAAACGGTGGAACACTCCCTGAACTATGGGGTAGTGGACTATATCATTAAACCAATAACGATCGAACGATTCCAGAAGACTATTGAAGAATATAAAAAAAGAGCACATATCCTTAATAAAACCGAAGAGTTCAGTCAAGAGACGCTCGATTTTCTCCTGAATCAGAAAGAAGAGAATAAGGAAGAAGAGGTACCCAAAGGAATCGACCCGCTTACTTTAAAAAAAGTCGAACAATTTTTGACGAGTGAAGAAGCAGGAGTGACGGCGGAACAGGTGAGTGAGAGAATGGGTGCTTCGAAAACGACAGCACGAAGGTACCTGGAGTATCTGGTTTCCATTAATACTGCGGTAGCCGAAATGAAATACGGAAGAGTCGGTCGCCCGGAAAGAAAATATTACCCCTATTGATCAGCTGGATAAACCGGCTGATCTTTTTCGTGAATTTTATTTGTTTAATTCATTTAACTTTTCTAATGAAGGATAATTTGAAAACGGTTACATTCAGAAAATTATAATATAAAGTGGAATTATTACAAAAAGAAGGGGAGTTGTAACATGAAAAAAATATTCGTCTTTATCTCTATCATGTTTATTTTTGTTCTGGCAGCTTGCGGAAGTTCCGGTAGTGAAGAGAGTTCAGGGGGCGGTGAAGGAGAAGGAAGCGAGGACTGGAAACCTGAGAAGAACGTTGAAATTGTAGCACCGGCCGGAGCTGGCGGCGGTTGGGACACTACAGCACGAAGTGTAGGGAAAATCCTTGAAGAAGAAGACATTATGGACAAAAGTGTGGGCGTCGTGAACAAAGAAGGTGGAGGTGGTGCCGTAGGGTGGTCTTACATAAACAGCACGAACAACCCTCACAATATTTTCGTTTCCTCACCGCCTCTCGTATTTATCCCGTTGAATGGCCAGTCGGAGCTCAGCTATGAAGATTTCACTCCTCTGGCTAACATGATCGCTGACTACGGTGCGTTCGCAGTGGACGCAGATGCCAAGTGGAATGACCTGAACGAATTGTTCGAGGATATGAAGAAAGACCCTTCAAGCGTAACGGTCGTGGGGACGTCTTCTCCCGGATCCATGGACCACATGCAATTTGTTTCTATAGCGAAAAAAGCAGGCGTGGACATCAAAAAAATTAAATACGTATCTGCTCAGGACGCAGGTGGTATGACTCAGATCATGAATGGCAGCGCTGATGTCTACTCTACGGGTGTGGCAGAGACGGTGGAACAGGTGAAAGCAGGAGAAGTGAAAGTTCTCGGTATCACAGCAGAAGAACGTCTCGACGGCGAAGTCCTTTCTGAATTCCCTACCGCCAAGGAACAGGGAATTGATGCAACGTTCGTTAACTGGAGAGGGTTCTTCGGCCCCGGTGACATGACGGAAGCTCAAGTTTCTTTCTACGAAGAAAAGTTGAAAGAAGTGAGCGAATCCGAGGCCTTTGCCGATATTCGTGATAACTACGGATGGAATGAAATGTATATGAACAGTGACGAGTACAAGGAATTTCTCCAGAAACAGACAGAAGAATTGGGAGCCCTTCTGGATGAACTGGACATGAAAAAATAATGGTTGAAGAAAGGGCCTTTTTACGAAAGGTCCTTTCCTTAAGTGAATTCACCAGGGAGGTGTTGATATGTTGAAGACGATGAATCAGAAAGTCAGTATTTTTCTGATTGTACTTGCAGTCGGCTATCTTTATGCAGCGTACAATTTGAAGAAATATCCGTACGTTCCTGTAGACGCCGATGCCGTCCCTAAAGTGTTGGGGTACTTGCTTATCGGGCTTGCAGTCATTCTGTTTTTCGACAAATCCTCGGAGACTGAAGAGGATAAAGAGAAGCGCAACGTACCGAAGAAAGAAATTCCGATTATGCTCGGAGTAGGAGTTTTGATTTTCCTTTACATATTTCTTCTCGAAATTCTGGGCTTCATCGTTACCTCTGCTCTGTTTATTTTTGGATGTTCTCTGTTTCTCGGTTACAGAAAACATATTACGAATGTGCTGGTGTCGATCATCGTTCCAGGAGTGCTTTATGTAACGTTCACTTATCTTCTTAACATTATTCTGCCACAAGGCATATTGCCATTTTAGAAAGGAGGAAACACGTATGGGTGCAATGGAAGGAATAGCTCAGGGATTCCAGGTTGCTTTCAGTTTGCAGGGCATCCTGTTTGTACTGATCGGTGTCATCGCCGGAACACTTATAGGAATGATGCCCGGGCTGGGACCGATCAGCGCAATAGCTATCATGATTCCTGTCACTTACGGGATGGAAGCATCGGTTGCTCTGATCATGATGGCAGGAGTATATTACGGAGCGGTTTTTGGAGGATCGACGTCTTCCATTCTTCTGAACGCTCCCGGCATTTCCGGAACGGTAGCATCGTCCTTTGACGGGTACCCTATGGCACAGAGGGGGGAAGCGGGTAAAGCTTTAGCGATTGCCGCGATTTCATCCTTCGTCGGCGGTACGGTATCGGTCGTACTATTGATGCTGTTTGCCCCGATGCTTTCACAGGTGGCAGTCTCTTTCGGTCCTGCTCAGTACTTCGCTCTGATGTTCCTCGGACTGACTGCTATTTCAAGTCTGTCCGACGGTTCGACGACGAAAGCGCTGATCACTGCAACGATAGGGTTCATGACTGCTACTATCGGCCTTGATGGTCAGACGGGAACGAGCCGTTTTACATTCAACAACCCAAACCTTATGGAAGGGATCGATTTTCTCGTAATCGCCCTTGGATTATTTGCTATTGCGGAAGTCTGTTTTTTGATCATTAAAAGAAAAGATACTTCCCTAAGTGATCAGGGGGACATCGGAAGCCTTCGTCTTTCTAAAGAAGATTTCAAAGAAATGAGAGGACCCATGACACGTCAGTCGTTCCTCGGTTTTCTTCTCGGTGTTTTGCCGGGAGCTGGTGCAACCATCGCTTCTTTCATCGGCTATATTTCCGAGAAACGGATCGCTAAAAATCCTGAAAAATTCGGGAAAGGTTCCATTAAGGGGCTGGCCGCTCCTGAAACGGCGAACAACGCTGCGACCAGCGGTGCATTTGTACCACTCCTGAGTCTTGGGATCCCGGGATCCGGTACAACGGCCGTCATGCTGGGTGCTCTGCTGGTACTCGGTATTCAGCCGGGACCGCTGCTCGTGCAGGAAAGCCCGGACGTCTTCTGGGGTATTATCGCAAGTATGTATATAGGGAATATTTTCCTGCTGATATTAAACCTGCCATTAATACCTTACATTGCTAAAATACTGAAAATATCCAGACCGCTGCTCATTTCGCTTGTCATCATCTTCAGTTTAATAGGAGTGTACTCCATCAGTTTTAACACGTTCGACCTTTACGTCCTGCTCTTTTTCGGGGTAGTTGGCTACTTTATGAGAATTCTGAACTTCCCGGCCGCTCCGTTCATTCTGGCGTTTATACTCGGAGGTATGATGGAACAGTCGCTGCGACAGGCCTTAACTGCTTCCGGCGGGAATGTTATGGCACTAATATCCGACCCCGTATCGATCAGCCTTTACGTAGTGAGCGCCTTATCTTTTATCGTTCCTTTGATTCGTACGAGAAAAAACAAATCAGCCGCGTGAAAAAGGACCGCCTCGTTTTTGAGAGCGGTCTTTTCAGTGTGTTATTCTATTTCTTTCGTTCCCTTCAGGAGCCCTTCATCCGCCCGAAGGTAAGGAAACCGTCCGAATCGTGCCCTTCGCACCTCTTGAAAGCCTCCGAAGGTAACGATTACTGAATAATCGTGCCCTTCGCACCTCCTAAAAGCATCTGAACGTCACGATTTCCTGGCCGCCTTCTTTTCTCCGGTACACCTTTGTACATACTCTCATAGTACGGTAGAATAGATGAAGATAAATAACGGTGTGCATCTTTATTTCCCCGGAAATACTACAATCCTCTGCTGCCGGATTTGAGGGAAGGGAGCACGGAAATATACTTTTTATTATAGAAACGTATAACTTCCTTACTATTTTCGAAAAAGAAACTGGATTGCCCCCCCTTTATCAAAGCGATTTAATGTTATAATGTTGCAGTGCAACTTTAATGATTGATGAAAGAGGTTGTCACATGGAAGAAGCACGGAGGTCGCAAAACCATCAGCACGCATACAGCGAATCACACTGTTACATAAAAAAAGTATCATCACAGACATAAAATATCTTTATATCCGAAAAGGCTATCTTTAGGAGCCGTGATAGATATGAAGAGATACCTAGGAGGATTTATTAAATGCAAGCGATCAGCGATAATAACAAATTGAAAAAAGGGCTGGAGGTATATTTCCTGCTGTACATTCTGCTGCAGCCTTTTCTTGATATCACAGCTTTCGTGAATCTGCCTGTCTCTGAGCCTGTACGTGTCCTTTCCATGATGGCGGGTGTTTTTTACGTCGTTTTTCTGACAGCACCGTCTAAAGGGAAGAAAATAGCTCTCCTGTACATTGGAGCAGCCGCCGCGTTTTTTGCTTTGAATCTTATCAACAACTATATTTTCAAAGATCCGTTCTCGTTAGTAGCGGAGATTACTTATTTAACAAAAACAGCGTATGTTGTAATGATGATCGTCATTTATTACTTTGTAATTGAAGCTCTTTACTCAAGAATCAAGTGGAAAGCTCTGATCAGACAGCTCGTATTCTGGGCCATCTCTGTCGTGAGTATCGTCATGGTCGTGGCGTCCATAACGGACACCGGAAAAAGGAGTTATGGTTATCTCGCGAAAGAAGGGCACTCCGGATGGTTCTTCTCCGGTAATGAGATCAGTATTATTATCGGCATGGGCTTCGGTTTCATGCTGCTCGCCTACATGGTCCGTGACGGGGAGAAAGAGTCACTCTGGAAGCTTCCGCTGGTGGGTCTGACCATTTATGCGGCTCTGACCGTCGGCACAAAAGTCGCCCTCGGTTCCATACTCGCACTTCTCGCCGTAGGTATTCTGGCAGCGCTGATTCAGTGGTGGAAGAAGAAGGGATGGCACAATGTTGTCGTATTGCCCGTCCTTCTTCTGCTGACGGTTATGGCTATTCCTTATACGGCTATCGGGAATAACCTGGATCTGACGATAAGTCAGATTGAAGAAGAGCAGGAAGCGCAGCAGGACAACGACCCGGCAAACAGCCCGGGCGGAGGTTCAGCGGAAGAGGGGGGAGAGACTGCGGACAACAGTACCGGAGGAACTTCTCAATCAGTGGAACAATTACTGAGCAGTCGCGGTGACTTCTTTGACGCGCAGCTGGTGGACTATAAAGAAGCGGTCATCACCCAGAAGCTTCTCGGCATGGGGTACGGCGGGAATTATGAAGGAGATCCGAAACTGGTGGAGATGGACTTCTTTGACTGGTTCTTCAACTTCGGAATTATAGGCTTTATCCTATTGAGTGCTCCCATCTGGTTCCTTCTCGGAAGGACTGTCGTATTAATTGTCAAAGCGAAAGGGAAAGTGTTCACGCCGTACTTCCTGCTTACAGGAACGGCTGTCGGTCTCGGACTCGGAGCTGCATTTACCGCCGGGCACGTATTGTCTTCTCCGGCTTCCGGTTTCTACCTGGCCCTTGCAGTCGTCTATTTAAACTTCGAAACGTATCAGCTGTATAGACAGAATAGCCGTGAGAGCTATCATTTCAGATAAAAAAGGAGCAGCTTCTTTATGAAGAGAATCTTAGTGATTTCCAATATGTATCCGGGAAAACGAAGCAGAACATTCGGTATCTTCGTCAAGAATCACGTGGAAATGCTTCGCAGTCGCGGTTTTGAAATAGACGTACTCGGCATCCGTGACCCGCGTATGGGGAAAAAATTTGTCATACAGAAGTACGTAAAGTGGCTCGGCAAGTTTGCCTGGCAGCTTCTTAAGAACAGGAAAAAATACGATGTCATCCATGCCCACTACGTATTCCCGAGCGGTCTCCTCGCCCGGATCTTCAAAAAAATATCCGGAGCCCCTATGATCGTCACTGCTCACGGCGGTGATATCGACCGGATGGCAAGAAAAAACAATCTGATTGCCGGAGAAACGAAACGGATACTCCGGGATGCGGATGCGATCATCGCAGCCGGAGAAGGATTGCGGCAGGATATGATCAGCGATTTCGGCGGGGACCCGGAGAAAATATCCGTCCTCAGCATGGGAGTGGACCGTAACAAATTCTACCCGCGGGATAAAAGTGTCAGCAAAAAAATGCTCGGGCTTGATGTTAACTGTTTTCATATCCTGTACGTAGGCAATATAATTAAAGCGAAGGGAATCGAAGAGCTGGTGAACGGTTTTCGGGAAGTAGAAAAGCAGAACAGCAGCGTTCATCTTCACCTCGTCGGCGAAGTGAAGGAACCGGACTTTTACAACGAAGTGAGAGCGGCTATTCCGGAATCGCCCGAAAGTCGTATCCATTTCCACCCTTCCGTCAATCAGGATAAACTGGCCGAGTGGATGTCGGCGGCCGATCTGTTCGTCCTGCCGTCCCACATGGAAGGCCTCGGTCTCGTCGCTATCGAAGCGATGGCCTGCAATACGCCGGTACTTGGTACCCGCGTCGGCGGGTTGCAGTATGTGCTGGCAGACGGGAGAGGCGAACTTGTGGAACCGCAGAACGAGCGTGCACTGGCTGAAAGCATGAACAAGCTTATCAACGACCCGGAATTGAGAAAAACGTACACAGAACAGGGAGAAACGATGGCACAGAAACATGATTTAGAAACGGTGGTACGTAAGCTGGGACAGATGTACGAAGAGATGGGGGAGAAATGAATGGGTAAAGATAAAAAATTACTGCTGATATCTTCAATCGGGGGACATCTCACTCAACTCCTTCAGCTCGAACCATTGTTTTCCCAGTATGACTACCACATCGTGACCGAAAAATCGGCGATTACGAAACAAATGAAGAAGAAGCACCCGGTCTCCTTCCTCGTTTACGGGGGCAGGAACTATCCGGTGCGGTACATTTTCAAGTTTTCCTTCAACATCATGAAGTCTTTTTTCCTTTTCTTAAGAGAAAGGCCGGACGTGGTAATTACGACCGGAGCTCACACGGCGGTGCCGATGTGCTACATAGCGAAGCTTTTCCGGAAGAAAGTGATTTACATTGAAAGTTTCGCCAAAACTACGTCACCAAACTTGTCCGGCAGACTCGTCTATCCGATTGCCGACCTTTTCGTCGTGCAGTGGGAATCGATGAAGAAAGTCTACCCGAAAGCAGTGAACGGGGGGTCGATCTATTGATTTTTGTAATTCTCGGTACGCATGAGCTCCCCTTTCCGCGACTCTTGAAAGAAGTGGAAAGGCTGAAGATTGACGGGGTCATTGACGAGGAGATCATCGTGCAGAACGGTCACACGTCCTACAGCAGCGAATATATGACTTTCTCTCCTTTCGTCAGCTATGAGGAGATGGACAAGCTCTTCGATCAGGCGGACCTGATCATTACTCATGCAGGAACCGGCTCGGTGACGACCGCCCTCAAAAAGGGAAAGAAGGTGATTGCGGTAGCCCGCCTGGCGGAATTCGGGGAGCACAACGACGACCATCAGCTCGAACTGGTTAACGTCTTCGAGGAACAGGGCCATATCCTCAGTTGGGCCCCGGGGAAAGACCTCGCGGAAGTGATCGCCCAGGCCAGGAACTTTGAACCGGAGGCTTTCGTCTCAGGAAAAGCGGGTATGATCAACCTGCTGGAAACATATATAGAAAATTTATGATAGAATTGAAGGAAATGGATAGAAAGGTGGAGGTCAAATGAAAGTGAAAAAAGCTATTATCCCGGCAGCGGGACTCGGTACACGTTTTTTACCTGCAACAAAAGCTCAGCCGAAAGAAATGCTTCCGATTGTAGATAAACCGACGATTCAGTATATCGTCGAGGAAGCAGTGGATTCGGGCATCGAGGATATCATTATCGTCTCCGGCCGCGGCAAGCGGGCAATCGAGGACCACTTCGACAAATCATACGAGCTTGAAGAAAAGCTTGAGGAGAAAGAGAAGTATGATCTGCTCAAAGAAGTGGAGGACATTTCCAACCTTGCGAACATCCACTACATAAGACAGAAGGAACAGAAAGGACTTGGTCACGCAATCGCCACTGCCAGCCGGTTCATCGGCAACGAACCGTTCGCTGTTCTGCTCGGGGACGACATCGTACAGGCGAATGGAACTCCGTGTCTGCGTCAGCTGATGGATGTGTACGAGAAGGAAGAAGCATCCGTCGTCGGCGTCCAGGACGTACCGGAGAACCAGGTCTCAAGCTACGGTATCATTAAGACGAAGAATAACGAAGAACTGTCGGACGGATACGTCGAAGTCGAGGACCTTGTGGAGAAACCTGCCCTTGAAGATGCTCCGTCGAACCTTGCGATTATGGGCCGGTATATTCTTACGCCGGAAGTGTTCGATATTCTTGAAACACTTCCACCCGGAGCAGGCAATGAAATCCAGCTTACGGACGCCATCAAAAAGCTGACGAATACACAGAAGGTACTGGCTTACAATTTCGTGGGTGAAAGATTCGATATCGGAAACAAACTCGGGTTCATCGATGCCCAGATTGATTTTGCACTGAACCGCAGCGATCTGAAAGAGGATATACTGCAGCTTCTTGAGGATAAACTGGAGAAATATAAGTGAGGAAACAGGTGAGACAATGAAAATTTCAGTAATTGGTACAGGATATGTAGGACTTGTCACAGGGGTATGTCTTTCAGAAGTCGGCCATGAAATTACCTGCCTGGATATCGACTCCAGGAAGGTGGAGCGGCTGAACCGTTCGGAGTCGCCTATTTATGAGCCGGGTCTTGAGGATATGATGAAAAAGAATATCGATGCAGGCCGTCTTGATTTCACAGACAGCTACGAGACGGCCATGCGGGGCCGCGACATCGTCATCATCGCTGTCGGTACGCCGCAGGCGGATGACGGTTCCGCAGAGCTCGTTTACCTGAATAACGCCTGCCGCAGCATCGCCGAAACGATGACGAACGACATGATCGTCGTTACGAAAAGTACGGTGCCGGTCGGTACGAACGAGCACGTGAAGAACGAAATCGAGAAACACCATAACGGATCTTACAGCGTCGAGGTCATTTCCAATCCGGAATTCCTGCGCGAAGGTTCCGCTATTCATGACACATTCAACGGGGACCGCATCGTCGTCGGAGGCGAGAGTGAACAGGCCGTTGAAAAAGTGAAGAGCATATTCGAACCGTTCGGCGTTCCGATCATCATGACCGACCTGCGCAGTGCCGAAATGATCAAGTACGCGTCGAACGCCTTCCTTGCGACAAAGATCAGCTTCATCAACCAGCTCAGTAATCTGTGCGAACGGATCGGCGCAAACGTCGAAAGCGTCGCGAAGGGTATGGGCATGGACAAGCGTATCGGCGACAAATTCCTGAACGCGGGAGTCGGCTACGGCGGCTCCTGCTTCCCGAAAGATACGAGCGCCCTCAGTGCCATCGCTCAAAGTGTAGATTATGATCTTACTATCGTGGACAGCGTCATCGCTACGAACGAAGGGCAACAGCGTATTATCGTGGACAAGATCAAGAAAGTTTTCCCGGATCTTGAGAATAAAAGAATCGCCGTTTTAGGTCTTGCTTTTAAACCGAATACGGACGATATGAGAGACGCCCCGTCGATCAAGGTTGTACGTGAGCTTGTCGATGCGGGAGCGGAAGTGTACGCGTATGATCCAATCGCAAGCGAAAACGCGAGAACGTATCTGCCGGGTGCTACCAACTACATGGATTCGGTCGAAGAAGCCATCGACGGTAAAGATTTCGCCGTCATTATGACGGACTGGAAAGAGATCAAGGAGTATTCTCCGGAGAGCTATGCGAAATCTCTCACTAACCCTGTCGTTTTCGACGGCCGCAACTGCTACGGCCTTAAAGAAATCGAAAACACGGGACTTGAATATCACTCGATAGGACGTCCTACTGTTTACAATAAATAATTTAAAGCCACGGAGGCGATAGAACGCTCCGTGGCTTTTTTGTATCTTAATTGTGACGTTGAGAAGGAGAATTTGAGGCTGAAGGTCACGATTAGGCAGTAATCGTTACCTTCAGTAAGAAAAATAACATCCGAAAGTCACGATTCCCCCGTAATCGTGACCTTCAACGCAACGATACGCCCCCGAAGGGCACGCAAACTACAGAACCCCGATTTCTCACCGTTTAACGAGCAGTTTCAGCTCCTGTAAGGACACTACTCTCAACACAAGTAAGCTGCCTCCATAAACTAAGGCCCCTGCCGAAAGGGAAATCATTACAAACAGAAAAGCTTCTCCTCTCGTCCAGCCCCCCGGGGAAAAAAACAGGAAAGGTACAGCCATCGCCGCGCCGGACATTAAAGTACTCCCGAGCAGCCGCAAAAACCGGTCCGGTACCAGACGCAGCTGTGCAGATCTCTTAACAAGCAGCGCATTACCGATATAAATAAACAGGAAGGTCAGCACATTGATGAGAGCGGCACCCGTGAGTCCGAATGCTGGGACAACCAGCAGGTTAAGAACGATTTTCAAAACGGCTGCTGTTGAAATGACCACAGCCGCCTGTTTCCCTTTGCCGAGCCCCTGCAGTATACCTGTCGTAATAATGGAAAAGGAAATGAACACAGAGCTCGCTCCGAGAATGGCCATGACTAAGGTGCCGGATGCATCGGTGAACAGGGCCACGTTCAGCGGAAGGGCCAGGACGACAAAACCGCAAGCCGCCGGCCAGGAAACCAGATGATTCCACCTGTCTGCATTACGGATATCCAGTTTCACTCCGGAGACATCGCCGGCTGCAAGCCGGTGCGAGATGGCCGGAAGAAGGGGATAGATGACGGCTGTTGCAAAAACGGTCGAAATCTGAATAAGCGATAAGCCCCGGCCGTACAGCCCGAAGAGGTAGTTCGAGTCGGCCCGGAGGCCGGCCGGAATCGTGACGGCGTCCACGAACTGAAGCAGTGGCACCGTGAGGGTACCGAAAGCGATCGGGAGCGAAATTTTAAGTATGTATTTACTCCACACCCGGAAATCTTCAAGAGTATATGTTCCGGTGAATTTCCTTCTCGCAGACGGTACTTTTGAGTAACGGAAAACGAGATAGAGGAAAGAAGCGGCGACCCCCACTGTCGAACTCGTCATGACGAACCCGGCCGTCGTGGATGCTTCCATTCCCATGCGGACGGAGATGTAGGCTGCCCCTATAATCACCGCAACTCTCACCGTCTGTTCCATGACCTGGGAGAGAGCCGTCGGTGTCATATCGCCGGTGCCTTGAAAATATCCTCTGTACACCGCCATATAAGGGGCGAAAAGGAGAGCGAAAGACACGGCCCGGATCGCAGGAAGTGTGGAAGGGCCGCCGAGAGCTGTGGCCAGGGGAGAAGCTAATACGTTAACGATAAGAAAAGCGCTGACTCCGAGGAGCGCGCCTAACACGTTGGCGGTTCTATGTATGACCCGGATCTCCCGGGAACTTTCCCTTTCTGCAATCAGCTTCGACAGCGCAAGCGGTATACCGGCTACGGATAGAGTGAGCGCTACCATATATACCGGGTAGACGAGCGAAAAAATACCGAGTACCGAGTCACCCGCAATATTCTGGAGCGGAATTCTGAAAAAGCTTCCGAGAATTTTTGAGAGAAGAATCGACGCGGATAATAGAACCGCACCTTTCATAAGCCCGTTCGTCTTCATTTTCGCATCCGCACTTTTTCTTTGAGTACGCTGAGAGCAAACTGGGGGAGAGAAATCATGCGTCTCCATCTTGCAGGCTGCTGGAGGAGACGGTACAGCCATTCCAGGTTGCAGTTCTGCCAGGAGATGGGTGCTCTCTTCGTAACGCCGGCAAGTACATCGAAGCTGCCTCCCACGCAGAGGAAGACACCTTTGTCGAATCGGTGATAGTTTTCGGCGACCCATTCTTCCTGACGCGGTACTCCGAGCCCGACGAATATAAGGTCCGGTTCCAACGCCCGAATCCGTTCCACAATCAATGTCGTCTCTTCTTCATCATGTATGTTGAAGTACCCGTCGTGATAACCGGCGATGTGCAGATTCGGGTAGTATTTCTCAAGGTTACGCACAGTCTGGGTGATGACTTCGGGTTTAGCTCCGAGCAGGAAAATTTTATAGGAATATTCCTGGGAGACTCTTATAAAATCAACCATAAGGTCGTACCCTGCGACTCTCTCCGGAAGAGGGTTGTTCATGATCCGGGAGGCTTTAACGATACCGATGCCGTCTGCGGTAATATACGAAGCGGACAGGATAGCACTCATATAAGAATTGTTCTTCTTTGCCGTCATAACGATTTCCGGGTTGGCAGTTACGACAAATGATTTTTCCGCGTTTTCGATATGAGAAATGAGATTATTTTTAAGTGTATGACGATCGATACTGCTTACAGGTATCCCGAGGATATCCACGTTCTTCGTTTCCATATGAATCTCCTTTAGTGATTTACAGAGTTCTTTCGGCGACCGGTTCAGTCAAGCCTCTTTCTGAAGTAACGGAGGGCCAGTCCCGGGGTTTTTTCGGCTTCTTTTATAAGAAAGCGGACGGTTGTACAATATTCCGCATAATTATCCTCATCTGACAGATGTTCGAAAGACGCGTTCATTTTAGCGGGGTCCCACGTTTCTTTTTCATCATTTACGTCTCCGAGGACCGGCTGTTTCAGTTCTTTTGCGAACGAATCGATCTTCGGGTCGTACGAAATAGCTGCGAAAGGAACGAAGGCGTTCGCCGCCAGAATAAGAGAGTGCAGACGCATTCCTATGAGCAGAGCGGACGACTCGATGAGTGCCGCTTTCTCTTCAAGAGATAAATGAGAAGGGCTGATCAGGGGCTCCGTTTTCATGAGATGTGCAATATCTTCGGCAGCCTCCGTGTCCGGGACGCCGTGCATCGAAATGAAAAGAACGGTATATCCTGACTCTGCAAGGCGGTCGAGAGCGGAGGCGAGCCCGTGTTTATATTCCCGTGAAACGGTCCAGTCCCGCAGGCTGACCGTCACAATCTCGGAAGTGAGTTTCTTCTCTTCAAGCCATGTACAGGAGGGTTCTGCGAATACAGAGCCCAGCACCGGGTCGGGTGACACCGAGAACGGTCCTTTCACTCCCATTCTATGAAGAAAATTGAGTGATTGTGCATCCCTTACCGTACCTTCCACGTTCTTCAGAGCTCTCCGGGTCATAAGACGGGAGATGGGCCGCTCGAGCGGACCGACGCCCTGGCTGTAAAGAAATACGGGTTTATTATGAAATTTGGCTATACTGACGATAGAAGTGTAATAAATAAGGGTGTTGAGGCTTGTAACATCCTGAAACAGGCTGCCTCCGCCGCTGATCAGTCCGTCTGCCTGACGGATGACCCTGCGGATCTGAGCCATATCCCACCTGTTTACGCCTTCCACCTCGTAGTTACTGCACGTAGTGACGGGGTCGTTGGAGAGGACGGTAAGCCGCACTCCGGGTTCCTGCCGGCGAAGCTGATAAACCATCGCCTGCAGAATAGCCTCATCCCCCGTATTCTGAAAACCGTAGTATCCTGATATGACCAGGTGCATAAATTCTCATCCTTTATTTTCCTTATGTTTTATATCTCATCATTTCCATTTTATCACGAAAAGAACAGGGGAGTAATCATTAAAAGCGATTACTCCCCTGGTGCCGATTATTCAGCGATATTGAGTTTTTCCAGATTCGTTCCATATCGTCCATTATGGCTGTAAACAAAACCTTCGCCGTGATCGACAGGTTTTACACCCGTTTTTCCTGATTCATAGTCTTTCGTCGTGACTTCATACCACGTACCTTCACTCGATGTGTTCACCGTATCAAGAATCTGTACGGTACTTCCTGCTTTCCCGAGCGAGTAAATTTTGCCGGCGGAAGTTCTGGCGCTGGTGCGGACGTTCGTATCCGGCTTCAGCGTTTCCGCGAGAGGAGAAGCGCCGCGTTCGCTTTTCCCTCCATATTTTTTGCTTAAATATTTATCGGCTCTGTACATATGGCCGGCGATCTTCTGTCCCCAGTACGGGTCTGAGGCGTAGTAGACGTTCATACCGGAGCTCTTGTTGCCGAGATGAGCTCCGTAGCTCTTCCACGTGTTCTCGAAATAGCCGGGAACGATGAAATCTTCCGCCGCTTCAAGAATGCCCGTTTCGAAGTTCTTATAGGAGTAGGCACTTTCGTAAGGAGTGCCGTCTCTCGCTCCTATACCGAACAGGTTGTTTTTATCCTGGGCGATCCGGCTCTTACCCCAGTTACTCTCATGGATGGCGTGGGCCATCAGGTACAATGCGTTCGTTCCGTGCAGTTTTTCGGCTTTCTTGAAGTCATCACCGGTACCGATAAGCGGACTATTCGGCTGTTCGGCGGCGATGAAATTGTCGAGCTGTTCCGCTGTGTAGGACGTATCACTGTAAAGAGGGAGGCGGTTGAAATACTGATACGCACCTCCTGCTTTGCTGCCGTTTTCGTTCAGAAAAGTGTTGCCATTATAGCTGTAATACTTCCGTCCTTCCCGCATGAAAGAAGGAGCTTTTCCGTATACGTAGGAGCTTCCTGATTTAAGGGATGTATTGTACTTGTAATGGTACAGGTCTCCGTTCTTCGCATAGTAATACGAACGTCCCTCGATCATGGAAGAAGGAACAAGATTGATGTCCTCCTGAGCTACATAACCGACCGTGTCGGCAAGTTGGACTTTCGCATAATCTTCAGTAAGGTCGAGCAGTTTCACTTCGACGCCCGAGGTGAAGTACGTCAGAGAGCTTGAGAGATTCTTATCTTTGTAAATACTTGTGAAAGTGTTCGAGACGGCTTTCCCGTCTTTGATCCAGGCGACGCTGTTCCCTTTCAGCACGACCTGACCGGAAGAGGCGTTGGAGACAGCCTGGTCGTATGTTTTATAACTCTTATGGATGACCGGCTCTTTGTCTTTGCCAAGCGTGGCCACACTGTAGTTATATTTCTCTTCCGGAGGGTTCAGTACTTTCAGTAATCTGTTGATCACGGCTGCCGTTTCCCCCCTCGTCGTAAGGTCGGAAGGAGCGAAGTAAGAGCCCCCGTTAATTACTTTCCCGTTGATGATTTCCAGTCCCGTAAGAATCTGGACCGCTTCTTTCGCGTAAGACCGGATCTTTCCGTTGTCTTTGAACGTCAGAGGTTCCGTTTCCGTAACGATACCTTTGGATTTGGCTGCATTCATCATGATGACGGCCATATTCTGACGGCTTATTTTTTCGTTCGGTTTAAAAGTGCCACCCGGGTAACCCTGAATCAGACCTTCGTTGTTCGCAACGAGTATATAAGGGTAATACCATCTGCCCGGATCCACATCGGAAAAAGAAGTTGGATCGAGCGACTGTAGCTCAGTGATGACTTCTTCTGTCACCGGTAGATCAAGCGCCCTTGTGATGAACGCTGTGAACTGAGCGCGCGTCACCTCAGCTTTTGGCCTATATGTACCGTCCTCGAAGCCCTGCATTATTTCTTTATCTATCAGCGATCTCATATCTTCTTCAAAAGGTGACCCTGAGATATCATCCTGCGCGTGCAGGGCCGGGGCCGAAATGGACAGGAGCATCAATAAAGTGACCAGAAAAACGGAAATCTTTTTCATCAAACAAAACTCCTCCTTGTGCTTTTTCGTTCTCTATAATAAACTATCAGATTAGAACACGTTTGAATAGCTGAATTTTAGGAAAAAACAACAATTTTTTAAGTAATCTATATTTTTGACCATTAAACGCTGGTAAACAGGAGTTTTAATGAACTGAAAAGGGAAATGAATACCCGATTTTTGAGTCTTAAAACCGGGAATTTTGTTAATTGGTTAAAAAGTCCTGTTTAATAAACTTAAAATTAATCGATACAACAAATAGTGAGGAAAAATTCTCGTGCTCCGATCATTCGGACCGGAGCGTAAGTAATAAATCAGGAAAAGGGGTTAAGTGAATGAGAGGTAAGGGTTTACGCTATGCGGTCGTCGTCCTCGTCGCTGTTCTGTTGTTGAGTATGGGAGCAGGCAGTGTGTCAGCTGACACGGTCACCGGGGTTCCCGGTAAGTACAGTAAAGAAATAAACTATTTGATCAGTGAGAACATCATCCAAGGATATCCGGACGGAGATTTTCACGGAGATGACAAAGTTACGAGAGCCCAGGCTGCGGTCATGGTAGGGAGAATGCTCGGACTTCCCGGTGAAAAAAGAAGTACAGATTTCCCTGATGTAGACAAGGGCTTGTACGCTTCCGGATATATACAGTCTGCTAAAGATAAAGGTATCATCACCGGTTTTCCGGAGGGTGACTACCGTCCGAACAAGAGCATGACAAGAGCGGAAATGGCTTACCTGATCGTTAAAGCACTGCGCCTTGAGGCGAAGAGCGACGTTACGTTCACGGACATTCCTAAATCGTCGAAACTCTATGACTATGTGAACAAGCTCAGTACTGCAGGTATTTCAGAAGGGTTTCCTTCCGGAGAATATAAGCCGGACAGAATCATTTCCCGCACAGAATTCTCCCTGTTCGTTGCACGCGGCATGAACAAGGAATTTAAAGTTTCGTCGGGTACGGAAGAGCCGATGGAAGTGCTTGAAAAGCAGATTGTTACGGCTGATTTCCTGAACGTAAGGAATGGAGCCGGATCGAATAACCAGATCGTCGGCAAAATTTATACGGGGGATACCGTCTCCGTTTATAAGAAAGAAGGCAGCTGGTACTACATTTCTTCCGACAACATAAAAGGGTATGTGCATTCCGCGTACCTGATGGATAAGCCATCGAAGACGTATAAAGTCGCCATCGACCCGGGACACGGGGAAAGAGATCCAGGCGCTTCGGCGAACGGTATCGTGGAGAAAGAGCTCGTGCTTGATGTGAGTAAGAAAACGCGGGAGTACCTGGAGAACGCAGGAATGGACGTAGTAATGACGAGACAGTCGGACTGGTATCCTTCCCTGTCAGGCCGGGTAGCTATCGCCGAGCGTAATAACGCTACGGAATTCGTGAGTATTCATGCGAACGCCGCTTCCGAAGGCGCAAACGGTGTAGAGACCTTCTATTACGCAAGCGGTATGTCCAGCAGAGAATTCAACAGCTATAAGCTGGCCAAATTCATCAACGAAAGACTTTACAAAGAGATGGATATGACAGACCGTGGAGTCAAAAACGGGAACTTCCACGTCATAAGAGAGACGTCGTTGACGGCTGTCCTTACGGAAATCGGTTTTCTGACGAACAAAGAAGATGCAGGAAAGCTGAAGACCCAGCACTACCGTGAGGCCGCAGCGAGAGCGATTGCACTTGGAGTCATGGACTATTACAACTGGAAAGAATAAAAGGAATAGAAGCGGACGAATCCTGTCCGTTTCTTTCTGTCGTTTTCCGCTCAGGAGATCCGGCGGAGAAGACAGGAAAAGAAAGGATGGAATGAATGAAGGATATGGGCAGCAAACTCCTGCTCGCAGGCCTTCTGGCGCTGATTGCGGCGTTCGGAGGAGCGGTGACGGAGAACGTTTCAGCCGAAAGCAGTTACAGAGTGGTAGTCGGATTTGAAGAGGGCACCTCGGGCAGGTACAGAACTGCAGGGGAAGGGGAGCATTTACATACGTACGATTCTCTGAACGCTGTAGCTATGAAGATGAACCGTGAACAGATCATCGAGATGCAAAAGAAGCCGGAGGTGGCCTGGGTCGAGTTTGACCAGAGAGTCTCTGTAGCTGCTGAAAGAGAAACGTGGGGCTACGAAGCAACGGAACCGTCGAAGGCAAGAAGCTGGGGCCTTACGGGTGAAGGCGTGAATATTGCAGTCATCGACACGGGAGTAGCCAAAGACCACCCGGATCTCAACGTCCGGGGCGGTGTGAATACGATCGAGGGCTCGACCGGATGGGCGGACGACAATGGCCACGGTACCCACGTTGCGGGCGTACTCAACGCCCAGCCGAACAATAGAGGAACAGTCGGTATAGCTCCCGATGCCGATCTTTATGCTGTCAAAGCCCTGAACAAAGACGGGGACGGCTGGGAAAGTGAAATCATCGCAGGGATCGAGTGGGCTTTCAAGAAAGATGTGGATATCATCAATTTAAGCCTTACGACCTGCAGCTCCTCCATTCCTATGAAGAAAACGCTTGAGAAAGCGGAAGAGAAAGGGGTATTAGTTGTTGCCGCCTCCGGCAACAAAACTCCCTGTAACGGAAGATATCTTCCGGACGTCATGTATCCGGCACGCTATGACAGCGTCGTCGGTACGGGAGCGGTGAATGATGAATTCCAGAGAGCCGCTTTCTCCTACGGAGGTAATTCTCTTGACGTAGTTGCACCGGGCACCGGAGTATACAGCACATATGTAGATGCAAAGACAGGGGTGAACGGATACGAATATTTGAACGGTACTTCCATGGCAGCCCCTTTCGTAAGTGGAGTATTCGCTTTGAACAGAGAAGCCTATCCTCATTACACTGTCCAGCAGCTCAGGAAAGAAGTAAGAGACCGGGCGAAAGACCTTGGACCAAAAGGAAAAGATAAAGACTTCGGTCACGGCCTTGTCCAGGCTCCGGTCAATCCTTTCAAAGATGTGTCTTCCGGCCGCTGGTACTATGAGCCCGTCCGCAAGCTGTACGTCGATGGAACAGTTACAGGGTTTAGAAATGCCACGTTTCGGCCGGATGGGAAGATCAGCCGTCAGGACGTCGTTACGATGCTCGGCAGAACGTTGAATCTGGAGGAAAAAGACTCGAATACCGGATTCCCGGACGTGCAGGAGAATTCGTACAGCGCGGGGTATATATCCGCCGCTGTAGAGAAAGGATTCATTAACGGCTTTCCGGACGGAACGTTCGCTCCGCGTAAAAATATCACGCGCGGCGATATGGCAGTCATGCTGGACCGGGCTTTCCAGTTTCCGGAGGCAGGCAGATCCTATTTCTCGGACGTAAACGGCCGTTACTACACTGAAGCTATAAATGCCGCTGCAAAAGCAGGAGTTCTTTCCGGGTACAGGGACGGGACATATCAACCGTCCGAACCTGTAAGCCGTGCGGAACTTGCTAAAGCACTTTACGAATCAAAAGAATACTCATCCAGATAGTTACTCACCAATATTACAAGAGCATTACAATAATGTTAAGAAACTAATAGTATGCAATAATCATCTATTAATAAAATAATAGTATATTATAATGAACAAAGAGTATCATAAAAATTTGAAAAAAAGGGAGTTTTAACCACATGATCAAAAACTTTAATAAGGTTGTTGTGTTCATGGTCTTTGCTGTTCTTTTCACTGTCGTTCCGCTGAAGGAAGCGAACGCTGCCGTTACAGGAATACCGGGCAGCTATAAGTCTGAAATCAACTACCTCATCCATAAAAAGGTAATCGCCGGTTACCCGGACGGTCGATTCAGAGGAGATGAAGAAGTAAGCAGACAGCAGGCCGCCACGATGGTCGGCAGGGCTCTCGGTCTGAATAACAGGAAGCGGACTACGGAATTTCCCGATGTAGATAAAAATTCGTACGCTTCCGGATACATACAGTCCGCCAAAGATAAAGGAATCATTACCGGTTACCCGGATGGCACATTCCGTCCTCAGAATACGATGACGAGGAAAGAAATGGCCTACCTCGTATCCAAAGCGTTCAATTTCTCGAAGATGAGCGGGGAGTACTTTTCAGATGTAAAAGGCCCGGGTGCCGGCTACAGAGCCGTGAATAAAGTGGCAACAGCCGGTGTAAGTAACGGAACGCCGGACGGAAGATTCCTTCCGAACAAGAAAATAACGAGAACAGAATACTCCCTGTTTCTGGCCCGCGCGATGAATAACGACTACCGGGTGGAACGTGATCTCGCGGTACAGGAAGAAAGAATAATCTCAAGCAGCACTCCCCTTAATGTAAGAATCGGCCCGGGGACTGGATACAAAGTGATTAATCAGTTCAAAACGGGCAGAACTGTCCGTGTCCATAAAAAGGTCGGAAACTGGCTTCAGGTCTCCTATGGAAACACGCTCGGTTTTGTGCATGCAAACTACACGACTTCCGATGTAAGCAGCTCGAGAGTCGTCGCGATTGACGCCGGTCACGGCGGCTGGGACCCGGGTGCTTCCGGACATGGGGTAGTAGAAAAAGAAGTGAACCTGAAAGTATCAAAACTTGTAAGAGACAAACTCGCAGCTTCAGGAGTGAAAGTGGTAATGCCGCGCCGGAATGACACATACATTTCTCTTTCCGGACGGGTGGATTACGCGCAGCGTAATAACGCGGATACGTTCGTAAGTATTCACTCCAACTCTTTTTCGAGTGAAAATGCCTCGGGAGTAGAGACGTATTACTCGGCGGCAGCACTTGGACCGAGAGCATATAAGAGTTATAAACTTTCCCACTTCATTCAGCAACGCCTTGTGAAAGCTATGGATGCTTCCGATCGTGGTGTGAAAGAAGCAGGGTTCCACGTAATCAAGAGAACGACCCTGCCTTCTGCACTTGTCGAGCTTGGATTCGTAACGAACAGAGAAGAAGCCCAGAAACTCGGGTCCTCCTACTGGAGAAACAGAGCGGCAAATGCCGTGTCCCAGGGTATTATTGACTACTACAACTGGGAGGAAAGAAGATAGAGGGAAAATGAGCCTGCAGCTTAGCTGCAGGCTCAGTTTGTTGAGAAAGATAGATAATTGATTTGTTCAAACCACCGTGGAACGTGTCTTTCTTACCTATGTAGATATTTGTAAGGAAAAATGAGCTTTCTTACGCTCGTTTTTTCTCCAGGGTAGTGATTTTTTTGATATTTTGAGCCGTAGCGGTCATGTATGCCTGTTCCTGGACACACGTATGCCCTCGGCCTCTTGCGTATCGATAGCCATGTCGTTCCTTGGCATCCGCGAAACTTCGTTCCACGGTCCAGCTCCGGGATTTATAGAGACGTTTGCCGGTAGCTGTTCGCTTATTCGCTTTGAGTTTTTCTTTCTCTTCCTCCCAGACATGCCGGGTAATGGTTCGCCGGTCGGCTTTTGCGGAAAAACAGTCGCCCCGTAAGGGGCACCCCTGACAGTCTTCAGGACGACTTTTGTACTGACGATATCCCTGACGATCGGTGGTTACATAGGAAAGTTTACAGCCCATCGGGCAGGCGTAAACATCCAGGGTGTCCACGTACGAAAACTTACGTTTCGGTACTTTCACATTGCCACCCTTAAAACGCCGATAGCCAACAACGGCAAAGATTTTTTCTTTATTCAACGTTTTTGCGATATGGCCGGTGGCGTACCCGGCATCCAAAGCGACAGCTTCTACGCAGAAACCGAACGTCCGGGTCTGCGCCCGAAGTCGGTCCAGATAGGGTACGGAATCATGAACATTGGCGGGAGTAATATACGTATCCGTAATGATATTGTACTTAGCATCCACGGTACGGTGATCAAGATAGAAAAACCCTCGAGGCTTATGATCACGCATAAGAAAACCGCTATCGGGATCGGTGATGCTCTCCCTGGTCATCGCGATTTTCTTTGAAGCTGTTCCGCGAGCCTTTTTGGGTTTTAAAGCTTTTTTCCGTGGGTTCTCCGATCTTCCTGAACATCTTCTTCCAGCTCTTCAAGATAATGAGCAATCTTTTCCTGTTTAACCTTACGGACATAGCGGTTCTTATTGGCATTCGCTTTGATATGTGTGGAATCCGTGATCAGGATACGGCCGTCCACCAGACGCTTTTCCTGGGCCTGACGTACGATTTCCTGAAAAATTTCTTCAAAAACGGTCG
Source organism: Salimicrobium jeotgali (assembly GCF_001685435.2). Classification (NCBI taxonomy): domain Bacteria; kingdom Bacillati; phylum Bacillota; class Bacilli; order Caryophanales; family Bacillaceae; genus Salimicrobium; species Salimicrobium jeotgali. Next base: position 497,313 of record NZ_CP011361.2, read on the forward strand.
TATCCTTGAATCGTTTGTGACGATTGAAACTGATGGTAGAGTGATCGGGGATAGGGTCCCGAAGGGAAAAACCGAGAAACCAGCGATACACGATGTTCGCTTTCAGCTCTTTCTCCAGCTGGCGTTCGGAACGAACGCCATAAAAGAAACCGATGAAAAGCATCTTGAATAGGGTGATAGGAGGGATGGAGGTTCGACCATTATCGTGGCAATAGTAAGGGGAAACAATGGTTTCGATAAAGGAAAAATCAATGATTTCATCGACAGCTCGAAGAAAATGATCAGAAGGAACGAATTCTTCTGTAGAGACAGAAACGACGTCACGACGATGATTCACAGGGGTACCCATCATGAGAAATCTCTCCCTTATTCCTTTTCTTTATTATACAACGAAACCATCAAAGAAAGTAGAAAAAAACAAGCTGTCGAGGATAGTTCCTCAACAGCCTGAGCCTGCAGCTTAGCTGCAGGCTTTTTGTTTGTATATAGAGGAGAGGAGCAGAGACATCTGCTCGCTTTCTAAAACGATATATAACGCTAGAATATGAATAGCGACGTACTGTTCAGATAGCACCGGTGAAAAACGAAACAGAGCCACTAATCCAGAACGTCAAGGTTCCGGTGTTAGTGGCTCTGTCATTTCTCAAATACTGATAAAGCAGTCTTCTGTCGTGAAACAACAGAATCAATCCGTATTAGTTGATAGCATTATAGACGAAAGCGGCGAACTCACTTCTTGAAGTGGTCTTTTTAGGTCGGAATGTATTGTCCTCGTACCCGTTTGTAATAGAATTGGAAGCCAACGCCTGAATGGATTCGTAAGACCAGTTGTTACTGCTCACATCTTTAAAGCCTACTCTTCCGCTGCCGGAGAGGTCGAAAGCCCGCGTCAGCACGGCAGCGATCTCTTCACGCGTCATATGTTCTTCGGGTCTGTATGTTCCATCTTTGTAGCCTTTGATATATCCTCTTGCTGCTACTGCGTTTACGTACTCACTTGACCAACCAGACAAGTCAGAGAATCTGTCTCTCGAAGACGTACCCAGGTTCAGTGCTTCACTGATCATTTTAGCTGCTTCCCCGCGTGTCACGTTCGCTTTCGGGCGGAAGTAACCGTTGTAACCTTCAATGATGCCTTTATCGCTTATGTATGAAATCTTCTTAGCTGCCCAGTAATGATCAGGGACGTCACGGAAATCAGTAATGGTGTTGGAAGAAGTGTGGGACTGGTCTTCTTCGAACACACGACGTGCTCCGCTATAGTTACGTTTCCAGTATCCGTAATTGAGAGATGTCACTTCAATATCATCTCTTGAGTTCTCAGCAGAAATCATTTTACCATTTCCTATGTAAATGCCTACGTGATAGACGGGTTTACCGAAGAAGACGAGATCGCCCGGTTTCAGATTCGATCGGCTGACATATTTCCCCTGTCTGGCCTGCTGACGGGATGTACGATTCAGTTTGACACCGTTTTTCGCATAGACGTAGCGGGTGAAGCCGGAACAGTCGAAACCGGATGGAGTAGTACCTCCGTAAACGTACGGTGAACCTGAGTATCTGTAAGCTGTATCAATAATACTCTCCGCTTTGCTTTGTGCGGATGAGCCTGGAGCGAATAATAAGAATACTGCTGCAAATGTAAATAAAAAAGCCGCCAGTCGCTTAATCATATGTAAATCCCCCTGTAAAGTTATTTGTTTCAAGCCTAGCATACGAAAGTTTTAGACAAGTTACAGATTTATGACAATTGGGTTACAGCCGTTTTATGATCCGTCAAATCGGGAATACTTTGGTTTCTTAAATTTAGTGGATTCCCGTTTAACTTCCTGATAAAAGTCACTGATTCCAAAAGAAAAGCGTCCACCCGCACGGGGAGGACGCTTCATTCATTTAGACTCTGCTATTATTAGTTAAGAACTTTAACGGTTACGTTGCGACGACCGAAGTCCAGAGCGTCGCTGTTGCTTGGCATGAAGACATCGATACGGTTACCTTTGATAGCGCCACCTACGTCACCGGCGATTGCTGTTCCGTACCCTTCAACCCATACCTTGGAGCCGAGTGGGATAACGTTAGGGTCTACAGCGATAACTTTCTGGTTAGGGTTAGCTCTAAGGTCCTGACCTGTTGCAGTGGTACCACTGCAGCCTGCGCAGTAAGCAGTGTAAGCAGTAGCTTCTGCTGTGAACTGTTTAACTACATCGCCCTGACTGCTGCTGTTGTCAGAAGAAGCAGAGGAGGATGCTGTCGTATTGCTTTCCTCGGATGCTGTGTTGCTGCTTTCATTGGAAGCACTGCTGGATTCGGATTTCACTGCAGTGGATCCGCCTACAGCCAGCTGATCACCAGGGTGGATCAGGTTAGAAGAAAGGTTGTTCCAGGATTTGATCTGGGAAACGCTTGCTCCGTGTTTTTTACCGATGGAGTAGATAGTATCTCCGGATTTAACTGTATACGTGTTCGATTCGCTTGCCTGATTACTGCTGCTGTCAGAAGCAGTAGACTGACCACTAACTGTAAGAGACTGGTTAGGGAAAATCAGGTTAGAAGAAAGGTTGTTCCAGGATTTAAGCTGGCTTACAGATACGTTATTTTGCTGGGAAATGCTCCAGAGTGTATCTCCGCTATTTACGTTATATTCTTCCGCACTTACAGTAGTCGCGAACGCTCCTGTCAAAGCTGCGGTAGTTGCTAAAGTAATCATTTGTTTTTTCATTTATAATTCCTCCTGTGTGTTTAAATAATCCGTGTCTCATCTGCACAACCACAATACTAAAGTCATTAAACATTAAAGTTAAGAACAAAACGCTAACATTCGTATTGCAAATCTGACAGTTATATTGCAGTGAAGTTACAAAGGAATAGAAAAACCCGTAATGACGGGGATGAAGTGAAAGAGATTTTCCTGAAAATAAAGGCGAAAAGTAGATAAAATTATTTGAAATAATGGTTGCATTTCATATTTTTAAGGTTGAAGGAGGTTTTTTTGATAAATCGATCCTCTCTCGGGAAGCTTTTTCTAATCAATATGGTCACGTTAATAACGTGTAATTCAGGAAACATATATAATATTGAAGAAACTCGTCAGGAAATATTAAAGAAATAGTTGAGTGAAAAGTGTGAAAACAACAGTTACCTAGAAGAAACCCGCTTCAAACGTAAAAATATTCAATAATTTACAAAATGCATACTTGTTCTAAATGTTGTTATGTTATAATGAAAGTCGGTTTGTTTGATTTTTAAGGGAAAGTAGGGGGCACATTATGGAAGAAACAATTTCACTGAAGGAAATTATGAGCGTACTGAAGAAACGGTGGCAGCTGATAGTAGGTTTTGTTGTCGGTGCCATTCTTTTGAGCTCTATTGCAACGTTTTTCTTTATGACACCGACGTATCAGTACTCTTCGGAATTCATCGTTAATCAGGAAAGAAATAATGACCAGCAACAGGCCGGATACGACATAAATGAAATAAGATCAAGTGTCGAACTTATCAATACATATAATGTAATTATTAAGAGTCCGGCTATTTTGGAAGAAGTGAATAGTGAACTGGATCTCAACTTAAGCGCAGATCAGCTGGCAGAAAAAATAACCGTGTCTAACGCTGAGCAGTCTCAGGTAGTTACGGTGGCGGCGACGGATGAATCAGCGGAAACCGCAGCGAACCTTGCGAATGCGACAGTGAAAACGTTCGAAGCGAAGATTCCTGACTTAATGAACGTTGATAACGTAAATATACTTTCAGAAGCGGAAGCCGGAATCAATCCATCTCCTGTCAGCCCAAATGCTCCCCTGAACCTTGCTATTGCAGCGGTTGTCGGACTTATGTTGGGAGTAGGGGTAGCGTTGCTGCTTGAATATCTCGATACTACGGTTAAAAACACGGACGATCTGGAAGAAGAATTCGGAATGGCAGTTTTAGGTTCCATTTCCACTATTTCGCCCGGAGAAGCCTCTAAACAGGAAAGAAGGAATACGAACACTAGAAGTGTAGCGTCAAGACAAAGGAGGGAAAACGTTGGTTCTTAAAAAAAGGAAAAATTCACCTTTGATGAAGAGATCACTCATTGCCCACGAGAACCCGATGTCTCCGGTTTCTGAGCAATACAGGACAATCAGGACGAACCTTGATTTCGCTTCCGTCGACAGCGAATTGCAGATGATGACCGTTACCTCTGCCGGACCTTCCGAAGGAAAATCGCTTACGACGGCCAATTTAGCAGTAGTATTCGCACAACAGGGAAAGAAAGTACTTCTCGTCGATGCGGATATGAGGAAGCCTACTGTTCATTACACCTTCCGTCTCGATAACGTAGCGGGGCTGAGTAATTACATAGCAGGTCATGACCATTCTCTCGCTGATCTTATAAATAGCAGTCGTGTGGAAAATCTCGATATCATGACGAGCGGTCCGATAGCGCCGAATCCTTCAGAATTGCTTGGGTCGCAAAAGATGGATGAATTTCTTAAAGAAGTGAAGCAGAAATACGATCTGATAATATTCGACTCCCCGCCGGTACTCGCAGTCACCGACTCGCAAGTACTTACTTCACAGACGAATGGCACTTTACTTGTCGTAAGAAATAAAAGGACGGAGAAAGAAGCTGCAAAAAGAGCGAAAGAGCTGCTGGAGCAGGCAAAGGCAAATGTTTTGGGGATGGTGCTGAACGATGTACCTCAGAAAGAAAGCGGATACTACGTTTATTACGGTACAGGAAAATAGGAAAGGCCAATGCTCTTCTGTAAACATACAGAAGAGTTGTATCTTTTAGGAAGCTTTTGTTATGGTGAAAGAATGAAGGTTCATCAATTTAGATAGGGAGCGAAGCCGATGATTGATATACATAGTCATATATTGCCTGATGTCGACGATGGAGCCCAATCGGAACAGGAAAGTCTGGAAATGGCGGAACAGGCTCTTGAGGAAGGAATCCACACGATTGTAGCAACTCCTCATTTCAAAAATGGGCATTGGGACAATTCACGAGGCGATATAGAAGCGAAAGTTCACGTTCTTAATCGTTTTTTTGAAGAAAATGAGGTCCCATTAAAGGTTTTGCCAGGGCAGGAAACGCGTATTAACGGGGATATGCTCGCAGACATTGATAACCAGGAAGTACTTACTATTAACCACAGTCAGTATGTTTTTGTGGAATTCTCTTCAGATTCAGTGCCGAGATACACCGGTCAATTGCTGTATGATCTACAGTTGAAAGGATACAAACCGATTATTGTTCATCCGGAACGGAACAGCTACCTGCAGGAAAAGCCTTCCGTTCTTCATGATTTCATACAGCAGGGAGCTTACGCTCAGCTGACTGCAGGAAGTCTGATTGGAAGTTTCGGCAAACCGATAAAACAGTTCAGTGAACAATTACTGGAGGCGAAACTCATTCATTTAATTGCGTCAGACGCTCATAATGTGAAACATCGACCGTTCCACATGGAAGAGGCTTTTGAGAGAATCGAGAAGCTGTACGGTCCGGAGACCAGAGAAGCTTTTCTTGATAATGCACGTTTTGTGGTAGATGATGAACCTCTATTCGCCGAACCACCGGAACATGTAAGGAAGAAGAAAAGATTCGGTCTCTTTTAGAAACATCACAGGACCCTCTGACCTTATTAATAAGGTCAGAGGGTCCTGTGATGTCATTTGAAAGTTTTTATTAATACGGTGAATAAATCGAAAACTTTACCTTTCTTATACAAAAATATGTATTTATAGTGTAGCTTTATAAAGCCGGTGTTGCCAGTAAAGGAAAGTATTGTTAAACTTATAAAGCAATTCTTAACAGGTACATAATGAAAAAAAGATACTGGAATTACTATGGTTAAGACACTAATCAAAACGAAGGTGTCACTATGGCAATACCCTGTTATTAAATAATGTAAACACTTGAATTTGTTCATCATAATAGATACTACATAAGAAAGTAGGAGTTTTCATGGTCATGACGAAAAATCGGAGATTGTTGCTGTTAATTACGATAGATTCATTGATTGTGACGTTCTCTATTTTTATGTCGCATTTCTTCCTCAACCCTTATTTCCACGTCTTTAATCGAATTGTATTTGTTACTTCCCTCATGCTGCTTGTAACCCACCACCTCTTTTCCTGGACGCTCGGCATGTATAGAAAGAAATGGCGCTACGCCAATATGGAAGAACTTTTGGGACTCACTACGGTTGTAACATCTTCTATACTGTCCACAGCTATACTCCAATTCGGTTTATTCGGAACTGTATATGAGCGGGCACTGATTGTTACATGGATGCTTCATGTTCTTATGATCGGCGGGGTCAGATATTTATGGAGATACTACAATACGTATGGTATTACTCTTACCCCGGGCCTTAAAAAAATTAAAATTATGAAGAACAATCCGGAGGCCAGACGCACGGTTATTATCGGGGCAGGGTCTGCGGGACAGATGCTCGCTAATCAGATGAGAGGCAATGGAGATACAAGTGTCAATCTTATCGGGTTTATCGATGATGATTCATACATACAGAACATGTCTATAGCATCTGTGCCTGTTCTTGGACGAGTGAGCGATATTGAAAAGGTGGTTAACAGCAAAGAGATCGATCATGCTGTAATTGCTATGCCTTCCGTAGACCGTTCGCGCATGCAGGAAGTCATCAAGCGCGTGCAGCCTCAAGTGAAGAGTGTACAGACGTTGCCGATGATCGAGGATATCGCCTCTGGAAAAGTGTCAGTGAGTCATATCCGCGACGTGTCGATTGAAGATTTGCTCGGTCGCGATCCTGTAGAGCTGGACACGGATTCCATTAATGAAGAAATCACCGGGCAGACGATTCTTGTTACAGGGGCGGGCGGATCCATCGGTTCTGAAATCTGTCGCCAGCTCGTTAATTTCAAGCCGACGCGATTAGTGCTTTTGGGTCACGGAGAATTCAGCATTTATAACATTCATATGGAATTGTCCAACCTTGACCTTGAGACAGAAATCATTCCGGTCATCGCAGACGTGCAGGATCGCGAGCGTATTCATCAAGTAATGGAAGAATACAACCCTCAGTACGTCTACCACGCAGCGGCACATAAACATGTTCCTCTGATGGAAGCGAACCCGAAAGAAGCGGTGAAAAATAACGTGATAGGCACCAAAAATGTTGCCGAAGCTGCTGACAAAGCCGGTGTGAAGACTTTCGTTCTTGTGTCGACTGACAAAGCAGTAAACCCTACTAACGTTATGGGAGCAACAAAACGTCTGGCTGAAATGGTCATCCAGTCCCTGAATCCCGAAAGCGATACGGATTATGTAGCTGTTCGGTTTGGAAACGTACTGGGAAGTAGGGGAAGTGTCATTCCCCTGTTCAAAAAACAGATTGAAGCCGGTGGCCCGGTCACCGTTACTGATCCCAGGATGACTCGCTATTTCATGACCATTCCTGAAGCATCAAGGCTTGTCCTTCAAGCAGGTGCGCTCGCAAAAGGCGGGGAAATTTTCGTGCTGGATATGGGGGAACCTGTTAAAATCGTGGACCTCGCGAAAAACATTATTTATCTTTCCGGTTTCTCTGAAGATGAGATACCTATTGAATTCTCAGGTATCCGTCCGGGAGAGAAGATGTATGAGGAGCTGCTTGGAGATAATGAAGTTCATCCAGAGCAGATTCATCCGAAAATTTATATCGGTAAAAATAACTATGTGACTAATGAAAACATCAGAGAGATAGCTGAACACGAACTGGCTTACTTAGACACAGAAAAAATACCAGACAGAGTGTTTGAACTTATTTCTACAAAAAAACAACATAAGGCTTATAATTAAAAAAGTAATCTCTTAGTCAAAGGAAGGGCGTATAAATCATGACAGAGCGAATTTTTCTCTCTTCACCTCATATGAGTGAAGAAGGTTACGAACGGAAATTTATAGAAGAAGCGTTTGATACGAACTGGATTGCTCCATTAGGTACAAATGTAAATGAATTCGAAAATGAGCTGGCAGGCAAAGTAGGTATACGCTCAGCTGCTGCGTTATCTTCAGGCACAGCTGCCCTTCATCTTGCTTTAAAAGCTGCAGGAGTAGGTGAAGGTGATGTTGTGTTTTGCCCTTCCCTCACCTTTTCCGCTTCAGCGAACCCGATCATTTATCAAAACGCAACACCTGTATTTATTGATAGCGATGAGAAAACGTGGAATATGGATCCGGAAGCTTTGCAGGAAGCACTGAAGAAGTACCCGAAAGCAAAGGCTGTAATTGTTGTACATTTGTACGGGTTATCCGCAGATATGGACAGGATAATGGAAGTTTGCAAAGGTTATAACATATCTGTTATTGAAGATGCAGCGGAATCCCTCGGTACTTATTACAAAGGAGTACAGACCGGAACGATAGGTGATTACGGTGTATATTCGTTCAATGGAAATAAAATCATCACCACTTCGGGCGGTGGAATGCTTGTTTCAAACAATGAAGAAATGGTACAGAAAGCAAGGTTTTGGGCGACTCAGTCCCGAGATCAGGCACGTCACTACCAACATAGTGAACTCGGATACAATTATCGAATGAGTAATATTGTGGCCGGGATCGGTAGAGGACAATTGAAAGTTCTTGATAAGAGAGTGGAAAAGAAAAAATATATTCATGATTTCTATAAAAGAGAACTCAAAAGCCTCCCGGGCGTTCAGTTCATACCTACAAACGAATGGGATGATCCTAATTACTGGCTTACAGCTATGACTGTGGATGGTTCAGTTACTCCTAATGAAATAATAGATGCGTTAGAAAAGGAAAATATTGAATCAAGGCCCGTCTGGAAACCAATGCACATGCAGCCATACTTTGAAAAATATGATTTTATAGGCGATGATATAAGTCGGAGAATATTTAAAAAAGGTATTTGTTTACCCTCTGATACAAAAATAAAGCAAGAGGAACTAGAGAAAGTGGTGAGAATAATTAAAGGGTTGTGGGAAAATGGCTGCAAAAATTAATCTATTATTGAAGAGAGCTATAGATTTATTCGGAAGTTTGTTAGGTGCTATAGTTCTTTCTCCATTTATAGGGCTAGTCGCTATTATGATTAAATTGGGTTCGAAAGGACCAGTGTTTTTTCGGCAGAATCGTCTTGGTAAAAATGGGAAAACCTTTGAACTCCTAAAGTTCAGAACTATGGTGACAAATGCGGAAAATATAGGGGACGGAATATTTGTTAGGGAAGAAACGGATCAGCGTATTACAAAAGTAGGCAAACTGCTAAGAAGTACCAGTTTAGACGAACTGCCCCAATTGCTCAATGTTATAAAAGGAGAAATGAGTTTAGTAGGTCCTCGTCCGCCAGTTCCATATCATCCTTATAAATATGAAAACTATTCACAAGAACAGATTAAAAGGTTTTTAATGAAGCCAGGAATTACAGGATTGGCGCAGATAAGGGTTAGAAATTCAGCTCCTTGGGAAAAAAGGATTACAATTGATGTAGAGTATATAGAGTCTTTTAATGTTTGTTTAGACATTAAAATCTTAGTAATTACAGTTTTAAAATTGTTTCGAAAAGATAACATTTACCTTGGATCTTAACCAACTAATTTAAATGTAGAGCATTGGAGTGTTAAATAGTGAAAAAAGTAGTTTTTTTTGGTTCCATTCCCTTAGCAAAGAAATGTTTAGATGAGATAGTTTTAAATGAAGATGTGCAGTTGTTGGGGGTATGCTGTGAACCTATCAATAATGGCTGGAGGGAAGAGGAGTCTGTTTATGAATATTGTCAAAAAGAAGATATTCCTATATTAAAATTAGACGAAGTACCTTCTTTAAAAGCTGATATTGGTATATCAGTACGATTCAATAAAATCATTTCTAAAGAAGTAATCCAATCTTTCGCTCAAGGAATTTTCAATACTCATGGAGGGATTTTACCTGAATATAGAGGTTCTTATTGTAATATTAATACAATACTGAATGAGGATAAAGAGTTTGGCGTGACACTTCATTACATAAGTGAGGGTGTAGATACAGGTGATATAGTGGCTACTAAAAAAGTGAAGGTTTCGGAGGAAGATACGGGTTTTACTTTATATAAAAAAAGTGAACACCTTTGTTATGAATTGTTAAATGAAAAGTTTGGTTTAATTCTAAATGACAAAAACCCACGAATTCCTCAGGAAAGTTTGATTTCAGATGATCGTCCCGCAAATACTTACTACTCTAAAAAAACACTTGCCAAGAAAGAGTTGTGCGATTTGAATTCATCAGAATCTTTAAAAGTAGTAAAGGCTTTTGATTCTCCTCATCATGAACCGGCGTACATAAAACTTAATGATGAAAAAGTATACTTAAGGACAACTTATTAAAGGAGATTATTATGAGCAACTTCTCCCCGAATACTCCAATACAAAGAATTAGTAATGATACCAATAAAATTTTTGTTAAAAGAGATGACTTATACCCTGTTTCTTTCGGCGGTAATAAAGCGAGGAAAGCTATCAATTTCTTTGAAGAAATTGATAAGGGTCATTTTGACTGTGTTTTGACCTATGGGAGCAGTAGTTCAAATCATTGTCGTGTAATAGCTAATATGTGTGCATCTCGAGGTTTGCCTTGCTTCATAGTTTCACCTAATGAAGGGGAAACAACGTACAATAGCAAAATGTTTGAATGGTTCGGGGCAAAGATAATTAAATGTAATATCAGTAAGGTAAAAGAAACGATTAATCATACGTTGAGTCAACTCCAAGAACAAGGATACATCCCTTATTTCATTCAGGGAGGCGGTCATGGAAATCTAGGGACTAAGGCTTATGTAGAAGTTTATAATGAAATCGTCGATTACGAAAGTGAGACTGGCGTTCAGTTCGATTATATATTTCATGCTAGTGGTACTGGAACAACCCAGGCTGGACTAGTTTGTGGTAAACACTTAAACCAAGATTATGATCGCAAAATTATAGGAATAAGCATCGCACGCAATCTTTCAAGAGGGAAACAAGTTATTCACGAAAGTGTAGAGAATTACTTTCAAAATGCAGATGGTTTGTCACTACCGGAAAAAAAAGAAATAATATTCGACGATTCTTTTACAATGGGTGGTTATGGAATTATGAATAAGGAAATAAAATCTACAATTAAAGAAACTTTATTTAAAGAAGGACTCCCACTAGACCCGACTTACACCGGGAAAGCTTTTTTAGGGATGAATAAATACTTAGATAGGGAGAGAATATTTAACAAAAATGTACTATTTATTCATACAGGGGGAACTCCTTTATTCTTTGACTATTTAAATTGAAAAAGAGAGGTTAATTCTGCAAAGGAGAACTAAACGGACTTACTAAGTTAATTATTAAAATAAAAAGCATTTACAATAATAGTGGTGGTTGCAGAAATTTATTTACACTTTATTTGTTAAAAAACAAAATAAACTTCTTAAAGAGTGAAGGTGACAATTTATAATGAATGTTCTGATTTTGAGTTGTGGTACTAGAAATAAAATCGTTCAATATTTTAAGCAAGAACTAGAAGGAAAGGGAAAGGTTATAGCTACGGATTGTAGTAGTTTAGCGCCGGCATTATATGAAGCTGATGAATATTATTTAGTTTCTAGAATTGATGAACCAGGGTATATTCATGAAATATTTGATATATGTAAAGAAAATAGAATAGATGTAGTTTTTTCTCTTATTGATCCTGAATTGAGTTTGCTAGCAGAACATAAAAAGAAATTTTTGGAATTAGGAGTAATGCCCGTCGTATCTGAAAAAGAAGTTGTTGAATTGTGCTTGAATAAATATAATTTTCAAGATTTTTTAAAAAATATAGGTTTGAATTATATTAAAAGCTATACAAAAAAAGAAGAATTTTTCCAAGATGTTATTAAAGGAGAAATTAAATACCCTGTTTTTGTAAAACCGATAAACGGAAGCTCTAGTTTGAGTGTAAGTAAAGCTTACTCTAAAAAAGAAGTAGAACTACTTTTTGAAAGAAAAGAAAATCTGATTATTCAAGAGTTTATAGAAGGAAAGGAATATGGAGTAGATGCATATATAGATTTATATACTCGTGAACCGGTATCTATATTTATAAAAGAAAAAATTAGCATGAGAGCAGGTGAGACTGATAAAGCAGTTTCATTAAAAAATAAAAGTTTGTTGGAAGACGTAGAAAATTTTTTAAAGCGAATAGAATTAGTTGGAATTATAGACATCGACGTATTTGAAAAAAATGGGGATTATTATATTTCGGAAGTTAACCCAAGATTTGGAGGAGGGTATCCATTAGCGCAAGAAGCTGGTGCTAACATGATTAGAAATTGCTTAAACAATATTGAGGGTAAAGTTAATAATAAATGTGAAAATAACTATGAAGAACAAAAATACATGATGAAGTTTAACGAAGTTTTTATTAAATAAAAAAAGCTTAATAAGAAGTGTTTAAAAAATTGTTAGTTCACATTACTATAAGTTTTAAATTAGGGGAGATAAATTGAATATAGCAACTGGAATATTTATGTTAAGTTCCTTTATTATTTTGTGGGGAATGGTATTGTATCCACTTTCTATAAAAATTTTAGGTAAATTGTTTAAAGGGAGAAAAAATTCAAAGAACTATTCTAATACACCTACGGTTACTGTAATGGTAGTTGCTCACAATGAAGAAACAGTGATTAAAGAAAAATTAAGTAATCTACTGAATTTAGATTATCCAAAGAATAAAATGGAAATACTTGTTTCCTCTGATAATAGTAATGACCGTACCAATGATTTTGTGAAAACTTTCCAAAAAGAACATCCTTTCGAGAATATAAGGCTTTTCGAAGTAAAAAAAAGAAAAGGCAAAACTAATGCACAAAATGAAGCGCAAAAAACAATTGATAGTGAGTTTATAGTTTTTACTGACGCAAATTCAATGTTACACTCTCAAGCTGTTAAGGAGCTAATGGCCTCCTTTACTACTCGTGACATATGTTATGTAACGGGGCGTTTATCAATATTAAATTTTGATAAAGGTGAGGTAAGCGGTAATGAATCAAAGTATTGGTCAAAAGATTTAAAAATTCGAGAAATAGAATCGAGAATTCATACTATAACCGCTGGTAATGGAGCGTTGTATGCTTGTAGAAACGAAGACTATGTAGATTTCGATCCTATAAAATCACATGACGGTCACATGCCCAAATATTTCGCCTTCAAAGGTAGCAGAGCAATTGCTAACCATGACGCAATTGCTTACGAAAAAGCAGGGGAAGTTATCGAAGATGAATTCAAAAGAAAGGTAAGAATGAATCGGGGGATTCTTAAAAATATAATCCCGGACATACGGTTATTTAATGTAGTGAGAAACGGTTGGTTTAGCTATTTTTATTTCGGCCATCGAACTTGCCGCTATTCACTATGGCTTGCACATTTTACATTGTTATTATCTAACGTATATTTAGTCACAGACTCTTGGTTTTATTTCGTCACTTTAGTAGGGCAAGTATTCTTTTACTTAATTGCATTACTCAAAATTACTTTTAAAATTGATAACAAGTATATTTCAATGATTTATTATTATTGTGTTACTTTAGCTGCTCAATGGGTTGGTGTTTATAATATGTTAACTGGAAAAGCTAAACCTTTTTGGGAAAAAGCAGAGAGTACTAGGTAATTAATCGGGAATGTACTGACTAGTTCAATGTTTTTGGGGTAAACCTTCTATAATTAAAGGAAAAAATTAGTTAATTTCTTTAGTTTAAACATATTGCGTAATGCAATCTAGTAATCAAGAAGTATACAAGCGAAATCTTTGAACATTGCAACCTATAATTTATAAGTTCATTCAAGTTCATTTGAGGTGGAGAAATGAGAATGATAGCTTGATCGACTAAGCCAATTCCCTTGCAACTACTGGCTTCCTGACTTTTGAGTCATTCTCGTAGATGCGCTCCATGTCAAATGAAAATTCGCTTCTAAAGTTTTTATTGCAATTTTATAAATCTCGCTTTGTAATGTTCTTAAATCTATTCTTGCAAAATACACATAAAAGGGAGAAAAATAGGGTCCAAGTTTTCCCAAATAATTAAAACAATAAAATCTGTTAATAAATGTGAACTTAAAAGTCCTTGGAGGTCAAGGAAAGAGGGGTTAGAATGAAAATTCTTTTTTTAGCTGCTGCTGATAATATACATACCGTTAGGTGGGTTAATGCTTTATCTAAGAGAGGGCACGACGTGTACTTGATCACCAATAAAAACCACTTGTTAGCTGAAGATAAAATAAATGAAAAAGTAAAAGTATATTTTTTATATTTTGGAGGTACTCTAGGGTATTATTTAAATTTTTTTCAACTTAAGAAACTTTGTAGAAAGATAAATCCAGATGTCATAAATACGCATTACGCAAGTGGATATGGCACACTAGCACGTCTAGCAAACTTGACGCCGAATGTACTCTCGTTGTGGGGAAGTGACGTTTTTATATTTCCATATAAAAGCAAAGTCAAATACAATATTCTTAGGAGAAATATAGATAACTCCAGTCTTATGACTTCTTCTAGTCAAGTGATGGCTGAACATACAAAAATGTTGATGAATAAAGATTTAAAAATTAGAATAGTACCTTTTGGAATTGATACCGATGCTTTTTTCCCTAAAAATCGAGTTAACTACAATAATCACGTTACTATTGGAATAGTTAAGTCTTTAGAGAAGGTATACGGTATAGATGACGTAATAAAAGCTTTTTCAATATTAGAAAGAAATCTTAATGAAAGTGAAGTTAATGTAACATTAGAAATATACGGAAAAGGGACACAGTTAGAAAATTTGAAAGCATTATCGCGTGAATACAACATTGAAAATGTAGTGAATTTTCATGGTTACAAAAAAAATAATGAACTTCCGGAAGCTTTAAACAAAATAGATATTTTTTGTTTGGGAAGTATTAGTGAAAGTTTTGGAGTTTCTGCAATTGAAGCCATGGCCAGTGGTTTGCCTGTTATCGCAACTGACACACCGGGATTTAAGGAAATAATTAAAGATAAGGAAAGTGGTTTTATTGTTCCTAAAAAAGATCCCGAAGATATGGCGAAGAAAATGCATTGTTTAGTTATGGACGCTAATTTACGTTACGAAATGGGGGTAAAAGGAAGAAGAAGAGTTGAAAAGTTATACGACTGGGAGGAGAATGTCACTTGCATGGAAGAAGTGTACAAAGAGGTTCTCAGTTAATAGTATACGAGACGACTAAGATCAAAAACACCTTTTAGCTAATTGAAACTGTAGAGGGGTATAATAAAATGAATGTTTTAGTAGTAAGTCACTTCTATCGACCTTATAGTAAAGTAGCCGCCCAAAGAATAAACTATCTCACTGATTATTTAGACAAGTTAAATCACAAAGTTACAGTAATAAAAGTTTCAAACGAAGTTTATGGCAATAATTTGACCAAGGAAGAAATTAACTTAGCCAATACTATTAAAATTGATTCAATAGAAGCAGAGAGCAAAGTTTTAAAAATAAAACCATTGATAAAATTAATATATATAATTAAGTATGCATTAAGAATAAATCATCACTTAAAGAATAAAAACATAGATTTTTTATATCTTAATGGTGGCCCTTTCTATTATTTCCCATTAGCACGATTTTTTAAATGGAAATATAAAACTAAATATGTTTTAGATTTTCGTGATCCTTGGGTAGTCGGCCATTACAATAGATCTAGTAATTTTTTCTCCAAATGTGTTGAAAAAATTTGCTTAAAAGGTGCAGATTTAGTAGTTAACGTAACTGGTTCCGCTATGAAAAAACAAATAAAAGCCCATCAAATAAAAAAGAGTAATAAATTCATAGTAATTCCCAATGGTTACGATGAAAGCAAAGTGCCTAAACTTAATGATAATTTTGAAAACTCAAACAAGAATCAAGGGAAGTTAATAATCGGAATTTTTGGTAAATTCAGCCACTATAAAGAATCTAGCGTTGATATGCTCCTGGAAGCTATCACAGAGCTTAGTATTAAGAACAAAATAAAGATTGTGCATATAGGAGAGAAAGAAAAGGAAAAATACCTTATAGAAAAATCAAAAAAATATGGATTAGAAAATATTTTAGAATTCAATGGCGTTCTTCCTTATGAAGAGGGTATTAAAAGACTCAAAGAATGTAATGTTTTAATGTTAAACCATCGTCAGCCTGAGATGGTGGGAACAAAAATTTATGATTATATTTATTTGAACAAACCAATTGTTGCATTTCCCACGCAAAGTAACGACGAGATATCATTGCTTCTATCAAACTTTTCAAACTCTTTTCTAGTTTATAGTAAAGAAGAGCTAGTTGTTAGTTTGAAAAGGATAGTAGAACATAACTTGAAATTATTAGAAAAAGAAATCAATGTAAAAAATTATTCAAGAGAAAAGCAAACAAAAAAACTAGTTGATAAGTTAATTGAAATTGAAAAAAGATAAAACATTCACTAAGAAACTTAAATATATGTTTATACAACGTTAACCCTTTTAGATATAGGCATTTAAAGCCTCCAATTGTATAAAACTAAAAATATAGTCTAGTACCTTACACAAAAATGACTTGGTGTGTTGTAAATATGAAAATGATTAAAAAAAATACAAATAATATCAACTCTCTTTTGCTAGCTGTTTTCTTACTTTTAAGTTCAGTTACTCTTCCGCTAAATCAATTTTTTGAAAATGGTATCGCGGTATGGTTCTTCACCATAATTATAGTAATCACTTCTTTAGTCGTTAATGGTTTTAGGGTTAATTTCCAGGGAGTTATAATTTTATTAATTATGTTCCTGTTGCTAGGCATAAATTATTTCTTTGTATCTTATAAAGCTTATGTTTTTCCTATAGTTATGGATTTTATTAAACTTGGGGGTGTAGCTTTTTACCTAGCAACTTGCAGATTGGATATGAGAGTTTTTATTAAAGCTTGGGCCTGGATAAGTGTTTTATCTATGATGTTTTGGTTCTTATATTTAAATGAGGTAATTTCCGGTAACATAAGTTACATGTTTTTTGGGACCCAAACCACAATAATGGTTATAGGATTTTTGTTATATCACTTTAGTATTAAAAAAAATACTTTTTTTATTATTTTTTCCATTGTAGGGGCTGGACTAGTAGTTACGCTAGGAAACAGGAGTTCCTTATTAATTATCGTGATAATATATTTGATGTTGTTAATATACTCTTTTAAAAAAGATTCTTTTATAAAGAGTTATTTTAAAGGGATAAGTTTCATTTTATTAATGTTATTGGCCACACTTAATGCGGAAAAAATACTAATTTTAGTAAATGAAAGATTATTAGCAATGGACATTCATTCCTATTCTTTGAATAAGCTGATCTTAGCTTTTGATAATGGCATAGTGGAAACTTCTTCGGGTCGTGAAGAACTTTTAGGTCTAGGATATGAAATAGCTAAATCAAATAATTTTATGCCTAAAGGAGTAGGGTACTTCCAATATATAACTGAGGGTAATTATCCCCACAACATTTTTATAGATGTACTTGTTAGTTTTGGTTTCTTTGGAGTGATTCTTTTATTAGTACTTTTTGGATTAGGTGTATATCAGTACAAGAAGATGAATAATGAATTATTAAAGTTAATTACACTTGCTTTTTTTGTTTTTGTTTTTATTAGGTTGAATTTTAGTAGTACTTTTTGGATATCTACAGAATTTTGGATTTTGTTGGGCTTAGTATTTACCCCCAAACAAGCACTTAACAAAAACGGAAATATCCACCAGAAGTTTTAGAAGAAGGCTAGATTACTTGATTGAATTCATTTTATAATTGCTTTCTTAAAAAAATGTTCAATCGTCCAAAAATTTCACCCTTGTAATTTAAATACAGGAAGTTTAAATCTCTAATTCATCCTGCTGACTAATCGGTCCACAGCTAACTTCGATTGATCATAAAACAGCGTGACTAGTTGGAAGGGAATCTTAGCTTTCGCTTCCTTCATTTGCCGAACATTATTCAACATAAAGTACGGCTTCAGATAACCGATGACTCGTTCGACGGCGATTCATTGCTTGTAGATGGCGTACCACTTCTGAGTCCCCTAGGTCAAGAACTAAATTCACGCATATCCTGGGCCCGTTTAAACTTATACACTTTCTGACATACCTTCTAATAGTTAAGCGGGCATTTGTTACATTCTTTAGGCGTTGTATGTTTCAAGCTATCTTATGTCTCATCATGGCTGTCATAGTGGTAGGAGTGCTCCCGGACTCATGGAGGGGCGAAGTGCTCCTTGAACCCTACAAAATACTTCTCGTTTCGGCAGGTATGTTTCTGCTCCTTATCGAAAATGAATGTTAATCTTTCAAGATTAAGGAGAAAATTAGAATAGAGAACTCTAATTAGGTTATCTTAAACTTCACTCGTAAATAATGCGACGAGCTTTTTCGTGGCCGTGTTTTAACGTTTCTTCAATTTGATTATGTAAGTGGTGATTATAGATAAAAGTGAATTTAGTAATATTTTTAGCTCTAAAAATATCACTAAGTGGAATTATAGGTTTGTTAACAGTTCAAATTTTATAAATTTTTAGAAAGAGATGACTAATGACACAATTTGTTAAGCATAAACTTCAAAGACCGTTCGTTCAAAGAGTGCTAGTTATGATATCAGGTACAACAGGGGCTCAAGCTATTACATTGTTGGCTTCCCCACTCATCACAAGGATCTACGGCCCAGAAGCTTTTGGGATATTGGGAATTTTCCTAGCTGTTTCTATGATGTTGATGCCTTCCTCGGCGTTAGGCTATGATCAAGCTATAGTATTAGCAAAACATGAAAAAGAAGCTATCGGCTTAACTAAAATTGCTTTGTTTTTTAGCAGCTTTATCGCTTTGTTTTCTTGTATCATAGCAGGGGTTTTTGGTGAAAGAATACTTGAATTTTTAAAATTTACTGATATAAAAAAATATATATATTTCATTCCGTTGATGATATTGTTTGGTGGGCTCTTTAGAATTTCTCAACAATGGGCTGTAAGGTTACAAGAATTTAAGCTGCTTGCTAAAGTGAATATATTTCAAGCCCTTATAATTCAAGGAAGTATTGTGGGAATCGGTCTTGTATACCCTTTCGCATCAATTTTAATTTTCTTAAACGTTCTTGGTCAGTTACTAAGGGCTATGTTTATAGAATTAGAAAACGTAAAAAGAAGAAAACTGAAAAATATTTTTAGTTACAGTCACTCTCCTCTAAAGGGAATAGCTTATAAATACAGGGACTTTCCTAAGTATCGTGCTCCAGAAATGTTTTTAAGTGCTGCAACTCTAAATTTGCCAATTTTACTTTTAACTAGCTTTTCAGGTCCGGTTTCAGCGGGTTTTTTTACCTTGAGTAAAAGAGTGTTAGATGCACCTGCCACTTTAATAGGCAACTCAGTTGGGAATGTATTTTATCCGCGGATTACCAAAGCTTACTATAATAATGAAAATTTAAACAATTTAATCAAAAAAGCTACCTTAGGTCTCGTGCTTGTCGGGGCAATTCCTTATAGCTTAGTATTTTTATCAGGACCCTGGTTATTCGAAATTGTTTTTGGAGGTGAGTGGCTACAAGCAGGTATATATGCTAGATGGATGGCTTTAGATATTTTTTTTAATTTTATAAATAAACCCAGCGTTAAAGCTTTACCTGTACTTTCTGCCCAACGTTTTCAATTAATATTTACGATCGTGAGGTTAATAATAAGGTCGGTAATGTTAGTTCTAGGTTTATTGATATTTAAGAATGATATCTTAGCCATCGCTCTGTTTAGTATAAGTGGGGCACTCTTAAATTTATTTCTTATAATAGTGACATTAAATATAAGTAAAAAAATTCACTAAACCAATAACTACTTGCCAACGTCCTTGTTTATCTATCTAGATTTTAAAACCAATACAAGAATTTTTGATCAGTAAAGGAGGAGTAAGTAAATGAAAAATTTCTTGGATTTCAATAAAATGATTACTCCCTCAATCATAAAGATTATTTTTATTATCGGGGTAGTCATTTCTGTGCTAATGGGAATATCACTCATAGGAGCTGGGTTAGATAATCCTTACGGTGGTAGCGGAAGTGTGTTCATGGGGCTTTTAACGATTGTTATCGGTCCTCTTGTAACAAGAGTTTATTGTGAAATTATAATTGTGGTCTTCAAAATGCACGAATCACTCCATGATATTAACAGTAAAATAAAAGTGCAGGAAGACGATAGGGATATGTAAAGTAACATCAAATACGGGAAGCAATAGTAAATAATCATTTAGGCTATTAAGTCTCCTCAACAATTTAATTCTCATTTTTGTCTCGGCGCAATACGCGGTTGAGAGAAATGAGAATTAAAGTTTTAGGGAGTTTATATTTTAAAATATCTGAATGTTCTGTTATTAAAATAAGCAATAAGAAATTAGTTTGTATTTAGCAAGAGAAATTTTCCGATTATAGAGCCGATAATCATACCGAAATATGTAGATGTAGTTTTATGAAGACGGAGGAAAACGAACAGTACTCAGTCCTGGTGGTGGGAAGACATTCACCTTAGTCTAGTTAGTTACAGCCAGTTCGTCGAAAGTTACAACGTCATTTTTGTATTTAGAATTACATAAAAGTTGAATCAATTAATTTGTGAAAAGGTCACGGTTATCCGAAATTATGCGACGAAGTATGGTGGCGAGCACTTTGTTCAAATCTTTCCCTTCGACCTGGTAAGGCATATGATAGAAGACTGACCGGGCGTAGAAATAATTCTCTCCCAGAACTTCAATATCGATGAATGTGTCGGCCAGGGGAAAGCGGAGGTAACGTTTTTTAGTGAAGATGAGAATCACCTTTTTCTATTAGGATGGATGTTGCAAAGGGGAGGGGAAGAGGAGGGTGCTATTTGTAAGAAACGAATAAGATCGGAGATGAAAGCTATTCCCTGGTTTTTCATGCTGTTTGTAACTGAAAGGGCTTTATGGCAGGAAATTGTAAGGCAGCTGGGACCTCAGAATTTATGAGCCGCTTCTGCCCGTATTTCTTACGAGAGCTTCCGGCTTTGTATCCAAGGCTTCCGCAATTTGATAAAACAATAGTATGGAAGCATTTACCTCCCCGCGTTCAATCTTCCCTATGTATGAGCGGGAAATTCCGGCTTCCCACCCCAACGTTTCCTGCGACATGTTTCTTTCTATTCGTAAGAGTCTTATGTTTTGTCCTAGTTTTTGCAGAGGAGTTAAATTAGTCATAGTTTTATATTCTTATGGAGGTTCAATTTATACTACGTTCTCACAGGAGCATTTTGTAATAATATGTAAAACGAACTCTTTTTAATAGAAAATTTCAGTCAAATAGAGATTAATAGCTGCAGTCAGTATTTTTGAGGTCCATCCCTTTCGCTTCTTTTATAAAAGTGAATCATCCCTTTTTTACAGTTCCGTGGGAAAATCGAAAACGTTCATCGGTTTTACAGTAGCTTATTTCTAAGCATCTCCCTTTAGGTATTTTCGTTTCATGAAAGTGTATGAGTAACAAGTAGATCTTATTCGCTATCCAAATTGACAGACAATGGAATTTAACATAAGATTGAATAAATTTCATTGGACGGATTATTGATTTCCAGTGTAATTTTTACATACGAATTGTAAGCGATTACTTAATTACGGGTAACCGACTGGGGAGGGCCAGCATGGAACAATTCACGGAAATCATCGCAAAAGTTACCGAAATCGTATGGGGTTTGCCTATGATTATTTTACTGCTGGGCGGCGGGGTCTTTTTGACATTGAAGCTCGGATTCTTTCAGTTCAGGCATCTGCCGCATATTCTCGGTGAAACACTTGGAAAGATGTTCAAAAAAAGTGATCATCCAGGCTCGGTGTCTCCTTTCCAGGCGACGACAAGTGCTCTTGCGGCGACGATGGGAGCGGCGAACATCGTCGGGGTACCGGTGGCGATTGCTCTCGGGGGGCCGGGATCGATTTTTTGGATGTGGATTGTCGCTCTGATCGGTATGGCTACGAAATATTCGGAAGTCGTCCTCGGTATCCGGTACCGGGAGACGAACGAGAAGAATGAGTACGTCGGCGGCCCGATGTACTACATTCGGAAAGGGCTTGGCTGGAAGAAGGTCGCGTATTTTTTTGCGTTCGCCCTTATGCTTGAAATTATCGCAAGTACGATGGTCCAGGCGAACTCCGTGGCGGAGACAATTAACGGATCGTTCGGCATCTCCCCGCTATGGACCGGGCTCGTCGTTATGCTTCTCGTCGGCATGGTAATTATCGGCGGCATTAAGCTTATCGGAAAAGTGACGGAAAAACTGATTCCGGTTATGATTCTCGCTTACATAACAGGTGTACTTACAATTCTTATCATCAACATCAGTGAAGTGCCGCAGGCCTTTCTGCTGATTTTTGAATACGCTTTCCAGCCGATTTCCGCTGCGGGAGGATTCCTCGGGGCCGGGGTAGCTGCAGCTATACGCTGGGGGCTGGCACGCGGTCTGTACTCTAACGAAGCGGGGATGGGGACCGCTCCGATCGCCCACTCGGCTGCGAAAAACGATCACCCGGCCAGACAGGGGTTCTGGGGGGTGTTCGAAGTCATTATGGATACGCTCGTCGTCTGTACGATGACCGCTATGGCTGTTCTTACGACGGGTGCCTGGAAGGAAGTCGGTCCGGACAGCGCCGCCGACATGGTGCCGACGGCTTTCGCTACGATATTCGGCTCCTCTCTCGCAGGAAGCATCATCTCTCTTATTCTGTTTTTCTTCGTTATTACTACTGTGCTGATTATCGTCTACTACGGGGAGAAGCAGGCGGAGTTTCTGTTCGGCCGTAAGTTCTCTCTCTTCATGCGCTACGTCTATCTTGTGGCTATCGTTCTCGGTGCTATAGGCGGGCTGAAGTTCATCTGGCAGTTCCTCGATCTGCTGCTGGCAATGATTGTCATCCCTAACATGATCGCCGTCGTATTTTTAAGTAAGCAGGTGAAGTCGATTACGGATGATTACTTCAAGAACTACTTGCATGGAGAGAGTGAGAGTAAGTATAGAGGAAATGGAGAACATCAGGAGTAAGATTTAGGCAGGGCCTTTGCTTTACTCCTCTTTTTATATTTCATTAAAACAGTTCCTGGCAGGAATTGTTTTTTATTTTGTTGTTTTGTTTCTTATAATGAATTAGAATGGATTATAGAGAATGAAATTTCATATAGACCGCCACGATTGATTAGTTAAAAGGGAGAGGGTGCATGTTGGTGAAATTATCAATTATCGTCCCCCACTTTAATTCCTCCGGATCCCTGGAGCGACTGCTTGCCTCAATCCCTGCCCGCCATTCACTGGAAGTGATTGTTGTGGATGACCATAGTGCCCCCGATGAAAAAGCGAAGCTGGAAGTGCTGCGCGATAAGTTTTATAAACATCGTCTTTCTTTTTTTACAAACGCAGCTGATAAGAAAAGTGCCGGGGCTGCAAGAAACGAAGGTCTGTATTACGCATCGGGTCAGTGGGTTCTGTTCGCTGATGCGGACGATTACTTTCTGGACGGTTTTTATGAAAAGGTGAGTGCTTTTTTTGAAAGTGCGTACGACATCGTATATTTCACTCCGATAAGTGTGTATAACGGTACTGACGAACAGGCGGACAGACATGTGAAATATGAGGTTCTTGTAAAGAATTACCTGAAGGAAAAGAACCGTCTAGCTGAACTGAAATTGAGGTATCAGTTCGAGGTACCGTGGTCGAAGCTGTTTCGCCGTTCGCTGATTATGAGGAACTATATTAAGTTTGACGAACTCATGTATGCCAACGACGTCCTTTTTTCCGTGAAGACGGGCTACTATGCGCAGGAAATATATGCTTCCGACGAACAAATCTACTGTGCGACGAAAGACAGCGGCAGTTTGACCACTGTCGTAACGGAGAAATCGTTTGATACCAGGTGCCACGTTTTCCTGAGGGAACATTATTTTCTGAAAGACCACTTATCAAAAGCGGAGTTTGAAATCATTGAACCGAACGGACGTTACTACCTGCTGGGGGCGCGGAAGTTCGGTATACGTAAAGTGTGGAAAGTGTATAGAGCGTTAAGGAAACAGAAAGTGAAAATCCTTACGCGACGTATGCTTAATCCGTGGTGGTTCAAAGACAGGTATAGAAAGGTGAAAAAGGAAGAAACGGAGTTAGAAAGATTTAAGGATTTTAAATAGAAATCAGGTTAAAGTTAAAATGTAAGTGTAAATTTGATTTTAGAAGTGGTGGATTATTTTTTGTCTTAATTTATGAAAGGAGTACATTTATGCACTATATTCATTGGGAAAAAGCTGATTCGACAATTGTTACATCATTATGGAATAAAAATATCGGGGAAACATTTCCAATGAGAAACCATCTTATGCGACAGAACAGTTTCAATCATTCTCAAGTGATAAAAAATGCTTCCTGGCTGGCTCTTAATGAGAATAATGAATTGGTAGGTTTCATAGTAGGGAAATCATCTGGCAGGGATGGATGGATTCAGATGATTATGGTTGATGAAGAATACAGACATGAAGGTATCGGCAAAGAACTACTGAAGTTATCAGAAGAAGGATTAAAAGAAAACGGAGTAAATAATATAGCACTTGGGAAAGACAGATACCACTACTTTCCAGGAGTGCCTGCAAATTTGCAAGATTTACAGAGGTTGGTGAAGAAATCTGGCTATGAATCTGACGGTTTTGAGTATGATATGTTAGGAGACTTCTCTGCAGGGGTGAGTATACCGACCTTGCCTGCTGGTGTAACGTGTGAATTGCTTCCCTTTAAACAAAAGAATGCTCTACTTGAGTTTCTACAAATTAACTTTCCAGGGCGTTGGGTCGAAGAAGCGGAGGATTATTTTATAGAAGGAGGACAAGGTAGAGAATTTCTTATAATGAAAGATGGTGGTAAAATCATCGGATTTGCTCGTATTAACGATGAGAAGTCTCCTGTGATTTTTCAGAATACTTATTGGACTCCGCTTTTTGATAAAAAGGTGGGAGGAATAGGGCCTCTTGGTATTGTAGCAGAAGAAAGAGGAAATGGTTATGGGGAGAAACTGGTACAGGCAGCTATGGCTTTTCTCTCTGAAAGGGGCATTCAGAAAATCATCATAGACTGGACTACCCTCGTCTCGTTTTATAAACGTTTGGGTTTTGTTCCCTGGCGTAAGTATAATACCTACAGCAAAAATGTTGAGTAAAGGAGAGGAGCCTATTGAGAAAGATTATAGAACAGTATATACAGGAAGAGAAGATTCCCGGAGCCAGGTTATATGTGATTGGCGAAAACGGAAAAATATTCGACGAAACTATAGGTCACCGAGCTCTTTATCCGAGAAAGCTTCCAATGACGCAAGACACGATTTTCGATCTTGCCTCTTTAACAAAAGTAATAGTAACTACTCCGTTGATACTTCAGTTAGTTGATGACAGAGAAATTACATTTAAAGATAAAGTTTCATATT
This sequence comes from Salimicrobium jeotgali, assembly GCF_001685435.2. Classification (NCBI taxonomy): domain Bacteria; kingdom Bacillati; phylum Bacillota; class Bacilli; order Caryophanales; family Bacillaceae; genus Salimicrobium; species Salimicrobium jeotgali. The sequence continues at coordinate 522,771 of NZ_CP011361.2, forward strand.
TTATACCGGAGTTCAGTGAGGGCGATAAATCCCGAATTTCGGTGGAACATTTGCTTACTCATACTTCAGGGTTGCCTGCACATCGGGCTTACTTTAAATATCTTAATAGCAAGAAGGAAGTTGTACAAGCTGTAATTAAAGAACCGCTAGTCTATTCACCGGGCGAGAAAATGGTTTACAGTGACATCGGCTTCATTTTGCTAGGACATCTAATTGAACAGATTACAGGTACGTCACTTCAGCAACTAGCAAAAAAGAAGCTTTTCATTCCTTTGGGAATGGCCGAAACTTCGTTTTCGCCGGAAGTTTCTAAAGATTGTGTTGCTGCTACAGAAGCGGGCAAAAGTGGTATTGTACACGATGAAAACGCAGAAGCTATGGGAGGCGCAGCTGGCCATGCAGGGTTATTTTCAAGTATGGAGGACGTAGTGGCATGGACGACTATGTGGAATAACGATGGTGTATTCAATCGTCAAGAAATCATTTCTTCTACTTTGATTCAGAAAATAGTAAAAGAAAAGAGAGAAGGACGTGGTATGGGGTGGGAAGTGGACAATCTTGGGTATGGGCACACAGGATTTACTGGAACGAGTATTCGTTTCGAAAAAAATTGGACAGCTGTGTTGCTTACGAATCGCATACACGCAGGAAGAGATACTCCTATATTAGAGATGAGGAAAAAGCTATACGAGGAAATACGCGCGTCTTTAATGTAATAATATTTCGAAAATTTAATTGACTTATGAAATATAATTTATTAAAATATGAATTAACATTCACTGGGAGGTGAGAGGAGGACAAACGGTGACAATTGAGAAAAATAATTGGACATTGGAAGAGAAAATTGGACAGCTTTTTTGTATAGGGTTTGACGGAGAAGAAATGAACGAAGCTGTGCTTACTATGATTAGAGAGAAACATGTGGGAAACGTTATACTGTTTTCAAGAAATATTACATCCGCTGATCAGGTGAGAAAACTCACCGACTCTTTGAAGGAAGAAGGGAGTCGAAAGTCACCTTTATTCGTAGCTATTGATCAGGAGAATGGAATTGTCAACCGGATACCGAGGGATGAAGCGAATTTTCCAGGTGCTCGGGCGCTGGGTTACATCGGGGATACACAATTTACAAAAGAAATCAGTGTTGCTACGGCATCGTTGTTGAGAGAGTTTGGTATTGATATGAATTTGGCGCCAGTTCTGGATGTTAATAGCAATCGAAGCAACCCAGTCATTGGTCTTCGGGCTTTTGGTGAGGATAAACACACGGTAATGGAACACGGAGTTGCTTTTATGGAGGGGCACGAAAGTCAGGGTGTAGTGGCTTGTGCGAAGCATTTCCCAGGCCACGGTGATACATCGACTGATTCACACTTGGGGATACCGGTGGTAGATAAGTCTTATTCAGATTTATTAAAGACAGACATACCTCCCTTCAGAAAAGTGATAGTCGAAGGATGTTCTGCACTAATAATCAGCCACGTTATATATCCGGCGCTCGGGGAAGAAAAATTACCGGCAACTTTGTCACCAAAAGTGATCAATGAATTTTTGAGGGAGACTCTTGGATTTGATGGTGTAGTCGTAACCGATTGCCTTGAAATGAAAGCGGTTTCTGATAACGACACTCCCAAAGCCGCTGTACAGGCGTTTTTGGCTGGCGCGGATATAATGGTTATTTCCCATACTTTTGAAAAACAAAAACAGGCGATTGAATTGTTGCTTCAAAAGGTCCAGCAAGGAGAAATAACGGAAGCACGCATTAATGAAAGCTTTCGAAGAGTCATGGAAATGAAGAGCAACTATTCTGTACTTAAACGATCTGAAGTAGAAAAAGATAAAGAGAAGTTAGAAGAGGAAGCGTATAGTCGTTCATTGTTCATAAATGTACCTCAGGGTTTTATTCCTGCAAAAAGAAATAACCATGTGCATGTTCTCCGTTATCTGAAAAGTCAGGGAAGTAAAGCTGAAGATCAAAATGATCAGCACTTGTATTTTGCTGCTTCAAAAGTAACAGTGACAGAAAGCATTAGTTCTGAGAGGGTTGCAGAAGATGCGGACGTTACCATACTTGTAACAGATGCAGGTTATGACGATGAGACGGCACAAAAGTTAATTTCGACACTTTCGAAAAAAGAAAAACCGCTCCTCGTTATAGCTATAAGAACTCCATACATACTTGATAATCTACCAGATACAATTGGAGCGGTTGCCACTTTCAATCCTTCTCCCAATCATGTGGAGAGGGTGTTTAGAGAAGTAGTACAAAAAATTTTTGATTATTGAGAGGAGAATTTGATGAAGAAGCTAATTAAGCTTGGTCTTGTACTCGCACTGGTTCTTATTACCGCGGCCTGCAGCCAGGGCGCTAATTCAGAAAACAACAGTGAAAGCACGGAAGGGTCGGAAGATAAGAATACGACTATTGAGTTTTGGACAATGCAGCTGAAGCCGACATTCACAGATTATATTCAAGGGGTTATCGATGATTTCGAAAAGGAAAATCCTAATATTACAGTGGAGTGGCTTGATGTTCCTGCAGCTGATCTCGATAAGAAGATTCTATCGTCAGTAAGTTCAAACACTGCACCGGATGTTGTGAACCTTAACCCCACGTTTGCTTCTCAACTAGCCTCTATGGACGCTCTGGTAAATATGGACGAAGAATTGAGCGATAAAGAGCAGGAGAGCTATGTAGAAGGAGCCTGGGAGGCGAATCAGTTAAACGGGGAAACTTTTGCTATGCCATGGTATCTTTCCACAGAAGTTACACTTAATAATTCTATGATTTACGAAGAAGCTGGACTTGATATCGAAAATGCTCCGGAAACGTATGAAGAGGCCCGAGAAATGACAGAAACAATTATGAACGAAACGGATAAGTACGGTTATTTTCCTTCTATGGATCTTTCCCTTGTGCTTCAGCACATGGTGAAAATGGGTGTTGATCTTACAAATGAAGATATGAGTAAAGCTGCTTTCAACACGGAAGATGGCCTGAAAGCATTCGAATATTTCACTGAAATGTATCAAAATGACATGATGCCGGCTGAAGCTCTTACAGGAGATCAGCGTGAATCGATTGATATGTATCAGGCTGGGCAGACTACATTCTTTGCAGGAAGTCAATTTATCTCCCAAATCGAAGAAAATGCTCCTGAAATTTATGAAAATACGGTGCCATCTCAAGCTATTACTGGAAAATCCGGTAAGAAGTCAATCAGCGTACAAAACGTCGTTGTTCCTTCTCAAACGAAGAACAAAGATGCTGCTGTGAAGTTCGGGAAGTTTTTAACGAATGCAGAAAATCAACTTGCCTTCACAAAGCTAACACCGATTCTCCCTTCCGCCAAAGAAGCGCTTGAAGATCCTTACTTTACCGAAAAGCCGGAGGATGCCACTCCGAAGGATATGGTCCGTCTTGTCTCTGCCTCTCAACTCGATGAAGCAGAACTACTTGTACCGCCTATGGACAACTACAATGAACTGCGTCAGTCGATGTTTGATGCAATTTCGGCTTCTATGCTTGGAGAAATGGAACCTCAGAAAGCGCTCGACAAAGCTGAAAAAGAATGGAATGAAATTTTGTCTCAATAAGAAACGGAGAGGGGGCGGTTTCCGTCCCTTTCTTATTTTCAATAACTAAAGATTCAGAAAGCGAATTATATACAAATAAGAATAAAAACACTACATAACGGATGATGCCGCGTAACTACAATAACAAGGAGAGGTGGGTGACTTGTGAAAAATAAGAAATGGACTCCTTACTTATTTCTGCTCCCTGGAAGTGCGATCTTATTACTGTTTATTTTTTATCCAATGCTTCAGGCAATCTGGCTAAGTTTCACCCAATACAACATGGTAACAGAGGCCAGTTTCATAGGCACAGAAAACTACGAAGAGCTGTTCAACGATGAACTGTTCTGGAATGCTCTTAAAAATACAATTATTTATCTCGTTGTAGTGGTCCCTGCTCTAGTCGTTGTGCCAATATTTCTGGCCGTTCTAGTGAACCAGAGGTTAAAAGGAATAGGAATTTTCCGTTCTATTTATTATATACCTGTAGTCACTTCGTTAGTTGTAGCTGGGATAGCCTGGGATTGGGTATATAAGGAAAACGGTCTGTTGAACTATTTACTGGATATTCTTGGAGTTATATCAGAGCCGATAGGGTGGCTTACATCGACGAACACAGCAATTTTTGCAGTTATGGTGGTGACTGTTTGGAAAGGACTTGGCTACTATATGATTATCTATTTAGCAGGGCTTCAGTCCATCCCGGAAGATTTGTATGAAGCAGCAGAAATTGATGGGGCGAACTGGTGGCAAAAAATCACCAAGGTTACCATCCCGATGCTTCTTCCCTTTGTGCTTATCGTTTCTATTATGTCCTCCATTGCAGCTATGAAAGTATTCGAGGAGATTTATGTTATGACAGGTGGAGGCCCCCTCCACAGTTCTGAGACGCTCGTGTTCTACATTTATCAGCAAGCCTTCGACAATCTGAATATGGGATATGCAAGTGCTGCAGGGGTAATTCTCTTCTTAATAACGCTTGTCTTTTCCCTTATTAATCTGAAGATACTTGGTAAAGATAATAAAGCTTAGGAGGGGCAAAATGGCTAAATATAATAAAAAGAAAAAAAAACACCCGATTCTACGAAAAATCGGTCAGTATTCACTTCTTATATTAGTTACTATTTTCATGATTGGGCCATTTTTATGGTTACTCGCCACCGCCCTCAAATCAGGAAATGAGAATATTTTTCAGTATCCTCCCACATTTATTCCGAGTGACCCAACATTTTCGAACTTTGGGAAAGTGTTGGAAACCTTTCCGTTTTTTCGATATTTGTTCAATAGCATAGTGGTTGGCTTTCTTACGGTATTCCTGAACGTATTGTTCTGTTCGTTGGCGGCTTACCCGCTTGCACGAATGAAATTTCGAGGTTCGAAGACTATTTTCATTCTTATTATCAGCACGATGATGATTCCTTTTCAGCTGTTGATGATTCCAGTATATATTATTTCTTTAAATCTTGGTTTGCAGAATACATACCTGGGAATGGTACTGCCACATATCACTACTGCTTTTGGAGTATTTCTCATGCGCCAGGCGTTCTTAACGATCCCGGAAGAGTTGGACGAATCTGCCCGTATGGATGGAGCTAACAGTTTTCAAATCTGGTGGAGGATACTTATGCCGCTGGCCAAACCATCCATGGTTACTCTGATGATTTTCACTTTCGTGTCAGCATGGGGAGACTTCCTATGGCCGCTTATTATTATTAATGATCAAAGCATGTACACTTTACCTCTCGGGCTCAACATGTTATCAGGAACATTCACTTCTGATTGGCGATTGATAGCGGCTGGAACGATTCTTTCTATGCTGCCGATTTTAATTGTATTTTTATTATTGCAGAAATTCTTTATTGGAGGAGCAATGAAAGGAGCGGTGAAAGGGTGAAAGATTTTAAACTCGGGTCTGAAGTGTTTTTGGAAAAAGAGTGGAAAAACTATTCCGGAATGCGCCTTGGTCTTTTGACGAATGCAACTGGAGTGGATCATGAACTTGTTTCTACTATCGACCGGTTCTATAATCATTCTGAACTTTCGCTGACTACGTTGTTTTCACCCGAACATGGAATACGGGGCACCGAAGAAGCTGGTCAAAAAATCAAAGATACGACAGACATTAAAACTGGCCTTCCTGTTTACAGTCTTTATTCTGGCAAAGGAATAATAGAACCATCGCTGTTCGAAGAAATCGATGTTTTATTCTGTGATTTACAAGATATTGGAGTGCGCTACTTCACCTTTATCTATACTTTGGCAGATATTATGAAAATATCTGCAGAAGCTGATATCAGGGTAGTTGTATTGGATCGTCCAAATCCTATCGGGGACAAAGTAGAGGGTAACAGAGTAAAAGAAACATTCAACTCATTCGTTGGAGCTTACACCTTACCTGTCAGACACGGGATGACTATCGGAGAGATAGCCAACTTTTTGCAAGGAGAGTTCCATAATAGTTGTATGCTCACCGTAGTTCCTATGGAAGGTTGGGAAAGGAGCAGTTATTTCGATGAACTGGATATGCCGTGGGTGCCCCCTACTCCGAATGCTACTGGGGTAGAAATGGCTCTCTTGTACGGTGGTACGTGTTTACTGGAAGGGACAAACATCTCAGAAGGCCGGGGGACAACCGCTCCATTTCGTCTGATGGGCGCCCCTTTTATTGATGGGGAAGAACTTGCAGAACGATTGCGAAGAGAAAAATGGAACGGAGTAGGTATACGCCCAACATCATTTAAACCCTGTATGAGCAAACATAGAGGTAAGACTTGTGGAGGAGTGGAGTTGCATGTGACGGACCGGGATACATTTGAAGCTTTTCGTACGGGTAGCGAAATTTTGAAGATTATTGTAGAACTCTATCCCGGGAAAGTTGAGTTCTTAAAAAATGACGACTTTGGGGGCGCGTATTTCCTTGATCTGCTTTTTGGGAATGATAAACTTCGTCTTCAATTAAGCGAGGGAAAGCCGGTTCCGCTTGTTGAAGAAAAACCTGGTATCTCATTCAGTAAGGTGAGAGAGCCCTACTTATTATACGTGTAAAGAGGAGAGATTATAATGGAGAAACTTGATGAGAAAACACCAGAAGAATTATTAAAGTTGATGAACCGGAAAGATAAAACTGTGCCGGAAATGGTAGAAGAACAGATTCCTTTTATCAAATCAGTTATTGATCAAACAGTTAACACTATAAAGAATGGAGGTAGAGTATATTATATGGGCGCAGGCACGAGTGGCCGACTTGGTATTCTCGATGCATCTGAATGCCCTCCGACTTTTGGGGTGGAACCAGATTTGTTTACAGCTTTGATTGCGGGTGGAGACGAAGCAATTCAAGTAGCTGTAGAGGATGCGGAAGACGATACGTACAGGGGAAAACAAGAGACCTTGGAAAAATTGACAAGAAAAGATATTCTTATTGCAATTTCTGCCAGTGGTAACACACCATATGTGCTCGGAGGAATTGAAGGGGCGAAGGAAAATGGCGCAGCTACGGCTTGTGTAGTATGTGCAGAAAACTCGCGTATCGAACAAGAAGTAGTAACCCCGATAGTAATCCCTGTTGGTGAAGAGATGGTGCAAGGTTCCAGTCGATTAAAAGCAGGCACAGCACAAAAATTAGTGTTAAACATGATTTCTACAGTTTCAATGATTCAGCTAGGAAAAGTTTATGATAACTACATGGTGGACGTAAAAGCAACCAATCAAAAACTTCGTGAACGTGTTCTGCAAATTTTGATGAAGATAACTAACGAGACAGAAGAAAATTCGAGACAGGCACTGATTGACATGGAGGGAGATCTGAAAGTTGCTGTATTACATATACTCTTCTCTACAGATTATGAAACCGGAAAAAAATATTTAAATTATTACGAAGGCGATTTGAGAAAAACTATACACTTTTTGCGAGAAATGTCAGTATCAGAAAGAGAGATAGAATGAAAGTATTTGTGGGGGTAGACGGAGGAGGAACGAAAACAGAAGCTATTGCAGTGGACGGGACTGGTAAGAAAATAGGAGAAGTTAATAGTGGTCCTACAAATCCTAACGCTACACCGTACTGGAAAGAATCTCTTCGCTCGATTTCTCAACAGCTGGCTCTTCCTGAAAAAACTAACGTGCGTATTTTTGCCGGAATTTCGGGGGCCGGAACTTCGGAAACGAGAGAGGAGTTGATAGAAGCATTCAGAGAACTATTCAGTGCAGAAATTGAAGTAGAGCCTGATCCATTAAACATTCTTTACGGTGGTTTGTATGGTAGCGCAGGAATAGTCCAGATTTGTGGCACAGGTTCTATAACTTATGGGGTGAACGAAAAAGGTGATTATGGACGTATAGGCGGGTGGGGGTATTTACTTGGCGACAGAGGGAGTGGATATGAAATAGGAAGGCGCGGGCTGCTTGCAAGCATTGAAAGTGAAGAGGGTCTTGGTTTTCCTACAGTAATTACCGAGTACATATACAATAAGTTTCGAGGAAAAGACTGCAGAGAGATATTGCAAAAAATCTATTCCTCTACTGCTCCGAAAGAACTTGTTTCTCCACTAAGTAAAATCGTTATAAGAGCAGCTGAAGAAGGGGATAAGGTAGCCTTGAATATACTATACGAAGAAGCTCTTATGGTGTGTTCCTATATCTTTCGATTAGAAAAAGAGCTTTTTGCATTTAAGAAGCAACCAGTTATTTTAGCAGGAGGGGTGTTATCTACTAGCAATCCTTTTCAATTGATGGTGAAAAATGAATTGGATAGAAAAGGTATTAGTACTTTCCTCCCTGAGCATACTCCAGTAGAGGGCGCTTTAATAGGTGCTGTTCGAAAGGAAAATGGTATAATAAAGAAAAATGTTTTAGCAGCGATAGGAGGAAGAATATGGGGGCCACAACTGGAGGATTAACAATTCTGAAAGAGATGATGCCACGCCTTAGTCCTTCGGAACAAAAAATTGCTCGTTACATCTTAAATCACCCTTCAGAAATTATCGATTATACAGCAAAAACACTTGGAGAAAAAAGTCAAACAAGCAGCGCAGGTGTTATAAGGTTGTGTAAATCCATTGGATTCAAAGGGTTTCAGGAATTGAAAATCCGCGTAGCCGGAGATTTAAAAGAAGATGAAGAAGATCTAAGGGATATTGAACCAAAAGAAGACTACAAACACATTGTTACAAAAGCTACCTCGAATATTAATCAAACTATACGGGAAACGACAGATATTCTTGATATAAATAAAGTGAAACAAGCAGTAAAAGCATTAAGAAAAGCGAAATCTATTTTGTTTATAGGGTTTGGGGCTTCATATGTTGCTGCTATAGATGCTGAGCAGAAATTTGTCCGGATCAATAAAAATGCTCGCGCATTGGCCGACGTTCACATGGCAGCTACTTTTATCGCTAATAAAGGCCCTGGAGATGTAATAGTAGCAATATCTTTTTCTGGCGAAACGAAGGAAGTTATTCAATTGCTGGAATTGGCTGAGCAGAAAGGTGCTAAGATAATAAGTATTACGCAATATGGCAAAACTTCAGTTGGGCGGTTGGCTCATCATCACTTATATACTTCTGCTTCAAGGGAGGCTGTGTTCAGAAGCGGTGCCACCTCTTCGAGAATTGCACAATTGTATGTAATTGACATACTATTTATGTGTCTTGCGTCGGAAGAGTATGAGGAAACGATAGGACACTTAAATGAGACTAGAGCAGCAACAAATTTTCTGAACGAATAGTAAAATTAATGTATTTTACACTATTACGTTACTCATGAGGCTCTCTTAACCGGGAGTCCTCTTTTTAGTTTTGCACAAAAAAACCTGATTAAAATTAAGTAATAAATACTTTTCGTAACATTTCGTAAAGTCTGGATTCACTCTCGGGAATTTCCATATATTACGTTGTTCGCTGCCCGAAAAGAATGTAAGATAGGAATGGAATTTATAATTTATCCATTGTAGAAAGAGGAGGAATTTCCGTGGATTGGTTAGAAATCATTTTACCTATTGCAAAGAGTATAGCTCTTGCACTTATTGTACTGCTTGTAGGACTTGCAGTGATCAGAGTCATAACAAAATTCGTAGCTAAAGGGATTGATCGTTCGAAAATGGACGATACGCTGAAGCCGTTCCTTACTTCTATGGCGGGTACAATCCTGAAAATCCTGCTGGTGTTAACGGTCGTTCAGATTCTCGGCGTTGATATCACTTCGTTCGTCGCTATCATCGCAGCGGCCGGATTCGCTATCGGTCTTGCCTTCCAGGGGTCGCTTGCTAACTTCGCCGGTGGTGTTCTGCTGCTTACCCTCCGTCCGATCCGGGTCGGGGACTACGTGGAAGGCGGAGGATATGCAGGTACCGTACAGGGGATCAAGATTCTTTATACAGAGCTCGTCACTCCCGACAACAAAGTCATCTTCGTGCCGAACGCTTCGTTGTCCAACACCGGACTGACGAACTACAACGTCAAGGACACGAGACGTGTGGACTTTACGTTCGGAGCCGGCTATGAGACGAGCGCAGACTACGTCATCCAGTCTCTTACGGAAATCGTCAGTAAGCATCCTCTCGTTTTTCAGGACCCTGCTCCGTTCGTCCGAATCTCCGAGCACGGGGAGAGTGCTGTCGTCTATACGGTGCGCGTCTGGTCAAAGTCGGAGGACTACTGGACCGTACACTTCGATGTAATGGAAGATGTGAAGAAGTGGTTTGAAAATGATGAACTGTCCATCCCTTATCCGCAGATGGACGTCAACGTAAGTCAGAAGCAATAGGCCGTGACATCCGAATGGAGAGGAAGTGCCGTGGGCACTGCCTCTCTTTTTACGATTCATTGAAAAATTATACCAGTTGATGTATTATTACGTTGCATAATAACCGTTTACAGTGCTCGGAATATATTAAAGATAATGGAGAGGGTAACTATGGACAACATAGAAAACAGCAGCGACTTGAAAGCGCCGGAGAAGCGCTTCCGTCCTGAACTCGAAGGAGTGCGTGCAGTGGCCGCTCTTCTGGTGGCTATTTATCATATTTGGTTAGGCTCCGTGTCGGGGGGCGTAGATGTATTCTTTATCGTATCCGGCTATTTGATTACTACTTCGCTTCTATCCCGGATGGTGAAATACGGTCGCATTAATTTGGCGGAATATTTATTGGGCCTTGGCAAGCGTCTTTTCCCGGTCGCTTACGTAGTCATTATAACGGTCGCCCTGTTGTCCATCGTCATTATGCCGCTCTCCCAGTGGCCTCAGCTCATTTCGCACATGTTTTCTTCCGCTTTTTATTTTCAGAACTGGCAGCTGGCATTTAATGCGGTCGATTACCTGGCTCAGACCAATAACTCCAGCCCTTTCCAGCATTTTTGGGCACTGTCTCTGCAGGGGCAGTTTTATGTCACCTGGCCTTTAGTTATTTTTCTTAGTGTAATGCTGGCTAAAAAGCTGCTGAAGACGCCTGTCAGAAAGACGCTTCTCGGTGTGCTCGCCTTTATATTTATAGCTTCTATGTCCTACTCCATCTATATTACGGAAGTGAACCAGCCATGGGCTTATTTCGACACTTTCGCCCGGGCCTGGGAATTCAGTCTCGGCGGTATGCTGGCGCTCCTTCTTCCTTATCTGCGGTTACCGAAAAGCTTCAGTTTTGTCTTAGGATGGGCAGGGCTTGCGGTCATCTGCCTGACGGGTATTCTTGTGCCTGTTTCCACCATGTTTCCGGGATATGCTGCACTTTTACCTATATCCGGGGTCATTATGGTCATTCTGGCGGCAGAAACCGGTCACGGATTCGGGGTGGAAAAACTGCTCGGCTCCAAGCCTTTCATGTATTTCGGAGGGATTTCCTACGGGTTTTACCTGTGGCACTACCCGCTTCTGATTTTCTACTACAACTATTTCGGCACGGACACGATTCCATTTCAATGGGGAGTGCTGCTTCTCGTCGTCACGTTCTTGTTATCGGTAGTGTCAGTAAGACTGGTTGAGAATCCAATCCGCACCATTAACCTGAGAGAAGCGAAAAGGAAAGTCGCTGCCGTTCTCGTAGCGCTGGTCGTTCCGGTGCTGGTGGTATACTTTTCCTGGGACATTTACGCCTCACAGGCGAAAGATGATTTGAACGACGATTACAACCAGCAGGATTACCCGGGGGCTTTGGCGATTGATGAAGGAGTGGACGCGCCGGATGGAGTGGAGCCTATCCTCAATCCTCCCGGTTCAGAGAGCAACCTACCTGACTTCTACAGTGACAAAGACTGCTACACTGATCTCGAGGAGGAAGGCGTGAGCCACTGCTCCTACGGTCAGACCGAAAACCCGGACTATACGGTAGCTCTGGTGGGAGGTTCCCACACAGGCCACTGGTTCCCGGCGCTTGATCGTCTATCGGACGAGTTGAATATGCAGATAGATGTGTACAATAAGGACGGCTGCAGATTCACCACAGATGATTTCGGAGGTGCCATGAATGAATCGTGCATGGAATGGAACGAAAAAGTGATTGAACCTCTCCTGGAAGACCCGCCGGAAATGGTATTCGGTACGGCTACTGTAAATAACATGCAAAAAGTGCCTGAAGGATATATTGAACAGTGGGAGAAGCTGGACGGCGTAACCGAAGTGTTCGCCATCCGGGATAATCCGCGTATGGGAGAGAGGATCCCGGAATGTCTGGAAACGAAGTCTGAAGAGGAATGTTCGATTGAACGGGAAGGCTCATTACCGAAGACACCGCCGTGGGAAATAACAGAAGGTATTCCGGATAACGTGACTTTCGCCGATTTATCGGAGTACTTCTGTGACGAGGACACCTGTCACTCCGTAGTCGGAAACGTTATCGTTTATCGCGACGTGCACCATATCTCGAACCTTTATTCCTACACGCTGGCCGAACCGTTGAAGAAACCGTTGAAAGAAGCTCTGGAAAATTTGGATAAATAGAAAAAGAAGCCATAGCCGGCGATTCGGCTATGGCTTTTCTGTTACTGGGCAGAGTCGATGTATGCCTGTTCTTCCTCTTCGCTAAGGACGCCGGTCGCTTTCCCGACGTTTCCGCCCTGCATTTTCCATATAGTATTATGATGCTCATCGATATTACTGAAATTCCCGTTACTCCAGGCATTCAGTATGTTTTCATACTGATCCCCTTCACTGTATTCATTCCTCTTCACTTTATCGGAGAGCCAATTGATTCGCTCCTCGGTTATACGGTAAAAGCCCCACTTCTGTTCGGCCTGCACTTTCTGGTGGCTCATCTGGTGGATGTAATCCCGGATGGTCGATTCAGGGACAGTGTCAGCTTTCTTCTCATCCCCGAACGGATTCAGTTCCTCCTCGTCCGAGGATTCCTCGAACTTCTCCTCAGACAGTTCTTCGACTTCTTTCTCCTCTTCCTTTTTCTTCGGTTTCTCTTCTTGAGAATCGGACGGCTCCTCTTCTTTCGTTTCGGTGTTTTCCGTACCTGTTATGTAAAAGTAACCCCAGGTCCCCGCTCCGGCAAGGAGCAGAATACCAAGCGTCCACAGCATCGTTTTCTTGACCATAATAAAACCTCTCCTCTCCTTGCATTCCATCTACATGCTATCGATGATATACTTGGAGTTCAAGAGAGAAAAAGCAGGCAGGCCAATTATTTGTATACGTTTTCGCTACGGGGAGAAGGGTAAGTTTGGTAAGTATAATAAGAGAACGTCTATCCTAATGGAGGAGGTCACTGATGAAGAAACGAGTCCGTAATGTAATGTTATCCGCTTTATTTTTGACGGGGAGCCTGATGATGACCGAACAGGCATCTGCTGCGAAAGTCGGTCCGGAGGAGTGGACGGAGTACCGGATGAATTCCGAAAACAACCCCGTGTACAACAGCAGTTTCGACGAAGAGATACAGGATGTCATCGAAACGAACAACCAGATACGGTCGACTCCCGTGATTGTCGGTAACAATGCCTACATAGGAAATCACGAGTCCGGCGATCTTTACTCTTATAATCTGGTCGAGGGTACGATGAACTGGGAAGCAAAAGCTCCGAACTGGGTACACTCGGAAATGATTTATGCCGAAGATAATCTGTTCGTAGGTTTCGGAAACCGTTACTTTAAGAACGAAACGACGAGAGGTACGGAAGAAAGCGGAGTCCTTAGTCTCGATGCCGAAACGGGGGAGACCCGCTGGAAGTTTGAAACCGACGGAGAAGTGATGCCGACACCGGCTTTTCATGACGGGACGGTATACATTGTAGCCGGAGATCGACACCTGTATGCCGTGGATGCAGAGAGCGGGGAAGAAGAGTGGAACTTAGAACTCGGCCACGTGATGAGTATGTCCTCTCCGACGATTGAAGACGGGATGCTGTACGTAGGGGGAGGGGCGCCTACGCCTTACACATTCACAGCCGTCGATCTTGAAAAGGAAGAAATCAGCTGGCAGACGGAATTCCCGGAAGCTTATGCGGGTCTTGATGACGTACCGCCGGTCATTTATGAAGATTCCGTTATTACAACAGCCCTTGAGGGGGAAGAGGACGACAATCCCACCCACATGATCTACGCCATGAATACGGACAACGGAGAGATGAAATGGAAAGACAGCCTTGGCCAGGGGGAAATGGTGAAAAATAATAAGTCGGGAGCTCCGATGATCTATGAAGACCAGGTATTCGTGGCGAGTCCGATCACTAAATCCTATTACGCTTACAACGCGTCGGACGGAGAGAGGAACTGGAAGTACGAGGCGAACGTCAGTAAGGCGCCTCCGGTTGCGGAAAATGAGGTCGTGTACTTCACAGATAAAGAAGGGTTCGTGTACGCTTTCGATACCGAAACGTATGAGCTGCTCGGGAGTAAGGAACTCGGAGGAGTCCTGGCCCCCTCCGGCCCGGTACTGATGAACGGAACCCTGATTGTCGGGAGTCAGGACTCGAACGTGTACGCCCTTCCCACCAGTGACGTCAGAGGTTCCTCGGACGCTTCCTTTTTTTGGACGAGTCCGCTAGGAATAACTCTGTTCGCCGCGACGGCACTGCTCGCCGTGGTGCTTCTGTTCATATTAAGGAAAAGGACAGTCAGGAAAGATCCCCGGAGAGTAGGGAAGTAGAGGCCTCCGGCGGGGAATCATGTATAATAAACAATAAATTATAGTGAACTAGGGGGAGAAACATATGGAACAAGCGGTTGCAGCTGCTCTTAAGGCAGGTCAGGAAATTATGAAGATTTATGAAAGCGAAGACTTCGATGTCGAAACGAAAGAGGACGATTCACCGCTCACCCGGGCGGACCGTGCCGCTCATGGTATTATCGTGAAGAAACTGGAGGAGGGGGAGGACTCTCTTCCGATTCTGAGCGAAGAAGGAAGCTCCATTTCCTACGAGGAGCGTAAAGAGTGGGGAGAATTCTGGCTCGTCGATCCGCTGGACGGAACGAAGGAGTTTCTTAAGAAGAATGGAGAGTTCACGGTGAACATCGCGCGGATCAGAGACGGTAAGCCGGTATTCGGCGTCGTGTATGCTCCGGCTCTTGAGGACCTCTACGTAGCGGTCGAAGGGAAAGGAGCTTTTAAGCTCACTTCCGTCCTGCGTCCGGAGTGGGAGAAAAAAGCGACGGTTCTTCCTGCTCTCCCTGCAGCAGGAGATACGGCACGCATCGTCGCAAGCCGTTCGCACATGTCTGAGGATACGAAGGAGTTCATCGGGGATCTCGAAATGACGTACGATTCCGTCGAGACCGTCTCCGCCGGAAGCTCACTTAAATTCTGTCTGGTAGCGGAAGGGGTAGCCGACTACTATCCGCGCTATGCTCCGACGATGGAGTGGGACACGGCAGCCGGTCAGGCAATCGTCGAGCTTGCCGGCGGCTCCGTCGGTGTCGCCAATTCGATTCATTCGCTCACATACAACAAAGAGGATCTGCATAACCCGTGGTTCCTCGCCACACGAGGATAAGAACCGGCACTCCTTTACGGGGTGCCTTTTTTTACGATAAGGGGAGGTCTGTTATGCAAACGAAGAAAAAAGTGATCGCCGGTGTTCTTCTGTTATTTTCTCTGATTTTTTTGGCTGTCGTTATCATATTCACTGTACTCGGACGTGACTTTCTCGTTATCAAAGAAAAACCGAAGCCTTCCGAAGTGATATACGTGCTGGACGGAAGCCCCGGACGGGTGGAGCGTGGTCTCGCACTTTATAAGGAAAGATACGCGGGACGCCTCATCCTCTCCGGAGGCGTTCAGCCGGAGGATGCAGAAGCGTTCCCAGCACTGACCACGGCTGCCGTCACCGGTACTCCGGAAGCGGAAAGTACGTGGGAGGAAGCGAGGAATATGGAAAAGATAGTGAAAGAAGAAGAGATACGGACGCTGCTGGTCGTTACAGAAGACTACCACTCCAGAAGAACGAAAATTGTTTTTGATAAAGTGATCGGAAATGAAAATACAGACGTAAGCTATGCGACGGCAGATACCCCATTCGATCCCGAAAGCAAGCTGACGGAAGAGCAGCATCTGACCGCTTTCCGGGAGTACGTGAAACTGATGTTCTACCAGATCCGACTTATATTCGAATGAATGATGATTAAAGGGTTATGGCATCACATGGATAGTGGTATAATAGTCCTGTGTTGATGGAAGGAGGTTAAACTATGTGCGGTTTTATCGGCGTCCTCAGAAACGTCCCCCGGCATATGACAGAAGAAGAGAGGGTGCTGTTCCGTAAGAAGAACGATCTTCTTACGCATCGCGGTCCTGATGAGGAAGGAATATACCATAACGACTATATATCTTTCGGGTTCCGGCGGTTGAGCATCATAGATATTGAAAACGGCCAGCAGCCGCTGAGCTACGAAAATGACAGATATTCCCTCGTATTCAACGGAGAGATCTACAACTATATTGAATTAAGGGCAGAGTTGCAGGAAAAAGGGTATACGTTCGCTACCGAGTCCGACACGGAAGTCATCGCCGCTCTGTTCGAGGCGAAGCGTGAAGACGCATTCAGCCGTCTTCGCGGCATGTTCGCCATCCTTCTCTGGGACAAGCAGGAAGAGATGATGTACGGAGCCAGAGACCCTTTCGGAATCAAACCGATGTACTACTCGGTGGAGAAAGATGGGACGTATTTCGCTTCGGAGAAGAAGTGCCTTACGTTTGATGATGAGCCGGTCGACGTGGACGAAGAAGCCTTGAGCCATTATTTAAGTTTCCAGTACGTTCCCGAACCATGGACGATGACGGCCAGCATTCGGAAAGTACCGGCCGGTCACTATTTCACTCAGAAGCCTGGCGGGACCGTGACGTTCACGCAGTACTGGCACTCCGGGTTCACCCCCGTAATCATGGAGAAAGGGAAGTGGGTCCATCGTGTCCGGGACGTCATGTATGATTCGGTGGAGAAACATATGCGGAGTGACGTTGAAGTCGGTTCTTTCCTCTCCGGCGGGATCGACTCCAGTCTGATTGTGGCCATGGCCAAAGAGCTCCATCCCGGCCTCCGCACGTTTTCGGTCGGATTTGAAAGAGAAGGATATTCCGAAGTGGATGTAGCGGCGGATACAGCGGAAAAGCTCGGCGTGGAGAACCATTCGTACATGATCTCACCGGAAGAGTACGTACAGAAACTTCCGAAAATCATGTATCACATGGATGATCCTCTTGCCGATCCTGCCTGCGTCCCTCTGTATTTCGTCGCAAGAGAAGCTCGCAGACACTCCACCGTCGTTCTCTCCGGAGAAGGGGCGGACGAGCTGTTCGGCGGCTACAACATTTACCGGGAACCTCAGTCGTTGAAGGCCTTCACAAAAATTCCCCGGCCGGTGAACTACTGGCTGAACCGCGTCGCGTCGATCATGCCTGAAGGGGTGAAAGGGAAAAGCTTCCTTGAACGCGGTACGACCCCGCTCCGCGACCGCTATATAGGGAATGCGAAAATGTTCGAGGAGAAAGAAAAACAGGAGCTGCTTCGA
Source organism: Salimicrobium jeotgali (assembly GCF_001685435.2). NCBI lineage: Bacteria > Bacillati > Bacillota > Bacilli > Caryophanales > Bacillaceae > Salimicrobium > Salimicrobium jeotgali. The sequence continues at coordinate 540,285 of NZ_CP011361.2, forward strand.
AACCACACCGAACCTCCGTATCAGAAAGTGACGGAAACCCTTTTTGATGCAGCGAAAGATTATGATTACGTCCATCAGATGCAGCATGTGGATATCCACACCTGGCTGCGTGGGGACATTCTGTTGAAAGCGGACCGGATGACGATGGCTCACTCGCTTGAACTGCGGGTCCCGTTTCTTGATAAGGAAGTATATGATGTAGCGAAACACATTCCGGCGGATCTGAAGATAGCGAACGGAACCACGAAGCACATTTTACGGGAAGCGGCAGAAGGCATTGTGCCGGATCACGTGCTGGACAGGAAAAAGCTCGGGTTCCCCGTGCCGATCCGTGAGTGGCTGAAGAATGAAATGTACGACTGGGCACGGACGCTTATTTCCGAAAGTGAAACCGGACGTTATTTTCATAAGGAGTACGTCCTCCAGCTCTTGGAAACGCACCGGAGCGGCAAACATGATTACAGCCGGAAGATATGGACGGTGCTCATGTTTATGCTGTGGCACCAGATTTTCATAGAGAAACGCTATCCGCTCGAAGAACTCATTTCGGAAGATAAAACAGAGAGCAAACTGACTCTTGTATAAATGACAAAGAAGCCTGACGGAGAGTTATCCGTCAGGCTTCTGTTTTGGTAAGGGCTGTTTACGAATCGGGGGTGATGAGCGATTTCGCTTTAGCGATTTCCTCGTCGGGCATCTGCATGTAGTAGATACCGTCGATGGTGACACCGCTGCCTTTCATCTGGTACGTGTCGATATTCTGACCGGACTTCCGGTAATCCTGGAATAGCATCTTCATCGTATCGAAGTCGGCGTTCGTCGTGACGTTGCCGCCGAGGACGTCCAGAATCCCCTGGATTTTGCTGACCGAGGAGAAGGAAGCGGCTTTGTCAACCACCCCTTTGATCACTTCACGCTGTCTTTCGTTACGGCCGAGGTCGCCGTTAGGATCGTTCTTTCTCATTCGTGCATATTCAAGCGCTTCGTTTCCGCTTAGATCAATCTCCCCTTCGGGAAATTCGATCCCTCCCTGAGTGAAAGCTCTGTCATTAGTGACAGTCACTCCGTTCACGGCATCCACCAGTTCGACGAGACCTTCCATGTTGATTCTTACGTAGTAGTCAAGCTCCATATCCATGAACGTCTCTACCGTATCCACAGCCATATCGACTCCCCCGAAAGCATAGGCGTGGTTGATTTTATCCATCCTCCCGCTCTCCGGTTCATTCCCGCCGAGCACCGTTCTGGTGTCTCGCGGTATGCTGATCATATTGGTCTTCTCCTTGGACGGCTGGACGGAAGCGACGAGGAGGGTATCCGATCTTCCGCGGTCGCCTTCCCGCTCATCGACGCCCATCAGCAGTATGTTGATCGTTTCTTTATCTTCGACTTTTTTCTTCGTTTCTTCATGATCGATAGAGGTGACCGGCGAATGCATATTGCTGTTCACCGTCGTTTCTGCCTGACTGTATACATATCCGGCGTACGTCCCGGCTCCGAAAAACAATAAAATAGCGACAATTGCAGTGATTTTTCCAAGTTTCTTCAAATGAAACCCTACTTTCCAAGTGTAGTGGTAGTACCGGTTCGCGATGCGAAACCATTATTCTTTATTTTAACACAAAAGTCGAAGGGCGGTGTAATTCAGGAAAGATATTTCAGAACGAATGGGCTTTCCGGTACTTGAGAGGAGTCGTCCCCATGACTTCCCTGAATTTCCTTCCGTAAGAGGTCACCGATGAGTACCCGTATTCCAGAGCCACGTTCTTGATCGAATAGTCGGTGAAGATAAGATGTTCCGTGGAAGCTTTTATCTTCTTGCGGTGGATATAGGAAGTGATCGTCTCCTGCATTTCTTTTTGGAAAATGGAAGACAGATAAGGAGAGGAGATATCGAGTTCTTCTGCTACAGTACTCAGCTGCAAATCCCGCGACTTCACTTTTGTATTGATGAACTGGATAGCCTTGGCGACATGCGAGTTCGTTATCGTGTCGAATTCCTTCACGCTCGAGGCGTACAGATCAATGATCTTGTCCGTCAGAAAACGTGCCCCCGCCTCCGCCTGCTCCGCCTTCATCTCGTCAATCGTGTGGAACAGGGAGAAGACCTGAGCCATAGACATCAGGGTGAGATGCCTGGCCTCGGACTGAAGACTTGCGGAAGCGAGAATGCTCTTCCAGAAAAACTGGATACTTTTCCACTGTTCCGGGTCCGGGTATTCCTCATAACAGAAACCGGTGGATTGGAAAACGTTATAGAGACTCTCCCGGTCGTTGTCGGCGAGAGAATGAGTGATGTTATGAACGTCTCTCGAGGTTGTGGAATGCGAGTTAAGATGATCCACAGCCCGCATAGTCTCATCCAGACGTTTCAAATAAATATGTTCAGCTGACTCCAAAGGGAATAGCCTCCTTTCTGAATTCCGTCATTATTTAAATTTATAATACACTAGTCCTAGGTAAAAGTGAAAAAAAAGGTTCTTTATAATCATACAAGCGCATTTTTTTGAATAGCTATGAAAGTGAAAAACACCTTTTGTTCTTTATAAAATAAATTTGTTTTCTTTTTAGACACCTACGTGTATACTGAACGTAATGATGAACGGAATATTATGGTCGGGAGGGGCAGCGGAATGAAAAATCATAAGTTCTCCTTAATCTTATGTACGCTCGGAAGAACGGATTTGGTAGGGAACTTTATAACGTCAATATCTTCACAGACGTATCAAAATTTGGAACTTATCATTGTCGATCAGAATGAAGATGAGAGAATCCACGAGCTGTTGAAGAGAATGGAGCCGGATTTTCCCGTTCTTCACTTGAGTTGTGAAAAAGGCCTGTCCAAATCCCGCAATGAAGGTTTGAAATATGTATCCGGGGAGATTGTAGCCTTTCCGGACGATGACTGTTTGTACCCGGAGAATTTACTGCGGAGAATCAACGATTTTTTCGACGAGAATAATTTAGATGTGCTGGCGATTAAAATGAAGAACAGCGTTCCGACAGGAAGAAAAGTACAGGAAAATACGAAGTCCCAGTTCGTTCATAAATACAATGTTATCGGTCTGATGGCCTCTATCTCCTCTTTTTATAAAAAAGAAGTTATCGATCAAGTCGGCGGGTTCGATGAAAGGCTCGGCCTCGGAGCGAATACGATATTCCAGGGCTGTGAGGATTACGATTATCCGATTCGGGCTCTTAAAGAGGGGTTTATCATTTATTACACGAATACGATAGAAGTACTGCATCCCTGGGATTATGAAATGGTTGATAAAAACAAAGGTTTGAAAGGTCGATCCTATAACGGGGGAGCGGCCGAAATGTTTCTTTTGAATAAGCATAACTATTCTCTTTTCTATCGACTGAAACGGATATTCAGGAGAATAATGGTGAGTTTGTACTATATGTTGAAGCGAAACCGGTATAAAGCAGGTCTCAGTATTGCAATTTTAAGAGGTATGATTGCTCACTTCAGGTATCGCCCGGGATAGGTAGTATAAACGTAGCATCTTTACAGAAGCAGAGCCTCCTCCGCTGGGAGAGGCTCTTTTATATAGAAGGTTTCGGGACTGTAGTCAACATCATTCTTTATAAAGAATTCAAAACAGGGAAGCACAAAAAGGTTTTGTTCTTTATAAAATATATATTTTCATTATTTTAAACAAAGGCTAGGCTTTTTGTAAACGATGTAGTATAATACTAAACAAGACCAGAAGAAAAAATAGCGAATTTCCGGATTGGAAATAAAGAGTGAAAGGAGTGGATTCAGTTTATCGTTCCTTATTAAGAACAAAGGCTGTGTTTTCCGAAAAAAGTGAGCTTCAGCGTGAGTCTTTTATTTTTTGCCGGTTTGTTCTTTATAAAGAATAAAATAACTTTAATGGAAATGCACCTTCAGCAATTGCAGGAAAGAAAGGGGCGATCTTTTAACAGGAAAAGGAGTGACTTTAATATGGAAAACTCTGTTGTTCAGAAAAAACCCGTCCCACGTCCCTCCGGAAAATCATTTCAGGGAGTCGTTAAGAGAAGTCTCGATATTATTTTAAGCCTGATCCTCCTCATGATTTTGACACCTGTGTATGTGTTCATTGCTGCTGCCATCTATATAGAGGACGGCGGTCCGGTTCTGTTCAGACAGACACGCACCGGTAAGGATGAAAAACTTTTCCGTATGTATAAATTCCGATCTATGCGAGTAGTGATGAAAGAAGAAAGGTCGGACGGAAAGATGTACAGCTGGACGAACGGTGTACCGGATGATTTCGTATTCAAAAGCTGCTCCGAATGGCATCCGGATGTCACCAGAGTGGGAAGGTTCATTCGGAAGTTCAGTCTGGACGAACTGCCTCAGCTGGTGAACGTCTTAAAAGGCGAGATGAGTATGATAGGACCAAGACCGGAAGTTCCGGAAATCACGGACTGCTACAGTCCCTCTCAGAAAAGAAGGCTGGAAGTGAAACCCGGCATCACCGGATGGGCTCAGGTAAATGGAAGAAGTGAAATAAACCACGGTCAGAAAGTACATTTCGATAACCATTACGTCGATCATCTGTCATTGAAAATGGATGTAAAAATCTTTTTTCTTACCATATTGCAAGTACTGAAAGGAAAAGGTGCTGTGTAATGAATGGCAAATGGAAGAAAAGGGTTACCGGGTTCAGGGGGAAAAGCTGATGGGAGCATTGATGGCTTTCTATGTAAATACGTTCCTGCTAGCAATCGTCAATCTGAAATTGCGCAACAGAACACTCGGTTTTTTACTGATAGCATCCCTTTTAATCTTTTCTGCTTTCCGGAAAAATATCGGTACGGATTTCGAGTCTTACTTTCTTCTTCAAAAGGCAGCAGATGTAAATCTGGCCTATGTATATTTTGAACCGTTCCACAAACTGTTGTTTTTCCTCGGTACGGTCACAGGTTATGAATACGCTTATTTCGTGCTTACTACCCTGTTCATCTTCTTCTTTCTCGTCAAAATCCTTAAAGATCATGCGAAAGTGGCACCGGAACTTACGCTCATTTTTCTGACATCGGGATTTTTCTTCTATTCGTTCAACGGTATCAGACAGTTTATGAGTATCATCGTCTTTCTGTACGCCGTGAAGTATCTGGAGAGGAACTTACTGAAGTACTTCCTGTACATCGGCCTTGCGATCACCGTACACTACAGTGCCATGATTCTGCTTATCGTACCGTTCGTATTGAAGGGTCTGAAAAAGGTACCTGATAAACTGTTTATTTTCATTATTCTTTTCTCCATAGCGTTCTCACCAGTAATTAACATAGCGATAGAGTTCATCGTCGAAAGTGTTCCTGTCCTGGAGACTTATTCCTTCTACGTTCGCGAAGATTTTGTGGAGGTAAGCGCCAAACACTTTATGGAACGGCTGGCGTGGGTGGTGCTGGCAATGTTTCTGATACTCGGCACCGGTAAAAATGTCAAAAATAATTTTTACTACCTGGTGCTGTTCGGAATCATACTTCGGCTGGTTCTGCCGCTTTCCTTATCGAGAATAGCCCTGGACTTCCTGATGGTACAGATGCTGCTTTTCCCTTATCTGCTCAGTTTGACCGGCGCTAATGTAAACCGGAGTATCAGAACTGTAGTGCTGGCGTTCTCTCTTATCCTGTTCTGTACGTACCTGTTAACCAACACTTCCCACATTTTCGGTATCAGATAGAGCTGGGGAGATAATACTGTTCCTTCGTTCTTTAAAAAGCACGTTACGACTATTCACAAAACAAAAGGGGCTGTTACTAGTGGAAAATGGTTATTCGACCATGGAACTTCTGCTTATATTGAAACGACGCTGGCTGGTTATCGCTCTCATAGTAATTCTGGGGCTCGGAGCGGGTGCTTTCGTTACGTTTTACGTAATGACTCCCCAATACAAGATGTCCTCGGAGTTCATCGTCAATCAGTCTCAGCCGGTTTCTACAGAAAGTAATTCAGTGACATCGGAGAGTATAAGATCGAATATCGAACTGATCAACACGTATAACGTCATCATTAAAAGTCCTGCCGTGCTCGACGAAGTGACTTCGTGGCTGGGTCTTGAAATGAGCGCAGAAGAACTCAAAGACAAAATATCGGTATCAAGTGCCGAAGAATCACAGGTAGTCGAAGTCACGGTAGTCGACGCAAGCCCGGAGAAAGCAGCCGAAATCGCTGATACTACGGTCCTTACTTTTAAAGATAGTATTCCTGAACTAATGAATGTAGATAACGTGCAGATTCTTTCGGAAGCTGGCCCGGCCGGGGAGGCTGTTCCGGTCAGCCCTAATATAATGCTGAACCTGCTCATAGCCCTGGCGGGGAGTGCAGCTGTCGGAAGCGGAGTCGCTTTTATCCTCGAGACGTCGGATACGACACTTCGAAAAGAAAGTGACGTAATCGAAAACCTTGGTGTACCGTTTATGGGTAGTGTCGAAGTAATTGTAGAAGAAGGAGAAGACTCCATCCCTGCTTCTAACACTGTGGAAATGAGAGGTGAGTCCATTGGTTCGTAAACAGACAGTAAATAAAAAAGGCAGTTACCTTGTTAACGGTAGACATTCTTTAGCGGCAGAGCAGTACAAAACAATCAGAACGAATCTGGAATTTGCGTCTGTAGATCGTAAACTCCGATCATTTTTCGTCACATCGCCGGGCCCGGGAGAAGGTAAATCTACAACTGCCGCCAATCTGGCTGTCGTTTTTTCGGAACAGGGAAAAAGAGTGATTCTTATTGATGCCGATATGCGTAAACCGACCCTTCATTACACGTTTTCCTCCGAAAATGTAGTTGGTCTCAGCAATTATCTTGCCGGTCAGAAAACTTCCGTCACCAATGTAATTCAGGAAACAGGAGTGAAGAATCTGGATATAATAACGAGCGGGCCGGTTCCGCCGAATCCGGCTGAGTTGCTGGGCGGAAATTCCATAAAGACTCTTATGAACGAATTGAAGAGTACTTACGACCTGATCATTTTCGACACGCCACCCGTACTTTCTGTGACTGATTCACAGTTACTGGCCCCGCATACCGAAGGGGTGGTTCTCGTAGTACGGAGCAGGAAGACGCGAAGAGAAGAAGCGAATAAAGCCAAAGAAGTACTCCTGCACTCACGGGCCAGGATCCTCGGTGCGGTACTGAACGGTAATGAAATGGAAAAAAGGAAGAAAAACTATTATTACTACGCTTAGCAATGGGAGATTCAAAAAAGAGAGCAGAACTTCTGGAAGGGATGCCTATGGAAAATATATTAGTGAAAATTTCACAGAAAACATTTGTCAGAAACGTAGTGATCGTAGCTTCCGGTACCGCCTCTGCGCAGGTAATTATGGTAGTGAGTTCTCAGTTTTTAACGAGAATATATGGACCTGAGGCTTTCGGCATGTTTGGAGTCTACTCTTCGATCATCGCCATCCTGGCTCCCGCAGTCGCCCTGACTTATCCTATTGCCATCGTATTACCGAAGTCGAAAGAGACAGCGATGAACCTGATGCGGCTTTCTTTTTACGTCACGCTACTGGTGGCGTTGCTGACGGCGGTGGTGCTGTTCTTGTTCAATGACCTCATAGCATCAGTGTTCCATTTACAGGAAGTCGCCGCTTTTCTTTACTTTCTTCCATTCGTCATTTTCTTTTCAGGATGTCTGCAAATCATAGAGAACTGGCTCATTCGTAACAATCAGTATAAAGTTACGGCTCGTTCCATTATGGGTCAAACGACCATCGTTCAGGCAGGCATGGTCGGAATCGGTTTTTTCAACCCAATGGCAGCCGTACTGATTCTGTTCACTTCGATGAACCAGGTGTTGCGATCTTTTCTTATGGTAACCGGTGCCGGTTACTTTCGACTCGGAAAACTCACGGCTTTTTTGAAACAGACGAATACGCAGGAGATGAAGAGGTTAGCGAAAAAATATTATGACTTCCCGGTTTATCGGACCCCTGAACTTTTGCTGAATGGATTCTCTCAGGGGTTCCCGGTTCTGATGCTGAGCAGTTTCTTCTCTCCTGCAGCCGCAGGGTTTTACGCCATAGGCAGAATCGCTCTCGATATGCCGACTCATTTGATTGGGAAATCCGTCTCAGATGTTTTTTATCCCCGGATTACAAAGGGAGCGAATAACTTTGAAAAGATCACTCCCATACTGATGAAGGCGACAGCGGTGATGACTGTCATAGGTCTCCTCCCGTTTGGCCTCGTCATCCTGATTGGCCCGTGGTTATTCGAACTGGTCTTCGGAGAAGGATGGGCGATGGCGGGGGAATACGCCGTGTGGATTGCAGTGTGGGGGTGGACAAGATTTTTGCAGGGACCAAGTACCAGTACTCTGCCGGTTTTGTCGGCGCAGGGATTCCATCTCGTCTTCACGATCTGTTCCTTAAGTGTCCGGGTTTCAACGATGTTTGCCGGATACTGGATTTTCGGTGATGACCTTATAGCCGTGGCGTGTTTTTGTCTGGGAGGTGCGGTAATGAACATACTTCTTGTGCTCATTACGTGGAAACGAACTCGCAGATTTGATACGGAGCGAAGTAGTTTGATGTAAGAAGGAGGAATTATACACTTTCGTTCGTTATATAGAATTAATTTTCTTTGTTGCCTGGAGGAATCGCAGACTTAAATAAAGGAGGACATTGAAAATGAAAAAGAATGCTCGTAACTCAAAAGATACGGTTCTGGTTACGGGAGGAGCGGGGTATCTCGGCTCCCATACGAGTGTCGCCCTGCTTGAAGCCGGTTATAACGTCGTCGTCGCTGACAACCTCATTAACGGATACGAGGAGAATGTAAAAAAAGTGGAGGAAATTACCGGAGCGTCCGTCACCTTCTATCGGGCGGACGTAACAGATGAACAGGCATTACAAAAGATATTTGCGGAACATTCGTTCGATGCGGTCATGCACTTCGCCGGACTGAAATCTGTTAAAGAATCCTTCGCGAGAGCGCTGGACTATTACCACACGAACGTCAGCGGAACTGCAACGCTGGCGAAAGTCTGTAACGCTTTCGGAGTAAAAAAATTCATCTTCAGCTCATCCGCTACAGTTTATGGAGAGAACCAGGTTCCGTTTACGGAGCACATGCCGCTGAAGCCGACCATCAACCCGTACGGAGAAACGAAAAGTATGTGCGAACGCGTACTGCAGGATTTTTCATTGATGAATCCTGAGTTTTCCATAGCCATTCTTCGCTATTTCAACCCTGTCGGTGCTCATGCAAGCGGGAAGATAGGTGAAAACCCGCGTGGTATCCCTGATAATATCATGCCCTACATTACCCAGGTTGCGACCGGGAAACTTGAGAGGCTCCATATATTCGGGAACGATTACGAGACACCGGACGGAACGTGTATAAGAGATTTCGTCCACGTCATGGATATTGCCGAAGGACACGTGAAGACGATGGAACATCTGGACGGCGGGGCAGTCGTTTACAACCTCGGAACCGGAAAAGGGACGAGTGTGAAGGAACTGATTTATACATTCCAGCAGGAGAACAACGTCCGTGTGCCGCATGAATTTGCAGCACGAAGAGAAGGGGACATAGAAATCTGTTATGCAGACACCGGAAAAGTCAACAGGGAAATCGGCTGGCGGGCGGCACGCACGGTAGCGGACATGTGCAGGGACGCATGGCAATACGAACTCGCTCTCATGAAAGAAAAGGCGACGCTGCTTGAAGCCTCGAGAGGGGGAGGGACTTTTATCGATATGGAAAAGAAAGTCTGATCTGCGGTCATGATTGACAGTCTTCGGAAGATCTCGAACATCGGATCGATTACTGAAAAGGGGCGGTGGGACAATGAAATTCTCTGTATTGATTTCCGTATATGATAAGGAAACTCCCCGATTTTTCAAAGAAGCGTTGGAGAGTGTAGTCGAACAGACTAGGAAGCCGGACGAAATCGTAGTAGTAAAAGACGGAAGACTTACTGATGGGCTGGAAGAAGTGCTTCGAACATTCGAGCGGGAGAATGAGCCGTTAGTGAAAATCGTGCCACTCGAGGAGAACGTGGGGCTCGGGGAAGCTCTCCGGACAGGGATATGGCACTGTTCCCATCCTGTCATCGCCCGCATGGACAGTGATGATATAAGTCTTCCTCACCGGTTTGAAACGCAGATCGATTATTTGAAAACGCACGTAGATGTGGACCTTGTAGGAGGATGGATTTCCGAGTTTGATGAAAACGACTCCAGGAGGCATACGAGAACCGTACCCACGGGACATGAAACGATTAAGAGACGGGCCAGATACCGGAACCCGCTGAATCACGTATCCGTCATGTTCCGAAAGCAGGCAGTGCTGAAGAGCGGAAATTACCAGACGTGCCTGTGGAATGAAGATTACTATCTCTGGATCCGCATGCTGAGCAGAGGATGCAGAATAGAGAATATTCCGGAAGTCCTCCTGGATGTAAGGACCGGGAAAGGGATGTACCAGCGCAGGGGTGGAAGAAACTATATAATGAATGAAGTGAAATTTCAAAGAATAATACTGGAATCGGGATTCATCTCTCGTTCGGAATTTGTGTTCAACGTATCGAGCCGCACATTCGTAAGAGTGCTTCCGAACGACGTACGTTCTCTGATATATACCCGGATGCTGAGGAAAAAGCCGGTTGTGCCTCAGGCTGCCGGAGAATAGAGCTTGAAAGCTGCGGTCCCTGAGTGGACGGCAGTTTTTTTATGTGGTCGTCCCCCGAATCCTGACGTTTGGGGGAGAAAATGCAGTGTGAAGGTCACGAAAAGGCTGAAATCCTTCCCTTCGGAGGAGGAATTGTCTGTTGAAGGTAACGATTCGGAGTTAATCGTTACCTTCAGATCTTTTTGAGAACGGTGAAGGTCACGAAAGAGACTTGATTGAGAAAGTGAACACGTGTTTCAGTGTTTTTTTCATTCAATTAGCAGTAAACAACAAAAAGCCCTGAAAAAATGAGCGATTCACTTAAAATAATTTTAATAATTTTAATATTCGAATATATTCCAATACTTTCTTGAAGAACGTTTAGTTGTTGACGAAAAGCATCTCCTTTTGTATCCTTATTAAACATACCATTTTACTAAGGATTAGAAGGAGCTGGACTATATGAAGAAAGTTTTCGGTTTTATATTTATTATTATTTTCATGGTGATCCTCAGCGCATGCGGATCAAATGGAGAAAGTGAGACCTCTTCCGATGAACAGAGCGGAAGCGTGTGGGAAAGCATTCAGGAAGAAGGGGTACTTACGGTTGGTACGGAAGGGACGTATGCTCCATATACTTTCCACAACGAGGAAGATAAACTTACCGGGTATGATGTGGAAGTTGCGAAAGAAATAGGGAACAGGCTCGGGGTCGAAGTGAATTTCGAGGAAACGAAATGGGACTCCATGTTTGCAGGACTTAACAATGAGCGTTTTGATATGATTGCCAACCAGGTCGGCATCAAACCGGACAGGGAGGAGAAGTATGCATTTTCCGAACCCTACACGTATACCTCTGCTGTCCTCGTAACTCAGGAGGACAATGAGGATATCCAGAGCTTCGAGGATCTGGAAGGTGCGACTTCCGCTCAGTCTCTGACGAGTAATTACGCGTCCATTGCCGAGAAACACGGAGCGGAAATCGAAAGTGTCGAAGGGTTTAACCCTGCGATGGAGCTTCTGGCAAATGGCCGGGCAGACGCGACTGTGAACGACCGTTTATCCGTGCTGGATTTCCTGAATACGAGAGGAGATAAGACCGGGGTGAAAATTGCGGATCGCAAGGATGATGCTTCTGAAACAGCGATGATGTTCCGCCAGGGAAATGAAGAATTGGTGGAAGCTGTGAACGGAGCTCTTGAAGAAATGAAAGAAGACGGTACGCTTAAAGAAATCTCCAATGAATGGTTCGATGAAGATGTATCTGTTCAGTAGTATTCTCTGGATGAGCTCGGAGAATATAGAAATACTGAAAGAGTCGTTCCTGCCGCTAATGCGGGGAGTACTTACGTATACGATTCCTCTCTCCCTGCTGTCGTTTTTTATAGGATTGGTTCTTGCGATTGTTACAGCGCTTAGCCGTTTGTCAGGTATAGCTTTACTGTCGGGAGCGGCGCGGGTGTATGTCTCCATCATCCGCGGAACGCCGCTTCTCGTTCAGTTATTCATCGTCTATTTCGGTCTCGGTAATCTCGGAGTGGAATTCTTGAAATTCGAACCGTTTACCGGTGCCCTGATCGCTTTTTCCCTGAACACGGGTGCTTACGCTTCCGAAACGATACGGGCATCGATTCTTTCCGTGAATAAGGGGCAGTGGGAAGCGGCCTCGTCCATCGGAATGTCCTACATGCAGTCGCTCAGGCGGGTGATTCTGCCGCAGGCGGCCCGCGTTTCGATTCCGCCGCTTTCTAATTCGTTCATCGGTCTTGTGAAAGAGACGTCACTCGCTTCGACGATTCTCGTGAGTGAGATGTTCCGGAAAGCTCAGGAGATCGTCGCGACTACTTACACGCCGCTTCTGCTATATATCGAGGCGGCAGCTATTTACTGGGCGATCTGTTTCGTCCTGTCCCTTATCCAGGGAGGAATCGAAAATAAAATGAACCGTTATGTGAATACGTGAGGAGATTTGTATGATTACAGCAACAAATATATCAAAACGTTTCGGAGACTTAGAAGTACTGAAACAAATAAATATGGAAGTGGATACAGGGAAGGTTATCGTCATCATCGGGCCGTCCGGTTCCGGAAAAACGACCCTCCTGCGGTGCCTGAATCTGCTGGAACAGCCGGAGTCCGGAAGTCTTACCATAGATACGCAGACGATAGACTTCCGCGACAAAATTTCAAAACATAATATCCGTAACTTCCGCAGGCTGTCGGGGATGGTTTTTCAGACGTATAATCTTTTCCCTCATTTCACTGCCATCGAAAATGTGATGGAAGGGCCCGTAATTGTCCAGAAAGTGAAAAAAACGGAAGCGAGACAGAAAGCGGAAGGGATTTTGGCTAAGGTTGGGCTGAAAGAGAAAGCAGATACGTACCCGTACCAGTTATCCGGAGGTCAGCAGCAGCGTGTCGGGATTGCAAGGGCAATGGCCATCGATCCGAAAGTGATGCTTTTCGATGAGCCTACCTCCGCTCTTGACCCCGAGCTCATAGGAGAAGTGCTGCAAGTCATGAAGCAGCTGGCAGAAGAAGGACGTACGATGGTCGTCGTCACCCACGAAATGAATTTTGCGAAAGAAGTGGCGGATGAAGTTATTTTTATGGATGAAGGGGCGGTCGTGGAGAGAGGGACCCCCTTTGAAGTGTTCGAACAGCCGAAAGAGGAGCGGACGAAACGGTTTCTCAATCTGCTGAAAGAGTAACGGGAAGAGTCGTGATCTCCTGTTTCGGGAATAAATGTTTGGATTAAGATTGCAAGGAAGCGGACAGCACCGTTTCCGTTGCAATCTTTTTTTGTTATCGTGCCCTTCAGCCTCGTTCGAATACTTCCAACGTCACGAAAAGCTCTTCATATCAAGAATTTCAAAACTATCAAAAAAGACTGTTAATTGATAATTTATTATCATTTTATAAAAAATAATGATGATTATTATTTGTCATTTTTTATTATTTTATTGACAGTTATATTTCACTGTATTATTCTTGATTCATGAAAACGCTTTATAATAATAGTCTGCGAGGGGAACTTTATGGAAGTATTGGATAACTTGAAAGGTCATCTGATCGTTTCATGTCAGGCTCTGGAAGAGGAACCGCTTCACGGATCCGAAACGATGGGTAAGATGGCGAAAGCAGCAGGAGAAGGTGGCGCCCGGGGTATTCGGGCTAACGGAGTTGAAGACATCAAGGCTATCAAAAAGGAGGTGGACCTTCCTTTAATAGGTATCATTAAGAGAGTGATCGGCGAAAGTGAAGTTTTTATCACTCCTACTTTTGAAGAAATAGAAAAGCTCATCAGGGAAGGTTGCGACATTATAGCTTTCGATGCTACAGATCGCCTGCGTCCGGACGGTAAAAGTTTTAAGGAATTCTTCACATTGATTAAAGAAAGTTTTCCTGAACAACTGTTTATGGCGGATGTTTCTACGGTGGAGGAAGGTTTGCAGGCCGAAAAAATGGGAGTAGATCTTATTGCCACGACGCTGGTAGGCTACACGTCTTACACGAAAGGGCAAGAGCCCCTCGATGTATTAAAAGGACTGACAGCTAAAGCTTCAATACCGGTGATTGCCGAAGGAAATTACGATACGGAAGATAAGGCACGCCGTGCAGTAGAAGCAGGGGCGCATGCAGTAGTTGTAGGGAGCGCTATTACCAGACCGCAACTGATAACGAAAAAATTCACGGAAGCTTTAGAGAAAGAACAAGTAACAAAGCAGGAGGGGAAGTAAGATGAAAGGTATTTTTACAGCTCTAATTAATTCCTTTGATGAAAAAGGAAACATTAATGAACAGGGATTGAGGGAAATCGTCCGTTACAATATCGACGTATCCCAAGTGGACGGTTTGTACGTAAATGGCAGTACCGGAGAAAACTTTATGCTTTCAGCGGAAGAAAAGAAAAAAGTATTCAAAATCGTCAAAGACGAAGCGGGAGATGAAGTGGACCTTATCGCTCAGGTCGGCGCTTTGAATATTTTCGAAGCGAAGGACCTGGCCGCTTACGTCACGGATCTCGGATACGATGCCCTTTCTGCCGTTACTCCTTTTTATTACAAGTTCGATTTTGAAGAAATCAAGGATTACTATAATTCTATACTTGAAGATGTCGATAATCAGATGCTTATCTATTCCATACCTGCCCTGACAGGCGTGAATATGGATCTGAAACAGTTCGGGGAGCTTTTTGAAAACGAAAAGATCACAGGCGTGAAGTTTACAGCCCCCGACTTCTTCCTTTTGGAACGTCTGAGACACGCCTACCCTGAAAAACTGATTTTCTCAGGGTTCGACGAAATGCTTCTGCCTGCAAGCGTTTACGGAATTGACGGAGCAATCGGAAGTACCTTCAACGTAAACGGGAAGAGAGCGAAAGGAATATTGAAAGCGGTTCATGAAGGAGATTTAGGTGAAGCACGGAAGCTTCAAAAAGAATCGAATGATCTGATTACGGCCATATTGGATAACGGCCTTTACCAGACGATAAAAGAGCTTCTGAAAGTTAAAGGGGTAGACGCCGGCTACTGCCGTAAACCGATGAAGAAACCGGGAGATGAGCAGATAGAAAGTGCAAAAGAGATCGGCCGTACACTCTTGGATTGAACAGAGGAATCAACTAATTAAAATGGAGGGGTTCATATGTTGAAAAAATTGTTTATGTTGAGTGCTATTCTGCTGTTGGCCGGTTTTCTCGCTGCCTGTTCAGGCGACGGGGGAGGAGAAAGTGAAGCTTCTTCCGATGGAGGATCAGGTGACGGAGAAACGAAAGAACTGAAGTTCGGTATGGTAGCTGGTACGGCTCAGAACGAATATAAAGCCGGAGAAACTTTGAAAAAGTATGTGGAAGAAGAGAGTGGCGGGGATTTATCAGTGAAACTGTATCCGGATTCCCAACTCGGAGACGACCGTGCCATGCTCGAACAGGTTCGTGAAGACAGTCTCGACATTACATTAGCTGAAACCGGCCGTTTCGGTATCTGGGTGCCGCGTGCAGAACTGATGGGACTCCCTTACATCGTGGACGATTTCGATCACCTTAAAAAAGCTGTCTATGAAACCGAGTACGGAAAAGGAATCCATGAAGAACTGAAATCCGAGCATAACTGGAGAGTCGCAGGTACTGCCTATAACGGGACGCGTCAAACAACCTCGAATTCAGCGATTAAGTCTCTCGAAGACATGGAAGGTATGAAGCTGAGAGTTCCGGAAGCCGATACCCTTCTCGACTATGCGGAATATACGGGTGCAGCACCGACTCCTATGGCTTTTACCGAAGTGTACATGGCTCTTCAGACCGGTTCGGTTGATGGACAGGAGAATCCGCTCTCTACGATTGACGCACAGAAATTCTATGAAGTCCAGGATTACCTGGCGATGACGAACCACGTCGTTAACGACGCCAACTATGTAGTGAGCCAGAATACGTGGGAATCCCTCTCCGAAGAGAACCAGAAGATTTTGCAGGAAGGGATTGATAAAGCAGTAGAAGAACATACGAAACTGTTCAAAGAAGAAGAGAAGAATCTGATTTCCAAGTTCAAGGAAGAAGGAATGACTGTAACAGAACCGGATCTGAAACCTTTCCGCGAGGCTGTTTCCGAAGTTTATCCTGAATACCTCGAAGATATCGAAGGGGATGGAGAAGCCTATCTTCAACAGATCAAGGAAGCTAAATAAGTCTTTTACGTATAGGAGTATCAGTCTATGAAAAAGTTTTTCAGGAATTTTGAGGAGATTATCGGCGGATCTCTGTTCATCGTCATTTTTGTGGTGCTGATCGTCCAAATTTTCTCCAGACAGGTTTTAGACAGCCCTAATACGTGGTCCGAGCAGTTGGCGAGGTTCCTGTTTGTTTATGTCGGTTACCTCGCCGTCTCCTCTGAAATCAAAAACGAGGGTCACGTGCGTATCGAGTATTTTTTCGACAAGCTGCCCGAAAAAGTACGCGTTGCCCTCCACTACTTCTTTCAGATTATAATGGGAGTCATCCTCATCGTAATGGGATATATCGGTTATGAGATGGCAATGAGGAAACTGCCGGTGGAGATTGTTTCACTGAACATTTCCTACTTCTATATGTATATGGCTCTTCCTGTGCTTTCTGTTCTCATGCTTTACCGTCTGGTGGAAGCGAACATAAGAAGAATCAAAGACGGCAGGGGGGTATAAGAAGATGGACGTGTTCATAGTATTATTAGTCTGGATTGTACTGCTGCTGCTTGGAATGCCGGTAGGGTTCACACTGTTGTCGGCAGCGTTCCTTTACTTCATATCGAATGACTGGAACCTTGTCTTCTTTTCCGGAGCCAAACTGGTGGACAGTCTCGATACCTTTTCTTTGCTTGCTGTTCCGTTTTTCATCCTGACCGGAACCCTTATGAATTCCTCCGGTATTACGGAGAGGATTTTCAGTTTTGCGAAGTCACTTGTCGGTCATTTCACCGGGGGGCTCGGTCATGTAAACATTATGGCCAGCCTTATGTTTTCCGGGATGTCCGGCTCGGCGTTGGCGGACGCCGGGGGACTTGGACAGCTTGAAATCAAATCGATGCGTGACGGCAAATATGATGACGATTATGCGGGAGGGCTTACTGCAGCTTCTGCGATTATCGGTCCTATCATACCGCCGAGTATCCCCTTGATTATTTACGGAGTTGTTTCGGATCAGTCGATTGCCAAGCTGTTTCTCGCCGGTGTCGTACCAGGTATCATTATGGCAGGCAGTCTGATGGTAGTCGCTTATACATTCGCTAAAAAGCGTGGTTTTCCGAAAGAAGAGAAATCAACTTTCAAAGAACGTGGTATTCACTTCAAGAAAGCTTTCTCTGCTCTGCTGACTCCTGTAATCATCATCGGAGGAATATTTTCCGGATTATTTACGGCAACGGAGGCCGCTGTAGTAGCTACGGTCTACGCAATGATTCTCGGTTTCTTCTTCTATAAAGAATTGACGCTGAAGAAATTCTTCCAGAACGTCGTGGATTCACTGAAGTTGACTGGAGTAGCCGTACTTATGATTGTAGCGGTCGAATTTTTTGGTCAGATGATCGCTCATGAGCAGGTAGCTATGAATATTGCCGACTTTTTCCTCAATGTGACGGATAACCCTGTTATTCTGTTACTATTGATAAACGTACTGCTGATTTTTCTCGGGACTTTCATCGAATCACTTGCGCTGCTCATCCTTCTGATACCGATTCTTGTGCCAGTCGTGATGACGGCCGGTGTGGACCCGGTTCATTTCGGTATCATCGTGATATTGAACCTGATGATCGGTATTCTTACACCGCCTATGGGCATGGCGCTGTTCGTCGTTTCCAGAGCAGGAAACATACCGATACACACGATTACGAAAGGCGTACTGCCTTTCTGGATACCTCTGTTCCTGACGCTATTGCTGATCACTCTGTTTCCACAGTTAGTGATGTTTTTACCAAATGTATTAAGCCCATAGAGGAAAAGCCTGTAAAGGTTTTTCCTCTTATTTTCTAGGAGGGGTACAATGAAGATAGCAGCCTTTGATATTGGTGGCACGAATATAAAGTGGGGAATTGTTACAGATGGAGGGGAAATTGTCGATAAAGGGTCGTTTCCTTCCCGGGTGCAGGATGGGGCGGATCAGTTGATAGAAAATGTTCAGCATAAAAGCAGACAACTTAAGGAAGAATATTCTGTGAGCGGTATAGCTATCAGCACAGCGGGACAGGTAAACAGTGATAAAGGAGAAATCGTCCATGCCACGGGTAATATCCCGGGATATACCGGGATGAAAGTTGCTGCACGTATCGAGAGTGCAGTCGGACTCCCCGTCCGCGTTGAAAATGACGTTAACTGTACGGCACTTGGGGAAGCCTGGAGGGGAAACGCCAGAGGGGTTAAGAACTTCTTCTGTGTAACGCTTGGAACCGGTATTGGCGGAGCTCTCGTTATGGAAAATAATCTTGTGCCCGGGGCCAGCTGGTGTGCCGGGGAGATGGGGCACATGCCGCTCTATCCTGGTGGTCTGACCTGTACGTGCGGCAACCGGGGATGTCTGGAACAATACGCTTCTGCCAGCGCCCTAGAGAGACAGGTCGAAATACAGAAAGGCCGATTTGTTTCGCTGCCTGAATTCTTTGAGGAGGTACGTAACGGAGTGGCAGAGTCGGTCCGGATTTTTGAGACGTGGGTCGATCATTTGGCATGCGGCCTGCAGAGTATTGTACATTTGCTCAACCCGTCTGTTCTGATTATCGGAGGAGGTATATCGGCACAGGGTTCTCTTTTAACGGATGCGATCACTGAATCTCTCAGCGGAAAAGTGATGCCGAACCACTTTTCTGCGTTACATGTACGGATAGCGGGTAAAGGAAATGAAGCGAACCTGTTAGGGGCTGTAAGCCATTACCTTGATAATCAGTAAGTGGATGGAGGAGGGGTTTTTGTGGAAAAACTGCAACGAATTACGACGAAACCTTCGATTGTCATGGAACAGAATAAACATACCTTCACGAAATCGGAGCATAAAATATATGACTACATTTTGAAAAAAGAGGAAAACGTGCTATATCACTCGCTTACTGAAATTTCTGAGGCCGGCGGGGTTGCCGAAGCCACGGTTCTTCGTTTTTTCCGTAAGCTAGGATATAAAGGCTTTCAGGATTTTAAATTTGCTTACGCTCAGGAATTTTCAGGGCAGAAGGAACATTCGGAGGAAGAAACGTACGTGGAGAAAATTAAAAATAATATGGTCCAGGCTGTAGAAGACTCTTATGAAATCGTGGATATGGAAACTTTGGATAATTGCGTAGAATTATTGCACAGTCATGAAGACGTAGTAATATTCGGTGTTGGTTCATCAGGGATAGCTGCTGAAGATATGCAGACCAGACTGATGAGAGTAGGGAAGCACGTAAACGTAGTTACAGATCCTCATTTTCAAATTATGCGTGCGTCCTCCATGACCGAAAATACTCTGGTGGTCGCAATCAGCCTGACCGGAAGCACGAAGGACATTGTCGACAGCGTAGCCGTGGCGAAGGAGAAAGGAGCGACTATCGTAGCGCTCACCAATTATGTGAAGTCTCCGCTTACAAAGTACGCAGACCAGGTTCTTTTATCTTCCTCGAAAGAAAGTCCGCTCGACAGTGGTTCTCTCGTTTCGAAGATGGCTCAATTGTTCCTAATTGACCTGCTCTGCACAGGTTTCACTCTTCATAACTATGAAGATGCTGAAAAAGTGAAGCTTAGCATAACGAAGAATACGGCCCGGAAGCTGTATTGAAAAATAAGAGTTTTTGAAAGAAGTGCGTACGTATGACTTATATTCTCCAGATGGATTTTGACATGGACGGTCCGTTCGGCGAGGAGATGGCCGAAGGTTTTGCCGGGACGGCCGAGAGTATTAATGAAGAAAAAGGATTTCTGTGGAAGGTATGGACCGAGAACCCGGATACAAAGGAAGCCGTAGGCATTTATGCTTTTGAGACGAAAGAAGCAGCGGAGAAGTACCTGGAAAAGCATTCCGCAAGGCTTGAGGAATTCGGTGTTACCAGCATCCGGTCGAAACTGTTCCGGATGAATGAAACACTCACGAAGATCAACTATGGAACTGCAGAATAATTCTTAACGATTGCAACGAGGCCGGCATGACCGGTTTCCGTTGCAATTTTTTTATTTTCGTGACGTTCGGGACCTTTTTGTGCCGGTGAACGGCACGCAAATGACCGAATCGTTCCCTTCAGGAGACAATCGAGTGCCCGAAAGTAAGGATTACCGGTAAATCGTTACCTTCAGAGCGCTAAAGAAGTTCCCAAGGTCACGAAACGCCCGTTCATCCCTGCAAAAAACAGGCAGCTCCCTCGAAGGAACTGCCTGTTTTCATTATTCTTCCGCCATTTCCGTTTTCAGCTTGCGAAGCGGCTGAGGCGGGCATGATTTCTGAGTAAGACGGGAGACGATGATGATCGTCAGTAACCCGGCGACCATAGCGAGCGTCCGGAACGGGAAGAGGACGACCCCGTCTTCCACCATCGGATAAGGAAGGAAAGCCGGGAGTCCGAGCGCCGGTTCCCCGCCCCCGATACGGAGGAAGAACGATACACCGAATCCGGCGAGCGCGCCGTACGTGTTCGCTTTTTTATCAAAAAGTGCTGTCGTGAGCTGCGGGAAAAGTACGCAGTAGACGAGATCGGCACACAGATACCAGAGCGTGTACACGCTGTCGATGTTGAGGGCGACCATTGTCGCTGCCAGGCCGATCAATATGATAGAGATACGGATAGCACGTTTAATGTCTTTTCCTTCGGCTTTCGGTTTAATCAGTGGACGGTAAATATTCCACGCTGCCATGGAAGAAGCAGATAGAATAGATGAGTCCATGGAGGACATGACGGCAGCCGCCACGGCACCGAGAGCCACAATAGCTACGAGATAAGGAGCCATATAGTTGATGACGTAGGCGAGAATATCGGAAGAAGCAGCCGGTCCTTCAATACCGTAGCTTGCCCAGTCGGCCGAGAATCCTGCTACACCAAGCATAATAGCCGGTACTGCAAGGATAATGCAGAATACACCTGCCGCAATGGATAACCACATGGCGGTGTTTTCATTTTTCGATGAAAGTACTCTCTGGAAATAGACCTGCCACGGAATACCTCCAAAAATGAGAAGAAGGGCGGAGTCCCACCAGTAGAAGTACTGGTTTCCCCAGTCCGGATGATTCCAGCCGTCGAGAGGTGGAATCAGGTTCGTAAATCCGGCCATACCTTCTTTATAAGCTCCCCATGCCTGACCGAGTCCGCCTACTTCTGCAAGAGCGAAAGGCACGACGAGGAACATACCGACGATAATCATGATGATTTGCGCTACGTCGGTGAGCGCGACCGACCACATACCGCCGACGAACGTGTAGGCTACTGCAATGAGAGCCGAAACGATAATGGAAGTCGTGAAGTCTATACCAAGAATCAGTCCGAACGTGGATCCTAACGCTACCAGAATCGCAGCACTCCAGAAAAGTTCTCCAAGCAGTGCAGGCAGGTAAAGGACACCGGTCACTTTTTTACCGAAACGGACTTCGAGCGGATCGAGCATGGTCGTGAATTCATATCTTCTCATTTTTCGGGCGTAAAAAACCCCGCCTATAATCAGACTCAGGCCGAAACCCCACGGAGCCTGGACCCAGACGATACCGGAGGCGAATGTCGACTCAGCCGTACCGGCGATGTAACCGCCGCCGACCCAGGTGGCCGTCATCGTGAACATGGCGATCCATAACGGCATCGCCCGACCGGCGACCATCATATCTTTGGCACTGTCTGATTTTTTCCCGGCCGTAATGGAGCCTATGTAGAAGATGATAGCGTACGCGATGAACATGAAAATGAGGGCGCCCCAGTTGACGTTGTTCCCCGTAAAACCTACATAGACGGCTACTCCGAGAAGCAGCCCCAGAAATCCGAACGTTCCTGCTTTTTCATAATTCTTATTTTTCTTATCCTGCTTCCCTTCTGGTGTTTCAGATGGTTGCGGTTGCACGAAACCACTCCTTTTCGAGTATTTATTATGTGTAGTGTGTACATTTCCGGATGTAAAGCTTACGACGGTACCGTGTCGCTTAATTAATTTAAAACGTTTAATAATTATTAAACAATCAACATGTATTACTGTAACGTACAATAAAATAATGTCAACTCCGCTTCGGAGACAAATACGGGCTGGCAGCTTCAAAGACAGGGGGTAGAGGGAATTTCAACAAAATCCTTCTCCGTGTATAGGACATGGAAGGCTTTACATAGGAAATGGGAAAAGTTCAGGGTCCCTGAAATCGTTCCTTTCATTAAAGGCTCTGAAAAGACTCTGAATTTCCTTTCTCCAATAAGAAAAGTTTAGCGGGCTCCGGTTTACAACTAAAAAATCATGTGCTAGCATGAAAATTGTTAAAAACGTTTAAAAATAATTAAATAAAATAAACGTTAAAAAGGAGGCGCGGAAAATGAAACAAATGTATATTAACGGAAACTGGGTGGACGCCCGTTCCGGAAATAAGAGAGAAATCATCAATCCTTACAATCAGGAAGTGATCGCCGAAGCAGCAGACGGGAACGAAGAAGATGCCAAAATAGCGATCGCTGCAGCACGCGAGGCTTTCGATAATGGGGAGTGGGCATCGACTCCTGCAGCAGCCAGAGGAGAAAAGGTGCTGCGTATAGCGGAACTGATTGAACGGGACAGAGAAGAACTTGCCAGGATGGAAACTCTTGATACCGGCAAGACAGTAGAAGAAAGCCGGGAGGACATGGACGATATAGCCGGAGTCTTCAGGTATTTCGGCGGTCTTGCCGACAAGGACGGCGGAGAGATGATCGAGTCTCCGATTCCGGACAGTCAGAGCAGAATCGTCCGGGAACCGGTCGGAGTGTGCGGGCAGATCACCCCGTGGAACTATCCGCTCCTTCAGGCTTCGTGGAAAATCGCTCCCGCTCTTGCAGCCGGAAACACAATCGTAATGAAGCCGAGTGAAATAACTCCACTCACAACTGTCAAAGTGACGGAGCTGATGGAAGAATCCGGGTTCCCGGCTGGTGCCGTCAACCTGGTGCTCGGCGACGGGGCTACGGTCGGAAATGAACTGGCAGAAAGCGACAGCGTCGATTTGATTTCCTTTACCGGCGGTATCGAAACCGGGAAGAAAGTGATGCAGAAGGCGAGCGGTAACATGAAGAAAATCGCTCTTGAACTCGGTGGTAAAAACCCGAACGTTGTGTTCGCCGACGCTGATTTCGAGACAGCTGTCGACCAGGCACTGAACGCCGCGTTTTTCCACGCCGGTCAGGTCTGTTCAGCAGGAGCGCGTCTTATTGTGGAGGATTCGATCCATGATGAGTTCGTTAAGGAACTGGCAGACAGAGCAGGACGCATCAAGCTCGGTGACGGTTTCGAAGACGATACACAGTCAGGACCTCTTATTTCCGCAGAACATCGCGGAAAAGTGGAAAGCTACGTGGAAATCGGTAAACAGGAAGGTGCGAAGATTGTTACCGGCGGAGCACGGCCGGAAAAGGAAGAGCTTCAGAACGGCTTCTTCTACCTTCCGACGATTTTTACGGAATGCACATCTGATATGAGAATCGTGCAGGAAGAAATCTTCGGACCGGTACTTACGGTGGAGCGTTTCCACTCCGAGGAAGAAGCAGTGACTCTTGCGAACGACTCCATTTACGGACTGGCAGGAGCCGTTTTCACTACAGACATCGATAAGGCGGAACGTGCAGCTGCCAAAATGCGCATGGGAACAGTGTGGATCAATGATTTCCATCCGTACTTTGCTCAGGCGCCATGGGGCGGTTACAAACAGTCCGGTATCGGCCGTGAACTCGGAAAACCGGGACTTGAAGAATATACAGAAACGAAACATATATACAGAAACTTGAAACCTGAACCGATCCACTGGTTCAAATAACAGGGAGGTCATCAAAATGAGTGAATCATACGATATTGTAATAATCGGAGCAGGAAGTGCCGGTTCGATTCTTGGGAACCGGCTGAGTGAAGATGGAACGAAAAGTGTACTTGTACTGGAAGCCGGACGCAGTGACTATCCGTGGGACCTGCTGATCCAGATGCCGGCGGCTTTACCATTTCCGGCAGGAAAATCCCTCTATGACTGGAAATATGAATCGGATCCGGAACCGTACATGCACGGACGCAGAATCAAGCACGCCCGTGGTAAAGTGTTAGGCGGTTCCAGTTCCATAAACGGAATGATTTACCAGCGCGGCAACCCTAAAGACTATGAGCGCTGGGGAGCGGACGAAGGGATGGATAAGTGGGACTTCGCCCATTGCCTTCCTTATTTCAAACGTTTAGAGAATACGATCGGTTCCGATAAGAGTGATGAATACCGTGGTCACGACGGCCCGGTTAAACTGACACGCGGACCTGCGACGAGTCCGTTATTTCAGGCTTTTTTCGAGGCTGCTTCAGAGGCTGGGCACGCAAGAACTCCGGATGTGAACGGGTTCCGCCAGGAAGGGTTTGGTCCGTTTGATAAGCACGTCTATAACGGGCGACGTATGTCCACCTCCCGCGCTTACCTTCGTCCTGCGATGCGCAGAAAGAATCTTACGGTACGGACGCTCTCTTTCGTTCAGCACATTGATATCGAGAATGGAAAAGCACGGGGTCTTACTTATAAGCGGAACGGGAAAGAACATTACGTATCCGCAGGAGAAGTCATACTCTCAGGCGGTGCAATTAATACGCCTCAGCTGCTTCAGCTCTCCGGCGTAGGCGACCCTGAACATCTCCGTTCCGTCGGCGTTCAGCCGAAAGTGAATCTTCCGGGAGTGGGTGAGAACCTGCAGGATCACCTGGAAGTCTATATTCAGCACGGCTGCCCGCTGCCGGTTTCCGAGCAGCCGAGCCTCAAACTGAAAAACATGCCGTGGATCGGTCTGCAATGGCTGTTGAAACGTCAAGGACCTGCTGCGACGAATCATTTCGAAGGGGGAGGGTTCGTGCGGTCGAACGAAGACGTGGAGTACCCGAACCTTATGTATCATTTTCTTCCGGTCGCCGTCCGGTACGACGGTGAAAAAGCACCGGTGGAACACGGTTTTCAGGTACACATCGGACCGATGTATTCGGACGCCCGCGGTTCCCTGAAGATACAGTCCAACGATCCAAAAGCGCATCCAAGCATGATTTATAACTACCTATCCACTGAACAGGACAGACGTGAATGGGTGGAAGCAGTGCGCGTCACGCGTGAAATTATGAACCAGCCTGCCATGAAACCTTACAACAGCGGAGAGATTTCGCCGGGACCGTCGGTGCAGACGGAAGAAGAAATTCTGAACTGGGTGGCAGAAGACGCAGAAACGGCTCTGCATCCGAGCTGCACAGCGAAAATGGGGCCGGAGTCCGACCCTATGGCCGTCGTCGATCCGGAAACGATGAAGGTTCACGGTCTCGACAACCTCCGGGTGGTCGATGCTTCCGCTATGCCGTACGTAACGAATGGAAATATTCATGCTCCGGTACTGATGCTCGCCGAGAAGGCTGCAGACATCATCCGCGGCAAAAAACCGCTCGAACCCGAGTATGTAGACTATTATAAGCACGGCGTACATCCGGCAGATGCAGGAACCGTTAAAGTTTAACCAGAAAAGAAATAAGGAAACTACTAAAATCAGGGACTGTTTTACAGGTCTCTGATTTTAATTTGTGTTATATTTTAGTTAATATTAAATATTTTAAATGAAATAAAAGGAGTGGTTCCCGGTGAAAAAGGATTCGGAAGCACTGATTGAGGAAGCGGAAGGGGCCGTCGTCGATTCCATTGCCGAAACGATGGACCTGTACGGTATCACCCCGTCAACGGGGCGGCTTTTTGCACGGATGTATTTTAAACATCAGCCTATGACTTTGGACGATATGAAGGATGATCTCGGAATGAGTAAGCCGAGTATGAGCATAGCCGTCCGTAATCTTCAGGAAGTGAGCATCGTAAAGAAAGTCTGGCAGAAAGGCTCCCGTAAGGACGCTTTTACGGCTGAGAAGAACTTTTTTAAATATTTTTCTCATTTTTTTGGCAACAAGTGGGAAAGAGAAGCGAAATTGAATTTATCCGCAATCGAATATGCAGAAGAGAAGCTTCAGGAAGTCATCGATGACGAAAGTACGGAAGAAGAACTGAAGGAGAGGGCGCGCAAAGACTACAATCAGCTCGAAGAATACCGTAAGTATTGTAAGTGGCTGGAACGTCTTGCAGATTCCATAGAATCCGGAGAGATTTTCGAATTTCTTCCTATAGAGGAAGAAAAATAACCGGGAAGAAACACCTGTAGGAACAGGTGTTCAGCTTGTAGAGAAACCCCGTGTTTTTCTGCAAGCTTTTTTTGTGCAGTTCGTGCGGGCGAATACCACTCGCTTTCCGCGGACGAACGCCCGAGCCTCCCTCGTGAAAACCCACACTGCGGGGTCTCGGGTCGCCCGTTTTTCCGCAGGAGTCTCCTGGTATTCGCCCTCCCCTCACCGAAAAAGACTCTCCTTCACCTATCTCACCCTGGATAGGTGGAGGGCAATCTTTTTCATGTTTTGGCAGGCCGCCGTCAGTAACGCTTGTTCGCGTACATTCTCTTTTCCGCGCAAGCGACAATAACGCAGCCCGTGCAGTTCTTTTGAATCTGCGAAGCTACGTTCAACTTTCTCTTTTCTCATGCGATAGATCCACTTGCCTTCATTAGAAAGCCGGTTCAACCGAACCTTCTCCTTCGAGCTTTCCCATACATGGCGAGTGATCGTTTTTTGATACTTCTTATTTTGGGTACACTTCGCTAGAAGAGGGCAATCTGCACAATTTTCAGGGTTTGATTTGTAATGCCGATACCCCTCACGATCGGTGGTCGAATAGCTTAAAACTTCACCCTGGGGGCACACATATTCATCCCGCTCTTCATCATATGCATATTTCCATTTCGGAAGAAGCCCTTTCTTTGACTGGTACCTTCGATGAGCAATAACTCCAAATATTCCTCTTTCCATTATAAGCCCATGACATATAGGGTTCGTCAGATAGCCGGCATCTAGACCTACAGCTTCCACCTCAAAGCCAAATCGTTCGATTTGGCGGTCCAAACGTTGTAAGTAAGGTCTGGAATCATGAATATTTCCTGGCGTTACATGAACATCAGTAATGATGTTATGTTTTAAATCTGTGGTACGGTGATCAAGATAAAAGAAGCCTTCCGGCTTATTCTCCCGGTAAAGATAACCACTCTCGCTATCCGTGTCGCTAACCTTAATTTCCTTTGTCTTTTTTACCCCCTCCTTTTCCTTCAGAGGCTTTTTTTCATGATCTTCACGATCTTTTCTTACGGCTTCTTCCAAATCTTTGAGGTAGTCTACCGTTTCTACTTCAACTTCTTGTTTTGAGAATTTCTTCTTATTAGCGTTGGCTTTCAAGTGCGTGGAATCTGTGAATAATACACGGCCGGAGACCATACGGTGGTTCATCGCTTGGAGCACGATTTCATCAAAAACTTCTTGAAAGATATCCGTGTCTTTGAAACGAGTGCGGCGGTTCCAACTAATAGTGGAATGATGGGGGACTTTGTCTGTAAGATTCAACCCTAAGAACCAACGATAAGCAACATTCGTTTGAATTTGTCGCTCCAATTCGCGTTCGGAACGAACGCCATAGATATAACCAATGAACATCATTTTGAATAAAACAAGAGGATCCAAAGAGGGACGACCATTATCTTCTGAATAGTAAGGACGGACTTTTTCAGGAATGAAAGAAAAATCTATGTATTGGTCAATTTTGCGTAGGAGATGATCTTCAGGGACAAGCTCTTCAATGGTAACCATTTCGATTTCATTTTGTCGTTCAGTTTTAGATTGAAACATCCAATCACCTTTCGTTGATAAGTTACAGCTATTATAACAAATTAACGAAGTGATCTATTAAAAAACAGAAAACAAATAAAAGCTGCCGAGACTTTCTCGACAGCCTGAACACCTGTAGGAACAGGTGTTTTTTTATTGCGTGCAGCCGTAGGAGCGGGAGTGAGGGTAAGGTTTTCGGGAGCAGGAGTTAATGTTATGATGTTATTAGAAAATTCAATCAATATGCACGAATTAGGTCAAAAGTCATGATTTGTTACAATGTTGAATTTTAATAATAAATGTTCGTAATTATGAATGTATTATCTGTTATTTAGGGTATGGTTACATTAACAGCGTAATACCTGTTACGAATTCAGGAGGATTGTTCATTTTGAGTTACAACGTACGAGCGATGACGTGTATTCAATGCCAGACTGATTTCGAGGAAACAGTTATAGACAGAAAAATCATCCACCTCCAGTGTCCCTACTGCAGAGTAGAAGAATCTGCCGGTAACAGCAGCCGGTAAGTATCAGGTAAAAGGACGGGAGGAAGGTGATCCTGGGTGAATAGTACAAACGAGAAAAAGTTCAAACAGCTGTATGATCAGGAGCTTTTCAACCTGCAGAACACGGAAGAAAAGATTTTTGCCACTATTATCAAGGAAGAAGAGTATTATTTCGCAGCCGTATGTAACAGCAAACAGTCCGAAGCTTACAGACGGATAGAAAACATTGCTGATATTCTGGCAGGAGAGAAAGACCCGCAGGAACGTGTGAAGGATTACCGGAGATTTTTCGTTTATCTGGCCGGAGCTTCAGCGGAACGTTTTTCGAAGCGTTTTGTGTTTGCGTGGGAGTTTTTGGCTACAGCCGTTTCTTTAATGAAACTGGTCGAATCATGGGAAACGGAAGAAGATTTTCGGACGGGGATGTATTTCATGACCGATACATTTATGCACACAGTCAATACATATTCCCTGGAGTCTCCGTCCCACCCGCAAGTGATGAAGTTCATTCAGTACGTGGATGAACATTTGTACGATCAGCTTTCCGTCACTTTGATAGCTGACGGGCTCGGAATGTCTCCCGGTCATCTGGCGCGGCTGGTCCGTACTCATCTCGATACCACCTGCAATGAATATATAAAAAGAAAGAAGCTTGAGGAAAGTGTGCTTCTTCTTCAGGATATGACCCTGCCCATACGGGACATTGCCGATAGAATCGGCATCAGTAACGGACACTTCATCCGTATCTTTCAGGAGAAGTATTCCTGTTCTCCCAGTGAATACCGGAAACGGATCGTCACGGGAATTACCGCAGACGTATAAGCATTCCGGCCGTTTTCCGGCGCATGATGGTCTCTGTCTGAGGCCGTTATGCTCCGGGAAATGTTTCCCGGAAGGAACTTTGCTCCGATGAAGGAGGAAGTGATTCATTTTTTAAAATATAGTAAAGGAGGATGATCGTGTGGATGGTCTCATGAAGACATTCGAAGATTTTATTGCGCAAATACCGCAGCTTCTTCTCGCGCTTCTCGTACTAATTATAGGATTTATAGTAGCTGCGATAGTTTCCAGAGGGGTCAAAAAAGCTTTAGAAAAAATGGAAGTAAGCAGGAGGTTGTTCGGAAAGAAAGATTCGGACACGCCCCCGTCGTTCAGCGTTGAAAAAGTCGCCGGGAAAATCGTTTACTGGCTGATCGTCATTATAGCCTTTGTATGGTTCCTTAATATGCTGAATATCGACATGCTGGCAGAGCCGCTGTCCAATATGCTATCAAGCATCACTTCAGCAATCCCTGCAATCGTAAAAGCAGGTGTCATTCTGCTCGTCGCCTACGTTATAGCGACAGTACTTAAGAAGCTGATCGAAGGCGCTGGAGGAAAAATGTCCGGAATGATGGTGAAGTCCAAGGTAGCAGATGATGAAGAATCTGCTCAAAAAGGTGTGAATACACTTGCCCAGATCGTATTCTATCTTATCCTTTTACTGGCGCTTCCGGCTGTGCTCGGTGCCCTGAACATCGACTCTCTGAGCGGATCCATCTCTTCTATGATAGAGAGTATCCTTACCTTCATTCCTAAACTGGTAGCAGCTGCGATTACGCTGCTGATCGGCTGGTTTGTAGCTAAAATCGTACGGGATATCGTTACGAAATTCCTTCAGAGCGTCGGAACGGACCGCGTATCCGAGAAGATGAACCTTTCTTCTTCTATGAAAGGAACCAGTCTTTCCCAGATCATCGGTACGGTAGTATTCGTACTCATACTGATTCCGGTCGTTATTTCCGCACTGGAAACACTGGATCTTGAAGGTATTTCAGCACCGGCTATCGCTATGCTGAACACCGTACTGGAAATGATCCCGCAAATCATTGTAGCTGCTCTGCTGATTATGGTAGGTGTAGTAATCGGTGGCTGGCTGAAGGACGTGGTGGCCAACCTTCTTGAACGTGTAGGTTTCAATTCCCTTATGAGCAAGATGGGGCTTGGAGGAGCAGAAGAGAACAGAAACATCCCTAAACTGTCCGAAATTGGTGGCTACATTGTACAGATTTTCGTTATATTCCTGTTCGCTGTAGAAGCTCTTCAGGTAATACAGCTTGAGTTCCTCGTCGATCTTGCGACAGGAGTCGTCAGCTATCTGCCATCTGTATTCGCTGCAATCGTCATTCTCGGTATAGGTATGTGGCTTGCGGATGCGGCTTCCCGCTTCGTGAAGAGTGCCGTCCGCACTCCTGGAGGCGAATCCAACATTCTTGCCTCTGTTGCCAAGTATGCTATTCTGGCTTTCGCATTGTTCATGGCACTCGACCAGCTCGGTGTAGCTGATTCGATCATCAACACTGCGTTCATGCTTATACTTGGAGCACTTGCCCTTGCGTTCGGTCTTGCCTTTGGACTTGGCGGCCGTGACAAAGCGGCCGAGTACCTTGAGAAAGCTGACCGCAAGATGGAAAAAGTAAGTGTAGAAAAAGATTCGAAGCCTGAGGATCCTGGTGAACCTGGTCCGGGCCCGAATGATCTTCCTTAAGGCAAAAGACGAAAGGCTGCCGGTTTTCTCAAACCGGCAGTCTTTTTTTCGCTCTACAATATTTGTTGGGGTATCAGAAAAATTTAGCCAAAGAAATACACACAAGCTCCTTTATCTTTTACACTTGAATTGCCTAGAAACAAGAAAAAGATAGGAGCTGTGTGTATATATGCATTCTACCATGATGATTCCAGGATTTGAAGGTGTGGAAGTGAGGAAGACGGAGGAACGGGGCGGGTGTTTGTATCTTCATGTACAGATACTGACACAAACACAAGTTCGCCCTTCCTGTCAGGCTAGAACCCGTCGGGTTCATGACTATCGGGTACAAAAAGTACAGTACCTTAAATGGTTTGAACGCCTGACCTACTTATTCTATCGAAAACGACGGTATGTCTGTGATTGTGGAAAAAGATTTTCAGAACGAAAAATCCGAACGGTTATATCCGTTCGGATTGTGTCTATTATATACCTTGCATAAGCATCGCACCGGCCACTCTTTTGAAGCCGGCAATATTCGCTCCTGCTATAAGATCGCCGGGCTTTCCGCATTCTTCCGCAGCTTCCTGGGAACGATCGTGGATATCTTTCATGATCGCTTTCAATTGCTCATCCACTTCTTCGAAGGACCAGGAGAGACGAGCACTGTTTTGGGCCATTTCCAAAGAAGATACTGCAACTCCTCCGGCATTGGCCGCTTTCGCCGGGGCGAAAAGAACATCGTTTTCCTGGAAGAGATCAATCGCCTCAGCATCACATGGCATGTTCGCTCCTTCTCCGACGGCGAGCAGTCCGTTAGAGACAAGGATACGTGCAGCCTCTTCATTGAGCTCATTTTGCGTAGCGCATGGTAACGCTATGTCGCATGGGACGGACCAGATGTCCGGACAGTTATCGAAGTAGCGGGCTTGCGGATGTTCTTCCACGTACTTGGATATCCTCTCTCCTTCATCGATCTTCAAACGTTTTACCGTTTCAATATCAATTCCGTCTTCGTCATAGATATACCCCGAAGAATCACTGCAGGCTACAACGTTGGCTCCAAGTTCATCGGCTTTTTCCATCGCAAAACAGGAGACGTTCCCGGAGCCTGAAACGACAACTGTTTTTCCACGGAAAGAAAGACCGCGCGTTGCGAGCATTTCTTTCACGAAGTAGACAGTACCGTAACCCGTAGCTTCGGTACGTACAAGACTGCCTCCGAATTGTGGACTTTTTCCGGTCAGCACGCCGGCTTCAAAAGCTCCGCGCATCTTTTTGTACTGTCCGAACATATAGCCTATCTCCCGGGGACCGACTCCGATGTCTCCGGCAGGTACGTCCGTGTCGGGACCGATATGGTTGGAGAGTTCAGTCATGAAACTCTGAACAAAACGCATGATCTCACGGTCGGACTTTCCTTTCGGATCAAAGTCCGAACCGCCTTTCCCGCCGCCGATCGGCTGGCCGGTAAGAGAGTTTTTGAAAATCTGTTCAAAGCCGAGAAATTTAATAATGCTTGAATTTACGGTCGGGTGAAAACGGAGCCCGCCTTTATAGGGTCCGATTGCGCTGTTGAATTGGACCCGGAATCCACGGTTAACACGAACAGCGCCTGTATCGTCCGTCCAGGGCACCTGAAAGCTTATCATTCTTTCGGGTTCCACAAGGCGTTCGAGGATCCCATTATTGATGTACTCCGGATTTTCTTCAAGAAGGGGAATAAGGGAATGAAGGGTCTCCTTGACGGCCTGATGGAATTCAGGTTCATGAGGATTTCTTTCTTTTACAGTCTGAAGAACCTCGGAAACGTATTTGGTCGCTTTGTCTTTTTGTGGTTTCGTTATATATTGTTGGGTTGTCGGCATAAAATTACATGCTCCTCTCTGACGTTTTCTATAAAAGAAAGTAAGATCTTTTAAGTTGTATTTGAGTGTTATCTATTTTACAATTTATTTTTAATAAAACCAATCTAATAATTAGATTGTTATCATGAAGTTTTTCGATAATTTAGATAAAGGAGGGCTCAGTGTGGAATTAAAACAGCTTCGTTATTTCATGAAAGTAGCGGAATTGGAGCACGTTACAGACGCCGCTCTGTCTCTCGATATTTCCCAGTCGGCCGTGAGCCGCCAGATTTATAACCTGGAACAGGAGCTGGGTGTCGAAATTTTTTATCGCCGGGGGAGAAATGTCATACTGACCCATGCCGGTAAAATGTTTTATGAACATATGGACAGGATCCGTGTCCTGTTCCATCAGGCGGAGAGGGAAATACGGGAGTTTCAGAGTCCGAAAACAGGGACCGTCCATATAGGCTTTCCTTCAAGTATTGCTACGTATATTATGCCGGCGGTAGTATCCGCTTTCAGGGAAGAATATCCGGAAGTGAAATTCCGGCTGAGCCAGGGTTCTTATTACGAATTGATCAATATGGTTGTGAAAGGTCATGTGAACATGGCTCTCCTCGCTCCTCTGCCGGAGGATGAGAGAGTGGAGGGGGAGACACTGTTTACGGAAAAAGTAGTAGCTCTTCTGCCTTCCAGCCACCCTTTGGCTTCGGAGGAGGAAATTGAAATCAACAGTTTAAGGAATGAAGAGTTTGTCACATTTCCGGAAGGGTATATTTTGCGGGATCTTATTATGGAGGCTTGCCATAAAGGCGGATTCGCACCTGACGTTTCCTTCGAAGGAGAAGATATTGAAACGATCAAAGGTATGGTTTCGGCAGGTCTCGGTGTTTCTTTCATACCGGAAGTGACGCTGGTGGACGGCATGCCGAGGAACGCTGTCAAAATCCCCCTCAAAAACCCGGTCGTCACCAGATCGATCGGAATCGTCAAATCGAAAGAACGCCCTCTGCTGCCTACGGAGGAGACGTTCTACAGGTTTTTAATCGACTTCTTTTCCCATAGACGGTAATCAAACAGGAAAAGGATAGTTCCGGATACTGGAAAGAACGGAAAACGGAGGGTAAAATAGGGGTATCTGCGGTGAGTAGAGGAGAGGTTGATTTTGAAAGAAATAACGGAACGTGATTACACCCTGCTTTCTATTATTTCTATATTTTTTATGACAGCCGGTATGGGGACCAGGCCGCTCGTGTCGATCCTCGGAAACGAACTGGGAGCCACTTCGTTTCAGATCGGGCTGATCATTTCCCTTTTCCCGCTGCTCCCTCTGTTTTTATCCGTACCCATCGGCCGATTTATAAACTTCCATGGAAGTAAGGGTCCGCTTCTTCTCAGTGCTGCACTGACGATGGCTGCACTCAGTCTGCCGTTCTTCTGGACCTCCCTCACCGGGCTCATCGTGTCTCAGGTAGTAGCAGGGGCCTTTCACACTGCTTTTATCATTTCGGCCCAGAGCTACGTAGGTCAGTCGCGGGACGGAACGAAACGGGATCATCACGTTATGAAGTTCAGTATCGGAGCTGCGACAGGAACATTTCTCGGTCCGGCGATCGGCGGAAGCGTGGCGGACGGATTCGGAACGCCGACAGCTTTCCTTCTTCTCAGTATCATCGGAATGATAGCCGTAGCGATGACGTTCCGGCTAACGAAAGAACCGGAAAACGAGCCGGGAGAAGAGGATGCGAAGCGGAATGCGTCTATGGGAGAACTGGTTGGTATTGTGAATTTCCGCCGTGCCATATATATAAGTACGATGGTGCTCACAGGAAAAGATGCGTTCACCTCTTTCTTTCCGCTTCTCGGGGTGGAAATCGGTCTTTCCGGTACCGAAATCGGACTTATCGTATCGGCCAACGCTCTGGCCGGTCTGCTCATCCGTTGGGGGATGACTTTCTTTCTGGCACGTTTCTCAAGAAATACGGTTGTGCTCACTTCCATCCTGGCTTCCGGAGTTATGTTCCTTCTTATACCGTTCTTTAATTCCGTCTATATCATAGGGGTTATCGCTTTTATTCTCGGATTAGGAGTAGGGCTCGGGCAGCCTCTTTCTATATCGACCGCCCTTCATTCCCTGCCGAAAGATGTCGTCAGCCAGGGTCTCGGCGTACGTATTACGGCAAACCGTTTCGTCCAGGTCACTTCGCCTCTATTGTTCGGAGGCGTAGCCCAGTTCATAAGTATTTCAAGCATCTTCTGGCTGACTGGAGCTCTCTATCTTTTCGGTTCGGTAAAAACGCGGATCCGGCAGGAGTGAGGATTTCCGGGTATTTGAGATAGATGGGGGTAGTATTATCCGCCGGATAAACAAAAAAGAAGAAGGCGCAACTGCGTCCCTTCTTCTTTTTTTAGTATCACCTGGAACTGTATTCCGACCTCTCCTGAAACACTTCCGCTGCTATCTGCATAGCGTGTATGGCCTTCGGAAAGCCGACGTAGCCGGTACACTGGATAATGATTTCAGTTATTTCCTCCCGGGAAAGACCGACATTCAGCGCCGCCTCCAGATGGACTTTCAGCTGATCGAAAGCCCCCTGGGTAATAAGCGAGGTGATCGTTACGATTTCCCGCTGTGAAAGAGAAAGACCTTCCCGGGAATAAAGGTCTCCGAAACCGAAGGAAACTATCATGTCCCACAGGTCGGGGGAGACGTCTTTCACACCTTTCATCTCCTGTCTCACCTGTTCCGAAAAAAGTTCTTCCATCACTTTCTGTCCAGCTTCATATCTGCTGTTCTCCATCATTACTGCCTCCCCATGGTCGGCGGTATTTCATTACCGTCGACAATTGCGTCGATGACTACCGGTTTGTTCGTTTCTTTCATCGTCTGAAGGGAAGTTCGAATCGCTTCCTCCACCTCTTTTTTATTATAGCACGTGTGAGCTTCCAGTCCCATAGAACGGGCGAAAGCCGCCCCGTCAAGAGGAGTGTCGTATACCCCGCCGATCGAGGTCCCGATCATTTTCCTCATACCTTTTTCGACCATGTCGAGACGTCCATTATTCATCATAATGAACAACACGGGCGCATTATAGTTATAGGCAGTGGAGATCTCGGTGCCGTGCATGAACATGCACCCGTCCCCCGTCAGGCATGCGATCGTTTTGTCGGGAGCGGCGAGAGAAGCACCAATGGAATAACCGATACCGTTACCCATCGCCCCGAAAATATCGTCGAAGAAGTAGGTGCCCGGATAACGCACATCGAAGTGACGGATGCCGTAAAAGGAATGGCTCCCGTCATCTCCGAACAGCACAGCTTCATCCGGCAGAGAATCCCGCATCGCTTCGATGACCGCGACCGCCGACATCAGTTCTGTATCTGCAACGGCGGGCTGTGTGCGTGCAGGGAGGGTGCGGGTTTCTTTCTTACCCGGCGGGGCTGCGGCGATAAGCGACTGGAGGTTCGTTTTTAAATCCCCGAGTACGGCTGTCGTCTCTGAGTTCAGGGACTTGCCGATAAACGTAGGGTCATGGTCGAAATGAAAGAGGCGTTCCGGCGTCATGTCTTCGGTGAATCCGGGGATGCTCATGTCGCTGAGTCTCGTTCCGAGTACCAGCATCAAATCCGTCTTCTGTTTCAGATAGGCTGCTGCTTCTTCCGTGCCGCCGAGTCCGAAACCTCCGAGAGACAGAGGGTGGTCTGAACGGAAGCAGCCTTTCCCTCCCGGAGTGGTGATGACCGGAATCTGCCAGCGTTCGGCGACTTCTCTCACTTCTTCATAACTCCTGCTTGCATGGACCCCTTTTCCGAGAAAAAGCACCGGTTTTTCCGCTTTTTCAAGGAGAGGAGGGAGGTTGTATATTTCGGGGGAGATGACGGGCGTCCTGTCCGGAATATCAAGAAGAAACGGTTCCGCTTCCTCGAGAAGTATATCGAAAGGAATCGAAAGATGAACGGGTCCCTGAACTCCGGTAACTGCTTTTTCCAGGGCATGGCCCAGAAGCGGAGCCAGCCGTTCCGCATGCTCCACTCTTACGCTGAATTTCGTCACAGGTTCAAACATGCGGCACAAATCGGTACCGAACATACTGGAATCCTGACCCTGTCCTTTACCCGTGTCTTTCATGGAAGGGTGCCCGGTAATGATGAGCAGGGGAGTATGGAAAGCTTTAGCCTGCCCGGCTGCGGTAAGAAGGTTCGTCCCGCCGGGTCCTGACGTACCGATAGCCACCCCGGGGACATCCTTCATCATTGCATATCCTGCCGCTTCGAATCCCGCTGCCCCTTCATGCTTACTCAGAACGAATTCAATGTCGGTGTTTAACAGTTCAAAAAGGATGGGGGAGATGGCTTTCCCCGGTATCCCGAAGACGTGTGTAATTCCCCAGTGGACGAAATGATCGGTCAATATAGAAGCGAGTTTCTTCATTACTAATTTCCCTCCTGTGGCGCCTGTGGGCGGATGTAGGATTTTTCGATATCATCAGCGGTGAGCGGTTTGCTGAAATAGAACCCCTGGGTCACGTCACAGTTCTGGCGGATGAGGAAGTCGAGCTGTTCGCTCGTCTCGACCCCTTCGGCGATGACCTGCATGCCAAGGTTGTGGGCAAGACTGATGATAGCATTCACAATGATCGCATCGTTCTCGTCGTGAAGGATTTCATTGACGAAGGATTTATCTATTTTAATGTAGTCGATCCGGAACTGTTTCAGGTAGTTCAGGGAACTGTATCCGGTGCCGAAGTCATCGATGCTGATACCTACACCGATTTCTCTCAGTTTTTCGAGTACGAGAAAAGAACTGTCATATTCCATCGCCATATACTCCGTAACTTCGAGGACGAGATACTCCGGAGCTAACCCCGTACGTTCCAGAACGTCCTGGACGAGGGTGATCGTATTTTTCGTAAGGAACTGCTGGGTGGACATATTGACGGAAACTTTCACCGGTCTGCCGCCCGCCTCCTGCCACTTCTTATTCTGCCGGCACGCTTCCTCGATAACCCATTCTCCGATTCTCGTGATGAGACCATTCTTTTCGGCAAGATGGATGAAGGACCCGGGAGAAATCAGACCGAATTCCGGATGCTGCCACCGTATAAGCGCCTCGACACCCACCACTTCACCGGTAGTGTTGTTGATCTGGGGCTGATAGTGCAGGACGAATTCATTCTTCTCCAGCGCTTCCCGTAAGTCGGCTTCGAGCCGGAATTCTTCCATCATGTTCTCAAGGGAATGGGAGGAATAGACGACGTATCGGTCTTTCCCGTCCAGTTTCGCCTGATACATGGCGTTGTCGGCGTAAACCATGAACGTTTCCAGAGAGACGTACTCTTCGGGGTAGTAGACGACTCCGATACTCGCGGTTGTGTACAAATATTCATCGTCCACCTGAAAAGGATGACGGAATTCCTGGAGTACTTCTTCGGCTTTTCGGGTCACGTAGTCCGCGTCTTCGAAATTTTGAAGTAACAGGACGAATTCATCTCCGCCCATCCGGGCAAGAATGTCGTTTTCACCGAGGTACTTTTTCAAATGCCTGCTCACTTCAATAAGAAGATGGTCTCCGCACGTATGACCGAAATTATCGTTGATGATTTTAAAACGGTCCAGGTCGATGAAAAGTAAAGCAAGACTGCTGCTTTCCCCGCTCTGGAGTTCTTCGATAGCTCTTTTCGTTTCAATGTTCACATAGCGGCGGTTGGGGAGACCGGTAAGGTCATCATGGTAGGCCAGGTAGTTATATTTTTCCTGAAGGTTGTATCGCTCGGTGATGTCACGGAACTGACCGAAAGCGCCGGCCAATTTCTCTTCTTCGTAAATAGGCTGGGCGTCGAAAAGGCAGATGACGCGATCCCCGTTCTCATCCGTGAATTTCAGTATTTCATTGGAAAAGCTTTTTTCCTGTTCGAGGAGCTCTTCGAAATAGGAACCGGTGATCGGGGACTCCCGGATGTTGCGGCCGAGGACGTCATCTTTATCTGTTCCTGATATCTTTTGGGCGAAATCATTGAACTCCGTAGTGATACCGTTCTCATCCGTGACAACTATGCCGTTTCTCGTACGGCTCAACATGATCTGGTTCATAATATTCAGTTTTTTGTTCTGTTTCCTGAGCAGCAGCTCCCGTTCAATAGAGTCCACGACTTGCGAGAGCATCGTCAGGAAGAGAGGGTTTCTGTATTCGATCGGCATCATGATCGACAGACTGCCGAGCAGGTTATTATTATCGGTGTATCGGAAAGCGGTCCCGTAACAGGCGGTGCTGTGCAGAAACGTGTGGTAGTGACTTTTTCCTATGAGGCTGATGGGATGCTTTTGATCAAGAGAGAGGCTGATCACGTTCGTTCCGGTATCTTCCTGGCGAAAGAGGCTGCCCGGAAATATGCCGAACTGTTCGATAGTGGAGCGGATCGTCTCATCTCCTTCCACTTTCAACAGGTATCCGTCGGCGTCGGCTACACCTACAAGGATCGGCGTTCCTTTCAAAGAGTCCAGCAGTTTATTCGAAAAAAAACTGACGACGGATAATATTTCATCATACTCTTCTTTCTTGGCTTCCAGTTCGGAACTGGTTAATATGGTGTCGGGACGCGGGATCTCGTTCGGGTTCATTCCCGCTATTTCACACAAGCGCTTCGATTCAACGATGAAATCCGGTTCATTATTTGTCATAGGGCTCTCCTTAACAAGAATTTATTTTAACTATATACTTCTTTGTTCAAGCCTGTCAAAAGCATTTTGTGTTCCACTACCCCAAGTGAATATGACGACTACGGTTTGAATTAAGTGTCAGCACGCCTGCTCAATGATAAAATTAGAGAAACAGCAGTCTCAGTAAAAGAAGATCCGGTTGAGTATATAAAGGTAGTTATTATTATTATCGGTTTAGGGACCTTAAAAATAAATGAAGAAGGAGACTGAAGCGGATGAAGAAGGCAGTCGCGTTACTGGCACTCCTGTTCCTCGGAACGTGGGTCATCACAACTCTGGATTCCGAATGGGATACCGTGAAGAAGGAAATGGATTCCTTCATGGAGAAGTTCGAAAACTGGGAAACCGGTCAGGCGATCGATTCGGCTCCTGTTTCTCCGGAAGAGGAGGAAAAGAAGGTTACTTCCGGGAAAGAGTCTTCGGCAACAGCCGGGGAGCAGACGGTACAAAGTATTTACGGCACCCCATGGATGTTGAAAGGGACGACGTCGGGGAATTTCTCTTTCGCCAATAAAGATAGCACCGGTCGCTACCTGGGAAAAGAAGGGGAGAGCTATGACGGGATAACCATTGGCCAGGAAAGCTCCACTGCAGAGAAAGCCTGGGGCGAACCGGCGGATGCGGTCAGACGGGGTATGACGAGTGTACGGTCTCCGGCTGAAAATTATGACGTGTACGAACGGAACAATAAGGAAGTGACGGTCTTTTACGACCGTCATGAAGGGGACGTCATCAAGTCCATTTATATCGTTCCCAAAACCGTTACTACGAATATGAACAGCTACTACGCGAATGAACAGGACTGGGTCGGGAAAGACCAGGCGGAAGTTATGTTCGGACTTATCAACAGAGACCGTACGGCGAGGGGACTGGAGCCGCTCAGCTGGAGAGAGGAACTGGTCCCTGTAGCAGAAGCCCACAGCACGGATATGACGGAGCGTGATTACTTCTCTCACACTAATCCGGAAGGACAGGGACCGGCGGACAGAGCCAGGGAAGCCGGGGTATCTTTCCGGATCATCGGGGAAAACCTCGCTTACGGGCAGAGCAACGCCGTTTACGCCCACGAAGGGCTGATGGATTCCAAAGGCCACCGCGACAATATCCTCAATCCTGCGTATGAAGAAGTCGGAATCGGTGTCGCAGTCGATGACAAAGGTGCTCCTTACTTTACGGTACTGTTCTATAAGGGATAGTGTATGACAGAAGAAAAAAACAGCCGGGACCTCCTTCGCAGCAGTAGCTGTATGGAAATATTCCGGCTGTTTTTGTTTATGGAGTACGCGCTATTTGTGAAAAAGTTTCGGATTGAAGTGGGAGACGATTTGTTCCGGTTTCATAGGTTTTGCAAAATAGTATCCCTGGTACTTATCGCATCCGTTTCTTCTGAGGAAATCCAGCTGGCTGGCTGTTTCCACACCTTCTGCAATAACTTCGAGATTCAGACTGTCGGCAAGGGAAATGATAGTAGTGATGATATCATTGTTTTCCCGGTCGACTCCTATATCTTTAATGAACGATTTGTCGATTTTGAGCTGGTGGATAGGGAACCGTTTTAAATAACTGAGGGAGCTGTATCCTGTTCCGAAGTCATCGATGGAGATTTTAACCCCGAGACCGCTCAATCTGTTTAAGATGTCGGTGGCTTCTTCCGCGTGTATGGCCATAGACTCTGTGATTTCCAGTTCCAGATATTTTGCAGGCAGCCCGGTCTCCTGAAGGATTTGTGCCACCATTTCGACTAAATCGTTATGGTAAAACTGACGCATGGACAGGTTGACGGATATTTTTACAGGCGGGTACCCTTCATCCTGCCAGGCTTTTGCCTGCTGGCAGGCTTCCCTGATCGCCCATTCACCGATAGGTACGATCAGACCAGTTTCTTCGGCAATCGTAATGAATTCGGAAGGAGAGACGAGACCGAGGTCTTTATTTCTCCACCGGAGCAGTGCCTCTATACCGATTAGATGGCTGCTGTCTTTTTCGAACTGCGGCTGATAAACGAGAAAAAACTCCCGGTTCGCGAGTGCTTTGTAAAGGTGGGACTCTGTTTTAAGGTCCGTCTTCCGCTTTTGAACCTGGCTGTTGTAAACCTGCCAGGTGTTTTTGCCGAGGTTTTTCGCATGATACATAGCGTTATCCGCCTGGCGGATGAGTGCGGCGGTCGTGTTGCTGTGCTCCGGTGACATGCTGATACCTATGCTCACTGTCACCAGTGCCTCATATCCGTTCAGGTCATAGCTTCGCTCCATTTCCGAAGTGATATCGGCAGCTATTTCTCCCGCCTCTTCCGTATCGACTTCCGGCAGGATGATCAGAAACTCGTCGCCTCCATACCTGAACACGTTCCCCCGGGTGCCGACAAGCCGGAGCAGACGGCGGGATACCTGTTTCAACAGTTCATCTCCCATGTGGTGGCCCATATAATCGTTGATAAATTTAAAACGGTCGAGATCCAGGAAGAAAAGGGCGAAGTTTTCCCCTGACGCAAGTTTCTGTTCGATGGTCTCGTGGAAGTAACGCTGGTTCGGAAGTCCTGTGAGCGTGTCATGATAAGCGAGGTGGTTCATTTTTGTATTAAGCTTTTTCAACTCG
This sequence comes from Salimicrobium jeotgali, assembly GCF_001685435.2. Taxonomy (NCBI): domain Bacteria; kingdom Bacillati; phylum Bacillota; class Bacilli; order Caryophanales; family Bacillaceae; genus Salimicrobium; species Salimicrobium jeotgali. The sequence continues at coordinate 582,462 of NZ_CP011361.2, forward strand.
GTTACGTTTTTGGCCACACAGTGGATACCCGTAATGCTTCCGTCGATGTAAATAGGTACGAGTGCTATGTGCAGGTACAGCTTCTCTCCTTCCGACATGGTGAGCTGCGTTTCATATTGGTGGGGTTGTCCCTGAAGAGAAGTGAAAAAATGTCGTCTCGTCTCCTCCCGTACCTCCTCTGATATAAAAGGTAAAAACGATTTACCTCTCAGCTGTTCAATCGACATACCGGTAAGTTTCTCCGTACTTGCATTCGCATGGGTGAACGTACCGTCTGTATCAAACGTCATCACTGCATCCGTATTGTAGTCGAACAGGGAGCGGTAGCGCTGTTCGCTTTCGGTAAGAAGCCGTTCCGTCGCTTTTTTCACTGTCATATCTCTCGCAATACCGATGACTCCCGTAATGACGTTGTCGATAATCAGAGGCACGGCGGTAACATCCATAATATGTCTGGCTTCATCCCGGGAGATGAGGGTGGTTTCAAATCGTACCGTTTCCCCGTTAGTAACTTTTCTGAAATGAGAAAGGGTCGCTTCACCGGCTTCTTTCGTAAGAAACTCCAGATAGGAGGAACCATTGATTTTTTCGGGAGCATAGCCGAACAGCTCTACACCGGAAGGGTTGATATTCGTATATCTTCCGTTCATATCCAGGGAGAAGATAGTATCCGGGTTGTAGAGGTAAAGAGACTTGAACTGCTGATCCTTATGCTTCAACCGGTATTTTATTTCTCTGTTTTTCGTAATATCTTTAACTGTTGTAAGCGTATAGAGGCGGCCGTCCGAAAGAGGAAGGGGGCGGCTGACGGTTTCGACGAGAAGTTCCTCCCCGTTTTTCTTATAGAGCACCTTTTCCTGCTTTTCAAGGGGCAGTGTATCGAAGAGATCAGAGAGCGGAAGGGAAAGAAACTCTTCCCGTGTATATCCGAGATTCGATAAAACGGGAGTGTTGACTTCCACGAAGCGGTTTTCATCGGGGACGCTTACCAGTAGGCCGGTGTCCGCATTGTGCAGTATTTTCAATAAATCCTCTTTCGTCCATGCGGATGCATCCATGACTTTTCCTCCCTGTCTGAAGTGGATATTCTATATCTTAGTTTAGCAGGGAAGAAGAATTGTTTCTATACTTTTTGATGAGTGACTGGGAAAATTTACTCAGAAAAGGTATATAATTTTGGAAATTAGGGAAAATAAAAGGAAGGCAAGCGTCGTATTTTATTTGTTCTTCGGAAGTGTCTGTGCACATAGAGGAATTGAGACAGTAAAATCCAAACCGGAAAGAGGAGAGACGTATGTGGAAATGGCTGATTGCGTTATCCATTCTGCTTGCCGCCTGCGGGACGGGGGAACAGACTCCGGAAGAATCTGCGGAAGCCGGTGACACCCCGGAGTCAGAAACATCCGCAGATGAAAGTGAAGGAGGATCGGAAGAGAACTCTGAAGGTTCTATCGATGTCGATAAAGGAATGTTTAATGTAAAAGTGACACTTCCCAAAACGCTTTTGGAAATGGAAGACGGAGATTTTGAAGAAATAAAAGCTTCTGCAGAAGAAGAAGGAATCAGTGAAGTGACGGACAACGGGGATGGAACGATTACGTATAAAATGTCCAAATCGAAGCATAAGGAAATGATGAAAGAAATGGAGGAGGAGATTGAGAGCTCTCTGGAAGAGATCCGGGAAGGCGGGGAATATTCATCCATTCAGGGGGTCACCGCAAATGGTGATTACTCCGAGTTTACGCTCGAAGCAGAGCAGACTGCCTATGAGGAGAGTTTCGACGGATTTGCGGTCTTCGGTATCGGTGTTCTAGGTTTATATTATCAACTTTTCGATGGAGCGGATCCCGATGATTACAGCGTCGTCATCCACGTTACCGACGCTGAGACAGGGGAGGAATTCGATACGGTGGAGTTCCCGGAAGTACTGGATAAAATGAGCGGCGAACAGGGAGAAGAGTACGGAACAGAATAGCGCAGACAGAACCGGACTTTGACGTCCGGTTTTTGTGTGCTTTTAGCAGAGAGGATGGTCAGTGAGGCTGTTCATTTCCGGGGAAGCTGTTTTCCTTCCCCTCAGGCGAGTGGGAACGTGTTGAAGGGAAGGAAAACTCCATTCGGAGGTTCTTTTTTCATATTCTGCACGATCTGCTGAAGATATCAATTGTTACGGTGATGTGCCGAAGTTCCTTTCCGCAGCTGAACGAACAGCAGCAGGCTGACCGGTAGTATATAGAAGAATTCATACCGGATAAGAGAAAGGCCGTACGTCGCTCCAGTTATCGGATAAAGCAGATGGACTCCGTTCCCGAGATAGTCGATACCGAGCGCGCTTACTACGAGTACGAGAGTCAGCCGCCACCATATAGAAAAAAACGACATAGTAAGCAGCGCCCGCGTGAAAATAGCGAAAAACGCGGCAATAATGGGTACGGTAACCAGGGAGTGGCCGATCAGCACACCGAACAGTTTGGGGAGGTCCGGCATCAGTACGATGACCCCGACGCCCCCGAGAAGAACAAATCTTGCTTTTCTATTATGGAAGTCAGGTCCTTTAAATAATAAATCCGCCACCAGCAGCCCCGTAAGTATGTGGAGCAGGGTAGACGGGATATGACTGAGTAATAATTCCGTCATGAGCATCTATCCTTTCCTCTCTCTTGTTACCCTGAAGGGGCCGGGGTGAAAAGTCTTTATTTTTGTAGAATTGTCTGTAATATTCTAAAATTAAGACAATAACAAAAAAGGGGTGTAATAATGAAAGCTAAACAGACTGTTTTCGTTAACGATTTTACCGACGGCGTGCTGGATCCCTCGAGGGAAATGGAGTACAAAGTACGGGATGGCGGGCACATCGTCGCCAATACGACACCCGGATGCTGGGGACCGATGATCACCCCTGCCCTGAAAGGCGGGCATGAAGTGACGAAGCCCGTTTATGTGGAAGGAGCGGAAGTGGGAGATGCGATTGCTATCCGTATTCATTCCATCGAAGTGACTTCTATAGCGACAGCTTCCGGCAACGACAAACCGGTGGAAGGGCGTTTCACCGGCGACCCGTTCATAGACGGGAAATGTGCGAACTGTGGTACGGAGAATCCCGAAACATATATCGAAGGCATCGGCCAGCAGGCGATCCGCTGTCAGGTGTGCGGAGAGGACGTGACTCCCTTTGCGTTCACGAATGCGTATTCCATCGCCTTCGATCACAAGAAGGAAGTGGGTTTGACACTGGATAAACAGGCGGCGGAAAAAGTGGCGAAGGACTCGAAACATTACATGGCAACACCCGAGGGCTCTATTCAGAACCCGGTCGTCACGTTTGCTCCCCACGATATCGTCGGGGCTATGGCAAGACTGCGGCCTTTCCTCGGACAGCTCGGCACCACACCTTCAAGGGCTATTCCCGACTCCCACAACGCCGGAGATTTCGGACAGTTCCTGATTGATGCTCCGCATTCGTATGGACTCACGGAAGAGCAGCTGGAAGAGCGGACGGATGGACACATGGATATTAACCGCGTTCGGGAAGGGGCAGTGCTTATCTGCCCGGTGAAAGTGGAAGGCGGAGGAGTATACCTTGGGGACATGCACGCGATGCAGGGGGACGGAGAAATCGCCGGACATACGACGGACGTCTCGGGTATTGTCAGTCTGGAAGTGGAAGTGATGAAAGGCGTCAACATTGAAGGGCCGATCCTCCTCCCGGTGGAAGAAGACCTTCCTTACCTTGCTAAGCCGTTCACGGAAGAGGAGAAACAAAAAGCCGAAGCACTCCGGAAAGAATGGGACATAGAAAAAATGGAAGATTCTCTCCCGGTGTCCTTCGTCGGCAGTGGAGCGACACTCAATGATGCGACGACGAACGGTATGGAGCGCGCAGCGAAAGCTTTCGGCATTGATGTGCCGGAAGTGATGAACCGGGCTACGATTACCGGGTCTATCGAAATAGGTCGTCATCCCGGCGTCGTCACTGTCACATTTTTGACTCCGAAAAACTATCTGGCGAAAATCAGTCTTGAGGAAATAGTGAGTGACTTCTATAACTAAAACCGAAGCATCTGCCTGAATGGCGGGTGCTTTTTTATATAGCAGTAGGTGTATGACCCGGGTCCATTTATGCCGCAGATTACTTCCGGGTATCTATTTTTTAAATATACTGATACATCCTGTTGAATAAAAATGCATTTGTGTGTATTATTACCCAATAAAGATTTTTTCTGATTGGGGGAGAAAAGCATGGAGATTGACGAGGCTGCAACTGCGAATGACAGAACAAACGGGAGGTACACGACGAAGCAATTATTGAAATTTCTTATTCCGTCATTGATCGGAGTGCTTTTGTTCCTTGTACCTATTTCTGTGAATGATACGGTTACGATCGGTCTCGGGGTGATGGCTGATGGCCTGCAGGCGGTTATTGGACCGTACATTCCTGCTTTTATGACAGCAGTATTGTGGGTATCTGCCCTCGGCAGTATAATCACCCGGTTTGTTCCTGAAAAATTATATAAAGATAATATTTTTATCGTGGCTATTTTCGACGTAGGGACGTTCTGGATCACGCTTCGGGTCATCGGTGCCGTCTTTGCGGCTATGACGCTGTGGAGTATCGGTCCTGAAGTGATATGGTCGGAAGTGACGGGAGTCGTCGTTCTTTACGATCTCGTTCCCGTGCTTATGGTCTGGTTTTTATTCGCGAGTCTGTTCATGCCGCTACTGCTGGAGTTCGGGCTGATGGATTTCATCGGAGCGATAGTCAGAAAAGTGATGAACCCGCTCTTCCAGCTTCCCGGCCGTTCTTCCGTGGATGCCATGGCTTCCTGGATGGGGAGCGGTACCGTCGGTGTTCTTCTGACCACCCAGCAGTATGAACAGGGATATTATACGAAAAAAGAAGCTTCCATCATCGCTACGAACTTTTCGATAGCGTCTATCGCGTTCAGTCTTGTTATCGCAAGATTTCTGTCTATCGACGATATGTTCGTCCAGTTTTATGCTACGGTAGTGGTGTGCGGCATTGTAGCGGCAATCGTCATCCCGAGGATACCTCCGCTTTCCGGTAAAAAGACGACATACCATGGACCGGTCGGCCGTCAGATACAGGAAGATGTTCCCGAAGGCTGGTCAACGTTCCGGTGGGGTGTGGACCGTGCCATAAAGAAAGCCGATCAGGTGAAAGGGGCCGGGGAAGTCGTTAAGAAAGGGCTGTTCCACGTAGCTGATATCTGGCTCGGCCTTATTCCGCTCGTCATGGCTCTCGGTACCGTCGCGCTCATTATTGCGGAGTTCACGCCGATTTTCACTTTCCTGTCCTATCCGTTCATTCCTATTCTGAATCTGCTGCAGCTGCCGGAAGCGGAAGCGGCAGCACCTGCGATGATCGTCGGGTTTGCGGACATGTTTCTGCCCGCGGTCATCGGAAGCGGAATCGAAGCGGAAATCACCAGGTTCGTCATCGGCGTCATGGCTCTGACACAGCTCATCTATATGTCTGAAATAGGCGTGCTGCTCATTAAATCGAATATACCGATCAATCTGTTTGAACTATTCATCATTTTTCTGCAGCGGACGGCTGTAACTTTGCCGCTTGCCGCACTGATTGCACATTTATTTTTCTTTTAGGAGAGGATTACAGTTATGGATGAAATCAAAGATCTCGTGGACAGACACCTGGCACCGAGCATGGCCAAGGACCACCCGAACCTTCCGGTGGAAAAAGAAGAGGGGCATTATTACTACGGAAAAGACGGACGGCAGTACCTTGATTTCACTTCGGGAATTGCAACGACGAACGTCGGACACCGGCATCCCAAAGTGGTGGAGGCGATTAAAAAAGGTGCGGATGAACTTACGCACGGACCGTCCGGGGTTATTATGTACGATTCCATTCTTGAACTGTCACAGCGTCTTGCTGCCCTCCTCCCCGGGAATCTCGACTGCTTCTTCTACGGAAACAGCGGTGCCGAAGCGGTGGAAGGCGCTTTGAAGCTCGCCCGTCACGTCACGGACCGCCCTTATGTCGTTTCTTTTCTCGGCGGATTCCATGGTCGTTCCATGGGGGCGCTGAGCGTCTCCACTTCGAAAAGCAAGTACCGGAAACATCAGCCGGTCAATGGCACATACCAGCTGCCTTATGCTGATCCGGAAGCGGAAGATCCGGTTGCAGAACTGGAGCATCATGCTGAACAGCTGTTCAAGTATCAGGTGGCCCCCGAAGAAGTGGCGGCATTTATTGTGGAACCCGTGCTTGGGGAAGGCGGGTACGTCGTGCCCCCGGAGCCATGGCTCCGGAGAGTGAGGGAACTGTGTGACGAGCACGGCATTCTGCTTATTTTCGATGAAGTGCAGACCGGGTTTGGCCGTACCGGGGAATGGTTCGCTTCGCACACTTTCAATGTCACACCGGACATCATGGCGATTGCGAAGGGTATAGCGAGCGGTCTGCCCCTAAGTGCGACCGTAGCTTCGCGGGAACTTATGCAGAAGTGGCCGCTTGGCAGTCACGCAACGACGTTCGGCGGGAATCCTATTGCCTGTCACGCTGCAAATGCAGTACTCGACGTCATCGAAGAGGAGAACCTGCTTGCCAATACGAAAAAGCAGGGAGCTTACGCTTATGAGAGACTGCTTACTATGCAGAAGAAATATCCGGAAATAGGGAAAGTCCGGGCCCTCGGTCTTATGATAGGAATCGAAATGGTGGACCCGGTGACGAAAACTCCGAGCAGTGACGTGTTGTTCGACTGCCTGGATCGTGCTCTTGAAAAAGGAGTGTTGTTTTACTTCGGGGGAAACGAAACGGAAATTATGCGGATGATTCCACCGCTTACTATTACAAAGGAAGAAATTGACCGCGGACTCGATCTGTTTGAAGAAACCCTGAAAGAACGGGCAAGCAGTTAGATTATTTCCGTATACCCATTAAAAGAAGCCGGCCTGCTTTTCTAATAAGCAGACCGGCTTTTGGTTTGACTATGAATTCTGTTTCTTTTCTTCTTCCGCTTCCATTTTCTTGTGTTCCTCGTTGAGCGCCTTGAAGAGGGCGATCACCATGAGAATCATGACGAACGAGAACGGAAGCGCCGCAGCGATAATCGTATTCTGTATCGCCTGCAGACCTCCTACGTACAGAAGAATGAGAGCAACGGAGGACTGTGCCAGTCCCCAGACGATTTTGATTCTGTTCGCCGGCAGCAGAGAACCGTTTGTGGACTGCATACCGAGCACGAACGTGGCGGAATCGGCCGATGTAATGAAGAATGAACCGATCAGCACTATTGCAAGCAAAGAAAGAATGAGTGACAGCGGAAGCTGGTCGAACATGTTGAACAGAACGAGTTCTGTCGCATACTGCGTGAGTTCCGTACCGTTGTTCTGGATATTACCGGAAGTCGTCCCGAAAACGGCGAACCAGATGGACACGAGCAGGGTAGGAATAGTAAGAACTCCGGTAAGGAACTGCCGGATTGTACGACCACGGGAGACGCGGGCGATGAACATACCTACGAATGGAGCCCACGACACCCACCAGGCCCAGTAGAAAATCGTCCAGCTGTCGAGCCAGCTTCGATTATCGCTCTCGAGAGGAGCCGTACGGAAACTGATTTCGATAAAGTTCTGTATATACATACCGAACGTTTCTGTGAACATATTCAGAATCAGTATCGTCGGTCCGATGATCAGAACGAGAACGAGCAGAACGACGGAAAGGACAAGGTTCGTATTGGATAAATACTTAATACCCTTGCTTAACCCCGTCCACGCTGACACTAAGAATAATAGCGTTACGACTGTAATGATGAAGAATTGCGATGTAAAACCGACTTCGACATCGAACAGATGGGAGAGTCCGCCGTTGATCTGTACAGCTCCGAAGCCGAGAGATGTCGCCACTCCGAAGACGGTTGCGAATACAGCGAGGACGTCGATCAGCGTACCGAGCGGCCCGTTCATTTTATCGCCGAACAGCGGCTTCAAAGTCGTGGAAATAAGGCCGGGCTCCCCTTTTCGGAACTGGAAGAAAGCCAGAGCGAGTGCGGTGACACCATACATCGCCCAGACGTGGATACCCCAGTGGTAGTAGGCGTAGACGAGTCCTTCTTTGAACGCTTTTCCGCTTCCTGTTTCTGCAGTGGGAGAATCGGAGAGATAGTGGAAAAGAGGTTCGGCTGCTCCGTAGAATACGAGACCTATCCCCATTCCCGCCGAAAAAAGCATAGCTGTCCAGGTAGGGAGGGAAAACTCCGGTTTTTCCCCGTCTTTACCGAGGCGTATTTTCCCCCACGGACTGATGGAAATAGAGACGGCAACAATTACGAGTGCGGACATGAGGAGCAGGTAGTACCACCCGAATGTCGTGGCTACGTAAGATTTAATGCTGCCTGTAATCCCTTCGAACTGTGCCGGAAATGCAGCACCGAATATAACGGTTATAATAACTAAGGCAAGTGTAATGTAAAAAACTCTGGATACGTTCTTCATGTCTCCTCCTAAATGAATTATGGTATAAAAACAAAAAAATACTTCCGTAAAACTGAAATGTTCATTTTATAAGAACAAATGAAGTCTTACTGAAAGTATTTCACCTTACATATTATACTCATTTTTTTAAAAATGACAAATCACGATTGAAAAAAGCATCCATTAAAATTTCGTTTTCAACCGTATAAATATTTATAAACCGGTGTGTCCTTAAATAGAGCGTTTTCAGCAAAAAATCATTGATATATCTAAGATTTTCTCCTTGTTTCTCCTTATACCTTCTAATAAAATGGCTTTTAGATTTCAGGAAAGAAGGAGGGGGAAGCCATGTTATATCGTTCCTCTGTATACTTGCTGGGTATGCTTATCAATTTTTTCGGGGTCGCGCTTCTTATCAACGCTACTCTCGGAGCAGGATTCTGGACGGCCTTTTTTATCGGCGTCTCCGATCACTTAGGATTTACGACAGGTTTCTGGTACGGAGTATTTCAATTTCTGATTGTTTTCGTGAACGCCCTGCTTATGAAGCAGGCGCCGGAAATCAGAGCGGCCATTCCTATATTCATGGAGAGTCTGATTTTGGATTTCTGGTTGGAGTTCGTATTTGCACCGGTCAACCTGGCCGGCTACCCGTTTCTCCTGCAGTTTGCACTGCTGCTCGTCGCAGTAATGATCATCGGTCTTGGAGTGGCCATCTATATTCTGCCTCAGTTCGCCCGCGCTCCGGTCGATCAGCTGTTCCTTGCGGTGAGCCACAGATATAATTTGAGTCTGCAAGTGTCCCAGACGGCAGTAGCGGTCGTCATGGCTTCCCTCGCTTTCATCATCGGCGGTCCTGTAGGTCTTGGTACAATTGTTCCGATGCTTCTGCTCGGGCCGTGGATTCAATGGTTCTATACGAGGGTGTATACGATGTACTATCGTTTCCGCCCTTCAGGAGATATGAGTCTCGAAGAAGAACTGCAGTAAGAAAAAGTGCTTCGCAATCTCGCGAAGCACTTTTTTAGTGGATCAGAATAGCTGAATACCATACGCTTCCAGAACGTACCGCGGCATAGAGAAGCGGGCCGTTTTGAGCGGATCCACTACCTGGCTGACTTCGACCTGACCTGCGGCGCTTGCAAGCATCGTCAGTTCGGATAGCGACATATCGAGGTGCGGATGAAGATGGTCGATCATCATTTCCACTGCTGTATCCACTGCATCATCCAGAGTTTCCTTGGAAACAATTATAGACGCCCCTTCTCCGTCTTCAAGCATCGGGTAGGAGATAGAGTCTGTTTTGAGCGTTTCCACTGTCAAAGTCACTTCCGCCGGAATTTCAACACCCGAGACGCTGACCTCCCCATCTCCCATAGCCGCATGAAGGTCGCCGAGTGAAAGCAGCGCTCCCTTTTGGAAGACCGGAAAATAAAGAGTGGCACCTTCCGCAATACGTTTCGTATCCATATTCCCTCCGTGAGCGTCAGGGGTTCCGCAGTTCACGCCTTCGCCTTCCGGTGCCACCCCGATGACACCGATCATAGGATTGAGGGGTAGAGACAATTTCTCATCAAACACCACTTTTCCGTCTTTCAGTGGGAGTATTTTAACTTCGAAATCTTCCATACGGTGACCGAGTACGCCGAGCCCGGGACCTGTAAGCATGACGCCCTGGTCGCCGAGAGTGATATCATCGATATGGACTTTCAGTACGTCCCCGGGTTCTGCATCCTCCACGTAGATCGGTCCGGTTGCGGGATTGATTTTTTCCCAGTCCATACTTTTCATTTCATAATCTTCCGTCCGGATCTGGTTTTCGAAACAGTCGTATGTATCGATTTTGATCTGTTCACCGGAAGAAACCGTGAGAGCCGGAGGATTATCTTTATCCATAGAATAGACGAAGTGCTCTTTCGCTAAATGTTTCATCGCGTTATCGACTCCTTTCTTGTGATTAGGTATTATTATATAGGAAAGGGAGTGGCCGGGTCATGTCGAAAGTTCAGAAAATTTCAGGAGTTCTTGCCATTCTCTGGATGGCATGCATTTTTTACTTATCCCATCAGGCAGGAGAGGAGTCGAGTCAGCTAAGTTCAATTGTTGCAGCTCTGTTTTCGGCGATTCCGGCGGCAGAGGAGACCCTGCATTATATCGTAAGAAAAGGCGCGCACGTTTTTGCTTATTTCCTTTTGACGCTGTTTCTTTACGGTGCTTTTCAAAAGTGGTACAAAGCTTTTGCAGCAGCCGTTCTTTACGCTGCAACTGATGAGTTCCACCAGACCTTCATTCCGGGGAGAAGCGGGCAGGTCAGCGACGTGGCCATCGACAGCATAGGCGTTGTAACCGCAGTACTGCTGGTTTTCCTCGTTCTGAACAGGAGCGGCCGGCATACGTAGAGTCCGTGGAAATAATAAAAAAACAGCACATCGCTCCCCGTAAGGAGTCCATGTACTGTTTCGGAATAGTTCAGGAAGCTCTTTCGGCAGCCGGCACTTCCACTGCGCTTTTTTTCGAAAAAGAGGCGTGGAAGACGATGTTGAGAACGATGGCGGTCAGGCTTCCGGCTACGATACCGTTACTTGTCAGAATCTGTATGCCTTCCGGAAGCGAACGGAAAAGCTCGGGAACGGTCGTTACACCGAGCCCCATTCCGATGGAACAGGCGACGATCATCGAGTTTTCCGTGGAATCGCGGATAACCGGGCTGAGCATTTTGATGCCCTGGGAAATTACCATGCCGAACATCGCAAGCATCGCACCTCCGAGAACCGGTGTCGGGATGACAGTAGTGACCGCGGCGATTTTTGGAAGGAAACCGAGGATGATCAGCATACCTCCCGTTGTGAAAATAACCTTCCGCGACTTTACCCCCGTCATATTCATCAGTCCGACATTTTGAGAGAAAGCTGTGTATGGAAAAGCGTTGAAGACGGCGCCGAGAAAGATAGCAAGACCTTCCGAACGGTACCCGCGGGTGAGGTCTTTCTCGTCCGGAACTTCGTCCCTCATATCACTGACAGCGAAGTAGACCCCTGTGGATTCCACAAGAGACACCATGGCGACGAGCGTCATAGTCAAAATCGCCGACCAGTGAAACGTAGGCATCCCGAAGTAGAAAGGTTCTACCATGTGGAATACGTCAGCTTCTCCGACGGCCTGGAAATCCACTTTTCCGAAGAAAGCGGCAATCACCGTACCTGCAATAAGTCCGAGCATGATGGAAATGGCTCTCGTGAATCCGGTTGAAAACCGGTACAGAGCGATGATGACGGCAAGCGTGCCGAACGCGAGAAGAAGGTTGGATGCGGAACCGAAATCTTCTGCTCCTTCGCCGCCGCCCATATTTTTGATTGCTTCAGGTATGAGAGTGATTCCTATCACCGTGACGACAGTTCCTGTCACGACGGTCGGGAAAAAGCGGACGAGCTTTCCGAAGAAGCGGGCGAAGAGCATAACGAGAAGACCGGAGGCGAGGAGAGCTCCGTATATTCCGGACACTCCGTACTGGCCTCCTATCGCAATCATCGGACCTATTGCTGTAAACGTACATCCGAGGACGACCGGAAGCCCGATGCCGAACCATTTCGTCCGGATTACCTGAAGGATAGTGGCGACCCCGCACATAAGCAGATCGATAGCGACGAGATAGGTGAGCTGGGCGGATGATAGCCCGAGGGCTCCTCCTACAATCAGCGGAATAAGAACGGCGCCTGTATACATGGCGAGCAGATGCTGGAAACCGAGTGCAGCTGTTTTCATCAATCTTCCTCCCTCTCAGAAAAAGTGATCGTTTCTTCGGTCATTTCGCTTATAATCGCCAGTGATTCGATGCGGATATTGCTCTTTCTTAAGTCGGAACCTCCGTTTTGAAAGCCTTTTTCGATGACGATGCCGCATCCGGCCAGCCCTGCACCGGACTCACGTACGATATCGATCATCCCTTTAAGGGCCTGGCCGTTGGCGAGAAGATCGTCAATGATCAGTACGTGATCATTCTCACTAAGATACTCCTTCGATATACTTATGCTGTTCGTCGTTTCTTTTGTATAGGAATATACGTCCGCGGTGAACAGCTGATCGTTCAGAGTCAGTGACTTCTGTTTTCTGAGAAACACGACCGGTACGTCAAAAAACAGTCCGGTCATGACAGCAGGAGCGATACCTGAGGACTCCAGCGTTATAATTTTCGTGACGGGTTCATTTTTGAATTTCGTGTAAAAAGCTTCCCCGATATCCTTCATGAACGAAGGGTCCACACTGTGGTTCAGAAAAGAATCGACTTTAATGACAGAAGGCGAGAGGACCACGGCTTCTTCTCTTATTTTTTCTTCAAGTGCTTTCATAAGGCAGCATCTCCTAACAAAGGGTTTTGACCAAACATTTTCGTTTATAAATAAAGAAGACGCATCTGCTGTGAAAAAGCAGACGCGTCTCTTACAGGGGTGTTTCCCTCATAAGCGGAATCGGAAAGGCTTCCCGAAATAAGAGTCCTTCCCGGCACGTAACAGCTTTTTCATAGTCAGTCCCTTTACGGGGGACCGGTAGAAACTCGCAGGCCATATCCCTGCTATTATATGAAAAAGAAAATCAGATTCTATCTCCGTTGAATATCGAGTTTTTGACGATTACATAATCGACGTGGCGCAGTCCTTCGATATCTCTTCCTCCTGCGTAGGAGATGGCGGACTGAAGGTCCTGTTCCATTTCCGTAAGGGTGTCTTTGATGGTCCCTTTATGTTCCACGACTATTTTTTTACCTTCCACGTTTTTCTTCTCACCTTTTTGAAACTCGGAGGCGGAGCCGAAGTACTCTTTATAAAGAGTGCCGTCCACTTCTTTCGTGTCTCCGGGAGATTCTTCGTGACCGGCGAACAGAGAACCGACCATGACCATGCTTGCACCGAAGCGGATCGACTTGGCTATATCTCCGTGTGTGCGGATACCTCCGTCGGCGATCACCGGTTTCGTTGCGGCTTTTGAGCACCAGCGGACTGCAGCCAGCTGCCATCCTCCGGTACCGAAACCGGTTTTCATTTTCGTGATACAGACTTTACCGGGACCGATACCGACTTTCGTAGCGTCCGCTCCGGCATTTTCGAGTTCACGCACAGCTTCCGGTGTGCCTACGTTCCCGGCGATAACGAAAGTTTCCGGCAGTTCTTTCTTGATGTAGCGGAGCATGTTCAAAACAGCGTCCGAGTGACCGTGTGCAATATCGATCGTCATATAATCAGGGACCATGTTTTCTTTTTTCAACGTGTCAAGGAAGTCATATTCCTCATCTTTTATGCCGACACTGATCGAAGAAATGAGTCCGGCCTTTTTCATCTCCCGTACGAAATCCAGCCGTTTCTCCGGTTCGAACCGATGCATCACGTAGAAATAATTGTTTTCCGCGAGTTTCCTAGCGAGGGACTCGTCCACGATGGTCTGCATGTTGGCCGGTACGACCGGTAATCTGAACGTGTGTTTTCCGAGCGAAACGGAAGTGTCACATTCCGAACGGCTCGAAACGATACATTTCGAAGGAATGAGCTGTATATCTTCATAGTCAAAAACGTTTTCCATGATTTTTCACCTCTAAAAGCGAATATTTTTTATGTGTTTATGTTTATCATTCGGTCTATGAATAATGTAAAGGAATTTTGGATGTTTGTCAAAGTAAAAACCGAACAATATTTTAATTATAAAATAAATGTTCGGTTTTTAGCCGGAACTACTATTTTCGGAACCATAACAAAAGAACAGCACATAAGTCCTGCGCGAATTTGGATCAGACTGCCGGAATCAGTCATATCGGCTGATTTAAAGGTGGCAGGGACCGATCCGGCTCCGCAGAAGTCTATGTGCTGTTCCTGGAACATCATCGCCGTCGGCGTGAATGTTCGGTTTCTGTTTCTATACTTTCACAAAACTTTACTTAAAAACTCTCTGGTCCGTTCATGCTGGGGGTTCCCGAACAGATTCTCCGGAATGTCCTCTTCCATAATAACCCCTTCGTCCATAAAAATAACCCGGTCTCCCATCTCACGGGCGAATCCCATTTCGTGTGTAACGACGACCATGGTCATACCTTCTTTCCCCAGATCTTTCATTACTTCGAGAACGTCTCCCACCAGTTCCGGGTCGAGGGCCGAGGTCGGCTCATCAAAAAGCATGATTTTCGGGTTCATCGCAAGAGAACGGGCGATGGCTACACGCTGTTTCTGGCCCCCGGAGAGGCTCTCGGGATAAACGTCCGCTTTTTCTTCGAGGCCGACTTTCCTTAGAATCGGGATGGCTTCTTTTCTGGCCTGTTCTTTGGAAACGTTTTTGATTTTCATCGGCCCGATCGTAATATTTTCCATTACGGTCATGTGCGGGAAAAGATTGAAGTGCTGAAAGACCATTCCTACGCGCGTACGTACTTCGTTGATGTTTACGTTTTTGCCGGTAAGGTTGTCGCCTTCGATGAATACGTCCCCCGAAGTCACCTCTTCGAGCAGATTCAGACAGCGTAACAGCGTGCTTTTACCCGAACCGGATGGCCCGATGACACACACGACTTCCTGTTCCTTCACTTTCATGTCGATCCCTTTCAGCACTTCGTTTTTTCCGAAAGATTTATGCAGGTTATTCACTGTAATCATTTCACTCATACATCCAGTCTCCTTTCCACTTTACGAAGGTACAGGGCTGTCGGCACCGTGATTGCAAGGTAGAGAAGACAGACCATCGTGAGAGCTTCAAAAGCGGCGAAAGTGGTACCGTAGTATTGCTGCCCCATATACAGCAGTTCTCCCACAGCGATTACCGAGAAAAGGGATGTATCTTTCAGGCTGATAACGAACTGATTTCCAAGAGGCGGAATCATCCGTTTGAAAGCCTGGGGCCATATGATATATCTCATCGTCTGAGACCTGGTCAGACCGATGGAGCGGCCTGCTTCGCTCTGTCCTTTATCGATGGAGTAGACGGCGCCACGGACGATTTCTGCTATGTAGGCTCCGGCATTTAATGAAATCGCTATGATGGACGCACTGATTTTATCGATATTGAACCCGAGAAGGTCGGGGAGACCGAAATAAATGAACAGGATCTGGGCAAGGATCGGTGTCCCTCTGAGAGCCTCCACGTAAATAGAAGAGATCCCGTAAATGAGTTTATTTTTAGATAATCGTCCCATTCCGAAGATGGCTCCGAGAATGAATCCGAAAAACAGACCGACTCCGGTAATGATCAGAGTCCAGATCAGCCCTTCGAACAGGAAAGGCAGTACCCGTATGTAGTGAGACTCCATAAATGCTTCCATGTAAACGAACGCTCCTTCACTATGAATGGATGATTGAAATGGTAAAAATCAGGCGTAACAGAATACCGCTACGCCTGAGCTGGTTTATTCCGAGGATTCCGTGCCGTATTTACGTTCACCGAACCACTCTTCATAAATATCATCATACGTTCCATTGTCGATCAGTGTCTGAAGAGCTTCGTTGGCAGGGTCTACAAGTTCGGAATCTTTAGGGAAAGCTATACCATACTGTTCTCCCTGAAGCGTCTCGCCGACCGTTTTCAGCTCACCTTTGGCATCGTTATTTACGTAGTACTTAACGTTCGGGACGTCATACATGACTGCGTCCACCCGTCCTGCCTGCAGGTCCATGTATGCTTCCACAATACCCGGAAAAGTGACAACTTCGGCATCGGGATGGTTTTCTTTCAGGTACTGCTCACTCGTAGTACCGGAACGTGTCCCGACTTTCTTTCCTGCCAGGTCATCTTCCGATTTGATATCGCTGTTGCTTTCCTGAACGGCGATTGTAAGTCCGGCGTCATAATATGGTTCCGAAAAATCGATCGTTTCCGCACGTTCTTTGGTGATAGTCATACCGGCAATTCCGATATCATATCGTCCGGACTGCATACCGGCCACCACTCCGTCGAACTTCATGGATTCGATTTCCACTTCAAAACCGGCTTCATCGGCTACGGCGCGGATAAGATCCATATCGAAACCTTCCATTTCACCTGTATCTTCGTTCAGAAATTCAAAAGGGACGAAGTTGTTATCGGTGGCGACAGTGTATGACTCCCCGCTTTTCCCTTCATCACCGGATGATTCTTTGCTTTCGTTGGCATCGCTCTCTTCGGATGAACCACAGGCTGCAAGTAACAAGATGAAGAATGAAATAATTAAAAGACCTGACCACTTTTTCATCAATTTTCCCCCTCTTATAAGATACCTTTAATTATTGCAAACTTTAGCAATAAAGTAAATATTCTGAATAATTGAAGATTGCAGGATATACTCCCGTATAACGGGGTTCGATGAAGAAAGAGAGGGCTTTCCTTTTAAATACTCATGCTGCCGTCCCTATACGTTCCAACATGAAAAAACCGCAGAAAACAAATTGTTTTCTGCGGGCGAAACTGCTTCGATACCGGAGTTTGTTTCTATAAAAATTTACAGAGTGCCTTTAGGGCCGAAAAATTCATAATTGACCTGCTCATCAGGAATTCCCCACTCGTGCAGGGCTCCGTTCATGGCACGCATGAATCCTTCAGGACCGCAGAAGTAGAAGTCCGCTTCTTTCGGGACAACGTTTCTGAGCCAGTCGAGATCCACGTACCCGGCTTTATCGTAAGCGGCAAGCGTTTTATCCTCTTCGGAAGGTGTTTCGTAGACGACGTACGTCTGCTCACCGTCCATCTCTTCTTTTAACCCGTGGACACCGCCGTTTCTGGCAGCGTGAATGAAGTAAACGTCGCGCTCGTCCCGTGTTTTCTTGTACATACTCATGAGAGGAGTAAGGCCGACACCTCCACTAAGCAGCACGACCGGGCGGGAAGTGGACTCATTGAGGTAAAAGTCCCCGGCAGGTGCACTTATCGGCACGACATCCCCTTCCTGTACCTGGTCATGAAGCCAGGTGGAGACGAGCCCGGCAGGAATTTCTTCCGTTCCGCCTTCACGTTTGACGCTGATGCGCAGATAGTCCTTGCCCGGGGCATCGGATAAACTGTATTGTCTGCGCTGCGTATGCGGATAATCAGGGATATCCGCTTTGATACCGATGTACTGACCGGGCCGATAGGAAGGAAGAGAACCTCCGTCTTCCGGTTTCAAATAGAAAGAGGTGATTTCTTCACTTTCTTTCACTTTTTTATGGATAGTGAAAAGACGGTATCCCGTCCAGGCACTTGCTTTGTACTTCTCATCTTCGATACTGATGAAAAGGTCGGCTATCTCTCCGTAGGCGAGTTCCCAGGCGTCAATGACTTCTTCATCTACTGCGTCACCAAGAACTTCTTTGATCGCTTTAAGGAGATATTCTCCGATAATCGGATAATGTTCCGGACGAATGTTGAGGCTAACGTGTTTTTCAGCAATCGTTTCAGCGGCCGGAGCGATGGCGGAAAGATCATCAATGTGGCTGGCGGCAGCATAGACCGCGTTCGCAAGCGCACGTGGCTGCTTTCCGTCTTTCTGATGAGTCATGTTGAAATAGTTTTTCAGTTCGGGACGTTCCGTGAGCATTCTTTTATAAAAGTGGGTGGTAATGGCCTCACCGTGTTCTGCGAGCACCGGTACGGTCGCTTTCACAATTTCTCTTGTTCTTTCATCTAAACGGCTTGTTACTTGAGTAGCCATATTCTCAACCTCCAAAAGATGTATTTTTAATATACCTTTATGATAATAGTATTTAAAATGAATAACAATGGGTTTGCAGAGTCTTTTATGAATATTTTGTTAACGGAATCAAAAGCGGATATGATACCATAAGTGGTACGAGAAAAGTGAAAATGAGGAATGAAATATGAGATTAAAGAAATATACAGACTATGCTCTGCGCGTTCTTATGTTCACCGCGGTGAAAGAGGACGGGGAACTGGCCAGTAAGAAAGAGATTTCCGCAGCTTTCGGGATATCGATGAACCATCTTGCCAAAATCGTCCATGAACTTCAGAAATCGGGGTATGTGGAAACGGTGCGCGGCCGAAACGGCGGCATCCGTCTGGCCAGGCCCCCGGAGGACATCAACGTCGGGGCAGTGGTGAGGGTGATGGAAGATGACTTCAATCTGTTTGAGTGCTTCAGTTGCGATACGGATTACTGCGTCATTTCTCCCGTGTGTAAACTGAAAAGTATCACGGGGAGAGCGCTCAGAGAATTTCTGAGAGTGCTTGATGCGTACACGCTTGCGGATATCGTCGAAAACAGGCAGCAGCTTGAGGAGTTTTTAAACTAAACACAGGAATAGTTAGGTGGGAGAAGTATGAATGGTAACGACGCGATTAATGAAGCTACTGGAGAAAGAGAAGTAAAACGACTGGATTTTCGTGGCGGACCGTTCGCTGCCACGATTCCACTCGTTTTTTTCATTATATGGGCGATTACGCTCAGTGTGACAAATCTCGTCACGGAGCGGGCACTGATACTCGGTATAGTCATCGGTGTCGGGATCGGGCTGTTTTTCGTCAAGTCCAAATGGGCGGACTATGCCCAGTCGCTGATCAGTGGTATGGCGCAGCCTGTGGGTATTGTTGCCATCATCGCCTGGTTCTGGGCCGGTATGTTCGCCACTCTTCTTTCGGCCGGAGGTCTCGTGGACGGGCTTATCTGGTTCGGCTTCCAGACAGGTCTTGAAGGGGGAGGGTACGTCGTACTTACGTTTCTGCTCGCTTCTCTTTTCTCGACTGCTGTAGGTACAGGGTACGGGACGGTGGCCACGTTCGGTATCCTTATGTATCCGGCAGGGATCGTCCTCGGTGCGGACCCCGTTATTCTGCTGGCTGCTATTTTGAGCGGTGCCGTTTTCGGAGATAACCTTGCGCCGGTCTCCGATACGACCATCGTATCCGCAACGACTCAGGACGCAGACGTGCCCGGTGTTGTGCGTTCCCGTTTCAAATACTCGGTTTTTGCAGCTGTCCCGGCAGCCCTGCTGTTTTATTTTACCGGGGGAGGCGGTCAGACAGGAGATGCTGCTCTTGTCGCCGAACTGGAAAGTGAAGTGGCTGCGAGCGGTCTTCTTATGCTGATTCCGTTTGCGCTCGTTCTTTACCTGGCACTTAGCGGCCAGCATCTGATCACTTCGCTTACTTGGGGGATTCTTGCCGTCATCGTTTTCATCTTATTCATGGACGTGCCTCTTACGAGTGTACTTAACATCTATGAAAACAGTGCAGGAGATGCGGTAGTCGAAGGAGCTCTTATCGAAGGGATCAGCGGCTACTTCAATATGGCTATTCTCATACTGTTCATTATGGCATCGGCTCATCTGCTGGAAGCAGCAGGCACAATGGAGAGAATCAAAGATTTCTTTCTCGGAATCATCAAAAACGTCGTCCGGCGCGCAGAGCTTACCATGTTCGGAATTGTAGCTTTTCTCAACGTATTCATTACAATCAATACGGCGGCTGAAATTGCAGCTGCACCTTTTGTGAGAAAAATAGGAGAGGAAATGAATATCCATCCCTACCGCCGGGCTAACTTTCTGGATACTGTAACTTCGGCACTCGGCTACATATTTCCGTGGAGTGCGGGCGTGCTGCTTGCGTGGACAACGATTCAGACGGCGGCCGAAAACTACGACTACGTTACAGTCGTATCGCCGATGGAAGTATTCCCGTTCGTTTACCAGGGATGGGGGCTTCTTATCGTAATGTTCGTTGCCGGCTGGACCGGCTGGGGCCTCAGATTCAAAGGTAAAAACGGTGAGGAAGTGAAACCGGGTGATGAAAAATAATACTGCACATATAAGTGCGAGTGAGGTGTCCGACTGGTGAAGTATGTTGCCGGAGTTTTGATTATTGCTTTTCTCGTAGCGGGAGGAGTATTTGGCGCCTTTTTCCTCACTTCCGGAAACGAGATAAAGGACCCGGAAATAAGCAGAATTGTAGAAGACGACTATAATCTCGAAACGAATCGTGAACAGTCGAATGTGAAAGACAGCTATGAAAGTTTACTCACCCAGGCGGAAGACCGGCTTGCAGAACTTAAGACAGAGGTGAAAGAAGACCTGGAAGAAGAGAGTTCCTACCTTGATATGTATGAAAAATATGAGCCGGCTGCAAAAAAACTGGAAGAGAAAACGGATGAAAAATTTCAGGATCTGCACGAGCAGTTACAGCAGGCAGGGGAAGAAGAGAAAGCTTCCACACTGAAAGCACAGTATGAACGGCAAAAAGAGGAGTGGAAAAAGTCGATTGTAAAAGAAATGAAGGAGAGACTCTGAACGGCTCTCCTTCCCTGTGTTTTTCAGATGAATAATCCTGACCACAGACCGACGATTGCTGTGAGAAGGAATAATTTCTTTTGTTTTCGTGAAACATCTTTGTTGTCGTCAACATCCATACGAAGCACGATGAAAATGGCTGCGAAAGATAAAATAGCCGCTCCAGCCCCTGCTATTGGACGTTCCATAAAAATCCAAAAGGCACAGAGACTGCATAAAAGAAAATAGAGGAGGGCGGGTGCACGGCTGTACGTGTCTCCAAATTTATTTTTCATCCATACGACAGTCGTAATTTTGGGAGGTGAAGCATTCTCATCCGCAAACCGGTCCGGAATATGGTGGACCATGACCCAGGCCTGAGTAAACAGAGCTATGAGGAGGGCGTTCTGATATGCCCAGAGGGGCGGCGACTCCATAATGATCCAGGGACCTGCAAGCCCTATGAAGAACACAGCAGGAAACATGGAGAACCATTCCCCGACCAATGGATAATAGCCCAGTCTCAGCGGAGGCATGGAGTAGGTAATGGAGCTCCAGAGTCCTATCAGCAATAAAATAGCTATTTTTATGTAACCGGAGAAAAAGAGGACGATGCCTGCAGTAAGAATGACGATAATAGAAATGATGCCGATTTTGAGGAGTGTCCCGGCAGTAACGAGGTTATTCTGAATAATGCGGCTTCCTCCTGAAAGAATACCCGGGCTTTTATCATCCGTGCCGGACATACTGTCGGCATAGTCGTTCAGTACGTGTGTGAGAAACCCGTGGATAAGTAACGCTCCTGCAAGAAGTAAGAGGAGAACGAGCGTAAGCTCTCCTGCAGAATAGGAATAGTACAGATACATAGGCAGAATGGTGGCTATAATTGCTGCGAAGCTTGAAAAAAGGACGGCGATGAGTCTTACCAGAGTGAAGGCTGTCCGAAATAGCGAAGGAACATCCATCGTAAACCTCCTTTTTGCTTTATTTTACAGAGGGGAAGAAGGAATAGCAATTGAACTTCCCCATTTCCCGGGAAATATTCGTTCGAAAAGGAACGTTTACAGGTGAAGGGTAAGGGAAAACAACAGTCTAGAAGGAGTGATAGCATTATGAAGAAGAAGTTCGACCCTAAAAAACTTTATCGTGATTTCATGGGAAAGAATAGAGGAACAGTAAGAGAATACATGTCGAATCCGTCCAAGATGAAACAGCTGTTTCAAAATGCGGAAGAGAAAGCTGAGAAAAATGAAGGGTATCTTAAGGAAGCTGTAGAGAAGATCATGCTTCTGGCTTCTCTCCTCAGAGCGTACAAACGGGGAGAATACAGAGATGTATCCAACAAAACGATCGTTATGGTTGTAGTGACGCTTCTCTATTTCGTGACTCTCGTAGACGCGTGGCCGGATTTCCTTCCGCTTGGGTACGTGGATGACCTTGCTCTTCTCGGTTATACGATGAGAGTGATCAACGAAGATCTGGATGCGTTCCGTGAATGGAAGGAAGCGCAGGAACAAGAGGAAACAGCTGCCGAAAATAACTCCTGAAATACCGGGGGTTATTTTTTATAACAAAAATTCAACCTGAAAATAACGGGTAATAACTAATCATCAGTAGGAGGGGTGAAATGAAAGATAATTTCTGGACCGGGAGAGAGCACGTCATGTTTCTCGGTGCCATATTCTGTTTCTGGTTCGCAACTTACATATATGTACCGACGTTCAGCGTCTATCTGGAACGTATCGATCTTTATTACTCCGAGATAGGGATAATCCTCGGAGCATACGGAATCACTCAGGTTCTGTTCAGATGGCCGCTCGGAGTACTGCTTGAATGGATGAGCGGGAATAAGAAAAAGTGGCTTCTGCTCGGATTCATGATCGGTACCGGAAGCGGAGTCATTCTTGCTGTATCCGAAACGTTTTCCCTGATTCTTATCGGACGTCTCCTCGCCGGAGTAACGGCCTCCATGTGGGTAATGGCAACTATTATGTACGGTCAGAACTTCCCGCTATCCAAAAGTACGCAGGCGATGAGTACGATGCAGTTCATGACCGTGTTCACCCAATTCGTCAGTATGCTTCTCTGTTCTGTACTGATCAGCTGGTACGGATGGGACTTTCCATTCTGGGCCGCTTCCGTATTCAGCGTCATAGGAGCTCTCCTTTTACTGGCCGTTCCGGAAATGAAATCCGACACAGAGAGAGGCGAGCGGACATTCCGGCAGATTTTTATGAAAACGCTGGGTATGGGAGAAGTGTGGGGGATCTCCGGTCTATCGCTTTTTGCTTACGCTATCCTGTTCATCACTATTTTTGGTTTTTCTCCTCTTTATATTGTGGAACAGGGGCATTCGGAATCGGCGATTACGTGGCTCGTCGTTGCCTTCTTTCTTCCGCATATGCTCACGTCTCTTTCTCTAGCCTACATACCTCTCAGGGAAGGAAGCGGATTACGTCTGGTGTTCGGAAGTTTCCTGCTCTCTGCAGTTTTTCTGGCAGTTCTGCCCACGGCTTCGTTTGCAGGCTTCCTGCTTTTGCATGCAGGTACAGGCTTCGCGCTTGGTATGATTCTCCCCCTCCTACTTGGCCGGGCAGCTGCTTTGGGGAAGGAAGGGGACGGTATGGCAGTAATGGGAATGTTCCAGTCGCTGTACGCCATTGGCATTTTTGCAGGCCCTTACGTGTCCGGGAAGCTGGCAGAAGGGGCCGGGCTGACCGCTCCTTTTTACTTTGCCGCCGCACTCGCTGTCACGGGGGCGCTGCTTACGATGGTAATGAAGAAGTGGTTATCGTGAATTCATAAAGAGAATGCTCCGGGCTTATTTCCGCTTTTAATTTTTATCATCGCAGTTGTGACAAAGACGTGTTTTTGTTTTCTTGTTCCCCTCCATGTAATCGCTTTATTATTAAGGTAACAACAAAGGAGGAATCGAGGATGGAACAAGCAGAAAAACAGGGCGGAATCCGCGCAAAAGTACAGCGGTTCGGAAGCTTTCTCAGTGGAATGATCATGCCGAATATCGGGGCTTTCATTGCCTGGGGTCTGATTACGGCATTATTTATTGAAGACGGATTTTTACCGAATAAAGATCTGGCTTCACTTGTAGGTCCGATGATTACGTACCTGCTGCCTTTACTGATCGGTTTTACCGGAGGCCGTCTTATCCACGGCATACGGGGCGGAGTGCTCGGTGCAATTGCCACGATGGGAGTTATCGTAGGTGCACCGGAGACACCTATGTTCATGGGAGCGATGATCATCGGTCCGCTTGCCGGATTAAGCATCAAACTTATTGATGATGCGCTTGAAGGGAAAATCCGTTCCGGTTTTGAAATGCTCATCAACAATTTCACCGCCGGAATTGCCGGTGCGATATTGGCAGGATTCGGTCTGTTCCTTATCGGTCCCGTAGTGGCGGGGCTCACCACTGTTCTTGGGGCAGCGGTCGAACTCATGATTAATTGGGGAGTGCTTCCTCTCGTCAACTTATTCATTGAACCGGCAAAAATACTCTTTCTTAACAACGCGATCAACCACGGAATTTTAAGTCCGCTGGCAGTGGATCAGGCTCAGCAAACAGGGAAGTCTATTCTCTTCCTGCTTGAGACGAACCCGGGTCCCGGTCTCGGCGTTCTGCTCGCCTACATGTTTTTCGGAAAAGGAGTCTCCCGTCAGACGGCTCCGGGCGCTGCCGTTATCCACTTTTTCGGTGGTATCCATGAAATCTACTTTCCTTATATTCTTGCGAAACCGACGCTTATCCTGGCGGCTATGGCCGGTGGTGTGACCGGTACGGCGACTTATGTGGCGATGGGAGTAGGAGCGACGTCCACTCCATCCCCGGGAAGTGTGTTCGCAGTTCTCGGTCTTACTGCGAACGGTGACCATTTAGGAGTAGCTTTCGGTATTTTGACGGCGACACTTGCCTCACTGCTTGTCGCTTCGCTTATCCTTAAATTCAGTAAAGAGAAAGGAGAAGGCGATTTAAATGAAGCTACCGAAAAGATGGAAGGAATGAAAGGGAAGAAGAGCAGCGTTTCTTCCGCTATCACTTCTACCGGCGAAGAGAAGACAGAACAGGAGCCGACTGCAGCTGCAACGAGTGCCGGAGAGGTTCCGGACGTAGACAAGAAGGAAGTCGACCGCATCATTTTCGCCTGTGATGCAGGAATAGGATCCAGCGCTATGGGAGCTTCGGTATATTGAAAAAATCATAGAACGTTTCAACAATCCGGATCTTTCCGACTTCGTAGCCCGAGTGGGCAGAGGTCCGATACGGAAGCTCGGCCCGGATGACCGCCTCGTGAAACCGGCCCGGACATATATTCAAACGATGCATGAAGACCCCGTGAATCTTATAGAAACAATTATGTCTGCTCTCACCTATGAAAACAGCGAGGACCAGGAAGCTGTAAGGCTGAAAGAATTGCGGACAAGAATGGGGATGCTTGGAGCTTTCAAAGAAATAACGGGTCTGGATGACCGGGACGAACTGGTGGAAGCTATAGCGAAAAAGCTGGATTGACGTGAAAACAGCCCCGCCGGAAACCCTGGTATAGCTTCCGGTGGGGCTGTTCAGTATTTCTTCCGGAATCGTCCGGACAATGATGCAATCTGAATCATACTTTTTGTGCACTTACCTTTTCGTAAATACGTGTCATTTCGTGTGCAGACATAAATTTAGGAACCGGGTAAAGAGGATGTGCTTCCTGCAGTGATTTTTCAACCATTGCAGGGATATCCTCTTTTTTTATTTCCGGAAAAGTCTCTTCTATACTCATTTCTTCGTTCATCTTCCTGATTGATGTAATGAAAGCTTCGGCTTTTTCCCTGTCGTTCATCGAAGAAGTCGTTATGCCGGCACTGGCAGCAAGGTCTGCCAGACTTTCGTATACGGTCTCTCCGTAATACTCAAGTACGTGAGGCAAAAGAGCGGCGTTCGCTGCTCCGTGCGGCGTGCCGTAAAAACCGCCGAGTGTGTGGGCGATGGAATGCGTGTAGCCGACGTAGGCTCTGGTAAAAGCAAGACCTGCGTAATAGGCGGCCTGCTGCATGGCGAAACGCGCCTCCCTGTCGCCGGGATGATGGTAGGAGGTGAGCAGGTTTGCGAAAATAAGTCTGACCGCTTTACGGCTCAGGAGTCGGGTTTCCCTCGTGCCGCTTCCTCCGATGTAGGATTCCACCGCATGAGTGAGGGCGTCCATCCCGGTAGTCGCCGTTATTTGGGCAGGAAGGTTCAGAACGAGCTCCACATCGAGAACTGCTTTATCGGGAATGAGGGAAAGGTCGATCAAAGGATACTTCTCCCGGTGTGCCGGATTGGAAATAACGGTAGCCGCCGTCCCTTCACTCCCTGTACCTGTCGTGGTCGGTACAGCGATAAGCATAGGCGTCTTTCTTCTCACGCGGAACAGCCCTTTCATATCTTCGATTGTTTTGTCAGGACAGGCTACTTTCGCAGCTACCCCTTTGGCACAATCCATCGGGGAGCCGCCCCCGAAAGCGATGATCGCCTGACAGTGATGATAGCTGTATTCGTGCAGCGCATCTCTGATGTTATCGAGCGTCGGGTTCGGCAGGGTCCGGTCATAAACGACGTACTCAATGCCCTGCTCCCATATATTCTGGAGGAAAGCCTCCATGATTCCGGAAGTCTTTACTCCGCTGTCCGTAACGATCAGCACTCTTTCAAATCCGTCTTTCCCGAGCTGTTCGGCAAGGGACAGAACGCTTCCTTCCCCCTGATAAAGTTCCGGACGCCGCCAGGGAAGAAGACGGCTGGATGCTTTCATCGTTTTCTGGAAAGCGCGGTATGCGATTTTCTTCTGCAGACTGATCATGACTCTTCTACTGCCAGGTTGCGAAGCTTCACTTTCTGGATTTTTCCGCTTGCTGTTTTCGGAAGTTCTTCCAGGAATGTGACGGCTGTGGGACATTTGAAGTGAGCAAGTTTTTCCCGTGAAAATGAGATGATTTCATCTTCGCTCAACTCGGAACCTTCCTTACGTACGATGATCGCATGCGGCGTTTCTCCCCATTTTTCGTGAGGAAGAGCTATAACGGCCGCCTCCTGGATTTCATCGTGATCATAAAAGACACTTTCCACTTCAATGGAAGAGATGTTTTCGCCGCCGCTGATGATGATATCTTTTTTTCTGTCGGTGATGGCGATTCTTCCGTATCCGTCCACAGTACCCATATCTCCGGTGTAGAGCCACCCGTTCCGCAGCGTGCGATTCGTTTCTTCTTCGTTCTTCCAGTAGCCTTTCATTACGCCGGGTCCTTTTACAATCACTTCTCCGACTTCTTTCCCGTCTTTCGCGACTTCTTCACCTTCCTCGTCCACTACCCGCACTTTTGTACCGATCACTTCAAGTCCGGCTTTCGCTTTCGCTGCATAATAATCATCACCTTCGTACTCTTCCTCCGTAGATATATAGGAAGCGGTACTGAGCGGGGAGGATTCGGTCATGCCGTAGACCTGATAAAACTCCCAGCCGATTTCTTCTTCGATTTCTTTCACGAAAGCCTTCGGCGGAGCGGAGCCTGCAATGACCAGACGCATATTATCGGGGGTCTCGGGCTTCGTTTCATGATATTTACTGATCAGGCCGTTAAGGACCGTAGGCGCCATATGCATAACGGTAGCGTTATGTTTGTGAGCCTTTTCCAGAATCTCTTCGGGTATGACTTTTTTCTGCATGATTTGCGTAGCACCATTGGCTGTGTAGTAAAAAGGGGACCCCCAGCCGTTCACGTGGAACATCGGAAGAATATGGATAAGTTTGTCCTGATCGCTCACTCTCAAATGATGCTGGATGGAGAGAGCGTGAAGGTAGTTGTTTCTATGTGTAAGCATTACGCCTTTCGGGTTCCCGGTCGTGCCGCTCGTATAAAGAAGCGTCGCCGTATCATTCTCTTTTACATCGGCACGGGGGAAATCGGAGTCGGGAAAAGAAGCGAGCCAATTTTCATACCCCGGCATCCCGTTTTTATCCTCTTCCTCGCCATGAACGATAATATGCTCTACGGTGTCAAGCTGTTCTACAATAGGTTCGATTAAAGGCACGAGTTCATAGTCCACGAACAGCACTTTACTGCCACTGTGGTCAAGGATGAAGCGGTAGTCTTCCGGTTTCAGGCGGGTATTCAGGGAGACCATGATTCCTCCGGTCTGAAACACTCCGTAAAACCCTTCGTACATTTCAAGGGTGTTCGGAGCGAGATAAGCTACACGATCCCCCTTTTCCACGCCGAGACTCGAAAGTCCATGAGAGAGCTGCTGAACCCTTTTATATACCTCATTATATGTATGGGCATAACCATCCTGGTCGATGATAGCTTCTTTCGTACCGTAAACCGTTACGGCCCTGTCCAAAAAATCAGTAAGCAATAATTCCATATTCTGAACCCCCTTTTATATAATTACGGGAATTATACCATAAATATGTAAGCGTTTTAAATATCTGTTATAAAACACGAATACACGTTTAATTTAAAAAAGAGAGGGAATACTCGATAAAACCGAAAAACGTGGAGGGAGGTCCCTATGTTAGAAGGAGCTGGAAAGTTCGTGCGACTGGCTGGAAATGTCATTCCTAATGTAAAGAAAGCTTTGAAAAAATCGGACGACCCGGAAGAAGCGGTCGAAGAAACGCAGGAAGCAGCGAAAGAAGGCGTGCAGGAGACAGCTAAAGGGCAGTTCAAAGCATCCATCCAGGAAAAAGCTTCCGATATGAAGGAATCTCTCGAGGAACAGGTGCAGGAAAATGCGGAATATGTGGACGAAAAGAGTGACGAAGCGGAAGAAAAAATGCAGGAAGGGCTGGAGAAAGCCGGTGAAAAAGTGAAAGAAGTGAAAGAATCCGGCGAACAGCTGCAGGAGAAAATCGGCGGTTCTTCCACCAAGAAAGTAAAACACGCCGATGATTTGAAAAGCGTCAATGAAATAAAAGGAGTCAACGATATAAAAACACCGAAAGATATAAAGGGAGTACCGTATATTCCGTCCTACAACGATTGAGCAAATAGAAGGAAAATCGACGTAGTGCCTATTGTTTATTTATTGAAACATTCTGTAATGTCGTGTAGACAGCTGTTCTATTGGGAAAGGTAAGTATGAATCCAAATTTAAGGAGGAATGAAACATGGCAGTACAAAAGTCAACAGACAGTTCCAGCTTGGCCGAAGTTATCGACAGGATTTTGGATAAAGGTATCGTAATCGACGCCTATGCCCGTGTATCCGTTGTAGGTATAGAACTGATCACCATTGAAGCACGTGTGGTTATAGCAAGTGTGGATACGTGGTTGAGATATGCAGAAGCAGTAGGTCTTCTGCGTGATGAAGTGGAAGATGAAGGTGTGGAAGGTGTAGAAGAGCGCCTCAGCAGTCGCGGATCTTCGAGAATTGCTTCATCAGGCGGATCGAACGAAAAGAGTGAATTCAACGTTTAACGTGAGGAGGGCTTTCTCGTTATGAAGGCGATTAAAATCGTTAGAGAATTTTTTGAAGATGAAATCGCCCCACCACACAAGATAGTCGCCATGGAGAAACAGCAGGAAGGCGGCTATCGCGGTCTGGTGGAAGTGGTTGAAGAAAGAGAATATATGAAGAAATATGCACATGATGAAATGATAGGTCTATATGAAGTGTTCGTCGAAGATGATGAAGTATCAAGTTTTCAGCGGGTAAGCCTTCGTTACCGGACAGACCTTGAAGAGCAGTCGTCATGAAGGAGGGAGCTTCAGTGACTACCCGTCGAAAAGAAGATTATCAGGAAAGTCTCATTAAACGCTCCCTCAGATATTTGAACACGGGTTTCCCCGTACATTTCACAGGACCTCCGGGGGTCGGTAAAACGACCTCCGCTCTTCAATTGGCGAAAAAGCGGAACCGGCCGGTTATTTTCATGAGCGGTCACGAAGATCTTTCCACGAATGATCTGATAGGTTCTTTCAGCGGCTACAAACGTAATAAACTGGATGACAACTACATTCATACCGTGCGCAAAGTGGAAGAGAATGTAGAAGAGTCCTGGAAAAAAGGAAGACTTTATGAAGCTGTCGAGCAGGGGCATACGGTCATTTACGATGAATTCACCAGAACGTCACCGGCCGTGAACAACCTTTTCCTACCGGTGCTGGAAGAGAGGATTCTCCCGTTATTCGGCACCAAACGGACGGCGTCCTATATTGATGTTCACCCGAAGTTTGCGATGATTTTTACGAGTAACCCTCTGGAATACTCAGGCGTCCATCCTTCCCAGGACGCACTGAGAGACAGGATGATTACGATGCGCTTTCAGCTTATGGAAGAAGAAAGAAAGCACCAGGTTCTGGCTTCCGAAACATCGCTTAAGGATAAGGATATCAGCATGATTCTTTCCATCGTATCCCGCGCGGAAGAGAAAAAGAATGAACAGGGCGGCAGTGTGCGCCTGCCACTCATGATAGCCAAAGTCGCCGATCGTTACCAGATGAAAGTGTCAGGGGACAACCCTAACTTCCGTGAAGTATGCTATGACATTTTGTGGCATCATGAGGATGATATGAGCGACGAAGAGTTTGAAGAACTGTTCAGTAAATAGGGGGAATATGACGTGAAAGAGGAAAATGGCATTTACCTTTTTGGTATCATCCGGTCGGAAGAGAAGGAATCTTTCGGCCCGGTTACGTTTGATGAAGAAATGACAGAAACGTATACGTTGCAATTCAAAGAAGCCGCTGCAGTAGTGGCGCCGGTATCAAAACGTATTTTTACACCGAACCGTAAAAATCTTACTGCCCATCAGGGCGTGATTTCAGGCATGATGGAAAGAGAGTTTGATGTCGTACCGGTCAGTTTCGGCAATGTGTTCCGCTCCGAAGAAGATGTTAATGCTCTTCTTGAGAATCTGCATCCGGAACTTGTGAAATTGTTCCCGGAAGTGCATGGAAAAATAGAAGTCGGACTGAAAGTCACCGCGAAGAAGGAGTGGCTGGAGGAATTGACTTCCGGAAATGAAACGCTGACTGCCCAGAAGAAACGGGTGGATGCAAAATCCAAGGAAGCCGGCTACTTTGACCGGATGAAACTTGGTGAAATGGCTGCGAATCTCGTAAAAGAAAAACGGGAGGAAGTGGAAACGGATATCCATTCCAAACTGGAATCTGAAGCGGTTTCGGCTAAATCGAATGAACCTTCCGGAGAAAAGATGCTGCTGAACGGTGCTTACCTGATAGAAAAAGAGAAAGAGGAAACATTCGACGAAGCAGTGAATGAACTTCATGAACGTTGGAAAGATAAAGTGGACTTCCATTACACAGGACCATGGCCTGCATATAACTTCATTAATATGAAATTAAAGGTGGAGAATTAAACATGATTCATAAACTTGCTACTGCCCCGCTGAATCTCGTCGTGAAAGTCGGAGAGAAAGTGAAAGAGGAAGTGGACAAGGAACTGTATGACCTGGAAACGATTCAGCAGAAGCTTGTGCAGCTTCAAATGATGTACGAGCTTGGTGAAGTGGATGAGAAGGTATTCGAAGAGCAGGAAGCAGTTCTGCTCGCAAGGTATGAACAGGCGAAACGTATGGAACTCGAAGAAATAGATGAAATGATGGACTCGTAGGGGGAAGACTTATGGGAAAACTAGTATATTTGTATGGAATTATACCGGAAGGACACGACATCAATGAACTTTGGAATCCCGAGAAATCGGCTATAGAGGGGGAAGACCTCCCATACGTCGAAGATTTCGGGGGATTAGCGGCTGTTGTTACGAAAGTGAGCGAAGATGAATTTGGAGAGACAGCGATGGAGGAGAACTCCAACAACACAGCCTGGATACAGGAAAAAGCTTTTCATCATCACGAAGCTCTTCTTGAACTTCAACGTCATACCACCGTCCTTCCGATGAAGTTCGGCACTATTTTTGAATCTGTAGAAAGTCTTAAACAGATGATTGAAGAAAAAGAAGAACACCTCCAACACACCCTCCAAACACTTGAAGGAAAAGAAGAGTGGAATGTGAAAGCTTATATTAATCCGAAAACGTTTTATGAGCGGGTGGCGGAAGCGAATGAAAACGTGAAAGCCAAGCGTGAGGAAATAGAACAGATGAGTAAAGGGCGCCAGTACCTTGAGAAGAAGAAGCTCGATAAATTCATCGAAGAAGAAATGTTCAAGGACCAGGAGAAGAAAGCCGAAGAAATGTACGACAGATTAGCAGGATACAGTGAAGATTCGGAAAGGAAGAAGAACTGGAAGAAAGATGTAACGGGAAGGGAAGACGAAATGGCTCTGAATTCCGCCTTCCTGGTGGTTAGTGAGGATCTGGAAAGCTTTCTCGATCAAATCAGGGAAATGGAGAAAGAAAAAGAAGAAGACGGCTGGCTGATTGAAGCGACCGGACCGTGGCCGGCTTACCACTTTGCCACTATGGAAGAGTAAGGAGGAGAGCATATGGCGGTTAGTGATCCCTATGAAAATAAAGACATTGCGCTTATAGACATACTGGATACCGTTCTGTATAAAGGCGTCGCTATCCAGGGGGACCTGGTCATCTCTATCGCCGGGATCGATCTTGTCTATGTAGACTTAAAAATATTGATTGCTGCTGTAGAAACTCTTGCTGAAGCCAGAGAGAGAGAAATAGCTTCTATTAAATTTGATGAAGAGAGGGAGGCGTTAGAACGTGCCACAGAAGACTAACGTACCGGAGAGCGCTAAGGTACCGGAAAAAAGTGGGAAAATTGAACTGGATCCGGCCGGCGCCGAAGAAGGACTCGCGCAGCTTGTGCTTACGGTGATTGAACTTCTCAGGGATCTCGTAGAACGTCAGGCCATCCGAAGAGTGGAAGGCGGAAGACTCACAGAAGAGCAGGAAGAGGAATTAGGCATAGCCCTGATGAATCTGGAGACGAAAATGGACGAGCTGAAGGAAGTCTTCAATCTTACCGATGAAGATCTTAACCTCGACCTCGGACCGCTCGGCAAACTTATGTAAACACGTCTCATCTGATAATGAAGAAGGAGGAAATCGTATGCCTATAGAACAGTCAACCAGATCCGACAGTATCGTCGATGTGCTGGAACTCGTACTGGATAAAGGTGTGGTCATTGCCGGGGATATCAGGGTCAACATCGCTGACGTGGAGCTTCTTACCATAAAGATCCGTCTGATTGTCGCCTCCGTCGATAAGGCAAAAGAAATCGGAATGGACTGGTGGGAAAGCGACCCGTTCCTGAATTCGCAGGCAGCCAGAAAAGAAGTGGAAGATGAGAACAGGGAGCTGAAAGAAAGACTGGAAAAACTGGAGAACAGTATGGCCAGTGACCGTACACAGATAGGGGAGGATAACAAATGAGTAATGAAAATAAAAAAAGCTCCAGTAAAATGTTAAGAGCTATTGTCGGGGGCACGCTCGGTGCCCTCGTCGGATGGATTTTCAAACCGGACGTCAGTGACAAATCCGGGGAAGAGGAAGCCGATCAGAAAAAAGAGCAGTCGAAACAAAAAGGGTCAAAAGATAAGAAAGAACCCGCAAAAGAATCGAAAAAGAACGAAAAGCAGGATGACAGCAGCAAGGAAGAAAATGAGGATAAAGATGTCCGTAAGCGGGATAAGGTGAAAGAAAAGCTTAAAATCAGCAAAGATGACAACGATGATGAAGATGAATCAGAAGAGGACTCCGGAGAAGACTCTGACAGGAAAGAGACTCGTAAAAGAGATAAAGTCAAAGACAAACTGACCCGGAACAGGAAGAATGACGAAGAAGAGGACGAAGAGGAAGAGGAAGAAAGCAGCACCCGTAAGCGGGACAAACTGAAAGATAAACTCAAAGGAAATAAACAAGAGAAGAACGAACAGAAAGACCAGGAAGAAAAAAATGAAGACGACGAAGAAAACGAAACCAGTTCTGATGAATCGGAAGAGGATGAGTCTGGCAGCAGCAAGTCTTCCCGAAACCAGAAAAATAGGAACGGCAAACAGGATAATAGCAGCAATTCTGCGGATTCTGTCGACTCCGATGAGTCTGATGAAAGTGATGCAGGCCAGTCGGGGAAAAAGAAAACTTCTTCAGATAAGAAGAATGAGAGCAGCAAGAAGGGCAGCAAAGCCAAAAAAGAAAGCAAGAACAGTAAAGATGAGCAAGACAAAGATGACGAGGATTCCTCCGTCGTCAAACGTGTAGAACCTTCTTCCAACAAGCAGAATACTGTGAAGAAAAGCTCGGGCAGTAAAAAGAAAACGGTGAATCAGGAAAATGCAGTACACCCTTCTTCTGAAGAGGAATCCTGAGAGGAGGACTAAGAATGGATGATATTTTAGAAACGTACGTTAAATCTGCGAATGAAGAAGATTTTACGGTCGATCTGACCCTTCAGGTGAAAGGGGCGTTAGTGACAGGCACTCTTACGTCTGCCCACGATTATCTGAATGCCACTTCCCACCTGCTGGAAAACGGCGGGGAAGCGTCACAGAAAATCAGTGAGCAGTTTGAGAAAGCTGCAGAATCGACGAAAGAACAAAAACATGAGCACTATTCTTTCATTCATCTGAAAGACGCCAAAGTGTTCATCTCCGATACTCCGACCCCGGAAGAGGGCGGCGTTTACTGGAGAGGTACTCTTGAACAGGTGGACGGGTATTTTCTCGGTAAAATAGAAGTCGAAGAATAACAAAACTGCCTTTTAACTAAGGCAGTTTTGTTATGTCCTGTGTTATTATTAAAAAGAGAAGGAGGGCGTTATATGAAGGCTGTCGCACTGGATATGGACGGAACGATTCTGAATGATGAACACATCATTACCGATGAGCTCCTTTCCCTTGTTTCATCTTTACAGGAGAAAGGCTACTATATTTTTCTTGCCACCGGCCGCACACTCAGTGATGTGCAGGAAGTTCTGGCTAAAGACATGAGGCCTGATGGAATCGCCGCTGCCAACGGAATGGTGGCTGTAGCCGGAGAAACGATACTTGCAGACGAAACGCTCGATGAAGAGATCGTCCGGAAGCTGATTGAAGAAAATCGTAAACACCGATTGTATTATGAAATACATACAAAAGACGGAAGACGGATCTCTTTTAAAGAAGATGAAATATCCCTCGTAGAAGAACTGGAGGGGCCGAAAGCCGAAACAGTCCGTGAGCACGAGTGGAATTCACGTCAGAAAGTATGGAAAGAACATCTCCAACTTGAAGAGGATCCCGATTTGAAGGAAGTAGTGAAAGTCTACTTCTTTACGAATGATCAGGAAAAACTGGAGAACTGGGAAGTCAGTCTGGGCGGAAACAAGGCCCCTTTCATAACTTCATCGTCCTCTGAACATAATGTGGAAGTGATGAAGGAAGGTATCAGTAAAGGTTCGGCACTTGAATTGCTGCTTGATTATTACAGCATCGCTCCGGAAGAGCTGATTGCAATCGGGGACGGCGGGAACGACATTCCGATGCTTGAGCTGGCAGGGAGACCGGTAGTGATGAGTAACGCCCCCGAGGAGCTGAAAGATCAGTTCCCGGAAGTGACCGACTATCCGAATACCGAAAATGGAGTGTATAAATTTTTGAAAGAAGCGCTGGAAGAGAAAGAATAGTTTCCGGATTAATCGATAATAGGAGAGAGTCAGATGACTACAATTAATGATATAGCCAAGTTGGCAGGTGTCTCCCGGACGACCGTGTCCCGTTTTCTGAATAACAGCGGCTATGTCGGCCAGGAAGCCAGTGAAAGAATTGCACAGGTCATTAATGAAACCGGGTATATGCCTAGTCAGTCCGCCCAAACGCTCCGCACGAAAAAGACGGGAGTCATCGGCATTATTCTGCCGAAAATCAGTACGGAAACATCAAGCCGTGTCGTATCAGGTATCAATAAAGTTATGAAGCGGGAAGGCATGCAGATTCTGCTGACGGATACGGAACTGGATCCGGATAAAGAAATTGAATATCTGCGCCTGCTCAAAAGCAGGCAGGCGGACGGGATCATCCTTCTGGCTACTAACATCGGGGAGCGGCTTCAGCAGGAAATAGAAGCCTTTCCCATCCCCGTGGTGGCCCTTGGCCAAAATATCCCGGGGGTACCGTCGCTCACGTATGCGGATTATGATGCTTCCTCAGACATTATGCAGCTCCTTATCGGGAAAGGGCACAGGAAAATCGGCTTTATCGGTGTCTCCGAAACGGATCCTGCCGTCGGAAAGTTGAGGCAGAGCGCCTACACGGAGGCCATGAAGAGACAGAACCTGGAAGTGAAAGAGAGTTGGATGGCGGAAGGAGATTTCAGCATAGATTCAGGCTACGAAGCTATGAAACGGATCATTACCGGCAACCGTTCCGATCCTCCGGACGCTGTCTTCTGCGTCACGGATCGGATGGCGACAGGAGCAATGGAATATTTGAAAGAGCAGGGTTTCTCTATCCCTGGTGACGTAGCCGTAGCGGGGATTGGTGATGCCGTTATGGCCAGGTACATCACTCCTTCCTTAACTACAGTGAATTATTACAACGAAGAAGCCGGGGAAGCAGTCGGGGAGATGCTGCTTGAGACGATGGCCGGAATTAAGCACAGCAAAAAAATGATGCACAAGTATAGACTTATAAAAAGAGATAGTGTATAGTGAAAAATATCAACGATGTGTAATCGATTACACATCTTCTTTTTTAACAAAGTGTGAAAGCGCTGTTTTTATTTATATGTGGAATCGTTCACACAATTTGAGGAGGGTTACAATTGTCCAGTAATGAAGAGATTGCTAAACAAGTCGTCAAAGCAGTCGGAGGAGAAGAGAATATCCAGTCGATCGCTCACTGTGCCACACGTCTGCGGGTCATGGTACACGATCATGAAAAAGTGGACGTAGACGGGGTAGAGGATATAGACAAAGTAAAGGGCGCCTTTTATAACTCGGGGCAGTACCAGATTATATTTGGCACGGGGACAGTGAACAGAATCTACGAAGAAGTGACGAATCAGGGAGTAACCGGAACGACTAAGTCCGAAATGAAAGAAGAAAGCAAACAGCAGGGGAATCGATTCCAGAGAGCAATCCGTACTTTCGGTGACGTTTTCGTACCGATCATTCCCGTGCTGGTTGCTACAGGACTGTTTATGGGTGTCCGTGGGCTGGTGACACAGGAGCAGATACTCACTCTTTTCGGTATGGCCCCGGAAAATATCTCGGAAAACTTTATTTTGTTCACTCAGGTACTGACGGATACTGCTTTCGTATTTCTGCCTGCACTTGTCGCATGGTCGACATTCCGGGTATTCGGAGGGACGCCGGTGCTCGGGCTGGTGCTCGGACTGATGCTCGTCTCCCCGTCGCTTCCGAACGCGTGGGAAGTGGCCGGCGGTACGGCTGAACCTCTGCAGTTTTTAGGCTTTATTCCCGTAATCGGGTATCAGGGTTCTGTCCTGCCCGCTTTTTTCGCAGGGATTGTGGGTGCGAAAGTGGAGAAGTTTTTCCGGAAACGCGTCCCGGAAGCGCTCGATTTAATCGTAACTCCGTTTCTGGTTCTGCTCATTATGATTACGCTGTCTCTGTTTGCCCTGGGTCCAATCCTTCATATAGTAGAAGGCTGGATTTTCGACGGAACGAGAACACTGCTTGAACTGCCGTTCGGTCTGAGCGGACTGATCATCGGTTTCTTTAACCAGATCATAGTCATAACCGGGGTGCATCACATATTCAATTTCCTTGAAATTCAACTGCTGGAGAATCTCGGATACAATCCGTTTAACCCTATTGTAACGGCAGCTATGGCCGCTCAGGGGGGCGCAGCACTTGCAGTAGGTGTGAAAACGAAGAAAGCTAAGATGAAAGCTCTTGCTTACCCGTCCACCCTTTCCGCTTTTCTCGGAATTACCGAACCGGCGATTTTCGGTGTAAACCTCCGCTACGGTAAGCCGTTCATTATGGGATTGATTGGAGGAGGTGCCGGCGGATTCCTGGCTTCGATTCTCGGCCTTAAAGCCACCGGAATGGCAATCACCGTTATACCCGGGGCGCTGCTGTATCTGAACGAACAGATCATCTGGTACATCGTAGTGAACCTGGTCGGTATCACCGTAGCCTTCGTCCTCACATATTTGTTCGGTTTCGATGAGAAAATGGAAGAGAATATGTAAGAGGAAAGCCGGTTACCTCCGGCTTTCTTTCTTGTGATAAGATTTTAAGGAACGGGGGAGAATTCATGACGGAGACTGTAATGAAAAATGAAGCAAAAGAAAAGATAGCCAGATGGGGCAATACGGTGAAACAGGATCCTTACTACCCTGCCTACCATATAGCGCCACCGGTCGGTCTGCTTAACGATCCGAATGGCTTCATCCACTGGAACGGGACGTATCATCTATTCTATCAGTGGATGCCTTTTCACACCGGACACGGGGCCAAGTTCTGGGCTCATGTTACTTCCGGAAACCTGGTGGACTGGAAATTTCACGGCCCGGCGCTTGCACCGGACCGGTGGTATGACAGATCCGGATGCTATTCGGGGAGTGCTGTCGAAAAAGACGGGGAGCTCATCCTGTTTTATACGGGCAATGTCAAAAACGGGGAGGGCGAACGGGAGAGTTATCAGTGTAAAGTCCGTTCTCCGGACGGCGTCACGTTCGAAAAGCTTGGGGTAAGTATTGAACTTCCGAAAGGTTTCACCCCTCACTTCCGCGATCCGAAAGTATGGAAAACAGGCCACAGCTGGTATATGGTAATAGGAGCTCAGACCGAGGATAAGGAAGGGTGTGTCGTCCTCTACGACTCCCCGGATCTTGAGTCGTGGCAGTACAAAGGGATACTCGCATCCGGACTCGGGTATATGTGGGAATGCCCGGACTTTTTCCGGCTCGAAGGAGATGTGCTGTTATTTTCTCCGCAGGGGCTGGAGGAGCAGGGTATGGACTACAGAAACATGTATCAGTCCGGCTACATCATCGGGGATTTTGAAGACGGGTTCCGCACGGAGGACTTCCGGGAGCTGGACCACGGCTTCGAGTTCTATGCTCCGCAGACGATGGAGGATGATGCCGGACGCAGAATAATAATCGGCTGGATGGGCATGCCGGATGGCGGAGAGGAATACTTCCCTACCCACGACTATCACTGGATTCACCAGATGACGCTGCCCCGGGAACTTTCGCAGAAGGGAGATACGATCGTCCAGAAACCTCTCGTGGAAATGGAAGAACTGCGCATGCGGAAAGTAGTTGAGGAGTCACAGGAAAAATGGGAAGGGAAGATTCCTGCGAGCAGCGAGATTCTGCTTCAGGATATAGACGGAGACGTGGACATAGAACTGTTCCGTTATATATCTCTTCGTTGCAGCAAAGGAAAAGCGATATTGACGAGACCTGCGATGGACGGTTCGGGGGAAGAGTGGAGAGCGACAGTGCTCGACTCCCCTCTTACGGAAATGCGGTTATTCGTCGATCACTCTTCAATTGAAATTTTTATAAACGGAGGAGAGACTGTATTCTCCTCGAGGATATTCCCGGAAAAAGAAGAAACTTCCGGTATAATAAACGGAGATCTTTCCCTTACTGTATGGGAACTTCGCAGACAGACAGGAGGTAAAACTGTATGAATCTCGGAGCAATTGAAGCCGGAGGAACAAAATTCGTACTGGCAGTAGGTAACGAAGAGGGAGAGATTCTGGAAAAAAAGGTAATTCCTACAGAACATCCTTCCATCACTATGCCCGCAGTCATCGATTTTTTCAGAGGGAAAGATATTGAAAGGCTCGGAGTCGGGAGTTTCGGACCTATTGATGTGAACGCGGACAGTGCCTTCTACGGCCAGTTGCAGAAAACGCCGAAGACGGAGTGGGTGGATTATCCGCTCGGCAAAGAGCTACAGGACCACCTCCTCATTCCGGTCATCATTGATACGGACGTAAATGTGGCAGCGATGTCGGAAGCTAAGTGGGGGGACGCTAAAGACGTGGACTCCTGTCTCTACATTACGGTAGGTACAGGAATCGGAGCCGGAGCCTATATAAAGGGTGAGACGCTGAGAGGATTATCTCACCCGGAAATGGGACACATACCCGTGCGCCGTCATTCGGATGATGATTATGCAGGAGGCTGTCCGTATCACGGAGACTGCCTGGAAGGTATGGCTGCAGGACCTCATATCGAAAAAAGGTGGGGCCGCCCCGCAGAAGAGCTGGTGGACCGGAAAGAGGTATGGGAGATGGAAGCTTATTATCTCGCCCAGGCTCTCGTCAACTATATATACATCGTCTCTCCTGAGAGAATCATTTTGGGCGGGGGAGTCATGAAACAGAAACAGCTGTTTCCGATGATCCGAACGATGGTACTGGAACTTTTGAACGGGTACGTAAGCTCTCCGTACCTGACCGAAGATACTATCGACAAATACATCGTATCCCCCGGTCTGACTGATGAAGCGGGAGTAAAAGGGGCACTTTATCTGGCCATGGGAAGCCGGATGTGAGAAAATTTCAGTGAAGGTCCTATCACCGATTGTTCAGGAGGGATGTTTCGATGAAGATAGAGGTCGTTAAAGGAGATATAGCGGACCAGTCCGACATGGAAGCAGTAGTGAACGCGGCGAATAAAGAACTGCGGTCAGGGGGCGGCGTCGCGGGAGCTCTTCACAAAAAAGCGGGACCCGGGCTTCAAAAGGCCGGAGAGCGGTATGCACCCCTGCAGCCGGGAGAAGCCGTCGTCACGGAAGGATTCGGCCTTCCGAACGATTTCGTGATCCATACGCTCGGTCCGGTATACGGAACGGATGAGCCGGCGGAGGAGCTTCTTGGAAGCTGTTACGGAGAATCACTGGAGAGGGCACGGGAACATAATATAACCAGTGTCGCTTTTCCGCTGATTTCGACCGGTGCTTTTGGCTACCCTCTGGAAGCTGGTATCGATACGGCACTCGAAGTCGTCGAATCCTACTTCCCGCGTCCGGGCAGCCTGCAGATCGTCCGGTCCGTTCTTTTCTCCGATGAACAGTATGAAACATTCAAACGGAAATACGAAAGCCGCTCATAGATACTGACTCCCGGAAGTTAGAATAAAAAATCTAACTTCCGGGGTGCATTGCCATAGATGAGGGGCTTTTTGTATACTATTTTTCTCCACGATAATTCACTTCTCATTTATCAGAAAATGTTGCATAATGAGTAGTGTTATAACAAAAATCGGGGAGGGGTACTGGTGGAAAAGCACGACGAAAGATTCAAGGTGGCTAACCGGGAGGCTCTGATCGGCGTAGGTCTGGCACTCATCAATTTTCTATGGTGGTTCGGTTTTGCGTATGGCCTCGGCAGTAAGCCTCCGGAGGAATACAGTTACATATTCGGTCTTCCCGCCTGGTTTTTCATGAGCTGTGTAGGCGGTTTTATCCTTATGTCGGTGCTGGTCATCTTTGTAGTGAACGTATATTTCACGGACGTACCTCTTGAAGCGAAGGATGAGGATATAGAATGAACTGGGCGGTAATCATACCATTACTTCTATTTATTATACTTATTTTTATTATCGGATTCTGGGCGAACCGGTCCATCCGTCTCTCTAAAAAGGATTTCATGCAGGAGTATTTTTTAGGAGGACGGGAACTGGGCGGTTTTATCCTTGCCATGACAATGATGGCTACATACGGAAGTGCGAGCAGTTTCATAGGTGGCCCGGGGGTAGCTTACACCGAGGGCCTCGCCTGGGTACTGCTTGCGATGACTCAGGTCGTGACCGGGTACTTCGTACTTATGGTACTCGGGAAGAAGTTTGCGATTAAGGCGAGGGAGTATAAAGCCGTAACTCTCACCGATTATTTACGGACGCGGTATCAGAGCCACGTGGTAGCCCTGCTCGCCGCAGTCAGTATCATTATTTTTCTGTTCTCTGCAATGGCAGCCCAGTGGGTAGGCGGAGCAAGACTCATCGAGACGGTGACGGGTATCCCTTACACATCGGCCCTGTTTATTTTTGCTGCCTCTGTCCTTATTTATGTCATTATCGGAGGCTTCCGCGCTGTCGCTCTGACAGACGCTGTGCAGGGGAGTGTGATGTTTGTCGGTACGCTCATCCTGCTGATAGCCACCGTGATTGCAGGAGGAGGCGTCGAGGAAATTATGCAGGGACTGACCCGGGAAAACCCGAACCTGATTACACCGTTCGGGGCAGACCTCACTCTTACACCAGCCTATGTATCCTCTTTCTGGATTCTGGTAGGGGTGGCGGTCGTCGGGCTTCCTCAGGTGACGCTCCGGGCCATGTCCTACAAAAGCTCCAAAGCGATGCACAGAGCTATCATCATCGGTACCGTCGTGGTCGGTTTCGTGATGCTCAATATGCACCTGATCGGTGTATTCGCGCGTCCCATCCTTCCGAGTATCGAAGTAGGGGATAAAGTTATGCCTCTTATCGCTCTTGAAGTGCTGCCGGGCTGGGTGGCTGGCCTCGTCCTTGCCGCTCCGATGGCCGCTATTATGTCCACCGTCGATTCCCTGCTGCTTCTTGTAAGTTCCGCATTCGTTAAAGATATATATGTAACGTATCTGAAACCGGATGCGAGCGAGCGCCGGGTGAAAGGGATGAGTTTCGGGGTGACGGGAGTGCTCGGCATATTCGTGTTTCTCATGGCCCTTCAGCCGCCGGATCTTCTCATCTGGCTGAACCTGTTCGCTTTCGGGGGGCTTGAAGCCACTTTCATCTGGCCGGTGGTACTTGGTCTGTACTGGCAGAAAGGGAACAAGTACGGCGCAATCTCTTCGATGCTGACAGGGATTCTGTCCTATGTAATTGTCGATCAGTTCTTCAACCAGCCGCTCGGAGTCCATAGTGTCGTTCTTCCTGTACTGTTTTCTTTCATAGTATACGTACTGGTCAGTGCCGGTACGACACAGAACTACACGGCCCCTGTGACAAATCCGACGAGATAATCATCCTCCGGCATTTATGCCGGGGGAATTTTTTTGAAAAACGTTTGAATCGGGCAATCCCGTACGTATAAACAATCGATAAATGAAATATACCTCCCCTGTTTTTGAAATTTGTACACGTGATACACCGGGACCTCGCTGTTATGGTCTTTTGCCACACATTACAGGAAGAAGTAGGATACATAGTGAGAGGAGGGGGGAAGCACTTGCATATCGAGCAGGAGCAGTGGTATACACTTACAAGATCATGTCATCACTGTAATACGGAAGAACTCGAAGATTATATGTTTTTTGTAAAGGACGGGGTCCGTGACGGCACTATCCTTTGTCAGGACTGCTATTATTTTTATCTGGAA
This sequence comes from Salimicrobium jeotgali, assembly GCF_001685435.2. Classification (NCBI taxonomy): domain Bacteria; kingdom Bacillati; phylum Bacillota; class Bacilli; order Caryophanales; family Bacillaceae; genus Salimicrobium; species Salimicrobium jeotgali. The sequence goes on from NZ_CP011361.2 coordinate 625,375, forward strand.
ATAAGCGGAAAGAACGAATAATCCGGTGTCAGGAGAAAGCGCATATGGATACTGAGGAGTAAAAGGTATGAGGGAAAGGAAAAGGCGAGCGTCTTGGGGGAGACGCTCGCCTTTTATGTGTGCCCGGCATGGGCTATAACTAGGTGGTGAAAGTCCACTACAGGCTTGGCAGTAGGAACTGTTAGCCAATGGCAAGGGTGTCCATCGTGAGGTGGAATCTGAAGGAAGCCGGAGGCAAAATCCCGGACTGACGGACAGAAACTGTATACAAGGCTGGTTCGGAACGGACGAGTTTGCATAACAAAACGAAGTCCGATACTGCCCGAATTCTGATCAGTAAATACAGCAGTTACACGGGAGGAAAGTTATAGCTCTTACCCGGGGAGGTCTTACAAGGGTTCCCGCCAAGAGGAAAGGAATTTTCCACAGGAACAACCAGGACAGTGATGGTCTGGTGAATTGTAAGAAGTCAGCCGAAGCCATAGTAGTCCCAACAGGGACGAAGGGCTGAACAATAGAAATCTTGGACATCGTGGAGGTGGGAGACATGCAAGAATCACAGCCAACGCCGGACGGCGGCTATCTACAGGAGAATAGGATGGAATCCGAAGGAAATGTAGAAGTGTGTAGCAGTTCTCGCGGTGAAACGGGTGGAAAAGATGGTACGCATCATTTCATAAACAAAGTCGTCCATCGTACCAATCTGAACCGGGCGTATGAAAAAGTGAAAGCCAACAAGGGAGTTGCAGGCGTGGACGACATGAGTGTTCAGGAGTTATACGGTTATCTAGTCTTGAATAAAGATACGCTTATCTCCGACATCAAAAACGGTTCCTATGAGCCTCAACCCGTCAAACGTGTGGAAATAGATAAAGAGGACGGGTCCAAACGAAAACTGGGGATTCCTACAGTGAAGGACCGTCTGGTCCAACAGGCAATCCTCCAAGTTTTAGAGAAAACGATAGACCCGACATTTTCCGATGACAGTTACGGGTTCAGACCAAACCGGAGCGCTCACGACGCTATGCGTCGGGCGAAAGAATTCTATGAAGACGGGTACCATACCGTGGTGGATATCGATATGGAACAATACTTCGATACCGTGAACCACGATAAACTGATGTACCACGTTGGAGAACATGTGAAAGACCCGACGGTCCTTCGACTTATCCGTAAATTTCTGAGAAGTGGTGTCTCCATTGATGGAACCATCTACGCTACAGAAGTAGGATGCCCGCAAGGGGGAAACCTTTCTCCGTTACTGAGCAACATTTACCTCGATCAGTTGGATAAGGAGTTAGAGAGACGTAATCATAGATTCATTCGCTATGCCGATGATTGTAATATCTACGTGACATCCAGAAAAGCAGGACACAGAGTAATGAATAGTGTGACCACCTTTTTGGAAAAGGACCTCAAACTCACCGTGAACCGTCAGAAAAGTGAAGTGGGTAGCCCGACGAAACGAAAGTTTCTCGGATTCTGTCTGCATACCACTAAAGACGGTGTTGGCTTCCGCCCTCACATCACATCGAAAAAGAAATTCGAGAAGAAACTCAGAGAAAAGACGAGCCGGAAACGTAGTGGTTCCACCTACCAAATCATCAAAGAAGTGAACGAAATAACAACCGGGTGGATTGCTTACTACAGCATCAGCTATATGAAAAAATATATCCAGCGCATAGACCAATGGCTCCGGCGTCGCCTGAGACAAATTATATGGAAACGATGGAAGAAGGTCAAAACCAGATACCAAAACCTTGTGAAATTAAACATTCCCAGGCAGAAAGCCTGGGAATGGGCAAATACAAGGAAAGGGTACTGGCATATTGCCTGTAGTTATATCCTTCATAGAGCAATACGAAATGATCGTCTTGAAAAGACGGGATTGAAGAATCTTAATCAGCTTTTCAAGAAAGCGCACTGAACCTATTGAACCGCCGTATACGGAACCGTACGTACGGTGGTGTGAGAGGACGGAGGTTAATTACCTCCTCCTACTCGATTTATGAATAAAATCAGTCACAACCGTCTTCACTGCAGGTGCTGCCCTGCTTTGAATTGAGGCTGGTAAAGGCGGGAGTGCCGCGTTCTTCCTCCCACACCTGTTTCAGTGCATCTTCGAACGTTTCTTTCGGCTGAGCTCCGGATACCGCATATTTACGATTGATGACGAAGAAAGGAACGCCCTGGACACCAAGCTGATAGGCTTCACGTTCTTCCTCACGGACACTTTCTTCATAGTCATCCCCGTTCAGAATCTGTTCCACTTCTCCGGCAGGAAGTCCTGCCTCCACGGCCAGGTTGTACACGGTCTCGGAATCCCCGATATTTTTCCCTTCTGTAAGAGCGGCACTCAGAAAACGTTCGGTTACTGCATGACTTTTTCCCTGCTCTTCAGCGAATTTGGCTATACGATGAGCTTCGAACGTATTAGCAGGAATCATCTGATCGAACCGGAAATCGAGACCGACTGCTTTCGCCTGCTCTTCCATGGAAGAAGTCATTTCTTTCGTCTGTTCAAGCGACTGATTATATTTTTTTGCCAGTTTTTCGTGCATCACCGGTGTCGTCTCCGTTTTCGCATCCGGGTCCAGCTCAAAACTTTTGTATTGTATATCCACTTCGGCATCATCCGGAAGCGATTCTAAAGCCTCTTCCAGGCGACGCTTTCCGATGTAACAGAAAGGACACACGAAATCGGACCATATTTCTATTTTCATATTATCCACCTCAATTAATTGCATGATATCTTTCATTTTAAGATGCCGGATTAAAAAAATCCATTAATCTGATTACACGGAAGGGAAGTCCGTTTCGATTGTAAGGACAAAAGGGGGAATGATGTATGATAGTCAGTAAAAATGAGCTGGTAAGACGGAGTGTGAGGAACATGGGCAATGTCGATCATCGGATTGCCGTCTTTGGAAAGAAAATCATAGCCGCTGCGTACGATGAGGGTATTTGTGCTCAAATAACAGAAGGCCACCGTTCGTACCGGAGACAGGCGGAATTGTATGGTCAGGGACGTTCCTGGTATAGGTGGGACGGGCGGAATTACGGGAGCCGGGGAAGTATCGTCACACACGCAAGGCCCGGGCAGAGCATCCATAATTACGGACTTGCTATCGATTTCTGTCTGGTAGACAAAAGCGGACAACAGGCAATTTGGAGGGTGGATGAAAGCTGGAGGAGAGTGGCATCTATATCAAAAGACCTGGGCTTTACGTGGGGCGGAAATTGGAGAACCTTCAAGGACTATCCTCACCTGGAATGGACGCACGGGATGACGTGGAAGGATCTGGCTTCAGGACGGGGGCCTTTCGATTACCCGGGATTTCTGATCCGGAGGGGAAGCCGGGGCCGGAGAGTAAAACAGGTTCAGCTAGAACTCGGAACTGCGGCAGACGGCATTTTCGGACCTCTTACGGAGAAAGCGGCAGTTACATTTCAACAGAAAAACAACATTCAGGTTGATGGTATTATCGGACCACAAACATGGAATAAATTTTACAATTGATCAGTTCATTCAGTTGTACGATTACAAATAATCAGTTTACATTTATTTATCAAAAAGTATACACAATATTACAGGACATCCTTTATAATAAGAATGCGTTTACATTTTTCACAAGGAGGAGACGCATTTGAATTATGTAAAAAGGTTGGCTCTCGGAATTGGAGCAGCAGCTATGGTTTTATCCCCCTACGCAAGCGTGGGGAAGGTTAATGCTGAAGAGACATCGGACTTATTGTTTTCTGAATATGTGGAAGGGAGCAGTTACAACAAGGCTCTCGAAATTTATAACGGGACAGGGGGACCGATCGACCTCTCTGATTACACAGTAGAGCTTTATTCGAACGGAAGTTCAAGTGCTTCGAGTGAATTGAAACTGGAAGGTACGCTTTCATCCGGAGATGTACACGTCATCGCGCATACGAGTGCCGGAGAGGAAGTGCTGGCTGAAGCGGATACGACAAACGGCGGAGTAACGAATTTTAACGGAAATGACCCGGTAGTTCTGAAGAAGAGCGGAAGTGTCGTCGATTCAATCGGGCAGACGGGAGCGGATGCGGAGTTCGGTAAGGACGTGACTCTCGTCAGAAAGGAAAGTGTGACTGCCGGGGATACTGTTCCTGATGATGCGTTCAACGCATCCGGCGAATGGAATGCTTTCAGTAAAGATACGTTTGAACATCTCGGAAGCTACGAAGTGAAGCAGGAAGAGGCTGTCGAAAAAATCAGTGTCGCTGATGCGAGAGCAGCTTCCGAAGGAGAGACGGTACGTATTGAAGGTACGGTCACTGCTTCATTCACGGCAGGAGGACAGACGAATCTGTACGTCCAGGATGGAACAGGAGGCGTAATCCTGCGCGGCCCTTCCCTGAACGTTGAGCTCGGCACGAGTGTGGAAGCACAGGGAACACTTGCAGATTATTACGGCATGGCACAGATCGAAACGACGACGTCCATGCTTGAAGAAACCGGAACTCCCGGGGTGCCTGATGCTCAAACCGTCAGCAGCTCCGACATGAACGAAGATGTGGAAGGGGAACTCGTCCTGGCGGAAAACGTCACTGTTGAAAGCGTAAGCAGTGAAGGGGATTACACGCTGACGGATAACGAAGGTACTCTTTATTCCACTCCGAAAGAACAGGGACTCCTCCAGGTAGGTGATACATATGAACAGCTTACCGGCGTAGTCGACTACAGTTACGGAGAGTACAGAATAGTACCGAGAAATAAACGGGATGTCGTCACCGAAGTTTTTGCGGTTCAGGCTTCTGAAACTTCAGGTGACATTGTGGAAGGCAAAGAAGTGGAGCTGTACACGGCTTCCGAAAATTCGGAAATACGCTACACCACTGACGGTTCAGCGGCAGGATCTGACAGTACCCTGTACACGAAGCCTGTCGTGATAAATGAAGATACGACGTTGAAAGCGGTCGTAGTGAAAGAGGACGGTACCATAAGTGATGAGAAAACATTCACCTACAGCGTCCTGCCGGCAGCAGATAATGTGGAGATTCATGATTTGCAGGGGGCCGGTCACACATCCCCATATGAAGGGGCCGCAGTCAAAGGAGTAACGGGTGTTGTTACAAAACTTGATGGTTCCAACGGTTTCTATATGCAGTCCATGAATCCGGATGACGATATAAGCACTTCGGAAGGTATCTATGTTTATAAATCCGGCCACAGTGTGGAAGTCGGAGACGAACTGAAGGTTGACGGTAAAGTTACAGAGTGGAGAGAAGACGGCTACAGTGATGCCAACGATCTTCTTACGACCCAGATTTCTGCCGGAACAATCGCGAAGGAGGCGTCCGGTTCCGAACTTCCGGATACGACAGTGATCGGGGAGGATCGTAAGCAGCCTACGGAGACGGTAGAAGATGACGGAATGACTTCTTTTGATCCGAAGACGGACGGTCTTGATTTCTATGAAAGTCTGGAAGGAATGCTTATTGAACTTCCGGACGCCACTGTCACCGGACCTGTGAAGTATGATGAACTTCCGGTGTACGTGGAAACGAGTGAAGATCAGGCGTTTACGGATGTGGACGGACTACGTCTTACCGAAGAAGACATCAACCCTGAAAGAATGCTGATCGATGTAGACGGAAAAGGAATTCAGGCTAAAACCGGAGATTATTTCCAAGGCCCGATTACAGGCGTTGTGAATTACGATTACAGTAATTACAAAATACGTCCTGCCGGAGAATTTCCTGCTCTGTCTGACGGAGGAGCCGAAGAGGAATTCGGTACGATCAAAGGTTCGGAGTCCGAATTGTCAGTAGCTACGTACAACATGGAAAACTTCTCTCCGGAAACGAGTCCTGAGAAAACGGCAAGAATCGCTGAACAGATGGTGGAAAACATGAACGCACCCGATATCGTCGGGCTTGTCGAAGTGCAGGACAACAGTGGCAATGAAGACGACGGTACGGTGGACGGCAGCGAAAGCTATGAGACGTTGATAGCTGCCATAGAAGAAGCGGGCGGCCCGACTTATAACTATGCGGAAGTCGTTCCTGAAGACGGTCAGGACGGAGGTATTCCCGGTGGTAACATCCGCGTGGGAGTCATCTATAATCCGGATCGCGTATCGATGACGGAGAAACCTTCCGGAGACGCAACAACAGCGGTGGAGGTTACAGAAGACGGGCTTTCCCATAACCCTGCACGTATCGCTCCGCAGAACGAAGCGTGGAACGAATCACGGAAGCCGGTGGCTGCAGAATTCGAATTCAACGGCGAAAAAGTGATCGTCGTAACCAACCACTTCAACTCCAAAGGAGGAGATGGAGCGCCGTTCGGTTCGGAACATCCGTATGAGCTTGGAAGTGAGGAGCAGCGAATGAAGCAGGCTGCTGTGATCCGTGAATTCACGGAGAAAGCCGAAGCGGAAATGGACGATGCAAACGTTGTGATCATGGGGGATCTGAACGACTTCGAATTCTCCAATCCACTGGAGGAACTTGAGGGGGATGTATTGAACAACCTCATCGAAGACGTGGACCCTGAAGATCGCTACACGTACAACTATCAGGGGAACTCTCAGGTGCTCGATCATATACTTGCTACAGATGATTTATATGACGACTCCGAAATAGAAACCATTAATGTAAACTCGAACTTCGGTGTGGAAGACGGCCGAGCGAGTGACCATGATCCTGTGCTGGCCTCCTTCGAGATCGAACAGGAAAATAGTCATCCCGGCAAAGGGAACGGGCACGGAAAAGACAAAGACCATCCTGTATTCGATGAACATCCGGGCAAAGGAAATGGAAAAGGAAAAGATAAAGATAAAGATAAAGAACACCCGGTATTTGATGAACATCCGGGCAAAGGGAAAGACAAGGGTGAAGATCATCCGGGTAAAGGGAACGGGAAACACAAAAATAAAAAGCTGGACCTTGAGCTGATGCATACGAACGACACGCACGGCCATATAGGTAACATTGCAATAACGAAAACTGCAGTGGACAACTACAGAGAAAAATATCCGGAGGCTCTGCTCTTAAGCGGAGGAGATATTTTCTCCGGAACGCTGTATTTCCAGGAATTCCTGGGGCAGGCCGATCTGAAGTTCATGAATATGCTTGAGTATGACGCCATGAGTTTCGGTAACCATGAGTTTGATTTAGGTGACGGTGAAAATGGACATAAAGCTCTTCAGGAATTCATCGAAGGGGCAGACTTTCCATTTGTAGCTTCCAACGTGGATTTCTCGGCTGACCCGCTTTTCGATGAAGTGGATGAGACGGGAACGGTAACGGCCGAAGCTGAGGACGGGGAAATCTACAGCGGCATCACGAAAGAAGTTAAGGGCGAAAAAGTAGGCATTTTCGGTCTGACGACAGAAGAAACGAAAGATATTTCAAGTCCAAAAGACATTACTTTCTCCAACTATATTGAAGAAGCGGAAGCTATGGTGGAAGCTTTCGAAGACAGAGGCGTGCACAAAATAATCGCCCTCACTCACCTCGGTCTGGACGACACGGCGAAATATGATAACGATCTGATTCTTGCCGAAGAAGTGGACGGAATCGACGTAATTGTAGGAGGACATACGCATACGGAAATCACCGAGCCCCGTATTGTGGAAGATAAAGAGCCTACTGTCATCGTTCAGGCAGGAGAGTATAACAATAACCTCGGTACTCTTGAAGTTGAGTTCAACAAAAAAGGAGTCATCACCGGCTATGAGGGAGAACTCGTACCTCTTGAGGGTCTTGAAGAAGACGAAGAATTTGCCGAAGAACTGAAACCGTATACTGAGCAGATTGAAGCGATCCAGAAGGAAGAGATCGGCGTCACTGCCGAAGTACCGTTGAACGGCGTCCGGGAAGACGTACGTACGAAGGAAACGAATCTCGGAAATCTGATCTCTGACGGTATGCTATGGAAAGCGAAACAGATCAATCCCGAAACGCAGATTGCCGTATCCAACGGAGGAGGCATCCGCGCCTCCATCGATGAAGGGCCGATTACGCTCGGAGAAGTGCTGACGGTGATGCCTTTCGGTAACTCCCTTGGAATTATGAATATCCAGGGAGACGAATTCAGGGCTGCACTCGAACACAGCGTATCGACCGCCCCGAATCCGGGAGGGCAGTTCCTGCAGGTGTCAGGGATGAAGTTTGAGTATGACAGTACTAAACCTGTCGGAGAGCGTGTAGTCAAAGCTGAAGTACTTCAGGATGACGGCACCTATGTTCCTCTTCAGGACAGTGAAATGTACTACGTCGCAAGTAACCTCTTCACGATTAAGGGAGGAGACGGTTACGGTATGTTTGAAACGGTATACAACGATCAAAGGGTAAGTGAGCCAGGCTTCGTGGATTACGACGTGTTCACACAGTATCTGCAGAGTCAGGGGAGCAGCGTTTCTCCCGAGACTGAAGGACGGATCGTGGATATCGGTAAGTAAAAGAGATGGAGAGTGACTTCCGGCATAGCCGGGAGTCACTTTTTTTGTTAAAATATTGACATTTATGTGAACGTCTAGTTAAATAATAGTTGGAATATTTAATGAATTTAGAAATTTCTGTTTTATTAAAATTACATAAGGAGGCGGGTCATGGTATTAGTTGCGGGGTTTGTGCTGCTTACGATCGTAAGCGTAGTACTCGGTCTTAAAAAAGGGAAGGCGCTTTATCTTACTTTTCCTTTTGTCGCTTTAGCGGGATTCGTGCTGATCAAAATCGCTATGGTTCCGCTCCCATTCTGGGAAACGGTCTCATTCATTTTCGATCTGAGAGATTAAAAGGGAGGGAAGTTATTTGAAGAAGATAGACAAGAAGACGGCCGACGCTTATTTTCGTACGCGGACTACACTGATCGTCATTTATCTTATTATAGGTTTCTGTGTCTCCTACGGAGTGGTGCTATTCGCAGAACCTTTATCGTCCATTACTTTCCTGAACATGCCGCTTCACTATTATATGGGGGCTCAGGGTGCCGTTTTGACGTTTATATTCCTGCTTTTTGTGAATGCAATTGTAAGCGATTTCGTAGACAGGAAATTCGGCCTGCTGGATCTGGATAAAGAAGAGGAAAACGAAAGCGGAAAAGCGGTCAATAAATAAGGGAGGGAAGGTATGGAAACTCAATTTTTAGTATCACTTACACTAATACTGGCAACATTTGCATTATACATAGGCATTGCAGTATTCAACACAGCAAAGAAGACGTCGGATTTTTATGTGGCGGACCGCGGGGTGCCCCCGGTGTTCAACGGGATGGCTATCGGAGCCGACTGGATGAGTGCGGCGTCGTTTATAGGTATGGCGGGTACCGTCATGCTGCTCGGCTACGATGGTCTGGCGTACATAATGGGATGGACGGGAGGGTACCTGCTGCTTACGTTTCTTCTCGCTCCTCAGCTCCGGAAATACGGAAGATATACGGTGCCGGAATTTATCGGGGACCGATACAAGAATGATACTGCACGGCTGATTGCAGCAGCAGCTACGATTATAATAAGTTTCACATACTCCGTCGGACAGCTCGCAGGCTCCGGTGTAGTAATCGGAAGGCTTCTGGAAGTGAACACGGCTGTCGGTACACTCGTCGGTGTGGTCCTTATCGCTTTTTATTCCGCCTTAGGAGGGATGAAAGGAATTACGTGGACGCAGGTGGCCCAGTACGTCGTTCTGATTGCCGCCTACGTCATACCGGTCGTATTTATGGCGCTCCAGCTGACTAACAATCCGCTTCCATGGATTTCCTACGGGGAAGTCGTTTCGGAGTTTACCACACTGGATCAGGAACTCGGTATCACCGAATATCTCGTACCTTTCACGGAAGGGACGAAATGGCAGTTCATAGCTCTCATGTTTACACTTATGGCCGGCACAGCGGGTCTCCCACACGTAATCACACGGTTCTTTACGGTAGCCACTATGAAAGCGGCCAGGTGGAGCGGTGCGTGGGCGCTCGTGTTCATCGGACTTCTTTACCTGTCCGCACCTGCCTACGCTGCCTTTTCCCGGTTCATTCTCATGACCCAGGTAGCCGGTTCACAAATCGATAATCTTCCTGCATGGACGCAGTCCTGGGTCGATACAGGACAGCTGTCGGTGGCCGATACGAGCGGGGATGGCACGCTTCAGTGGTCCGAGCTTGTCATCAGCGGAGACATCGTCGTGATGGCAACTCCGGAAATTGCGAACCTCGGCATATTCGTAATCGGGCTGATGGCAGCCGGAGCTATGGCTGCGGCATTGTCCACAGCCGGCGGGCTGATGATTACGATATCAGCCGCTCTCTCTCACGATATTTACTATCGTTCCATTAACCCGAAAGCGACAGATAGGAAGAGACTCGCGGTAGGACGCTGGTCTATCGTAATAGCGACGGTAGTAGCGGGACTGATTGCCCTGAATCCGCCGGGAGCTATTACCCAAATTGTAGCCTGGGCTTTCGCACTAGCCTCGGGCACCTTTTTCCCGGCCCTCGTTCTCGGGGTATGGTGGAGGCGGGCGAACGGACCCGGAGTTGTTGCCGGTCTTCTCGTAGGTCTGACGGTGACGCTCACATACATTTTCCTCGCTAAATTCGGAGGCATCACTCTGCTCGGCATTATCGACACAGGGGCAGGTATTTTCGGAGCTGCGGCGGGTTTTCTTACGAACGTCATAGTATCTCTTTCGACGAAACCGCCGACTCAACAGACGGCGGAAGAAGTGACCGATCTCCGCTACCCGGAACAGCTTATATATGAAAACGGAGAAGTATGGGTGAAGGAAAAAGCTGAATAGTGAAAGTGCCTCGTCCGGTGAAGCATCGGACGGGGCTTTTTTTATTTTTGCACCGTCGCCCGTCTTTTCCCGGGAAATAAAAAAATGCAGAGGATCTGTGCTCCTCTGCAGACTTTAGGCGTCCGGAAATCATTCTTCCGGATCTTTCTTTTTCTCTTTTACATAAAGATAGACGTTCAGAAGTATAAAAGCGATAGCTATAATCCCGCCTACAGTCGTAAGTTTCAAAAGGTCGGTAAATAGCCCGACCAGAAAGTAAATGAGAAAAAACAGTGCGAAACCTAAATAATACAAGACAATCCTTCCCCTTCTATAACGGATACATATAAAAGCGATAGACCGTGAATTCCTCTCCCTGCATAATATCATAAGCTTCTATATTTATCGACGAAAAAGTCAGACCGTCTTCCTGTTCGAAAGAAAGCGTCATTAAATAATCTTTGTCTTCAATAAGAGGGATAGGTTGAGGATTGACGATTTCAATCACCCATTCGTAGGCGAACCTTTCTATGAAGGCATGTGTGAATTCGGTGTGCGTACCATCGAACCACAAATTAGTGAGGGATATCAAATCGCGTTTTGATTGCATATGCTTTTCTCCTTCGATGTTGGTAGTATTAGTTTCCCTTAATCGGGGGAGAATGAAACATAAGAGGATAGTTTTTGACGAAGTTTTTTTCGTTCACGGAGAACGGTTGATTTGGAAAGAGCCAGGAGTGAAGCGATATCTTCCGTAGTGTAGCCTTCCATGTAGCAGGTGAAAATCTTTTCTTCTCTGACATTGAAACCGGGATAGATGAAATAGTGGTCGATGTGGACAGAGGGGAGCCGGGGCGATGTCATCGTCAGAATCTCTTTGCGTCGTTTTGATTTACGGAGGGCGGACTGGTAGTGGAATTTCAACTCCTGGTAGTAGTAAGTGGAGAATTTTGCCCGGGAAGGATTAAAGTTACCGGCACATCTGTGGTAAACGAAGTAGGCTTCCTGCCGTTCGTCTTCATACGGAGGAGGGATGCGGAGAAGGCGGAGGACGTCCATGATCATTGGATAATAGTCGGTGAACGGTTGTATATTCATAGTTCACTCCTTTCTTACCTATTATCTCTGTTTGTGGGAAGAAAAAGAAGAGAAATTTGAAAACTACAGCAGAAAAATCAATTTTTGTAAAAATTAATGACACCAAAACGCACTCTTACCACGATTATAAAGTAAGTAAAGAATAAGGATGTGGTAACGTGTCACCGGAATCATTCGAAAAAATTGTACAAACTCATGAAAAAAGAATCCATTATTTTATTCATCACCTCGGCATCAGAGACGACGAAGGAGATTTCTATCAGGAAGGTCTGATCGCTTTGTGGAATGCCTGTACGACATACGTTGCAGGAAGAAGCGATTTTTCTACATATGTGAACTGGAAAATAAAGAACGCCCTCATCGATCAGATCAGACAGAGACAGCGGCATGCCGAAAAGGAAGAGCACTATCGCCACATGACCGGAAGGCCGGAAACCGAATACGTCCCCCGCGAAATGTTCGATGAAGAACTGTGGAAGGGTATCAGGGGAATGCTGACAGAGAACGAATGGAAATGGGTCACCCAGTTCATCATAGAAGATAAAGCGGTAGCGCAAATCGCTGTTAAAGAAAATGTGAGCCGGGATGCCGTGAAGAACTGGGGGAGGCATGCCAGACGTAAGTTGAAACATTTCCCTTTACTCATGGATGAAAAATAACAAAAAAGAAGCCCCCGGGCTGGTCAAGCCTCGGAAACTTCCTGATGGGCATGCACTTCCACCCGTACTCCCTCTGTATCTGTCCGCAACGACTCAAAATGAAGATGGGGAAACACGGATCTCAATTCTTCCACCTCTTTTTCTTCCAGTTCCTCGAACAGACCGATCATCGTAGGCCCGGCCCCGCTCACGTAAGTTCCGGCACTTCCGGCGGTTTTCAAAGCTTTTGAAACCGGCGCGAAGTCAGGGAGGAGGGGGCTGCGGTACACCTGGTGAAAACGGTCCTTCTCCATCATCTCCCCGGCAAGTTTCCAGTCATGCTGAGCAAGGGCCGCAACGAGAACATTGCCGGTACTGCTTGCATATACAGCTTCTTTGTAAGAAAAGTGTTTCGGAAGAAGATCTCTCGCTTCTTCCGTTTTCAGATGAAAATCAGGGACGATGGTCAGCCACTGCAGAGATTGGACGCCGTTCGTCAGCTTTACATATTTTGGAACGTCATAGTCATAGTGGGCGATAACGATACCACCGCAGATGGCAGGGGCAACGTTATCGGGATGCCCTTCGATTTTACAAGCTACTACGACTTTCTCCTGCTCGCTTAAGTCCAGACCGAGCAGCTGATTGGCGAGTTCAATGCCTGCGACGACCGCCGTAGAGGAACTGCCGAGTCCGCGGGAGACCGGTACCTCGTTCGAAGAGGTGACGACGCACGGGATGAGTTCTTTCTGTCCATATTCCCGGGCTGTGAAACTGGCCGCCTGATACACAAGGTTATCTGTACCCGCCGGTATGAATGGCCGGTCCGCTTCCGGTACGATGAAGTGCCAGGCATCAGACGGTTCACAGTGGAAGGAGGCATACTTCGTGAGAGCGATACCGACAGAATCAAAACCGGGGCCGAGGTTCGCGGAAGTAGCCGGTACTGTTATAGTGAAATTATTCATGATGTCCTCCTTTCAAAGCTTCCCTGAACGCCTGCAGGTCATTTTCGATGACTTTCGGCTTCAGTTCGCTAGTATCAATCGCTGTATTAGGATCTTTCAGCCCGTTACCGGTTAACACGTGGACGACAGTGGAACCTTTATTTATCCTTCCCTGTTCCAGTTTTTTGATTGTGCCTGCCAGAGAGGCACAGGAAGCGGGTTCCGCAAAGATTCCTTCTTTCTGGGCAAGCATGTGATAAGCCTGCAATATTTCTTCATCCGTCACTTTGTCGATCTCCCCGTCCGATTCTTCAACGACGGTATTTGCAGGTCCCCAGCTGGCGGGGTTTCCGATCCGGATGGCGGTCGCCACTGTTTCCGGCTGTTCATAAATGCGGTCATCTGTAATCGCAGCAGCACCGCTCGCTTCAAATCCATACATCTTCGGAAGGCCGGTAGCATGTTTTTCATTATACTGCTTGAAACCGCGCCAGTATGCTGTAATGTTTCCGGCGTTTCCTACAGGGATGGACAGGTAATCCGGAGCTTTTCCGAGTGCATCACACACTTCGAAAGCGGCCGTTTTCTGCCCTTCGATCCGGTTCGGGTTCAGGGAATTGACGAGTGTGATGCCGTCTTCTTTGGCGACTTCTTTTACAATTTCCAGCGCCTGGTCGAAATTACCTCTGATGGAGAAAACCTCTGCCCCGTACATGACAGCCTGGGCAAGTTTTCCTTCCGCTATTTTCCCGTCCGGAATCACTACGATACAGCGCAGATTCGCCCGGGCTGCAAAAGCAGCAGCGGAAGCGGACGTGTTACCGGTGGAGGCGCAGATGACGGCCTCAGAACCATCTTCGATTGCTTTGGCCATCGCCATTACCATACCCCGGTCTTTGAAAGAACCGGTAGGGTTGGCGCCTTCCACTTTTACGTAAGCATCAATATCAAGATCCCGGGAGAGATTCTCAAGCCGGATGAAAGGAGTGTCCCCTTCATTTAATGTAAGTGCCGGTGTAGCGTCTGTCACCGGCAGCGAATCTCTGTAATGGTGAAGTAAGCCATGCCACATCAGTCGTCTCCTCCTTCCACGCGAAATACACTGTCGACGGAACGGACGGAAGCGGCCTGTTCCAGTGCTTCCATCGCTTTTTCAAAAGCTTCTTCGTTCACGGAATGGGTGATCATCATCAGTTCGCGCTCTTCCCGGGAATCGGAAGGCTGCTGGATAATCTGGTCGAAAGAAATATCTTTGTCGGCAAAAATCCGGGTGATTTCCAGCAGAATACCCGGCTGATCGAGGACGTGCAGCCGTATATATTTCTTCGAGTACGTTTTTGCTTTCGGTTTCAGGAGCCGATCGTGCTGCGGGTGGACGTAGTTGTTTCCATTGGTGCCGAGCCGGATATTCTTCACGACGGCGATCAGATCGGAAACGATAGCTGTAGCCGTAGGCCCTTTACCTGCGCCCGGACCGTAAAACATCGTTTCGCCGACGGCATCTCCGTAGACGTACACCGCGTTATACTCGTCATTCACCGAAGAGAGCGGATGGGCCTTCGGAAGCAGGGAAGGCTCGACGCTGAGCGTGATACCTTTCTCATCGTGTTCTGCGATTCCGATCAGTTTGATCGTGTATCCGAGCTTGTCTGCGTAAGCGATGTCCGATGTGGACATACCGCGTATGCCTTTCAGCTTGACATCGCTCAGTCTCGTCGGCATGGAGAATCCGAGTATGGAAAGAATCGTCATCTTTCTCGCTGCATCCAAACCGTCCACATCCGCTGTCGGATCCGCTTCGGCGAAACCGAGCTCCTGTGCTTCCTTCAGCACGTCATCAAAGTCGGAACCGTCCTGACTCATCTTTGTCAGAATATAGTTTGTCGTTCCGTTGACGATTCCCATCATTTTCCGGATGTTGTCTGAGGAAAGTCCGTCGACGATGGAGCGGATAATCGGTATGCCGCCGGCTACGCTGGCTTCATAATAAAGATCCGTTTCGTTACGGACGGCCGCGTCGAAAAGGATTTCACCGTGTTCCGCAACGAGATCCTTATTGGCGGAGACGATATGTTTTTTATTTTCGATCGCCTCGAGCAGTACGTTCAGCGTATGTTCCACGCCTCCCATCACTTCCACTACCACATCGATTTCAGGATCTTTCGTTATGTCTTCGTAGTTCGTCGTCAGCTGGACGGCTTCGCCCGGAAGGTCTCTGGTTTTATGGATATCGTGGACGAGAGCCCTGGTGACTTTCACTTCACATCCCGTTTTATGTTTAATACTCTCCTTGTTGGTGTGTAAAATTTCGATGACACCTGTGCCGACGGTGCCGAGGCCCAACAGGCCTACCCTGATTGTATCTTTCATGTCATCACTCCCTGTCCACTTCTGAAATACATTAATGTTTATATAATGGACATTGTACATGAATAGAAAGGGGGCTACAAGATAAGTAATCTAAATATTTGCGCGGAAAACGCTTTCTTAGTTGAGAAAAATATGAATAATACGAAAAAAAGATTGTAAAAGGCATAATTACCTATATAATTGTTACAGGACGGTAAAAATGGTAATTCATTTTACACACACTCCCTGGCTCCGTTTATACCGCTCCGCAATTATATACAGGAGTTGAAGTGGATGAACTTGCGTGAATTTATCGATACTTGCGCCGTCTCTATTGACGTATTGATTTACAGGCTTGGTGTTCAGGGGCATTACGAAGTGTTTTTCAGTGAAGCGAAGAAAATAGCCGAACAGGAATATACGGAAAACCCCGGTATTGAAATGAACACACTGATGTCGAAAATACATACGCACTACCTGGAAATGTTAGATGCTTCTTTACAGAAGAGATGAAATTAGCCGGCGGATGCCGGCTTTTTTTGTTATAATGGAGGAAAATAAAGGTGGGATCAGATGTATAAAGAGCCGATAATGCTTGCCCCTCTTTTCAAGGAAAGAATATGGGGAGGGACGAAGCTCAAAGATATGTACGGGTATGTTCTTCCGTCCGAAAAAATCGGGGAATGCTGGGCGATTTCAGGGCATGAGAACGGGACAAACGAAATCAGGAACGGTCCGCTCGCGGGCACTACGCTTAAACAGGCGTGGGAGAATCACAGGGAACTGTTCGCCGGAGAAGAGGGAGAAGAGTTTCCGCTTCTTACAAAAATTCTCGATGCCAATGATAAGCTGTCCGTCCAGGTGCACCCGGACGATACATACGCTAAAGAAAAAGAGAATAAAACTTACGGAAAGACGGAATGTTGGTACGTCATCGATGCCGAGGAAGGTGCTCAGATCGTTTTTGGCCATCACGCGGATAACGAAGAGGAGTTTACGCAAAGGATAGAGAACGGGGAGTGGGAAGAATTGCTCCGGTACGTGAACGTACAGGCGGGTGATTTTTTCTACGTACCGAGCGGCACGATCCATGCTATCGGAGCAGGAGTGAGGATCCTCGAAACGCAGCAGAACTCGGATATCACGTACCGGGTGTACGACTACGACCGGAGAGATGGGGATGGGGAAAAGCGGGAGCTGCACCTGGAGAAATCCATCGAAGTTGCAAAGATTCCGCACGAAGACCCCGTCACGGAACGGACGGAGAGTATAGTGAAAGGGATGAAGCGGGAGCATTTGATCAGCGAGCAGTATTTTTCCGTAGAAAACTGGGACGTGCACGGCTCCACCGAAGAGATCGTGAACCCTTCCTATCTGCTGCTCAGTCTTCTGGACGGAGATATGATAGTGCGGACCGAAGGAGAGTCGTACCCGGTACGAAAGGGAGACCACTTCATCATCCCGGCCACGGTCGATTCTTTTACACTGGAAGGAACGGGAAAGCTTATCGTATCCCATTCCAACAAAGAAAAATCAGGAGGTTGATACAATGGACTGGAAGAAGGAACTGAACAGATGGAAAGAGGAAGAAAATATAGATGGATCGCTGAAAGAACAGCTGGAACTTCTCGATGAAGCCGAGCTGGAAGACGCATTCTACAAAGAGCTGGAGTTCGGTACCGGAGGGATGAGAGGGAAACTCGGTCCCGGCACGAACCGGATGAACGTTTATACGGTCCGGAAAGCGGCGAAAGGGCTGGCAGAATACGTAAAGAATAAAAAAGGTGACAGTATCGTCATCGCCTATGATTCCAGATACCTCTCCGAAACGTTTGCGGTGGAAACAGCACGGGTGGCCGGAGCTGAAGGTGTGAAAGCCTACGTCTTCTCCTCGCTCAGACCCACTCCCGAACTGTCTTTTGCCGTCCGTCATCTGGGAGCGGATGCAGGTGTTGTCATTACTGCGAGTCACAATCCTCCGGAGTATAACGGGTTCAAAGTATACAACGAAGACGGGGGACAGCTGCCACCGGCCGAGGCGGAGAAGATGATTACACTCGTTCAGAAGGTCGAGAACGAACTGGAAGTGGACACGGAAGAAGCGGGAACGCTCGAAGAAAACGGTCTTCTCGCGTGGGTGGATACGGATGTGGATGAAGCTTACCTGGAAGCTGTGCAGGGCATCCGTCTGTCGGATGATATAGATAAAGATATGTCGATCATTTTCACACCGCTGCACGGTACTGCGCATCCTCTCGTTACGGACAGCCTGAAGCGGGCCGGATTTACGAACGTCAGTCTCGTGGAGGCTCAGGCGGAGCCGGACCCTGAATTTTCGACGGTGGCCTCCCCGAACCCGGAAGAAACCCAGGCTTTTACTCTCGCCATGGAAAAGGGCCAAAAGACAGGAGCGGAGCTGCTCATAGCTACGGACCCGGACGCGGATCGTGTGGGGCTGGCCGTGCCGGGAGAGGACGGAGAGTACCGTGTGCTGAACGGAAATCAGACGGGCGCTCTTATGCTCGACTACATTCTTTCACAGAACGAAGAGCTTCCGGATAATAAGATCATGATCAAAACGATCGTAACCTCCGAAATGGGAAGAGCTATCGCTTCGAAATACGGAGCCAGGACCCTCGATACACTTACGGGTTTCAAATTCATCGGAGAAAAAATCCGTGAATTCGAGGCCTCGGGAGAAGCGACGTTCGCATTCGGTTATGAAGAAAGTTACGGGTATCTCGTCAGCAGCTTCGTCAGGGACAAGGATGCCGTCCAGGCTTCCCTGATGGGAGCCGAGATGGCGGCTCACTGGAAAAAGAAAGGATACACCCTTCTCGAAGCGCTCGAGGAGCTTTATAAAGAACACGGCTATTATATAGAAGGAATGGACTCCCTCAAACTCGAAGGTCGCGCCGGTACGGAAAAAATTGCGAGAATCGTCGACAGTTTCCGGGAAACGGAGCTTAAAAAGGCGGGAGGTCTCGAGGTTCTGGCCACCGAAGACTATCAGTCGTCCGAACGTATTTTTGCGGATGGTACGAAAGAAACGATCCATCTCCCGAAATCGAACGTCGTCAAGTTTATTCTTGAAGAGGACGGCTGGTTCTGCCTTCGTCCTTCCGGCACGGAGCCGAAACTCAAATGCTACTACGGCGTAAAGTCCGGGAACCGGGAGAGAAGTAAGGAACTGCTAGAAGCATTGCGGGCGGAAGTTTCCGAAAAATGGCATGCAGTTAATTGAAACGCTTTCATTCATCTGGATTTTAAGGTAAAATGATGTAATACACAGAAAATTCAGAATGAATGGGGTGGGAGTAATGATGCAACTTGAACATTTACAGCCATATGCGATTATTGAAGACGGGCCGTTTCTCCGGATTATATTCGATCATTCCTATGTCACTCTGAATGTCGATGAAGAAACGTATCAGTTTATTCCCTCGGAGTCCTGTGAGATTTTTATCAACAAGGATCTGAATAAAGTACACAACCTGTTCGACGTCTTCACTTTCGAAAGCGGTAAAGAAGTCCTTCACGTCACGGTTATCGATCTGATGCATATGAAGGAATTCCGGAACGAACTTTATGGAATCATCCATTCCTTTTATGAAAAGCGCACGACGATTCCGGCAGCGGCAGTGCAGGAAGTAGTACAGGAGCTGGAGAGGGGGAATATACTCCGGCTGATCGACCGGGCAATAGACGAAGGGGAAGAAGCGGCTTTTGTAGAACTGACGAACAGATTATCGGAATATGAGGGGAAAGTGGAAGAATAGCGATGGCCTGTAACGCATATAACCTCCGGGAGGCACTCTGAACTGTCAGGGTGTCTCTTTTTGTGTTTTTGTTCTCTTAAAAGAATAAAAGCAGTTTATAATGTAAAAGTTTATAAATGAACGAAAAAAAGAGATATAGCGAGTAAAATGTATAAAAAGTGAAGGAAACGACGGAATTCGGCTCTTTCTATTTTCCTGCCGACAGCATATACTGAAAATATAAATTCGTTATAAAGAACAAAATGAATGGAGGATGGAATATGTGACGACTATCGGGGAAAGGATTCGCGTGCTCAGACTCGGCAGAGGACTTTCAGTGAGTGAACTGGCCAAACGTTCCGGGGTTTCGAAATCATATATCAGTAATATTGAACGCGGCGTGCAGAAGAATCCTTCCTATATCGTAATGAGCAAGCTGTCCAAATCTCTTCATGTACCTCTGGAAGATTTAATTTCGCGCACCGGCAATTCTTCGGACGAAGAAGCTAAATAACAGGGAGGCCTGCGATCCATGGAGAAGGTGGAACGGGATTGGATAGAGCTGCTGCAGGAAGCCAAAGATCTCGGTTTGACTCTTGAAGAAGTGAAGAGGTTCCTTGAAACCTGTGAGTGAAAGGAGATGCCGATGGGCGGAAAAACCGTTTTCAAAAGAAGCGCGGTCCAGTCGAATATTGTTGCACATATTGCTCCCGCCCGTCCCGGGTCAGGGCCTCCATCAAGAGATATAACTCCGGTCGTCACATCGTTTTCCCAACTCCGGGTAGTAAAGGAAGCGGGGAGTACTGGTGCAGATGTCATGAAGAAAGTAGCCGGAGACTATTCGCCGCTTTCCTACCTTCAGGCGGCGATATGCTTTCATCTGCTGAATACTCATCCGGGCATGGAGAGCAATTCAGTGATAGACGAGTCCTATGTTGAAGTGCTCCGGAGCTTCGACCTCTGGCCTTTCGGTGATATCGCAAGAAGCCTCAATCCTCTATTTTTCCGTGACTCCCGGGGTCATCCCGTCGTAGTTTTTTTTACGTATCACCGTGCCGCCAGAGAGACGATAGTGAAACACGTGCACCGCTTCAACCGCGAAGGCTACAGTTTAAAATACGGAAGCCGGACGTGGGCGGTCCACAACAGAAGTCAGCTGTCGTTGAAAAGGATCAAATAGTCCGGGTGGCCGGATTGGAATAATAGAAAAAGGTTCTGCTCCCGTCGAGACAGGAACAGAACCTTTTTCTATTACACTTCTTCTTTTTCCAGAATGAGATAATTCATATCTTTCTCAGCTATATCGTTATAACGTTTCTGATTGGCAAAGTAGAAGACGATACCAAGCAGAATCCATACTCCGAGAGCTATATAAGATTCCCGGCCGAGCGACGAAGGCATCGGTGGGAACAGAAGCAGTACAAGAAAGCCGATGGAGCTGATCAGTCCGAGCAGGGAAAAGGCCTTCCTTACCGGAGATACGAGAGCTTTCGGATTTTTCTTTTTGCCGCTTTCCGACCAGGCGAAATATTTATAAGCGGTAGCCGTACAGAAAAAGTAGGCGATCGCGACACCTGTCGAGGACATATCCACTACCCACAGCAGTGCTTCACGGCCGAACCACGGAGCAATCAGGCAGATAAGCATAGTGAAAGCGACACCGACATAAGGGGTGTTATATTTCGGGTGCAGCTTGCGGAATACATTCGGTAAAATGCGGGCCCGGCCCATGGCGAAAGTAAGACGGCTCGATGAAATCATGAAACCGTTCAGACCTGTGAAAATACCCATGGAAACAGCGGCTGCAATGATGAAGACGCCGAGACGTCCCATATAGCTTTCGATGGCGTGACCGACACCCCACTCGATATTCTGAGCGTTGATGACGTTGTTAAGTTCCTGCCACGGCATAGTGCTGGCGGTGATCAGAATCATCGCCGAGTAGGCAAGACCGGCTGCCAGAAGCGACCAGATAATGAGAGCGAATGCTTTCTTCGGACTGAAGTCGAATTCTTCCGCCGCCTGAGGGATGTTGTCGAAACCGACGTAGGCGAACGGAGCGAGAGCAAGAATGGTCAGAATCGAGACGACCATGGACTGATCAGGTTTGAAAGCAGGGGTGGCATTCGATATCGAAGGGCCTTCCGTAAAAATAGCTCCGAGACCGAGCAGCACGATTCCCGTAATCAGCACCATAGCGAATATAAATTGCACGTTTCCCGAAAATTTGGCGCCGCGTATGTTCAGAAGGCCGAAAATAATGATGGCAAGACTCGATAAAAGAATCTGCATAATCGACACGTCGTATCCGGCCACCGTATACAAAGTACCTATCGTCATGAAGTCCGGAAACAGGAACTTGGCCAGAAGTGACAGAGCCGACGCATTCAAAGCTACGATACACATATATCCGAGCGTAAGAAACCAGCCGGCGAGAAATGCGAATTTTCTCCCGAATCCTATGTAGGCGTATGCGAATTCCCCGCCTGTAACCGGGAACTTTTCAATAAGATATCCGTAACTTACTCCGATAATCATCATAAGGATGGCACCCAGCAGAATACCTATGATTACCCCGAGCGGTCCGGCATCACCCATCCAGTCCGGCGGCAGGATGAACGCCCCCCAGCCGATAGCCGAGCCGAATGCAATCGCCCAGACCCAGTGAGGCTTCAGTGATCTTTCTAATTTCTTCCTGTCTTCTTCTATACCCATAAGGTGAAAATCCTCCTAGAAACTTTTCCCAGCGAGACACAGCCGGGTTTATTTAACCACCATACCTCATTGTAAACAAAGTTAAACAAATGAAAAGTGATTTATGAATGTTTTTTAAATCGAAGGAAGGGCTCAATGCTCTTCCGGACGGGACCGGGGCAGTGTGAGAAACTGGGGCGAAATGTTTATTATTCCAGAAACCTTTTCTTCCGGAAGCAGCTATGTGATATAATCTTTGTAGTTTGTGAAAAAAGTAATTTGTTACGTATATCATCAAAGATGTAAGAGATAGATATAAAGAGGAGGATCTCCATGGAGTATCAGGCGTTGTTAGTCTGTTTTATCGTGGCGATAATAGTGACACCGCTGGTAAAAAAACTGGCTGTTTATATAGGGGCCACCGATAAACCGGACCCGAGAAAGGTCCATAAAGTACTGATGCCGCGTCTCGGCGGTCTGGCCATCTTTATCAGCTTCATTATCGGATACTTCCTGTTCATGCCTCCGACCCCTATTTTCTGGCCCGTTTTGTTCGGAGCTGCGATCATTATCATCACCGGGGTGTGGGACGATCTTCGGGAACTGTCGGCGAAGTGGAAGCTGGCAGGGCAGATTCTCGCTGCGGCCGTCGTCGTATATGCCGGAGAGGGCGTCGTCGTAACGTTCGTCAATATCCCGTTTACGGATAATACGCTCGAGTTCGGTATGTTCAGTGAGATCATTACGATGATCTGGATTATCGCCATCACTAACGCCATCAATCTCATCGACGGGCTGGACGGCCTTGCTGCCGGAGTGTCGTCCATCGCACTTCTTACCATTTCCGGGATGGCGATTACGATGGGGAACGTGTTCGTCGTATTCGCAGGGCTGATGATGCTCGGAAGTACGGTCGGATTCCTTATCTACAACTTCTACCCGGCAAAGATATTTATGGGAGATACGGGAGCGCTGTTCCTCGGTTTCATGATCAGTGTACTTTCCCTGCTCGGGTTCAAAAACGTCACTTTGTTTTCGTTTGTCATTCCGGTGATCATACTCGGTGTGCCGATATCCGACACGGTATTCGCCATCGTCCGCCGGAAGCTGCAGAACAGGCCGATGTCAGCTCCGGACAAGTCCCACCTGCACCATAATCTGCTGAACCTCGGCTACAGTCATCCGGAAACGGTACTGGTCATCTATACGATAAGTGCGCTTTTCAGCCTGGCTGCCGTCGTGTTTTCGCAGGCGACGCTGTACGGTGCACTGCTGGTTATCGGTTTTCTCATTCTGATGCTTGAGCTGCTGGTGGAGTTCACCGGGTTGATCGGCAAAGACTATCGGCCGATTTTGAATCTGTTCAAAAGTCAGCGTTCAAAAAAATAGAATAACTGTTAAAAGCCCCCGCTGGAAACCGGATGATAATCTCCGTTTTTCAGCGGGGGGCTTTTATGCACGAATACCGGCATGGGAATACCGCGGGCACGTCGTTATCAGCCGGGTGGCTCTTGGGCCTCGGGTTCCTCCGGGAGTTCAAGGTGGTTGCGCAGCCGGTCTTTCGTTTTTTCAAGACTTTCTTCGTCCGTCATGAAGTACCACGCACCGTTACTGGCGTACCCGCCTTCTCCGTCCAGCTGCATCGTTTTGAAATCGAATCCGTCTTCCTTGAGAAAGTAGTCTTTGAACGCAATCATCTGATCGAACGTCATGTTGGTCGTCAGGTCTTCCCCGACCGCATCGATGATATTGTCGTAGTTTCTGAAAGAGCTGAACGAATTCATTTCTCTCGCAATCGCTTTGATCAGTTCCATCTGTCTCTGTCCCCGGGCGAGGTCACTGTCGAGCTTTCTCGTACGGGCCAGCGCCAGCGCTTCTTCCCCGTTAAGCAGCTGTCTTCCTTCCTCAAGTTCGATAGCGCCGTCCTTTCCTTCGGAGTTCTGCTCCTCGAGATCGTAAGGAACTTCGTATTTGATTCCGCCGACGGCGTTCACTACTTCTATAAAAGCGCTGAAATTGAAACGGGCGTAATAGTCGACCGGGATATCGAGAAGACCTTCGACCGTTTCCACCGTGGAGTCGATTCCGCCGTAAGCGTGCGCGTGGGTAATTTTATCTTTGCGGTCCACTTCCGGGATGTAGGTATAGGTGTCTCTCGGGATACTGAGAAGTCGTACGGATTTTTCGTCGTTGTTGAAGGTGGCGAGAATGAGGGCGTCGGAGAGGCTGCTCCGGTCCTCGTTCTTCTCAAGCCGGGCTGCACTAGCATCGACTCCGACGAACAGGACGGAGAGATTGTCTTCTCCGGGGGTGACGGCGGTGGTCCGTTTGTCCGACTTGCCGCCGCGTCCGAGTTCTTCGTGGGAATCCTCCGCAGACTCACGGACTTTATCCGTCAGGTAAGCGCCGTACCCCGCTGCGGCTCCGATGGCCAGCAGCAGGACTGCCGCGAGGATCCAGAGGGTCGGTTTCAACCATGTTTTCATATAGTTACTCCTTCGATCCGTCATTGGAGAGTACGGACTCCATATAGAAGAGTCCGCCCTCTGCTACTGTGGCCTGGGCGTTCGTGACGTCCGCTGTCCACTGGTGGAATTCTTCCTCTTTTCCATGAGGGGCATACAGTACGAGTTCCGCTTTTTCCATATAGTTGATGGTTTTTAAAGGGTAGTCCGACTGTCGCACCTGGTTCTCCATCTTTCCGAGGAGAGAGTAGTCGATGGTGACGTGCATCTCCCTCATCAGCCGGCGTTCCACGATGCCCGTTTCCTCGATCGCTTCCGAAACGGCACCGGAGTATGCGCGGATGAGGCCGCCGGCTCCGAGTTTTATCCCTCCGAAATACCGGGTGACGACGGTCGCCGTATCTTTCAATCCCCGTTTTTTCAACACTTCAAGCATCGGGACGCCGGCTGTACCACTCGGCTCTCCATCGTCGTTCGCTTTCTGGAGGAGGTCGTGCTCGCCGATCATGTAGGCGGAACAGTTGTGCGTCGCATCCTTATGCTTCTTTTTGATTTCCGAAATGAACTGCTGCGCTTCCTCTTCCGTTTCGCACCTGCGTATATGGGCGATAAAACGGGACTTCTGGATAACTAGTTCTTTTTCTCCTTCATAATTTACCGTATAATAAGTATTTAACATATCGATGTCTGCCTCCTGGGTTTTCATTATATACAGGAACAGCCATATCAGCAAATGACGGAAATAGATAAGGAATGACTTTTCACCCCCATAGAAGGACGTAGGCAGAACGAATGATATGAACAGGCATGGATGGAGGTCGTTTGAATGACAGACGTTTCGCCCGCTGAAAAGTCTCTGGATTCGATCATACAGGAAATGGTCGATCACGTTTCGATCAGTAAAGATGAAGTGTTCACCATCAGCGAGAAATCCCGGAAAGAACATGAAAGTCTGGAAGAGGAGCTCGTTGACCTGAAAGCCCGCATTTCCTCCTTCATCGAAGAAGAGGAAAAGCTTGAGGAGAAAGTGAAAGGATCAAGGAAGAGGCTCGCCCGGATGAGTAAACAGTTCAATGACTACTCCGAAGCGGAAATACGGGAAATGTACGAAGAGACACACCGGCTGCAGACGGAGCTCACTGTGACGGGCGAGAAAGAGAAGCAGCTGAGGGAGCGGAGAGATGATATTGAACGTCGGCTCCGGGACCTGGGGGAAACGATCGAGAAAGCGGAGACTCTCGCCGGAAAAATATCGGTCGTCCTCAATTATCTGAACGAAGATTTCCGTGAAGTGAGCGAAGTGCTGCAGGATGCCAGGCAGAAGCAGGAGTTCGGACTCAGAATCATCGAAGCGCAGGAGGAAGAACGCCGCCGTCTTTCCCGGGAAATACATGACGGACCGGCACAAATGCTTGCCAACGTCCTGCTCCGGTCCGACCTCGTGGAGCGCACGTTCCGGGAGCGTTCTCCGGAGGAGGCTATTCTGGAGATGCGCAGCGTGAAGAAAATGGTGCGCTCGTCCCTTTATGAAGTGCGCCGCATCATCTATGACCTCCGTCCTATGGCACTCGATGATCTCGGAATCCTGCCGGCCCTCCGGAAGTATTTGTCGACAGCTGCCGATTATCACGGACTGGACATACGTTTCCAGCCTTTCGGCAAAGAGCGGAGACTCGATCCGCAGTATGAAGTCGCCATGTTCCGTCTCATCCAGGAAGCGCTGCAGAATGCGGTGAAGCATGCAGGGGCGAGCCGGGTGGACGTGAAAGTCGAACTCACCTGGCGCACGATTATGATCATCGTGGAAGATGACGGCAGCGGTTTCGACGTGGAAGAGAAGAAGCAGACTTCCTTCGGGCTGATGGGTATGAGTGAACGAATCGATATGCTGGACGGCGAGCTTAACATCACCTCTGTCCCGGATGCCGGAACGAAAGTAACGATTAAATTACCGATAAAGAAAGATATATAGCATAAAATTTTCAAAAAAGGGAATATAATTCTTAAAAAGTGATTACCAAGTACGAAGAGCACAGGAGGAAAACAGATGTCTACAAAAATTTTACTGGTTGATGACCACAAATTGTTCAGGGAAGGTGTCCGGCGTATCCTCGAATTCGAAGAAGACTTTGAGGTGGTCGGAGAAGGGGATGACGGCACGGTGGCGATCGATCTTATTACGGAACATCAGCCGGATGTTGTACTGATGGACATCAATATGCCGAAAAGAAACGGAATTGAAACGACGGCGGAAGTGACGGAGCGTTTTCCGGAACTGAAAGTCATCATCCTATCCATACATGACGATGAGAACTACGTGACGCACGCACTGAAAACAGGAGCGCAGGGGTACCTGCTTAAGGAGATGGATTCGGAATCTCTGATCGAAGCGATCCGGGTCGTGTCGGGAGGCGGATCTTACCTCCATCCGAAAATCACCCACAATCTTGTGAAAGAGTACCGCCGGCTTTCCGACGGGACGAGTGATTTCGCCTATAAAGCCGTCGAGTACCGTAAACCTCTGCACCTTTTGACCCGCAGGGAATGTGAAGTACTGCAGCTGCTCGCCGACGGGAACTCGAACAAAGGCGTGGCGGAATCCCTTTATATCAGTGAGAAGACAGTGAAGAACCACGTTTCGAACATATTGACGAAGATGAACGTAAATGACCGGACGCAGGCGGTTGTTACCGCCATCAAGAACGGCTGGGTGGAAGTTTTATAATCATATATCTCTGACAGCCGCGTCTGTACCGGAGATTTTATGAAAAGCAGAAGGGCGGACCCGGTTCCGTCCTTTTTTTGTATGTGGAAAGAAGTTCGCGAATGTCGGAATTAAAGCTGAAATCCGTCCCGAAGTACGGTAGAATGAACGTAAGGTATTCAGGAAAGGGAGATTCAATGAAAACTGCGGTTCTCACTGACAGCACAGCTTACATATCAGCACAAATGAGAGAAGAATCCGATATTCATATGGTACCTCTGAACGTCATTTTCGGAGAAGAAGCGTATCGTGAGGAAATCGACCTTACGGCGGATGAGTTCTATTCGAAAGTGAAAGAGACGAAAGAATTGCCGAAAACCTCCCAGCCTTCCGTCGGGACGATACTCGAGAAGCTGGAGGAACTGAAGGAAGAGTATGATGAAGTCGTCGCCATTACGCTTTCAAGCGGAATCAGCGGGACTTACCAGTCCATGCGTTCGGCAGGGGAGATGGCTGAAGGAATCGAACTTCACCTGTTCGATTCGGAAATAAGCTGCCTCATGCAGGGATATTATGCGCTTGAAGCGGCAAAACTCGCAGCGGGCGGGGAGGATGCGGAGAAAATAATAGCCCGCCTGGAAGAGATGAAGGAAACGATGCGTGCGTATTTCATCGTAGACGACCTTAATCACCTGGCCCGCGGCGGGAGGCTGCACGGCTCCCAGGCATTCATCGGCAGCATGCTGCAGGTGAAACCGATTCTGCACTTCGTCGATACGAAAATCGTCCCGTTCGAAAAGATCCGTACGTATAAAAAAGCACGGAAACGTACGCTCACGCTTTTTGACGAAGATGCTTCCGGCGGAAAGAAAATCCGTGCGGCCGTCATCCATGCCAACCGTCCGGAGGAAGCGGAGCTGTGGAAAGAGGAGATCGAGAAACAGTATCCCAACGTCGCGGTGTCCGTCAGTTATTTCGGCCCGGTCATCGGCACCCACCTCGGAGAAGGGGCTCTCGGCCTCGGCTGGTATAAAGAATAACCGTATTTATAAAATGACATGATCGATTGTTTCAGCGCCTTTCCCCCGAAGGCGCTTTTTTACTACCGTTACGTACAAACAAAGGGGGATTTACATGTTCAGCGGCCAATGGCTCCTAAAACAGGAACTGCCGGATTATATCGATCCGTCCACTCTCCCGGCTCACCCGGGTATTATCCGCAGGCAGTGCCAGCGCTGCGGTAATAAAGCACGGTACAAGTTTGCGCGTTTCCCGCATGCGGCGTGCGGGAAGAAGTGCCTCTATTGCCGCAACTGCATCCTGATGGGACGTGTTTCGTCCTGCGAAGTCCTGTACGAAATGCCTTCCTCGGTGCAGCTGCCGATTCCGGATACTCTGAAGTGGGAAGGGACCCTCACCCGTCACCAGCAGCATGCGGCAGACGAAATAAAGAATACTGTCATAAGAAGAGGGCAGCTGCTCGTCCACGCCGTCTGCGGCGCCGGAAAAACCGAAATGATTTTCCCCGGCATCGAAGCGGCACTCGCCCGGGGAGAGCGGGTATGTATCGCCACACCGCGGGCTGACGTCGTCCGGGAGCTGTACCCCCGCCTCCGGCAAGCGTTCCCCGGCGTACCGGCCGCCGCTTTATATGGCGGCCACTCCGCTCAGGTCACCTACACTCCTGTCGTTTTAAGTACGACCCATCAGCTCTATCGTTACAAACAGGCTTTCGACGTCCTTTTTATCGATGAAGTGGACGCTTTCCCCTACCACAACGACCCTTCCCTCCAACGGGCTGCCCGGGAGGCAGCGAAACCGGATGCCGCTATCATTCACCTGACAGCGACGCCGGGGAGAAAACAGAAAAATATTCCGAAAGTATTCGTGCCGGTACGCTACCACGGGCACCCGCTGCCGGTACCCGTGTTCCACTTATTTCCCCGCATCCGAACGAAACTTCCGCACATCGAAGCAGGAGACCGTCAGCTGCTTATATTCGCTCCCACAATTTCAAGGGCCGAGGAAATCGCGGCTGAACTCTGTGTTCCTCACGTCCATTCGGACACACCGGAGCGCGAAGAGGTGATCGACGCCTTCCGTAACCGTAAGATCCACACACTCGTGACGACGACGATTCTCGAACGCGGCGTGACTTTTCCGTCGGTGGACGTGTACGTCATCGATGCCGGTCATGACGTGTTCGACGAAGCGGCTCTCGTACAGATTGCGGGGCGTGCGGGCAGGAGCTCCGATGACCCGGACGGAGACGTGCGCTTTTACATGGAAGGAAAGACCGATGCTGTTATAGCAGCACGGGATGCGATTAAAAAGATGAATAAAAGGGGATACAATACATGAAGTGTGTCTACTGCTTTCAGCCGGTTCATCCGAAAACGGACTGGCGTAATGCTTTCCTCCCCGGGCGGCCGTCACGTTTGTGCGAGGAGTGTATGAACGGTTTTGAAGTCATCACGGAAGGGTGTCCGCGCTGCTGCAACCCGCGTTACAGCGAAACGTGTCCCGACTGCCGGCAGGACTCTGCGCTCCTCTCGAACACCTCCCTTCTTTTCTACAACGATTTTGCGAAAGAGTGGATGGCCCGGTTCAAATATCGCGGGGACTATGAGCTGATTGCTTCGATGTCCGTCTTCCTTCCTTACTTTGTGAGAGGGAAAGCTGTGCCGGTGCCGCTCAGTGATGTACGTCTCGAAGAACGGGGCTTCAATCAGGCAGAGGCGATCACCGAACTTCTGATGAAGAGACCGCGACCGTACCTGAAACGGTCCCACTCCGAAAAGCAGGCGAAGAAATCGAAACAGGAACGGGAAAGAGGTGCCAATCCTTTTCTTCCCGTACAGCAAGTGCGGGGGAATCTGCTTTTAATCGATGATATCTATACGACGGGCACGACGATGAAGCAGGCGGCAGCCGTACTGAAAGAAAACGGAGCCGATTCCGTCCGGGGCTTAACGCTTTTCCATTCCTGACGATAATAGAAGAAAGACGTACAGGGAGTGGAATATATGGCAGAACCGGCGAATTGTTCGCGATGCGGCGGACTTTTTATGAAACGAACGCATACGTTCTGTGAGACGTGCCGCAACCGCGAAGAGCTGGACTACCGCGCCGTTTACAAATTTCTGCGTGAGCGGGAAAACAGAGCAGCGACCGCCGATGTGATCGCGGAGGCCACAGGAGTTGAAGAAAAGCAGATCCGTAAGTTCGTAAAAGACAGGCGGCTGCACCCGATGAACTTCCCCGGTCTGTCGTACGCGTGCGAGCGGTGCGGGGGAGCGATCCGGCAGGGACGGCTGTGCGCCTCGTGCAGCAAGGAACTGAACGAGGCTCTTGCTAAGATCGACAGAAATGAAAAAGCACGCGAAAATCGGAACCACCGGGAAGAGGAGCCTGAGATCATCCGGAGTTCCTACTACTCGATAGATCGTAAAAAGCGGTGATTTCCGCTTAACTTTCTCATGATTTTGCCGATATAATAAAGAAGAAGGCTACGGAATGAACAGAAAAGAGGTGAGTCGGATGAGAATCAACGGAACGAATCAGACGAATTGGAACCCGTATCAAAAACAGGCGCAACAGCAGAAACAGGTGCAGGCGCAGCCGAATCAGGACAGACTGGAAATCTCCGATGCCGCCAAGTCGATGCAGGAGGCGGGAAAACTTCCGGAAGCCCGTAAGGAACGTCTGGAAGAACTGAAGCTGCAGGTGGAGAACGGTACGTACAAAGCGGACCCTTCTGTCATTGCCAGAAAAATGATCAATTTCTTCTCTGAAGGAGAATAAAGGAGCCGTACGTTATGATCGAACCGATAATATCCGACATGAAGCGTCTCGTGAAGCTGCACAGAAGTCTGCTTTACGTCTCGAAGGAAAAGACGGAGGCGCTGAAATCGAACGATACGCCGAAGCTCCGGCAGCTGGACCTTGAGGAGAAGAAGCATATCCAGGCGATTCAGAAAGTGGAAAAAGGGCGGCAGGAGCACGTAAACGACTGGTACGCCCGGCAGGGAACCGAAGATCAGCAGACGATCAGCGATATGCTGACTCACCTGGAAGGGGAGGAACACGAGCAGCTGAATGAAGAGTATGAGGCGATGATTCTCGTACTGGCCGACCTTAAACATCAGGAGCGGCTGAACGGGGAACTGACGAAACAGTCGCTGCAGTTCATCAATCTCTCACTCGACCTTCTTAAGCCCGAACTCGCGAATCTGAATTACGGCAGCGAAGAGAAACCGGCGCACTCGAACAGGTCCATCTTCGATTCGAAGGCGTAAGGAAAAGAGGAATAACTATGATGTCCACCTTTCATGGACTGGAAGTAGCCAAGCGCGGACTGTTCACCCAGCAATCCGCGCTTTATACGACCGGTCATAATATATCGAACGCCAACACCGACGGCTACAGTCGGCAGCGCATCAATATGGAACAGACGGGCGCTTTCCCATCAGGATCCAGGAACCGTCTCGAAATCGCCGGACAGATGGGAAGCGGCGTACAGGCCGGAAGCGTCCAGCGCGTACGTGAAGCTTTTCTTGATGAGCAGTTCCGGTCCGAGGCGAAGAAGCTCGGATATTACGACGCTCTTGAAAACGGACTCGGCAAAATGGAAGACGTTATGAACGAACCGACGGACCAGGGTCTCGCAAAAACGATGGACCGGTTCTGGCAGTCGCTGCAGGATCTTGCGGTGAACCCGGAGGACGCCGGTGCCCGTGCTGTCGTGAAAGAGCGCGGCAAAGCCGTGGCCGAGACGTTCAACTACCTGTCGAATTCGATACAGACGCTGCAGCGGGACGCGAAACGGGAAGCGGACATTACGGTGAAGAATGCCAACTCTATCCTCCAGCAGATCGATCAGCTCAACCGGCAGATCGGCAACGTGGAGCCGCACGGTCAGCTTCCTAACGATCTGTACGATCAGCGCGACCGTCTCATCGACGACCTGTCGGAGATCGTCAGTATAGACGTGTCGTATGAAAAGAGTGCCGCCTCCTCCAAAGACATAGCGGACGGCCTGGCAACGGTGCGTCTTGCCGATGCTCTCGGGCGTCCCCTTGATGGAGCGCCGGCGCTCGTGGATGCAGGCGGCGCCCCGGCGAGCTCGCTTTCCGTGGACTACCGGGAAACGGACGGCCGCATCGCTTTCGACTCTCTCCGCGTGTTGCATTCGGACGGGGAGACCGCGTCTCTCGACTTCCATACATTACCTTCCCCCGGCAAACTGAAAGGTCTCGCCGATCTTGCGGGTACGGTAACGGCCACGCCTCAGAGCAGCGCGGTGATGGTATCGGACGCTTTCCCTGTCAATAAGGAAACAGGCGGAGCGACATTCCCTGAAGGAACGCTTACCCTTACCGGATCTTTTGTGAACGAAGACGGAGAAGTCGACCAGGGAGAGACGGTGGAAATCGCTTCTTCGGGGAAAGAAACGATGGAAGAAATAGCGGCTCGGATCAGTAAAGAGGAAGGTCTCGAAGCGGAAGTACTTTCCCAGGACGGGGAGCAGCGGCTCCTCGTCCGCTCGGAAGCGGCCGGCCGCAGTGCGGCGCTAACCGTTACGGGTGATGGAGCGGAAGGTGCCGGATTACAAGGGACGGTCGAAGGGAGTAACGAGCAGGAGGGGAGTTACGCTTCCATGCTTGATGATCTCGATAAGCTGGCCACCTCGTTTGCGACGCAGTTCAACGCCGAACATAACGACGCGGAGAGTGCCGGACTGGAAGGGGGACCGTCAGCGACGACGGATTTCTTCTCCTACGGAAACTCCTACCCGGATACAGGCGGTGTGTACAGAGGGCTCGCTTCTGCACTTGATATAACCGGTGCGATTAAGAAGAACGCCGGAATGATCGCAGCGGCCAATTCGACAAGTGTCGGAGACGGGGACAATGCCCGGGACCTCGCTGTCCTCCGGGACAAGGTGGATGGACTTCTCGGCGAAGGGGCGACCGTCAGTACCTTTTACGAAGGGATGATCGGCGGAATGGCTGTGGAGACGCAGGAAGCGGGACGGATGAGCGACAATATACAGACGCTCCGGGATTCCGTCCAGAACCGGCGTTTTTCGGTCAGTCAGGTCTCCCTCGATGAAGAAATGACGAACATGATCAAGTTTCAGCACGCTTACAATGCTTCTTCGAGGAATATAACCGCTATTGATGAAATGCTGGACCGCGTCATTAACCAGATGGGCGTCGTCGGAAGGTAGGGATGAAGAATGAGAATTACGCAGGGGATGCTTTCGAGTAACATGCTGCGCAATATGAGTAAGAGTTACGAAAGTATGGGCAAATACCAGGATCAGCTGACTACCGGCAAAAAGATCAGCCGACCGTCGGATGACCCGGTAGTGGCCATGCAGGGCATCAACTACCGCTCCGAGCTCACGAAAATCGGCCAGTTCCAGCGCAACATCGGCGAAGTGTACAACTGGATGGACAGCTCGGATGCGGCACTCGATAAAGCGACGAAAGCTATGCAGCGCGTACGCGAGCTGACGGTGCAGGCCAGTAACGATACGAACGGCGAGCAGAGCCGGGAGAGTATCGCCAAGGAAATCGAACAGCTGGCCGGCCACCTCAGGGATATCGGCAACACGCAGGCGAACGGCAAATACCTTTTCAACGGAACCGATACGCTCACCGCCCCGATGGACGCGCGGCAGGCGACAGACCCCGCGACCGGAGAAACCGGGGAAGTACGTCTGCCGGTGAACAGTACGCCCGTCACGATTGAAGTATCAAAAGGCATTCCTCTGCAGGCGAACGTCGACGGCACGAAGGTGTTCGGAGGCGGGAATACGGATGAGGATGGACGTCAGCTGTTCGATACGTTGCAGCAGCTCGCGACTGACCTGAGGAATCCGGGGACGCATGAGGAAGAGCTAAGCAGCTATCTTGAAAGCATTGACGAGCACGTGAATACCATCATTGACGAGCGGGCCGACCTCGGTGCCCGGATGAACCGGAGAGATCTCGTCGAAGACCGGCTCGGCACGCAGGAGATCATCGCTACCCGGGTTTTGTCCAATAGTGAAGATGCCGAAATGGAAAAAGTGATTACGAATCTGAAAACGGAAGAAAGCGTACTAAGAGCCGCCATGGGAGCGGGAGCAAGGATCATTCAGCCGACACTTATGGACTTTCTGCGTTAATGCGTTAAGGAGCACCTGAAATTGCCAGGCGCTCTTTTTTATAACAAAAGAGAGGGGCACGGGTATGATGATGGCGAGAATGGAAGTGAACACGCAGCAGGCGAGACTCGAGGTACGAACGCATAACGCGGAGCTGACTATACGTCAGCCGAAAGCCGAGCAGCGCATCGCGCAGCCGCCGGCAGACGTGACCATCAGGCAGCGGCCGGGAAAACTTTCAATTGATCAGACTACCGCTTGGCACAATCTGCAGTTCTATTCGTCGGCGGAGCGGACGGATCTGGTGGCGGACTTCGGTCATCAGGACTGGATAGAAGGGCTCGAGCGCGTCGCCCGGGAAGGGGACGAGCTGATGAGGATAGAGAATCAGGGGAACCCGGTAGCCGCTCATGCGAAACAGAACGCCGTATGGGAAATCGCTTATAACCCGGGGAGCAGTCCGGTGCATGACCTGGTAAATGTGACGTATGAAGCGCGTCCTGCGGAGATTGACGTGAAGCGGAGCGACCCGGTCATAACCACAACTGCGAAACCTCCTGAATTCAGCTATCAGCCCGGGCGTGTGGACATTTCTCTGGCGCAGTACCCGCGTGTTACGATTGATTGGAAAATATGAGAAACAAAGGTGAGGATTTTATGAAAGTGGCAACGAAATATTTCGGAGAAGTGACAGTCGAGGATAAAGAAATCGTGCACTTCTCTCAGGGACTGCCGGGATTCAGACACATCAACGAATTTATCCTGTTACCGCTGCCGGATGCGCCGATGTACTCGGTTCTGCAGGCGGTCGGGGAAAAAGAGACGGCTTTTGTCACAGCGAACCCGTATTTATTTTTTAAAGACTACGAGTTTGATATAGACGAAAATTCGAAAGTGGAACTGCAGCTGGAGACGCCGGAGGACGTGGGGCTGTACTGCGTCCTTACGGTGAGGGACCCCTTCCGCGAGTCGACGATTAACCTGCAGGCGCCCGTCGTCATCAACAAGCGGACGAACCAGGCGAAGCAGCTGATTTTAAATAGCAGCCGGTATCATACGAAACACGGAATCGCCGATCAGAAAGCGGGGGATGAGCATGTTAATCCTTAACCGGAAAGAAAACGAGTCGATCACGATCGGGGATGACATCGAAATCAAAGTGGTGTCCGTCGAAGGGAACCAGGTGCGCATCGGCATCGATGCCCCCTCCCACCTGGACATTCACCGCAAGGAGATTTACATGGCCATCCAGGAAGAGAATAGAGCCGCAGCTTCGGCTTCGGATGATTTGATGAATCTGTTAAAAAGAAGTCAAAAAGAGTAAACAATCAAAAAAGCCGGCCGATATAATAAGTGTAAAGCCAAACACTTAAGTCGGCCGGCTTTTCCTTTGGCAACACATCTTAATTATTCCACAAGGACGTGGAATCTAAAATCAGGGAGGATACTAATTATGCGTATTAATCACAACATTGCAGCTTTAAACACTCACCGTCAGCTGGGAAGCGCGAATAACGCTCAGCAGAATTCTATGGAGAAACTTTCATCAGGTCTCCGTATTAACAGTGCGAAAGACGACGCAGCAGGTCTTGCGATTTCCGAGAAGATGCGTGGACAGATTCGCGGCTTGGATATGGCTTCTAAAAACGCCCAGGATGCGAATTCCATGATACAGACGGCAGAAGGCGCACTGAATGAAACTCATGATATCCTGCAGCGCATGCGTGAGTTGGGAGTTCAGGCTTCGAACGATACGAACACAACTGCTGATCGTGAAGAAATCCAAAAAGAAGTTAATCAGCTGACTTCTGAAATAAACAGAATTGGTAACACAACAGAGTTTAATACTCAGAAATTGTTGAACGGTTCAAAGGATGAGTCCACTGGGACTACACCAGGGCAAGTGTCTATCGGTTCACTGGACTTTGATTTTTCCGCAGGAAGCGAGCTGAATGGCTGGACCGTTGAGACTGGTACTGTCACTAACGATACATCAGCATCTGCATCTATTGATACAACCAACCAAAAAATTGTTATCAATGGAGACTTTGACGATACTACCGCTGGAATGGTAGCAGCTGGAGATTTACAAACTGAAATTAATAATGCGTTATCAACAGCAGGATTTACACAAACCGTATCCGTCACTGGAACTGCAACTGATGGTACTTCTACGGGTGTATCATCAAGCGCTTTAACAGGTGGTACTGATGCTGGTTCATCTCTTCAATTCCAAATTGGAGCTAATGAAAATCAAAGTTTAACATTGGATATCTCTGATATGAGAGCCGATAATTTAGGTCTAACTAGGGCAGGCAGTGATGCTAAGTTTGGCGTAACGGATGGTACGAATAGCACCGTTACCGAAATGGCTCTTGATGTAACATCACATACAAGTGCGGCGGATGCCGTAACTAAGATTCAGTCTGCGATTGATCAGGTCTCGGCAGAACGTTCTAAACTGGGTGCGACTCAAAACCGTTTGGATCATTCAATCAACAACCTGAACACATCGTCCGAAAACCTGACCGCCGCGGAATCTCGTATCCGTGATGTGGACATGGCGAAGGAAATGATGAATCAGACGAAACAAAGTATTCTTTCCCAGGCTTCTCAGGCTATGCTTGCCAAAGCGAACCAGCAGCCACAGGGAGTTCTACAGCTTCTTCGTTAATATTGAATCGTTTATCAGAGGCTCCACTTCGGAGTCTCTTTTTTTATGTCCAGACTCCTCTTTTCCCCTCTTAACTTCTCCCGTTTTAAGCCGATACATACCATAACGAAAGACATCGCCAATCCTAAAAACTAAGCAGGTGAAATGATGAGTGATATGAGAATCGGAGGCCTTGCCTCCGGAATGGATACCGATAAAATCATCAGTGATCTGATGAAAGCGGAGCGCATGCCGCTGAAGAAGATGGAACAGGAACAGACCTCTCTCGAATGGAAAAGGGATGACTACCGGGAAGTGAATACGAAACTGCTCGGCTTCCGCGAAGAACTGGTGAACATGAAATTATCTGGAGTCTACCGGGCCCGCACCACTTCTTCCACCCATGAGAACCTGGCCAGCATTACTGCCACTTCCGCTGCTTCGGAGACAGGCTACTCACTCCAGTCCGTATCGCAGCTCGCGACTTCTGCGACAAAAGTAAATAGTGGCAGTCTGTTCAATACAAAAGATCAGATCAGCTCCTCCCAGTCGTTTGCAGAACTGGAGGCCAGCGAAAGTCTTGCCACGAGTGGCAGCTGGACGTGGAAGACGGGAAGCGTCGAGAAGTATGCGACCTCGATCGGGGAAGCGACGGCGAATCCGACTGTTCCTCTGAAAGAAGGAGCTTCGATTCAGAATCCGCTGTCTGAGATGATGGTGAAAGTGGACGGGAAACGGTTTGACGTCGTAGGGACGGAAGCGGAGCTCGATGAGAATTCGGTCATGGTGGACGCTTCCACCGGAGAACTGAGTTTTGCCACTCCGCTCGAGTCGAAAGCCCGGCTTGAAGTGTCCTACGTAGCCGATCGGGCGGTGGAGAGTTCCGTTGCAGGAGCCGATACGAACACCTTTACCTTGAAAAAAGAGGCGATTGTCCCGGATAGCCTGACGGTAACCGTGGACGGGGCTTCCGGAACAGCGACCTATACGACCGACGCGAACGGGGACATATGGAACGAAGCAAAGGATGCGGTCCTTGGAAAACTCGATGCCGGCAGCGGGAAAATCACGTTTAATGAAGCGATAGAAGAAAAAGCGGAAGTGACGTTCACCTACCAGGAGAACTATACGACTTCTTCCCTTGGCGCCCACACGTCGGACGGACCGAAAGAGGAACTGTTTTTCATTCAAGGCTCCGATTCGGTGAACGACTTCGTCAAAGACGTAAATGATGCCGATACCGGCGTCCGCATGTTTTTCGATGATTTCACCGGTCAAATGAGCGTCAGCCGTACCGAGACCGGGAACTTCAACGGCCAGGGGTCAGGAAGTGCGGGGTACGGACAGAACGCCGATCATCAGGAAATTTTCACGTCCGGAGCATTTATAAACAACGGGCTGTTGTTCGGAGGTGTGGAAGAAACAGGCGGGGATAACGCGAAGCTGGAGCTGAACGGCCTGCAGACGGAGCGGTCGTCCAACAATTTTTCCATGAACGGCGTTACGTTCAATCTGAAGGACACGTTCGGGGCACCGGGAACGAACAACCCGGGAACGTCCGGAGTGAATTTATCCGTCAGCAACGATACGGAAACCGTATTTGAAAACATTAAGAACTTCGTCGATAAATATAACGAAACGATTGAATTTCTGAACGATAAAGTGAGTGAAGAGTTTTACCGGGACTACAAGCCGCTGAGCGACGAGGAACGGGAAGCGATGACGGATAAACAGGGAGAGCTGTGGGATGAGAAAGCCCAGAGCGGCCTGCTTCGGAATGACCGGACGATCCGGAGTGCCTTAAGCGAGATGCGTCAGGGATTCTATACGCCTGTTAGTAATCCCGAGATCAGTTCGGAGTTCCAGCAGCTTTCGCGCATCGGTATTACGACCACCTCCAATTACCTGGAGGGTGGCAAACTTAAAATAAATGAAGCCGAACTGAAAAAAGCGATTCAGGAAGACCCGGAGTCGGTGGAGAAGCTGTTCACCTCATCGGATGAGGACTACGGCAGGAAGGGGATCGTTCAGCGCGTCTACGACTCTACGCTGCAGACGATGGAGAAGATTACCGATAAAGCTGGCAACCAGTTCCAGTCGCAGAACCAGTATTCCATCGGGAAAGATCTTAAAGGGCTGAAGGAAGAAATGAGCGATTTCGAAAACAGGCTGAATCAGATTGAAGACAGATACTGGAGAGAGTTCGGGGCGATGGAGAAAGCGATTCAGAAGATGAATCAGCAGTCGGCCTACATTATGCAGAATTTCAGCTATTAACAGAGGGGGAATTACATGTCCATCCAGGCGTACGAAAACAACACAGTGGAGACAGCGTCCCAGGGCGAGCTCGTTCTGAAACTGTACAACGGATGCATCAAGTTCATAAAAGCATCCGGAAAAGCAATGGAGAACAACGACATAGAGAAGAAGAACCTGAATATCCAGAAAGCGCAGCGTATCGTTCAGGAACTGATTATAACGACCGATCCGTCGTACGACATCAGCCAGCAGATTCTGCCGCTGTATGAATACATGAACCGCCGGCTGCTGGAAGCGAACACGAAGAATGACCGGGAAATTCTTGACGAAGTGCGGGGTCTGGCCGAGGAGTTCCGCGATACGTGGAAGGAAGTTCTTATACAGACGCGGAAAGCGGAATACAGTAAGGGCGGGAACGTGTAGTGGCGACGTGGGAAGAATTTTCGGCCATCACGCGCCATCTCGAAGGAGTGGTTCAGAGAAAGACGCTGAACCGCTCCGAACAGGTGGGTGAAATCGAAGCGCTGATCGACAAGCGCGGGAATATGATGCAGACACTACCGGAGCCCGGAGAGACGGAGAAACATATCGTAAGAGACGTCCTCGAACGTGACAAAACGATCAATCAGCGTCTGGAAATGATTTTCACCGGCGTGAAAGAGGATATGCGGAACAATAAGAAACAGAAGTCGACGAAAAATCAGTATACAAACCCGTATCAGAACGTAGCCGGTTCGGACGGCATGTTTCTCGACTCGAAGAAATAGAGCGGAGATGAAGAACAACACACAGAACCCTGCGGGCGCGATGTGTTGTTTTTTTGTCTACAGTCCTTCAGGCTATCGGCTTTTTTCTATTTTCAGGAGGTTTATTCTTTCTATTCCTTTATTAGTTTCAAGATTCGTTTCACATCCGCTGAGTCCACGATGAGCGTTCGGTGGTGACGCCTGCGGGAACAGCACGAGCCGAAGCTCCACCTGGTCAAATGATTTTTCTGACCAGGTTAGCTGAGGCCGTGCCCGCGGCAAGCATCCATCGATAAGCGATTCGTGAGAATCAATAACTCGATCAGGGGAGGAGCTTTTCAGCAGTCTCGTCCTGATTGGGGGATTTTTTTACGTTAGAGACAAAAGGTTTAAGGGTACAAGGTATCGTAGCATACAGAATGGAGGTTTCGGTTATGAAGGAAGTAATTCAGGCCGCCTTACGGGCAGGCCAGGAAATCATGAACGTATATGAAACGGATTTTGACGTGGAAGAGAAACAGGACCACTCCCCGATTACGAAAGCGGACGAGAAAGCACACGACATCATCGTGAAGCATCTCGAGGAGTATGACCCGTCCATCCCCATCCTCAGTGAGGAAGGGGCGCAGGTGTCCTACTCGAAGCGTCAGGACTGGGACGAATACTGGCTCGTCGACCCGCTCGACGGTACGAAAGAATTCGTGAAGCGTAACGGGGAGTTCACGGTGAACATCGCTCTTATCCGTGAAGGGAAACCGGTGTACGGTGTCATCTACGCTCCGGCACTGCAGGACCTGTACGTTGCCGATGCTGAAAAAGGCGCCTATAAATTCACGTCGGTCCTTGATAATTATAAAGACGGGCTCGAGGCCCTCCGTCTGCCTGCGATAGAAGCGAATAAAGACACGGCCACCGTGATCGTGAGCCGCTCCCACCAGTCGGAAGAAGAAGAGAGTTTCATCAACCGCATAAGTGAGAACTACAGTTCCGTAAATACCCTCACGTCCGGAAGCTCGCTGAAACTCTGTCTCATCGCAGAAGGTGTGGCAGACTTTTACCCACGCTTCAAACCGACGATGGAGTGGGACACGGCTGCCGGTCAGGCGATCGTGGAAATCGCCGGAGGCAAGGTGCACGTCGCGAATACGGATAAGGATCTCACATACAATAAGGAAGAATTGGAAAACCCTTCCTTCGTCGCTTCCCGAAACTGATGAATATAATATGGACGATAAACGGGGAACCCCAGAACAACGGGGTTCTCCAACCTTTTTATCATTTTTCAGATAATTCGCTCTAGTTTATGCAGAAGTCGCCAGGGGTATGGTAGAATGTAAGGTATATAAGGATGAAAGGAGGACACTTCTATATGTTCCAATTTAATATTCGTGGAGAAAACTTAGAAGTGACAGATTCTATTAGAGATTATGTGGAGAAAAAGGTGACGAAACTTGAGCGTTACTTTGACACTCCCCCATCTTCTGAGGTCCACGTAAACTTAAGTGTCTACAACAAAGAGCAGACGATTGAGGTGACAGTTCCGATGAAAAACCTTCTGCTTCGTGCGGAAGAGCATAACGCGGATCTATACGCTGCGGTCGATCTCGTTGTAGATAAATTAGAACGTCAAATCCGTAAACATAAAACGAAAGTGAACCGCAAGGCTCGCCAGGAAGGTGCTCCTAAACACGTATTTGCCGAAATGGAAAGAGACGCCCAGAGTCGTCTGGAGGAGGACGATGAGGAAGTGAAAATCGTCCGTACGAAACGGTTCGATCTGAAACCGATGGCCTCCGAGGAAGCGGCCCTTCAGATGGATATGCTTGGACACAGTTTCTACGTATTCACGAACGCGGAAACGGATGAAACAAATATCGTATATAAACGTCGTGACGGCCGTTACGGTCTGATCGAGACCTGATATCCCCCCTTGTAGTGATACGGGGAAATGAAGAACGGAGCACCGGATAACGGTATTTAAAATAGCGGGCTGCATGGGAGGACAATCCCTGTGCAGTCCGCTTTTCTCATGACGATTGTAACGTACGGCGAATTTTTACTCACTTTTTACATAAAAATTGAAAAGTTCACAGGTGCAAAATCGGTTTTCTCCCTCATATAAGCGCCCTGAATGCCTTTCTTCCATCTTTGTCATCCGTAAGCCGGATGTGCTATAAAAAGGTAAAGAAAAGGAGCGATGTGGCATGTGCGGGAAATGCGAACGTCTGGAAGCGAGAGTCCGGCAGCAGGAGGAGACGGTGGCTCAGCTTATTGAAATGATAGCCTCTGTAAACGGAAAAATGCAGTCATTGAACGAGAAGGAAAAAGGAGTCCCCGGGAGGCGGTGATTAGTTGTCACTCCTGTTCGGCTAGTGTTATCATATAGAATGGATACAGTTACGATATTGCTATGATACAGAGGAGCGTTCAACATGCTTGGATCATTGAAAAAAATATTTGGAGACGGGAACCAGCGTGAAATCAAACGTCTGCAGAAAATTGTCGATAAGATTGAAGCCCTGGAACCGGAAATAGAAAAGCTTACAGATGAAGAACTGCGTCAGAAAACAGATGAATTCAAAAAACGCTACGAAGACGGGGAAACGCTTGATGATCTGCTTAATGAAGCCTACGCCGTCGTCCGTGAAGGGGCGAAGCGCGTATTAGGTATGCGTCCGTTCCCGGTACAGATCATGGGGGCGATTTCCATGCACGAGGGGAATATTGCCGAGATGAAGACCGGGGAAGGGAAAACACTCGCGTCCACTATGCCTGCCTATTTAAATGCCCTGTCCGGCGAGGGCGTCCACATCGTCACTGTGAACGATTATCTGGCGAGCCGTGACTCGGAGGATATGGGAGAGCTTTACGACTTCCTCGGACTGACGACCGGACTGAATGCGAACGGCCTGTCTAAAGAAGAGAAGCGCGCGGCTTACAATGCGGATATTACGTACGGAACGAACAACGAGTACGGGTTCGATTACCTGCGCGATAATATGGTGCTGTACAAGGAACAGATGGTACAGCGGCCGCTTCCATTTGCAATTATTGACGAAGTCGACTCGATCCTTATCGATGAAGCGCGTACGCCGCTCATCATTTCGGGAACGGCGAAAAAGTCGGCGGATATGTACAATGCGGCCAATGCGTTCGTACGTCTGCTGAAGATAGATGAAGACTTCACGTATGACGAAAAGACGAAAAACGTTCAGCTGACTGAAGACGGTATCGATAAAGCGGAGCGCTATTTCAAAATCGAGAACCTGTTCGATCTCGGTAACGTGGCGCTCATCCACCACATTAACCAGGGTCTGAAAGCCCAGGAGACGATGCACCGCGATGCGGACTACGTCGTACAGGACGGGGAAGTCGTTATCGTCGACCAGTTTACGGGCCGCCTTATGCAGGGCCGCCGCTACAGTGACGGTCTGCACCAGGCAATCGAAGCGAAGGAAGGACTGCCGATTCAGAATGAAAGTATGACGCTTGCGTCCATCACGT
Source organism: Salimicrobium jeotgali (assembly GCF_001685435.2). Lineage (NCBI taxonomy): Bacteria > Bacillati > Bacillota > Bacilli > Caryophanales > Bacillaceae > Salimicrobium > Salimicrobium jeotgali. The sequence goes on from NZ_CP011361.2 coordinate 669,095, forward strand.
TCCAGAACTTCTTCCGTATGTACGATAAGATTGCCGGTATGACCGGTACGGCGAAGACGGAAGCCGAAGAGTTTCTGAGCATCTACAATATGCACGTCGTCCAGATTCCTACGAATAAACCGATTATCAGGGAGGACCATGCCGATCTTGTATATAAAACGACCGACGGGAAGTTCCGTGCCGTCGTTGAAGAAATCAAGGAACGGTACGAAAAAGGGCAGCCTGTTCTTGTCGGTACCGTGGCGGTCGAGACGAGTGAAATCATTTCCCGTTACTTGAAGAAAGCGGGCGTGCCGCACAACGTGCTGAACGCGAAGAACCACTTCCGGGAAGCGGAAATCATCGAAAATGCCGGCCAGAAAGGTGCTATCACGATTGCGACCAACATGGCCGGCCGTGGTACGGACATCAAACTCGGCGAAGGCGTCGTCGATCTCGGCGGTCTTGCGGTTATTGGTACCGAACGTCACGAATCGCGACGGATCGATAACCAGCTCCGTGGCCGTTCCGGTCGTCAGGGAGATCCCGGTATGTCACGGTTTTACCTTTCGACCGACGATGAACTGATGCGCCGGTTCGCCTCCGATAACGTCCGCAGCATGATGGAGCGTCTCGGCATGGATGATTCTCAGCCGATCGAGAGTAAAATGATCTCCCGCGCCGTGGAATCTGCCCAGCGCCGCGTGGAAGGAAACAACTTCGATGCGCGTAAGACGATCCTCTCTTTCGACGACGTCCTCCGCCAGCAGCGGGAAGTCATTTATAAGCAACGCTATGAAGTGCTCACTTCCGAGAATCTGCGGGAAATCGTCGAGCAGATGATCGCGCGTACGGTCGCGCGTACCGTGCAGGCCCATACGGCTGATGAAGTCGATGAAAACTGGGAAATCGACGCCATCGTCAACTATTTGCGTTCGAATCTGCTGATGGAAGGTGACATTTCGGAAGACGATCTTAAAGGGAAAGAACCGGAAGAGATGGAAGAGCTTATTATGAAGAAAATACTCGAGCGTTACGATGAGAAAGAAGCGGAGCTCACCGAAGAACAGATGCGTGAGTTCGAGAAAGTTATTCTTCTTCGTACCGTGGACCAGAAATGGATGGATCACATTGACCAGATGGATCAGCTTCGTCAGGGAATCCACCTGCGTGCCTACGGACAGAATGACCCTCTCCAGGAATATCAGATGGAAGGGTTCCGCATGTTCGAGGAAATGGTCCAGGCGATCGATGAAGAGTCGAGCCGCTACGTCATGAAAGCGGAGATCCGCAACAACCTGCAGCGTCAGGAAGTTGCCGAAGGAGCCACCGCCGTTTCCGGAGATGGGGAAACCAAAGAGAAGAAAAAAGCGAAACCGTACGTGAAGCAGGATACGGTCGGACGTAACGACCCGTGTCCGTGCGGAAGCGGCAAGAAATATAAAAACTGCCACGGCAGCTGATTCATCCCCTGATTTTGGGGAGGTACACATTATTTAGGAGTGATCAGTAAAATGGAAATGTCAGAAATCAAGCACAAGCTGGACGAAGCGAGCCGGCAACTACAGAACTTCAGGGGGTCTCTTTGACGTCGATCAGCGGAAGACCCGAATCGCCGAACTTGAAGAGCAGATGACCGAGCCCGACTTCTGGAACGACCAGGAGACGGCTCAGGAAGTCATCCAGGAAGTGAATGGACTGAAAGGCCTCGTGCACACACTGGAGGATTATGAAGAAACCCTCGGAAACCTGGAAGTCTCCTATGAACTGGTGAAAGAGGAAGAAGACGAGGAACTGCGTGCGGATCTTGAGACGGAGACCGAGCAGCTTCATAAGGACCTTGATCAATTCGAGCTCGACATCCTTCTGAGCGAACCTTACGATAAGAACAATGCGATTCTCGAGCTGCATCCCGGTGCGGGCGGTACGGAATCGCAGGACTGGACGAGCATGCTTCTTCGTATGTATAAGCGCTGGGCCGAATCCCGCGGGTTCAAGGTGGAAACCCTCGATTACCTTCCCGGGGACGAAGCCGGTGTGAAGAGCGTCACGCTCATGATCAAAGGGCACAACGCCTACGGCTACCTGAAAGCGGAAAAAGGGGTGCACCGTCTCGTACGTATTTCACCTTTCGATTCTTCCGGACGTCGCCACACGTCATTTGCTTCCTGCGAAGTAATGCCGGAGTTCAATGATGAAGTGGAGATTGATGTGAAAAACGAAGATCTGAAAATCGATACGTACCGGGCAAGCGGTGCCGGCGGTCAGCACGTCAATACGACGGACTCGGCCGTCCGTATCACCCACCTGCCGACGAACACGATTGTGACGTGTCAAAACGAGCGTTCCCAGATCAAAAACCGGGAGCAGGCCATGAAAATGCTGAAGTCGAAGCTGTATCAGCAGGAAATTGAACGGCAGCAGCAGGAAATGGACGAAATCCGCGGAGAACAGAAAGAAATCGGATGGGGGAGTCAGATCCGCTCCTACGTCTTCCACCCATACAATATGGTGAAAGATCACCGGACGAATACTGAAAGCGGGAATACCCAAGGCGTCATGGACGGACAGCTGAACATGTTCATCAATGCCTACCTGCGTTCCCGGATGGACGGGTAACACCATCCTTATAAAAGACACGGCGAACACTTTCGCTGTGTCTTTTCTTTTGTTCCCGGGGACCTGCCTTCCGGTATGGATCCCTTTAACGTAGCAGTACATTATCTTGCTGTCATTTACAGAAAAATGCGGTACTGGTATACTCCTTAACGGTTAAAGATTGGAGGGGTTCCGTGGTTACACTGGATAAATATCGGAGAGAACCGATGCCGCCCCGGATGCGGCTGGCGATAGAATTCTCCTACGTCATTATCGGTTCTTTATTCATAGCACTTGCATTCAACCTGTTCCTGCTTCCGAACAATATCGCCTCCGGCGGTGTGGCGGGTATCAGTACGATTACGAAAGATGTGTTCGGCTGGGAGCCCGGAATTGTGCAGTGGGTGTTGAACATCCTGTTTTTTTCGATGGGACTGTTCATCCTCGGAAAGAATTTCGGAATCAAATCTCTCGTCGGGACGCTCATTCTACCCTTTTTCGTCCTGATTACGAGTGACGTTGTAACACCGACGGAAGACCCGCTGCTCGGGGCCATTTTCGGCGGAATGGGGATCGGTCTCGGCCTCGGTATCGTCTTCCGCGGGCGGGCGTCGACGGGCGGAGTGGATCTTGGAGCACAGGTGCTCCATAAATTCACGAAGCTGCCGCTCGGTATTTGTATCGCCATTCTCGACGGAACGATCGTATTCACTTCTGCTATCGTTTTCTCGGTGGAAGAAGGTCTCTATGCTCTCATCTCTTTATTCATTACGAGCCGTACGATCGATCTCGTCCAGGTCGGTTTCAATACGTCGAAAAACGTCATGATCATTTCAAAAAAAGAAATGGAAGTGAGACGTGCACTCCTGAATGATATCGACCGCGGGGTAACAGTGCTGAAAGGAGCCGGCGGATATACCGAAGAAGACCGGCCGGTCATCATGTGCGTCGTGCAGCAGAACGAGTTCATGAAGCTGACTCGTACCATTAAGGAAATCGATCCGGGAGCCTTCATTGTAACGATGAACGCAACGGAAGTTCTCGGCGAGGGTTTCAAAACTTCCTGAATAGGTTATAATGACAATATATGAAAATTTAAGGAGGTATTATATGAAGTGGAAATTGTTGACGGTCCTGTTCGCTGCTATGTTTGTACTTGCAGCCTGTGGGGGAGGCGGAGATGAAGGATCCTCCGGTGACTCCGGCGGCGACACGGGTACGGAAGAACAGGAAAGTTCCGGTGAAAGCAGCGGCGGTGAAGTGGATTCTGCAGCTGCTGAAGAAGCGTTCCAGGCTAACTGCGCGAGCTGCCACGGCGGTGACCTCGGCGGCGGTGTCGGACCTGCTCTTGATAGTGTAGGAGCTGACATGTCCCAGGATGATATCGTCACTATTATACAGAACGGAAGAGGCGACATGCCGGCTCAGGATGTAGACGAAGAAACTGCTACACAGATTGCAGGCTGGTTGGCTCAGAAAAAATAATACTTACCTTTATCTCCCCGGTGTGACTTTTACACCGGGGAGTTTTTTATGGGAAGGATTGGACGACTGTTCATTATTGATAACGAATTGTAGTTTTATTGAAATATAAATGTAACAATTTGTTGAACTAAATAATATAAAATGAATGATATACTATGTGCAGACTTTCAGCAGAGAGAAAAAAAGAAAAAAATACGGGAAAGTCGATTTTAAAGAAAAGTATAGGTGGTTAACTTATGATTGAAATGCAGGGAGTTTACAAGACTTACCCTAACGGTGTCACTGCATTGAATGGTCTCGACGTGAGGATTCAACAGGGGGAATTCGTTTACGTGGTAGGACCGAGTGGCGCGGGGAAATCGACGTTCACGAAACTGATTTTCCGGGAGGAGAAACCTTCGAAAGGGAGTATCCACATCAACGATCTGGATCTGGCAGCGATGAAGGAAAGACGGATCCCTAAGCTGCGGCGGAATATCGGAGTCGTTTATCAGGACTTCCGTCTGCTGCCGAGACTTACCGTTTACGAAAATGTCGCTTTCGCTCTTGAAGTGATCGAACAGCGGCCGGCGGAGATCAAGACCCGGGTTATGGACGTTCTCGAACAGGTGCGGCTTAAGAACAAAGCGAGATTCATACCTGACGAGCTCTCAGGGGGAGAGCAGCAGCGTGTATCGATCGCAAGAGCCATTGCCAACCGTCCGCGTATTTTGATTGCGGATGAACCGACCGGGAATCTGGATCCCGAGACCTCATGGGAAATTATGCACATCCTCGAAGAAATAAATCAGACCGGCACGACTATCCTTATGGCTACCCATAACCGTGAAGTGGTAAACCGGGTACGTAAACGTGTCATTGCTATTGAAGACGGAGTTATCGTACGGGATGAGCGTCGGGGGGATTACGGCTATGAAGATTAGAACGATAGGCCGTCACCTCCGCGAAGGCCGTAAGAGTGTTTTCCGTAACGGGTGGATGACGGTATCGGCCATAGGAGCGACCACGACGACGCTGTTGCTGGTCGGAGTGTTCCTCGCTGTAATGCTGAACCTGAACCAGTTCGCAAATTCCATCGAAAATGATATTGAAGTCCGCGTATTTATCGAACGTACTGCAGATGAAAGTCAGGTCGAACAGCTCGGTGATGATATCGAAGCGATCAATGAAGTGGCTTCGGTGGAATACTCATCCAAAGACGAAGAGCTTGAAGGGCTCGTGGACAGTCTCGGAGATGAGGGGAAAGCGTTCGAACTGTTCGATCAGACGAATCCGCTCAATGACGTGTTCGTCATTGATCCCTCCAGCCCTTCCGCCGCAGATTCCATCGCCTCCGATGTCAGGGAGCTGAAGTTCGTGGATGAAGTGGATTACGGAGAGGAAGTCGTGCAGAGAATTTTTACTTTCAATGAATATGCACGCACCATAGGCCTTGTGCTCATTATAGGTCTCGTTTTTACGGCTATATTCCTTATTTCGAATACGGTACGTATAACGATAGTGGCAAGAAGAAAAGAAATCGGAATCATGAAGCTCGTCGGGGCGACCAATGCGTTCATACGCTGGCCTTTCTTCATTGAAGGGATGCTTCTCGGCCTGCTTGGCTCTATCATCCCGATTGCGGCTGTAACCGGAGGTTATTATTACCTTTATTATCATTTGAGAGATTCGATCAATTTCGATTTCGTCCAGCTTCTGCCTTTTAATCCATTCATATGGCAGCTGTCGGGACTTATTCTGGCAATAGGCGTGTTCATCGGCATTTGGGGAAGTGTGATGAGCGTGCGTAAATTCTTGAAAGTATAGACAGTCTTAGGGAGGAATACGGGAAATGAACAAGGGACCATCCATGCTGTTGATAACAGCACTAATTGCAGCTTTACTATTCACCGCCCTTCCGGGGAGCGCATTTGCGAATCTCGGCAGCGTAAATAATAAGATCAGCAATTTACAGGAAGAAAAGAAAAACGTCGACGATAAGCAGAATGACGTATCCGAAGAGAAGAACCAGAAAGAAACGGAACTCTCCGAAAACGAAAAGAAACAGGCGAAAGAGGAAGAAGCGATTAAAAAGATAGATTCGAAGCTTTCCGATACGCTTGCGAAACTGAGAGAGAAAGAAGACGAAATCTCGGCAACGAAAGAAGAGATCGAAGAACTTAAGAAAGAAATCGCCGACCTTGAAGAAAGTATAGCCAAAAGGGAAGAGATCCTGACGGACCGTCTCCGTTCACTTCAGCAGAACGGCGGAGACGTGAAGTACATGGAAGTGCTGCTTGATTCCCAGAGTTTCGGGGACTTTCTGGAACGTGCTTCCGCTGTTACGACCATCATGGACCAGGATAAGAACATCTTCGATACCCACGTGGAAGAGAAGAAAATGCTTGAGAATAAGAAACAGGAACTGGTCGATAAAAAGTCTTCACTCGAAGAGCAGAGAGCGGATCTGAAGCAGCTGAAGGCCGATCTCGACAGTCAGTTGAAAGAGAAAGAGAAGCTGATGGAAGAGCTTGAAATAGAACATGGAGAGCTGCACAATACTAAACTTAATCTTGAGGAAGAACAGCAGATCCTCGAGAGACAGGAAGCTTCCATCCAGTCCGCTATTCAGGAAGCGGAAAAACGCGCTGCCGAAATAGAAAAGCAGAAGCGAGAAGAAGAAAGAAAACGGAAAGAAGAAGAACGGAAGAGAAAAGAAGCGGCAGCAGCTAAAGCCGAAGCAGAGGCAAAAGCTGAAGCTGAAGCTGAAGCACAAGCCGCTGAACAGGAAGAAGCAGAACCGGTTGAGGAAACACCGGAAGTGAGCACAGCGAGTGCTTCAGACAGCAGCTCTTCCGCCGCTCCGGAAGAAGCATCCAAGCCTGAAACGTCCACATCCTCAGCAACAGAAAGTCCGGCACCTGAGCCGGAACCTGAACCTGAACCGGAAGCATCAGCACCCGCTACAGGAGGATTTATAAATCCGGCTCCGGGTCCGGTTACTTCCGAGATGGGCCCTCGCTGGGGTCGCATGCATACGGGAATAGACATCGGCGGAAACGGAATCCCGATTAAAGCCTCCGCTTCCGGCCAGGTCTTCCGTTCGTACCAGTCCGGCTCCTATGGGAATGTCGTTATGCTTACGCATTCCATTAACGGGAAGGTGTATACGACAGTGTACGCCCATATGCAGAACAGAGAAGTATCAGAGGGGGACTGGGTGAGCCAGGGTCAGCAGCTCGGCCTTATGGGGAACACAGGACGGTCCACCGGTCCTCACCTTCACTTTGAATTGCACGAAGGTCGATGGAGTCAGGATAAACGGAACGCCGTCAACCCGCGCAAATATGTCAACTTTTAATAAGAGTTTCCACTTCCCGGGTGTTCGATTAACCCGGGGAGTTTTTTTGTAATAATAAATCTGAATTTTTAAATAAATGTATTGACTTACCCGTTTTATTCATTATAATGAACAGTAAGAGGTGAATAACATTCCCGACAGGAATAGTCGAACTCCTCTTAAAACAGTGCTTTACCCAGCGTGGGCAATGAAACCTTAAATAAATCCTGCTTTAACGAAAAGGCAAACCTTATGAAAATAAGGGACGCAAAGCCATGGGTCTAAGGGAGAATCATCCTAAGACAGCCGGTTATCGAAAAAAGGTGGTGATGATCAGTGACGAATAGCTGTTTGTTGAATACGCACAGTTACGAGGTGAAGCTGCATCCGATGCAGAATTCTCCTTAACATATACGCGTGATTACGAAATGATTGAATCATTGCCCAAAAAACAGACCTTGAAGCAGTATATATAAATACCCACTCTATGTATGGAACGAAGAACACTCCCCCCTTCAATATGATAGATCAACGGATTATAAAAAAATGCCCGGTCTTTTATTAAAACCGGTGAGCACATGAAAGAGTCAGGAGACATCTCCCCGGTCGAGCTCCGGATAAACGTCGCTCTATTTCCCGGGAAATAGTTCCGCTGCTCCCGGTGAGGTCTCCCTCCGATTTTAATGAAGACGAGACATGATGATTCCCGCCGTTACCATCGACTCTCCCACTCTTAAGTCCTGATAACGGTTATTATTAAGCCCTGCTTCTCTCTGAATGAGAGGTGCAGGGTTTTTGAATGTGAAAAAATAATAGAGCGGGTTTCTTTTTCTATGTTAAGATTAGGAAAGTATTTAAGTTCTTCAGAGAAAGGTGCCTTCACTATGAATTGGAAAAATCGTCACATAATTATACTGGCCGTTGTCGCGCTGCTCGTCGGGGCTGCCGGAACGTATATCGGTATGCAGTGGTTCGCTCCGGGAGAGACAGCGACGTCCACAGAGGACTCTTCATCCGGAAAAAGCTTCGGGGACATGACGCAGGAGGAGCAGAAAGCTTTTATAGAGAATGCCCAGGGGTCCTCGAATTTAAAAAAGGTGGAAAAGGCTTACACTCTCATTGACGAACGTTACGTGGAAGATGTGGATAAGAGTACACTCGTCGAAGGTGCCATAGAAGGTATGATCAATAAACTGGATGATCCCTACAGTACGTATATGGATCAGGAGACGATGGAGCAGTTCAACCAGTCCATCGAGTCCTCATTTCAGGGGATAGGGGCTGAAGTGAGTATGGTGGACGATAAAGTGACCATCGTTGCACCTATCAAAGGATCTCCCGCTGAGGAAGCGGGGCTGAAGCCGAATGACCAGGTTCTGAAAATAGACGGGGATTCGACGAAGGGGCTCGATCTTCAGGAGGCGGTCAATAAAATACGCGGGGAGAAAGGTACGGAAGTCACGCTCACCGTCGATCGCCCGGGAGCGCCGGAGCCGATTGAAATAACGATCACCCGTGATGATATTCCGAAAGAATCCGTATACAAGGACACGAAAGAGGTAGACGGAAAGAAAGTCGGCGTCCTTGAAATAACGTCTTTCTCCGAAGAGACGTCGAAAGAATTCAAGAAACATTTGACCGATCTTGAAGAAGAAGGAATCGAAGGGCTGGTCATTGACGTACGGGGGAATCCCGGCGGACTATTCACAGACGTTCAGGACGTGCTGAAGCAGCTCGTTCCGGACGACAAGCCGATCGTTCAGATCGAAAGCAGGGACGGGGAGAATTCGAAATACTATTCCGAACGCAGTTCCGGAAAAGAGTATCCGATTTCCGTGCTGATTGATGAAGGAAGTGCCTCCGCCTCCGAAATCCTCGCCGCTGCGATGAAAGAGATCGGCAATCACCCGGTGGTCGGTACTACGAGTTTCGGTAAAGGTACAGTGCAGCAGGCCGTGCCGATGGGGGATGGCAGTACGCTGAAGCTGACGATGTTTAAATGGCTCACTCCGAACGGCAACTGGATCCATGAAGAAGGGGTGACGCCTACGGAAAAAGTGAAGCAGCCGGCATTTTTCTATACCCATCCTGTAACAGCTGAAAAGACGCTCGATACGTCGTCTTCCGGTGACAAGGTGAAGAATGTCCAGCAGATGCTGAAAGGTCTCGGATATGCGAAGACGGAAACGGACGGCTCTTACGGGGAAGGTACGGAAGCCGCTGTAAAAGCGTTTCAGCAGGATCATGATCTGGAAGCTACAGGAGCCGTCAATGAAAAGACGGGCGGTGAGCTTGAAAAGCAGGTCGTCGAAGAAGTGCAGAAAGAAGAGAATGACAGACAGATGCAGAAAGCGCTCGACGTCCTTTTCCGGGATGCCTGAGACCGGAAGTCATAAGACCTGCAGCCCGGGCGGCTGCGGGTCTTTTTACAGATAGAATACGCACGTGGTGAATGAAAACGATTCTCATATTCATTGACAATCTATAGCCTGCCACGTAAAATCTTATACAGAAACTATTTTTGTGCCGTCGTATAACTTTGGAAATGAAACCCTATAGAGTATAAAGGGAGAGATCCTATGGATACACTACAAACAAATAACCTCACATTAGGATACGGAGACTCGATTATCATCGACTCTCTCGATATAGAAATCCCGAAAGGTGAAATAACTGTTTTGATTGGAAGTAACGGCTGCGGGAAGTCTACACTTCTGCGCTCCCTCGCCCGCCTTCTTAAGCCGAAAGACGGTCAGGTAGTACTTGATCAGAAAGATATTTCCCAGATGAAAACGAAAGAGGTAGCCAAAAAGATGGCCATCCTTCCTCAAAGTCCGTCCACTCCGGAAGGTCTTACCGTCTATCAGCTGGTCAAACAGGGACGTCACCCTTACCAGTCGTTCACAAAACGCTGGTCGAATGATGACGAGCAGGCGGTGGAGAAGGCGCTTGTCGACACCAATCTCGTCGAGCTGAAGGAAAGAACGGTCGACTCCCTCTCCGGGGGTCAGCGTCAGCGTGCCTGGATTGCGATGACGCTTGCCCAGGACACCGAAACTCTTCTCCTTGATGAGCCGACGACATATCTCGACATGACTCATCAGATAGAAGTACTCGATCTTCTGTTCGATCTGAATAAAGATCACGGCAGAACGATCGTAATGGTACTTCACGATATCAACCTCGCCTGCCGGTATGCTGACCATATCGTAGCGGTCCGCGACCAGACTGTTTATGCACAGGGAAGACCTGAAGAAGTGGTTTCCTGTGAAATGATGCATAACGTGTTCGATATGATGTGTGATGTGAGAGAGGATCCTTTATTCGGCACGCCGATGTGCATCCCGCACGGAAAAGGACGCTGCCTCATCAAACAGGCACAGGAAGAAGCGAAACAGAAACAGCACATATATTCCGTTACGTAATCGAACCCTCCTTGATGGGAGGGTCTTTTTTTGTGCACTTCCTCAGGGAAAAAACATACCCCCGTTGTACATCTTTTCAATAAAAATTCATAATTTAAGTGGAAAGGCAGATTTCTAAGTGTACCGTTTCGTGGTAAGATGATGATGGATGCTTATGGAAAGTGTTAAAGATAAGGAAGGATATCGATGAAGAAATTTTCTATATTTACAGTGGGAGTAACGTTCCTTTCCCTTATACTCGGCAATCTGGTTGTGGCGACGGATTCAGGCGATGCCTGCGGTACGTCGTGGCCTTTTTGTAATGGAAAAGTGATCCCTGACCTGACAGATTTTCACATATTGGTGGAATATTCCCACCGCCTGTTCATACCGCTCCTGACCGTCGTCACGCTTATTAACGCGGCAGGTGCAATATACTTTTTCAGGAAAAATAGAGCAGTGCTCGCGTTTGCAGTATTGAGTCTGCTGCTTCTCATCATCCAGTCGCTCATCGGTGGATTCAACGTACTCCTCGGTACACCACCGGGCTTCACGACTCTCGATGTCACTTTCAGTCAGCTGCTCCTTTTGAACAACGTACTGTTAAGTTACAGTCTGCATGAGAAGAAGGTATCGCTTGATAAGAAACACGCCGGCACCGTGAAGATGAGTTACCGCGCTTTCCTGCTCGGATTCCTTTTTTACGTGGCCCAGGTGATATTCGGGGCTTTCTTTAAACACAGCCGGGCGAGCAACGTCATGATGGATATCGGAGCGGAAGAATATCTGATCCGGTCCGAGACGCTGGCGGACGCCCTGTTTTCGATTCACTGGGTAGCCACCGTCGTCATTCTTGTAAGTGCGATATGGTTCATCTTTTATGCTTCCAAATTCAGATATCACGTATTTCTGTCGTGGCTTTATTTCCTCACCATTTTATTGAACGGAGCGGTAGGGCTCGTGATCGTCGTTACCGGCAACGTCATTCTGGCTTCTTCGATACATATGATCCTCTCGACGCTTACGATGATGGTGGGCGGTGCCATACTGGGAGGATACTGGTTCAAGCTTCACCAGCGGACAATACGCGCCTGACAGATAAAAACAGCGGCTTCGCCTTTCAAAAGGCGGGCCGCTGTTTTTATGTTCAATGGTTTACGTCTTCAGCTGGAACAGTTCCCGGATATCTTCTTCGCTTAAGCTCTGAAGCACGGATTCTCCGGGCTGGATGATCTGGTCAACGAGATCACGCTTTTTCTGCTGCAGCTGATAAATTCTTTCTTCAATCGTGCCTTCGGAGATCATGCGGATCACCTGTACACTTTTCTTCTGTCCGATACGGTGGGCACGTCCGGCTGCCTGTTCTTCCACTGCCGGATTCCACCACAGGTCGTACAGGATGACCGTATCGGCCCCTGTAAGGTTCAGACCGGTACCGCCCGCTTTCAGGGAAATGAGGAAAATGTCATTTTCTCCTCCATTGAATCGTTCCACATATTCCATACGTTTATCCGATTTCGTGCTCCCGTCCAGATAAAAGCAGTTGTAGCCGAGAGAGGTGAGTTCATCGTACAGCAATGAAAGCATACTCGAGAACTGGGAAAACAGCAGCACCCGGTGATTGTTCTGTTTCAGTTCGTCCAGCAGTTCTTTCAGCTGATCGAGTTTGCCGGAAGTGCCTTCGTAGTTTTCGAGAAACAGAGAAGGGTGGCAGCAGATCTGGCGCAGTCTCGTCAGTCCTGCCAGTATTTCGATCTTCCCTTTCTGCAGTCCTTTGTTCTGAATCGTGTCTTTCACGTCTTTCTGGATTCTTTCGAGATAGGCCAGATACACTTCTTTCTGGTTTCTCGTCAGTTCGGAATACTGGACCGATTCCAGTTTATCCGGGAGGTCATCGAGCACTTCCGTTTTCATACGACGAAGGATGAATGGCCGGGTCATCCGGGAGATCTGACTGTGCGGCAGGTTGAGAAACTCTTTTTTATTTTTGTAGAAGCCGGGCATCAGCGTCTGGAAAATCGCCCAAAGTTCGGTCAGAGCGTTCTCGATCGGCGTGCCGCTCAAAGCAAAACGGTGCTTCGCATGGATCAGCCTCGTCGCTTTTGATACCTTCGTCGCTTCATTTTTGATGGCCTGGGCCTCATCCAGAATGAAAGCATGGAACTGGTCCGTTTCGTACGCCTCCGCGTCACGGCGGAGCAGCGGGTAGGAAGTGACCCAAATATCCGCCTCCGACTCCTCCCGTATCTGTTCCCTTTCCTCCCGGGAGCCGGAAATGACTTCGGCTTTCAGGCCGGGCGCGAACGTTTCGATTTCCTTCTTCCAGTTGAAGACGAGTGAAGCGGGGGCGACGATGAGTGATCGTCCCACGTTCCCTTTATCTTCGAGTTCCGACAGAAGGAAAGTGATCGTCTGAATCGTTTTACCAAGCCCCATATCATCCGCCAGTATTCCCCCGAGAGAATAATCGGCGAGCGTCTTCATCCAGCGGAAGCCGGTGATCTGGTAAGGACGCAGTTCCGCATCAAGGCCGGAAGGGAGCGGGTGACGGCTCGTTTCGGGATTCCTCAGGTGAGTGATGAGCGTCTGGAATCTCTTTTGCCGCTCCTCCTCGCTCAGTTCCAGCACCTCATCCACCTGCATGCTTCGCATCTGCGAGACGGAGATCGTCGAACCGTCGAGAGAATGGACGTCGAGTTCGTCGGCGAATTCCCGGAACCGGTCGAACGACTCGTTCTGCAGGGAGAGAAGAGTGCCGTCTTTCAGCCGGAAATACTTCTGTTTTTCCATAGCCGCCTGCATGACGTTCGTAATATCTTCGTCATCGATCCCGTCGATTGCAAAAGAGATATCGAGCCAGTCCGTCGATTCGTTTATATCGATCGTCGGTTTCAGCACAGGAGCCGACTGCAGCAGATGTTTCAGCCGTGACGATAAGTACACTTCGGCCTGTTCCTGAAGACGGGGGAGAGTGTCCCTTAAGAAAGTATCGATTTTTTCCTCGTCGTCGATATAGACGAAAGAACCGTCAAACTTGAAGTCCGCCTGCTCGATAAGCTGCATGATTTCGTCTTCTTTCTGAAAATCCCTTTTTACGATCGCCTGATGGTCGGAAGAGGGACGGAAAGGGTCGATACCGTGATCACCGTAAAGAAACTCGACGTCGATGGTAAGCAGCCAGTCGCGCTGATCGATGGATACGATGCTTCTTACATCTTTTTTGATGATCGACTGTTTCGCCGTTTCGCTGTAGTGCACGTCCCCGGCTTCCTCGAGTACCGGCAGTACGTGGGAAACGATGCCCTCCATATCTTCCGCCGGAATCACCTGGGGCCTGGAGGCAGAGAAAGGAATGGCCTCTTTCCATTTGCGGATTACGTCGTGCTGCTCTTTCGTAAGGGCATAAATCGTATGTCCTTCATACATCAGCCGGTAATCGGGCAGGTGCCGGTAGTTCTCCAGTTCCCGGAATGACAAAACGAAATCTTCCTGCCTCCGGTTTACGTGAAAGGACAGTTCCGGGAGCTCCCTGTATTGAAGAGGACCGGGACCCGCCTTCTGTTCCACCATCGTCGTATGCGACTCCGCCAGCAGTTCAAGGAGCCGGCGGGCGTGAGCGGGAGGTATGGGTAAATACCTCTTTTCCCGGGGAAGGGAAAACTGATCGAAAAACCGTTCTTCTCCTATTATGACGGAAAGAAGGTCGAGAATGGCCGCATCGGTTTCAAAAAGCTGATGGACAGCCGGGTCGTACGTGAATTTCTTCGTTACGGGCAGTTCTTTCTCTTCCGTAACGTGGGTGACGCAGTTTCTTATATCTTTCATGACGTAGGGCTGATATTCCCCCATCTTCAGTTCCAGGGACAGAGCCCGGCTGGAAACGTGGAGATAGTAGTGGAACATGAGCGTCGTCTTTTCTTCCGGAAGAACGGTCTCCCGGCGGAAAACTTCGGTCAGCGGTCCCGAATAGGAAACGGGTTTCGGGGACGAGGTATCCCGGGCGAGCGCAGGTGAGAGCTTCTGCATCATCTCTTCCCGAATAGCCAGAAGTACGGCCGCTATATGCTTACACGTAAAGTACGTTTCGTAAGCTTTGCATTCACAGGTGCTGTCGAAATCGTCCTCATCATAAAAGAAGACCCGCACCTCGTAATCGTCCGTGCCCGTTACTACCGCCCGCCACGACTGGATAGCTTCATTGTAGGAAAGTCCATATACTTTTCCACGTTCGAAGTACGTTTTCCCGCGTTCAAAAAACGCTTCTCCGGTGAGCTGTTTAATTTTGTTCGGTTGTAGTAAAGTAGCTTGCATTGCCGGCATCCTAACTGTTTCAATATTTTCATTCATGTATCGCGTGTATTTAAGCATGGTCCTGATGATCTCCGCCTCCGAAAAACCCGGGGCGGTTTTATCCACTTTTCCTATTATAACAATTATTTTCGTTTTTTGTTGTGCTATACTTTAAAGAAATGAACGATGGAGAATGAGGCAGGAAGCGCCTGAGCCGGCTGCACGGATTGATTTTGAAGCGGTTGTGTGCTACTTTTTGTTGAGGGAATGATCAGAGTGGAGGAATTAGAAATGTCAATACAGGAAGAGGTCGGAAAGCGGCGGACGTTTGCGATAATATCGCACCCGGACGCCGGAAAGACGACGATGACCGAGAAAATGCTGCTGTTCGGAAACATGATCCGTTCCGCAGGTACTGTAAAAGGGAAGAAATCAGGAAAATTTGCGACATCCGACTGGATGGAAATAGAGAAACAGCGTGGAATCTCCGTGACTTCGAGTGTCATGAATTTTCCGTACCGGGGTTACCAGGTGAATATTCTCGACACTCCCGGCCACGAAGATTTCAGTGAGGACACTTATCGGACGCTGACGGCGGTGGATGCCGTCGTTATGATTATCGATGCGACGAAGGGAATTGAAGCTCAGACGCTGAAGCTGTTCAAAGTATGCCGAATGAGAGGTATTCCGATTTTTACATTCATGAACAAACTGGACCGCGAAGGACGGGAGCCGTTTGACCTTCTGGAGGAAATCGAAACGGAACTGGAGATCGAAACCTACCCGATGACGTGGCCCGTAGGGATGGGTAAAAGATTCGAAGGGGTATTTGACCGTCACAATGAACAGTTCGTCCGCTTTTCGGGAGACGAGCGGGAAGAGTACATCCCGTACAGCGAACTTGATCAGCACCCGGAGCTCACGGAAAGTCCGACGTATAAGGAAGCGGAAGATGAGCTTTCTCTCGTCGATGAAGCAGGGGATACATTTGAAATCGAAAAAGTGCTGAGAGGAGAACAGACTCCTGTATTTTTCGGAAGTGCTCTTGCACCGTTCGGCGTGGAAACCTTTTTTGACACGTTCATCGATATGGCACCGGCTCCGACGCCGCGGAAGTCGACGAAAGGGCTGGTTTCTCCTGAGAACGAAGAATTCTCCGGATTCATTTTCAAAATCCAGGCTAATATGAACCCGAAACACCGCGACCGCGTCGCTTTCGTCCGGGTCTGCTCCGGCAAGTTCGAGCGGGGCATGAGCGTCACGCTCGGGCGGACCGGTAAGGCATTTAAACTGGCCCAGTCCCAGCAGTTCGTCGCCTCCTCCAGTAATACGGTGGAAGAAGGATATGCCGGAGACATCATCGGTATCTACGACCCGAACGTATATCGGATCGGGGATACACTGCTTACCGGGAAAGAGACGTTCGAATATGACGAACTTCCTCAGTTCCCGCCGGAGCAGTTCAAAAAAGTGACGGCTAAAAACGTCATGAAATCGAAACAGTTCTACAAAGGAATCGAACAGCTCGTACAGGAAGGCGCTATCCAGCTATTCAAACGTCCGTACTTCGAAGACTATATCATCGGAGCGGTCGGAGAACTTCAGTTTGAAGTTTTCGAATACCGGATGAAGCATGAGTATAACGTCGATATCGAACTCACTCCGTACGGGGAACGGATACCGCGCTGGCTGAAAGAAGATCAGGTGGACACCTCCCTCTTCGACGACAGGAATATGCTCGTGGAGGACCGGGAAGGCAACAAAGTCGCCCTGTTCAAAAACGACTTCTCGCTGCGCTGGTTCATCGATAAACATCCGGATATGGATCTTATCGACCTGTTTGAAGTCAATCAGTATACGCAGACGAACGAATAGACGGCCCCTGGGGGGTCGTCTGTTTTTTTGTGCCGGGATTCCGTGAGGGTTTTCGTTACGATGGGAGGGGATTTCCGCTTCCGAAGGTAACGATTAGCCCGGAATCGTGACGTTCGCGGGCAAAAGTTCAGGATGAAGGGAAGGATTCTCGTCTTTTCGTTACCTTCACCCGGCGATTCCTCCTCCGAAGGTAACGATTCGGCGTAAATCCCTTCATAAACAGGGCGCATCTTCTTCTTCCCGTCCTCCGGTAACGAATGTTTGTTCGCAGGAGGTTAGAATGATAAACTATTGTGGTAAACTATAGAGGAAAAGATAAGAACGGAGGTTTTTCTTCGTGGAACATACATTTGAACTGAAATCGGATTTTTCCCCGGAAGGTGATCAGCCAAAGGCGATCCAGGAACTGGTGGAAAGAATCAACGGCAAGAAGAAACATCATACTCTCCTCGGTGCCACAGGGACCGGGAAGACGTTCACTATGTCAAACGTCATTCAGGAAGTGAAGAAACCGACTCTCATCATCGCCCACAACAAGACACTGGCGGGGCAGCTTTACAGCGAGTTCAAGGAATTTTTTCCGAACAATGCTGTCGAGTACTTCGTCAGTTACTACGACTATTACCAGCCGGAAGCCTATGTCCCCCAGACCGACACCTTCATCGAAAAAGACGCGAATATCAATGATGAAATAGATAAACTCAGACACTCGGCGACATCTGCCCTGTTCGAACGGGACGATGTCATCATCGTATCCAGTGTCTCCTGTATCTATGGTCTCGGTTCCCCGGAAGAGTACAAAAGTATGGTCCTCTCCCTCCGTATGGGAATGGAGAAAGACCGGGACGAACTGCTGCGGAATCTCGTCGACATCCAGTATGCGCGCAATGATATAGATTTTCAGCGCGGTACTTTTCGTGTGCGCGGAGATTCCGTTGAGATCATTCCGGCCTCTAGAGAGGAGCACGCGATCCGGGTCGAGTTTTTCGGAGACGAGATCGACCGGATCCGGGAAGTCGACGTACTCACCGGTGACGTAATCGGTGACCGGGAACACGTCGCTATTTTCCCGGCATCGCACTTCGTAACGAGAGAAGAGAAGATGAAAAAGGCTATTGAAAATATAGAAAAAGAGCTGGAAGAACAGCTGAAGATTTTCCGCGAAGAAGATAAGCTTCTTGAAGCGCAGCGTCTGGAACAGCGGACGAATTATGACCTGGAGATGATGCGGGAGATGGGTTTCTGTTCGGGTATCGAGAACTACTCGCGACACCTGACATTCCGGGAAAAAGGAGCTACTCCTTATACACTGCTCGACTATTTTCCGGAGGATTCCCTCATTATGGTGGATGAGTCCCACGTGACTATCCCGCAGATCCGCGGAATGTTCAATGGGGATAAAGCGAGAAAGCAGGTGCTCGTCGATCACGGGTTCCGTCTGCCTTCCGCGCTTGATAACCGTCCGCTCATGTTCGAGGAGTTCGAAAAACACGTGAACGAAATCACTTATCTTTCGGCTACGCCGGGACCTTATGAACTGGAACATACGGATAAAGTAACTGAACAGATCATCCGTCCTACCGGTCTGCTCGATCCGAAAATCGAAGTGCGGCCGATTCATGGACAAATTGACGACCTGATCGGTGAAGTATACAAGCGGCAGGATAAAAACGAGCGGGTGCTCGTCACGACGCTTACGAAGAAAATGTCAGAGGATCTGACCGCCTATCTTAAAGAACTCGGCATTAAAGTGGCTTATCTGCACTCGGAGATCAAGACGCTTGAGCGTATCGAAATCATCCGCGATCTGCGGCTCGGGAAATACGACGTTCTCGTAGGAATCAACCTGCTGCGGGAAGGGATCGATATACCTGAAGTTTCACTTGTAACTATCCTTGATGCCGATAAAGAAGGCTTCCTCCGTTCCCAGCGCTCGCTCATCCAGACGATAGGACGGGCTGCGAGGAACGACGATGGTACCGTTATTATGTATGCGGACAAAATCACCGATTCCATGCGGATTGCCATGGACGAAACGGAGCGCCGACGTGAAAGACAGATCGCTTACAACGAAGAACACGGCATCACGCCGACGACTATCAACAAAGCGATCCGTGATGTCATTCAGGCTACAAGTGAAGCGGAGGAAGAAGAAAGTCCTCTGTTCGATAAGAAACCGTCCGAAATGACGAAGCAGGAACGCCAGGAATTCATAGACAACATGGAAACAGAAATGAAGCAGGCAGCAAGGGACCTCGATTTCGAACGGGCCGCCGAGCTGCGGGATATACTGCTTGAACTAAAAGCGGGAGGATGACTTGTACATGCCAAGCAAATATATAAGCATCAAAGGAGCAAGAGCCCACAACTTAAAAGGCGTGGATATCGACATTCCGAAGAACAAAATGGTAGTGATGACGGGACTGTCCGGCTCCGGTAAATCGTCTCTCGCGTTCGAAACGATCTATGCGGAAGGGCAGCGGCGCTATGTGGAATCATTGAGCGCTTATGCGAGACAGTTTCTCGGTCAGATGGACAAGCCGGATGTGGACTCGATTGAAGGACTGTCCCCGGCGATTTCCATCGACCAGAAAACGACGAGTAAAAACCCGCGGTCCACGGTCGGAACAGTGACGGAGATTTATGACTATCTCCGCCTGCTTTACGCCCGTATCGGCCGACCGGTGTGTCCGAACCACGGCATAGAGATCGATTCCCAGACGATCCAGCAGATGGTCGATCAGCTCACTTCCTACGAGGAGCGGACGAAGATGCAGCTGCTCGCGCCGATTGTATCCGGTCGTAAGGGAGAACATAAGAAAACGCTCGAGCGTCTTCGTAAGGAAGGTTACGTACGTCTCCGGATCGACGGGGAAATGAGGGAAGTCTCCGAAGATATTGAACTGGAAAAGAACAAAAAGCATTCTATCGATGTTGTAGTGGACCGGGTAGTCGTAAAAGAAGGGGCGGAAGGACGGATCGCCGACTCTCTGGAAACGGCCCTTGAACTTGGCGGCGGACACGTAACTGTCGACGTAGTCGGTCAGGAAGAAGTGAGTTTCAGTGAACACCATGCCTGCCCGATTTGCGGATTCTCCGTCAGTGAACTGGAACCCCGTAAATTTTCTTTCAACAGCCCGTTCGGGGCCTGTGACCGATGTGACGGTCTCGGCGTGCAGCTTGAAGTGGACATAGACCTCGTCATCCCGAACTGGGACCTTTCCCTGAATGAGGGTGCGATTGCAGCGTGGCAGCCGACGAGCTCCCAGTACTACCCGCAGCTGCTGAAAAGCGTAAGCGCCCACTATGGAATCGATATGGATCTACCGGTAAAAGATATTCCGAAGCAGCAGCTGGAGCGCGTGCTGTACGGAAGCGGAGAAGAAATAATCCATTTCCGCTACGAGAATGACTTCGGAAAAGTCCGGGACAACGATATTTATTTTGAAGGTGTCATTCCGAACGTTTCGCGCCGCTACCGCGAGACTTCATCCGACTTCATCCGCGAACAGATGGAAGAGTATATGGCGCAGAAACCGTGCCCGAAATGTAACGGCTACCGCCTCGGCAGAGAGGCCCTTTCCGTTAAAGTGAACGGCAAACATATCGGTCAGGTGACGGATTTCTCCGTAACGGAAGCGAACAGTTTCTTTGCGGATGTGCCGCTCACCGAGAAAGAAAGAACAATCGCCAACATGATTTTGAAAGAGATCAGTGAACGGTTGAGCTTCCTCGCAAACGTCGGTCTCGATTACCTGACGCTGTCCCGCTCTGCCGGTACGCTTTCGGGCGGAGAAGCTCAGCGGATACGACTTGCCACCCAGATTGGATCGGCGCTGACGGGCGTTCTGTACGTTCTCGATGAACCTTCCATCGGTCTGCATCAGCGGGACAACAACCGTCTGATCCAGACACTGAAGCGTATGCGTGACCTCGATAACACGCTCATAGTGGTCGAGCACGACGAAGACACGATGCTCGAAGCAGACTACATCGTCGACATCGGGCCCGGAGCCGGAGAGAACGGCGGCCAGATTGTCGCCATGGGTACTCCGAAACAGGTGATGAAGAGCAGGAAATCACTGACCGGGCAGTATCTTGCCGGGAACCGTTTCATCCCTCTCCCGCTGAAACGGAGAAAGCCGGACGGCCGGACTCTGAAAGTGAAAAAAGCGGAAGAGAACAACCTGAAGAAAGTGAACGCCGAAGTACCACTCGGGATTTTCACCGCAGTGACGGGCGTATCCGGTTCCGGAAAAAGTACGCTTATCAACGAAATATTGTACAAGTCGCTGTCCATGAAGCTCCACAACGGAAAACAGAAGCCCGGGGCACACGAAGCGATAGAAGGGGTGGATCAGCTTGAGAAGGTGATCGAAATTAACCAGGCGCCGATCGGTCGTACGCCGAGGTCCAACCCTGCGACTTATACAGGAGTCTTCGATAATATCCGTGATATTTTCGCTGATACGAACGAAGCGAAAATCCGCGGGTATAAAAAAGGAAGGTTCAGTTTCAACGTGAAAGGCGGCCGCTGCGAAGCCTGTCGCGGAGATGGTATCATTAAAATTGAAATGCATTTCCTTCCGGACGTATACGTACCGTGTGAAGTGTGCGACGGGAAACGTTATAATAGAGAAACACTGGAAGTGAAATATAAGGGTAAAAATATAGCGGATGTGTTGGAGATGACGATCAGTGAAGCGCTCGACTTTTTCTCCAACCTTCCGAAAATCAAGCGGAAACTGCAGACAGTGGAAGACGTCGGTCTTGGTTACGTAAGGCTCGGACAGCCCGCGACGACTCTCTCCGGCGGAGAAGCACAGCGCGTGAAGCTGGCGAGTGAACTGCACCGCCGATCCACCGGAAAGTCGTTCTACATTCTGGATGAGCCGACGACCGGGCTGCACGTCGATGATATTTCAAGACTTCTGCAGGTAATCCAGCGGCTCGTAGATAATGGTGATTCGGTAGTGATCATCGAGCATAATCTTGATGTGATTAAGGAAGCGGATCACATTATCGATCTTGGCCCGGAAGGCGGAGACGGAGGCGGGAAAATCATTGCGACCGGTACGCCGGAAGCTGTGGCGGAAGAACCTGCTTCCTATACCGGGAAGTTTTTGAAACCGATTCTTGAAAGAGATCGTAAACGCATGGAAGAACGTATGCAACAGGGAGGCTGACGATATGGAACCGATTGTAAAGGAAGAAGCACAGAAAGAAATTGACAGATTCGCCGGAATACCGGTTTATGTACATCTGGAAACGACGAACGGGGCGTATGCGAGTCACTTCAACGCAGAGGCACACAACGTCGGTGCCTTTATCCGCAATGCGCACGTCACGTATGAACACGGAAAAATAGTGAGCACCGGCGGCGGCTACCGCGTCGGGCTGAAGCTTGAACTCGGCTGGGTATATGCCGAAGGGCTCACGGATTACGAAGTGGATGAACAGAACCGGCTGCTGATGGCCGGACATGACGAACAGGGGCGGCTCATGGTAGCCCTTGAAATCAGCGAAACGCCGTTTGCCCACGAGGCCGATTATCATGAGTAAACGGGTCATCGTCATTTTTCCTCACCCCGATGATGAAACGTTCGGTGCCGGCGGGACGATAGCCTCTCTTGTGGAAGAAGGGGCGCACGTCACTTACTGGTGCGGAACGCTCGGGGAGATGGGACGTAACATGGGGAACCCGGTGTTCGCCAATCGTGAAACGTTGTCCATCCACAGGAAGAGGGAGCTCGAGGAAGCGGTATCGGTGCTTGGCATTGACGTCGTCCACCTCGGCTACAGAGATAAAACGATCGAATTTGAACCGCTGGAAGAAATGGTGACACACCTCCGGACGAAATTGGAAGAAGAGAAGCCGGACCTCGTTCTGACCCATTATCCGGGATATGCGGTCCATCCGGATCACGATGCTCTCGGACGGGCGGCGGTGGAAGCGGTGAAAGAAATGGAAGAGCCGCCGGAGCTCTGGCTGCACGCCATCTCGAACGACTCGGAGAAAGACCTCGGGGAACCGGCTATCGCCCGGGACATCAGCAACTACTGGGACACGAAATGGAAAGCGATCCGTACGCACCTTTCCCAGGCGGACGGTATGGTCGATCTGTTGAACAGGGAAGACCAGCTCGAACGGATGAAAACAGAACGTTTTTACACGGGAGATCAGCTCCGGTGATACCTGGTGCCGAAAAGGAGGAGTAGAGATGTCAGAAGAACGGATGAAAATACTTAAGATGATCGAACAGGGAGACATCAGTGCGGAGGAAGGAGCCAGACTTCTGGAATCCGTGAACGAGCCTGATAAAACCTACACGTGGAAAAGTTTTCTCGGCGATGCCGTGGACCGTGTCAAAAAGGGCGATTTCGATTTAAGCTTCGGCAATACGATCGATTTCGGGGAAGCGACGGAAGTGGACGCCACCTCGTTTGAGGATATGGACATTCATATCAACAACGGTACCGTCCGGATCCTCACGCACGAAAAAGATACAGTGAAAGCGGAATATGAAGTGAAGATGTATCAGAGTTCTTCCGAAGAAGAGGCGAAGCAGCGTTTCCGGGAGGAAGTGCGTCTGGACACGTCCGCCGATCTGCTCAGACTGTCGAGCCCTTCGAACAAGATCAAAGTATCCGCGACGTTGTATGTCCCGGACCGTGCTTACGCTTTCGTGAAGACGAAGGTATTCAATGGCCGGGTCGATCTTTCGGCTCTGCGTGCGGAACAGGTGGAGACGAAAACGACCAACGGAGCTGTTACGCTGTCGGAAGTCCACGGAGAGAAAGCCAACGTGGAGACAGGCAACGGAAGCGTTGACTTTCAGAACTGTTCCTTCTCCCGGTGTGATGCCAGAACAATCAACGGCAAAGTAGCCGCGAGCGGTTCTTTCGTCAAACTCGATCTGTCGACGGTCTCGGGAGGAATCAATGTATCCGGGCAGGACCACCGTGCCGAACGCGGATTTTTCAAAACGTCCACCGGCTCCATCAACGTTCAGCTTCCGGAAGAGAAACGTATCGAAGGAAATCTTGCTTCGGCTTTCGGGAAACTGAGCTGCAAACTGGACAACTACAAACTGCTTTCCGATAAGAACGACTGGCTGACGAAAGAACTTAAATTCACGGCCAGGGAAGATTATGAAACGGTGTACTACGTGGACGCCGACGCCAAGTCCGGCTCCGTAACCGTATACTAGAAAGAGAGGGGGACAGATGATGAAGAATGCGCTGCTGCACGTAATCGTTAACGCAGTCGCTCTGCTCGTTGTGAGTGTGCTGTTTGATTCGATTCAGGTCGATGGATTTACGGGAGCCCTGTTCGCGGCTCTTATCCTTTCGATTCTGAACGCCATCATCCGGCCGATACTCGTCGTGCTGACGCTGCCGATTACCGTGCTTTCTCTCGGTCTCTTCCTGTTCGTCATCAACGCTATTACGCTCCTGCTCACAGACGCCCTTCTCGGAGGACTGTTCGAGATCGGAAGTTTCGGCGTCGCCATTCTGGCAGCCGTCCTTATCTCCATTGTGAACCTGGTGCTTAATAAATTGATACAGGATCTGTAATGATAAGCCTTCTCCGCGCGCAGCGGAGGAGGTTTATTTAGTGCGGAGAGAGTTTCGTGACGTTCAGGCTGACAGTCCGTTTCTGAAGGTAACGAAAAGGAGGCGGACCCGTTCACGAAAAGTACAAACCGGCCGATGAACATCATCTTCCGCTTTTCTGCCCAGTCATGCTACAATGAAAAGCAGCGATAATTGATTTAGGGGGCGATAGCGTGGCGAAAGTAATAACCCAGGAGCTGCTGGACAGATTTGAATTAGAGTTACTGACCGGGGACTCGGGAGTACACAGGGAAATACATACGAGCGATATTTCAAGACCGGGCGTGGAGATGACAGGATATTTTAAATTTTATCCTAAAGAACGTCTGCAGGTACTCGGAAAAACGGAAGTTTCCTATTTGAACGAGCTCACGCAGGAACAGCTGCGGGAACGGATGGATAATCTTTGTACCGATGTAACACCGGGCATCGTCGTTACGCGCGGACTCGACGTCCCGCAGGAACTCGTGGATGCTGCCGAAGCAGGCGGAGTGCCCTTGATGAGCTCTCCTTATAAAACGACGCGGGTCATAAGCAGGCTGACTAATTTTCTGGAGACGAAATTCGCTCCGTTTACGGCTATCCACGGCGTGCTCGTCGATCTGTACGGAATCGGCGTGATGATTACAGGGAACAGCGGAGTCGGGAAGAGTGAAACCGCTCTTGAACTCGTCAAGCGCGGCCACCGGCTTGTAGCGGACGACAGCGTGGAGATCAGACAGGAAGATTACGATACGTTGATCGGGAACAGTCCGCCTCTCATCGAACATCTGCTTGAAATACGCGGCCTTGGAATCATCAACGTGATGACTCTGTTCGGGGCGGGTTCGGTACGGAGTCACAAGCGTATTACGATGGTCATCAACCTGGAACTGTGGAATGAAGAGAAACAGTATGACCGCGTCGGGCTCGATGAGGAAACGATGCGCATCATGGATGTGGAACTTCCGAAGTCGACGATTCCTGTCCGCCCGGGACGTAATTTGGCCGTCATCATCGAAGTGGCCGCCATGAATCTCCGTCTGAAGCGGATGGGGATCAACGCGGCGGAGGAATTTTCCGAGCGGCTGACAAACGTTATAGAAACCGGGGAAGATCAGCCGCCTTCCCCCGAAGACCGTTCCGAAGATTAAGGAGGAAGAAGTATGACTTGTACGACAGACCCTCTCGACCCCATATTTCTGGAGCTGGGAGTTCTCAACATTTACTGGTACGGGCTGATTATAGCGACCGGGGCCCTGCTTGGACTGTGGCTTGCGACTTATGAATCGGAACGGCTCGGTCTGAAAAAAGATTACATGGTGGATCTTTTGATTTATGCGATTCCGATTGCGATTCTCTCCGCCCGTATTTATTACGTTATTTTTGAATGGGACCGATATGCCGGCCAGCCATTCTGGAAAGTCTTTGCCGTCTGGGAAGGCGGCATCGCCATTCACGGAGCGCTGATCGGATCGGTGCTGACGGCCATCGTGTATACGAAAGTGCGTAAATTATCGTTCTGGATGATGGCGGATATCGCCGCACCGAGTCTGATACTCGGTCAGGCCATCGGCCGGTGGGGGAACTTCATGAACCAGGAAGCGCACGGCGGCCCGGTTTCCGAAAGTTTTTATCAGAACGTGATGCAATATCTTCCCGGTTTCATCAACCAGCAGATGTGCATCGACGGCACATTGTACCACCCGACATTTTTGTATGAATCCTTATGGAATATTACGGGTTTCGTACTGCTTCTCCTTCTCGCAAGGAAAGTGAACCCCCGCCGCGGAGAAGTATTCTTAAGTTACGTCATCTGGTATTCGTTCGGCCGCTTCTTCATTGAAGCGATGCGGACGGACAGTCTGTATATCGTCGGCCAGCTGCGCACGGCCCAGGTCATCTCCATCGTCCTGATCGTCGGTGCGGTACTGTTGATCTGGTACAGACGCAGAACGAAACAGGCGGACCGGCATTATAACGGAAAAAAAGTGAGACAGTGAGGCGATAATGATGCAGGAAATTTTTAAAAGGGGGCTGAAACAGGGCCTCGTTCTGACGTGGGCCCTCGGGAAGATCATCTTCCCGATTACCCTCCTCATGACTATTGTGCAGTATACGCCCGTGTTCCCGTGGCTCATGGATAAAATAGCACCGCTCCTCAGCGCGATCGGGCTTTCGGCGGAAGCTGCCGTGCCGCTTGTCATCGGTAATTTCCTGAATTTATACGCGGGGATAGCAGCGATCATTTCTTTCGAATTTACGGTGAAAGAAGTATTCATCATGGCGATTATGCTGTCGTTTTCGCATAATCTGATTCTGGAGTCGGCCGTCGCCAAAAAAGTGGGAGTGAGCTGGTGGTTCGTAGTCGGCCTGCGGGTCGGGCTTGCTCTGTTCTCCGCCTGGATTATAAACGTTTTCTGGCAGGGGGGAGCGCAACTGGCTTCTTACGGATTCGCAACTTCCGGAGGGACGGACCCGTCCGGGGCTCTTGAGATCGCCTGGCACGGAGTGACGACTGCAATAATGGGGATCGTTCAGCTGGCGCTGATCGTTCTGCCGCTGATGATCGTGATGCAGTACTTGCGCGAACTCGGCTGGATCGGCACGTTCTCCTCCTGGATGGCCCCATTCATGAAAGTGCTCGGTATGAAACCGAACACGTCCACAACGGTTACGGCAGGACTTACGATCGGTCTTGCGTATGGAGCGGGCGTGATGATCCAGGCGGTGAAAGAAGACGGAGTTTCCAAAAAAGACATGTACCTCACAATGATCTTTCTCGTCTCCTGTCACGCTGTAGTGGAAGATACCCTTGTATTCATTCCGCTCGGCATTCCCGTATGGCCGCTGCTGGCTATACGTCTGGCGACGGCCATCATACTTACGGCGGCTGTCGGACTGGTGTGGAACTGGAAACTGGATAAGAAAGAGGCCACACGTCATTCCTATCAGGGAGGGTAAGCTATGCGCCGTACAGACAGATATGTGGTAACCGGAGCGAATTCGCTGTGGCAGCTTTATCAGACCGTGCCTTTTTCGAAAGTTGCGCGAAATTTCATCGTACTGCAAATGGCCCGCTACACTCCTTTCATCCCCTGGAAAAACTGGATGTACCGCCGTTTTCTCGGGATGGAAGTGGGGAGCAGGACGGCGTTTGCACTGAAGGCTATGCCGGATGTGATGTTTCCGGAAAAAATAACTCTCGGCGCAAACTCAATCGTCGGCTATAATACGACGATCCTTACGCATGAGTATTTGACGAAGGAGTACCGGCTCGGGGAAGTGGTCATCGGTTCGGATGTCATGATCGGGGCCAACTGTACGATACTCCCGGGCGTGACCATCGGTGACGGAGCCGTAATCGGCGCCGGGTCGCTCGTTCATAAAGATGTGGCGCCCGGAAGCGTCATGGGCGGAAATCCTCTGAGACCGCTCGGGAAAGGAGAAGTTCATGATTGAACAACAGGTACTGCCGGCAGTACGCCGCATGAAGGATTTTGAAACTCTGCTCGAATCGGATACGGAATACATGGTATTTCTGGAGACGAGAATCGGGCTGTTGAAAAGTATGGTCCGGGAAGCGAAGAAAAAGGGTAAAACCGTATTTATCCATGCCGATCTCGTTCAGGGACTGAAGACGGACGAATACGGAATGGAGTACCTGGGCCGGGAAATCCGCCCGGACGGAATCATTTCCACAAGATCCGGTGTCATCCAGCAGGCGAAACGGTATGGGATTACGTCGGTGCAGCGGCTGTTTCTGATTGACAGCCAGGCCCTCGTCCAGAATAAAAGACAGGTGCTGAAGACGGACCCTGACTACATCGAGCTCCTCCCGGGCATCCTCCCGGGGATGATCGCCGAAATAAAGCAGGAGCTTGAGATTCCCATCATTGCAGGGGGACTTATACGTACGGCGGGGGAAGTGGATGAAGCACTGAGCGCAGGAGCCGTCTCGGTCTCAACCTCCCAGCCTGAACTCTGGCGTTTTGCATAACGGTTGCTTTTTCGGAGAAACATCTGCTACAATGAACATAAGTTAATAAATGGTCGGAGTGCAGGAGAGACCGCAGAACTTTACGCCCGGCGTAAAGTTGTCTGTGGTCTCTTTTTTTGTGGGGAGAAAAAATTCCTTTTCTGCTCCTCTGCATAACTTCCGGTTTATTAGGGAATACACGTATCAGACAATGATAGCGAAGGAAAGGGGTATAATTACATGAGTTTTTCCAGTTATGAACGTAAAGAACAGTTCCGTAAACTTACAGAAGAACAGTGGGATGTATTAGTGATCGGAGGAGGTATCACCGGAGCCGGTATTGCTCTTGATGCTTCGAGCCGCGGTATGAACACGGCTCTGGTTGAAATGCAGGATTATGCAGCGGGTACATCTTCCCGTTCAACGAAACTTGTCCACGGGGGACTGCGTTACCTGAAGCAGTTCGAAGTGAAAATGGTGGCGGAAGTAGGGAAAGAACGTGAAATCGTTTATGAAAACGGCCCTCACGTGACAACTCCCGAGTGGATGATGCTTCCATTTTACAAAGAAGGTAACTTCGGTCCGTATTCCACGAACCTTGGACTGATGGTCTATGATTTTCTTGCAGGCGTGAAAAAGGCGGAGCGCCGCCGCATGTTCTCCCCTGAAGAAGCGATGGAGAGAGAACCGCTTGTAAACGGTGAGAACCTGAAAGGTGCAGGTTTCTACGTCGAATATAAGACGGACGATGCCCGTCTGACGCTGGACGTTATGAAAAAAGCGGAAGAATTCGGAGCTACGGCTGCGAACTATGCGAAAGTGACCGATTTCATCTACGAAAACGGCAAAGTGACCGGAGCCGTCGTGGAAGATACGATCACCGGTGATACGTATCAGGTAAAAGCGAAGAAAATCATCAACGCCGGAGGCCCGTGGGTCGATACGCTGCGTGAAAAAGACGGATCGAAGAAAGGGAAATCGCTGAGACTGACGAAAGGGATCCACCTCGTTTTCGATCAGAGCACGTTCCCGCTCCACCAGGCGATTTATTTCGACAGCCCGGACGGCCGGATGATTTTCGCTATACCGCGGGACGGCAAAGCCTATATCGGAACGACCGATACAGTATACGAAGGGGATATCGCCCATCCGACGATGACGGTTGAGGACCGGGATTATCTTCTGCGGGCGCTGAAGAGCATGTTCCCTCACGTAAACGTAACAAAAGACGATGTGGAATCCAGCTGGGCCGGTCTTCGTCCACTGATTTATGAAGAAGGGAAAGACCCTTCCGAGATTTCAAGAAAAGACGAAATTTTCGTTTCCGATTCCGGACTTATTTCCATGGCCGGCGGTAAATTGACCGGATACCGTAAGATGGCGGAAGATGCCGTAGATCTTATCCGTGATCAGCTGGCGAAAGACTACGGTGTCTACTTCGGAGATACCGATACTGTCCACATTCCGGTTTCCGGCGGGGAAGTCGGAGGTTCTGAAGGTTTCGAGAAATTCCAATACGAAAAAGTGATCGAGGGTGTGAAACTCGGCCTTGAAAAAGAAGAAGCGGAGAGACTTGTAAGTTTCTACGGTGCCAACGTGGACAAACTTTACGCTCTATATGAAGAGAACAAAGTGAAAGCAGGAGAAGAGGAGATCGATCCGGTCGTATTCACTCAGCTTATCTACGCTCTGAAAGAAGAGCAGACGTACAAACCGGTGGATTTCTTCATCCGCCGTACCGGCGCCCTATTCTTCAACATCAACTTCGTGCGCGAGCACAAAGATAACGTAATCCGCTACATGGCGAAAGAACTTGAATGGACAGAGGAACAGACGAACGAATATAAAGAAGAACTGGAACAGCTGCTTATAGAAGCGGTGAAGCCGGTGGAATATGCACGATAACAGGAATGAACCTGCAGGGATATTGTATCTTCTGCAGGTTTTTTTATGCCGGAAGAGTCTTAGCTTTTTGCCGGAATTTTCTCTATAATGAGAGAAGAAAGGGGATGAGGGAATGGATTCGGTGGAAAGTCTTATTAAAAAAGAGGGAAGAAATCAGTGTC
The DNA here is from genome assembly GCF_001685435.2 of Salimicrobium jeotgali. Lineage (NCBI taxonomy): Bacteria > Bacillati > Bacillota > Bacilli > Caryophanales > Bacillaceae > Salimicrobium > Salimicrobium jeotgali. The sequence continues at coordinate 699,686 of NZ_CP011361.2, forward strand.
TGAGCGGAATCGCTCTCATGCTGGCCGGAGCCGGTATACTCATGTTTTTTCTCATCGGTAAAGGAGGGACAGGGTTGATGTTGATCTACGGAATTCCCGCTCTCGGTGTCGGTCTTTATTTCTTTCAGGCCGGATGGAAGGATCTCACAAAAGTCGACGGGGCGGCTGAACTGAAGATGACGCGCGACCCCGTAGCATTCCCTGAAGTTCCGAGAACGATGTACCTCGGAACCGGGGCAGGCAGAGACGCCCGTTTTTTTGATATGGATGGAAACGCCATGGGGGACATTACGGACAAAAAGACATCGATGGGCCGGGTGGCTGAACTGCTGTTGCTGTCCCCGGCATCGGCCAATTTTCCTTTACCACGGGTGTACCAGGTGAAAGAAGAAGGGGAAGTCCTGTACGAACTGGAAAAGAAAGGGTTTTCCCTTCGTTCGAAAGCTTACGTTAAGGGACACGAAGATACATACGTCGGATTGATGAAAGCAAAGAAAGATAAAGAGAGTAAACAGATGGTGTTCTCCTATCAGAAGAAAGATGAAACACTCTACTACACCTCGGGAGATCCTTATATCGGAAAATATTACGTAAAAGACAGCCGGGACCGTACGCTTCTTACGCTGAAAAACGGGGCGATACCTGTAGGTGCTCCGGATAAACTGCAGCGGATGAACGGTTCTGTGATCGAATGGGAGACGACGGAAAACATTCCTTATACGCTGCTCTTATTCATTTTTTTCCTGTCGCACACGGAACAGTAACTATGGATTGACGCTATATCTTTATTTTGTTAGCATGTTAGCATACTAAAGGATGAACGGGAGGACGGGCACGATGACGAAGAAACTCATGTTTGAAAAACCCCTGGGAATGCGCGATACGCTTCCTTTTTTCCACAATAAAAAAGAACACGTCAGAAAAAATATGGCACAGGTCATCGAATCGCACGGTTATCAGTTCATGGATACACCTCTCGTGGAGTATCACGAAACTGTCGGGAAGATGAGTGCGACTCATGATACGCACCTGTTCAAGCTTCTGGATCAGCAGGGACATACGCTCGTACTGCGTCCGGATATGACGGCGCCGATTGCACGGGTAGCCGCATCACAACTGAAAAAAGAAGGGTTTCCGCTCAGACTCGCCTACGACGGTTCCGTATTCCGTGCCCAGCAGTCGGAAGCGGGTAAACCTGCTCAGTTTGAACAGGTCGGGACAGAACTGATCGGCGATCATTCTTCGTACGGGGATGCCGAGGTGATCGCTCTTTTGATCGACTCCCTGAAACAGACGGGGCTCGAGGAATTCGTGATCACTGTCGGTCACATCGGTTACGTCCGTTCTCTTTTTGAAGAACTGCTTCCCGGGGATCAGGACGCGGTAGCTGCGCTGCTTTCCTATCTGCATCGTAAAAACTACGTCGGATACGAAAAATATGTCCAATCGCTCGGAGTATCGCAGGAAGCGAAAGATAATCTGAACGCTCTGCTTCGACTCCGCGGTGGAGAGGGAGTGTTCGAAGAGGCCAGAGCCCTGTCTAAAGGCCAGGCGGGTCTGAAGGCGATGAACGACCTTAAACAGCTCTACCGGACGCTTCAGGAGTATGGCGTGGCATCATTCGTACAGTTCGACCTGAATCTGATCAGTCACATGGATTACTACACGGGTATTCTGTTCGAAGGGTACGCTCCGAACGTCGGCGCTCTTCTCTGCAACGGCGGAAGATACGATACTCTGCTGCCGTCGTTTGAACTGAATGCTTCCGCGACCGGTTTCGCCGTACACGTGGAACGACTTGTCGAAGCGCTGGACGGGGCATCGGATACGAAGAAAGGCCCGCTATGCCTGCTTGTCGATGATGCTACATTCAAAGCAGGACTTCAGGAAGCGGCACGTCTGCGGCAACAGGGAGACCAGGTGGTTATCCAGCATATCGACCAGGTCGCGGATGTGGAGAAATTTTCTCTGAAATTCAAAACAGTGAGAGAAATGTATAAGGAAGGGGGCGACAGGTGATGACGAAACCGTTGACAATCGCTATGCCGAAAGGCCGCATATTCGAAGAGGCAGCCGGGCTGATGCAGCAGGCAGGGTATGATATAGGCGCCGGGGCGGAAGAATCAAGGAAACTGATTCTTGAATTTCCGGAGCAGAATATCAACGTAATGATGGCTAAACCGATGGACGTCGTAACTTACGTGGAGTACGGAGCGGCCGATATCGGAATCGCCGGCAAAGACGTTCTTCTTGAACAGGACCGGGACGTCTACGAAGTGCTTGATCTTAAAATAAGTCCCTGCTACATTGCGGTGGCCGGGCTGCCGGACCAGCCGCTCAGCCGGATTGCGCCGAAAATCGCCACGAAATATCCGAAAGTCGCATCCGACTATTACCGGGAGCAGGGGGAGCAGATCGAAATCATCCCTCTGAACGGATCGATCGAACTCGCACCCCTGATCGGTCTCAGCGACCGGATCGTCGACATCGTTTCCACCGGCCGCACCCTGAAGGAAAATGGGCTCGTGGAATATGAAAAAATCACCGAAATCACTTCCCGTCTTATCGTGAATCCGGTGAGCTACCGGACGAAAAGTGAGCGGATCGACCCGCTGATTGAGAAGATGGGCGAACAGGTAGGAGTGAATTCATGAGAAGACTGACGAGAGAAGACATCAAAAAATGGAAGACGTCGCGCCAGGAGGACACGTCGGACATCCAGGGGAAAGTCAATGACATCGTGAGTGGCGTACGCAGACGGGGGGATGCGGCTGTAAAGGAATACACGGAGAAATTCGACGGTATTTCCTTATCCGATTTCCGGGTGACGCGCGAGGAGATAAGTGACGCTTACGAATCGTTGAGCGGTAAATACCTGGACATTATTCAGGAAGCGGCCGGGAACATTCGCCGTTTTCATGAGAAACAGCTGCCTTCTTCGTGGTTTGATACATCCCAAGACGGTTCGATGCTTGGTCAGAAATACACCCCAATCGACAAAGCCGGTGTCTACGTGCCGGGAGGAACCGCAGCTTACCCGTCTTCGGTCATGATGAACATCATTCCGGCGCAGGTAGCCGGCGTGGAACGCATAGCCATGGTTACTCCGCCGGGGACGAACGGCCGGGTGCCGATCGGAGTACTTGCGACGGCCCAGATTCTCGGGGTAACAGAAATATACAAAATAGGGGGAGCACAGGCGATTGCCGCTCTTGCCTATGGTACAGAAACCATCCCTGCCGTGGATAAAATAACCGGACCAGGTAATATGTTCGTCGCCCTTGCCAAAAAGCAGGTGTTCGGAGATGTGGACATCGATATGATCGCCGGACCGAGCGAAATAGCCGTGCTCTGTGATCACACGGCCCGTGCAGGAGAAGTCGCGGCGGATCTGCTGTCGCAGGCGGAGCATGATGAAAGATCTTCTGCGGTATGCATCACTACGTCGCGTCAGCTGGCGGATGACCTGGACAGAGAAGTGAAAGAGCAGCTGAAACAGCTCCCGAGAAAGAATATCGCAGAAGCGAGCATCAACTTTTTTGGCGGCACAGTCGTCGTGGACACGATGACAGAGGCCGTGGACACGGTGAATGAGTTCGCTCCCGAGCATCTGGAAGTGATGACGGAGAACCCTTACGAACAGCTCGGCGCCATCAGGCATGCCGGGGCTATTTTCCTCGGTCCGTACAGTTCGGAACCTGTCGGCGACTATTTTGCAGGCCCCAACCATGTCCTGCCGACGAGCGGCACGGCCCGGTTCTCAAGTCCCTTGAACGTACATGACTTCATGAAGAAATCGAGTGTCATCTCCTACAGCGCAGCTGCGTGGCACAGGAATGTCGATAAAATTGCAAGTTTTGCCCGGCTCGAGGATCTCGAAGGGCACGCCCGGGCGGTGGAGAAAAGAAAGGAGCGGTTTGATGACTAGATCGGGGAGCGTAACGAGAAAGACGAGAGAGACGGAGATCGACCTGAAGCTTGAGGTAGACGGAGAGGGCGAAGCGGACCTGAACGTGCAGGTACCTTTTCTTTCCCATATGCTGGAGCTGTTCACGAAACACGGACTGTTCAATATGACACTCACCGGTAAGGGGGATGTGGAAGTGGATGATCATCACCTTACGGAAGATATAGGCATCTGCCTCGGCCAGGCACTGCATCAGGCTATCGGTGATAAGTACGGTATGAAGCGGTACGGATCGATGATGCTTCCGATGGACGAAGCACTCGTCACGGTAGCCGTCGATATGTCGGACCGGCCTCATCTCGAGTGGCATGCGGACATCCCTTCTCAGAAAATCGGGACGTTCGATACGGAAAATGTTCACGAATTTTTCTGGAAACTGGCTCTGGAAGCGAGAATGAACTTACACATCATCATCCACCACGGTCATAATTCCCACCACATCGTCGAGGCTATGTTCAAGGCGCTCGGCCGGGCCCTCGACGAAGCGACCCGGGTCGACCCACGGGTCAAAGGAGTGCCGAGTACGAAAGGAAGTCTGTCATGATCGGAATCATCGATTACGGAATGGGAAATCTTTTCAGCGTATCAAAAGCATTGGAACGCCTGGATGTGGAGTACAGCATAGGAGACAGGCCGGAGCAGCTTGAGCATGCCGACGGTCTTATACTGCCGGGTGTCGGTGCTTTTCCGGATGCGATGAAAGCTCTCGGAGAGCACGGCTTCCGCCAGTTCATCTTAGAAAAGATCGACCGGGGTGTACCGTTTTACGGAATCTGTCTCGGCATGCAGCTGCTGTTCGAAAGCAGTGAAGAAGGCGGCTTTACGGAAGGACTGGGAGTTTTCGAAGGAACGATCAAGCGTTTCCGGGGTGTAACGGATGCAGGGATGAAGTATAAGGTTCCTCATATGGGATGGAACCGGCTGACACTTCATCATCCCGGTCACTTTGTACTTGAAAACGTCGGGGAGGAATACGTCTATTTCGTTCACTCCTACGTAGTGGAGACGGAGGACGAAGACGTTCTGCTGGCAACCGCCGATTACCACCGGGAGGTCCCGGCCATCATCGGGCGCGGGAATGTCGTGGCCAGTCAGTTTCATCCGGAGAAAAGCGGCAGGGCCGGAATTCAGCTGCTTGATAACTTCTGCAGCAAAGTGGAGAACCGGCACGTCACCCGCAGATAAGCGGTAATTATACAGGGAGAGCAGGTGGAAATATGAGTTTTACCATTTATCCTGCGATTGATATGCGCAACGGCAAATGCGTACGTCTCGAGCAGGGAGATTTCAGCAGGGAAACGATATATGGCGACAGCCCGTTCGACGTCGCCCGCGATTTTTCGGAAAAAGGGGCTTCCTGGATACATATGGTTGATCTGGACGGCGCGAAAGAAGGATCGAGGAAAAATGCCCGGGACGTTATCCGTGCAGCAGAAGAGCTGGACAGCCAGATTCAGGTCGGCGGCGGTATCCGTTCCATGGAAGACGCAGCCTTTTATCTTGATGCCGGCGTGGACCGGGTCATCATCGGCTCGCTTGCCGTGAAAAATCCGGAGCTGACGAAAGAACTTCTCCGTACGTACGGCTCCCGCATCGTCATCGGACTTGATGCAAAAGACGGGTACGTCGCGACGGAAGGCTGGCTTGAAACCTCGGAGATCAGGGCGGCGGACATTGGCCGGGAGTTACAGGAAGCGGGCGCTGCGACTTTCATCTATACAGACATTGCGCGTGACGGCATGCTCTCCGGCCCGAATACGGAGGAAATCGCGGCACTCGCTAAAGAGACGGGCGCCGAAGTAATCGCCTCGGGCGGCATTCAGGGGCTTGCGGATATACGGGAGCTGAAGCATCACGAAAATATCAGCGGTACGATTATCGGTAAGGCTCTTTATACCGGACGCTTCACGCTTACGGAAGCGCTGAAGGAGGAAGTGTAATGCTCGCAAAGCGCATCATCCCCTGTCTCGATGTCAAAGAGGGAAGAGTCGTAAAAGGTATACAGTTCGTCGACATCCGTGATGCGGGTGATCCGGTGGAACTGGCGAAGATGTATGACGAAGCCGGCGCGGACGAGCTCGTTTTTCTCGATATTTCAGCAACGCACGAAGGACAGAAAACGATGATCAATGTGGTGAGGGAAGTAGCCTCCGAACTTCTCATTCCGTTCACCGTCGGCGGCGGAATCCGGACTATCGCAGATATGCGGGAAACATTGCGGAACGGGGCGGATAAAGTAGCTGTCAACTCGGCGGCCGTAAAAAGGCCGGCTCTCATAAGAGAAGGTGCGGATTATTTCGGGTCCCAGTGTATCGTCGTCGCCATTGACGGAAGATGGGATGAAGAAAAGCATGAATGGTTCGTCTACACTGCGGGCGGCCGTCACCGGACTGAACGGACGGTCACGGCGTGGGCCAAGGAAGCGGAGCGTCTCGGAGCGGGAGAGATTCTTCTCACCTCCATGGACCAGGACGGTGAAAAGACGGGCTTCGATCTTGCGATGCTTAAAGCCGTGCAGGAGATAGTGACAATTCCGGTTATAGCCTCCGGCGGTGCCGGAAACAAAGAACATTTCCATGAAGTGTTCACGGAAGTGGACGCCGATGCCGCTCTCGCAGCCTCTATTTTCCATTACAAAGAAACGTCGATTGAAAATGTGAAAGACTATCTGAGAAATAAAGGAGTGGAAGTACGGTGAAAACAGAAGATGTCGTATTCGATGAAAAAGGGCTGGTCCCGGCCATTGTCCAGGATGCCCGTTCCAAAACAGTGCTGACACTCGCCTATATGAACGAAGAGGCACTGAAACAGACGCTGCAGAGAAAAGAGACGGTTTTTTACAGCCGGTCGCGGCAGGAGCTGTGGCACAAAGGGGAAACGTCCGGAAATACCCAGAAGGTGGAAGCTATTTCTTATGACTGTGACCAGGACGCCGTGCTCGTGCAGGTCATACCGGCAGGACCGGCCTGTCATACCGGCAGTTACAGCTGTTTCAATGATGCGCTGTACTCACAGGACTCGGACCGTTACCGGATGCTGACAGAGCTCGGAGAACTTCTCGCTAAAAGAAAAGCGGAACTTCCGGAAGGGTCGTATACATCGAAACTGTTCCAGGAAGGAGTCGACCGGATCGCGAAGAAAATCGGGGAAGAAGCCGGGGAAGTCATAATCGCCGCGAAGAATGATGACCGCGAAGAACTGGCTCTTGAATCGGCCGATCTGCTCTTCCACCTATTGATGCTTCTGACAGACAGAAACGTCCCTCTGGATGACGTTCTTGCTGTCCTCGAGGAGCGCCACAGTAACTGATTCACGCGTCCTTTTGTCTTAAATGAAAAAACCTCTCACCACTCGCTCCGTTTTATGATATACTGCATAATTGGTAGTATTTTTGATACGGAACGAAAAACAGGAGGCAATTTATGACGACGATGGTAGAGGAAGAGAGCAAAGTCATTCCCTTTGTCCCGACCAGCAATTTTTATTTCAGCCACGGGGTACAGGCTTTTCAGAACCGGTATTTCGACCGGGCGGTGCGCTGGTTGCGGAAAGCGATAGAAATAAATGAAAACGAACCATTGTATAAATGCCAACTTTCCGTCGTCTATACGGAAGTTGGTTCTTATCATGCAGCGAACCAGCTGTTGACAGACGTCCTCCGCGATAAAGGGGACGCCTATCCGGACTGTTATTATCTTATGGCGAACAACTACGCTCATCTCGGACTTTTTCAGGACGCCAGCAGGCATATCGACACGTATATGAAGAAAGACGAGGACGGGGAGTTCCGCGAAGCGGCGGAACAGCTTAAGGAAATGATCGATTCCCTTGAACCGGAAGAACGCGAGGAATTTCAATTTGATGAAGAGGACGAGCTTCTCGTCTACCAGGAAACGGTCCATTACCACCTTGAACATCACGAGTGGCAGGAAGCCCTTGCGCTTCTCGATGAAATGATGGAACTGTTCCCTTCCTTTCCGCTGACGAAGCATCAGTATGCTTACGCGCTTTTCCATACCGGGAAACAGGAAGCCGCGGTGGAGATGGAACGGGACTGGGCCGAAGAGTCGCCGGAGGATATCCATTGTCATATCAACCTGGTAACGTTTTACGTGGAGATGAATCAGTTCGAACTCGTGAAACACCACATTCACCAGTTGAAAAACGTCTTCCCGATGCATGAGGAACAGCAGCTGGCCGTAGCGACGGCTCTTACGAGAGCTGGGGAATATACGGAAGCGGCGGAACGGTTCCGGAAGCTCGGTAAGAAAGCTGTGAAAAACCGGTATCAGTACATGAAATGGTACAGCATCGCCTCTTTCCATACCGGAGATCCTCATAAAGCGGAAGAACTGTGGAAGAAGGGACGAGCCCGATTCCCTGTCCTGACGGAAACGGAAGGTCCGTGGATCATCGGATAAGCAAATAAATAGACGGACTGTGACAAATTTACTATGATGATGAAAGATTGAAAGACAAAGGAGTGAATAACCATGAATGAGGAGAACATTTATGACGTTATTATTATCGGTGCAGGGCCGGCGGGACTGACATCGGCTGTTTATACTTCACGGGCAAACATGAGCACACTGATCATTGAACGCGGAATTCCGGGCGGTCAGATGGCGAATACGGAAGATATAGAAAACTATCCGGGCTACGAAAGCATTCTCGGGCCGGACCTATCCAATAAAATGTTCGGCCACGCGAAGAAATTCGGTGCCGAATACGCCTACGGAGATATCAAAGAAATCATCGATGGCAAGGAGTACAAGACGATAGTAGCCGGAAAGAAAGAATATAAAGCGCGCTCTATCATTCTCGCTACCGGTGCCGAATACAAAGAACTCGGCGTTTCCGGAGAAAAAGAGCTCGGAGGCCGCGGCGTATCCTATTGTGCCGTATGTGACGGCGCCTTTTTCCGCGATAAGGAAATCGTTGTTGTCGGCGGCGGCGACTCTGCTGTGGAGGAGGGTGTTTATCTTACACGCTTCGCCAGCAAAGTTACCATTATTCACCGTCGTGACGAACTTCGGGCCCAGAAGATTCTTCAGGACCGTGCTTTCGACAACGATAAAATCGACTTTATCTGGGACACAACTGTAAGTTCCATCAACGAAGTGAACGGTAAAGTAGGCAGTGTCACTCTCTATGATAAGAATGAAGAGAGAGAGTACGATCTGAAAACAGACGGAACATTCGTCTATATCGGCCTCATTCCTCTCAATACTCCTTTCCTTGACCTGGGGGTTACAAATGAGGAAGGATACGTCGAGACGGATGAAAGAATGGAGACGAAGGTACCGGGTGTTTTTGCTGCCGGGGATATCCGTGATAAAGAGCTCCGTCAGATTGTGACAGCTACAGGAGATGGCAGTATTGCCGCCCAGTCTGCGCAAAACTATATCGAGAACCTGATGGAAGAACTTGAAAAAGTAGGTTCCTGAGAAACGTACGGACGGGAGTAATGGTTCTCCCGTCGGGCTGTCGCCCCTTTTTTAAGGTATATCTTTAAGGTGCAGGTGTTTATCACCTGCGCTTTTTTGTATAAGGCTGCGAAAACGTAGTATAATGAGGAAGAATAAAAAGCAACGTACCGATAAGGGGGAAAAGTATGGATCCGCAAGCATATAAAGCGAAACTTGTCATTATCACCGGTATGTCAGGCGCCGGTAAGACGGTGGCTGTTCAGAGTTTTGAAGATCTCGGCTACTTCTGCGTAGACAATCTGCCTCCGGCGCTTCTTCCGAAATTTCTGGAACTGATGAAGGACCCGAGCAACAATATCCAGAACGTCGCTCTCGTAATGGATCTTCGCGGAAGGGAATTTTTCGACTCACTGATCGAGTCGCTTGATGCTCTGAGCCAGGAAGAGTGGGTCGAGGATCATATACTTTTCCTTGATGCCGAAGATCAGGAACTGGTGTCCCGTTATAAAGAAACGAGAAGAAGCCATCCGCTCGAACCGAAGGGACTGCCGCTTGAAGGCATTAAAAAAGAAAGGGAAATGCTGGATGAGCTGAGAGGAAGAGCGCAGACCATATTCAATACGACGGATCTGAAACCGAAGGCGCTGCGCGAAGATATACTCCAGACGTTTAAAGAGAAAGAACAGCAGGTGTTCTCCGTACAGATGGTGTCTTTCGGTTTTAAACATGGTGTACCGATTGATGCGGATCTTATGTTCGACGTGCGATTTCTTCCGAATCCCCATTACGTGGAAACGATGCGGCCGAAAACCGGCCTTGACGATGAAGTGGTGCAGTATGTGTTCAAATGGGCCGAAACGAAACAGTTCCTCGATAAACTGAAGGATCTGCTCGCTTTCATGCTTCCCCGCTATCGTAAAGAAGGGAAGTCCCAGATTGTAGTGGCGATCGGATGTACGGGAGGTCAGCACCGTTCTGTAGCGATTGCCGAATTTCTGGCTCAGCATTTCGCGGAGGATTTCCTCACGAAAGTGACGCACAGGGACATCGAAAAGAGAAGGGAACTTTCCTGATGGGACAGCCGGAGAACAAAGTGCTCGTCGTCGGGGGAGGAACGGGGATGCCCGTTCTTCTCAGAGGCCTGAAAAAGCAGCCTATTTCTCTGTCTGCTCTGGTGACAATCGCTGATGATGGTGGAAGCTCCGGAAAGATACGCTCGGAGATGGAAATCCCTGCTCCGGGGGACATCAGGAACGTAATTGCCGCTTTATCGGAAGCGGAGCCGATTCTGCTCGATCTTTTCCAACACAGGTTTCCGGATGGGAACGGCCTGTCCGGCCATTCGATGGGGAACCTTCTTCTCGTTGCACTGACAAATATGACGGGTGATTTTTATGATGGGATCAAGCAGCTCTCCCGCGTCCTTAACGTAAAAGGGGATATTTATCCTGTATCCAAATACTCGATGAATCTCCATGCCGAGATGGATGATGGGACGATCGTTTCCGGTGAATCGAAGATACCGGAGGCGAACAAGCGGATCAAACATCTGTTCCTGAGCCCGACGCCGGCCGAACCTCTGCCGGAAGCCATTGATGCTATCATGGATTCCGAACTGATCGTCATTTCACCCGGAAGTCTTTACACAAGTATACTGCCGAATCTGATCATTCCCGAAGTGAAAGAAGCGCTCCGCGAAACAAAAGCGACTGTAACGTATGTGTGTAACGTAATGACCCAGGAAGGGGAGACTTCCCACTACACAGCTGCCGATCATCTGCAGGCGATCCATGATCACATCGGGGACGACGTGGTGGATTCGATTATTGTGCACAATAAGCCGATCCGCTCCGAGATGCGTGAACTTTACGCAAAAGAGAACGCACAGCCGGTCAGCTACGACCTCGACCGCCTGCGATCGATGAATATAAGGATTATCGAAGAAGACATCATTGACAGAACAAAACAGGTGATCCGTCACGACCCTGAGAAGCTGTCCAAATTGCTGTACAACATGATAAACGACCGCAGCGTTTAGAAAGGAGGGATGACGATGTCCTTCGCCTCTGAAATAAAGAAAGAACTTACGAATATGAAAGAAGACCTCGAAGCCAATGAAGCGGAACTCGCAGCCCTTGTAAGGATGAACGGCACTTTTTCGCTCAGAAACAAACAGTATCTGCTGGACGTACAGACGGAAAACGCAGCGATCGCCCGCCGTATTTATACGCTGATGAAGCAGCTGTTTCCTTACCCGGCCGAACTGCTCGTACGTAAGAAGATGCGTCTGAAGAAAAACAACGTCTACATCGTCCGGATGAAAGAGAATGCCGAAGTAATACTGAAGGAACTGGAAATACTGGAGGGCCCTCTTTCCGTCAATAAAAAGATTCCCGCTAAGTATTCCGGTACGACGAAAGGAAAAAGGGCTTATCTGCGCGGGGCTTTCCTTGCCGGAGGGTCCGTCAATAACCCTGAAACGTCTTCCTATCATCTGGAAATGAATTCTTCGGATGAGTATCACAACGAAGAACTGTGCAAAATGATGAACACGTTCGACCTTCACGCCCGTACGCTCGAGAGGAGAAACGGTTTCATCACTTATTTGAAGGAAGCGGAGAAAATTACCGAATTTATCAGTAATATTGGCGCTCACCAGGCGCTTTTCAAGTTTGAAGACGTAAGAATTGTCCGTGATATGAGAAACTCGGTGAACCGTCTCGTCAATTGTGAAACGGCCAACCTCAACAAAACAATCGGAGCTGCGTTCCGTCAGGTGGAAAACATCCGTTTCATCAATAAAACAGTAGGTCTCGATGCGATGCCGCCGAAGCTGAGAGATCTGGCCCGGGTGCGTCTCGAGCATCAGGACGTCTCGCTGAAGGAACTCGGTGAACTGGTTCCGGGCGGCAAGATCAGTAAATCCGGAATCAATCACCGTCTGAAAAAAATCGATGAATTCGCTGAAAAAGTAAGACGAGGGGAAGTCTCCGGGACTTCGGGGAGGACCTGATGTATTAAAACGGTTTTCATGCTATAATGAGAACCACTGGAAACGTCACCCTTTCCCCGGGGACGTTTTTTTCGAACAGACTGTATGCGCTTTCAAAATAGATTATAAGAAGGAGGATGACCGGTGATAGAAAAAAAGGTGAAAGTCGAATTATCCACGGGACTGCAGGCGAGACCTGCCGCCCAGTTCGTCCAGCTGGCGAATCGTTTCAGCTCGGACGTCTTCATTGAAAAGAACGAAAAGCGGGTAAATGCCAAAAGTATAATGGGGCTGATGAGTCTGGCTGTCGCAGGTGACGAAGAAGTAGTGCTTGTTACGGACGGCCATGATGAAGAAGAAGCCATGACGAAGCTCGAGGAATTTGTAAAAGAGGCATAAATGCTCAGTTGAAAAATATACATACAGAGAAAAGTCTCCGGAGCAGAGGTAAAAGAAGTCTGTATCAAAACTGAATAGCATACATGAAACCGGACGGTCCGTGACGTCCGGTTTTTTGCATTCAGAGAAGAGAGTCTGTACTGCCCGGTCATGATTTCAGGCCCCGGGAGTTTCGTTATCCTGCCCTTCAGCCCGCTTCCTTCTCTCCGAAAGGAAGGAAAAAGCGGTTTTCGTGACCTTCGGAGGGGAAAAATCGTGCTGAACGTCACGATTACGTGATAATCCTTCCCTTCAACTCCCTCGGGAGCACGTGGAGGGAAGGAAAGAGGTGCACCAAATAAAAAAAGCGGGCAGTATGGAAAAGATCCATACTGCCCGCTTTTAAAGTGTTTTTCAATATAGAGTCGTAATAGTGAAATTAGTTCTCCATTACTTTGTCGATCAGACCATAGTCCACTGCTTCGTGAGCATCCATGAAGTTGTCACGGTCCGTGTCGCGCTGAATAACTTCATAAGGCTGACCGGTACGCTCGGAGAGAATCTTGTTCAGTTTCTCTCTCATTCTGATGATTCTGTTGGCATGGATTTCGATGTCGGAAGCCTGACCCTGAGTACCGCCGAGTGGCTGGTGGATCATCACTTCACTGTTCGGAAGTGCGTAGCGCTTGCCTTCCGTACCGGCGTTAAGCAGGAAAGCACCCATGGAAGCTGCCATACCTGTGCAGATAGTGGAAACGTCCGGTTTAATGAACTGCATCGTATCAAAGATAGCCATACCGGCAGTGATGGAACCGCCCGGAGAGTTGATGTACAGGGAGATGTCTTTATCGGGATCGTCCGCAGCCAGGAATAGAAGCTGGGCTACGATCGAGTTCGATACGTTATCATCGATCGGACTGCCGAGCATGATAATCCGGTCTTTTAACAGCCGGGAATAAATATCATAAGCCCGTTCCCCGCGGTTCGTCTGTTCAATTACTGTTGGTACTAGATTCATAATGTATTCCTCCTCATTACATTCTCAATGAATGATTTTGTATGTTCATCATACCTTTATGGTCAATGAAGGTCAAACAATTTACTTTCATATCCACGAATATTGTTTCCCTAACCCGGATGAAATAAACATTTAAAGGGGACTTGCGTTCTGAAGACATACCCTTTATAATGGTTTTTGTGTCGATATGCGCCCGTAGCTCAGCTGGATAGAGCGATAGATTCCGGTTCTATAGGTCGGGGGTTCAAGTCCTCTCGGGCGCACTTGTATATACCGGAAAGCTCTCCAATATCATTTGGAGGGCTTTTTTGTTACAATATAAGCAGTGAAATCATTGGTGTTCTTCATTCAGAAAAGGTCAGACAGCCGGAACTGTTCGACTTAAAAGTCGTGCAGGCATCCGGCTGAATCGCTTTGGACCAGGGAGGTACTGCTATGGCAAAAGTTATCCGCTTTACGATTTTATGGACGGAACAGTTGATGGAGAGCCGGAGAATTCATCTGTTCGATATGAAGACACAGAGCAGAATTTCTTTTAATCATGAACTGATAGAACGGGCTCCCAGATGGACGGTGGAAAAAGAACTGATCACGTTCCTTCAATCGAAAGAAAGAAAAATAGACAGCGGTTATTACGATGGAAAGAAGCATGCTTCCTAGCTGCTTCTTTTTAAGTGAAAAACTTTTCCATCAGTGGTAAAATGAAGAGGAAGTGAAGGTGGGATGGAGATGAACGAAATCACTCTGTTTTCAAGAAATAACTGTTCGCTTTGCGAAGAAGTGAAAGTCTGGATAGATCTGCTCGCTTATGATTATTCTTTTGAATTTCGGGAAAAGGATATAGAGGAGGACGATGATCTTCATGAAAAGTACGCCCTCCAGATTCCGGTCGTACATGTGAATGGCGAGGAACTCATTTTTCCGCAGTTGAGCGAAAATGCTGTAAGAGAGCGCTTGCAGAAGTATTAAACTTGCACTTTTCAACAGCAGTTGGTAGTATAGTTTGTGAAGGAAATATTTTTTTGCTCCTAGCGGGACACAAAATGATGTAGTGGGACGTTATTGCCCCAATCTTCTTTTTAAACTGAAGGAGCAATGTTTATGAAAGAATGGATAGAATTACAGAAGAAACTTTATCCGGATGTTCTGGAGATTATTCAGAACAGATATCGGCTTCTCCATTACGTTTCACTTATGGAACCGATCGGACGCAGGACGCTTGCGGATAACCTGAATCTCAAGGAGCGCAGCATACGCTCCGAAGTCACCTTTCTGCAAAACGGCGGAATGGTGGAGGTGACTACGCGGGGGCTGTTGCTTACCGGGGAAGGAAAGTCCCTGCTTGAGAACATGGCCCCTTACATGAGGGAAGTTTCAGGGGTGAAGGTTTTAGAAGACCGTTTAAGGGAAAAGCTAAAACTGGAGTCTGTCATCGTCGTACCCGGCGACAGCGACGAGTCCGAGTGGGTGAAAGAGGAAATGGGAAAAGCGTGTGTCACGTACCTGCAGTCTATTGCGGGACCCGGTCAGACGCTTGCAGTGACCGGGGGGACGACGATGGCCTCCGTGGCTTCGAGAATGACCCCTTCGGCCGGGATGGAAGACTGGCTCTTCGTTCCGGCGCGGGGAGGCCTCGGAGAACGGGTGGAACATCAGGCGAATACGATTTGTGTGGAAATGGCCAAAAAAGCGATGGGGAACTACCGTCTGCTTTATGTGCCGGATCCGATCAGTGAAGAATCGTATCAGAACATTATCGAGGAACCTTCCGTCAAAGACGTTCTCGGTATCATCCGCTCTTCCGACATCGTCATCCACGGTCTCGGAGATGCACTTACGATGGCTAACCGGAGAAAGACCCCCGATGACCAGCTTGCCGTAATCAAAGAAAGGCAGGCGGTAGGGGAAGCTTTCGGGTACTACTTCAGCCAGTCGGGTGAAGTAGTGCATAAGGTGAGAACGGTCGGTCTTCAGCTCGAGGACCTGGAAGGAGACAGAGAGGTGATTGCCGTCGCAGGCGGCAGTTCCAAAGCGGATGCCATCTCTTCCTACTTCCAGCCCGGCAAGAGCAGCGTTCTCATCACCGACGAAGGCGCAGCGAAAGAGTTGATAAGGGATACGTCCCTTTAAATAATTAAATGTAATATTCTAAGGAGGAATTCAGCATGACAGTAAAAGTTGGTATTAACGGTTTTGGACGTATCGGACGTAACGTATTCCGTGCTGCTCTGAAAAACGATGAAGTGGAAGTAGTAGCTGTAAACGACCTTACAGATGCGAATATGCTGGCTCACCTTCTTCAGTATGATACCGTTCACGGTACGCTTGAAGAAGAAGTTGAAGTCAACGGCGAGAACCTTGTAGTAGGCGGTAAAGAAATCATCGTGAAATCCGAAAAAGATCCGGCACAGCTCGGCTGGGACGACCTGGGCGTAGAAGTGGTCATCGAATCGACCGGACGCTTCACACAGCGTGACGATGCCAAGAAACACATTGATGCAGGAGCTAAGAAAGTAATCATCTCCGCACCTGCCAAAGGTGAAGATCTTACAGTAGTTATGGGTGTTAACGAAGGTGACTACGATCAGGACAGCCACCACGTTATTTCCAACGCATCCTGCACTACGAACTGCCTGGCACCATATGCGAAAGTACTCCATGACAAATTCGGAGTTAAGCGCGGTATGATGACTACAGTTCACTCTTACACGAACGACCAGCAGATCCTTGACCTGCCGCACAAAGACTATCGTCGTGCCCGTGCTGCAGCTCAGAACATCATTCCAACAACTACAGGCGCAGCTCAGGCAGTTACAAAAGTTCTTCCTGAACTCGAAGGCAAGCTGAGCGGTATGGCTATGCGTGTTCCGACACAAAACGTATCCATCGTTGACTTCGTGGCGGAACTTGATAAAGATGTAACTGTAGATGAAGTGAACAGTGCACTGAAAGAAGCTGCAGAAGGCGAACTTAAAGGTATCATGGGGTACAGTGAAGAGCCGCTTGTATCTTCCGACTATAACGGTAATACGAACTCTTCCGTAATCGATGCCCTTTCCACATTGAGCCTTGAAGGCAACATGGTGAAAGTAGTATCCTGGTACGACAACGAGTTCGGTTATTCCAGCCGTTGTGTAGACCTTGCTGCTTACCTTAAAAAACAAGGAATCTAAGCTTTAATCACTAAAAGGAGGAGGTCCTGTATCCTCCTCCTTTTCTTCATTTGCTGAAGAAAAAAATTAATGTGTTTCCGCTGATATCTTTAGTGGAAACATACATACCAGACAGATCAAAGGAGGTTCTCGGAAGATGAATAAACAGACGATCAGCGATATAGAAGTGGATGGTAAGACGGTTTTCTGCCGTGTGGACTTCAACGTGCCCATGAAGGACGGAGAAGTGACGGACGATACGAGAATCAAAGCGGCCCTGCCGACAATCCAGCATCTTACAGGTAACGGAGCTAAAGTTATTCTGGCAAGTCATCTCGGGCGTCCGAAAGGGGAAGCCCATGATGAATTGAGACTGGATCCGGTAGCGGAGCGTCTCAGTGATCTGCTTGGTGCGGAAGTGCTGAAGTCGGATGAAGTGTACGGTCAGGAAGTGACAAAAGCGATTTCCGAAATGGAACGCGGAAAAGTCCTTCTTCTTGAGAACGTGCGGTTTGATCCCGGCGAAGAGAAGAACGACGCAGAACTTGCGAAGCACTTTGCCGACATGGCTGACCTTTACGTCAATGATGCGTTCGGAGCGGCTCACCGTGCCCATGCTTCCACAGCAGGGGTGGCGGAGTACATCCCGGCAGTAGCCGGTTTCCTCATGCAGAAGGAACTGGAAGTGCTCGGGAATGCCCTCGCCGACCCGGAACGTCCGTTTACAGCTATTATCGGTGGTGCTAAAGTTAAAGATAAGATCGGTGTCATCGATCATCTTCTCGACAAAGTCGATAACCTCATCATCGGAGGCGGACTCGCCTACACGTTCGTGAAAGCACAGGGGTATGAAATCGGCAAGTCGCTTCTCGAGGAAGATAAAATCGATCTTGCCAAACAGTACATGGAGAAAGCGAAAGAGAATAATGTGAATTTCATTATGCCTGAAGACGTCATCGTTGCAGATGATTTCAGTGAGGATGCGAATACGAAAGAAGTAAGTATCGAAGAAATTCCGGAAGACTGGGAAGCTCTCGATATCGGGCCGAAAACCCGGGAGACGTATGCAGATCTCGTCAAGGATTCGAAACTCATTATCTGGAACGGGCCGATGGGCGTTTTTGAAATGGATACGTTCGCCGGCGGTACAAAAGCTGTCGCAGAGGCCCTCGCCGGTACAGAAGGATATACAGTGATCGGCGGCGGAGATTCCGCAGCGGCAGTCGAAACGTTCGGCTATGCCAGTGATATGGATCACGTGTCCACAGGCGGAGGCGCTTCTCTTGAATTCATGGAAGGGAAAGAACTTCCGGGAGTAACGGTTCTGAACGATAAATAATCTGAAGAGGTGATGAATATGCGTAAGCAGGTAATCGCAGGAAACTGGAAAATGAACAAAACGCACAAAGAAGCGGAATCTTTCATTAATGAAGTCAAAGGAAAAGTGCCTTCGAAGGAGAGTGTGGAGTCCGTCGTTTGTGCACCGTTCCCTTTTCTTCAGAAACTTGTGGAAGAGACGAAAGACTCGGATGTCGAAATAGGTGCACAGAACATGTACTTTGAGGAAAACGGTGCATTCACAGGGGAAGTCAGCCCGGTAATGCTGAAAGAACTCGGAGTAACGTACGTCGTGCTCGGACACTCGGAACGTCGTGACGTTTTCGGTGAAACAGATGAAACGGTGAACAAAAAAGTCCATGCGGCTTTCGACCATGACCTCACTCCGATCGTCTGTGTAGGAGAGTCTCTCGAACAGCGTGAATCGGATGAGACGATGAACCATATCGAGAGTCAGATTACGAAAGCTGTCGAAGGGCTTACAGATGACCAGGTGAAACAGCTGATCATCGCTTACGAACCGATCTGGGCCATCGGCACCGGCCGTACTGCATCGAGCGAGCAGGCGAATGAAGTATGCACCCATATCCGTAAAGTAGTCGGAAAGCTCTCCGGTGACGAAGCTGCAGAAGCAGTACGCATCCAGTACGGAGGAAGTGTCAAACCTGCAAACGTGGATGAACTGCTTTCCCAGTCGGATATCGACGGAGCTCTCGTAGGAGGAGCAAGTCTTGAAGCCGACTCCTTCCTGAAACTTGTGGAGGCAGGTAAACATGAGTAAACAGCCTTTAGCAGCACTGATCATTCTCGATGGTTACGGACTGCGTGATGAAGAATACGGAAACGCCGTAAAAGCGGCGAATACGCCGAATTTCGACCGTTACTGGAGCCGCTTCCCCCATTCTCAGCTGACCGCCTGCGGAGAAGCGGTCGGTCTTCCGGAAGGACAGATGGGTAACTCGGAAGTGGGACATTTGAACATCGGAGCCGGCAGAGTGGTTTATCAGAGCCTGACCCGTATAAACATGGCGATACGGGAAGGCGACTTCTACGAGAATGAAACACTTCTCGGAGCTGTCCGTCATGCCAAGGACAACGATAAATCGCTGCACGTGTTCGGACTTCTTTCGGACGGGGGCATCCACAGTCATAACAGTCACATTATGGCCGTTATCGAACTCGCGGCGAAAGAGGGGCTTGAGGACGTATATCTTCATGCTTTTCTGGACGGCCGTGACGTCGGTCCACAGTCCGCCAAGAAATACCTGAAGGACACAGAGGAAAAGCTGAAGGAGCTCGGTACAGGAAAAATTGCCACCGTATCCGGACGCTACTATGCCATGGACCGGGATAAACGCTGGGACCGTGTGAAAAAAGCGTACGACGCCATCGCACATGGTGAAGGAAAACAGGCCGTGGATACCGTTGAAGCAGTGGAACAGTCCTACGAAGAGGATATACACGATGAATTCGTGCTGCCGATTGTAATGACGGATGAGAATGGTACGCCGGTTGCTCAAGTGGAAAGTGAGGATGCCATCGTGTACGCAAACTTCCGTCCGGACCGTGCGATTCAATTGTCCCAGGCTTTTGCGAACGATGATTTCGAATACTTCGACCGTGGTGATGCACCGAAAAATATCTATTTCGTCTCGATGACGGAATATAGTGAAACGGTGGATACAGATAAAGTCATCTTCCCGCCTAATGAACTGAAAAATACGATCGGTGAGGTTCTCGCGAAGAATAATATGACTCAGTTGCGCATCGCCGAAACGGAAAAATATCCTCACGTCACGTTCTTCATGAGCGGCGGCCGTGAAGAGGAGTTCGAAGGGGAAGACCGTATTCTCATCAATTCCCCGGATGTGGCAACGTATGACCTGAAACCGGAAATGAGCGCCTACGAAGTGACGGACGCGTTACTCGAGGACCTGGATGAGGAGAAACACAATGCAATCATCCTGAACTTCGCCAACCCGGACATGGTCGGTCACTCCGGTATGCTGGAGCCGACGGTCAAAGCGATTGAAGCGGTGGACGAGTGTCTCGGTAAAATCGTCGATAAAATCATCGATAAAGGCGGATCGGCCATCATAACTGCCGATCACGGGAACTCTGATGAAGTGACGACGACCGAAGGGGATCCGATGACCGCTCATACGAAAAACCCGGTACCGGTCATCGTGACGAAAGAAGGAGCAGAGCTTACAGAAGACGGAATTCTCGGCGACCTTGCCCCGACTCTTCTCGATCTGCTGAATGTCGAAAAACCGGAAGATATGACCGGAAACTCGATCATTAAGAAATAACTAAACTACAATGACTGAAGGAGAGATTTTCATGCCATATATTACTGATGTTTATGCACGCGAAGTACTGGATTCCCGCGGGAACCCGACAGTGGAAGTAGAAGTGTACACGGAATCCGGAGCGTTCGGCACAGCTCTTGTTCCGAGTGGCGCTTCCACCGGAGAATACGAAGCAGTAGAACTACGTGACGGCGATAAAAACCGTTACCTCGGCAAAGGCGTTCAGAACGCCGTTGAAAACGTAAACGAAAAGATAGCTCCGAAACTGCTCGGTATCGACGTAACCCAGCAGGTTATCATCGATAACCTTATGAGAGAAATCGACGGATCCGACAACAAAGGCAACCTTGGTGCAAACGCCATTCTCGGTGTTTCCATGGCAGTTGCCCGGGCGGCCGCAGAGTATTCCGAACTGCCACTGTACAAGTATCTCGGCGGATTCTTTGCTCATACGCTTCCGACTCCGATGATGAACATTCTTAACGGGGGAGAGCATGCGGACAACAACGTAGACATCCAGGAATTCATGATCATGCCTGTAGGTGCTCCTACATTCAAGGAAGGTCTCCGCATGGGTGCTGAAGTTTTCCACGCGCTTAAGAAAGTTCTTAAAAACAAAGGTTATAATACAGGCGTCGGGGATGAAGGCGGATTCGCTCCGAACCTGAAATCCAACGAAGAAGCCCTCTCCACGATCATCGAAGCGATCGAAGAGGCAGGATATAAGCCGGACGAAGAAGTGCAGCTTGCTATGGACGTAGCGGCTTCCGAAATTTATGAAGACGGTACGTACAACCTGAAAGGGGAAGGCGTAACGCGGACTTCCGAAGAAATGGTCGACTGGTATGAAGAACTGATCGGCAAATATCCGATTGTTTCCATTGAAGACGGCCTGGACGAAAACGACTGGGAAGGCACGAAGCTGCTTACGGACCGTATCGGTGACAAAGTACAGCTGGTCGGGGATGATCTGTTCGTTACCAACACAGAAAAACTGTCCCGTGCCATCGAGCAGGGTGTAGGAAACTCCATCCTTATCAAAGTGAACCAGATCGGTACGATGACGGAAACGTTCGACGCTATTGAAATGGCGAAACGTGCCGGCTATACTGCAGTCATCTCCCACCGTTCCGGAGAGACGGAAGATGCAACGATCGCTGATATCGCAGTTGCCACAAACGCCGGTCAGATTAAAACAGGGGCACCGTCCCGTACGGACCGTGTTGCGAAGTACAACCAGCTTCTGCGCATCGAGGATCAGCTGCTTGATACAGCCAAATATGCAGGAAAGACAGCTTTCTACAACCTGAATAAATAATACGGAATGACCGGTTCCCGGTTTTTGGGAGTCTGAAGGCCTTCGGGGTGTGCACCCCGAAGGTTTTATTTTTATCTTTCATCTGTGGAAGTATCTTTATCTTTTGCAAATACCGCCCCACGTAGTATTATGAGAAGACGAACGTACAGCGAAGGAGAAAAACTATGAAAAGAATCATCCAATTGTTAATAATGATAGCCGTCGTGTTTGCAGCCGTCAGCGCCTGGCAGGTGTGGACATACGGTGTAGAAGGGGATAAGAAGGTCGATGCAGCCATCGTCCTTGGAGCGGCGCAGTGGGGCGGGAAACCGAGTCCGGTGTTTGAAGGAAGGATCCGTGAAGCAATCGAGCTGTACGAGGAAGGGAAGGTAGATTATCTGATTTTTACCGGGGGTAAGAGCGAAAAAGCGGAATTTTCCGAAGCGGAAGTAGGCAAGGGGAGTGCTATGGAAGCAGGAGTTTCGGAGGAAGATATATTAATGGAAGAAAGTTCGCTCGAGACGAAGGAGAATCTCTCCGAATCCAAAAAACTTCTTGAAGAAAAATCGATCACCAGCTTTTATCTCGTCAGCGACCGGTTCCATTTAAAACGGGCCACGGCTATGGCAACGGATATGGGAATCGACGCTGAGGGGGTGCCGACGGAATATTCCGCGTATCAATCATTGAATACGAAGCTTCCGTTTTTTTTCGAGGAATGGCTCTACTATATGTGGTATGAAGTCGGCAGCTGGGTGAATCCTGCGTGAGCCGGAGACAATAAAATAAAGCTGCCGGGATTCCCGGCAGCTTCAGCTGAACCTGTAAGGGTTCAGTTTTTTTGTGAAGAAGAATCTCCATCCTGTTCCGGATGAGCATCAATCGTGTGTTTGTAGTCATATCCTTTGGAAATGACCGTGCCGAACGCTGCGGCCACACCGACGATGATAGCAATTGATACCAGCATTACGATTGTGAAGGTCATCAACAGTCCTCCTTTACTTCTTCTTCCGAAAACAGCCTATTCAAGACCTGCTTTCTCTTTCACGAAAGCGACCACGTCTTCAGACGTATTCATGGATAGAAGTTCGTCTTTGAAAGAACTCATTTCCGCTTTGGAAAGCCCGAGGATTTGAGTTCTTGCCGGAAGGATGGAAGAGGAACTCATGCTGAATTCATCAAGTCCAAGACCGAGAAGAATCGGAATGGCGATTTCATCCCCTGCCATCTCACCGCACATGCCGGCCCATTTTCCTTCTGCGTGGGCAGCTTCAATGACGTTGTTTACGAGATTGAGGATAGCCGGGTTATAAGGCTGATACAGGTAGGAAACGCGCTCATTCATCCGGTCGGCAGCCATCGTGTACTGAATAAGGTCATTCGTACCGATACTGAAAAAGTCGACCTCTTTGGCGAACTGCTTGGCCATTACGGCTGTCGCAGGGATTTCCACCATGATACCGACCTCAATGTTGTCCGCAACTTCTTTCCCTTCCCGGATGAGGTTTTCTTTCTCTTCGGTCAGAATAGCTTTCGCCTCGCGGAATTCGTCGAGCGTTGCAATCATCGGGAACATGATCTTCAGGTTTCCGTGTACGCTCGCCCGCAGCAGTGCCCGGAGCTGAGTACGGAAAATGTCGTCACGCTCAAGGCAGAGCCGGATAGCACGGAAGCCGAGGAACGGGTTCATTTCATCAGGAAGGTCGAGGTAGTCGAGCTCTTTATCTCCCCCGATGTCGAGTGTACGCACTACGACAGGCTTGTCTTCCATCTGCTTCAGTACGGAACTGTAAGCATCAAACTGCTCATCTTCTGTCGGAAGCTGATTTTTGCCCATGTAGAGGAACTCGGTCCGGTACAGTCCGATTCCTTCGCCTCCGTTTTCAAGGACACCCGAAACATCATCCGGCGTACCGATATTGGCAGCCAGTTCCACGTGCTCGTTATCGCTTGAGACGGTGGTCTCATCTTTCAGTTTTGCCCACTCCTGTTTTTTCTCTTCAAATTCCGAACGCTTCTGTTTGTACGATTCGATCTGCTCATCAGTAGGGTCGACGATTACGTCACCGCTCAGGCCATCTACAATGACAGTCACACCTTTGTCCGCCTGTTTCGTAATCTCTTTCGTACCGACGACTGCCGGAATTTCGAGAGATCTCGCCATAATGGCCGAGTGGGACGTGCGGCCCCCGATATCGGTAGTGAAGCCCTGGACGAACTCTTTGTTCAGTTGAGCGGTATCGGAAGGTGTAAGATCTTCTGCCACAATGACGACCTGCTCATCGATAAGAGCAGGGTCCGGAAACTCGGCGTCCAGAAGGTGGGCGAGCACGCGCTTAGTAACGTCATGGATGTCCGCAGCACGTTCTTTCATGTATTCGTTGTCCATGTTTTTGAACATGTCGATGAACATATTGGCCGTTTCATCGAGAGCCGCTTCCGCATTGACGCTTTCCGTTCTGATTTTATCTTCCATGGGCTGGATCATTTCAGGGTCGCTGAGTACGAGAAGGTGAGCGGAGAAGATTTCTGCGTGTTCATCTCCGAGGGACTTCCTCGTGTGTTCTTTAATTTTTTCCAGTTCCGACTTGGAAACCTCCAGAGCGTCGTGGAGACGTGTGATTTCTTCGGCAGGCTCATCCACCGTCGTTTTGTCATAGGATAGGTCAGGCGCCTCCAGACGGTATGCTTTTGCAATCGCAATACCGCCGGAAGCTGCTATACCCTGAAGTTGTGTCATTTCGTTACTCCCCCAAGCCTTCATTTTGCATAGTCTGCGTCAGATGATCGATTGCTTCCTGCTCATCGTCACCTTCTGCTGTAATTTTGATTTCTGCTCCGGCCGGGATACCGAGACTCATGATTCCCATGATGGACTTCAGGTTCACTGATTTCTCTTTATAGTGAAGATTGATGTCTGATTCGTATTTCCCTGCGTTCTGTACAAGTACTGTCGCCGGACGTGCATGCACACCGTCAGCGGATGTGACTTTGAATGTTTTTTCTACCATGATAGTTTCCTCCTCAAAAGTGAAAATATATACTTGTTCTAATTACACTATTTTAAGCCTTTCGTACATCCTTTTTCAAGAATCCGAGCATAATTGCCGAAATTATCGAACCGGCCGCGATGGCAAGGATGTAAAGGGCTGCTTCGGTGAACCCTCCTTCGACGAGACCGATGACGAAAATACCTCCGTGGGGAGCGGTGAGACCGATACCGAAGAGCATGGTGAGCGCTCCGGCCGCTGCTGATCCGACGACCGCCGAAGGAATCACCCGGGCCGGGTCCGCAGCTGCGAAAGGAATGGCGCCTTCCGTGATGAAGCAGGCCCCGAGAGCGTAGGCCGTTTTGCCGGCCTCCCGCTCTTCTTTCGTAAATTTATTTTT
Organism: Salimicrobium jeotgali; assembly: GCF_001685435.2. Classification (NCBI taxonomy): domain Bacteria; kingdom Bacillati; phylum Bacillota; class Bacilli; order Caryophanales; family Bacillaceae; genus Salimicrobium; species Salimicrobium jeotgali. The sequence continues at coordinate 724,959 of NZ_CP011361.2, forward strand.
GAAAAATGTGCTGGCAAGCGCCAGGCTGAGCGGAGGCACCATACCCCCGGCCATCGCTGCTGCAATAATCGAATAGTTGCCGGCATCAAGAGTGGCAAGGCCGAACGTATACGCTGCTTTGTTAACGGGTCCGCCCATATCAACGGACATCATACCGCCTACAATGATGCCGAGTATGGCGACGTTGGCACCGCTCAGTCCCTCAAGCCAGCTTAAGAGACCGGTGTACACACTGGTGAGTGGCGGGTTGATCAGAAGCATGATCATTCCTGTACCGAAAATGGCAAGTACCGGGTAGAACAGAACCGTCTTCAATCCGTCCAGCCAGGCAGGAAGACCTTCCAGGCTTTTTTTAATGCCGAGCGTAAGGTAACCTGCCAGGAAACCGGCGATCAGACCGCCGAGGAAGCCGGAACCGCCATCCGCAGCACCGGACGACACTGCTATATAGCCCCCGACAACCCCTGGTGCGAAACCGGGACGGTCGGCGATGCTTGATGCGATGAAGCCGGCGAGAATCGGGACGAGGAAGAAGAAGGCGTTACCGCCGACGGTATCAAGCATTTCTGCAAGCCTATTGTACTGATCACTTTCCGGGTCTGCGGCGTTGATACCGAAGAAAAAGGAGAAAGCTATGAGAATACCTCCGCCTACGACGAAAGGAAGCATGTTGGACACACCGTTCATCAGATGTTTGTAAATGCCGGATCGTCCTTTGGAATCTTCTCCGTCTTCTTTTTTGCCGTCGGAGTGATGAACAGGAGCATCCTTCTGAAGAGCCCGGTCCAGCAGTTTGTCCGGTTCGTGGATAGCTTTTGCCACCGGTACTTCGATGACATGTTTCCCGTCAAAACCGCTCATATCAACTTTTGTATCTGCCGCGACGATAATGGCATCAGCACGTTCAATATCATCCGGAGTAAGACGGTTCTTCACTCCGCTTGAGCCGTTCGTCTGTACCTTGATCGGAATATTTCTCTGCCCGGCTGTATCCTTCAGCTTATCTGCCGCCATGTACGTATGGGCAATTCCTGTCGGACAGGCAGTTACGGCAAGAATCAGGTTCCCGGAGGTCTCCGTCGCTTCTTCATCTTCTTCGTCTTCTTCCCGTTCCTTCGTATTGATAATTTCCATGACTTCCTCTTCGGATTCGGCTTTCATAAGGTTTTCCCGGAAATTTGTATCCATCAGAAAGGAAGAAAGACGTGATAGAGCATTCAGGTGAGTGTTATCGGCACTGTCCGTCGCTGCTATCATAAAGAACAGGTGAGCCGGCTGCCTGTCGAGTGATTCGTATTCGATTCCTTCGCGGGAACGGGCGAAAGCGATGGCCGGTGTCTTTACGGCTTCTGACTTTGCGTGGGGGATGGCGATCCCGTCTCCCACTCCTGTTGTACTCTGGTCTTCTCTCGCCTGAATAGCTTCGCGGAATCTGTCCCGGTCTTTCAGACGTTCGGCGGTCTCAAGCTTCGCCGTCAGTTCGTCCAGAATTCCTTTTTTATCGGAGGCGTCTGTTGAGAGCAGCATCGTATCCTTTTTCAAAAGGTCTGTAATTTTCATCGTCTCTCTCCTTCCTTATATATGTGAATGGAATCGTACAGGGCTTCTGCTTCTTCTTTCGTACACAAATCTTCTCCGAACGCTGTGGCACTTCCGCAGGCTATGCTCTTTTTGAAAGCCTCTTCGTCGGTGAGATAAACTTCTTTCGCAGCCAGGAATCCGGCAACCATGGAATCACCCGCTCCCACCGTGTTGACGACCGGGCCTTTTGGTGCTTCTGCGAACCAGATACCTTCATGATTCGCATATACGGCTCCGTCACCGCCGAGGGAGATGAGGACGTTCCGGCAGCCTTCTTCCACCAGTTTTTCCGCGTAGCGGGCGACGGTCCGATTATCTTCCATCGTTTCCCCGAACAGTTCCTCAAGCTCCTGCCTGTTCGGCTTGATAAGGTAGGGATGATAGGATAAAAGGTCTTTCAGTGCGCGTCCCGAGGTATCCACGGCCATCGGTACCCCTTTATCTTTCAGGTTCTCCGCTATTTCCCGGTAGAAATCCTCGGGGAGAGAAGAGGGGACGCTGCCTGCAATTAGTAGAACGTCCTCCGGGGTGAGCGTATGGAGCTGTTCCAGCAGCCGCCCTTTGAGCGAGTCCGAAAGTTCAGGTCCCGGGCCGTTTATTTCCGATTCCCTTCCGTCTTTCAGTTTCACGTTGATTCTCGTCGGTTCGTCTGTTTCTATAAAAGCTTCTTTTACTCCCTTTTCTTTGAGGGAGGTTCTGATGAACTCCCCGGTGAACCCTCCGATGAAGCCGAGCGCCGTCGAGGGGACGGACAGATTCGAGAGCACCCGGGAAACGTTGATTCCTTTTCCGCCGGGGTAATAAGCCGTTGCTGTAGAACGCGTCAGTCCGCCCGGCTGTAATTTGTCCACGTGCATAATGTAGTCGATGGAAGGGTTGAGTGTCAGTGTGTAAATCATGGAAGCATCACCTCTATGTCTTTGTTATTCTGCATTGCCGTCACGACAGGTCCGGAAGAGTCGGTCACCAGTATGGCGTCTTCCGCTCCGGCGAAAGTTATGAAAGTCCTTTCTCCGAACTTGGAAAGATCAGCAAGGACGTATCTGTTCATAGACTGATAGAGCACTTTTTTCTTAATGGCTGCTTCTTCCGGATCGGGTGTCGTGAGCCCGTCTTCTTCCGTAATCCCGTTGACTCCGAGAAAGCAGCGGTCGAACCGGTACTGTTTCAGGTTTTCTACAGCATTGGCGCCGACGATGGCCCTGGTTCCCGGCTTGACGAATCCTCCTATGACGTAGGTGGTTATGCCGCGTTCCGCCAGATGGGGCAGGTGCTCCGGACCATTCGTGACGACGGTGACAGAAGAGTCCAGATAAGGGATCATCAGGGTCGTCGTCGATCCGGCGTCCAGAAAAATAGTTTCTTTTTTGCTTATTGTTCCCGCAGCAAGGGAAGCTATTATTTTTTTCTGTTCGTGATACTGGCCGGTTTTTTCACTCATCGGCGCTTCTTCCCTGGAAGCTGAAAGAGAAGATGCGCCTCCATGCACCCGCTTTAAAGCGCCCTGTTGCTCCAGGGCGTCCAGATCTCGTCGTATCGTGGAGTCGGAGGCGTTTGTCCGGTCGCTCAGTTCCTGGAGACGGACGGTTTTCTTCTCCGCCAGCAGGGACAGGATGAGCTGATGCCTCTCCATAGTAAGCATAAGCGTTCCTCCTTTAGTGAATGACTTCATTATAAGGGAAGCGTTTGCAACATTCAATCAAAAACAATCGTTTTTGCGCATTTTCATTCAAAAATGTTCAAATATCATTCAAAAAACAGCACCGGTAATTACACCTTGTAGGGAAAAAAGATGTATGCTATATTTGTTCTAGTCATTTGTCCGTTCTAGGAGGTGCAACAATAAACTATGCAAACACTTACGGTTTCATTACTTATTATTGATACAATTGCTTTAATTACACTTGTGCTGTTGCAGTCCGGTAAGAGTGCCGGTCTGTCGGGAGCGATTTCCGGCGGAGCCGAGCAGGTTTTCGGTAAGCAGAAGGCAAGAGGAATAGATAAAGTTCTACACCGTGCCACTATCGTCACTGGTGTCCTGTTCTTCGTGCTGGCATTTATTTCCGGGTATCTTATAGGATAATGTTCGTAAGCCGCGCCTTGAGCGTGGCTTTTTCGTTTTTTATTGCGGCACGGTTTCCCCCGGGATGCGGGGGGAGCGTTTCAGATTGCTGGCAGCAAGTGAATGTTTCTGTCAGCTGAATATGGGTAGTACATCAACAGCAAAGAAAAAAGGAGAGAGGAAGTTATGAAAATAAAACCGCCTGAGCCATTTACATTCGAAGGTGGAGGAGATCGTGCTGTGCTGCTGCTGCACGGCTTTACAGGTAATTCAACAGATGTACGCATGATGGGAAGGTTTCTCGAAAAGAACGGATATACGACTCATGCCCCTATATACCGGGGGCACGGCAAGGAACTGGAAGCACTGAGCGATGCGACTCCGGACCAGTGGTGGGAAGACGTACAGAACGGTCTTCAGCACCTGCGGGACCTGGGATATGAAAAGGTAGCTGTGGCGGGTCTGTCCCTCGGTGGAGTTTTAGGATTGAAACTCGCATACTGCGAGAAGATTCAGGGTATTATACCGATGTGTGCCCCGATGTTTTTCGATAACGAAGAACAGCTTAAGCAGGGATTCAGGTTCAAAGCGAAACAATATAAACAACTCGAAGAAAAAGACGAAGCAACCATTAAGAAAGAAATGAATGAATTAGAAGAACAATCAAAGGACATGTTTACTCAATTAGGACAGTTCATCAACGAAGTACACGACCATGTGGACGAGATTTATACTCCCGTCTTTGTGGTCCAGGCTTCGAAGGATGAGATGATCAACACGGAGAGCGCTCCATATATCTATGAGACGGTGGAATCCGATCACAAAGATATCAAATGGTACGAAAACTCCGGTCACTTCATTACAGTGGATAAGGAAAAAGACGAACTTCAGCAGGACGTACTGGATTTTCTTAATTCATTGGACTGGTCATAAGCGAATAGAAGACATGTCCGAATAATGAATAGGAGGACTATTATGTCTGTAGAAAGAAAAAAAATACTTGATCATTTCAGAGAATCGGCTTCACGCCCTTTGTCTGTCAATGAACTGGAAGAAGAATTAGGTCTCACCGGAAGTGAAGACCTGAAAGAATTAATGAATGAACTGAATGCACTTGAGGAAGAAGGAGATCTCGTCCGTACGAGAAAGAACCGCTTCGGTCTTCCGGAGAAGATGAATCTTATTAAAGGCCGGATACAGATGAATGCGAAAGGATTCGCCTTTTTGCTTCCGGAGGAGGAAGATAAGGACGACGTCTATCTTCATCATTCCGACCTGAACAGTGCGATGAATAATGATAAGGTTCTCGTACGCGTCGAAAAACGGCGGGACGACGGGCAGCGCCCGGAAGGAACCGTCATAAGGATTCTTGAACGCGCCCAGGCGAGACTTGTCGGTACCTATGATGCGAACGGCAACTTCGGTTTCGTCATCGCTGATGATAAACGGGTACCGAACGATATCTTCATCCCGAAAGGAAAAGAGAATGGAGCGGCTGATGGACATAAAGTGATTGTCGAAATCACGAAATTCCCTGAAGGCCGCATGAGCGCCGAAGGGGAAATCACAGAGATTCTCGGACATAAAAACGATCCGGGAATCGACATCATTTCCATTATCCATAAGCACGGAATCCAGGTAGATTTTCCGGAAGAAGTGATTCAGCAGGCAACAGATACGCCGGATGAGATAAATGAATCAGAAATAGAAAATCGTCGCGACCTCCGTTCCGAGCAGATTGTGACCATCGACGGTGCCGATGCGAAAGACCTCGATGATGCCGTCCAGGTGAAGAAACTCGATAACGGTAACTATAAGCTCGGCGTCTACATTGCGGACGTTTCCTACTATGTCGATCAGGAATCGCCGATTGATAAGGAGGCAGCGGAGAGAGCTACGTCCGTCTACCTCGTCGATCGCGTCATTCCGATGATTCCGCACCGTCTGTCGAACGGTATCTGTTCCCTCAATCCTCAGGTGGATCGCCTGACGCTCTCCTGTGAAATGGAGATAAACGAGGACGGGGAAGTCGTGAACCACGAAATTTTCCAAAGTGTTATCAGAACGGACGAGCGGATGACGTATAAGGATGTAAACGGAATTCTCGCCGATGGCGACGAAGAACTGAAGAAGCGTTATGAACCATTAGTACCGATGTTCAAAGATATGGAAGACTTAGCGCAGATTCTTCGGGAAAAACGTTTCGACCGCGGTGCCATCGATTTTGATTTCAAAGAAGCGGGCGTCATCGTGGACGAAGAAGGAAAAGCGAAAGACGTACAGCTACGCGAGAGATCGGTCGGGGAGAAACTCATCGAAGAGTTTATGCTCGCGGCCAACGAAACGGTAGCCGAGCATTTCCACTGGCTTGATGTTCCGGCGATTTACCGTATCCACCAGGATCCGGATTCCGCTAAACTGCAGAACTTTTTCGAGTTCGTTGCAAACCTCGGATATTCGGTGAAAGGGACGTCCGATGATGTACACCCGCAGGCGCTTCAGAAAGTGCTTGAAGAAGTGAAAGGGACCCAGGAAGACCTCATCATTTCGAAACTGATGCTCCGTTCGATGCAGCAGGCGAAGTATGATCCTTCGAACGTCGGGCACTTCGGGCTGGCGACGAACTTTTACACACACTTCACATCACCGATCCGCCGGTACCCGGACCTGATCGTGCACCGTCTGATTCGTACGTATATCATTCAGAAAGATCTGAGCCAGGAAACGACGAAGTACTGGAAAGATCACATGCCTGAGATTGCCCGTCATTCTTCGGAGAAAGAACGTGCATCCGTCGACGCGGAACGTGAAACGGATGATCTGAAGAAAGCGGAGTATATGCAGGATAAAATCGATGAAGAGTATGAAGGAATCATCAGTTCCGTCACGAGCTTCGGTATGTTCGTGGAACTGCCTAATACGGTGGAAGGACTGGTACACGTCAGTACGCTGACGGATGACTACTACAACTTCATGGAGAAACAGTATGCCCTCATCGGTGAACGTACGGCGAATATGTACCGGATCGGGGACGAAGTGAAAGTGAAAGTCGTCAACGTCAATCTCGATGAAAAAGTCATCGACTTCGAAATCGTAGGTATGAAGCCGAAAAGTGATAAGAAGCAGCGCCGGGAACAGCCGAAACAGATCAAGGCCAGCGCCAAGAAGAAAAAGAAACAAAAAGGGAACAAGCCATTTTACAGAAATAAAGGAGTTCCTAAAAAGAAAAAGTAGGCACATGAAAAAAAACACGCCGTTTTCCGCGGGCACGGTCTGGCGGGGGTCTGGTCAATTGGCCCCCCGGCTCGTGCTGTTTCCGCAGGAACCGTCGTGTTTTTCTTCTGCATTGCCAAAAAGAGTATCTGACTACTTTCTGTACAGCACCCATTCACCCTTTGATTCGACGGGATAAGGGAGAGGAGTGTCGCTGTACTGCTGATTGAACCAGGCACCGTAGTGTCCGGGATTGTTCTGTATCTCCTTCTTTACGAGATTCAGCACACCCCGGTCGCTTCCGGCATCAGCAAAGGGGTATATAACGTTGGTGTATGTTTCTCCTTTTACATCTTCCTTCATAAGAAGAAACCGCTGCTCATCGGGTGACAGAAACATACGGGCTTTCTGCAGCGGGAATTCCCGAAGCAGATTTCCGGAAAGCGGAAAAGGGTAGTAACATTCAAACGGAAATAAACGGTCGGATGGGTGGAGAGCGCGGACCCACCGCATTTTTTCGGAAACCGGGCTGATTTCCGACCATCCGTGTGCGGCTTCTGGAAGCTTCTCCAGTTCCGCTCTCGGCACTACGTTATATTGTAGGGGTTCGGAAGGGGTCATCCCTATTTTTTCAAGGACGCGCCGGGCGCGCAGGTTCTTCGTTTCCGTGTTCGCTCCGATCCAGCGGATAGCCGGATTATTTTCAAGTTCGGCGACGACGTGATGGAGAATTTCGGTTACGAACCCGCGGTCCCGGTACCTCCGGTCGCTGCGGAAACGCCCGAGCATTGCATAAGTCCCTTCCGCGAACAGGCTATAGCCCGCCGTCGAGACGAGCTTTCCCTGATAGAAAAGACCGTATAAAGTGTGAGAATCAGAGGTGACGAGACGGTCAAAAATACGGGCTATGTAATCATCCTTTATTCCGTTATCCATGGACATAAACATCGATTTATCGCTTTGGGTCAGCAGTTTCAGGGTTGAAGTCATTGTCTCTTCCTCCTTATCCATTAATACTATCTCACATGCTTATTTGTGCTGTCTAATCAAATATCTTTTTCATTAGCACAGGGAATTTGATAGAATGAATACCAGAGAAAGAAGGAGTGGTCAGGATGCCAAGAGGAGATGGACGGGCGATTGCCCAGAACAAAAAAGCAAGGCACGATTATTTTATAGAGGAAACGTTCGAAGCGGGCATCGTCCTGCAGGGGACGGAAATCAAATCGATCCGTAACGGCCGGATCAACCTGAAAGACAGCTTCGCCCGCGTGAACAGACACGGAGAAATGTATATCCACAACATGCATATTTCTCCCTATGAACAAGGAAATATTTACAATCATGACCCCACACGGGCACGTAAACTGCTGCTGCACCGGAAAGAGATCGACAAACTGATCGGGCAGACACAGCAGAAAGGGTATTCGATTGTACCTTTGAAAGTCTACATTAAAAACGGGGTAGCCAAAGTTCTCATCGGTCTCGCCCGCGGTAAGAAAAAGTACGACAAGCGGGAAGCGCTGAAACAGAAACAGGTGAAACGGGAAATGGACCGGGCGATCAAGGACAGTTTGCAAAAGTAGTGAACTATGGTATAATAATTTAAGTAAATGCAGCAATTACTGTAACGGGGACGTTACGGATTCGACGGGGATAGTTCGAACTCGGGCTGCAGGTCGAGGCGACGACTCGACAACGTCATTTGCCTAAATATAACTGGCGAATCTGAAGACAACCTAGCTCTAGCAGCGTAAGCTGGCTTGAGCGATCCTTCCCGGCATCGCCTGTGTGCCGGTGCAAGGGTCTCAAACTGAAGCAGGCTACGCGTTTCTCCACCATCTGAGGAGAAACGAAGAGACTAATCAGATTAGCGTCTGCGATAAGCCGGTCGATAGGCTGAGCAGTTCGCGAATCAGAATATATCGACTAAGCTTGTAGATGCCCGAGTGCCGATATCTCCGGACGCGGGTTCGACTCCCGCCGTCTCCACCAATACATATTATTGGTGGTTTTTTATTGCAAAAATATTATTTGTTACCCGAAATATAATTATGTAAACTTAAATGCGGGACATCGGCAACAGAAGTGGGAATCGGAATGAATCACTCCCAGATACTCACCCGTCCCTGAATACGAAAAAGCCTGGAGGAAGGAACCTCCAGGCTTTTACTTTATTACTATTATTTATCTTCTCCGATGACTCTTACTTCCCGCTCGAGATCCACGCCGAAATTCTCCTTGACGGTCTTCTGCACGTGTTCGATCACGGCGATATAATCGGCTGTCGTCGCATTGTCTTTATTGACGATGAAGCCGGCATGCTTCGTGGACACTTCTGCACCGCCGATGTTCGTACCCTGAAGCTTGCTGTCCTGGATGAGTTTTCCGGCGAAATGTCCCGGCGGACGTTTGAATACGCTGCCGCAGGACGGGTATTCGAGCGGCTGTTTGGATTCCCGCCTGTAAGTGAGGTCATCCACGGTAGCTTTCACATCTTCGTATTTTGCCGGGGTCAAATCGAAAGTGGCTTCCACAACGATGTCCCCGTTCTCGGGAATATTGCTCGTACGGTAGTCGAAACCGAGCTCTTTGGCATTCCGTTTCACCAGTTCCCCGTGTTTATCCACGACGTAGGCGTAATCGAGCACATCCTTGATTTCCCCGCCGTAGGCACCTGCGTTCATATAAAGGGCACCTCCGACCGTCCCCGGGATGCCGCAGGCGAACTCGAGACCCGACAGGCTCTCGTTCAGAGCGTGACGGGAGACGTCGATGATTCTTGCTCCGCTCTGGGCTACGACAGTCTCTCCTTCACTGCTGACATCGTTCAGATACTTCAGGTTCATCACTACGCCGCGGATCCCTCCGTCTTTGATGATCAGGTTCGATCCGTTGCCGAGAAGCGTGTGTTTAATACCGGCGCGATTAGTGAACCTGACGACTTTCTGTACTTCTTCGAAGGTCGTCGGCATTACGAGGTAATCCGCCTTTCCGCCAAGCTGGGTATACAGGTGATTTTTCAATGGTTCGTCCATTTTTACATATTCGGATTTAACGATATTTATCAGTCCGTTGTAGATTTCGTTCTTTTCCATACAAGTACACTTCCTCATCGATAGTCTGGTCTTAAGCAAGTGTATAACAATCTGCCTTTTATGGAAAGAGAGAAAGTCCTTATTTTGTCGAACGGGATAACCAGAGGTATATGGGAAAGTTTCCTCTATTCAGAATATTCATTGCTAAAATACCTGTTTGCTAGTATCATCATGATAAACTTATTTCTGAAAGGGTGCTGGATGATGGATGAAAGCAAAGATTTGCGAATAAGAAGTAACGTAATCAGTGATGATGAGAACAGAGTTGCTAACCGGGCGATGCTTCGTGCTGTAGGATTCGAAGACGAAGATTTCAAAAAACCGATGATCGGGATCGCCAGCACGTGGAGTGAGGTTACGCCGTGTAACGTCCATATTGATGAACTGGCCCGAAAAGCGAAAAGCGGCGCCGGCGGTAACGGAGGCGCTCCGATGATTTTCAACACAATTACCGTATCGGACGGTATCGCCATGGGGCACGAGGGAATGCATTATTCCCTGCCGAGCCGTGAAATTATCGCAGATTCCATTGAAACGGTGACAAACGCCGAGCGTCTGGACGGCGTAGTGGCTATCGGCGGGTGTGACAAGACGACGCCGGGCTGCCTGATAGCTCTCAGCCGCCTCAATCTCCCGTCGGTCTACATATATGGAGGCACGATACAGCCCGGAAAACTTGACGGGAAAGACATTGATATCGTTTCTTCGTTCGAAGCAGTCGGTAAATATCAAAGCGGAGAAATCGATTCCGAGGAGCTGCACCGCGTCGAATGCAACGCCTGCCCGGGAGCAGGAGCTTGCGGGGGTATGTATACAGCTAATACGATGGCGGCGGCTGTGGAGGCTCTCGGTATGAGCATCCCGGGTTCTTCCTCCACTCCTGCAATCAATGACTACAAAGAGGAGGAGTGCCGGCAGGCGGGAGAACTCGTCGTAGAACTTCTTAAAAAAGACATTTACCCTAAAGATATCATGACGAAAGAGGCGTTTGAGAACGCGATTACTGTAGTAATGGCACTTGGCGGTTCGACTAACGCGTTCCTTCATCTGACAGCGATGGCTCACGCAGCGGAAGTCGACATCTCTCTTGATGATTTTGAGCGGATCCGCCGTAACGTCCCGTTTCTTGCCGACATGAAGCCGAGCGGTACGTATGTAATGCAGGATCTTTATGAAGCTGGCGGGGTCCCGGCCGTGATGAAACTTCTCCATGATAACGGCTACCTGCACGGGGGCTGTCTGACAGTTACAGGACAGACGCTCGCCGAGAATCTGGAAAATGTCGATCCTCTGAAGGACGGGCAGAAGGTGATCCGTCCTCTCGACAATCCGATCAAAGCGGAAGGTTCCCTCGTACTGATGAAAGGAAACCTTGCCCCGGACGGAGCGGTGGCGAAGATGTCAGGGCTGAAGATTACAAACTTCGAAGGCCCTGCCAAAGTGTACGACAGTGAAGCGGAAGCAACGTCAGCGATTTCCGGAGGGGACGTGAAGGAAGGGGACGTTGTCGTTATAAGAAACGTCGGACCTAAAGGCGGGCCGGGCATGCCCGAAATGCTCTCCATTACAGCGATGCTCGTCGGCCAGGGACTCGGCGGTAAAGTGGCGCTGCTCACCGATGGCCGTTTCTCGGGAGGGAGCCACGGATTCGTCATCGGGCACATCTCCCCTGAAGCTTACGTCGGCGGTCCTATCGGTCTTCTCGAAAACGGGGACATTGTGAATATTGACAGTAGTACGCAGGAAATCAATATGAAAGTCAGTGATAAAGACCAGGAAGAACGGAAAAGCCGCTGGAAACGTCCGGAACCGAAATTCAGGCGCGGAGTGCTCGCCAAATATTCAAGGCTCGTTTCCTCCGCTTCCAAAGGAGCAGTTACAGACGATCCTGATGAATAAACTGGATGAATTCCTGGATAAAACTGAATACTACACACTGAAAACCGGACCTTGAGGGCCCGGTTTTTGTGCTTTCCGAACCCTGTGATTCTGTTTTCCTTCCTTTCAGAGATCCGGGAGCCCGCTGAAGGTAACGAAAAAACCGTTTTCCTGACCACGGGGAAGGAGCGGGAGCGATGAAGGTAATGATTAAGGCATAATTGTAACCTTCACCTTGAAATTTAGTGCGTGAAAGGTGGGAAAAGCCGGAGAACGCAGCGATCTCTCTCATCCATTGCCTTCCGGATTCCGGTTTGAGCGCATTCAAAGAGAAGTTTTCACTTTTTTATATAATATGTTTAACGCTCTTTTATTTAGGAAACATAGAAATCAAACAAGTAATTAAGGAGTGAAGTGCTTTGGATTTGAAAAAAGAAATAACTAAACTGGAAAACGTACATTTAATGAAACCTGAAAAGGTATTTACTATGTATTTAAATACAGACCCGGCCGACCCGGATCAGCAGGGCGGCGAATGGAAGATTCACCTAAAAAACGGTCTGAATAACTTCGAACACTATCTTCAGGAAGACGGAGATTCTGATGAGAAGCGTAACTACTGGGCAGTAAAAGAAAAAATCCAGAACTATATTGATGAAAACGAACAGCACTTCGGTAAAAGCGTTGTAATCATCGCGTCCGCCGATGAAACAGTGTGGTTCGCAGAGAGATTCCAGATGCCTGTGGAAACAGCGTTCTACTGGGAAGAACAGCCGGTCGTTGATCAGCTGAAGGAAATGTACAAGCAATTCCCGAAAACAGGTATCATCCTTACCCAGAAAGAAAACATTAAACTGATTGATGCAGAGCTTGCTCAGCTGAAAGACACGAAAGTTTATGAGCTTGATCTGAATACGGAGGACTGGAGACTTCACCAGGGCGGTCACGCAGCCGGTGCCTCCACAGGAAGCGGCGGAGCGAAACAGTCTAAGTCCGATCAGTACAACGAGCGGTTTGAGGCCAACCGTTACCGCTGGTATAAGAGTGTCGCTCCTAAACTGGACAAACAGGCGAAAGAGCACGGCTGGGAGCAGATCATCATGGTAGGCGACAAAGAAGAAGTCGATGACCTGCGTGATAACATGAACAAAGAAGTGGACAAAATCGTAAACAAAAACCTGCTTGATCATGAAGAAATGAAAGTGATCGACCAGGTAGTATACGAAGAATAGAATAATACAAGTCATCCTGTGATCTTTACATAAGATCACAGGTTTTTTTATGTGGGACAACCCGGCAGGTTCAGAGAAAGAAATCTGCAAAAGTATGTGTTAAAATAAGGAGCAGTGCAGTGATAGAGGAGAGTGAAAGAGTGTATGTTGTCGATTCTAAAGTGACGGTTCCTGATCACAAGGCGGAGGATCTGATCTCCATCTATCAGACCCGTTCCCGGCTCGTTGATGAGCAACCGGGGTTTCTTTCGTTTCAGCTTCTGCAGAACGAACATCGACCTGGAGAGCTTACAGTACATATGGAATGGGAAAATAAACAGGCGTATCTGACCTGGGCCCGCAGTGAACAGTTCCGGAAGATCCATGAACTTGAAAAAAACTATCCGGATCAGGAGCTTCAGGGCTACGTTCCGAAAGTTTATAAATATGAGGTTGTTGCCACATGAAAACGGAAGCAAAACAGTACATTACGGATAAAGTGACTAAGGAATTTTACATAAGATATCCCTGGCTTGAGGAGAAATTTGGTGAAAAAGGCAAAAAACATACGAGAGAGGATAATGACCATCATTTGAACCATCTGGAGCTTTCCTATAAAAGAAAAGATGAGTCATTTTTCAGTGATTATACCGTCTGGCTTAATGACGTGCTCGTCTCCCGGGGGGTGGGTACGAAGCTCATAATCGAGAATTATGAAATGATAGGACGGTATCTTCAGGAAGTGGATATGCACGGCGACGAACGTGATTACTATATCCGCCTGCTGGAGTCGTCGATAGCACATTTGAAACGTATAACGGACACGGGGTGACGACGAATGGAAGAGGTTTACAAACAATTAACGGGCTATTTGCTGGAAGGCGAAGAACAGGAAGCACTGCAGCTGGTACGGAAGTGGGTGGACGAACGTTCTTTACTGGAAGTGCATGAGGAGATCATAACACCGGCGATGTACTACGTAGGAGAACTGTGGCAGACGAACCGTATTTCGGTAGCGGATGAGCATCTGGCCACGGCGACCTGTGATTACATTATGACATTGATATCGCCGCGGAAAGGCGCCTCGAACGGAAAGAAGGCTATTTTTTTCAACGTGGAAGAAGAAGAGCACCATCTGGGTCTGAAAATGGCAGCGGACATCTTCCGCGAAGAAGGCTGGGAGTCCAGGTTCCTCGGGACAGGTGTACCTGACGATCACGTTCTGCAGCAGATAGAAAAATTCCGCCCGGAGGTCATATGCATTTCTGCCGCTCTTTCCTATAGAGTGCCCGAGATGCACAACATAATCGATATTCTGAAAAAGCGCATGCCCGATTCCGTCATACTTATCGGTGGCCGTATTGTTAAGAATCACGGTATGAGTGAATGGAATGTGAAACGCGTGCACACAATGAGTTCCCTGACCGCCGTAAGAGAATGGCTGCAGAACGGGAAGGAGGGACGCAGGCAATGAAACGGGTGGAAGCTACTTTCCCGCTCCCTTATTATGAGATAGACGCAGCCTGGAATATAATCGCTTATTCACAGGAAGCGGAAGGGCTGTTCGGTCTGCCGGATAATCTCACCAAAATAGTCGATGAAGGAACGTATGATAAGGCACGGGAGTGGGTTAATTTTCATCGCAGGAAAACGGTTATTGAAATGAACGTCATCAAAGAGAACAGCGACGTAATTTTAGCGGATGTTTATATTACGTGGACGGACGAAGAGAAAGCAGAACTTCTTCTGATACCGAAAGATTCGCAGGTGGACAAAGTGGCTGCGAGTCTCAAAACGCTGCAGAGTGAGCTGTTAAAGACGAAAACAGAACTGATTGAAGAAAAGGAGCGGGCGGAGCAGGTGATTGAACAGAACAATAAACTTTCAGCCCCCTTCATTTCATTAAATAAGGAAACGGCTCTCGTGCCGTTATTCGGCGATTTGAGTTACGATAAAATAATGAGCGTCGAACATAATCTTCTCGAGGCAGTGCGTGAAAGTGAAGCGGAGGAACTTCTGTTTGATTTCACGGCAGTCGGCAATATCGAAAGAGAAGGTTTCAATTACCTGGCTTCCGTATTAAAAGCCCTCAGTCATATTGGGGTCGAACTTTTCGTCATCGGGCTTAAACCCGGACACGTGCCGAATATTTTCAAATGGTCCCTCCCGGAAGGCGTCCGGTTCAGGCAGTCACTGGAACAGGTGATTTCCTCTAAGAGATCCCGCCGGGAAGCAGAAAAAGATAAGCAGAAGGAGACGTAACCGCTCTTCTTTTGCTTTTTCTCTACGGAATCGGATAATTGTGGAAATTGATAAATAATGATTGCGAAAAGTCTGAAAGTAATTTATAGTAAAAGAAGAAAACGTATCCTATTTTTTTGAACTAAAAATGAATGAGTATTCATTCAAAGAACGCAAGGGGGATTTGTAATGACTCGAAAAATCAGGCGTGCCGCAGTTCTCGGTTCCGGAGTGATGGGAGCGGGAATAGCCGCACATTTGGCTAACGTCGGTATACCGGTGCTTATGCTCGATATCGCACCGAAAGATGTAACGGATAAAGAAAAGAAACAGGGTCTTACTATGGAAGACAGACAGGTAAGAAACCGGGTAGCGATGTCCGGGAAGGAAGGGCTCAAAAAGCAGAAGCCCGCACCACTAACATCAAAAGAGAATCTCCACCTTATAGAAGCAGGTAACATGACGGATGATATGGACAAACTCTCGGAAGTGGACTGGATCATCGAAGTGGTTGTTGAGAACCTCGATATAAAGAAATCCGTATTCCGGGAAGTGGATAAATACAGAAAAGCAGGTTCCATCGTAAGTTCCAATACGTCCGGAATCTCCATTGAAGCTATGTCCGAAGACTGCAGCGAGGATATGAAGAAACACTTCCTCGGCACTCACTTTTTCAATCCGCCCCGCTATCTGAAACTGCTCGAGGTGATTCCGACTTCGAGCACGGATAAGGACGTCCTTGAATTCATGAAGAAGTTCGGGGAGGATACACTAGGAAAAGGGGTCGTAGAGGCGAAAGATACTCCGAATTTTATCGCCAACCGCATCGGAACATACGGCCTGTTAGTGACGGTAAGAGAGATGCTGGAGCAGAACCTGAGCGTCGGAGAAGTGGATTCCGTGACCGGACCGATGATCGGGCGGCCGAAAAGCGCTACATTCCGGACGCTTGACGTTGTAGGGCTCGATACATTCATCCACGTGGCAAATAACGTCCACGATCAGGTCAAGGGTCAGGAGAAAGAGGTTTTCAAAGTACCGGAATTTATGCAGGACATGAATGAAAAGGGATGGATCGGTCAAAAAGCCGGCCAGGGATTCTTTCTGAAGAAGAAGAGTGAAGAAGGCTCCGAAATCCTTCAGCTGAACCCGGAGACGATGGAGTATGAAAAACGCGGGAAGCTGAAAACGAAAGCTGTCGAAGCTGCGGGACAGGAAAAGGGACCGAAACGGAAACTGGCCTCTCTCGTCAAAGCTAAAGGAGATCAGGCGGGAGATTTTGTCTGGTCTATCGTAAAACCCGTCCTCCTCTACTCCGCAGAACTTACAGGAGAAATTGCGGATGATCTCGTCTCCATCGATGAAGCGATGCGCTGGGGATTCGGCTGGGACCTCGGTCCGTTTGAGATGTGGGATGCCATCGGGGTACAAAAGTCTGTGGAACGGATGAAAGAAGAAGGAGAAACCGTTCCCGAGTGGATAGACGACATGCTGAAGAATGGAAATGAATCTTTTTATAAAAAAGAAAATGGAAACGTTTACTATTATCATAAAGGAGATTATAAGCAACAGGGATTCAACGCCAAAGATATCAATCTGCGCCTGCTGAAGGAAACGAAGGAAGTACTCGCGAAAAATGCCGGAGCGAGCGTCATCGATCTCGGAGACGGAGTCGCCGGACTTGAATTCCACTCCCAGAGCAATGCCATCGGTATGGACGTCATCCAGATGATCAATAAAGCGGTCGATATCGTCGATGAGGACTTCGAAGGACTCGTCATCGGAAACCAGGGGAATAATTTCTGCGTCGGTGCGAACCTCGGCATGATGCTTATGGAAGCACAGGACCAGAACTTCTTCGAAATCGAACTCGTCGTCAAACAGTTCCAGCAGGCGATGATGCGCATCAAATACTCCGATAAGCCTGTTGTTGCCGCTCCATTCGGAATGGCGCTCGGCGGAGGAGCGGAAGTATGCCTGCCGGCTGCTGCGATCCAGGCTTCGAGTGAGACGTATATGGGACTCGTGGAACCGGGTGTCGGACTCATCCCGGGCGGAGGCGGAAACAAAGAACTTTATCTGAAGCATCTGAACAATATGCCGGAAAGTGTAGACTTTGACCTTCAAAAGGTTTCCAATAGCGTATTCCAGAAAATCGCTACCGCTAAAACGTCGACTTCCGCCGAGGAAGCACGTCAAAACGGATTCCTCGATCAGATGGATGCGATCTCTTTCAATCAGGACCACCTGCTTCACGATGCGAAGCAGAAAGTACTCGGGCTTGCCCGGGCCGGATACCAGGCACCGAAACGTAAACCTGTTCCGGTAACCGGGGAATCAGGTTTTGCCACGATGCTTCTTGGTGCGAAAGAAATGCACTACGGCGGCTTCGCTTCGGATCACGATCTGAAAATCGCGGAAAAACTTGCATTCGTATTGGCCGGAGGACGTGTGAAGGAAGGATCGAAAGTGGATGAGCAGTATCTTCTGGATCTCGAAAGGGAAGCTTTCCTCAGTCTGATCGGTGAAGCGAAAACACAGCAGAGAATGCAGCACATGTTACTTAAAGGGAAACCACTTCGTAACTAAAGGGGGAGAAAGTTGTGAGAGAAGCAGTAATTGTGGCCGGTGCACGTACGCCGGTCGGTAAAGCGAAGAAAGGCACGCTTGCAAGCAGTCGCCCGGACGATCTTGCGGCGCTGACAATCAGGGAAACGCTAAGAAGAGCAAATAACTACGACGGTCCTATTGATGATGTCATCATCGGGTGCGCGATGCCTGAGGCCGAGCAGGGGATGAATATGGCACGGAGTATCGGGGCTCTTGCGGGTCTGCACCACTCCGTTCCGGCGATTACAATCAACCGATACTGTTCATCCGGACTTCAGAGTATAGCCAATGCCGCCGAGAAGATTATGCTCGGACATTCGGAAGCTGCGATTGCCGGAGGCGCGGAATCGATGAGTCTGATCCCTATGGGAGGACACGTCATCAAGCCGAACGTGGAGCTTGTGGAGAACGCTCCTGAGTACTATATGTCGATGGGACACACGGCAGAGGAAGTGGCGAACCGCTTCAACATCTCCCGGGAAGATCAGGATGCTTTTGCGGCCAGAAGTCACGAGAGAGCGGCTAAAGCTCTGGAAGAAGGGAAGTTCGACGAGGAAATCGTTCCTGTCGAAGTGACCGAAAATGTCCCGGGGCCGGATAACACGACCAGGAAAGTGACGCGTACGCTCGAGCGGGATGAAGGGGTACGTCACGGTACGACGACAGAAACACTTGCCAAACTGAAGCCTGCTTTCCACGTAAAGGGATCGGTTACAGCAGGAAATTCATCCCAGATGAGCGACGGAGCAGCTTCGGTGCTCGTCATGGACCGGGAGAAAGCCGAGAAGGAAGGCCTGCAGCCGCTCGCCAAGTTCCACTCTTTCGCAGTGGCCGGTGTGGAACCGGAGATTATGGGAGTAGGACCGATTGAAGCGGTGCCGAAAGCTTTGAAAATGGCAGGCCTTTCCCTGGAAGACATCGGTCTGTTCGAACTGAACGAAGCCTTTGCTTCCCAGTCACTTCGGGTCATCCGTGAACTCGGACTTGATGAGGAGAAAGTGAACGTGAATGGAGGAGCGATCGCTCTTGGACACCCGCTCGGCTGTACAGGAACGAAGCTGACGCTGTCACTTATTCATGAGATGAAACGCCGCAACGAAAAATACGGCGTTGTAACGATGTGTATCGGCGGCGGAATGGGCGCTGCCGGAGTATTCGAACTATTATCCTGAGGAGGAATAAATATGAGTGATGTTAAAGATATGATCAAAGGCGGAAGTTTTCTGGTGGAAGATGTGGAAGCGGAAGATATCATCACCCCGGAAGATTTTACCGAAGAACATAAAATGATTGCCAAAACGACAGAAGATTTTATCACGGGTGATGTACTACCGAAAGTGGATAAAATCGAGAACCACGAATTCGAACACTCCCTCGAGCTTATGAAGAAAGCGGGAGAACTCGGATTGCTCGGTGCGGACGTACCGGAAGAGTATGGCGGGGTACAGCTGGACAAGATCAGTTCTTCCCTTATTACGGAGAAATTTGCCCGCGCCGGTGGTTTCTCTTTGACCCACGGAGCACACGTCGGAATCGGTTCTCTGCCGATCGTCTTCTTCGGAAACAGTGATCAGAAGAAGAAATATCTGCCGAAACTGGCGACAGGTGAACTGCTGGCTGCGTATGCCCTGACTGAACCGGGTTCAGGGTCTGATGCCCGGGGAGCCAAAACGACAGCCAAACTGAATGAGGCCGGTACTCACTACGTACTGAACGGAGAGAAGCAGTGGATTACGAACTCCGCGTTCGCGGACGTATTCATCGTCTACGCAAAAATTGACGGAGAGAAATTCACGGCTTTCATCGTAGAAAGAGAGCACCCGGGCGTATCCACTGGTCCTGAGGAGAAGAAGATGGGGATCAAAGGGTCCTCCACCCGTACCCTTATCCTTGAAGACGCCGAAGTGCCTGTCGAGAACGTTCTCGGTGAAATCGGCAGAGGGCACATCATCGCTTTCAATATCCTGAACGTCGGCCGTTACAAGCTGGCGATCGGAAGTGTCGGAAGTGCGAAGAGAGCCATCGAACTTTCCGTCAACTACGCTCAGGAACGGAAACAGTTCGATACTCCGATTATGAGCTTCCCGCTTATCAAGGAAAAAGTGGCGTCCGTCGCAGCGAACACGTACGCGAACGAAAGCGCCGTCTACCGTACCGTCGGGCTGTTTGAACAAAGTATGGGACGGCTTTCCGAGGAAGAACTGAATGACGGAAAAGCTGTCGCCAACGTCATCGCCGAGTACGCCATCGAATGTTCTCTTACGAAGGTGTTCGGTTCGGAACTGCTTGACTTCGCAGTGGACGAAGCGGTACAGATCCACGGCGGATACGGTTTCATGCAGGAATACGAAGTGGAACGTATGTACCGGGATTCCCGTATCAACCGTATTTTCGAAGGAACGAACGAAATCAACCGTATGATCGTTCCCGGCAACCTCGTCAAAAAAGCGATGAAAGGCGAACTGCCGATTTTTGAAAAAGCTAAGAAACTTCAGGAAGAAATCATGACGATGATGCCTGAAGAACCGGGAGACGCTCCGCTTGAACAGGAATTCTACCTGCTGAAGAATGCGAAGAAGATCGCTCTGCTGGCTTCCGGACTTGCTGCTCAGAAATATGGGGAGAAACTGGATCAGGAACAGGAAGTACTTGTGAACCTGGCAGACATTACGGGTGAAATTTTCAATATGGAATCTGCCATTCTCCGTACGAAGAAAGCTGTCGACAAAGACGGAGCCGAAAAACACAGCCAGAAACTTCTATATACGGAAGTGTACGTTCAGGAAGCGTTCAATCGTATCGAAGCGCACGCGAAAGAAACACTTATCGCAGCGGAAGAGGGCGACGATCTCCGCATGATGCTCGGAGCTCTCCGGAAGCTGACGCGTCATAACCCGGTGAATGTTATCAAGAAAAAACGTGAAATTTCCGTCGGTCTTGAAAAAGCCGGAAAATACTTCGTGTAATTTCGAAAAAGGCTGTCCTCTGCCGGGGGACAGCCTTTTGTTTTTCAACAAAGAGCGGTTGTGGTAGGATAAATGTGATATTGTTTTGTTAGGAATGGGGGAGAAGTCATGCTTACCTTTTACTGGTATCCGAAGTGCGGCACGTGCCGCAACGCGAAAAGATGGCTTGATGAGAACGATGTGGATTATAAAGCTGTGAATCTCGTGGAAACTCCACCTTCGAAGGAAATGCTGCTGCAGATGATGAAAAACAGCGATCTTCCTTCGAAACGTTTCTTCAATTCCAGCGGGAAGAAGTACCGTGAGCTTGGACTGAAAGACAAAGTAGGGGACATGACGCTTGAAGAACAGGCGGAGATACTGGCTTCCGACGGCATGCTGATCAAGCGGCCGCTAGCTACGGATGGAAGTCGCGTGACCGCAGGGTTCAAAGAAACGGAGTACGAAGCCAACTGGCTGTAATTTTTGAAGGAGGGGTCAATAATGGAACTGCCAAAAGAATTTCGTTATTCAAAAGAACATGAATGGGTAAAAGAAGAAGGGGATAACCTTCGCATCGGTATTACAGAGTTCGCCCAGTCCGAACTCGGTGACGTCGTGTTCGCCGAGCTTCCGGAAGTCGGTGATGAAGTGGAAGTGGATGAGCCGTTCGGAAGTGTGGAATCCGTGAAGACGGTATCCGAACTTTATGCTCCCGTCAGCGGGAAAGTCGTTGAAGTGAACGATGAACTCGAGGACAGCCCGGAACTAGTAAACGAATCTCCTTACGATAAAGCGTGGATGATCGTAGTCGAGCCTTCCGGGAAGTCCGGACTGGATGATCTGATGAGTGCGGATGAGTACGAAGCTATGATTTCCGAAGATGAATAGAACTTATTAACTTCGACAGACCATGGATCCGCATGGTCTGTTTCTGTATAAAGGGGTAAGCGGGATGAATGAACCTATTTTAATCGTTGAGGGGATTACGGACAAAAAGCATATTAAGAAGATGCTGGCGCAGCCTCTTGAAATCATCTGCACGTATGGAACACTCGGCCTGGAGCGTCTGGATGAGCTGATTTATGAGTACGATCTGGATCACCGCAACGTTTATATACTCGTCGATGAAGACTACTCGGGCTACAGACTCCGGGAACAGTTCAGGGAAGAACTTCCTCACGCTGTACATCTGTACACAAGCAAAACGTACCGGGAAGTAGCTGCTACGCCGGAACCGGAACTCGCACGGATGCTTGCGGGGTACCGGTTCCGGATCAAACCTGTCTACATGATGTAAGGAGGCAACAATGAAAGAAGTGAATGTAAGGGAAACACTGCCGGAAGTAGGAAGAGGGTACGTATTCATTTACAGTCCCTTTTGCGGAACGTGCCACCTGGCAAGGGAAATGCTTGATATCATCGAGAAGATGAGAGAAGAAGATGTCTTCTATGAAATGAACGCGAGCCTCTTCCCGGACTTCATGCAGGAGAAACAGGTATCAAGCGTACCCTGTCTGCTCGTATGGAAAGACGGGAAAGTGGAAGAGAAAGTGTATGCGTTCGAATCGGTGACGAAAATTTTCAATCTGATGAAAGAAAAAGAGAAAATATAGCGAAGCACCAGCTCATCATCCCGGGAGCTGGTGCTTTTGTGAACGCGGACGGGAGAATCGTTCCTTTCGGAAGCGCCACGGGGGCCTGAAAGGAACGATTTACGCCGAATCGTTCCCTTCAGAGAGGGAAGGATGTGCTGAAGGGAAGGAAACAGAGAGAAACGTGACCTTCGGGGCCGGATATGGCGTCCGAAAGTCACGCAAAAGAAATCTCCACTATTCCACCGTTTCTCCGACGGCTTTCATAATGTCCATAAAGGAAGCGTCATCGCCGAATTGATGAACGATTTCCCCTTCGGATGAGATGATGACGGTGGTAGGAACACCGGTGCAGCCGTAGAGGTCATACACTTTCGTTCCATTATCCTCAAGCGTCGGCTGTGTCAAAAATTTCTCTTTATACTTTACGGCATCTTCCCTCTTTCCTTCCCGGCCGGCAACGTTGATGGTAATCATTTCCACGTCGTCCGTATGGAGCGAATCGAAAAGCTGCTCTTTTTTCGGCATATCTGCACCGGAATCCGGGCACCAGGAGGCCCAGAAAGTAAGAATGGTGACTTTCCCCGGAGTTTCCGGAAGTGTATAAGTGCCTTCTCCGGTAAGGTATGGTAATGTGAATACGGGTGCTTTCATAAGTATCGGATCCTTTCTTCAATAGCAAGTTTGCAAAAATCGTAACATATACACGCTTTTTATTGAAGTTTATTGACACCAGCCCGGTACAGTGCTAAAATCTTCCGTATCGCTCTATAAATTGAATAAATGAAATTCTCTTATCAAGAGAGGTGGAGGGACTGGCCCTATGAAGCCCGGCAACCGTTAAACATTCTGTTTAAAATGGTGCCAAATCCTACAGAACAATCGGTTCTGATAGATGAGAGAACAGAATTGATTTTTAAATACCAACCTTTCTGTTCTTTCAGGCAGAGGGGTTTTTTTTATTTGCTAAAACCGTAAGAGACAGCGACTCTTACAGACGCAGGAGGAAAAACAATGATTTCGATTAAAGGTCTGTCAAAAGTGTTCCGAACGAAGGATCAGGATGTACACGCGGTCAGTGACCTCGAGGCGACGATCGACTCCGGTGAAATTTTCGGCGTCATCGGATACAGCGGGGCCGGAAAAAGTACTTTCATCCGCCTGCTGAACCGTCTCGAAGACCCGAGTGGCGGAACGATCAATATAGACGACAGGGAGATTTCTTCACTGTCAAAAGGAGATCTCCGTCTGGCCCGCCAGGACATGGGAATGATCTTCCAGCACTTCAACCTGCTGTGGTCCCGTACAGTGGAAGATAATATCGCTTTTCCACTCGAAATTGCGGGAGTATCGAAGGAGGAAAGAAAGGAACGTGTGGACGAACTGGTGGAGCTCGTTGGTCTCGGCGGCCGCGGGACCTCGTACCCTTCCCAGTTGAGCGGGGGTCAAAAACAGCGTGTCGGTATCGCCAGAGCACTCGCAAATCGCCCGAAAGTCCTTTTATGTGATGAGGCGACCTCCGCTCTCGATCCGGAAACGACCGACTCCATTCTTGATTTGCTCGTCGATATCAATGCGAAACTCGGACTTACCATCGTGCTCATTACTCACGAAATGCACGTCATCCGTAAAATCTGCCACCGTGTGGCTGTAATGGAAGACGGAAAAATTGTGGAAGAAGGTGACGTACTGGACGTATTTTTAAGACCGAAACAGAAAGTGACGAAACGTTTCGTCGACCAGGTGATGGGAGACCCTGACCGGGAATCTTCTCTTTCTCTTATTAAAGAGGAATACCCTCTCGGGGAAGTGGCCCAGTTCCATTTCGTCGGAGAACGTACGCATCAGGCACTGATCAGTGAAGTGTCCCGGAAGTTCCAGGTGGATGTGAACGTGCTCCACGGGAAGATCACCCAGACCCAGAAGGGTGCATATGGTACATTGATCGTGCATCTCGAAGGAGAAAAAGAAGAAATTGAACGGGCTCTGACGTATGTAAGAGAAACGTCTGTAGAAGTGGAGGTGGCCCTTGATGTTTGAACAATTGTTTCCTAACGTTCAGGTTGACGACATGATTACCGCGACGAACGAGACGCTGTTTATGACGTTCTTCTCCGTTCTCGGAACGTTCATATTCGGCCTGCTTCTCGGTCTGCTGCTTTATTTAACAGGCCCGGGAGGCATCTGGCAGAATAAAATAGCGAACTGGATTACCGCAGCTTTCGTCAACGTCTTCCGGGCTATCCCGTTCATTATTCTCATCCTGCTTCTGTTCCCGTTCACCGATTTTTTCGTCGGGACGATACGCGGGCCTTCAGCAGCACTGCCGGCACTCATTATCGGAGGTGCGCCTTTCTATGCCCGTCTCGTTGAAATAGCACTTAAAGAAGTGGATAAAGGTGTAATCGAAGCGGCCAAAGCGATGGGAGCCAAATACCGTACAATCATTTTCAAAGTTCTTCTGCCGGAATCGACTCCGGCTTTGATATCCGGACTTACAGTAACGGCCATCGCTCTGATCAGCTATACAGCTGTAGCGGGAGTGATCGGCGCCGGAGGTCTCGGGGACTTCGCTTACTTTTACGGGTTCCAGAGGAACAGTTTTGATGTCGTATTCGTATGTACCGTGCTTATCGTCATTATCGTATTCGTTTTCCAGTTCATCGGAGACTTCGCTTCCAGAAAACTGGACAAAAGATAAAACTACGTTTTAAAAAAGGAGAGAGTACCATGAAAAAGTTTCTACTCACGTTAGCCACTATAGCCCTTGTTTCCCTGCTCGCAGCATGTGGATCGGACAGCTCAGATTCCGGTGATTCGGAAGGATCGGATAAAGAAACATCCGAAATATCCGTCGGCGCCACCAGTGTTCCGCACGCAGAAGTGTTGAAAGAAGCACAGCCGCTTATGGAAGAAAAGGGCATTACGCTGAATATCGAAGAATATCAGGATTACGTCCTCCCGAACCGTGATCTGTCTGAAGGGGAGATCGACGCAAACTATTTTCAGCATATTCCTTACCTGAATACGCAAATGGAAGAGAACGGCTATGATTTCGCCAACCTTGGAGGTATCCACATCGAGCCGATGGGTATCTACTCCAAAGGAATCGAAAGTATCGAAGATGTGGAGGATGGAACGACGGTGCTTATGAGCCGCTCTGTCGCAGACCATGGGCGTATCCTTTCCCTTCTCGAGAAAGAAGGCCTGGTGAAAATCGACCCGGACGTGGATCCGGTGAACGCTAAACTGGAAGACGTCGTCGAGAACCCTAAAAATCTTGAGTTCGACGCAGGGATCGATGCAGCCCTTCTACCTGAAAACTACGAGAGAGAAGAGAATGCGCTTGTCGCCATCAACACGAACTACGCGATCCAGGCGGACCTTAACCCGAGTGAAGACGCCCTTCTTCTCGAAGGTTCCGACTCTCCTTACGTAAACGTAATCGCAGCGAAAAGTGAAGATAAGGACAGCGAAGCATTGAACACCCTGGTGGAAGTACTTCGCTCCGATGAAATCCAGTCCTTCATGAAAGAGCAGTATGATGGTGCGGTCGTGCCTGTAGACGGCAGTGACAGCGAAAAATGAAAAGGAAGCACTTCCCCTGACTTGAGTGGGGAGTGCTTCCTTTTTTTGCTTCAGCTATTGTCCGTTTTCAAATTATCTACATAGCGCTTTCCTTCGACGAGAGAAAGTCCGAAAGCCTGCCGTGCTTTTTTGACAGCTTTTATTTCCTCTCCCTGCCCGAGTAATTCCAGCAGTTCTTCATCGACCGGGTAGCCGGAAACGTTTGTCTGTGCTTTGATTGTATCAAGTTTATAATGCAGCCCTTCCACCCGATTTTCTAAATTACTGATTTTAATTGAGAAATAGATGATGACCAGTATGATGATTCCGGAAAAGCCAAATACCATGTACATTCCCTCCCGTTGTAAATTGCGTATAACGCATATACGGAAGAAGGAGGCGCGAAGTTTCAGAACTTCTGAGGTTCCCGGCATCCGGAATAGGAGAAGGATATTCAAAAAAATGTGTTTAATTTTCCGAGTGCGGGGAATCACCCCCATATAACAACAGAAGAGTATAAAGAAGAGAAAAGGACGAATTATAGGCATGCCTTTCCTGATTTATTCTCAGAGAGTATATCTATACGAAAATGCTGAATAATCATAAGATTTGCGCTTTTGTCTGATTTCTTCTTTGTGCTATTCTTATAGTTGTAAAAACTCTGAAAGGATTGATTAATTATCAGCGACTGTTTGGGTTTAACTTATACGAGTGAAATGGAAAAAGGAATGTTCCAGGCACACGACATTTGCTTTGCGGAATACGGCAGAAAGTTGGAAACCCAGATTCATGTAGAGAAGAAACGGAGCCGGGAGTATGAAGAAAGCAAGAAAATACACTCGGAAATGGAAAGACAGCTGCACAGATAATATATAAGTATAAAGGAACCGCCCGGAGAGAAGGATCAATCTTCTCTCCGGGCGGTTTTTTCCTGCAGGCACGCATGGCACTCTCGCACACTTCATCTCAGCAGACGCCCCTGTCTCCAAATTGAATATCAAAAGATTAATGTAATAGATAACTTTAGCTATTCCTTAAGTTTTTGTTATAATAGGAGATGGTGCAAACGGGAAATGGAAAGGACGAAAAAAGTTGATATCAGCTTTGAAATGATTTAAGATTATAATGAGAATAAATTGAGAATGGTTTTAAATCAACCGACCATACACCCAATAATTGATCACAATACACAGGAGGTATTATACATGGCAGGCTCAACACTCGAAATCAAAGATCTTCATGTTGAAATTGAAGGTTTGGAAATTCTGAAAGGTCTAAATTTAACTCTAAAAGGTGGAGAATTCCACGCGGTAATGGGACCGAACGGAACCGGTAAATCCACACTGGCTTCAGCAGTGATGGGTCACCCTAAATACGAAGTTACCCAAGGTGAAATTCTGCTCGACGGGGAAAACGTTCTCGAGATGGAAGTGGACGAACGTGCCCAGGCGGGTCTGTTCCTTGCTATGCAGTACCCAAGTGAAATCAGCGGTGTGACGAACTCCGACTTCCTTCGTTCGGCGATCAACTCCCGCCGTGAAGAAGGCGACGAGATTTCCCTGATGAAATTCATCAAACAGATGGATGCGAAGATGGATACACTCGACATCGATAAGAATATGGCTCAGCGTTACCTTAACGAAGGTTTCTCCGGCGGAGAGAAGAAACGTAACGAAATCCTTCAGCTTATGAACATCGAGCCGTCTATCGCCATTCTGGATGAAATCGACTCCGGTCTCGATATCGACGCTCTTAAAGTCGTAGCAAAAGGCATCAACGAGATGCGTGACGACTCCTTCGGCTGCCTGATCATCACTCACTATCAGCGTCTTCTCAACTACATCACTCCTGATAAAGTGCACGTAATGATGCAGGGACGCATTGTGAAAACCGGCGGACCTGAACTTGCTCAGCGTCTCGAGGAAGAAGGGTACGACTGGATCAAGGAAGAACTTGGAATCGAAGACGAAACAATCGGCTCTAAATAATCGAAGGTTAGGAGGGATCTCATGGCTGTAGAAGTATCAATGCCATACGACAAGCAATACGTCACAGAATATTCGAACAAGCATAACGAACCGGCATGGATGAAAGAGCTTCGTCTGGCGGCTCTTGAAAAATCGGAGAATCTTCCGATGCCGAAGCCCGATAAAACTAATATAGAGAAATGGAACTTCACCGATTTCTCTCATGACGTGGAAGGAACGAACATCGACTCGCTCGAAAATCTTCCACCGGAAATCCAGAATTTCCTCGATCAGGAGAAAGAAACGGAGAACCTTCTCATTCAGCGCAACCACACGGCTGCATACTCTTCTCTTAACCAGGAACTGCAGGACAAAGGCGTGATTTTCACGGACATTTTCACTGCACTCCGCGATCATTCAGAACTCGTGAAAGAGTATTACATGACAGAAGCGGTAGCTGTAGATGAACACCGTCTCAGTGCTCTGCATGCAGCTCTTATGAACAGCGGTATCTTCCTTTACGTTCCGAAAAACGTGAATATCGAAGAGCCGCTTCAGGCAATCTTCTGGCAGGAGGATGAGCGCGCATCTCTTATCAACCACATCCTCGTCGTAGCAGAAGAGAACAGTTCCGTCACTTACGTGGAAAACTACATTTCCAATAACACGGAAGCTCAGACGTCAGCTAATATCATTACGGAAGTCATCGCAAAAGATAACGCGAAAGTTTCCTTCGGTGCTGTCGACAACTTCGCAGCAGGTACGACCGTCTACTCGAACCGCCGCGGTATTGCAGGCAGAGATGCCCGTATCGAATGGGCGATCGGTCAGATGAACGAAGGGAACACCGCAGCTGAGAATATCACGCATCTCGTCGGTGATAACTCGGAAGGCGATGCGAAGATGGTTGTCGTCGGACGTGGAGAGCAAAAGCAGAACTTTACGACGAATATCCGTCACTTCGGTAAAGAATCGGACGGCTTCATTCTTCAGCACGGAGTTATGAAGGACAAGTCTTCCGGTATCTTCAACGGCATCGGCAAAATCGACCACGGTGCAACGAAAGCGAATGCGGAACAGGAGTCCCGTGTTCTTATGCTCAGTAAGGATGCCCGTGGGGATGCTAACCCGATTCTTCTTATCGATGAAGACGATGTAACAGCAGGTCACGCAGCTTCTGTCGGACGTGTGGACCCGGTTCAGCTTTATTACATGATGAGCCGCGGTATTCCGAAGAGAGAAGCAGAGCGCCTGATCATTCACGGATTCCTGGCACCGGTCGTCAACCAGCTTCCGGTAGAGGCTGTGAAAAATCAGTTGCGTCAGGTAATCGAAAGGAAAGTGAATTAATGGATGTATTGGCGGTACGTGAGGCATTTCCGATTCTTCATCAGGAGGTAAACGGTCATCCTCTTGTATACCTCGATTCGTCGGCGACGTCCCAGACACCACAATCTGTCATTGATAAAATCGATGACTATTACAAGCGGTACAACTCGAACGTTCACCGCGGAGTGCACACACTTGGGGCTTTCGCTACGGATGAATATGAAGGAGCACGCGAGAAAGTACGCTCTTTCATAAATGCATCCAATACGAAAGAAATTGTTTTCAATCGTGGTACGACAACGGGAATCAACACGGTAGCCCAGAGCTACGGTGTGGATAATGTGGCTCCTGGTGATGAGATTGTCATTACGGAAATGGAACACCACAGTAACCTGATACCATGGCAGCAGCTTGCGAAGCGTAAAAATGCAACACTAAAATATATCCCGATGCAGGAGGACGGCACGCTTTCCCTGAGCGATGTGAGAGACACTATCAGCGAAAGAACCAAAATAGTAGCTGTCTCCCACGTCTCAAACGTTCTCGGTACCATCAACCCGATCAAAGAAATCGCAGCGGCGGCTCACGAGAAGAATGCAGTAATAGTCGTGGACGGTGCTCAGAGTGCTCCTCACATCAAAATCGATGTGCAGGATCTGGACTGTGATTTCTATGCCTTCTCGGCCCACAAGATGTGTGGACCGACGGGAATAGGGGTATTGTATGGTAAGAAAGATTTGCTCGATAATATGGAACCGGTAGAATTCGGCGGAGAAATGATCGATTTCGTCAGCCTGTACGATTCCACGTGGAAAGAGCTTCCGTGGAAATTTGAAGGAGGTACGCCGATCATAGCCGGAGCGATTGGACTCGGTGCTGCCATCGATTATCTTGAAAGTGTCGGTATGGAAGAAATCGAAAAGCACGAAGAGGAGCTCATCAGCTATGCGCTTAAAAAGATGGACGACATGGACGGAGTGACTGTCTATGGTCCGAGAGAACGGGCAGGACTTGTCACTTTCAACGTCGACGGCGTCCACCCGCACGATCTGGCTACCGTTCTGGATACGGAAGGGATAGCCGTAAGGGCCGGACACCATTGTGCCCAGCCGCTTATGAAGTGGCTCGGTGTAAATGCAACAGCCAGAGCCAGTTTCTATTTGTATAACACGACGGATGAGATTGACCGCTTTGTGGAAGGACTTCAGAAAACAAAGGAGTATTTTGGCGATGTCATTTAATAACTTAGACACACTTTATCGCCAGGTTATCATGGATCACTACAAAAATCCCCGCAATAAAGGGTCTATCGAAGGCGAGCACATGGCGATCGATATGAATAACCCTACATGCGGAGACAGAATCCAGCTTCAGCTTCAGCTTGAAGATGGAGTGGTGAACGAAGCTAAATTCGACGGAGAAGGCTGCTCTATCAGCCTTTCCTCCGCCTCCATGATGACAGAGGCAGTAAAAGGGAAAACAGTCGAAGAAGCTCTTGAAATGTCGAAACTTTTCTCCGCTATGATGCAGGGAGAAGACGTCGACCCGGAACAATTCGCACTGGAAGATATCGAGGCGCTTCAGGGAGTTTCCCAGTTTCCGGCCCGTATCAAATGTGCCACCCTCTCCTGGAAAGCGATGGAGCAGGGGGTAGAGGAGTCCGAAGAAGCTTAAACGGATGAATCAATATATAAGGAGGTAATATCATGGCTAAGAAAGCTCCAGAAATGGAAGACTATAAATATGGCTTTCACGATAAAGACGTATCTGTTTACAGGACCGAAAGAGGTCTGACAGAACAGGTCGTAAAAGATATTTCCGCACGTAAGGAAGAGCCGGAGTGGATGCTTAACTATCGCCTGAAGTCTCTTGAACAGTTCTACAAGAAACCGATGCCTCAGTGGGGCGGCGACTTGTCAGAGCTTGACTTCGACGATATTACGTATTACGTAAAGCCTTCCGAAAATACAGAACGTTCCTGGGATGAAGTACCGCGGGAAATCAAAGACACCTTTGATCGTCTCGGTATTCCGGAAGCAGAACAGAAATATCTTGCCGGTGTATCTGCCCAGTATGAATCCGAAGTTGTATATCACAACATGCAGGAAGATCTGGAGAACCTCGGCGTTATTTTCAAAGATACGGATACAGCGCTTAAAGAAAACGAAGATCTGTTCCGGCAGTATTTCGCAAAAGCGATTCCGAACTCCGACAACAAGTTCGCAGCGCTGAACTCAGCCGTATGGTCCGGCGGTTCCTTTATCTACGTACCGAAGAATACGAAAGTGGATACACCGCTTCAGGCCTATTTCCGTATCAACTCGGAAAACATGGGTCAGTTCGAACGTACGCTGATCATCGCAGATGAAGGCGCATCCGTGCACTACGTTGAAGGCTGTACAGCACCGACGTACTCCTCAAGCTCCCTGCACAGTGCAGTAGTGGAAATCTTCGTTAAGAAAGATGCCTACTGCCGTTATACGACGATCCAGAACTGGGCGAACAACGTCTATAACCTGGTTACGAAACGTGCTGTAGCGGAAGAGAACGCTTCGATGGAATGGGTGGACGGTAACCTCGGTTCCAAACTTACAATGAAATATCCATCCGTTCTTCTTACAGGTGAAGGAGCACGCGGTAACACGCTTTCCATCGCTCTTGCCGGCGCAGGTCAGCACCAGGATGCCGGTGCGAAGATGCACCACCTGGCACCGAATACTTCATCAAGTATCGTTTCCAAATCCATCTCCAAAAACGGTGGTAAGGTAACGTACCGCGGAATCGTCCAATTCGGTAAAAAAGCGGAAGGCGCCCGCTCGAACATTGAGTGCGACACGCTGATCATGGATAACGAATCCACATCCGATACGATTCCTTATAACGAAATCATGAACGAAAACATCTCTCTCGAACACGAAGCGAAAGTTTCGAAAGTGTCCGAAGAGCAGCTATTCTATCTCATGAGTCGCGGTCTTTCTGAAGAGGAAGCGACTGAAATGATCGTAATGGGCTTCATCGAGCCATTTACGAAAGAACTTCCGATGGAATATGCGGTAGAAATGAACCGTCTCATCAAATTCGAGATGGAAGGTTCTATCGGTTAATAGCTGTAAGACCCCTGTCACGATTCAATTCGTACAGGGGTTTTTTGTTTCGTTATTTTAGTTAAATGTAAATTAGTGTAAGATAAAAGGAAGAGTAACTTACCTAAAGAAGGAGGGAGAAGATGAAGAAGTTGCTCACTGACACGTTCAAGGATTTTGCCGAAAAAGAATGCATTGGTTCCAGTCCGCTTTACCGGGAGCTGAGCCTTAAAATTGCAGAAGACGAAGACATACTGGACCTGTGTACCGAGGTAGAGAAAAGTCAGCCGATACCGAATCTGCTGTTCGGGGCTGTACACTATCTGCTGCTCAAAGATACGGAACACGAACTGAAAGACTACTACCCCAGTCTCGTGGATTTCCCGAAAAGAGACCGTTATCTGTACCGGATATTCAAAGACTTCTGTTTGGAAAATAAGGAAGAAATAAAAGTAATTTTGAAAAATAACATCGTACAGACAAATGAAGTGAGACGCTGTGCCTACCTGTGTCCTGTCTTTTCTTACATATACGAACAAACACAGAAACCTCTGTCGCTTATAGAGATAGGAACGAGTGCAGGGCTGCAATTACTATGGGACCAGTATGCTTACAGCTACGGCACTGGGAAAACGTATGGAAAAAAAGATTCTGCCGTACATTTGGAGTCGAAAGTACGGGAGGGGAGAATACCGGAACACTTGCTGAACGATGTTCCTCCGGTTGCAGAACGGACAGGGGTGGATTTGAATATCGTGGATGTGACCGTAACAGAAGAGAAATTATGGCTGGAGGCGCTCATCTGGCTCGAACATGCCGACAGACGACGCAACTTTTTGCGCGCCGCCCGAAAACTGCAGCAGCAACCGCTCGCTCTCATAGAAGGAGACGGTGTCTCCCTACTTCCTGAGATTGCGGCAGAAATGTCTGAAGATTCCACTCTATGTATTTTTCACACTCATGTAGCTAATCAGTTCACGAAAGAAGATAAAAACAGGGTGGAGGAGGAAATAAGGAAGCTCAGTGAACAAAGACGGGTTTTCCACGTTTATAACAATATGCAGGACCGCCAATTACACATCGATAGCGTCTTCCGGAGGGAAACAAAAACGAACACACTGGGCGATACGGACGGGCACGGCCGATGGTTCGACTGGAAGATCCAACTATAGAAAATACAGAATTTCGAATGAGGCGGAGCACAGAATATCTGTTATATATCCCCATGATTGCCCATATCCATACTGTAAAGACGCTTACCTTTATATTGGATAAGCGTCGACTTTTTAGATTTAATGTAATGTATATATTGAATCATGTAATTTATATGTTACTTTATATAGTGAAGGGGGTCTTACATAAGTGAAAAATAACGTAAAAATAGCCCGCGTGCAAATGGATATGACCCAGGCCCAATTAGCCGAACAAACAGGCGTTACCCGTCAAACGATCAGTTTAATAGAAAAAGGAAAATACAACCCTACGCTGAAACTGTGCCTTGCCATTTGCGACGGGGTACACAAGTCTCTGGATGAACTGTTCTGGATAGATAAGGAGGAGCGGACCGATGATACAAAAAATAAATGATGAGCGATTGAAACGGAAGAATTTGGAGAACACGCGAATTTTATTTATCGTTCAGACCGCTGGAATCATAGGCATATTAGGGTACGATCTGGTTACGAAAGGTATGGAAGGGATGACCGGTAACCCGCTGTGGTTTGTGCTAATTCTCACAGGCATAGTCTCTGCTTATTTATCTATGAGTATAAGCGTGGATCATGAATCAGATAAAAAGTCCCCTAAGAAAGGATTTCTTACTTCGATAGCGGTAATTAGTGTTATTGCAATCGGTCTCGGTGTTGCAGTTACTCTTACTGCGGATTTAAATACGGGAATCCTCATAGGAGCGATAGTTTTTATATGTTTCGTAGTACCTTACTTTTATCTTTATTATTTACGGAAGAAACAGGAAGATTGAAGCATTGAAACGTTTCCAAAAGGATTTTGACAAATCGCCGGGTTTTGTCTAACATAAATTGGAAAGAACATTATTTTCAATGAGGTGCTTATTTTGGAATTAGTCAGTTTCGGAATCATTGTATTCGCGGGCTTGGTTATTTTCTTCGCTTCCGGATGGTTTACCGGTACGGATGAATTTGGCGGGGTCAATACGAGAGATAGTGAACGCTTGAAGATTATTAAACAGAAAGCTATTGTAAGCAGTTGGATTTTACTCGTAATGGTTTTCTTTTTAAGTTCCGTTTTCGAATTCCTGCAATTGAATAACGGAGGGTGGAACTTATTCGGGAGCATTAAACCTGAACTGCTTTATTTGCTTGTTGCTGTTATCAGCTATTTCGTCTATTACTGGATGTATAAACGTCGCCTAAGCAGCAGTACGTCTCTGCAAGGTAACACAGACAGGAGTTGATTTACTATCGACGTTTTAGTTTTTATTGTCATTTGTTTAGTAATTCTTGCTCTTCCCGTTGCGATAATATATTGGGGAGTAAAACAAATCACCGGTGCGCTGAAACCGAAGATGAATGAGTTTTCGGAACAAAAAGACAGAATAAAATCTTTGGAAACGCGGGTTAAGGTACTCGAAAGAAGATTGGACGAAAAATAAATAAGAAATTTCCAGGATTTACGACAAAAGACAATTTTAAAGAGAGCCATGTTAGTAGATTAAGGAGGGGTATCTGTGAAATTGAAAACTCTGGCCGGCATTTTGATGGGTTTCACAATCGGATTCCTGCTAGTAAGCCTTTGGAAGACCGACTTGGACTGGAGTTTGTGGGGAGGGCTCATGATCGGCGGAACGGTCGGACATTTTATCATGGTAACCTTGAATAGACGTAAGAAAAATAAACAATTATAACGATAATTTTAACGCCATTAACCACTTTTCCTTTTGAATACCTCTAACGGAATACTGCTTTTTTCTTGTACCATGATTTTAATATGGAATATAGATCACCCCGATAGCGTACACTATTCAGGGTGTAGAATTTACTGCCATTATACAGTATCAGTTTTTGTTCCTCGCTGCATAAACGCTCATAGCTTTAGCCATGAAATCAGCCAGGCCTTCTCCGAACTGGTCTATGTTTTCAGTGAAGCGTTCATCATTTACGTACATATGGCCGAGCCCCTCGAAAGCCTGAGGAGAGTAGTTCCCCACTTCATTTAAATAGCGGTACCATATACCGATTTTTTCCTGAGCTGCATCAGATTCAGGTGATACATTACGGATATGAGCCAGTTCACGGAAGATTTCGTTGAATTTCTCCTCATCATATGCTGTCATATTCCTAACT
The DNA here is from genome assembly GCF_001685435.2 of Salimicrobium jeotgali. NCBI lineage: Bacteria > Bacillati > Bacillota > Bacilli > Caryophanales > Bacillaceae > Salimicrobium > Salimicrobium jeotgali. The sequence continues at coordinate 760,662 of NZ_CP011361.2, forward strand.
TTTTCCTCGGATTTATTAACTGTCTCGTCCCCCCACCTTTCTCTCGCTTCTTTCTTGTAAGGATTATGACTGAAATCAAAGCCGGTAAATTTATCGCGGTTTGGCATCTGTATCTCTCCTTTCGACTCTTGTATCGTTTTTTCAATAGTTGTAATCACCCGGTTAAGCCGGTCTCTTTTCCCGTAAAGCATGTCGCGTTGACTGATCAACGCCTGGTGCCGGTCGAACGATGGGTTATGCATGATTTCTTTGATTTTTTCCAATGAAAAGCCGAGCTCTTTAAAAAACAGAATCTGCTGAAGGGTATCGAGATTTTTGTCGGAATAAACCCGGTATCCGGCTTCTGTAACTTTGGCCGGAGTTAATAATCCTATTTCATCGTAATGATGCAGCGTACGAACACTGACACCCGCTAACTCTGCTATTTCTTTTACTTTCACCATCACGCCCTCCTTTCATTATTAACTATAAAGTATCCCGTAGCGGAAGGGTCAACGGTAATTACCTGTAAAAAACTTATCATTTCTGTTAAAATAGTTACAAAATTTAGAATATTAATTGCTGTATGAGTAATTCAGGTAACGGGATAATAGTTTACTGGAATTTTTAACGAACGGACGGGACGGTGAGGTCTTTGGTGTGGAAGTCATATGTGATACATGAATGCATTAAACCATTCTTTTTAATAGTGGGCGTATTGTTCATAAGTGTCTCTCCTTTATTTATATCGGTGGAGGGGTTCGTCTGGCCCGGGATTGAAAAGATCCTCGGTGTTTTCGGTCAATTGATGAATCCTGAGTCGCTGGTCTATATCAATCCTGAATCCGGTGAGGAGAGAAGTCTGTTTCCTATTATATTTAAAGCTTTTGCGAGTTCTTTGACAGTATTGGGAATAGCTCTCGTCATTTCTTTCTCCCTGGCTGTTCTCGGTACATTTATATTGTGGCGCGCACCAAAAAAGATTTACCAGCTGTGCTTATCTATCACCTCCCTTCTGCAAAGCATACCGGACGTCGTGTTCGTCATTTCTTCCCAGATGTTTCTCGTGTGGCTGTATATACAAACAGGTACCACTTTCATAAAACTTGCGGGTGCGGGAGAAGAAGAAGCTGTGCTAGCGCCGGCTCTGGTCCTGTCGATTCTTCCGACTATTTACTTTTTTCAGTCGATGCTCAGTCTTGTGGAGGAGGAAAAAGAAAAACCATACTATGAAATGGCTGTAAGTAAAGGGCTGCCGAAAACATTCATACTGCTAACCCATATTATGAGGAATATGCTCGTGCGTCTGTCTTATCAGGCGAAATTCCTGCTCAGTATTATGATCAGTAACCTGCTTATCGTGGAATATCTTTTCGAGAATTTCGGAATGGCTTCTTTTCTTCTCACTTACTCGCAACCTCCTGTATTTTTCGTTACAGCTCTATTATTCTTTGTTCCTATTTATCTTTTCTTGAAAGGGATTGAACTGTCCCTGTACTTTTTTACGAGGGAGGAGGTCTCCCTGTGATGAAAAGATTAGTTAAACAGTCGTTATTCCTATGGGGATTCGGATTTATAATAATTATGCTGGCAGGCAGCTTGATACACGCTCATTTTTTCGATTCTTACGTACGTCACACTCCTTTTCTTACGAACGGGCAGGGGGAGATGGTCGGGCCTCCCTTCGCCCCCTTCGAACACTCGATTTTGGGAACGGATATGAACGGTAATCATATCGTTTATTATATATTAAAAGGAGCTAAATATACGATTCTGGGTGTCTTTTCTATAGGGTTACTCAGCTTCGCTCTGGCTTTCCTGATCGGCATTCCTCTCGGGTTCAAAAATAAAGGCAAATCAAAAATCATCGAAAACATGCTTTCCGCTTTATATTTCATTCCTGTTTCCGTTATTGCCTACAATTTTCTCAGGCCGTTATTATTGGAGCCAATCTCCGGGTTCCCGACGACGCTCGGGTTTCGGTTAGGGACAGAGGTACTGGTTATCGGTATTTTGTTGACACCTCCTGCAGCCATTTACATAGCGAACGAGACGAGCACACTTTTAAAGCAAGAGTACATCACGACAAGCAGGTCGCTCGGAGCGGGATCGTTTCATCTGTTCCGTTCCCATCTTCTTCCGTATCTGAAAGAACGGCTCGTTACACTGTTCATGAGACAGAATATCCAGGCTGTTCTCGTTATGAGCCATCTCGGCGTATTTGAACTTTTTTTCGGAGGAACGAAAGCAGAATTCGGATTAGCGGCCGGGCGTCCGGTGCCCGTCACGTATGAATGGGCTTCCATGGTAGGTATGTATTTTCGTACACTGCAAACGAACGTATACTGGCTCGTAGGTATACCACTCCTTTTTCTCGTGTTGTTTGTTCTTGCTTTAGCCGGTATGAGCCGTGCGGTTAATAATATTATGCGGGAGGATGAAAGGATAATTTGTTTAAAGGATAATAATAAGCGATCACTAAGTGCAGACATAGATGATTTCACCATTGTTGAAAATTCTTCCAAATCCGAACAAAGAGGGGATGAGTTATAAAATATGTGTGACGATATTAATGGAAAACGATTAAAAAGCCTCAAGCTCTAGTAGTGGCCCCTAAAAGTTAGGGTTTTCATTAGGAAACCAGCTAATTTTGCTTTTACGCGTTCATAGTTGTAGTACTCTATGTATCCCTCGAGCTTTTTTCAAGCCCTTCATAAGAAACCGGTTTTCGCCTGTAATATATTTCCTATTGGAGAATTCCAAAGAAATTCTTCATCGCCGCATTATTTGCGCAGTTCGCTTTTCTGAACATACTCTGGAAGATACGATGTTTCTTTAACGTTTCCCCATTTGCGGTATTGGTAATGCCAAACTTGATCGGAGTGGATGGTTGTCCGGTATTCAGCTTCCGTTTCGATGGTTTCCAACGCTTCCTTTAACGACTTTAACACAACACCCAGGATCGGTCGTTTGAATATACCGAAAGAAATAATCTCTACATGCTTTGTTCGGATCTTCCTCGTAGACATGCTTCCTCTGGTAATGATAGGTGGCTTCAGGAATGCCTACTTTTCGTAACACGTCTTTTACTTTGAATCCTTCCTGTTTGAGTTCGAACACCAGCGCTGCTTGTGCTTTCCGAGATAGGCATTCGGATTCTCCTGAAAAGCTTTGACCTTTTTTAGATAAGAATTCTCCAGACGCAAAAGTTCATTTTCACGTTCTGAATGTTCTTCACGAGTCAAGGATTTTTCGGTTTTGGGCGACGTTTTTTTAGGTTTTTTGACATAGAAGGCCGCCCTTTCGCTTTTCCCCGGAGACCTTCGACCCCTTCCTTGTTAAATATGCGGGTCCAGTTCGCAATTAACGAAGAGTTGTTCACATGGAAGGCGATCGCCGTCTCCTGAAGAGAAGCTCCTGTCTTTTTCCTAAAGTGTAATACATCCAGCTTGAATTGGACAGGATAGACTTGTTTGGAGCGCTTCCTTTTCAATCCTTCTTCCCCGAACGTTTGATACGCCTGGACCCAACGTCTTATTGGAGTTTTATCAGGAAGAGCGTATCTTTTGCCCAACAACGTGTACCCTAGAGAACCTTCATTACCACATTTACCTTAAATGCTTTACTATAATTGGACATAAAAACACCCCGGAAGTTAGATTTTCACTCTAACTTCCGAGGTGCGCTACCTCTATGAGACTTTTTGATAGTTTGTGACTTATATCGTATATCCTTAAAAATGGTAATATGCAGAATTTTTAACACTCAAGATTCAAACAGGATATCTACATGAGTCACTTATGCTCTTTTCCCATTTGCGGTAAGATGGTTTTTGCTACTTTTTCATCTAATTCTTCATATTCATAATATTTAATGGTTTTATACAACTCTTCCCGTGATTGCATATCTTCAAGCAATCTTTTTTGAGTACCGTGTTCCATAATTTCACTGAAAACACGTTCATAAGCTTTGGCTGCCACACGTAAGGAGGTGACTGGATATATAACCATATCCATGCCTAATGCCTGAAAGTCTTTTCCCGAGAAATACGGGGTTTTGCCGAACTCAGTCATGTTTGCAAGTAACGGCCCGTCGATAACCGAAGAAACGTAACGGAAATCATCTTCACTCGTCAAAGCTTCCGGGAAAATAGCGTCAGCTCCGGATTCTAAATACCGGTTTGCACGCTCCGCGGCTTTATCCAACCCTTCTACTGATTTAGCATCGGTGCGCGCGACTATTATGAGCGTCGGGGCGACTTCTCTGATTATGCGGATCTTTTGCATCATTTCCTCTGTATCAATCAGTTTTTTTCCATTCAGATGCCCGCATTTCTTCGGTAGAAGCTGGTCCTCTATCTGAACTGCCGCTACTCCTGCTTCTACCATCTCTCTGGCGGCTCTGGCCACATTAATGACACCACCATAGCCAGTGTCAATATCGACTAGCAGAGGCAAATCAGAAGCGCGTATGAGTTCTTGTGATTTCTGTGCCATTTCATTCGAATAAATGAGGCCGAGATCCGGGAGGGACTGGCTGGCTGTATAAGCTGCTCCTGATAAGTATAGTGCTTGGAATCCGATATCTTTTGCAATCTTGGCGGACATTCCATCATGAGCTCCGGGAATCTTCATTATTTCTTCCTGAAGCATCATTCGGCGGAACGAATCTGCTCGTTCCGATTGAGTAGACTTAGGTTCGACGATCCATGACATTGTCATTTCCTCCTAGCGTGGTTTATATTCTGAATTGGTCCATGAACTTATTGACGCTTGTTTCCTTAAGTCTTTCATAATCACTGCAAAGATTGTAAATTTGTTTCACTTGGCGTTTTGAGAAGCAGACGGTGAGATTGTCATGAAATTTATTCAGCAACAAAGGCAGTCCTTCATCGCGACGGCGCCGGTGGCCGATCGGGTATTCAATCGCCACATTATCTGTAGAGCTGCCATCTTTGAAGAACACTTGTATTGCATTGGCAATAGAACGTTTATCCGGGTCGAGATAGTCTTTACTGTACTGTTCGTTTTCAACGGTAACCATCAACTCCCGCAAATGATCAATAGCAGGGTTTTCAGCTACGCTATCTTCGTAGTGGTCTGCAGTGAGGGTCCCGTAAAGCAAACCGATAGCTGTAATGTATTGCAAGCAGTGATCCCGGTCTGCCGGGTTGTGGAGGGGACCTTGTTTATCAATGATGCGGATGGCGGATTCGTGGGTTGTAATCACTACCTGTTTAATGTCCGCTATTCTATCTTTGACTTGCTCATGCAGAGCAATAGCCGATTCAGCTGCCGTCTGGGCATGAAATTCGGCGGGGAAGGAAATTTTGAACAGTATGTTTTCCATGACATATGAATTGAAAGATCGACTCAAAGTCAGTTCTTTTCCACTGAACAGAACGTCCTGGAATCCCCAGCCAGGGGCGGAAAGGGCAGTTTGATATCCCATTTCACCATTCATTGTCATCAGAGCTAAACGAACTCCACGAGCGGTCGCGTCTCCGGCTGCCCAGGATTTTCTCGATCCCGTATTGGGTGCGTGTCGATATGTACGAAGACTGGAGTTATCGATCCATGCTTGAGACACTGCATTTATAACATCTTTTTTGTCGCCTCCCAGCATAGCAGTCACTACAGCTGTGGTTGCAACTTTGACGTAAAGTACATGATCGAGACCTTCCCGATTCAAACTGTTTTCGAGCGCCAGGATACCTTGAATTTCATGAGCTTTCACTATATTTTCCAGTATAACATGCATGTTAAGGGAGTCGTTCCCTTCTGATAATCGTGTTCGACTGATGTAATCGGATATTGCCAATATGCCTCCTATATTATCAGAGGGGTGTCCCCACTCAGCGGCCAGCCAGGTATCATTATAATCAAGCCAGCGGATCATACATCCAATATTGAAAGCTGCATGGACCGGGTCCAGTTCATAAGAGGTGCCTGGCACACGTGACCCATTCGGAACTATTGTACCTGGAACAATCGGCCCTAGATGTTTTGTACACTCCGGATAGCGCAGGGCTAAAAATCCACAGCCCAGAGTATCTATTAATACATAGTGAGCAGTCTCCAGTGCTTCTTGACTATCTATTTCCCCTTCCACTGCATATTCAGCAATCTTCTCCAACACTTGATCTGTGGCTGGTGTTCTATTTTTGGTGATTTCCTTCATTGAATTCTCCGCCTTTCATTGTAATGATAAGATTTCAATATTCCGAATAGCCGGGATGGCCTTATTTTTTATGGATGCAGATTCCGTGGTCCCGTATAAAGTACCCTTGGTCTGAATAATTTATTGGTGTTATACTGCTCTGCTACGTGAGCACACAACCCGAGGGTGCGGGCTGCAAAGAATATGGGGGTGTATAAATCGATTGGAATACCCAACAAATAATAAACAGGAGCTGCATAGTAATCCAGGTTCGGGTAAAGGCCTTTTTCTTCTTTCATTACGCTTTCTCCTACTTCACACATTTCAAATAGGTCCTCCCGGTTTTTATCCACCGAAAGCTCACGTAAGGATTCTTTCATTAAGGCAGCCCTTGGATCCATTTTTTTCATATAAACCCTGTGACCGAAACCCATGATTTTCTCTTTTCGATTTAACTTATCATAAAGAAGAAGACGAAATCCTTCTGAGGTTTTTCCTTCTACAAGCATTTGCATTACTGCTTCATTTGCTCCACCATGGAGGTTTCCTTTCAAAGAAGCCACAGCTCCTGTGAGTGCCCCGTAAATATCGGCATTCGTCGAAGCGATGACCCGTGCTGTGAAGGTTGAATTTGGCATCTCATGTTCACTGTACATCATTAGTGACTGATCAAAATAAGCTACTTCCCGGGTAGTGGGTTCTTTCCCTGTAATCATATACAGAAAGTTAGCGCTGTAAGATAACTCCTTTTTCGGTTCGATTGCAGATTCCTTATGAAGAATATGATAGCTGTTGGCTACGATGTTTGAAATTTTAGCTAATAGTTTCACAGCAATATTATTGATAGTATCCTCTTGACGCTTGTCTATATCCTTGTCATATCCGGCTAAGGCCGAAATTCCTGTTCTTAGTGCATCCATCGGGTGAGTATCCTCCGGGAGTTTTTTGAATAGGGAAAAGAAAGAGTCAGGAAGAGTATATTCCTTTTTCATTTCCTCTTCGAGAGAATTGCGTTCCTGTTCATCAGGAAGTGATCCACGTAACAAAAGTTGAACTAAGTCAATGTACTCTTTACTATTGGCAAGTTCAATCAGTTCATATCCGCGGATGACGATTTCTTCCGCATCAACATCCAAATAGGAAAGCTCAGTTTCAGTTGCAACAACACCATCTAAACCTGGCGTGTACGTTGAATATTTTGTCATAGAAAGCCTCTCCTTTTAGTAAACGTTTTCAAAAATGCTCGTGTTCTTGAAAAGAACGACTCTTATCCGAAAATATCTTTTCGAATAAGGCGATAGGCTTGTTCAAGGTTTTTATAGGCCTCATTCTCTTCATCCCCTTTAGGAATCTCCGACTTTAACCATTCATAGGTTTCACTTAAAGTAGCGACTTCCAATGAATATAAGCGGTTCATAATACACGTTCGAAAAAGATCTAAATAATGCTGAGTAGATTTAACCAAACAGAACACCTCTGATCCAGTAAAAATAAAACCAATAAAAAAACAACTTCTTGAAAGAAGTTGTTAAGTTGAGCTACCTATTGATAGGATACAGGTATTATACTTTGACATACCTATCCCTGCTTATCCGCTCGGACTTAACACCTCCTATCCTCGTAGGTACTGATGTTCGCTGAAACAGGCAGGTCTCCTGGCTTATGATCATCGATCCCTGAATCCTTCCCACTCTTATTATCCTTAAGAGCAGTGGTATCTCCAGTTCACTATCAAATACAGTTGCGGGACAGCATCGGATTAACACCGATTTCCCTTTTAAGCGAATAAGAGTCAAGGACTTATTCGCACCTGATTCAGAATTAGTATTCAATTGTAACATCTATACTATAGCAAATATTTTTTCAATTAACAATTATTTCTAATGAATATCCTTGATTTAAAATTAAATCAAGGACTCTGTACTGCATAGTAATCATAAATGAGAAGTTTTTCTGCTCACAAAAATCGGGAATTATTTTTCTCATCGATGATTATTTTAATAGTGAATTAAATCCGAAGCAGGAACACCTAGAATTATTGAACCTGTTCATTGAGGACTATTGTTGTAATGGTAAGCGTAAGTAGGGGCTGCTATTTCACTAATGAAATTATCAAGTAACGAGGCGGAAGGTTTCATTTGAATGAAAAAGGTTAGAGAAAGAATAAAATATGAAACATTTCAAATCTAGAGGTATAGGGAACTTTTGAGAATCACTCTATTTGATCACTTGAAACCTTTCAGTGCTCATAACCGTAGGAAGTAGGAAGAGAGCGAGGGGAAACCATGAAAAAAATCATACTCATGCTGAGCTTACTGATATTTATTTTTCCTATGCATGCGTTCGCGGTGGAATACGACATTGAGAAAACTGCTATTACGGCAGAACTGCAGGAAGATGGAACGGTACACGTGGAAGAGCGGCATACGTATCAATTCGAAGGAGAGTTCAGTGGAATATCAAGAACGCTCATACCTAAAGACAATGCAGTGATCGAAGATGTGAAGGCTTTTGAACAGGGGAAAGAACTCGAAGTGGAACAGGAGGATGAATTGTATAAAGTTCATCGTTCCGGTGAAGACGAAACAGTATCGGTCAGGCTTACCTACTCTATAAAGGGAGGAGTGGAAGTATATTCGGATGTTGCCCAGTTCTACTGGCCGTTTTTTGACAGCAGTAACGAATCGGATTATGAAAATATGACGATTACGGTTGTACCACCGGAGCCGTCCGAAGCAAAAGCGGCTTATGGTTATGATGCCGCTTATCATACCGTAGACAGCGGTTCCGACGGCACAGTGGTTTTCGATATGGGGAAAGTGCCGGAAGGGAAGAACGGAGACATACGCGTCGCTTATGACGCCGCCCTTTTTCCGCAGGCAGAGCTGTCCAGTGATGAAGCCATGCTGACGGAAATCCTTAATGACGAAGCGAAGTTGAATGAGAAAATGATTGCCAGACAGGAGCGTCACGAATTGTGGAGCGGCCTCGGTCCTTATATAACAGGAGCTTTTTTCCTTTTGGCATTCGTCCTGTTCCTCGTCGGTTTTCGGAGAAGGAAGGAGACGCTGCGGGAAGCGGAACGTAAGAGAAGCGGCACCGGCAGATTCCCGGAAACTACAATGAGCCTGCCCGCAGTGCTTATGTTCGGCAATCATGGTCAGGTGACGATTCCTATGATGACGCCTGCCCTGCTTGAGCTTGTGAGGAAAGGAAACGTCGAGGAAGGACCGGAGGGGGAATTCCGGGCAGTGAACCGGGAAACCGATTACCCCCATGAGACGCTTCTGATGAACTGGCTGTTCGATGAAGTGGGGGAAAACGGGACGTTTAAGGTGGAGGATCTGGAAGAATACCTTGAAGACGAAGATCATATTGAATCCTACCAGGAGAACTTCCGTTTGTGGAGCGAAGCGGTGAAACAGGAAGTGAAGCAGTACGACCTGTATGAGGATAATACGAAAGCCCGCTGGGCGGCCGGAGTGGCGGGGCTGGCCATACTGCCTTTTACGATTCTGTTTCCAGTCTATGAAGTATTTATCTGGATGACGGCTGCGATTGCGTTATTCTTTTACTTTCTCATTTTCTCTTTACTTTATCGTCCTCTTACGTTTGAAGGGCAGCGGCTCAAACAGGAGCTCGAACCGCTTAAAACGGGGGATGAATGGCAGCAGTGGGAAGAGAAAGATCAGATATCCGCCTACCTGTATCAGGTGGGCGCAGGGAAAAGAAAATCGGACGTCGATCTGCCCGCAAGTGCCGTAACTGTGAACGATCTCGCCATGTTTATGATACTTGCAGGAACGCTTGATCAGAGTTTCCGGCAGGCCGATCAGACTGCTTCCGTTTCGGCTGCGACTACAGGCGCCGGAGCCGGTGGTGGTGCCGGAGTAGGTGGGGGTGGCGGTGGTTCAGGTGCTTTCTGATACGCCGATTCGATTCTCAACACGTACACTTATAAACCGTTAAATTTTCAATTTAAGCACGAGCCTCTTCAGGGGCCCGTGCTTTTTTCCATTCACTGAAAACCTGTGTTATCATCGTTCTAATAAGGGTATAGTTGAATATAAAAGATAAAGAGGGTACATATTTATGATTTTTGTGATTATTTCATTGATTATCGGGTTCCTTACCGCTTTCATCGGAAGTATAGCCGGTCTTGGCGGCGGAGTGATTCTAATACCGTCCCTGCTGTTCCTGTCCGATTTCTTCGAAGCTTTTTCGTGGGTTACTCCTCAAAAGATTGTGGCGATATCTCTCATTGTCATGATTTTCACCGGGATGTCTTCAGCCCTTTCCTATATTCGGCATAAGAGGGTCGATTTTAAACTAGGGGCTCTGTTTCTTATCGGAAGTATCCCGGGCGGCATATTCGGGGCGTACATTAACGGTTTTCTCAATGCGGATGTATTTTCCCTCATTTTTGGAGGAGTTATGATTTTCGTATCCCTTCTTTTCTTCCTGCCGAGGCGCCAGGGCTCCACGCCTCTCTTCAAGAAGGGGATGAAAGGAGTCCGGACAGTAGCCGGGGAGGAGTATCACTATACGGTTCCGATTACTCTCGGTCTTGTCCTCGCTTTCGTGGTCGGGACGTTATCCGGACTGCTCGGTATCGGAGGCGGATCGCTCATGGTGCCGGCGATGATTCTGCTGTTCCAGCTGCCTCCGCATATTGCCACAGCCACCTCGATGTTCATGATATTTTTTGCCGTAATCCCGAGTTCCGTGACGCATATCGGTCTCGGTCACGTGGACTGGTATCGGACGCTGTTCTTTATTCCGGGAGCGTATCTCGGCGGCACGGTCGGGGCGTACGTGAATCGTAAAATGAATGCGAAAAGTATAGAATGGGTGCTGCGCATTCTTCTGATTGTCGTAGGTATCCGTCTGATTTCTCAGGGATTATGATAAGGAGAAGAGATTATGATAGAGAAAATATTTATTTACTATACGAGCGATTTGCACAGTTATTTCGAAAAATGGCCGAAACTCGCCGGTTATATCGAAGAGAAACGGCGGGAGCATAGAAACAGAGAAGAAGCTTCTTTCGTATTCGACAACGGGGACCACGTAGACCGCTTCCACCCCGTGGCAGAAGGACTGAAAGGCAAAGGGAACGTGGAATTACTGAATGCAAGCGAATATGATGTAGTGAACTTCGGCAACAACGAAGGCATCACCCTTGCGGAACAGGAACTTTACCATCTGTACGACGAAGCGGACTTTCCGGTAGCCTGTGCGAATGCTTTCCCTATGTCAAAAGAAGATCCGGACTGGCTGAAGCCTTACGTCATCAGGGAGACTGCGAGCGGTGTGAAACTCGGCATCATCGGGCTCACTGCTCCTTTCCGTGTATTCTATCAGCTGCTCGGGTGGAAAGTGGAGGCCCCGGAGAGAATGATGGACAGGTATATGGAGGAAGTGAAGGCACAGAGTGATATCGTGGTTCTTCTTTCCCACCTCGGTTACCACACGGACCGGCAGATGGCTGCCGATTATCCCGGACTTGACGTAATCATCGGAGGTCATACTCATCACCTTCTTCCGGAAGGGGAGAAGCACAATGGCGTGCTGCTTACGGCTGCTGGGAAGCACGGAACACATCTCGGTGAAATTTTTATAGACTGGGATCATTCGAAGCAGAAACTGGTGAATAAGGAAGCGTACACGGTCGCATCCGATACGCTTGAAGAAAGTGCGGAAGTGAGAGAAAGGCTCGAGAATTTAAAAGAAAAAGCGCACCGGCGTCTTTATTCGACCGTGGCGGAACTGAAAACTCCTCTGACAGCGGACTGGTTCCATGAGACACCGCTGATGAGAGAACTGACGAAGGAACTGCGCAGCTGGACAGAGGCAGATATAGCTATGCTGAATGCCGGTGTCATTCTTGAAGGACTGGATGAGGGAGCCGTGACGTACGCGGATCTGCACCGGATCTGTCCCCACCCGATGAACCCCTGCAAGGTCCATTTGAGCGGCAAGGAAATCGTCGAAGTCGTCCGCTCCGCCTACACGAAACAGGTGACGGAATTTCCGCTGAAAGGGCTCGGGTTCCGCGGAGAAGTGATCGGTAAAATGATTTTTGAAGGTATTGAAATCGAAACGGCCACTTCCCCGGGCGGAGGCGAACACGTGCGTAAAGTATGGTTCGACGGTCAGCCGATCGAACGGGACCGCTGGTACAGTCTGGCTACAGCAGATACGTTCAGTTTCGGGAAGTTTTTCCCGGAAATCAGTCATAGTGCGACGAAAACGTATTACCTGCCGGAAATGCTTCGCGATCTGCTGCTTGAAGTTGTGCAGTCCGGAGAGTATTCTTCCCGGTAACGGTATCGAGGGCGTCGTCGTCCATTTTTTAGTAATAAGCCGGTTTAAAAGAATTGCTGGAGACGGCAATTCTTTTTTGAAGCTTAAGTCCCCTTGCAATAGGGAAGGGAAGCTGATAGAATTTAATCCGAATTGAATACGCGTGACCTTATCGCCACGATGAGGTAGAGGTGCAGGACATATCAGTATCGGGAACGAGCGTGACAGCGAAGAGCCCCCGGGAAAGGATGCCCTGCCGAAGTATGGACGGATCGTCATACCTTCCATGCTGGTACATGTTTGAATAAAAGATGTACTGTCATGCATGTTACATGCATGGTGCGCTACTGATCGCATGGAGGATAATCATATTGCTGAAGCAATGATGGATTATTTTCTGTCATTGTTTTTTTATATGCAAAAAAACTTCGATTACTCCTATGTTCATGTAGTCGATCCATGCCAAAAAAATTTTGGAGGTACGACTTTATGGAAGGAACAATCTATTCTCTTATACCGGCCGTTCTTATGCTTATTCTGGTCATAGCGACCCGGCAGGTTCTGCTGTCTCTCGGTCTCGGAATTCTCATCGGAGCGTTTATGCTTACCGGGTTCGACGTAACGGGAACTCTCAGTCTTCTGTGGCAGGAATTCTATACGATTTTCTATACGGACGGGGCACTGAATATCGGGAACCTGTACCTGCTCTCTTTTCTGCTGCTGCTCGGCGTCATGACCGCGTTCATGACCGCCTCCGGCGGAAGCAGGGCGTTCGGGAAGTGGGCAATTTCCCGCGTGAAGACGAAGCGGAGTGCTTCTTTAGTGCCGGCAGTGCTCGGTATCATCATTTTCATCGATGATTATTTCAACGCTCTTGCCGTCGGTCAGGTAGCCCGGCCGGTTACCGACAGACAAAAAGTGTCGAGAGCTAAACTCGCTTATTATATCGATTCCACTTCGGCTCCGGTGACGGTGATTTCTCCTATATCGAGCTGGGGCGCCTATATCATCGGTACAATCGGTACGATTCTCGCTGCGAATGAAATAACGGATATCGGGGCGTTCGAAGCGTTCATCCAGATGATTCCTTATAACTTCTACGTCTTTGCCGCGCTGCTTCTCGTCTTCCTCACTATAATGCTGAAGCTGGACCTCGGTTCCATGAAAAAGCACGAACGAAGAGCGGAGGAGACGGGGGAACTGACCGATCCGAAGCATACGGATATACCCGGGGATCTGAATGAAGAGTTCCATCCTCATGATAATGGACACATCAGACACCTGCTCGTGCCGATTGCCGTCCTCGTTGTGATGACAGTAGGGCTCATGATATTTACCGGCGTCCGGGCCAGTGAAGGTTCTGCGGATATTTTGAGTACGTTCGCCAACACGAACGTCAATTTCTCCCTGTTTTACGGAGGACTGACAGCGGCTGTCGTAGCGATTCTGATGTACACCGGTCTCCCTTCCGGCAAGTCTCCACTCCGGAAAGTGCTCCTGGAAGGAATCAAAGCGATGCTTCCGGCCATTTATATTCTTGTACTGGCATGGATGATCGGTTCAGTGATCGATCAGCTGAGTACGGGTGAGTATCTTGCCGGGCTCGTGCAGGCATCGAACCTGAATGTCGCCTATCTTCCCCTGCTTATTTTCTTTACGGCAGGGTTTATGGCTCTCGCAACTGGGACGTCCTGGGGTACATTCGGGATTATGCTTCCGATTGCAGGGGAAATCGCTGCAGTTACGGATCCGTCCTTCATTGTACCGGCACTGTCCGCTGTTTTGGCAGGTTCCGTGTTCGGGGATCACTGTTCCCCGATTTCTGATACGACGATTCTTTCTTCAACGGGAGCCGGATCCCATCACATTGATCACGTGCTGACCCAGCTACCTTACGCTATTATTGCAGCGGTCGCCGCTTCGACGGGATATTTCCTTTTTGCGCTGCTGGAAAGTGTGCTGGTACCGCTGCTTGCGACTCTTTTAGTAGTGGTTGCAGCCGGTTTCCTGTTCAAACCTGAAACGAATAGCTGAATGCCCCTAAAGACCGACGTGTGTCGGTCTTTTTGTTTATGTTGGATTGTCTAAAGTTTCTTTTGACATAGTTGAAATTTCCCATTATACTTTATACAAGATTACAGAATAATCTCATTTGTCCGAATTTTTTAAATTTTAACCATGGGGGACAGGTGAAGTCTAAAGGGAGGTCTTTTCTATGGAAAATCGCTCACAATGGGGCACCCGGGTAGGGTTCCTGCTTGCAGCGATGGGGTCGGCTATCGGCCTTGGTAACATCTGGCGTTTTCCGGCTACAGCTTATGAAAGTGGTGGCGGTGCATTCATCGTTCCTTATCTATTCGCGCTACTCACTGCCGGGATTCCGCTGTTGATTATGGAGTACACTATCGGTCACAGGTACAGAGGATCCGCTCCGAAATCCTTTGCTACCATCAACAAAAAAATGGAATGGATCGGCTGGTGGCAGGTGCTCGTCGCGTTCGTCATTTCGACGTACTATGCAGTCATCATCGCCTGGGCACTCATGTATGCTTATTATTCGATCGGTCTGTCCTGGGGGAGTGATCCGACGGCTTTCTTCGTGGGAGACTTCCTTAATCTTGCAGACCCCGGTCAGCTTGGCGGTCTCGTACCTAAAGTACTCATCCCTCTCGTTATTGTATGGGCTATAGTGCTCGGAACACTGTCTCGGGGAGTCAAAAAAGGGATTGAAGTCGCCAACAAGATATTCATCCCGGCTCTCGTCGTTCTGTTTCTTATCATCGTCGTTCGGGCTGTAACGCTTCCCGGCGCAATGAACGGTCTGAACAGCTTTTTCGAACCGGATTGGAGCCGAATACTGGATGCAGAAGTATGGATTGCTGCTTACGGGCAGATTTTCTTCAGTTTATCCATCGCTTTTGCAATTATGGTAACGTATGCCTCCTATCTGCCGAGAAAGTCCGATATTACGAACAACGCATTTATTACCGGTTTTGCGAACTCATCTTTTGAAATTCTTGCAGGAATCGGGGTATTTTCCGCAGTCGGATTCATGGCTTTCCAGTACGACACGACTGTGGCAGGCCTGGCAGCCGAGAAAGGGGTCGGAGGGATAGGACTTGCTTTCATGGTGTTCCCTGAAATCATCAGTCAGATTCCGGGCATACCGGGACTGTTCGGTGTCCTGTTCTTCGCCTCTCTCGTTCTGGCAGGGTTCTCCTCTCTAATCTCGATTTCGGAGACATATGTAGCCGCTGTATCCGAAAAATTCAATATTTCCCGTCAGAAATCAGTAATCTTCGGCGGAGGAATTGCAGCTATTCTTTCCCTGCTTTATGCAACAAGAGGCGGATTGAACATACTCGACACCGTCGACCACTTCATCAACAGCTATGGCGTGGCTCTTGCGGGTCTTGTCGAAGTAGTGGCTGTCGTGTGGTTCGCAAAAGAACTGAAAGCTCTTCAGGAGCATGCGAACTCAAGCTCTGACGTTATGCTTGCCGGCTGGTGGCGATTCTGTCTCGGTGTCATCACGCCAATTGTACTCGGGTTCCAGATGGTCCAGAACCTTACTGGTGAACTTGCAGAACCGTACGAGGGATACCCGACGGATTTCCTTATCTACTTCGGGTGGGTGGTGGCATTCGCTGCTATCCTGATCGGTTTTGCTTTCTCCATGAAGAAATGGCCACAGGGAACGGCGTTTGAAGACCCGACTAAGCCTAACCACAAGGAGGGGTCACTCTGATGGCTATAGTTATGTTCATTCTTACCATCACCATCATTTGGGGCGGACTTGCTCTAAGTATTACCAACGCTGTACGGAAATCCAAAAATTCATAGGATACAGGCGGTCTGCACTTGGTGCAGGCTGTTTTTTTATATGGGAAATACCCGGGAGGTGGTCGTTACCTTTTTCTTCGGAGTGTGGAATTATGGTATACTGGCAACAGTGTAAGAGGTGATAACATGTTGGAATTGTTAGGTAAACAATATGAAATTTTAGAGGATCACCGCAATGCGGTGGAAGAAGAGTCTATTGAACAAAGAGCAAGCGAGATACTAGGGAAATACGATTTCATCGTAGGTGACTGGGGATATGGTCAGCTCAGGCTGAAAGGGTTCTATGATGATCAGAACCAGAAAGCGACGTTCGATACGAAAATAAGCACGCTCGAAGATTATTTGTACGAGTACTGTAACTTCGGTTGTGCCTATTTTGTACTGAAACGCATTGATAAGTAGAAGGAGGAGGTGAATGCGCGCCCCTCTTATTTCTTATGAGAAACCGGGAAAGGTGTGAAACGGAATGTATTTTGTGAATCGTGAAGAGATTGATAACCTTCTCATCTACGTGGAAGAACTGATCCCTGAACTGCAGCAGGCAGGGATGGAGACCACTACGGAACGGCTTGCTCTGGAAAGAGCTACCCACATGAGTGTGGAAGTGATGATTGATGTGGGGAATAAAATGATCGACGGCTTCATCATGCGCGATCCGGGCAGCTACCATGATATTATCGATATTCTTATGGACGAAAAAGTTCTACCTTATGAAGAGGAGAATCAGTACAAGAGGATCATCGATATGAGAAAGGCAGTCGTGCGTGAGTATACGACCGTTTCCCATGAACGTCTGTTAAGCGAGTGGAACGAATGCCTCGGGTCTTTAAGACAGTTTCCGGAGCGTATCCGTCACTATTTGAATGCCGAACTGGGAAGTGTTTCGGCGTTTACGAAGGAGTGACAGCAATGAAAAAGTACAAAGGACTGCTGATCGACCTGGACGGTACGATGTATCGGGGGAACGAAGCGATAAAGGAAGCGCCCTTTTTCGTCGAAGAGTGCCGAAAACAGGGCATCCCCTACGTATTCCTTACCAACAACTCCTCGAGACAGCCTTTGCAGGTGGCGGATAAACTGAACGGGATGGGGATACACGCCCTTCCGGAGCAGGTATACACGTCCAGCATGGCGGCCGCCGCTTACATACAGCGCACGTTTCCTGAACCGGACGTCTTCATGATCGGAGAAGAAGGGCTCGAGTCAGCCCTGCTTGCAGGAGGCGCGACGCTTACCGAGGAGAACGCTGACGTGGTCGTCGTCGGTATTGACCGCGAGTTGTCGTACGATAAATTGAGGAAGGCTGCGCTGAATATCCAGAACGGAGCGGTGTTTGTAAGTACGAATAAAGACAGGGCGATTCCGACAGAAGAGGGAATGCTCCCCGGGAACGGAGCGATAACGGAAGCGATTGCTCTCACTACCGGAATCAGCCCCGTGTATGTCGGGAAACCGGAAGCGTTGATTGTGGAAGAGGCGCTGGAAGTGCTCGGTGTGAGTAAAGAAGAGGCGCTGCTTGTTGGGGATAACTATGAAACGGATATATCAGCCGGCATCCATGCGGGAGTGGACACACTGATGGTAGAAACAGGAGCGACCTCGTTCGAAGACTTGAACGAGGTCGCGAGTCAGCCCACTTATAAAGTGAAGAAACTGGATGAGTGGACGTTTTCCTGAGGCCCTTTATTCGTCGTTATCACCTGCAGCACTGTGGGCCAGCCTGCTGGAAGCAGCTGCTGCGATAGCCCCTACGATGTCATCGAGGAAAGTGTGGCATTTGCCGGACGATTTATCGTCCAGTTCTTTCAGAATGCCGGGTTTCTGTTTGTCGATGTAACCATAGTTGGTGAACCCGATGGAACCATAGACGTTCACGATGGAAAAAGCGATGATTTCATCGATGCCGTACAGACTTTCGTCGGTTTCGATTGTACTCTGAAGCGGTTCTTCGAGCTTATTCTCTTCTGCGAGCTTGTCCATTTGAATACCGGTGATAATGGCATTCTGTACTTCTCTTTTATGAAGGACTTTCTGGACGTTTTCCCGGCAGTCTTCCATCGTCAGACCTTCGTGATATTTCGCCTGAAGATAATAGACGAGATCCGCAATGTCATCGATTGATACACCGCGTTCTTTCAGCCACGCCCGTGCCGTCTGTTCCAGTTTGGTAATTTTATCACTCATTATAACTTCCTCCTAACGACTCAGTACAATTTTCTCTTTCCCTGGTTTATATAGGAACAAACCCGTGAATAAAGTATAACAAAGAGACAGACCGGATGTCTGTATCAAGAATGGGGGACTTATACATGCGAAAGCCGAAAGTATTGATTACGAGACCATTACCGGAAGAAGTCGTTGCTCCTTACCGTGACCGACTCGACATTGATATGTACGACATCGACCAGCAGATCCCGGAGGAGGAGCTGAAAGCGAAAAGAGGAGACATTGATGCTCTTGTTCCGATGCTGAGCGAGAAATTGGATGATGACTTTTTCCGGAACACGTCCGCCAAAATCGTAGCCAATCTGGCCGTCGGTTTTGATAACATTGATGTGGAATCAGCGCGGAAGAACGGGGTGACCGTGACGAATACGCCTGATGTTTTAACCGAAACGACAGCTGATCTTACGTTTGCTCTTCTGATGAATACCGCAAGAAGAATCAGCGAAGCTCAACATTACATAAAAGAAGACAGGTGGAAGCAGTGGTCTCCGCTGCAGCTGGCCGGCACGGATATCCACCATAAAACCGTCGGTATCGTCGGAATGGGACGCATCGGAGAGGCAGTGGCTAAAAGAGCCGGAGGTTTTTCGATGGAAGTGCTCTATCACAACCGTTCCCGTAACCCCGAGGCGGAAGAGCAGACAGGGGCCCGGTACGTTTCTCTCGATGAACTGCTTCAAACGTCCGACTACGTCGTCTGTATGACTCCGTACACGGAGGAAACCCATCATATGTTCAATGATGAAGCGTTCCGTACCATGAAAGACACCGCTTATTTCATCAATACCTCCCGCGGGAAAACGGTGGATGAAAAAGCTCTGCAGCACGCTCTTGAGAACGGGGAAATCAGGGGATGCGGCCTTGATGTGTTCGAAGAGGAGCCGATTTCTGCAAATCACCCGCTTCTCGGGTTGAAAAACGTGACGGCCACCCCTCACATCGGTTCGTCAACAACAGAGACGAGGTATCGCATGATGCAGCTCTGTCTCGACAACGTCACGCGTGTCACTGCGGGGGAGAGTCCTCTCACCCCGGTCACGTGAACATAAAAAAAGAGAAGGGGAGCCCCTTCTCTTTTTACGTAATGTATAATCAGAATACCTGCTCGACTTCGTAGATGCCCGGAACTTCCTGGCTGAGAGCCCGTTCGATTCCGGCTTTCAATGTAATCGTTGAACTTGGGCAGTTACCGCACGCTCCCATAAGGCGCAGGCGGACGATGCCGTCTTCTACGTCTACAAGTTCCACGTCCCCTCCGTCACGTAACAGAAATGGGCGCAGTTTATTCAGGACTTCCTGGACTTGTTCGTTCATATCCACTTGTTGTTGCATATCAACTTTCCCCTTTCGTGATGATGTTATCTATACTATATCACAAATGTAGCATCCATAGCTTTGGAAGATGAGAACTATTATCATTTTATCTTTTCTCAATAGTTTTGTAAAATGAAAGTAACCGATAAGGAGGAGAGGCCGGTGAATAAGGAGAATGTAACTATCACTGTGTACGGGGCGGATCAGCGCTGTGCGAGCTGCGTGAATGCGCCGGGGTCGAAAGAGACATATGAGTGGCTCCAGGCAGCCATCGGTCGCAAGTATGGAAATGAAGAAATCACTTACCGATACATTGATATATTTACTGCAGAAGAAGATGAGTACACCGAAAAGATTATGGAAGACGAGCTTTTTTATCCACTGGTGCTGGTCGAAGGAGAAATAGCCGGAGAAGGAGACCCGCGTCTCAAATCCGTCTATCAGCATCTGGAAAAGCACGGTCTTTCGGCACAGGAGGGATAAATTGAATCCTCTTATAGAATTTTGTGTAACGAACCTCGCCGACGGTTCCCAGGAAGTGAAAGAGAAGCTGGAGAAGGACCCGGATCTGGATGTTCAGGAATGGGGCTGTCTGAATCACTGCGGGATGTGTGCCATCAAAAATTACGCTCTCGTCGAAGGACAGCGGATATTTGCTAATTCTCCGGATGAACTGCTTGAGAAGATTTATGAATACCTTGAGGAAGAAGAGCTGATATGAATGGATTGAACATTTACTGATCAGCCTATATACTGATAGTAGAAAGGAGAGGTTCCGAATGGTTCTGAATATTACGGAAGCTGCAATTTACAGAGTGAACGAAATGCTGCAGGAAGAAGACTCTCAAGATAAATACTTACGCTTCGGTGTCCAGGGCGGAGGATGCAGCGGTCTTTCCTATAAGCTCGGTTTTGAAGAAACAATGAATGAAGAACTTGATATAGTAGAAGAACACGACGGCCTTCAGGTCATCATCAATAATCAGGATGCTGCAATTATTGAAGGGACGAAGATCGATTTCAAACAGAACATGATGGGTGGCGGGTTCACGATTGATAATCCGAACGCCATCGTATCGTGCGGCTGTGGATCATCCTTCAAGACAGCGACAAACGCAGGCACGCCGGACCCGAACTGCTGATTGCCGATTTCAAAGTTCGTTTTATATTCGTTTGAGGGAAACGACCCTCTTTCGTGTCTTCACATAATACACCTTCTTAGCGAACGGAACATTCGTCAGGGAGGTGTATATTTTTGTGGATTTATACCTAAGAAAAAAGCGGACTCCCTTGCCCTGGAAAAAACCGGGAAAATAAACTGAAGCTAACGTTGTGGGAGAAGATAACCTTAGTTATCTTTTTATTGGTTACAAAAAAACTATATACCAATTACTTAAATGTCCTGGAACTGAACGCTTCAGTTGAATAAAAAGAAAAAACTTTAAAATCTCTGTAAGATTTCGTGAGGTTGTGCGTCTAATATGTAGGAGGTGAAAAAGTGACCGGGCTGGAGGAGATATATAAACGGTATTTTAAGGATGTTTACTTATTTGTTTATAGCTTATCAAAGAATCGACATGTTGCCGAAGACATTACTTCTGAAACATTTTTGAAGGCTATCGACGCACTGGATTCATTTGAAGGAAAAAGCGACATAAAAGTATGGCTTTTTCAAATTGCTAAAAATAGTTATTACTCTTATTTACGAAAAAATAAGCATGTAGTAAACAGACAGGAAATTCCTGAAGAAACAGATGATACAAGTATAGAAAAAAAGGTTTTGGATAAGGAAGAATCGATGCGTATTCATAAAATTATTCATGCACTACCGGATACTTATAAAGAAGTAGTTACACTGAGAATGTTTGGAGAATTAAGCTATAAAGACATTGGTGAAATTTTTGGAAAAACGGACAATTGGGCCTGTGTCACTTTTTACCGTGCCAGGAAAAAAATCAATGAAAAAATGAGGGAGAACAAATGAAGGTAACGTCTTGTAATGTAATTCAAGATCTTATTCCTCTGTATGCAGAAGACATGCTTAGTGAAGATTCAAAAGAATTAGTAGAAATCCATCTGGACGAGTGTAAGGAATGTAACGAGTATTTAAATGAACTTAAGACGACAGAAAAGGGACATTTTCCGATAGAGACAGATTCTCGTCCGTTGAGAAAGATTCAGACTACTTTACGGAAAAAGAAATGGCAGACGATTATTTTTTCCGCACTGCTCACTCTTTTGATTGGTGTCCTTGCAGTATCTTTTTTGACAGCTCGTGAATACCTGCCATATTCAGAAGAAGTAGTGTCAGTCAGTGAAACAGATAACGGCTCAGTTCTTGCCGTTTTTGATGATGAGGTGGCCGGCTACGATCTTGAAACTTATCCAGATAAAAGTGGAACGGGTTCGATTTATCATTTGACGGCCTGGGAGACGAGTTGGCAAGACTTTACTAATAATGAAGGAAACGCGCCGATTGTATTGAACCCGGATGGTGAGTCAGTGGAGTCTGTGTATTACTATCACACTGACGGAAGCCAGGATCAGCTTATTTATGGAGAGGACCAGCATTCGGGAGGGGGCGTCGTTACATTGCCAAGATTGTCTTTGGCTTATTTCTCAGGGTTAGCAATGATTGCACTATTGTTCTGTGTAGGACTCATATTCGCTGTTCGTTCGAATGAAACCTGGGTCGCACGAATAACCAATGTAACTTTTCTTCCGTTATCTTATTTACTCGCTCAACTCATTGTAGTTGGATGGAATACCACGACATATTCAGTAACAAGAGACTTCACAGCTATTTTATTAGTTGCTATCTTATTATATGGGATTCTTTCGATAGGTTCAAAATGGGTGAAAACACGTTTAATTAAATGAAAAAAGTATAAGGAGGATAAACGTATGTTTAGTTGTGAACGGTACACGTTCTCTGTTCACCTCAGTAAATGAAAGAATAAGAGTAGTAGAATTAAGGAAGTAGTAATCTTTGAGATTGATGGTATCTTATTTCACACAGAGAGAAGCGTTGCACCGGAGACTGGACAAACTGTGATTAAGCGAACGAGACCTCGAAGGGGAAACTTAATTATGAATGAAAATAGTACATTGAAAAATCAAAATGATACAATTGCCGGTATAATTGCAATGTTTTTAATAATAGGTATGGCAATTACCGATGTTCCATTCCATTTGAGCGTGATTGTATTTATAAGTATTTTTTGATTAATTTTATATGGAGTATCTCAGAAAGAGAAAATAGGAAAAGCGGGGCTTATAAAGAATCATTCAAGATTTTATTAATAATGCTTCTGGTAACAGCTGCTATAGGTCTATGGAGAACTATATTTAGTTCATTTTATTGAGAATACTTCATGTCTTTTCAATAATTTATAAGTGTCCTGGGAAAGAAAAAGGATTAGAGAACTGTGCTGAAGAAATAATTAAAGAAGTGTAAAAGATCCGGGTGGAGCTTATATACTGTTACCAAGTAGAGCTTTATAAGGGTACTAACTTATAATAGCAATGACTCTTTGGGGAGGGGGACTATATGAACTGGCCAGTAATAAAAGACAGAAGATGGATGATATTGCAGTCAACCTCGATTTTTTTGGCAATCATTGCATTAATATTGGCAGTAAACAACAATAGTTACTGGGTGGTATTTTCTGCTCTTTCTATGCTACTGATGGTTATAGGTGTGGATAGAGCAGCCAAAATAACACATGAGAAACCTGAAATTGCAGAAGGTAAACACCCTTGTAAAAGACAGTAAGTTAACTTTTAGCATTATATAGAAATAAACTCTTACGTAATTTCTTTAGAATTATTATGAAAGACCTGATGTACACTCTTGTAGATAAGGGTTTGTCAAAAGAACATCCATCACCTAAATTATGTGAGAAAATTCAAAAAGTGTTTGAAAGCGCTTTATAGAAATGGTACTATTTTAATAAACACCGATTGGATCTGCATTTTGTAACGGCGGTTCGCTTTTATCCGGGCGGGCTATCCTTGCAAAAGATGCCGGAGATTCGGAGGAAACTTAATGTATGAATCACAGACGTGTTACATAGTGGGTGAATCCAAATCACCCGGGAATAATGCCATTACGAAAAAATATGATTCCTTTTTTGTCGGATTTGTCGTGGATATGAACAGTAATGAAATCGTCGATGTCGAATGTACGGCCATGCTGGACATCACCGTCCATTTTGTCCACAGTCTGTTCATCGGGAAAAAGATGACGGACGGGGAAACAGTCGAACAGGCGATTACGACGCGGTATTTCGGCTCCTCCAAAAAAGCACTGATCGTTGCTTTTAAACAGGCACAGCTGAAGTACTATGACATTATGAATATATGATACCGATTGCTTTATCTCACTGATCGTGGATAAAATCCAGTCGACAAGAAGCGTATTCTTGCCGGCTGGTTTTTTGTTTTTATACATAATATCAATCAAGGGGGAGAATCATTATGATCGAAAGTGGATTTCTTTATCTGGGAGTCATCATAGGTCTGGCCGGACTGGTAGCTTTTCTAGAATCATCAAAAAGTAAATTTTTCAAATACGTGCCGGGTATCGTGCTTATTTACTTCGGAGGTGCGATTCTGAAGACGACAGGCGTCATCGGTTCTACAGAGACTATTGACAGTACATATGGGAATGTCCGGGACATTCTGCTGCCGATGCTTATATTCCTGATGCTCATTAACTGTGACTTGCGTAAATTGAAAAAACTTGGTCCGAAGATGCTGATCGGTTACTTTACAGCTGCTTTCAGTATTATGCTCGGATTCGTCGTCACGTACCTGCTGTTCCAGGGGTTATATGCTGAAAATACGTGGCAGGCCCTGGGAGCTCTTGCCGGAAGCTGGACGGGCGGCTCCGCCAACATGGTTATCATTCAGGGGATCCTCGAAGTGCCGGAGAATATTTTTGGTTACGCCCTTATTATGGATACTGTCAACTATTCCTCCTGGGTCATGATTATGTTCTGGCTCGTTCCATTCGCGGCCCTTTTCAACAAATGGGCTAAGTCCAATACCGAACATCTCGATGAAATCACCGCTGACCTCGTGGAGGAGGATAAAGAGAAGGATGCGAAGAATATTACTTTCGTCCACATGCTCGGTCTTTTATCCATAGCCATATTCGTTTCCGCAATAGCTGCCGAGATCGGCGGAGTGCTCCCTTCTTTCGGTACTGTCGTTAACGCGACGACGTGGACGATCCTCATCGTTTCCATTATCGGTGTGCTTCTTGCTATGACGAAGCTTGCGAAAGTTCCGGGTTCGATGGATATCGCAAACGTCTTCCTTTATATCGTTATCGCTTTAATCGCTTCTCGTGCCGATTTCTCCCAACTGGGACAGGCACCGGTGTATATCATTTCCGGTTTCGTGATTCTCGCTGTGCACGCGATCATTATGTTGCTTGCCGCTAAAATTTTCAAACTGGATCTGTTCACACTCGGTGTTTCGAGTCTTGCGAATATCGGCGGTATGGCGTCCGCACCACTGCTTGCAGGAGCTTACCACAGATCGCTTATACCGGTCGGGGTCCTGATGGCGCTCGGCGGTTCTTTCCTAGGAACGTATGGTGGACTGCTGGTTGCCGAAGTGCTTTCGATGTTGTAGGGGAGGAGCTATATGAAAATAACTGATATCGTATGCGAAAACAGAACTGTTTCTTTGAAGCGGCCTTTTAAAACAGCCGTCCGTACCGTGGAAAACATTGAAGTAATGGATGTCTTCGTGAAAACAGAAGAGGGGATCGAAGGGTACGGGTCGGCGACGGCTTCCCTCCAGGTGACTGGAGACTCTCTGGAAGGGATGAGAGCGGCCGTGGAAGGACCTGTCCGGGATGCCCTTATGAATGAGGATATACAAAAACTGAACCATCAGCTCATTAAATTGGAAAAAAGCTGCATCCATAATTCGAGCGCGAAAGCGGCTGTGGATATAGCTCTCCATGATGCTTTCGGAAAGTATAACAACCTCCCCATATATAAAATGCTGGGCGGGGAACGAGGAGTGCTTGAGACGGATATGACCGTCAGTGTAGACGACCCGGCTCTCATGAAACAGGAAGCGGTCGCAAGAGTCCGGGAAGGATTCGATGTTCTTAAATTGAAAGTGGGCATGGATGAAAAAGAAGATTTTAACCGTCTGCTGCATGTGAAAGAAGCGGTGGGAGAAAACGTTCGCCTTCGTCTTGATGCCAACCAGGGGTGGACGGGGAAACAGGCCGTCCACTTTCTGAAACGGATAGAACAGGAAGACATCAACGTGGAACTCGTCGAACAGCCTGTTCCGTCTCATGATCTGAAAGCTCTGAAATATGTGCGTGAACACGCCCACGTGCCGATCATGGCCGACGAGAGCGCTTTTTCTCCGAGAGAGGTACTCAGGCTTGTGGAAATGGATTGTACCGACTACGTGAACATTAAACTGATGAAAGCCGGGGGATTGAGAAGAGCAGGGCAAATCGCTGACATCTGCGAGAGTGCAGGCGTACCCTGCATGATCGGAAGCATGATGGAATCGACTGTTTCGGGAACGGCGGCTGTTCACCTTGCTATGGCCCACCCGAACATAACGATGTACGACTTAGATGCCCCGGCCTGGATGAATGATGAAGGTTTGAAAGGGGGGATGAGCTACGAAGGAAGAGAAGTGACGTTGAACGAACGCCCCGGGCTCGGTTTTTATTAATCTTTGGAGGTGGTTATTGATGAAAAATAAACTTTTATGGATAACGGCTGTATTGCTGCTCAGTTTCGTTTTCACTTCTGCTGTCCAGGCAGAGAATAAAGAGAAGTACGTTGATGTCTCCGTAGCTACGTTGTGGAGTGAACCTGCTGAGACAAGGGATGTTGATGCTCCGGCAATCAGTAACCCGGTCGATATGCGGGAATGGACGGAGAGCATGACGTATGAACAGAAACTGGGACTTGTCGGTAAATTGCAGACGCAGGCTCTTTATGGACAGAAAGTCACCATCCTTGAAGAAAAAGGGGACTGGGTGAAAGTCGCCGTCCACGGTCAGCCGACACCGAAAAATGAACTCGGCTACCCGGCCTGGATGCCGAAAGAGCAACTGGCGGATGAGAAAAGGTACAGCACTTTAAAAGATAAGAAGCCGTTTGCACTCGTCACATCTCCTACTGCTCATCTTTATGACGATAAAAACAGAGGAAAGGAATTCAAAGAAATCAGTTTCAATACGAAACTTCCTGTCGTAACCCAGGCTGGAGATTCCATGCTGGTGGCTACTCCGAGTGATGGAATGAAATGGATGAACGAAGAGGATGCTTCCGTTTATAACAGTGAGGAAGAAATCCCTGAAGCGGACGGTGAGGACCTTGTGGAAACGGGGAAACAATTCCTGGGGCTGCCGTACTTGTGGGCAGGTGCTTCCGGTTTCGGGTTTGACTGTTCAGGCTTCACGCACACCATCTTCAAATCCCATGGAATCTCAATACCGCGAGACTCTTCCGTACAGGCGGAAAACGGGACTCCTGTAGCAAAAGAGGATCTGCAGAAAGGAGATCTGCTGTTTTTCGCTTATGACGAAGGAGAAGGATATGTCCACCACGTCGGTATGTATATCGGAGACGGGGAGATGATCCACTCCCCTAATTCGGCCAGTACGGTAGAGATCATCGACGTGTTCGAATCGGACTACGCCGTCGAATTTGCAGGTGCGAGAAGATATCTGGATTAATGTAACGTAACCCTCCGGCACTTTTGCGGGAATAAATTACGTGTTGCTTACGATGATCCAAAACGTTGAAGCTTTAAAGAAGCCTTGAGGAAATTAATTTTCCTTCAGGCTTCTTTTTATGAGAACAGCTTTATTCACATTAAAAATGCGTGCTATGGTTCAGGAACCCGTTTTAATGAAATATGTAAAGAGAGGTTGAGGACGGGACACCGTCGCCTGCATAATAGAAAGCATCATAGCAATTACGCGAGGAGAGGGACGTCAATTGATATCGAATGAAATTGCACAGATGATTGTAGACAGAACCATGGCTATTCTTTCTTATAATATCAATGTCATGGATGAAAAGGGGATAATTTTAGGGTCTGGTGATACGAAGAGAAGAGGGACCATACATGAAGCAGTGAAGTATAGAAAGCACCCCGAAGACAACCTGGAGATCCACCCGGAGGAAAAAGAGAAATGGAATGGCGTCGACCAGGGAATCAATTTACCTATTTATTACGGTAACCGTACAATCGGAACCGTAGGGATAACCGGGCCGCCCGGGGAAGTGAGGAAGTACGGAGAGCTCGTAAAAATGACAGCAGAAATGATTATAGAGCAGAGGTACCTGCTGGATCAGGTTCAGTATGATGAACGGATTCGCAGGGAATTTCTGTATCAGTGGCTGGAAGACACCTATGCCAATGACCGGGAATTTAAACGGAAAGCGGATATGCTCGGGATCGACCTTAAACTCCCACGGATTGTTATATGCGTTTTTCCGGATTCTGAAAAAAACAGCCGGGACCATCTGGATCAGCTGGAACGAAAAATCAAAACACATCTAAAGACACAGGAGCTGGCTACTGTGCTCGAAGATAGAATCGTGATCATAAAAACGATTGCTCTGTCAGAGGAGTACGAAACGAAGTTAAAAGAATGGATCCGCTTTTTACATCTGCCGTCCAGTTACGTAGGGACTCCGGCTTCTGAAGCCTCGGAAGTTGCCCGTTCCTATCAAAGAAGCCTGATGACGAGGAAGACTGCTGCAGCAACATCAATGAAAGATGATGTTGTATTTTACGGGCAGCTGTCCCTGGAGGTGCTGCTTTATGACTTGTATCAAAACGACGGGTTTTCGGTACATCAATCCGATGAACCGCTCCCGGAAGTACTGATTGCCACTTTAAAGACGTATGTAGAATGTGACGGAAAATCTGCAAAAACGGCTGACGAATTATACATACATCGAAATACACTCCAGTATCGTTTTGCAAACATCCTAAATATTACCGGCAGGGATCCACGGAACGTGAGGGATTTGTTTTATTTATATGCAACCCGTGTCTTTTTACACAGCTTCAAAGAACAGGAGGACTTAATACAGTAAAATGATAGCGGTTTAATTTGTGCAAACGACTGATGATTTCTTTTCGGAAGGCGCTTACAATGGGAGGAGAGTTTTTAAGCGAGGAGTGTTTAAAGTGCCTGTAACAACTGTTGGAGCAATCGGTGGTCTGGTTTTAGCCATCGTAATGATTTTAAGAAGAGTACCGCCCGTGTATGCGCTTATCACCGGAGCTCTGGTTGGAGGAATTGTCGGCGGGGCCGGTCTCACGCAGACAGTGGAGCTGATGGTGGAAGGGGCAGAAGGGATCATCCCTGCCGTGCTGCGGATCCTTGCAGCCGGTGTTCTGGCCGGTGTTCTGATCGAGTCGGGAGCGGCAAACTCCATCGCGAATGCTGTTGTGGAGAAACTGGGTGAGAAGAAAGCTCTCCTCTCCCTTATTTTAGCGACGATGGCGTTGACTGCCGCAGGTGTGTTCGTGGATATAGCGGTAATCACGGTGGCGTCGATTGCATTGGCGATTGCTTACAAAGCGGGTTTGTCCAAAACGGCCATATTACTTGCTATGGTGGGCGGGGGGAAAGCAGGGAATATTATGTCCCCGAACCCGAATACCATTGCCGTTTCGGAAGCTTTCAACGTTCCATTGACTTCCGTAATGGCCGCAGGAATCGTACCTGCCGTCTTCGGTATTTTCGTTACATATATTATGGCTCAGCGCCTTGTAAAAAAAGGTAGTTTCGTCGCTGAGAGAGATCTGGAAGAAGGAGAGGATAAGAGGCTTCCTCCGGTCACACTCGCCCTGATCGCGCCATTAATTGCAATTTCCTTACTCGTTCTCAGGCCAATTGCCGGTATTGAAGTCGACCCTATGATCGCGCTTCCCGCAGGAGGGCTGGTCGGGGCGATCGCTATGGGCAAATGGAGGTCGATCAATTCGTTTATCATTACCGGCCTCAGCAAAATGTCAGCAGTCGCCGTACTCCTTCTCGGTACCGGAGCCATCGCGGGGATTATTTCGAATTCCACACTGCAGTATCTGCTGATAGATACCATCGAATATTTAGGGCTGCCGAGCTACGCATTAGCTCCTGTTTCCGGAATTTTCATGGGGGGAGCGACCGCTTCCACGACGGCAGGATCCATTGTTGCAGCAGAAGTCTTCAGCGGGACACTGCTTGAAATGGGCGTCAGCGGCCTGGCAGGTGCAGCGATGATCCACGCCGGGGCGACAGTAATCGACCATATGCCTCACGGAAGCTTCTTCCACGCCACCGCCGGCAGTGTACTGATGAGTATCCAGGAACGCGTGAAGCTGATACCTTATGAAACTGTCGTAGGTTTGACGCTCGCTGTCGTATCTACACTGATTTTCGGAGTGTTTCAATTATTTTAACGGGTACAGCTATAACAGCAACTATGAGGAGGATGAAAGATGAAAATCGTTATCGCTTCTGATTCTTACAAAGGAACCCTTACCTCGCGACAGGTGGGGGAGGCTGCCAAAGAGGGGCTCGGACGCGTGCTGGATGCAGAAATTGTTGTGTGCCCCATGGCCGACGGAGGAGAAGGGACGATGCGTGCGTTAGTGGATGCTTCTGGAGGAAAAGTGGTCACCGCCAACGTGTCCGATCCTTTCGGAAACTCCGTGGAAGCTCCCTATGGCATTTCCGGAGATGGCAGCACGGCAGTGATCGAGATGGCGGCGGCTTCCGGTATTCAGCACACGACTGCCGAGACGAGGGACCCGACGATCACTTCCACTTTCGGTACAGGGCAGTTGATCAGTCACGCTCTCCGGCAGGGCGTACGATCTTTTATTATCGGACTCGGCGGAAGTGCGACGAATGATGCGGGTGCAGGGATGCTTCAGGCACTGGGCGTTTCCTTCACAGATGAAAACGGGGAGGAATTGGCGCCGGGCGGAGCTTCTCTCTCCCACCTGGCACATATAGATACGAGCGGGATGGACCCGAGAATCAAACAGTCCCACTTCCGTATCGCCTGTGATGTCGATAACCCTTTAATCGGGGACGATGGTGCCTCAGCCATATACGGTCCGCAAAAAGGAGCGTCCCGGGAAGACATTGTGCTGCTCGACCGTGCCCTTGCGAATTTTGCAACTGTCGCCGGGGGGCAGGTGGAGCGGGACATCGTTCACACCCCAGGCGCCGGTGCAGCTGGGGGGATGGGGGCTGCCTTTCTTGGATATTTCCCCTGTTCACTTGAAAAAGGGGCCGCGATTGTGGCAGACGTGACCCAGTTGAAAAAGCATATGGAGGACGCTGATATTGTCATCACGGGAGAAGGCGGTATCAATCATCAGACGGTATTTGGAAAAACACCCGTGTACGTAGCGAAAGTAGCGAAGGAAAATACTCCTCCATTACCTGTAATCGCCTTATGCGGCAGTGTCGAAGAAGGGTACGAAACAGTGTTTGATGCAGGAATCGACGCCGTGTTCAGCACAGTTGCCGGACCCGCCGAGCTGGAAGAGTTGAAGAGGGTCTCTTTTCAGAACGTGGCGCAAACCGCAGAAAATGTGGCCAGACTGATGGGACTGTACCGATAGTATTATAATCAGAATGCTATAAAAGGGGAGAGAAAAATTAACTCCCCTCTTAAAATTAGAGAAATTAGGTTTATGATTTTCTGCTCTCGACCTGTTTGTACTGTTGTGCGCTTATTTTTGAACACTTGTGGAACCTTGTAGTATGTCGCGTAATGAGAATATTTCAAGTGGAAAATACTACCTTAGTTTGCCGCTTGAAATAATTTCCGAATGTGATAAGGTGCATGCATCGATGAAACCTAACTAGTACGATGCCTCTAGATGCTATTGTCAGCCGGGAGATTCAACAGTTTGCCGGTTATTTTACTTTCAGGAAGGGTGATTCAGCATGAAAAAAGTATTATTTGCTTTTGTAGTCTTACTTACTTTATGTATCGTAAGTGCATGTTCAGAATCTGAAAGCTCTACTAAAAAAAATGAAATTAGTAAAAATGGTGAATTCTCAATTGAAAATATTTCTGCAAGTTCTCTTTCTTCAGGGGAAAAATATTTTTTTGTGATACCAATAAAATGGTCTGGAAATAAAACAGCAAAAATAGCTTCTGTAGAAATGATTAACCGTGAAGAATCTGTCCATTCTGACGATGGGATTAATTATAATTTTTATGGGGGAAAAGCGGATAAGAAAACAGGAGTATACGAAAGAGATGATATAGGGGAAAAAGAAGAAATAGAAGGTTTTGAGATTGATGATAAAGCCTCCCTAATTTTAGAAACTTCTTTAAAAAACCATGTTGAAACGAATAAGAATAGAAAAATTCAAATTACTTATGACGTAAATGGACAAGAAAGAGACCAGATTATTTCATCATCTACCTTTGAAAATTTAAGCACGGAAAAATAATAAGCGTGATAACCTGACGTACAATAACAGAGCTAAGCATATAAAAAAGTAATTTAAGATAGAAATTGAAATGAAAGCATTTAGATCTATATTTCGTAAGACTTTTAGCCTTTATATTAATTTTTAAGTGTAGCAATTAAAAAAGTAAGCGTTAACAAATTATTGCTTACCTTATAAAAACTTTGGGGAATTTCACCTAATTTAACGATTATCATGGTAAAGTTTAAGGAAAGAAGGCATTGGTCAGTAGACCTTATTGCTCCTCAGAACGTACAGATTATAAATCTGATCAGTACAGATGAGCGCCCTGGAAAAACTCTGCAAAGGTTAGCGCCAGTCCGTGGAAAATGAATCTAAAAACGGGGGGATTACAATGGCACGAAATAAAACAAAAAAACCTGTCTACAAACGATTCTGGTTCTGGACAATTTTGATTTTAGCCATGTTAGTCATAGGGAACTTTGGGGACAAAGGGAGCACCGAACAGACGGAAAGCACCTCAAACAGCGAACAGGCGGCCAGTGAAGAAAGTGAAAGTAAAGAAGAAGTGGAAGCCAGTACGAAAGAGAAGGGTGAAAAGGAAAGTACTGAAAAGGGAAGCGAGAAAGCCTCAAAGGAAAAGAAAGAAGAAAATAATACAATAACCACTTCTCAGAAAAATGCGGTGCAGGAGGCCGAGGATTACTTAGAGTTTTCTGCCTTTTCCAGAGAAGGTCTCCTTAACCAACTGTCTTCTGAAGCAGGAAGCGGCTATCCACTGGAAGATGCTGAATATGCGGTGGATCAGTTAAACGTGGATTGGAACGAGCAGGCGGTGAAAAGCGCGGAAAATTATATGGAGGTCAGCGCCTTTTCTGAACAGGAGTTGAAACAGCAGCTCACTTCGGATGCCGGCGAAGGTTTTACCGAGGAGCAGGCGCAATATGCCATCGATCAGATCGATTTCAGTAAAGAGGAGACAGTCAGCGAAGAATCCTCTGAAGAGTCTTCCGCAGATAGTAGTGAATCGGAAAGTGATATGACTACTTCCCAAAAGAACGCCCTTCAGGAAGCGGAGAGTTATTTGGAATACACAGCTTTTTCCAAACTGGGCCTTATCGATCAGCTGTCCTCCGACTATGGTAGTGGCTATCCCCGGGAAGACGCTGAGTTTGCAGTGAATCAATTGGATGTAAACTGGAACGAGCAGGCAGTGAAAAGTGCAGAGAGTTATTTAGAGTACAGCTCATTTTCAGAAAGCGGGCTGAAACAACAGCTCACTTCGGACGCCGGGGAAAAATTCACGGAAAAACAGGCCCAATATGCGGTCGAACAGATGAATTTCGGAGGAAACGAAAGTTCTTCGGATGAGTCCTCTGATGAGGACGGAAGTTCGGATGGTTCTATGACGAAATCTAAGCAGAATGCAGTGGCACAAGCAGAGAGCTATCTGGAATTCAGTGCTTTTTCCAAAAAAGGTCTGGTCCAACAGTTATCTTCGGATGCGGGAAGCGGGTATCCGCGGGAAGACGCTGAGTTCGCGGTGAATCAATTGGATGTAAACTGGAACGAGCAGGCGGTGAAAAGTGCGGAAAGCTATCTGGATACGATGTCCTTCTCGAGAGATGGTCTGATCCAACAGCTATCGTCGGATGCAGGAAGCGGATTTACCAGAGAACAAGCGGAATACGCAGCCGATCAGGTGGGGCTGTAGCTGCGGAGATAGGTGGAGAATTGAAACAGGAGAATATGAATAAAAAATGCTTTCCATTGTTGATATGGAAAGCATTTTTAAGGTTGAGATTAATGGTCGTGATCTTCCATTCCTTCGGCTCTCGTCTTGTGTACGGTTCCGTGGTCGTGTTCCGGAGGCGCATAAATAGAGTAGATTTTGAGCGGCTTGTCGCCTTTGTTCGTTATGTTGTGCCATTTTCCTGCCGGAACGAGTACTACATCATCGTCGCCTACTTTCTTTTCGAAATCCAGGTTGTTCTCACTGTCTCCCATCTGTGCAAGACCTTCTCCTTCTTCCACCCGGAGAAACTGGTCCAGTTCGTGATGGACTTCAAGACCGATATCTTCTCCCACATCGATACTCATCAAAGTGACCTGAAGATTCTTTCCAGTCCATAAAGCTGTACGATAGTTCGTGTTCTCTCTAGTGGCTTCTTCAATGTTCGTTACAAATGGGGCCGAACCGTAATCTTTCAATTCCATCGTCTATCCCTCCTGAAGTAGTAATATGATCTTCTTACTCTGTACCTGTTTCTGTCTGAAATTAAACGTTGTACGCCGGACTTAACAAGCTTTGCATTTATTACCAAAAAAACAGAGTTCCAAGGGGTGTCCCTGGAAACTCTGTTATAAAACCGTGCTGAAACTTATGCTTTTACGAGAGCTTCTTTGCCGTAGTAAGAAGCTTTGAATAGTTCTTTCATCTGTTCGAAAGATGTTTCGCGCGGGTTGGTGCCTGTGCATGGATCTTCGAGAGCGTTCTCGGCCATCGTGTCCAGATGCTTGTTGAAGTCTTCTTCGGGTACACCGAAGTCCTGGAGAGTCGTTGCAAGACCGAGGTCTTTGTTGAGCTGATAGATGTATTCTACAAGAGAATCGGTCAGTTCAGCATCACTGTTCCCTTTCAGGTTAAGACGGCGGGCAACTTCGGCGAAACGATCTTCCACTACTTCACGGTTGAACTGGATGACGTAAGGAAGATAGATCGCGTTAGCATAGCCGTGCGGAATGCCGAATGTCGGACCACTTTTGTGGGCCAGGCTGTGCACGTTACCGAGTACGGCGTTCGCAAAAGCCATTCCTGCCATCGCCTGAATGGTGTGCATCTGTTTTGCAGCTTCCTGATCCCCTTTGTAGGAAGCGAGCAGGTTATCTTTAATCACTTCAGCTCCCCCGAGGGAAAGGATATCTGTATACAGCGTGCGTGGTTTCGCTACGTACGCTTCAATCGTATGGGTGAAGGCGTCCATGCCTGTATAAGCAGCGATATGCTTAGGAAGTTCCTCAACCATGACAGGGTCGATGATAGCGACATCCGGTGTCAGTTCAAAGTCTGCCAGCGGATATTTCACGTTCGTCGTTTCATCGGCGACGACGGACAGGTTGGATACTTCGGAACCACTTCCGCTTGTCGTCGGAATGCCGGCGAATTTCGCTTTCTGGCGAAGACGCGGCAGTTCGAACGGTTTTACAGCATCTTCAAAAGAGAGATCCGGATATTCGTGGAAAAGCCAGATCGCTTTGGCGGAGTCCATCGCAGATCCGCCGCCGATACCGATAATCCAGTCCGGCTGGAACTGATCAAAGTCTTTTGCACCTTTTTTCACCGCTTCGAATGTCGGTTCTGTATCGTAGCCTTCAAATACTTCTGTTTCTATATTCGCAGCTGCCAGGTGTTCCTGGATCTTCGTAAGGTTTCCGTTTTGTTTTACGGAACCGCCGCCGATGACCAGTGCGGCTTTCTTCCCTTCAAAGGATTCCAGTACTTCCAGTGCGTTCTCTTCAAAATAAATATCGCGCGGAATCGTAAAACGACTCATAAATAATAGCCTCCTTCAGTTGGCTTCGTTGATTAGTCTCTTCCTGATGACAGTTGCCGTATTAATGAAACGGCAACGCTTGAGCAGTGTTCCCTCTCTGAACTTCATTAAACAAAAAAAATCTATTTATGGTGATTTAAGGGAACGATTACTGTCGCTTGGGGAGTGTTCCCCCGTGTTCCCTGCATTAAACACAAATATTATAAAAGGTGTACCGGGATTTTAGACGAATAATGTATGTAGAAGATATATTGAAATTACGCAAAAGCAGAAGGAGCGGAGACCGGAGATGAATAAAAATGAATCGGACCGTCGTCTGGAGGAGCGTCTGGATAAGCTGGAAAGAGAAATGGAAGAAATAAAATCTATGCTTAAAGACAGAGAACCGGAAGAGAAAAAGGGGATAAAACAACCGTTTTTTTCTCAACCGGAAAAGCATGATTCCTACTTGTCCGAAGAAACGGAAAAAGGTTTGGGGGAAACGAAGCCTGCAAAGAGAGACTGGGAAGCATGGATCGGGCAGGTGTGGCTGCCACGTGTGTTCATCGTTGTCCTGCTGATCGGTGTGGTATGGGCCTTCCAGTCTGCCGTCGAGAACAACTGGATTACGGAACCGGCCCGGGTACTCATCGGCTTTGTATCTTCCGTAGTACTCGCCATTACCGGGGTGTACCAGACGAAGAAAGACCGGAGAGGACTCGGGGTAAGTCTGATCGGTGGCGGAGCAGGTATATGGATATTTTCCACCTTTGCAGGTACCGTTCTGTACGGGCTGGTTCAAATGCCGATCGCTTTTGTTCTGTACATTTTCGGTATTTTTACGGGATTATACCTGTCACATATATACAAATCCCAGGCTCTCGCCGTCTTTTTGACTATAGCCGGTTTTTTCGTGCCATTTCTCGTTGGAGGAGAAGAGGGGAACTTTTTCGTATTCTTTTTTTATGAAATGCTGCTCGTTGTGACGCTCGGTTTATATGCATGGAAATGGAGGTATATGGTTCTGTTGTACGCGGGAACGCTGCTTCCTTCCGTTACGTTTTTCGTTTATGTGATAGCATCTGCGCTGGCAGATTCACAAGTGAACAGTATCGGCCCTATTGATCAGTATGAGATATTCGCCTACACCGTCGTAGCGATACACATAGGCCTTTCCGCACTCCTGTTCTATTCGGATGCTCTATCCAGGGCGAAGGGGGTGCTTCTGTCTCTTACGTTTATAGCTGCACTGATCTGGCTGTTTGTAACTCCTCTTTCTCCTGCTTCTATATATGAATACGGGTGGGTGACTCTGATTGTTTCCGTACTCGACGCTTTTCTCGTCACAGGCACTCTTCTTTACGGAGGGATTGCTTACCGGAGCCGAAACAACCGGGGTATGCTTTTTCACTTATATACACTGTTCGCAGTGGTGCTTGGTACGTTCGAGATATTCCGTATTGTCGATTACGAAGGGTACGCGATTCTATACCTTGTGGAAGCGATCGCTCTTTATCGTCTCGGCTTCGGCATCAACAGCCGGGTGCAAACCGTTCTAGCATCCATCTTCTTTATCATCGGTGCCTCCTTAACACTCAGCAATCTCGAGTATATTGAATCCGCAGTGGACGTACCGGTATTTGAGGGGATCACCGCCGCCATCGTAGCAGGGCTCGCTTATTTGCTGTTCCGTTCCTATACGGGTAATAAAGTGATGACGGGTATCGTCCGGCGTACGTGCATTTACGTATTTGCTGGAGCAGGGCTAGGTTTTGCACTTCTTACCCTGACGCAGGTGGCCTTCCAGATTGGAGAGGAGAACTTTTATGACTACCGGAACATAGCGGTATCAATAAGCTGGATCCTATTCGCAGTGGCCGCGTTGACAGCGGGAATTTTAAAAGACAAGAGACCGCTTCGTGTTTTCGCGATGATATGGATTTTCATTACGCTCGGAAAAGCCTTTCTGGTCGATATTTCCTATATCGATGCTATCGTACGCGGTCTGTTGTTTATAGGGCTTGGTGTTGTGGGAGTGCTGGTATCAAGGTTTTTCTATCGTTCGAATAAACAAAATAGCAGCAAAAAACGTTGAAATAAGTTAGACAGATGAGTTATTAGTAAATCAAGATTCTTTAAGAATATAACTGACCTTGTCGCTGTTTTTGTCAGTAAAGAGGTGGGAGTGGCTCATTTCTCCTTTATACAGTGATCGTCGTTTCAAGAATGAGTCAACCTGTCTAAATTTATTTTACTTTTATGTGT
Source organism: Salimicrobium jeotgali (assembly GCF_001685435.2). Lineage (NCBI taxonomy): Bacteria > Bacillati > Bacillota > Bacilli > Caryophanales > Bacillaceae > Salimicrobium > Salimicrobium jeotgali. The sequence goes on from NZ_CP011361.2 coordinate 798,747, forward strand.
TCGCCCTTCTTTGTTAAATGTAATCAAACTCATAAAGGTGGTTTTAGGTTGAATAAAAAGTTAACTTTTTATAGTTATGGTTCTTTTATTAGTAGTCTCTTTACCATGCCCTTTTTTTATTTACTTATATACGATTTTATCCCGGTGAATTTCCGTTTAGGTATTGTAGTAGTTGGTGTCATGATTTTGGCTACGTTCGTATTAGGTATAATGGCTTGTTTTAAAGATGGAGAAAAAAATTATTTAGCGGTTATTTCATTTATTATAGGAGCAGTAAATTTATTCGTTTTTGGTACTGGGTTATTGATGTCTCAAATGGCGTCCGCTTAATTCAAAAAAAAGCCGGTGGTTTACTAAACTACACCCCGAGTAGCGGGACACTTATAACAAGTGTCCCGCTACTCGGGGATATAGTTCAAGTTGAGCTCTAGTACCTGGACTGTTCTTACATCACACTAATATCTTCCCGTCTTCCATATGAACGACCCGATCTGCGTAAGAAAGCATCTCCGTTTCGTGGGTGACGAGGAGGGTGGCCATGCCAAGCTCTTTCGTCATGTCTTCGAGGAGCTGCATCACTTCTTCCGATTTTTTTGAATCGAGACTTGCCGTCGGTTCGTCGGCGAACAGAACGGAAGGGCGGTGGATAACGGAGCGGGCGATGGCGGCACGCTGTTTTTCTCCTCCGGACAGGGAAGAAGGATAGGCCTTCCTGCGATGAGAAAGTCCTACCTTACTCAAAATAGCTGTTACTTCTTCTTCCTCTTTCTTTTTCCCGGCCACCTCAAGCATCATGAAGAGTTGTTCCTCCACAGTAAGGAAAGGGACTAAATGGGACGACTGGAAAATGAATCCGAATTCCTCTGCCCGCACTTTACGTAACTTTTCCTCTTTCACATCAGCCAGGTTTTTTCCTTTAAAACTGATTTCACCTTCGGAAGTTTCCTGCAGACCTGCGGCTATGGTGAGCAGCGTGCTTTTTCCTGAACCGGAAGCCCCGGTCAAAGCAGTGATTTCTCCCGGGCGCAGGGAGAGGTTCACGCCTTTCAGTACTTCCTCTTCGACTTCTCCGTTTTTGAATGTTTTTCTGATATTCTTTAAATGAAATGTTTCCATAGTTACCCCTCTCCCTGCTGGATCGCTTCCAGCGGTTTAATTTGACGAATGCGCAATCCGGAAAATGTGGAACCGATAAAACCGACGACGAGAAATACGACTGCAAGAGCCAGGGTCGTCGAAATCGGGAGATCATAAGGCATCGCTTCCGGCAGGAGGACTCCTGCGGTCTGACCTGCGAGGCCGGAGAGCAGTACAGCCAGGCTTGTAATCGTCAGCATCTGGACCCACATCATATAAAACAGGCGTCTCGTACGAACACCGATCGCTTTTAGAATACCGAACATCCCCGTTTTCTGTACGTTCATCATGTAGAAAAAGATCGCAAACAGCATGCCGCTGATCAGGACGAGGAACCAGAGAATCATCGACAGAGTCATCTGTTCCGCCTGATAGCTCGGGATAGAGGACAGGAATTCGCTCTTCGAAAACGTCTCCAGTCCGCTTATATCTTTTGCATTCTCTGTATAAAGAACCTGGAAATCTTCGATGCGGAACATGGAAGAAAACTCTTCCTGATTTACGAAAGCGGCCGGGGAGTGGCTGAATCGTTCATTATCCGCGAACCCGGTCACTTCCAGTTCTTCACCCGTCTGCGGGTGTGTAAGCGTATCACCGACAGAGACTCCTTTTTCTTTAACAGACGAATCGAGTACAACCTCTCCTTTATCCGGCTGCGGGAACGGGGAGGCTGAGGTGGAAGTGAAGAAAGCGAGCGAATACTTGCGTTCCGATTTCTCAAGGCCTCCCATCTGCACGGAAAAAGCGTAATTGTTCTGACCGGTGGCACTTTTTACAGTGGCTTCATCCAGATTGGAACGGGTGTAGGAACCTTCTGCATCCTCCGTCAAATGAAAATTCCCCTCGGGCAGATTACGGATGGACGCCATATTGTCCTCCGAAAGACCGTTCGCGAGTCCGGATAATAGAAAAGTCAGCAGGCTGATCAGAAAAACGACCGCGCCTATGATCAGGAACCTCGTTTTATTTTTTTTCATTTCTTTTAATGCCATATTCATCTGTTCTTCAACCCTTTCTGTATAATAAAAACCTTTCGTTCCTTCTACTGACTATGGTAAATCAGCAAGGTGAACGAAAGGTTAACGGGGTGTTACAGATGGGGTAGGGTGATCGTGAAGACTGTGCCTTCTCCAGGAATGCTCGAGACGCTCGCCGTTCCTCCGTGAATGTCGGTGACTTCTTTGACTATGGAAAGACCGAGTCCGGTGCCGTCTGTCGTGCGTGACCGTGCTTCATCCGCCCGGTAGAAGCGGTCGAACGCCCGGCTCATTTCCGCTTCACTCATCCCTATCCCTTCATCCCGGACGGAAACTGTGATTTATTTATCCATATTCTGTAAGGAAACGTGGATGGAAGAATCGGGTTTTGAGTATTTGATGGCGTTGGTGATGAGGTTGTCCCATACCGCCTGAAGGAGTTCCGCATTCCCGCTGTACGTCGCTTCATCGAAAGAGTACGTCAACGCCAGTCCTTCCGAGCTGATTCTCCAGTGATAGCGCCGGAGCGTCTCTTCCAGCTGACGTTTGATATCGAAACTTTGCCGTTCGATAAGATTTCCGCTGTCTTCGATGGACGAAAGAAGAAGGAGCTGCCTCGATAATGTGGACAGTCGCTCTGTTTCATCCTGAATAATCTTGATGTATTCCGTTTTCTCTTCTTCGGATAACTCGCGGCTTTCCAGCAGGTGACTGTAGCCGCGTATGTTCAGCAGGGGCGTCTGAAAATCGTGACTGACGTTTGATACGAAGTTACGACGGAGCCGATCGACTTCCCCTAGCCGGTCGATCATGGAAGAGAAGTTTCGTGCAAGCGTTCCGATTTCATCTTTCCGGTGAATGTCGGGATGCACGGTGAAGTCACCTTTTTTGATGACGTTGGTCGTCCGGGAAAGCTTGCGGATCGGGTGAACGAGAATCCCGGAAAAAAGAAGCATCGCCAGAAGACTCAAAATGATGATGACAACTGCCATCTGACCGAAGAGAATGTGAACTTCGTTAAAAAGAAGTTTGATATCCGGACGCAGGAACAGCGCATGAGGCTCACCTTCTATCGTTACAGGCACCCCGACGGAGTTCCGCAGTTCGTTCGCGAAAAATCCGGTTACGAAAATCCCTGCCGAAAAATCCCTCATGCCGTGATACGTTTCTCCGTCCATGACGCGCTGGACGTCTTCTTCCGGAAGATCTTTTCCATCAAAAGGATTTCCGAAAAAACTGGACTTCTCCGGTCCCTTCAGAAACAGCTGATAACCGGTAGCGGCCGTAGTGGACAGGTAGGCCTCCGGATTGTCGGCCGACTCGGCGTAAGAAGCTATCTGTTTTGCGATTTGCATGTTCTTTCTGTCGGTTTCAGGCTTCAGGTTGTTCTGATAGTAAGCATTCGCCAGAAGAAAACCGATGAGAAAACTGGCGCTCATAATGATTAGAGTGTACAGTAGAAATTTTGTATATAGGGATCTCACTACCCGTTCACCTCAAGCCTGTACCCGACGCCGCGTACCGTCTGTATGGTAACACTGTGGGTAAGCGGTGCGAGACGCTCTCTTAATCTTTTTATGTGGACGTTAAGCGTACGCTCATCTCCCTCGAATTCAAGACCCCACACCTGTTCAATCAGATGGTCTCTGCTGAGCACACGGTTGGGAGTGGAGGCGAGGAGAGCGAGAAGGTCGAATTCCTTCAGCGGAAGCATGAGGTGACTGGTACCGATCCGGACGTCGTAATTATTCCGGTCGATGACGAGTTCTCCCGCAGCTAACGACTGGACATTCGGCTTGTCGTATCTTCTGAGAACGGCTTCGATCCGGAATAGCAGTTCTTTCGGTTCAAACGGCTTCACGATGTAATCGTCCGTCCCGGCCCGGTATCCCTGTTCTTTGTCGTGCAATTCGCCTTTAGCCGTGAGAAGTATGACGGGAAGTCCGTAATCTTCCGTGACTATTTTCGTTAAGGCGTATCCGTCCGTTCCGGGCATCATGACATCGACGACAGCCAGATCGATACCTGACTTATCCAGCACGGATATAGCTTCGTCTGCATTGGAAGCTCTGTATGTCTCGTATCCTGATGATTCAAGTGTCCGGGAGACGAGTTTTCTGATATAGGGGTCATCATCTGTAATCAGTATGGAAGTCATGCTTTTCATCCTTTCCTGTGCATTCCTTCTTTTAGGATAACAAAAGAAGGTGAACGGAAGGTGAACAAAAGTCTTAGTACAAGGAGGACAGGCGCTGAATTTGAATAAATTCCAGGCAGATGATATATTTAAAAAGCAACTTAAATAGTAATGATTACGATTTAGGTTGCGTTGTTTACTACTATTTAATTAAATATAAAGTTATATTTACAGGGAGGTTCATATAGAATGGCTAAAAAGTCGAAGGTCGCGAAAGAAAAAAAGCGTCAGCGGATGGTCATGCAGTACGCCGACTTGCGTAAAGAACTGAAAGAAAAAGGGGATTACGAAGCACTTCGGAAGCTTCCGCGCGATTCATCTCCGACCCGTCTCACCGGCAGATGTGAAGTGACGGGACGTCCGCGCGGTTATATGAGGAAATTCAAAATGTCGAGGATCGCTTTCAGGGATTATGCGCACAAAGGACAGATTCCGGGTGTAAGCAAAGCCAGCTGGTAAAACTTTGTGATATTTCTTTAAAATAAAAGCCGCAACAACCAACCGGATTCGGCGTTGTTGCGGCTTTTTAGTTTTGTGTCTTTATAAGTGATGACGGTTTACCTCAGCTTGGTGGAACCTCCGTCGAGCATGAGCGTCTGTCCCGTCATGTAGTTGGAGTCATCCGATGCGAGGAAGACGGCCGCTTTTCCGATATCTTCTTCCGGATCACCGAAGCGCTGCATCGGAATGTTTCCGAGCACTTTTTTATAGTATTCAGGATTGTTTGCTGCCCACTCCTGGACACCTTCGGAATTGGCTATAGGGGAGATGAGGTTGACATTTATTCCGAATTGCCCGAGCTCATTCGCAGCTACGCGCGTCATGCCGCGGATCGCTTCTTTTGCAGCGGCGTAAGATAATTGATTGGCGTCTCCATTGATTCCTGCGCCCGAGGCGAAGTTGATGATCGACCCTTCCGTTTTCTTCAAATGAGGGGAGGCTGCCTGCATAAGATAGAAGGTAGGGTAGAATCCTGTATTGAAAGACAGATCCATATCTTCTTTCGTCGTTTCAAGGAAAGAAGCCATTTTTGATGCGTGCGCATTGTTCACAAGGACATCCAGACCTCCGAATGTTTCCACCGTTTTATCGACGATGGAAGACAGGGCGGCATGGTCGGTCAGATCTGCGTGGATGAACAGACTGTCCGCACCACTGTTCTTCAGATGTTCTGCGGCTTTCTGGCCGGTTTCTTCATTAACGTCAACGAGTACGACGTTCGCTTTCTCTTTGGCGAATGCTTTGGCGATACCGAAGCCGATACCTCCGGCTCCGCCTGTGATGATAGCTGTTTTTCCGTTAAGTTTACTCATGTGAAATTCCTCCTTTTACAGTTATATTTTATCACTGGAGACAGCCTTGGGAAGCGAAAGCACTTTTATGGAAAAGGCCCACTACATAAAAAAGCCTGCTCATTGAGTTCAATGAACAGGCTGGGGCGGACTCAGCCGAACATACTTGTGGAATGTTTCGGCTGCACCCGGGCGCTCGGGTCGATGAAATTCTTGGCGTTGTTGACGGCTGTCGGCCCTTCGCCGAAGCCTGAAGCGATCAGTTTCACTTTGCCGGGATACGTACAAATATCTCCGGCGGCGTAAATACCTTCAATGTTTGTTTCCATCTTCTGATTGACGACGATACTGTTCTTGTCGATATCCAGTTCCCACTCCTTGATAGGACCGAGAGAGCTGATGAATCCGTAGTTGACGATAAGATCGTCGATGTTAATGGATTCTTCCTTCTCGCCCTTCACTTCTTTCAATACGACCTGATCGATCGTTTCGTCCCCGACAAGTTTTTCGGGAGTGAAGGGGGTGAGCGTGCGGACGCTTGAATTCTCCAGCTGTTCTACGCTGTGCTCGTGAGCCCGGAAGTTGGCTCTGCGGTGTACGAGTGTCACTTCATTGGCAATCGGCTCCAGCATGAGAGACCAGTCTACAGCTGAATCGCCACCGCCGCAGATCATGACGTTGTGATCGCGGAAACGTTCCATATTATTGACGTGGTAGTGAAGGTTCGTTTCCTCGAAGCGCTCCGTATCCTTGATTTTCAGTTTGCGGGGTTCAAAAGCTCCGTTCCCTGCCGTGATGATAATCGTCTTCGTGTAATGGACATCTTTGTTCGTTGTAAGTTTGAAAGATCCGTCTTCCCGACGCTCGACCGTCTGCACCGCTTCTTCCAGTGTAACGTCAGGATCGAACGCCATCGCCTGTTCGGTGAGGCTGTCCACGAGTTCCTGTGCTCTTACTTTCGGGAATCCGGCGACATCGTAGATGAATTTCTCCGGATAAAGGGCGGTAAGCTGACCGCCGAGATGGGGCAGGCTTTCGATTATGTTGACGGATGCCTGGCGCATACCTCCGTAAAAAGCAGTAAACAGGCCGACAGGTCCACCACCGATGATTGTAATATCATGAACTTTTTCACTCATATAGGGAACCTCCTGTATATACAAAAAATCTCTTGTTTATAGTTTAGCACAATTATTACAATAGATAATTATAGAAAGATTCGCAAGCAAAAGGTTGAAAAACAAAACAAAAAAAGCTAAGATGATAGCTGAGACATTTATGAAAGCGTTACTTTCGCAGTAATCTTTCGACTTTTTCGCCTAACTGTGTGAAATGTGTCACAAATATATAAAATGGATGTGATTGGAATGAACAGACCAAATATTGTTATTTTGGGCGCTGGTTACGGTGGCATGATGACTGCCTCCAAGCTTCAGAAGAAAGTCAGTGCCGACAGTGCAAACATGACCCTCGTCAATATGCACAGCTACCATTATCAATCTACGTGGCTGCATGAAAACGCAGCCGGGACGCTGCATCATGATCGTACGAGAATGGAAGTGGACAATGTTATCGACACGAACAAGATCAACTTCGTGCAGGATACTGTAACAGGTATCGATCCCGATAACAAAAAGGTGAGCCTTCTGAACGGGGAAATCTCCTATGATTATCTCGTAATCGGTCTCGGATTTGAGGCTGCGACGTTCGGAATCAAGGGACTTCTTGAAAACGCCTTTACCATCTCAAGTATCAATAAAGCCCGTCTGATTCGTCAACATATCGAATATAACTTTGCGAAATACAATAATGAAAAAGATAAGAAACAGGAACGTTTGAACCTCGTTGTAGGCGGGGCAGGGTTTACGGGCATCGAGTTCGTAGGTGAACTTGCCAACCGTGTTCCGGAACTGTGTAAAGAGTATGACGTACCGCGTGAAAACGTACGTATCATCAACGTCGAAGCTGCTCCGACAGCACTTCCCGGTTTCGATCCGGAGCTCGTAGAGTACGCAATGAATTCCCTTGAAGCTCGTGGCGTAGAGTTCAAGCTCGGCGCGATGATCAAAGAAGTTACAGCGGACAAGCTTGTTTACGAACAGGGTGATGAAATCGAAGAGATCCCTACCAACACAGTCGTATGGGCGGCCGGTGTTCGCGGAAACAGCCTTGTGGAAGAAGCCGGATTCGAATCGAACCGCGGCCGTACGCCGGTACGTGAAGACCTTCGTCCGAACGGTTACGATGATGTGTTCATCGTCGGGGACTGTGCTCTCATCATGAACGAAGAGACAGAACGCCCGTATCCACCGACAGCACAGATCGCTATTCAGGAAGCGGAACATACAGCCGGGAACCTGAAACGTATCGTGGAAGGTAACCACAACCTGGAACCGTTCGAGCCGAACATTCAGGGTACGGTAGCTTCCCTCGGTAATAAAGACGCAATCGGTGTCATTTTCGATGATAAGAAGATTTTTGGGTGGACAGCCACTGCCATGAAGAAAATCATCGATAACCGCTACTTGTGGAAAGTCGGCGGAGCCGCACTCGTTCTTAAAAAAGGGAAACTCAACTTCTTTAAATAAAAAAGAGGAACAAAGGTCCGGGAACGGGCCTTTGTTTTTTTAAGTGACGGACCGGGCGCTTGCGCTTTTCTGACAGGAATACTACAATATAGCTTGTATCGGAGTGAGAGTAGGGGGAAGAGTATTGGATATTGTACAATTTGCGGTTTCCATATTATTGTTTTTTGTGTTGTTTTTCGGTATATCATTTTTATTGAACATGGTATTGCGGATGTCATGGTTCATGCTTTTCGTTTTTCCGCTGATCGTACTTCTGATCGTGGATGATTTTCCTTTGAATCGTTATTTCCGGGAGCCTGTAGGCGCCCTCAGTGATGTGTGGTCTTCGATTCTCTCTTTAAGCGTGTTTGATATCATTATCTTACTGAGCGGGTTCCTCGGCACACTTGCAGCTGGAATCGTCATCCGTCTGTTACGTAAAAACGGTTATCAAATGTTTTAAGCATCTGAATGCTATTCGGATGCTTATTTTAATGAAAAATTATAAAAAAAGGAAGGCCCGGCGCCTTCCTCCTTAAAATATAAGATAATGGACAAAAAACGTGAGGAAAACTCCGAACACTCCCCCTACGAACACTTCCACAGGCTGATGCCCGAGCATTTCCTTGATTTCTTCGCGTTTTTCGAATCCTTCCTTCGTTCCCCAGCCTCTCGCCTGTTCGACGAACCGCTGGAAATCGTTCAGAAGAATGTTGAGCATAATCGCCTGCTCTCCGGACTGCCTGCGAACACCGGTGGAGTCGAACATTACGATGATAGCGAAGACAGTGGCTACGGAGAAGATGGCAGAGTCGAAACCCTGGTCGATTCCGACACCGGTCGCAAGTGCGGTGACGGCAGCGGAGTGACTGGACGGCATACCGCCCGTGGAGAAGGCGAGTTTGCCGTCGATTTTTCGTGAAGCTATAAATGAAATTGGGATTTTGATACCCTGAGCGAGAAAAATAGCAAGAATTGCCGCCCAGAGAGGGAAGTTCTGGAGGATCTCCATAGCGATCTTCAGCCTTTCTGCATGAAACCTTTATTATGTATTGCATATTATACGTTAAAGTAAAAGCCTCCCGCAATGTGGAGGCTTGTTTGATTAATCCTGGATTACAGCGTCGAGTGCGATTTCCATCATGTCGGTGAAAGTGGTCTGACGTTCTTCGGACGTCGTCTCTTCTCCGGTAAGGATGTGGTCACTTACGGTTAGGACGGTGAGCGCCTGACGATTGTACTTCGCTGCCAGCGTATAAAGGGCGCTCGTTTCCATTTCGATGGCCAGCACGTTATAGTCAGCAAGTTTCTGGTTAAACTCTTTTGCGTTGTCGCGGTAGAACTGATCACTCGTAAACACGTTCCCGACGTGAAGATTGAGATTCTTTTTCACTCCGGCATCGTAGGCGTTTCTGAGAAGGGTGAAGTCGGCGCTCGGGGCGAAATCGACTTCTCCGAAAGTGGCACGGTTCATGCTTGAATCGGTAGAGGACGTATTCGCAAGGATGACATCGCGGACATTCACATCTTCCTGGATAGCTCCGCAGGAACCGACTCTTACAAGTTTCTGCACATCATATGCATCCATAAGTTCGTTTACGTAGATAGAAATGGACGGAACTCCCATCCCTGTTCCCTGGACGGAAACCCTTTCTCCTTTATACGTACCGGTATAACCGTACATACCGCGTACTTCATTATAACATACCGCATCTTCAAGAAAATTCTCCGCAATAAACTTGGCGCGTAGCGGGTCTCCCGGAAGAAGTACTTTATCGGCGATATCACCTTTATTAGCTCCAATATGTGTTGTCATTATAGCTCCTCCTTTGACCGTCTTTCTTATCTAAATTATCATAACGGTTTCATTAAGACAAATGCCCGGTTTGACAGGGGTGGACTTCTTCCCGTTTCTAAAGTGCTTTTACTTGAAGTACTGCTTTTCTAGATCCTGAAGACGGGTCAGCGCTTTCTGATTGAACTCTGTATCCCGTCGCTCCAGTTTCTCTTTGTATTTCTGTACGGAATCTTCCAGGGATTTCATGTAATCAGGGATTTCATCGTCGTAAGGATGAACTGCCTGTTTGTCGACGTTAGCTTTTTCATGGTGGGCCAGGGCTTTTCGCTGATGGAAAAACACATCTTCGGTCTGGCCCGGATTGTGCAGGTCGCCCTGGGCCGGGTGTGTGTGTACGGCAAGGACCTCGACAAGAAATTTGGAACCGCGATCTTCTTTGACTTTTCCTATGTACGTCCCTGTTTTATAAAACGCTTTTACCGTATCATCGATTTTCACTTCATCCATAATTTGGACACCTCCTATGACATTTCTATGAGAATAATAACATATTTACTGCTGAACCCGACCGTTCTTTGTTACAATGAACGCAGGGAGCGTGGTACGACACTATGGATTTTCTATATTTTCCACAGGATAAAACAGAATACATTCCGTCAATGATTATGCTGGTATTGTTCATGGTGGCTGCAATTGTAACTGTCTATATTTTCGTGAAAGCTTCGAAACGGGAAGAAGACCACGTGCCGGAGCATCTGAAGGACGATCCTCATTATTATGAGCGGGAAGAAAATAAATAGAAAAAGCGCGTGACCCCTTGAGGTTCAACCACCCCGGGGTTCACGCGTTTTTTTACGCTTTCGAGTTTACGGCTTTAATGATTCTGTCTACGCCTTCTTCTACGGTCTGACGCGGAGCAGCGATATTCATGCGCATGAATCCTTCACCTTCTTTGCCGAAAGAAGCTCCATCGTTGAGACCGACTTTCGCCTCTTCATTCATGAATTTTTTCAGTTCGTCGGGATCGAGACCGAGCTTCCGGCAGTCGAGCCACAGCAGATATGTGCCTTCCGGCTCGATCACTGTAATGGTATCCGTCTCTGTATGGAAGCGGTCGCGTGCGTATTCTGAGTTTTCAGTAAGGGTTTTCTGAAGATTTTCAAGCCATTCCTCTCCATGTTGGTAGGCAGCTTCAAGAGCGGTGAGACCGAGAGTATTCAACATGTTGACTCCCTGACTCTGGAACTGGCGATTCAGTCTTTCGCGTTTCTTCTCATCCTTCGTCACGACATAAGATGCCTGCAGACCGGCCAGGTTGAAAGTTTTGGTCGGGGAGTAGCAGGTGACGGTGACATCATCGATTTCATCGCTTAGTGAGGCGATAGACGTATGGGTGTTGTCGCCAAGCAGCAGGTCGGAGTGGATCTCATCCGATAGAATGGTAACGTTATGTTTCACACATATGTCGGCCATCTGTTTCAATTCTGATTCCGTCCATACGCGTCCCACCGGGTTATGAGGGCTGCATAGAATGAACAGCGGAACATTGTTGTCTTTGATTTTCTGTTCGAAATCCTCAAAATCGATGGTGTAACGGCTCCCGTCGAAGTTCAGCTCATTTTCGACGATGTGCCGTCCATGTGTTTTTACAACGTTGTAAAACGGAGGGTACACAGGAGTCTGGATCAGTATATCGTCGCCGACTTCGGACAGTGCCTGCACGAGCATATGTAGGCTAGGAACTACGCCGGGGCTGTAAGTGATCCAGTCTTTATCGATGTCGTATTTGTAATGGTTTTTCACCCAGTTCTGGATTGTCTGTTTTACTTCTTCATCCGGGAGAGTGTAGCCGAAAATTCCGTGGGCTACTCTGTCTTGCAACGCAGTCGTTACCGCATCCGGGACCTGGAAGTCCATATCTGCGACCCACATTGGGAGAATCTCTTTATTCTCGAACAGACTCTCAGCAAAGTCCCACTTCACGGAACGCGTACCCTTTCTATCAATCACTTCATCAAAATTGGCCATATTCCTCACCTCATTCATTAATGTATACATACATCTTAACGGAAAACGCAAGGGTTTGTTAACTAAAGGGGAACGTTTATGGAGAAAAATAAGGAAAGCACGCTCGTCAGAAATAAAAAAAGCAAAGCGATAAGTAATCGCTTTGCTTACACAGGGGGAATACGAGAAAGTCTTACATTATATAATATAGCCGGGAGACACGGAGATTAAACATATTTTCGGTAAAAATTTCAGGAAAGTTATTTTTGAATAATAACAACTCTTGTGCTATAATAACTAATTGTGTAAAGAAACGAATAAATAAATCAGGAGTTGTATAGTATGGCAGAGAATTTTCAAGAAGGTCAAGTCGTAGAAGGTAAAGTAACCGGAATCCAACCGTATGGTGCGTTCGTTGCACTTGATGATAAGGTTCAGGGTCTCGTGCACATTTCGGAAGTGACACACGGTTTCGTTAAAGATGTTAACGAACACCTTTCAGAAGGAGACGAAGTACAGGTTAAGATTTTGAATATTGATGAAGCGAAGAACAAATATTCACTTTCTATCCGTGCTACTCAGGAAGCTCCAAAGCGTGCTCCTAAACAGAACAATCGTCAACAGGCGTCTTCCGCTCCAAAAGAAGACCAGTCCGGTTTCAACACTTTGAAAGACAAGCTTGAAGACTGGATCAAACAATCCGACGATCGCGAAAAATATCGTAACTAAGTCCGGGGACCTCCCGGACTTTTTTATTTAGTCAAACATATCTTTTGAGATGTGGGCGAAATTTCTTCATACTTAACGGGAACGAAAAAGGAGGAATTTTCAGTATGAAATCATTTGTTTTTTACAATCCGACCAAACTGATCTTCGGTAAAGATCAGGTAAAAACACTCCCGGACCATTTGCCTGCAGGTACGAAAAACGTACTTCTCGTCTACGGTGGAGGCAGTATAAAGAAGAACGGTGTATATGATGACGTAATGGAGCAGCTGAATAATGAGGGGGCTGCCGTTACGGAGCTGTCCGGTGTGGAACCGAACCCGAAACTGACAACGGTGCGTGAAGGCGTCGAGTTGTGCCGTGAACATGATATAGATTTTATTCTCGCTGTTGGCGGAGGCAGTGTCATTGACGCTGTGAAGACGATTGCCGCAGCTGCGAAATACGAAGGGGATGCCTGGGACCTCGTTACGAGAAAAGCGGCTCCAGTAGACGCTCTCCCGTTCGGCACCGTACTTACAATGGCGGCGACGGCCAGTGAAATGAATGCCGGATCGGTCATCACGAACTGGGAGACAAATGAAAAATACGGGTGGGGACATCCGCCTTATACGAATCCGAAATTTTCTATTCTCGATCCCCAAAACACCGTGACGGTTCCGAAAGATCAGACCGTCTACGGCATCGTTGATATGATGACTCACTTGATGGAACAGTATTTCCACGAGGAAACGCAGTCTCCTGTCCAGGATGAGATGATCGAAGGGGTCATGCGTGCTGTGAAGGATACCGCTCCGAAACTACTCGAAGACCTCTCGAGCTATGAGCACCGCGAGACGATTATGTATGCCGGAACACTTGCCCTTAACGGAATGATGCAGATGGGTTACAAAGGAGACTGGGCGTCCCACAACATTGAGCATGCCGTTTCGGCCGTTTATGATATTCCGCATGCCGGTGGTCTCGCTATCCTGTTCCCGAACTGGATGGAATACAATATCGACGTTCAGACGAAGCGTTTCGCCCGTCTTGGTGAAAAAGTGTTTGGTATCGAAACGGAAGGCAAAACGGACAAAGAAGTCGGCCTTGAGGGCATCAAAGCCCTTAGAAAATTCTGGAGTTCTCTCGGCGCACCGGAAACGCTTGCCGATTACGACATTTCTGACGAGAAATTCGATACAATCGTGGACCGTGCCATGAAACGCGGACCATTCGGTAACTTCTCCGAACTTCAGGAAAACGACGTCTACCGCGTTCTCGAGCTTTCCAAATAAGAAAAGATCACGGAGTTTCGGTTATAGGAGAAACACGAGCATTAGGATTGAAACAGAATAATTACACAAGAACCGGACCCATGGGGTTCGGTTTTTTGTTTTTGTACCACTCGAATTCCGGTATCCTTCCTTTCAAAAGAAATGAAAGAGGCTGAAGGGAAGGATTAGATGCTTTTCCTGCCGTTGGGGAGAGAAAAATAGTAGTGAAGGTCACGATTATGGAAGAAACGTTACCTTCAGTCCCATTGTCAAAGCGCGAAGGGAAGGAAAAATCGGAATTACCACACGACGATCGAATCCTGCTGCTTTTTCTATTAAAAAAAGAGACCACACTGGCTACAGAAGAAAATTCTGGCTCGAATACACTCATTTTTGTAAAAAGTATTTGACATGAAGAGCGACAATGCTACAATAAAAATGTCAAAAAAATTTTACATTATAACGGGAGGTATTGGATGGACTGGGTCAAAATCGTATATGCGCTCGTTTTGCTTGCATGTGCTGTGTACATTTTGAGTGTAACTTTTTTCGCAAGAGGGGACGAAAGGAAGAAATTCATCAATCGTAAGGCTCAATCGTATACGTTTGGAGTGATCTTCGGAACGCTGATTCTGGACATTGGCAATGTGATTTTTCAGACAGTCCGTGGGAACCCCGCCAGTTACGGGGAAGGAATCTCACCGCTCATGTTCCTCACTATAATTATAGTCATTTATATGGGAACGCTGCTATTTTACAGAAATAAGTATGGAGATTAACTATGGAAAATCAGATCAAAGAACTAAGAAAAACGGCGAAACTGTCGCAGGAGGAACTGGCCAGGGCATGTAAAGTTTCCAGACAGACGATAAATGCAATCGAGAACAATAAATATGATCCCACCCTGCAGCTGGCATTCGATATTGCCTCCGTACTGGACTCTAATGTGGATGACCTGTTCGTCCCGAGAAGGTAGGCGGTCTTCCCCCGTGTTTACTTGATTTACATTTGGTGATTCTGTAAAGTTAATGAATGAAAATACAACAAGGATCGGGAGGAGTTTGGATGACGCACGTACGTTTCGATTATGATAAAGCACTGAAATTTATGAATGAACATGAGGTCGGCTATATGCAGGATGCCGTCTCTCTCGCCCACCGCGCCCTGCACGAAGGAACCGGGGCCGGGAGTGATTTTCTCGGGTGGCTGGACCTGCCTGAAAACTACGACCAGGAAGAATTCGGACGTATCGAGAAATCGGCGGAGAAGATTAAAGCTGATTCGGACGTATTGCTCGTTATCGGTATCGGAGGATCGTATCTCGGAGCGCGGGCGGCGATTGAAATGCTTCAGCACAGTTTTTTCAATGAACTCGGAGACCGCAGCGCGCCTCAGGTATTTTTTGTAGGTAACAATATAAGTTCTTCCTATATCAACGACCTGCTTGAATTGATCAGGGATAAAGACGTATCCATCAACGTTATTTCGAAAAGTGGTACGACGACGGAACCGGCGATCGCTTTCCGTATTTTCCGTAAGTTCCTTGAAGAGAAATACGGCAAAGAAGAAGCGACGAAACGGATTTATGCCACCACTGATAAGAAAAAAGGTGCGCTCAAAACACTGGCGGATGAACAGGGATATGAAAGTTTCGTCGTTCCGGATGATGTCGGAGGACGGTACTCCGTTCTGACAGCAGTAGGCCTGCTGCCGATTGCCGCTTCCGGTATTCCGATACAGGAAATAATGAAAGGCGCCCGCAAAGCTCAGCACGAACTTTCCGGTTCTTCGCTTGAGGATAACCCGGCGTATCAGTATGCGGCGGTGCGCAACATTTTTTATAATAAAGGGAAATCGATTGAAATGCTCGTGAACTATGAACCGGGACTGCAGTACTTCTCCGAATGGTGGAAGCAGTTGTTCGGAGAAAGTGAAGGGAAAGACCAGAAAGGTATTTTCCCTGCATCGGCAAATTTCTCGACAGATCTGCACTCTCTCGGTCAGTTCATACAGGACGGCCGCAAAGATCTGTTCGAAACGGTTCTTCATGTGGAAAAACCGAAGTCCGATTATACGCTCGAAGCGGAAGAGAATGATCTGGACGGGCTGAATTACCTCGCCGGTAAAACGATTTCCGAAGTGAACGAGAAAGCGTACCAGGGAACGATGCTTGCGCATACGGACGGAGATGTTCCGAACCTGATCGTCCATGTGCCTGAGATGGATGCCTACACATTCGGTTATCTCGTATATTTCTTTGAGAAAGCCTGTGCCATCAGCGGCTATATCCTCGGAGTGAATCCGTTCGATCAGCCGGGAGTGGAAGCGTATAAGAAGAATATGTTTGCCCTCCTCGGTAAACCCGGCTTCGAAAAAGAGAAAGAAGAACTGGAGAAACGGCTGTAAAAATAGCATGGCACTTATGAAACCGGACCCCAGGGGCCCGGTTTTTGTGTTTGCTTATTGTTTTCGTGCCCTTCAGAAGGCAAGGGGGGGACTGAAGGTAAGGCAAAACCACTTTTCCTGCCGTTGGGGAGAAAAAAACGGCGCCGACGGTCACGATTACGGGATAATCGTTACCTTCAGGCCGATTGTCAACTTATGAAGGGAAGGGAAACCGACGTCCTTATGGAAAAGAGGACATTTTACTAAAAAAACTCCCCGCTTCTTCCTGCGGGGAGTCTTCACATTCGTCTATTACACGTGTTTTTGTGCTGTAGCCATGATTTCTTCTTTCGGCTGGAAACCGACGGCCTGGTCTACAACTTCCCCGTCTTTAAGGAAAAGAAGGGTAGGAATGCTCATCACGCTGTGTTTCTGAGCAGTTTCCGGATTTTCATCAACGTTCAATTGTACGACGCTGATCTGATTATCCTCTTCATCGATCTCCTCAAGTACAGGAGCAATCATTTTGCAGGGACCGCACCACGGAGCTCCGAATTCAGCTACGACGAGACCTTCTTTTGTCTCCTCGGTGAATGTGGAATCTGTAACATCTTTAACAGCCATGATATCTCTCCTTCGTGCCATTATTTCTAACCGTTAAAATTAAACTAAGTGGTTAGAAGTACACTTTAAAATATGATAGAATAAAAGTCAACCATTCAGTTTAAGGAGAATGTATATGACTGTGATAACGGAAACAGGATATTCTTATATCAGTGATCATCTTTTCGTGAACTTCCTGAATACGATCAATGGGGCAAACAGCCAGGTGACGGACCTACTCATGCAGGAATCCGGGACCGATAAGTGGCTGGAGTTGATGTACAGCCGGGAACTGCTCAATTCTGAACAATTCAGGAAGCTGAAGGAAGAAACTTTTGATGATGGTGCGATCCGCGATTTCCGTGACAGGGGCAGGGAGTATGTGTTGGAAGGGAAACATACGGAATTCATCTCGTCTCTGACCGGGAACGTGAAGCAGGCACCTCTCTACTTTGATAAGCATTTAAATCCGGTTCCGAGTTGCGGGGGCAGCTCTGGACTTCTATCCCTCCTCTCTTATAAAATGCTCGAAGCATACCAGGGCAGCATTTTTTCCAAAATAAAAAAATGTCATTCCCCGGACTGTTATGCATTATTCGTAGATTACAACGGGAGAAGGAAATGGTGCTCCATGGAAATATGCGGCAATCGCACAAAAGCGCGAAAGCACTATGCAAAGAAAAAGGAATAATCCGAAGTACAGAGAATTCATAGTACAGAACGGAAATACAGAACAAAGGGGACGAGGATATGAGGGAAAAAAATACGGACTTTCTTATGGAGCTGCTGAACACAGCCTCTCCTTCAAGCTATGAAATGCCGATTCAGAAAAAATGGATGGAGGCGATGAAACCTTACGCGGATGAAATCCGCACGGATCATGCGGGTAACGTGATCGCCGTCAAGAACCCGGAAGCCGAAATGAAAGTGATGCTTGCCGGTCACTGTGATGAAATAGCGCTTGTAGTGAACAGAATCGATGAGGACGGATACGTATATATCGATAAAATGGGCGGCGTGAACCCGAAAGCGGCCATAGGAATGAAAGTGGATATCCTGGGCACACACGGTCGTCTCTCAGGCGTGATCGGAGTCAACGCTCAGCATCACGGTGGCATCAAGGGAGATTTTGACCTGAGCGATCTGTTCATTGACTGCGGGGCGAAATCAAGAGAGGAAGTCACTGAATATGTACAGATCGGGGACCTTGCCGTTTATAGACGGACACCCGAAGTGATGATGGACAGATACGTTACCGGACGGGGACTTGATAACAGAACCGGCCAGTATATCGTGGGAGAAGTGTTGCGGAGACTCCATCAGACGAATATCAATGTGGGAGTATATGCAGCCAGCACCGTAAATGAAGAAACGAATATGGGAGGAGCTTATTTCGCTGCAGCCGGAGTGGAACCTTCTATGGCTATTGCCTGCGACGTCACGTTTGCTACCGATTACCCGGGAGTAGATAAAAAAACACACGGGGACGTGGAGCTTGAGAAAGGCCCGGTGCTCGCCAAAGGAGCACCGATCAACCGGAATATTAATCAATTGCTTGAAAAAGCTGCCGGGGAGAAGGATATTTCTCTTCAATATGAACTTACGTCACGAGCTACCGGTACAGATGCCGATCGGATGAGGCTGACCGGGAAAGGCGTGCCTGTAAGTCTCGTTTCCCTTCCGCTCAGATATATGCACTCGCCGGTCGAAACGGCCAGTCTTGAAGATATAGAGGAGTGCATCGAGCTTCTCGTGACCTTCATCAGTGATTTGAGCGGCGAGGAGAGTCTTAACCCGCTGGACTTAGTATGAATTCAGGTGATTTTCATTAAAACAAAGACGAGACCCGAATGCAGGGTCTCGTCTTTGTTTCGTATAGATCATTCTTCTTCATCCACGCGGATACGGGCAGTAGGCATCGCTTCGAGTCGTTCCACCGGAATGTCTTTGCCGGAAATTTCGCTTTTTCCATACGTACCTTTTTCAATCTTCTCAAGACCGTCCACTGCAGCCAGGTAACGCTCGCGTGCTGTGTCAAAAAGCGTCTGCTCTTTGGACTGTTCGTGCATTTCCGTACCGGAGTCGGCCGGATGGTCCTGGATAGACGAGATATCACCGGTGTTGTCTTTCGAATATTCTCCGTTTTCATATCCGTCGTGGTGACGTTCCATTTCTTCTTCCGCTTCTTCTTTGATTTCGGTAAGGCGCTGTTTGAAGTGTTGCAGTTGTTCTTCGGATAGCATAAAATAATCCTCCTTATAGATTCACGCAGGAACGACACCGAGAGTGCAGCGGGATACGGACAGGTTATTACCGTCTTCGTCGGTGATCTCCACCGACCACACCATGGTACGACCGCCCCGGTGCACCGGTACTGCCTTTGCATATACCGTTCCGTCGCGTTTACTTCTGATGTGGTTAGCGTTGATTTCGATGCCGAATACCTGCTGCTGTTCAGGGTCGATGTTCAGAAATCCTCCGATACTTGCTGCCGATTCCGCCAGCGCAACGTTGGCGCCGCCGTGAAGAAAACCCATCGGCTGATGAGTCCGTTTATCCACAGGCATCGACATCTTCACCTGTTCCTTATCCGCTTCTATCAGTTCTATTCCAAGCGTTTCCATTAAAGTGTTTTTCAACATTTCTTTCATGACACTCATTCCTTTCCAGTTTTCCCGTAATTTTTCCGTTCAAACTTAAGAGTGAAAGCAGTGTTTCCGCGCACCCTTACTGATTACTATATATGAAAAAGAGGGGGTACGGTAGTGCACCCCTCTTCTTTTTATGCTTATTTTAAATCAGGGAAATGAGTAAGGACAGGCCGAGCAGCACCCCGTAGAAAGTGTTCGTCTGGGCGGTACCTTTCATAGCCGGCATCATATCCACCGGTGTCTTCTTCCCGGAGAAGCTTCTCACCGCTTTTTGAGCGTGAACGGCACTGAGAAGAGTGAGAAGAGACCACCATGGCAATAATCCGGTGATTATATAAATGATTGTCAGCAGGTAAACGATGATAAAGTTCGCTGCCAGAAAAGTCACTGCCCCCTCGTGTCCGAGGAGAATGGCGAGTGTACGTCTGCCGTTCGTTTCATCTCCGACGCGGTCCCGTATATTATTAGCCATCATAATCGCTCCAATACAGATGGCAACAGGGATGGAGATACCGAAAACGGCCCAGGTGACAACTTCCGTCTGGATGTAATAAGCGATACCTATGATGACAGGACCCATAAAAAACCCGGCTACCAGCTCACCAAATGGGGTATAAGCGATAGGGAGGGGGCCTCCGGTATACAAATACCCGACGAGCATGGAAGCAGAGCCTATAAGGGCGATCCACCATGAGGTGAGCATACATATATACACACCGAGAAGTACGGCGATGGCGAAGAAAGATAGTGCGAGATATAATACCGTTTTGGGATGGATGCCATCGCGTACGATCGTGCCTCCGATACCGACAGACTCTTCCGTATCAAGCCCGTGGACGTAGTCATAGTATTCATTGAACATATTCGTGGCAGCCTGAATGAGTATAGAGGCGATCAGCATGGCTGCAAACAGCCCGAAAGCGATCGTGCCCTCTTTATGGATGACGGCAAACATCGTTCCCACAAATACAGGAACGAAAGACGCAGTCAGGGTGTGGGGTCTCAGCAGACGCCACCACACATGGAAGCCGCTCCGTTCATTCAGAGAAGCCCGTACGTCATTTGTGGTTCCGGTGCTCATGAAGCTTCTCTCCTTTAATCATTAGTAATAACATACTAAGTTTAGGCAAATCAGCAGGTAGTGTCAATCTTTGTAACCCGCTGCCATATGGAGGGAGGGGATAGTGTATGAACTGCTGCGAAAGTTCTTTTTTCCACCGGCTGTCAACAGATTTCTTGAAGCCTAAGTAAAAAGAGAATAAAATAGAGAAAGATATGAAAGCTGTCCCCCGGGATAGGAGGAGAAAAATGCTACAAGTGAAAACTTTTCAAACAGAGGATAAATTACGCAATGTGCATGAGGAGGCCCGGATGAACGATGAGCCGCTCCTGATGAGTATTACAGAAAGAATAGACCCGCTGGACCCTTTTTCTTTTTTTGAACAGGGAAAGCAGGTGGATATGCACCGTCATTTCTGGAAAAGTGCGGAAGAAGATTTCACCCTTGTCGGTATCGGAAGCGCTGTACGGATATCGAAAGAAGGAGAAGGACGTTTTCAGGAGAGCGAGCAGGAGCTGTTCGACTGGCGAAAGAGTGTCCGGCAGTGGAATCCGTACAATAAGAAAGGAACCGGTACGGTAGCTCTCGGAGGATTCGGCTTCCGCCCTGAATCGGGCGGGGAAGAACCCTGGCAGGAATTCCCGAACAGCAGCATGACGATTCCTGAGTTCCTTTTGACCAATGATGCGGAAGGTTCTTTTCTGACGACGAATTATCTCGTTTCGCCGGAGGAGGACGTCGAAACGATTATATGCCGGATGGAAGAAGATAAGGAGAGACTGCAGACTTCCGACTCTTCCGGTGACACGGAAACCGGTGTCCGTCTTGAGAAAATCGAAGAGGTGCGTCCGAAAGAATGGAAGCAGTCGATCGCCGACGCCACTGCTGAACTGAAAGCAGGCACTCTTTCGAAAGTGGTGCTGGCACGGGAAGTCCGCCTGACGTTCGACTCCGAAGCCTCGATTACGAAAGTGCTGAAGGATCTTTCCGACATGCAGAACTCGAGTTACGTGTTCGCGTTTGAACACGGCGGCTCCTATTTTGTCGGGGCTACACCGGAGCGGCTGGTGAAAGTCGAGGACGATGAGCTGTTTTCGGCCTGTCTGGCCGGCACGACGAAGCGCGGGAGTAGCGAGGAGGAAGATGAGACACTCGGTCTTGCTTTACTCAACGACCAGAAGAACCGTCTGGAACATGACTATGTCGTTCAGATGATCCGGGGTGCCGTGGAGAATTACTCCGTAAACGTAGAGATTCCGGAAGCACCGTCATTATATAAACTTAGAAACCTGCAGCACTTGTATACGCCAGTGAAAGCGAAACTGAAGGAAGGGTACTCCCTTCTTGATGTAGTGAAAGATCTTCATCCGACTCCCGCTCTCGGGGGGCTCCCGCAAAAAGAAGCCGTTACCTATATCAGCCTCCACGAAGTGATGAACCGCGGGTGGTATGCAAGTCCGGTCGGGTGGATCGATGGCGGAAGGAATGGGGAATTCGCTGTTGCTATCCGTTCTGCTCTCATACGGGGAGATAAAGCTTCTCTGTTCGCCGGATGCGGCGTAGTAGAGGATTCGAAGCCGGAAGAAGAATATGAAGAGACGAAAGTGAAGCTGAAACCGATGCTTGCAGTTTTAGGAGGGGAAGAATGAGTTATACGGAGGATCTCTCACGTTACATCACCCATTTCATCGATCAACTTACTTTATCCGGAGTGAAACATGCCGTAATATCACCGGGGTCGCGTTCGACACCGCTCGCGATTACGGCAGCCGAATCCGGAGGTGTGAAGCACTGGATCCAGCTGGATGAACGTTCCGCTGGATTTTTTGCAGTCGGACTTGCAAAGGAGAAGCAGGAACCTGTAGCCCTTATTTGTACCTCCGGGACAGCTGCTGCCAACTATTACCCGGCTGTGATCGAAGCCTTCTACAGCCGGGTGCCGCTGATTCTGCTTACGGCAGACCGTCCGCATGAACTGAGGGATGTAGGTGCCCCGCAGTCCATAGACCAGAATAATATGTACGGGTCCTACACGAAATGGTTTCATGACATGATGATTCCGGAAGCGGGTATGGAAATGTATGCCAGGAAACAGGCGGCCCGGTCTGTAGAGGAATCTCTGAGAAACCATCCCGGTCCTGTGCAGCTGAACTTCCCTTTAAGAGAGCCGCTTATGCCTGATTTCAGTCTCTCCGGTCTGTGGAGAGGAGAGCGGACTTTCTCTCCGTTCACCCGGGGCAAATTGAGAGTGGAGGAGGGTGAACTGCAACGGCTTGCCGGTCGCTTCCGAAAACGCGGTAAGGGAGTAATCGTCTGCGGCCCGCAGACAGACTCTTCGCTCGTACCGGCAATTGAAAAGCTCGCAAAAGCGCTGGACGTCCCTGTCTTCGCCGATCCGTTGTCCCAGCTTCGTACTGCCGGGTTTTCGGAAGAGTACATTATTACGCATTATGATTCCCTCCTCCGTTCGGAAAGGTTCAACGCCCTGCTGCTCGAAGCCGATTATGTTGTGAGATTCGGGGCGATGCCCGTCTCAAAAGCGTATTTGAAATGGGTGCAGCGTGCCGGGGACACAGAAATGTTCGTCGTTGACAGCGACTCCGGGTATCGCGACCCATCCGGAGTAGCGGGTGAATTCATATGGAGTGACCCCATCGCGTTCTGTGAGGATATTCTTCCTTTCATCGAAACACCGGAAGATAGCTGGAGAGAGTTTCTGAAAAGTCTGGATGAACTTGCAGCCGAGACGATGTTCCATAAAGAAGAGGAGGGATTGTACGAAGGGGATGCCGTACATGATTTGGCCCCTCTTCTCCGGAAAAATTCCGTTTTGTTCGTCGGAAACAGTATGCCGATCAGGGATGTCGACACGTTTTTCCCCGCTTTGGATACAAACGTCTCCATCCTTGCGAACCGCGGAGCTAACGGAATCGACGGGGTGACATCGGCGGCGGCCGGCACAGCTGCCTCCGGTCGTGCCGTGACCCTGCTGACGGGTGATGTTTCCTTCTTCCATGATATGAACGGGCTTCTCGCTGTGAAACAGTATGACCTCGATTTGACGATTGTAGTGTTCAACAACAACGGCGGGGGAATCTTTTCCTATCTTCCTCAGGCCGGGCAGACGGAACATTATGAAGCGCTTTTCGGTACGCCGCTTGATATAAATCTTGAGGAGGCGACCCGGATGTACGGCGGCTCTCACCGGCGGGTGGAAGAAAGGGAAGGCTTCATAGCGGCAGTGCAGGAAGCTCAGGCCGAGAAAGGTCTTTCAGTCGTGGAAGCCGCAGTGTCACGGGAAGATCACGTTGCCAATCACCGGAATAAGTGGAGCAGTCTCGACAGACAGATAGCCGGGAAGGTGCAGGAATATGTACATCACCGTCCGTGAGCGTTCCTACTGGGTGGAAGATGAAGGAACAGGACCGGTCCTCTGCTTTCTCCACGGTTTTACGGGCAGCACGTCCATATGGAAAGAAGTAAGAAAGTTTTTTCCTGAGTTCCGGTTAGTACTGATCGATTTGCCGGGGCATGGAAAAACGGGGGATCTCGGTCCTGTCTCCATGGAGAAGGCTGTGCATGATCTGGAAATGATTTTTCAAAGACTGGAAGTGACCAGGGTCTCTCTGCTCGGCTATTCCATGGGAGGGAGAACCGCTTTATGTTTTGCGGAACGCTTCCCTCATCTTATAGACCGGCTGATTCTTGAAAGTGCTTCTCCCGGACTTTCCTCCCGGGAAGAAAGGGAAGAACGCATCCGTAAAGATAAAAAAGTGATAGCGCTTTTGCAAAACAGCGGAATCGAGGGCTTTACCGATAAATGGGAATCCCTCCCTCTCTTCGAAACGATAGCTTCCCTGCCCGGACACCGGCAGCAGAAGCTGAGAGAGGAACGTCTCGATAACGATATCGACGGACTTGTCCATTCTCTGGAAGGGATGGGCACCGGAGTTCAGCCTTCCATGTGGGACTCCCTCTCTTTTCTTATGTTTCCGGTATGTCTTATTGCCGGAGGAGAAGATAAGAAGTATGTGGCAATCAACGAAAGAATGGCCGGTCGCTTCCCGGATGCACAGCTCTGCGTAATAGAAGGGGCCGGACACATCCCTCACCTGGAAAAACCGGAGATTTTCTCTGAAATCACCCGTTCATTCGTGATATAATGCCAATTGGGTAATACATTCTATACAATTTACATAATAAAAGGAGGACTTTTCATGTCTGTGAATTGGGTTCAGGAACATGAATATGAAGAAATTCTGTATGAAACATATGGCGGAATCGCAAAAATCACCATTAACCGTCCGGAAGTGAGGAACGCGTTCACCCCGCTTACCGTCCGGGAACTGATTGACGCATTCACACGGGCCCGTGACAATTCGAACGTGGGAGTTATCGTACTTGCAGGAGCCGGAGACGCCGCATTCTGTGCAGGTGGTGACCAGAGCGTACGCGGCCACGGCGGGTATGTCGGAACCGATGAAGTGCCTCGTCTGAACGTACTGGATCTTCAGCGTCTGATCCGTGTCATTCCAAAACCGGTGGTAGCTATGGTGTCGGGATACGCAATCGGTGGAGGGCACGTACTGCATGTCGTATGTGACTTGACGATTGCCGCTGATAACGCAGTTTTCGGTCAGACAGGACCGAAAGTGGGAAGCTTTGACGCAGGATACGGGGCAGGACTCCTGGCTCGCATCGTCGGTCACAAGAAAGCCCGCGAAATCTGGTATCTGTGCCGTCAGTACTCGGCCGAGGAAGCAGAAAAAATGGGCCTCGTAAATACGGTCGTCCCGCTTGAACAGCTGGAAGAAGAAACGCTCCAGTGGTGTAAAGAGATGCTTGAGAAATCTCCGACGGCCCTTCGTTTCCTCAAAGCCTCTTTCAATGCTGACACCGACGGTCTTGCCGGACTTCAGCAAATGGGCGGAGACGCAACGCTATTGTACTATACGACCGAGGAAGCGAAAGAAGGACGCGATGCGTTCAAGGAAAAACGCAAGCCTGACTTCGATCAATTCCCGCGTTTCCCATAAGTAAAGGAAAGAGCGTCTGTTGCAGGCGCTCTTTTGTGCGTATGAATTTATTGAGAGGAGCGAGTTGTATGACGACGATGCCGCATTGGCTCAGTAAACAGGCTTTTCTGCAGCCGGAGTACCCTGCCGTCGACTTCCCGGACGGTTCCTGCATTACATTTGCAGAGCTTGAGGAAAGGTGTAAACGTAAAGCGGCAGCTCTTTCTTTTCATGGAGTGAAGGAAAAAGACCACATAGCGATTCTTTCTTCGAACCGCGTCGCCTTTATCGAGTCGGTATTTGCTCTCAGCTATCTGGGAGCAAGAGCTGTTCTTTTGAACACCCGGCTCACGATCAGGGAACTGGATTATCAGATTCACGATGGAGATGTGAAGGCGATCATTTATGAGGCGGCTCAGGAAGAGAAAGTGGAAGCACTGACCGCCGGGGATGTATCGCCTCTGCCATTTCACACTCTCACCGGCGATTACACGATGCCGGAGATGAAAGAGAGGATCGATCTGGAGGATGTTTTTACATTAATGTACACTTCGGGGACGACCGGGGCTCCGAAAGCCGTCCTTCACACCTACGGTAATCACTGGCACAGCGCCGTCAGCTCCGCCTTGAACCTCGGAATGGAACGGAGAGATAAGTGGATTTTGAATTTACCGATGTTCCACGTAAGCGGATTTTCCACTCTGATGAAAGGTGTCATTTACGGAATGACCATCGAGCACCATGCCCGTTTTGATGCGCAGGAAGTAGTGGAGAGCATTAAACACAGAGGAGCCACGATGGTCTCCGGTGTTTCCGTGATGCTCGAGGAGCTTGTGGAAGTGTTCGACCGTGACGATATCCCCGGTTCTTTTCGCTGTTTCCTGCTTGGCGGAGGTCCTGCTACAGAGAAATTGCTGAACCGGGCGGCCTCGCTCGGGATTCCGGTATTTCAGACGTACGGTATGACGGAAACGACTTCTCAAATTGCAACGCTCGCTCCGGCTGATGCCACGAGGAAGCTCGGTTCTGCAGGGAAAGCCCTAGCTACAGCTTCTCTTCACATCAATGCAGCGGAGGGAGAGATCGGCGAGATTCTTGTGGCAGGGCCGATGGTGTCCGGTGGGTATTATAAACGCGATCGGGAGGAAGGACTCCTGTTCGCCACCGGAGACATGGGTTACTTCGACGGAGAAGGCTTCTTGTATCTTTCCGGGCGTAAGAAAGAAATGATCATCTCGGGCGGGGAGAATATTTATCCGGCGGAGATCGAGAACGTACTCGTGCAGGTGCCCGGAGTGTCGGGGGCGGCTGTCACCGGCATGAAAGATGAGAAATGGGGAGAGGTTCCCGCGGCTTTTCTCACCGGGAAAGATATAAAAAGGGATGAGATACTGCAATATTGCGAAAGACACCTGGCGCGTTATAAGCATCCGGCATATGTATACCGGGTGGCCGAACTCCCTCGAAACGCTTCGAATAAAGTGCTGAAGTATAAGCTTACGGAGATGGTGAAAGCGGGGGAGTGCGATGAAATTGAATAAAGCCGTCCTTCACAGGGTGGAGGTACCCATGAAAGCCCCTTTCACTACGGCACACGGAGCGATCGGGTCGCGTGAAGTGATTATCGTGGAAGTGGAAGATGACAAGGGGGAAAGAGGGTACGGCGAAATTGCCGCTTTTCCGAGCCCCTTCTATACGGAAGAGACCGTAACGACAGCCTGGCATATAGCGAAAGATTTCCTCCTCCCCTCTCTGAATGAGAAGGACGCCACCAGGATATTCAGGACCGTACAGGGGCACCCTATGGCGAAAGCCGGTATCGAGCAGGCCCTGTTCGATCTGAAAGCCAAAAGAGAAGGCAGGAGTTTATCCGAGTATATCGGGGGGACGAGAAAGGAAGTTGCCGCCGGGGGAGTGATCAGTCTCTCCGGTGACCCGAAAAAAGAGCTCCGTACTCTGAAGCAGGCAGGTTTCCAACGGGCAAAGGTGAAAGTCGAGCGGGGGCGGGAAAAAGAGCAGCTGCAGGAGCTGAGGGAAGAGGACGCCTCGTTTCCGCTTATGATTGACGGGAATGGTGCGTACGAGTCCCCGGACGAACTGCTTCCTCTTGATGAATTCAAGCTTCTGATGATTGAACAGCCGTTTCAATCCGGAGACTTCCGGAAGCACCGTCATTTACAGAAGAAAATGAACACGCCGATATGTCTCGATGAGTCGATCCGGAGCTTTGAAGATGCTGTCCAGGCGATGGAATTCAAGGCCTGCCGGATACTCAACGTAAAACTGAGCCGGGTGGGCGGATGGTCCGAAGCCCTGCAAATTCATGACCGGGCAGTAAACGAAGACATGCCGCTCTGGTGCGGGGGTATGGTGGAGACCGGCATCGGGAAAGCTCATAGTCTTGCGCTGGCTTCCCTGCCCAATTTCACTCTCCCCGGTGACTTATCCGGATCTGACCGGTATTTTAAGAAAGATATTATAAAAGACCCCATATATCTGGAGAATGGTTTCATACGTGTGCCCACGGGTCCCGGGATAGGAGTCGAACCGGATTTCGGGTATATGGAAAGTGTTACGAAAGACAGATGGTTTCAACGATACTGAAAATGATTATCAAAATCATTGACACACCTGTAAGTAATTTCTACACTTGTAAGTGAATAGAAGAGGTGAGGAATATGAGTGAAGAAATGATTACGAGAGAAGAAGAACAGTTTTTGAATGAGCATTTTCGCTTTTTTACGGATCAACATTTGCAGGAACCGGTTTTGGAAACGGTTCGTGCAACCGATTTGTTATCCCGCGAAGGAATCGAACATGTTTTGAATGACCTGCATCTGTATCTTGATTCACAGTCGTTTCTTACTACCGGTTCCCTGCTCGGGAAAAGGTTCGGATATTACGCTGTTACGGTGCCGATTGTAATGATGACGGTGTTTGATAAATTCCCTGACGTTTCCCCCGGGAATGTGGAGTACATCCGTATCGATGAGAACCCGAAATGGTTCCCGAAATTTCATCTCAGGGATAAAACGGTATCCGTCCCGGGAGAAGACAGGGAAGAGTGGATAGTTGAAAATATGCGGCACTTATTCAGGGATTTCCTTCAGCCCGTTCTTTTCCACATTCATAAGACTACGCGTATTTCAAAGAAGGTATTATGGGAAAATACAGCCATTTATCTGTACTGGTTTTATGAACGCAAACTTCCTGAATGGTATGAAGGAGAGGAACTGGAAGAGAAAAGGAAAGACTTTCGATATATCATCGATGAACTGGACGGAGAACCGTTCGGTGAACAGAAAAACCCTTTCACTTACTTCGAGTCTCAGCCCGTCTTGCCTTCAGGGGCTAGGGAAAGGAAATGCTGCTGCCTCTCCTACCGGCTTCACGAAGACAGTACGTTCTGTAAAGTATGTCCCCATCTGAAACAGATGGAGAACATGAAGAAATAGTTTCTTCCGGAAGATGCTGCAATGATTTCCGGTACGGCCGGTGGAAAAAAGAAGAAATGAAACATTTGTAATTTTCCCTTCATATGGTACGATTTAATTAGAGTAAAAAGAGTGTTTTGGAAAAGGCAGTTGATACCATATGCAAGAGTTCTATGATTATTATAATAATCCTGTGAAATTATCTTTTAAGGACCACCCTTTTTCAAGCGAACCGAAGCACGTATGGGTGATTTGCCAATACCGTGGAAAATGGCTGCTGACCGAACACAAGGAACGTGGTCTGGAGTTCCCCGGCGGGAAAGTGGAAGAGGGGGAGACCGCCTCGGAAGCTGCTGTCAGGGAAGTGAAAGAAGAAACGGGAGGCATCGTCGATCAGCTGCGTTACGTCGGTCAATACTTCGTCAAAGGTAAAGGTGGCACGATCATCAAAAACGTTTATTTTGCAGAGGTTTTACAGTTGCGGGAAGAAGCCCATTATTTCGAAACGAACGGTCCGGTACTGCTCGAGCAGCTTCCGGAAGCTTTGCCGAGACAGAAAGAGTACAGTTTTATGATGAAAGATAAAGTGCTCCCGTGCTGCCTGGAAAGAATTGGAACGGCTTAGCGTAAGATGTGTAACTACCAGGGGACTCCCCGGGCTGTCGAGAAATTCTCGGCAGCTTTTTTGTTAGAAGACCGATAAAAATAAGCATGCAGAGAAATGGAGCGTTTCTCTGCATGCTTGTTGTCTGTATGACAGTATTAACGTTTGACCGGTCCGGCTGCTGCAATCGTTTCGTCAGCATAAGCGAATTTCTTGAAGTTCTCATGGAACTTGGCAGCCAGGCTCTCTGCCTGCGTATCGTAATCACTTTTGTCTTCCCAGGCATTACGCGGAATCATGACTTCCTCCGGAACACCGTCACAGTGAAGAGGAATGTTAAGGCCGAAGACAGGGTCCTGGTACATTTCCGTGTTTTTGAATTCTCCGTTCAATGCAGCATCCACCATACGTCTCGTATAGGACAGTTTCATTCTCTTACCTGTCCCGTAAGCTCCGCCGGTCCAGCCGGTGTTGACGAGGTAGACGTCTGTGTTGAACTCGTCGATTTTCTCACCCAGCATCTTCGCGTAGACGGAAGGCGGTAACGGGAGGAACGGTGCGCCGAAGCAGGCGGAAAACGTAGCTTCGGGCGTGGTGACGCCCCGCTCTGTCCCTGCGAGTTTACTCGTATACCCGCTCAGGAAGTGATACATCGCCTGTTCTTTCGTAAGTTTGCTGATAGGCGGAAGAACTCCGGTAGCATCAGCTGTCAAAAAGATTATTTTATCGGGATGTCCGGATTTACTTTCCTCAAGAGCATTGTCGATATGATCAAGCGGATAAGCGACACGCGTGTTTTCCGTCAGGGAAGTGTCGGTGAAATCCGGTTTCCCCGTACCCGGGTTTACAGCTACGTTTTCGAGTACCGCGCCGAATCTGATGGCTCTGTAAATATCAGGTTCCGTTTCAATAGAAAGGTCTTTAGTTTTGGCATAACAGCCGCCTTCCATATTGAACACACCTCTATCGGACCAGCCGTGTTCATCGTCACCGATAAGGTAACGGGAAGGGTCGGCGGAAAGAGTCGTTTTTCCTGTACCGGAGAGTCCGAAGAAGAGAGCGGTTTCTCCCTCCGCGTTCACGTTAGCGGAGCAGTGCATCGGCAATACGTCCTGTTTCGGCAGGAGATAGTTCATCACGGAGAAGATCGACTTCTTGATCTCTCCGGCATACTGCGTGCCGCCGATCAGTACTATTCTATGTTTGAATGATACCGTTACGAACACTTCGGAATTGGTTCCGTCTGTCTCCGGGTCGGCTTTCAGCCCCGGTGCAGAGAGCACTGTGAACGCATTTTCGTGAAGAGGTTTCTCTTCACTCCCGGGTCTTATGAACATCTGCCTTGCGAACATATTGTGCCAGGCGTATTCTGTAATCACACGGATTGGCAGACGGTAGTCTTCATCGGCGCCTGCGTAACCCTGGAATACGAAACGTTCAGGGAGGTCTTTCAGATATCCGATCACTTTGTGGTAAAGGTGAAGGAATGTTTCTTCCTGCATCGGCTGGTTCACTTTGCCCCAGTCGACCTTTTCGGCAGTTTCATCGTCTTTTACAATGAATTTATCGTTCGGGGACCGTCCTGTATATGCTCCGGTTTCTGCCTTTACAGCTCCGGTATCGGTCAGTGTTCCTTCATTCCTGTTGAGTATGTTTTTCGTAAGGTCCGGAACAGAAAGCTGTACTTGTGTTCCTTCTTCCTCAAGCAGCTCCTCGATGCTTGAACGGTCGCTTCTGGCATGAATCATTTTAAAAACCCGCCTTTCCCTGAAATTCCGCATGTAAGCGATTATTTGTAAATAGTATAACACATTGTCGTTAATAGTCCATACTGCAATTCATTTTTTTAAAATCATCTGCAGCTGCTGTATAATCTGGAGAAAAGGAAGGTGAAAAGGTTGAAGAAATCGATCGTTCTGTACGATGCCGCATGTCCTTTGTGCCTTAAAACGAAAAAGTGGGTGAGCCTCCTGGACCGGGAAAATCGACTGCTCTGGCTGTCGCTGCAGAAGCTTACCGAGTATATTTCTCTTCCCGCTGAAAAAGAAGGACAAATTCGTGAACAATTACATTTATATGATCCTTCGCGCAACGAACATGTAGGGTATGACGCGATCACCTATATATGTAAGGAGTCGCCGCTGCTTCGCTTCGCCGGAAAGCTGATGGAGTTTCGGACTGCGAGGGCGGTCGGAGTTCCGGTTTACCGATTTATCGCTAATAACAGATACAGAGTGGGAATCCACGATTGTAAAGACGGAAGCTGCTCCATCTAATTGACAATCATAGCTGATTTGGTATGATAAAATGCGAACGGTAACTCTCTTATCCAGAGTCGGTGGAGGGACAGGCCCGAGGAAACCCGGCAACCTTCTTTTGATATGGTGCTAACCTGACGCAAGAGTACTCTCTTGGACGATAAGAGCGGAAGGAAATCATCCCTTTCCTCATACGATGAAGGAAAGGTTTTTCTTTTTTAATGAAGGAAATCAAAATTTCTCTTAATAGTATAAACGTTTCCTGAAGGACCTTCCTGTTTTCCATGCATGGTTAATGAAGGAATGGAACTGATTCCGGTTTTCAACCCGTGAAAACAGGGGCCGGAATTCGGAAACAGAATGCAGTATATTAAAGTATGATGCTGGTAAGAGTGCCGTAATCAGAGTTTAAGGAGGAATCATGTAACATGGCAGCAAATCGCCGGTTGTTCACATCTGAATCGGTTACGGAAGGGCATCCCGATAAGATATGTGACCAAATTTCCGATGCAATTCTTGATGAAATACTGAAGGAAGACCCGAATGCCCGGGTGGCCTGTGAGACAATGGTTACCACAGGACTTGTACTTGTCTCCGGGGAAATCAGTACGACGACATATGTGGATATCCCGCAGGTCGTAAGGCAGACAATTAAAGATATCGGGTACACGAGGGCGAAGTTCGGATTCGATGCCGATACCTGTGCCGTCCTTACAGCTATTGATGAACAGTCCCCGGATATCGCGGGCGGAGTGGATGAATCTCTGGAATCGAGAGAAGGACAGATGAGCGAAGAGGAAATCGACGCAATCGGTGCCGGGGATCAGGGTCTTATGTTCGGATACGCAACAGATGAAACGGATGAACTGATGCCTTTGCCGATCTCGCTTGCTCACCAGTTGTCCAAGCGTCTGGCGGACGTGCGGAAAGACGGGACCCTCTCCTACCTGCGTCCGGACGGTAAGACACAGGTGACTGTGGAATATGACGAGAACAACAACCCGCTCCGGGTCGATACGGTGGTCATCTCTACGCAGCATGCCGAAGAGATTACGCTTGGGCAGATTAAGGAAGATTTGATGAAGCACATAATTGTGCCGGTCGTCCCGGAGAAGTTCATGGATGACCAGACGAAGTACATCCTTAACCCTACAGGCCGTTTCGTTATCGGCGGGCCTCAGGGTGACGCAGGGTTGACAGGACGCAAAATCATCGTTGACACTTACGGCGGCTATGCCAGACACGGAGGAGGGGCCTTCAGCGGCAAGGATTCCACTAAAGTGGACCGCTCCGCTGCTTACGCCGCCCGCTACGTTGCAAAAAATATTGTTGCCGCCGGTCTTGCGAAGACGTGTGAAGTACAGCTCGCATATGCCATCGGGGTAGCCGAACCGGTCTCGATTTCCATCGATACGGACGGTACCGGGGAAGTCACGGAAGCCAGGCTCGTGAAAGCTGTGCGGGAACTTTTCGATCTACGTCCGGCAGGGATTATCCGCATGCTCGATTTGAAACGTCCTATTTATCGACAGACGGCCGCGTACGGTCACTTCGGCCGCCCGGCGGATCATTTCCCCTGGGAAAACGTCGATAAAGTGGATTTGCTGAGAGCTAAAATAAAAGAAGAATAGATAGGCCGCACGTACAAAAATCCGAACGAAAGCGTTCGGATTTTTGTTTATTCCGTTAAATTAGAATAGAAGAAAAATACACGGCCGAGGCCAGAACAAAGAATCATTTCTCTCCGCTGTTTTTATAATACTGTCCTTTTTCCACGTAGCTCTTACGTATACGATCCAGTTCTTTGAGGTCTTCGCCGGTCAGATCTCTCACTACTTTAGCCGGGCGTCCCACGGCAAGAGTGCGGGGAGGTATCGTTTTACCTGGAGGAACGAGACTTCCGGCACCGAGAAAAGCTTCTTCACCGATGACGGCGCCGTCGAGTACAATCGATCCCATTCCGACTAAGGCATTCTTTTTGATGGTAGCGGAGTGAAGCGTAACCTGATGGCCGATGGTGACTCCGTCCTCCAGCGTAAGCGGCATGCCCGGGCTCTGGTGGAGAAGACTGAGATCCTGTACATTTGTATTATTTCCGATTCTGACAGGAGCGACGTCGCCCCTGATTACGGTTTTGAACCAGATACTCGCATATTCCCCGATCGACACATCCCCGGTTATGACAGTGTCTTCAGCCACGTAAGCCGTGTCGGCAATTTCGGGATAGTAACCTTTATATTCGCAAATCATCTTCATCCTCCTTATACTGTATATTATAGTAAGTATATCAGAGGAAAACGGAGGTACAAGTGATGCTGAAAGAATACATATCTGTTACGCCAAAAGCCGTAATCGTTGTCGTACACGGGGCTTTTGAGCACGGAGGACGCTACAGGACTCTGGCTGAGAAATTCCAGACGGATGGTTACTCGGTGGTCGTCGGAGACCTTCCCGGTCAGGGAGACGATATAGACAATCGGGGCCATATCCGCAGTTTCCGGCAGTACCTGGATACCATTGAAGGATGGGTGGAGTATGCGAAGGAAGCGGAGGTCCCTGTTTTTCTCCTTGGTCACAGCATGGGAGGGCTTGCCGTTATCCGGGCGCTGCAGGAAAAATCGCTCCCGGTCCAGGGTGTGATTTTATCCTCTCCGGCACTCGGCATAAAGAATGGAGCAAGTAAACCGCTTGAGGCGATGGCCAAGGTGATGGACAGGCTTTCACCATCTCTGCTCGTATCATATCCCTACCGTCCCGAAACAGTTACGAGAAATGAAAATGTGTGGGAGCAGGACAGGAAGGACGACAAAATTTTGCAGAAAGTATCTGTAAGATGGTACAAAGAATTTCAAAGAGCTATCAAAGTCGCTCGCGACAAACCGTTCAGCGATGTCCCCCTCCTCCTCATGCAGGCAGGAGAGGACAAGATGGTGAACTCTGAAGACACGAAGCGCTGGTTCGATGCACAGAATTTGACGGAGAAGGCTTACAAAGAATGGCCGGGCCTTTATCATGAACTGTTCAATGAGCCGGAGTGGGAAGAAGTTTACCGTTACGCTTTAAGTTTTATAGAAATACACCGTTAAGAGGAGGATCCAGTTTTGGCAAAGCAGGCACCGAAGCAACCGATAGCCCTGATGTATCAGGGGTACAGATTTATATTTCCAGAGGTTTACCGTCAATTGGAGGCCTGGAAAGAGAGGGCGGCGGATATTCCGGATCCCGAACTGAGATTTCAGGCAACAGACAGTATAGAGAAAAAAGCTTTTCACTGTGAGGGAGGCGGGCTTTTCTCCCTGCTATCCGGAGCGCAGTGGAAAGAAACCGTCACTTTCGTAGTGGCATACCAGACCATCTGTGATTACCTGGATAATTTATGTGACCAGAGCGAATCCCTGGACCCGAAAGACTTCGAAAGTCTCCACTTTGCGCTGGAAGATGCGGTTCATCCCGATTATGAACACCGTGATTATTATGCATTCAGAGAAGAGAAGGAAGACGGGGGATACCTGAGTGAACTCGTTTCCACCTGCCAGGGTGTACTGAGCCGTTTTCCGTTCTATCACCTCGTTCAGCTGGACGTGGCGGATCTGAGCGCGTTATACGGAGAGTTCCAGGTGCATAAACACGTGAAGGAAGAAGAGAGAGTGGGGCGCATGCAACAGTGGCATCAGAGAAATATGTCCAGGGTACCGGATATGCAGTGGTATGATTTTTCAGCCAGCACCGCTTCTACCATGGGAGTATATACGCTCGTCGCCTATGCTGCGGGGAAAAGGGTGAACAGAGAGTTGGTCCGGCGTGTCAGAAACTGTTACTTCCCTTACATGCAGGGGATGCACATACTGCTTGATTACTACATTGACCAGGCAGAAGACGAAGCGGATGGTGAGATGAACTTCTGTACATATTACCCTTCCAACGAAGCGCTGAAAAAACGTATAGGAGAATTCATGGAGGAGACAGATCGTAAAATAGCGGAGCTTCCGGATGCCGACTTTCATCAGATGCTCCGCGAAGGTGTCGTGAGCATGTATCTGGCCGACGAGAAAGTTAAGGAGCTTCCCGGCTCTTCTTCGATGGTGCCATACCTCCTGAATAAGAGCGGGACAAGAAGCTGGTTCTTCTACCTGAATGTTAAAGCTTACCATAAACTGAAAGCCTGACCACAAAGGTCAGGCTTTTTCTAATGCTACAATGAAAGGTGCATTGTTTTTCTGATTGAGAAATTCGTACTTGAGTACGTGAACCGAACGCTGATCAAGATTTCCGGCGTATTCCATCACTTTTTCTTTCTCTTTTTTTCCACCTTCATGACCGTGGTAGACGACGAGGACTACGAGACCGCCTTTTTCCATAACTGAAAGGATATTATCAATGGCTTCAATGGTGTGCTCGGGGGTAGTAACGACGGTTTTATCGCTTCCCGGCAGAAACCCCAGGTTAAAGATGGCCCCTCTGATATTCGGATGACGCTCCTCCGGTATGTATTTCAGCGCTTCTGCGTGAGACGCTTCATTTAAAGTCACCTGATGAACCGAGTTATTCTCTTTCAGTCTGGCAGCTGTAGCTTCTATTGCGTCCTTCTGGATATCAAACCCGTACACATGGCCGGACTCTTTTGTGAGACTGGCCAGAAAAAGAGTGTCGTGGCCGTTTCCGCAAGTAGCATCAATGGCTATATCCCCTTCGGTTACTGCTTTCTTCATCAGTTCGTGTGAAAAGGGGAGGACTCTGTCGAGATTCATAATGCTCCTCCTTTAAAATAAAATGGAGAAATCATTGTATCATATCAAAAAGAAAAACATCGCCTTTTTATTTCGACGATGTTTTACCTTTGGAAGATCCACGTTTGGACACTGTATTATAAGCTTTGCGAGCGTATCTTTTCGTTTTTTCCGGATTGCGTTTTGCGTAGGATACCGCTTTTCTGATTAAATTTTTCATTTTATCACCTCATATTTAGTCCTTCCCGCTGCAGGAGTTTCTGAAACACAGGAAACAGTTGACAAAGAGGGCTGTATTCATTAAGATACGGTTATAATTGAGGCTGCGTGATAAGGGGAATAGTAGCAATCGAAAAAATACAGAGAGACAGCGGCCGGTGAAAGCTGTTTTTGATTCGTTGTGAACTCGCCCCTGTACTTAAAAGCACGTATCCCGGCTTATCCACCGTTATCGGAACCGAGTGAGCGAAAAATTCGCTAATGTGGGTGGTACCGCGGGATACAGCCTCTCGTCCCATAATTATTGGGAGGGGAGGCTTTTTTTCTGGTTTTGAACAAATAGAAGAAAATTCGATCCGAGGTTTCAGGTTTGATGATTCCATATAGTAATGACACAGTACATAGTTGAACAGGAGGAAGGTAAATGGCTTTTAATCATAAGAACATAGAGAAGAAATGGCAGACCTATTGGCTCGAGAATAAGGTGTTCAAATCCGAAACGGATACAGACAAAGAGAAGTTCTATGCTCTGGATATGTTCCCTTATCCGTCCGGATCAGGTCTTCACGTCGGGCACCCGGAGGGGTATACAGCTACGGATATCCTCTCGAGAATGAAGCGGATGCAGGGGTATGAAGTACTTCACCCGATGGGATGGGACGCTTTCGGGCTACCGGCTGAGCAGCACGCTCTCGATACCGGGAATGATCCGGAAGAATTCACTGCGCACAACATCGAAACGTTCCGTCGACAGATCCAGGAACTCGGTTTCTCCTACGACTGGGACAGGGAAATTAACACGACGGATCCCGACTATTATAAATGGACGCAGTGGATTTTCCTTAAATTGTACGAAAGGGGACTCGCTTATATAGATGAAGTTCCTGTAAACTGGTGCCCGGCTCTCGGCACGGTTCTTGCCAATGAAGAAGTGATCGATGGAAAGAGTGAGCGGGGCGACCATCCGGTGGAACGCCGGCCGATGAAACAATGGATGCTCAAAATCACTGCTTATGCGGACAGACTGCTGGATGATCTTGAAGAACTGGACTGGCCGGAGAGCATTAAGGATATGCAGCGTAACTGGATCGGGAAATCCGAAGGGGCGGAAGTGGAATTCGATATCGAAGGTTTCAATGAATCTTTCAAAGCGTTCACCACCCGGCCGGACACTCTTTTCGGTGCTACATATGCTGTGTTTGCCCCGGAACATCCTTACATTGAAAATATAACCGCCGAAGAACAGAAAGAAGCGGTCCAGAAATACGTTAACGAAGCAATGAATAAGAGCGATCTTGAAAGAACGGATCTTGCCAAAGGAAAATCTGGCGTTTTTACGGGCGCTTATGCTGTCAACCCGGTTAATGGAAAGAAACTTCCGATCTGGGTAGCCGATTATGTCCTTATGAGCTACGGGAGCGGTGCAATCATGGCAGTTCCGGCTCATGATGAACGGGACTACGAATTCGCGCGTAAATTCGATCTTGAAATCATTCCGGTCGTCGAAGGAGGAGATGTGGAAGAGGAAGCTTATACGGGTGAAGGCCCCCACATCAATTCCGATTTTCTAAATGGACTTTATAAAGAGGAAGCAATAGATAAAGCGATCCAGTGGCTTGAAGAAAACGGCAAAGGCCAAAAACAGACGACTTACCGTCTCCGTGACTGGCTGTTCAGCCGTCAGCGTTACTGGGGAGAACCGATACCTGTTATCCACTGGGAAGACGGGTCTGTAACCGCAGTACCTGAAGAAGACCTTCCGATTGAACTGCCGAAGACGACGGAGATCAAACCGTCCGGTACGGGAGAATCGCCGCTTGCGAATATCAGTGACTGGGTGAACGTTACGGACCCTGAAACGGGAATGAAAGGGAAGAGAGAAACGAATACGATGCCTCAGTGGGCCGGCAGCTGCTGGTACTACCTGCGGTTTATCGATTCCGATAATGACGAAACGTTCGCGGATTACGAGA
Source organism: Salimicrobium jeotgali (assembly GCF_001685435.2). Taxonomy (NCBI): domain Bacteria; kingdom Bacillati; phylum Bacillota; class Bacilli; order Caryophanales; family Bacillaceae; genus Salimicrobium; species Salimicrobium jeotgali. Next base: position 837,630 of record NZ_CP011361.2, read on the forward strand.
AGCTGAAAAAATGGCTCCCTGTAGATATCTACATCGGCGGCGCAGAACATGCCGTTCTGCATCTGCTTTACGCACGTTTCTGGCACAAAGTGCTTTACGATGCAGGAGTAGTACCGACGAAGGAACCTTTCCAGCAGCTGTTCAACCAGGGTATGATTCTTGGTGAAGGCAACGAAAAAATGAGTAAATCGAAAGGGAACGTAGTTAACCCGGACGATATCATTCATACTCACGGAGCGGATACTCTTCGTCTTTATGAGATGTTTATGGGGCCGCTGGAGGCGTCTATCGCGTGGTCTGAAAACGGACTTGAAGGAGCACGGCGTTTCCTTGACCGTGTGTGGAGAATCGTTTCTCCTGAAGGGAAGCTGAACCCTGCCATAAAAGAAGATGCAGATAAAGAAGCTCTGGAAAAAACGTATCATGAAACAGTGATGAAAGTGACGGAGAACTTCGAAGATCTTCGTTTTAATACGGGTATTTCCCAAATGATGGTGTTCATTAATGACGCTTATAAAGCAGACGAGATCCCTAAAACTTTTATGGAAGGATTCGTTAAACTGCTTTCCACTGTGGCGCCTCACGTCAGTGAAGAAATGTGGTCGAATCTTGGTCACGAGGGAACGATTGCGTACGAACCATGGCCGACGTTCGACCCTGAAAAACTCATAGAGGAAGAAGTTGAGATTGTCGTCCAGGTGATGGGGAAAGTCCGCGCCAAAATGATGGTGAACAAGGAAGCTTCTAAAGAAGATCTTGAAAAATCCGCCCTGGAACATGAAGAAGTCAAGCCGTGGCTTGAAGGGAAAACAGTAAGAAAAGTTATTGCCGTACCCGGAAAACTGGTTAATATTGTAGCTGATTAATTATGCGCCTGTCCCTTTGCCCGGGGGCAGGCTTTTTTCTTGACTTCTAATGAAGATTTAATAGAATTACAATTGCAAAACCTAAAAAAGGAGGATGGTCAACATGAGTACTATTCCTGAAATGAACGGTGAAACACTCGAACAGAAGTTGAAAAACGGAGAAAATATAACAGTTATAGATGTGCGGGAAGACGAAGAAGTCGAAGAAGGTATGATTCCGGGAGCTAAACACGTCCGTTTAGGAGATTTGCAGGATAGATACACCGAACTGGATAAAGAGGACAATCACGTAGTCGTCTGCCGTTCCGGAAGGAGAAGTATGAAAGCGTCCGAATTTCTTAAAGAGAACGGATTCACAACCGTTACCAATCTCGAAGGCGGTATGCTGGGATGGCCCGGAGACGTCCGCAAAAAATAAAGAAGGTGAAAAGATGATTTATTGGGGTGGGACAGCAGCTATCGCTCTGCTTTTGTTTATTACCACGCGTACAAAAGGATGGAACGGGCTGCAGACCTTAAATGATAATGAAATCAGCGACAATGATTATTGTGTGATTGATATAAGAGACTATATTTCTGCACACCGCTCTCCTTATCCGGGAGCAGAGAACATCCCTCTCAGTTATCTGCCGAGAGAAGTGAAGGAAAGATTCGACTGCCCGAAAGAAATTCTTCTCGTCACAGATGACGAACGGGGAGCGGTAAAAGCCGCCAGACTGTTGAGAAAGAAAAGAAATCAGTCTGTATATTATGTGAAAGCTTCCTGAGAGAAGTGAAAAAGGAAAAAGCACAAAAACCGAAACCTGACGTTCGGTTTTTGTGCTTTTTGTATCGTAAGAAAAAGAGGATAATGGTATCCGAAAGCAGTGAAGCGCAGGGCAAGGAAAAGAGGAACCCGTGAACATTCACATGCTTTATCCGGGTCAGTGATACCCTGTGTATGCGGGGGGGTGCCGGTATATTCACTAGCGCAAAATCATTATCGGTAAAAAACATAAATTAAATTTCAAAAAGTCATTGACCTTCGAAGCTGTAGAGTGTAATATTGTTTTTGCTGCTTTGAAAGGCAGAAAAAACAGAGTGAATTAATTGTTGACTTTCTGTAACTGAAAGTGGTACAATAGTTTTACTTCGCATTAATAAGTAGATCTTTGAAAACTGAACAATGTTTTATGCCATGCGTCAATTTTTTGAACGAATTATGATTGAGCTAATCAATCTCTTTTATGGAGAGTTTGATCCTGGCTCAGGACGAACGCTGGCGGCGTGCCTAATACATGCAAGTCGAGCGCGGGAAGCGAGCAGAAGCCCTTCGGGGCGGACGCTCGTGGAACGAGCGGCGGACGGGTGAGTAACACGTGGGCAACCTGCCTGTAAGACCGGAATAACCCCGGGAAACCGGGGCTAATGCCGGATAACCCAACGGTTCTCCTGAACCGATGGTAAAAGGATGGCTTCTTGCTATCGCTTACAGATGGGCCCGCGGCGCATTAGCTGGTTGGTGAGGTAACGGCTCACCAAGGCGACGATGCGTAGCCGACCTGAGAGGGTGATCGGCCACACTGGGACTGAGACACGGCCCAGACTCCTACGGGAGGCAGCAGTAGGGAATCTTCCGCAATGGACGAAAGTCTGACGGAGCAACGCCGCGTGAATGATGAAGGTCTTCGGATCGTAAAATTCTGTTGTGAGGGAAGAACAAGGACCGTGCGAACAGAACGGTCCCTTGACGGTACCTCACGAGGAAGCCCCGGCTAACTACGTGCCAGCAGCCGCGGTAATACGTAGGGGGCAAGCGTTGTCCGGAATTATTGGGCGTAAAGGGCACGCAGGCGGTTCCTTAAGTCTGATGTGAAAGCCCGTGGCTCAACCACGGATGGCCATTGGAAACTGGGGAACTTGAGAACTGAAGAGGAGAGTGGAATTCCACGTGTAGCGGTGAAATGCGTAGATATGTGGAGGAACACCAGTGGCGAAGGCGACTCTCTGGTCGGTTTCTGACGCTGAGGTGCGAAAGCGTGGGTAGCAAACAGGATTAGATACCCTGGTAGTCCACGCCGTAAACGCTGAGTGCTAGGTGTTAGGGGGCTTCCACCCCTTAGTGCTGAAGTTAACGCATTAAGCACTCCGCCTGGGGAGTACGGCCGCAAGGCTGAAACTCAAAGGAATTGACGGGGGCCCGCACAAGCGGTGGAGCATGTGGTTTAATTCGAAGCAACGCGAAGAACCTTACCAGGTCTTGACATCCTTGGCTACTTCCAGAGATGGAAGGTTCCCTTCGGGGACCAAGTGACAGGTGGTGCATGGTTGTCGTCAGCTCGTGTCGTGAGATGTTGGGTTAAGTCCCGCAACGAGCGCAACCCCTAATCTTAGTTGCCAGCATTCAGTTGGGCACTCTAAGGTGACTGCCGGTGACAAACCGGAGGAAGGCGGGGATGACGTCAAATCATCATGCCCCTTATGACCTGGGCTACACACGTGCTACAATGGATGGGACAAACGGAAGCGAACCCGCGAGGGGTAGCCAATCCGAGAAACCCATTCTCAGTTCGGATTGCAGGCTGCAACTCGCCTGCATGAAGCCGGAATCGCTAGTAATCGCAGATCAGCATGCTGCGGTGAATACGTTCCCGGGCCTTGTACACACCGCCCGTCACACCACGAGAGTTGGCAACACCCGAAGCCGGTGAGGTAACCTTTACAGGAGCCAGCCGTCGAAGGTGGGGCCAATGATTGGGGTGAAGTCGTAACAAGGTAGCCGTATCGGAAGGTGCGGCTGGATCACCTCCTTTCTAAGGATAGGAACGGGTCTTTCCCCTTACGGGAAGGATCCGCACGAACCGGGCGCTCTTATGGAGCGCTCCGGCGCATGGCTAAAACATGTTCAGTTTTGAGAGATCTATGCTCTCTTTGAACCTTGAAAACTGGATAAGAAACAAACAGACAATATCGTAAGATATTGATCTGGACCAACATCGATCTTTATTTTAGAATGAAGCGTCTTTTCACTAGTATAGTGAAGAAATGAAGGGCGCACGGTGGATGCCTTGGTACCAGGAGCCGATGAAGGACGGGACAAACACCGAAATGCTTCGGGGAGCCGTAAGTAGGCGTTGATCCGAAGATGTCCGAATGGGGGAACCCACTGTCCGTTATGGGACAGTACCGATCACTGAATACATAGGTGGTCGGAGGTAGACCCGGGGAACTGAAACATCTCAGTACCCGGAGGAGAGGAAAGCAAATGCGATTTCCCGAGTAGCGGCGAGCGAAACGGAACCAGCCCAAACCAGAGAGCTTGCTCTCTGGGGTTGTAGGACACTCCCTTGGAGTTACCAAGAGGGAGGATAGGCGAATCGGACTGGAACGTCCAGCCATAGCAGGTAACAGCCCTGTAGCCGACATCCTCCCTCCTCCGGAGTGGATCCTGAGTACGGCGAAACACGAGAAATTTCGTCGGAATCCGGGAGGACCATCTCCCAAGGCTAAATACTCCCTGGTAACCGATAGTGAACCAGTACCGTGAGGGAAAGGTGAAAAGCACCCCGGAAGGGGAGTGAAAGAGAACCTGAAACCGTGTGCCTACAAGTAGTCGGAGCCCGTTAATGGGTGACGGCGTACCTTTTGTAGAATGGACCGGCGAGTTACGATCGGCTGCAAGGTTAAACACCGTAGGTGTGGAGCCGCAGCGAAAGCGAGTCTGAACAGGGCGTCTCGAGTAGACGGTCGTAGACCCGAAACCGTGTGATCTACCCATCTCCAGGGTGAAGGTCAGGTAATACTGACTGGAGGCCCGAACCCACGTAAGTTGAAAATTACGGGGATGAGGGGTGGGTAGGGGTGAAATGCCAATCGAACACGGAGATAGCTGGTTCTCTCCGAAATAGCTTTAGGGCTAGCCTTCGGCCAGGAGTCCTGGAGGTAGAGCACTGATTGGATGAGGGGCCCCTACCGGGTTACCGAGTTCAGTCAAACTCCGAATGCCAGCGACTCGCGTCGAGGAGTCAGACCATGGGTGAGAAGGTTCATGGTCAAGAGGGGAACAGCCCAGACCGTCAGCTAAGGTCCCTAAGTGTGTGTTAAGTGGAAAAGGATGTGGCGTTGCTTAGACAACCAGGATGTTAGCTTAGAAGCAGCTATCATTGAAAGAGTGCGTAATAGCTCACTGGTCGAGTGACGCTGCGCCGAAAATGTACCGGGGCTAAACACACCACCGAAGCTACGGATTTGCATCGATGATGCAAGTGGTAGGAGAGCGTTCCAGGAGCTGTGAAGTCAGACCGTGAGGACTGGTGGAGCGACTGGAAGTGAGAATGCCGGTATAAGTAGCGAAAAAAGAGTGAGAATCTCTTTCACCGTAAGCCTAAGGGTTCCTGAGGAAGGCTCGTCCACTCAGGGTTAGTCGGGACCTAAGCTGAGGCCGAAAGGCGTAGGCGATGGACAACAGGTGGAGATTCCTGTACCACCCGCCTCCGTTCGAGCGAACGGGGGGACGCAGGAGGATAGGGAGAGCGCACCATTGGATGTGTGCGTCCAAGCTGTGAGCGCGTCGGATAGGCAAATCCGTCCGGCAAGTGCAAGCAGTGATGGGGAGAGAACATGAGTATCGAAGCTCCTGATTTCACACTGCCAAGAAAAGCCTCTAGCGAGGATGGCGGGTGCCCGTACCGCAAACCAACACAGGTAGGCGAGGAGAGTATCCTAAGGTGATCGGGAGAACTCTCGTTAAGGAACTCGGCAAAATGACCCCGTAACTTCGGGAGAAGGGGTGCTCCTCTGCCGAGGAGCCGCAGTGAAGAGGCCCAAGCGACTGTTTACCAAAAACACAGGTCTCTGCGAAACCGTAAGGTGAAGTATAGGGGCTGACACCTGCCCGGTGCTGGAAGGTTAAGGGGATGCGTTAGCGTAAGCGAAGCGTTGAACCGAAGCCCCAGTAAACGGCGGCCGTAACTATAACGGTCCTAAGGTAGCGAAATTCCTTGTCGGGTAAGTTCCGACCCGCACGAAAGGTGCAACGACTTGGGCACTGTCTCAACGAGAGACCCGGTGAAATTATACGATGCGTGAAGATGCGCATTACCCGCGACAGGACGGAAAGACCCCGTGGAGCTTTACTGTAGCCTGATATTGAATGTTGGTATCGCTTGTACAGGATAGGTGGGAGCCATCGAAACCGGAGCGCAAGCTTCGGTGGAGGCGCCCGTGGGATACCACCCTGGCGGTACGGACATTCTAACCCAGGACCGTGATCCGGTCCGGAGACAGTGTCAGGTGGGCAGTTTGACTGGGGCGGTCGCCTCCCAAAAAGTAACGGAGGCGCTCAAAGGTTCCCTCAGAATGGTTGGAAATCATTCGCAGCGTGTAAAGGCACAAGGGAGCTTGACTGCGAGACCTACAAGTCGAGCAGGGACGAAAGTCGGACTTAGTGATCCGGCGGTACCGCATGGAAGGGCCGTCGCTCAACGGATAAAAGCTACCCCGGGGATAACAGGCTTATCTCCCCCAAGAGTCCACATCGACGGGGAGGTTTGGCACCTCGATGTCGGCTCATCGCATCCTGGGGCTGTAGTCGGTCCCAAGGGTTGGGCTGTTCGCCCATTAAAGCGGTACGCGAGCTGGGTTCAGAACGTCGTGAGACAGTTCGGTCCCTATCCGTCGTGGGCGTTGGAAATTTGAAAGGAGCTGTCCTTAGTACGAGAGGACCGGGATGGACACACCGCTGGTGTACCAGTTGTTCCGCCAGGAGCATTGCTGGGTAGCTACGTGTGGACGGGATAAGTGCTGAAAGCATCTAAGCATGAAGCCCCCCTTGAGATGAGATTTCCCTTTGTAGAGATGCCTCTGAGACGAAGAGGTTGATAGGTCCGGTGTGGAAGCGTGGCGACACGTGCAGCAGACGGATACTAATCCATCGAGATCTTCTCTATACGTTGGTCGTATGTTTCTTATCCAGTTTTGAAGGTTCATTCCTTCCTAGATGTGGTGGCAATAGCGAAGAGGTCACACCTGTTCCCATGCCGAACACAGAAGTTAAGTTCTTCCGCGCCGATGGTAGTCGGGGTTACCCCCCGCAAGAGTAGGGCGCTGCCACATTACTTCAGACCCTGAACATTACGTTCAGGGTCTTTTCTATATGAAAAATGTCATATAGAATCTTATTCGTAAGTGATTTTAAAAATTCGGAAAGTCATGGACGGGTACATAGACGTGGCACTGGTTGCCCGGAAATTGGCAGAAAATCCAGCTTTAAAAGTGAGTGGTTGCAATGAAAATGATACGGTGGAGTTATTCGAGAAGAAAAGTGGTACGTGCTTACTTTGATAAATTTCCAGGGAGCACTTTTTATTTCAGGAGGATACGTTCTTATTTTTATCTTTACAGTTCAGACTGGAGTGAAGAGGATCCCCTGCTTGAAGAGGGAGACCAGGAAGAAATGCAGCTTCTCGTCAATGAATCCCTCGGGAGAAAAGAAGCGTATAGAAATAGAAAATCCCTCGGGACAAAGACTTCAGGGCACTGAAGCAAAATTAATAGCGGGTGACTTTTTCACCCGCTATTGATACATAATTATTGAGCATTTTGAAATATAAGGGAGTATGTGGGATAGGAAATTTTCTACCCTTCACTCATACCTTCCCACGCTGCATTCATACCGGCTACATTTCCGGTAACGAGAGCGGAAGTAATGTTGTATCCTCCGGTATATCCGTGAATATCCAGAATCTCTCCGCAGAAGTAGAGGCGGGACATTTTTTTGGATTGGAGTGTATTCGGAACGACTTCCTTGATAGAGACTCCTCCTCCGGTAACGAAGGCTTTTTCAATCGGCTGGGAATCATGGACGGAAACGTGAAAGTACTTCAGGTTTTTCAGAAAAGAGTGGAACTGCTCTTTCGACAGGTGAGCATTCGTCTCTTCCGGAGTAATCCCGTTCTCCTCCATCAGGAAGTCGATCATTCTTTCCGGAAGTACTCCTTTAACAGTGTTTTTCCACGTCTTTTTCGGATGATCTTTTGACTTCTGAAGGTATGTTTCAGTAAGTTGTTCCAGGGACTGCTCGGGTAGAGCATCAATCTCGATTGTTACCGGTCTGTGTCCCTTCATGAATTCTTTTACCGCGAACTGGGAACATCGCAGAACGGCAGGTCCCGAAATGCCGAAATGGGTGAATAACATGTCCATTTTGTGGGTGATGATCGGTTTACTTTTACGGTTGAGTACGCTGACATTCACATCCCGCAAAGAAACTCCCTGAAGTTTCTTATCTTTAATGAAGGCATCTTTCGAAAGAAGAGGGACTTCTGTCGGGTACAGGGTCGTAATGGTATGGCCGGCCGTTTTTGCCCACTTGTATCCGTCTCCCGTTGAACCTGTATGAGGAACGGCTTTACCGCCAGTGGCAATGATAAGGGATTTCGTGCGAATCTTTTCCGAATCATCCAGGTGGACGGTGTGCCCGGATTCCCCGTACTGTATAGCGTCCACCTTCGTTTCTTTTCTGACTTCCACGTGGAGTCTGTCGAGATAAGCGAGCAGAGCCTTCACTACATCCTGTGCTTTGTTGCTGGCCGGAAACATACGGCCGTGGTCTTCTTCCTTCAGTCCGACTCCGAGGTCCTCAAAAAAAGAGATGATGTCGTAATTGTTGAAAACGGAAAATGGGCTGTATAAAAATTTCCCGTTCCCCGGGATATGTTTGATCACTTCTTCTTCAGGGAGGCGGTTCGTAACGTTGCATCTTCCTCCCCCGGAAATTGCCAGTTTGGTACCCAGTTTTTTACCCTTTTCTATTAAAAGGACGGAAGCGCCCTGTTCGGCTGCAGCAATGGCTGCCATCAGCCCGGAAGGACCGCCTCCGATGACGGTTACGTGATAAGTCATGAATTTCTCACCTTTCTGATGGTACGTGTTCTCATGAAATGTATGATAGAATGAGTAGGATTAATTCTACAATACTTGCAGAGGAAGATAAAGCTATGTCTAAAATTTTAAAAGGTACGATGATTTTAACCGGAGCGACTTTCCTATCGAAGTTTCTGGGAATGATTTATACTATCCCTTTCGAACAGATGGTCGGCCCGGAAGGTATTGAACTGTACTTCTACGCTTACACGCCGTACAACATACTTCTGAGCCTTTCGACGCTCGGAGTGCCTATGGCTGTTTCAAAGTTCGTTTCCAAATATAACGCCCTTGAAGACTACCAGACGAGCCGGGATATGTTCCGCTCCGGGATGTATCTGATGGCGGCTACGGGAATTATCGCTTTTCTGCTGCTGTTTTTCGGTGCTGAGAAAATAGCTTCTTTCAGCCTTTCCGATGAAGATTCGGCGGCGGTGCTTCAGGATACGACTCACGTCGTACGCATGGTCAGTTTTGCCCTGCTCGTCATCCCTTCCATGAGTATAATACGGGGATTTTTCCAGGGGCATGAATCGATGGCTCCTACAGCAGTATCTCAGGTGATGGAACAGATTGTGCGGATCGCTTTCCTGCTTACCGGCGTATACATAGTGTATTACGTATTGGATGCATCGCTCGCTCAGGCTATCGGTATGAGTACGTTCGCTGCTTTCGTCGGTGGTATCGCTTCGCTGGTCGTACTTCTTACATACTGGAAGAAAAGGAAACCATACCTGGACAGGCATCTTAAACAACAGAAAACGAAGAGCGGTTTAACAACGCCGGATATGTTTAAAGAATTGCTCAGTTACGCCGGACCTTTTGTATTAGTAGGAATAGCAACACCGCTGTACCAGCTGATCGATCAATTTACGTTTAAACAGGCGATGGCAGATGCAGGACTTGCAGACATTGCAGGAGACGCCCTGCCTGCTATCCATGTCCTCAGTCATAAGCTGGTCATCATACCGGTTACGCTTGGACTTGGCATGGCTGTGACCGTACTTCCTGCTATTACAAGTTCTTTTACGAAACGGGAATTTAATAAACTTGACGGACAGATCAACCAGGCTTTGCAAATTATCGCTCTGCTGATAATACCGGCAGTTGTCGGTCTGTCTCTGTTATCGACGGAGGCTTACGGAACGTTTTACGGTCTGGAACAGCTTGACTATTTCGGTGATCTGTTAGGATGGTATGCCCCTGTCGGGTTATTTTTTGCATTGTTTACAGTCACCTCATCTATTCTGCAGGGCATTAACCGGCAGAATTTTGCGGTTGTCAGCCTCGGTGTCGGAATACTGCTTAAGCTCATGACCAACTCGCTTCTTATCCAGCTGTTCGGAGCGAAAGGTTCCATCATCTCCACCGGTCTCGCCGTACTAGCTGCAGTCATTCTCAATCTGTGGAAAATACGGCGAAGTACTGATTTTTCGTATAGAAAACTTTTCAAACGGAGCGTATTCATTGCTATATTGACCGTCATTATGGCAATCGTTGTGCTGCTTGTAAAAATGGTCGGCGGTGTATGGTGGAATCCGATGGAAAATCGCATGGGAGCACTTGCAGTACTGTTTCTCGGGATTGTGGCCGGAGCTTTTACTTACCTGACGCTGGCCTATAAATCCACGCTGCTTGAGCATGTGCTCGGCGACCGGGTGAAGCGGATAGAACGAATATTCAACAGATCCTGAGGAGGATACGAATGAGAATAGACAAACTACTGGCAAATATGGGCTATGGAACGAGAAAAGAAGTGAAATCATTACTCAAAGGCGGGACTGTCCACGTAAATGAGTCTCCTGTGAAAAATGGAAAAACTCATGTAGACCCGGAAGAAGATGTTGTAACGGTAGCGGGAGAGAAAGTGGAGTATCGGCGATTCATCTATTTAATGATGAATAAACCGGGCGACCTTATATCTGCAACGGAGGATCAGAATGAGTGGACGGTGGTCGATATTCTGCAGCCGGAAGACAAAGTATTTTCCCCATTTCCGGTCGGACGGCTCGATAAGGACACTGAGGGTCTCCTTCTGCTGACCAACGACGGTCAGCTGTCCCATCGGCTTACCTCTCCGAAGAAAGGAGTAGGAAAGACGTATGTCGCAGAAGTTGCGGGAGAGGTGACCGGGGACGATGCGGATGCATTTGAACGAGGGGTGACCCTTGATGACGGATACGTCACCAGACCTGCAAATCTTCATATTATAGAATCGGGCGACATCTCTCACGTGGAACTTGTAATCACGGAGGGGAAATTCCATCAGGTGAAACGGATGTTTGAAGCACGGGGGAAGAAGGTAACCAGATTAAAGCGGGTCAAAATGGGAGAACTTGTACTGGATGAAGAACTCGAGCCGGGAGAATACCGGGAGCTCCGTGAAAACGAAATCGAATACCTGCACACCATTACGAGTAAAGATAAGGGATAGAGTACCGGCTTATATCACCTTAAAGAAAGGCACCCGTTACGACGACGGGTGCCTTACCTTTACGATGCTTTCACTTTTTTTTCTGTCGTTTTCCATTTTCCCCTGTAAGGGCTGCACACAAGACCATTATATTCCAGTACGTGTAAATCTCTTTGAACGGTTCGATCGGTTATTCCAAATTCTTCAGCTACCTGAGCCGTTGAGACGGTACCTTCTGTCTTTATAAACAGATAGGTCGATTTAATACGGTCAAGCATACGTGTCGATGGACGATTCAAAAAACCACTCCTTCAGTATCGGTATCAATGGCGCCTCGTATCAAAACCCTTTGAGGATACGTTCATTGTACAACAGTGAGAAAGCATCAGCCACCTTTCCTGTACTATTTTACAGAAAATTCATCGAATTTACAAAAAATTCACGGGATCGCAAGGAACAAACCGGAGCGGGACAGGATTACCGTCAGCTCGTTCAGAATAGCGGAATTCCCGGTATAAAAAAGAAGAAAGGATGAGAAAAATGAGTAACGACTACGCTACTATGAATGAATTCGTAAAAAGGCTGAACAGACTCATACGGATACCCAGTGTATATAAAGAAGACGAACCCCCTTTCGGTAAAGACGTTCGAATGGCCCTGCATGAGTTGCTGGAAATCGGGGAAGAAGATGGATTTACCGTTAAAAACGTTGACGACTACGCAGGGCACGTTGAATTCGGCGAAGGGGAGGAACTGTTCGGCATACTTGCCCACCTGGACGTGGTGCCGGCCGGAAGCGGCTGGAGTGTTCCTCCTTTTGAATTGACAGAAAAAGACGGCAAACTTTTCGGAAGAGGGGTTCAGGATGATAAAGGACCGCTCATGGCGGCTTATATAGCTATGAAAGAGCTGAAAGAAGAAGGATTCGTCCCCCGTAAAAGAGTGCGCTTAATAGCCGGAACGGATGAAGAGAGAGAATGGAAGGGAATAGACTATTATTTCACAAAAGAAGAGATGCCGGAATTCGGTTTCACTCCAGATGCAGTCTTCCCGGTGATCCACGCGGAAAAAGGACTGTGGGATATTCATCTGGTTCGGGACAATTCTGAAGACTTCACTTCGGAGATGACGTATATAGAAACGATCTCGGGCGGCAGCCGGTTGAACATGGTTCCGGAGGCGGCAGAGGTTACTATTATACACAGGGGTGAAAAAGAACTGACGTTTCCGGAAGCGGAGAAAGTCTACAGGAACGGAGAAAAACTGACAGCCGTATTTGCGGGTTCATCAGCTCACGGAAGCACCCCGGACCGGGGAGTCAACGCCATCAAAAAGGCACTGAAATCCCTTGCCGGAGTATCCTTCCCCGCTCCTCAGAAAGAAATGATAGAATGGATGAATACATATTTATCCGATTCGACGGGAGAAGGGCTGGCTATTGATTCGAAAGACGAAGTTTCCGGGGCTCTTACCCTGAATGTCGGAACGCTTCACGGGAATGAAGAGAAGTGGGAAATCGGTCTGAATATCCGTTATCCTGTTACGGAATCATATGCGGAACTCATAAATAAAATGAAAGATTCCCTCCCGGGCTGGCTTACATTCAAAGAGACGGATCATATGGCCTCCATCTATCTCCCGGAAGATCACGCCGGTATACAGACGCTGATGCAGGCGTACAGAAGTGTGAGCGGAAGAAAAGAGACGCCGGAAGCGATCGGCGGTGCAACGTACGCCAGAGTTCTAAAGACAGGAGTAGCGTTCGGTGCCGTCTTTCCCGAAAGTCCGGACACCGCTCATCAGGCAGATGAGATGGTGCTTCAGGAAGATATGAGAAAGGCGATTGACATATATAAACAGGCTATTTTTACTTGGACGCGATAACAGGTATCTATTCTTAAGGGCAGGAGAGTGATATAATTGAAATCCACTCATTATTTTCTTGGAGTCCCTGTAAAGAATATAATCATTAAAGAACGGCTGCTGGAAAACAGAAAAAAACTACAACAACAGATGGACTATAAAGTATGGACAGCCCCTGAAGATTTTCATCTTACCCTCCGTTTCCTCGGAGAGGTGGAGGATATAGAATACTGGAAAGAGAAGGTGGCCGGGGCCTCAGCCTTCCCGCCATTCGATCTGGAGATCGGGGAAGTCGGTTTCTTCGGCAACCCGCAACATCCGAGAGTCGTTTTTCAGTCCGTCTCGCACTCGGAGGAACTGCAGCGACTGTTCAATTATTTTCAGGAAGGGGAGGCGGGCCGTTTCCACCCGCATATCACCCTTGCAAAGAAATGGAGAAAAGGAGAGCTCCCTGAAATAGAAAGCGGCAGCTTCCTGTCCTGGGATGTGGACACGTGCACCTTATTCAAAGTCCATCCGGGCAGCATTCCCAAATATGAACCGGTGACATCAGTTACACTTAAGGGTCAGGTGAAGAGATGGCACAATTGATTAAGCTTCAGGATTACATTTCGCGCTATGAATCGAATATTTTCCACTATACCGGTGAATTCATCCAGATGAAAAAGAAAAACTGGGAAGGGCTCAATAAAGCCTGGAAAAATGGCGGACTTTACGAAGAGCAGGAAGAAGCTGTTTCAGATGAAAGCGGCCTGTTGAAGCGGATTTGGAACAGAGTTCGAAACAGAGAAGAGGAAGTATGGGAGGAGCAGGAGGTTCAGCCGGAAATACCTGCCGATGAAGAAGAATTGAAAATTCAATTTCTGAACCAGCTTCTTCATTTTCAATTAAAATGGGCATCCACTACGCTGCAGGAAAAGTCATTCGTAGACTGGGGCTATGAACGGGATGACCTGTTGAAATATTATCTGCAACGCTTTCCCGACACATTTTTGCTGATGTATGAACCGCTGGTGGAGATGAAACGTGCAGTTCTTGAACTGGACCAGATACTGATCGGCCCGGACCGGATCGATATTATCGTCCACCTTGATGTTGAGGAGGGTACGATAATACACCCGGAGGAGGGGAGAAGCTGGATTTTGGAAGAAAGCGGAGTAAGAAGAAAAATCCCTAACCCCATTCTTCGGCTGCACAGGTCGGAAACGTACGTACGCAGCGTTCTGCAGACATATAATCATACATTTCCGTATCGAAAAATAGTTCTTGCTCCCGGTGCCATCTTCCAGGAAACCGTCCCCCCATATTCGACGGAATATATAGGGAAAGCGGAACATGAGGACTGGATGAATAAAAAGCGTATGCTTAAGATGCCTTTAAAACACTCCCAGCTTAAGGCTGCTCAGCTTCTCATGAAACACGCGAGAGTCACTTCTGTAAAAGCACCGGAGTGGGAGGAATCGGAATAACTTGAAAGAAATGGTCCTTTTACGTTAATCTTATTGAGTTAAATTAAGAAGCGGGACCGAGAATACTCAACAGGAATTGAGGAATTGAAGGTGAACTGGTTGGAACACATATTAGGGGACGAATGGTCGATCACTCCGGCCGGGGGATCGACGGGTGAAGCTTATTATGCAAAGAAAAAGGAAGGAAAACGCTTGTTTTTAAAGCGTAATTCTTCCCCTTTTCTTGCTGTGCTCTCAGCGGAGGGGATTGTACCGAAGCTTGTCTGGACGAAACGTCTGGAAAGCGGAGACGTTATTACAGCTCAGGACTGGATGGAAGGGCGTGAACTTGAACCCGAGGAGATGTCTCATCCCCGGGTTGCAGAACTGCTCAGTAAAATCCACTATTCCAAAGAATTATTAGATATGCTGATGCGTCTGGGGAAAACACCGTTGTCCCCGGCAGATATTTTGACGGATATAATAAATGATCTGGCTCTGACTCCCAGGTTGCGGCACCATGCGGGAGTGCAGAAGGCGATAGCTTACTTACAGGAAAACTGTTTTTCGATAGATGATGCGGACTGTGTCGTCTGTCACTGTGATACGAACCATAACAACTGGCTCCTGTCGGAGGATGAGTATTTGTATCTCATAGACTGGGATAATGCTATGGTCGCCGATCCCGCTCTCGACCTTGGTATGCTCCTTTATTTTTATGTACCGGAGGAGCATTGGGCCGAGTGGCTGACTTATTACGGAATAAAAGCTACCGATGAGTTGTACGGGAAAATGAAATGGTATGCTATTTCTCAGTTACTGGCTTTCATACAGTGGCATGATATGCGTGAAGAGGAAGATGAAGTGGCGCATCGGCTTTATCTGCTTGAGAAAGTAATATAAAAACCCCTGGTTATCCGGCAAAAACCGGTAACGCAGGGGTTTTTTACATTTTAAATGAAAGTGCACGAAGTATTACAGTTCCGGCGCGTACTTAAGTTCGTTCTCGCGGGCCTTCGAACTGGTTTTTTCGTTCAGGACTTCCACCGGGTAAACGAACAGGCTGTAACCTACAAACAATACTCCGACAGCCGCTACAACTGCAAGATCGATAACACTACGTAGTAAATTCATTTTTTCAACTCCATTTTAAATTTATAATATGATTTCTTTTGCACATATATAATCATAGATCAGGAAGCGCTTACAACCCAACAACGAAAGTAGTCCATATATCCCCTTTCATAAGCTCAAGCCGAAGTAACGGCTGTCAGGTATGCTTATGCGATTATATTAACGCATATACTCATTCATACGCTGTTATAGTCCAAAATTGATAATTAATTTTTTCCCGGAAGGAAACGTGGTACGATAATGAAAGAATAAAGGAGGAATATATGTGAGAAATCGTAATAAACCATGGGCGGATGATTTTTTAAAGGAGAACAACCACATTCTTGCCGAGGAGCCGTTTTCCAATAAAGGAAATTGGCAGCAGTCTTTTTCGAAAAAACAGCCGCTCCACTTGGAAATAGGCGCAGGGAAAGGCCAGTTCATAGCAGGAATGGCAGAAAAGTTCCCCGAAGTTAATTTTCTGGGGATCGAACGGGTCAAAACGGTCATGGTCGGAGCTGTCAAAAAAGTGAAGACGGCAGAAGTGGAAAATGTCGTTTTGGTTAATGAAGATGCCAAAGATCTGCGGGATATGTTCGGGACAGATGAGATCGACCATATCTACCTGAATTTTTCCGATCCGTGGCCTAAGAAAAAACATCATAAAAGAAGACTGACCCATGAAACATTTCTGGAACAGTACCGGGATGTATTGAAATCGGACGGGAGAATCACATTAAAAACGGATAACCGCAGTCTGTTCGAATATTCGCTATCGAGTTTTTCGAAATTCGGGATGACTCTGGAAGATGTGACACTTGATTTACATGAACTCGAGGACGAAAGTAACGTCATGACCGAGTACGAACAGAAATTCTCGGCCAAAGGTCAGCCGATCTACAGATGTGAGGTCATCAACAGAATTTGATAACGCTTACATGTAAGCGGGGATTATGCTACTATTGAAAGAAAGGGGGAATGATTATGGAAAAATTGACAATCGGTGATGCTTCTCTTACATGGCTTGCGGGCGGGAACAATCATCTCGACGGCGGTGCTATGTTCGGAGTTGTTCCGAAGCCGCTCTGGAGCCGTAAATACCCGGTGAATGACAAAAACCAGATTGAGCTTCGTACGGACCCGATCCTTCTCCAGGTGGACGGAAAAAATCTTATCATCGATTCCGGCATGGGAAATGGCAAACTTACGGATAAGCAGATGAGGAACTTCGGAGTTACTGAAGAGAGCCGCATAGATGAATCTCTTCGGGAAGCAGGACTCACCCGTGACGATATCCACTTCGTTCTCATGACCCACCTTCACTTCGACCACGCATGCGGACTTACGGAGAAAAAGGGTGAAGAGTATGTCTCCGTATTCCCGAAAGCCACGATTATAACGAGTGAAACGGAATGGGAAGAAATGAGAAACCCGAATATGCGCTCGAAGAATACATACTGGAGGGAAAATTGGGAAGCGATCCAGAGTCAGGTGGAAACTTTCAGGAACGAATGGGAAGTGCTCCCCGGTCTGAAAATGATGCATACGAGCGGTCACAGTAACGGTCATGCCGTTATCAGGTTCGAACGCGGGGAAGACATTTTCATTCATATGGCCGATCTTATGCCTACTCACGCCCATCAGAACAAATTGTGGGCGCTCGCTTTTGATGATTACCCGGTTACGAGCGTTCACGAGAAGGATAAATGGATGGATGAAGGGTATCAAAAGGGCGCCTGGTACACTTTCTACCATGATGCCTACTATCGTGCGCTTAAGTTCGACGAAGAAGGGGAAGTCGTAAAGGAAGTAAAAAGGGAACGGGACTGACCGTTTCCTGAACATCCGGCATTTCATATGTATATAAAAAAATCCGAACATTCCGGGACACTTTGAAGTCTCCTCCGGAACAGTTCGGATTTCTTATTATCTGTCTGTAACTGTTAAGACGCTTCTTCCGATACGTCAACTATTGTACCTGTAGCACTGTCGATGAAAAATTCGTACTGGGACGTTTCTCCGTCCTGATTACGGGAGATTCCACCGCGATATACGTTGTAGTTGATACCGTTCTTGTTCAACTGTTCAGGTTTCATGTAAATCCAGGAACCGCTGATAGGGCCCTGCTTTTTGAATGCTTCTTTAGCTATTTTCAAAGCTTTTTCCGGGTTTACCCCTTTTTTCGAAGAAATCTGTTCTTTTACTACGTAACCGGCAAGAATTCCGGCTCCGGTGGCAAGCGTTACTTTTTTCCAATCCATGATATTCACCTCTACTAATTATGATATCTTCCATTATACTAAAGTATCCGTTGAAAAGAAAATCTAAACTTTAAGATGTGAATTGTAGCAACCAGATAGAACTTTCGTTAAAATAGAAGGAAGAAATAAAAAAGGGGTTGTACATACATGAATCAGGAGACAAAGCAGCTGTTCCGCACGTTGACAGAACTACCGGGCGCTCCGGGTAACGAGCGGAACGTACGCACGTTCATGAAAGAGCAACTGGAAAAATATTCGGATGAAATAGTACAGGATAAACTGGGTGGTGTCTTCGGAAAGAAAAACGGGGAAGGCCCACGGGTCATGGTCGCCGGTCATATGGATGAGGTCGGATTTATGGTTACGCAGATTACGGAGAATGGAATGCTCCGTTTTCAGCCGCTCGGGGGCTGGTGGAGCCAGGTACTGCTGGCACAGCGCGTTCAGATTATGACGGATAAAGGAAGCGTAACCGGAGTCATCGGATCCATCCCTCCGCACAATCTTACGGAAGAGCAGCGGAATAAACCGATGGAAATTAAAAATATGCTGATAGATATCGGGGCGGACGACAGAAAAGATGCAGAAAACATAGGTATCAGACCCGGTCAGCCGATTGTGCCCGTGTGTCCTTTTACTACAATGGCCAACGAGAAGAAGATCATGGCTAAAGCCTGGGATAACCGGTACGGATGCGGGCTTTCCGTGGAACTTCTGAAAGAACTCCAGGGTGAACAGCTGCCGAACGAACTGTACTCCGGTGCTACAGTTCAGGAGGAAGTCGGACTGCGCGGCTCGCAGGTTGCTGCCAACATGATTAAACCTGACATTTTCTACGCTCTGGATGCATCTCCTGCGAATGATATGTCCGGAGAGAGCAAAGAGTTCGGTCAGTTAGGTAAAGGAGCTCTTTTGCGCATTTTTGATAAAACGATGATTACGCACCGGGGCATGAGAGAATTCATTCTTGATACAGCCGAGTCGAACGATATCCCTTACCAGTATTTCGTATCTCAGGGAGGCACCGATGCCGGTCGTGTTCATATCGCCAATGACGGCGTGCCTTCTTCGGTTATCGGAATATGTTCGAGATACATTCATACCTCTTCTTCGATCATTCACGTCGATGACTATGCCGCGGCAAAGGAACTGCTTAAAAAACTCGTAAGAACGACAGACACCAACGCACTTGAACAGATCAGAAAGAACGTATAAAGGAGAATGTACAACGCTCAGCTGTATGTGGTTTAGGCTGGGCGTTTTTTTTGCTATAATGAGTAAATCATACTTTAAGAATAGTGCAGGTGGACGATATGAAAATTTATGTAGGTTCTTTGAATCCTTCCAAGTTGACTGCAGTAACTGATGTTTTTGAGAACGATACGGTAGTGGAAATGGACGTGGATTCAAAAGTTTCCTCGCAGCCCTTCTCGGATGAAGAAACGCTCGAAGGAGCTATTCATCGGGCCCGTGAATGTGCAATGACCGCTAAAGCGGATCTCGGTATAGGTCTTGAGGGCGGCGTGATGGAGATTGGGGACGATCTTTATCTGTGCAACTGGGGGGCTCTCGTTGATCAACAGGAGAACATTTATACGGCGGCAGGAGCCCGGATTCCCCTCCCTGATGAAATTCATGAGCAGATGAGTAAGGGACTGGAACTGGGGGAAGTTATGGAGAAGTATGCCCAGAAGAGTGACGTACGTAAAAAAGAAGGGGCAGTCGGCATTTTTACGAATGGACAAATGAATCGTGATAAAATGTTCCGGCATATCGTGACGCTACTGAAAGGCCAGTGGGAATACGATAATCTGTAAGCCTCATTCATTCCGTGAAGTTTTGTTACGCACTTTTCATCAGGAATTTCTTCTTTCTGTGTTCAGTGCACTTTATAAACAGTTATTTCTAAAAAAGCAATCACGCCATTCATGCGTGATTGCTTTTACTCATTCGTATACGTAATTCAATACTTCAATCGCCTGATCGATATTCTCTACCGTTACAGTAGCCTGATTTGAAAGTTCTTTTAACGGATGAATCAGACTTTCATCGCGAATAAGAATCGTCGGCTTACCGGCCTGAATGGCAATACCGGCATCCATAGCGGTATTCCACTGTTTATAGTTCTCACCGAAATAGGCTATGACGGCATCGGATCTTTCCATAAGCAGTTTGGTGCGGAAATTGTTGATGGCTGAAGCTTTGTCATCTTTGATTTCTTTATTCGGCTGCTCCCCGAGGATATCCTCTCCGACGTTGTCGGAACGACTGTGATTCTCCTGAGGGTGGACGAATTTCACTTTAAGATCCTTTTTCTCGGCTTTCTGTTTCAGTTCATCTCTCCATGCATCATGTATCTGACCTGCCAGATATACACGTAATTCCATGCAATCCCTCCTGAATTAATAGTTCAGAGTCAAGTATACCCTCAGAAACAGGAAATTAATCCTGCATAATAATGTTTACATGTGTATATACATTGACGTATGCTGATAGAAGTGGGAAGGAGGGCAAGATGTGAGAGCTTATTTAGAGAAAAAAGGGGTTTCCCTTTCACCGAAAATTTATTTCATCGACTCATTGAGTTATATGGCCCTCGGATTATTTTCGTCTCTTATTATCGGACTTATTATCCAGACTGTCGGCGAACGGCTGCCGCTCGCTTTTCTCTCCACCCATTTAATAGAAATGGGTGATCTGCTTATGAATGTCCTTATATGGGGAGGGGCGATCGGAGTAGCGGTAGCGTACGGCCTGAATGCTCCGCCGCTCGTAATGTTTGCTGCCCTTTTCAGCGGGGCGCTCGGTGCGGAAGCGGGGGGACCTGCAGCCTCTTTCACTGCAGCCCTTATCAGTACGGAACTTGGAAAGCTGATCAGTAAAGAGACGAGCCTCGATATTATACTGACTCCGTTAGTGACGATAGTGACAGGATATACGGCCGGGTCACTTATCGGGATCCCGATAAGTGCTTTTCTTGAGGGTTTCGGTAATATCATCAATTGGGCAACAGTCCAGGAACCTGTCCTGATGGGGATACTGGTAAGCGTTCTGATGGGTATCGCACTGACTGCGCCGATTTCAAGCCTCGCTATATCTTTAATGCTTTCTCTTGAGGGAGTAGCGGCGGGGGCGGCAGCAGCCGGCTGTGCAGCCCAGATGATTTCCTTTGCCGTACTCAGCTATAAAGATAATACGACGGGTGGGATAATCGCCCAGGCGATCGGAACGTCCATGCTTCAAATCGGGAATGTGATTAAAAAACCGGTGACTATGATTCCTCCCGTTATAGCAGGAGCAGCAGTCGGGCCGCTGGCCACTGTAGTATTCACTCTCGAAAATAATGCTGCCGGCGCGGGTATGGGCACGAGCGGATTCGTCGGTCAGATTATGACGGTGGAAACGATGGGCTGGAGCAGGGAAGTCGGTATCGCAATTCTCGTAACCCATTTTTCGGTTCCCATAATCGTCACTATCATTCTCGGTATATGGTTCAGAAGAAAAGGATGGATTAAACCGGGAGACCTGGCGATTGAAACCAGCTAGTGGTATGCTACAATGACTCATGGAGGGATACGTATGGACCGTTTGCAATCAGTGGAAGAATTTGAACAGTTAGCAGAAAACGAGCAGACTGTTTTTATGTTTTCGGCAGCCTGGTGCCCGGACTGCAGGGTTATTGAACCTGAGTTACCGGAGCTGGAACGTGAAAATCCGGAATGGACGTTTGTGTACGTCGATCGCGATGACTTCATTGACTTGTGCGCGGATTATTCCATTTTCGGCATCCCGAGTTTCCTTGCTTTTAAAAGCGGGGAAGAGAAAGCCAGGTTTGTCAGTAAAGATCGCAAGACACTGGAGGAAATACAGAGTTTCATCGACGAAGCGAAATGATTAAAGAGGAGTTTTACCGATGAAAATGACGAGCATACAAATGAAGAAAAAACTGGAAGAGCGCCTTGATGAGAACGGCTGGCGAACTTCTTTCAACAGGGATAAAGATACTTTTCGCGTGGAGTGGGAACACTCCGGAGAAGGCATTACAGTAACAGTGCCGAATGTCATCTCCAAATGGCAGGAAAAAGGAGAAAATTCCCTGGATGAACTCGAAGAACATATTCGCGAAGCGCTTAGGGTCATGAATGAGAATACGGAACTTTCCGGCCAGGAAAAGAACGTATATCCCGTGATCCGGGCCGCTTCTTTTCCAACAGAAACTGAAAACGGAAAGAAACTGGTTTACACCGAACACACGGCCGAAACAAGAATTTATTACGCTCTTGATCTTGGAAAATCGTATCAGCTCATCGACTACCAGAAACTGGAAGAGGAAGGCTGGAGTATCGATCGAATGAAAGAAGTCGCCTCTTTCAACGCCCGGTCCCTCGAAGTGAGTCTGCGAAAAGACACCGTATACGGAAACGACTTCTATTTTCAGTCATTGAATGATGGTTACGACGCCAGCAGAATATTGAATGAGTCCTTACTCGAAGAGATGAAAGCAGAATGCAAAGGGGAACTGGCTATAAGTATTCCCCATCAGGACGTAATCATCTTTGCCGACATACAGAATGAAGGCGGATACGATATACTGGCCCAGATGGCGATGAAGTTTTTTGCGGAAGGTCTTGTACCGGTAACTTCCCTTTCTTTCCTATACGAAAATGGGGAGCTGGAACCTATATTCATACTTGCACAGAAAAAACCGAAGGAAAAAAAAGGGGACGATGAAACGTGATGATTTATTATAACGAGAAGGGCGTCGGTGACGTACTGCTCATTCCGTTTAATGAAACTGATAGAGATAACAGAACACATGAAGCATTCGGAGATATAGTGAAGATTACGGATAAAACGGACGGTTCTGTCCTCGGTTACAATATTTTCAATGCTTCCCGTCACTTCAGCGATCTGGGCAATGGGCAGATGCGGATGGACGAAGAGAAACTCGAAGAACTTAAAAAGTTATTTTCCGACCAGAATCTTAATGATAACCTCGATCTGGACCTGGAAGAGAAATTCGTCGTCGGTTATGTGGCGGAGATTCAACCGCATGAAAATGCCGATAAACTGAGCGTCTGTCAGGTTGATCTTGGAGATCAGCAGGTGCAGATCGTCTGTGGAGCTCCTAATGTGGACGCCGGACAGAAAGTGGTAGTTGCTAAAGTCGGTGCCGTCATGCCCGGGGGTATGAAAATCAAGGATGCTAAGTTGAGAGGCACAGCTTCAAGCGGAATGATTTGCTCCAGTAAAGAGCTTCACCTCTCGGACGGTTCGGAAGGAAAAGGTATTCTTGTGCTGGATGACTCTTATGAAGTCGGAGCCCCTTTTCCTGTATAAAGTTGAATAAAAGATACCGGGATACAATAAATCAAAAATGCAAAGAGGTGCGGGCCTCTTTGCATTTTTAACTTTTTTGAAAAACACAACGGAGGAAAAAGCTGATACAATAGAAAGAAAAGTATGCAAAGAAAGAGTGAATAAATATGTGGAAACAATTCATCGATAAATGTAAACAGCTTTTTGAACCGGAAGAAGAATTACCTGAAGAAGACAGAACGGCTCCTACATATCGAAGTTCGGAAGCAAAATCAAAAATGACGTACCATTACCCGAAAACCGGCTCGTTCCGCTTTCCGATGATTCCGGATAACTCTGCTGACAACTCCCGCGTGAAGAAGGAAACAAAAGAAGCGGAAGCAGACAAAAGCCTGCAGCGAACAAGACAGCGTACCAGAAGGACGCAGTCGGAGGAAAGTATGGATAACAAAGGTTTTGAGCAGTTCAACTACCGAAGAAAGAAGGAAAATGCCGAAGAAAAAGAAAAGAGACCTTCTCCTTCTGCCAAACCCTTCACCCCTACGGCGGTTCCGTCCCCGGTCCATGGGTTTCAACGGCAAAGAAATTATGGAAAAGATGAAGAAATCACAGAAGAAAACGAGTTGATTCCCTCTGAGGAAGAGGGGATCCCGGATTATGAAACAGAGGAGGCGCCGGAGACGGTTGCGGAATCTGAATTTTTGGATATGGAAGACGAAGTGGAAGAAGAATCTGACGTTTCCGGAGATGCGGGCACGGAAGTCTTCCTTTCTATAGAAGAGGATACCGGGTCTACCGAAGAAGAGCTGCCGGTACAGGAAGAAGACGAAGTAAGAAACGGGGAGCCGGAGACTGCTGTTCCGGAAGAAGAAAAGCCTGTAGAAGAAACAGGGCAGGGGACGTTCAGGGCAGCAGAGAGGGCAGCTGAGGAGAAGGAAAACGCAGCGGAAGAAGAGACTTCGGAACCTGCGACGATCATTACCAGAGAAAAGCCTGGGAACAAAGAAACGAAGAGCAGCCGATCTTCCGTCCCCTTCAATGTAATTATGACTCCGAAGGACAAAAGATCGAGAGACAAGAAACCAGAGGAACAAAATACGTCTCCGAAGACTGCAGAACCTGAGAAGACTGCAGAACTGCCGGAACAGAACGATCTGACCGGAGAAGCTAAGAGAGAGACAGACAATAGAAGAGAATACGAGTTACCTCTCTATTTATTCAACGATAAAGTCGTCAGGGAAGAGAATGAAGATACGATTATCATCGAACAGATGGAGCAGCTTGAAAACACCCTTCAGCAGTTCCAGGTAAAAGCCAAAGTTACAGATGCGATGAAGGGACCTACGGTAACCAGGTTTGAAGTGCAACCCGAGCCGGGAGTGAAAGTTAGTAAAATCACCAATCTCTCCGACGATATTAAATTGAAGATGGCTGCCAGAGACATCAGAATGGAAGCACCGATACCGGGGAAACAGGCCGTTGGCATTGAAGTGCCGAACCATAAATCACAGATGGTGGGTCTTCAGGAAATTTTTGAAACGGAAGAATTCACGAACTCCGATTCTCCTCTTACAGTCGGTCTCGGCCTCGATATCGCAGGCATACCTTCCGTAACGGACCTGAAAGATATGCCGCACGGGCTGATAGCCGGAGCTACCGGTTCCGGTAAGAGTGTATGCATTAATACAATCCTGCTCAGCCTGCTCTATAAATCGCACTATGAAGACGTCAAATTCATGCTCATCGATCCGAAAATGGTGGAACTTGCTCCGTACAACGGTCTACCTCAGCTCGTCTCCCCGGTCATTACGGATGTGAAAGCAGCAACTTCTGCCCTGAAGTGGGCAGTGAAAGAGATGGAGGAACGCTACGAGAAATTTGTGGAATATGGCGTACGTGATGTTGAGAAGTACAACGACAAAGTGATCCGGGAAGGGAAAAGCGAGAAAAAGCTCCCGTATCTCGTAATCGTAATCGATGAACTTGCTGACTTGATGATGACTTCTCCGCAGGAAGTGGAGGATGCCATCTGTAAAATAGCACAGAAAGCGAGAGCTTGTGGTATTCACCTGCTTGTAGCTACTCAGAGACCCTCCGTGGACGTCATTACGGGGCTCATTAAAGCGAATATCCCGACGAGGATAGCTTTCAGTGTTTCCTCCCAGGCTGATTCCAGAACCGTGCTGGATGCCGGCGGCGCCGAGAAACTTCTCGGTAAAGGGGATATGCTGTTTATGGGTAACGGGGACCGGACTCCGCAAAGAGTTCAGGGAGCTTTCGTTTCTGATGAGGAGATAACGAGAGTCACCGGATTCATGAAAAATATCGCACCTGCCAATTATTTGTTTGAACAGGAAGAATTACTGAATCATATAAATAATGAAGAAGAGACGGACTCTCTGTTTGATGAGGCGGTCCGCTTCGTCCTATCTCAGAACGGGGCCAGTGCTTCTCTTATTCAGCGAAGGTTCCGGGTAGGATATAACCGTGCCGCCCGTCTGGTCGACCAGATGGAGGAGCACGGGATCATATCTTCACAGAAAGGCAGTAAGCCGAGAGATGTACTGCTTACCGAACAGCAGTCGGAAGAATGGAAGCAGGGGGAACTATCCTGAATCCCTTGTGAAAAGCTCGGCGTTTCATTATGATAGAAGTGAAGCAGTGACGATTTAAACGGATAAGGAGTAAAGCTATGAAGGAAATATTACAAAAACTGAATGGGGAAATATCCCGTTTGACGAACAAAACATTTAAATTCGATGAACGTATCGGTGAGGGATGGTTTTCAGCGGTTTATTTTCTTAAAACCAATGATATCGTAAAGAAACATGTAGCCGATAACACTGTAACCATGCAGTTTTTCCAAAAGAGTCATGCGGTTCTCTGCGGTACGGATGAAGCTATAGCTCTTATCCACACGTTTGCAGAAAATCCCGGATCCCTGGAGGTTTACTCACTTAAGGACGGGGATCGTGTCAGCCCTTTTGAACCTGTGTTGACAATCAGCGGTCCTTATCAGGAGTTCGGTTATCTCGAAGGAATTATCGACGGTATTCTCGCGAGAAGAACCTCGGTAGCTACTAATGTGTATAATGTAGTGAAAGCGGCGAGATCTTCCGGGAAACAAAAACCGATAATTTTTATGGGTGACCGGGATGATCATTATACACAACAGGCAGGAGACGGCTACTCGGCTTTCATAGGCGGCTCCACCGCCCAGGCCACCCACGCCATGAATGAGTGGTGGGGGAAAGCAGGTATGGGTACTATGCCCCACGCATTACTCCAGATGTTCAAAGGGGATGTAGTAGCCGCAACGAAAGCTTATCAGGAAGAGTTCCCCGAAGACGAATTGACGACCCTTGTAGATTACAACAACGACGTTATCGGGGACTCCCTGAAAGTCGCCCGGGAGTTCGGCGATGATCTGAAGGGTGTGCGTCTTGATACATCCCGAACCCTTGTCGATAAATATTTCCTGAGAAATGAACATCTTATGGGTACTTTTGACCCGCGTGGAGTCAATCCTGAACTCGTATTTGCACTCAGGAAAGCCCTCAACAGGGAAGGGTACAATCACGTGAAAATAATAGTGAGCGGTGGATTCTCGGAAGATCGTATCCGTCATTTTGAAGAGAATAAAGTTCCGGTGGATATGTACGGAGTCGGCGGGAGTCTGCTGGATATCACCATCGGTTTTACCGGGGATAATGTTCTGTTGAACGGGGAACAGGAAGCGAAGCAGGGTCGTAAATATACCCCGAACCCGCGACTGGAGAAAGTTGATTTTGTTCCCGGACATTAGTAATGGATAAAAAGCACGAAGGAATTCGTGCTTTTTTCATTGTGACAGAAGGACATACTTCCTGCTTTTGATTACTAAAAGAACGTGATAAAATGATATAGCACTAAGCTGGGAAATTTACATTACTGAATAATACATATAAGTTTACCTATATGGAATTTATTACGGAGGTTTTTTTATGACTACTTACCACTTTGTTGGTATTAAAGGTACGGGTATGAGTGCTCTGGCACAAATACTTCATGATTCGGGCGAAACGGTCCAGGGGTCGGATGTGGATAAATACTTTTTTACCCAGAAGGCTCTGGAAGAAAAGGGAATCAAAATACTGCCTTTTTCTGCGGATAATATTGAAGAAGGATATGTAGTAATAGCCGGCAACGCTTTTGGTGATGAGCACGAGGAAATAAAGCGGGCCAAAGAGCTTGGACTCACCTATTACCGCTACCACGACTTTTTGGGCGAGTGGCTTAAACGTTTTACGAGTATCGCCGTAACCGGAGCCCATGGGAAGACTTCCACAACCGGTCTTCTTTCCCACGTACTGGATGAAACCTACCCGACCTCTTTCCTTATCGGGGACGGTACCGGAAAGGGAGGGGAGAACAGCGAATACTTTGTATTTGAATCCTGTGAATACAGGCGTCATTTCCTTTCTTATTATCCGGATTATGCCATCATGACAAACGTCGATTTCGACCACCCCGATTACTTCACAAGTATCGATGACGTGTATGACGCATTTCAGCAGATGGCGATGCAGGTAAGAAAAGGTATAATTGCGTGCGGGGATGATGAACATCTGCAGCATATCAAAGCCAATGTCCCTATCGTTTATTACGGTTTTCAGGAGTCGAATGATTTCCAGGCTAAAAATGTGTACGAAACAGAAGAAGGCACTACCTTTGATGTCTTTGTAAGAGGTACCTATTATGCGACCTTCACGATTCCGCAGTTTGGATCGCATACTGTATTGAATGCACTGAGCGTCATCGCTCTCTGCGACTATGACGGTATACCGGCCGAAGAGATCAATGCACTGAAAACATTCGCCGGAGTGAAGAGAAGATTCACGGAGAAAGAATGGGGCGGGCAGATTCTCGTAGATGATTACGCTCATCATCCGATAGAAATTGCCGCCACCATCGACTCTGCACGGAAAAAATATAAGGGGCGTCCGGCGGTAGCTATTTTTCAGCCCCACACTTTTTCAAGAACGAAAGCTTTCCTCAAAGAGTTTGCCGAAAGCCTGCAGGAAGCGGACTACGTTTATCTGTGTGACATCTTCGGTTCTGCACGGGAAAGTAAAGGTAACCTGACTATCAACGATCTCCAGGAACTCATTCCGGGTGCTGAAATACTTGCTATTGAAGACACAGAAAGATTGAAAGAGCACAAAAACGGTGTTCTTCTGTTCATGGGAGCGGGAGATATTCAGAAATTCCAAAAAGAATACGAAGCAAAAGTGAAAAGCGTAGCCGAGTAACAAAAGCACACAAATAAAGACTTCCGGGGGATTTTTATAATCCCCTGATAATGTTATAGTTAGGGAGTGTCATCGGTTTAATTGCGCTTATGGAAGGGTAGTAGATATAAGTACTATCTACATAAGAAAAGAGGGGTGGAAATTATGGATATTCTCACTTATGTTGCGATCGGAGTCGCAGTATTGGCTTTGATTGTACTCGCAGTTTACGCTGTGAAGACTATCTCCACCGTTAAGAAAACGATGAATCAGGCGAACGAGACGGTAGAAGGAGTTCAGGAACGTACGGAAGGAATCACTACCGGTGTCACTACTCTTCAGGAAAAAGGTGAATCCCTGACTGAGAAGCTGAACAACCATAAAGAACTTCTGGATGAAACGATAGCGCAGATCAAGACTCCTGCCAGCAAAAAGGATGATTTCGATAAAGCGCTCAGTGACGTCCCGACGTCCAACGTCCGTGCAGACTCACAGGAAGTCAATGAAGTTTTTGGCTGGGTTCATGCAGTGCTTGACGTATGGGGAATTACGAAGAAGTATAATATTTAAAGGAGGATGTTGACAAATGGCAAAAGAGAAACAGAATCAGAACCAGGGGAACAGCAAAGATTTTATATTGGGAACGATTATAGGAGTGCTTATAGGTGCGGCTACTGCATTGTTCGTAGCTCCTAAATCAGGCAAGGAACTTCGTGAAGATCTTAACGAAAATTCAGGAGTATGGAAAGAAAAAGCAGCTTCGACTACTCAGGACCTCAGTTCTAAAGTTAAAGAGAAAGTACAGGGGAACTCCGACGAAAAAGAAGCTGAACAAGCTGCCCAGGAGGTTGCGGAAGCAATCGAAGAAGCAGCCCGCGAACTTGAGCAGGAACAGGAAAAAGGACAATCCAATTAATTTCAGGAAGGCGAGGGCTTGCTCCCTCGCCTTTTTTTCTTCTATGATAAGGGGAAAGGAAAATTATGATTGCAGAAACGGGAGGAGATTACAGATGGAAACAGTAAAATCTATTCAGCAACTAAAAGAATTATTGAAGAGCGAGGAAGAATTTATACTATTGAAACACAGTCTTACATGCCCTATAAGCGCATCTGCAAAAGGGGAAGCAGAGAACTTTGAACGTTCTTCCGATACTCCGGTGTACTTCATCCCTATTCAGGAAGCAAGGGATGTATCCCAGTTTGCAGCTGAGGAGTTGAAAATCTCCCATGAATCCCCACAGGCTTTTTATATAAAGGATGGATCGGTAGAATGGGATGCGACACACTTTGATATTACGAAGGAGAACCTGGATAAGGCGGTCATTTCCTGAACATATATCTGTTAACTATGATGAATTTCTTTAATAAGGGTGACAATTCAAAATAATTCAGCTATAATTGCCCTAATTATCAATAAGAGGTAATTTTTTATGAAGGAATAAGGGGGACTAACGATGAGTAACCAACAACTCGATCAATTACGTAATGAACTGGATGATGTAAACGTAGAGCTATTGAATTTAATAAGTAAACGCGGTGATCTGGTAAAGAGTATAGGAGAAGTGAAAGAGCAGCAGGGTATGAATCGTTTTGACCCCGTGCGTGAGAGAGCAATGCTTGACAAAATAGTGGAGAACAACGAAGGTCCTTTCGAGAATTCTACAGTAACGCAGCTTTTCAAAGAGATTTTCAAAGCGAGCCTTGAGCTTCAGGAAGACGATCACCGGAAGGCTCTGCTGGTGTCACGTAAGAACAAAGCCGAGGACACTGTTGTGAATATCAAAGGGGAAAAAGTCGGAGCCGGAGAGCTGACCCACGTATTCGGCCCGTGCTCGGTGGAGAGTTACGAACAGGTCAAGGAAGTAGCGCAGGCCGTAAAAAAACAGGGTGGTAAACTGCTCAGGGGCGGTGCATACAAACCACGTACTTCGCCTTACGATTTCCAGGGCCTCGGTGAAGAAGGACTGCAAATTCTTAAACGCGTGGCAGATGAGGAAGGTCTCGCCGTAATTTCGGAAATAGTCAATCCCGCCGATATAGAGAAAGCCGTAGACTACATTGATGTCATTCAAATCGGTGCCCGCAATATGCAGAACTTCGAACTTCTGAAAGCGGCAGGTGCCGTTAAGAAGCCGGTTCTTCTGAAGCGCGGTATGTCAGCTACTATCTCTGAGTTCATCAATGCGGCTGAGTACATCATCTCCCGGGGTAATGACCAGATCATCCTGTGTGAACGCGGAATACGCACATACGAGAAAGCTACCCGTAATACGCTGGACATTTCAGCGGTTCCTATTTTGAAACAGGAGACTCACCTGCCTGTTCTTGTGGACGTAACGCACTCAACAGGCCGGAGAGATTTGTTGCTGCCGACTGCAAGAGCTGCAATCGCAATCGGAGCAGATGGTATAATGGCTGAAGTTCACCCTGACCCGGCAGTGGCGCTTTCAGATTCTGCCCAGCAGATGGATATCCCTACATTCGAATCTTTCATTAATGAAATAAATAAGCAGCAACCGGTGAAATCATAAATTTACAAAAAGTCAGGTTAACAGCCTGGCTTTTTAAATTGTACCGGTTTCGTTATAATGAATGGGAAGACATGAATTGCAGGTTTTTCTTAAATATCGTATGATTATTAAGATTAATTAATAGGGTATAGTAGTTTTAAAAGCAGTTTTAGAGGAGGAAATGAACATGAATGTAACAATATATGATGTGGCACGGGAAGCCAATGTATCCATGGCTACTGTGTCCAGGGTCGTAAATGGTAACCCTAACGTGAAACCGGCTACAAGAAAGAAGGTCCATGAAGCGATTGAACGTCTCGGTTATCGACCGAATGCCGTAGCCAGAGGGCTGGCCAGTAAGAAGACGACTACGGTAGGAGTGATCATACCGGATATTTCCAGCATCTTTTTCGCTGAACTGGCCAGAGGGATCGAAGATATTGCGACGATGTATAATTATAATATTATTTTGAGCAACTCCGACCAGAACAAAGATAAAGAACTTCATCTGATCAATACAATGCTCGGCAAGCAGGTGGATGGTCTCATCTTCATGGGAGGAGATATAACAGAGGAACATACAGAGGAGTTCCGGAGAGCTTCTGTACCGGTTACGCTGGCGGCGACGCTCGACGAAAGTGAAGAGACTCCTTCTGTAAACATCGACTACGGCGACGCAGCTTATGAAGCTACTGAACATCTGCTTTCCACCAGTAAAAGAGTAGCTTACGTTTCAGGACCGGATAATACGTCCATAAACACGAAAAAACTGGAAGGTTATAAACGCGCATTGAAAGATTATAACCAGGGCGTCGATGATGAACTCCTCGTACTGGGTGATTATTCGTATGATTCGGGTCTGGAAGCGGCTGAACAGATTATCGCTCTCGAAGAACGTCCGGGCGGAGTATTCGTAGCTTCCGATGAAATGGCTCTCGGTGTCATCCATGGTTTTCAGGACAAAGGTATCAGCGTACCGGAAGATATCGAAGTGATCGGCTTTGATAATACCAGACTTGCAACGATGATCCGTCCTACGTTATCTACTATTGTACAGCCGATGTATGATATTGGAGCCGTGTCGATGAGGCTTCTGACGAAATTGATGAACAAAGAACAGGCGGAGGATACGAATGTGATCCTTCCTCACAGAATCATTGAAAGAAACTCAACGAATCAAAAAAAGTGACGATATATAAAGTATAAGTCACATCGTTCGTTGAGGAGAGAGCAGTATGAACAAAAAAGATATATTGACTCCGATAGGTATTACGTTAGGTTTCATTATGATTATGGTCGGAATCACGGTCAACGGCGGGATAGGAGGGCTGAAGTCGTTCATTCAGGCTACCTCTGTGTTTATTGTTCTTGGCGGAACCCTTGCCGCCCTGTTCGTGAACTTTAACCTGGGAGAAATGAAACTGGCTTATAAAGCCATTCGCATGTCCTTCAACAAGGATTCCATGGATTTGCCCGAACTGATAAAGCTGTTTGTTAAATTATCCGACAGAGCTCGGCGCGAGGGACTTCTGGCTTTGGAAGCGGAAGCGGAGAACATCGAAGACCCTTTTATAAGAAAAGGAATATTGATGTCTGTGGACGGAATAGAACCTGAACTGGTAAACGAAATCATGAGTGCCGAAGTGAGTGCGGTCGAGGAACGTCACCAGAGAGGTCGTGCGATCGTAGAAAAAGCCGGAGAATACGCCCCGGCCTGGGGGATGATAGGTACGTTGATCGGCCTTATCCTCATGCTGGAGAGTTTGAATGATCCCGCTACGCTCGGTCCTCAAATGGCGGTGGCCCTTTTGACGACACTGTACGGTACAGTTCTTGCAAACCTTGTTTTTTTACCTATGGCCGGGAAACTCGAAAACAAAACCGATCAGGAAATCTTCAAAAAGCAGATAATCACCGAAGGTATTATCGGTGTACAGTCCGGACAGAACCCGAAAATTCTGGAAGAAAAACTGAGTGCTTTTCTATCGGAGGAAGAAAAAGAAAAAATGGCTTCCAAGGAAGCACAGGAACAGGAAATGCCGAAGGATGCGGCCAATGAAGCATAGAAAACGAAAGGCCAAAGTGGAAAAAGGGTCGCCCAAATGGATGACTACATACGCAGATATGATTACGCTCATCCTTGTATTCTTCGTATTATTGTTTTCCATGTCACAGATCAGTGAAGTGAAGTTCGATTCCGTCGCAGAATCTTTCAAGAATCGTATGATATTCGACTTTATGCCCTCGCCGGTGGAAAGCAAAAATCCTACCGACCGCACTGAAGTCCGTGAAAATGGTGATGATCGCAGTGATTTCGATGAACCGATCGATGTGCCCGAGATAACATCGGAACCGGAAGAGGAGATAGAGAAAGAAGAAGCGCAACAACTGGATGAGCTTATGCAGGAAGTGCAGGAATTTCTTGAAAAAAATAGTCTTAAAGACATTATTTCAGCCGAACGCACGAATAAGGGAGTGGTTCTCGTTCTGCAGGAACAAGTGCTGTTTGAAAGTGGAGAAGCTTCAATACTGGAATCCGGCCGCCCTTTCCTCGGAAAGCTGCGGGACCTGCTGATACAGGTGCCTAACCATGTACGAGTGGAAGGACACACGGATGATCGTCCGATTGCGACGGCGAAGTTCCCCTCGAATTGGGAACTCTCCGGAGCGAGAGCCGGAAGTGTGATACGCTATTTGCAGAATAATGATCCGAGACTTGAATCCGGCCGGTTTACAGCGGTAGGGTACGGTTCCACCCGTCCGGTCGTCGAGAACAATTCAAAAGAGAACTGGAGAAAGAACAGAAGAGTTGAAATCGTAATTCTGGAGTCCGAATATGAAAAGAATGAACAGGCATCCCTGTCCTCATCCTGAGGAACGGAGATGCCTGTTTTTCATGACTGGATAGTTCAATTATAGTGAATCTGATTATTGATGAACTGCATGGCGGCTTTCAGTGTTTTGGCATTCTTTTCGGTTATTTCCGGTTTTCTCGGAATCTTTTTGTAGGAGCCGTCGGGATCGTGCCACGTGTGCGGAAGAGAGAAAGGAGCTTCCGGTTCCCATTTTTCCAGCCATGCTGCCGGGAGTTCTCCCTGGAAAGGAGCCTGGTCCTTCATCACTTTCCATAGCTGCGCCCAGGCCCGAGGCACTACTCTCCATATATCATATCCTCCGCCCCCGAGAGCTACCCATTTCCCTCCGCAGTGTTTATGAGCGAGTTCATGGGTAAGGGCAGGGATACGTTCGTATATTTTCATCGTTGAACAGAGGTGTGTGAGCGGGTCATAAAAATGAGCGTCCGCACCATTCTGGGAAACGATGATATCCGGTTTGAAATATGCAGCGATTTTTTTGAAAGCGGATTCATATACGTCTAAAAAAGATTCGTCTTCTGTAAACGCGTCAATCGGTAAGTTGAATGCATAGCCGTAACCCTCTTTCAGTCCACGTTCATTGACATATCCGGTACCGGGGAAAAGATACCTTCCTGTTTCATGTATAGAAAAGGTACAGATATCCGGATCTCCGTAAAATGCCCACTGCACTCCATCTCCGTGATGTGCATCGGTATCCACATACATTACCCGCTGATTGTATTTCTTCTGTAAATATTTAATCCCTACGGCGCCGTCGTTATATATGCAGAAACCGGAGGCTCTTCGTTCGAAACCATGGTGAAGGCCGCCCCCCAGGTTAAGGGAATGATCGGTACGTCCTTGCATCACTTCATCGATAGCCGAAAGCGTACTTCCCACTATCAGTGAAGAAGCCTCGTGCATCCCTTTAAATATGGGAGTGTCTTCCGTACCTATACCGAATTCGAATCCCTCTTCTTCGGAGAGGTCGCCGACGCTCGCTTTTTTCACAGCTTCAATATACTCCCGGCTGTGAAAAAGAGCAAGCTCTTCTTCCGTGGCATAGCGCGGGGAAACGATATCCTCATCCTTAAGCGCCCCGGAGTCCTTCAGCAGATCGTAGGTGAGCTCTACTCTCATCTGGTTGAAAGGATGATCATCACTAAAGCGGTAAGTGGCGTAATCTTTGGAATATACGAATTTGGATGAACAGCTCATTGGGACATCCCCGGTTCCTTCGGCCAGAGTACCTCATATTCCGAATTTCTTAAGTCTTCGATCATCGGATACGGATTCATCGTCTGGACTCTGAAGACCACGACTTTGTAGTTGCTGTCGGGTTTGTATGGATAAACGAGAATGGAAGTGAGGTTCAGTTTTCTCTTTCCTACGATATTCACTACACCGGGCAGCATGCCGGGCCGGTTGGGTACCTTGACTTCGATTTGGGAACTCTGCACATTCGTCCCCGTAAGCTGGATGAGCGTATAAAGAAGATCTTTTTCTGTGATTATTCCGACCAGTTTATTATTTCTGGTGACGGGAACGCAGGCGATTTCATTATCATAGAAGATATTTGCAACCTCTTCGATAAAGCCGAGCGGATGTACGGTAATGACTTCGGTAGTCATAATGCTTCCCAGACTGTTGGAAAGTTCGCTGAGGTCGGAATCACGCTCAAATACTGAAGGACTGGCATCTCTTACGTCCCGGTCGGAAACGATACCGACGACGTACATGTCTTCATCGACGATTGGAATGTGACGGATCTGATGGGTGTTGAGGGTTTTAAGTGCATCTTCTATAGTATCTTCCGTAGTAAGCGTATGAACTTCAGTAGTCATCATTTCTTCAACGAGCATTGGTCAGGACCTCCTGTTTGAATACTGATGTTTCGTAAGGAAACGCAAATGGTCGAACTTATCCACATCGGATCCGCTGACGTTTTTTCCTATGCGGACCATTAGACAATTGGCAGGATGGGATATGATTTCGGGATCGTCTGTCGGAGCGGGCGTAAGGCCCCCGGCTCCCATCATCTTTTCCATCACTTTCCGGTACTGCCATATACTGAGTCCTGTGCTTTTCAGGTCCCAGTGCCAGTAGTATTCCGTGGAAATGATAATGTAGTTTTCCATATATTCATCAAGCATGGATACTTCTATAAGCTGGGAACCGACTCTGTATCCGCGAAAACCCGGGATCACCTCAATAGCGCCGAGCTCAATGAGGTTTTCCATTTTCCCTTCGGCCCAGCGTTCCAGAGGATCTGGATGAAGATAGGTGACATAGCCGACGATTGTACCTTCAAAACGGGCCACAATAATTCTTCCCTCCGGAAGATTAGCTATTCCTTTTATCGCTTCGAACTGTTTTTTGGGGGGACGAAAAGCAGTTAACTGGTCATGGAATGAATATTGGGAGAGCTCATCGGATGTAAGAGGACCTTCAATTATCAGGTCATTTGTATCCGTTTTCACATTCCTCTGAAAAAATGACTTTGTATGTTCCACATATCCACCGCCTGTAAAAATATTTCATGCTACTACCATATTACCTATAAAATAGCCGTTTGAAAAGAGTAACTCCTTTTCAAACGGCTATTCACTTCTGACGGGCAATACAGGACTATTCGGCAGTTACGGTTTCAGATAATCCTGATTCCTGTCCGTAGTAATCTACTGCTCTTACGGCGTAAACTCCGGAGGTACCGGAGAGGTCCATGGAAGTGGAGCCGGTGCTCCCGGTTTTGGAGAAGTTTCCACCCGGTGACCCTGCGCGGTATATTCTGTAACCGACTACATCATCGCTCGGGGAACTTCTCCAGCTGATAGTGTTCCCCTGCAAGCGGAGATTTCCGGGAGAAGAAGGGGGCTGTCCGTCGTTAGTTATATCCTCTCCGACTCCTGCTTCACTTTCGGGAGGGAGGGAAACATTTGACCATTCTTCCCTGTCCGGGATCAGGTGCTCAAGCGTCTTTTCGTTATCGTAGCCATTATTTTTAAGGAACTGGGGTTTCAGACTGACCCCGTCTCCCTCGCTCGTGATGAATTCCTCCGGTGTATCATCCCCGGCAGCTACGAGGTCTCCTTTTATCTCTGTGAAGTCCCCTTCTGTCAAACTGTCATCTTCTTCTGTAGGGGCATGCTCCTTGATATAAAGATCGCTCTTGGAAAGACCGACGGAGGAACACAGTTCGGAAGTTAAAAGGCCCGAAGTGGCACAGTAAGATTTCTCCACGATGCCGGCAGGCTGTTCAAAACGCTGTTCAGGAGCCATGAGATCCGGCCGGATTTCCGTTACCGCATTCACGACATCGGCCCACAAACTGTTGTTTCGGTCACTGTAGCCATTACTGTTCAGGCTTTCTTTGCGGTCATATCCCATCCACATACTTATGGTTACGTTAGGGTTGGTGGCTACAAACCATGCATCTTTGTAATTTTGCGAAGTTCCTGTCTTCCCGGCCCAGTCTACACCCGGGTTTGTAAGCTGACTCTTCACATCATCGGCCGTACCGTAATCGAAAACGTCACGCAGAACATCTATCGTGAGGTAGGAGGCCTGTTCACTGAACACTTCTGTCGACTCATTTTTATGCTTATAAAGTGTATCACCTTCTTTAGTAACTATTTCGTCAATCATATAAGCATCAGTATACGAACCCATATTTCCGAATGTAGCGAAACCGTTCGTATTTTCTTCCACCGTAACTCCATTGATGGTGGATCCTAAAGAGGTCGATAAGTTTTCGGCATCTTCAGCGGTAATCGCTTCAAAGCCCATTTTTCGCAAGTAATTGTCTGCAGGGTTCTGATCGACGAATTCACTGTAAGCTTTGACCGTCGGGACGTTCCAGGAATTGGCCAGCGCCTGCCGGGCGGAAACAAGTCCGTGATACCCTCCGGCATAGTTGTCTACACTTGTATTTTTATTCGGGTACTTGTACGGCACATCTGCCAGTACTGATCCCGGCTGCAGGGCTCCCAGATCAAAACCCGGCCCGTAGACGAGCAGCGGTTTCATCGTACTCCCGTTCGAACGTCTTGCCTGCGTAGCATGGTTCAGCTGCTGAACGTCAAAGTCGCGACCTGCAATGAATCCGC
Source organism: Salimicrobium jeotgali (assembly GCF_001685435.2). Classification (NCBI taxonomy): domain Bacteria; kingdom Bacillati; phylum Bacillota; class Bacilli; order Caryophanales; family Bacillaceae; genus Salimicrobium; species Salimicrobium jeotgali. The sequence continues at coordinate 875,559 of NZ_CP011361.2, forward strand.
GGATAGCACCGGAAGAGTTTTCCTGGAGGATACTTCCGACTTCCACCGGGATTTCTTTCTCACTGATCTCCCCAGTTTCCGGATCCTCCACAGGGATAGTCCGCCATGTGTCGTAGTTATTATAATTATTCTTCACCCGCTGCATGACATCATAGACTTCTTTGTCGATCGTAGTGTGTACTTTCAGACCGCCCGAGGACAGGCGACGGTCGGCCAGAGTAGTGTACTCTTCCATCAACTGATTATCATTTTCCAGATCTTCCATCGTAAGACCATCTTTCTTGGCCAGCTGCTCTTTCAGAATTTCTCCGGCCCTTACTTTGATTTCACGTGTCAGGAAAGGGTAGTCGGAACTTGGTAAAGGTTTCGGAGAGGCGAGATTGGATTTCAGATCATAGGCAAGTGCTTTTTCATATTCACTTTCTGTGATATGTCCTTTTTCGTGCATACGTTCAAGTACTTCTTCCATTCTGTTCAGGCCAGGCTGGAGCCCTTCCTCTTCCTTTACACCGCCGGAGTTTTTAAAAGGAGTATAACCGAAAGGGTTCTGAGGGAGCCCGGCTATGAAAGCGGCCTGCGGAATGGAGAGCTCCCCGGCGTCTACTCCGAAAATTCCACGGGCAGCACTTTGGACGCCTGCAATATTCTGGCCGTTTGCGTTCCGGCCGAAAGGTACGATATTCATATAAGCTTCAAGAATCTGATCTTTATCGAAGAATTGTTCCACACGCAGTGCGTTCATAACTTCTTTTGCTTTTCTTTCAAAAGAGACTTCATTTGTAAGAATCTGGTTTTTGACCAGCTGCTGCGTCAGGGTGCTTCCTCCGGTTTTGGTACTGGAATTGGTTACCTGCTGCACGACAGCCCGTAACAGAGCTTTTGGCACAATCCCGTTATGTTCTCTGAAATTCTCATCCTCCGTTGCAAGCACGGCTGACGTAAGGTGATCACTGACGTTATCGAGCTGCACTTCCTCCCGGTATAAATCAGATTGAACGTCCCCGAGCAGTTGATCGTTCGTAAAATAAAGCTGTGAGGTTTCTTCATAATTATACAGATTGGAGGCCAGTTCCTCTTCGCTCCGTACAGGTTCATCCTCAACGAGAGAAGCGAAATAACCGGCACCTACCCCTCCAACAAAAAATACACCTATAATTCCGACGATAATAAAAAATAGTAAAACGTTCCATAAAACATCATATGTAATTCGTGTATACTTAAAAATAGTGCCGTCTTCCCAGCGTTTTCGAATAGTATCCCTGTTCCACTTCATGATTGGTGACCTCCTAAAATGACACTGCCAATTATATCATATCCGTAATATCAGATGCATGAGAGCCGAAAGAAATAATTGCTTTCAAGAACAATGTATGATAAAAATGATACATAATTAAATCTGTTAAAGCTATGAACGGTTGCAGTAGGTTCTGCGCACTTCTACACAGAGAGTCGATGGCTGGTGAGAATCGACAGAGGTTCAGAACTGAATTACGTCCGGGAGCATCTTCTGGTGTGAATCAGAGGACGGTTGCATGTATTTGCAGCCGTTATATAAATGAAGTGGCACATAAGTGCAACCAGGGTGGTACCGCGACCGTTAAGACCTCGTCCCTTTCCGTAAGGAGACAGAGGTCTTTTTTAATGCAGGAAAAAATTTATTTACAGGGGTGAAACGTATGCATATTTTAGACAATTTGTCCAAAAGAGGCCTGGTCAATCAGGTTACAGATGAAGAGGGATTGCGGAAGCACTTAAGTGAGAACCAGGTAACGCTCTACTGTGGATTCGATCCTACGGCCGACAGTCTCCATATCGGGCATCTGCTCCCGATTCTCATGCTGAAACGTTTTCAGAAAGCGGGACACCGGCCGATTGCTCTTGTCGGCGGCGGTACCGGTATGATAGGGGACCCGAGCGGACGTTCTACAGAGAGACAGCTGAACTCCGAGGAAACCGTGAAAGGTTTCAGTAAAAAAATCGAAAATCAGATGGCGGGAATCCTTAATTTTGATGAAGGGGAGAATGCTGCCGTAGCGAGAAACAACCACGAGTGGTTATCGGAAATGACGATCATAGATTTCTTACGTGATACGGGGAAACACTTCGGTGTCAACTATATGCTGGCAAAAGATGCGGTGGAGTCCCGGATCGAAGCCGGTATCAGCTATACAGAATTCTCCTACATGATTTTACAGTCCCTGGATTTCCAGAAACTTTACGAAAAGGAAAACTGTACCCTCCAGCTCGGAGGAAGTGACCAGTGGGGAAATATTACTGCAGGTCTTGAACTGTTACGCCGCTCGGCAGCGGGAGAACAGGAAGTGGAAGCCTATGGCATGACGATGCCGCTCATTACGAAAGCGGACGGTTCAAAATTCGGTAAAACGGCCGGCGGCGCTATCTGGCTCGATCCTGAGAAAACGAGTCCTTACGAATTTTACCAGTTCTGGGTTAACGTGGACGACAGAGACGTTATTAAATTCCTTCATTTCTTCACCTTCCTTGATTTCGATGAAATAGAAGAACTTGAACGGGAAGTACAGGAACGACCGGAACAACGGACAGCTCATAAACGGCTGGCCGAGGAAATGACCAGAATTGTTCACGACGAAACTGCGCTCGAACAGGCTCAGAGGATTACAGAAGCTTTGTTCAGCGGAGATATCAAATCACTGAACGCCGGAGAAATTGAACAGGGTTTCAAAGGTGTTCCAGGGTACACGGTGGAAGAAGACGGGAAACGACTGGTGGAACTGCTCGTCGAAGCGGGTATTTCTTCCTCGAAGCGCCAGGCCCGTGAAGATATTTCCAACGGGGCGATTTATATCAACGGAGAAAGAAATCAGGAAGTAGGTCATGAACTCGGAGAAGCGGACAAAATCGAAGGCAAATATACGATCATCCGCCGAGGTAAGAAAAAATACTTTTTCATCGAGTATAAATAAAAAGATGCGTACCTTACGGAAATAAAAGAAAAGCGGGTGGTATGGACATTCTCTCCATATCACCCGCTTTTTGATGTGTTTTTTATTCGATATCCTCCGGAAGCATCTTGAACCCGGAGATCTCTGCATCCTCCTCCACTTCGATCATAATGTAGCGTTTGCCGTTCCGGTTAACCTGCCTTACGTGCGGAAGATCCTGAGGACTGACGGATATGTTCGCCACTTTCGTACTTATTTTGATCGATTTTGAGTTGTACTTCGGAAGTACACTGCTCGCTTTCAGTTCATAGGATTCTTCATCCGTCACTTTGTGGAAAGCTTCTTTGACTTTTTCCTCTTCCACTTCATGACCGTTCTTGCTTAGGAAGCTCCTTATATCCCGATAATCCAGTTTAGGGGATTCATCCTCTTCACTGCCTTCAAGCGTATAATTGATATCTTCGTAGACACTTGCAAGTGTCGAAGGACTCATCCGGTCCCCGACTACATCTTTGACGACTTCTTCAAAGACTGCTTTATCCTCTTTTGCAGTCATTGCTTTTTCCCCCTCAAGAACTTCTTCCATGAAAAAAGAATCGGGCTCATTCGGTTTTCCGGCAGAGTAGAGCACTCTGTTCACATCTCCGGTGCCATCCGTGATGACAGGAAACAGAAAGCCGCCGAGAGGTTTCTTCAGATCGATGACGGGATCGACGTCCACTTTATATTTGAACGTTTTCTCTATGTAGTCGAACTGTATTTCTTTTTCCGGGGGGTCCGTCTGGTTAATACTGCACAGCATGAACTGGCTCGAGAGCATCGTGTCCCGGTCGGCTTCTTCGGATTCAGCTGAAGGTGTCGTCGTTTTCAAATACTCGCCTTTTACGAAGGTGATGACTATGTCTTTATCGTAGGCCTGTTCTTTCATTATTTTTTCGGTCATTTCGAGCATCTGCTCCGACCACTCCTCCGTGTCGTTACTCAACAGACTCTTGTGCAGAAGAAGCTGGGTAGGTTCCTCGGTATCCCGTCTGAATTTAAGTTCGAACAGCTTCTCATCCAGCTGCCCGGAGAGGAGTTTTTTGAAATTCTGCATGAACAGCTCCTGCTGGTCCTCTTCAAGCATCTCAAACGCCTGGTGCTGAGCGTGGAAAGGTTCGGAAGTTTCTTTCATAATGTACACCGTAAAAAGATCGGTGATATTTAAAAGGTCGGTATCGGTTTTCAACTGTCTGCGCAGGGCAGCTATATCTTTTTTATTCATGGATGGTCCCTCCTGTAAAGCAGTGAATTTTGCATAATGTCCATTATACCTTTCGTACGGAAATTCGGTAAGAGATTTTTTAGAGGAGCAAAAGGAAAAATAAGACCATGGGAACGAGACCCATGGTCGAAATAGCAGTAACTAATAGGAGATAGGAGCTCCCGGTCCCACCGGAATTCCGAGCAGCACCCATACCAGAAGGAGTACGAGCCATCCCAGAAGAAAAGCGACGGAGTACGGAATCATCATGGAGATAAGCGTTCCTATACCTATCTTCTTATCGTAACGTTGAGCAAAAGCGATGATGACAGGAAAATAAAGGAGTAAGGGAGTTACCATGTTAGTGACAGAGTCAGAGATTCTGTACAGTAACGTCGTAAACTCCGGTGAATAATCCAGATTCATCATAATCGGTACGAATACAGGGGCGAGAATCGTCCATTTGGCTGAGGAACTGCCGATGAAAAAGTTGACGAGCATGGTAATCCCCATAAAAGTAAGGATCAGTCCTGTTCCTGTAAAGCCGGTGTTTTTCAAAAACTCCGCTCCGTTGAAGGCGATGACCGTGCCAAGGTTCGTTTCACGGAAATAGGCGATGAACTGTCCCGCCGTGAATGCCAGAGCGATGTAGCCGCTCATGCTCGCCATCGTCTTTCCGAGTAGTGTTGTCAGGTCTTTATCATTTTGTATTTCCTTGGATACAATACCGTAGATAAGACCCGGAACAAAGAAAAGGACGAAAATGACAAAAACAAGAGCGTTAAAAAATGGGGAATCGATATAAGCACCGTCGCCCCGGAGCGGTCCGAGAGACAGGTAGACCATAATAGCAAAAGTTACGAGGAATCCGAGCCCTGCCAGGCGCATGCCGCGCTTTTCCCTGACAGTCAGTTTTTCCAGGTTTTCTTCTTCCTCTCCTTCATATTTACCGAGACGGGGCTCGACGATTTTGTCAGTGACGAGCGTACCGATGACAGTTATCAGGAGAACGGAAGCTGCCGCAAAGAAATAGTTCATCGTTACCGTAATCGTATCTGCATAAGCAGGATCGATTGTTCGGGCAGCATCCGCTGTAAGTTCCTGCAGGATGGCATCGGTCGAAGTCAGTGCCAGATTGGCACCGAACCCTCCGGAGACTCCCGCAAACGCCGCAGCGAGACCGGCGAGCGGGTGTCTCCCAAGTCCGAGAAACAAAACAGCGCCGAGAGGGGGAAGCACTACATAACCGGCGTTCACCGCAAGGCTGGACATAACCCCTGCAAATACGAGAGCTGCTGTCAGGAGCCGGTTCGGCACCCCGAATACGATGCTTTTCAATGATGAATGAATCAGTCCGGTCTGCTCAGCCAGCCCGATCCCGAGCATTGTAACAAGGACAGCGCCAAGAGGTGGGAAGGCGATGAAGTTCTCGACTGCACTGTTGAATATGTAGTCCAGTCCGTTCAGACTAAAAAGATTTTTAACTTCCACCACTTCTGATGTTGTGGGATTCGTAACAGAGACACCTGAAAAAATCCCGGATATGACTATGACGGTAAATGCTAATATTGCAAACAGCAACAAAGGGGATGGAAGTTTGTTTCCTATCCATTCTATTCCGTCGAGGGCGCGGAACAGCAATTTACGGAAGGGAGAAAGCTTCTCCGTATTGTTTTTCAATGTTTTTACCTCCTTTTAAACTTACCTTTTTACTAGGGATTAAATTTAACAGGGGCCCGGACGAAAGTCAAGAAAGTGAACAATGAACGATTTCGAAATAATTTGACAGCTGTGTCCGTTTTGAGTACTCTGACGGTTAAGCGTCAAGTCATGTATTTTAAGGCTTTGTTACGTCCTTTTTTTAAAGGAAAGGAAGCAAGAAAAAACATCGGGCTGGAAAAGTTATTTTTGAAAAAGATTGAATATCAGTAATTTTGGGAATTATTTCACTGTCGATAGGGCTTGAAAAGGTTATACTTGAAGGCTGAATTTCTGAAACAATCGAAGAAGGTTAGAGTAAAAGGGGGAGACGAATGAATATTTTAGTCTATCAGATGGATGTTATTCCGGGAGACCCGCAGGCAAACAGGGAGAAAGTAGGGAAATGGCTGGAGGAACAGGAACTTCATGACGTGGATCTGGTCATGCTTCCGGAGATGTGGACGACAGCTTATACACTACCGGAACTGGATAATATAGCCGAAGATCCTTCAGACAGTGAAACAGTCCGGTTTCTTAAAGAAGCGGCTGAGCGTTACCAAGTGCATATAATGGGAGGGTCCATCGCTGTTAAAAGGTATGAAAAAGTATTTAATCGGGCCCTGATTATAAATAACACAGGAGAGCTTATCTATCATTACGACAAAATGCATCTGGTGCCCATGCTGAATGAACCTGCGTACTTAAGTGGAGGAGAAGAGCCGGTAAGAGTATTTGAACTCGACGGGATCAAAATGGGGGTAGTTATCTGTTATGACCTGCGCTTTCCGGAAATCATCCGCAGTCTTGCTCTTCAGGGATGTAAACTTTTGTTCATCCCGGCGGAATGGCCGGAGAGTCGACGGACGCACTGGGATGTATTGAGTGCTGCCCGCGCTGTGGAGAATCAGATGTATGTGGTGACATGCAATCGCCCGGGCGAATATGACGGTATTACATTTGCAGGTTCTTCGGCTTTTATCGATCCGTGGGGCAACGTTCTGCAGAAAGGCAGTGTGGAGCATGAAGAAACACTGCGACAGGAATTAGAGCTTTCAAACGTTGCAGAAGTACGCGAAAACGTACCCGTCTTCGACAGCAGAGTACCTTCTCTGTACGATTAATAAAGCAGCTGGATTTTTTATGATTTGACGTTCCGGAATGGTATGGTTCTGTCTTGAATAAACATTATCCGACATGAATACAAAGTCGAACAACTGCAGAAATCGATCGAATATAAGAGAAAGGGAAGGTGGTGACCATGGGACAGAACCAGGAAGAGCTGAAGAAGAAAAAAGTACAAAGGCGGGTGCTGTGGGGAGCGATATTTCTGATGGCGACTTCTTCGATAGGCCCCGCCTTTCTGACACAGACGACGGAATTCACTTCCCGGTTTATGGCCAGTTTCGCTTTCGCTATACTGGCCTCTATCATCATCGATATAGGTGCCCAATTGAATATCTGGAGGATTCTTGTAGTCTCAGGTAAACGGGGACAGGACGTAGCTAATATGGTCTTCCCCGGGCTCGGTTATTAAGTCGCAGCACTTATCGTACTTGGAGGCATCGCCTTCAATATCGGGAATGTGGCGGGCGCAGGCCTTGGTATCAACGTACTTTTCGGTATCTCTCCGAAAATAGGGGCGGTCATTACCGGTATAATAGCCATTGTCATATCCACTGTTAAAAATGCCGAGAAAGTTATAGACATTCTTATCCCTATTTTAGGTGTAGTGATGATAGCCATGGTCGGATACGTCATGGTCACGACGAATCCTCCTGTCGGAGAGGCAATGATTCGAAGTGTTCTTCCGGAGGACTTTGGAGTTCTCGTACTGCCGGTCATAACGCTTGTCGGAGGCACAGTGGGCGGTTATATTACATTCGCGGGGGCCCACCGGCTGATAGACCGCGGTTTTAAGGGAGAAGAAGCCTTGCCGCTGGTCACGAAAGCGGCGAACTTCGGTATTCTGACCACCGGAGTAATGAGAGTGTTTTTATTCCTCGCAGTGCTTGGAGTCGTAGCCGCCGGTTATACACTGGATGAAGGAAACCCGGCAGCTTCCGTATTCCAGGTCGCGCTTGGAGATGTAGGGTATAAAATCTTCGGAGTGGTATTGTGGTCTGCCGCTATCAGTTCCTTCATCGGTTCCGCGTACACCAGCGTTTCATTTGTAAGATCTTTTCATCCTCAGCTCGAAAAATATTACAAATGGCTCATCGTCGGTTTCATCGCTTTTTCCACTATCATTTTTGCGATCGTCGGAGAGCCGGTCACGCTACTGATTATTGCGGGCTCGGTCAATGGTCTGATCTTACCATTAACTCTTGGTTCGGTTCTGCTGGCCTCAAGGAAGAAATCTGTCGTCGGGGAATATAAACACCCTGCTTGGATGCTTATATTCGGCATCGTTGCAGTGGTAGTGACCGTCGTAGCGGGAGTTCTTTCCCTGCAGGGGATCGCCGGTTTATGGCAGGGATGAAGTTGCGGTCGGATAGCAAATAAGCATACAAATGCACGGACGCACCAGTAGCCGAACATTATTGTTCCGCTGCTGGTGCGTCCGTTATTTCGGAATCGATATACCGTTTTCTGATCCGATACGATGTATTACCCGGAGTGTTTCGTTCCGTGTTTCTCGTTCCAGGCCTTGTAAGGAGATATGCCTTGAGAGTGACTTTCCCTTTCCATCGGCAATCTTCGCTGATTCATAGGTTTGGAAATTTCATCGTAGAAGTTTTCCAGCTCAAAATATTCCCGGTCATCGCGGTAGTATGTTTTATACTCATCTCTTTCAACAATGTACGTTACCTTCTCGGGGCTGCAGTAATAAATGGCGCCGAGACACATGGGGCAGGGGCTGGCCATGATGTATATATGACAGTCTGTTAAATGTTCCGTCCCTAACTTTATACAGGCGTCTCTGATAGCCAGAGTTTCCGCGTGTGCTGTCGGGTCATTTGTCTGGGCGGCCTCGTTGCCGCGTTCCGCGATAATTTCTCCGCCCTTTGTGATGATGCAGGAGAAAGGCCTGCCTCCCTCAGCGACATTATCTTCTGCCAGCTGAATCGTACGTTCAATAAAATTCATGCTTTATTCCTCCTCTATTTGCAAATCATTTAAAGAGTAATTCCCTCAGGAGATTTATTGAAACCGGCCTAGTGAGATTTGCTCAGTTATAGGAAAAGAAATATTTTCAGAATCCGGGAGGGAGATTCGATGCATGAGCCGGCTGCTTCTGACGAAGGGTTATATGTTAAAATGAAATAAATGGACAGGGAGGGGTCTGCTTGATTCCTGATAGGAAGAAAGAATATGTGGGGATAATGATTTCCAGAGTAATATTGAGCATCATGCTGATTTGTAGTGTGTATGCCTTTGTCGACAAGGAACCGGTTGTTGCAAAAACGCTTGCGGCAGCAGGGTTCCTCGGCATTGCATTTTTATTAGTCGTATCTTTTCAAGGGAGACGTTTCAATAATTGATTCTCCTGCACCCGGGCTTTAAAAGAAGATTCGGGGAGAGGGAAGCTTTCATTACTATAACAATAGCATATACGCAAAATGTAAGTTATAATTTTAATCGATAATTACTTGTTACTCGGGTAATCTTCATTTTCAGTTTACCAATATACATATTCACGAAAAGAGATGTCAGATGAATGCTTTAATTTCCAGATTTTTAAAAGGCGGCTTCATTCGTAAAGTATTAGTGATGGTCTCGGGGACGGCCGGGGCCCAGGCGATTATACTATTGGCTTCTCCTGTGATCACAAGGATTTATGGGCCTGAAGCTTTTGGTGTTCTCGGAGTTTTTATGGCTGTATCCATGATTTTGATACCCGCTTCGGGGCTCGGGTATCCGATCGCCATAGTGTTACCGAAGCATGAAGAGGAAGCGGTAGGATTAACCAAAATCTCTTTGTGGTTAAGTGTGGGCATGGCGCTGCTCTCACTGGTGATTGCCTTTCTGTTCGGAGAAGAACTGCTTGAATTATTGAATTTCACAGATATTAATAACTACTTGTACTTTATTCCTCTGGTCATTCTGTTCGGCAGTCTTCTTCAGATTTCGGAACAGTGGGCTGTAAGACTTCAGGAATTCGGCGTGATCGCAAGGACGAACATGTATCATGCTCTTATTGTGCAGGGGAGTATGGTGGGGATAGGTCTTATCTATCCATTTGCGTTCGTCCTTATTCTCATGAATGTGACCGGTCAGCTTTTGAAAGCTGTTTTTATGGGGACGGGCAGTCTGAGGAAAAGGAAATCGAAAGGCTCTATCGATGTTACTCATCCTCCGCTGAAAGAAACAGCCCGCAAATACAAAGATTTCCCCAGATACCGGGCTCCCGAGATGTTTCTGAATGCTGTGTCGCAGAACATCCCGATTATGCTGTTAAGCAGCCTTTTCGGTCCTGCTGCAGCCGGTTTCTTCACTTTGAGCAGAAGAGTTCTGGCAGCTCCGGCTACTTTGATTGGAAAAGCGGTAGGAGACGTTTTCTATCCGCGTATTACCGAAGCTTACTACAATAAAGAAAGCCTGCAGAAACTTATAAAGAAAGCCACATTAGGGCTTTCTCTTGCCGGTCTCATTCCTTATGGTACTGTAGTACTTCTCGGTCCCTGGCTGTTCGGCTTCGTCTTCGGTGATGAATGGGTGCAGGCAGGGGAGTATGCACGCTGGATGGCTCTGGCTTCTTTCTTCGGATTTATCAACAGTCCGAGCGTCAAAGCGCTGCCTGTATTGTCTGCTCAGGGCTTCCAGCTGTTGTTTACAATAGTTATGCTGATAGTGAGAATAGCTATGTTAGCAGTGGGTTCGTTCGTTTTTGAAAGCGACCTCGTAGCTATAGCTCTCTTCGGTCTCAGCGGAGCTGTCCTTAATTCGCTATTGATCATGATAACGATAAATATAAGTAAGAAGTTCGATGAAACATCATTAAATAAAACCGAAGGAGAATGAATATGCAAAAAACACATCACATACTCTGGACGGGCGGTTTCGATTCCACTTTCCGTGTACTGGATCTCGTTTTAAATAAAAAAAGACTGGTTCAGCCTCACTACATTATCGATGAGGAACGCCCTTCCACTAATAAGGAACTGGAAACCATCCATACGATTATCGCCCACGTCGGGATTATGGATATGAAGGCCGCCGAACGTATAAAGCCCCTGATTATCGTCAATAAAAAAGACATTACGTCCGAACAGGAGGATAAGGATAAGTTTGAAAGATTGGTATCAACTTCCTTTTTAGGCACACAGTATGTATGGCTACCTGCTTATCTGAAACAAAACGGCATTGCGGAAATCGAATCGGGAGCTCATAAGGATGACAATATCGAAACGTTCATTGCTGATTACGTTAAAAAAATAGAGGATAATGACGATTACTACTACATGCTAAAAAATGAATACGCAGACACCGATCTGTCCATATTCGCCCGCTTTCAATTTCCGCTGCTCGATTATTCGAAACTGGATATGGAAAGGATTGCTAAAGAAAGTGGTTTCCACCACCTTATGGAGATGACGTGGTTCTGTTACCGTCCGCAAAAAGATGGGCAGCCCTGTGGCTTATGCAATCCGTGCAAATATGCCAAAGAAGAAGGAATGGAAAGAAGAGTACCGAGACCGAGAATCGATGATTTTATAATGTTCTATTCATTAAAGTATTTAAGAAAAGCGAAAAGAAATCTGGTGAACGGGAGCGGTAGTAAGAAATGAAGGACTTTTTGTTTTCTACAGAGGAGTTTGCTGCGGCAGCTCTTAAAGAAAGAAGTGCGGATTCAGAAATATTCGCAGGGGAAACGATTCGGCAGTTTGAAGGTGAATGGGGTACACTGCTCGTTACCGAGGACTGTTATACTCAATACCAGCCTTATGAAGACGGGGAGCGCCTTTTTATCGTGCTGGGTGGACCTTTATACACCGGCCCGGAGTCTGAAGGTTTCCTTTCCGCTGTCCCACGCCTGATGGGTGACTGGGAGAATATCGATTTCTCCCGGCATTTCGATGGGCCTTTCGCTTTGCTTAAAGTAAATAAGGAAGAGAAACGGATGGATTGTGTAACGGATCTGCTTTCTTTTATCCCCGTCTACAGAGCAGAGCGGGAGGGACAGCTGCTGTTGTCTTCTCACGTGGACCTGCTGGCGGATGCAGCGGGAGAAAGAGAGAAGCGGGATGCTGTATCCGAACTGGACTTCGTTCTCCACGGAGCTGTTACGTATCCGTACACAGCGTACGAAAATATACGACAGGTTTCTCCCGGTACGATTCACACGATCGATAAAAATACGGCAGACATCAGCGGGAGAACCTGGTGGCTGCCTGAAGAGATTCTTCGTTACACTTCCATCGGGGAAGCGGCTGACGATTTAAGAAACACAGTCGAAACGTATGTTAACCGTGTAACGGAAAAAGAGTCTTCTGTCGCCCATTTTATAAGCGGGGGAGAGGACTCGAGAACGATAGCCGGACTGATTCCCGATCACCTTCATAAAGATTCTTTCGTGTTTCTGGATGATTTAAACCTTGAAGGTAAAATAGCCAAAAAATCAGCAGCTATTTACGGATCGAATTTCCACTTTTATGCGAGAGACCCGTTACACTATCTGTATATCCTGCCAGGCAGCAGCGAACTCGTCGGTTCCGGTTCGGAATACAAACACGCCCATACGTACGGATTTCATGAAAAAGCCGGTCTGAACAAATATCCGGTCGTACTCGGCGGTCTGTTTTCGGACGCTCTGTTGAAGGGGGCAAGGATCCGGAAGATACGCGGAAGCAAAAAATTCCCGTTTCTCCCTGATATAAAAGACAGCTTTTATACAGTCAATAAGGAAGCTGGTGTGGATATATTCAGGGAGGAGGTAATGAAAGCTCTTAGAAAGAGGAGAGAAGATCATTATCACACCATTAAAGAGATGAGACCTGAATCTGCGAAAGAATGGTTTCAGATGTGGCCGGCGTCCATGAATATGAACATACCCAATTTACATGTGAACCGCAGACTGTTTTGTTCATATGAGCCGTTTATGGCTAACGGCGTCGTGAAGATAAGTGCTTCCGTTCCTCAAAGTTGGAAAATGAACAGAAAACTTTTTCACAGGGCATTCAAACCATATTTGAAACCGGCATGGTGGTTGTGGCATTCCGATGGAAGATTCCCTTATTTCTCAAGGTATGCCAACATAATGCCGCAACTGTTCGTATGGATGTATATGAATCTTGCAGTTAAAACCGGAAGAATCAAAGGGCACCAGGGGCCTTTTGCTCACTGGGACACGATTTTTTCAAGCGAAGCTTTCCGGCAAACGAAAGAAGAGTATCTGAATTACGGGGGCGTTCTGCCACAGACGTTGAAATCAAACCACCCGTTCAGCAGCATTTTTGAGAGCGATCAGCTGGAGCCCCAGCAGAAAATAAATTTATTGCAGGTCCTCCATCATCATAAGACGGATGGATAAAGCCAGGAACGTCGTGAACGTATAAGTCAGGAGGTTAAGCATGCAACAGCCATTAGTAACGGTATTCATACCCATGTTTAATGCAGAGGAATATATTCAGAATACGCTGGAGAGTATATTGAACCAGAGCTATAAGAATCTGGAGGTGCTCGTAGTCGATGACGGGTCCTCGGACCGTTCAGTAGAAATAGTTGAACGCTATACCGATGATCGAATACGGGTTGTCACAAATGAGGAGAATAAAGGTATTCCTTATACAAGGAACGTAGGCCTGTCGCTTTCCAATGGAAAATACATGGCGATTATGGATGCGGATGATGAATCAACCCCTGAAAGAATCAGGGAACAGGTCAGCTACATGGAGGAACACTCCGACATAGATGCTGTAGGTGCCTACTACCGGGCTAAGGGGAGTAATAACTCCAGGATTATGAAGGCTTATCATACGTCATGGGAAGAGATTAGAATTCAGCTGATGTTCAACAACCAGCTTGGAAATTCTACCGCTATGATCAGGATGGCTACTGTAAGGGACAACAGGTTGACGTACAATGAGAGTTACTATGTATCCCAGGACTATGAATTCTGGTCCCAGTTGTCTAAAGTCGGCAAAATCGAAATTCTGCCACAAGTGCTGGTGGATTACCGCACGGGTCATTCCAATGCTACGAATGCTTCCCTCTCGAATAAGATGTTCGAACGGAAAATACTGATCGACGGGATTCATAAAGATTTACTGGAGCACTACGGTTTTCAGCTTTCCAATGAAGAAGTACAGGTATTCAATAATTTCTTCTTCCTGAATGTAGTTACTGTCTTTGATGAGGGATACGTGATGAGAATCAGGGAAGTGCTGCAAAAACTTCTGGATACCAACGAAGCTTTTGATAAGGAGCTTCTGAAACGGGTTCTCAGAGTCAACGTTCTGCGGGGGCTGAGCAACAGCAGTGTCAATCTTAAGCAAAAGACTGACCTGTTTCTTGATTTATTTCAGGAAATCACCTTCGAAGAAATATTCCATCTGCTTTCGCGACATTATCATAAGAAAGTGAAGGCGCTTCTGTGATGTAAAAGTACCGCTGACTCAAAAGCCGTATAATTTATACGGCTTTTTTGATTTTTTATCTTTACGATAGTATGTATTTGAATTAATAATGAACCGTTTGTTGATATTATTAAATGATGAAGGGATTTTTTATTGTGCTTACGGTTTGTGAAGAATACTTAAGTAACAATTGAAGAAGTCTGTGTAATTATCAAAAAAAAGATGATTAATTCAATAGGTAGTGTAATCAATTCCTATTTGTTCTAAATATGTAAAGTAATATTTCAAAGCTGTACAGTAAGTCTGTAGAGTATTGCTACTACTCTCCTGGTTATAGTGATATTTCATGTACTTTGCAACGGGTTCAACGGGTAATCGATTTGAATCAATTAGCAGATATACTTTTCTATTCCCAATCAATATTTGTTCTACCTTCATGAAAACATCTCCAACCAATTATAATTTACGATAGTGCTTCTACTTATATAAGGATTACCGTTATTGTCGTTTCTTTAAGATCCTCAAACTATCGTTTCTGCCGAGTGCTGCCCTCGCACCGAAGCTACGTCCTCAAAAGGCAAACAAACGTTCCTGTATATTGTTACATTTTATACTTATTAAACCCTATATTCAACCATTATTTATTCAATTAATTATGTAAAAAAAGGGGGTAAGTAGCCTTCATAATAGACTGATTACCCAATGGAATAGTATCTTAATTTAACATTCGTGAATGCCCAGTACTCCCGGTCGCCGTAGCCGATATCTACAACAACGCGGGAAGCACGATCGCCACTCTGATCTCCGCCGTCCACGTCGATACGTTCATAGCCGGAAAACAGATCTTTGTTCGCTTCATTGGAAGATGGTTGGGTCTCGGTCTCCGGGGTTTCGGATGCGGTCGTCGTTTCTTTTTCCTTTTCTGTCGTTTCTTGAGAAGGCACTGGGTCTTCCGTTTCCTTGTTTTCTTCTTGGGTTTCCGGTTCTTCCTCTGTCGTGGTCTCGTCGGCCGCGACTTCTTCGGTTTCTTCAGGTTTCTCAGGGGTAGAGGTCGCTTCGTCCTCCGCACACCCTAACGTAACGAACATGGTCAGCAGCAAAAAAACGTACATAATCATTTTTTTCATGGGAAGGCTCCTCTCGGGATGATAGATGAATCACAGGGACCTCGGGACCGCCCCGGGGTCGTTGTAGTTGTAGTATATCATCTTCGTTTCGGTTGGGGGGGGAAGAGGAAGAAAAAAGCCCCTTCCATATATGTGCAGATGCAGGGGCGTGTCGAACCCTACCTATCCGTTCAGGAAGGAGAAAAAAAGGAGGTCGTTTGGAGGTGGAGTGTTATTTCTAATAGTTTTTCGAAAGAACAGAAAGGTTAGATATAAAATTAGGGGAAGACTCCCTCGTGAAGTACTTCCCCTTTAAAGATTATTATTTATATTTATATCTAACTGTAAAGTGTGGATCCCTTTGGTAAGAAAACTCAGTAGCAAGTTTACCAGTTTCTTTTAGTTTTGTTTTGACTTCTTCAATGTTAGCTCCGTTGTCCGCTAAACCTTTAGTTTCTTTATCATCTATTGTAGCTTCTTTTGGAGTAATAACAGTCAAAGCTACTTTAGATCCATTAGGCATTTTCCCATCAATTGGAAGTCTAATTTGAAAATCGAACGTTTTGCTTTCTACAGGAAAGAGCTTGTAATCATAACGAAGTTCATATACGTATTCATTATTATTGTTCGTTACTTGCCTCAATTTAGTCTTAACTAAAGCATTTTTTAATATTACTTTAGCAGCGTCTTCAGCAGTTTCACCAATTTTATTACCCTCAGCAAGGATGTTTTCAGTTCCCTCAGTTAATTCTTCTTCCGTATACGGTCGAAATTCCAGACCTTCACCGAGAATGAATTCCATAATATGATTTTCTAATGAAGTTTGTGAAGGGACATAATACTGAGAAGTTAACTCTGAAGAAGTTACAATTGTAGAGAAAACTGAAATCTCATCATATTCAATATCAGCATAGAGCGAAGTAGGCCTTACAAGAACAGTGGCATCTTGAACTTTTAGATTATTCGGCAATTAAATGCTCCTTCCCATATTTTGTAATAAATGAATTGAATGCAATTCACCTTCCTAATTATTTCATTAAATATCAAGAATAGTCAAACGATTATCTGTTCTTGGTATTTTTTGTGCGAAAATTATTTTCTCTTAGTCACACCTTTGAATGAACCGGAGCCACTAGCTTTTTGGTTCATGAATCGTCCAGTTTTACTGTTTCTCTTTGTCCAATTGCCATTAGGAGCTTTGAACTGACTCCGTGATTTCACCGCGCCTATTCTTCCTTTCTTTGGTTTTCCATTTGTAGCCACGATAACCCTCCTTTTTTACTTAATGGGAACAAACGTTCCTATTATATTATAAAATATGAGAATTTTGAATTCAACATATTCTGTTTTAATTTGTTTTTTATCTATATATTGAATTAAACTGAGTCTATACTGAACAAATATAATTAAACTTCATGTGTTAAAATGGAAGAACTTATTATATGTTTAAATCTTTCAATTTCTATAGTTAATCCCTGTGTTTGTCTTCAGAAAATGATTTGATGAGGGTGAAATAATGATAACGGAGCATATTCATAATCAAACTAAAAAATATACAAAAAAGACAACGAAAGATGCAAGAAAGAAAATAGGACAGTTTTTCACTCCTACTCCAGTTGCTAACTATATGGCAAATTTAGTAACAGTTAATCATCAAGAAATTAAGGTGTTGGACCCAGGTGCAGGTACAGGAACGTTGACTGCTTCTTTTTGTGGATCATGTGAGTGGGAAAAACTTTGAACGCGAACAGTATCAGTTATTGAAACGAATTCTCCGGAAGGGGGATGTGTTGTACATACATTCTCTAGACCGGTTTGGCCGGAACAAAGACGAGATTATACAAGAGTGGAACGAACTCACAAAAACAATGCAGTGTGACATTGTCGTGCTAGATATGCCCCTCCTGGATACGCGAGAACAAAACGATTCGATGCGTACCTTTATCGTCGACATGGTACTTCAGATTTTGTCCCGGGTGGCGGAGGAAGAACGAACACGCATTCGCCAGCGGCAACGCGAAGGGATTGATTCAGCCCAGCGCAAAGGGGTGAAACTGGGTAGACCACAGGTTCCTCTTAATGAACGTTTCAAGGAAACCTATGACCAGTGGAAAGAAGGGAATATCACGGTCGTTGAAGCATCTAGACGTATCAATGTAAATAAAACAACATATTACCGTATGGTAAATCGCTATGAACAAGAATTGTAACTTTCCCAATAGATGTTAATTTTGTAATCTAGAATTTTTACGGTGGATGAAATTTTTAACTAATTTTATAACCCCTGAATGAATTTAAAAGTGAATTAGTGTAAAATAATCACAAGTGAGGTATTATATAGACCTATAATTTTGGGGGCCCTGAAATGATATTAGAAAAAATAAAAATCGAAAATTTTCGTATGTTGAAAGATTTTGAATTAGATTTTAAAGAAGATCTTTCTTTAATTGTCGGAAAAAATAATAGTGGAAAAACTTCTCTATTAACAATAATGGATAAATTCCTTAATTCGAAACATTTCCAATTTAGATGGGATGATTTTCATTCAGACTATCAGAAATCATTCTATAACATTTTAATGAATCAATAAGAATTTAATAATGTAGGAGGTATCAAACAAACATTATTTATAAAATACGACCATAGCGATAATTATGCCAACATACAAAAACTTATGCTGGATCTCAATCCAAACAATAACATCGTAGTTTTAGAATTTTATTATTCCATTTCTCAAGAAAAATTAAAAAAACTCAAAGAAGACTTAGAAAGAAACAAAAAAACTAATTGGGAAGACCTTATGAGGTACATGAAAAAAAGAACCAATTTCCCTTTATTTGGATTAAACAAAAAATGGAGTGGTAAATTATACTGTTTGATGAGGTGAGAATGACCAAGTAATGACTATCTTTAATTATTCGTATAGCTAGGATAAGTAAACAATTCAGCTAAATTATTCTCGAAGGGGGTCATAGGAATGGAAAATAAGAAAACTCCGTATGTAATTTATTGGATTATTATAGGTATCGGAATACTGTCATTTACAGTACCTATCTTCCGTGAGTACGGGATCATCACTACCTTAATACTCACGTTCCTCTGTGGTATCTTTAGTGGGGCAATAGCAATGGTTATTGGTAAACGTAGCTTTATGTATATAAGTGGCTTGCTATTGATTAGCCCATGGGTGTTTTTATTATCTAAACATTTTATCAATTAATATAGACCGTTGCTTTTTAATAGTGAGAATAAGACTTTAGTTCCCACCTCTGTTCTTTGAAAATATACAATGAAAATGCCGGTTGTTTTACTGTTGATGACAAAACCCCTTCAAGATCATAATCTTGAAGGGGTTTATTAATTTGCTGATTTAATTCATAGTTCTCAATGCTTCCGGTCTTTTTTATATCTTTTTAGCAGCGTGTATCTGCCCAGATACCAAAACGAATTACTCCTACACCAAGGTCATCTTTATCAGCTGTGCAATCCATTAGCTCATTGTGACATTTACATCTATCTTCACCACGATTTAAACACTCATCGTGGAAATAACAGCAAAGGTCAGTAGAGTTAACTATAGCTCCACCTCCATATTGACGGCCATCGCCACAGTCTCGACCGCAATAGTTGTATTCTAAGCTCTCAGTCGTACCTGGTGTTGGTCCAGTACCAGTGTAAAAACTACAACAAGTGTCAATACAGTTGACTTGAAGATAAACTTCTTCTGATTCATTAATAGAAGTATTGTTAATTTCGTCCATTTTAATTCCTCCAATTTTAGTCTTTAATTTTAATCAAATTTTCGTAATGAGCAAATAATGATTTTTCATTTATAAGTCTTGACTTAATAAAACGATCGATACTTTTATCCGAATAGATGTTCAGTAAAAGCGCCAACAGCCCTGTAATATGTGGAGCTGCCATAGACGTACCAGATAAAGCGATTTCATTGTTGCCGGGAATAGTAGACAATATATCAACACCAGGGGCTAATAGTTCCGCCTTATTATTTTTGGTGGAAAAAGGTGCAATTTTCTTGTCTCTATCTACAGCACCCACCTGTATAACTTCAGGAAAGTAACTAGGGAATAGTTTCAGATCACCAAGTTCGGCATTGTTGAAATTTCCAGAAGCCCCCACTATGAATATATTTTTCTCCTTTGCTTCTTTCAGTGCCTTTTCAAGCTCAGAGTTTTCACTCTTTGAAGCTAGGGATAAATTTATTATATCCACTGTCTCTCCATTTTCCCCCACCCATTGCGATGCAAAATTAATAGCATCAATTACAGGTCTAAAAGATTCCACTTTAAGTGAATTAAATACTTTCAACACCAATATCTTTACATAGGGGGCTACTCCAACCAATCCATTTTGAAAATTACGTGCACCAATAATTCCTGCTACATGAGTACCATGAGATACATTGTCTGAAACATCATGTTTATCCCCAAAATCAGTAAAGTTGTAGCTTGCAATAATACTTGAACTGAGGGCACTATGGTGTACGTCGCATCCAGAATCTATGACAGCCACCACTCTGCCTTTTCCATAACCCGTTTGTGTCCACAAATTAGGTGCACCTATTGCTTCGACTCCCCATGGAATGCTCTCTTTGTTCATAGACTGTTCGGCCAAAGCGAATCACTGCACCTTTCATTCGGATTTCAACCACTAAACTGCTTACCTAATATTTTACATAGACAAGATTTATTTATTTTAGTAGTTCTTTTTCAAAGGTCTCTTTATCAAATCCTGTAACTTTAATATAGTTATTTTCGGATTTAATTACAGAAAAAGGTGTTTTATTCACACCGTACTCTACTAGTTCTTCTAAGTGTGTTTTACTCTCTGAAACATCTCTCTCTTCAAAATCTACCCCATTTTCCTTCAACCACTCTTTCAAGTTTTTTGAGTGATTACATTTTTGCAGCGTGTACACAATAACTTTTTTCATTTGTTAATTCCTCCTTTAATCTTATATAGTGAAACTACCCTAATTAATTAAACGATTTATATAAAAAACTTTTTTGATTGATGTTTCTATTGTTCATCAATCATAGGGTGAAGGATTTTTATCATCAAGTTAAAAAAAGAGGGCGTACGACTTAACGTATGCCCTCTTTCATCAATTTGTTTAAAGTTTTTTTCTAAGCGGGTCAACAAATAAAAAGTTACGACAATAGGAAACCCTAAATTTCCGATGAGACTTAACCATGTGTTTGGATCCATATAGGCACCCTCCTTCCCCTTTATTTCGTAGTTCTTGCTTTCAGAAGAGGTAGTACCCGGATTTGAACCGGGGTTCAAGGTTTTGCAGACCTCTGCCTTACCACTTGGCTATACTACCGTATTGAATAATCATGGGGACAATAAGGGTGAAGAAGCGAAGGCTTCAGCACCCTCCCTTTCCTACCCATGAATTGTTGATCATTCCTTTTTAGTTATCACCTGAATTTTCAGGACAGCATGTCCCATCAAAGACTAGATTTCCTCCGATTACCTTATGATAACCTAAACAATCTGACTGGAACCCGCAACACTCTTTAATTTTCGCACAAACAATTTCTGCTTGAGGCTCTACATTTTTATCACTCATCTCTTCACCCCACTTACTATAGAAAGTGAAAGTTACCGAAAAAAATAAACAAGAGAAGTGAATTTATTTCTCCGCATACTTCTCTATGTTTTGGAGCGCCCGTGTCTTGAGATTGGATACGTTTTGTTCACTATCCCCCAGGTATGCCGCAATTTCTTTATTATTTAATTCATGAATAAAAAACAGTGAGAGGACGTGCTTTTGTTTTCTCGTCAGCTTACGAACCGCCTTGGATAAAGTCGGGTTGGTAAATACATCCTCTAAGTTTTCTTCCACTAGCTCATCATAAGGAACCTCTTCACCCCCAAGAACTTCCGATAATTGTTGGTTGTCTCCTTCTTGGTTATTATCTAATGGCTTATTTAGGATTAACGGAAACCTCTGAGCATCTACATTTTTTCTTTTGTCATAATCAATCGAAAAGTAATGAATTAAGTTAGATAAGTAACTTACAATTTTAGCCCGATAAAAATAATGCCTGAATTTTTCATCGAGCAAAATCGATGCTTGGTGATCCCCTTGGAGGTGCTTTTGTAATAAATTTAAATGTCTCTCTTCCTGTAAAAAAGCCCGGACAATGGGTTGCTGCATAAAAGTGGGATTGTTTTTTCTGAATTCTTCTATACTTCGATTTTTCATCTTGGTATCACCCTTTGCTACGATTCGTTCCGAGTGCGAATTTTACATAAGATACGATATAATGGACAAAACAGGAACACACGTTCGTTTTGTCCATTATATTACATTTTATTTAGAAAGAAACTAAGGAATTTTACAACTTTTGATCTAAGTGCTCTTGGCATGTATTCAGAGAATAGGACTCTCGACAATTTTTTCGTATTTTTTGGATATGCTGAGCTAGCAGCACACAAATATCTTGATAGAGGATCTGCTCCTCACCGGTGGCACAATCTAACTTTTGTACAAATCGATGTAATTCTTTCCTTAATTCTATATGACGGGCAAATAGAGATTCGAGATATTGGTCTTCTGCTTCGTTCATAGACCTCCTCCTATCCTTTAATTGATGTGGAAATGTTGTTTAAGCTTTTCGGGATTGAAACCTGAAATATGGAAAGGGCCATCCTCTGTTTTTATTACCGTCAAGGGGACTCCTTTCACCCCAAAGTCCAACAGTTCTTTTCTGTAGTGATAATTTTCTTTAACGTTTTTTTCCTTATAGGAAATTTGGTGGAAATTCATCCATTCTTTTAATTTGTGACAAAAACCGCAGGTAGGGGTCGTGTAAATAGTAATGTTTTGCATACATTGATTCCTCCTTTACTAAAAAGAGTGAAAAAAATATACAATTTTACACACTTTTCGAAAAAATGGAAAAATGTTCTTTTCTGGTGTTTAAAATTCTTTCTTTTTGTCACTTTAGGAAGAAGATAGAAAGGGGAGGTCTTAGATGCTAAACTATAACGAAAAAGAAATAATTGACTATATCCATCAGCTCGACCCAAAAATTAAGAAAGCATTGCATCAAACAAAAACAGAAGAACGAGAGGATTTAGAACAATCAATTAAACTGAAAATTTTAGAAAATGAAGAGAAGATTGTAAATATTCAAGCCATGGGTTTTTTCGAGTTCAAAGAACAATTTTCACATTAGAGAAATGGTATCTGTGTGAACACCACGTGCTTTTCTTAAGAATATTCTGAAAGACAGTTTCTTCATCGAAGAGCTGTCTTTCTTTTTGTGTGCCCGGCACGGGTATAAACTATAGGGTTCAAGTCCTGAACGGCGAAGGTCGTTGTAGCCGTTAGTCAAAGGCAAGGGTGTCCAGGGAGACCTGGAATCTAAAGGAAGCCGGAGGCAAATTTCCGCCGCGAGGAACACGAACCTCATAATAGGCTGTCTGCCTGGGGTGAGTCTGCGAAACAAGACGAAGCCCCAACGACCAAAGGGGCAGGCAGTAAATGAGGCGGGGATATGGAAAGGAAGTTTATGCTTTTACCCGGGGAGGTCTGATGGACAAGCCGTACACATGCGGTAACCGATTCCTAAGGAATCGCTGAACCATCAGAAGTCAGCCGAAGCCATAGTACCTTACCTTCCGGAAGGTAGGGGAAGGGCTGAATCATAAAATGAGTACCATTTCTCTGGCGTACGTATCATCTGATGACACAGAATATATCAACCAGTTGCGAGAAAGAAGTGAAGTCTTCGAGGGCGTAACTGGGGTGGAAGATTGATGCCACACAATAGAACGAAATGATCACGTGGAGGGTAAGTAAAATATGTTGGAAAACATCCTACACCGAAACAATATGAATGCCGCCTATCTCAAGGTGACAAAGAATAAAGGAAGTCATGGCGTGGATGGCGTTTCCACCTCCGAACTGAAAGCTCAGATTTCGGGAGAATGGGACACCATCCACGACCAACTTCTGAAGGGTACGTATCAACCGTCTCCCGTCCGTCGAGTCGAAATCCCGAAACCGAACGGAGGCAAACGGGAGTTAGGTATCCCTACGGTGATGGATCGCATGATCCAACAAGCGCTTAACCTCTATCTTCAATCGATATATGACCCAGCGTTTTCCACACAAAGCCACGGATTCCGACCGGGAAAAAGAGCCCATGATGCGGTGAGGCAGGCGAAAACCTATATCAATGAGGGATACACTTGGGTTGTGGACATTGATCTTGAGAAATTCTTCGACCGAGTGAATCACGACCGCTTGATGCGAACGCTAAGCTTCCGCATTAAAGACCACCGGGTGCTTCGTCTTATCCGAAGATACCTTCAAGTAGGTATTATGGAAGGTGGGCTTACGACCCCAAACCGAAGTGGAATACCTCAGGGAAGTCCATTAAGCCCTCTTCTTTCGAATATTGTGCTCGATGAACTGGATAAAGAACTGGAATCCAGAGGTATTCGCTTCGTTCGGTTCGCTGATGACGTGCAAATGTATGCAGGTTCCAAACGAGCCGCCGAACGTATCCTCAAGAATATGATGACCTTCATCGAAAAGACGCTGAAACTCAAGGTCAACCGAGAGAAAAGTGCGGTGAGCCGCCCATGGAAACGTAAGTTTCTCGGGTTCAGCTTTACACCTTCGGTGAAAGGAAAGGCTAGAGTGCGCGTCCACAAAGATTCGGTTCATAAGGCTAAACAACGTTTACGCCAATTGACGAGTCGAAAGTGGAGTACCGATATGAAATACCGTATTGAGAAAATTAATGAGTTTCTTACCGGATGGTATAACTACTTTCGTTTGGCGGAAACGCCATCGATCTTCAAAAGAATGATGGAATGGTTGAAGAGAAGACTTCGAATGATTTGATGGAAAGAGTGGAAACTGCCCAAGGCCAAAGTGAAGAATTTAATAGCATTGGGAGTGACAAAGGCGAAAGCCTTCGAATGGGGAAATACAAGAAAAGGCTACTGGCGTATAGCCAGTAGCCCAATTCTCCATCGCACACTCAATGACCACTATTGGCAACGTATGGGTTTGAAATCATTGAATGCACGTTGAATTTTATGAAACCGCCGTATACGGAACCGTACGTACGGTGGTGTGAGAGGACGGAGGCTAGTCACCTCCTCCTACTCGATTGGATATTAATGAACAAGGGCATCTTTGCTAGATTTCTTGAAAAACAAGGAGAGTAAGAAAGAACCCTACAAGACCCGAGGTTCTCAGTTAGATAAAGATGGTTATTTATTCAATACTCAATTTGTTGTAATGCCTGCGGTCGTACTCCGACTTACATTCAGAGCGATTCTTCCCATATCGATGAGGGGTCCAACGGATATTAATAATCCGGCAAGACCTACAGGTAAATTTACAGTCGATAATACAATTATGGCAGCAAGCGTGGCGCCGCCTTCTACTCCTATCACTCCAAAAGAACTGATTGCTACGACAGCGACTACTGTCACCAAAAGGGAAAGAGAAGGTGGGACAATGTTCATAGTAGGAGCAATCATGACTGCTAACATCGCTGGATAAATATCTGCACATCCATTTTGACCTATAGAAAAACCAAATAAACCGGAAAAATTCGTAATACTATCCTGAACATTAAAAAACTTTCGTTGGGTTTTAATATTTAGAGGCAGCGAAGTCGCACTTGACTGTGAAGAAAAAGAAAAGGCAAGAACAGGAAAAGACCCTTTAACGTAGTCGATAGGCTTTACTCCAGCTAGGAAAATCATCCCTATGTTTACGAGAAACATTAGCCCAAGGAGAATGTATGAAGCGATTAAAAATTCACTCAAGTCCCCAATGGCTTGTAGACATCATTTTGTCATAAGAGTCATTACTCCATAAGGAGTAAGTTGGATAATCATTTTTAATAACTTCAAGACTAACGTTTGAAGGGACTCCATAAGGTCTTCTAAACGCTGTGCTGCGGTTGGTGCATCTTTTTTTAACTTTAATAAAGCTATCCCGGTTAAGGGGGAAAATAACACAATAGCAACCGCAGAGGTACTTCGACTTCCAGTGAAATCTAAGAATGGATTGCTCGGTATACCATAGAGAATTCTTTCAGTAATGGTTTGATGATCCAAATCATCTAAATTAGCTTCTAAGCGATCAAATCGAAGCGTTTCAGCTTCCCAAATATTTAAGGAGGAAGTATCTAAATTAAAACTTAAGGAAACTCCAATGCCAATCAGGGCAACTATAGCTGTCATGCCTAAAAATATTTCAATCACCGACATCGAAACTTTACCCATTTTGCTTAAAGAATGGGTATTTATAAAAGCCATGACAATGAATACAAACAGTAGAGGCATTATTAACATCTTTAGAAAACCAACCTCCTCATATCCGACCATCTTAATCCACTGCAGACTGCGGGAAATATTCAAACTGTTTTCTCCATATGTCCATTGCAACAAAGCCCCATAGCACCGGGGCCAAGCCCTACCATAACTTACTTAGGAAAGGGTATAAGAGAGCGTTTTAAAACGAAACTCAAAACCATAAATGCACTGAACAAATTTAGGTTAATCAAAACTAACGTTATATCCATATTATTCCTTTATTAATTTATAAAAAAGTAAAGAGGAAAAAAAGAAAAGTTACATTTCTCTTAGGAAAATTACTCATGAAGTTCAATGATAAGCTCGACCAACTCTTCGTGCTTACGTGATTGCGATGGGGTCACATGGCCAAAAAATCCGTAAGGTGTTTACGGTCACTCGCAAGCACGGGGTCGAAGAGAAGGAATTACCTTTTAAAGAAGGAGTGCTAAGTTTTGTCCACGATCCATTTAACCAACACCTTTCGTCCGAAGTTGAAACCTCACTCAATTGGTACGATGGCTGTCTAACCTTTACGGACACCTCTGATTACTCTGAAATCACATATAATCACTGTGGAGCAGAATGTGGAGATCGAGGCGCTTACGGCGGAGGGTATAAGGTGAATTCACTGGACGGATGTTGCTATGCACACGATAATTGTTACAGTGCCTTTGGATCCAATGATTGTGGGTGCGACCAAGATTTGGCTGACTGGAATATGACGGAAACCCTGGTTATTGGCAGGTTTATACATGGGCTAGCAATAAATTTTGTAACTAAGTTAAAAAGAACATGTGGAATAAAATGACCACCGTTATCCCGGTGGTCATTTTTATGTATGCACTTATTTTTTGTGGTTATTCGTGAAGTTCCTACCCCATAGTAATCTACCAGAAAAACTTTGTTTGATGATTCTTGTTTTAGAAATGATTTCCATATAAAGTAACTCTCTATAGTTGATATAAGAAATAATGTGTTCTCTTCCATTCAACAAATAATCTACAGAGTAAAATCCAGTTCAAGAAGATCCACGTTTTCCAACCACGTATATTCACTCTAAAGTTTTATATCTCCGTAACACTCACGTTAAAGAACTCTTTCTTCGCCCTGAAGGCCTTATCTCAAACATTATGTATGATTAATAAAACAGCATTTTAGTTTTACTGAGTTAATGTGTTATTGTGTAGCTTTAGATGAACCCTGTTCATCCATTTGGTTATTCAATACTTCAATAATGCAATAGCAAAATAACTCATGTTATGAGAGGCTTCTTGAACCATTATCATGTCAGCGTTTTCCTGTTGGTGCGGAAATAAAGGATATCTAGAGAGGTACAATGCTGAAATTGCATACTAGAACTCTTAAATTATTCATTTTTTGAAAATAGATTTGTGGAAATATTACAGGTGATAATTCGCTTTTAATCCGCGTAAGCCTTAAAGTAGTTAAGGTTTATACGTCATTTATTTATTAACAATGCATGTTTTGATTGGCCGATCTAAATACAGGGGAAAGAAAATATTTATTCATATTGCAATGTTAAGGTCTGATAAATTCTTAAAGTCCAGACCATAACAAAAAGTATGAAACTACTTTCTGATTTAGACCTAGATTAATAAGATAGTCTAATAACTCAAACAATACATCACTATCTGCATTCTTCAGAAAGATGGCGACAGATACATCACCCTCCGTGATATTGCTTCTCTCTATGAAACCCCGACTACTTATATCTACTCTCTAATTCCCTACGAAGATGACCCTGATGTCCAAGATTTTTTGTTCGGCCAAACGATTGAGCTTCTAATCTTTTTATTACTCCATGAAACCAAAATGCCTTCTTATCTTATAACCGTGATAAGAAGACAAAGTTCTAAGTATATTTATCAGCGAATCAGTTACGATGGGAACAGTTGGCGCAGCAAAAATGTACATAGATTACGAAAAGCCTAATCAAAAAAATGTATAGGGGGAGAACACCGTTTTTTTATAAGAACGTGGGAGAAAACTATGAATTCGTACAATCATGTAGTTAATGCTTTAAAACAATGGTCATTCATGAACGGGTGGACGTTGAACACTTCCGATATTAAAACCCGGCCCCCTTTATGACCTAAGGGGCCGGGTTTTTTATTGTTCTATACTATACCAACGTACCTCGTACGATAGTAGAGGACAGAGGGGGGATAAATCTAACCTATGATGTCAAAGGAAACTTAGGCAAAGGAAACAATGCGATCCCCTTGTTCTGTGAGAACGGTACATTTGTTTAGCGCTGTTAAGATGTTAGGAATGGAAATCTTTTGATCCTTTTCTTTTAATAAACGGTGCACCAAACTAATAGCACCAGTTATTTGCGGTACGGCCATGGACGTACCTGTTAATTGCGCGTATTTCCCGTTAGGAATCGTGGAAAAAATATTGGTACCCGGGGCCACGTAATCGATGTTTTTATTCGTGTTGGAATAATGGGCCACTTGATCGTTCCGAGTCATCGCTCCTATTTGTAAGACCTCTTTGTAAAAGCCGGGATAAAAGATTTCGCTGGTACTCCTTCGCCCATCCCCGTCATTGCCCGAGGCAGCTACACTTACAATACCGTTCTGATAAGCCTTTCGGATAGCACGATGAAGGGCGGCATCGTTTTTCGGACCTCCTAAGGAAAGGTTCAACGTCGCGACGTTTTCGTTATTAGGCCCTCGCCATCTAATCGCATAATCAATAGCCTCTACTAACGATTGATAATTTCCGGAGTTAGGGTATTCCCCCAGGACCTTTAAGATGAGTAATTTTGATTTAGGAGCTATTCCTACCATGCCCTTCCTGTCCTCTTTGGCAGCCACAATACCGGACACGTGCGTTCCATGGATACCACTATCTTGAACATCGGACTTGGTACCTGTATCAGTGAAATTACGTACATCGATAATATTTTCCCTGAGATCAGGGTGCGTGATATCACACCCTGAATCGATAATAGTGTTCACTACCCCTTCGCCTTGATGGGCGTCTTTCCATATGGCCGGAGCGTGCATTCTTGTCACCCCGTAAGGTTTTTTATGAAATTTCTCTTCTACCTTTATTTGTGGCGTGTTTATTTTTGTAGTCATCGCCATCCCCCTCCTGTTCGATTCCCGGCGTGCCTCCGGTTACGGCAGCATTGTCACGTATTGGTCGTTTGCCGTGATATATAATCCACTTTTTAGTTGGTACATTTGATGCGAATCTACCAGTAACTCATCTTTCAACGTAAAAACCTCTCCCGCAGTCACTGTAGTGTACCTAGCGTCCCAATCGGGACGATCGTACACCCAAAGAGTTTGGGCTTCAATAACAATTCTTTGGCCAGCAATCGATCCTTCGTCCTCCTCTGTTCGTAATTCTTTTTTAAATGCCTCCCAATCATTCAGCAAACGAGCCGGACAATTTTTTCCCGTCCACCTGTGATGCGTAACTACATTCGCATAAGGAATAGAGAGACTTGCTTTTAAGGACTGTATAAGCTCCATGGCTTTTTGTTTTGTTTTAGAAAAAGAACCGTCTTCATTCACGCAAAGTTCTATGCCGATGGATGCAGCGTTCCCTTCGCTTCCGGCATGCCATCCTATTTCATTAGTAGGAAGATGTTGAATAATCTGCTTATCGTCTACGGTATAGTGCCAGGACACCTGGCGGTTTTGAGCTTCTTCTCCCTTCACGTACCTAGCATGCATCTCAGCATCGGCACCTGTGTTTGTATTAGCTGTCTCGTGAATAGTGATATGCGTGGCATTTAGCTGATCTCCCGGACGATTTGTATTCGTGGTAGGAATTACATCTTGTTTGATTTCCATCTATACCCCTCCTATTTTTTCTTTTCAAGGACGTTCTCCAGAATGCGTATAGCTGTCGTGAGGCTATCTAGTCTTTTTTCGAATCTAGTTAATAGATATATAGCTACCAACGTAGGAAAGCCATAATTACCTAGCAATACTGCCCAGTCTGGTATATTCTCCATATCTACTCCTCCTTTGCTTACCTCAGAAAGAGGAAAAAGCCTGAATGAATCAACCAGTCGTCATATAAATTTTCAAAGTTATAGTGTAAAATAAAAAAAATGAGAACACATGTTCTTATTTTGGTTGATGTTTGGCCTGTTTTTCTTCTTTCTATAGTAATTGCATAATAAGGAGGGTTTTTATGGTGAATAAAAAACAGGGGAACAATCTTCCATCTTCTTATAGAGAAAACGACGACTTTTTTTCAGATCCTTTGATTCAATCATTTATGAACGAAGGGAATAATAAAGAATTGTTTAGAGAAGCTACGAACGAAAATAATCTTGAAGCGTCCAACTGTCTGGATCAGCGCTTTCGGGAATTCTATTTAAGAGTTCGATTGATTCATTACGTCGATAAATTGGCTCGTTTATACGTGAAATCTTATGGAGAAAAAAAGGAAGCACTATGCGGAACTAACGTTAGACACATCTGTCCAAAACGGAAGTGAAGGAGAAACATCCATAAAGGATCTGTATCCTCATCCGCAACCGCCCCTTGTCGAGGAGACGGCACGATCTATTGAAGATATTTTACCCACGAAAAAAATGATTCAGATCTACCAGTCATTTAGTAAGCAAAAACAAATCATTCTTTATTTATGGGTTTATGTTCAGTTATCTATCAGAGAAATTGCAGAAGTCCTTTCCTGTTCTCCTCAGAATGTTTCCAAATTGAAAGCGAAAGCGTTGAGTCAATTACGAGAAGGGAGGGATAGGCGATGAATAAGAATGAAATTATCATGGAAGTCGTAGAAAGAATGAACGCGAGGATTGAAACAGGCGCCAAAGGCACGGGTTTTCAGGATAGAGAGGATGTAAAACAAGATATCCATATGCGTCTTGTGAAGGTGGCTCACGACATGGACGTTATATCTTTTTGGACTTTTAAACAGAACTTTGAAAAAAATACGGAGAATGGTTGAAAAACTACGGTTTCTTCTTCTTTTATAGATAGACCAACAAAAAAGGAGAGATTTTACATGAACATTGATAACCAATCCATTCATTCAAACGAAGTTCCAAGGTGATCGACATGGTTCAGAAACAACGATTTGTTGTATTTTTATATTTAACAAAGCTCAGTCGATGGAAACTTTGGGCCAAAACTGAATCTAATGTTGAAAAGTTCAAGAAGCCACAGGGCTTTATGTGGATGAGGATGTAGGCCGGATGACTATGAATCTTTTATAGCTGGAAGCTACTCACCCACACACTGACAAAGAGGTAGAAGAGAAATTAAAAGAAATGGGTGTATCTACGGAAAAAGTAACTTCACCCGTAGAAAAAAATATATTCAACTTTTATAGTGCAGTTTTTTGTTACTTTTGTGAGGATCTGAATTATGGGATGTTTTGTAATATTGAAAGTAACGGAGCTTTAATTACAAGTTCTGAAATTTTATGAAGGGGTGTATTTTTGTGGATGAAATGGTGCTTTTAACACAAGAGTGGGTAAATGAAACTTACGGAAATCATCCGGGTTACAATACCATCGATGAAAATGGTAACACTGGATGGAATACAATTCATGCTTTAACACGAGCGCTTCAAATTGAACTGGGAATTACTAATACAGCTGATAACTTTGGAGCTGGAACGTTAGCGAGAGTTAGAGGTATCACTCCTATATCTAAAAATTCGAATACCAATAAAAATATTGTGAAAATTATTCAGGGAGCATTGTATTGTAAGGGGTACGGTCCTGGGGGAGTTACAGGAACTTATGGGTCCGGAACTGAAAGAGCAGTGACCGTTTTACAAAGAGACATGGGAGAAGATAATCCGAGTGGAAGTGTGGATGGGAAATTTTTTAAAGCTTTACTATCCATGGATGCTTATTCTTTATTGTATGGAGGAGAAGAATCTATTCGTACCGTCCAGCAATGGATGAACAAAACTTACATCCATAGGAAAAACTTTTTTTATATGCCTTGTGATGGACTATACTCCAGAAACACGCAAGAGGCTCTAATCTACGCTATTCAATATGAAGAAGGTTTGAGTGATTCAATTGCTAATGGTCACTTTGGTCCTAGCACTCAGAGCTTGTTACCTACGCTGCAAGTGGGTGATGCGGATGGTACCGACAATTTTGTTAGATTGTTTCAGGCGGCTATGAGGTTTAATGGATATGATGTTTCATTTGACGGCCAATTTGATGCAAATTTGAGTAGTAAGGTTAAGGACTTTCAATCTTTCACTAAATTAACTGTTAATGGACAAGCTGACTTCCAAACATGGGCTTCTTTATTAGTAAGTACCGGAGATCCGAGCCGTGACGGGAGTGCTTGTGATTGTATTACGGAAATAACTCCTGCTCGAGCCGAAACTTTGCGACAGCATGGTTATGAAACTGTAGGGCGATATCTAACAAATGTACCTGGCGGTTTAAATAAAAAAATCCAACCAGGGGAATTGGAAAACATTTTTAATGCTGGGCTCACAGTTTATCCAATATACCAAACTGTAGGAAGAGATGCTTCTTACTTTAATGAAGAGCAGGGTAAGGAAGACGCAATTTCAGCTTTTAAGGCAGCTCAAGACTATGGTTTTAAGGATGGAACCATCATTTATTTTGCTGTGGATTTTGATGCGTTAGGGTATCAGATCTCAGGAAATATTATTCCTTATTTTCGATCAATTAAGCAAAGTCTAAATGTTTTGGGATATGACTACAAAGTAGGTGTTTATGGAGCTAGAAATGTCTGTATCCAAGTATCTGAGGCTGGTCATGCGGTGAGTAGCTTCGTAAGTGGTATGTCTACAGGATTTAGTGGGAATCTAGGTTATCCTCTTCCTGGTAATTGGGCTTTTAATCAAATTTCAACAATTACAATTGGATCTGGAGACGGTCAAATTCAAATTGATAATAACATTAAATCCGGACGTGATAATGGAGCTTCTTCAGTAAGTAGTGAAGTTTCCAACAATGATCCTAGTGTGCATAGTGTTAGCTCACCATTTGCTGAAATTCAAGAGATTTATAGCTCAGAATCTGTAGATACTATAAGCTATTCTAAGGCTTATGATATTAAGCTTGGGCGAATAGAAGGCGAGCTAACAGGACAAATTATTTTTGGAGATGCTAGTAAAGGTAATTGGGACTTAGGAGTCGACAAAGCTATAAATGGTGACGTAATGGATGGAATTATAAACCAATTTTTAAATAAGATGTTAGAAGATGGTTATCTTCCTTCTGGAGTAAATGAAGTTACAGAGGCACGAGCAGAAGTTGACAGAATAATGGATAAAATTCCGAATATCTCGGAGATTAGAGTTGATCAACTGAATCCTAAGTTATCATCTGAATCTCCATTTTTCATAATGGAATACCTTGTTATAGAGATAATGAGAAAATCTGCCCCTAGTGTATACGTAAAAGAAAAGTTAGCTCTAACCGATGTAGATTGGGATGAAGATAAACTGCAAAAAGAGGCACAAATTATAATTTTAATCTTAATTCTTGCTTATGCTACTTCGTTTGCGGTAAGTGCAGCAGTAATAGCTGCACTTGGAAAGCGCTTAGGTCAGGCTTTAGCTAGATCTATGGGTATGTTATCAAAATGATTTCAATTTAAAATATATGAGTGTAAACCTTTTTTCACAAAAAAATTATCTCTCTTATAATGAAGGGAGATAATTTTTTTGGTTTATCTATGAATGATATAGTTTTAAAGACAATAGATACAAGAAGTGGGAGTTGAGTCTTTGTTTAAGAAAGTGTATGCCGTATTTATTATTGAATTTATTAGATTTCTGTTATGGGTGTTATTTTCCCACCCAGATAAAAAGCGTGAGAAAAAAGACGTTAACAATAGTATTGAAGATTTAATGAAAATAGCACAACAAAATCTAGTTAAATCTCAACGTCTAAATCAAGACCTAACTAAAGGGATGGTATCAGGACCTACTAAATCAATTAAGAAATTAATAAATGCATTTGAAAAAAATCGGTATTTATTAGAAGAAGATGAGCAGGAATTTTATTTACAAGTAGCTAGAGTTTGGGCAGGGGGACTTTTCAATAGTTATTATATAGCATTGATTTGTAGTGGAATCTTTTTGGTTACTTATTTAAGTACCTTTTTTCTTCATCCTTACCTTAGTGGATGGAGTACTGTTATTTGGATGACGATATTGTTTTTTAGTGCAATTATTGGAATTATTAATGCTTTACGTATTGAAGGAGGAATAAAATGGCTCCTTCTACTTCTTAATGTCTTTTTCTTTATTATCTTTATTATGATAATGAGTTGACTTTAAAGTTCCATCATATGCTGTGTTCTTTTACTAATAGCAAAACATCATTATCGCTCGCAAGTAGCTAAAGAGTAGACAACAAGGGGGGATTATATATAAGTGCTTATTTTATTTTCCCTTGTCCTACTGATGGAGTGGTATTGTTTGGATGTTGACATTTATAAAGGTTGTACCAAAGACTTTAAGTTATTTAAACTTTCTTGTGCAGTTGATTCATTATAATCATTTTCATCATTTTTACCATTAGAATAAAAACTAAGAAGACCATTTCTAGAATCATTAATCAAACAAATATGCCAAGGGCAGGGAGGATATTTAAGATGGAAAGTTATACTTATCGGGAGAATATTTTCAATTTTTCTCAAAAACCATCGATAATAAAAGATGTTGAAGGAAACGAGGCATATGAAGTACAACTTTATTATTTAAGTGGAGTTCAGAAATTATTAACGCAAGGACTGGGCCGTGTCACTAATGGAGCCACAAATATATTCAATCGTAGATAACAATTATTGTCTTTGTTCCAAAACTCGTCCTTTTCTGTACACATAGACTTTGCATACGAAAAGGATCTTTTTTTATGTATTTCGTGTACAAAAACCCTGTTCATCATTCTGTGTCCATTAACCAATTTTATTTTATCTTATGGTACAATGAAAACACGGAAAAAGAGAAATGAGGGATACAATGT
This sequence comes from Salimicrobium jeotgali, assembly GCF_001685435.2. NCBI lineage: Bacteria > Bacillati > Bacillota > Bacilli > Caryophanales > Bacillaceae > Salimicrobium > Salimicrobium jeotgali. The sequence continues at coordinate 910,400 of NZ_CP011361.2, forward strand.
TCATCGGATATGCACGTGTTTCTACAGGATTACAAAATTTGGATTTACAATTACATGCGTTAACCGAGTATGGATGTGAGAAAACGTTCCACGATAAAATGAGTGGAACGAAAAAACAACGTCCAGGTTTGGAGGAGGCAATTCATTATGCACGGGAAGGAGATACGATTGTCGTTTGGCGTTTAGATCGCTTAGGGAGGAACATGCAGGATTTGATTCAACTGGTGAATGAATTAAATGAACGAGGCGTCGCTTTCCATAGTTTACAGGAAAATCTGACGATGGATAAAAGCAATGCGACCGGTCAGTTAATGTTTCACTTGTTTGCGGCCTTTGCCGAATTTGAACGGAATTTGATTGAAGAACGCTCGGCTGCAGGACGAACAGCTGCAAGAGCAAGAGGACGTCTCGGGGGACGCCCGGAGAAGTTTGGAAAAAAAGACATAGAAATGATGCGCTCTCTGATTACCAATGGGACTCCCATCAAAGATGTTGCGGAGAAGTGGGGAGTGTCTCGAACCACGATTTATCGTTATTTGGAAAAAAAGTAGATGGAAAGTATTGTTAAATATTGGTATCAAAACTTCAAAGTTTTGAACAAGAGTTTTCCGAAATAGCCATAAATATTCTAATGATTACTGTTTTTTTGCTTAATGATATACAATACATAGCTATATTGAAAAACTTGATTAGTAATGATTTTTGAAACGGATAATTTTTAAATAATTTATTTTATTTCGGCATTTCAAGTAGAAAAGAGTTTTGGGGAAGAGACGAAAAAAAGAATAGTATGATTGTCCCTATAAGGTTTTACTAGATAAATAGAAAATAAAAACTACAATTTCTTTTACATTTGAGGATGTTTTCAGATAAAGAGAGAAAGAAGAGTTCATTTAGAAGTCATAGATTTAAGAGAATAAATACTTATTCCAATTTAGAATAGAAAAAATATTAAAATATGAGAGGATATTTTGAAATGAAAGCTTTGATAATTTAGTGATTATTGGGGAAAGAACTGATAAAATATAACAAAAGTATTTTGAAAAATGCTACTGTTTCCATTTATAAAATTTAATCAGGTGGTGGGCACTTATTATCTTGTACAGTATATTCGTTAAAACTATTTTAAGCTTGACTTGGTTCACACTTTTGATTGGCGGCTTGTTAGTAGCGGGGAAAATAAGTGACATTTTACATAGAAGATACATTAATAGAATAAACAACTTAAGCCATTTTATTATCTTCTTTTCTTCTACGTTTTCTTTTCTAGTTTTCATCGCTTTCATTTTAACCAATTTTATAAATTGGAGTTACTGGGAGATTCATTTCATAATAGGGTTATTATTAGTGGTTTTAATATATTTCATGCAGTTCAATAGATATTTAGGAGAGAGGTTTAATTATATTTCGGTTTCTCATATTCACGCCTCAAAAAAGAAAATCGGGTTTAGTTTTATTTTTACTCCTGTGAATTTTGCAGTAATAATGTTTTGGTTTGTAAGCATCTTAGTAAGTCTGATCAAATACTACTAAGAATGTAGAAATTTTATATAAAACAAATTCCGTATCCAATTTAACACGCTTTGTGTAATAATCTTTGACTGGATTTAGATTACTATTTCTAACTCGACTTTCTTGATTTTTCGTAAATTTATATTCCTTTATTTGTTCCCAGATCGCTTTAGAATTAACTCCTATTTCTTTAAAAATAGCTATGATAGGTCAACTTTTTTGATGTAACTTTCTAATCATAAAAAACTATTCAGCCTTAATCATTATTCCTACACCTCAAGCTTTATTTAGTATAGAAACGATTATCTGTTATTATTGGGAAATTTGAAACCGTTGTTATTAGGGATTTTATCACCGTTGCTTACAGTTTTTAAGAATCTTATTAAAACTGCTTACAGAAAGAATGTGCCTTCATTGAAATATAAAGTTCAACTATTGCTACTAAACCCTTTTCATCACAAAATTAGCTTACTTTTTACAGCATATTAAATAATATGGAGAGGTCAACAAATATAAAGATGATCCCTAAACACCCCCACCCACACCCAGTAGCTCCTTCTGAAGCCATTTCGATTTTACTGAGGTCTTTATCATCTCTGAAATTGTTTTTATCTATGTTCCTCACCTTTTCACTCCTCGCCATTCTGCCGTTTTTATAATATTGCACGATAAGTATATAAGAAACTTTGAGAATTTCTATGCAATTGGAGGGGGGAGTATTCCGCCCCCCTATAATTCATTTTATTGAAGAAGCTCCTCATAACTTGTTTTTTCAATTAGTTGTTGGGGTGGTAAATCAATCCATTCCTGCATAGAGGAAGGGTTGTTACTATCTATATAGTCTTCTACGATTACAGCTCCTATCTTATAATTGGACGCTGCGGGGATATTTCTATTGGAGTTCCCTCGTTCCAACGTGTAGTAAGTATCTGCATTGTAGCCGTCCCCCTCTTCTTTAAGAACGCTGAGCACTTCGTTTTTCTCACTTTTTTCCAAAGGAGAGTTCCAACTTGTTTCTACGGAAGGGTATACTTTTCTGGCAAATGTGTCGGCTTTTCCTTCACTAATTACGAGTTCATTGATACTGCCCCAATTTCCACCATTCCCTTCACCTTCAACCAAATGACCGTATTCATGAGCTACCGTGTATTTCAGTTGTTCTTCCTCATAGGAAGGAGCCAGTTTCACAATCCCTGTATCTGCACTAAGGGTCACTCCCGTTACGCCGCCAAGATTATAAATCGGAAAATGGTTTGTAGGATTGAGAGGCATAACAAAGATAGTTTTATCAGTACCGGGCAACTTACTCGAGGACTCCTCCAAAGCACTTTGGACACTATCCATAATCGCATCTTTCTGTTTTATAAGTTCTTCTGTGCTCTTCTCCAACTCTTCAACATTAGTATTATATTCAAAATATTCCTCGTAGTATTCCGATGTTTCCAGGTTCTTCTCCTCGGCTATATTTTTAAAAGGGGAAATCACATGTTCCTCATACAAAGTTTCACGATCTTTTGAAGAATCACCCCTAACTTTCTCTGTATAGTTCAATGTCTGAGAAAATAAGGGAATAAGGGTGAAAGTTTGATCTTTATGAGTGAATTCAAGGCCTTCAATTTCTCGAGAGTTCTCTTCTCTAGCTGTACCAGTTTTTTCTTCTGAGGTTGAATCACATCCGAAGGACAGTAGTGTAAATGTGAATAAAAGGAAAAATAAAGTCGATTTTTTCATTTGTATCTCACTTCCTTGTAATAAGTTTAACTGGACACTTTTGGAATTTAAATTTATTATTGGAGATAATTTCCAATATATTAAAGTCGTATTGCTAATTTTCTACAAACACTTCACCTCTTTCTGTCATACCATTTTCGCTCATTTCGTATATCTCAGTGCAATTTTGTGCCAAAAAATGCTCATCATGAGAAACTATTATAATCAACGAGTTATGTCTGATTGGATCTAAAAAATCCTTAAAATTTTCCAAAGCTTTTTTATCCAAATTATTAGTTGGTTCATCCAAAAGGTATATATATGCTTCTCTGTATATTAATCTGTAAAGACCAATTTTTTGCCACTGCCCTCCTGAAAGTGAATTACTATTTCTATACCATTCTCCTAGTTGCGTTTCTTCTTCAAATTGTTCTTGAAATATAAAAGAATCCTTATCAAATCCATAAATAGGTACCGTCAATAAGTTTGTGTAAATTGTCAGGGTGATCCTCGGAGGAGGGGTTATCTTTTCTCCTCTGTCTCAGTTTGAGACCCATACCGTTCTTCGAACATGGTGTGCAGTTCAGGGCTTGCTTCCTTGAAGCCACGGAGTCTGCGTGTGGACCATTTGGTGTTACATTCGTCGGAAATCATATAGATCACCTTTTCTACGGCTTCTTCGGAGGGCAGACTGTTCATCGTCTTCAGACGTTTCTTGAATTCTTTCATGGTGCGCTCGATGATATTCGTCGTGTAGATCATCGGTCGGATGGAGGAAGGATAGTTCAGGAACGTCGTCAGGACGTAGAAGTCTTCCCTCCAGGACTTGGCGATTTTCGGATATTTCTTCTGCCATGTGTCACAGAAGGCGTCCAACTGTTTTTCCGCTTCTTCTTTACTGTTGGACCGATAAATGGCTTTCATGTCTTCACTGATGGCGGAACGGTCCTTTTTCCGGACCTTGTTCAGCGTGTTCCGTACTTTATGGACGACACAGCGCTGCACATCAGCTTTCGGATAGATAGCTTTCATCGCTTCCTCCAGACCGGGAAGTCCGTCGAAGATTCCGAGAAGAACCTCCTCACAACCACGGCGGTAGATGTCCGAGAGGACTTCCTCCCAACCGAGAGAGCTTTCCTGACCACCGACATAGAAACCGAGAATCTCGCGATACCCGTCTTCCGTAACGCCGATGACTACGTAGACGACCTCATTCGCCACATCGTCCCGGCGCAATTTCAGGTACGTGCCGTCGAGATAAAGAACGGCATATCTTTTCTGGAGAGGGCGCTCCTGCCAGGCACGGATGTCTTCAATCACCACATCGGTGATGTTACTGATCGTGCCAGGGGCGTAAGCATGACCGAGGATGTGCTCGAGGAAGTTTCCGATTTCACGCGTGCTCATGCCTTTGTGATACATGGTGACAATCGTTTCCCCCAACCACTGTTCGTATCGCTGATAGGGCTGGAACATTTCCGTCTGAAATGCATTGTCCCGATCTCTCGGTACCTGGAGGTCTTCGATCCTTCCGTACTTTGTATCCAATTGGCGGCCATAGCTACCGTTTTTATAATTTTTCAATTCCGGATTCTCTTCGAAGAACTGGTTCATTTCTTCCTTCATGACAGTCTCCAGCTTTTCCTGAACGAAGGAACGGACCATGTCCTCTAATTGATTTTCAAAGTTGTTTTGTCCTATACTTGTAGACATAGGTAGGGCATCCCCTTTCATGAGTTGATTTGGTCGTTAACTATGAGGATACCCTACCTCTTTTTTTGTCTTCAAGAGCTTTACACAAACTATTGTACGTCATCGTGTAACCATTACACATTTAAATGTATTATATTTAACTTGTATTAGATAAACTGTAACCCAAACTGCTATAACTGCTATCGGAATCATGACAACTCCAACATTCTCTTCAGGTGCAAAAGCCAGAACAGCCCAGGCTAAAAAGAGTGTAAATCCCACGAAAAGGGCACCTAATATAATATTAAGTATATGTATATGCTTTTTTGCCATATCCAATCCTCCTAATCTCGATTAAATAAACGAACTGTTTACGTGTATTTTAACTTAAAAGATGACCAGGAATCCAATGACTGAAGCCGTTGTGAGCATATCAGGAATTTGTATATGTGTGAAAAAAGCTCACCTGCTGTTCAGCTTGAGCGTATATTTGCCCGTATTTTCAAACAGGTGGCCAAAGCCAAATAAAAAATCCCCTGAACGTTGAATAAACAACGTCAGGGGATTTTTCGTTGTACACCCGTATCTATTAACGGGAGTAGTACTCAACGATAAGAGCTTCGTTGATCTCGGATGTGAGTTCAGCGCGCTCTGGGAAGCGGGCGTAGGAACCTTCACGCTTCTCTTCGTCGAAAGTAAGATATTCCGGAACGAAGTTGTGAGATTCGATAGCATCTTCAACGATGGTCAAGTTCTGGGATTTTTCACGAAGACCGATCGCCTGACCAGGTACTACGCGGTAAGACGGGATGTCAACGCGACCGCCGTCGACTGTTACGTGACCGTGAGTTACAAGCTGACGAGCCTGTGGACGGGTACGTGCAAGACCGAGACGGTAAACGAGGTTATCAAGACGGGATTCAAGAAGGATCATGAAGTTTTCACCATGAACACCTTTCATTCTTCCTGCCTGTTCGAAAATGCGTTTGAATTGACGTTCAGTCAATCCGTACGCGAAACGGAGCTTCTGCTTCTCCTGAAGCTGAAGACCATATTCAGATTGCTTTCTGCGTTGTGTTGGACCGTGCTGGCCCGGAGCGTAAGGGCGTTTTTCAAGCTCTCTGCCTGTTCCGCTCAAAGAAATTCCATAGCGACGTGACTTTTTCCAAGTTGGACCTGTATAGCGTGCCATTGGGATTTCCTCCTTTGTCTATTTTATTTTGCATAAAATAAAAACAGTGTGTGTCCCTGCTTCACTGCGTATGATGTTTTCATGTACCATCGCCCCAGCAGCAAAGGGTTACTCGATACACCTCTTTATCAAGAGGAACAAAATACGGACAATGACGGTTCACGTAGGCTGCTGTTTATTTTACACAAAGGATATTGTACCTTGAACTGACTGTTAAGTCAAGAGGGGGAGCGGGACAAAAATCTCCGCTGCCGGAACAGCGGAGATCTGTCTTAAATATATTGTTCGAGGATACTGACGAACTCGTTCAGATACTTTTCGTCCGTCTCATCAAAACGGTCGGTGCTCGGGCTGTCGATATCCAGCACGCCGAAAACTTCGTCATCCTTCATGATAGGAACAACGATTTCCGACTGGCTGGCCGCATCACAGGCGATGTGTCCGGGGAAAGCATTGACGTCTTCCACCCGCTGAGTTTTCTGTTCGGACACGGCGGTACCGCACACACCTTTACCGGGCGTGATGCGCAGACAGGCAGGAAGCCCCTGGAATGGACCGAGGACAAGTTCTCCGTCCTCCATCATATAGAAGCCTACCCAGTTAACGTCGTCCAGAAATTCATTCAGAAGCGCCGAAGCGTTGGACAGATTGGCGATTACGTTAGGCTCACCATCAATCAGTGCCTTCAGCTGTTTTAAAACGAGACTGTAATTCTGTTCCTTCGTACCGTTATACGTGATAGATTGAAACATAGGGAATAAGCTCCTTTCAATTTTGAAAAAAATAATTGTGCAGGGATTTTCAGTATTTCAATAGAATAATATATTGCAGGAGAGGGGACGCTAATGATGAAAAACACGCACCCTACGAAAGAAAAAGTGATTCAGGCAGCAGGAACACTTTTTTATCAGAAAGGTTATCATGCGACTTCTGTGCGCGATATTGCCAAAGAAGCCCAAGTGAATATTTCTCTGATCAGTTACTACTTCAATGGTAAACAGGGGCTTTTCGAAACGATTGTCATCGATCATCTCGAAGCGAATCTGAAATTGCTCGAAGAGTCGCTGGGTGAACATTTCCTTACAATAGTTAAGAGAATTTTACACTATAAAATGGATAACTATCAACTGTCCTGTTTTGTCCACAGAGAAATGATGCTTGATTCGACGCTGCTCCGGGAACTGCTTGTTACTTATATAGCGAAGGAAGACTCTCTGTGGGCGAGTATATTGTTTCAGGCGGATGATATTTCCGATCTCCGTTATGGCCAGGAATTACAGCTTCTGCAAATGAAAGGGATGCTTCAGGCTCCTTTCACCGTCCCCTGGTATCAGAGAGGGGAAAGAAGCAGTACGGAAGCTAAACGCTATTTTATTGATAAGTATGTTGAAAACATCCGGCAGTGGTTCAAAGGAGATCCTGTCGAATAAGTTCTTTGCCGGCATTCATCCCTTTTGCTGTATGGGCATCTGAGCCGTATACAAGAGGGATGCCGGTCTCATGAGCCTTAAGAGCTATAAAGGAAGGGGGATAAGGTTCCGTGCAGTACTCCTTCATCATCCCTGCACCATTATAGTCAAGCTCCATGGTGCTGCATTTTATAAGCGGAAGGCTCTCTTCCGCCATAGATTCCCATCCTTCCGGCGAGGGGTACAGGTGATGAAACTTCCTGATAAGAGTCATATGGCCGACCCGACCCGGCTTACAGGAACCGAGGTCTGCTGAAGCAGAGTGACGGATCTGCCGGAAATAAGCCGAGTACAGCGAATGGATTCCGCCGAAGTCGTCAACTGCCTGCCGGAAAGCTTCAGGACTGTAATCGATACAATGCCAGAACGATTCTCCCTTCAGAAAGTGGACGGACAGGATACTATCCGAGAGATGAGGCCCATATTCATCAAGGAAGTCACGTATTTCCCGCTCATATCCCTGTATGTAATCGACTTCCAGCCCGGGATGGATAGTTATATCTGTCTTGTACAGATCTCTCACTTTATTCACCGTTTCCAGATAGTTTTCGAAGTCTTTCATTGACATGGCGCTGTCTTTACCGGGAACCGGGTCCTCGAAATTCGCCGGGAGGGGAGCGTGTTCCGTGAAGGAAATCGTCCTGTACCCGGAACGTAAAGCTTTTTCTACATATTTGTCAAACGAGTCCCTGCTTCCGTGTGGACAGAAGGGGCTGTGTATGTGACCGTCTCTCATTCGGATACATCCTTTCCGATAAAAACTTTTGATTTTACACCGGGAATTTTTTAATTATTTTAGCCAAAAGCATTAGATTAATGGTATCATAAAAGGTAATGAATCTGTAAGTTGTCGGTACTGAACGCAGGTTCCGTCATGTAGCCAGGAGGGATTTTGTATGAAGTATATAGTAGGTGTGATCGTAGTGATCATCGCCCTTATTATTGTCGGATTTATATGGAGAAAACGTGTGTATGATCAGATCGATCAGCTGGAAGGTTGGAAACTGGATATCAGGGACCGCAATGTTTCTGAAGAGCTGAACAAAGTGAAACGGCTCAACTTGTCGGGAGAGACAGAAGAGCGTTTTGAATCATGGCGGGAGATATGGGAAAGTATACTGACCCGGACGCTTCCCGAAATCGAGGATGACCTCTTTAAGATGGAAGAAGCCGTGGACAAATTCCACTTTCAGAAACTGAAAAAACAGAAAACCGCGACGGAAGATAAACTGGATAAAGTAGAAAACGAAATAAAAGAAATGATGGAAGAACTGAACAGCCTTCTTACTTCCGAAGAGAGCGCCAGGCAGGAAGCGGAGGAACTGCAGCCGGAACTCGATGCTTTGAAAAAGAGACTGATCAAGGACCGTTACGGTTACGGAGAGGCAGTGCACGTTTTCGAAGGCCGCATCGATAATACTCAGGAAAAGATACATCAGTTTGAGAAACTTTCCGAGGAAGGCAATTATCTGGAAGCCGAAGAACTGATAAGATCTGTCCGGACAGATGTAGACCAGCTGAAAGAGGAGACAGCCTCCTTCCCTGATGCGCTGAGGAAGTGCAAGAAAGAACTTCCGAAGCAATGTGAAGAACTACAGCAGGGAATACTTGAAATGAAGGATCAGGGGTACAGAATAGACCACTTGGGATTTGAGGAAGAATTACATAGATTCCAGGAAGACCTCCGATACTATGAAGAGAAAATGGAAGCCGGAGAGAGCATTGACTACAGTGACGTTTATACGATGGAAGCACGTATCACTGAAATGTATAACCAGCTGGAGGAAGAGGCGCTGGCTGTCCAGACGTTCGCGGAAAGATATGAAGCCTTCTCCGAGAGGTTAAGACAGATGACGTTCGGCATGCGTGAAGTTGAGGAAGAAGCGGAAATAGTGAAGCAGGCTTACCAATTCAGTGAAGAAGATATGGAAGCTCTCCAACAGGCCAAAAGTACGTTCTACACTATCGTTCAGGCGGATGACGAGATGAGAATCCAGATGGACGACGGGGAGACCCCTTTCACGAGACTGCTTTCTCAATTGAACCAGGAAGAGGATAGACTGAATCTTCTTGATAAGGAAAAGGCTCACGTAGAAACAAGGCTGGAAGATCTGAGAGAGGAAGAATGGAAAGCTAATGAAAGAATTGTCCTGATTGAACAGGATCTGAAAGAAATCAACAGAAAGCTCAGACGGAGCAATCTGCCCGGACTTCCCCGGGAAGTCGTCGACATTATCGAGAAGGCCCGTCTTGCCGTAGATGAGGCGTTCGGTACTCTCGAAGAGGTGCCGCTTGAGATGGACAGGGTTCACGAAAAGATAGATGAAGCCGAAGACGCGCTGCAGGTAGCTCATGAGAGATCCCGCGAAATTATGGAGCTCTCGCGACTGACAGAACGCCTGATTCAATACGGCAACAAATATCGTACTTCCCGTCCACTTGTAGCTGCGGAGCTAACGGAAGCAGAAAAAGAGTTCCGCATGACAGAGTACTCCCGGGCTTTTGAACGGACTTCCAAAGTCCTTGAAAAGATAGAACCCGGAGTAGTGGATCGCTTCCGTGAACAGGAAGAGGTAACGGTATAACAGAAAGCGTATAGAACGATCGATTTGAAAAAGAGCCTGTCGGTAATTTGCCGGCAGGCTCTTTCAATGAGTAATAGCAAAGGAAAGCACGTGTCGTTTGAAGTGGAATTACTGAACGAGTTGTGTTAATATAACTCATTGCATTTATAGAGCGAAAGAAGGGAAACTACCGTGATTTATTTAGATAATAGTGCCACTACGCGTCCTTACGAAGGGGTTCTTGATACTTTCACCAGAACGGCTGAGCGATTTTATGCAAATTCTTCTTCCATTCATGCTTTAGGGGGAGAGGCTGAAAGACTGCTTGAGTCCTCGAGAGAACGGGTCCTTTCCTGGTTGGGAGTAAAGGAAGGGTCGGTCATTTTTACATCCGGGGGCACGGAGAGTAATAACCTCGCCGTCAAAGGCACCGCCCTCATGCATATGTCCCGCGGGAAGCACCTGGTGACGACAAGGGTGGAACATCCTTCCATCCTTGAAACGTTCCAATCTCTTGAATCTTTCGGTTTTGACGTCACTTATCTTGAAGTGGATGCCTATGGACGGGTGGATCCGGAAGATGTTCAGAAAGCAGTCAGGCAAGACACGATTCTTGTTAGTGTGATGTCCGTAAATAATGAAATGGGAACCGTGCAGCCTATAGAAGAAATAGCGGCATTCTTGAGCAGCTGGCCTAAAGTGTATTTTCATGTGGACCATGTGCAGGGCTTCGGAAAAGTCGATCTTCCTTTCCATGAAGCGGCAGTAGATATGTGTTCGCTCTCCGGTCACAAAATCCATGGCATGAAAGGAACCGGAGCGCTTTATAAAAAAGATCATGTACGTCTGTTTCCTCTTCAGCATGGCGGGGGTCAGGAAGACGGGGGACGGGCCGGTACGGAAAACCTGCCCGGAATCGTCGCTTTTACGAAAGCGATGCGTCTCATAAAAGAAGAACAGCAGGAAAAAGCACAGGAGCTGCAGAGACTTCGTAACTATGCGTATGAGGAATTGGAGAAAATGGCCGGGGCTGTAGTCAACTCACCGAAACGTGGGGCTCCGCACATTCTCAATTTCTCACTTCCCGGTTATAAACCTGAAACGGTTATCCACTCTCTCGGCGAGCGGGGCATATATATTTCGACGAAGTCGGCCTGTTCTTCGAAGGAACCGGATAAGAGTTCAGTTCTTGACGCTTGCGGGGTGAGCGAGGAAGCAGCATCTTCCGCCCTGCGGATCAGTTTGTCCTACAGTACGACGGAAACAGAAGTCAGGCAATTCATTACTGCGTTGAGCGAAGTGAAAGCCTCATTAATAAAAACGATGGAGGTATAAAAATGGAATTTGATCATATATTGATCCGTTTCGGTGAAATGGCTCTGAAAGGGAAAAATCGGAAACATTTTGAGCGCCAGCTGCTCGAAAACGTTCAGTTCCGTCTGGGGGAATTCCGGCGGGCGAAGGTAAAGAAAACGAGAGGGCGTATGTACGTACTGCTGAACGGAGAAGATGCAGAAGAAGTCATGAAAGCCTGCCAGCAGGTATTCGGTATTTACAGTCTCAGTTTCGCCATTCATACGGAAAACGAGCTGGAAAAATTGAAAGAAGCTGTACTTTCCGCAGTACAGGCGGAAAACGGGGCCCGGACGTTCAAAATTTCTGCCAAGCGGGCGGATAAATCCTTCCCTCTTACTTCGGAAGATCTCAACCCGGCACTTGGGGGGCATATCCTTAAAAATACGGAAGGATTGAGTGTGGATGTCCACCATCCGGACGTCGAATTGAAAGTGGAGATCCGCCACGAAGGGGCTTATGTAACTTCGAAGGATTACCCGGGTGCAGGCGGTTTTCCGGTCGGTACTACAGGAAAAGCGATGATCATGCTTTCGGGAGGCATTGATTCCCCGGTAGCCGGCTATCTTACGATGAAACGGGGAGTGGAAATAGAGGCCGTCCACTTTTATTCCCCTCCTTACACGAACGAGCGTGCCAAGCAGAAGGTTCTGGATATCGCTCAGGAGCTTTCCCGGTACGGAAAACGTATTAAAGTGCACATCGTGCCGTTTACAGCCATCCAGCAGAAAATTCATAAAGATATCCCCGACAGCTACGGGATGACTATTACGCGCAGAATGATGCTGAAGATTACGGAAAAGGTAGCCAGACAGCAGGGGGCGCTGGCGATTACCACAGGCGAAAGCCTCGGCCAGGTAGCAAGCCAGACGATGGAAAGCATGAACACGATAAACGAAGTGACTGATTATCCGGTGATCAGACCTCTCGTGACGATGGACAAGCTTGAAATCATAAATATTGCGGAGAAGATCGATACGTATGATATCTCGATCCGTCCTTATGAAGACTGCTGTACTATTTTCGTTCCGAAAGAGCCGAAAACGAAACCGAATAGGGAAAAGACAGTAGCTATCGAACAGTCGGTAGATTTTTCCGGTTATATAGAAGAAGCAGTAGGGAATATAGAGACCATTCATATTAATGGAAAATCAGAGGGTCGGAAACAGGAAAGTTTTGCCGACTTATTTTAACGAGTGTCTGCCTGTCGGTTTTTCTGTTGTGAGGTACAGCGGGTGAAAAAGCCGGCAGGTGTTTTTTGGGGGAAAAAGAAAACGGTTGCAGGAGGGGAAAGTGGTGGAACTTTGGTTCGGGGGAAAAATTTATACAATGATAAACGAAGGAGACTGGGTGGAAGCTGTAGTTGTGAGTGAAGGGCGGGTGATGGACACCGGGAGCACCAGTGAACTGTATGATAAGTATGGGGGAATGTTGAATGAACAGCATAATCTGAATGGCGGCATTATGTATCCCGGTTTTACGGACAGCCATTTACATATGATGATGCACGGGGAACGGCTTCTCAGGCTGGACCTGTCATTTATGAAATCAAAGGAAGAGGTTCTCCGTGCTCTGAAACAGTATGCGGATAATACGTCTCCGGGAGAGTGGATCGTAGGAGAAGGATTCAATGAAAATCAGTGGGAGGAAAACGGACTCATCCATAAGTCTGAACTGGATGAAGTGACCGGAGAACATCCGGCCATCATTACGAGAGTCTGCCGCCATGCGCTGGTTGCGAATTCCGAAGCTGTCAGACTCGCAGGAGTAACGAAAGAGTCTCCTGACCCGCAGGGAGGGAGAATCGGGAAGGACGAGCGCGGAGTAACTGGTGTTTTTCATGACGAGGCTCAGGAACTCATTAAGCGACAGATGCCGGGCGTATCATCGGACTATCTCGAAAAGGCGCTTACGGCAGCGATAGAAGATATGTATGCCCGCGGTCTTACAGGCGGACATACAGAGGATCTATATTATTATGGAGGTTTTCTTAAAACATACCGCGTTTTCCGCAAGGTCATACATGAAAGAGGAAAGAAGTTCCGCACTAATCTTCTCGTCCACCATAAAGCAGCAGACGAAATGGAAGAAGCGGGGCTTGCTTTCGGGGACGGGGCGCCCTTTACAGAACTTGGAGCTATGAAAATATTTTCTGACGGGGCTTTAGGGGGCCGTACCGCTCTTCTGAATGCTCCATATGAAGATGACCCGTCGAACCGGGGCGTGGCTATCCACAGCGATGAAGATCTCGATGATCTTTTCAAAAAAGCAAGAGCAAAGGCGATGCCCGTGGCTGTTCATGCTATCGGAGACGGGGCGGTAAAAGCCGTACTTGAAAGAATGGAACGGTTTCCACTGAAAAACGGGCACAGAGACCGGATTATCCATGCGCAGATTCTGGACGGGGAGCTGATTGCCCGTCTGCAGAAATTACCTGTAGTGCTCGACATACAGCCTTCTTTTGTTGCTTCCGATTTTCCGTGGGTGATAGAGAGAATCGGCGAAAAAAGGATGGAGTATGCCTATGCCTGGAAAACTCTTTACGATAAAAGCGTCCTCCTTGCAGGAGGGTCCGATGCTCCCATCGAGGAAGTGAATCCGCTGCTTGGTATCCGGGCGGCTGTAGACAGGAGGGCGACCCTCGATTTTCAGGTGTACGGGGAAGAAGAAAAACTGTCGATGTACGAAGCGATATCTCTGTATACGAAGGGAAGTGCCCATGCAGTCAGCAGAGAAGAGGAGCAGGGAATGATCCGTGCGGGGTATGTGGCTGATTTTACCGTGCTGGACCGTGATCTCTTCTCATCAGCCGGCCACGAGGTCGCCGATGCGGTCGTTATGATGACGGTAGTCGACGGAGAGATTATGTACGAAAAATAATGAAAAGAGATCGAGCAAAACAAAGAGCCGGTCAACACTGACCGGCTCTTTGTATTATATCTTCGTTCCGGGCGTTTTCAGTAATGTTACAGAAAAGTGCGCTGCACCCGGTGCCAGAAGGAGTTGCTTTTCAATTTGACAGTTTTCACCAGTTTATCACTCAAAGAAATATCGATATACCGGATGTTTCTGATAGAGTAGGCTTCGTTGTCCATCCCGATAATAGGGAAGTCATTCCCGTCCTGACGTACGTCAAGACGCAGCTTACGCTCTTTACCGAGAATGAAGGAAGAATCCAGAGTACGAAAGCGGTTGTTGTTAAGCGAGGCCAGCTCACTCACCTGCATAGAAGGGAGGAGAGGATCCACGACAGCCCCTTTGGTTGATTTGTTGTAGCCTGTACTGCCAGTCGGGGTAGAGACGATCAGTCCGTCCCCGCGGAAGTGTTCAAAGTGAAGGTCATCAATGTGTACGTCGATGTCGATCGTTTTTATTAACGAGGAACGAACGCTGCATTCGTTCAGACAGAGAAAGGTCGATTCATTATTCACTTTAGCTTCGATCAGAGGGAATCTCCTTACTTCAATTTCATCGTTCATCATGTAGGTGACCATCTGTTCGTAATTATCCAGGCTGAAGTCACAATAGAGACCGGCTTCGTCACTCTCTTTAACTCCGAGGTAAAGACAGTCCTGTCGGAACCCGGTTTTCCGGACGGATTGAAGGAAAGCCCCGTCTCCTCCTACAGAAATAATGATATTCGCATCGTTGTAATCTTCCACAATAGTGAAATTATTATCAACAGCCAGCTGTTTCAAAGGTTGTACTTTCTCATCCTTTTCTTTGCTCGGCGTATAATAGAAATATAGATTTCTTCTTTGATTTGACATAAAACCACCTCTTTTGAATTTATCCATCCCCATTTTACCACAGTTATTTCAGTTTATACTTCTTTGAAAGGTCCGCATTTGAAAAGATAGTGCACTTTCGATATTGTATATGAAGGTAGCTAATGAAGCCTCAATTGTTTAGGAGGAACGACATATGGATCAGCAAAACGTAGAGAAACTGTTTACTCAGATAGATGAAATGGCCACTGCTATTTCGGAGGGTCTGAACATTACGTACCTGGAAGGCGTTACCGAGGCGCTCGATATTTTATACCAGGGTCAGGTCTTCGAAGATTATCCTGAGAAGCTCCAGGTAGACATTCGGAACAAGTGGCTCGGTTTCAATAAGAACCATTATGAAAACGAAGAGATCAGAAAAGCCATACAGCTGGCTACTCTCAAAGGGATGAAAGGCGTCACGCAGCAGCAGCACCTTCTTACCCCGGACGCAGTAGCCACTTTCATCGGTTTTTTGACAGGGAAACTTACGGAGTTTCATGAGGGAAGTATCAGACTTTTTGATCCGGTCTGTGGCAGTGGCAACTTGCTGACCGCCATTTTGAACGGTACGGATAAAGATATCGTCCCATACGGCAGTGAAGTGGATGATTCTCTCATTCAGCTCGCCGTCGTCCAGGCGAATCTTCAAAAGCATAATATCGAATTTTTTCATCAGGACAGTCTTCAGCCCTTCCTGCTCGAACCTGTCGATGTCGTAACGGCAGACCTTCCGGTAGGATATTACCCGGACGACGCCCAGGCGGAAAAATACGAACTGAAAGCCGGGGAAGGGCACTCGTACGCTCATCACCTGCTGATTGAACAGAGCCTCACGTATTTGAAAGAGGGAGGATACGGCATCTTCGTCGTACCGAACTTCCTGTTTGAAAGTGATCAGGCACAGCAGCTGCAAATGTATTTGCGCGATCACGCACATATCATCGGAATGCTGCAGCTGCCGGAAGATCTGTTCAAGAAAGAAAAATTCGCCAGGAGTGTGTTTATCGTCCAGAAGAAACAAGAAGGCACAAAACCGCCGAAGCAGGCTCTTCTCGTTAAACTCCCATCTTTTTCGAGCCCGGAGAAAACATCGAATGTCATCTCCCAGGTAAACGACTGGTTCAGTGATTATCACAGCGGGAAATTGTAAGAAAATATAGAATATAACACGAAAACGTTCCCATTGATTGTTATACTTGAAAACAGGAATGACGGGTGGTTAAATGTATTTGTTATAAGTATAGAACCTATATTTAAGGGGATGAACAACGTTGAATAAAGTTTTAGCTATAAACGCCGGGAGTTCTTCATTGAAGTTCCAGCTTATTGAAATGCCGGAGGAGAAAGTCAATGCAAAAGGTGTCATGGAACGGATCGGATTAAATGACTCCATCTTTAATATCGAGACTGTGGACGGAGAAGATAAAAAGGTGGAGGAAATCCCCGATCACCAGCAGGCAGTGGATCTGCTTTTAAGTACATTGACCTCAAAAGGCATCATAGATTCTCTGGATGATATCGATGGAGTCGGTCACCGGGTAGTGCACGGAGGGGAGAAATTCAGCGATTCGGCTCTCGTAACGGAGGAAGTAATAGAGGCCATCGAAGAAGTGTCTGAACTTGCACCTCTTCATAACCCGGCCAACCTGACCGGAATACGGGCTTTCCGTAAAGTGATGCCGAACGTGCCTCACGTGGCAGTGTTCGACACAGCTTTCCACCAGTCGATGCCGGAAGAGTCCTACCTGTACAGCCTGCCTTATGAGTATTATGAGAATTACGGGATAAGGAAATACGGTTTCCACGGGACTTCCCATAAATATGTATCCCAGCATGCGGCGCAGATGCTCGGCCGTCCTGTTGAGCAGCTTCGACTCATCTCCTGCCACCTCGGGAACGGAGCGAGTATTGCGGCAATCGAAGGCGGGAAATCGATTGATACTTCCATGGGTTTCACTCCGCTTGCCGGTGTCACTATGGGGACGAGGTCCGGAAACATCGACCCGGCTCTCATACCTTTCATTATGGAAAAAACAGGGAAAACAGCTGATGAAGTAATGAGCGTCCTCAACAAGGAAAGCGGGATGCTGGCCCTTTCAGGTTTTTCCAGTGACCTCAGGGATATTGAACAGAAAGCGGGAGAAGGAGACGAACGGGCCCAGCTGGCTCTTCAGGTTTTCGCTGACCGTATTCACAAATATATAGGTTCCTACGCATCCCGGATGCACGGTGTGGACGGTATTATTTTTACTGCCGGTGTCGGGGAAAACAGTATTTCAATACGGGAACGTATATTGAAAGGCCTTGAATTTATGGGGGTATACTGGGATCCTTCCCTTAATAACGTCCGCGGGAAAGATGCTTTCGTAAACTATCCTCATTCTCCCGTAAAAGTTATGGTCGTTCCTACGAACGAAGAAGTCATGATAGCGAGAGATACGGTCGAAAAAGGGTTGAAAGACTGAATCACCCTTCTTTCCGTCTCCTTTCCAAAAAAATATAATTCAAAAAAGAGTGATGTCCTTCAATTTATAAAAGGACATCACTCTTTTTTTCAACGGGGAATTAACTTCATGAATCGGCCTGGGCACTGTCGCGTACTACAAGAACATCGCATTTCGCAGTTCTCGTAATGTGCTCGGACACGCTTCCGATAAAGAAACGTTCCATGGCGTTTAAGCCGGTAGCACCGCAGATGATCAGGTCGGCATTATATTTAGGAGCGATTTCTTTGGTGAGTTTCACTTTTGGAGAGCCGTATTCAATCTCGATTTCGATGCTGTCGAGTCCTGCATCCTGGGCCTGCTTTTTGTAGTCTTCCAGAATCTCATAAGCATGTTTCTCCGCTCTCATAGCCAGCGAACGGTCGTACGCTTCCACCGTGGCAAAAGCTCTGGTATCCACGATGTGAGACAGAATGATAGTGGCATTATTCCTGTTGGCGATGTCCACCGCTTTATGAAACGCTTTTTCTGCTGTCTCCGAACCATCTACCGCTACTACAATGTTTTTGTATTCAAAAGTCATACTATCCACTCCTTTCTCCTTCTATTATACATATACCACGCGGATCTGTATATTAGACGTGAAACCGTTTCAATTATGTGAAAAAGCGGTGAACTTTTGTGTTGCGCGTAAAAAGGGTATACTTGAAGAAGAAAAATATTATTTTTTGAAACCTTTGCCGGGGCAATTCGTAAATAAAGGGTACAAGGTCATGAAAAAGGAGAGAGCTGTGTGGGTTTTTTAAAACGATTATTTTCGAAAACGAAAAAAACACCTGAAGCGGTAGAGGAGCGTAATACTTTGAACCTCGAGGTAGGGGACATCGTTACGTATGACCTTGCGGATTACGAAGTGGTCGGTAAACTGACATACCGTGACGGCAGTTATGAATGGTACAGTTATCAACTTCTCGAAGGCAGAAATACAAAGTGGTTATCCTCCGAGATGGACGAGGAACTCGAACTGGGAATGTTTGAGAAAGTTCATTTGCCCGTGGATACCCCCTACCCTGCTAAACTGGAATATGATGGTCTTACCTATCATAAGAAGGAAGAAGGGGTGGCGAAAGTCATCGGAGAGGGAAGAAGCAGCAACCTTCAGGGAGAATCCGTCCGTTACGGGGATTATCTTGCCGATGACGAAGAGCATATGCTCAGTCTGGAAGCGTGGGGTACGGAAGTTGAAGTAAGTGTTGGAACACCCCTGCAGGAGTATGAATTGAATATTATAGCAGGATCAAAATAAGGAGGAGATTTATATGTTTAAATTTTTTAATCGCGTAAAGACGGTAGTAGGTTCCGAACTGAACTCCATGCTTGATAAAGCGGAAGACCCGGTGAAAATGCTCGATCAGTTTATGCGGGATATGGATAATGATATCCGGGATGCTGAAAGTGCAGTAGCTAAACAGATTGCCAACGAAAAAATGCTTAAGCGCAAGTATGACGATGCTCAGGCTATGGTAGACAAGCGTATGCAGCAGGCCGAAAAGGCGCTGGAAGCTGACAATGAAGACCTGGCCCGTCGTGCCATCGAAGACAAGAACAGTCATCAGGAACAGGCGGATCAGCTGAAACAATCATATGACCGCGCGAAGAAGGATTCCGAACAGCTTCGTACGAAACTGGATGAAATGAAGAAAGAGTATCAGGAAATGAAACTCAAAAAAGACTCTCTTCAGGCAAGAGCGGAGTCTGCGAAAACCCGTACGAAGATGAACCGCACTATGTCTGATATCGGTAATGATGAATCCAAACAGGGATTCGAACGGATGGAAGAGAAAGTTATGCAGCATGAAGCGGAAGCGGAAACGAGCGAAGACCTCCGTTCCGAAAGCCGTTCTCTTGATGATGAATTCGAGGATCTCGGAAAAGACGATAAAGTCGACGACGAGCTGGCTGCCATGAAGAAAAAAATGAACAAAGAATAATAAAGGTTTCTTACAAGCCTGGCGCTGCCGGGCTTGTAGTTTTACTTTCCAGGGGAAGGAGGAACATCCGTGAGAGACATAGGGAGCGTCGTGTTATTTTCGATTTTTGCAGCTTTTATCGCCTTTTTTATTTTTGACAGTGGAGACAGTGCCGACAACGGCATGTCCGGTACATATAACGAACAGTCCTATGAGTCATTACCCGAAGAACCGACGCGTGGAGAAATTGAAGACCGTCTGGATGAAGAGTCCTATACCTCCGTCGAAACGATGATCGAAGAAACGTTTCCTCAGCTTGATACGGTCCAGACAGACCGGGGGCGTTCAGAAATTTACATGACGAGTGAGTATAATCTCCAGGAAGTGGAAGAATTGATCGTCGGAGAAGTGAAGCCTCGGGAGACCGGAGAAAGACAGGGAGATAAACAGGCGTTGATTTATCCCGATAATTTTGTCATATTGAAAGAGAGTGAAGAGGAAGCGGGACTGGTTCTGATTGAACTGGCCGAGAAAGAGTTTGTACGGAATAATTATTCCCCTTCCTTTTTCGAGGGGATGCTTGCGTACGCTTTGCTGAACCAGGCTTTTGGTACGAATGACTGGAGGAGTACGCAGAGGAACAGGTGCGACAATGGTGGCTGCTACGGCGGTTATTCCATGTATGGCGGTAACAGCGGATCTTTCAGAGGATCTTCCACGAGAGGTGGAGGACCGAGCGTAGGAAAATAAAAGGAGGGAAAGTATGGAACCATTTCTTGCAACATTAGGGTATTTCCTTATTGCGGTTGCAGTTGTACTTGCAGGCCTCGCAATATTCGAAGTATTAACGAAAAAATATAAAGACTGGGACGAAGTAAGTTCCGGAAACCAGGCGGTGGCGATGTCCATCTCAGGTAAAATCATCGGTATCTGTATCGTGCTTTCGTTTGCCATTTACCACAGTTTCACAGTCGTGGACACATTAATATGGGGAGGAGTGGGCGTACTTCTGCAGATGGTAGCCTATCTTCTGTTTGAACTGCTCACCCGTAAGTTTTCTGTGGAGGACAAACTGAAGGAGAATAACACAGCCGTCGGTATTATTTCGATGGGTGTATCGATAGGTCTCGCTTTCGTCATCGGAGCTTCGATTACATAAGGTGGAAAGCACTCTCCGTGGGGAGGGTGCTTTTTTCTGACAGGGAGTAGTATGAATGAATGAAAAAGGATTGAAACAAAGCAAACTTATTTATTGGGCGTCCGGTATCGTTTCTATTTGCGGCCTTATTTTCGAAGTGTTATTCGGAGCCCTCGGTTCCTATATTCTCGGGGACGGGGTGAAACAGTACACGCTTACGATCAGCCTGTTCCTGACAGGAATGGGAGTGGGAGCAAGCATCAGCGAACGAGTGACGAAGGATCTTGTCGTCGCTTTTATCTGGACGGAGTTTCTCGTGGCGGTCGTTGGAGGTTTTTCCAGCTTTCTTATGTTCGGTATGACCGCTTTTGCTCCGGCGGGGTCCGACGCGCTTTTTCTTTACACTGTAACATTTACGATCGGGGCTCTTACGGGTGTGGAGCTGCCGGTTCTTATACGTAAAGCGAATGATATCGGGGTCGAACTTAATAAAAGTACCGCCCGCGTACTCTTTTCCGACTATGCCGGAGGGCTGGTCGGAGGATTGCTGTTCGCTTTCTATCTGCGCCCGGAAATGGGCATGGTAAAGACTGCGTTTTTCGTCGGGGTCATTAACCTGTCGGTCGCCGTTCTCGTATTATTTTATTTCAGGGAAGAAATTAAAAAGTTCTCTTTTCATCTGGGCAGTGCAATCTTTATCGGTATTCTTCTCATCAGCGGTCTGTTCTTCGGGGAGGAGCTCGCTTTCTCTTTTGAGCAGAAACTTTACAAAGATCCGATTCTTCATATGGAAAACACCTCTTATCAGAAGATGGTCCTTACAAAAGACGACGAAGACACCCGACTTTTTCTGGACGGAGCCCTGCAGTTCAGTTCCACTGATGAATACCGGTATCATGAGACGCTCGTACATCTTCCCATGGCCTACAAAGAGAACGTCCGGGACGTACTCGTGCTGGGAGGGGGAGACGGCATTGCCGTGAATGAACTGCTGAAGTACGAAGGGCTGGAATCGATCACTCTTGTGGACCTCGACCCTGCTGTCGTCGATTTCGCTAAAGAAAACCCGCACCTCCGTGAGCTGAATGATGGTGCGCTTGACGATCCACTGGTCGATATTCAGCATAAAGACGCCTTCAAGTATCTGAAAGCGACAGACAAACGTTTTGATACGGTGCTGATCGACCTGCCGGACCCCAACAATGAAAGTCTTAATAAGCTGTATACGAAAGAGTTCTATTCACTCGTAAGGAATCATCTGAGAGCCGACGGCGTGATGATGGCCCAGGCCACAAGCCCCGTCTTCGCTCCGGAGGTGTACTGGACCATCAACGAAACGGTGGAAGCGACGGATATGAATACGTACAACTTCCACGTCGACATACCGAGTTTCGGAAACTGGGGTTTCGTAATGGCTTCAAGAAAAGATGTGGATATCGAAAATATTTCAATAGATGTACCGACGGAATTCCTGAATGAGGAAATTGTTCCTGCGCTTACCGTGTTTGGAAAAGACGAAGACCGGGAAATCCTAGATAGTGACGGTCAGGTTAAGAACCTGGAACCTAATACATTAATCCACCCGAATCTTATTCAGAAATATGAGCAAGCGTGGAAAGATTACTAAAGGAGGATGCTGAACATGAAAGTATTTTATCATGGACACGCAGTAGTGAAAGTCGAAACGGAGAAACATACCATTTTGATTGATCCTTACATTTCCGAAAACGGCAATACCGATCTGAAAGCGGATGAAGCAAAAGCGGACGTTATTCTTCTGACTCACGGCCACAATGACCACGTCGGTGACACGTTTGAGATTGCTAAAAGAAATGACGCCCAGATAGTTGCTCCTTTTGAATTGGCCACGTATCTCGGCAATAAAGGTCTGGACGCCCATCCTATGTACATTGGTGGGGCTCACGAGTTTGATTTCGGTACAGTGAAACTTACTCAGGCTTTTCACGGTTCTTCCTATACAGAGGATGACGGCACTATCGTATATACTGGTATGCCTACCGGTATTCTGCTGACGATTGACGGAAAAACTGTATATCACATGGGAGATACAGGTCTTTTCTCCGACATGAAGATGATCGGGGAAAGAAACGATATTGACCTGGCATTCGTTCCGATCGGCGATAATTTCACCATGGGACCTGAGGATGCACTTACGGCAGCTGAATGGATCGGAGCTAAACAGGTAGTGCCGGTTCACTACAATACTTTTGATCTGATTAATCAGGACGGAGAAGCTTTTGCTTCTAAAGTCAAACCCGGAAAAGGTAAGGCTCTCAAACCTGGAGAATATATCGAACTGTAATATCACCACAACCCGGTCGCTTCTGAAGAAAGCGGCCGGGTTTTTTTAAACTCGGTGCAGCTGTGATTTACTGAAAATACATAATAATTCTTTTGATAAGGGGAGCGGGCGGGACCTGTTCGAAATTGAACTATAACTGTATCACTAGTATAATAACAATTATACTTGTAAATACTAGTACAGTTAGGGAGAAGGTGAGCGTTTGACTACGAAACATGAGCAGATTTTAAATCACATAGATTCTTTGAGCATAGGGAGTAAAATTTCCGTACGCCGTATTGCCAAGGAAATGCAGGTGAGTGAAGGTACGGCTTATCGTGCAATCAAGGAAGCGGAAAATCAGAAACTTGTCAGTACGATTGAACGGGTCGGTACGATCAGAATAGAACAGAAGAAAAAAGAGAACATCGAACGCCTGACTTTTGCAGAGATTGTGAATATCGTAGACGGCCAGGTAATGGGCGGAAGAAAAGGCCTGTATAAAACGCTCAATAAGTTCGTCATAGGTGCTATGAAACTCGATGCTATGATGAGGTACACGGAAGCGGGCTCTCTGCTTATCGTAGGGAATCGTACGAACGCTCATGAATTAGCAGTTCAGGAAGGTGCGGCCGTTCTTGTGACGGGAGGGTTTGACACCTCGGATGAAGTGAAGCAGCTGGCGGATGAGAAAGAATTACCGGTCATTTCCACCAGTTATGACACATTTACGGTAGCCGCCATGATCAACAGAGCGATTTACGACCAGATGATCAAGAAAGAAATTGTTCTGGTAGAGGATATATATACTCCACTGGAGGATTCGAAATTTTTATCATCGAACGACAGCACTTCCAAGTGGCATTCCCTGAACAGGGAAACGGGACACAGCCGGTATCCGGTAGTCGATATGCAGAACAGAGTAGTCGGTATCGTGACATCTAAAGATATTGTGGGAGAAGATGAAAATACTCTCGTGGAAAAGGTGATGACGAGGAACCCGATGACAGTCACTGTGAACACTTCTCTCGCGAATGCCGCCCACATGATGGTGTGGGAAGGAATCGAATTGATGCCCGTCGTCGATTCGCTGAGGGAAATTCAGGGCATCATCTCCAGACAGGACGTACTTAAAGCGCTTCAAAATATCCAGAGACAGCCTCAGGTGGGTGAAACGATCGATGACCTGATTACCAGTCAGCTGACACATATTACCGACGAAGAGGGCACGTACACGCTGAAAACGAAAGTTACCCCGCAGATGACGAACCAGCTCGGTACGATGTCGTATGGTGTATTCACCGCTTTGATAACGGAGGCTTCCAGCCATCTTCTGACACGGCAGAAGAAAGGGGATCTGGTTGTCGAAAACATTTCCGTCTACTTCATAAAGCCGGTGCAGCTCGAGAGTGAAGTGGAGATTCATCCCCGGGTGCTTGAAGCCGGGAGGAAACTCGCCAAGCTGGATGTAGAAGTCTATCATGAAGGCAGCCTTGTCGGAAAAGCGCTGCTGATGGCCCAGCTGATCGATAAATAAACACAAAAAAAGCCGCTTTGAAAGCGGCTTTAAGTTTCTTCGACCCGTTTATATTCATTTTTGTAGTGACGTGCTGCCCTCCAGCCGTGCATGAGCTGCAAAACGCCGAGGACGATAAATAATATACCGATGAACAGCGACAGCCTCGTCTCATAATACAGGTACTGGGCCGCTCCGAAACTTACGACGAAGATGCCGAGAAAGAATTTTGCGATACTGTTATAATACTGCTGGGTGACCGGATGTTCCGTGCGTGTAATCATTACTTTGTTATAAATGTATAGTACAATGGAGGTAATGACGAAAGCGATAAGAAGAAACATGAACATGAACATCATCCTTAAATAATTTTTTTCTATCGCCTATTTTAGCTTGTTTCTTTTTAAAATGCCAACATCTTTATCAGAAGGAGCCTTTTTATGCATAAACAGATTAAAGATAAAATAGAATCATATCCGAAGATTATCATACACCGTCACGTCCGCCCCGATCCCGATGCTCTCGGTTCACAGCTCGGCCTCAAAAAAATACTGCAGGATACATACCCGGAGAAAACGGTGCTGGCTGCCGGCGATGATGACGAAGCATTCCGTTTTCTGGGAACTATGGATGACGTGGACGACGATGATTACAGAGGCGCCCTGGTAATCATTAACGACACGGCAAACCTTGAAAGAGTCGACGACGAAAGATATGAAAAAGGCGGGGCTCTCATTAAAATCGATCATCACCCGGTCGTGGACGAGTATGGAGATATTCAGTGGGTGGAGACCCATTCCAGTTCCACGAGCGAAATGATTTACGTGCTTGCTGCTCAAAACGCCGGATGGAAACTCTCAGAAGAAGCCGCCCGGCTGCTGTATGCGGGCATAATCGGAGATACCGGGAGATTTCTTTTCCCGAGTACGACAGAACGGACGTTTGAAGCGGCTTCCGCACTGATTAAATATGACTTCGACCGTTCTGCTATGTACGATGAACTTTATAAGACTTCTTTGAAGCTTGCAAGACTGAAAGGGTATATTCTGCAGAATGTCACTGTGTCGGACGAAGGACATGCAGCCATTCCGCTTTCAAAAGAAGTGCTGGAGCGTTTTGAAGTGGACCCTTCAGAAACCAGCCAGTTCGTGGGGATGCTCGGAGATATTGAGGGAATCCTTTCCTGGGTGTTCTTTCTAGAGGAAGAATCCGAAATAAGAGTCAGGTTCCGATCCAAAGGTCCTGTCATCAATAAACTCGCCGGGGAGTACCGGGGAGGAGGACATCCGATGGCTGCCGGTGCCAGAGCGGAGAGCTGGGAAGAGACGAAAAGGATAGAAGAGCAGTTGCAATCAATCTGCCGGGAATACCGGAAAGAAAATGGGTGAACACACCCATTTTCTTTTTCGATACATAAAACCTTACAGCTGTCTCTTTTAAATAGTCCCGGGCCCTTTGTCGCCTTCCGGTAATATCCGGTCATTCTGCATACGGAGTGTATATGACGACAGTGATCGAAATCGTTAGTATAATTCAGTTAGAAGGAGGTGGGAGTAATGGGGTTTACTCACATAGGTATAAAAAGCGGGTACAGTCTTATGAACAGTACCATTGATATACATGAACTCATAGACGAAGCTTACGGCCGGGGGATAAAAGCGCTCGGTCTGGTCGATGAAAAAAATATCAGTGCCTGGCTGTCGTTTTATAATGCCTGTATAGAAAAAAACATAACTCCTATCCTCGGCGTCGAACTCCCGGTGATACATAAAGGAGAGGAGTATCCGACTTTTCTGCTTGCCACCTCGGAACAGGGGGCAGGAAACGTAATCGAAATCACAAGCAGGTACCATCTGGACGGTCGAGTGGAACTGAACGGTATCGAAGAACTTGGGAACGATGTAATCGCGATATGGAAAACGGGAGACACCCCTGTAGCGCAACAGGTTACGGAAAACAGAAAAGAAGAAGTCATCCCCGTATATCGGGAGTTCGAATCCGTCTTTTCTTTAATGTTCGCAGGCGTCCGTGCTGCAGAACTGCGACAGGAACAGATGCTTCATGACCCTCTGAAGGCGTGGGCGCAGGCAGGACTGATCAGCTGTACAGCCATCAGTGACGTACATTTTCTGAAAGAAGAGGATAGAACAGCCTATGAAGTTATGCAGGCGATGGAGGCAGGCGAAGCTTTTAAAGCAGGGACTTCTTCCCCTGGAGTAACTTGTCTCGAAGATCCTTCCCGGACAGAGTCATATTTCAGTGAATGGCCCGAGGTCATCAGGAATAACGAAACAATAGTAGACAAAAGTTCTGTTTCTCTAACCCGCTCCCGTTCTCTTCTCCCTTCCTACCCCCTGGAGGATGGGGACAGTAATGAATATTTAAGGGAATTGTGTGAGCAGGCGTTGCCGGAGAAGTACGGCGCTGATACCGGGGAAGCAAAGAAACGGCTGGAACATGAGCTTGAAGTGATTACCTCCCGTAAATTCAGCGACTACTTCCTTATTGTGTGGGACTTCGTCAAATATGCGAAGGACAAGGGGATTAAAGTCGGTCCCGGCCGTGGTTCCGCTGCCGGGTCGATCGTAGCATATCTGTTGAATATAACGACTGTGGACCCTTTGAAATACGGTCTCCTTTTTGAAAGGTTTCTCAATCCGGAACGTCAGACCATGCCCGATATCGACATTGACTTTTCCGATCACCGGCGTGATGAAGTGATTACATATGTACGGGAAAAATACGGAAAAGAAAGAGTGGCCCAAATTTGTACTTTCGGTACATTCGCAGCGAGGAGTACGATACGGGAGGTAGGAAAAGCGCTGAAAGTGGAAGAAGAGGATATTGCGTATATACTGAAGCAGTTTCCCGGAAACCGTTCGCTCAACCTGGAACAGATTGTAAAACAGTCGGAACCTCTTAAGGAGTTTATAAGAAGTTCCGGTCAACTTCAGTCTCTGTTCAGAATCGGCACCAGAATCGAAGGACTGCCAAGACACGTCTCCACTCACGCGGCTGGTGTAGTTATCAGCGACTATCCTCTCGGTAGATATACCGGGATGATGGATCACGATGGTCCGGCACTGCTTACTCAGATGGCTATGGAGGACGTGGAGGCTTCCGGTCTTCTCAAAATGGATTTTCTCGGACTCAGGAATCTGTCTTTTCTTGAAAACATGGAAAAGAACATCAGAAAATACGCCGATTCCGCATTTTCAATCCAGAGCATTCCAGAGGATGATGAAACTACCTACAGACAATTGTCGGAAGGAAAGACGAACGGGATTTTCCAGCTGGAGTCCAGAGGAATGAGGAAAGTACTGCAACAGTTGAAGCCTGAACGTTTTGAAGATATCGTCGCCGTCAATGCCCTTTATCGTCCCGGACCGATGGATTTCATTCCGGATTATGTGGAGCGAAAACACGGCAGGACCCCTGTCACTTATTTACACGCGGACATTGAACCGATTCTCGAGGAGACATACGGGGTGCTTTTGTACCAGGAACAAATAATGAAGGTCGCTCAGATTGTTGCCGGGTATTCTCTCGGGGAAGCGGATCTTTTCAGAAGGGCAGTGAGCAAAAAACAGGAAAGTATTCTCAAAAATGAGGAGAGCCGATTTCTGAAAGGCGCTGAACAGGCTGGTTATAAGGAAGAAGTGGCGCGGGAGCTGTTCAGATGGATTGTGAAATTCTCCAATTATGGATTCAACAAAAGCCACGCAGTAGCCTACAGCATCATTTCGTATAAACTTGCTTATATTAAAACGCATTTTCCGGAATACTTCCTTTCCGAACTGATCAACAGCGCCGTAGGAGATAAAGAGAAAATAGCGAATTACGTACGTGAAGCAAAGCAGGAAGGTATACCCGTACATCCCCCGTTCGTAAATGAGGCTTTTCCTCATACATCTGTCCGAAAAGGAAATATCATCCTCGGCTTCATGATGATAAAAGGTATCGGTTTCAAGATGGGCCGTTCCATTACGGAAGAGAGGCAGCGGGGACGCTTTACGAATTTTTTCGAGTTCACGATGAGGGGGTCTTCCTACCTGGATCGGAACTCGATGGAAAACCTCATTAAGGCCGGCTGTTTTGACCGTCTTCACTCCAACCGCGCAAGTTTACTTGCGAGTATCGATCAGGCGCTGGAACAAAGTGAACTGTTCAGGGAATTTCAGGAAGATATAGGGTTCATTACGGAATGGAGCGGAGGTCTCGTCCACAAAGACCCGCTTCCAGCCCTCACACGGCTGAATTTGGAAAAAGAGGTGCTCGGAGCTGTCCTTTCTTCCCATCCTCTGGAAGGGGCGGGCAAAAGTCTGAAAAGAAACAATATAGAATTACTCAGCGCGGCCCTGATGAAAGAAAAAGGGTTCATTACCGTAGCCGCCGTCGTAGATAACGTCAGAGAGATACGGACGAAACGGGGAGAGAAAATGGCTTTTCTTTCATTGAGTGACGATAAAGAAGAGATGGACGCAGTGGTGTTTCCCGAAACGTACCGTACCTGCAGCTCCTGGCTGGACGAGGACATGATTGTAGTAATCGGCGGGAAAATACAGGAACGGCGGGGAGAGAAACAGCTTCAGGCACAAAGTATACGTCCTGTGCAGGAGACGAGTGAAATCTTCATTAAGACAGAAAAAAAGCGGTATACGGAAGTTCTCGAATTTATGAAAACCCTGGCCCGTGATCATCCGGGAGAACAGGAAATATTTCTCTATATCGAAGAAGTGAAGAAAGTCTATAAAATGCCTTCCGGCTACGGGATTGATGTGAGTGAAGAAGTACGGAAGCGTTTGGAAAAGAATATCGGAAATGAAAAATATGCTATAAGGCACAGATGGCTCTGAAATGGAGATGGATGCCTTTACACGATTTGACGATTTGTTATAATTAAGAAGTCGAAATCCGGTGGTCAGACCACTTCAAATACACCTGCTTTACCTGTAGGAAAGTAGAAAAATCCGTACCAATCCATTGAATCGAAGGAGCGTGGTCTTTTGTCAAATTTACGGGATGAAGCATTGCATATTCATAGAGTGAACCAGGGAAAACTGGAAACTACCTCGAAAGTCCCTGTCCGTAATTCCAGGGATTTAAGCTTAGCTTATTCTCCCGGGGTAGCGGAACCTTGTAAAGAAATTTACGATCACAAGGAAACAGTTTTCGATTACACAATGAAAGGGAATATGGTGGCAGTCGTCAGTGACGGTTCGGCAGTGCTCGGACTTGGCAACATCGGTGCGGAAGCCTCCCTCCCTGTTATGGAAGGGAAAGCCGCTCTTTTCAAAAGTTTTGCCGGCGTCGACGCTTTCCCCATCTGCCTGAACACAAACAACATCGATGAAATAGTTCAGACCGTTAAGCTGATGGAGCCTACGTTCGGAGGTGTGAACCTCGAGGACATAGCTGCCCCCAACTGTTTTATCATCGAAGACCGCCTGAAAAAAGAAACGGATATTCCGATTTTCCATGATGATCAGCACGGAACGGCTATCGTTACCGTGGCAGGGCTGATGAACGCCCTGAAACTTACCGGCCGCTCTTTTTCCGATATTAAAGTGGTAGCGAACGGAGCAGGGGCTGCAGGGATCGCCATCATTAAACTGCTTTACCATTTCGGAGTAAGAGATATCATCATGTGTGATTCCCGGGGTGCGATTTACGAAGGGCGCACAGAAGGAATGAACGAAGTGAAAGATGAAATAGCCAAAATCACGAATAAAGAGAAAGTTTCAGGGAAACTTGAAGACGTAATAGAAGATGCGGACGTTTTCGTCGGAGTCTCCGTAGGAGGCAGTTTATCCAGCGAGATGGTGTCGAAAATGAAAGAGGAGTCGATTATTTTCGCTATGGCAAACCCGGAACCGGAAATTATGCCGGATGCTGCAAAAGAGGCCGGTGCCCGTGTAATCGGTACAGGCAGATCCGATTTTCCGAATCAGGTGAATAACGTCCTTGCTTTTCCTGGGATTTTCAGAGGAGCTCTTGACGTGAGGGCGACGAGGATCAATGAAAGGATGAAAATAGCAGCAGCCGAAGCTATTGCCGAACTCGTAAGTGACGGGGAACTTGGGGAAGATTATGTAATACCTGCTCCGTTCGACCCGAGAGTCGCTCCGGCTGTTGCGGCCAGTGTCGCTAAAGCTGCTATGGAATCCGGCGTTGCGAGGAAGCATGTGGACCCTGAACAGGTAAGCGAAAGAACCCGCCAGCTGACGTTAATTGATGAAGATTGAGGAGAAGGGACTGCCTTCTCCTTCGTTTTCGAACGAGCCAGTGAATTTACATAGAAAGGGGAGATGTGCACATTGTCCCCGAATGAGCCCGAAAAGACGAAAGTATATGAAGGGGTGCTCCACCGGCTGAAGGAATTCATAGAGGAAGAAGATGTCCGTCCCGGAGATAAGCTTCCTTCCGAAAGGGAACTGAGTGATCAGCTTAGTGTGGGGCGTTCCTCGATCAGGGAGGCCCTGCGTGCGCTGGAGCTGCTCGGACTTATTGAAACGAAAAGAGGGGAAGGCACGTTTCTAAAAGAATACAAGGATTATCATATGATCAATCTGCTTTCGACCTTTATACTGAACAGAAACAGGACACGGGAAGAACTGCATATTGCCAAAAACATGGTGGAGAAAGAAATCATTTTTTTGTCGATAGGCAGATTGTCCGTTCCGGAAATCGAACAGCTCGAAGCACACCTCGTTCCATTCAACGGGGAAAGTCATAACGATTTATTCAAAGCACTGTTTATGGCGCAGAATCAGGAACTGCTTCTTTCTATATGGCAGCTTCTCACTACGTATCTGGAGTCGGTTGAGAAGATCCATTATACGAAAGAATGGCACGAGGACCTTTGTGATGCACTGCGACGCGCAAACAAGGAAGATATTTTCGGATTATATGAAAACAGTATTTAATCCAGCAATTCGAATACGAAAAGAAAAAGGAGGGTGACGGAATGTTCCGAGATATGTTTGGAAAAAAGAAAAGATATAACTCCGTACCGAGTAAAAAAAGCCGGAAGAACGTACCGGAAGGTTTGATGCAGAAATGTCCGAGCTGTAAGAAGATTTTTTACAGGAAGGAACTGAACAGGAATTTATTTGTATGTCCTCACTGTGATTATCATGTAAATCTTACTGCGTATGAACGCATTGAACAGCTCTCGGACGCCGGGTCGTTCGAAGAGTGGGATGAAAATCTGGAAACCACAAATATACTGGGATTCCCCGAATACGAAGAGAAGCTGGAGAAAGACAAGGACAAAACGGACCTTAAAGAGGCGATTGTGACCGGAAAACTGACGATTGGTGACGCCCCTGCAGCTGTAGCCGTGATGGATTCACGTTTCAGGATGGGAAGTATGGGGGCTGTCGTCGGGGAGAAAATTGCAAGAGCCGTGGAAAGAGCCCGGAAAGAATCTCTCCCGTTCATCATTTTCACTGCTTCCGGAGGAGCAAGAATGCAGGAGGGAGTCGTAAGTTTAATGCAGATGGGTAAAACGGCGATAGCTCTCGAACGTCACAGCCGAGCAGGCCTGCTGTTCATTTCGGTTATGACTCATCCTACTACCGGCGGGGTGACGGCAAGTTTCGCCTCCCTCGGGGACTATAACTTCGCAGAACCCCGTGCGCTGATCGGGTTTGCGGGAAGAAGAATTATAGAACAGACGATCAGGGAGAAGCTGCCCAAAGATTTTCAGACTTCCGAATTTTTACTCGAACACGGACAGTTGGATCGGATTATACATCGTCATGAATTAAAAAGTATTCTTGGAAATGTACTGGACATGCACCGGACAGGAGGGGAATCCAATGAAACACGTGCTTGATTTTGAAAGACCGGTTATCGACCTTCGTGAGAAAATTTCAGAACTGAAAAAGCTGACGGAAGAGAAAGATATAGATCTGGCGGAGGAAATCAGCACTCTTGAAGAAAGACTTGAGAAACTGGAGCATGATGTATATACCAATCTGAAGCCGTGGGACAGGGTTCAGATGGCCCGGCACCCGGAACGACCGACGACTCTCGACTACGTTAATCATCTTTTTGACGGTTTTTTGGAAATGTATGGAGATCGTCATTTCGGTGATGACCCTGCCATCATCGGTGGAATAGCCAAATTCGAAGGTGCACCGGTTACAGTGATCGGCCATCAGCGTGGTAAACATACGAAAGAGAACATATACAGAAATTTCGGCATGCCTCATCCGGAAGGGTACAGAAAGGCCTTGAGACTGATGAAGCAGGCCGAAAAATTCGGGCGTCCTGTAATAACGTTCATAGATACGAAGGGGGCCTATCCCGGGAAAGCAGCTGAAGAAAGAGGACAAAGTGAAGCGATAGCAAGGAATTTAATGGAAATGGCCGGGCTTGATGTCCCTGTCATATGCGTCGTTATCGGTGAAGGAGGAAGCGGGGGAGCGCTCGGTATCGGAATAGGGGACAGGATTCTGATGCTTGAGAACGCTACATATTCCGTTATATCACCGGAAGGAGCGGCTTCTATTCTATGGAAGGATGCTGCTTATGCCAAACAGGCGGCAGAATCAATGAAAATCACTTCGTATGATCTGGAACAGCTGCACATCATCGATGAACTGATACCGGAAATTATGGGAGGCGCTCATAAAGAAATCGAAAATCAGGCTGAAATTCTGAAACCATACCTCCGTTCTTCGCTTGAAGAATTGTCTGCTATGGATAATGAACAACGTCTGGAGAAAAGATATGAGAAGTACAAAAATATTGGCGCGTATGCAGCAATTGAGATATAATTAAGACAGTTGAATCAGGAGAGGGAAGTCCGTAGTCGCACTATTTTTGTGCGACTTTTCCCGTCTTTAGGGTGTGATAACGTTATCATTTTAAGAATCGGGGTTGGCCGATTACTTTCCTCTGATATTTAAATTGTTTAGAACCTCCTGATGAAAGGGAAAAGATAGAGAGATAATTAAACGAGGTGAAAGGTTATGAAAAGAATAGGCGTCCTTACAAGTGGAGGAGATGCTCCGGGCATGAATGCTGCCATCCGATCGGTCGTACGGAAGGCGATTTATCATGGTATTGAAGTATACGGAATCAACTACGGGTTCCAGGGACTGATAGACGGAGATATCCGGAAAATGGAGCTCGGTTCTGTCGGAGATATCATACAGCGCGGAGGGACGATGCTTTACTCTGCACGCTGTGAAGACTTCAAAACGGAAGAAGGTCAGCTTAAGGGTATCGAAACACTTGAACATTATGGAATAGAAGGTCTTGTCGTTATCGGCGGGGACGGCTCTTTCAGAGGAGCCGAGAAATTGACCGAGAGGGGATATCCCTGCATCGGGGTGCCGGGCACGATAGATAATGATATTCCGGGGACGGACTTTACCATCGGTTTTGATACGGCATTGAATACCATCTCGGAGGCTATCGATAAAATAAGGGACACGGCTACTTCCCATGAAAGAACATATATTATAGAAGTGATGGGCAGAGACGCCGGAGACCTGGCTTTATGGGCAGGCCTTGCCGATGGTGCCGAAAGCGTTCTGATTCCGGAAGCGGAGGACACTATAGAAGATGTAATCGATCGTCTGAAACGCGGAAACGAACGCGGGAAACGTCACAGCATCATCATTATAGCCGAAGGGTACGGAAGCGGAGTCGATTTCGCCAGAGAAATAGAGGAAAAAGCGAAACTGGAAACGAGGGTTACGGTACTTGGTCACACGCAGCGCGGAGGCTCTCCCTCAGCGTCGGACCGTGTACTTGGAAGCCGTCTTGGAGCTGCAGCAGTCGATATCCTCAGAAAAGGATCCGCAGGCAGAATGGTAGGTATTCAGAACAATGAAATTGTAGATCATGATATAGTCGAAGTCCTGAGTCAAAAGCACCACATCGATCTGGATATGTATCGATTGTCCAAAGAACTATCGATTTAACGTTACACGGTTTCATTAAGAGGAGGAATTAGCAATGCTCAGAAAAACTAAAATTGTAAGTACTATCGGACCTGCATCCGAAAAACCCGAAATTTTAAAAGAGCTTATTGATGCGGGGATGGATGTGGCCCGGCTCAACTTTTCGCATGGAGACTTTGAAGAACACGGAAGCCGGATTGAGAATATAAGAAAAGCCTCGAAGGAAGCTGGAAAAACGGTAGCTATCCTTCTGGATACGAAGGGTCCGGAAATCCGCACGGGTGATATGGCGGAGAAAGAGGTTTATCTGAAAAGAGACTCTACCCTTTACGTTTCCATGACTCCGGTTGCAGGAAATGAAGAGAGGAT
This sequence comes from Salimicrobium jeotgali, assembly GCF_001685435.2. NCBI lineage: Bacteria > Bacillati > Bacillota > Bacilli > Caryophanales > Bacillaceae > Salimicrobium > Salimicrobium jeotgali. The sequence goes on from NZ_CP011361.2 coordinate 945,321, forward strand.
TTCCGTGACGTACCCCGGACTCATAGACGACGTTCATAAGGGTTCCAAAATCCTTCTGGATGACGGCCTTATCGAACTGCTCGTCGAGGAAATTGATAAAGAGAACAATGAAATTAAAACGACGGTCCTGAACAACGGCCCTATCAAAAGTAAAAAAGGGGTCAACGTTCCGAACGTAAGTGTCAATCTTCCCGGGATGACCGATAAAGATGCGAAAGATATTGAGTTCGGTGTGGAGCAGGGAGTCGACTTTATAGCTGCCTCTTTCGTGCGCCGGGCTTCCGACGTACTGGAAATCAAGGAGCTTCTGGAAAGAAAGAACGCAAGTGATGTACAGATCATTCCTAAAATCGAAAACCAGGAAGGCGTGGACAACATAGAGGCCATCCTTAAAGTGAGTGATGGTCTGATGGTAGCGCGTGGAGATCTCGGGGTGGAAATACCTGCAGAAGACGTGCCGCTTGTCCAGAAACAACTTATCCGAAAATGTAACCAGGCCGGAAAACCTGTAATTACTGCTACTCAGATGCTCGATTCCATGCAGCACAACCCACGCCCGACGCGTGCGGAAGCATCAGACGTGGCGAATGCGATATTCGATGGCACCGATGCCATTATGCTTTCCGGAGAGACGGCTGCGGGAGATTACCCTGTAGCTTCTGTTCAGACGATGGCCAATATAGCCAAAAAGACGGAGACCGGACTCGATTACGCCTCTATCCTGAGTGAGCGGTCAAAACACACGACGATGACGATAACGGATGCAATCAGTCAATCTGTCACTCATACGGCTATCAATCTGGACGTAAATGCTATCATCACCCCGACGGAAAGTGGCCATACTGCTCGCATGGTATCCAAATACCGCTCCCAGTCGCCGATTCTTGCGGTAACTTCAAGTGAAAAAGTGAACCGCAAACTTTCTCTCGTCTGGGGCGTTCACGCGCTTATGGGAGAAAGAGCTGCTTCCACGGACGAAATGCTTGAAACGGCCATTGAGAAAGGAATCGATTCAGGTCTCGTAGAGCACGGAGACAGAGTCATCATTACAGCCGGAGTACCGGTAGGTGAAAGTGGTACGACCAATCTGATGAAAGTGCACGTAATCGGTAATGTACTCACGAACGGACAGGGCATCGGTCAGGTAAGTGCCTCGGGCCGGGCAGTGGTAGCTGAAAACGCAAAGGATGCCAATGCCCGTGTTGAAGAGGGGGATATCCTCGTCACGTTCGGTACGGACAAAGAGATGATGCCGGCTATCGAGAAAGCCAAAGGTCTCGTAACAGTCGAAGGGGGACTTACATCTCACGCGGCTGTAGTAGGGTTGAGTCTCGGTATCCCGGTGATCGTCGGTACCGATGAAGCGCTCGAGAAAATTGAAGATTACACAGACATCACCATTGACGGAGCTCAGGGGAAAATCTATAAAGGGCATACCGGAATACTTTAACAAAGACGGGGGAAACCCCGTCTTCAGCTTGTAGAGAAACCCCGTGTTTTTCTGCAAGCTTTTTTTGTGCAGTTCGTGCGGGCGAATACCACTCGCTTTCCGCGGACGAACGCCCGAGCCTCCCTCGTGAAAACCCACACTGCGGGGTCTCGGGTCGCCCGTTTTTCCGCAGGAGTCTCCTGGTATTCGCCCTCCCCTCACCGAAAAAGACTCTCCTTCACCTATCTCACCCTGGATAGGTGGAGGGCAATCTTTTTCATGTTTTGGCAGGCCGCCGTCAGTAACGCTTGTTCGCGTACATTCTCTTTTCCGCGCAAGCGACAATAACGCAGCCCGTGCAGTTCTTTTGAATCTGCGAAGCTACGTTCAACTTTCTCTTTTCTCATGCGATAGATCCACTTGCCTTCATTAGAAAGCCGGTTCAACCGAACCTTCTCCTTCGAGCTTTCCCATACATGGCGAGTGATCGTTTTTTGATACTTCTTATTTTGGGTACACTTCGCTAGAAGAGGGCAATCTGCACAATTTTCAGGGTTTGATTTGTAATGCCGATACCCCTCACGATCGGTGGTCGAATAGCTTAAAACTTCACCCTGGGGGCACACATATTCATCCCGCTCTTCATCATATGCATATTTCCATTTCGGAAGAAGCCCTTTCTTTGACTGGTACCTTCGATGAGCAATAACTCCAAATATTCCTCTTTCCATTATAAGCCCATGACATATAGGGTTCGTCAGATAGCCGGCATCTAGACCTACAGCTTCCACCTCAAAGCCAAATCGTTCGATTTGGCGGTCCAAACGTTGTAAGTAAGGTCTGGAATCATGAATATTTCCTGGCGTTACATGAACATCAGTAATGATGTTATGTTTTAAATCTGTGGTACGGTGATCAAGATAAAAGAAGCCTTCCGGCTTATTCTCCCGGTAAAGATAACCACTCTCGCTATCCGTGTCGCTAACCTTAATTTCCTTTGTCTTTTTTACCCCCTCCTTTTCCTTCAGAGGCTTTTTTTCATGATCTTCACGATCTTTTCTTACGGCTTCTTCCAAATCTTTGAGGTAGTCTACCGTTTCTACTTCAACTTCTTGTTTTGAGAATTTCTTCTTATTAGCGTTGGCTTTCAAGTGCGTGGAATCTGTGAATAATACACGGCCGGAGACCATACGGTGGTTCATCGCTTGGAGCACGATTTCATCAAAAACTTCTTGAAAGATATCCGTGTCTTTGAAACGAGTGCGGCGGTTCCAACTAATAGTGGAATGATGGGGGACTTTGTCTGTAAGATTCAACCCTAAGAACCAACGATAAGCAACATTCGTTTGAATTTGTCGCTCCAATTCGCGTTCGGAACGAACGCCATAGATATAACCAATGAACATCATTTTGAATAAAACAAGAGGATCCAAAGAGGGACGACCATTATCTTCTGAATAGTAAGGACGGACTTTTTCAGGAATGAAAGAAAAATCTATGTATTGGTCAATTTTGCGTAGGAGATGATCTTCAGGGACAAGCTCTTCAATGGTAACCATTTCGATTTCATTTTGTCGTTCAGTTTTAGATTGAAACATCCAATCACCTTTCGTTGATAAGTTACAGCTATTATAACAAATTAACGAAGTGATCTATTAAAAAACAGAAAACAAATAAAAGCTGCCGAGACTTTCTCGACAGCCTGAAGACGGGGGAAACCCCGTCTTTTTATTAGGTCAGCGTAAGAGACACGTGATAAACTGAAGTCACAGAAAGACTTTATCTGCACTTCGGTACGGAAAGGAGTGATGACATGTTTAAATGGCTGTTTTTAATCATCCTCATTATACCGGCTCTGGAGATCGGTATTTTGATATGGAGTGGAAACATCATAGGACCTCTCTGGGTAATACTTCTTATAATTACCACCGGGGCAATCGGTGCCTGGCTGGCAAAAAGAGAAGGGATGGAAACGATCAGGGATTTCCAGGACTCCTTACAGAGGGGCAACCCGCCGAGGCATACTCTGCTTGACGGCGCCTGTATTCTCGTTGGTGGAGCTGTTTTGCTGACGCCCGGATTCATTACGGATGCAATAGGTTTTCTGCTTCTTTTCCCTGTGACGAGACATCCGATCAAAAAAGTAGTTATGAAAGCCATTGAGAAGGGTATGAGTAATGGAACGATCACTATTCACAGAAGATGAGCCGCGTCTCTTTTTCTGTGAATTAATGGTGTTTTAAAAGAAATCAAACGGTTTCAATTCACATTCTTTTCGAAATAATTTATAATTGTGGTTGGGGAATTTCCCGATAAGTTATAATAAGTAATCTGAAACACGTTTTTTAGAAACGGAAAGTGATTTTAATTTTTAAAAGGGGGAAAGTTCTATGGCATCTACTAAAGGATTGGAAGGAATTACAGCTACGGAGTCATCAATCAGTTCAATCATTGATGATAAACTGACATATGCAGGTTACGACATCGATGATCTTGCTACAAACTCAAGTTTCGAAGAGGTAATCTATCTGCTTTGGAACCAGAAGCTTCCGAACAAAGCACAGCTGGAGGAACTGAAAAGTGCGCTAGCCAATGAAATGGAAGTGCCTGAAGGTATCATCGATCATCTGAAATCTTATGATTTGAAAACGGTTAATCCTATGGCTGCTCTCAGAACTTCCATCTCCATGCTCGGCGTTCTGGACAGTGAAGCCGAAGAAATGGATGAAGAGATGAACAAGCGTAAAGCAGTTCGTATCCAGTCTAAAATACCGACGATAGTTACTGCTTTTGGCCGCATCCGTAAGGGAGAAGAACCGGTGAAACCGAAAAAAGACCTCAGCTTTGCAGCTAACTTCCTTTATATGTTGAATGGCAAAGAGCCTGAGGATCTGGAAGTGGAAGCGTTCAATAAAGCGCTTGTGCTGCACGCTGATCATGAACTGAATGCCTCTACGTTCACTGCACGTGTATGTGTAGCTACCATGAGTGACATTTACTCCGGTGTTACAGCTGCCATCAGTGCTTTGAAAGGACCGCTTCACGGTGGAGCAAACGAACGTGTCATGGCTATGCTCACTGAAATAGGGGAAGTGGATAACGCCATTCCGCATATTGAGAAGAAACTTGAAAATAAAGAGAAAATTATGGGGATGGGCCACCGCGTTTATAAAAACGGAGATCCGCGCGCGAAGCACCTGAAAGAAATGTCCCGCGAACTGACAGGCCTGACAGGACATTCGAAATTCTACGATATGTCCGAAAAAATCGAAGAGTATATCAAGGAAAATAAAGGACTGCCGGCAAACGTGGATTTCTATTCCGCATCCGTCTATCACAGTCTTGGCATCGACCATGACCTGTTCACGCCTATTTTTGCCGTGAGTCGTACGTCCGGCTGGCTTGCCCATATTCTTGAACAGTACAACGACAACCGTCTGATCCGTCCTCGTGCCGAGTATGTAGGACCGAAAAACCAGACGTATAAGCCGGTGGAGGAGCGTTCCTGACCATCAGGCTTTTCCTTTTACTAAACATCACGTATGATAGGTAATGAATCATTTAACAGGAGGGAACATCATGTCAGAAGCAAAGAAAATCACTGTAGAAGAAAATGGAGAATTAAACGTACCTAACTACGCAGTTATTCCTTATATCGAAGGCGACGGAACCGGACCCGATATCTGGGCAGCCGCGAGCCGTGTCATAGAAGCAGCTGTAGATAAAGCATATAACGGTGAGAAAGCAATCGAATGGAAAGAAGTGTATGCCGGTCAGAAATCATACGACAGAACCGAAGAATGGCTGCCGGAGGAAACTCTTAACACGATCCGTGATTACAAAATCGCTATTAAAGGCCCGTTGACGACTCCTATCGGTGGAGGTATCCGTTCTCTTAACGTGGCTCTGCGTCAGGAACTCGATTTGTTCACCTGCCTTCGTCCTGTCCGTTACGTTGAAGGTGTACCGTCCCCGGTGAAACGTCCGGAAGACACGGACATGGTTATTTTCCGCGAGAACACGGAAGATATTTATGCCGGAATCGAATGGCAGAAAGGTTCTGATGAAGTCAAGAAAGTCATCGATTTCTTCCAGAACGAAATGGGTGTACATAACATCCGCTTCCCGGAAACTTCCGGAATCGGTGTAAAACCTGTCTCCGAAGAAGGGACGAAACGTCTTGTACGTGCGGCTATCGACTACGCATTCAATGAAGGCCGTCGTAACGTGACCCTCGTACACAAAGGGAACATTATGAAGTTCACCGAAGGTTCCTTCAAAGCATGGGGATACGAAGTAGCCGAAGAAGAATACGGGGACAAAGTGTTCACATGGGCCGAATACGACCGTATCGTTGAAAAAGAAGGAAAAGAAGCGGCGAACAAAGCACAGGATGAAGCAGAAAAAGCAGGTAAAATGATTGTGAAAGATGCAATTGCAGACATCTTCCTTCAGCAGATTTTGACTCGTCCGAGTGAATTCGACGTCGTCGCAACTATGAACCTGAATGGCGACTATATCTCTGACGCACTTGCAGCCCAGGTAGGCGGTATCGGTATTGCGCCGGGTGCGAACATCAACTACAACACCGGACACGCTATTTTCGAAGCTACTCATGGTACTGCTCCGAAGTATGCCGGTATGGACAAAGTTAACCCGTCTTCCCTTATCCTTTCCGGTGTACTTATGCTTGAACACCTTGGATGGAGAGAAGCTGCAGAGCTCATTTCCAAATCGATGGATAAAACGATCGGAAGTAAAGTAGTGACGTATGATTTTGCCCGTATGATGGAAGGTGCGACAGAAGTTAAAACATCTCAGTTCGGTGATGAACTGATCAAGAACATGGACTGATTGAAGGAGGCGCGAAGGATGGGAATGAAGCGACCGAAAGTCTCGGTGATCGGTGCCGGTTTTACCGGTGCCACCACCGCTCTGATGACAGCCCAGAAAGAGCTGGCTGACGTTGTGCTTGTGGATGTTCCTGATCAGGAGGACCCTGCGAAAGGGAAAGCTCTTGATATGTTTGAAGCAAGCCCTGTACAGGGGTTTGATGCAAAAATCAAAGGCACTTCTGATTATGCAGACACGAAGGGTTCGGATGTAGTCGTCATTACGGCCGGTATAGCCCGAAAACCGGGAATGAGCCGTGATGATCTCGTTAATACGAACGCCGGTATTATGCAAAAAGTGACGAAAGAGGTCGTGAAGCATTCACCTGAGTGCTATATTATTGTATTGACGAACCCTGTTGATGCAATGACTTACAGTGTTTTCCGGGAGTCCGGATTTCCGAAACACCGGATACTCGGACAGTCGGGTGTGCTTGATACCGCCAGGTTCCGGAGCTTCATCGCCGAGGAATTGAACGTCTCCGTCAAGGACGTAACGGGATTCGTTCTCGGCGGTCACGGAGACGACATGGTTCCGATGATCCGTTATTCCAGTGTCGGTGGTGTTCCGCTTCATAAACTGATTTCTTCCGAGAGAATCGAAGAAATAATTGAACGGACCCGTAAAGGCGGAGGAGAGATCGTTGGTCTGCTGGGGAACGGAAGTGCTTATTATGCCCCGGCCGCCTCCATTGTACAGATGGTGGAAGCGATTATTAAAGATCAGCGGCGTCTCTTGCCTGCAATTGCCTACCTGGAAGGGGAATACGGCTATGATGGCATTTATCTCGGCGTCCCTGTCATTATAGGGGGCGACGGTGTAGAAGAGATTATTGAGCTTGATCTGACCGGTGAAGAAAAAGACCAGCTGGATAAATCGGCTGACTCTGTCAGAAAAGTACTCGATATACTGAAATAGTTAAGAGAAGGCTCGAGGAATTTCCTCGGGTCTTTTTTTAAAAAGGAGGAAAACAATGCTTGATAAAAAACGTAAACTCGGTAAAAAAATCGATGAATTAAAAGTTGACGAGGTGTATGAAAAGGTCTGTGAAGTGAATGATAAAGACCTGCTGATTTACATGGGCTTAACCGACGACGCCAATCCCCTTTATCTTCAACATGATTATGCCTCACAGACTCCTTTTCAACGTCCTGTCGTGCCGCCTGTTATGCTCCAGGGAATGATTTCCCAAGCTGTATCCATGCACCTGCCCGGCCCCGGCAGCCACCTTACCTATCAGGAAATCACCTACCCTAAACATGTCCATCATTATGAAACAGTCACCTTCACCTATAAAATCGAAAAAATCTTGGACGAGGAGCACTTGATCTATATAAGTGTACAGGGTGAGGACAGTTCGGGTGACGTGGTAGTTCATGGAACGCTTCACGTGGTACCGCCCTATGAGCCTGATTCTTTGAACTCTATATCCCTTGAGAACTTTTATTAATATTTTGTAAAATTTGTTCACTAATGAAGAAATGTACAGGGGATACAAGGTATGATAGAGAAAAGTCAGAAATAGGGGGCAGGGGGAATGAAGAAAAAGATTTTGATAGTGGATGATGAAGAATCGATCGTCACCCTTCTCAAATACAATATAGAACAGGCCGGATATGAAACGGAAGTGGCGTACAACGGAGCTGAAGCGCTCGAAAAAGCTGCAGCCCAGACGTTCGATCTGATTGTACTTGATCTGATGTTACCCGAAGTGGAAGGGGTTGAAGTATGCAAGCGATTGAGGCAGAGACGTATCGAAACGCCGATTCTGATGCTGACGGCAAAAGATGAAGAGTTCGATAAAGTTTTTGGTCTGGAAATCGGAGCAGACGATTATATGACGAAACCTTTCAGTCCGAGAGAAGTGACAGCAAGAATTAAAGCTATTTTAAGACGTATCGATAAAAAAGAGAGCAGTGGAAAAGAGGAGCTGCTTACAGTCAAAGATCTTGAAATTTATCCTGCTCAGTATGAGGCTGCTATAAAAGGGGAATGGCTGACCCTCACTCCGAAAGAGTTCGAACTGCTATTGTATCTGGCCAGAAATCTCGGTCGGGTCCTGTCAAGAAATCAGTTGCTTCAGTACGTGTGGAATTATGACTTTGCCGGAGATACGAGAATCGTCGATGTACATGTAAGTCACTTGCGGGAGAAAATCGAACCGGTAACAAAAAAGCCCGCCTACATCAAAACGGTGCGCGGATTGGGTTACAAAATGGAGGATCCTTCCAAATATGAATAATAATGGACGAATACTACTTGTTTATGCTCTTATCATTCTAATACTTATGCTTTCTTTCGGTCTCGTCCTTGCCCAATACGCTCAGCAGTCTATCATAGAGGTAGTCGGCGAGAACGGAATGGAACGCGCGGAGGAAGCGTCCAGAAATATATGGTTTATGACGTTCATAATGATTTCTGTGATTGCTATGGCATTGATAACTATATGCTATCAGATATTCATCAAATACGTCGATCCTATGCGTAAAGCCACAGATACTGCGGAAGAGCTCTCCCATGGAAATTACAGGGCCCGGGCGGACTCGGGGGTATTCGGAGACGCCGGAAGACTCGGAGCAGTCATAAACGAACTGGGTAGACATCTGAAAGAACTGACGAGCGTCCAGGGAATGCAGGAAACGCGCTTAAGTGCTGTCATTAATCATATGAGCAGCGGTCTCGTCCTTATCGATGAAAAAGGTTATATTCAGCTGGTCAATGAATCTTTCATCCGCACTTTTAAAGAAGACAAAGCTTATTATCTTGATTACCTCTATCATGAAGTGGTTCCCCACGAGGAAGTTCAGAGTGTAGTGGAAAACGTTTATATGTTCGAAGAGCCGGACAGTCAGATGCTTACAATACAGCGGGGACTCGAAAGAAAATTTATACAGGTGAACGGCGCGCCTATTTTCAAAGAGAATAAACGGTGGCAGGGGGTCGTACTCGTATTTCATGACATTACGGAACTGAAGAAGCTGGAACAGATGCGAAAAGATTTTGTAGCCAATGTCTCCCATGAGCTCAAAACCCCGATAACATCGATAAGAGGTTTTGCTGAGACCCTTCTGGAAGGAGCTGCGGAAGACAAAGAAAAGAATGAACAGTTTTTGGGAATTATGCTGAAAGAAAGCACGAGACTGGAAACGCTCATTCATGACCTGCTTGAATTAACGAAAATAGAACGTGAAGATTTTCAACTGTCCCTCCAGCAGGTGAACATAACCGACCTGGTGATGGAGACGAAGAAACTCGTCCAGACTCAGGCAGACAGGAAGGGTATCCGTATTTCGGAACATCTGGATACAGATGCTGTCTGTGAAGGGGACTCTACCAGGATTAGGCAGGTGCTGATCAACATATTATCGAATGCGATTACTTACACACCGGACCGCGGCGAAATTAACGTGAGACTGCACGATGAAAAAGACCGGATCACTGTTTCCGTTTCCGACTCAGGGATAGGAATTCCTCCGGAAGAAATACCGCGACTATTCGAACGTTTTTATCGGGTGGACCGGGCCAGAAGCAGGAACTCGGGCGGAACCGGCCTTGGCCTTGCTATCGTTAAGCACATTATGGAGGCGCACCGGGGAGAAGTTTACGTACAGAGTGTGCCGGGAGAGGGTTCTGAGTTTACCCTCGTTTTTCACAAGGTAACAGGAGAAAAAATCTTTCCGGCCGAAGAGTAGTCCTGAAAAATAGTACTGCGGACAGAAGCGAATTGCTTCTGTCTTTTTTATCTTGAAGTCGGGACGTGGTAAAATGAGTATAGCAAAAAAGGTAGGAGTGACGTTATGGGAAATAAACTGGTTCTGATTGATGGTAACAGTATCGCTTATCGGGCGTTTTTCGCTTTACCCCTGTTGAACAATGACAAAGGGGTGTATACGAATGCGGTTTACGGTTTTACGACTATGCTGCTCAAAATTCTTGAGGAGGAATCCCCCGATCACATGTTAGTAGCATTTGACGCCGGGAAAACGACTTTTCGCCACAAAACTTACGAAGAATACAAAGGGGGCAGGCAAAAGACGCCTCCGGAACTCTCGGAACAGTTCCCTTTACTGCAGGAGCTGCTTGATTCTTTCGGTATAAGACATTACCAGCTTCCCCAGTACGAAGCGGATGATATTATCGGTACGCTTGCAAGAGAAGCGGAGAACCGGGGGGACGAAGTGACAGTCATTTCGGGAGATAAAGATCTGCTCCAGCTCGTCTCCGGAAATGTAACTGTCCGTCTTACGAAAAAAGGGATTACAAACGTGGAGACATATACACCCGGATTCCTTAAAGAGAAAATGGAGATAGATCCTGAGCAGGTCATTCATCTGAAAGCTCTGATGGGAGACAGTTCCGACAACATTCCGGGCGTCCCGGGCGTCGGTGAAAAGACAGCCGTCAAGTTGCTGAAACAATTCGGTACGCTTGAGAATCTGTATGATAATCTCGGGGAAGTAAGCGGAAAGAAACTGAAAGAAAAACTTGAAACGAACAAAAATGAAGCTTATATGAGTAAAAAGCTTGTAACTATCGAACTGGAAGCTCCGTTGGAAATAGCCTTAACGGATACGGCTTACACGGGCTATGAACCGTCTGCTGTCCGGAAGCAGTTCCAGGACCTCGGATTTGAATCTCTTATTAATCGCATCGGAAGTGATGAGGAAGAAAGCAAAGCGGAGATGATTTCCGTAGAGGTAGAAAAAGAAAAACCGCTGACTGAAGATATTCTCCTGGATGAAACTGCGCTTATTGTCGAAATTCTTGAAGATAATTACCACACTTCACCTGTAGAAGCGATCGTTCTTTCCAATGAGAAGGGTGTCTTCGCTTTTTCACCGGAACAGCTCATGGAGTCTGACACATTCAAAACGTGGGCGGCCGACAGCTCCAGGCATAAATGGGTGTTTGACGCCAAACGTACGCTGGTTGCTTTTAAACGTTACGGTATTCCGGTAGAAGGCATTACGTTCGATGTATTGCTGGCCTCCTATCTTGTGAATCCTGCCGTAAACAACCATGATATACCAGCCATCAGTCATCGTCTCGGCGAAACAGGCATCCCGACGGACGAGGAGGTATACGGCAAAGGGGCTAAGCGGAAAAGGCCGGAAGATGATGTGCTTTATGAACACGCCGGTCGTAAGGCTCTCATGCTGTACCGGTTGAAGTCCAACCTGGAAGAGCAGCTTAAGCAGAATAAGCAGGAAGAACTGTTCCACAATTTAGAAATGCCTCTGGCTTTGATACTTGGTGAAATGGAATACACAGGGGTGCGCGTCGATGTGGACCGGTTGAAGGAAATGGGAGAAGAGCTTGAAAGAAGACTTGAAGAAATCAAAAAAAGGATTTATGAACATGCCGGAGAGGAGTTCAATATCAACTCTCCTAAACAGCTTGGCCCTGTTCTTTTCGAGAAATTAGGATTGCCGCCGCTTAAGAAAACGAAGACGGGGTATTCGACAGCTGCAGATGTACTGGAGCAATTATCTTCCCAGCATGAAATCATCGATGAGATTCTTCTGTACCGGCAGCTGGGCAAACTTCAATCCACTTACATCGAAGGTTTGTTGAAGGTGGTGCACAAGGAGACCGGCAAAGTTCATACAAGGTTCAACCAGGCACTTACCCAGACAGGGAGATTGAGTTCCGCGGATCCGAACCTGCAGAATATCCCTATCCGGCTCGAAGAAGGAAGAAAAATCCGGCAGGCGTTCATTCCTTCCAGACAGGGGTGGGTCATGTTTGCCAGTGATTATTCACAAATCGAGCTGCGTGTTCTGGCACACATGTCCGGAGACGAAAAACTGATTCAATCGTTTAAAGAGGGAGAAGACGTACACACCAAAACGGCGAGTGAAGTGTTCGGCGTAGCACCGGAAGAAGTTGATTCGGATATGCGGAGAAAAGCGAAAGCCGTAAACTTCGGTATCGTTTACGGGATTAGTGACTACGGCCTTTCCCAGAGTCTCGGAGTAAGCCGGAAAGACGCTCAGATTTATATCGATGCATATTTCAAAAGTTACCCGAAAGTAAAAGAGTATATGGAGGATACGGTCCGGCAGGCCAGGGAAGAAGGGTACGTGGAGACCCTCATGAACAGACGCAGATACCTTCCCGACATGAACAGTCGTAACTTCAACCGCAGGAATGCCGCTGAAAGAACGGCTATGAATACGCCGATCCAGGGGACCGCTGCCGATATAATCAAAAAAGCGATGATCGATATGGCAGCCCGTCTTAAGGAAGAGGAACTTGAAGCTACTATGCTTATGCAGGTGCATGACGAACTGATTCTTGAGGTGCCTGAGCAGGAAGTGGAGAAGGTTACGGAAGCAGTCAGAGAAGTGATGGAAGGAACGGTGGAACTTACGGTTCCTCTCGAAGTGGACCATTCTTACGGCAAGACCTGGTTCGACGCAAAATAGAAAGTGATGAAGGAGGGGGAAAAATGCCGGAACTGCCTGAAGTTGATGCAGTGAAACAGTCTTTGCTGAAACAGGTTACGGGGAAACGGATCAGTCGGGTGGAAGTTTTCTGGCCCTCTATAGTAAAAGTACCTGAAGACAGAAAACAATTTGAAGAAATGCTCCAGGGACAGGAACTGCAAAGTGTGGACAGAAAGGGGAAATTTCTAATTCTTCATCTGGACGACTATTCGCTTGTTTCTCACTTGCGAATGGAGGGCAAGTATTTCATAAGAAACGGGGAAGAACCGAAAGACAAGCATACTCACATCATTTTCACATTCGAGGACGGATCGAGTCTTCACTATAATGATGTAAGGAAATTTGGAACGATGCATCTGTTTGATAAAGGGGAAGAATATAATAACAAACCTCTTAATACGCTGGGGCCGGACCCAATCGAGGGACGGTTCACTACGGAGTATATGTATGAACAGCTTCAAAGAACGACCAGAAGAATCAAAACAATACTACTTGATCAGAGTGTAGTGGCGGGATTCGGGAACATCTATGTGGACGAAACACTTTTCAGAGCAGGTGTCCATCCGGAACGGCTTGGAAGTTCTCTTGACAGGGAAACAGTGAAAAGAATCGTGGAGGAAGGAGAAAAAGTTATCCGGGAAGCGATGGAAGCAGGCGGCTCCACTATCCGCTCCTACAGCAGAAGTGACGGGAGCCGGGGAGAGTATCAGACCAAGTTGTTCGTGTACGGAAAAGAAGGAGAACCCTGTCCCGCCTGCCGGAGACCGATTACGAAAACAAAGGTAGGCGGACGCGGAACACACGTATGCTATTATTGTCAGGAATGAAAAATTATGAGTATGTCATGAAACAGCTGAAGAATAAAAGAAGACCTGTTTTCCGGTCCGGCACTCCCCGGGCCGGAAACCGGTACGCAGGAGGATCTTAAATGACTGTTGTGATAGGACTTACAGGAAGTATCGCCACCGGAAAAAGCACGGTTTCGCGTATGTTTGCAGAGTGGGATATACCTGTGATTGATGCGGACAAGCTTTCCAGGGAAGTGGTGGAACCAGGCGAAGCGGCTTATGAAAAAATTGTTGACTTTTTTGGTGATGAAGTATTGTTACATACTGGTGAAATAGACAGACCGGCTCTTGGGAAGATTATTTTCGGTGATGAAGAAAAGAGAAAGCGGCTGAATGCTATTGTACATCCCGAAGTGCGCAAAAGAATGATAGAAAAAAGGGAGTATTACAAGGAACGAGGGGAAAACGCGGTTGTACTGGACATACCTCTTCTGTATGAAAGCGGACTGACGGACTACGTCAACAGAACGATGGTGGTGTTCGTCGATGAGGAGATACAACTGCAGAGACTTATGGACAGGGATGGTTCTGCAAGGGAAGACGCGAATGAAAGGATAGCTTCACAAATAAGTATTAAAGAAAAAGCGCGTATGGCAGATGCAGTGATTGATAACAATGGGAGTGTGGAAGAAACGAAGATCCAGGTAAGAAAACAGCTGGAAGAATGGGGGGTCCTGAAAAATCCTGAAAAATAACAGGATTTTTAATTATCCACTAACAAAAACGATTACAATATGATATACTATTTTTAAATTATGATGACACAATGGAGGGGTACTTATGGGTAAAGCAAAAGTAGCAATCAACGGTCTTGGAAGAATCGGGCGGATGGTCCTCAGACAGTTGATTGACGATGATACAGTGGAATTGGCAGCTGTAAATGCCAGCTATCCACCGGAAACGCTGGCTCATATGATTAAATATGACAGCGTACACGGGAAACTGAATGCTGACATCGATCACACGGAAGAGGCACTGTACATCAACAATCATAAGATAGCTCTTTGCCAGGAACGGGACCCTGCTCAGTTACCGTGGGGACAAATGGGCATTGATGTAGTTATAGAAGCCACCGGTAAGTTCAGAGAAAGAGATGCTGCTGCAAAACATTTAAGTGCCGGTGCTGAAAAAGTCATTATTACAGCTCCCGGAAAACAGGCTGACGCTACGATTGTAATGGGTGTTAACAATGAAGCGTACGACCATCACAATCATCACGTAATTTCCAACGCTTCCTGCACGACAAACTGCCTTGCTCCGGTAGTGAAAATTCTCGAAGATGAGTTCGGCATCGTTGACGGTCTTATGACCACCGTGCACTCGTTCACCAACGACCAGCAGAATCTGGACAATCCGCATAAAGATTTACGGCGTGCCCGGGGATGCACCCAGTCGATCATTCCTACTTCCACCGGGGCAGCCAGAGCTATCTCGGAAGTTGTGCCCGAACTTGAAGGGAAACTTAACGGTATGGCCTTACGCGTGCCGACGCCTAACGTTTCTCTTATCGATCTCGTGGTCGATTTGAAAGAAGATGTCACTAAGGAAGATGTAAATGAAACATTCAAAAGAGCGAGTGAAGACGGAATGAAAAATATTCTGTCCTATTCCGATGAGCCCCTCGTTTCGATCGACTATACCTCTTCACCTTACTCTTCCATCATCGATGGTCTGACTACACAGGTGGTAGGGGACAGAAAAGTGAAGGTGCTTGCCTGGTACGACAACGAGTGGGGGTACTCCGCACGCACTGTCGATTTGACGAAAATGGTAGCAGAACAACTGATGAGCGAAAAAAAACAAAAAGTGTCGTGACCTCAAAGCTAATGCTTTGAGGTTTCCTTTTTTTACGGGGGGATGTTACGATTTCAAAAAGGCAGTGGACCTGCTGAGTTCACGCAGCCGGGGAGGCTGTAACGGGAATGTTCAGTTCGACCTGGACATGGTTACGTATGAAAGGGAGAAGAGGTCTGTCATGAATACATTGGGAAGACACATACTTGGGGACTTATGGAACTGTGATGTTTCCTGTCTCGAAGATATCGATTACGTTGAGAAATTGTTTGTAAGGGCAGCTTTGAAAGCCGGTGCTGAAGTAAGGGAAGTTGCGTTTCATAAATTTGCTCCACAGGGAGTGAGCGGAGTCGTGCTGATTTCTGAGTCGCATCTGACTATTCACAGTTTCCCGGAACACGGGTATGCAAGTATAGATATTTATACGTGTGGGGACCACCTGCAGCCGGAGGAAGCTTTCCATACTATCGTCGAAGGACTGAAGTGCCGTAAGTATGACATAAATGAAATTCGTCGGGGGGCCGTTTTTAATACCTGAGCGTATAGTCAGTTTCCGTACGGAAGGAATCATGTTAAAATGAGATATGTATAAAAACCCAGTGATGAGGAGAAGACTCAGTGAAAAATTTTATGTCAAAATATTTTTCCGATCACGCCGAGACGAGAGATCATCATCCGGATTCATCGTTACAGACGAAATACTATAAAGCGAATAAAGATGAAATTTTCAGTATTGTTGAAGAGATGTTCCAGCCGCCATCAATAATAAAAGGTTCTTCCAGAGAACGCGGCGAACTTACGGTGGAATACAGGGATGGAAGGAAAGCTTTTGTGGTTGTAACGATTATCATGGTCCGCCCCTACAGGAGCGCTGTCGATTTTTCAGTGACTACAGAATCAGCTCTTCCTTTTGATTTCGGATACAGTCATAAACTGGTGAGTCGGTTTTACGAAAAGCTGGAAGATAAATTACCAGTGGTGGAAAAAACTTAGATACATATACTTCTGAATAGTGGAGATGATGAATGGTGATATGCCCGAACTGTGGTGACAAAAATACGAGAGTGCTGGATTCCCGTCCCATAGAAGACGGGCATGCGATCAGAAGACGCCGGGAATGTGATAATTGCGATTTCCGCTTTACTACATTTGAACGAGTGGAAGAAGTGCCACTGATAGTAGTCAAAAAAGAGGGGACGCGAGAGGAATTCAGCCGTGAGAAACTGATGAGAGGGTTGATAAGGGCTTGTGAGAAGCGTCCGGTAGCTGTTGAAGACCTGGAAGCAGTGACTCATGACATCGAAAAGGAACTCCGTAATCGCGGAGTGTCTGAAGTGAACAGTAAAGAAATCGGAGAGATGGTTATGAAGAATCTTTCCGAAATCGATGAAGTAGCATATGTACGCTTTGCCTCTGTTTATCGTCAATTCAAGGATATCAACGTTTTCATTGATGAATTGAAAGATCTGATTAAACATGAAGAGAAAGAATGAGCCGCATCAGGCTCATTCTTTTTCAGCAGGGGGCAGCTTCACATGTGTAACTTCCGGAATATCAGACCACAGGTGAAATTTCAGTTTCCTCAGGCAGAAAGAAGTGAGCTCAATGAATAAAGGAATCGGAAAACTGAACCCGAAAGATTGTTATATTTCCTTAAGTGCGCCTAGTCTTGAAGACAGAACGACGGTGCTGACTCATTTGTATCAGCCCGTTATAGGGCGTGAGGCTGTAACGTT
Source organism: Salimicrobium jeotgali (assembly GCF_001685435.2). Classification (NCBI taxonomy): domain Bacteria; kingdom Bacillati; phylum Bacillota; class Bacilli; order Caryophanales; family Bacillaceae; genus Salimicrobium; species Salimicrobium jeotgali. Next base: position 962,470 of record NZ_CP011361.2, read on the forward strand.
GTTTCAATTTTTGGAAGGAGAAGCCAGGCTGTATGAAGGGGAACGGACCCATCATGCGCTGATGACCTATACAGGGCTGACGCTCGACAGGATCTACGAAGCCAGAATTCAGCTTGAAGCGATCGGTCTTCTGAAATCGTTCAGGAAGGAAGAGGAAAATCGCATCAGTTATGCGTACCATCTCATCCCTCCTTTCTCCGCTTTCCAGTTTTTTAATGACCATATGCTCTCCCTCCTGCTTCTTCACAGAATAGGCGAGGAGAAATTCAATATGCTGAAGCAGGCTTTTTCGTTCTCTTCTGTGCAGCTGGACGAGTATACGGAAGTCACCGCTTCGTTCAGTGACGTTTTTTCTCCGGCAGCCACTCTTCCGGAGGGTATAGATACAGGGAAAGAGACCGTACAGCAGCAGGGAGTGGCTCTCCAGGAGAGTGCCGTAGACCTTGAGTGGATCGAGAAAGCCCTTCAGGAACGTATGCTTCCTGCCGGGAAAATTTTAGGAAAAGAAAACAGCCGGCTCGTACATCAGCTGGCGGTGCTCTATAATATAAGTACGACGGATATGGAAAAGGCGGTTCTGTGGTCGGTTACGGAGGAGAATGAGCTGGATACAGAAGAGTTGAAAGCTTCCTGTCACGATCTCGGCCAGCGTGACGTTCCATCAGGACCGGCTACTGAAAAGTCTGAAGAGAAAAAAGAAGAACAGGTGAAAGAGAAAACCGCCCCTGTTTCAAAAAACGAGAAATTCATCAGTATGCTTGAAAACATTACTCCAAAAGAACTGCTCGAGGACATGTCGAATGGCAACAAAGCAACGGACCAGGACGTGAAACTGATCAGGAACGTTATGACAGAACAGGGTCTTCCAAAAGGCGTAATGAACGTACTGATCCACTACGTACTGCTTAAGACGGATATGAAACTCTCAAAACCTTATCTCGAAAAAATCGCGAGTCATTGGGCACGAAAAAACGTGAAAACGGTAGAACAGGCTATGAATATGGCCAGAGCCGAACACAAAAAGTATCAGGAGTGGAGTAAAGACAAAGGGATGAAGAAAAAGCGCAGTTCCGAAGTTCTCCCTGCCTGGTACAAGCAGGAAAAACACAAGGAAGAGCCCCGTCCGAGTCACGAGGAAAAGGAAGAGCAGGGAGCTTCCGGCGAAGAAATCGCCCAGCGTATTCAACGCATCACCGAGAAACGGAAAGGCAGGTGAACCACGTGGAGCCGATTCAGGAATCTTTGAAGAAATGGATGCGAGATAACGAATCGTTCAAAAACCGCATGAATCAGGCAAGGCAGCAGGTGCTCGAAGCCCCTGAAGTCAAAAAACTGATTGAAGAAACAGAGGGGCTGACGAGAACGGTGGCTGAGAAGAATCTGATTAAACTTCACGAATATCAGAACCAGTCGCTGGCCTGTGAGAAGTGTCCTTCCCGCGCGGAGTGCATTAACATCTTGCCCGGCTACGTGCCCCGTGCGGAAGTTCACGGACAGGAAGTGAAAATCGCTTACGACAAATGCCCGAGACAGGTAAAAAAAGAAAGAGAAGAAAAACAGCGTTCCCTCGTCAAAAGTTTGTACATGCCTAAAGAACTGCATGAAGCGACGTTGGAAAAACTGGATTTCACCGGCAGCGAAGAGAGAAACGAAGCAGTAATGAAAACTGTAGCCTACGTGGACCAGCTCGGGGAAAAACTTCCACAAAAAGGACTGTATTTCCATGGACTGTTCGGTGTAGGAAAAACATACTTTCTCGGAGTTCTTGCGAATGAACTCAGTAACCACAACATCGAGACTATGGTGATTTACATGCCGGAATTCGTGAGGGAAATGAAAGCTTCGATTAAAGATGATTCTATTGCAAGTAAAGTGGATGCTTTCAAAAAAGTACCCGTTCTAATGCTGGATGATATCGGGGCGGAATCACAATCCGCCTGGTTCCGCGATGAAATACTCGGCTCTATTCTTCAGCACAGGATGATGGAAGGACTTCCCGTCTTCTTCACTTCCAATTACTCCCTTAAAGAACTGGAACAGGTAATGGGTCATACGAACAGAGGAGAAGTGGGTGCTTTGAAAGCGACGAGGATCATTGAAAGGATCCGTCAATTGAGCGACCCGGTGGAAGTGAGCGGTCCAAACCGGAGAAATCGGTAGGAAAGCTTGATTTAACCGTGGGAGAGGGCTATAATAACGACATAATGATAAATGAAAGCTTGGAAGAGGACATGATTGGTAAAGTACCTGTGGTTCAGAGAGAGAAGTCGCGGCTGGAAGCTTCTCCCGGAAGGATTATCAATTACCACCTCGGAGCTCCGGCTGTGAACTGTGAGTAGCGGTCGGCGTATATCTGCGTTAAGGATAATGAAGACGCCTCAATAAGGCGTGAATGATGGGTGGAACCGCGAGTCGATAACTCGCCCCTTTTGCGAAAGCAATTGTGGGCGGGTTATTTTATTTATGGGAAAATTATTATACAGAAGGAGTGGCAGTGATGGCAGAATCGATAAGTATCCAGTTTCCGGATGGCAACGAGAAAACTTTCGACCGGGGTGTAACAGGTGAGGAGATAGCTCACTCTATTTCTCCCGGATTGAAAAAACAGGCGCTTGCTGTAAAACTTGACGGCGAAATGTACGATTTGCGGCGCCCGATCGAAAAGGACGCCTCCATCGAAATCGTAACGTATAAAAATCCGGAGGGGGTGGAAGTATTAAGACACTCGACCGCCCACCTTATGGCTCAGGCAGTGAAGAGGGTGTTTGACGAGGATATTAATCTCGGGGTAGGTCCTGTGATCGAAGATGGTTTCTACTATGATATGGATCTGAATACATCCATCACTCCCGAGGATCTTCCGGTAATTGAAAAAGAAATGCAGAAAATCGTTGATGAGAATCTGGAAGTGAAGCGATTTGAACTCAGCCGGGAAGAAGCGATACAGAAGTATAAAGAACTTGGGGACGACCTTAAAGTAGAACTTATAGAAGATATTCCTGAAGGAGAGACGATCAGTTTCTATCAGCAGGGTGAGTTCGTCGATCTCTGTCGCGGTGTGCACGTTCCGCAGACAAGCAAAATTAAAATCTTTAAACTGCTCAACATCTCAGGTGCATACTGGCGGGGAGATAGTGATAATAAAATGCTTCAGCGTATTTACGGTACAGCTTTTGAGAAACAGGAGGAGCTTGACGAATATCTTCGTTTAAGAGAAGAGGCAAAAGAGAGGGACCACCGCAAACTAGGTAAGGAACTCGGCATTTTCACGGTCAGTCAGGAAGTCGGACAGGGGCTGCCACTCTGGCTTCCAAACGGCGCCACGATCCGCCGTACAATTGAGCGCTACATCGTGGACCTGGAGGAAAGACTGGGGTACAATCACGTTTATACTCCCGTTCTTGGAAGCGTGGATCTGTACAAAAAGAGTGGACACTGGGATCACTACAAAGAGGATATGTTCCCTACGATGGAGATGGACAACGAGGATCTCGTGCTGCGGCCGATGAACTGCCCGCATCATATGATGGTTTATAAAAATGAATACTACAGCTATCGTAACCTGCCTGTCCGTATCGCGGAACTGGGTACGATGCACCGGCACGAAATGTCCGGCGCCCTTGCAGGTCTGCAGCGCGTCCGTGCTATGACGCTTAATGACGCTCACATTTTCGCCCGCCCCGATCAGCTGAAAGATGAATTTAAACGCGTCGTCAGACTTGTCAGCGAGGTATATCACGATTTCGGCCTGAACGACTATTATTTCCGTCTATCCTATCGTGATCCCGAGGACAAGGAAAAATACGTAGATAACGATGAGATGTGGAATAAATCCCAGGCTATGCTGAAGGAAACGATGGATGAAATGGAGCTTGATTACGTGGAAGCGGACGGGGAAGCAGCTTTTTACGGTCCGAAACTGGATGTTCAGGTGAAAACGGCTCTCGGAAAAGACGAGACGCTCTCCACGGTCCAGCTTGATTTCCACCTGCCGGAACGGTTCGATCTCACGTACGTCGGAGAAGATGGCAAAGACCACCGTCCTGTCGTTATCCACCGCGGTGTCGTCTCCACGATGGAGAGGTTCGTAGCTTTCCTCATCGAGGAATATAAGGGGGCGTTCCCGACGTGGCTCGCCCCTGAACAGGCGCGGATCATTCCGGTCTCTGCGGACGTCCATCTGGATTACGCCAAACAGCTCGAAGATCGTCTGCGCCAGTCAGGAATCCGGGTGAGCGTAGATGAACGTAACGAAAAAATCGGATATAAAATCCGTGAGGCCCAGACAGGAAAGATACCGTTCCAGCTCGTCGTAGGCGATAAAGAAATAGAAGCCGATGCTGTGAACGTACGCAGGTACGGAGAACAGAATTCGGAAACGAAAGAGGTATCCACTTTTATCGAAGAAGTGCGAAACGAAATAGACCAGAAATTATTGCGGAAATAATGAGAGGGAGGGGCAGGTATTCCTGCTCCTTCAAAATGAAATAAAGGTTTGACAAGGGAAGAACTCGGTGATAATATATATTAGGTAAATGAATGAACGGATCTGAGACAAGAAGAAGCACCCGCTTCTCACCTGATCGACGCTCAATGAGCAGTTGGCAGGTTCAATTTCCCTGCTTTTCAGTAGGGCTACGTGTGGGTGCAGTTATGTACCCGCACTTTTTTGTGTAATCAACAACTTGTCGATGACAGATCTTGTTATGATTTTCCGAATATAATTTGGAGGTGGCTAGATATTAGCAAAAACGATAAGACGTTAATTAATGAGAAGATTCGTGCCAAAGAAGTTCGTCTCATAGACGTAAATGGCGATCAGCTTGGTGTCAAATCTCGTAATGAAGCGTTGGACATTGCTGCGAATGCAGAACTCGATCTCGTTATGGTTGCACCTAACGCGAAACCACCGGTATGCCGGATCATGGATTACGGGAAATACCACTTTGAACAGCAGAAGAAAGAAAAAGAAGCCCGTAAGAAACAGACGACTATCAAACTGAAAGAAGTACGTCTGAGCCCGGGTATCGAAGAACACGATTTCAACACGAAATTACGTAACGCGCGTAAGTTCCTTTCCAAAGGGGACAAAGTGAAAGCTTCCATCCGTTTCCGCGGTCGTGCCATCACACACAAAGAGCTTGGTCAAAAAGTACTTGACCGTATGGCTGATGAGTGTAAAGATATAGCGCAGGTAGAAACGAAGCCGAAGATGGAAGGCAGAAATATGTTTATGATGCTTGCTCCACTTAACGAGAACAAGTAACCGACATCTAGTTAAAGGAGGAAATGGATATGCCAAAAATGAGAACTCATAAAGGCTCCCAGAAACGCTTTAAGAAAACAGGTAACGGGAAGGTTAAACGCTCCCACGCGTATACGAGCCACCTGTTTGCCAATAAGTCTCAAAAGCAGAAGCGTAAATTGCGCAAAGATGCACTCGTATCTAACGGAGACTATCGTCGTATCAAGAACATGCTTCCGAAAAAATAATTTAAGTATCACAATCAGGAGGGATTATTATGCCACGCGTTAAAGGTGGAACAGTGACACGTCAACGTCGTAAACGTGTCTTAAAGCTAGCTAAAGGTTATTATGGTTCGAAACACGCCCTATTTAAAACAGCAAAACAACAGGTAATGAAGTCAGGTCAGTATGCGTATCGTGACCGTCGTCAGCGTAAACGTGACTTCCGTAAACTGTGGATTGCACGTATCAACGCTGCAGCACGCATGAACGACATTTCTTACAGTCGTCTTATGCACGGTTTGAAACTCGCAGGAGTAGAAGTGAACCGTAAAATGCTTGCCGATCTTGCAGTTAACGATGAAGCAGCCTTCACTTCTCTTGTAGATCAGGCTAAAACAGCTCTTAAATAAACGCGTTTTGAACGTAAGAAAGCCATCTTCCTGGTTTGGGAGATGGCTTTCTGTTTAGATAGAGTTTTACAAGTGTTATTTCTTCAGAACGGGTGGACGGGTACGAAAAAAGATAAAGTAAGAGCATATCTTCCTGCAGGTTTTTCTATTGTTTTTCAAACGGCCGTTGCAACAATGTTTTCATCGGATATTTCCATTCGATGGAGGCGTGAGGATAACGGATCAGAATTTCTTTTTCCAGAAAATAAAGATCTTCCCGTTCCATCCCCGTCAGCCTGTCCGGTTCTTTTGCGGAAACTGTAATGGAAACCACTTCGAAAGACTCTTCCGTAGCCCCGACATATTTCTCACCCTCAAAGATAGCTCCTTTGTAAGTGATAAAGAAATTGCGCTTCGGATTGTCTTCGTTATCTTCGAAATAAAAACTGCGGTGTTCCACAGCCGTATTAAATTGCCGTTTCGGATCTTTGGCCAGCTGCACCATTGTATAGACGAGAAACAGGAGTGCAGCCAATAAAAGTATTCTGAATAAAATGACCATCATAGTAATCGTCCCCTTGTAGGCTTATAATAGAGATACGGGAGAACAGGGGCAGAAGTTTCAACTATTTCTTAAAATGATAGCGCTGTTTTCACCCGACGTAACGATAAGGAGGAGAAAAATGCACTGGGCAGAACTTTATGAATACCAGCGGCAGCTGGATAAGTACATCGAGCAGCATAAAAATGTAGAAAAAGAGTCGGTCGTCGATCATAAGACTCTGGCTTTTTACGTGGAACTTGGGGAACTGGCAAACGAGACGAGATGTTTCAAATTCTGGAGTAATAAACCTGAAAGTGATCATGAAACCATCAAGGAAGAGTACGTGGACGGGCTTCATTTTCTGCTCTCCCTTGGAATAGAGTTGAACAGTTATGTCGAGTCAGCGGAAATTTCCGATGTCACCTCCCGGACGGAGGCCTTTCTAACGGTATACCAACGTTTGGGAGAATGGAAACGTAAAAAAACGAAGCAGGCTTATCAAAATCTTTTTGATGCGTACGTAACTCTTGCTGCTGCGCTGAACATTTCTGAAGAAGATATGAAGCAGGCCTATCTCGAAAAAAATGATGAAAATTACGATCGTCAGGACCGTGGGTATTGAGTTATTTTTGTGATTTTTTCGACTTCGGTTTATAATGTACAGGGAGTAATTCAAAGGAGGTAATAAGATGGCGAAGAAAGACGAAACGCTTACGATGCTTAAAGATCTTACGAATGCAAGAGGAGTCCCGGGTAATGAGAGAGAAGCCCGCGACGTGATGGAGCAGTACATAAAGCCTTACGCGGACAGCGTATACACAGACAACCTCGGAAGTCTGATTGCTGAGAAACGCGGAGATAAGAAAGGCCCTAAAGTGATGGTGGCCGGTCACCTCGATGAAGTAGGGTTTATGGTAACACGTGTAGACGAGAACGGGTTCGTCTACTTCCAGACAGTAGGAGGCTGGTGGAGTCAGGTGATGCTGGCCCAGCGCGTTACAATCATGACCGGAAAAGGCGATGTTACAGGTGTCATCGGTTCGAAACCCCCGCATATCCTTTCAGCAGAACAGCGTAAAAAACCTGTGGATATCAAAGATATGTTTATCGATATCGGTGCGGGCTCCAGGGAAGAAGCGGCTGAATTCGGAGTGAAACCTGGAGATTCCGTTGTCCCGTATTTTGAATTCACTCAGATGAACAACGAAAAAATGCTGCTTGCCAAAGCATGGGACAACCGGATCGGCTGTGCAATAGCCATCGAAGTATTGAAGCGCCTGAAAAAAGAAAAACACCCGAATATCGTTTACGGTGTAGGGACAGTCCAGGAAGAAGTAGGCTTGAGAGGGGCGAAGACAGCTGCCAATATGATCCAGCCTGACATTGCTTTCGGTGTGGACGTCGGCATCGCCGGTGATACTCCTGGCGTTACGGACAAAGATGCCCAGGCTTCAATGGGAGAAGGACCTCAAATCATTCTTTACGACGCGTCCATGATTTCGCATAAAGGGCTGCGGGATTTTGTGACTGATACGGCAGATAAGAATAATATCCCTTATCAGTTCGATTCCATGGCTGCAGGCGGTACGGACTCAGGTTCCATTCATTTGAGTCATAATGGGGTACCGGCGCTCTCCATTACAGTACCGACCCGTTATATCCATTCCCATGCTGCAATGCTGCACCGGGATGATTTCGAAAACGCAGTAAGTATTATTGTAGAAGTGATCAAAAACCTTGATAATAAAACTGTCGAGAATATTACGTTCAACTGATCATACTGAACAGGACCCGCTCCATTTCCAAGGGGCAGGTCCTGTTACTTTTGCGGTGAGGATTAAGACTATCGGCCGGTGAACGATGGCCGGTAAGAGTAAGGAAAGAGTGAGGAATAACCAATGATAACATCCGTCAAAAATCAAAAAGTGAAAGAGTGGAAGAAACTCCATAAGAAGAAATACAGAGATCAGTATGGACTTTTTCTCGTGGAAGGCTATCACCTTGTGGAAGAAGTAGTTAATAGTGACTGGGAAGTGAAGGAACTTATAGTTCAGGAAGAGTCCCGCGTGCCGTTTTCTTATGAAGGGAATAAGGAACTTGTAAGTGAAGCGGTAATGAAGGAGATTACGGAAACAGAGACACCGCAGGGGATTATGGCAGTCGTGTATAAAAAAGAAGAGGGAGTGGAAACGGGATCACGTTTTCTTCTCCTTGACACTATCCAGGACCCCGGAAATCTCGGAACGCTCATACGGACGGCAGATGCTGCGGGATTTGATGCAGTACTCATCGGCAGGGGGAGCGCAGATCGCTTTAACGATAAAGTCGTACGTGCGACCCAGGGCTCGATGTTTCATAACATGAAGGTGATGGAAGTTTCACTGGAAGATGAGATTCCCGTACTTAAAAGCAGAGGTGTTACCGTTTGGGGGACTGCCTTGCAGGGAGCCAGCAATTACACGGAATTGAAGCGGCCGTATAAAGTAGCGATTCTTCTCGGTAATGAAGGGAATGGAGTTGGGGAAGGGCTTCTCGGGCTTTCTGACGAAAGAGTGAAAATCCCGATATTCGGAGAAGCGGAATCGCTCAATGTCGCTGTGGCCGGGGGAATATTAATGTTTGCGGTGAATCAGTAGTTGCATTTACTTTACAATTTTCCTATAATTATTTATTAGTTATACAGGTAAAAGCTTTGACGGAGCAAAGTAGACAGTCGCAATATCGGTTACAGGGAGGCAGCGTCTCAGACTGGAAACGCTGCTGCCGCAGCGACTGCTGAAATTTCACTCTTGAGCTGACACAGCCGTGTCCGGATGACGATCCGTTAACTTACGCAAAGTGGGCACAACTGTGTCAACAAGGGTGGTACCGCGACCATGAACCTCGTCCCTTCTTCAGGGGGCGGGGTTTTTGTATTTATAAGGAGGTATGGATAATGAAGGAACGTTTGCAGGAACTCGAACATGAGGCACTGCTGAAAGTAGAGCAGGCGGAAACAGTCGACGAATTAAAGAATATTCGCGTAGAATATTTAGGAAAAAAAGGGCCGATAACGGAAGTGCTCAGGGGGATGGGCAAACTGCCTAAAGAAGAACGTCCGGTAATAGGTCAGCTAGCAAATGAAGTAAGAGAAAGAATTGCCGATGCCATTGAGGAAAAACAGTCCAGACTTGAAGACGAAGCCCTTGAGGAACAGCTGAAAAATGAAGACATTGACGTTACCCTCCCCGGTCGTCCGGTCCAGGTAGGCGGGCCGCACCTTCTCACTTCAATTATTGAGGAGATTGAAGATCTGTTTATCGGGATGGGCTTTGAAATCAAAGAAGGTCCGGAAGTGGAAACGGATTACTACAATTTCGAAGCATTAAATCTGCCTAAGGGCCATCCTGCCCGCGATATGCAGGATACGTTCTATATTACCGAAGAGTTGCTGATGCGTACGCATACGTCTCCGGTACAGGCAAGAACGATGAATGCCAAAAACGGAAAAGAACCTGTAAAAATGATATGTCCGGGGAAAGTGTACCGGAGAGATAACGACGATGCCACGCATTCCCACCAGTTTACCCAGATCGAGGGGCTGCTTGTCGACGAAAACGTTCGGATGAGCGATCTGAAAGGGGTATTGCAGGAATTTGCGGCTAAAATGTTCGGAAGAGAACGGAGAATCCGTCTGCGCCCGAGTTTCTTCCCTTTTACGGAACCTTCCGTAGAGATGGATATTTCCTGTAAAGTTTGCGGAGGAGAAGGGTGTTCCGTCTGTAAAGGAACCGGTTGGATAGAAATTCTCGGAGCAGGTATGGTGCATCCGAACGTTCTTGAAATGGCCGGGTACGATTCCGAAAAATATTCCGGATTCGCTTTCGGGATGGGCCCTGAACGGATTGCAATGCTGAAGCACGGAATTGACGACATACGCCATTTTTATACGAACGACGTACGTTTTCTCAAACAATATCATAACGCGTAAGGAGGAATTAATATGCTTATTTCATTGAACTGGCTGAAAGAGCTCGTAGATATCAGCGGCTATACGACAGAGGAACTGTCGGAAATTATAACAAAAACCGGGATTGAAGTGGACGGCATCTCGGAGCCGGAAGAGCTGCCGCAGGGGGTGGTTGTCGGGAATATCATCAGCTGTGAGCAGCATCCCGATGCGGACAAACTCTCTTTGTGTCAGGTGGACACCGGAGAAGAGACCCTTCAGATCGCCTGCGGTGCCCCTAACGTAAAAGCAGGACAGAAAGTGGCTGTAGCTAAGCCTGGAGCCGTGCTCCCGGGCAACTTCAAAATCAAAAAGACGAAATTGCGCGGGGAAGAATCAAATGGAATGATCTGTTCCCTTCAGGAACTCGGAGTGAACGAAGAGGATGTGCCGGAAGCTTTCAAAGACGGCATCTTCGTTTTTCCTGAGGATACAGAAACGGGAGAAGATGCAGTGAAACTTCTGAACCTGGATGATTCTGTACTTGAACTTGACGTGACACCGAACCGTGCCGATGTCCTGAGCATGGTGGGGATGGCTTACGAAACGGCGGCTGCACTTGATCGGAATTATACGCTCGAGCGTCCTTCCTATGAGGAAGCGAAAGATAAAGCGGACTCTGACGTAGCGGTGAAGATTGTAGATAAAGAAGCGAATCCGTATTACGGAGCTTTCGTTGTGCAGGATGTTGAAGTGAAAGAGTCGCCGCTGTGGTTGAAAAATCGTCTCATGGCTGCCGGAACAAGACCCGTCAATAACGTAGTGGATATCACGAACTACGTTCTCCTTGAGTATGGGCAGCCACTTCACGCTTTCGACCGTGACCGTTTCAACAGTGATATGATTGTTACCCGCTACGCCGAGGAGGGGGAGATTCTGGAGACCCTGGACGGCAAGATGCGGACGCTTTCCCCTCATCACCTTGTCATCACCAATGGAGAGAAAGCCCACGCACTAGCCGGGGTTATGGGAGGTAAAGAATCCGAAGTGCACGAAGGTACTACTGATTTACTTCTCGAAGCTGCATACTTCGCCCCTCAGGTAGTGAGACAAAGTGCGAATGACCACGAGTTACGCAGTGAATCCAGCGTACGTTTTGAAAAGGGACTGGACGTTAACCGCGTTGCTCAGGCCGGGGAAAGAGCGTGTGAATTGCTGCAGAAATACGCCGGGGCGACAATATTGAAAGGCATAGCTGAAGAAGACCACTTGAGTCGCAAAGAAACAGTCATCCGTATGGAGACGTCCAGGCTGAATGATCGGCTCGGCACGAAAATGGAAGTACAGGATGTGAAGAACGTTCTGCGACGCCTGCAGTTCGAGTATGAAGAAAAGAAAGGCGTCTTTGATGTGCAGATTCCGTCCCGCCGTTTTGATATCTCGATATTTGAAGATATGCTGGAAGAGACGGCACGTATTTACGGGTACGATCATATACCTTACACTCTCCCGGAAGATTCCGGCCAGGCAGGCGGTCTTACAGAAGAACAGCGACTGAAAAGAAACGTTAAAACGTTTCTTGAAGGGGCCGGGTTAAGTGAAACGATCACTTATTCACTGACAGATGAAAAATCGGCTGAAGAAATGATCAGTCCTGAGTTGAAAGATGAACAGCACGGGGCGATACGTCTGGCCATGCCGATGAGTGAAGACCACAGTCACTTACGTCTGAGTATTCTCCCGGAGCTTTTAAGGACTCACAGTTATAATACTGCAAGACAGCAGCAGAATCTTGCGTACTACGAACTCGGGAAAGTGTTTATAAGCAGAGAAGACGAGCACGTGCAGCAGCCGAAAGAAGTTCTTCGTGCAGCGGGGGCTGTTTCCGGCGAATGGGTTGCGAATCCGTGGCAGCAGGAGAAGAAAGAGGCAGACTTTTTCGTAGTCAAAGGTATCGTGGAAGAGATGGCGGGCCGTCTTGGTCTTTCTTTCACTTATGTGAAAGGAGAAGTCCAGGGGATGCATCCGGGCCGGACTGCTCTCGTAATCTGTAACGGAAAGACGATAGGTTTCATGGGGCAGGTGCACCCCCGCTACCAGAAAACACATGACCTGAAAGAAACGTATGTTTTCGATCTGAATATGGATCTGCTGCTGAATCTGTACGAAAGAGAGGAAACGTTTGTAAAAATCCCTAAATTCCCTTCCGTATCCAGGGATATTGCACTTGTAGTAGACGAAAAGACCTCGGCTGGTGAGATCGAAGAGACTATCCTCACAACCGGTGCTCCTCTCATTAAACAGGTGCGGGTATTTGACGTATATCAGGGGGAACACCTTGATCCCGGAGAGAAATCGATTGCTTTCCGACTGCTCTATCAAAATCCGGAACGAACATTAAAAGATAAAGAAGTGGAAGAAGCACACGGTGCAATATTGGAAGCCGTTGCCGAAAAACACGATGCAAGACTGAGGCAGTAAAAAACAGAATAAAAATAGCTCAGAGAAGGTTCATCCTTCCTGAGCTATTTTTTTCGCTTTTTCCGTGTTGGCGAAGTGCCACTTCACCACGTCTTTCAAAGTATCTTCTCCGTGAGATTTCAAAATCGCTGCTGCTGCCCGGTCGACTTTCGAAGAGGCTCCTTTTGGGATAGTTCTGCCGAAATGACGGCTCAGCTTATTCATTTCCTTCACGAATAAGGAGCGGGTGAGTATGGAAGCGGCAGCTACCGGAATCGAATAACTTTCCGCTTTTGTCATAAAATATGTGTTGCTCTCCATTGTTTTTCCTTCGGATCGCAGATGTTTTTTATAAATTTCCGGTCTGGCAAATTCGTCTATCAGAATTCCTTCAGGACGTATGGGAGACAGGTCCTCCCCAAGTTTCGTTACGGCCTGATGATGAAGCAGGGCTTTCATTTTGCCCTGGGACCACCCCTTTTCCCTCCATTCATTGTATCGACTGTTGGATAGACGCATGAGCCGGTAAGATACGTTCATTTCAACGATACGTTTCGCTATTACGGTTATTTTGTCATCTGTCAGATGTTTGGAATCTTTGACACCGATTTCTTTGAGCGTGCGTATCTGCTCTTCATCAGCGTAGAGAGCACAGACGGTGATAGGCCCGAAGTAATCTCCCGTACCTGCTTCATCCGAACCGATATGCGGACTGTGAAAAAGATCGGCCGGAGGATGGTATGCGTGAGTTTCTTTCTTTGAATTCCGTTCCTTGGGCGTGTGTGCCCCCTTTTCCCACTGCCCCGCTTCCTGTTCCGGTGTCTTTCCCTGAAAGACCACTTTTCCCGATTGGTAAGCTGTGATGGAGGCCAGGGGGGTATGAGCCTGGAACACGGCATGGGGAGGCGTTTTCATTAAATTTCGGCTATAATAGTTTTTCATTTCTTCTATTCTCTCAGGTGTAGCTTTCAATACATAAGTCGGCATAAATCATTGGTCCTTTCCTGCTCGTTATGGACTAATTATATCAGACTGTGCGTATCGCGGGTGGGATGCTTTTTATTGCTTTCCTATTTGTTTATCTTCGTGTTAAGATACTAGTTAGGATTGACAAGCAGGAGGGAATGGACGTGTCCCAATCGGATAAAGGAAAAGTAAAGACTACCGTTGAAATTTACAACCGTTCCTATACTATAGTAGGAAATGAGGACGATCGTCACGTTCGTGAAGTAGCAGGCAGAGTAGATGGCACAATGAGAGGGATCATAGAGAATAACCCTCGGCTTGATACCGCTAAACTGGCCGTGCTTACAGCTGTCAACACGATGAGTGATTATATTAAACTGAAAAAAGATTACGATGAACTTATGAGCTATATTCAAAAGTTGGAGAAAGAGGCCGGAGACTGATATGATTATTGATTTATTGATACTTTTAATTTTATTCCTTGGCCTCGTCAAAGGTATGAAGCGGGGTTTCGTGTTACAGCTTTTTCATATCGTCGGGTTCATTGCAGCTTTTCTGACCGCTGTACTGTACTACGATGACCTTGCTTCAAAACTTACACTATGGGTTCCTTACCCGGAATTTCAGGAGAACGGGGCCTGGGCTATATTTACAGGGGACGTCCCTATGGAAGTGGCATTCTACAATGCAGTAGCTTTCATACTGATATTTGTGGCGGTGAACGTAGTCATACAGATTATCGCTTCGATGCTTGATTTTGTAGCGGAACTTCCGATACTGAAATCTCTCAACCATCTGCTGGGTGGTGCGCTCGGATTTGTGGAGAACTATTTAATTCTTTTCATATTCCTGTATATAGCCGCTTTAACTCCTATCATGTTCCTGCAGAACAGCCTGGATAATTCAGTGCTGGCCCCGCTGATCGTTGAATACACACCTATTATTTCCGGGGAGATAAAGTCACTCTGGATGAAGGAGTTTGCAGGGTTTTTCAAATAAGGAATCTCAGAAGAGCCGCCGTGATTATTAACTGTCATAGCGGCTTTTTATGTATAAAGGAGGAGAGTTTGAGTGAGTCAGATAAACAAAAAAAATGTTATAAAATTACTGGAGGACATAGCGGTGTACCTGGAACTGAAGGGAGAGAACCCGTTCAGGATATCCGCTTATACAAAAGCCGCTCAGGCTCTGGAACGTGATAACCGCTCCCTTACCGAGATTGATGACTTCACTAAAATCAAGGGAATAGGAAAAGGAACTTCCACAGTAATCGAAGAATATATTGAAACCGGAAAGTCTCCTGAACTCGAGGAATTACAGGAAGAAGTCCCTGAAGGGCTGATTCCGCTTCTGGATTTGCCGGGACTTGGTGGTAAGAAACTGGCAAAGCTCTATGAGCAGCTCGGAATCGTGGATAAAGCTACACTGCAGAAGGCATTGGAAGAGGGGGAGGTGGAAAAACTCGAGGGCTTCGGTCAGAAATCAGCTGAAAAAATGCTTCAGTCTCTCCGTGATTTCGGTACCCGGCCCGACAGGCTGCCTATCGCTTACATGCAGCCTTTTGCAAAAAAGGTGGAAGAATACCTGCATAAGCTGGAGACTATTGAACGGTTTTCACTTGCCGGTAGTATGCGGCGTGTGAAAGAAACGATTGGTGACCTCGATTTTATCATTTCCTCGAAAAGCCCCGGGAAGACGAGGGATGAACTGCTGAAGAATCCTGATATACGGGAAGTGATCGCTTCCGGAGAAACGAAAGTCTCTGTAGTGTTACGCGGAGACTGGGATGTGAATGTGGATTTCCGCATAGTGAAAGATAAGGAATTCGCTTCCACCCTGCATCATTTTACAGGTTCAAAAGATCATAATGTCTTAATGCGTCAAATTGCCAAATCCCAGGGAGAGAAGATAAGCGAGTATGGGGTCGAAAACAGTGATTCCGGAAAAATAAAGACTTTCAAAACCGAGAAAGCTTTTTACGAGCATTTCGGTCTTACCTACATTCCTCCGGAAGTAAGAGAGGGAAAAGAGGAAACAAAACTGTTCAGACAGCCTGTGCCGCTTCTTCAGCCTGAAGATATTAAATCTGATCTTCATATGCATACCACCTGGAGTGACGGAGCCCACTCTGTCGAAGAGATGGCCGAACGATGCAAAGAAAAAGGATATGAATATATAGTGATAACCGATCACTCAAAATATCTCAGGGTTGCGAACGGACTTAACGAATCAAGACTCCGGAAGCAGAGAGAGGAAATCGAAAGAGTGAATGATAAGATGACTGATTTTCACATTTTCTGCGGAGTGGAAATGGATATCCTTCCGGATGGAACTCTGGATTTCGATGACGACTTTCTGAAGGAAATGGATGTAGTGATAGCGTCCGTTCATTCCAGGTTTTCCCAGTCAGAAGAAGAAATAATGAAACGTATGAATGCAGCACTTGATAACCCGCACGTCGATATTATTGCTCATCCGACCGGCCGTCTGATCGGAAAAAGGCAAGGATACGCGGTTAATATCGAAAAACTCATTAAAAAAGCTGGAGAAACAGGTACCGTTCTTGAATTGAACGCCAATCCGAACCGTCTTGATTTAATGGCTGATAACATAGAGAAGGCTCAGGAAAACGGAGTAATGATAGCCATCAATACGGATGCTCACAATTTCCCTATGCTTGAGGATATGAAGACGGGCGTCGGTACTGCACGCCGGGGGTACATGAAGAAGGAAAACGTATTAAATACAAAATCTTTGAAAGAATTTAAGAAATGGCTTAACGATACTTCAAAATAAAGGGGCACTACTGCATGAACGAACGAATTTTGGGCGTGCTTGAGTTTGGAAAAATAATCGAAAAACTGACCGGTTATGCGGAGACTTCTCTTGGAAAGGATGCGGCTCAGCGTCTGAAACCTTCCACAGAATTGCCGGAAGTGGTGAAACTCCAAAACGAAACAGATGAAGCCCAGCAGGTACTCCGGCTGAAAGGGCATATTCCGTTCGGAGGCATCAGAAACATTAAACCGCATCTTAAACGCACCTCGATCGGAGGTGTACTCTCGGCGACCGAGTGTGTGGACGTGGCGACCACTATCTATGGCGGTAAAGAATTGAAACGCTTTGTAGAAGAAATGGAAGAGCCTGACATGCCTATTCTGAGAGAACTTGTCGACATCATTCATCCATTACCGATCCTTGAGAGAACGATCAGGAACAGTATCGACGATAACGGGGTGGTCATGGACGGGGCATCTGATACCCTCCGTTCGATCCGCAGCAGAATCAATACGTTAGAAAGCAGGCTCCGGGATAAAATGGAATCTTACACGAAGCAGCAGTCCGAAAAACTGTCGGACGCTATCGTAACGATAAGAAATGAACGGTACGTATTGCCTGTAAAGCAGGAGTATCGGGGAAGTATCAAAGGGATTGTTCATGATCAGTCGTCATCGGGAGCGACACTCTTTATAGAACCCCAGCCTGTAGTCGATATCAACAACGACCTGCAGGAGGCTAGGGTGCAGGAGAAAAGGGAAGTGGACAGGATTCTCGGAGAGCTGTCCGAGGCCATTGAAGAAGATCGTCCTATCCTTGCCGAGAATGTCCGGGTACTTGCTGGACTTGATTTCATTTTTGCGAGAGCAAAACTGGGCAGAAGTATGGGAGCAGCTATGCCCGCGATGAACAATGAAGGCAGAATATTGATGAAGCAGGCAAGACATCCGCTTATCTCAGAGGAAGAGGTAGTGCCGAACGACATCGAGCTTGGTACAGACTTCACTTCCATCATCATTACCGGCCCGAACACCGGAGGTAAAACGGTAACACTGAAACTGGTGGGTCTATGTACATTAATGGCACAGGCTGGACTGCAGATCCCTGCGATGGACGGCTGTGAACTTGCAGTATTCGACAACGTTTATGCGGACATCGGAGATGAGCAGTCCATTGAGCAGAGTCTCTCCACTTTCTCTTCCCACATGACTAATATCGTGGATATTCTGGATAAAGTGGATGACTCCACGCTCGTGCTTTTTGATGAGCTTGGAGCCGGTACGGACCCGCAGGAAGGTGCAGCTCTTGCTATGGCTATCCTGGATGAAGTGGTTGATAAAGACGCAAGGGTCATAGCTACGACCCACTATCCTGAGCTGAAGGCATACGGCTACAACAGGGAAAACGTCGTCAACGCTTCCGTAGAATTCAACATCGAAACGCTTGAGCCGACCTACCGGCTATTAATCGGAGTTCCGGGGAGAAGTAATGCCTTCGAAATATCGAGACGTCTCGGCTTACGGGAAGATGTAATCAGTGCCGCCAAAGAAAGAGTGGGAGTCGACTCGGAAAGTGTCGAATCCATGATAGCTTCTCTCGATGAAGCAAGGAGAGAGGCGGAAGCGGACTATGAGCGGGCTGAAGAGATAAGGCGGGAAGCGGAAGAAATTTACTCGGAGCTTAACAGCGAATGGAAACGGTTCGAGGATCAGAAGGAAAAACTGTATAAGAAAGCCGAAGAAAAAGCGAAACAGTCTGTTGATAAAGCACGGGAGGAAGCACAGGGCATCGTAGACGAACTGAAGCAGATGAAGAACTCCTCCGAACTGAAAGAACATGAGTGGATTGAAGCCAGGAAGATGTTCGATGAAGCTGAGCCGGAGCTTACGAAGAAAGAGAAACAGCCGAAGAACAAGCAGTCGAATGAAACAAAGGAACTTCAGGCAGGCGATGAAGTGAAACTTCTTACGCTGAATCAGCAGGGTGTAATTGTCGAGAAAGGAAGAAACGACGAGTATCAGGTACAGGTAGGATCCATGAAAGTAAAAGCGAAAAGGAAGGACCTCGAATTCGTCAAAACGAAAAAGCCGGAACGGGAGAAACAGATTGCACCGGTAAGAGGGAAAACTTCCCACGTGAAACCTGAGCTTGATCTTAGAGGGGAACGGTATGAAGATGCCTTGAACCGTCTTGAAAAATATCTTGATGATGCCCTTCTCGCTGGTTACCCTCAAGTTTCCATTATCCATGGAAAAGGGACAGGTGCCCTCAGACAGGGAGTCCAGTCGCTGGCAAAACGACACTCCAGAATCAGTACGGCGCGTTCCGGTGGTATGAAAGAAGGAGGAAGCGGCGTTACTGTACTTGAACTTAAATGATTATGCAGGGGGAGAGGTGAAACATGGAAGGGTTCTGGGAAATTTCGATCGTGGACACTGCAGCGAGATTCAGTGTGGTCGTGCTATGTATAGTCGTTTTCCTTGCTTTATTCGAGCTGGTTACTAAGTATGATAACTGGAAAGAAATTAAAGAAGGGAATCTGGCAGTAGCTATGGCCACCGGTGGAAAAATATTCGGTATATCCAACATTTTCCGTTTTTCCATTGAACATAATGATGCTCTGTTTCTCTCCATCGGCTGGGGAGTTTTCGGATTTCTGCTTCTCCTCATCGGTTATTTCATCTTTGAGTTTTTAACTCCATCTTTTCGCATAGATAAAGAGATTGAAGAGGGGAACCGGGCCGTCGGGCTTCTTTCCCTCATTATCTCAGTCGGTTTATCTTACGTAATCGGCGCTACAATTATATAAGGGGAGACAGTCATTGCGTACATTATCCATTGTAATGATCGTAGTAGCGGTATTGTTTATTGCTGCGGGTGTCATTTACTTAATCTGAGTTCCCGGTTATTTCCGTCTTCGCCCGTCTCGAACATGGCGGGGCGGGAAAAACGGGAATTTATTACTAGGTACATATTATTGAAATATTTGAAAAATCATTCATTTTTTCCCTTCCAGCCGTTATAATGGTAGTAACTCATTTTAAGGAGGGGAAGGAATGACCCAGTCCGAAAAGATATGGCATAAGCATTACCCGAACGAAATCGAGGTTGAGAAAGAGTATGAAGAAAAGCCATTGCATGAGTTTTTGAAGCAGAGTGCCCAATCGTACGCAAAAAAGAAAGCGCTTTATTTTATGGGGAAAGAAATGACGTACGAAATGGTTTATGAGGAAGCTTGTCATCTTGCGGGTTATCTGCAGCAGCTTGGAGTTGTGAAAGGAGACCGCGTTTCCATTATGCTGCCGAACACTCCTCAGTCTGTCATCAGTTATTACGCCGTATTAATGGCCGGAGGAATCGTCGTACAGACGAACCCGCTCTATACGGAAAGAGAACTTCAGTATCAGTTGAAGGATTCCGGCGCAAAAATGATTATATGTCTGGACACCCTCTATCCGAAAGCTGCTTCCGTCAAAAAACAGACAGATCTTGAACATATAGTAGTGACGGTGGTTCGGGACTATTTACCTTTTCCTAAAAACACGCTCTATCCTTTTGTCCAGAAGAAAGAATACAAAATGATTGTCAGTCCGGAACATAACGGTGAAACACATGTATGGAAAAACATATTCAAATCGGAAGTACCGGCCGTTACGGAGATCGATATAGATCCGAAAGAAGATCTGGCACTGCTGCAGTACACGGGAGGGACCACGGGTTATCCGAAAGGAGTAATGCTTACCCATTACAACCTTGTAGCCAATACCCGGATGTCCGTGGACTGGATGTATAAGAGCAAAAAAGGGGAAGAAGTCACCCTCGGGATGCTGCCGTTCTTTCATGTATACGGCATGACCTCGGTGATGAACCTATCCATTATGATGGGATTCAAAATTCTTCTTATTCCTAAATTCGAAGTGGAAGAAGTGCTTAAAACGATAGATAAAGAAAGACCTACGCTTTTTCCGGGAGCACCGACTATATATATCGGTCTTTTAAATCATCCGAATATAAATAAATACGATCTGTCATCCATCGATGCCTGTATCAGTGGGTCTGCGCCCCTCCCTGTAGAAGTGATGGAGCGTTTCGAAAACGTGACGGGAGGACGGCTCGTCGAAGGGTATGGTCTGACTGAAACGTCTCCGGTTACCCACTCCAATTTCCTGTGGGGAAGAAGAGTACCCGGAAGTATAGGCGTGCCATGGCCGAACACCGACTCCAAGATTATGGATCTGGCCGGAGAAGGAGAAGCTGAAGTCGGAAGCATAGGTGAAATAGCCGTTAAAGGTCCTCAAGTGATGAAAGGTTACTGGAACAAAGAAGAAGAGACGCGGGAAGTGCTGAGTCCGGACGGATGGTTCAGGACCGGGGATATCGGCTATATGGATGAAGAGGGCTATTTCTACATTGTCGACAGGAAAAAAGATATGATCATCGCCGGCGGATATAATATTTACCCGCGTGAAGTGGAAGAAATCCTTTATGAACACAGTCAGGTTCAGGAAGCCGTTGTAGCCGGAGTGCCGGATCCTTACAGAGGGGAAACGGTCAAAGCTTACGTCGTCCGAAAAGAAGGCAGCAGTCTTACGGAAGAAGAACTGAATGAATTCTGTAAACAGCATCTCGCAGTATACAAAGTTCCTAAACTTTATGAGTTCAGAGAAGAACTTCCGAAAACGGCCGTCGGTAAAATACTGAGGAGAAGTCTGGTGGAGGAAGAAAAAGAAAAGCAGAAGAAGCTCAGTTGACAGAATAAATTTTAGTGGGTAGAATAAGAGATGAATGATGGTTCATTCATTATTTCGAAGGCAGGAGAGCAGAGATGAAACAGACGAAGCCAAAATACAGACAAATCATTGATGCAGCGGTTGAAGTTATTGCCGAGAATGGATATCATTCATCTCAAGTTTCTAAAATAGCTAAACGGGCAGGAGTTGCGGACGGGACGATTTATCTCTATTTCAAGAATAAAGAAGATATCCTCGTTTCGCTCTTCCAGGAAAAAATGGGAGTCTTTATAGAAAGAATCGAAAGTGCAACTACTTCAAGACAGACTCCATCCGAGAAACTGCGTGTACTGGTGGAGACTCATTTCGAACAATTATCTGAAGATCACCATCTGGCTGTGGTGACGCAACTTGAATTGCGCCAATCCAATAAGATGCTCAGAATGAAAATCAATTCCGTACTGAAAAAATACTTAGACGTGATTGATGAGATAGTCGAGGAAGGTATCAGGGAAGAAGTTTTTCGCGATAATATAAATAGAAAACTGGTACGGCAATTGATTTTCGGTACTATCGATGAGGTAGTGACAAACTGGGTTATGAAAGAAGAACGCTATGATATCACTAAGCAGGCGAAAGAAGTACACGAGATGATTGTGGAAGGGCTGCTTAGACGTCCATAGCAGGGGGAGTGGATAGGATGGATACATTAACTTATGAAATCAAAGGTCAGGTGGCTGAGATCACTATAGAAAGTCCGCCTGCCAACGCTTTGTCCAGTACAATTCTGGCAGATCTCAACGAAATTCTGAATGAACTGGATGCAGAGAAGTCTCTTAAAGCTGTCATTTTAAAAGGCGAAGGAAAATTCTTTTCAGCCGGTGCTGACATAAAGGAATTTACTGAGTTTCAGGGCGGCAAAGAAAATATGTCTTTCAAAGGTCAGGCTGTTTTCGACAGAATTGAACAGTTTCACGCCCCTTTCATAGCGGCCATTCATGGAGCTGCATTGGGCGGAGGACTGGAACTTGCCCTTTCCTGTCACATGAGATTCGTTACGAAGAAAGCGAAACTCGGCCTTCCCGAACTGGGACTCGGAATCATACCGGGCTTCGGAGGGACTCAGCGTCTTCCTCGTTACGTAGGAGATGCCAAAGCTTATGAGATGATTTTGACGGCTGAGCCGGTAAGCGGTGAGGAAGCTGTCAAAATAGGGCTTGCCAACGGAGCGGTCGAGGAGGAGGAACTTCTTGATCACGTCAGGAAAGTGGCGGCATCCATAGCGGCTAAAAGCAAACCGTCTGTGGAGCACGTACTCAGACTTGTGCCGAACGTCTATGAATCCACACTGAATGCAGGATTGAAAGACGAAGCTGAACGCTTTGAAGAGGTTTTCCGCACAGATGACGCTGCAGAGGGTGTGCAGGCTTTTATCGAGAAAAGAAAACCCGAGTTCCGTGATAAATAGAAACTGGAGGGAAATGTAATGAATATTTATGTTTTGCTTAAAAGAACTTTTGATACAGAAGAAAAAATTTCTATCAGCAATGGAAAAATCGAAGACGAGGGTGCCGAATATATCATCAACCCTTATGACGAGTACGCTGTGGAAGAAGCTATCAACCTGAAAGATGCACACGGCGGGGAAGTGACCGTAGTTACAGTCGGTGATGAAGAGGCAGAGAAACAGCTTCGTACTGCTCTCGCGATGGGCGCTGACAAGAGTGTTCTCATTAATACCGAAGATGATCTCGAAGAGGGGGATCAGTATACGACGGTTAGAATTCTTGAGGCTTATTTCAAGGAAAACGAACCGGATATCATTTTGGCCGGTAACGTAGCAATCGACGAAGCGAGCGGTCAGGTCGGTCCGAGACTGGCTGAACGGCTGGATATACCATTCGTCACTACGATTACAGACATATCCATCGACGGAGAAACAGTCAATATCGAAAGGGACGTTGAAGGTGACGTGGAAAAAGTGGAAACAACACTCCCGCTTCTCGTTACATGTCAACAGGGCTTGAACGAGCCGAGATATCCTTCCCTTCCCGGGATTATGAAAGCGAAGAAGAAACCTCTCGAAGAAATTGAAATTGACGATCTTGATCTCGAAGAGGACGATGTGGAAGCAAAAACGAAAACACTCGAAATCTTCCTTCCTCCTGAAAAGCAGGCTGGAAAAATCATCGAAGGCGAACCGGATGAGCAGGTAAAAGAACTTGTAAGTCTTTTGAAGAACGAATCCAAGGTACTGTAATCGGACACAGGAAAGGAGAAGGTTAAGAAATGAGTAAAAATATATTAGTAATCGCAGAAGCGAAAGAAGGCGAACTGAGAAATGTCTCTTTTGAAGCTATAGCACTTGGCAAAACTCTCAGCGAAGGTGGAGAAGTCGTAGCCACAATCTGTGGAGAAGGCGATCTCAATTCGATGGCGGAAGAACTTATCAAATATGGAGCGGATCGTGCAGTTACCGTTGCAAACGCTGAATTGAAAACGTATACACCTGAAGGCTTCACTCAGGCGTACAAAGCGGTTATCGACCAGGAGAGTCCGGACGGGATCGTTATGGGGCATACGTCCATCGGTAAAGACGTAACTCCTAAACTGGCCAGCCAGCTTGAAACCGGTCTGATTTCCGATGTGACCGAGGTAGAAGAAGGTG
The DNA here is from genome assembly GCF_001685435.2 of Salimicrobium jeotgali. NCBI lineage: Bacteria > Bacillati > Bacillota > Bacilli > Caryophanales > Bacillaceae > Salimicrobium > Salimicrobium jeotgali. Next base: position 986,402 of record NZ_CP011361.2, read on the forward strand.
ATGACGGCTTTGTCTTCACACGCCCGATCTATTCCGGTAAAGCGTTCGAAAAGAAAGTGGTTACAGAAGGTATTACATTTGTGACGATACGCCCAAACAACATCGCTGCTCTTGAAAAAGATGACAGCAGAAGCGGAGATGTTTCTTCGTTGGACGTGGACGTACAAAATATCCGCACCATTATCAAAGAAGTGATCCGTAAAACTTCCGAAGGGGTGGATCTGTCCGAGGCGAAAGTAATCGTAGCCGGAGGCCGCGCTGTAAAAGGTCCGGAAGGGTTTGAACCGCTTCAGGAACTTGCCGATGAACTCGGCGGGGCTGTAGGGGCTTCCCGTGCAGCCTGTGACGCAGGTTATTGCGACTATTCACTTCAAATCGGTCAGACCGGTAAAGTTGTGACGCCTGACCTGTATATCGCCTGCGGTATCTCGGGCGCTATTCAGCACCTTGCCGGTATGTCAAACTCCAAGGTGATTGTAGCTATCAACAAAGATCCCGAGTCGAACATTTTCAGTATTGCCGATTACGGTCTTGTAGGTGACATTTTCGAAATCGTTCCTAAGCTTACGGAAGAAATCAGAAATATGAAAGTGAATGCGTAACATCTTATCCGGGGGCTCCTGTCCCCGGTTTATTTGTTTGCGGATAAGTCGTTTGCCGGCAGCGAAACCTCAGCATTTAGCCCCGCTGTGAAGAGTAGTGACATGACCGAAAAACAAAATATTAGTCACGTTCCGTACGCAATGATATACTCAGTACAAACATAAGTTGATAGGAGGATTTATTTATGGCAATTGTAAAAGCAAGTGATCAGAACTTTGAACAGGAAACAAATGACGGTCTGGTACTCGCAGACTTCTGGGCACCGTGGTGTGGCCCTTGTAAAATGATTGCACCGGTTCTTGAGGAAATTGATGAAGAGATGAGCGATGAAGTTAAAATCGTTAAGCTTGACGTTGACGAGAACCAGGAAACGGCAAGTAAATTCGGAGTAATGAGCATTCCGACTCTTCTTCTATTCAAAAATGGTGAAGTGGTCGACCAGATAGTCGGTTTCCAACCGAAAGAACAGCTTACAGAAGTTATCAGAAAACACGCGTAAATTATATAAGCCGTGCTGTGAATTGCAGCATGGCTTTTTTTGACCGGTAATCGCGAACCGTGAAAGCCGCAGTCAAAGCAGAATTGGAGTGAATGGGATGAATCATGTGATTAGTGAGAAATTAGCTGTTCTCCCTGATCAGCCCGGATGTTATTTAATGAAGGACCGGCACGGGACGATTATTTACGTCGGAAAATCAAAAGTGCTGAAAAACCGTGTGCGCTCCTATTTCACGGGAGCTCATGACGGGAAAACCCAGCGACTGGTCAGTGAGATAACAGATTTTGAATACATCGTGACTACGTCAGAAATAGAAGCACTTATTCTCGAAATGAACCTCATAAAAAAACACGATCCTAAATATAACGTACTGCTCAAGGACGATAAAACGTACCCTTATTTAAAAATCACAGCTGAAGAACACCCGAGGCTGCTCGTTACGAGAAAACTGAAAAAAGATAAGGGGAAGTATTTCGGTCCTTACCCGAACGTGGTATCGGCAAGAGAAACGAAAAAGTTGCTGGATCGACTTTATCCGCTCAGAAAATGTAATAAAATGCCGGAACGTGTCTGTCTGTATTATCATATGCACCAGTGTCTCGGACCATGCGAATTCCCCGTGTCCCGGGAACAGAACCGGGAAATCGTGCAGCAGATTTCCTCTTTCCTAAGCGGAGGTCACGGAGAAATCAAGAAAGATCTGCAAAACAAAATGTATGAGGCTTCGGAAAAAATGGATTTCGAACGTGCCAAAGAGCTGCGGGATCAGGTGAGCCACATAGAGTCGGTGATGGAACAGCAGAAAATGACGATGAATGACCAGGTGAACCGCGATGTGTTCGGTTATGCCTATGACAAAGGCTGGATGTGCGTGCAGGTGTTCTTCGTGCGTCAGGGGAAACTGATAGAAAGGGACGTTTCCATCTTTCCGTTTTTCGACGATCCCGAGGAGACTTTTCTCTCTTCGATTGCGAGTTTTTATCTGCATCAGAATCATCTTTATCCTAAACAGGTGCTTGTACCCCTCGGTACGGACACAAACGTGCTCGAAGGCGCTATTGACACGGACGTAAACGTTCCGATGAGGGGCCGCAAGAAAGAACTTGTGGAGCTGGCGGAGAAGAATGCCGAAATTGCGCTGGAAGAAAAATTCGCTCTCATTGAAAGAGATGAAGAACGAACGGTGAAAGCCGTGGACACCCTGGGTGAAGTGCTGAATATAGAAGCTCCCCTGCGGATCGAAGCTTTTGACAACTCCAACATACAGGGGACGGATCCTGTATCGGCAATGGTTACCTTTATAGACGGAAAACCGAGTAAAAAAGATTACCGGAAGTTTAAAGTGAAAGATGTAAAAGGGCCCGATGACTACGAAACGATGCGTGAAGTGATCAGGCGCCGGTATAAACGAGTGTTGAGGGAAGAGAAACCGCTCCCTGATCTTATACTGATCGACGGGGGCAGAGGACAGATGTCGGCAGCTCAGGACATTCTTGAAAATGAGCTCGGGCTGGATATACCGATGGCCGGTCTTGCGAAAAACGACAAGCATAAAACAAGTGAACTTCTTTATGGCGATCCACCCGGCCCGGTAGATCTGGACAGGCATTCCCAGGCGTTTTATCTCGTGCAGCGTATACAGGATGAAGTGCACAGATTCGCCATCTCCTTCCACCGACAGCTGCGTGGAAAAGGAGCACTTCAGTCCGAACTGGATGATGTCCCCGGCGTAGGAGAGAAGAGAAGGAAGTTGCTGCTGAAACATTTCAAGTCGATTCCCGCTATACAGGAAGCTGATATAAATGAAATAGTGAAACTCGGGATCCCCGAGCCGGTGGCGCGTACCGTCCAGATTAAATTGAATGAAAAAAAAGAAGAACCGGCAGAATACTGATGCCGGTTCTTCTGGGATTTTAATTATACCTTTTACAGTTTATAAGCGATCAGGGAGATGGAATGATTTTTTTCATTTATTTCATCCCTGCATTCAAATGTTTCGTTTTCCAAATTACTCAGACACTCGGCCAGGAATCCCGCTTCCAGTTTGGCGTTAATTTGAAATTCTTCCTGGGTGAGTCTCTGTTTTACCGCATCTCCGTGCAGGGAGAAGTGAATCTCATTTTTCCCGGATTTCTCTTTTTCAAGCTCTCCCCATCCAAACTCCCGGAAGAATGTGGTGACTTCCTCATTATTTTCATAAGCGGAGTTCCGCGCTATATTCCGTCCCATTATATATAAAATTTGTTCTGCGTCTTCACCGAGCATGTCGGGCAGGGCAAAGTAGCGAAGAATGTCGAATCCTGCTCCGGTGGTAACGAGCGGGGAAATATTGCCGGTGGTAATACGTGCCATGATGTACAGCCTCCTTTTTTTCTGTCTATTATTATCACTTGAAAATCAGGTTTGTGCAACAGCCCGGTGGAAAGATTTCCCTTGATCGGAACACTGCCTTCTTGACGGTGCTGACCTATCGCAGTACAATAAGTATGATACAAATTGTACGGTTCCGGATGATAGGAGGGTGACCCTCTCCTTACGTTTTTTTATATTTTAAAGCGCTTTATTATCCGGGGTTGTGTACATAATTTAATTTTTCATCATATTGAGGGGGGTAAATATGGCAGCAGGATCACGAGGCTATGTGAACAGAAGGTTACATTCATTACTGGGGGTAGTGCCTCTTGGAATATTTCTGTTCCAGCACTTAACTACAAACTTTTTTGCAACACGGGGGCCAGAGGCATTCAATACGGCGGCTCATTTCATAGAAGGATTGCCGTATCGGTATGTACTGGAAATTTTCGTCATCTTTTTACCATTACTTTTTCACGGAATTTACGGAGTTTATATTGCATTCCAGTCCAATTTCAACGTGAACAAGCACGGATACTTCCGTAACTGGATGTTTATGCTGCAGCGGGTCACTGGTGTTCTGACGCTAATATTCGTAGCGTGGCACATCTGGGAGACGAGAGTAGCTGTAGGTTTTGGATGGGAAGAGCTGAACTATCAGTTGATGGAAGATATACTGACACAGCCATTCTTTTTCTGGTTCTACATAGTCGGTGTATTATCAGTAACGTTCCACTTTGCTAACGGTCTATGGTCTTTCTTTGTAAGTTGGGGCATTACGGTTACACCGAAATCCCAGCGTATTATGACTTACGCTACCGTAGTTGTATTCTTAGCACTGGGTTATGTAGGCGTACGTACGCTGATTCAGTTCGCTTACGGCGTCTAGACAATAGATAAAAGCAGTGATTAAGGGAGTGAACATAAATAATGTCGAATAAAAATATAGTCATCATCGGGGGAGGCCTGGCCGGTCTGATGGCGACAATCAAAGCAGCAGAAGAAGGAGTACACGTAGATTTGTTGTCTCTTGTACCCGTAAAACGTTCCCACTCCGTCTGTGCCCAGGGCGGTATCAACGGAGCAGTGGATACGAAGGGTGAAGGAGATTCTCCATGGAAACACTTCGATGACACGGTGTACGGCGGAGACTTTCTAGCTAACCAGCCGCCTGTTAAAGCGATGTGTGATGCCGCGCCCGGAATTATCCACCTGCTTGACCGTATGGGGGTAATGTTCAACCGTACACCTGAAGGGCTGTTGGATTTCCGCCGTTTCGGAGGTACACAGCATCACCGTACAGCGTATGCAGGAGCTACGACCGGTCAGCAGTTGCTTTATGCACTTGATGAGCAGGTTCGCAGACATGAAGTGAACGGTCTTGTTACAAAATACGAAGGCTGGGAATTCCTCTCGGCTATCATTGACGACAAAGGAATAAGCCGTGGAGCAGTCGCTCAGGACATCCACAGTCATGAAATCAGAGACTTTCCTGCCGATGCGATGATCCTGGCAACCGGGGGACCGGGGATTATTTTCGGAAAATCCACGAACTCCATCATCAATACCGGATCTGCTGCCGGTGCTTTATACCAGCAGGGGGTTAAATACGCAAATGGTGAGTTCATCCAGATACACCCTACTGCTATTCCGGGCGATGACAAACTTCGTCTTATGAGTGAATCGGCACGCGGGGAAGGCGGCCGCGTATGGACATACAAAGACGGGGAACCATGGTACTTCCTCGAAGAGAAGTATCCTGCATACGGCAACCTCGTACCACGTGATATCGCGACCCGTGAAATATTCGACGTCTGTGTAAACCAGAAACTCGGAATAAACGGAGAAAACATGGTTTATCTCGATCTTTCTCATAAGGATGCCAAAGAGCTTGATGTCAAACTAGGCGGGATTATCGAGATTTACGAAAAATTCGTCGGTGAAGACCCTCGTAAAGTACCGATGAAAATATTCCCTGCTGTACACTATTCCATGGGCGGAATGTGGGTAGACATCAACCAGATGACTAACATCCCGGGCATTTTCGCAGCCGGAGAATGTGATTTCACGCAGCACGGAGGAAACCGTCTTGGCGCGAACTCTCTGCTATCTTCCATTTATGGAGGAATGGTAGCCGGTCCGAGTGCAGTAAGATATTCCGAAGGTCTTGATGAACATGTGGAAGATATGGACAGAGAAGTGTTCGATAAACACCTTCAAGTAGAACAGGATCGTTTCGAGGAAATTATGAAAATGGACGGAGATGAGAACGCCTACCAGATTCATAAAGAACTCGGCGAATGGATGACAGACTATGTGACTGTGGTCCGGGACAACGAAAACCTTCTGAAAACGGACGAAAAGATCAAAGAACTGATGGAACGTTATAAACGTATCAATATCAACGATACGTCCCGTTGGAGTAACCAGGGAGCCATGTTCACCCGTCAGCTTGATAATATGTTGCAACTGGCAAGAGTGATCACCCTTGGAGCTTATAACCGAAACGAAAGCCGCGGTGCGCACTTCAAACCTGAATTTCCGGACCGTAACGACGAAGATTTCCTCAAGACTACAATCGCAACATATGATAAGGAAAACAACGAGCCGATCATCAGCTATGAAGAGGTGGACACGTCATTAATCGAACCGCGTAAGCGCGATTATTCCAAGAGTTAATAAGGAGGTCCTTCATCGTGAGTGAAGAGAAGAATATTACATTTGTCGTCACAAGACAGGATGAACCTGAAAGTGAACCGTACAAAGAAACATTTGTCGTCCCATACCGCCAGAATATGAACGTCATCTCAGGGTTGATGGAAATCAGAAGAAATCCTGTTAATGCAGACGGAGAAGCTACTACTCCGATATTCTGGGAAATGGGTTGTCTGGAAGAAGTATGTGGTGCCTGTTCCATGATTATCAACGGAGAGCCGAGACAGTCCTGTACGGCACTCGTAGATCAGCTGGAACAGCCTATCCATCTCGAACCTATGAATACATTCCCGGTCACCCGTGACCTTGCCGTCGATCGTAGCCGCATGTTCGACTCTCTGAAGAAAGTCAAAGCATGGGTACCTATTGACGGAACATACGATCTTGGCCCGGGACCGCGGATTGCCGAAACAAAACGTCAGTGGGCGTATGAACTTTCCAAGTGTATGAGTTGCGGTGTATGCCTGGAAGCCTGCCCGAACGTGAACAGTAAGTCCGATTTCATCGGTCCTGCTGCTCTATCTCAGGTTCGCCTGTTCAATTCCCATCCTACCGGGGAGATGCACAAGAGTGAGCGTCTCCAGTCCATTATGGATGAAGAAGGTATCATGGGCTGCGGGAACGCGCAGAACTGCGTAGAGGTTTGTCCTAAGGGAATTCCTTTGACTACGTCACTGGCTGCCCTTTATCGTGACACGGCAGTCGAATCGTTCAAAAGCTTTTTCGGAAGCGATAAATAATTTTTTACTGGAGGCTGTGTCCGAAGTGGACACAGCTTTTCTGTTTTATTAAGATATTGGAAGGGAGGGATCAATGTGTGTAAGCGATGGATGTATTATATATTAGGGCTTGTTCTTATACTTGGCGTCACACTGATGGTTTCTTCGCTTTCCGGTGGATTCTCTACTCTCCCTGAAGAAAGGACGGGGGCGAGGGTTATATTCTATTCGGCTGTACCTTCGTCTTTTTACTATGTCTTTTTCTTTGTAATTATCCCCTCCCTGTATTTTGTGACTACCGTAATGATCAGTGCATTTATTCATCGCCGTATAACGGACACTTTTTCCATACGGTTGCTGATAGCTTTTCTTCTGACACTGGCGCTTGGTTACGTCAGCGCAGGCGGAGCAGTACAGGGACTCGCTTTCAGTACAATGGTAAACTCTTCGGCATTTATCAGTGCCCCGGTTATATTCATACACTTCCTGTATAAATACTTTGCAGAGATAAAAGTTTATTTTTTCACTAAAAGGATATATCAGACGGGCTACGTGGTGCTTTCCGTATCGCTTATGATGGATGTTTACCGGTTTGTGAACAGAGAGTCTTTTTTCTGGATAGATCAGGTCCAGTATTTCGTACTTCTGACTTTTTATATATTCATTTTTATTGTAGTCTGCAGAGGAGCTTTTCGACTTCGGACTTCCTCCTACAGGTCCTTCTTCAAGTACATAAGTTTCGGGGTAGCGCTTTCGTTCGCTCCCTACCTGATTTTTTATCTCATTCCTAAACTGTTTACAGGCATACCGATAATCGGAATTGAAATAGCTGTGTTTTTCCTTATAGCGCTTCCGATAACTTTTCTTTATTTATTATCGAAACAGAAATTGATCGATATTAACTTTATTATCCGCAGGTTGAGGCATCACGCCTTTCTTTCTCTGCTGCCGAGTCTTCTTATAGCTATCATGGCAAACCTTATAATAGACTGGACATTCTCCCTCGAACCCTTTCTGCAGCTTTTGTTCGCAGGAGTAGTGGTACTTACACTCATTATGACGTTTGCAGAGGTTATGGATTTCCGGATGCAGAGCGGGCTGTTTTCCGACAGAGGTAATTTCCAGGAAAGTCTGCACAAGCTGATGAAGAACTTCAAAGATCAATACAGCGTAGGTGACTTGATGAATGAAGTGTGCCATGAGATTACGAAAACGCTGAAATTAACTTATACCAACGCCTACTCCTATCACACGAAAGACGGCATGTTCTGTGTGAATGAACCGATTCCTGAAAATCTGCTCCGGCATCTGAAAAACAGCATGCATAACAGAAAGCTTGCAGTAGGAGAAATAGTGGAGACGAGGAGAGGGTTCGGTTTCGTAATAGCTGAGTCCCTTAACAAAGTAACCGTCATTTATAGTACCGGGAAACAGGATTTCACTTCTCTCAACCGGGAGGAAAGGGAGTATCTTCAAATCATTTCCATGAACGCGAATATAGCCATTGAAAACATGAGCCACATCGAAGAATTGATGAAGCAGCTGCAGAAGGTGAAAAGTAAGAATACCGATCAGTACCCGGCCTGGCTGTCGAGGCTTCTTTTTCAAATAGCCGAGGATCAGCGGGAACAGCTGTCTATCGATATTCACGATACCGTTTTGCAGGAATTGCTGTACCTGTATCGTCGTATGGATGAATTGCATACAAACAGGGAGGAACTGCCGCTTACTTTGCGCACCGAGCTATCCGTATATAAAGAACAGCTGCTCGACAGTATACATCTGACGAGGGAGACGTGCAGTGAACTGCGGCCGACCTTTTTGAAAGAAATCGGACTCATACAGTCTCTGGACAGTCTCATTCAGCAATATCAACTCCGTTCGAATTTCACCGTTTATTTTTGTGCAGAAGATTTTCATTCCGAACTCGATCAGGAAATGATCCTTACTACGTACCGTATCGTACAGGAGCTGCTGGCGAATGCTGTGAAGCACAGTGAAGCGAAGCATGTACATCTTTACTTAGCCGGAAACGAAGAAGACGTTACGTTGCGTTATGAAGATGATGGGGTGGGAATGGAAAATAAATACGAATGGGATGCCTTCACTCACATAGGACTTTCCGGTATAGAACACCGGGTGAATGGACTCGGGGGGTCTCTTCACATTGATACTGCTGAATACAGAGGTTTCAAAATGGAAGTTGGTTTTCCGTTGAAAGAAAAGGAGTGTAATGAATGACGAACGTTTTGATCGTCGATGATCATCCTGCGGTAGGGATGGGGACGAAAGCCATGATTGAACAGAACAGTGAAATGAACGTGGACGTAGTGGAAAACCCCGGGGAAGTCGAAAATATCGTTTTAAACAAAGATTACGACGTTCTGCTGATTGATTTATATATCCCGGGGATGAACGGTATTGAATTATCGAAACGTGTAAAACAGAAACGGCCCGATGTAACTGCCATCATCTATACAGGGTTCGACCTGAGTACACATTTTAACATGCTCGTGGAAGCGGAAGTGGAAGGATTCGTCAGTAAAACGGCTTCGCAGGAACAACTGCTGACGGCTATAAGATGCGCTATGAGGGATGAGGTTGTGATCCCTCTTCATCTGTTCAGACAGCTGCGCCGTACGGAAGCGAGCGTATCGCCGGTACGCATAAACAGAACGAAAGAAGAAGAAGCCCTTTTCCTTAATGAAAAGGAGCAGTCGATTTTGAAAGAAGTATCGAACGGGTTCACGAATAAAACTATTGCACAAAACCTTCACATGTCTCAAAGAAGTGTGGAATATACGCTTACGGGGATTTTCAACAAGCTGGACGTGCGTTCGCGTACGGAGGCGCTTTATAAAGCCCACGAACTCGGGCTGATCTCCAAAGCAAAATAATCCGTTCGCATTTCCCGGAGAGACTGCCGATGTTTTTACTATTTAAACAGGGGTGATGACACCTTTTGTCTTGATATTTTCACAGGAACCTTAGAGAATAGATGACATAGACTTTTGATTTTGTCAGGAGGAACCCACGTGTCCGATCAAATTATAGAAGATATGGAATTTTATTTGCGTTACGTAGCGGGAGGCGTAAAAGATAAGGGTAGAGAAATTCTGGAAAATTACGAAATAACTCCCCCTCAGTTCGTTGCGCTTCAGTGGGTTTCGGATGAGATGGGTATCACTATCGGAACTATATCCAGTAAAATGCATCTGGCCCACAGTACTACAACTGATATGATCGATCGTCTGGAAAAGCTCGGGGTCGTAGAACGAAAAAAAGATGAAACCGACCGGAGAGTGGTACGTGTGTACATATTGCCGGAAGGTGAGAAAGTCATACGGGAAGTGATAGATAAACGAAGAGCCTATCTTAAAGATTTGTTTCATGAAGTGGACGAAGAAGAACTGCAGGAGTTTCGAACCCTTATGAAGCATGTATATGAAAAAATGAGTAAATTGACAAATTAAAGAGAAAAGAAGAGGGATCAGCATGGATCGACCAATTGGAGTTATCGACTCGGGAGTCGGTGGAATGACGGTAGTAAAAGAACTTATGAGACAGTTGCCCAAGGAGTCCATCTATTACATAGGTGATACGAAACGCTGTCCATACGGCCCGCGGCCGGCAGAGGAAGTCCGTACGTTCACATGGGAAATGGTGGAACATCTGAAAAGATATGAAATCAAAATGCTCGTAGTCGCCTGTAATACGGCTACTGCCTTTACGCTGGAGGAGCTTCGGGAAAAGCTGACCATTCCGGTTCTCGGTGTAATTGAGCCGGGTGCAAGAGCAGCTATTTCGACGAGTGAAAACAAAAGGATCGGAGTCATCGGAACGGAAGGAACAATCGGCAGTGAATCCTACCCGCAGGCCCTGAAAGCGATCGATGCTTCCATCCGGGTGAATAGTCAGGCCTGCCCCGCCCTGGTGCCCCTTGTCGAACGGGGCGTGCTGGCAGGATATGAAGCCCATGCCATCGTCCGGACGGAACTCCAGCCTTTGAAAAACAAAAACGGTATCGACACTCTCATACTAGGCTGCACCCATTATCCTCTGATCAAAGGAGTGATTCAGCAGGAAATAGGAGGAGCCGTGAAAGTGATCAGTTCCGGTGAAGAGACGGCTCGTGAAGCCAGTCTTATTCTGTCTTATAATGATCTGCTGGTGCAGAGTGAACAGGAACCATCCTACCGGTTTTATACGACGGGGGATTTCGACAATTTCAAAATGATTGCAACGGAATGGTTTGAAGGACCTCTAGATACATTCGAAGTGATTGAACTTGACCCGGTTTCCATTTATTGAACATAAGAATTGGCGAGCCACTTTCAAAGTGGCTCTTTGTTTGAATGAGAAGCTGCCCCTTTTGTGTTATGATTGGCAGGAAATAACGGTAAGCCGAGGAGGAATTTTTATGCGTGCAGATGAAAGGAAAGTCAAAGACTTACGAGCTATTAAAATAGAAACGGACTATATCAAACATCCGGAAGGTTCCGTACTTATTGAATTCGGTGATACGAAAGTGATCTGTAATGCAAGCATCGAAGACAGAGTACCCCCGTTCCTGAGAGGTCAGGGTAAGGGATGGATTACCGCCGAGTACGCGATGCTTCCCCGCGCTACACAAACCCGTAATATACGTGAATCTTCGAAAGGGAAGGTATCCGGCCGGACGATGGAAATTCAAAGACTGATAGGAAGATCCCTGCGTTCGGTGATTGATTTGGGAATGATCGGGGAAAGAACGATATGGGTGGACTGTGATGTCATTCAGGCGGATGGCGGAACGAGAACCGCTTCCATTACCGGTGCATACATTGCTGTTGTCCACGCACTGGGAACGCTTCTGGAAAAAGGGAAAATTAAGGAATTGCCTGTTCAGGACTATTTGGCTGCGATATCTGTAGGCGTACTGGACGGCGAAGAAATCGTGGATCTCTGCTACGAAGAGGACAGTAACGCAGAAGTTGATATGAACGTTGTCATGACAGGTGACGGAGAGTTTGTCGAAATTCAGGGGACGGGCGAGGAAGCTACGTTTTCCATGAAACAGCTCACGACGATGCTTGAACTGGCTACAGAAGCGGTATCGGAACTGATGCTTCGTCAAAAAGAAGCTATCGGCACGTGGGCAAGTGCTATCGAAAACTATAAAGAAAGAGAGGAGGAAGGCCAGTGAAAGAAGTGATTATAGCTACATTTAATCAGGGAAAAGTAAAAGAATTTGAACAGATGTTTGGCGAATACGGAATTTCGGTGAAATCGCTGAAAGACTTTGAAGATCAGATAGATGTGGAAGAAACCGGAGAAACTTTCGAAGAGAACGCCCTTTTAAAAGCGGAAACGATCTCTAAACGATGGAATGTACCCGTTATTGCCGATGATTCGGGTCTTCAGGTCGATATTCTGGATGGCAGACCGGGCATTTACTCTGCAAGGTACGCCGGAGAGGATAAAAATGATAAAAAAAATTCCGAAAAGCTGCTGAAGGAGCTCGGACAGACGACGGTCAAAGACAGAACAGCCCGCTTCGTCTGTGTCATTGCAGTAGCAGTACCCGGGGAAGAATCTTTCACGAAACGCGGTACGTGTGAAGGAGCCATTGCTCTTCAGCCGAGAGGTGAACACGGATTCGGCTACGATCCTATTTTCATACCGGAGGGGTACAAGAAAACGATGGCCCAGCTGACTGCTGAAGAGAAGAACAGCATAAGTCACCGTCACCATGCTCTTTTGAAAATTGAAGAGTGGCTGAAGGAGAAAGGGGACTAATTCATGCCGAAGGCTTTAATAATCAGCGACAGTCACGGACTCACCGAAGAACTGCAGGAAGTGAAGGATCGCCACTCACAGGAAGTGGATGCTATGATTCACTGCGGAGATTCTGAACTTGCGACGGATGCTTCGGAGCTTGAAGGTTTTTATTATGCAAAAGGGAACTGTGACTTTGAAGCGGACATGGAAAATGAACAGATTATAGATGTCAAAGGAATACGGTTTTTCGTCGCTCACGGTCACCTGCTTCAAGTGAAACAGTCTCTGATGCCTATATATTATAGAGCCGAGGAATCAGGGGCGGACGTGGCCTGTTTTGGACACTCCCATACGATAGGTGCTGAGAAAGTGGGAGACAAACTGATTATGAACCCGGGAAGTTCCCGGCTGCCGAGAGACCGCAGTGAACCTACGTATGCAATTATTGAGTGGGAAGACGGCTCGAAAAAAATGACGGTTGCGTATTACCATATGGAGGGGAATAAAATGGAAGAGTTAGAAGTGCAATTTGACTTGAATAGCGGGAAGTAATTTTTCTTCCTGCTACCATTGACTTTTTACTGTGAAACAAGTATACTTTTTCATGTCGTCGCAATACATACAACAATTTCATAGACGCGGGTGTAGTTTAGTGGTAAAACCTCAGCCTTCCAAGCTGATGACGGGAGTTCGATTCTCCTCACCCGCTCCATTGTCCCAGTAGCTCAGCTGGATAGAGCAACAGCCTTCTAAGCTGTGGGTCGCAGGTTCGAATCCTGCCTGGGACACTAACTATAAAAACGCTGTACTCCTTACCACGAAAGGGGTGCAGCGTTTTTGTAATCAGCCAGTAAATATAAGAGTACCCCTTAGAAAGGGGTAGTGGGAGAGAAATGGGAGAGGGTTTTATTTATAAGTGTTTTCTTTCCCAAAAAAGACATCGAAATGTTCAGCTGCAACGGTATCTGCTTCCTGGATATGATGGCCGTAAATATCCATCGTTGTCCCGATTTTTTTATGGCGAACACGACTACTGATAACTTTCGGTTGAACATTTTGCTGAATCAAATAAGTCACGGAGAAGTGACGTAGATCATGGAAGCGAACCCCCTCGATATTATTCTTTTTTCTGAATCTAGCCCACCACTGGCTAATAGAATCAGGGCGGTAGGGTTTTCCGGTTTCATTTGAAAATAAAAAAACTCTTTGCGGATCCCACCAGGTATCTCTTATTTGTAGATAGGCTCGTTTCTTTTCGTGTTTAAGTTTTTTAATCATATCCATCAGCCCCTTAGGGATAGCAACAACACCTTCGACTCCATTCTTGATTTCTTTGATCTGGAATGCTCCATCTTTTAACTGGGAGACGGATTGTTCAAATCGAATAGCACATTCCTCCTCAAGAATATGTTTCTCTTCTAGTCCTACCAATTCTCCTTCACGACATCCGCAGACAAATGTAACCCAAAACATCACTTGTTTTTCGTATGACTCTAATTCTATTGCTTTCACAAGGGTCTCTACCACTTCTGTATTATAATTAGTTTTGCTTTTTCGCTGTACTTTAGGAAGTTTTACGTTTTCAGCTGGGTTATCTTTGATAACGCCCAACTCCTTTGCGGTCTTCAGGAGGCTGTTGAGGGCCTTGAAATTATTCCGAATAGTAGAGGCCGATAAGGTATCTTCCCTTCCATTTTGACGTGTCTGTGGCTCTTGGAGCTCAGTGATGAAAGTAACGCAGTGAATAGGTTTGATATCTGTCATCTTCATGTGGCCGAATCTCGGTAAAATTCTATCATGTATAATTCCTACATATTCATTTTTTGTTCGCTCGCTCAAGTTTCTATTCGCATGCAATTGCAACCATTGATGGTAGAAATCACTGAGCCTGGTATGATTGGGTTTTGTGTAATCTCCAGCAAGCACCTCAGCTTCAAATGAAACAAGTTTTTTCTTGGCTTCCGTAGCATTTTTAGCTTTTACAGATATTCGCTCCATAACTGCTTTACCTTTGTCATTGTACCCCGTAACTACATTGAGTCTGAACGAGTTTTTCCCGCGTTTTTCAATATATCCCATACTTTATTCCTCCTTTTCAAAATCATACCGTTAACCAAGACGTCAAGGTGGTACGAATTCAATAATTATTAAAAACACTTGTTGAAAACCTCAGTTAAAACTTTTAATTTTATTATCGATTTGTACCAAGCGTTTTTCAGCTGCACTCTCTGGAACATTGAACGCTCGTGCCACTACTTGTTTAGCTGAGGGGATATCATTAGGTAGTCTGACTTTTTTTAATAAATATATAGGCATACAAAAGTGAAGAGCGAAATTCTCTGCCTGCGCCTCCTGGAGCGCAAAAAAAGTCCATCGGTAAAAATAGTTGGTTGCCAGCGTGTCTTTGGATATGACAAAGTTCATGAGCAAAGGCAAACCATAATTCAGCTGGTGGTAGGTTTATATTTAAACAGATGGTAGTCCCTTCGAAGTGAGTATGAGTATCGGAGAAGATTAGATCTATTCCTAACCGAGGAGCGATGATGAAGATATCTAGTTGGGAGGGGTGGACAATTCCGATGCTTTTCAGTAGGGCATTTACTGCGTCTTCCAAATGAGTTGTAGTGTAGTTCATGATATGTACCTCCAATAAGGAACATATGTTCGATTAATGTATATAATAAAAGAGTACAACTTTGTGTACTCTTATTGCAAGACTTTTAAGTAATCTTCAGGTCTTCCGTAATCTAAATTTTTTGAAAAAAACATATATTCAATACCTTTATATCTGTTTTGGGCAGAATAGTTCAGGTAGTATTCTCTAAACTCTAAATTGGAATAAAGTTGTTTAATTTTAGGGTGATTATCATAAGTAACAATCCATTTTCTGTTTCTTAAGTCCTTCTTTATTTTTTTGGCCAATTCTTCATGGTTTTTTTCATTATAGAACTTCGTGTATAGAGAAGGGCCTTTTTCAAAGTAAGGAGGATCAAAGAAGGTGAAAGATTTTCTTGTTTTTTTGATAACTTTATCAATAAAGTCGTACCCATCCATATTATATAGTTCAATACTATCTCTTCGATCAGCAATCTCCCGTATCTTTTGGATTATTTGTGGTTTTTTATAGCGACAGTCCATCTTGTAGTTACCTGATTGATCTTTTCCACCGATAACTCCACCTTTAATTATCCCAGAGCGATTAGTACGGTTTAAAAATAAAGTTGAAAAACCAAGGTCAAGTAAATCTGCGGTGTCTTTATAGTTTTGCACCCTTTTTTGAACATACCATTCCTCTATGCGAATTTCTGTATTATTAATCTTATGAATTAATTGTTCAGTTCTATAAAGTACACTATACCAGAAAGCATAGATACTTCGGTCGTAGTCATTTATAATAATTTTCTTCACGTCACTGTTAAGTAAGAGGTTGATAGCAACAGCTGCTCCGCCTGCAAAAGGCTCAACATAGGTCGTAATGTTATTTTGGGCTACCAAATTCTTAATAAAACTACATGTGTTATTTTTTCCCCCAGGATATCTGAGCGGGGATTTAGTGAAAGGCATTTTATACCTCCTGACAACTTCTTCATTTTACAATAACAATTATTATAGGTTTTGGCCAGAAAAAGCTTCTTTCTCTTCAATGCTTTTTATTAAATCATCGTTGATAATAATTTCATCAAAAAGGTTGGATTTTGCGACGAAATCATGAGCGAATTTAAACTCTCTGAGGAAGCTCACTACAGTTTCTTGATGATCATCAAGCCAGAACCAAATTAATTGATTCATTTCAAGCTCGTGATCCTTGAACCACTCTTTAAAATTTTCCCTTTGATGCTTACTTGTATAGTTTGCTGAATTGGGCCCATTATCGATGAAGGAAGTTTTTTTAAATGAAATGCCTTTGGGATTATCAGCATAAAAAGGATGTCCCTCCGGAAGATCTAAGGCGTAATCCCATAAGAGTTTTTCAGGAGACTCGCCTCCGGGAAGTTTTATAATATTGTATGTTTTGCCATCAGAAGGCGAGTAGTTTGTTACTACTCCTCTTAACTCTTTTCTAATGTCATCATCTTCCACATCCCCATCTAATAAAGTGAGGTTTTTAGAGAAATAGTTAAAATCACCTCTTAGAAGTTTTAGAAGTTGGTTTTTCCCCAAAGAGACTGAAACGTGTTCTAGTTTGTTTGAAGAGAACTTGATAAAATTCTTTTGTTTGCAATAACCAATTAGTTCGTCAAAGAACCATCTTGCCTCATTATCTTCTGAATAAATTTTTATTTCGTTCTTTTTATTAAATGAGTAAGTATTTAACAAATCAGATTTAATATCTTGCACATTTAAATCTGTATGAACTTTCATAGACCCATGGTCTGTACTTAAATAATTCAATTCAATCGATTTTAAAGGTCTATTTTCACTCTCATGGTAATGATTTATTTGATCAATATTTTTATCTATGTGTTCTAGTAATGAAAGACTGTGAGTAGTGAAAATTATTTGAATGTCATAGGTTTTTGAAAAATCTGACAAGAAATCAAATAATCTATTTTGAGCTATTGGATGAAGAGTGGCATCAACTTCGTCTATTAGAAGGAGCCCTCCTACCCAATCTTCTCCCATATTTTTCTTCAACCTTTTAAAGGATAGTAGTGATAACAAAATTTGACCAAGGTTATCTTGTCCTGCAGAGTTAGACAAAGCATCGTATTGCTCAGTTTCAATACCAAATCCTGTTTTTTTTGTGTTTTTAAGATTAACTGAATGTGAAGATTTATAACTATCATTATTGGCTAGAATCCATTTGTGATTATCGTGAACAAAGTTTTTCTCCTCATCAGTCAGTGATTTAATTCTGTCAGGATTTACATTTTTATCATCAACTTCTCCGATAGGGTATAGGCGAGACATTCCTAGATATAGCGTGGGAAATTTATATTTTCTTACTGTATGCCTTTCCTCAGTAGGCATTGGGAGTAGGCGGTATCTTTTATTGTTTTCTTTTCCTTTTTTTTGCCAAGTTGCTCGGAAGGAGATAGATTCTAAATATGGTTCTTGAGTTATATTTGGGAGATCAGTAAATTCCAGAGTACATTTTTGGGAGCCAGAAGGGTCAAATTCCTCACTGAATTTCATTATTTCTTTTAAGTCTGCTCTAAAGGCACCTCCATTTATAGTGGTACCAGTTTTTTTGTTCAATTCAGATGAATTGGCGAGAATACCCAAAATTGTAGATTTTCCGACTGCATTATGGCCAGAGATACAGGTGAGTTTTTTTCCGAATTTAACTTCATTATTTTTGAACTTACGAAACTCATGAATTTTTAACTTCGTAACTCTCATTGTGGTTCCTCCTACTGTTTTTTATGAATCTGCATCTATTAGTAAAGTTTGATTGAAGTATAAGATATGATTATAATAAACACTTATACCTCCAAAAAATACAAAATTCGCCAACAGTATTTAAAATAAATACACGTCTTTCGACGTGTTACTTATTCTCTTTGTTTCTCTCTCGTGCCCGATGCAATACATACTCGAAATGCTTCTTCACATCCTCAATATCCTCACGAGAAAGTTGTTTCCATTTCTCTATGTCATAAAAGCCCAGGTCCGTACCTTGCATATTGTTCTCTATCATAAACTGTTTGAGTTCTTCCAATGGATCAAAGTTTTCATCTTCGTTCTGGTTAGGATCGTCTGAACGACCGAGAAGGTAGTCGGCAGTAACATTAAAATAGTCCGCAATTTTTTGAAGTGTTTCATAGTCAGGGTTTCTTTTCCCTTGCTCATACATTCCATAGGTCGTCCGGGCAACTCCTAAAATCTTTGCGAGTTCCTCTTGTTTTAAATTATGTTCTTTCCTCAGTAGGGACAATCGTTTATTTAACATAATATCCCCTCTCAATTTATTAATATATAATATATTATAACGTCACGTAGAGTGGCATTTAAACAAAAGCCACGAAAAGTGTATTAAACTATTGGAATTCCATAATAAGTGGCATATACTTTTAATTAACAAGCCACACAACGTGGAATTAGGAGGTGAAAAGATTGAGGGACTGGCTATTAGAAATTAGAACAACCAAAGGATTAAATCAAGCTGAAGTAGCCAGACAAGCAAAAATCAATTGTTCCATTTTTAGGTGAATGATAGCATACCAATGGGAAATCTTTTCTTAAATACTCCCGAAGTTGAAATGATGATCGAAAATTCCCACATAGAAGGAAGGTGAGTAAATGAGTTTATCGTTTGAAAAAGAAGTAGTACAGTTTAAATCAGAGATTCAATGTCAGGATGTATTTTTGGGCAGGATGATAACATACAATCTATAAAAAACAATAAATGTTTAGATTAATGGTCATACTTAATGTGTTTAACAGGATTAAAATCCCGGCATAAATAGTACGAAGAACCTTTTCATAAATGAAAGAGTTTAACGTTCGTAAAAATATAAGCGAGAATCGTGTAATGGAGGGTTTTTATGTTTTGTTCGAATTGTGGAGAAAAAGTTAAAAAAGAAGATACGTATTGTAGCAATTGCGGAGCGTATCAAGAAGAAAAGTTGTATGAAGAAGCAGTATCTTCGTCTGAAAATAAATCAGGTAGATTTCAAGAACAAGTGAGAGGCACATTTATGCAAGCGACGGAAAAAGTCAATCGCATGGTAGGTGAAGAAGGTAGTATTGATGTCAATTTGAAGAATGTGTTTTCAGATGTGTTTCAAAAGCATACAAAAGATGAAGCTGAAGAACTGTTTATTGTTGGCACAAAAGCGACAACGCCAGCAGAACGGGACATTTCGACTTCTTGGCCCAAACCATGGTTGTTTAGTAGAGTTTTTCTTGTCTTAGCTTTTACTTTTGCTCTTTTATTTATTGCAATAGATACGTTTGAAAATACAAATGCATTTCCTGGTACAATCATTATAGGATCATTCGCTGCACCGGTCTCTATATTAATTCTGTTTTGGGAAATGAATGCTCCTCGAAATATTAGTTTCTATGAAGTAGGAAAGATGTTCTTTATCGGGGGAGCAGCTGCTATAGTGGCTACCTTAATTATACATGGAATTTTCCCGGTCAATGATTTAGATTTTACAGGTGCTATTACTGTGGGAGTAGTGGAAGAAGTAGCTAAATTAGCTATTATTTTATATTTTATTCGAAAGATGAATCCTAAATATATTTTAAACGGTTTATTAATTGGTGCTACGATAGGAGCAGGATTTGCTGCTTTCGAATCTGCTGGATATGCATATACGTCTGCAGTTTTATTTGGTCAAAGTGAAATGCTCAATATCATTTTTACAAGAGGATGGATGTCGGTTGGTACGCATGTTGCTTGGAGTGCAATTGCTGGAGCAGCTGTAGTGTATGTAAAACGTGAGCAAATTTTAGAAAAGGATCATATTTTACAGGCAGATTTCTTAAAACTGTTTGCTGTGCCGATTATCTTACATGCCGTTTGGGATATGCCTCTGGGTGGCTTAAATACTTTATATGTTTTGTTCATTGTTTTAATTATCATTGCTTGGATTTTTATCCTTTCATTTATTAACGCAGGGCTCAAGCAAATCGTTGGTTTAAACAATAATCAATAAAACAATAGGATCGTTTATGAAGTAAATTTAATGAAGTTGTTGTTAATGCAATTACTGGATATATTGATATCAATACTGCAAATAAAATCACTGATAAAGTTTTATAGTAATCAGCATGTTGAAAAGTGAACTTCTTTAGGTGGAACTCGGCACAAACTATTCAACTTCATCATTTATTTAGTGTATTAAATCCTGTCACATCGATGTTTGTTAGGTTTAATATCTTGCCTTCCTTCGTGGAGGTCATGACTGGCAACCACAAGAGTGTTGTTTTAAGCTAATGTGTAAAATAAACTACATAGGTTCCACTTTCCTTCCATTGTATATGTGAAATAAAAAAGCGAGAAATATATTTTTTTCAATTAATCATCACATAACAATTTGAACTAAAGTATTGGTAAAAGTGCGGGAGTAGGATTGGTTATTTATTCCTATTTTAAATTGCTTCTACATTTATAAATTAGTTACAGAGTCGGTTTGATAGGATTTGAATGGCTATTGTTAGTGGGAGATTAGGCTTCTAAGCTGTGGGTCGCAGGTTCGAAGCCTGCCTGGGACATTATTTGCAAAAGCTGCATTCCTTATCTTGTGAGGAATGCAGCTTTTTTATTTGCAGGAAATACTCATGCCAAAGTTGTCTGATTAACAAGTTGACTTTGCAATCGGGCGTTAGATAGAATAATTCTAAAGAATCAATTTATTTCGGCTTATCCGTCTGAACCGGTATAAACATTAGTTTGTTGAAATAATCGATGGCCAGAATCTTCGGAGAATAAGACCTATATAAAACTCGGATTGAGGAGTGAACAACTTGGAGGAAACATTGTTAGTAATTACAGTAACTCTGATCGGGCTTGCCATTCTTATCCCGTTAATTTTAGCTCTCTGGCTTTATATTCATGATGAAAGGCAAAACGAACATTCTGTATTGAAAAATTATCCACTATTAGGGAGGTTCCGTTACATCGTCGAGAAAACGGGACCTGAATTCCGTCAATACTTGTTTCACAATGATAGGGAAGGAAAACCGTTCAATCGTAAAGAGTTCGAATATGTCAATAAAGCAGGAAAGTACAATACCCGAATGATGGGGTACGGAGCGGAGCGGGATTTTACTGAGGACGGCTGGTATTTAGTGAACGACATGTTCCCGGTCCAGGCGGAAGAGTTACGAATCGATCAGAGTGAGCCGATTAAGACGAAACTGTACGACATCGACAAAGAACAGCTTTTTAAACGTAAAGAGCACCGGTTCGATTCAGAGCTTGACCCCGTTTACTTACATGACGATGATTGTGTAATACTCGGGAAACATACCGTCGATCATCCTTTTCGTCTGAAAGGTCTGATCGGACAATCTGCGATGAGTTTCGGATCCCTTGGCGACCATGCGATCACAGCATTATCAAAAGGGCTCGGGCGTGCGGGCGGCACATGGATGAACACCGGTGAAGGCAGTGTCTCTCCTTACCACTTAAAGGGTGACGTCGACATCATCATGCAGATCAGTCCCGGACTGTTCGGTGTCCGGACAAAAGACGGTGAGTTCTCCTGGGAGGCCTTTCGTGATCAGGCCTCCCGAGAGCAGATTAAAGCGTTCGAATTGAAACTTGCGCAGGGCGCCAAAACCCGCGGAGGCCACGTAGATGGAAAAAAGGTTACGGAGGAAATTGCCGAAATACGTAAAGTCGAACCGGGTAAAGATATAGACAGCCCGAACCGTTTCCCCGGCATCGATACACCTGCCCAGCTGCTTCACTTCCTTTCTGACCTGAGAGCTTCCGGCGGCAAACCTGTCGGAATGAAGATAGTAGCAGGTAATGAACAGCAGGTGGAGCGGCTTGTTTCGGCAATGGTGGAAGAGGATATTGTTCCCGACTTTCTTACGGTAGATGGAGGAGAAGGAGGAACGGGAGCTTCTTATTATGCCCTCGCCTATTCCGTAGGACTCCCGGCTTTTTCAGCTATACCGATGGTGGATGAGATGCTGAAGAAATATGGTATACGTAGACGCACTAAGATTATCGCCTCGGGCAAATTGCTCACGCCTGATAAAATTGCAATGGCACTGGCTCTCGGGGCAGATCTGATCAATATTGCACGCGGGTTCATGATGAGTGTCGGTTGTATCATGTCACAGGTCTGTCATAAAAACACCTGCCCGGTAGGAGTCGCAACGACCGACGCTGAATTACAGCAGGCACTCGTTATCGAAGAAAAAAATTACCGCGTTACGAACTATCTGATTGCCTTACGCCAGGGTTTATTCGATTTAGCGGCCGTAGCCGGGCTGGATTCACCGACGAAATTCACAAGAGAACATATCGTTTATCACTCTGACTTTCGTAAAGTAATTAATGAGGAAGATGGCGCAGGCAGATAACTGGATGGTATCATACGCGAAAAAAAGTTCGAGTGGAAAGGCAGTTTGAGGAGATCACGTATAAAACTCTTCGGTTATCAGTTCGAAGAGTTTTATTTTTGCCTCTTCAAGGGAATAATCACAGGTAATCAGGGTAATTCAAGCGGATTTCTTCTTTTGAAATACATGTTTGATATAATGAATAAAGTACATACTTAAAACGGTTAGGAAGGGTGCGTTATGGAAAACAGCAAAGGAGAAGTTGTTCTTTTTCCGAAATGGAGGGAGAAGCTGCGGGAGAAAGGACTGGAAGCGGTCCGTCATCAGCAGTACGAAGAAGCTATCGAATCACTGGAACCTTTGTTCCATTACCGGGAAGCTGACGATGAAGTGATTACCGGTCTGTTAATTTCCTGGGTAGGCACGGGAGAATACGTGCAGGCGGAAGAAGTTTGCCTGAATCGCATGAAGGTCAGTGAATCCGCTTATTTTCAATATCTACATATTTATATAACGATTCTATTCCATGAGGGAAAATACAGGGAACTGATGACGCTGGTGGAAGAAGTGCTTGAACAGGAGGATCTCCCTGGTGAAGTAAGGACACAGCTGTGGCAGATGTATAACGTAAGTAAAGACATCGAAGACTCCCATCAAAAAGAAGAACAAGAGTATTTGATGGAGGAATGGCAGGAAGCTATAAACGGGCAGCAAATAGAAAAACAGTATAGTATTCTTATGAAATTGAAAAGCTTCGATCCGGTGCCCTCGATGGAGACATTCCGTGGATATTTGACGGATGAAGAAACGCATCCGGTAATAAAAACAGCCATTATACTATGGTTCCAGTCGCACGGGGTGGAAGAGAGCACATCTATACATAAATTTGGTAAAACCATATCCATCGTCCCTGTCGAAATAGGTTCACCTTCCACACACTACATAGTAAAGCATTTAGAGTTACGTCTTACTCATATTGAGCAGGAACATCCGATAATGTACGATATCATCGTAACGATGCTTCATCGTTACATTTATATCCGGTACCCTTTCCTTCCTACGGAAAATGAAGTGACTTACATAATAGAAGCATTGAAAATGCTCGGGAATGAGTATTTGCAATTAGAAGAAACACCTATTAGAATGGGACCGGAAACTGAATCCTATAAGAAGGATATTGAAGTCGCAAATCAACAATACAGGGCGATTACAGGAGAATAAGCATAATAACCCCTCTATTGTTGAAAGAGAACAGCATTATGTTATAATATAGTGGTTGTAAATTAGATTCGTACACATGTCTGTAACAGATCCATGTAAAAATGAAAATATGACGTTGGAGGGACTTTTTATGTCAGCAAATTGGGAAAAGAAAGAAGGAAATCAGGGGACCCTTACAGTAGAGGTATCACCTGAAGAATTCGATAAAGCGCTCGATCAGGCGTTTAACAAAGTAGTGAAAGAAGTGCAGGTACCTGGATTCCGTAAAGGAAAAGTACCGCGTAAAATCTTCGAAGGCCGTTTCGGTGTTGAATCTCTTTATCAGGATGCACTTGATATCATTCTTCCACAGGCTTATTCAGATGCTGTACAGGAAACGGGCATTGAGCCGGTAGACCAGCCTGAAGTGGATGTGGAACAGATTGAGAAAGGCGAACCGCTTATTTTCAAAGCGGATGTTACTGTTAAGCCTGAAGTAGAACTCGGCGAATACAAAGGTCTTGAAGTAGAAGAGGCAGATACTGAAGTAACCGATGAAGACGTAGAGGAAGAACTTAAGCGTCAACAGGAAAACCAGGCTGAGCTCGTAGTTAAAGAAGAAGGCGAAGTCGAAGAAGGCGACACAGTTGCTATGGACTTCGAAGGTTTCGTTGACGGAGAAGCGTTTGAAGGCGGTCAAGCCGAAAACTATTCTCTTGAAATAGGCTCCGGCACGTTCATCCCAGGTTTTGAAGAACAGCTCGTCGGTAAGAAAGCCGGAGAAGAGCCTGATGTGAACATTACCTTCCCGGAAGATTACCACGCTGAAGAGCTGGCCGGAAAAGAAGCGACATTCAAAGTTAAAATTCATGAAGTGAAAGCCAAGGAACTTCCTGAGCTTGATGATGAATTTGCTAAAGATGTAGACGAAGACGTTGAGACAATGGATGAACTGAAGAAGAAAACCCGTGAAAACCTGGAACAGCAGAAACAGCAGGAGGCTGAGAACCAGAAACGCGAATCACTCGTCAACCAGGCGAGCGACAATGCTTCCGTGGAAATTCCACAGGCCATGGTCGACTCCGAGCTGGATCGTATGATAAGCGAATTCGAACAGCGTCTGCAAATGCAGGGAATGACGAAGGAAATGTACTTCCAGTTCACCGGTCAGGACGACAACCAGCTTCGTGAGCAGATGAAAGAAGATGCTGAAAAGCGCGTGAAGACGAACATGACGCTTGAGGCGATTGCTCAGGCTGAAAACGTCGAAGTAACCGAAGAAGATGTGAATAAGGAACTTGAAAATATGTCCGCTATGTATCAGACGGACGTTGAGAATCTGAAGCAGATGCTTGGAGGAAATACAGACATGGTCAAAGATGATCTGAAAATCCAAAAAGCGATTGAAGTACTTGAGCAGAACAGCAAAACAGTATAATGAGTGATGACAAAAACAAGGCGAGGAATATCCCCGCCTTGTTTTCTCATATTATTTGCAATTTGTCATTAATAAGTCATATCATTATGATAGTCAATCGTATCTATACATAATAAGAATTACTAAGCGTTTGACCTGCATGTACAGTCTCTGCATAATATTATGTGATGTCGTCAGCAGGAAGGGCAGCCTTTTACTTTTTAAATATCGATTTATTTGGTATGATAAGCGAAAGATAGTGCGGGTTAGCCTTGGCATCATTTTGGAAAGGGTGAAAGTAATGTTTAAATTTAATGAAGAAAAAGGGCAGCTCAAGTGCTCGTTTTGCGGTAAAAGCCAGGATCAGGTACGAAAGCTTGTAGCAGGTCCGGGTGTATATATTTGTGATGAGTGTATTGAACTGTGTACAGAGATAGTCGAAGAAGAACTGGGTAATGAAGAAGAAACGGAATTCAAAGAAGTTCCGAAGCCTGAAGAAATCCACAATATCCTGGGCGATTACGTCATTGGTCAGGAGCAGGCGAAGAAGAACTTATCCGTTGCGGTTTATAACCACTACAAACGTGTGAATACGACAACTGCGAAGAATGATGAAGTGGAGCTTGCGAAGAGTAACATTCTTATGCTTGGGCCTACTGGTAGCGGGAAGACGTTGTTGGCTCAGACACTGGCCCGTATTCTCAATGTACCGTTTGCCATTGCCGATGCAACTTCCCTTACGGAAGCCGGGTACGTTGGCGAGGACGTAGAGAATATTATCCTTAAACTGATTCAGGCAGCAGATTATGATGTAGAGAAAGCCGAAAAAGGTATTATCTATATTGATGAGATCGATAAAGTCGCCCGTAAGTCCGAGAACCCGTCCATCACACGTGATGTTTCCGGAGAAGGTGTGCAACAGGCCCTTCTGAAAATTCTCGAAGGAACTCAGGCGAGCGTGCCTCCGCAAGGGGGACGTAAGCATCCTCATCAGGAATTTATCCAGATTGATACTACGAATATCCTGTTTATCGTTGGCGGTGCATTCGATGGTATCGATCAGATCATTAAACGTCGTCTCGGACGAAAAGTGATCGGTTTTGGGTCCGAACAGGCGCAGCCGGATTCCGAGAAACAGGAACTGCTTACGAAAGTGCTTCCTGAAGACCTGCTGAGTTACGGACTTATTCCGGAATTCATAGGTCGTCTTCCGGTGATTGGAAGCCTTGAGCAGCTCGATGAAGATGCGCTTGTAGAAATCCTCACTCAGCCGAAAAACGCTCTCGTGAAACAGTATCAGAAACTCCTTCAGATCGATGATGTCGAACTTGAATTTGAAGAAGATGCTCTTCGCGAAATTTCCAGATTAGCTATCGAACGGAAAACAGGTGCGCGTGGACTGCGGTCTATCATTGAAGGGATCATGCTCGATGTAATGTTCGACCTGCCTTCAAGGGATGATATCGAGAAATGTGTCATCACGAAAGAAACGGTGAAAATGGAAGGTGGCCGTCCTCGTCTTATATTGACCGATGGTACGGTGGAAGAACCGAAAAGTCCAAAAAGCGCCTGAGCACTTCAGGCGGAATAAAGCTTAGCCGCGCTAGTTTAAGCGCGGCTTCTCTTTTCTGTTTTTTTGATTTGTATTCTTTCTTTACATAATTCTTCCGGACAAATATGGAATGAAAATAATATCAGGAGGTGTAACGAATGACTGAAAGTAAAACATACCCTCTACTTCCGCTGAGAGGATTGCTCGTCTATCCTTCAATGGTGCTTCACCTGGATGTCGGTCGTGAGAAATCAGTGAAAGCTTTAGAAGAAGCTATGATCGATGACAGTCACGTTATGTTGATTGCACAAAAAGAAACAAGCGTGGATGAGCCTGAAAGTGACGACCTTTACGAGGTAGGTACAGTAGCTTTCGTGAAACAGATGGTGAAACTGCCGAATGGTACGCACCGCGTCCTCGTCGAAGGCGTGGAGCGGGCAAAAGTAAAAGAAATAAAGGAAAAAGAAGAACATTTCGAAACGACCGTCACTGCGTTACAGGAAGTGCAGGGGGATCGGAATGAAGAAGAAGCTTTGACACGTACGCTCATGGAACAATTCGAACAGTACGTAAAAATATCGAAAAAAGTAACGAAAGAAACTTACGACACTTTGGCCGATATCGATGACCCTTCCCATCTTGCCGATATGGTAGCGTCTCACCTTCCGATTAAAATCAAGGAAAAGCAGGGAGTTCTTGAAACTTCAGAAGTAAAAGAGAGACTGAAACGTGTCATTGACATTATAGGCAACGAACGTGAAGTTCTGCAGATAGAACAGAAAATCGGACAGCGTGTAAAAAAATCGATGGAAAATACCCAAAAAGAGTATTACCTTCGGGAACAGATGAAAGCTATCCAGAACGAACTGGGCGATAAAGATGGAAAGTCCGGGGAAGTTGCGGAGCTGAAAGAAAAAATTGAAAATGCAAATATGCCTGAGCGGATTGAACTGGTAGCTCTTAAAGAGCTGGGGAGGTACGAAAAAGTTCCTCAAAGTTCAGCCGAGAGCTCCGTCATACGTAATTATATTGAGTGGCTCGTCGTACTGCCCTGGACGACCGAAACGGAAGATAATCTGGATGTGCCGCACGCGGAAGAGATTCTCGAGGAGGACCATTACGGTCTTGATAAAGTAAAAGAACGTATATTGGAGTATTTGGCTGTGCAACAGCTGACCCAATCCATTAAAGGACCGATTCTTTGTCTCGTCGGTCCCCCGGGCGTCGGGAAAACGTCTCTCGCAAAGTCCATAGCGCGGGCGATCAACCGTAAATTCGTAAGGATATCTGTCGGCGGTATAAGAGATGAGGCTGAGGTTCGTGGACACCGGCGTACTTATATTGGAGCTATGCCGGGGAGAATTATTCAGGGTATGAAACGTGCAGAGACTGTCAACCCGGTCTTCCTGCTGGATGAGATAGATAAAATGGCCAGTGATTTCCGGGGCGACCCGTCTTCTGCGATGCTTGAAGTTCTCGATCCTGAACAGAACGCAACGTTCAGTGACCACTATATTGAAGAAGATTATGATCTTTCGAACGTTCTGTTCGTAGCTACAGCCAATACAATGTCCACAATCCCCGGTCCGCTCATGGACAGGATGGAAGTGATTCAGATTGCTGGATATACCGAGGTCGAAAAACTTCACATTGCAAAAGAACATCTTTTAGGTAAACAGATTACAGAGAACGGGCTGACGAGGAATCAGCTTCAGTTCCGGGATGACGCTCTTATGAAACTTATCAGACGTTATACACGGGAAGCGGGTGTGCGCGGACTTGAACGTGAAATCGCCAACGTCTGCCGGAAAGCTGCTAAAATAATCGTTTCCGGAGAGAAGAAGCGGGTAATTGTTACGGAGAAAATGATAGAAGAACTCATCGGCCGCCCTAAATTCCGGTATGGTCAGGCAGAACTTGAAGATCAGGTAGGGGCAGCCACCGGCCTTGCCTATACAGCAGCCGGCGGTGATACGTTGTCCATTGAAGTTTCCGTCTCCCCGGGTAAAGGCAATCTCACACTTACCGGGAAATTAGGTGACGTGATGAAAGAGTCGGCCCAGGCCGCTTTCAGCTATATTCGCACCAGGGCGGATGAGCTGAATATCTCTTCCGACTTCGTAGAGAAAAATGATATCCACATTCACGTGCCGGAAGGAGCCACGCCTAAAGATGGTCCTTCAGCAGGTATCACGATGGCTACTGCTCTCGTCTCCGCACTTACAGGTCGTGCTGTGTCGAAAGAGGTGGGGATGACCGGGGAGATTACACTGAGAGGCCGCGTCCTTCCTATCGGCGGGCTGAAACAGAAAGCTCTCAGTGCTCATCGGGCCGGACTGACAAGGATAATTATCCCCTTTGAAAACAAAAAGGATTTAGACGACATCCCGGAAAGTGTCCGGAACGATTTGACATTCATTCCTGTGAAGCATCTTGATGAGGTGCTCGAGCAGGCATTGACGGGTGAGAAAAATGAGAGTAAATGAAGCGGAAATAGTTATCAGTGCTGTAAGTAAGACCCAGTATCCGAGCGATCCGATTCCGGAGATTGCGCTTGCGGGGCGTTCCAACGTAGGGAAATCATCGTTCATCAATACGATGATCCAGCGTAAAAATCTGGCCCGCACTTCAGGGAAGCCGGGGAAGACGCAGACGCTCAATTTCTACATCATCAATAAATCTTTTCACTTCGTGGATGTACCCGGGTACGGGTATGCGAAAGTCTCCAAAGCGGAAAGAACACGCTGGGGAAAGATGATGGATGAATATTTCGGGGAACGGGAACAGCTCGTTTCGGCAGTTCTTGTCGTGGACTTACGGCATGAACCGACCGATGAAGACTGTATGATGTACGATTATTTTAAATATCACGACCTTCCGGTAACGATTATCGCTACGAAAATGGATAAGGTTAAGAAAGGGAAGCGCCCGGCTCAGAAGAAGCTTATACGTGAGGTGCTGGAAGTTGATGAAAAGGATCCGCTCATCCTTTTCTCTGCGGAAACCTCCGAAGGTAAAGATGAAGCCTGGAAGTCCCTGCGCTCCCATCTGAAAATGTAGAAGACCGGTGGTCAGATAAAAACACTGATATTACAGAACCAGGGAGGCCCGTTCGATTCGCAGAATCGTTCGGGCCTTTCTTACTTATTGGCTGGTGAAGGTGAGCTCTTTCCTTTTCAGGCGTTCCGTGATATTTTTAGTGAAAACCGTTAATGCTGGGAGAGGTGAAAATGAACGAAGTTATTGATGTACAGGCTTTGAATAAGTCATTTGGAGAACTGCAAGTACTGAAAGATATTCATTTCAACGTGAAGGAAGGGGAAGTTGTCGTAATTATCGGAGCAAGCGGTTCCGGTAAAAGTACATTACTGCGCTGTCTGAATTTTTTGGAGATGAAAGACAGTGGAGAAATTTCACTTCACGGAAAGCGTGTGGACGAACGGAAGGACAAGCTGAACGAAATCAGGCAGAACATAGGGATGGTCTTCCAGCAGTTCAATCTTTTTCCTCATAAAACGGTTCTGGAGAACGTGATGGAAGCTCCTCTTCAGGTTAGGAAAATGGAAAAAGATAAGGCAGCACATAAAGCCCGTGAGCTGCTTAATAAGGTGGGACTCAGCGACAAGGAAGATGTCTTCCCGAACCGTCTCTCCGGGGGGCAGAAGCAGCGTGTAGCTATAGCCAGGGCATTAGCTATGAACCCCTTGATTATGCTTTTCGATGAACCTACTTCGGCTCTTGATCCCGAACTGATCGGGGAAGTTCTGCAAACGATGAAGGATCTTGCCAAGGAGGGGATGACGATGGTTGCCGTAACGCACGAGATGCGTTTTGCCAGAGAAGCAGCGGACAGAGTCGTCTATATGCATGACGGCCGTATCGTGGAGGAAGGGACGCCGGAGGAGATATTCGAGCATCCGCAAAACGACAGGACGAAACAGTTTCTTCAGTCTATATACGTCTAAAAGTTCAAAGACAGAAGCCGCGATCCCGGGAAACAGGAACCGTGGCTTCTGTTTATTTCTGTTTGTAAAAGTAATATCCCCCGAGCAGCAGGAAAAGGATACTGAAGTACATTTTTATGTATGTCACTACAGGCGGCACCCAGAAAAAAAGCGACTCGATGGCTGGAACGAGGAGAATGCCGAGTCCGACAGCAAGAGGCAGCAACCCGATTTTCACTTTTCTGCTTAACATAAGTGCAATACCGATATAAACGATGTACATACTCCAATGCTCAGGCCACACAGCTATATTCGTTTCGGCGAAAAGCTGCCACAGGATAAGCAGGACCATGGCCTGGAAAAACAGCAGCGGCGTCTCCCGTACGCGTCTGGCGTGAATGAAAAGAGCGACTGTCAGGAAGGCGAACAGGGACACACCTCCAAACGGAGTGCCGATAAAAGGGATAGGAAACTGTTTAAAGAGAAAGAAAACGCCGATAGCTGTTAAAACCATTGCAATCAGAAAGTAGTATTTTTTCATAAACGAAAGAACCTCCGGGATGTAATTTTCTTGTGGAATGAACAAGCTTTTGATATATTATTAATAGCTCTTATTTAAATTAATTCTAATCTGGTAAAGAATTTTTAGAATCTTTCTTATATCGTATCATAAGACTTTCATATTCTGTCCATAAGTTATTCTAACAGAGGTAAAAATTCATGTTACAATGGTAAATATGAGTTGTGATAAGGTACGGACACATGATGGGGGTATATGTCATGCATATTTTAGCTGTAAGTATTAATTACCGAACCGCCCCTCTTGCTATCAGGGAGAAGCTCGCGTTTTCCGAAGCTGATCATGCAGAAGCGATGAAAACTTTAAATGCTCAGAAAAGCATTATGGAAAACGTGATATTGTCCACGTGCAACCGCACAGAACTGTACGTAGTGGCGGATCAGATACATACTGGCCGTTACTACATTAAAGATTTTCTGGAAAAGTGGTTCAATATTGAAAAGCAGGAGTTTTCGCCTCACTTGATTGTATATGAAGCGGACGGGGCAATCGAACATCTGATGAGAGTCTCGGCAGGACTCGATTCTATGGTTCTGGGAGAAACGCAGATTCTCGGCCAGGTGAAACAGGCGTTTCAACTTTCTCAAGGCTCAGGCACGACCGGTACAGTTTTCAATCAGCTGTTCAAGCAGGCAGTCACTGTAGCGAAGAAAGGCCATAAGGAAACAGCGATCGGAGAGAACGCCGCATCTGTAAGTTACGCTGCGGTGGAGCTTTCCAAAAAAGTGTTCGGAGAGTTGAAAGATAAACACATCGCTATCATCGGTGCCGGTAAAATGGGAGAACTGGCAGCCAAGAACCTTTTCGGTTTTGGCGTCGGTAAGGTGACAGTACTTAACCGGACATTGCAAAAAGCCGAAGCAGTAGCTTCTCAGTTCTCCGGAGAGGCTACTACTCTGGAGGACCGTGAGCGAATTCTTGAAGAGGCGGATATCGTCATCAGCTCTACGGGGTCTGATGAATACGTCATTACGAAAGATATGGTTGCACGGGCTCACAGAAAGAGAAAAGGGAATCCTTTGTTCTTCGTCGATATCGCTGTACCGAGAGATCTTGATCCAGGTATCGCCGATCTTGAAGGCATGTTTCTTTATGACATTGACGACTTGCAGGGAATCGTGGACGAAAACCTTTCGGAGCGGAAGAAAGCGGCAGAAGAGATCGAGCTTATGATTGAAGCCGAAATCGTTGAATTCAATGAATGGCTGCGGACGCTTGGAGTGGTTCCGGTCATTTCTGCGCTGCGTCAGAAAGCTCTCGGCATTCAGGCGGAAACGATGGAAAGTATCGAGAGGAAGCTGCCTGAACTGAGCGCCCGCGAAAGGAAAGTACTGAACAAACACACGAAAAGCATTGTGAACCAGATGCTGAAAGAACCGATTACCCAGGCAAAAGAACTCGCCAATGAACCTGGTGCAGAAGAATCGCTGCAGCTGCTCACTCAAATCTTCGGCATTGAAGAAGAAGTGCAGGAACAGGTGAAAATTCAGGAACAAAAAAATAACCACGCTGTTAAGGTCGATGATAAAGGGATATTGACGTTCCCTGCGTTACAGAACATGACTCAGGCTTAAAAGGTGGACAACCTATGGTACTTGACCTTAAGTGGATTTATGAAATCATCATTTTATTTTATGGTCTCAGCCTTACCGGCTATTTTATAGATTTCATCCAGGGGGACCGGAGAGCGAACAAGATCGCTTTCTGGTTACTCGGGATAGTCTGGACGCTGCAAACGGTTTTTCTTTTATCCCAAATCTTCATAAAAGATGATTTTCCCGTCACGACCGTTTATGACGGTCTTTATTTTTATGCCTGGATCCTTGTGACTTTCTCTTTAGTGCTGAACCGGCTGTTCCGGGTGGATTTTATTATTTTCTTCACGAACGTCATCGGTTTTTCGGTGATGATTATTCATCTGATGACCCGGGCCCAGAGGGACATGGGGGAAGGCGGAGTGGAGCTTGTAAACGAAATGCTGGTAGTACATGTGACGCTGGCTATCATCTCCTACGGGTTCTTCACCCTCTCTTTCATATTTTCAGTACTTTACCTGTTACAATATCGCTGGCTGAAAAGTAAAAAGTGGCGGAACCGTCTCGCAAGGCTCGGGGATTTGGCTAAACTGGAGCGGTTATCTTACTTATTTATTGTTCTTGCCGTGCCCGTCCTTCTGATAGCGATTGTGCTCGGGGTCGTCTGGGGCTACATTTCCGAAGACGTATTCTACTGGATGGACTTTAAAACAGTAGGTTCGATTATAGTTGTATTTGTTTATATGATCTGGCTGTTTCTAAAGGTTGTACGGGGATTTCAGGGAAGACTCATTTCAACCTATAATATAGGGGCTTTTCTTCTCTTACTCATCAACTTCTTTCTGTTCAGTTCATTATCAAACTTTCATTTTTAATTATTAGGAGGAACTATTGTGCGTAAAATTGTTATCGGGTCAAGAAAAAGTGACTTGGCTATAAGCCAGACAGAGTGGGTAATAGACCAGTTGAAACAGATCGATCCTTCCTATGAATTCGAAATCAAAAGAATCTCCACTCGTGGGGATGAAATATTGAACGTCACCCTTTCGAAAGTCGGAGGGAAAGGGTTATTCATTAAAGAAATCGAGGACTCCATGTACAGCAAAGAAATTGACATGGCCGTACACAGTATGAAAGATATGCCTTCGGTAGTGACGGAAGGTCTTTCTCTCTCCTCGGTTCCGGTGCGTGAAGATCACAGAGACGCTTTCGTGTCGAAGGACAATACGACTCTGAAAGATCTTCCGGAAGGAGCAATAGTTGGTACGAGCAGCCTCCGTCGTTCTGCCCAGATAAAAGCGGTAAGGCCGGATGTGGAAGTGAAATGGATCCGCGGTAATATAGGTACCCGTCTAAGAAAGTTGAAAGAAGAAGATTTTGATGCCATCGTTCTTGCTGCTGCCGGTCTGAAACGGATGGGCTGGACAGAAGAAGTCGTCACTGAATTTCTCGATCCGGAAGTTTGTGTACCTGCAATCGGACAGGGGGCGCTTGCTATCCAGTGTCGTGATGATGACGATGAACTGAGAGAGCTTCTGGCTAAATTAAATCATGAATATACGGCAGCGACCGTCAGCGCTGAACGTAAATTTCTTCATGATTTGGACGGCGGCTGTCAGGTGCCGATTGGAGGATATGCATATCGCGAAGGGGACCAGTATACACTATCTGCACTGGTGGGAACACCTGATGGAGAGACGATTCTTCACGAAATCGTGACCGGCACCGATCCTGTAGCTGTAGGTAAAGAGGCTGCCGATCTTCTGAGAGACCGCGGTGCTGCAAAAATTATCGAAGACGCCAAAGAGGAGTTTGAGCAGTAATGTCTTCTCTTTCGGGAAAAGAAGTCCTGATTACAAGGGCCAGGCATCAGGCCGATACGTTAAAGGAACGTCTTGAAAGCAGAGGGGCCGGTGTGACTGCTGTCCCTCTGCTTTCTTTTGTTAAAAGGGACAGTGAAGAAAACGTCCGCCTTCTTAAGAATCTGGCTTCCTACGACTGGGTGCTCCTCACGAGCACGAACGGAGTATGGTTTTTCAATGAGTTGATTAGGGAACATCTGGAATCAGCTCCGGAAGGAATTAAATATGCGGCAGTGGGCCCAAAGACGAAATTGGCGCTCGAAGAGGAAGGAAGAACCGTTTCCTTTCTTCCTTCCTCTTATTCTGCGGAATTTTTAGTGAAAGAATGGGTGCCGATGCTCGGAAGTAATGAGCGGGTACTATACGTACGGGGCAACCTTTCGAGGGAAACGGTACGGGAAGGCCTTAAGGAACATCACATTTCTTTTGATTCGATGACTGCTTATGATACGTTAATATTGAAAGAGAAAGCGTCAGAGTTACAGGAGAGGCTTGGAAATGAAAGCTGGGATGCCCTTACTTTTTTCAGTCCTTCCGCTGTAACAGCGTTTTGTGAGCTTTCGGGGACGCTTTGCAACAGGGCACTTGATCTTCCTTGTTTCTGCATCGGTCCTACTACAGAAAGACAGGCCGCGAACGTCGGATTTACAAATATACAAAGCCCTGCGACTTTCACAGCGGAAGCGCTTATTGAAAAGATGGAGAAGTATTTTAACGAGAAAGGATGAAACGGATGGCTAATGAATTTAAAAGACATAGAAGATTGAGACAGTCGGCTTCTCTTCGGTCGATGGTGCGGGAGACCCACCTGCATCCTGAAGATTTTATATTTCCTTTATTTGTTGTTGAAGGGGCGACAGAAAATAACGATGTAGGGTCCATGCCCGGGGTTTATCAGGTCTCCTATAACAACCTGAAGAAAGAGCTCGACGAAATTATAGAGCTTGGACTTACTTCCGTCATCATTTTCGGAGTTCCGGAGGTGAAGGATCCTTACGGGAAAGAAGCCTATAACGATGATGGCATCGTCCAGAAATCGATACGCTTCATCAAAGACTATGCTCCACAGCTGACAGTAGTCGCAGACACCTGTCTT
Source organism: Salimicrobium jeotgali (assembly GCF_001685435.2). Classification (NCBI taxonomy): domain Bacteria; kingdom Bacillati; phylum Bacillota; class Bacilli; order Caryophanales; family Bacillaceae; genus Salimicrobium; species Salimicrobium jeotgali. The sequence continues at coordinate 1,022,205 of NZ_CP011361.2, forward strand.
TGTCAGTATACCGATCACGGACACTGTGGAGTCGTGAACGGCGGAGTGATCGAGAATGATACCTCTCTTGAACTTCTTGCTAAAACGGCGGTGACTCAGGCTGAAGCGGGAGCAGACATTATCGCGCCTTCTAACATGATGGACGGTTTCGTGACGTATATCAGGAAAGCTCTGGATGAGTCCGGCTTCCCTCAAACACCGATTATGTCATACGCAGTTAAGTACTCTTCTGCTTTCTACGGCCCTTTTCGGGATGCTGCCCACAGCACGCCGCAGTTCGGGGACAGGGATACGTATCAGATGGACCCTGCGAACCGGCTGGAAGCAAAACGGGAAGTCAAGTCGGATCTTGAAGAAGGAGCCGATTTTCTCATTATAAAACCTGCCCTCAGCTATATGGATATACTGAGAGATACTAGAGAAGAGACGGATGTTCCACTTGTTGCATATAATGTGAGCGGAGAATATTCCATGATCAAAGCAGCTGCAAGCCAGGGATGGGTTGATGAGAAAGCTATCGTAACGGAGAAGCTCTTATCCATGAAACGGGCCGGAGCCGATCTTATCGTAACGTATCACGCCAAAGATATGGCAAGATGGCTGAAAGAATAAGTGAAGGAAGGTGTCATAATGAAAAAGTTTGGTAACTCTATTTCTGAATTCAAAACAGCGAAAGAGATAATGCCGGGAGGGGTTAACTCTCCTGTACGTGCCTTTAATTCCGTGAACATGGACGCCCTGTTCATGGAAGAAGGGAAAGGGTCTAAAATTACCGATATTGATGGTAATGAATATATCGATTATGTACTCAGCTGGGGCCCTCTGATTCTCGGCCACGCCAACGAGCAGGTAGTGAACGAACTGAAGAAGATGGTTGCGAAAGGTACCAGTTTCGGTACTCCCACGGTTATTGAGAACAAGCTTGCAGAGCTGGTCATCGACCGGGTACCTTCCATTGAGATGATGCGTATGGTCAACTCCGGCACAGAAGCTACTATGAGTGCTTTGCGAGCGGCGAGAGGTTATACGGGTAGAGATAAAATACTTAAATTCGAAGGGAACTACCATGGTCACGGAGATTCCTTATTGATTAAGGCGGGTTCGGGGGTAGCGACTCTCGGCCTTCCTGATTCCCCCGGAGTTCCTAAATCCGTAGCCGAAAATACGATTACCGTTCCGTACAACGATCTTGAAAGCGTGCGTTATGCATTCGAACAGTACGGGGACGAACTTGCCGCTGTAATCGTGGAACCTGTGTCCGGCAATATGGGAGTCGTACCGCCGGAGAATGGTTTCCTCCAGGGGTTGCGTGAAATTACGGAGGAGCATGGAACAGTGCTTATCTTCGACGAAGTCATGAGCGGTTTCCGCGTAGGTTATAATAGTGCTCAGGGACACTTCGGTGTAACACCGGATATGACCTGTCTCGGAAAAGTGATCGGCGGCGGCCTGCCGGTCGGGGCTTATGGAGGTAAACGTGAAATCATGGAAACGATAGCTCCTGTCGGAAAAGTATATCAGGCAGGTACGCTCTCCGGTAACCCGCTTGCGATGACGGCCGGTTATGAGACACTTCGTCAAATGACTGAAGAGACCTACGGAACGATCGAACAGAAAGTGGATCGTCTGGTCGAAGGTTTCCGTGAGGCGGCGGACGAAAACGATATACCGCTTGCCATCAACCGTGCCGGTTCTATGGTTGGAGTATTTTTCAACGATAACGCTGTCACTAATTTTGAAACAGCGGGTAATTCCGATACGGAACGTTTTGCGAAGTATTACCGCGGGATGATCGAAGAAGGTATTTTCCTTCCTCCTTCCCAGTTCGAAGGCCTCTTTTTATCAGCGGCCCACACGGACGAGGACATTGAGAAGACGATCAGCGCAGTGAAAAAGGTATTCAAAACACTATAATCATTTGATCGGGGCAGTCTCTGCGGAGGCTGCCCCGTTTATTGTAACAGAGTGGATATGAATCAGAAGTCGGTCCGGTCCATGGATATTTTCGTTGACGGCATGGAAGCTGTTCTATACAATTAAAAGAGAAAAAGGATAAAGAAACTGCCATGATGGAGAAGAGTACGTCTATACGTTTTAAGAGAGGAAAACAAACGCTGAAAGTTTTCTAAACCACTGTAGACAGAAGGTAGCTCTATTAGCAGCTTTTCTGAACTTGATCCAGTAGGAAAAGCCGGACGCGGACCGTTATATCCGAACGAAGAGTACAGAATATATCTGTAAATTAAGGTGGTACCACGGAAAAGACCCTTTCGTCCTTAGCTGGAGGAAAGGGTCTTTTGTATGGAGAAGAGGAGGATGAATAATGAAAGATATTGAAATGTCGACTAAATATGACCCGACGGAAGTGGAGAAAGACCGCTATCAGTTCTGGCTCGAAGGAAAATACTTCGAAGCGGAAGGAACGGGGGAAAAGGAACCGTATACAGTCGTAATTCCACCGCCGAACGTTACCGGTAAATTACACCTTGGGCACGCCTGGGACACGACGCTGCAGGATATTATCACCCGGGTGAAAAGAATGCAGGGCTACGACGTTTTATGGCTGCCCGGAATGGACCACGCCGGAATAGCCACCCAGGCAAAAGTGGAAGCGAAACTGAAAGAACAGGGTACTTCCCGCTATGATCTCGGCCGGGAAAAGTTTCTCGAGAAGTCCTGGGAATGGAAGGGGGAGTATGCTGATTTTATCCGGTCCCAGTGGGAAAAGATGGGACTTGGTCTCGATTACTCCCGTGAACGTTTCACCCTGGACAGCGGACTTTCGGATGCGGTGAAGGAAGTGTTTGTACGTCTCTATGAAAAGGATCTGATTTACAGGGGAGAGTATATCATCAACTGGGACCCTGCTACCCAGACGGCTTTATCCGATATAGAGGTGGAATATAAAGAGGTGCAGGGAGCGTTCTACCACATGAGCTATCCGTTGAAGGGCGAAGAGGGATCGATTTCCATTGCTACGACACGGCCGGAAACGATGCTTGGCGATACGGCGATCGCTGTACACCCGGAAGATGAGCGTTACGCGCATCTTATCGGGAAGAAAGCGGTCCTCCCGATCATCGGAAGGGAACTGGAGATTGTGGCGGACGATTATGTAGACAGAGAGTTCGGTTCCGGGGCTGTTAAGATCACCCCTGCCCACGATCCGAATGATTTTGAAATCGGCAACCGTCATAACCTCGAACGTGTTCTGATTATGAATGAAGACGGGACGATGAACGAAAAAGCCGGAGTCTATGAAGGGATGGACCGGTTCGACTGCCGTAAACAGCTGGTGAAAGATCTGCAGGAGCAGGGTGTGTTGACTGAAATTGAAGAGCATATGCATTCGGTCGGTCACTCCGAGCGGAGCGGTGCTGTCGTGGAACCTTATTTATCCACACAGTGGTTCGTCGACATGGGACCGCTCGCAGAAGCCGCAGTGGCGCAGCAAAAGACAGATGATAAAGTCAACTTCGTACCGGATCGGTTTGAAAAAACGTATTTGAACTGGATGGAGAATATCAGAGACTGGTGTATTTCCCGTCAGCTGTGGTGGGGTCACCGGATTCCCGCATGGTACCATAAAGAGACCGGGGAAATTTATGTAGGGAAAGAAGCTCCGGAGAATGAAGGAGAATGGGAACAGGACGCGGATGTCCTTGATACATGGTTTTCTTCTGCGTTGTGGCCTTTTTCCACTATGGGTTGGCCGGATGAAGAGAGCGAAGACTTTAAGCGCTATTTCCCTACGAACGCCCTCGTAACCGGTTATGACATCATTTTCTTCTGGGTCAGCCGCATGATTTTCCAGTCGATCGAGTTCACAGACCGGCGTCCTTTTGAAGATGTCCTTATCCACGGCCTCGTCCGTGACGGAGAAGGACGTAAGATGAGTAAATCTCTCGGAAACGGCGTGGATCCGATGGATGTTATTGATAAGTATGGAGCGGATTCACTCCGTTACCTCCTTTCCACCAGCTCTTCCCCGGGACAGGACATGCGTTTCACCTGGGAAAAAGTGGAGTCCACCTGGAACTTTGCGAATAAAATATGGAACGCTTCACGCTTTGCGCTGATGAATATGGGTGACCTGCGCGTGGAGGACATCGATATTACGAAAAACAGGACAGTCGCGGACGAATGGATTTTGACCAGACTCAACGAAACCATCGAGAAGGTGACGAAAAACGTGGACGGGTACGATTTCGGTGAAGCAGGGCGGCACCTTTACAACTTTATCTGGGATGATTTCTGCGACTGGTATATCGAAATGGCCAAACTACCTCTCTACAGTGAGAATGAAGAGCGGATTCACACCACCCGTTCGGTCCTGGCATACACACTTGACCGTATTATGCGCATGCTTCATCCATTCATGCCTTTTATCACGGAAGAGATTTGGCAGCACCTTCCTCATGAAGGACCTTCCATCACGGTGAGTGAATGGCCGCAGGCTGATGAATCATTAAATAATCGTCAGGCTGTTACAGAAATGGAGAGGCTCGTATCCATCATCCGGGCAGTACGCAACATTCGCGCGGAAGTGGACACTCCGATGTCGAAACAGATTAAATTGCTTATTCAGGCGGAGAGCCGGGAAGTCGTCGGAGAGCTTGAAATGAACCGTGATTATCTGGAGAAATTCTGTAATCCGAGCGAGCTTACCATCGATACTGAAGTCGAAGCTCCCGGTAAGGCAATGTCTGCTGTCGTTACAGGTGCTTCTCTTTACCTTCCTCTCGAAGGCCTGATGAATATAGAGGATGAAATTGCCCGTCTTGAGAAAGAACGGAAAAAGTGGGAAGAAGAAGTAAAACGCGTGCAAGGGAAGCTGGCCAACGAGAAATTCGTTTCCAAAGCTCCGGCTCACGTAGTGGAGGCCGAGAAAGAAAAAGAAGCGGACTATCTGGATAAGCGTGCCAAAGTGGAAGCACGTATCGAAGAACTTAAAGCTTAGAAGGGAAAAGGGGCACCGCCAGGCAGGTGCCTTTTTTCATGAAAAGTTACACGGTTGCAGGTGAGGTGTAAAAATGAATAAAGAAGAAGCACTGGAATGGATCCATGGCCGGAGCAAGTTCAAAATCAAGCCCGGACTGGAAAGGATGGAATGGCTGGCGGAAAAACTGGGGCACCCCGAGAAAGCTGTGCCGGTCGTACACATAGCAGGAACAAACGGGAAAGGATCGACAACATCATTTTTAAAATATCTATTGATCGAACAGGGGTATTCCGTAGGTACGTTCACTTCCCCCTATATCACTCATTTTAATGAAAGGATAAGTCTGAACGGAGAAGCGATCAACAATGAGGAGCTGATCCGTCTTATATATAAAGTGAAACCGCTTGTGGAAGAGGCGTCCTCTTTACCGGGAGGGGAACCTACAGAGTTTGAAGTTATAACGGTCATGAGCTTTTTATACTTTCAGGAAAAAAATGTCGATATAGCTATTATTGAAACAGGTCTCGGGGGGCTTTACGATTCGACGAACATTGTAGCCCCTCTTCTGTCTGTCATTACGAATATCGGGTTGGATCATCAGGATATACTCGGGCACAGTTACGGGGAAATTGCCGCCCAGAAAGCAGGAATCATTAAAAGTCACGTCCCCGTAGTCAGCGGGGTGAGGAATCAGGAGGCGAAAAAAGTAATTAAAGAAACCTCACTGAAGCTTCATGCACCTTTATATGAACTGGAAAAAGATTTCTCTGTGGTACAGAAAGAAGCGGAGCATCAGTTTATATATAATTTCCGGCATGAAGACACGTATGAGCTGTCGATGCTCGGAGCGCACCAGAAAAGAAATGCAGCTCTCGCCGTTACGACGGTGGAAGTGTTGAAGGAGCTCGGATGGAAGATAAGCCGCAGTCTATACGAGAAAGCGCTGAAAGAAACGACATGGCCCGGAAGAATGGAAATCGTCTCCCGGAATCCATTGACGCTTCTCGATGGTGCCCATAATTACGAAGGAACAGAAGCTCTGGTGGAAACGGTGGAGGAGCTGTATAAAGATAGAAGAATACATGTTATATATGGAGCCGTTGAAGGGAAACCGGCTGCAGAAATGCTCGGGATGCTGAAGAAAACAGCGGCTTCCCTCGCCACCGTTTCTTTCGATTTTCCGAAATCATTGAAGAAAGAAGATTATCGTAATATGAACAGCGACATCCCCTACTTTATGAATCCGGAAGAGGCGTACCGGAGTGTATTGAATTCGGCAGATGCCGGGGATGTGATCCTCTGGACCGGTTCGCTTTATTTTATATCGGAAGTAAGGAAAATGTATACGTAAGGAAGAACCGGGGAGGGAGATGAATCTCTCCCCGGTTCATACATATAACAGTGGACGAGTGACGGAAGGTTCCCTATACTGGGTATAGCACTTGAAATTTTTGAAAATTCATTCAAGAATGACCGGGATGCTGAATACAGATGGAAGAAAGGTGAATACATGACGGCTGTCTTTTTCGTTTTAGGTCTGGTTTTTGGTTCATTTTTTAATGTAGTCGGATTGCGTGCCCCCGCAAAGTCCCTGTTTGCACACTCACGTTCCTACTGCCCGCATTGCTGTAAAGATCTGCATTGGTATGAACTGATACCGCTGTTGTCCTGGCTGTTTTTACGGGGAAAATGCAGCGGCTGCCGGGCCCACATCTCCCTGATGTATCCTGCAATGGAGCTTTTCTCGGGTGCGTACTTCTCTTTCGCTTTTCTGTACCACGGTTTCACTCCCCCTCTTATTTATTCCCTCTTACTCGGTGCTCTCACGCACATTTTCATCGTTTCGGATATAACCAGCATGATACTTCCCTCCTCTGTTCTGATTACATTCTCTCTCTGCTACATGCTTTATTTCCTCATAGACCCTCCCCTCTCATACTGGTCGCAGGTAATAGGCGGAGGAGTCGGAGCAGGTGTTACGGCCGGGGTCATTCTCCTCAGCAGAGGGGGGATGGGCGGAGGCGACATGAAATTATTCGGTCTGCTCGGTTTCATGATGGGCGTGGAGAAACTTTTCCTTATATTCCTGATCTCCTCTTCACTTGGAGCGCTTACAGGCGGATTGCTGATTATAACGAAAGTGATTTCCGGCAGACAGCCTGTACCGTTTGCTCCTTTTATTCTGGCGGGTGCCTGTGTGACCAACTTTTACGGAACACCATTAATAGAATGGTATCTTGGACACTTTTGAGCCACGTACATGGAAATTGCTGGTCGTATCCAAAAAAATCGTGATAAAAAGCTAAATGTAGATAAGTTTTGTATATCCTCTGCCTGCCGGTAAAATAATAGTCATTTCATCTGATCTTTTTTCAATTTTTCAGGAATAGGCTTCGGATTATTTCATTTACGGTTCTTTTCCTGAAAATGCACGCTCGGGTATAATGACGATACTTAGCCGTGCACGGATAAGAATTGTCCTAAAGGAGAACTGATTTGGAAAAAGTTATTCATACGAGAGAGCAGGGGTCAAGAGAAAAGATGCTTATGTACGGAGCAGAAAGGCTGACAGTAAGAGAACTGCTGGCTGTGCTGCTTTCCAAAGGAACAAAAGGGATGCCGATAGAAAGTCTGTCAAGAGAAATTCTCGTGTCTCTGCAGGGTGTGGACGGACTCCGGGAAGCGACTGTGGAAGATCTGACGGCTATCAGGGGCATTGGGGCTGCGAAAGCGATGCAGGTCATCGCAGCTATCGAGTTGGGGAACAGAGTGTATCGTGAAAAAAGGGAGGAAGGTTATCTGATCCGGAGTCCGGAAGATGGAGCAGAATATGTAATGGAAGAAATGAAACATTTAAAACAGGAACATTTCGTAGCCCTTTTTCTCGATGTCAAAAACCGCGTCCTGGCCAGGCGAACGGTATTCGTCGGGAGCCTCAACAGCTCCATAGTTCACCCGCGGGAGGTATTCAAAGAAGCGGTGAAGAGATCGGCTGCTTCTATTGTATGCGTACACAACCACCCCTCCGGCGATCCTGCACCTTCAAGAGAAGATATACAGGTAACTAAACGGATAGCTGAGTGCGGTAAAATCATCGGAATAGAAATGCTTGATCACTTAATAATAGGAGATGGCACGTTTATTTCTTTAAAAGAAAAAGGCTATCTATGACCGCCAACCTCTATCTATTTTATTCGATTTCTCTTATAATTAAATAAGCGTGAAACGAGAAGCGCCATAATGTAAGGTTCCCTTACATCTGGCGCTTGTTCTTATCCATGGTGTTACAGAAAGGAAGATAGTATTGGGTTTTTTTGGACTTTCCAAAGATATAGGTATTGATCTCGGCACGGCTAATACTCTCGTTTTTATGAAAAATAAAGGAGTAGTAATGCGTGAACCTTCCGTAGTAGCTAAAAATATACGAACCGGCAGTATAGAAGCGATCGGGCAGGAAGCCCATGTCATGATAGGCCGGACCCCTGAAAACATTAAAGTTATACGGCCGATGAGGGGCGGGGTGATTGCAGACTATGAAACGACCACGGAGATGGTAAAGTATTATATGCAGAAATCTTTGAAAAACGGTTCTTCGTTTGCGGGCAAGCCCAATGTAATAATTTGTGTTCCTTATGGAATCACTTCGGTAGAGGAACGTGCTGTTATCGATGCCACAAAGCAGGCGGGCGCAAAAGACGCTTTTACAATCGAAGAGCCTTTTGCGGCAGCCATCGGTGCAGGCCTGCCGGTATGGGATCCTACCGGCAGTATGATCGTCGACATAGGCGGAGGAACGACGGAGGTTGCGGTTATTTCTCTGGGTGGTATAGTAACCAGCCAGTCCATAAGAATCGCCGGGGATGAAATGGATGCAGCAATCACAAATTACATCCGCAAAACTCATAACCTGATGGTGGGAGAGCGAACGGCCGAGGAAATTAAATTCACTATCGGTGCAGCTATGAACCTTGGAGAGACAGAAGGGATGGAGATCAGAGGCAGGGATCTGCTGACCGGCTTCCCGAGAACCATTTCCGTGTACCCGGAAGAAATTTCGGAGGCGCTCTCCGGAACGATTTCTTCCATCGGTGAAGCCGTGCGGGCTACGCTGGAGAAAACTCCCCCGGAACTGGCTGCCGACATAATGGAACGGGGAATCGTCCTTACCGGAGGCGGAGCCCTGCTCAAAGGGTTTGACAGAGTGCTCAGCGAAGAAACGGGATTGCCCGTCTTCATAGCTGATGAGCCTCTGGATTGTGTAGCTATAGGCACCGGACATTCCCTGGACTATATGAAACATTTCAAATCCCGTCCGAACGTCGCAGACCAAAGTCTAAGAGATTAGGAATGAGAGCCCATGCCTTCATTTTTTAGAAGAAAAATACTTATACTGGTACTTGTAGCATTTATTATTTTTGTAACACTGATCGGCTTTTCTATAAGGGAAAGGGAAAATATTTCGGCCCCCGAGAGGTTTATACTCGATACCACAGGAGTGCTGCAGTCCATAATCCACACACCGGTGGAGTGGGTGGATAACTCCATTGAAACGTTCCAGGATGTGCTCCGGGTATACGAACAGAACGAAGTGCTGAAAGAAAGACTTGCAGAGTACGAAGGACTGATTGTAGAGAATCAGGAATTGGAAGAAGAAGTCGAAGAGCTTCGGGGAACAATGGAACGGGCGGAAGGTCTTGAGAAATATTCACCGGTTCAGGCAAGCGTCATCGCGAGAAGTCCGGAAAAATGGTTTGAGCAGGTTACGATCAATCGCGGTTCCAAGCATGGAGTCGAGAAAGATATGGCCGTAATCACGAAGGAAGGTCTTATCGGAAAAGTACAATCTACAGCTGCTTTTCACTCAACCGTGAAATTGTTGAGCGGGTTCGATACGTCGAACAAAATCTCTTCCTGGGTAGTGAAGAAAAATGGAGATAATGTGTTCGGTCTTGTAGAGGGTTATGATGAAGAGTCAGGACGACTCCTGCTCGGTGGCATAAACCTTGACGTTAAGCTGAAAAAAGGGGAGAAAGTCATCTCCACCGGTCTTGGCGGGGTCTTTCCGAGCAGACTTCAAATCGGCACGGTGGATGAAGTGAAGAATGATGAATATGGTTTGACAAAAACCGCTTATATTGAGCCTGCAGCTGATCTTTATGAAATCAACCAGGTGATTATCGCCAGACGTTCCGTTCAGCAAGGTAAAGCCAGCAAGGAAGAAAATTCATGAAAACTGTAAAACTTTCAATCTTTATTCTGCTGTTTATCGTTCTGGAAGGAACCATCGTAAATATTTTTTCCGAATCTCTTATACGGGGGGAGACTGTTATGACCCCGCAGTGGACTCTCGTCTTCCTTCTTCTTATGAGTCTTTTCTATGATTCCAATGATACTTACCGGACGCTCTGGTACGCTCTGGGGGCGGGACTGTTTATGGATGTAGCCTACACCGGACTCATCGGAGTACATATGCTCGTCTACGCAGTAGTGGTTTATACCATACACGGACTGAATAAACTTTTCCACACCAATTTTCCGGTCGTGACGCTGCTTGTTCTTGCAGGTGTTTCATTTGCATATACTCTTTTGTACGTGTTCTACTCTGCACTCGAGGTCGCTGAGGGTCATTTTCTGCAGTTTATACTTCAACGACTCGGTCCTACGTTACTTGTGAATCTGATAGTATTCGTGCTCCTTTACCTGCTTTTCAAAAACACGCTGATGAAATGGCGGAAGTATTCTTAATAGATAAGGGGGAGGATCGGTGCAGCAGGCTTACGATTTTCGGACGTAGATCCCATCGTTTTTCATTGATTTTATACTTCCGGTTTAGTAAAATTTACTGCGGGCTTGAAAGAGAGCCCGCAACAGTAACAGCCGTCGTTCAGATGATTGATTGACATGGGGTTTCCGGTTGTGATAACATTAGTTTGTTAATCTTGTAGCACTTCACTGCTACAACCGCTCAGGACAGGTCATAAACCATGAATATGGTACCTGGATGGCGAGTCTTAGTTTAATGAGGAGGTGCACGTATGTACGCAATTATTGAAACTGGTGGAAAACAGGTGAAAGTAGAAGAAGGTCAGGAAGTCTACGTTGAGAAACTGGACGCTGCCGATGGTGAATCCGTAACTTTCGACAAAGTATTGTTCGTCGGCGGAGACAATTCCAAAGTAGGCGCTCCATTTGTGGATGGTGCTTCTGTAACGGCTAAAGTAGCCAAGCATGGTCTTCAGAAAAAGATTACCGTGTTCAAATACAAGCCGAAGAAGAACTACAAGCGTAAACAGGGTCATCGTCAGCCTTATACAAAAGTCGTTATCGACAAAATCGACGCGTAAGGGTTGAACATATGATTACAGCTAAAATTCTTTCCGCGGATCAGCGTATTCTTGGATTTGAAATTTCCGGTCATGCAGAGAGCGGTCCTTATGGACATGATCTTGTATGTGCTGCAGTATCGGCTGTTTCTTTCGGTGCAGCCAATGCATTGATGGAAGTGGCAGGCTGCGAACCGGAAATAGTCCAGGGCGGTGAAGGTGGCTACCTTAAAGTCATTCTTACCGGGAAAGATAAAGAAGAGGAAAAAGCATTGACTCTCCTGGAGGGGCTGCTTATTTCCCTGAGAACTATCGAACAGGATTATTCTCAATATATTACAATCATAAACTGAAGGAGGTGGAATTCATGCTACGTCTAGATTTGCAATTTTTCTCCCAGAAAAAAGGTCAGGGAAGCTCTAAAAACGGACGCGACTCCGAGAGTAAGCGTCTTGGAGCTAAGCGTGCTGACGGCCAGTCAGTAACGAGCGGTTCCATTCTTTACCGTCAACGCGGCACTAAAATTTACCCGGGTACAAACGTGGGTATCGGTGGCGATGACACACTTTTCGCTAAAGCAGACGGGGTTGTAAAATTCGAACGTTACGGTCGCGATCGTAAAAAAGTCAGCGTATACCCTGCAGCACAAGAAGCGTAAATTGCTATATGAAGATGAAGCCACGCCGTGCTTTTTGCATGGACGTGGTTTTTTCTTTATCAGTAATGAACAGCGACCGGTGTCAGCACCGCATAGAATCATAAAGTTAATTCTGCTATAATTCTTAATAATATTTAAAGGTGCAGATGAAGAAAGCCGCTTTCTTCACTGTCACGGTAATGGGTGAATCAAGTTCAATTTCCGAACGAAAACATGCTCAAGAAATAATTCGAAAAGTATGTCGGGTTTGTACAGGGGGGTCTGCCAGTTGAACTGGGCCCGTTCCTGTATCGGGAACTGAGGTTGATTTATCGAACCGGGCAGGGAGAAAGGTACTTCCGTGCTGCGAAGATATTGTGGATAAGCGTCAGTTTTGATAAGTAAGCATCCGTAAAGGATAGGCGAAAGACTGAATTGAAGAGGTGAAAAATATATGTTTGTCGATCAGGTGAAAATATATGTAAAAGCGGGAGATGGGGGTAACGGCCTCGTCGCCTATCGCAGAGAGAAATATGTTCCGAGAGGCGGTCCTGCAGGCGGAGACGGCGGCCGGGGCGGAGACGTGGTTTTCGAAGTGGATGAGGGTTTGAACACGCTCATGGACTTCCGTTACCAGCGTCACTTCAAGGCCCGACGTGGCGAAAACGGTATGAACCAGAAGAAACACGGGAAAAATGCTGATGATCTTGTAGTCCCGGTACCCCCGGGCACTACCGTCCGGAATGCGGCTACCGGCGAACTGATAGCAGATTTGCTGGAGCACAAGCAGCGGGCTGTCATTGCTGCAGGCGGGCGTGGCGGCCGTGGAAATGCCAAATTTGCGACTGCCAGAAACCGTGCACCGGAAATCTCCGAGAATGGTACGCTCGGAGTGGAACTCGACGTCCAGTTAGAGCTGAAACTGCTGGCGGATGTCGGGCTGGTAGGTTTTCCAAGCGTAGGAAAATCAACGTTCCTTTCCACCGTTACTGCCGCGAAGCCGAAAGTGGCCGACTATCACTTCACTACCCTGAATCCTAATCTTGGTGTAGTGGAAACGAAGGATGGACGCAGTTTCGTTATGGCCGATCTTCCGGGTCTTATCGAAGGGGCGCACGAAGGTGTAGGACTGGGACATCAATTCCTCAGGCACATCGAGCGGACCAGAGTAATACTGCACGTTATAGATATGTCGGGGATGGAAGCGCGAGATCCTTACGAAGATTACGTAGCTATCAATCACGAACTCGCCTCCTATGATGAAAGTCTTAAAGACAGGCCTCAAATAGTGATTGCCAATAAAATGGACCTGCCCGATTCGGAAGAAAATCTGGAAAAATTCCGTGCCGAAACCGAAAAGGAAAACTTGCGGATCTATCCTCTTTCTGCGATTACCAGAAGCGGATTGGATGAAATCCTTTACGCAGTGGCGGATGAACTGGACCGGATTCCTAAAGAAGTGAAAGAGGAAGTTACTACGGAAAACAGAGTTCTGTATAAATATGAGAAAGAAGCACCTGCCTTTCATATTACGAGAGATGATGATGGGGCTTACGTACTTTATGGAGAGAAGATAGAGTCGCTTTTCCGCCGGACGAACTTCGATCACGACCAGGCTGTCAACCGGTTCGCACAGCAGATGCGCAGCATGGGTGTGGATGAGGCCCTCCGGAAGAAAGGGGCCGAACACGGCGATACGATTCGCCTGCTTGATTTTGAATTTGAATTTGTAGACGGTTAACGGGGGTGAAGTCATGGCAGATTACAGCGAGAAATTTTATCTGGTACGAAGTGATATACTTCCGGAAGCGATGAAAAAAACACTTGATGTGAAAGCCATGCTCGAGCGTGGAAAAGCCGAGTCCATATACGAAGCTGTCCGCGACGTCGGTTTATCACGAAGCGCTTATTATAAATACAAGGATGCTGTTTACCCATTCCAGACGATGGTAAAAGAACAGATCGTTACACTGTTTTTTCACCTGGAAGATCAGAAGGGGAGTCTTTCGAACCTGCTTGCAGTAGCTGCCGGGTTCGGATGCAACGTACTCACGATACACCAGACGATTCCTATCCAGGGAAAAGCGAATGTTACCCTGTCGCTTAATACGGCAGGAATGACGGAGGAGATGAACAGTCTGATGCAGGATATGCAGGGACTTTCCTTCGTCGATAATGTGGAAGTTTTAAGTTCCGGTGCTTAACAATGGAGGGGTGATAGAATGGAGACGCAAAAGATAGGGTATCTGGGACCAAAGGGTACTTTTACGAAAATGGCGGTGGATTCTTTGTTCGACGGCGGGGAGTTTGTAAGCTTTGATACCATCCCTGCCTGTCTCGATGCAGTAGAAGCGGGAGAAATCGATACGGGGGTCGTCCCGCTTGAAAATGCGATCGAAGGATCCGTTCATCTTACCATCGATTATTTGATCCATCAGGTGAACCAGGCGATTATAGCAGAGCTTACTGTTCCCATACGTCAGCACCTGCTGACGCATCCGGAGTATGACGAACACGACATAACCGAAATTCATTCTCACAGTCATGCGATTGCCCAGTGCCATCAGTATTTGCACAAGCATTATCCGGAAGCGGCAATCCATTATACTGCTTCTACGGGGCGGGCAGCCGAAATCGTCAGGGAAAAAGGTGTGCACGCAGCGGCTATCGGTAATCATCTGGCTGCCGAAATGAACGGGCTGAATATTCTGGAAGGTAACATTCATGATTATGACAACAATCACACGAGGTTCGCTGTAGTGCAAAAAGAGCCGAAAACGTTGAAAGTGAAAGATCAGCCTGTGAAAAAACACAAAACTACCGTAATGGTCACTCTCCCTCAGGACTACGTTGGAGCGCTTCATCAGGTTCTCGCTGCTTTTGCCTGGAGAAAAATGAACTTGTCGAAGATCGAGTCACGCCCTATGAAGACGGGTCTCGGCAATTATTTCTTCCTTGTGGACGTGGACCAGCCGTATGATCAGGTACTCTTCCCAGGAGTACAGCAGGAGTTGGAAGCACTTGGCTGCAGACTTAAAGTCCTCGGCACGTATCCAAGTTATGAAATTGAAACTTCTTCTCCCGTAATGAAGTAAAACGTGCCTTCCGAGGCACGTTTTTTAATGAAAAAGTGTACAGTTTTGACAGAGGAATGAATTTTGATATAGTTATTAAAGGAAAAAACTTGATTTGGAGAGGAGAATGCACCATGGCCGGTCATTCAAAATGGAGTAACATTAAACATCGTAAAGGTGCTCAGGATGCGAAACGGGGAAAACTTTTCCAGAAGCTGGCTCGCCAAATCTTCGTTGCTGCAAAACAGGGAGATCCGGATCCGGAGATGAACCCGGATTTGCGGTTAGCTATAGAAAAAGCCAGATCGAATAATATGCCGAAAGATAATATCGACAGAGCCGTAAAAAAAGCTAAGGGCGATGTCGGAGGAAATGAATACGAAGACGTCGTGTATGAAGGATATGGTCCCGGAGGAGTCGCCGTCATGGTCAACGTGCTGACAGACAATAAAAACAGAACGGCTCCCGAAGTCCGTCACGCCTTCAGTAAACATGGAGGAAATTTGGGGGAAAACGGGTGCGTTTCCTTTATGTTCGACAGAAAAGGATTCATCACCATCGACCGCTCCGCCACGGAAGTGGAAGAGGATGATATTATGCTTGAAGCGATCGAAGCGGGTGCAGATGAGCTTGAGACTACGGATGACTTTTTTGAAATATATACGGAACCCGAAAATTTTCAAAATGTAAAACACGCGCTGGAAGCTTATCCTGTGCAGACAGCTGAAGTGACTATGATTCCTCAGACTTACACTCCCCTGGAGGAGGAAGAGACTGTGGAGCAAATGCTGAAGCTCATTGATATGCTCGAAGATAATGACGACGTTCAGGATATCTGGCATAACCTTGATGCCGATCAGGAAGTACTGGAGAAGCTGACCTGAATTCGTCGTTGGAAAGAGTGGTTTTCTTTACATTTAAAGGAAATCACTCTTTTTGTATAGAAATATCTACAGACGCAACGTCATCACTTTTTCTCATACGAACGTGTGTATGTATGTTATAATATCAGGGACAACGCAGGAATGGAGCGAAATGAATGATTGCATACGTTAAGGGTACATTGACAGCGGTAGAAGAAGAAACCATTAATGTGGAAGTTCAAGGTCTTGGCTATGAAGTTTATTGTGCCAACCCTTTTTATTTTGAAACGAAACTCGGGGAAGAAGTGAAAATATATACATACCATCACGTGCGGGAAGACGCTCAAATTCTTTTCGGTTTCCCGAAAAAAGAAGATAAACGACTGTTTGCCAGGCTGCTCAGCGTTTCGGGAATCGGACCAAAAGGGGCGCTGGCCATTCTTGGCGGAGTGAGCGTATCGGATTTCATCAGTGCCATTGAACGGGAAGATGATAAATATCTGACCAAATTTCCCGGGGTCGGAAAGAAAACCGCCAGACAGATGATTCTGGATCTGAAAGGGAAACTGGTCGACTGGCTGCCCGAGGAAGAGAATGAAGCGACCATCTTCTATACCAAAGCAAGAGCCGATCAGTCGCTTATTGCGGAAGCACTGGAGGCACTGGAAGCTCTGGGTTATTCGGATAAGGAACTAAAGTCGATAAAGCCCGAACTTCAGACGATGGAAGCGGACCGGGTGGATGATTACGTAAGACAGGGACTGCAGTTACTACTGAAGACATAGAAAGGAGCAACATCCTATGGAAGATCGCATCATTTCCGGGGAACAGCAGGGAAGAGAAGATGAAATCGAACAAAGTTTAAGACCTGAACTTCTCTCCCAGTATATCGGTCAGGAAAAAACGAAACACAATCTCAGTATATTTATAGAGGCTGCGAAAATGCGGGAAGAACCTCTGGATCATACGTTGCTTTATGGACCGCCGGGCCTTGGTAAAACAACGCTTGCCTCCATAATCGCCAACGAAATGGAAGTGCAGTTTCGGACGACTTCCGGTCCGGCCGTAGAAAGAGCCGGAGATCTTGCGGCCATCCTTTCTTCGCTCGAGGCGGGGGATGTTCTGTTTATCGACGAAATTCATCGCCTTCCGCGTTCCGTGGAGGAGGTGCTGTATCCGGCAATGGAAGACTTCTGTCTTGATATTGTGGTCGGCACCGGTCCGAGCGCGAGATCCGTCCGTCTCGACCTGCCGCCGTTCACTCTCGTGGGAGCCACCACCAGGGCAGGACTGCTGTCGGCTCCGCTCCGTGACCGGTTCGGGGTGCATGGCCGGCTTGAATTCTATTCGAACGAAGCTCTTTCCGACATCATCAGAAGAACGGCGGAAATATTCAATGTATCGATAGATGAGGAAGCCTCGGACGAAATTGCCAGCCGCTCCCGGGGCACTCCGAGGATTGCCAACCGTCTGCTGAAACGCGTACGGGATATAGCCCAGGTGAAAGGGGAAAGTGAAATTTCTCTTGCTACTGCCCGTGAAGCGCTCGGTATGCTGCAGGTGGATGAAGACGGGCTGGATCACATCGATCACAAACTCCTTCTTGCGCTGATGGACTCTTTCCGCGGGGGACCTGTCGGTGTTGATACGATGGCGGCCACCATCGGAGAAGAATCCCAGACTATCGAAGATGTGTATGAACCTTTCCTGTTACAGAAAGGGTACATACAGAGAACACCGAGGGGCCGGACGGCTACTCCTAAAACTTACATGCACTTTGACCGGGAGACGCCCGGAGGGTCATGAACGAGTTCAGTAAAATCTTTATCATTATCGGCATCGTTTTTCTTTTGTTTGGAATCATTGGAGCCTTTATCGGTAAACTTCCGGGAGATCTGATTTTTAAGAAGGGAAATACGACTTTTTATTTTCCGGTAATGACGTCGATCGTCGTGAGCATTATTTTGTCTTTAATATTTTATATAGTCAGCAGATTGAAGTGAGGTTGAAGGATAATGACAACAGATATCAATGAATACGATTTTGAACTGCCGGAAGAACTCATCGCCCAGACGCCGCTTAAGGATCGGGATTCTTCCCGTCTTATGGTTCTTAACACGGAAGCAGAAAAGATAGAACACCGGGTATTCTCGGATGTGAAAGATTATCTCCACCCCGGAGACTGTCTCGTTTTGAACGATACAAAAGTACTTCCTGCGCGGCTGTATGGCGTGAAAGAAGATACGGGAGGAAAAGTGGAAGTGCTTCTTCTTCATCAGCGCGAAGGCGACGAATGGGAAGTACTGATGAAGCCTGCCAAAAAAGTGAAGGAAGGTACGGAACTCACCTTTGGTGACGGACGACTGAAAGCCGTTTGTACAAAAGAGCTGGAGCATGGCGGGAGAATCGTCGAGTTTTCTTACGAGGGCATCTTCCTTGAAGTGCTGGATTCTCTCGGAGAAATGCCACTCCCTCCGTACATTACCGAGCAACTGGAAGACCGTGACCGTTACCAGACGGTTTATGCAAAAGAAGAGGGATCGGCTGCTGCGCCCACGGCCGGTCTTCATTTTACGGAAAGGCTGTTCCGGGAATTGGAGGAGTCGGGGGTTGAACTAGTATATCTCACTTTGCACGTAGGCCTCGGAACGTTCAGACCGGTGAGTGTGGAGAACGTAGAAGAACACGACATGCATGCAGAGTTCTATACTCTGGGGGAAGACTCAGCCGGGACGCTTAATCGTATAAGGGAAAACGGTGGGCGCATCATTTCGGTAGGTACGACGTCTACCCGGACGCTTGAGACGATCTACCGGGAACATCAGCGTTTCGTGGCGCAGAGCGGGTGGACGGACATTTTCATCTATCCTCCGCACCAGGTGGAATCAATCGATGGACTCGTGACGAATTTCCATCTTCCGAAGTCCACGCTGATTATGCTTGTGAGTGCGATTGCCGGCAGAGAATTCATACTGGAAGCCTATCGCAGGGCGGTGACAAAGAGATACCGTTTCTTCAGTTTCGGAGATGCAATGCTAATTTTAAAGTAGGAGTGGAAGATACAGATGGCAGTAACATATGAACATATAAAAACATGTAAGCAGACAGGTGCAAGGTTAGGGAAGGTCCATACTCCTCACGGAACGTTCGAAACCCCTGCGTTCATGCCTGTAGGTACGTTAGCGACCGTTAAGACGATGAGTCCGGAAGAGCTTGAGTCCATGGGGGCCGGTATGATTCTTTCGAACACTTATCATCTCTGGTTGCGTCCGGGAGCGGATATCGTCGAAGAAGCCGGGGGCCTTCACAAATTTATGAACTGGAAAGGTTCTATCCTTACAGATTCGGGAGGTTTCCAGGTTTTCAGTCTTAGTGATCTGAGAAAAATCGAAGAGGAAGGCGTCCATTTCCGTAACCATATAAGCGGGGAGAAGCTATTTCTTTCTCCGGAGAAAGCGATGCACATACAGAATCAGCTCGGCGCGGATATTATGATGGCATTTGATGAATGCCCGCCTTACCCTGCAGAACATAAGTATATGAAGGATTCCGTAGAGAGGACGAGCCGCTGGGCGGAGCGCTGTTTGTCGGCTCATAAACGTCCCCACGATCAGGGCCTGTTCGGTATCGTTCAGGGCGGGGAATACGAAGATCTGCGGAAACAGAGTGCGCGTGATCTTACATCGCTGGACTTCCCCGGGTATGCGATCGGCGGTCTGTCGGTCGGGGAACCGAAAGATGTAATGAACAGGATGCTTGAATCGACGACTCCTTTGCTGCCTACAGATAAGCCGAGATATCTCATGGGCGTAGGATCCCCTGATTCCCTGGTGGATGGTGCAATACGGGGGATCGACATGTTCGACTGTGTGCTTCCGACACGCATAGCCCGTAACGGTACCTGTATGACGTCTAACGGACGTCTGGTCGTCCGTAACGCTAAATTCGCCCGTGATTTCGGGCCGATCGACGAAAATTGTGATTGTCATACGTGTCGTAACTATTCGAGAGCTTATATCCGTCACCTCGTAAAATCGAACGAAACGTTCGGAATCAGACTTACTACTTATCATAACCTGTATTTTCTGTTAAAATTGATGAGGCAAGTGCGAGAAGCCATTAAAGAAGACAGACTCGGAGATTTCCGTGAAGAATTCTTTGAACAATATGGTTTCAACAGGCCAGATGCGAAAAACTTTTAGGGGGGGAAGACAGAGATGGAAACATTGATAAGGCTACTGCCTATTATTTTAATGTTTGTTATCTTTTACTTTTTGCTGATTCGTCCTCAACAGAAAAAGCAAAAACAAGTGCAGCAGATGCAATCCGAACTGCAAAAAGGTGATGAAATCATTACAATCGGCGGCATTCATGGTACGATTCACGCGCTTGACGAAGGCACCGTCGTCGTTACGGTTAACGATGGCTCTTCGTTGAAGATGGATCGTTCATCAGTCAGAGAAAGAAAGAACGACTAAGACCTAGGGAAACGAAAGACGGCTCTTATTTCAAGCCGTCTTTTATCAATACCTGAGGAAAAAGAGTGATTCCTGCATTGAGCCGGGAATCACTCTTTGTTTTTTGCAGGGGTTTTTTGGATTCTTTCGACTCAAACTGACCTGTAAAAATCTGATCATTCGGTACAGTTTTTCACTGAATAGCCTGTTCATCTTCTCAAAGAAATGATTTTCCGCTACAATAGATTATATGCTTGTACATATAGGCCGGCGCCTCCGCGTTTCAGGGAGGGTGTGTGCTTACCTGCCCTCTTTTGAAGCACGGGCAGGCAATGGTGAAACAGTGATTATATATTGATGAAAAAGGTATGCAATGCAAGCAGGGGCTGCTTTTGTGACTCAAAGGAAGTCCCGTATGATTGACGTCAAGAGGAAAGAGTCCCTGAAAAGAGGGACAATAAGGGGGAGCGAAGGAAATGAAAAAACGA
Organism: Salimicrobium jeotgali; assembly: GCF_001685435.2. Taxonomy (NCBI): domain Bacteria; kingdom Bacillati; phylum Bacillota; class Bacilli; order Caryophanales; family Bacillaceae; genus Salimicrobium; species Salimicrobium jeotgali. The sequence continues at coordinate 1,042,989 of NZ_CP011361.2, forward strand.
GGTCGCATTGTCGCCTTTTTTCTTATAGTAGCTTTACTTGGAACGATGATAGGCACGACTGTTACGGGTGTCGCCAAAGACATAAAGCTCGGACTCGACCTTCAGGGAGGATTCGAGATTCTCTATGAGGTGGATCCGATTGATGAGGAACAGGAAGTCAACCGTCAAGTACTTGAAGCGACTGTGCAGTCACTGACAGAAAGGGTGGACTCCCTTGGTATCAGTGAAGCGAATATTAACATCGAAGAGCCCAACAGGATAAGGGTGCAGCTTGCGGGTGTCGATAATCAGCAGGAAGCGAGAGAATTACTGTCGACGACCGCCGAACTGTCTTTTCGTGACGTAGAGGGCAATGAATACCTTGATGGCAGTGATATTGTCGAGGGCAGTGCCCAGCAGTCATTTGATGCGAACACGAACCAGCCTGTGGTTACTGTGAAAATGGAAAGTGCCCAGGAATTTTACGAAGTTTCGGATACTATTACGAGTAAGGAACAGGATCCGGAGACTCCGTATGACGACCGTATGATGGTCATCTGGCTCGACTATAACGAATCCGAGACGACGTTCCCGGAAGAGTACGGCAAAGAAGATCCGGCATATATTTCCGCTCTCGGATTTAATAATGATGAGCCGATCAGAAGCACGGACGTCCAGATTGACGGGAACTTTACGGTGGAATCAGCCAAACAGCTGGCCGACATGCTGAACGCCGGATCGCTTCCGGTGAACCTCGAAGAAATGTACTCGACGTCCGTAGGAGCACAGTTCGGGGAGCAGGCGATGAATAAAACCGTTATTGCCGGAGCGATAGGTATTGCGCTAATCTTCCTTTACATGATTGCCTACTACCGTTTTCCGGGGATTATTGCAGCAGTCACACTTTCCGTATATATATACCTTATTCTTGTAGTGTTCGAACTCATGAACGGGGTGCTGACACTGCCCGGGATAGCCGCTCTTATTTTGGGAGTAGGTATGGCTGTAGATGCGAACATCATAACGTATGAACGTATCAAAGAAGAACTGAAATCCGGTAAATCGGTAATGTCCGCTTTCAAATCGGGGAATAAGCGATCTCTTGCGACTATCCTTGATGCGAACATAACAACACTGATAGCTGCAGGCGTACTGTTTATATTCGGGACGAGTTCCGTGAAAGGGTTCGCTACGATGCTGATAGTGAGCATACTGGTAAGCTTCATCACCGCCGTTTTCGGTACCCGCCTTTTCATGGGTCTGTGGATTCACAGCCGTCTGCTGAATAAACGTCCCGGCTGGTTCGGGGTGAAGCCTTCACAAATCCAGGATATTAATGATACGACCCCGGTGAATACAACTGTAAAAGGTAAAACTTTCGATTTTGCAGGGTTACGGAAGCGATTCTTTGCAATTTCGATTATACTGATCGCCTCCGGCGGTATCGCGCTTATGATATTCAAACTTAACTTAGGGATTGACTTCACAAGCGGATCCAGAGTGTCTATTCTTTCCGATGGCAATATCAAAGCTCCCCAGGTGGAAGAGACGCTCGAGGAAGAATTCGGCGTTACGCCGAAACAGATAGTGATTTCAGGGGACAACGACGAAATTGCTGTGGCCCGGTTCGAAACGGTTCTTCCGAAAGATAAGGTAGGAGAAATCCAGGCCCACTATGAAGAAAAATATGGCAACACGCCCAACGTAAGTACTGTATCTCCGATAGTGGGACAGGAACTGGCCAAGAACGCAGCCCTGGCTGTTCTCTATGCCTCTATAGGAATCGTTATTTATGTTACGATCCGATTCGAGTTCTTTTTTGCACTCACGGCAATTCTGGCCCTGTTGCACGATGCTTTCTTTATCATAGCTCTATTCAGCATAACCAGGCTTGAATTCGATATAACGATAATTGCCGCCATTCTGGCAATCGTCGGGTATTCCGTCAATGATACAATCGTCACCTTCGACAGGATACGCGAAAACTTGAAACTTAAGCGGAAAGTGAAGACCTTCGGTGAACTGGCGAAAGTGGTCAACGAAAGTCTGATGCAGACGCTTGCAAGGAGTTTCAATACTGTAATCACCGTGGTGTTCGCAGCGCTGATGATCTTCCTGTTCGGAGCTTCCTCTATAACGAATTTCGGATTTGCTCTTGTAGTAGGACTAGTGGCCGGTACGTATTCTTCACTCTTTATTGCCGCCCAGCTCTGGCTGGTAATGAGAGGACGTACAATCGAGAAGAAACCGATCGAGTACTCTGCGAAGAAGAAAACGAACGGACCGCAGGTATAAAAGCGAAAAGTCTTCGGCACAATTGAATAGCAGATAACAAAAACCGGACCCTTGTGTTCGGTTTTTGTATTTTTTACGAGTAAGGGGGAGATGGATTGGGCACCTCTGCCCGGAGCGAGCCTGTTATCCTTCCCTTCAGATGCGAAGGTAAGGATAACGTTCTTTTCGTGACGTTGAGAGGTATGAAGGAGCGGTGAATGTCACGATTCCGGCATAAACGTTACCTTCGTTCCGTTTCACAGCTTACGAAAGGAAGGAAAGCCGACAGATGACACTTACTCTTTCTATTCGCTGGAAAAAGGAGGGCCGGGCTTACCTGTTTTCTGATTGAATCACTTTCCGCGGGGGTATACTACAGAAGAAAGGAGGTGGCTGTCGTGAAGGGACAGACTTACATTATACTGGCCATTATATTTGCTCTTTTAGTAGCTATATTTGCAGTCATTAACGTGGATCCTGTACAAGTGGACTATTTATTCGGATCCGGTGAAGCTCCCCTCATACTTGTCATCCTCATCTCCGTACTGATGGGTGGAATTATAACTGCTTCCGTAGGCTCACTCCGGTATTTCCGGCTGAAACAGAATTACCGTTCTCTGGAGAAGAAAATGCAGAACGGCACGGAAAATACACCGGAAGAGCCAACCGTCAGTGAAAAGGATGAGGAGAAAGGCTCGAACGATGAGCCGGATAAACATAAGGACAGGTAATATGGTTGTTCACACCCCCGGCCTTTAGTATAATTAACAGGTCAGGGGTGTCGTTATGTTAAAAAGTAAAATGAAATGGGATTTTACATACAGTTCGGATTCTGCCAACAGGCAGGAGTTGATAAATGAGTTACTGGAGCAGCGCGGCTTGCATACGGAAGAGGAAAGAAACAGGTTTTTGCACCCGGCGCTTGCTGATTTACATGACCCTTTCCTCATAAACGGAATGCGGAAAGCTGTGAACCGGGTCAAAGAGGCTATCCACTACGGAGAGCCCATTCTGATTTTCGGGGATTATGACGCAGATGGTGTCAGTTCGACAGCGTTAATGATGGAGTGTCTGCGATCGCTCGGAGCGGAGTGTGACTTTTATATTCCTAACAGGTTTACGGAAGGATACGGTCCAAACGAAAATGCATTCAGATGGGCCTCCGCACAGGGATACACGCTTATAATTACAGTGGACAACGGTATAGCCGCTGTGGAAGAAGCGAAAGTTGCAAAAGAATTGGGGATCGATCTCATTATTACGGATCACCACGAAGTCCAGAACGAACTGCCGGAGGCATTTGCGATTCTGCATCCGAAAACGTCTCTCCAGTATCCTTTTCAGGAACTGGCAGGGGTCGGGGTGGCGTTCAAATTCGCCCACGCTCTTCTGGAAGAGAAGCCGGTTCACCTGCTTGATCTTGTAGCTATAGGAACGGTCGCCGACCTGGTGCCACTTGAAGATGAGAACAGGATACTTGTTTCCTTCGGACTTGAGGCTATTACAAAGACGAAGCGCCCGGGGCTCCGTCAGCTGAAAAATTTGAATAGCATAGACGGAGACGTAGATGAAGAAGCGGTCGGATTTATGATAGGTCCAAGAATGAACGCAGTCGGCCGCCTGCAGGATGCTTCTCCTGCCGTGGATCTTTTACTTACCAGGGATGAAGAAGAGGCACAGGAACTGGCCGGGTTCGTTCAGGAACTGAATAAAGAGCGTCAGAAAATCGTTCAGGAAATAGCTGACGAAGCCGAGACACTGCTCGGGGAAGACGTGCAAGATGAAGTGATTGTGGTGGCCAGGGAAGGCTGGAACGCCGGAGTGCTTGGCATCGTCGCTTCCAAGCTTGTGAGGAAATTCGACAGGCCTGCAATTGTTCTTACCATTGATAAGGAGAAAGGTCAGGCGAAAGGGTCCGCCAGAAGTATAGATGCCTATGACATGTTCGAAAATTGCATGGAGCACAGGGATCTGTTTCTTCACTTCGGCGGGCATTCCCAGGCTGCAGGTATGACACTGACGGAGGACAATATAGTTCCGCTGAGAGAAGAGTTGTCCCGACTTGCGAGAGAAAAACTGGCGCCGGAGGACTACCGTCAGTCATTACCTGTCACGATGAGTCTCGATCTCAGTGAAGTGTCATTACAGCAGATAGAATTCGTCAATCAGCTGCGGCCATTCGGAATGGCTAATCCGAAACCGTATTTCCACGTCAGAAGCAAAGCGAAGGAATTGAGGCTGATAGGCAGCAAAAAGAATCATATGAAAGTAACGCTGGAGCAGAACGGCTCCCGTCTCGACGCTATCGCGTTCGGACAGGGAGACGCATATCACTCGATCGCTCCTCAGTCTCCGATAGATATGGTAGGGCAGCTGAGTATCAACGAGTGGAACGGAACGAGGAAACCACAGCTGATGGTGGAAGACATTGCAGTGAAAGAGTGGCAGCTGTTCGACTGGAGAGGAACGAAACATTTGCAGAAGTCTTTACCTTCCTTCCAGAAAGACGAAGCCGCCTGTGTCACTTTCGGGTTGCAGACGGAAGGACCCGGAGAGTTACCGGTGATCGGGTTCAACGACAGCAGGGTCAAAGATTACAGTACCTTGATTTTACTCGATCTCCCCGAACGGCTTGAAGATCTGCATGTGCTCCTCGGGGAGGTATCACCTGAGCGTATTTACGCCGTCTACTCTTTGAGAGACGATGCGTTCATGCAGACGCTGCCGTCCCGGGAACATTTCAAGTACTTTTATGGAATGCTGAAGAAGAAGAAAACGTTTGACCTTGAAAAAGATTCGGCTCTTCTCGCAAGACACAAGGGATGGAAAGTCGATTCGATAAAATTCATTTGTAACGTGTTTTTTGATTTGGGTTTTGTTACAATAAAAGATGGTCAATTGTTTATGAACACACAACCCGAACAGAAAAGCCTGACAGAATCCCGGACGTTCCAGACGAGACAGGAACAGATGGAAGTTGAAAAAGTACTATACTATTCGACATATAAAGAATTGAAAGATTGGATGGAAACCCGGCTGCAAATTACAGGGGCGGAAGTCAAGGAGGAAATAGGATATGGATTATAAAGAACATATAGCAATTGTTGAAAACTGGCCGAAAGAGGGAGTTCAGTTTAAAGACATCACTCCCCTTATGGATAACGGTCCTGCTTTTAAAGCAGCTGTGGATGACATCGTGACTTATGCCAAAAAGCGCGACATCGACATCGTAGTAGGTCCTGAAGCCCGTGGCTTTATAGTAGGGTGCCCTGTGTCCTACGCTCTTGAAATAGGTTTTGCCCCGATTCGCAAGAAAGGAAAACTTCCCCGGGAAACGATTGAAGTGGATTACGGTCTGGAATACGGCCAGAACATCCTGGCTATACACAAAGATGCAATAAAACCTGGCCAGCGCGTACTTATCATCGACGACCTGCTCGCTACCGGAGGTACAATTGAAGCAACTATAGATCTGGTGGAACAACTGGGCGGAGAAGTGGCAGGGTGTGCCTTTCTCATCGAACTTCAATACCTGAACGGCAGAGACAAGCTCGAAGGATACGATGTACTGACACTAATGCAATACGAGTAGAAGAGTGCGCCCTCTGTAAGGGCGCTCTTTTGCTATCATTTCCCTTGGAAAGGCGGAGGTTATGTTCAGCATTTCAGTAAAAGATAATTCAACATATAGAAATCAGGGTGATTGTTATGGCGAATGATAATGTGTTGACTGCGGAAGAAGTGATTGATGGGGCAAGACATTATCTGAATGAAGACGATTTACAATTTATTCGGAAAGCCCATGAATATGCTGCCTGGGCACATCGTGATCAGTATAGAAAGTCAGGGGAGCCTTACATTATACACCCGGTCCAGGTAGCCGGGATCCTCGTCAATCTGGAACTCGATGCTGAAACGATAGCCAGCGGCTTTCTTCATGATACGGTGGAGGATACAGGCGTAACGGTGGAAGATCTGAAGGTGACTTTCAATGAGGAAGTCGCTATGCTCGTGGACGGAGTGACTAAATTAGGGAAAATCAAATATAAGTCTAAAGAAGAACAGCAGGCGGAGAATCACAGGAAGATGTTCGTCGCAATGGCGAAGGATCTTCGTGTCATTCTGATTAAACTTGCTGACAGACTTCATAACATGAGGACTCTCAAGCACCTGCCGGCTGAGAAACAGCGGAGAATTTCCAACGAAACTCTGGAGATTTTTGCACCTCTCGCTCACCGTCTCGGTATTTCAACTATCAAGTGGGAACTTGAAGATACAGCACTGCGATATCTGAATCCCCAGCAGTATTACCGTATCGTGCACCTTATGAAGCAGAAGAGAAACGAGCGGGAGCACTACGTGGATGAAGTCATCAATCAGATAAGGGGCGAGCTCGATAATGTAAACATAGAGGCTGATCTGGATGGCCGCCCGAAGCATCTGTACAGTATTTACAAAAAAATGGTTCTGCAAAGCAAGCAGTTTAACGAAATATACGATCTGCTTGCCGTACGCATTCTGGTAAACAGCATTAAAGACTGTTATGCAGTATTGGGCATTATACACACATGCTGGAAGCCGATGCCGGGACGCTTCAAGGATTATATCGCCATGCCGAAGCCGAACCTGTATCAGTCTCTGCATACGACAGTCATCGGTCCGAAAGGTGATCCTCTCGAAGTGCAGATCAGAACACATGATATGCACGAAATCGCCGAATACGGCATTGCTGCCCACTGGGCTTATAAAGAAGGAAAACAGTCCGGCAGCACCCAGTCTTTTGAAGAAAAACTGTCCTGGTTCCGTGAAATTATGGAATGGCAGAGCGAGACCCATGATGCGGAAGAATTTATGGAATCTTTAAAAATGGATCTGTTTTCCGATATGGTTTACGTCTTCACTCCGAGAGGTGATGTTATCGAACTGCCGTACGGTTCGAACCCTCTTGATTTTGCATACCGGATCCATACGGAAATCGGTAACCAGACTATAGGTGCCAAGGTGAACAGCAAAATGGAGCCTCTTGATTACGTGTTGAAAACCGGAGATATCGTAGAAGTGATGACTTCAAAACATTCCTACGGTCCTTCTGAAGACTGGGTGAATATTGCCCAGACTTCCCAGGCAAAAAATAAAATCAAACAATTTTTCAAGAAGCAGCGCAAGGAAGAGAATATTTCCAAAGGCCGGGACGCAGTGGCACGGGAAATAAAGAACCTTCACCTGTCTCCGAAAGAGGTACTGACACAGGATAATATTCAGCGGGTGCTCGATAAATTCAATTTCACCTCGCTTGATGATATGTATGCAGCGGTAGGATACCAGGGAATCACTGCAATTCAGGTAGCAAACCGTCTTACGGAGAGAATCCGGCGTGAGAAAGAAAAGCAGGAGGCTCTGGAAGATACGGTAGCCAATGTAAACAAAAAAGACTTAAAAAAACAGCCCAACGTGAAAAAAGATGCGGGGGTCGTAGTGGAAGGGGTCGACAATCTGCTCGTCCGCTTAGCCAAGTGCTGCAGTCCGGTTCCGGGTGACGAAATCATCGGATATATAACGAAAGGCCGCGGTGTTTCCGTGCATCGGACCGACTGCCCGAACGTCAAGACCGAAGAAGCTAAAGATCGTCTCCTGCCTGTTAAGTGGGAAGAAGAGGAAGATAACGGCAAACAGTATCACGTGGATCTCGAGATCTGGGGGTATGATCGGAGAGGTCTTGTCAATGAAGTGTTACAGGCTGTCAACGAAACGAAAACGAATATTACGGCGGTTTCGGGAAGGTCCGACCGCAATAAGATGGCTACAATCAATATTACAATACTGATTCAGAATACTTCCCATCTCAGGAAGATAGTGGAGAGAATCAAACAGATCCAGGAAGTATATACGGTGCGGAGAGTAATGCAATAGAGGTGAAATCAAATGAAAGCAGTAGTACAGCGGACGACTGAAGCGAAAGTTACGGCAGAAGGAAAAGAACCGGGCAGAGTGGATAAAGGTCTCGTGGTTCTTCTTGGCGTTTCCCGGGAAGATACGGAAGAAGACGCTCTGTATCTGGCGAAAAAAATACCTCATCTGCGGATTTTTGAAGATGAAAATGAAAAGATGAATTATTCTGCGGTGGACGTGGAGGGGGAGATACTTTCGATATCTCAATTCACTTTATTCGGCGATACGAGAAAAGGCCGCAGGCCCAATTTCATGCAGGCTGCCAAGCCTGATATGGCCAATGACCTGTATGAAAAATTTAACGCCTACGTCCGCAGGGAAGGAATCCCTGTGGTGACCGGGAGTTTCGGAGAAATGATGCAGGTGGATCTTGTGAACGACGGTCCCGTCACATTGATTCTGGACAGCAAAGAGCGGTGAGTCTTGACAGAATGACAGGACGTCTATATGATAGAAAGCAATTCAGTTAAAGATAAAACCATCGAGGGAAAAAGTAACCGGTACCCACATAGTTCAGAGAAGAAGTGTCACGGCTGAGAACACTTCCCTATGATGCATCGGTGAAAGACGTTTCTTAGGTGCCGTGCCGAACGTTATTGGTAGGTGCGGACGTAAAGCCTGCGTTAAAGGTCCAAAGTGGAAGAATTATCTTCAATTAGGGTGGCACCACGGGCAGTCCCGTCCCTTTTTCTGCAGCACTGCAGAAAAAGGGACGGGGCTTTTTTTAGGGCTCTGTCGCCCTGATCGGTAAGAGTAAATGAATATTCATAATATGAATCAGGAGGAATGGCTATGGCAATGAATGCGCCGAGAGGGACTCAGGATATACTGCCGGGAACTGTAGAGGATTGGCAATATATAGAAAACACTCTTAAAGATTTGTCGCATCGCTTTAATTACAAGGAAATTCGCACGCCGATATTCGAACATACGGAACTTTTTCAGCGCGGGGTGGGTGATTCCACCGATATCGTGCAAAAAGAGATGTACACGTTTGAAGACAGGGGTGGCCGGAGTATAACGTTAAGACCCGAAGGCACGGCTTCGGTTGTACGTTCATTCGTACAGAACAAACTTCATGGTCTTGCGAACCAGCCTACCAAACTTTTCTACATCGGTCCTATGTTCCGCTATGAACGTCCTCAGCAGGGAAGAACCCGCCAGTTCGTGCAATTCGGAATAGAGGCCCTTGGCAGTGAAGATCCTGCTGTAGACGCCGAAGTTTTATCTTTCGCGATGAAAGCATATCAGGAACTCGGTCTCTCTTCGTTAAAACTGATCGTAAACAGTCTTGGGGATCAGGAAAGCAGGGAAGCGCACAGGGAAGCACTTGTGAACCACTTCTCTCCTCACAAAGAGGAACTTTGCAGTGACTGTCAGATCCGTCTTAAAGAAAACCCGCTGCGGGTACTTGACTGCAAAAAAGACAGAGATCATCCGGCGATGAAGACTGCTCCGTCTATTCTGGACTTTCTGAATGAGTACTCGAGAACGTATTTTGAGAAAGTGAAGTTTTATCTTGACGCAATGGATATCGATTATGAAGTCGACCCGAATCTGGTACGGGGGCTTGATTACTACAATCATACAGCCTTTGAAATCATGAGTGAGGCTGAAGGGTTCGGCGCCATCACAACACTGAGCGGTGGCGGCCGATATAATGGGCTCGTGGAGGATATCGGCGGTCCTGCGACACCGGGTATAGGTTTCGCTCTTAGTATCGAACGTCTTCTGATGGCTCTGGAAGCGGAAGGAGTGGAACTGCCGAAACAGGAAGAACTTGATTGCTATATCGTTGCAATCGGTGAAAAGCCGGAGCTTGAAGCGGTGAAACTGGTGGATAAATTACGTTCGGAAGGACTTCGCGTTGATAAAGACTATCTCCATAAGAAAATGAAAGCACAGTTTAAGGCTGCGGATCGACTGAAAGCTAAAAAAGTGCTAATTCTTGGAGATAGAGAAGTGGAAAATAACTTGGTGAACGTTAAAGATATGGCAACGGGAGAACAGAAAGAAGTCTCTCTTGAAAATGTTATGGCTGAGCTGAAGAAAATGAAGGAGGAATAGAGAATGGAGCGTACGTCTTGCGGATCGTTACGGCAAGAACACAAAGGAGAGAACGTATTACTGAAAGGATGGGTGCAGAAGCGGAGGGATCTTGGAGGTCTTATTTTCATCGATCTCCGGGACCGTTCCGGTATCGTGCAGGTGGTGTTTAATCCGGAAACGTCCAAAGAGGCACTGGCGGTAGCGGAATCGGTGCGCAGCGAGTACGTCCTCGAAGTGGAAGGGAAAGTGGTGCAGCGGGATGAGAGCACCGTCAACGAACAGGTAGCTACCGGGAGTATCGAGGTGGTAGCGACAGATGTTCAGGTTTTAAACAAAGCGAAAACTCCTCCTTTTATGATCGAGAACGATACGGACGTTGCAGAAGATGTTAGATTGAAACATCGCTACATCGATCTGAGGAGAAGTGAGATGCAGGAGACATTTCTCATCCGTCATAAAACGACACAGGTCATCCGCGACTATCTCAACAGCGATAATTTTCTGGAGATGGAGACACCTATTCTGACTAAAAGTACACCGGAAGGGGCAAGGGATTACCTTGTGCCGAGCCGTGTCCATGGCGGCGGGTTTTACGCTCTGCCCCAGTCCCCTCAGCTGTTCAAGCAATTACTGATGATGAGCGGATTTGAAAAATATTATCAGATCGCCCGGTGTTTCCGGGACGAAGATCTCCGGGCGGACCGTCAGCCTGAATTCACCCAGGTGGACATCGAAGCTTCTTTCGTAACAAAAGAAGACATTATGCGCATGACAGAGGGTATGATGAAAGCGGTCATGAAAGAAGTGAAAGGGATAGAGATCGATACTCCTTTCCCGAGACTATCCTATATGGAAGCTATGGAAAGATACGGGTCCGATAAACCGGATACTCGATACGGACTTGAGCTCGTTAACGTTTCTTCGGTTGTTTCCGAGAGCGGTTTTCAGGTTTTTGAAAAAGCCGTCTTTTCGGGTGGTCAGGTGAGTGCCATTAATGTGGAAGGGCAGGCTGATCAGTTCTCCCGGAAAGATATAGACCAGCTCACCGAAGAGGTGAAGGTTTACGGAGCGAAAGGGCTTGCCTGGATGAAAATCAAGGACGGGGAAATCACCGGTCCCATAGCTAAATTTTTCGGCGAGCCGGAAGCCTCTTCTCTTAAAGAAGCTTTAAACGCCAAAGATGATGACCTGCTGCTGTTCGTAGCAGATAAATCGGGAGTGGTTCAGGAAAGCCTTGGAGCACTTAGGCAGAAGCTGGCCAGCCGTCTCGGCCTTATCGATCGTTCCAGTTTCAACTTTCTCTGGGTGGTGGACTGGCCGCTGTTTGAATACAATGAAGAAGATGGAAGGTACTACGCTGCCCACCATCCGTTCACTATGCCGGCGGCTGAAGATGAACAGCATCTTCTCGACCGCCCGGAGAGTGTACAGGCTGAAGCTTACGATATTGTACTGAATGGATATGAGCTTGGAGGAGGATCGCTTCGTATTCATAAGCGCGAACTTCAGGAAAAAATGTTTGAAGCTCTCGGTTTCTCAAGGGAAGAAGCCGAAGAGCAATTCGGATTCCTGATGGAGGCACTGGATTCCGGAGCACCTCCTCATGGCGGAATCGCTTTCGGACTGGACCGGCTGATCATGATTCTCGCCCATCGTCAAAACCTTCGTGACACGATTCTGTTTCCTAAAACGGCTTCCGCTTCCGATCTTTTAACGGACGCGCCGTCTGAAGTTGCCGGGAAACAGTTGGAGGAACTGCACTTGAAATTGAATAAAAAGAAATAAGATTCCTTGATAACCTTATACATCTATGCTATGATTTGAATACAAAGTAAAAGAAATCAATCCTGATGTGTTCGTTGTAAAACTGTACGTTTTGACCGAACATTTATGAGAAGGGAGTCCGAAGTTTCTGCATGGAATGAATGCCTCGTTGTATATTTATACTTAGAGGACTCAAGAAATGCAGAACAGGACACCCACCTGCCAGTAGCGGGTTCAAAACTCATGACACGACGGCACGATCGGGATTGATTTTTTTAATGTAAGTAAACCCGACTTTTTAAGTCGGGTTTTTAGTTTGCAGCTCAACACTTACAATTGTCCTATTTTTTCTTTTGCTGATTTATATTTTCGTAAACTTTCTGCAGTGCCTGCTCATATTTACCGCTCGATTTCGGCTCGTAGTAGCGCCTGTCCTTAATTTCATCCGGGAGGTACTGCTGATTGACCCATCCCGCCGGTGCATTGTGAGGGTACTTGTAATCGACTCCGTGTCCGAGGGATTCCGCTCCTTTATAGTGAGAATCTTTTAAGTGATCAGGCACTTCCCCGCTTTTTCCTTTTTTAATATCTGATATAGCTGCATCGAGTGCTTTGTATGCGCTGTTTGATTTCGGTGAGAGTGATAAGTCCGTCACGGCTACCGCCAAGGGAATTCTCGCTTCGGGAAAGCCGAGGCGTTCCGCTGCCTGTACCGCATATAAAGCTTTCGGTCCGGCTTGAGGATTGGCGACTCCTATGTCTTCGTAGGCGATGACAACAAGTCTTCTGGCGATACTCTCGAGATCTCCGGCTTCTATCAGTCTTCCGAGGTAGTGAAGAGCAGCGTTGACGTCACTCCCGCGAATCGATTTCTGAAAAGCGGATAATACGTCGTAGTGAGCGTCCCCGTCTTTATCGTGAGAAAAACTTTTCTTCTGCATCGATTCCTCCGCAGCACTCAAGTCGATTGATATAACTCCATTTTCATCTTCCTTCGTTGAATAAGCGGCAAGTTCAAGACCGTTCAAAGCCCCTCTCAAGTCTCCATTTGAAGCCAGCGCAAAGTGATTGAGAGCTTCTTCGGAAATATCAAGAGAAAGATCGGCCAGTCCTTCTTCGGCGTCTACAGCACGTCCGATCGTTTCCTTCACTTCTTCGAGGGACAGTTTCTCAAGTTCAAAGAGATGGACCCGGCTTCTGATTGCAGGGTTTATGGAGTGGTAGGGATTGCTTGTGGTACAGCCTATCAATGTGATAGTATTCTTTTCTATATGAGGGAGAAGGAAGTCCTGTTTGGCTTTATCGAGCCGGTGAACTTCGTCCAGAATAAGCACCATCCCTCCGTGCATTTTCGCCTCTTCTACAGCTACTTCCATGTCCTTCTTCTTATCCGTCACCGCATTCAATATTTTATAGGGAAGAGACAAGCTCTTGGCAAGAGCTGTAGCGAGAGAAGTTTTTCCGGTGCCGGGCGGACCGTACAGAATCATTGACAGAAGTCTTCCGGAATCGATCATTCGCCGTAACGTTTTCCCTTCGCTCACGAGATGTGATTGGCCGATAATGTCTTCTATGTGTGCAGGTCTCATTCGAAATGCCAGTGGTTGTTGACTCATTATGTCCTCCTTGGTGTAGGTAATATACGATAATCGTAGAGTTTGTACAGAAAAAATGCAAGCACTCCACCCTTCATGGTATAATGGCGTGTGGTAAAATAGGGAGAAGGATTAATTATGCGGAAAACTATGGACAATAAAAAGTTACGATGGTCTTTTTTCACCATCGGTCTCATTATTCTGGCGTTCGGAATTTCTCTTACAATCCAGGGCCGGGCTCTTGGTATCGGCCCGTGGGACGTGTTCCATTACGGATTGTACGAGCAGCTCGGACTTACGATAGGATCGTGGTCGATAATCGCGGGGATAACTATCGTAGTCGCCACCTCCATTTTTTACAGGCAGTTGCCGAAACTCGGGACTATTTTAAATATGATTCTGATTGGCGTATTCATAGATATATTTAACTGGATGCTTGTAGAACCCGAGACACTTGCAATGCAGATCACCGTTTTCGCGCTCGGAACGCTGATTATGGCGTTCGGGATAGGAATCTATGTAGCTCCTGATCTAGGTGCGGGTCCGAGGGACAGCTTTATGCTGATGCTTTCCGATGTGCTTGGCTGGAAGATCTCCACCTCCAGAAACGTGATGGAAGTATCCGTGGCGGTCCTCGGATGGCTGCTGCAGGGACCGGTAGGTGTAGGGACAGTATTTATAGCACTTATGCTCGGTACAATGGTAGGATACAGCCTGCCTATGGCGAAACGTTTGTTGAAGTTTTTTATGAAGAAGGGTGAGAAGAATGAAAATATCGACCAAAGGACGTTATGGTCTTACGATAATGATTGAACTGGCCAGAAAATACGGGGAAGGTCCCGTGTCTCTCAAGCAGATTGCGAGAGACAACGACTTATCCGAACATTACCTTGAACAACTTATCGCTCCTCTCAGAAACGCCAGCCTCGTGAAAAGCGTGCGCGGTGCTTATGGGGGCTATATGCTTAAGGATCGTCCCGACGAAATTACGGCAGGAGATGTGATCAGAGTTCTGGAAGGACCGATCACCCCTGTTGAAGGAATCGAAGAAGAGGAACCGGCAAAACAGGCGCTGTGGCTGCGGATCAGGGATGCGGTCAGGGAAGTGCTTGACACGACTACTCTGGAAGATTTGAAGAATCATACCGGAGAACAGACACAGGATGAGTTTATGTTCTACATTTAAGACCAGGAGGAAATCAGTTATGGAAGCAATTTATCTTGATCATGCTGCCACGACGCCAGTACACGACGAAGTGATTGAAGCTATGGTACCTGTTTACCGGGAAGTATACGGAAACCCCTCCAGCATCCACCAGTATGGAAGAAAAGCACGGCAGGTGCTGGACGAAGCGAGACGGAAGGTGGCTGCCTCTATCGGAGCCGGGGAAAAAGAAATCATTTTCACAAGCGGTGGAACGGAAGCTGATAACCTTGCGATTTTCGGTGTGACCGAAGAATTGGGTGAAGGTCACGTCGTTACCACCTCCATCGAACATCACGCTGTGCTCCACGCCGTGGCTGCTTTGGAAAAACAGGGGTTTGACGTGACGTACGTCGCTCCGGAACCGGACGGAGCGGTAACGGCCGAAGCTGTTAAAGAAGCACTCCGCGAGGATACAGTGCTTGTTTCTGTTATGATGGTGAATAATGAAACAGGGGTGCGGCAGCCCGTGGAAGAGATCGGAGAAGCTTTGAAAAATCATCCGGCCTATTTTCATTCGGACGCAGTTCAGGCTCTTGGAATCGAGAACATTGATGTAAGGGAGACGGCTGTGGACCTGCTTGCATTTTCCGGCCATAAGATTAATGGACCGAAGGGCATCGGCTTTCTTTTCGCCCGGGAAGGTGTACCTCTCACTCCGATGACTTACGGAGGGGAACAGGAACGGAAACGTCGGGCCGGTACGGAAAACGTTCAGGCTGTGAAAGGTCTTGAAAAAGCGATGGAAATGATGGAAGAGAATCGGGAAGAGAATGTAGCGCAGTACGAAAACTACAAAAAATCGTTCCTGTCGGTCCTTGAAGAGGAAGAAGTGTCGTTCGAGGTGAACGGACAGAATACGACAGCTGCCATCGTCAATATCAGTTTTCATAATATGGACGTAGAGACGATGCTTACGAATTTTGATCTGGAAAAAGTAGCCGCTTCAAGCGGAAGCGCATGTACTGCCGGTTCTTTTGAACCTTCCCACGTTTTGAGCGCTATGTTTCCTGATGATCCGGAACGTATGAGAAATTCCATACGCTTCAGTTTCGGAGCAGCAAACAACGAGACGAACGTAAAAGAAGCTGCTCGACGGGTGGCTTCCATTTACAGAAGATTAAACAAATAGGAGGGATCCTTAATGAAAGAACCGAAAGACACACGGGTTGTTGTCGGAATGAGTGGCGGGGTCGATTCATCCGTGGCTGCTCTTCTTTTGAAAGAGCAGGGGTATGACGTTGTGGGCATTTTTATGAAAAACTGGGACGACACGGACGAAAACGGCGTGTGTACCGCTACGGAAGACTATGAAGACGTCATCCGTGTCTGTAACCAGCTTGATATCCCTTATTATGCAGTGAATTTTGAGAAACAGTACTGGGATAAAGTATTCACGTATTTTCTTGATGAATACAAAGCCGGACGGACACCGAACCCGGATGTAATGTGTAACAAAGAAATTAAATTCAAAGCTTTTCTCGACCATGCTCTCTCTCTTGGAGCCGATTATCTGGCTACCGGTCACTATGCACGTGTCCGGGAGCGGGACGGACGAGTGGAAATGCTGCGGGGCGTGGATGAGAACAAAGACCAGACGTATTTCCTGAACCAGCTGGACCAGGAAGCTCTGACTAAAGTTATGTTCCCGCTCGGAGATATACCGAAGCCGGAGGTGCGGGAAATCGCCCTCGAAAACGGACTCGCAACAGCCAAAAAGAAAGACTCGACGGGCATCTGTTTCATTGGAGAACGGAATTTCAAGGAATTTCTGAGCGAGTATCTGCCTGCCCAGCCCGGTAGAATGGAGACGCTGGACGGAGAAACTAAGGGTGAGCACGACGGTCTTATGTATTATACCCTCGGACAGCGCCAGGGTCTCGGCATCGGCGGTGCGGGTGATCCCTGGTTCGTCGTCGGTAAAAACGTAAGCGAGAATATTCTCTACGTCGGTCAGGGATTTGACCACGAAGCGCTCTATTCCGATGCTTTAATTGCTGTGGAAATGAACTGGACGGACAATCGCGTGCCCGAAAATTCATTCGAGTGTACAGCCAAGTTCCGTTATCGTCAGAAAGACTCCAAAGTCACCGTCCATCCTTTGACGGACAACCGGATCAAAGTCGTGTTCCATGAACAGGAACGCGCTATTACACCGGGCCAGGCAGTTGTTCTGTACGATAACGAAGTGTGTCTCGGAGGAGCCACAATCGATGAAGTCGAAAAGAACGAGGTACCGATGCAACACGTCGGTTAATAGAGGAAAGCCATGTAGTTATACGGCATGGCTTTTTTCCTACATAAAAGAAAGGGGTATCGGTATGGATAAACTGCAACAGGGCATCGACCGGATGCAGGAACAGAAATTTGAGGAAGCCGCGAAATTGTTTACGGATGTTATTGAGGAGAATCCCGGGGAGCCGCTCGGCTATATAAACTTCGGAAATCTGCTTTTGCATATGCAGGAATACGAAAGGGCAGAAAGGTTTTTTGAACGTGCGATTTCGCTGGATGATACTGCAGCCACCGCTTATTACGGTCTCGGTAATGTGTATTATGAACAGGATAGTTTTACGAAAGCCCAGAATCAATTCCTCCAGGCGATCGAAAAAGGGCTGGATGAAGCGGACGTTTATTTTCTGCTCGGAATGAGTCTCGTTCAGCAGGATTATCACAAGCTGGCTCTTCCCTATCTGTCCCGGGCAGCCGAAATAGATCCGAACGATGTGGACATTCAGTTTCAGTTCGGCCTCTGTCTTGCACAGAATGAACAATTCGACGAAGCGGCACGGGTATTAAAGGCGCTTCTTGATATAGTTCCGGAACATGCGGATGCTTTCTACAACCTCGGCGTGATCTGCATTTATAAAGAAGAAGCCGAAGCAGCCCTCGATTATTTCAATGAAGCACTGAAGGTGCAGAGTGATCACATGCTCGCTGCCCATGCAAAAGGGGAAGTCGAAAAAGCACTGAATGGGAAATAAGGAGCCGGGTGATGGATAATCAGCAATCGATCGAACAGGAAAAGAGACCGTATGTAAAAGCGGAACTGAAGCGGATGATTTTTCATAAAGAAGAAGAGGCATTTTCGATAGCTTCCGTGAAAGTACTGGAAACCACCGAAAATCTAAAAATGGAAGAACTGATTGTCAAAGGGCATTTCACTCCTCTTGAAGAAGGGGAAACCTATATATTCCACGGGTACTTCGAACATCATAAAAAATTCGGGGAACAATATGTAGTGGAGGAGTATCGCAGACTTCTCCCGGAAACGAAGGATGGACTGATCGCCTACCTTTCCAGCGAACTGTTTGACGGTGTCGGGAAGAAGACGGCCGAGAGAATTGTAGAGACTCTCGGGGAAAATGCAGTACCGAGAATTCTCTCCGACAAACAGGTCCTCGATCAGGTGCCGAAGATGTCGGCGAAGATAAAAGATAAGCTTTATTATTCTCTCACGGAGCATCAGGGGTTCGAACGGGTAATGGTAGAGCTTACGAAGCACGGTCTCGGCCTCAAAACGATACAGAAGATTTACGGTGCGTTCGGGGATAAAACGCTTGATATTCTGGAAGAGGACCCTTACCAGTTCGTCTTCACCGTCGAAGGCTTCGGTTTCCACAGAGCAGATGAGCTGGCAAGACACAGGAACCTGACCCATGATCATCCTACCCGTATCAGGGCCGGATGCCTGTATACTCTTCACCAGAACCTCCAGGCCGGTCACATTTATTTGCCGCTTGAAACGTGTCTTCTCGAGATGGAGCAGCTGCTCCATCATCCCGGGGAGTCGCCGCTTACGTATGAACAGCTTTCCGGGGAGGTGATTCACCTCGGGGAAGAGAAATATGTATATATTGAAGAGGATCGTATTTACCTCCCGACCCTTTATTTTGCAGAAAATGGTTTCGTTACACAGGTGGAGCGCATTCTCTCCGGAGAGATGGAGGTCGACTTCACCCAGGCCGAATTGTTGAAAGTTATCGGTTCCATTGAAGAGGAAGAGACGATGAGTTACGGAAAAGAACAGTTCGAAGCTATTGAGACAGCTCTAAAAAAGAAAATGATGGTAATCACCGGTGGTCCGGGGACGGGAAAAACGACCGTAATCAAAGGCCTGTTACATGCGTACTCCAAACTTGAAGACTGCTCTCTCGACCCGAAAGACTATACGAAAGATGTGCCTTTCCCTTTTGTGCTCGCAGCTCCTACCGGCCGGGCGGCTAAAAGAATGAATGAGTCTACAGGTCTTCCTGCGAGTACTATTCACCGGCTTCTCGGCTGGGACGGCCATCAGACGTTCGAAAAAGACAGTACTAATCAGATCGAAGGAAAGATTTTGATCATTGATGAATTCTCTATGGTGGATATGTGGCTGTCCAATCAGTTATTCCGTGCGATTCCTTCCGACATGCAGGTAGTGGTCGTTGGGGATGAGGACCAATTGCCTTCGGTCGGGCCGGGGCAGGTGCTCGCCGACCTGATAGCTTCCGATGTCATTCCGCTGATACAGCTGATTGAAGTGTATCGGCAGAAAGAAGGTTCGAAAATTATCCACCTTGCTCACGCAATAAAAAATGATACGTGTACGCTTGATATGCTGAAGAAAGAGCAGGATTTTAATTTTATCCACGCTCCCGACAGCCGCCTGAACGAAGTAGTGACCAACATCGTGGCGAAAGCGCATGAGAAATCTATCGATATGAAAGATATCCAGGTTCTTGCTCCCATGTACCGATCGGAAACGGGTATTCATGAGATCAACCGTTCTTTACAGAACAGAGTGAATCCCGGAAGTAAAAACAAACGAGAAATAGAGTGGAAAGGAAACATTTTCCGAAAAGGGGATAAAGTCATCCAGCTTGTAAACCAGCCGGAAGAGGGAGTCTTCAATGGAGATATAGGGGAAGTGGCCGCCATTTTCCGTGCGGAGGAAAACATCGATCACGTTGAACAGGTGGTAGTAGAGTTCGATACGAAAGAAGTGACGTATTCCAAAAAAGAACTCTCCAACATTATGCTTGCCTACTGCACTTCTATCCATAAGTCCCAGGGCAGTGAATTCTCGATAGTGGTTCTTCCGGTCACCTATCAGTACAACCGTATGCTGAAGAAGAATCTTCTTTATACGGCGGTGACCCGTGCTAAGCAGTCGCTGATTCTTTGTGGTGACCCGCAGGCGTTCATCAAGGGCATACGGACAAAGGATACCAATCAGAGATATACGTATCTTCAGGAGAAATTGAAAAAAGAGACGGATTTTACTTACGATGAAGATGAAGAGGATGAGGCTCTTTCTCCATATGATTTCATGTAAAGAGCCGGTTTCTTTTAGAACCGTTGACACGGGAATATCCGTTGCTTATAATTTAATTTAGATATTAAGACTAATGCGAAGATGGGAAGAAGTACGTATATCGGTCATCCAGAGAGGTGCCCCCAGAGGCTGGAAGGGGTGTTATGTAACTGAATGCGGAAAGCTCTCCCGGAGTGCGGGTTAATCCCCGACGGCTTTATGGACGCCGTTACAGGTCCACTAAGTGATGGTTTATCCATAACCAGGGTGGTACCGCGGTCATAGCCGTCCCTCAGAATATTTCTGAGGGATTTTTTTATTAGAGAGATCAGGAAGGTGAATATTACCTTCTGGCGTTGAGTATATTAAAAGGAAAAAAAGGAGTGGCACACGTATGAAAAATTTATCATCAGTAGAAGTCAGGCAAATGTTCATCGATTTTTTTAAAGAGAAAGGGCATGGGGTAGAGCCGAGCGCCTCCCTTATTCCTCACGAAGATCCGACGCTTCTCTGGATCAACAGCGGAGTAGCTACATTGAAGAAATATTTCGATGGACGTGTCGTGCCCGAAAATCCGAGAATAGTGAACGTGCAGAAGTCGATCAGAACCAATGACATTGAAAACGTGGGCTTCACCGCGAGACACCACACATTTTTTGAAATGCTAGGTAATTTTTCCATCGGTGATTATTTCAAGGAAGAAGCGATTGAATGGGGATGGGAATTTCTTACCAGTGACAAGTGGATAGGATTCGATGAAAACAAACTTTCTGTAACTGTTCACCCTCAGGATGACGAAGCGTACAACATCTGGAAAGATAAAATCGGATTGCCTGAAGAAAGAATCATCAGAATCGAAGAAAACTTCTGGGACATCGGAGAAGGACCGAGTGGCCCGAACACAGAGATCTTCTATGATCGCGGGGAAAGCTTCGGGAATAACCTGGAAGACCCGGAACTTTATCCGGGAGGAGAGAATGAACGGTACCTTGAAATATGGAACCTCGTGTTTTCCCAGTTCAATCACAACCCGGATAATACGTACACTCCACTGCCGAAGAAGAACATTGATACCGGCATGGGACTCGAACGGATCGTTTCGGTCGTCCAGGGCACGCGGACGAACTTCGAGACGGATCTCTTCCTTCCGCTGATCAAGCATACTGAAGAGATCTCAGGTCGTTCCTATGATGAAAATGAAACGACGGATGCGGCTTTCAAAGTAATCGCCGACCATATTCGTACGGTAGCTTTTTCTATCGGAGACGGTGCTCTTCCTTCCAATGAAGGCCGGGGGTACGTATTAAGGAGACTGCTGCGGCGCGCTGTCCGATTTGCAAAACAGCTGGGCATCGATGAGCCGTTTCTTTATAAACTCGTTCCTGCAGTTGCCGGCATCATGGAAGATTTCTATCCGGAAGTGAAGAACAAAGAGAGCTTTATCCAGACGGTCATTAAATCGGAAGAACAGCGATTCCACGAAACTTTAAATGAAGGTCTCGATATCCTTTCTTCGATCATGAAGAGGGAAGCGGAAAAGGGGAGTCAGGTATTCCCCGGCGAGGATGTATTTCTGCTTTATGACACATACGGATTTCCTAAAGAGCTGACGGTGGAATACGTGGAAGCGGAAGGCTTCACCGCAGATGAAGAAGGTTTCCGGAAAGAGATGGAGAACCAGAGGGAGCGCGCCAGAAGCGCCCGTCAGAAAACGGATTCCATGCAGATCCAGAACAGCGTCCTCGGTGATATCCACACGGAGAGTAAGTTTGTGGGATATGATCTGCTCGAAACGGAAAGTGTAGTGACGACCATAGTGAAAGAAGGAGCCATCGCGGAAAAAGCGGAAAAGGGAGAAACGGTGTATCTGATGCTTGATCGTACTCCCTTCTATGCGGAAAGCGGAGGCCAGATCGCTGACAGAGGTTTCCTATCGACTGAGGAGGCCACTCTTGAAGTGACGGACGTACAAAATGCGCCGAATAATCAGAATCTGCATGAAGTTACAGTGAAAGAGGGGTCGATCGGTCAGGGAGAAGAAGTCCGGGCTACAGTGGACAGGAGCTCGAGGTCTTTCATTGTCAAAAACCATACGGCTACCCACCTTCTGCATCAGGCTCTCAAAGATATATTGGGTGAGCACGTGAATCAGGCCGGATCTCTCGTTGAGAGCGAGCGGCTGCGATTCGACTTTTCCCATTTCGGAGCTGTTACTGAGGATGAGTTAAAAGAAATAGAAAATGCAGTAAATGAGAAAATATGGCAGGCTCTTCCGGTTTCGGTCGATTACAAGACTCTCGAAGAAGCAAAACGTGAAGGCGCTATGGCGCTTTTTGGTGAGAAATATGGAGAGGAAGTACGAGTCATCAGTATCAGCGACTACAGCCTTGAGCTTTGTGGCGGCTGTCACGTAGCAAATACTTCTGAAATCGGTGTGTTTAAGATCCAGTCCGAAACGGGAATCGGAGCAGGTACAAGACGTATTGAAGCTCTGACATCAAAAGCTGCGTATGAATTGACGAATGAACGGGAGGCCGTATTGCGTGAGTCAGGAGAACTTCTTAAAGCACGTATGGAGCAGGTGCCGGAAAGAATTCAGACTCTCCATCAGGAAATCAGGGAGATGAAGAAAGAAAACGAATCGTTGACTTCCAGATTATCGAACCTCGAAGCTTCCTCCATTCTCGATGAATTTAAAGAAGTGAACGGAGTGAATGTTCTTGCCAAACAGGTGGAGGCCAAAGACATGAACGCTTTACGCGCAATGATGGACGACTTGAAACAGAAGGTTTCATCAGGGATAATATTGCTTGCCACCCCTTCGGGTAATAAAGTTCAGCTCACAGCCGGAGTTTCCAAAGATCTGGTGGAAAAAGGTTACCATGCAGGAAATCTCGTCAAAGGTGCCGCTTCCCGCTGTGGCGGAGGCGGAGGTGGACGCCCGGATATGGCGCAGGCAGGCGGGAAGGATACTTCCAGAATCTCGGAAGCTCTCGACTATGCCTATGATTACGTATCCGGGACTGTCTGATTTTTATTCTTCGTTAAATAGTATATAATGGAGGGTAACTAAACGTGCGAGGTGATGAAGATGAGTTCAATGGATAAGACTATGAAGTTCAATTCCCCGGAAGATCCTGAAAACAGGGAGATAGAATCGATTTTAATGAACGTTTACGATGCGCTTCAGGAAAAAGGGTATAACCCGATTAATCAGATTGTCGGTTATCTTCTTTCAGGTGATCCGGCTTATATCCCTCGTCACCGGGAAGCGCGCAATCTGATCAGAAACGTGGAGCGGGATGAATTGATCGAAGAGCTGGTGAAATCGTACCTGAATAAACAAAAAGAGGGTAAGGAATGAAGAAACTGGGACTGGACGTCGGGGAAAAAACGATAGGTGTAGCTGTCTCCGATGCTCTGGGGATGACAGCGCAGGGAATCAAAACGATTCACTGGGATGAAGATGATTATTCGACTGCGAGGCAAGCTCTGACGTCGATCATCGAACGGGAAATGATTACCGAAGCAGTAGTCGGATATCCTAAAAACATGAACGGGTCTATCGGACCGAGGGCTGAGCAGAGCGAGCGGTTCGCGAATTGGCTTGAAAAGAACTTCGAAATTCCTGTACACCTGTGGGATGAGAGATTGACTACGATGGCAGCTGAACGCGTGCTGTTAGAAGCCGATGTAAGTCGGAAAAAGCGTAAGAAAGTAGTGGACAAAATGGCAGCTGTAATGATCCTTCAGGGATATCTGGATGCCCCAAAATAAGGAGGATGAATATCATGGCACTGGAAAAAGAAGAAAAAATTGTAATACCTGATGAAAACGGAGAGGAGCACCTTTTTGAAGTATTGTTCACGTTCGATGTCGACAAAACGGAACAATCGTATATCGCAGTTGTGCCCGCCGAGCAGAAAGATAATGAAGAGGTGGAAGTTTTCGCCTTCCGTTATGAAGAAAAGGAAGACGATGATGAGAATCTTTCCCTCTATCAGATTGAATCCGACGAGGAATGGGAAATGGTCGAAGAAATGCTGAACACCCTTTCTGACGAAGATTTGACTTAAGTTAACTCCCGGTTTGAAACCGGGAGTTTTTCCTTTAAATACAACTGTTCTGCATTAAACGGAATACATAGCATTCATGAGGGGCAAGTGGAACCGCTTGTTGAAAAAGTGAAGAATTTCGACACAATCCTCTGAATTATAGTATAATAAACCCGGTGAAGGAGGATGTGACGTGTCGGATTCCAAGTTCAAGGAAGAATACGAAAAGAATAAGAAAAACCGCACCGAAGAAGCCGGTAAAGTCCGGAAAATTGTAGCATCTGTGCTGATTGTTATAACAATCGTGCTTATCGTTGGTGTGGTGGGCGGGTATTTCTACGTCTCGAGTGCTTTAAAACCTGTGGACGAAAATGATGAAGAACCCGTGAACGTAGAGATTCCCAGTGGCTCCACCAATTCTGAGATAGCTGCGATTCTTGAGGACAAAGGAGTTATATCGAATTCAACCATCTTCAGATTTTATACGAAGTTCAAAAATGAGACGGGCTTCCAGGCCGGGTCCTACGAATTTACGCCCGCGATGAAGACGGATAGTATTATAGATTCACTTCAGTCCGGAAAAGTCGTTAAGGAACCCAAAAAACGGGTCACTATTCCGGAAGGGCAGACAGTGGAACAGATAGCGGAGATCTACGCCGGTGAATTTTCATTTTCCAAAAAGGAATTTATGGACAAGATGAAGGATACCGACTACATCTCGAGCTTGAGAGAGAAGTATCCGGAACTGTTGAGCGAAGCTATTATGCAGGAAGAGATACGTTATCCGCTCGAAGGATATCTGTTCGCAGCCACCTATTCCTTTTACAAAAAGGAGGTGGGCATCGAAAAGATCATAGAGAAAATGGTGTCGAAAACATCTTCGGTCGTTATTCCTTACAAAGAACAAGTGAAGGAACAGGGCCTCAACATTCATGAAGCGGTAACGATGGCCTCGCTGCTTGAAAATGAAGCAAGAACAGCTGAAAGCCGCAGGGAAATCTCCGGAGTGTTCTATAATCGTCTGGAAGAAGATATGCGCCTTCAGACGGACCCTACTGTTGCTTATGCACACGGGGAGCACCTGGAACGTACGAAATATGATGATCTGGAGATCGAGTCTCCCTTTAACACCTATCATATAAGCGGACTTCCTATCGGACCGATTTCCAATTTCAATGAGAACTCCATGGAAGCTGTGGCAAGTCCTATTAATTCTGAATACTTGTACTTCCTTGCGGATGGAGAAGGTAATATCCACTATTCGAAAACGCTGAAGGAACACAATAAGAAAAAGGAAAAATATATCTCCGGTAATTGAATAGGGAAAGCGGGAATAACCCTCGCTTTCCTTAATTTTTTTATGTTAGAATAATTAAGTTGTGAACGGAATCTTATAAAGGAAGATGTCTATGAATAATGATAACGAATATATCAGGGGCCTCCTTCCTGATTCGGAAGGGCATATACGTGAAATGGAAGAATATGCAGCAGAAAATCACGTACCTATAATGGAGAAAGACTCCATCCATTTTCTCAGGCAGATGATACGTCTTCAAAAACCCTCAGTCATTCTGGAAATCGGGACTGCAATCGGTTATTCTGCTATTCAGATGGCCGAAGCATTTCCGGGGGTGCGTGTCGTATCAGTAGAAAGAGATGCCGGACGGTATGAAGAGGCGATGGAAAACAGGAAAAAATCCCCCTGTGGAGCTGACCTCATTCTTTACCATGGAGACGCTCTTGAAATGAAAGATGTTGTACAGAAGGAAGGGCCGTTTGATCTTTTATTCATCGATGCAGCGAAAGGGCAGTACAAACGGTTTTTTGAGCTATACACGCCTCTTTTGAGGGAGGAAGGGGTAATCGTCACCGACAACGTGTTATTCAAGGGGCTGGTGGCCGACCCGGATAATGCTGACAAAAGATTCGGAAAGATTGCCGGGAAAATCCGCAGCTTCAACGACTGGCTTATGCAGCTTGAAGATTACGAAACGTCCATCGTCCCTTCAGGAGACGGTGTGGCGATTACCACCCGAAAGCACAGAAGATCAATGAGGGGAGAAAATTTTTCAGATGAAAGATAAACCGATTGTAATAGGAGTAGCCGGTGGTTCCGGTTCCGGAAAAACGAGCGTGACAAAGTCGATCATTCAGCAGTTTACGGAACAGTCCATCTTGATGATAGAACAGGATTATTACTATAAGGACCAGTCCCATCTCCCTTTTGAAGAGAGATTGAATACGAACTATGACCACCCTCTTGCTTTTGACAACGATCTTTTAATCGAGCATATCAATAAACTGATCAAGCGGGAACAGATTGAGAAACCGGTCTACGATTATAAAATGCACACGCGCTCCGAAGAAACGGTGCAGGTGGAAGCGAGAGACGTAATTATCCTCGAAGGTATTCTGATTCTCGAGGATGAAAAACTTCGTGATCTTATGGATATCAAGGTCTTCGTAGATACTGACGCGGACGTCCGCATTATACGAAGAATGCTCCGTGACATCAATGAGCGGGGGAGGACGCTTGACTCTGTCATAGAGCAGTATACAAACGTCGTGCGTCCCATGCACCTGCAATTTGTGGAGCCGACGAAACGCTATGCGGACATCATTATACCGGAAGGCGGACAGAATCATGTCGCTATTGATATTATGGCTACGAAGATCCATACTATTCTGAGAGAGCGGGGCCTCATTCCGGACAGCCTTTGATACGGGAAATTATTTGACTGTTTTTCATAATTTGGTAAAGTATAGAGAGATTGTTATGAATAGTGGAGCAGTTCATTAAGGAGTGTAAAAAATGGCAGAAGAAAAAAGCTTTTATATGACAGAAGAGGGTAAAAAGAATTTAGAAAGTGAACTTCATGAATTGAAGACAGAGAAACGTAAGGAAGTAGTGGAACGTATAAAAACAGCGAGAGATTTCGGAGATCTTTCCGAGAACTCTGAATATGATGCTGCTAAAGATGAACAGGCTTTCGTGGAAAGCCGCATTCAGCAGATAGAAAATATGATCAGAAATGCAGTTATCATTGAAAATACGTCCGATAATCCGGATGTCGTGACTCTCGGTAAAAGCGTCACATTTCAGGAACTTCCTGAAGGAGACGAAGAGAAGTATACAATAGTCGGTAGTGCCGAAGCCGATCCTTTCGAAGGTAAAATCTCCAACGAATCCCCGATGGCGCAAAGTCTGCTTGGCAAAGAAATAGGGGATAAAGTCACGGTACAGACTCCGGCAGGCGATTTGAAAGTTAAAATTATATCGGTCTCATAAGCAGGAATACATTTCCTGCTTTTTTGCTATATTCATCTTTTTTCAATACGTAGTATAATACATATGTGAAGGAGGATTTCTTACATGAGTGAATCGAAAAACAATTCCAGACAGGAACGGATGAAAGAAAAAAGAAAAAAGAAAACGGTAGTTTCGGCAGCGATTGTATTAGTGGCCGTGCTCCTGTTGTTCTGGGTGGCAGGCAGTCTGACTGGAGGAAATGAACAGCAGGCGGGTGATCAGTCTGCTTCCGGAACGGAAGAAACGCAGTCCGGAAACGAGAGTTCGGGCAGTGAAAATGAGTCTGAAGGCGAGAGTTCACAAAATGAGTCTTCCACTGACAAAGATTCTTCCGGAGAGAATGAATCTTCCTCAGATAAAGACTCTTCCGAAGACGAGAAGAGTTCAGACGAGGGAAGTTCTTCAGACGAAGAAAAGACTTCCGGTGATGAATCGGATAAAGATGCATCCTCTGAGGAAGAGCAGAAGGAAAACAGTGAGGAAGACGGACAGTTCGATGTTGTAGAAACGGAACAGGATACTTCAGGGTCTCACAGAGTCACTTACGATCGCGGCTCACAGGACTGGAATGAGATTTTGCAGGCAGCCGCTAATGCTACCGGTTTGAACCAGAGCGACATGATTGCCTGGAGAGTCGAAAACGGCGGTGGTCCTCAACTGGTGAATACCGTTGTTTCGGACAGTCAGCAGAATAGTGTTTACCGTGTGCTCATCGAATGGCAGGAGGGGCAAGGGTACAAGCCTATTGAAAAAGAAGTTTTAGAGAATAACCCATACGATTGATGGAATAAAGGAGCTTTTGGATGAGTGTAGGTATAATTGGAGCGATGGATCAGGAAATAAAGCATTTGAAAGAAGCGATGGAAGTAGAAGAGGAACGTACAGTAGCAGGACAGGTTTTTACGAAGGGACGATTAAATGGAAAAAGTGTAGTACTGTTATTATCAGGTATAGGGAAAGTGAACGCCGCCATGTCCACCACCATTCTGCATGAAGAGTTTGACATAGACTACTGCATCAATACAGGTTCTGCAGGCGGATTTGATTATGAACTGGAAACAGGAGATATAGTCATTTCAGAGACCGTTCTGCATCACGACGTGGATGCTACGGCATTCGATTACGTTCACGGTCAGGTCCCCGGGATGCCGGCTGTATACCCTGCCGATAAGCAACTTGCTTTTGATGCCCTGCGTCAGCTTAAAGAAATGGGGCTGAACGGAAAGCTGGGGGTCATTGCTTCCGGAGATACGTTTATGCAGGAAGAAGTGAGAATCAACGAAGTGAGGGGTCGTTTCCCCGATCTTATTGCTGTCGAGATGGAAGCTGCTGCAGTGGCGCAGGTATGTTACAGATACAGTACTCCATTCGTCGTCATTCGCGCTTTGTCCGACGTGGCAGGAAAAGAATCGTCTGTATCCTTTCAGAAATTTCTCGATCAGGCTGCGAAAAATTCCACTGATTTAATCAAAGCCCTCATATAGTAAGAACAAAACCCGGAGAAGGGAGGATGCGTGTTGCATCTTCTCTGCTCCGGGTTTTGTATGGATTAAATAAATTCCTATCCTTAGGAAAAAACAGACGGATTACTCTTCAAAAGTTTCTTTGTAGTCATCCTGGACCGCTTCTTCAGAAAGAGGGATACCGCTTTTATAGGCGGCACGACCAATCATATGAGCGGAGACGGGAGCCGTAATGAGAACGAACAGAATACCGAGCAGAAGTTTTCCGCTGACGATGCCATGTTCGTTAAGCATGAAAAGAAAAGCCCCCAGCATAAGGCCGGCCACACCGAGAGTTGAACTCTTGGTGGCAGCGTGCAGACGTAAATATACGTTTTTGAATCTTACTACTCCCAAAGCACCGGAAAACACGAAAAATGTACCGGAAAGCAGGAAAAAAATGATCAGAATGTCTATCAGTAAATTAATTATCGTCCCGTTCAATAATAACACCCTTTTCTATGAATTTCGCCAGGGCGATCGTTCCTATGAAAAGAAGTATCCCGATTAACAGGACAACGTCGTTCAGTTTTGTCGTAACGAGAAGGATGGTGACCAGCCCGGCCAGTGCCATCAGAGTAATGCCCATTACGTCGAGGGCGACGGCCCGGTCAGGATTGGTAGGACCTTTGATTACCCGGTAAAGCAACATGAAAATAGATATCCCGACGCCGATGATAGCCACCTGGGTCGAGATTTCCATGATGGTCCGGGTCACACTCAATGCAGTTTCCATCAGCGGGTCACCTCCATTATCGCTTTTTCAAAAGTGTCTTTGATATCCGATATTGAGGTTTCAATATCAGGGATATCCATGGCGTGTATATATAACACGTCGTGATTATCACTTACTGCAAGCGACAGAGTTCCCGGGGTAAGAGAAATAAGATTAGCCAGAAGCGTTACCTCCCAATCGCTCTTAACCTCAAGAGGAAGGGCGAAAATACCCGGGCGGTTATCCAGTTCCTTTTTGTAGACGAATTCCACGATATCGATAGAGGACATAATGAGTTCCCTGATGAACAGCAGAATAAGCAGGCTCACTTTCCACACTCTGTTAAGGTAGAAAGGTCTTTTAACGAATCGCCTCATGATGAAGAGAAGGAAGATCCCTAAAATGTACCCGACCGCAAAGGTTGAGAAATTATATGTTTCACTCAGAAACATCCACATAACAGCGATAATAATATTTAAAACTATTTGAAATGGCATAGACGTTTACTCCTTAAGAACAGATTCAATGTATAATTCAGGGTCCATTACATACTCGGCGATGGAGGATACGGCAGGGTAAAACATTTCTGCACCGACACCGAGAAGGATGGAAAGGCTGAGCAGGATGCCGACCGGCCACGTCATGGCGGCCAGAGAAGGTTTCTGTTTCGGTAAATCCATTATATCAGCTTCTCCCCAGAATCCTCCAATGAATATTCGGATCATGGAAAACAGAATTCCAAGACTGGATATGAGCGCTACGATTACGATGAGGATCTCTTCCTGATTCAAACCTCCCTGGAGCAGCAGCAGCTTTCCTATGAAACCGCTGAAGGGCGGAATTCCGGCCAGAACCAGGGTAGAAAGAAAGAACATCCAGCCGAGCACCGGATAGTGGTGGATCAGCCCTCCCATTTTTTTCAGATCGGAAGTGCCGGCAGCATAAGTGACAGCACCGATAAGAAGGAATAAAACGGCTTTGATGATCATGTCGTGTACCAGATAGTAAATGGAACCTGCAATGGACGTCTCCGTGAAAATACCGATTCCCATAAGCATAAAACCGACAGCCGGAATAACGTTATAAGCTATGATCAGTTTTACGTTGTTCGTTGATAAAGCGCCTATCACCCCGAATATCATTGTAAACATCGCCAGGTATATGAAGAGGGTATGCGTTAAATCGACTTCGTAGTTGAAGATGAGCGTAAACGTACGAAGGATGGAGTATACCCCTACTTTGGTCAAAAGCGCTCCAAACAAAGCGGATACGACAGCATTAGGCACGGTATAGGAAGAAGGGAGCCAGTAATAGAGAGGGAAAACAGCTGCTTTTGTAGCAAAAACGAAAAACAGCAATATACCTATTACGGTAAGCACACCCTGCTGTTCGACCTCGCCCACTCTTTCGGCCGCCTGGGCCATGTTCACTGTACCGATAACGGAATAAAGGAACGATATAGTGGTTACAAAAAGCATGGAGGAGAAAAGGTTAATTAAAATATACTTCAGCGATTCCCTCAGCTGTGCTTTTCCGTTCCCGAGAACGATGAGCCCGTAGGAAGCCATGAGCAGTACTTCAAAGAACACGAACAGGTTGAAAAGGTCCCCGGTAAGGAAAGCACCGTTCACCCCTGCAATCAGCAGGAAGAAAAAGCTGTAAAAATAAAATTCCTCCTGGATCCTGGAAAGTGATTTAGGTGCATAGATGACAGCCGCCGTTGCTACCACTGCTGTAGTCATAGTCAGTAGAGCAGACAGAGGGTCAGCTACTATCACAATACCAAAAGGCGCTTCCCACCCTCCGACTTCAAGCACATAAGTACCCGATTCCTGGACACTCATAAAGATGAAAATAGTGAGCGCCAGATGGATAACAGTGGCTATGATTGAAAAAATTCTTGATGCTATCAGATTTTTATGAAAGAAAGCTACCAGTACCCCTGCCAGAAACGGCAGCAGTATAGGCAGTATAGCTAAATTACTCATAGTCGTTACCTCTCAGTTTTTCCATATTGTCCGTGTGGTTTATTTTGGATGCCCGATAAGCTAATACCAGCAGGAGGCTGGTGACACCGAAACTGATAACGATAGAAGTAAGAATCAGTGCCTGTGGAAGAGGGTCGGTGTAATTTTCCACTCCGTCGGTCAGAATAGGTGCAGCCCCATCTTTCAATTTACCCATGGTAAGGATGGTGAGGTGAGCCCCGTGTGAAATGAGTGCTGTTCCTATAACGATTCTCAGCAGTTGTTTTTGGAGGAGGTTGTACACGCCGGTCATAAACAGAAGACCGGCGAGGACGGACATCACTATTTCCATTCTTATTCCTCCTTCTTATTCTTGATTTTAATCAGGCTGTAAATAGCCATGGCTGCAAGGCCGAGGACGGTAATTTCGAAAATAGTATCCAGTCCACGCATGTCCACCAGGATGACGTTCACTATATTATCTCCGCCTCCGAGTTTATAGGAATTTTCAACGAAGTAACTGGAAATCGAATCAAACCATTTACTGCTGTGGGAAGAAATGGCCACAGTGGTTACGAGAAGTCCGAATCCTATGGAAATGATCCAGTTGGATATTTTGGCAGGTTTGGATTCCCCCCTGCTATTCAGGGAAGGAAGATGGTAGAACACCAGCAGGAACAGGGCTACTGTAACTGTTTCAATAATCAGTTGTGTAAGAGCAAGGTCAGGGGCCCGGTAAATAATGAACAGCATGGAAAGCCCGTAACCGACCACACCGAGTATCAAAATGGCCGCAATTCGATTGTTCGTAAATATTGTTCCTAAAGCAGCAATTGCCATAGTGACTGCTACGATAAGTTCAATTGTGGTAACTGATGCAAGTTGTGACGTATCTATCGCAAACCCGTCTGTAAGGAAGAAAAACGCGAAACTCACTAATATAATAGCTCCGAGTATAAGTTTCATATAAAGGGCAAGCGATCCGTTCATGTAGCCTCTCGTCAATTTCGACGAGAAGGATACGGACTTATCGACTGTGAAATCATATGCCTTATTCAGACTCAGTACGCCCGGAACATAGCTATAGACGGAACTCCACCGCGGGATGGTCAACGCCAGTATCGTTCCGAAAGCTACCACCGTCAAAGACATGATTAACGGAAGGTTGAAGCCGTGCCAGAAGTATATATCCTTGGAAGCATCGGCCCCGTAAACGGCCGTAGCCGCATGACTGATGAAAGGTTCATTGATGAAAGACGGGAATAGTCCGATAATCACTACGAGCAGCACCAGAATAGCAGGAGAAATAAGCATCCCTACAGGTGCTTCATGCGGTTTTTTCGGCAGTTTTCCAAGGTTCGCCCGTCCCCGGAACGTTCCGAAGAAAAAGTACATGGAATATACGAATGTAAAAATACTTCCAAAAACCGCCAGATAAGGAACGAGGCTTGCGACTATCGATGCAAAGTCTCCCTGCCCGCTCAGATCCAGCGATGATAAAAAGAACATTTCTTTACTGTAGAATCCGTTTAGAAACGGAAGCGGGAAGCCTGCCATCGAAAAAACGCCGAACATAGCCAGAGTCGCGGTCATCGGTAAGTAATTCATCAGACCGCCCAGCTTGCGGATATCCCGTGTTCCGGTTTCATGATCGACAATCCCCGCCACCATAAACAGACTTCCTTTAAAAGTAGCATGGTTTAAAATGTGGAACATGGCTGCAAATACAGCGGCCTTCGTACCAAATCCTAACATAGCCATAATCATACCAAGCTGACTGATGGTAGAGAAAGCCAGAATCCCTTTCAAATCTGTCTGTCTTACAGCCATATAGGAACCCCAGCACAAAGTGAGGATTCCGAAGCTGGAGACGATGATGAAAAACCATTCGGAAGAAGACAGCATAGGTGAAAAGCGGGCTACGAGAAACAGTCCTGCTTTTACCATGGTAGCCGAATGCAGATATGCACTAACCGGCGTCGGAGCTTCCATAGCGTCCGGTAACCAGATGTGAAAAGGAAACTGTGCCGATTTCGTAAATGCTCCCAATAATAGAAGTATAAGGATTAACGGGAAAAACTCACTATTTAAAATAGCTTCACTGTCAGCCAGCATCTGCTGGATACTCGTAGTTCCGGTTATGGAGTGCATAAAAACAAGTGCACCCAGAAGGCTGAGTCCGCCGAATACCGTAATAAGCATCGACTTCAGCGCGCCGTATCTGGATGCATGTTTATGATTCCAGAACCCGATGAGAAGAAATGAAGACAGGGAAGTGAATTCCCAGAAGCTGTACAGTGCATATACGTTATCGGACAGCACCAACCCAAGCATGGATCCCATGAAGATCAGAAAGTAAACGTAGAAGTTCCCGAGTTTTTCTGTCGTATGTAGGTAGTAAATGGAGTACAGAGCTACCAGTGTACCTATGCCTGAAATAAGTAGAACAAACAGAAGGCTTAAGCCATCCAGATGAAAAACCAGATTCATATTTAGGGAGGGGACCCAGTTGTAGGTTTTAGTTACAGCACTGAAGCCTCCTGCAAAGAAACTGGCAAAATAAATGAATATTATAAGCGGTACAATTGTAACCACTATGCCTGTATGAAACTTTTCTTTCCATTTACTCAGGAAAGGGATAAAAATAGCAATGATAAACGGTAATAATACGGGTAGTATCATCTAAAGGTGCCTCCCTCAATCTCTCGTCCTTTTAGAATGTCTTCTCAATTGTAATCAAAAACACAGTTATTATTCAACTAATCTTTCTTCCTGTACTGCAGATAAATGCACCTTTCTGTTTAAATATTAAATAGGAAGAGACAGATGATTCCGGCCTGATAAAATTTCTTCCGAGTTCTGCAAAGATGGAGTTTCCTTAAGGGTGAGAGCGTGTAATTATACATGGAAGAGTTGCAAACCTTAATGAATGACGGAGGAAATCAGCTGCTGATTCAACAGGGAGGTTACTATCGGGTTACATGTGAGGTACAATGGGGTAGTTATCTGAAGTGTAATTTAATAAAATAGGTTAATATATGATAGTTATCGTCAGATACGGTGGCGAATGATCTGACAGTATGACCGTCCGGGTAAGTGGAACAGTTATTCATGAAAAGAATGACTTTGAACCCCGGAAGAATTTTGTATATGATTGAAAGGGTATATATACGGAACGGGGAGTGAGAAGCAGGTGTTTAATATATTTATTCCTGACAGGCATGCGAACAACATTCTGGAGATAACTCCGGAAGATCTTGAAAAAGAAAACGTGAAAGGT
This sequence comes from Salimicrobium jeotgali, assembly GCF_001685435.2. NCBI lineage: Bacteria > Bacillati > Bacillota > Bacilli > Caryophanales > Bacillaceae > Salimicrobium > Salimicrobium jeotgali. The sequence continues at coordinate 1,077,928 of NZ_CP011361.2, forward strand.
ATCATTACGGATCTGGACAATACGCTCGTCGCCTGGGATGAGCCGAACGCTCCGGAGGAAATAATAGAGTGGTTCAAAAGGATGGGAGACGCTGGAATTGAGATAGTAATTACCTCCAATAACAATGAAAACCGCGTCAAACTTTTCTCTGAACCTCTGGATAAGTCCTTTATCCATAGTGCCAGAAAACCACTGGCGCGGGCTTTTCAGAAAGCGAGAAAAGATATGGGACTCAAGAAAGAAGAAATCATCGTAGTAGGAGATCAGCTCCTGACAGACGTACTGGGCGGGAACCTGGCCGGGTATTACACAGTACTCGTTACCCCTATCGTAGACAGTGACGGGTTCTGGACGAAGATAAACAGAAGAATAGAAAAAGTCATTATGAAGAATCTCGAGCATAAAGGGAAAATATAACATGGGAGGTCCAAATATGGACAAATTGATATGCGCAGGGTGCGGCGCGGAAATCCAGACGGAGGATGAATCGGCAGCGGGTTACGCTCCGAAGTCAGCACTTGAAAGAGAAACGGTGATCTGCAAGCGGTGTTTTCGTCTGAAACACTACAACGAAGTACAGGATGTTGATTACGACGATGACGATTTCCTGGAAATGCTGCAGCAAATTAACGATACAGACAGCCTGGTTGTACAGCTTATAGATATATTCGATTTTAATGGGAGTCTGATTCCCGGTTTGAATCGTCTGACGGGGAACAACCCTGTTATACTTGCGGCGAATAAAATGGATTTACTTCCGAAATCGGTGAATCTCAATAAAGTTGAGAAATGGCTGAGACGGGAAGCGAAGGAAGCAGGACTGCTCGTGGAAGACGTGCATCTTATCTCCGCTTCCACGAACCAGGGGATCGACGAACTTGCCAAAGCGATTGAACAGAAACGAAGTCGTAAGGATGTATTTGTCGTGGGCACGACGAACGTCGGGAAGTCCACGCTTATCAATGAGCTCATCAACCGGTCGACAGGAATCAAGGATGCCATTACTACATCTTACTTTCCGGGAACTACACTGGGATTCATCGACATCCCGCTGGATGATCACAGCTCTCTATATGACACACCTGGTGTAATTCAACGTCATCAGCTGGCACATTACGTTTCGGATGAGGATCTCAAACTCATCACTCCCCAAAAAGAAATTAAAGCGAAAATCTATCAGCTGAACGAGGAACAGACTCTCTTTTTCGGTGGCCTGGCACGTATGGATTTCGTTAAAGGGGAGCACTCTTCCTTTGTATGCTATCTTTCTAACCGTATACCGATTCATCGTACGAAAATGGAAAAAGCCGGACATATCACCGAAAACAGGATCGGGGAAATGCTCGTGCCTCCGGATGAGAACTCATTATCAAAACTGCCTCAGTGGAAGCGGCAGACTTTCAGAATTCCTGAAGGAAAACACGATGTAGTCATATCCGGGCTCGGCTGGATCATGATTCCCGAGGGAGAAGTCACTGTCCACATCCATGCACCTGAGGGAGTGAAAATTTCCCTCCGCGAATCACTAATTTAAAAAGAGGGAGGTCTTACATGTTACAATTAGGATTGATCGGATCACCGCTCGGACACTCTTTATCCCCGTGGCTTCACAGCAATTTCCTGGAGCAGACAGAACTGAAGGGTGAATATCAGTTAATGGAGATTAAGCCGGAGAATTTCCCCGAAGAAATCAGCACGTTGAAAGACAGGGAAATGAACGGCTTTAATGTAACAGTTCCTTTCAAAAGGGAAATCATTCCGTTTCTGGACAGCATTGATGACAGGGCTTCTCGTTTGGGAGCCGTCAATACAGTGGTGGTGCAAAATGGAAAGTGGAGGGGTTACAACACTGACGGGGACGGCTATCTCGAATCAGTCCGTGCTGTATACCCTGACATTATTTCCTCTGCCGAAAGGGTGCTCATCATTGGAAGTGGAGGTGCCGCCCGGGGAATCGCTTTTTCTTTAAGTGGTTTATCGCTTAAAATCGATGTTACGAATCGCACTCCCTCCAGGGCCGAAGAGCTGCTTTCGGATCTCCCGGAAGCTGTTCGGGGCCGTTTTTTAACACTGAACGAAGCTGCTCTTGCTCTGGATGAATACGATTGGGTGATCCAGACCACTTCAGTGGGAATGGCACCGAAGGCGGAAGAAATTCCGATTGACGTAAAGAAAGTGAAAGAAAATGCTTTGTTCAGTGATATAGTGTACAGGCCGCTTGAGACCCGATTTTTGCTGGAAGCAAAAAGAAAAGGAGCGAGAGTTCATTACGGGCATCTGATGCTGCTTTATCAGGCTGCTTACTCATTTGCCCTTTGGACGAACGAAGAAGTGCTGCCCGCTTCTTTAATAACAGAAATGGAATCGAAACTGGAAGGATGATATCATGCTCACAAGTAAACAAAAGAAACACTTAAGGAAATTATCCCATAATATACAGCCTATATTCCAAATTGGAAAAGGCGGTCTGAACAGTAACCTGGTCGTTCAGATAGATGAAGCACTGGAGAAAAGAGAACTGATTAAAGTCAGTATACTTCAGAACTCGATGGAAGAACCATCTGTTGCTGCAGAAGAAATAGCGCAGGATACAGATGCTGAAATTGTACAAGTGATCGGGGGAACGATCATACTCTACAGAGAATCGGAAGAAAATAAAGAAATCGAGCTTCCTTAGAAGGAGCGTACTTAAATGGAGAAAATAGGTTTGTTTGGAGGTACGTTCGATCCTCTTCACATCGGCCACATGATTCTTGCAGAGGCTGTTCGGGAAGCTTGGAAGCTGGAGGAGATATGGTTTATCCCCTCTCACCTCCCTCCCCACAAAGAGAAAGCTTCCGTCAGCGGCAGGGATCGTATGGAGATGGTCAGGGAGAGCATCAGCCAAAATGACAAGTTCAAAGTCTGTGATCTGGAACTCCTGAGGGGGGATAAATCCTACACTTTGAAAACAGTACGTGAGTTGAAAGAACGGTATCCGGATAAAAAGTTTTTTTTCATCATAGGCGGAGACATGGTCGAGTCTCTCGGGAGCTGGTACCATACTGAAGAACTTATGGAGGAGGTTTCGTTTGTCGGAGTGAACCGTCCCGGTTACTCATTCGGAACTGATTATCCTGTATCGAAGGTGGAAATTCCTCCTCTGTCTATATCTTCCAGTGAAATAAGGGAAAGGATGGAGAGAAATTTGACCATCCGCTATATGGTACCTGAGCCGGTTTACTTTTATATCAAAAGGAAGGGTCTGTATGAACACGAATAGAGAAGTGCTGAAAGAGTTTGTCCGCCCCCATTTAACAGAAGAACGGTTCCGACACACCATACGGGTGACGGATACTGCGCATCAGCTGAGTGGCAGGTTCGGCGGAGACAGTGATAAAATTGAGGAAGCGGGTATGCTCCACGATTATGCCAAGTTCAGGCCGAAAGAGGAAATGGCCCGCTGGATTTCCGGGAGCGTGGAGCTGCCGAAGGATCTTCTGGATTATTCCCCGGTTCTCTGGCACGGACCGGTAGCTGTGAAGATGCTTGAGAAGGAATGGGGGCCGTTGCAGCCGGAGGTACGTACAGCCATCGCTTCCCATACGACGGGGAAAGCTCATATGTCCCTGTATGATAAAATTATTTTCCTGGCCGATTATATAGAGCCTGCACGTGCTTTTCCGGGAGTGGAGGAAGTGAGGGAGATCGCCGAAGAGAGCCTGGACCGGGCCTGTCTCGCTGCCCTTACCAATACGATCGGTTTTCTGATGAAGAAGAAGCAGACCGTCTACCCGGATACGTTTCATGCTTATAACGAACTACAACGAAAACAGGAGGAACATTATGGATAGTAAAGAACTTGTGAAAATAGCGGCTCAGGCCTGCGACGATAAAAGGGCCAACGATATAGTTGCTCTGAATATGGAAGGAATTTCTCTGATCACTGATTATTTCCTGATCTGCGACGGTTCCAATGAAAGACAGGTGCAGGCTATTGCCAAGGAAGTGAAAGACCAGGCGGATAAAAATGGAATTGAAGTAAAGCGCGTAGAAGGAGAAAAGACAGGAAGATGGATTCTTGTAGACCTTGAAGATGTTGTATGCCACATCTTCCACAAAGACGAACGCGACCATTACAATCTCGAAAAACTATGGGGAGATGCCGAAACAATGTCTCTTGAAGGAATAGCGAGTTCATGAGTTACGGGCAGTTAGCCGTCGTTTACGACCGGCTGATGGAGGATGCTCCATATGATGAGTGGAAAGCATTTTTTCTGAACGTTTTATCAAACGAAGAGGTCCGTGCTGAATATGTACTTGAACTCGGGTGCGGTACCGGTGAAATCACTCACCGGCTGGAAGAGGAAGGTTTTAAGATGACCGGCGTCGACCTGTCGGAAGAGATGCTTGCGATTGCTTCCTCTAAACGCAACTCCTCCGTCCGCTGGGTGCAGCAGGATATTGCTAACCTTGAAGGCCTGCGGGGATACGGGGCCGTCATTAGCTTCTGTGATGTAGTCAATTACATCACAGAAGCGCGAGGGCTTGAATCGATGTTTCTGAACGCTTATGAGGCACTCGGAGAAGGAGGGGTGTTCATCTTTGATATCCACTCGCCTTCCCATGCCCATGAACATATGTCGGGTCAGACTTTTGCAGAAGTTTATGATGACCTCAGCTATATATGGTTCTGTGATGAAGAGGACGACGTGATGACCCATGACCTTACATTTTTCGTAGAACATGAGGGGGTCTACCGTCGTTTTGATGAAGTGCATCATCAGCGCATATACCAACCGGACTATATCCGTAAAGCGCTATCGGATGCCGGCTTTGAAATTTCGGGTGTTTACAGCGACTTTTCGATGGATGAAGCAGAAGACGGCGACCGATTATTTTTTGTGTGTAAAAAGGTGTGATAACTTCACATCTTTTTTTCATAGGTGTGTAACTTTAAGGGACGTAAAAGAGGAATATGAGAATAAATGTCGAATATTTACTTACTGACACCATCCCCCTCAAATAACACATCATAACCAATTACCCCTGTTTATCCTCTTCCTTTTCGTTTCCGAAGTCCACTTTCTCCTCCCGTATATGGAGGATCGAATATGACTTTCATAAAAAGATATTGGCCGGCGGGTATCGTACTTATTATCGTTATCAGCCTATTGTTCAATTTTACGACCGGCAGCAGAGAGGAAGTACTAGAGCAGAAAGAAAACCCCTTAATCACAGAGGCGGAGCCGGCGGGCGATGATGAAACAGAAGCTGCGGAAGGTGATCTGATCGTCGATGTTAAAGGGGAAGTCAACGCCCCGGGCATCTATGAAGGGAGGCCCGGTATGAGGGTGTATGACGCTGTGGAGATGGCCGGAGGATTTACCGATCAGGCGGACGAGGCGAGCGTAAATCTCGCTCAGAAACTTGAGGACGAAATGGTTATTCTTGTAACAGTTGTTACCGGGACGGAGGGCGGCGCTGGCTTGGCCGTTTCGGAGCAAGGCGACAAAGTGAAAATTAATTACGCCACAGTGGATGAAATAACGACCATCAATGGTATAGGACCTTCTAAGGCAGAAGCGATTGTAGCCTACAGAGAAGAAAATGGAATGTTCAGGAAGACTGAAGAACTTTTGGAAGTCAGGGGGATAGGTGAGAAAACTCTTGAAAATATGGAGGAATATATTTTGATCCCCTGAAAAGATTTGACGGATCAGGTGGAAGTATTTAAACTTTTTTCAAAAAGGATGTGAGAGCAATGGCTAGAATTGCATGGGACCAATATTTCATGGCCCAGGCTCATTTACTCAAGTCGAGAAGTACGTGTGAACGCCTTTCCGTCGGTGCAGTGATAGTAAGAGAAAAGAGAATGATCGCCGGAGGTTATAACGGAAGTGTCACCGGAGGTGTTCATTGTACAGATGAAGGGTGCTACGTTGTGGACGGTCACTGCATCAGAACGATCCATGCAGAAATGAACGCACTGCTTCAGTGTTCCAAATTCGGAGTAGCCACAGAAGGTGCAGAGATATATGTAAGTCATTTCCCATGTGTGCATTGTACAAAAGCTATCATCCAGTCGGGCATCAGAGCGGTGTATTATGGGGGGGATTATAAAAACCACCCTTATGCCGTAGAACTGCTTCAGCACGCAGGCGTACATACAGAAGAAGTACCGTCGACAGTAGCCATAAGAGATTCTGAGGAAGAGACCCGGCTTATGGATGAAATGCTGGAACGGCTGAAGGAAAGAGACGATCCAGAGTACGAAGAGTTCCGCAGGAAAGTTGATAACCTTACGAATGAACGGATAAGTTCCAATCTGTGAAGGGGAAATGGCATTTTCCCCTTCTCTGTTTTTTACTAGGCGCCTCGTTGATCCAGTTTTCACCATCGTGGGTGATCCTCCTGTTTTTTCTGATATGGATGCTCTTCTTTATACGGTCGGGAGTTTTGTTTCCGGTGATGCTCGCAGCTTTCTTTTCCGGTGTACTCGTATACAGTTTATCTGCCGAGACGATTGAAGATACAGGAAGTCCCTACACGGGAAAAATCCTTTCTCCCCCCAAATATAACGGGAGTGCAGAATCTTTTTCACTGAAGACAGACGAAGGGGTGATTCTGGACATTACTCACTTTGTCGGAGAGGGTAGCTCCTTTTTCTTTGATGAATTCAAAGCAGGTGCTGAATGCAGGGTGCAGGGAGAAATCGAATCGTTCCCTGCAGCGTCCAATCCCGGTGAATTCGATTACTCCGGTTTTATGCAAAAGCGCGGCTACGGGGGGCAGGTAGAGGTCGAACATACTGCTGAAATTACGTGTGACGGATCGAGTCTGCTCGGTGAGTTTTATGAACGAAGAGAAATGGTTATGGACGAGTTGGCAGGGAAGACTTCAATTGCCCTGTGGCCCTGGATGAAAGCTCTTGTTTTCGGGGAACAGACAGAAATCAGGGAAGAGACCCTCCAGGCGTTCCGTAAATGGGGAGCCTCTCATATCCTGGCTATATCCGGCTTACACGTGGGGTTATTGTGTGGCCTGATATACGTTCTTTTCTACCGAAGCGGTGTTATGACGTTGTCACAGGTGAAAATACTGATTCTGTCCGTGCTCCCGATTTTTGCTTTCGTGGCAGGCTCACAGCCTTCCGTACTCCGTGCTTCCCTGATGGCATGTTTTATGGCGATATTGTGGTATTTGAAAATGAAGCCTTCCATGACTGATATATTGTCGGCCGCCGCTTTTATACTTCTTTTCATAAACCCCGCACTTCTTTATAACGCAGGGTTTCAGTTTTCGTTCGCTGTAACATTCAGTCTGCTGCTTTCCGCCAATTTCCTTGGAAGGGACACGCGGGCGTGGGTTCTTTCCCTACGGGTCGCGCTGATATCCCAGTTAGCGCTCCTGCCGCTCCAGCTTTACTACTTTTATGAATTCTCCCCTTTATCGCCCCTGATCAATTTACTGCTCGTTCCTTATTTCACCCTCTTTTTTATTCCTTCCATTTTCCTTTTGTTTCTGATGTTCTTCAGCCTTCCGGAATTCGTATATGAAGCGTTCACAGCAATGCTGGGCAAAATACACGTCAAATTTATCGATGCAGTTCTTTATCTGGGAGAAGAAGTTAACGTACAGTGGGTGACAGGGGAGTTCCCTCTTTCCTGGTTTCTTCCGTACTATTTATGCTTTTACGTAATGATGAACCATGTTGTGAAAGGAGAAAACCGGGCAGCGTTCTGTTACGGAACGCTACTGTCTCTGGTACTTATTGTCCACAGTTCTCTCCCTTACATGAATGAAGAAGGGAAAGTGACTTTTCTGGACGTCGGTCAGGGGGACAGTGCAGTTATAGAACTTCCTCGCAGAAGAGGTGTAATTATAGTGGATGCGGCAGGTCCTCCACACTTCCAGGAGAATCGGGATAAAATAGCGGAAAATATTCTTATGCCTTTTCTCAACTCCCGGGGGATAAAGAAAGTGGATGCAGTGTTCATCACTCATAATGATACTGATCACAACGGCAGTTTCGCCGGTTTGCTTAAAGATATCGATGTCGGCCGTCTTTTCGTCTCCCCTTATGATGAGGGGGACTACAAATTCAAAAAGACGGAACTCTCCGCCGGAGATACTTACGGAATAGAGGGGTACGAATTCCACGTACTGTCCCCGGAGGAAGATCACCTGGATAAAAATGATAATTCACTCGTTTTCCATACTGAACTCGGCGGAAAAGGATGGCTATTTACGGGAGATATTTCGGCAGGGGTGGAGAAAACGGTGAAGGAGGCTCATGGGCTGCTTCCTGTTGATATTCTGAAAGTGGCTCACCACGGCAGTGAAACTTCTACCTCGGAACTATTCCTCGATACTTTTGAACCCGGTATCGGAATTATCTCGGCCGGTCGTAACAACAGATATGGTCATCCCCATCCCGAAGTGCTCCATACACTGGAAAAGGCGGGGGTCGAAGTGTGGAGAACGGACAGACATGGTGCTGTCACTGTCACTTTTATGGATGACAACATTGCGACGGTTACGGGTTTTCTTTCTCCATAAAAAAAAGACTGCCGAAGCAGTCTTTACACGACTATGATCCTAATACGGAAAAAGCCGTTCCGATAAAGAAAATGATAAAGAAGAAAACGAATGAAAAAACAAATCCGAGTCCCGAATCGATGACGTCATTTGTTTTTGTTTGAATTTCTTTTTCAAATTGGTTCATGACTCACCCTCCTATATCTTCATTAAGTATAAAAGAATTATAGAAAAAAATCCAGATGAAAATATATTATCATTGTAAGTGATTACCATTGTGTATGTAAACTTCTTTGTATAAAATGGTCCCGCCGCCTTCCGGAGGTTTTTTTGACAGGAGAAGGATTCCTTTTTAAAATGATAGTGATGAACCAGATAGGAAGTCAGTACGTTTAAATGTGAGCGAGGTTATACTATGGGGAAAATCTACGTGTTATACGGAGAAGAAAGATACCTGATTGAGCAGGAAAGAGAAAAAATTGTAAGAGCAGAAACGACGAAAGAGGAAAGAGAATTCAATTACAGTACGTTTAATCTTGAAGATACGCCTGTAGAAGAAGTAGTGGCGGACGCTGAAACTCTGCCTTTTCTCGGAGATCGTAAACTTATCGTCGCAGAAAACCCTGTATTTTTACTTGCCAAACCTCCAAAGTCGGAAGTGGAGCATGATATAAACCGGTTGTTGACGTACATAAATGATCCCGCACCTTACACAACTCTCGTTCTTATTGCTCCATATGAAAAAGTGGACGAACGGAAAAAAGTGATGAAAGAACTGAAGAAAAAAGCGGAAGTGAAATCCTTTTCGGCCATCAGGGAATGGAACATGGAAGAGTGGGTGGACAAATTAGCCGTGGAACTGAATCTTGACCTGGCATCCGGGGTGAAAGAACTGGTTATACAATCTGCCGGCACCAACCTTATGATTATGAGAAGTGAGCTTGAAAAGCTCGGTCTTTATGCAGAAAATAACTATATCTCCACGGATATTGCCGAGGAGCTTCTTTCATCTTCTCTTGACACTTCAGGACTGAAGCTCGTGGATGCTGTTATTAATAAAGATTTAGGCAAAGCCGTGTCCATTTATAAAGAACTGTTGAGGATGAATGAAGAACCTATTGCTCTCATTGCTCTGCTGGCCTCCCAGTTCAGAATGATCGCCCAGGTGAAGATTTTGAAGCAGAAAGGGTATACGGAAAACCATATGAAAAATTATATTAAAGCTCACCCCTACGTTTTGAAATTGGCAGGCCAGAGGGAAAAGAAATTCACTCAGGAGAAACTGGACCACATTCTTCTTACCCTCGCAAGAACGGATGAGTATATGAAAAGCGGACAGATGGAGAAGGAACTGGCTTTTGAGATGATGCTTTACGATATTATAGCTGAACATAACAGAGGCGCACTTACCCCGTAACGGGGAGGTGCGCCTCTGTTATGTTCATTTTATATACGGTATAAAAAAAACGACCCGCTCACGGATCGTTTGTTGGTCATAAAAGAAAACCTGTTACGCGTTTTGAACAAGCTTCGTCAAGCGGGATTTTTTACGGTTACCGTTATTTTCATGAATTGCTCCACGTTTAACGGCTTTATCAATCTTCTTAATTGCCCCGTCAAGAGCTTCTCCTGCGTTTTGGTCATTGCTTTGCGCCAGTTTTTCTACGCGTTTAATCGCAGTACGCATATCTGATTTGAAAGCTGCGTTCAGTTGACGAGCTTCTTCGTTAACACGTACGCGTTTTTTGGATTGTTTAAGGTTAGCCATTCTTTCACCTCCTAGGTAAAAACAGTAGCATAATTGCATTCGAACAAGGGATATTGTATCAAAGCGGCGCTGTTATTTCAATGATATTCGTTCTGCAATCTTTAAAATAACAAAATAACAAAGAAGGAGAATACGCTCCGGGATCAGTTCCGCTCTGAATCGACGTTACGCAGGAACCGTAGCTGAAAAGGTTGATACAGATGAAGGGATCTAATTGAATAATTCCTGTTCAGTTGCTATAATCAACCTAGCTGTATGCGCGATTTTACTAGGAGTGATATATGTGACAACGCAAATCAAAAAGGAGAATGTGCGTAATTTTTCAATTATAGCCCACATTGACCACGGAAAGTCTACGCTCGCCGATCGTATATTGGAAAAAACGAAGGCGTTGACGCAGAGAGAAATGAAGGAGCAGTTCCTTGACGGAATGGATCTTGAACGTGAAAGAGGTATAACCATTAAGCTGAACGCAGTCCAGTTGAACTACACCTCTGCAGCGGATGAGGATTATTTATTTCACCTTATAGATACACCGGGTCACGTGGATTTTACATACGAAGTGTCGCGGAGCCTGGCCGCCTGTGAAGGGGCGATTTTAGTCGTGGACGCTGTCCAGGGGATTGAAGCCCAGACGCTCGCGAACGTGTACCTCGCTCTTGAGAACGAACTGGAAATCATTCCTGTCATCAATAAAATTGATCTGCCAGGCGCTGATCCGGACCGGATAAAACAGGAAATCGAAGACGTTATCGGTATCGATGCGTCGGAAGCCATTCTCGCTTCCGCCAAAGATGGAGTCGGCATCGACGAAATACTTGAACGGATAGTAACGGACATTCCGGCTCCCGCCGGAGCAAAAGAGAACCCGACAAAAGGGCTGATCTTCGACTCCCTGTATGACTCTTACAAAGGAGTCATCGCTTATACATGTATAAGGGAAGGTTCGATCCGGGTAGGTGACAAAATCCGGATGATGGCGAAAGGGAAAGAATTTGAAGTGACGGAAATCGGCGTCTTCCGCCCGGAGCCTACGCCGGTTAAAGAATTGATAGTGGGTGATGTCGGTTACCTTACAGCTTCCATCAAAAATATCGGAGATTCCCAGGTCGGGGATACTATTACTCTCGTCAAAAATCCGGCTGCCGAACCATTGCCGGGGTATAAACGAATGAATCCTATGGTCTACTGCGGAATGTTTCCGGTTGATTCCAACAGCTATAATGACCTTAGAGATGCTTTGGAGAGGCTTCAACTTAACGATTCCTCCCTGCAGTTCGAAGCTGAGACGTCGCAGGCTCTCGGTTTCGGTTTCCGTACAGGATTTCTCGGTATGTTGCATATGGAAATCATACAGGAACGGATTGAACGGGAATTTAATATCGACCTGATAACTACGGCTCCAAGTGTTATTTACAACGTTATCCTGACGGATGGAACAGAAAAACAGGTGGATAACCCTTCCATGATGCCTGACAACCAGAAACTTGAAGAAGTTCAGGAACCTTATGTGAAGGCGACCGTAATGGTGCCGAACGAGTATGTCGGTCCTGTGATGGAACTTTGCCAGAGGAAACGCGGTAATTTTGTGGACATGAAATACCTTGATGATAATCGCGTGAACATCATCTATGATGTCCCGTTATCCGAAATCGTTTATGACTTTTTCGATACGCTGAAATCACAGACTCGAGGGTATGCTTCTTTCGATTATGAGTTCATAGGTAACCGTACGTCCGATCTCGTGAAAATGGAAATCCTTCTGAACGGCGATACGATTGACGCTCTTTCGTTCATCGTCCATAAAGATTTCGCTTTCGAGCGCGGCAAGCAGATTACGGAGAAGCTGAAAGATCTCATACCGAGACAGCAGTTTGAAGTTCCTGTTCAGGCAGCTATCGGTAATAAGATCGTTGCCAGATCCACTATCAAAGCGATGAAGAAAAACGTACTTTCCAAGTGTTACGGCGGAGACGTTTCCAGAAAGCGGAAGCTCCTTGAGAAACAGAAGGAAGGTAAAAAACGTATGAAGATGGTAGGGTCTGTAGAAGTCCCTCAGGAAGCTTTTATGTCCGTGCTTGAAATTAATGATGATTGATCAACGGAAAACCGCAGGGAAATGCTTGCGGTTTTCTTTAGTGGGGAGGAATAGTATATGAAAATTTCTTCAGCTTACATCCACATTCCGTTTTGTCAGCAGATTTGTCACTATTGTGATTTTGTTAAATTCTTTTATGACGAGAAAGCTGCAGATCAGTATCTGGAAGCGCTGGAAATAGAGATGGACGGGTATGTCCCGGGTGCGAAACAGGTGATGAAGACGATTTATGTAGGAGGCGGCACACCTACCGTTCTGACAGCTGTCCAACTGGAAAAACTGCTTAAAATGATCGACGGCCATTTTGATATAGATAAATGTGAAGAATATACTTTTGAAGCGAACCCGGGTGATCTTGATCAGGAGAAAGCCGATCTGCTTGCGAAGTACGGAGTGAACCGGATCTCTCTCGGAGTTCAGACTTTTGATAATACACTACTGGAGGAGCTCGGCAGGGTTCATAAAGAAGAAGATGTATATCTTAATATTGACAGGTTGCGTCACGCCGGGATAGACAATATAAGCATCGATCTTATGTATGGCCTTCCGAACCAGTCCGTCGAACTCTTTGAGGAATCTGTGGACAAGGCACTCGAACTGAACCTGCCCCACTATTCCTCTTATTCGTTACAGATAGAGCCGAAGACGGTGTTCCATCAGCGGTACAAAAAAGGTGAACTTTCAAAACCCCCGGAAGAAGATGAAGTGGAAATGTATCATCTCCTGCAGAAAAAACTCCGGGAAGAAGGCATTTACCATTATGAAATAAGCAATTTTTCCCGCCCGGGTTATGAGAGCGAGCACAACCTCACTTATTGGGACAACGCTTATTATTATGGAATCGGTGCAGGCGCTCACGGGTACCTGCCCGGAAAACGGACCATTAATATCAGGCCGCTCCCTGCCTATTTGAAGAAAGTATTTGAAGATGGAAAGCCGGTACTGCATGAAGAGCCGGTAGAATTGAAAGAAATGATGGAAGAAGAAATGTTTCTCGGGTTGAGGAAGATGGAAGGTGTTTCCCGGGCACGATTTAAAGAGAAGTACGACAGGGACCCTGACGAAGTTTTCGGAGGAGCTGTCGATACGTTGATCGACCGGGGCCTTTTAGAAGAGGATGGCGGATATATAAAGCTGACGGAACAGGGGAAACTGTTCGGCAATGACGTCTTTGCCTCTTTTTTAATCGACTGAGAATTTTTCCGGTTTATTCGTTGACATCTTTCTGACCTTTTGATAACTTAATTATAGATTTAGCACTCGGAACCAATGAGTGCTAACAGAGGTGATCATCGATGCTAACAAATCGTCAGTTGCAAATACTAAAAGTAATCGTTGATGATTTTATTCTTACTGCCCAGCCGGTGGGCTCACGGTACATTTCCAAGAAAGAAACCGTGGACTTCAGTCCGGCGACTATTCGTAATGAGATGGCGGACCTCGAGGAAATGGGTTTTCTGGAAAAGCTTCATTCCTCTTCAGGAAGAGCACCGTCTGAGAAAGGGTATCGATTTTATGTGGATCATCTGCTTTCTCCCTCCACACTGAGTTCCAGGGAGAAAAACCTCATTCGGGAATCTTTCGGGAAGAAAACGCTGGAGTTTGAACAGGTGGTGGAAAAGTCGGCAGGAATACTTTCTGACCTTACCAATTACACCTCTATCATTCTCGGGCCGGAAGTTTTCGAAACCAGACTTAAACAAATCCAGATTACTCCCCTGTCTCATGAAAAAGCTGTAGCAGTGCTCGTTACCAACACGGGTCATGTGGAACACCGCGTGTTTTCAACACCAGTGGAGATTAAATCGACTGATCTTGAGAAAATGGTCAATATCCTTAACGAGCGTTTGAAAGGCGTGGCTTTGATTGAAGTGCCCGAGAGATTGAATAAAGAAATTTTTTCTCTTTTGAAAGAGCATGCCGAACACTTCAATGATGCTTTCATGTACCTTCGTGCAGCTTTGGCCAATGATAACTCCGCCAAGCTCTACGTAGGGGGAAAGACCAATATTCTGATGCAGCCCGAATTCAAGGACATAGACAGGATAAGGTCTATTATGTCCATGATTGAAGAGGAAAAGGATATTGCCAGCCTTCTGAAAACGAGCGATAAGGGTATTCAGACAATGATCGGTCACGAAAATCCTTTTATTGCCCTTCAGCACTGCAGTATCATTACCGCTAATTACTACCTCGGGAATCAGCAGGTGGGGACACTGGCTCTGCTCGGGCCGACCCGTATGGAATACAACCGCGTAGTAACGTTAGTGGAAGAACTGTCCAGACACATGACGGAAACCTTCAGGGAATGGTATTAAACGAAGGTTCCGCTTGTTGCTGTCACTTTCTTTTGTGATGGTGTTTATATGTGTTATATTCAGTAACGGTGAGAATAACCCTGGGAGGTGGCCTTCATGGCAGAAGAAGAAAAAGACACTAATACTGTTATGAACGAATCGGATGGGACAGAAGAAAACCCTGAAGATATAGTGTCCGAATACACAGAAGAGCAGACAGAACTGGAGAAAGTCGAGCAGGAAAGAGACGAAATCCAGGAAAGAATGCTTCGTGTACAGGCGGATTTCGACAACTTCCGTCGGCGTACACAGAAAGAAAAAGAGATGGATCGTAAATACAGATCCCAGTCTCTCACAGAAGAATTGATCCCTGTCCTGGATAACTTTGAGCGTGCTTTACAGACAGAAGTTAAAGAAGAATCCGCTCAAGGGTTTGTCGACGGGATGAAAATGGTATATAACCAATTGTGGAGCGCTCTTGAAAAAGAGGGTGTGGAAGTAATAAGTGCCCAGGGAGAAACGTTCGACCCTCATGTGCATCAGGCAATGATGCAGGTGGAGGAAGAGGGTTATGAATCAAACGTGGTCGTCGATGTACTTCAGACCGGTTACAAACTGAATGACCGCGTGATTCGCCCTGCTATGGTAAAAGTAAACCAATAAAAGTTTAATGTATTGAAGGAGGATGTCACTATGAGTAAGATTATCGGAATTGATTTAGGTACCACAAACTCTTGTGTAGCAGTGATGGAAGGCGGGGAATCGAAAGTAATCCCTAACCCGGAAGGGAACCGTACTGCTCCATCTGTAGTAGCGTTCAAAAATGGCGAACGTCAGGTAGGGGAAGTGGCGAAGCGTCAGGCTATCACTAACCCGAACACTGTCCAGTCCATTAAACGTCACATGGGCACGGATTACAAAGTGGAAATCGAAGGAAAAGAATATACACCACAGGAAATTTCAGCAATCATCCTTCAGTATCTGAAAGAATATGCGGAAGACTATCTCGGTGAAAAAGTGGAGAAGGCAGTTATTACAGTACCTGCTTACTTCAACGATTCCGAACGTCAGGCTACAAAAGATGCCGGTAAGATTGCAGGCCTTGAAGTAGAACGTATCATTAACGAGCCTACAGCTGCGGCGCTTGCATACGGTATTGACAAAGAAGACCAGGATCAGACAATCCTTGTATATGACCTTGGTGGCGGTACGTTTGACGTGTCCATTCTGGACATTGGTGACGGTACGTTCGAAGTTGTGTCCACAGCAGGGGATAATCGTCTCGGTGGTGACGATTTCGACGAACTTCTTATGGACCACATGGTCAAAGAATTCAAAAAAGAAAACGGAATCGATCTTTCCAAAGACAAAATGGCTAAACAGCGCCTGAAAGATGCCGCTGAAAAAGCTAAGAAAGATCTGTCCGGAGTAGCACAGACGCAAGTATCCCTTCCGTTTATCACAGCGGGCGAAGCAGGTCCTCTTCACCTGGAGATGACAATTACCCGTGCGAAATTCGAAGAGCTTACTTCCGAGCTCGTGGAGCGTACGATGAAACCTACACGTCAGGCTCTTAAAGATGCGAACATGAGTGCATCCGACATTGACCGTATTCTTCTCGTAGGTGGCTCCACTCGTATTCCTGCTGTTCAGGAAGGTATTCAAAAAGTAGTAGGAAAAGAACCTTCCAAAGGCGTAAACCCGGATGAAGTAGTGGCTCTCGGTGCCGCTATTCAGGGTGGAGTGCTTCAGGGAGACGTCAAGGACGTTGTTCTTCTGGACGTAACACCGCTCTCTCTCGGTATCGAAACGATGGGTGGCGTAACGACGAAACTTATCGAAAGAAACACTACGATTCCTACAAGTCATTCCCAGACTTTCTCTACAGCAGCGGACAATCAGACAGCTGTCGATATTCACGTCCTGCAAGGGGAACGTGAAATGGCCCAGGATAACAATACGCTAGGTCGTTTCCAGCTGACTGATATCCCGCCGGCACCGCGCGGTGTACCACAAATCGAAGTTTCTTTCGATATTGATGCAAACGGTATTGTAAACGTTCGTGCCAAAGATCTCGGAACGAACAAAGAGCAATCCATTACCATCAAGTCCTCTTCCGGTCTCTCCGACGAAGAAGTGGAGCGTATGGTTAACGAAGCCGAAGAAAACGCTGAGGCTGACAAGCAGAAGCGCGAAGAAATCGAACTTCGTAACGAAGCTGATCAGCTGATCTTCACTACAGACAAGACGATCAAAGATCTTGGCGAACAGGTAAGTGAAGAAGAGAAACAAAAAGCTGAAGATGCTAAAGCTGAGCTGCAGACAGCACTTGAAGGCGAAGATATTGAAGATATCAAAGCTAAGCGCGACAACCTTCAGGAGCAGGTTCAGGCGCTGTCCGTAAAAATGTACGAGCAGGCCGCCCAGCAACAACAGCAGAATGAAGGCGAAGAAGGTCAGGACGATGTTGTAGATGCTGATTACGAAGAAGTGAACGACGAGGATAAAGACGAAAATAAATAAGAAAGATCAAAAAAGTCAAAGTCAGGATTTTCTTGGCTTTGACTTTTTTCAACAGAATGAACGTGTCAATGCAGGGCAAGCTGGAAGAGGTGATCCGCCTGTAAGGCGGATTTTCTTTCGGACGCCTGTTGAAGGAAGGACGATATCCTTCTATAATTATGCTTGTAACAGAGTTCGGGAGAGTGATTGAATTTGAGTAAACGAGATTATTATGAGGTCCTTGGAATTTCTCAGGATGCTTCAAAACAGGATATTAAGAAAGCTTATCGCAAACTCGCCAGAAAATATCACCCTGATGTAAGCGAAGAAGAAGGGGCTCAGGAGAAATTTAAAGAAGTAAAAGAAGCGTATGAAACACTGAGCGATGATCAGAAAAGATCTCAATACGATCAGTTCGGTCATGAAGGTCCCGGCATGGGTCAGGGAGGATTCGGCGGAGCTGAAGACTTCGGCGGTTTCAGTGACATTTTCGATATGTTCTTCGGCGGCGGCGGGGGACGCAGACGCGATCCGAACGCACCGAGAAGAGGTAATGATCTGCAGTATACGATGACTCTTGAATTCGAAGAAGCGATCTTCGGCAAGAGTACGGATGTAGAGATTCCACGGGAAGAAGAATGTGACACTTGTGACGGTTCAGGCGCCAAGCCTGGCACTTCTCCGGAAACGTGCCCTCATTGTCAGGGGGCAGGGCAGATCAATCAGGAACAGAATACACCGTTCGGCAGAGTCGTTAATCGCCGCGTCTGTCATCACTGCCAGGGATCCGGAAAAATCGTTAAAGAAAAATGTGCGACCTGTGGCGGAAACGGCCGGGTAACCAAAACAGATTCCATCCATCTGGACATTCCTGCAGGTGTGGATGAAGGCCAGCAGGTACGGATTCCAGGAAAAGGAGAAGCAGGTGTCAACGGCGGTCCTGCCGGGGATCTGTATGTAGTTATCCAGGTCAAACGTCACGAATTCTATGAACGTGACGGCGATCACATTTTCTGTGAAGTGCCACTCACATTTGCTCAGGCCGGGCTCGGTGACGAAATCGAAGTGCCGACCCTGCACGGAAAAGTTATGCTGAAGATTCCTGCAGGAACGCAGACAGGCAAAACCTTCCGCTTGAAAGGGAAAGGTTCCCCTAACGTTCATGGCCGCGGCCACGGTGACCAGCATGTTAAAATAAGAGTGGTTACTCCTAAAAACCTGACGGACAGACAGAAAGAACTGCTCCGTGAATTCAACGAAATCAGCGGGAATGAGACAGCCGAAGAACAGCATGGAAACTTTTTCGAAAGAATGAAACGTGCTTTTAAAGGTGAATAATTTTGTGTAAATATAATGCTCGATGTAAGATAGGAAGGAGGAGCTCCTCCTTCCATTTACATGGAGTATTTTGTTTTATGGCGTGTTCAGAGCGAAATGTCGACAAAGACCGCTTTCAAATAAGTTCCGTGATAAAACGACCCTTTTTATTAAATCAATCATTCTCTGTTTTATTTTTGACAGATAAATGAGGAAAGAGCAGGTGGAGGAAATGAATTGGTCCGAAATCAGTATACATACAACAAATGAAGCGATAGAACCGGTTTCAAACCTCCTGCAGGAGTTCGGGGCAGGCGGAGTGGTGATCGAGGACCCGTCGGATCTTGAAAAATATTCCGCGAGATTCGGGGAAATCTATGATCTGGATCCTTCAAATTATCCGAAGGATGGGGTTATCGTTAAAGCATACCTGCCCGAGAGTTCTGCAACACCGGAGGTTATAAAAGAGATCGAGGCCTCAGTGACGTCCCTTACCGATTATGGCATTGATATCGGATATAATGAAATCACTGTAAAGGCCATAAGGGAAGAGGACTGGGCAAACTCCTGGAAAAAATATTATAAACCTGTAAAAATATCCGAAAAAATCACAATTGCCCCGACCTGGGAAGATTATGAAGCGGACACACCGGGAGAACTTGTAATTGAAATGGACCCCGGCATGGCATTCGGAACCGGAACACACCCCACTACGGCTCTCAGTATGCAGGCGCTGGAGAAATATATCAAAGATGGGGATGCGGTACTTGATGTCGGCGCAGGCTCCGGTATTCTCAGTGTAGGAGCCGTGCTTCTCGGAGCTGCCTACGTACATGCGTTTGATCTGGATGAGATAGCCGTTAAGAGTACCAGAAACAATGCACGGTTGAACGGTGTAGAGGACAGGGTGAAAGCGGAAGAAAACAACCTTTTAGAAGGCGTAACACAGGAGGCGGATGTCATTGTCGCCAATATACTTGCGGAGATCATCGTCAAGTTTCCAAATGACGCCTTCTCGTTGTTGAAGCCGGGCGGTTATTTTATAACATCCGGAATTATAGAAGGAAAAAAAGACCTCGTACGTAACAGCCTGGAGGAAGCCGGATTCGAAATCGTGGAAACGACTAACATGAAAGACTGGGTCTCCTATACGGCAAGACGTCCGCTGCAGGAGGACGAATGATGCAAAGATACTTTGCAGGACGTGAAAACTGGAACGAAGACAGAGTGAAGATCACCGGTCCGGATGTGCATCATATACGGAAAGTTATGAGAATGGCCCCTGGAGATACAGTGACAGTAATTCACCCTGACAAGAAAGCTTTTGAGGCGGAAATAACAGAGATAAATGAGGAAGTGTACTGTGCACTGAAACATCCTCTCGAAACCGATCCGGAACTTCCCCAGAAAGTGACCATCGTGCAGGCAATCGGAAAATCCGACAAGGTGGAGTGGGTCGTGCAAAAAGGCACGGAACTCGGGATGGCGGAAATGATCCCTTTTCAGGCGGGGCGCTCCGTAGCGAAATGGGATGAGAAAAGGCAGCAGAAAAAAGTGGAAAGATGGAACAAAATTGCCAAAGAAGCTGCTGAGCAATCGGAAAGACTGATGATCCCCGAAGTTAAATCAGTGGCATCTTTAAAGCAGGTCATCCAGTGGACGGAGGGATTCGGGCATTTGTTGTTCGCTTATGAAAACGAAGCCCGGGAAGAGACGGAATCCCGGTTGTCCGGGTACATCGGAAAAGTGGGCCCCGGTGAAAGCGTCTGTCTGGTTATAGGTCCGGAAGGCGGATTCACCCCGGAAGAAGTTTCTGTGTTGTACCAGGCATCTTTTCAACCGGTGCGGCTCGGCCGTCGCATTTTAAGAATGGAAACAGCCGCTTTATATTTCCTCTCTGCCCTGTCGTATGAATGGGAAGAATAAGAAAACGCTTTTCTTTTGGTTTGAAAACAGTTACTATGGAGTTAGATGTACGAACAAGCTGAAAAGGAGATGTATTATGAGCACACTGGCAAAGATGATCGACCATACACAGCTTAAACCCGAAACGACGAAGGAAAAAATCGAACAGGTATGCGAAGAAGCAAAAGAGTATGATTTCGCTTCTGTCTGTGTAAACCCGTACTGGGTTTCTTACTGTAACGAACAGTTGAAAGATACGGATGTAATGGTTTGTACGGTTATCGGTTTCCCGCTTGGCGCTTCTACAACAGAAGTTAAAGTATATGAAACGAAAACGGCGATTGAACATGGTGCCGAAGAGGTGGACATGGTCATCAATGTAGGGGAACTGAAAAGCGGCAACACGGATGCGGTACAAAAAGATATCGAGGCTGTCGTGGAAGCCGCAGCCGGCAAAGCCACTGTTAAAGTGATTATTGAAACCGCTCTTCTTGAAAATGAAGAAAAAGTCACAGCTTGTGAACTTGCTAAACAGGCCGGTGCTGATTACGTGAAGACCTCGACCGGTTTTTCGGGTGGAGGAGCTACACTCGAAGATGTTTCTCTTATGAGGGAGACAGTCGGAGAGGACATGGGAGTCAAAGCATCAGGCGGCGTAAAAGATTACGAAGATGCAAAACAGATGATTGATGCAGGAGCTACGAGAATTGGAGCGAGTTCCGGAATTGCGATCATTCAGGGAAAAGAAGGCACATCTGATTATTAAGAGCAGAGTGCTTGTTGACCTGATGAATTTGGTGTAATATAATTGACAAAGATATGGGGTCTTTCCATATCTTGAACTAGTTTTGTTTGTTTCGGAGGGAGGGAAGTAATATGTCTAAGACCACTCGCGTACGCAAAAACGAATCTTTAGAGGATGCTCTTCGTCGTTTCAAGAAAGACGTATCTAAAAGCGGTACTCTGGCTGAGGCTCGTAAGCGTGAATATTACGATAAGCCAAGCGTTCGTCGTAAGAAAAAATCCGAGGCAGCAAGAAAGCGCAAGTAAGTGTTCTGTGAAGAGGGTGTAGAGATAAAATGACTATTTCTGAACGTCTTACAGAGGACATGAAAGTCGCTATGAAAGCCAGGGATAAAAAAAGACTTGGCGTTATCCGTATGGTGCGATCATCCATGCAGAACGAAGCGATAAAACTCGGTAAGAATGATCTGACGGAAGAAGAGGAACTGACGGTTTTATCGCGTGAGGTAAAACAAAGGAAAGATTCCCTCCAAGAATTTAAACAAGCTGGTCGGGATGACCTTGTAAGTGACCTTCGGGAAGAAATCAACATTCTAAACGACTATCTGCCGAAGCAGTTGACGGAAGAAGAGTTGGAGACTGTAGTCTCTGAAACTATTAATGAAGTCGATGCTTCCGGTAAAAGCGACATGGGTAAAGTAATGTCTGCCGTTATGCCTAAAGTAAAAGGGAAAGCGGACGGCACCCAGGTCAATAAAGAAGTTATGAAGCAATTATCATAAACAGGGAAAAGGCCTCTCAGAAACGAGAGGTCTTTTTTCATAAATTCCCTGAAACGTTTTCACAGCTACATACGTATAAGGTATAAGC
This sequence comes from Salimicrobium jeotgali, assembly GCF_001685435.2. Classification (NCBI taxonomy): domain Bacteria; kingdom Bacillati; phylum Bacillota; class Bacilli; order Caryophanales; family Bacillaceae; genus Salimicrobium; species Salimicrobium jeotgali. Next base: position 1,099,949 of record NZ_CP011361.2, read on the forward strand.
GAGACGAAAGGGGGGATGACGGTGAGCGTGATCAGGAAATGGAAAAGCTCCATATTACTCTTTCCATTTCTGCTTATGTTATTAGCTCCTGTCTCCGTGGAAGCGGCGGGCGAGGTGTATGTAGTTCCTGTTGAAGAAACGGTGGAGAAAGGTATGGCCTCGTTTATCGACAGAGCAATAACTGAAGCGGAAGATGCGGGGGCGAAGCAACTTATTTTCGAAATCGATACCCCGGGCGGACGTGTGGATGCAGCGAACGAGATAGGTGAGTATTTAACCAATACCGACGTCCCGACCGCTGCCTACGTCACTAGTCGTGCGTACTCTGCCGGCTCGTATATAGCTCTGAATATGGATGATATCTATATGAAATCCCAGGCGACCATGGGAGCCTCCGGAGTCATCAATTCGGACGGAACGGCGGCAGATAAAAAAGCCCAGTCCGCCTGGATATCAGCTATGACTGCGGCAGCAGAGAATACCGGGAGAGACCCTTTGTATGCAAAAGCCATGGCGGATAAAAGTATAGACTTACCCGAGCATGGAGCTCCGAAGGGAGAGTTTCTTACACTGACCCCCGCCCAGGCAGTAGAGGTGGGGTATTCTGAAGAAACGCTTTCCAGTATGGACGCTGTCGTTAAGAAACTCGGGTATGACCCTTCCGACACGGTGAGGGTCGAGCCTACATTTTCCGAAAATCTTGCCAGATTCCTGACAAACCCTGCGGTCGTACCTATTTTGTTATCGCTCGCAAGCTTAGGACTTATAGCGGAAATATATACTCCGGGCTTTGGTATCCCCGGTTCTATCGGTATCATGTCGCTTGTCCTTTTCTTTTACGGGCACGTAATCGCCGGACTTGCAGGATTTGAAGCGATTATTCTGCTTGTGGCAGGAATAGCACTTATTATCGCAGAGTTCTTCCTCCCGGGAGGAATTGCCGGGATCGGAGGGGCGGTTGCTATTGTGGCTTCGCTCCTCATGTCGGGGCAGGATCTTGGATATATGGCTTTCAGCATCGGAATAGCTGTTCTTGTTACTATCGTAGCCTCAGTCCTTCTTTTTAAATTTGTCGGTTTCCAGAACAACTTCGTTAAAAAAATTGTTCTGAGCGATTCCACAAACACTTCGGAAGGTTACGTTTCGTCCCGAAGCAGACTGGAACTGATAGGCGAGACAGGCGAAAGTCTGACCCCTCTCCGTCCTTCCGGGTCCGGTGTTTTCGGAGACGAAAGGCTGGATGTAGTGAGTGAAGGGTCATTTATTCAGGCAGGTACAGGAATCAAAATCGTAAAAGTGGAAGGGTCAAGAATTGTAGTACGGGAAATTGGAGATAATAAGGAGGAAAAATCATGACGTTACAGGAATTGATGCCATTAATCATCGTCGGAATCATTATTATTGCTTTAGCTGTACTGTTCACTTTCATCCCCGTGATGCTGTGGATCAGCGCACTGGCTGCAGGGGTCAAGATCAGTATATTCAGTCTTGTGGGTATGAGATTAAGACGGGTAACTCCCGCCAGAGTCATCAACCCTCTGATCAAAGCTCATAAAGCCGGTCTTGATATTAATACGAACCAGCTCGAGAGCCACTACCTGGCCGGGGGTAATGTGGACAGGGTGGTCAATGCGCTTATTGCCGCGCACCGTGCAAACATAGAACTGACTTTCGAGCGATGTGCAGCGATCGACCTGGCCGGCCGGGATGTACTGGAAGCTGTTCAGATGAGTGTTAACCCTAAAGTGATAGAGACTCCTTTCATCGCCGGTGTGGCTATGGACGGTATTGAAGTGAAAGCGAAAGCCCGTATCACGGTCCGGGCCAATATCGACCGGCTCGTAGGGGGTGCCGGGGAGGACACGATTATCGCACGTGTCGGAGAAGGTATCGTTTCTACTATCGGTTCCAGTGAGAACCACAATAAAGTGCTTGAGAATCCGGATTCGATTTCCAAAAACGTTCTCGGAAAAGGGCTTGATGCAGGTACGGCTTTCGAGATTCTCTCGATTGATATTGCAGATATAGACATCGGTAAGAACATCGGAGCTATTCTGCAGACGGATCAGGCAGAAGCTGATAAAAATATCGCTCAGGCGAAAGCGGAAGAACGAAGAGCGATGGCTATCGCCCAGGAGCAGGAAATGCGCGCCCGTGTTCAGGAAATGCAGGCGAAAGTGGTCGAAGCGGAAGCGGAAGTACCACAGGCTCTTGCAGAGGCGTTGCGTTCCGGAAAAATGGGAGTTATGGATTATATGAACTACCAGAACATTGATGCGGACACCGACATGAGAAAAACGTTAGGTACTACCGGAGAAACGGATGACGAGGACAACGGCAAGTAATTGGACCTCATTTTCAAGCTTTTGAAGAAAGAGGTGATGATCAGTGGGAGATTTAATATCAGTGATCTTTTCAAACATTTTCATAGTGGGAGCTGTACTTTACGGGATTTTCTCTCTCTTCCAGCGTTCTCAGGAAAACCGGGAAGATAACAGCCCTTCCTCCGTACCGGAACGGCAGAACAGTCCCGCCCCTTCTCTCAACGAGAAGTATGAAGAAATGAAGGAACACGCGGATCAGGATTTTGAAGAAGAGAATGTACACGTTGAAAAAGCATCGGAGAAAAAACATGACGGAATTTTGCAGCACGGAGATCTCGTTGTAGATAAAAAAGAAGACGAGACTAAGGAAGTCCATCCGTTCCTCAGGGAAAATTGGACGAAAAGACGAATTCAGGACGGTATCATAATGAGTGAAATCCTGGGTCCGCCAAGAGCAAAACGTCCCCATCGGCCTTTAAGAAGATGGTGAAGCACGAGACCCGGTCTGCCGAATGCAGGCCGGGTTTTGCTCGTGGTTTAGAAGGAGGTGTGAAAAGGTATGTGAAAACTATAAACATACATATCCGCCTCCTTATTACGAAGAGCACAGGGACTGGTGGAAAAGTTTTGCACCGCTATACAGACAGTGGTAAAGTAAAATTAATTCTAAAATATAAATTAAATCAAAAATCTTATGCAACGAAATATATTAATCAAGGAGATTGAATATGCAGGAAGACTTACAAACGATAGATGTGCATCTGGACAGTCCCGAAGAAGCGCTCACGCTGTTCGGGACGGAAGACAGAAACCTTAAACAGATGGAAGAACAGTTAAGCGTAACTATTGTTTCCAGGGGAGAAAAAGTGAACGTTTCCGGTGTTCCGGAACACGTAGCCATCGTAGAAGATGTTATCGGCTCCCTGCTGGCGCTCATACGCAAAGGCCTCAGTGTTACGGAGAGAGACATTGTATACGCCATTGAGCTTGCTAAAAAAGGTAAAATTAATCAGTTCGAAGCATTGTACGAAGATGAGATAACGAGAAACGCCAAAGGAAAACCGATTCGTGTGAAAACACTGGGGCAAAGAGATTATATCAGTGCCATTAAAAGGAATGATTTGACTTTCGGTATAGGCCCTGCCGGGACGGGAAAGACATATCTTGCTGTAGTTATGGCTGTCAACGCGCTGAAGAATGGAGACGTCAAGAGAATTGTACTCACCCGGCCTGCTGTCGAAGCCGGAGAAAGTCTCGGTTTCCTGCCCGGAGATCTGAAAGAGAAGGTCGATCCGTACCTTCGTCCCCTTTACGACTCCTTACATGACTTGTTCGGTGTTGAGCACACGGCAAGACTGATTGAAAGGGGAACGATTGAAATTGCACCGCTTGCTTATATGAGAGGACGGACGCTTGACGACGCTTTCGCTCTTCTGGACGAAGCACAGAACACTACACCGGAGCAGATGAAGATGTTTTTGACAAGGCTCGGTTTCGGATCGAAAATGATTATTACTGGGGACATAACCCAGGTGGACCTTCCGAAAGGTATGAATTCCGGTCTTATCGAAGCGAAGCAGAAGCTGTCGAAGGTGAAAGGGAGCTCTTTTATCCATCTTGATGAAACGGACGTTGTTAGACATCCGCTGGTGCAGCGGATTATTGAAGCGTATGAAGATAAAGAATAGAGGGGGCTGTTAAGATGTTGAAAATCGATTTTCATGATGAGACGAATTCCATCGATGAAGCATTTGTGGATCTGATTGAACGGGTATTATCTTTTGCTGCCGAGAAAGAAGGAGTAGCAGGGGATAATGAACTTTCCATTACCTTTGTCAACAATTCGCAGATACAGGAACTGAACAGAAATTACCGGCAGATAGATCAGCCGACAGATGTTCTCTCCTTCCCTATGCTTGAAGAAGGGGAAGATGAGCTTGAGGCCATCGATGAAGATATGCCACGAATGCTCGGGGATATCGTTATCTCCGTTGATAAAGCAAATGAGCAGGCGGACGATTACGACCATTCTTTAGAGAGGGAGTTTTCTTTTCTTGCCCTTCACAGCCTCCTGCATCTGCTCGGGTATGATCATGAAAAGGAAGAGGACGAAAAGAAAATGTTCAAACGTCAAGAGGACATATTGAATGAATTCGGACTTGAAAGGAAGTAAACGAAATAAGCGGATAGGTTTCCGCTTCGCCCTGTCGGGTATCCTTGCCGTGGTAAAGACAGAGAGGAATCTGAAAATCCACTGTTTTGCCTCTGTAGCCGTACTTTTAACAGGAATCTTCCTTTCCATTTCACCCATTGAATGGGCAGTATTGTTTTTGACGATGGGACTCGTCCTGTCCCTGGAGGTCGTCAACTCTGTAATAGAACGGGTGATGGATTTCATTCATCCGTCCTATCATCAGGAAGTGAAAGTGATTAAAGATGCTTCAGCCGGAGCAGTTCTTATTGCTGCATGTTTTGCAGTAATGATTGCTCTGGTAATTTTCGTGCCAAATTTGTAAGTATGGAGGATGACATATGTCAGATACGTTTAAGTCCGGCTTCACAGCCATCGTGGGCAGGCCCAATGTGGGGAAATCCACATTCATGAACCGTGTGATCGGTGAAAAAATTGCCATTATGAGTGATAAGGCGCAGACGACAAGAAACAGAATACAGGGTGTATATACCGATGAAGACAGCCAAATAGTTTTCATTGATACCCCGGGCATCCATAAACCGAAACATAAGCTCGGGAACTATATGGTCAATACTGCTGAGCAGACGTTGAACGAAGTGGATATTATTTTATTTATGATAAACGCCGAGGAAGGTTATGGGCGTGGCGATCAGTTCATTGTGGACCGTCTGAAGAACGTGGATCGCCCCGTCTATCTGATCATCAACAAGATCGACCGCGTGCATCCTGATAAGCTGATTACGCTTATTGAGCAGTACAGAGAACTGATGGAGTTCACAGAAATCGTTCCCATCTCTGCTCTGGAAGGAAACAATGTCGACCATCTTCTCACAGTTATCAAAGGCCATCTTGAAGAAGGGCCGCAATACTATCCGGAAGATCAGATTACAGATCATCCCGAGCGATTTGTTATAAGTGAATTCATAAGAGAGAAAGTTCTGCACCTGACAAGAGAAGAAATTCCCCACTCCATCGCGGTAAAGATAGAGGAAATAGATGAAGAGGAGAATGGTTCTCTTCACATTCAGGCAATTATAGTTGTAGAAAGAAAGTCACAGAAGGGTATAATCATCGGAAAGCAGGGGAGCATGCTGAAAGAAGTGGGGACAAGAGCCCGAAAAGACATAGAAGCGCTCCTCGGAAGCAAAGTTTTTCTTGAGCTTTGGGTGAAAGTTCAGAAAGACTGGAGAAACCGGTCGATTGATCTGAATGACTTCGGATACAGAGAAGATGACTATTAATAGAGACACTCCTCGCCCCGCTTATTTTGAGTGAAATATTTGCTCCATGGGAGACAGGTTTGAAATGACGGGGAAAGAATCATGAGTGGGAGGACAGGTGAAAGAGTTTGTTGGAAAAAATCGAGGGTCTGGTTATCAGGACAAGAGATTACGGAGAAACTCATAAAATTGTCACGCTTTGGACACGGGAAAAAGGCAAGATTACTGTAATGGCCCGGGGAGCGAAAAAACCGAGCAGCAGAATGAGTTCGGTGACCCAGCCCTTTATTTACGGCAACTACCTTATATATATAGGGAGCGGCATGGGATCGATGTCCCAGGGAGAAACTGTCGATTCTTTTCGTTCAGTGAGGGAAGATATATTAAAGGCGGGATACGCTTCTTTTGCCTGTGAACTCGCTGATAAACTGGTGGAAGAAAAAGAGCCGGACCCATTCCTTTTCGAACAACTTCTTACAACACTTACCTACATCGATGAAGGCCGGGACCCGGAAATTGTCACGATGATGTTCGAATTGAAAATTTACAGGAAAGCGGGATTTGCTCCGGTCCTCTCCAGGTGCATTAATTGTGGAAATTCGGAAGGTCCTTTTTCTTTTTCTGTCGCGGAGGGAGGATATCTCTGCAACAGGTGTAAACACGTGGATCCTGATCGTTATGAGTTGTCGGAGAGGTTCAGCAGTCTGCTGCCTCTGCTCGCAGAGATGGACCTGAAGAGACTCGGAAACATATCGATGAAGAAAGAAAATAAAGAAAAGCTTCGTCAGCTTTTGGACAGATACTACGAACAATACGGAGGGTACTTTCTGAAGTCCCGGAAGTTTTTGAAGCAAATGGATAAGTTTTATTGACAAGTGGAGCTCAGATTATGTATGCTTTCATATATCATATACATTGTGAAGAAGGGAAGTAGTACTCGGAAGCGGAGATGTCCAGCGAGGCTGTAACAGGTGCAAGGCAGCCCATTTCCCTCCGAAGAAGGCAGTCCGGAGCAATGATCGGAAAGTGGCTGATACGTCAGGACGTATCGGCAAATAGGGTGGAACCGCGGAAATCCCGCCCCTATGTCTTAACGGCATAGGGGCGGGATTTTTCGTGCAGGATGGTGAGTAAAAAGAATTTCTTTAATATACAGGAGGTAGAGGAATGGATATCCAAACGATGATATTGACTTTACAGAAACACTGGTCAGACCATGGGTGCATTTTAATGCAGGCCTACGATACGGAGAAAGGGGCCGGGACGATGTCTCCTATGACGCTGTTAAGGAGTCTGGGACCGGAACCGTGGAATGTAGCTTATGTGGAACCTTCACGTCGTCCGGCTGACGGAAGATATGGAGAGAACCCGAACAGACTTTATCAGCACCATCAGTTCCAGGTCATAATGAAACCGTCTCCGGACAACATACAGGAAATATATCTGGAGTCCCTGGAAGCTCTCGGTATCGACCCGAAGCAGCACGATATCCGTTTTGTGGAGGATAACTGGGAAAACCCTACACTCGGCGCTGCCGGCCTTGGCTGGGAAGTGTGGCTTGACGGCATGGAAATCACTCAGTTCACTTATTTCCAGCAGATAGGCGGCCTGGAAGCGAAACCGGTTTCTGCGGAAATCACGTACGGTATTGAACGGCTGGCTTCCTATATACAGGATAAGGAAAATGTATTCGAGCTGGAATGGACGAACGGGGTGACCGTAGGCGATATTTTTTCTCAGCCCGAGTATGAACATTCCGTCTATACTTTCGAGGAATCGGATGAAGAAATGCTGTTTGAACTGTTTACAACGTATGAAAAAGAAGCGGAGAAGCTTATGGAAAGAAATCTCGTTTTCCCTGCCTATGACTACGTTTTGAAATGTTCCCATACGTTCAACCTTCTGGATGCAAAAGGTGTTATATCCGTCACTGAGCGGACCGGTTATATCGGAAGAGTGCGTAACCTGGCGAGAAAGATAGCGAAGGCGTATGTAGAGAAGCGGGAAGAACTAGGTTTTCCAATGTTAAAGGAGGAATCGACCCATGAGTAATGAGGCACTATTCGAAATAGGTCTTGAGGAGCTGCCTGCCCGATTCATCAGCAGTGCCGAAAATCAACTGAGAGAAAAAACAAAAGAGTGGCTGGAGGCGAACAGACTTCCATTCACCGGGATAACTGTATATTCCACTCCGAGAAGACTGGCTGTATATATAGAAGGGCTGCCTGAAAAGCAGCCGGATACCGAGGAAAAGGCGAAGGGTCCTGCCGAGAAAATTGCGGTAAATGAAAATGGAGAGTGGTCGAAGGCAGCTATCGGTTTTTCCAAAGGTCAGGGAAAAACCCCGGAGGATATCTACTTTGAAGAGGTTAACGGTACGTCTTATGCGCACATAGATAAATATATTAAAGGCGAAGAGACGGAAACTATTCTGCAGGACTATAAGAACGTGATCCTGTCCCTCGCTTTTCCGAAAAATATGCGCTGGGGAAATCATTCCCTTAAATTCATAAGACCGATCCGCTGGCTCGTCGCTTTGTTCGAATCAACAATCATTCCTTTGGAAATCGAAGGGGTTTCCGCAGGAAAAACTACGCGCGGTCACCGGTTTTTAGGAAAAACCGTTACAATAGAACATCCTTCCCGGTACGTAAGCGCTCTTTACGAACAATTCGTGGCAGTGGATCGTAACGAACGTAAAGAGGACATTCAGCGTCAGCTGGAGCAGCTGCAGCAGGAGAAGAACTGGGACATCCACGAAGATGAAGATCTTTTATGGGAAGTCACGGACCTCGTAGAGTATCCGACGGTGTTCAGCGGGAGTTTTGACCAGTCCTTTCTTAAGGTACCGGATGAAGTACTGATCACTTCTATGAAAGAGCATCAGCGTTACTTCCCTGTGCACCGGGACGACGCTCTTCTTCCTTACTTTGTAGGTGTGAGAAACGGTGATGGAGAGCATATCGATAATGTAGCGAAGGGGAATGAGAAGGTGTTACGGGCAAGACTGTCGGACGCCGAGTTCTTTTACGAAGAAGACCTGAAGGTATCGATTGAACAAAGGCTTGAAAAGCTTGAGAAAATCGTTTATCAGGAAGAGTTGGGAACGCTCGCTGAAAAAGTGGGCAGAAATGAAGATATAGCTCTTATCATAAGCGACAAACTGGCTATCTCAGATAGTGACAGGGCAAATGTGCAAAGGGCAGCCCGTATATCCAAATTCGACCTCGTTACGCAAATGGTCGACGAGTTCACTGATTTACAGGGAATCATGGGTGAAAAATATGCACGCATTTTCGGGGAAACTGAAGAAGTTGCTGTAGCTATCCGTGAACAGTATCTTCCGAAACAGGCGGGAGGCGCCGTACCTGAAACAATTACAGGGGCCGTATTAAGTCTGGCTGATAAACTGGATACAATCGTCGGGGCGATAGCTGTCGGTAACCTTCCGAGCGGTTCCCAGGACCCTTATGGTCTCAGAAGACAGGCCCTCGGAGTTCTTAAAATCATCGAAGATCACGGGTTTGATATCAATATAACGGAACTTCTGGACAGAGCGGTGTCCTACTACGGGGAGAAGGCGGTCGGAACAGCAGCACAAACGGAACTTCGAGCCAATGTCCATGAGTTTTTCAATGCAAGAACCGCCTACCTGTTGAAAAAAGAAGATGTAGAAAGCGATGTCGTGGAAGCGGTGCTTGCGGAAGGTAGCGGTAATTATTCCCTCACGAAAGAAAAAGCCCATCTGCTTTCCGCAAAAAGGCATGAAGACGGGTTCCGCGCTGTTCAGGAAGCGTTTGGAAGAACATTGAATATGGCCGACAAGGCAGAAGGTGCCGAAGTGGATAAATCTTTATTCGAAAAAGAAGAAGAACTAAGGTTATATGAAAAACATGAAGAAGTGAAAGAAGCATTCTTTAAACAACTGGAGGAGAAAGAAATAAATGCTTCTCTCCGCACTCTGAGCGAACTGGCGGAGCCGATTCATTCATTCTTCGACAATATTATGGTCATGGCGGAAGATGAAAGTGTAAGAATGAACCGTCTGGCACTTTTAAAGAACGTGGCGGACACTCTTTACGTTTTTGCAGACTTTAATGCTATCCAGTGGAAGCAGCAGAATTGACGCCTCCCTTCTTTTCCTTTCTTTTTAAAAATGTATATAATATTAAATAATAGTATGGCATAGTTAGGACGAGGGTGGTGAAATCATGGATCTGTCCAACCGACAAGAAAGAATTATTGAAATCGTAAAAGAACAGGGCCCTATTACCGGGGAAAATATAGCTGATCAGCTAAGTCTCACGAGAGCCACGTTGCGGCCCGATCTTGCGATACTGACAATGGCCGGCTACCTTGATGCCCGGCCGAGAGTAGGCTATTTCTTTACGGGTAAAACCGGATCGGAACTGCTTACGGAGAAACTGAAAAAATTTAAAGTGGGAGATTTTCAATCGATCCCGATTGTTGTAGATGAAAATGTATCGGTTTATGACGCTATTGTTAATATGTTTCTGGAGGATGTAGGTACTATTTTCGTCACGAATGAAAATGCTAAACTGACAGGCATCCTCTCGAGGAAAGATTTACTGCGGGCAAGCATAGGGAATCAGGATCTCACTTCGGTACCCGTACACATCATAATGACCCGAATGCCGAATATTGCCTACTGTTCAGCAGAAGATTTACTGCTCGATACCGCACAGACATTAATTGAAAGACAGATAGATGGAGTGCCGGTCGTGGAGGAAAAGGAAGACGGCCTTGAAGTGGTAGGCCGTTTGACGAAGACGAATGTAGCGAAAGCGCTGGTCGAACTCGGGAGAGACGAGCACCTGTAAATCATTTTGGGAGGGGACAGCATGGTCAAACCATTTGTATATATTATGTCAGACTCCGTCGGGGAAACGGCGGAACTTGTAGTGAAAGCGGCTTTGAGCCAGTTTAATGATGGACCCTTTGACGTACAGAGAATACCATATATCGAAGATGAATCGATCATCGATGAAACGCTCATTCAGGCAAAGGAACATGAAGCATTGATCGGGTTCACCCTCGTATCGCCGGAACTCAGGAAGTATCTGCTTAAGCGGGCCGAAGAAGAAGAGTTGGAATGTGTAGACATAATGGGGCCTATGATAGACTCTATGGAGAGACACTTCGGTAGAGAACCTAGGCTTGAAGCAGGACTCGTCCACAAACTTGACGAAGATTATTTCAAGCGGGTGGAAGCGATCGAATTTGCAGTCCGCTACGATGACGGCAGGGATCCGCGAGGGATAAAGAAAGCCGACATTGTACTTATCGGGGTCTCCAGGACTTCCAAAACCCCTCTTTCCCAATATTTGGCGCATAAACGGCTTAAAGTTGCCAACGTTCCAATCGTTCCGGAAGTCAAACCACCGAAGGAACTTTTCGAAGTTGATCCAAGAAGATGTATAGGCCTGAAGATAACGCCCGAAAAATTGAATGATATAAGAAAAGAACGCTTAAAAGCGTTAGGTCTGGGCGATGAGGCGAGTTATGCCAATCTTGAAAGGATCAAACAGGAAATTTCCTATTTTGAAGGAATTGTCGAAGATATCGGCTGTGAAGTAATAGATGTCTCCCACAAGGCTGTGGAAGAGACGGCTAATAAAATTATTCACACTTTACGTACCAATGGAGAAAAATAGAAAAGTCGCGCTGTGACAGCGCGACTTTTTCAAGCGTGAAAGCCAAATAGTGGCATCCGGCCAGAAAGTTGTTTTATAATAGAATGTCGTAGCCCAATATGGAGCTTTCAGAATAATAAAACATTCATCAGAAAGAAGGATTTCAGAGTGCTCTGTAGAAACTAAAATTATGACGAAATTTACACTGACTATATGGGTAGACGCTGACAGCTGCCCTGTAAAAGAAGAGATTCGATCAATTGCGTACTTGCAGACTATACCCGTCCGATTCGTAGCGAGCTACGACCATTATTCCCCGGATCTCGGAGAGGAATGGACTTTCGTAGAGAAAGGGCAGGATGCGGTGGATCTGTTTATTCTTAATCATGTAAACCCTGGTGATGTAGTGGTGACACAGGATTTATCCCTGGCATCACTGCTTCTTGAGAGAGGGGTTTACGTTCTGACCCCCAGAGGTAAACTGATTAAAAGCTTTGAGGTGGAATCGATTATGCATTCCAAATATATAAGAATGAAGGAAAAAAGACGCGGAAACTATGGGAAGGGGCCTGCCGCTCTGACCAGGCATGACCGCATGCTGTTCAAGGAAAGATTGTCTGATATCCTGCATGAGCGTGGCATGTAATCAAATTATAGAGTGCTGGTGATAGAAATGGCCGGACGAATTCCGGAAGAAACTGTAGAAGAAGTTCGGAAAACCACGGATATTACAGATGTAATCGGGGAACATGTACAACTGAAGAAACAGGGGAGGAACTATTTCGGACTATGTCCGTTTCACGGAGAGAGTACGCCTTCTTTCTCTGTATCTCCGGAAAAACAGATTTTTCACTGTTTCGGTTGTGGAAAGGGAGGAAACGTATTTTCCTTCCTGATGGAAAAAGAGAACTGGACGTTTATCCAGGCTGTCGAACATCTGGCTGCCAGGAATAATATCGCCCTTCCCGAAAAGAATCAGACGGTGACCGAAAGGGAAGTTGACGGAGTCCAGCGGATATTGGAAGCCCATCAGTGGCTGGCTAAACTTTATCATCATTTTCTGGTGAACACTACGGAAGGTAAGGAAGCACTTCAATACCTGACGGAAAGAGGTTATTCAAGGGAGACCATTGATACTTTCAATCTGGGGTACGCCCCTGACAAGCCGGATGTAGTAGCCACTTTTCTGGAGAAGAAAGGTTATCACCCTCAGGAAATGGTGAAAGCCGGTCTGCTTTCGGAGACAGGCAGTGGAGGGTACCTCGACCGTTTTCGCGGAAGAATCATTTTCCCGCTGCGGAATCATCTGGGAAAAACGGTAGCTTTTGCCGGCCGGACCCTTGGGGAAGGCCAGCCCAAGTATTTAAACAGTCCCGAAACTTCCGTGTTTCATAAAGGGAAACTGTTGTATAATTTTGATCTGGCGCGTGGCTATATCCGGAAACAGAACCGGATCGTTCTTTTTGAAGGATATGCCGATGTGATCGCTGCTTATCAGGCGGATATCGGCCCCTCCATCGCTACCATGGGAACGTCGCTCACCCCGGGGCAGGCAGAGCTTATGAAGCGGTATTCGGAAAAGGTTATCATATGTTATGACGGGGACAAACCTGGAATCGAAGCTTCTGTGAAGACAGCCAAAGAACTCCAGAATGCCGGCATTCACGTATTTATAGCCAGAGTGCCCAATCAGAAAGACCCTGATGAATTTATAAAGACAGAAGGCGGAGACAGGTTCAAACGGGAAGTAATCGATACGAGTGAGCCGTTTGTAGGGTATCTCATGAGATACTATAAAAACCAGTTCAATCTTCAGGTTGAAGGCGACCGTTTCGAATACCTCGAGACTGTCCTGCGGGAAGTCGCCAAGTTAGAAAGAGGGGTAGAGAGGGAATACTACTTACAGGAACTCAGTAAGGAGTTCTCTTTATCCATGGAGAGTCTCAAAGAGGAAATGGAAAAATGGAAACCTGAAGCAAATACGGAGACACACCGTCATCAAAGCTGGCGGAAAGCAAATGATAAAGAATCACGTGCTCCTTCCGGTAATAAACCCCGTCGTGCTTTTCACAACGCGGAGCGGAGACTGCTGGCTTATATGATGAAAGACACTTATATTGCTGAAGTGGTGAAACAGGAGATTTCTGCCTCTTTTAATATTGAAGACCACCAGATTATAGCAATGCAGCTATATGCGTATTATGAAGAAAATGAATCAATGAATATCAGTGAATTTCTGGAAAGTTTCAGCGAAGACCGTCTCAGGAATCTCGTTACGGATATCGCTTCCATACCTCTTACACCTGAAGTCCCTGAAAAAGAGATAGAGGATTATCTGTATCAGGTGAAAAGGGAGAAATGGAAAAAAGAAAATACGAATCATTTGCACAAAGAAATGAAAGAAGTGGAAAAACAGGACCCGATACGCGCTGCTGAGATAGCCATGCAACTGTTGCAGGAAAACAGAGGCTGGAAGAGCAGAAAGTAGGCTGTTTACAAGTTTGAAGGAGGGGAGCTCATGGCTGAAAATAACCAAAAGTCAGCTAACGCTAATGCTAACGAAAATGAACTGACGCTGGACCAGGCTAAAGAACAGGTAATGGAGCTTGGAAAGAAACGTGGAGTTCTTGCTTATGAAGAAGTGGCAGAGAAATTATCCCATTTTGAATTGGATTCCGATCAGATGGATGAATTCTATGAGAAGCTGAATGAGCAGGGTGTAGAAGTGATAGGGGACTCCGAGAAAGACCCTAATATGCAGCAGTTGAACAAAGAAGAAGAGTTCGACCTGAACGATTTGAGTGTACCGCCAGGAGTGAAAATAAACGATCCCGTGCGTATGTATCTCAAAGAAATAGGACGTGTGAATCTGCTGTCTGCGAATGACGAAATCAGTCTAGCCCACCGTATCGAAGAAGGAGACGAGTTCGCTAAGAGAGAGCTGGCGGAGGCGAACCTTCGTCTCGTCGTAAGTATCGCCAAGCGTTATGTAGGCCGTGGTATGCTGTTCCTGGATCTGATTCAGGAAGGGAACATGGGTCTGATCAAAGCGGTAGAGAAGTTCGACTATCGTAAAGGGTTCAAGTTCAGTACGTATGCAACCTGGTGGATCCGCCAGGCGATTACGAGAGCTATCGCCGACCAGGCCCGGACGATACGTATCCCTGTCCACATGGTAGAGACTATCAACAAACTTATTCGTGTCCAGAGGCAACTGCTTCAGGATTTCGGCAGAGAGCCGACACCCGAGGAGATTGCGGAAGAAATGGAGCTTACTCCTGATAAAGTCAGAGAAATACTGAAAATAGCTCAGGAACCCGTTTCCCTTGAAACGCCTATAGGCGAGGAAGATGATTCCCATCTGGGGGATTTCATTGAAGACCAGGAGGCTACATCTCCTTCCGATCACGCAGCATACGAACTCTTGAAAGAACAGCTTGAAGATGTACTGGATACGCTTACGGACCGGGAAGAGAATGTTCTTCGTCTACGTTTCGGCCTTGATGACGGCAGGACCCGGACACTTGAAGAAGTAGGGAAAGTTTTCGGGGTTACTCGCGAGAGAATAAGGCAAATCGAAGCCAAAGCTCTGCGCAAGCTTAGACATCCGAGCCGCAGTAAACGTCTGAAGGATTTTATGGAGTAAAGGGAATAAAGCATGGTGTCCGGGGAGCTTAATGTCTCCGGGCATCCATTAATACCCTGGAGGTAGACGAACTTTGTCAAAAAACCGTAAGGACGTTATCGTAGATGAAATCAGATACTGGAAAGAGAATAAGCTGTTACCTGATAAATACTGTGATTTTCTGTTAGCTTTATACACAGAAGGTGAGAGCGGAGCTGATAAAGAGAAAAAAGTCTCACGTACAAGCCCGTGGCTTGCTACATATTACTCTGTTAATTTCCTGTTGATTCCATTGTCATTTACAGTTATATATTTTACTGAAAACGGTATCATTTTGCAATCTTTACTTTTGACCGGTTTTGCAGCTTCCTCTTTTTTAATGCAGAGCTTGATAAAAAAAGAAAATGCGCCGGTTGAGCTTCCGTTGGTCATTACACTTATTATCGTTTTCCTGCTTACCACTTCTTCCGCTGCTTATTATTTCCCCGTGATATACGCCGAGGGGATTGCTCTTTTGAATGCAGTCGGATGGATGACGATCGGTATGCGGAGGAGCCTGTTCTATGTCAAGGTTTCAGGCATCGCTCTGTTGGCAGGCACGTTGATCAGCATGCTGATCAGATAATTTTTAGTACTTATAAACCTCTTTAAAAATTTAATTTTTAATTTATCATCTTTTCTAAATGGAGGATATCGAGTAGAATATATATAGCTCGGTTTAAAATACCTACAGTATAATGAATACATAAGGAGGAAGTTTTGTATGATAAAGAAACGATTAGTCCCTTTTGCACTTATCGCCGTATTGGGTATCCTGACGATGATAATTGTCGGCAGCGTAGGGATGAACGAGCAACAGGCGATTGAAAACGAAGACGAAGGCGGTGGAGAAGAACAGACGGCCAGCGCCAATCCTGAAGAAATGTTCCAGAATTCCTGCGCAAGCTGTCACGGCAGTGATTTAAGCGGCGGGGTAGGTCCGAACCTCCAGGGCGTGGGCGACCGTCTCTCCGTTGAGGAAATCGTCAGTACTATAGAGAACGGTAAAGGCCAGATGCCGGCGGGGCTTTACACCGGAGAAGAAGCTAAAGCAGTAGCTGAATGGCTGGCGGAACAATAAATACGTAAGTGAAAAGCTTTCTGGATGCCAGGAAGCTTTTCTTATTGAAGGAGGAGTAAATGGTGAGGTTATCCGAACGCCTGTCTCTCATCGCGGAGTATCTTCCGGAGGAGACATATTTTGCAGACATAGGGTCCGATCATGCTTATTTGCCTGTATATTACTGTTTGAATCATCCGGAAGCGAAGGCTTTGGCCGGTGAGGTGAACGAGGGACCGTTGAACAGTGCAAAAAAAGTAATAGAAGAATACGAGGTCCATAACAGAGTAGAAGCGCGGAAAGGGGACGGGCTGGACGTTCTGGAGGGCCGTAACGTTTCCGAGGTGGTCATTGCAGGTATGGGCGGGCCGCTGATCGCCTCCATTCTTGAAAGAGGGAAGGACAGACTCCGAGATGTAAGGCGCTTACTGCTCCAACCTAATATCCATTCCGAAATAGTGCGCAGATGGCTTGAGGAAAACGGGTTTGCCCTGGTCGATGAAAAAATCATCGAAGAAAATAATCATATATATGAAATATTGATTGCAGACCGCGGTGCACCGTCTTCGTTGTATACAAAGGACTGTAAAGAAACGGAGTTATGGCTCGGTCCTATTTTAATGAAAGAAAAAACGGAAGCGTTCAGAAAAAAATGGGAACGGCAATTGAAGAAAAATATGGAAATTCTTCATAAGTTGGAACTGGCTGTAGATGAACAGGAATCGAAAAAGAAAGAAATTATAAAAGAAATCGATATACTGAAGGAGGTCCTCTATCATGAAAACGATTAAGGCAAAAGAAATTATGCGGGTAATGGACGACTGGGCACCGGAGACGTGGGCATTTGACTGGGATAATGTCGGTCTTCAGGTAGGCGGCAAAAATAAACAGGTGTCTAAAGTTATGGTTACTTTGGATGTACTTGAACCTGTAGTTGATGAGGCAATCAGTGAAGGTGCGGACTTAATTATTGCTCATCATCCCCTCCTTTTTCAAAAACCGGATACGATTGATACAGAGAAGGCTAAAGGTCGAATACTCCAGAAACTGCTCGCTCACGACATCACCGTCTATGCATCGCACACCAACCTTGATATCGCTGAAGGCGGTGTAAATGACGTGTTGAGTGACAGCATAGGATTACAGAGAACGAAACCGTTTGTATCTTTATTTCAGGAAAAGGTGTACAAGGTAGCTATACATGTTCCTCATGACCATGCAGAAGATATCAGAAACGCTATGGCTGAAGCCGGAGGCGGACACCTTGGTGAATACAGTCACTGCACTTTTCAGATTGAGGGTGAGGGGACATTTAAGCCTTTGGAAGGAGCGGACCCTTATATAGGTGCACCGGGAGAAATGGAAAGAGTCGATGAGTTAAAAATAGAAACTATAGTGAAAGAAAACGATTTGAATAGTGTTATTCAGGCAATTGCGAAAGCTCATCCGTATGAAGAACCTGCTTATGATGTCTACGAAGTGAAAATCAATGGGGAGAACAGAGGCCTTGGCCGAATAGGAACACTAGCCTCGCCGACAAATCTTGAAAGTTTTACGGAAAAAGTGAAAAAAGCTTATCAGGTACCCTCAGTACGGGTTACCGGAGATTTGAATAAACCGGTGAAGAAAGTGGCAGTCGTCGGAGGGAGCGGCGAAGATTTTTTCAAAGCCGCAATCTCAAAAGGCGCTGACGTGCTGATCACAGGTGACGTGACCTTCCATAAAGCCCAGGATGCCTGGGCGGAAGGACTGGCTATCATTGATCCGGGCCACCACGTGGAAAAACTGGTATGTCCGGAGATTAAAAGAAGAGTCGAAGAAGCATTCGATGTAGAAGTGATCATATCGGAGACACAAACTGAACCTTTTCGATTCATTTAGAAGAGAAATGCAGTAAGACCGGCAGTTTTACCTTCGCCGGTCTTTTTTGAATTTTTATTTAACATACAAAAAATACAGAATGCCTGTTGCGGCATTCTGTATTTAAAAGTACTATACGGTGATAACGCTTTTCAGTTTTGCTTTGATGCTTTCGGTTTGTTCTGTTTCCGTTTAACCGGAGGTAGTATTTTTTTCTGTTCTACTTTGGATTCGCGGATCCAAGTGTCTTCGTCTTCCTCGTCGAAGTTTTCAATAAAACGGATTACCTCTTTGGTGATCGGAGTAGGGGTGGATGCACCGGCGGTTACAGCTACGGTTTCCACTCCATCAAGCCAGTCGAGGTCGATGTCTGTTACGTCTTTAATGCGATAGGCCTGTGTACCGGCTTTTTCAATAGATACCTGGGCAAGTCTGTTGGAGTTGTTACTCTTAGGATCTCCCACGACTAGGGTGAGATCGGCTTCCCCTGCCTGCTCAGAAACGGCTTCCTGACGGACCTGAGTGGCCATGCAGATTTCCTGATGTTTTTCGGTGTGAGGATATTTCTCCTTCACCCTTTCCATAACATCATAAACGTCCCACTGGCTCATCGTAGTCTGGTTAGTGATAAGCAGTTTATCACTGTTGACTTCCAGATCCTCCACTTCGTCTTCCGTCTGAATCAGATGAACTTTTCCGGGAGCGACTCCAAGCGCACCTTCGGGTTCCGGGTGCCCTCTTTTACCTACATAAACGATTTCGTATCCTTCTGCCACTTTATCCCTGATAAGGTTGTGCGTATTCGTAACGTCAGGACATGTAGCATCCAGAGTCATCAGCCCTTTTTCTTTAGCCCGTTCTTTAACTTCGGGCGAAACTCCGTGGGCCGTAAATACGACTGTTCCATCATTGATGGATTCCAGTATTTCCAGACGATTTTCACCGTCGAGAGTTATAATCCCTTCGCTTTCGAAGGCGTCCGTAACGTGGGAGTTATGGACGATCATCCCTAAAATATATATCGGCCGCGGAAGGTTCGGGTCTTTCGCTGCGTTCTGCGCGATGACCATCGCATCCACGACACCATAGCAGTAGCCACGAGGGGCAATTTTAATAACTTCCATGTGTTTTGTCCTCCTCCGTCTTCAAACTCTAATCTCATTATAAAGGTAAACGTTACTGATGTAAAAATTATTAGTGTGCAATATGAACCAGCCTCTATTATAATAGGGAAAGGATAAATTCTAAAGGAGTTTGATTATGAGTACACATTCGTTCGACCAGTACGACATTACACCCACTGTTTCTAATATCGTGACCGCCTTGAAATTCAAAGAACCTACTGAAATTCAGCATAAAGTATTGCCGCCATTTTTAAGGGGGGAAAGTGTGATTGCACGGTCGCACACCGGTTCGGGTAAGACCCATGCCTACCTCCTTCCGATTTTTAACCGCCTGGTACCGGACAGGAAAGTGCAGGCGGTCGTCACCGCCCCGACGCGGGAGCTGGCCATGCAGATTCATGAAGAAGTCAAAAAGTCTCTGCAGGCTTCCGGATTCGGCGAAGAAGTAAAAGCGAAACTTGTCGTAGGGGGAAGCGACAAGTACAGAATGATGGAACAGTTGAAGAAGACTCCTCCGCAAATAGTAGTGGGCACTCCCGGGAGAATTCTTGATATGACTAAAGAGGGCGCCCTTGATTTATCTGATGCAAAAACATTCATTCTGGATGAAGCTGATCTGATGGTGGATCTCGGGTTCATCGAGGACGTGGATCAGATTCTGATCCGGATGAAAGAGGACCTGCAGGTAGGAGTGTTTTCCGCCACCATCCCGGAAAGATTGCAGCCTTTTCTTAAAAAATATCTCCAGTCCCCCGTATATATAGAAACTGATATGAAGCAGCTGGCCCCGGAATCCATGGAACACAGGCTGGTAGAGCTGAAGCATAAGGAACCGGCTGATGTAATTATCGAAATTTCGAAAGCGATACAGCCGTATCTGGCTATTATTTTCACAAATGGGAAAGACGAAGCCGATAAACTCGCTGCTGAATTGACTTCACGGGGAATAAAGCCAGGTCTCATCCACGGAGGTCTCAGTCCAAGAGAAAGAAAACGCGTACTTAAAGATCTCAAGGAACTGCGGTTCCAGTACATCGTAGCTACCGACCTTGCTTCAAGAGGTATAGATATCCAGGGGGTCAGCCACGTAATCAACGCTCAGATGCCTAAAGAAACGGAATTCTATCTTCACCGGGTAGGACGGACAGCGAGAGCAGGTTTAGAAGGCACCGCCATTAATCTGTACAAAGATTCGGATCTTCCCCTCATTGAAAAGCTGAAAGGGAAGGGGCTCACATTCAACTTCTACGAAGTGAAAAAAGGTGAATGGAGAGAAGCGAAGGACTACCGGCGCAGAGAAAACAGAGAAAAACAGGAAAACGAAATGGAAAAGAAAGCGAAACAGCTCGTACGTAAACCGAAAAAAGTGAAACCGGGCTATAAGAAGAAAATGAAATACAAAGCTGATAAAAACTATAAACAGATGAAAAGAGAAAGTTACCGAAAAGGGAAGAAATGACAGGAGGACTGCTGAAGTATGACTAAAATTGGTTCACACGTTTCGATGAAAGGTAAAAAAATGCTTCAGGGGGCCAGTGAAGAAGCTGTCTCCTATGGCGCCAATACGTTCATGATCTATACAGGTGCCCCTCAAAACACGAAGAGGAGACCGATCGAAGAACTCAACATCGAGAACGGGCAGAAGCATATGGAGGAGCATGGAATCGAAGAATTTGTAGTGCACGCTCCTTATATCATCAACGTCGGTAATACTGTGAAGCCGGAAACGTTCGAGCTGGGCGTGGATTTTCTCAGAAATGAAATTTCAAGAACAGAAGCTCTCGGAGCAAAACAGATTGTTCTTCATCCGGGCTCTCACGTAGCTCAGGGGGCGGATCTCGGCATCGCCAAAATTATCGAAGGGCTGAATGAGGTGTTATATAAAGACCAGCACGTACAGATAGCACTGGAGACGATGGCCGGAAAAGGTTCTGAAATAGGCAGGAACTTCGAAGAGCTGGCTTCGATAATGGAAGGGGTGGAGCATGATGAACACCTTTCCGTATGCCTTGATACGTGTCACATTCACGATGCAGGCTACGACATTGTAAATGATTTCGATGGTGTGCTGGAAACGTTCGACCGTATTGTGGGACTCGACCGGCTGAAGGTTATTCACGTAAACGACAGTAAGAATGAGAGAGGGGCCGCCAAAGACCGGCACGAAAATATAGGTTTCGGTTATATCGGCTTTGAAGCTCTCCATCACGTCGTTCACCACCCTAAACTCAAAGATCTTCCCAAAATACTGGAGACCCCTTACGTAGGAGAAGATAAGAAAAATAAAAAACCCCCTTATCAGCACGAAATTGAAATGCTGGAGGCCGGGATTTTCGACCGGGATCTGAAAGAAAAAATTATGAATCAGTAAGTTCGCGACTGCTGCCGACCTCTATGAAACATTGGAGGGAAGCGGCAGTTTTTATATCTTTTATCATAGAAAAAGCCCTGACGAATATTTCTTCGTCAGGGCTGATGCCAAGGAAAGAGGATCAGTTAATGATTCCTTCTTCTCTTTGTTTTTCGTAATGTTCTTCGGCAAGTTTATCCACTTCTTTTTTCAGTTCCTCTACCATAATGTCTTCAGGAACTTTACGTATGATTTCACCGTGTCTGAATAACAGACCTTCGCCGCGGGCACCTGCAATTCCTATGTCGGCCTCACGGGCTTCGCCCGGACCGTTCACCGCACAGCCAAGTACTGCAACTTTGATGGGAGCTTTAATCGTCTGGATATACTCTTCCACTTCGTTGGCAATGCTGATCAGGTCGATTTCGATTCTCCCGCATGTAGGACAGGAGATGAGTGTGGCTGCGTTGGATGCCAAGCCATAGGTTTTAAGAAGCTCTCTCGCTACTTTCACTTCTTCCACAGGATCGGCACTCAGGCTGATACGCACGGTACTTCCGATGCCTTTGCTCAATATAGCGCCGAGACCGGCAGCACTTTTTACCGTTCCTGCGAACAGAGTACCTGATTCGGTTATACCTAAGTGAAGAGGGTATGAGATCTGTTCAGCAGCTTTTTCATAAGCTTCAATCGCCAATTTAACGTCGGAAGCTTTAAGAGAGACGATAATATCATGGAAATCCAGCTCTTCCAGAATCTGAATATGGTGAAGGGCACTTTCTACCATACCTTGAGCGGTCGGATATCCATATTTTTCGAGAATATGTCTTTCGAGTGAACCGGCGTTCACCCCAATACGGATCGGTACACCATTCGCTTTTGCTGCTTTTACAACTTCTTCGACTTTTTCACGTTTACCGATGTTTCCGGGGTTGATACGGATTTTGTCCGCTCCGCCTTCAATAGCTTTCAGTGCTTTACGGTAGTCAAAGTGAATATCTACGACAAGCGGTATATTGATTCTCTTTTTAATCTCGGGAATAGCGTCTGCTGCCCGGTCGTCGGGACAGGCTACGCGTACAATCTGACAGCCTGCTTCTTCCAGACGAAGAATTTCTGCCACAGTCGCTTCTACATCATGAGTTTTTGTGGTAGTCATGGACTGTACAACGACCTGGTCGGAACCTCCGATAGTGAGATTTCCTACTTTTACAGGTCTGGTGTCTTTTCTGTGAGTTATTGCCATTATGAATCGCTCCTTTTACATTAAAAGGTCTCTTGTCTCATTATAAAGGCCAATATTTTAAATGAGAAGTTTCCCTTTTTCCTTTATACTGAATAATAACATCATATCATGTTTAAAACTATCTACAAAGCAAGAGAAGTTATTGAAACGAAATACGTATATTTTTCGTACATATGGTAAAGGTGAGGTGAGTACTTTGTTGACATATGACTGGATTGCTTTCTTTATAACCTTCTTCAGTACAATGTTCCTTCTGGGGGAACTGCTCGTCCGTATGAAAGGCGTTTTTGCGCTGCTCGGTATCGGGTTTATTACTGTGTATTTCTCTTCGTATCTCGAGCCTGATATGTTCTTCCTGATGGGGGCGATGTATCTGCTGGGGCTGGCACTTCTCATCGTGGACGGAAAATTTGTGAACGACGGTACACTCGGTACGATCGGGGCGGTAATCATGGTACTATCCGTAAGTCTCAGTGCACCGAGCTGGGGAGCGGGATTATACAGTGCGAGCGGGGTAGTTCTTGGTGGATTATCTTCATTGGTATTCCTTAAAGTATTCCCTAAACGTCAGATGTGGAGCAAGGTTGCTTTGAATGATCAGTTATCCTCGGAGCTCGGGTATAACAGTATGAATGAGACATATAGAGCTCTTATCGGTGAAAATGCGACAGCCGTAACCGATATGCGCCCTACCGGAACGATAGAAGTAAAGGGGAAAGAATATAGTGCCACTACGAATGGTAAGTGGCTGGAAAAAGGAGAACAGTTGACCGTCGAGGATGCCGATGGTACAAGGATTCTCGTTACGAAGACAGAAACCTGAACAAATGGTTTCTGTCTTTGTTTGTAAAGATAATGTTAAGATTCGAAAATAACCTTTACAATAGCTCTTTCAATCATTAATAATGAGGACGGTAACAGAGAGAATGATTGATAACCAGCTGCCTGGGCAGTGAAAGGGTGAGGGGATTGGATATTAGTTATCAGGAAATTATATTTCAGTTTTTCGGTGGACTCGGAATATTTTTATTCGGTTTAAAGTATATGGCGGACGGTTTGCAGAGGACAGCCGGAGATCGCCTGAGAGATATTCTGGATAAATTTACGAAGAACCCTTTTATGGGAGTCATCGCCGGTGCAGTAGCAACGGGTTTTCTTCAAAGTAGTTCAACCACGACCGTGTTGACTGTCGGGCTTGTGAACGCAGGGTTCATGACCTTCAGACAGGCGATCGGGGTCATAATGGGAGCGAACATAGGTACTACACTTACAGCATTCATTATCGGTATTAATATTAAGGCATACGGGCTGCCTATTTTGGCAATCGGGGCCTTTATGATTTTCTTCTTTAAAAACCACAAAGTTTCCAACTGGGGCCAGACCATTTTCGGTTTCGGTGCACTCTTCTTCGGACTCGAGACGATGGGGAAAGGTGTAGAACCTCTTGAAAATGTTCAGACATTCACAGACCTCACAGTCAGCATGAGTAACAACCCGATTCTGGGTGTAGTCGTGGGAGTTCTGTTCACGGTTCTTGTCCAAAGTTCAAGTGCCACCATAGGTATTCTTCAGAGTCTGATGGGGGAAGGACTGGTATCCATTGATGCCGCCCTACCGGTGCTTTTCGGTGATAATATCGGTACTACCGTAACGGCGGCTCTTGCTGCAATCGGGGCAAGTGTCGGAGCCAAACGGGCAGCTTTCGCTCACGTTATCTTCAACGTGCTTGGAGCCGTAATCTTTCTTATGCTCCTCGTACCCTTCGAAGCTTATGTCAGATGGATAAGCAGTTATCTGGACCTGGGCCCCGAGATGACGATAGCTTTTGCTCACGGGTCGTTCAACATCGCGAACACGATTGTACAATTTCCATTCATCGCAATACTTGCATGGATAGTAATGAAACTGGTGCCGGGTGAGGATACGGTAATCGAGTACAAACCTCAGCACCTGGATCCGATCTTCATAGAACAGTCCCCGTCTCTTGCCCTGGACCAGGCGAAAGCAGAGATTATACGTATGGGAGACTATGCCTACAAAGGTCTCAGTGAAACGAACCTGTATCTCACAAGTAACCTGAGAAAACACTCCGAGCTTGCGACACAGGTGGAAGAAGCACTGAACAACCTCGACAGAAAAATCACAGATTACCTGGTCGACCTGTCGCAGACCTCACTTTCCGACGACGACAGTCATAAGCACGGGGCACTTCTGGACTCGGTGCGCGATTTCGAAAGGATAGGAGATCATTTTGAAAACCTTATAGAACTGATCGATTATAAAAATACGCACAAAGTGAACTTGACTGAACAGGCTCATGACGATCTGAATGAAATGTTCAGTCTGACTCTGGAAACGGTGAATCAGGCCACCAGATCTCTGGAATTCATGGATGAAGATGAAGCCCGGGAAGTAGTGCGGAAAGAAAATGAGCTTGACCGAATGGAACGTACTTACCGTAAGAAGCACATTATCAGATTGAACGAAGGAATCTGTTCAGGCCAGGCAGGTATCGTATTTGTGGATATGCTCAGTAACCTTGAGCGTATCGGTGATCATGCTGTAAACGTGGCGGAAGAAGTGCTTGGGGAGAAAGAAAACCTGTAGAAAAAGCAGGAGGAGGGAGGGGAAAACCTTCCTTCTCCATTAAATTTTCATGAACGTGTTGACAATAATAAATGACGCATGCTATATTAAATAGCGTCGTTAAAATACTTCATATGGCGGTGTAGCTCAGCTGGCTAGAGCGTACGGTTCATACCCGTGAGGTCGTGGGTTCGATTCCCTCCACCGCCATTACATATCTATGGCGGTTGTGGCGAAGTGGTTAACGCACCGGATTGTGGTTCCGGCATACGTGGGTTCGATCCCCATCAACCGCCCCATACGGACCCTTAGCTCAGCTGGTTAGAGCTATCGGCTCATAACCGATCGGTCGCAGGTTCGAGTCCTGCAGGGTCCATTATTACGGGGGAGTACCCAAGTACGGCTGAAGGGAGCGGCCTCGAAAGCCGCCAGGCGGTATTTATGCCGCGCGGGGGTTCGAATCCCTCCTCCTCCGCCACTTCCTTTACTTAGGCTCGGTAGCTCAGTCGGTAGAGCAACGGACTGAAAATCCGTGTGTCGGCGGTTCGATTCCGTCCCGAGCCATTTAAAAATGAACAGGCATCATCCGGAATCATCAAATTCATATGAATTTGATGATTTTTTGTTTAAACGGAAAGTAACTGAGGTAAACAATGGATGGATGCGGAAGGTAGTCGATCAAAACGTTTGCATCGATACTGACCGTTTGGTAAGTTAATAGTAAGGGTTTCAATCCCTTACATATTAAATACAAGGAGGATTTTATTTATGGCTAAATTTGAACTTCCAGAACTTCCATATGCTTATGATGCACTGGAACCGACAATCGACAAGGAAACGATGAACATCCATCATACCAAACACCACAACAAGTACGTATCAACATTGAATGATGCGTTGGAAGGTCACAGTGACCTGCAGGACAAATCCCTCGAAGAACTTCTTCAGAACAACCTGGAAATTGTTCCTGACGAGATTAAAACACCGGTACGCAGAAACGGCGGCGGTCACGCTAACCATGACCTTTTCTGGACTATCATGTCTCCGAACGGTGGCGGTGAGCCAAGTGGTAAACTTGCGGACGATATTAAACAGACGTTCGGAAGCTTTGAAGATTTCAAAGAGAAATTCGAAGCTACCGCTAAAGGCCGTTTTGGTTCCGGATGGGCCTGGCTCGTAGTTAATAACGGAAAACTTGAAGTTATTGATACACTGAACCAGGATTCTCCTCTTATGGAAGGTAAGACACCGGTACTCGGTCTGGACGTATGGGAGCACGCGTACTATCTCAACTACCAGAACCGTCGTCCTGACTATGTTGCAGCGTTCTGGAACGTTGTCAACTGGGACGAAGTAGAAAAACGCTATAACGAAGCTAAGTAATTCTTTACGCCCCTGCCGTTCATACGGCGGGGGTTTTGCTTAGGTTGCGGACCTTAGTTCCGCTCCCTGCGTACAGGCAGCTTCTGACGGAAAACATTCAAATAAAAGAAAAGTGTATTGTGAAAATGCTTGAAAGGGAAGCGACAATCTGCTATTATAATGAAGTCTGATTACAACTTTGAAATCATTAACATTAAAGAAATATTGGAGGGACAGAATATGCGCGTAAATATTACACTAGCCTGTACTGAAACAGGAGACCGTAACTATATTACTACTAAAAACAAACGCACAAACCCTGAGCGTCTTGAATTGATGAAGTATAGCCCACGCCAGGGGAAACACACTTTGCACCGTGAAACAAAATAAGCTTATCATCAGATCGCGACATTCACTGTTGCGATCTTTTTTTACATACGGAAGTACAGGCATTTCACTGCTTCAGGGGAGAGGGTGAGTCCATGAAGAAATTGATGCGTACTGAAATTATGCGTTACTTAAAGAACCTTTCGAGAGAACAGAGACATCGAATTGAGGAGGAACAGTTTGTAAACGTAACGGGTACTTCCCAATGGGAAAGAGCCCGTGTAATAGCTATAACAGTTTCCAAATACCCGGAATGGAGTACGAGAAACTTTATCGAAAAAGGGTGGGAGGAAGGTAAGAAGGTCGCGGTTCCCAAAGTCTCCCCAACTTTAAAAAGCATGGAGTTCTATCTCGTTCATACATATGAACAAATGAAAGAAGGATACAGCGGTATTTTGGAACCTGATCCTGAATTCTGTTCAATAATTCACAAAAAAGACATTGATTTACTTTTTGTGCCGGGCTTATTATTTAATTACGACGGGTATCGTATAGGGTTCGGCGGGGGCTTCTATGACCGTTACCTGGAAACATTTTCAGGAAAGACGTTATCTGTAACTTCCGAAAATCAATTGCAGGACTTCATACCCGTCGAAGATCACGATATACCCGTTCAGTTGATTGTAACAGAGAGCCGTCTTATCAATACTTCCGGGGAGGAATGAACTTATGATGAATATGCGAAATAGAGTAGTTATCATTGGGAACGGAGCGGTGGGTTCCAGTTACGCCTATGGACTCCTGAACCAGGGAGTGGCTGATGAGCTGGTGATCATCGATCTGGATAAAGATAAAGCGGAAGGAGATGTCATGGATTTGAATCATGGACTTGCTTTCGCACCATCTTCTATGCAGATAAGAACGGGGGACTACCGGGACTGTGAGGGAGCGGATATAGTTGTAATTACTGCGGGAGCCAATCAGAAGCCCGGAGAAACCAGACTGGACCTTGCCATGAAGAATACGGAAGTGTTCAAATCCATCGTTGATCAGGTGATGTCCCATTCATTTGATGGTATATTTATAGTAGCAACCAATCCTGTGGACGTTTTAAGTTATATGACCTGGAAGTTCTCCGGGTTATCCTCCGAGCGGGTTATAGGGTCCGGCACGATTCTGGATACCGCCAGATTGAGGTATCAGCTGGGAGATTATTTCCGTATCGATGCAAGAAATGTACACGCCTACATCATCGGTGAGCATGGTGATTCGGAATTGCCTGTCTGGAGTCATGCGAACGTGGGCGGTATTCCCGTGGATCAGTACATATCCATGCATACGGAGAGATATGATGAAAAGGATCTGGAACCTATTTTCCATAAAGTACGCGATGCGGCTTATCATATTATAGAAAGAAAAGGTGCTACTCATTATGGAATAGCAATGGGGCTGGTACGCCTGACCAAAGCGGTTCTCCGCAACGAAGATGCCCTGTTCACTGTATCGGTACTTCTTGAAGGGCAGTATGATGAGGAAGATGTGTACGTGGGCGTACCGGCGATCATTAACAGAAACGGCGTTAGGGAAATAGTGGAATTGAATTTACGACAGGACGAGAAGGATTTATTCAAGAAATCCGTCTCTGTAGTGAAGGATGCTGTGGAGCGCGTAAAACATTATTAAGTTGTGACGAAGGGGGAGGTTACATGGAGATGGAACAGCGGTATTTTTTTTGGAAGTTGGCGTATGATCTCGTCTCCCGCTTCGATTTTGAGATTATACATCTTCACCTGCAGCGTGAAGAGGTGTGGCTTGAGAAGTCGTCCGGAGGTCAGTCACACGTAATCCGTCTGCTGAACAAGGAATTTCACTGGTCTAATCACGTGAAGGCGGACATTGAGCATGTGAACAGACAGCTGGAGAAAAACAAAAGATATTTTTCGGGACGGATAAAAAACATCGATTTATTATATGTGGCTGAACACCCGACAGTAGACGAGTTCGATTCTCCGTCGGTAAAACTGGCACATAATTCGAACGTTATTTTTCTGAGTGATGATAATAAAGAGAGGGGACTGGAACAATTAGCTGCCACGAACAAGCTGGATCACCCGCCAGAAATCAACTATAAACTGCCGGATGCCCCTCTTGAATATGAATCTACCATTGAATATATGAAACATCAGCTTTATTCTATCAGGCAGAAGCAGCAGCAGAAAATGAGAGAAGTTTTCGAGTATGGAAAGCCCAGGATCACTTACCTCCTGTTGATAATAAACTTAATCATTTTTTATTATTTGGAAAGTGTCGGGAGTACTACTTCCATCAGCACTCTCATTGAATACGGAGCTAAGTATAATCCCGGAATCATCGAAGGGGAATGGTGGCGTCTTATATCTTCCATGTTTCTCCACATTGGTGTCCTGCATCTGCTGATGAACATGCTGGCTCTTTTTTATTTAGGTACAGCAGTCGAACAGATATATGGATCTTTCAGATTTACGATGATTTATTTTCTTGCAGGAATACTCGGTAGTGCAGCGAGTTTTTACTTCAATACTTCGGTGGCTGCAGGAGCTTCGGGAGCGATTTTCGGATTGTTCGGAGCGCTTTTATATTTTGCATGGCGGTATCCCTCTCTGTTTTTCCGCACGATGGGATGGAACCTTATTATACTGGTTGCGATTAATATCGTATTCGGTATAACGGTGCCCCAGGTGGATAACAGCGGTCACATGGGAGGACTTATCGGCGGTTTTCTGGCTGCGCAGCTGGTGGATCTGCCAAAACTTTCTCATCGGGTTTATCGGACAGTGTCTGTCGCCTTGTACGCTTTGGGGTTAGCTGTATTATTAGCATCAGGAAGCGGAGGTGATTTAAAACTTACGGCCGCAGATATACAGTATTTGCAGGAATTGCAGGAAGAAGAAAGATATGAAGATATGCTGGATATTACGGAAAGCCTGGAGAAGACGGAAGGCGAGTGGGAAGATGAATACTTATTTTTCCGATCATATGCTTACTTACAAACAGGAAAAGAAAATCTGGCATTCGACGACCTGAGAAAAGCCGTGGACATTGCTCCGGAGTTTGCTGAAGCTCATTTTAACCTGAGTATCCTTTATGAGCGCCGGGGTAATGAAAAGAAAGCGGAGTACCACCAGGAAAAGGCTGAGGAACTTAATGCAGAATTACGGAACAAAGATCCCGAACGGCCTGCTTCTTCGTAGTATGAAAGAAGCGCCGTTCTTTTTTGTGTTTGGAGAAATTTATAAATAATGCCCGTTCCAGCAGAGTTCCATCGTTTCTTTTGTCAGGCAGGATTGATATAATGAAGGCGGTGATAAAGATGAAAACAATTTACGATATCCAACAGTTTCTGAAGAAATTCGGAACCATTATTTATGTCGGAGACCGGGAAGCGGGCCTCGAACTAATGGAAGATGAAATCCAGGAACTGTATAAATCTCAATGCATGACCCAGGAAGACTACCGTATGGCTATACTATTGCTGCGTTCGGAGATAGCCCGGGAGAAGGACAGGAAAAGAAAAGAGGTCTAATACTGCTATGGAAAAAGATAAATATATTGGTGTTGATATCGGTGGTACTACTGTAAAAATGGCTGTTCTTGATAGAGATGGGGAAATGATACATAAGTGGGAGATACCCACCGTTACTGAGGAAAGCGGGAACAGTATCATTTCTGATGTCGCTTTGTCTCTGGAGCATACACTGGATGAGCTGAAAATTGATAAACGTACACTTCATGGTATAGGAGTAGGAGCACCGGGGTTCATAGAGCAGGAAGAAGGTTACGTTTATGAAGCTATAAATATAGGCTGGAAAGACTTCGGAATGGGAGAAGCCTTAAAACAGGCTGCCGGCCTGCAGGTATGGGCTGATAATGATGCTAATATCGCAGCACTCGGGGAAAACTGGCTCGGAGCGGGGCATAATTGCGCCAGTATGGTGGCAGTCACTCTTGGAACCGGTGTAGGTGGCGGTATTATCGTCAATCATAAGGTGATCAACGGTACGAACGGAACCGGTGGAGAGATTGGTCACATCACAGTAAAACCGGGGTCTCCGCATTATTGTAATTGCGGCAGATACGGGTGCCTCGAAACAGAAGCGTCTGCGACGGCGATAGCTCGTAAAGCGAAAGAAAGACAGTTGAAGAATGAAAACGGGTTTTTATCATCCATTAAAAATCCGGAAGCAAAAGACGTATTCGAGGGGCTGAAACAAGACGACGAAGACTGCCGGCTTATAGTGAAAGACGTCACGGATCAGCTGGGTCTGGCTCTGGCCAACCTCGCAGTTTCCATCAATCCGGAAAAGATAGTGATAGGCGGAGGTGTATCGAAAGCCGGCGAACAGCTTATAGAACCTTTGAAGACGGCTTTCCGTAAGTATGCTCTTCCACGTGTCAGGGAAGTCTGTGACATCAGTATCGCCGAGCTTGGTAATGATGCAGGTGTTATAGGAGGCGCCTTCCTGGTTAAGACAAAGACGGAGAACAAACAGACCGGGGCTCAGGAAAGATAATCGCTCCCTTGCGATCGACTTCGTTATTTTCATTTACTTGAAACTTATGAAAGCAGTCGAACGTTATAATAAAGAAAGGTGTTATCTTCTGCGAGGCAGGAGATGGTATGTAAAGTGTTTTGTTGTGAAGCGGAACGAGGAGGAAATTTAATGAAAGAATTAATAAGGAGAACTCCCTTATTTGTTCTTGCAGCCATTTTGTTCGGTTTAAAAACTTATTTGGTCTACAGATTCATGTTCGGCATTTCTATCGATAGTGCGTTGCAGGAACTTATATTAATTCTGAATCCGCTTGTCAGTGCCTATGTGATTTTTGTTATAAGCATTTGGCTGAAAACGAATAAACAAGGAAGATACCTGAAATATTCATCGCTATTAGCAACTCTTGTACTATATGTGAATTTGCTGTTTTATCGTAATTTCACGGATTTCATTACACTTCCCGTCCTTTTTCAGGGAAACAATGCGGCAGATCTGACTTCAAGTATTTTTACTCTGATCCACTTCACGGATCTGCTGCTGT
Source organism: Salimicrobium jeotgali (assembly GCF_001685435.2). Taxonomy (NCBI): domain Bacteria; kingdom Bacillati; phylum Bacillota; class Bacilli; order Caryophanales; family Bacillaceae; genus Salimicrobium; species Salimicrobium jeotgali. The sequence continues at coordinate 1,131,993 of NZ_CP011361.2, forward strand.
TTCTGGATGTGATTTTGATCTGGATTCTCAGTAGAAATCCCGGATGGCCCGCCATTTCTGAAAAACCGCAGAAAGTAGCGGCTACGGCAGTTATGTTTCTGCTGCTTGCGATGAACGTCACTTTAGCTGAAGTGGAGAGGCCCATGCTTTTTACAAGAACGTTTGACAGGGAGTATCTGGTGAAGAATATCGGACTGTTCAACTATCACATATATGACTTGACGATGCAGACGAGAACACAGGCCCAGAGAGTGTTTGCAGACGGAAGTGAAATAGAAAAAATCCGTAATTATATAGCCGATCAAAAGGGAGAAGAATCGTCGAAGACAGAACTTTTCGGCATAGCCGAAGACAAAAACGTAGTTTTGGTAAGTGTGGAGTCGATGCAGAACTTTGTTTTGGATAAAGAAGTGAATGGGGAGGAGATAACCCCTTTTATGAACGATCTGAAAGAAAATAAAGATACTTTATGGTTCAAGAACTTCTATCATCAGACAGCACAGGGGAAAACGTCGGACTCCGAGTTCCTCGTAGAAAACTCTTTGTACCCTCTCGACCGGGGGGCTGTTTATTTTACACATGCCCAGAACTATTACAATGCGTTGCCCGAATTGTTGAATGAAAAGGGGTATACTACTTCCGTGTTCCACGCTAACAATGAAAGTTTCTGGAACCGGGACGTCATGTACGATAATATCGGGTATGATCATTTTTATTCGAAAGAAGATTTTGAAATCAAGGAAGAGAATTCTTTCGGTTGGGGTCTGGAAGACAAAGCATTTTTCGAACAGTCCATTCCATATTTGAAAGAACAGGAGCAGCCGTTTTACAGCAAGTTTATAACACTTACCCATCACTTTCCTTTTGACCTCCCGGAAGATAAAGCATCGATCGATAAACTGGATACAAATTCCACTACACTGAATCAATACGTACAGACAGCGAGGTACACGGACGAGTCGCTGAAGGAATTTATGAACCGGATGAAAGAAAAAGGTATGTATGAAGATACGATGTTTATATTCATGGGAGATCACTATGGAATAAGTGAATTCCATAAAGGTGCCATGAGTAATTATCTCGGCCGGGATATTAACGGATACGAACATATCCAGCTTCAACGTGTCCCTTTAATGATTCATATACCTGGTTCGGGGGAAGGGAAAATCTATGAAAAAATCGCCGGACAAATAGATATGAAGCCCACGATACTGCACTTATTGGGAATCGAGGAGAAAAGGGATATTAATTTTGGTGAGAACATGCTGGCAGAACACAGGAAGGATTTTATAGCTATGCGCGATGGCAGCTTTATAACGAAAGATTATATTTATTCGAAATCTGTCTGTTATGATAAGGAAACCGGTGAGCCTGTCGAATTGCCTCCGGAAGAGGAATCGCCTTGTGAACCTTTTAAAGAAAAAGTATCGAAAGAACTCGAGTATTCGGACAACATCATTTATGGAGATTTATTCAGGTTTTATGATTTCAAAGATTAGCCATGGGACCGTCCTTTTTAGCACAGGACGGTCTTTCCTTTATCGGGAGAACGCATAGGGGGTAAATAAATGTGATCGAATTCAGAAATGTGAGCCACGGGCCGCTCAGAGATATTTCTTTTACGCTTCAAAAACAGGAGCGGGCTATTCTTTTCGGACCTTCAGGAACCGGAAAAAGTACGCTTCTTTTTCTTTTTAATCGGCTGAAAGATCCGGAGGAGGGGGGAATTTTTTACAACGGAAAACCTTTGGCAGATGTACCAATTATCGAACTGCGTCAAAAATTCGGTCTGCTTCTTCAATCTCCGAATCTATTTCCGGGCACTGTCCTCGATAATTTGAAATATGGCCCTTCTCTCACTAATTCGTGGCGACCGGGCAGAGAGAAGGAGCTGCTTGAGTATGTCCAGCTGTCTCCGGAGATGAAAGACCGTGACGTCGATCATCTGTCGGGAGGTCAGCAGCAACGGGTGTCTCTGGCGAGGACTCTTGCAAATGAACCGGAGGTGCTTTTACTGGATGAGCCGACAAGCGCTCTTGATGATAAAACTGGAGAAGATATCGAAACGGTGCTGAAGGAGCTTATTGAACAGCAGGGGCTTACGATGGTAATGGTGACCCACCAGATGGCCCAGGCGAGAAGATTGGGGACAAATGGCTTGTTCATGAATGAAGGAACTATTGAGGAACATGGAAAAATACCGGAAATGCTTGAGCAGCCGCAAAGTAGAGCATTGAAGGAATATTTACAGGGATAGGGGGGGGAATCATGTCACCTGAAATTTCGAGCCAGTCTTTATGGTTTTTGATTATTTTTGTAGTTATACCGCTATCCGTATCTTATTTCTATCAACTGGGGTTAAGCCGCAATGTCATAGTCGCTTCTCTCAGAGGTACTGTGCAGCTTTTTGCGATCGGTTATATCCTTACTTACTTATTCGATTTAAATGCATATATAGGTATTCCTTTAATGGTAACGGTCATGCTGGTAGTTGCAAGCTTTCATGCAAGAAAGAAAGGGAAAGAATTGCCGCATATTCTTCCTGTGATTTTTGGCGGGCTCGTGCTCGTGGAAGTCAGCGTACTGGCCATGTGGCTTCTTTTCGGCATGGTGGAATTCATCCCCTCCGAAGTTATACCGATGAGCGGGATGGTCATCGGGAACAGTATGGTAGCGATGGGACTTGCGCTCGAAAGGATGAAAAGTGAGTTCACCGAGAATAGGGGGAGGCTTCTTGCTGCTCTTTCGTTAGGGGCGGAACCGAAACAGGCATCCACGCTGATTGTTCGGAGAACTTTGAATGCAGCACTCATTCCGAACGTGGACAGAATCAAGACCATTGGACTTGTCCAGCTTCCGGGAATGATGACGGGACTGATTCTCGGAGGAGTGGAGCCGATTATGGCTATCAAATACCAGTTGGTAATTTCCCTCAGTATATTTTCATCCGTATCTTTAAGTGCGATGTTCGTCACGCTTATTATGTACAGACACTTTTTTACGGAAAACAAGCAATTGCTTGAATCGGAAGAAGCGATGCTCGCTTATGCTTCCAATCAGGAAAAATAAAAAAGACGCTGAGAATCTCAGCGTCTTTTTAGCCGAATAAATTAGCATAGATGGTCATTACGGAAAACCATCCGAATACTGCTGCAGAAATTAAAGAAAAAGCTACGGCAAGAAAGTTTTTAGTTTTAATTTCCCGGAAAATTGCCATGACGCAAAGAATAGTCACGAGCAAAAACAGGATAGCTGTTACCATGTCCGCACCTCCCAGTTGATTCTATCTGTACTGTTGTACGAGATGTTATACTTATGTAAGATATTCATTCTTCACTTATTTTATAGGATTTTTTCTATTTTGTCGAGGAATAAAAATGTAAAGCTGATAATGGAGGGACATTATGTTACGGATTGCAAGAATACCACTCGGACCTCTGGGTACGAATGGCTATGTACTTTATGAAAATGGCAGGGCTCTCGTTATTGATCCGGGTGGTGATTTTGATAAGTTGAGAAAACTTATGGACGAAAAAGAATTGAAGGTGGAAGCGATAATTCTGACTCACGCTCATTTTGATCATATAGGGGCACTTGAAGAAACGAGGACGCACTATGACGCTCCCGTTTTTCTCCATCTGGACGAAGCCGGGTGGCTGAGTGACCCTGCAAAAAACGGTTCGGAATGGTTTGGGATGGATCCTGTCATTGCTGCGGACCCTGATTTTATATTGGAGGAAGGAAAGCAGAAGATCGGAGCGTTTTCCTTTGAAGTCCGACACGTCCCGGGTCATTCTCCCGGAAGCGTAGCTTTAGTGTTCCGGAATGAAAGGTTCACTATCGCCGGAGATACATTGTTTCAGGGAGGGATAGGTCGGACTGATTTGCCCGGTGGAGATCATGAACAGCTGCTGGATGCGATATTAAGTGAACTGTTCACCCTTCGTGACGATATGAGAATCTATCCCGGGCACGGAGATCCCACGACCGTTGGAGATGAAAGAAAATCGAATCCTTTTCTTACCTAAAAAAACGTTCCATTAGTGCACAGCACTGATGGAACGTTTTTTTTAGTGACCAAAACCTGGTTGTAAAATAAACGAGGTATAATAAGTAAAACCAATCATAAAGACTGTCAAATAAGAGAAAAATATGTAGATATACATACGTTCAGACAGCTTGAGAAAGCCAATCGCAAGGAAAAAGGCAGTTTGAGCCAGGGATATCAATGTAGCTTCCATCATGTCACCAGCGTAAAACATGACAGCAAATATACCTGTCCAAAAGGCCAGCGTACGAAACATACGATCCATACTTCTTCCCCTCCTTCATATTAAACTATCATTCACATTATATACGAGAATAATCAGGATGTAAATGAAACGTAAGAGGGAATCTAATCCAATTTGTAAGTTTGTTTGTAATTTTTGTGTAAATCTTTGTAGATTACCGTGTATGTGCACAAGATTCGGACTTCTTCATCGTTGCAGGTGACAGATGCCTCTCCATCCGTCAGGGGACGGCGGATAGTTAGTGGAAAGCTTGTGGAAGAGATAATGAACGGGGTCCATTTATCATAAACGGACTGGTAGTATCGCTGGGTCTGATAGCTTTTTTTAATTGCCTGATTCAGTTCCATGTTTTGATAATAGGTATGGATCATATAACCGAATACCAGCAAAAACATAAATAGTAAAGCCGAAACCCAGGGGTAGTAGAATCCCTTTTCATTTACCGGGAACGTATAGCGATTTTTCAAACCGTTCTCCACCTTCGTATTCAATTTTTACATGCAATACGTCCGACTTAAAAAAGAAAGTCATATCCCTTATGTCGAATAGTAACGTTTCATGTCCCTTACCGCTCACTCTTCTTCTTACTAAGTTACGATATTGTTCTATAGAGACGATACTTCCCTCTATATTAGTGTAATGGAGATTATTCTTTTGAACATTCACTGAAGAGGCCGTGTTCAGTTCTTCCTGCAGCAGCTGAATATATTGGTGTGTTTGCCAGTCCCCGTTCCACTCCAAAGGTCTCAAATAATTCATCAGGGGGACTAACACGACGAGTGCTGTCAAAAGGATCGAAAGGGATAACAGCACTTCCATTAACGTGAAACCTTTCGTATCTTTAATCATACAGACAAAGCTCCTGTTGCTGTCCGTTCTCCCAACGTGCGCAGTATCTATGGGATTCTTTCAGTACAGTGACCGGATACTTATATTCGATTTCGCCCGCGTGTGAATCCAGTATAGTGTAATTGTGCAACAGCATCAGAATTTCACGCTCGTCTTTCAAATGATTCAATGATGTATGGACGGTAATAAAAGAAGGGAAAATCAGAGCGGTAAAAACAGTGATAAGAGCAAGTGTTCCGACAGCTTCCAGTAATACAAATCCTTTATTGTTCATCAATAACGACCCCGTTTCTGCTGAAAGGAAAGGTGACTTTATACTGTTTATCTCCGGTATGGAACCACATTGTACCCGGAGTGCTGATTGTACCGTTCACGTGAAAAGTCGTATAGGATTTCAAAGTTGCAAGCTGTATCTCCCATTCGGGAGGGAACTCTTCCTGTATTATAGGGGAAGAGCCCCAGCTTTCATAAATGCGATAAACGTTGTTGACTTTATCAATATAGAGCGTATGTTCTATTCCCTTCTGAACACTCATCTGCTGAGCAAAATGTATGTCGTCGGCAAATTGTTGAATGGTCTGCTTCTCTGTGAGATGAGAATGACTTAAGTGCTGGCCGGGAGCTAAAATAGCAAGCGAAACGGTAATGAAACAAAGAACCACTATCACTTCTACCATCGTGAAACCTTTATGGTTGTAAAACACTCGAAGTTATTTCTCCGGTTGAACTGTCGTAATTAGGGATCTCTCCGTTAGGACATGTGCTTTGTTTCAGGTATCCTTCGTCTTCCAGAGTTTCCAGACTTAAAGGGAAAGCTCCGGTTTTCATAAAATAAGATTCTATCTGTGCCTCTGCTGTCAGAGTGAAAGCTTCACACCCTTTTGTTCTGATAGTGTTGTTATTTTCGGTGATGTTCGGAAGTGCCACGATAAGCAACACAGTGATTATAAGTAAGACTACAAGCATTTCTATTAATGTAAAACCGGCATTATTTTTCATTATGGTACACCTCATTTTTAATATGTTTCTATCCAGCTGTATAAAGGAAGCATTATAGACAGATAGATGGAAATAATTACTACTGCAGTTATAATCAGAAATATCGGCTGTATAAGCTGAATCGTCTTCTCAGTTTTCATCTGCAGCTGCTCCAGAAACATCCCCGCAAGCAGCGATAGTTCATCAGCCAGTGCCTGGTTGTCATTAGCTTCGTGGAAGATTGACACCATTTCTTTACGCATTAATACTGTTTCGTTAGCTGCCATGCCCAGAGTGTTCCCTTCGGATAAAGATTCGAGAATAGTCCGGGCGCTGAAGGAGAGTTCCTGCTGGTTTCTCTGGGAAATAAGAATATCAAGCACCTGATTAAGGGAGAAACCCGCTTTAAGCATGGAGCTCGCATGGATCGCAAACTGATAGCTGACAATGTAAGTTTTTATACTTAGAACAAACGGGATTCTTCTGTAAACATTCATTTTTGTCTCGAATTTCAGTCTAGGAGCAGCCAGTTTGTATACGAAAAAAGTGGTGCCGGCAATAACCGAAAGAAGAACAAAGAAAGATATGGAATAATCTATGGTCTGAAAGATGTAAAGGGACCACGGTTTATTCTCTTCATGTTCATAAAGGTTTTGAAAACTCGGAATTACGGACTTTTTCATGAAATAAAAGGTCAACAACAGAAACAACATTAAAATGACAGGATACCTCAACGTGTGCGCAAGTTTCTTTTTAGTTTGATAAGTTATGGTTAATAATTGAAAACACTGATGGAATAAAGAGGGGAAATCTTTTCTCATCTTTCCGAAGTAAAGGAAAGATATGACGAGGGAAGAAAAGCGGGCTTCGGCAAACGCCTTCTCCATAGGTTCGCCTTTTTCGAAATGATATAAAAGCTGCGAAGTCAAAGGCTTCAGGTCCTGGTCCCAGCCTGTAATGTTTAACGCCCGGGGCAGGGAATATCCTTTGTTCAGCAATGGGTACATTCTTTTGAAGAAATGAATCTGCAGTGGGACAGCGAGAGTTTTCCGATTAAATAAATCCATAGGCCCATGCTTTCTTTTTCAGGTGAGGGAAGGTATGAGAAGTAACAGGGGGGGAACCTTTCAAGGCGGTGGAAAGAGCAGCATCTTCCAGTATTTCCAGAATGGCCACTCTGCGCTTAATAGCGGAAGAAAGAAGCAGTTTCTGACTGGCGACTGCCCTTAAAGTCTGCTCCAAATCAACTTTCGGTATATTCATTTCCTGGAGCCTTCTGATTGTACCCAGAGCGTTTTTGGCATGAAGGGTACTGAAAACCAGATGACCGCTGAGAGCTGCCCGTACTGCAAAATGTGCCGTGGCTTCATCCCGGAGTTCTCCCACGATGATGATATCCGGATCATGTCGTAAAGCGGCTTTCAGTCCTTCGTTGTAATCGAAAGCATTTTTTTCATTCACCTGTACCTGAATGACACCGGGTACACTTCTTTCCACCGGATCCTCCAGGGTAATAAGCTGGAGGTGCCCTTTTTGTGCAAGTATTTCCATTAGGGCATATAGAGTCGTTGATTTGCCACATCCGGTCGGACCCGTAAAAAGAACAAGACCTGAGGTGTAACCGATCCATTTCATAACCCTCTTCATTTGTTCAGGAAAGAGGAAAAGCTCACCGATAGAAAGATTTTCGGTTACGGAAAACAGCCGGATGGCAAGACTTTCCGTAGAAGAAAGGGGTAATGTCGACAACCTGAGGTCTGTAGAAAGACCGCGGGAAAGGTAAGAGAGTTTGCCGTTTTGAGGGAGCTTCATTTCTCCTATATCCATTTCCGAGGAGAATTTCAGAAATGTGAGAAGTTTGTTGTAAAGGGGGAGAGGGAGGGAGCGGGAAAAAACCCGGAGTCCCTGTACGCGGAAATAAACGTGGACGTTTTCATCCTCCGGAATAAAATGAATATCCGAAGCTTTCCGGTCCAGGGCTTCATCAATAATTCTTCTGCTTAATTCTTTGGCGTTCAACTCATTAATCACCTCTTCTTATGTTTATAGTAATATATATTCGACCCCGAAGGAGATATTCCTCTTTTTTGTCTGGCCCGCGCTTCTTTATTTTAGAAAATTTTCAATTAAGTGAAATATTATATCCTGGTATGATACAATGAAAATGCTTCATTATTCATAAAAGTTAAATTACATAATCAGCGCGGATGACCGTGGAGGGAGAGACTGCAAGTACGGATCATTAGTAACTGCGGCGCCGAAGGAGCAAGCTACGAGCGAATCTCTCAGGCACAAAAGACTTTCACGGGACGCAACTCTGGAGAGCGTCTGCATATGCAGACCACCTACGAAGCAAGCCCTCGGGCGTTAAACTTTCCGGTAACAGGACAGAGACTTTTTCTTAAAAGGGGAAAGTCTCTTTTTTTATGCCGGTGAAAAGGAGGAAACCTGATGGATCAACAGAAAAAGACTCCACTATATGAAGAGTTTGTCAGATTGGGAGCGAAGACGATTAACTTTGGCGGCTGGCAGATGCCGGTACAGTTTACGAGCATCAAGAAAGAACATGCAGCCGTAAGGGAAGCTGCAGGGTTGTTCGATGTTTCCCACATGGGAGAAATATCCGTCAAAGGAGAAAAGGCAACAGCTTTCTTGAACAGCGTTCTTACTAATGATGTGGAAAAACTGAGCGAGGGAAGAGCTCAATACACGATGATGTGTTATGAAAATGGTGGCACTGTCGATGACCTGATCGTTTATTATCTCAATAAAAATGAATATTTACTTGTAGTTAATGCTGCTAACAAAGATAAAGATCTGGAATGGCTGCTTGCCCATCAGACGGGTGGAGTCGAGATTGATGATGTTTCCGCCTTCTATGCACAACTTGCCATTCAGGGTCCGAAGGCTGAAGAGATTCTCCAATCTCTTACGGATACTCAGCTTCAGGACATTAAGTTTTTCCGCTTTCATGCCGGGACGAGTTTTGACGGGGTAGACGGAAAGGCGCTCGTTTCCCGTACCGGTTATACCGGAGAGGACGGATTTGAAATTTATCTTCCCGCATCATCCGCTGTAGATTTATGGAAGGCGTGTCTCGAAGCGGGGGAAGAGTACGGGATTCAGCCGGTCGGTTTAGGTGCAAGAGACACGTTGCGCTTTGAAGCCGGTCTGCCGCTGTATTCCCAGGAGCTATCCGAAAATATCACCCCGGTAGAAGCTGGGCTTGGCTTCGCGGTAAAAATAGACAAAGAGGCGAATTATCCAGGTAAGGCCGTCCTGAAAAAACAGAAACAGTCCGGAGTCGGGAGGAAGTTGGCCGGAATCGAAATGCTGGATAAAGGAATTCCGAGAACCGGATATGAGGTTTACGATGAAGATGGCGAAAATATCGGTTTTGTTACGAGCGGTACTCAATCACCGACTCTCGGAAAAAACCTGGGTCTTGCCATTGTGAAAAAAGAATATACGGACTTGGATCAGATAGTATACGTAGAAGTAAGAAAGAAAATGTTAAAAGCCAAAATAATAAATACTCCATTTTATAAAAGGTAGGAGGCACGACGGATGGAATTCAGATATTTACCTATGACCGACGAAGATAAGTCTGAGATGCTGGAAACGATCGGAGTGGGGTCGACCGATGATTTGTTTTCGGATATCCCCGAAAAGATCAGATTAAAAGAGGAAATGAAGCTGAAACCTCCTGAAAATGAATATGCTCTGATGAAGGAACTGAGGGAGCTTTCCGAGAAGAACGCGAACATGCGTCAGTATACCTCGTTTCTTGGAGCGGGCGTATATGATCACTACATACCTGCAGTAGTTGATCATATCATTTCAAGATCGGAATTCTATACAGCATACACCCCTTACCAGCCTGAAATTTCTCAAGGGGAGCTGCAGGCTATTTTCGAATTTCAGACGATGATTGCCGAGCTTACAGGCATGGACGTCGCCAACTCTTCCATGTACGACGGCGGCACGGCGCTTGCAGAAGCTGTAACCCTTGCTGCGGCACAGTCGAAAGGAAAAAAAATATTACTTTCGGATACGGTACACCCTGATTCACTGGAAGTAATAAAGACGTACGCCAAAGCACACGACCTGGAACTGGTGTTTCTTAAGGAAGAGAACGGGACGATGGCCTTAGACGAGCTCGAAACTCATCTGTCGGAAGATGTTGCGGCAGTTGTAGCCCAGTACCCGAATTTCCTCGGGAAAGTCGAACCGCTCGGAAAAATAAAGAAAGCCATGAAAGAAAAAGCTGAAAAGGCGATGTTCATCGTCTCTGCCAATCCGCTTGCTCTCGGATACCTGACTCCACCCGGGGACTTCGGGGCGGATATCGTAGTCGGTGATACACAGGTGTTTGGTATTCCGGCCCAGTACGGGGGGCCACACTGCGGGTACTTTGCCGTTACGAAGAAACTGATGAGGAAGGTTCCCGGAAGGCTCATCGGGGAAACGGTGGATGAAGAAGGGGAAAGAGGCTTCGTTCTGACGCTTCAGGCCAGGGAACAGCATATCCGCAGAGAAAAAGCGACATCGAATATCTGTTCCAACCAGGCACTGAATGCTCTTGCTTCAAGTGTTGCACTTACATCACTCGGCAAGGAAGGTCTGGTTAAAATGGCGAAAATGAATATTCAGAAAGCAATGTATCTGCGAAAGTGTGTAATAGAAAAAGGAATGAGTCTGCTCGTGGATGGTCCGTTCTTTAATGAATTGGCTATCAGACTTCCTGTTCCGGTCAAAAAAGCCAACGAGTATTTGTTCGACCACGGAATCATAGGTGGTTTTGATCTTGGAAAGATAGACGGTAAATATGAGAACTGCATGCTGGTGGCAGTAACTGAACTCCGTTCAAAAGATGAAATTGAAGAATTTGCACAGTTGTTGGGGGGATTAGATGAATAACGAGGCGTATCCACTTATATTTGAAAGAAGTACCGCTGGAAGATCCGGTTTCAGTCTGCCCGAAAATGATGTGGAGGACATGGAGATTGAAAGCATGTTTGAAGATGAATACATCCGAAAAGAGAAGGCAGAACTTCCGGAAGTGAGTGAGCTTCAGCTGATCAGGCATTATACAGGTCTTTCCACGAGGAACCACGGTGTGGACACAGGTTTCTACCCTCTCGGTTCCTGTACGATGAAATACAATCCAAAGCTGAATGAGGACGTAGCGCGACTTCCGGGCTTCAGTCACATTCATCCTTACCAGGAGGAGAGCACGGTGCAGGGGGCTCTCACATGGATGTATGATCTGCAGGAGTCTCTCTGTGAAATCACGGGTATGGACACCGTGACACTTCAGCCGGCAGCCGGTGCTCAGGGCGAATGGACAGGACTTATGATGATCCGGGCCTTCCATGAAAATAATGGGGACTACGGACGGACCAAAGTTATTGTGCCTGATTCTGCCCATGGAACGAATCCTGCTTCCGCAACAGTAGCCGGGTTTGAAGCGGTAACAGTGAAGACGAATGAACGCGGGCTGGTGGACATTGAAGATCTTAAGCGACTGGTCGATCATCAGACCGCTGCCCTTATGCTTACGAACCCTAATACTCTCGGTTTGTTTGAGGAAGAAATTCTTGTAATGGCAAAAATCGTTCATGAAGCCGGCGGCAAACTGTATTATGACGGAGCGAACCTGAACGCGATCTTAGGGTACACAAGGCCCGGAGATATGGGTTTTGATGTTGTCCACCTAAACCTTCATAAGACATTTACAGGCCCGCACGGAGGAGGAGGACCGGGGTCCGGGCCGGTCGGGGTGACCGCCGAGTTTGACCCGTATCTGCCTAAACCGGTACTCGTGAAAAACAATGACAGTATTACGTTCGAGTACGAGAGACCTTCCTCCATAGGACGAGTGAAGCCTTATTACGGTAATTTCGGCATAAATCTGCGTGCCTACACCTACATCAGGACTATGGGGGCAGAGGGGCTCAGGAGAGTCAGTGAGTACGCTGTCCTTAATGCCAACTACATGATGCGGAAGCTTGAAAAATCATTTGACCTTCCGTACAAACAGCATTGTAAGCATGAGTTTGTAATTTCCGGAAAACTTCAGAAGAAGCAGGGAGTACGGACGCTGGATATGGCGAAGAGACTGCTTGATTTCGGTTATCATCCGCCGACGATCTATTTCCCGATAAATGTCGAGGAAGCGATGATGATCGAGCCTACGGAAACAGAAGCCAAAGAAACGCTGGATGGTTTCATTGAGACGATGGAGCAGATTGCGCTGGAAGCGAAAAACGAGCCAGAGAAAGTGCAGGAAGCCCCTCATTCAACAGTAGTGGGACGAATGGATGAAACGACTGCTGCGAGAAAACCGGTCCTGAAATACGACTTCAACAGATAACGGCTGCGGGAGCATATGTAATAATAATAACCCCCGGACAATAGAGAGTCCGGGGGTTATTACTGTTATTTTTTTGCCTTGATTTTACCGTTCCACTTTTTGAATCCACCCTCGAGCTGATTCAGATCTTTGTAGCCTTTTTTGTGGAGAAGCATGGCTGCACGTGTCGATCTTGCTCCGCTCTGACAATAAAGGTAGACGGGTTTATCCTGACGTATTTCCGCTGTACGGTTACGCATCTGCGAAAGAGGAATGTTGCGTGCTCCGAGGATATGTCCGCTATCGAACTCTTTCGGTTCCCTTACATCAATCAGTTGTGCTTTCCGGTATTCCTGTTTAAACTCATCTTCTGACAGCGTAGTTAGAATTTTCTTGGATTTCATATATCGATACACAGAAAAGGCAATGAAAATAATGACAATGCCCAGTAGAATCCACCAGCTCATAAAGTCTTCCCCCTAATTAAGAATATTTCCTTATTAATTATAATCAGTTCCCCTTACAATTTCAAAGGTTTCCTTCCTGGAAAAGCCATCCAAAAAAAGCAAGGCACAAATTCTTTTGAAAGCAATGATTTTGACGGATTTTCCTGTATTATACGCCGTCACGTTTCTTTATATATACGTTTGCTAAGTTGACAAATTAAAAATAAGTTGTTCAAAAACACAATATATTGTGTTTTTTTAAAAATGAAGCACAATATATTGATTAACTTTTTGTGGATGTGGTATGTTACTAATTAGAAGATATGTTCCGGAAAGGGAGAGGATTACCATGACAACGAGTGCATCTGAAAAAGTTCACACAAAAATTAATGTACAACAGTTGAACGAGGATATCAAATTGTTTCCTCAGGTTTTTGAGGTGAGTGATGACATGACCACCACCCATAATGGTGTCTCCAGGCTTGTAATGCTGGACAGGTATGCATTTAAGGATACAGAGAGACTGACGTTAAAAGAAGGGGACTTTGTCGTACTGACCGTCAAGGCTGATCCCAAATTCCCTGCACGAGGATACGGTTTCATCGTCTCTATCGACTGGGAAACTAGAGAGGCTATGGTGAAAGTGGAAGATGAGTTTTCTCACGTGCTGGATGAAGAAGAAGCTGACGGAATCGTGAAACGCGGTCTCGATACTATCGATAAACCTCTGGAAGTTTATTATGAACAGATAGCCAAAAGAAATGCTGCGGGTCTTTCCCGGGTCGAGACTACTAAAGAAAGACAGGAACAGAGTTTCAGCGAATTCTATGAAGAACTCTCACAGATGAACTTCGTTCCTGCAGGCCGGGTGCTTTACGGGGCAGGTTCCGAAAAGGAAGTAACGTATTTTAATTGTTACGTTATGCCTTTCATCCAGGATTCTAGGGAAGGCATTTCAGATCATCGTAAACAGGTGATGGAAATTATGTCCCGGGGGGGAGGAGTCGGTACAAACGGATCGACATTAAGACCGAGAAACACGTTGGCAAGAGGAGTGAACGGGAAGTCCTCAGGCTCCGTCTCCTGGCTCGATGACATAGCGAAACTGACTCATCTGGTGGAACAGGGCGGTTCCCGCAGAGGGGCTCAGATGATCATGCTTGCCGACTGGCATCCGGATATTCTGGAGTTCATAATTTCCAAGATGCAGAACCCGAGAATTCTCCGCTATTTAATTGAAAATACAACGGACGAACAGATTAAGCAGCTGGCGCAGGATAAGCTCAAATTCCAGCCTCTTACCGAAAAAGAACGGGACCTTTATCAGAGTGTCGTTAATTTTAAGGGGATAGAAGGTCAGGGAGGATTTACAAACCAGTCTATCAGAGAGGCTGAAGAAAAACTCAGAGATGGCGGCACGTATTCCGTACATCACTCAGACTTTTTGAGCGGGGCCAATATTTCTGTATGTATTACAGACGAATTTATGGAAGCTGTTGAGAATGAAGCGTTCTACTCTCTTCGCTTTCCGGACGTGGAGTCGTACTCCGAAGAAGAAATGAAGTATTACAATGAAAACTGGCAAAACTCCGGGGATGTAAGAGAATGGGAAGAAAAAGGACTGGGCGTACGTACTTACAGAAAAGTTGCAGCCCGGGAACTATGGGATCTGATTAACATCTGCGCAACTTATTCAGCAGAACCGGGGATCTTTTTCATCGACAATGCGAATGAAAAAACAAACGCTACGTCGTATGGACAGAAAGTTGTTGCGACCAATCCTTGCGGGGAACAGCCACTGGCTCCCTGGAGCGTGTGTAACCTTGCAGCTGTGAACCTTGCAGAGATGGCTGATAAGGAAAACAAAACGGTTGATTACGAAAAATTGAAACATACGGTAAGCGTCGGAGTACGCATGCAGGATAACGTTATTGATTCCACTCCTTACTTCCTGGAGGAAAACAAAAAACAGGCTCTGGGAGAACGCCGGGTAGGTCTTGGTGTAATGGGTCTTCATGATCTGCTTATTTATTGTGAGACAGAGTATGGTTCGGAAGAAGGCAATAAACTGATCGATGAAATTTTCGAAACGATTGCCGTAACCGCCTATGAGGCTTCGATTGAACTTGCCGGCGAGAAAGGCAGTTTCCCATTCATAGAAGGGGGATCTCCGGAAGATACGAAAGAAAAGAGAAGTCAATTCGTTAACACGGGATACATGAAAGGAATGCCGGAACACGTAAGAGAAGGAGTGATGAGAAATGGAATCCGGAACTCTCACCTGTTGACCGTGGCTCCTACCGGTTCCACAGGAACGATGGCCGGAGTGAGTACCGGTCTGGAACCGTATTTCTCCTTCTCCTATTACAGAAGCGGCCGTCTCGGGAAATTTATCGAAGTGAAGGCGGATATCGTTCAGGAATATCTGGATCGTACGCCTGGAGCTGATGAAAACAATCTGCCACACTGGTTCGTAACGGCCATGTCCATGACTCCGGAAGCTCATGCTGATGCCCAGTGTGTAATCCAGAGATGGGTGGACAGTTCAATTTCGAAAACGGTGAACGCTCCTAAAGGTTACACTGTGGAACAGGTGCAGTCCGTTTACGAAAGGTTGTACGATGGCGGTGCAAAAGGCGGTACCGTTTATGTGGACGGCAGTCGTGACTCCCAGGTTTTAACCCTGAAAGCCGAACAAAGTGAATTCGACGGGGAACAGGAATCTTTTGAGTTCGAAGATGAAAAAAGAAAAGTAGTTCTCATGGATACTGTACAGGAGTTGCAGTCCACTAACGTTTCTATCGGATCAGAAATCGGAGATACATGTCCTGTATGCAGAC
The DNA here is from genome assembly GCF_001685435.2 of Salimicrobium jeotgali. Taxonomy (NCBI): domain Bacteria; kingdom Bacillati; phylum Bacillota; class Bacilli; order Caryophanales; family Bacillaceae; genus Salimicrobium; species Salimicrobium jeotgali. The sequence continues at coordinate 1,147,753 of NZ_CP011361.2, forward strand.
AGGGGACGATTGAAGACATCGGCGGCTGTAATACTTGTACGAATTGTAATGCTCAGTTGAAATGCGGTCTCTAAAAGTGTCAAAGTGAAGATATTCTAAGGCGTATATGTATGAAAAGGACCCGGACTCTTTCAGAATAGTCCGGGTCTTCGATATATGCGGAATGATTTTCCACCAGTGGTCATAAACCTTCGTGATCACCCTGACGTAAAATGGAACGGATGTTTTCACGTGAAGCTGAGTTGTTAATCCCTTTGAATTAGTGTATGATTTTTAGTGAATGACCTGAGTGATAACGGAGGTAAATTATGCCCACACCGAGTATGGAAGATTACATTGAGCAGATTTATTTGTTAATTGAGAATAAGGGATATGCCAGAGTTTCCGATATTGCGGAAAATCTTAAGGTTCATCCTTCCTCTGTAACCAAAATGGTACAAAAACTCGGGAAAGATGAATACTTGATCTACGAAAAATACAGAGGTTTAATGCTTACTTCAAAAGGTAAGAAAATCGGGAAGCGTTTAGTATACCGGCATGAGTTACTGGAGAACTTTCTTAAATTAATCGGGGTGGAGAAGGATAAAATATACGAAGAAGTGGAAGGGATCGAACACCACTTGAGCTGGGATTCCATCGATCGTATCGGTGATCTGGTTCAGTATTTTGAAGAAGATTCCTCGCGACGCGAAGCCTTAATCCACATTCATAATAAAAGCGAAGAAGATGCTTAAAACGCATCTTCTTTTTTGATCACCTGAATAATCGGTGTTTATGAACATATGCAAATACGGCGGGGATCAGAAGGTCGCTCTGTCTTTGTCTTTGTTCTTTCCTTTACTCCCGTTGATCACTTTCAGGTGAGGAGCGTTGGATCTGCGTTTTCTCGTTTGTTTCCCTGAGGGCCTGGAAGATTTGACCGGTTCGCTTGAGCTGGTGCCGTACTTCTGTTTTGACTGTTTGACGGCCTGCTTATATTTCTTCATTTCATCTGTGTTGCCCCTTACACCTCCGGGTCTGCGTCGAATGAAAAAGAAATAAATCACCCCGTAGATGATGACGGCGACAACAACCATAGTAAGAATGGAAGCCAGAAAGCTGCCCGTGTTGGTCAGAAGCTGATTGACGATGTAGAATACTGCAAATCCAATAAATACATACATTACCCATTTAAACCATCCGCGTGCCATGAGGAGGCCTCCTTTCATAGCTCTTATACTACTGTTATACCACTTTTCGGGGTGTTTCTATCATGAAATCGCAAAATTTTTTAATTCTTATTTCACGTATCGCCCGGCAAATCACTTAAACAGATGAAAACCCGCGACAATCTTTTTAGATCAATAGTCGCATACGGATGGATGACGCTAGAGTAGTGATGGGACGTACAATTATGATACACTATTAATGGCTATTAGTAAGAATATTCAAAGGAGGGTGAACACATATGTCGCGATTAGTACAAATAAGGGAGTCCATGAAGAAACAGAATATAGACGGGCTACTGGTCATGAGTGATAAAAACAGGAGGTACATAACTGGTTTCACCGGAACTTCCGGAGCTGTAGTCATTACGGACACGACTGCTAAACTGATTACCGATTTCAGATATGTAGATCAGGCGAATGATCAGGTGAGTGAATTTGAAGTGGTAGAACACAAGGGCCCGATGTCCGACGAAGTGGCTGCACAGTTTTCCGAAGCAGGCAGTAAAAAAATCGGATTCGAAAAGGACCACATTACCTATGGTATATATGAAACTTTTTATGAGAAAGTAAAAGGGGAACTGGTTCCTGTATCAGGTATCGTCGAAGCTTTGCGTTTAATAAAAACGGACGAAGAACTTAGCGTGTTGAAGAAAGCAGCTGAAATTGCGGATGATGCTTTCGCTCACATTCTGAACTTCATCAAACCTGGTGTAAAAGAGATAGACGTATCGAATGAACTTGAATTTTACATGAGGAAACAGGGGGCCACGTCCTCGAGTTTCGACATTATCGTCGCTTCCGGGTATCGTTCTGCACTGCCGCATGGGGTCGCTTCCGAGAAGGAAATCGAGTCCGGGGAACTCGTCACTCTCGATTTTGGAGCCCTCTACAAAGGGTACTGTTCCGACATTACGAGAACGGTGGCCGTAGGTGAGATTAATGAAAAACAAAAAGAGATATACTCAGTTGTGCTCGAGGCTCAGAAAAAAGGAATGAACGGTCTGAAGGCCGGCCTGACAGGTAAAGAAGCCGATGCACTTACGCGAGATGTCATCGAAGATAAAGGGTATGGCAGTTACTTCGGACATTCCACCGGTCACGGTATAGGTCTCGACGTACATGAAGGACCCGCACTGTCGCATCGCTCCGATGTGGAACTGAAACCCGGCATGGTCGTTACGGTGGAACCGGGTATATATGTGAAAGGCGTAGGCGGCTGCAGAATCGAGGATGATACGGTCATAACGGAAAACGGGAACGAGCCTCTGAATTTTGCACCTAAAGAACTGATTGTTTTATAAGTTGGGAGGAAAATAATGATTTCAGTAAACGATTTTAAGACAGGACTAACTATTGAAGTAGACGGGGAAATTTGGAGTGTCATGGATTTTCAGCACGTTAAACCGGGTAAGGGAGCGGCTTTTGTCCGTTCTAAACTCAGAAACCTCAGGAATGGAAATATCCAGGAAAAGACCTTCCGTGGCGGCGAGAAAGTGAACCGTGCTCACATCGAAACGAAAAAAATGCAGTATTTGTATGGGTCGGGGGATATGCATACGTTTATGGATACACACACCTACGACCAGCTGGCACTGCCGGAGCAGCAGATCGGCGATAAACTATACTACATCAAAGAAAATATGGAAGTGTCTATTCAGACGTATGGAGCTGAAACGATCGGAATTGAACTTCCGAAAAACGTCCAGTTGCAAGTGACCGAAACGGAACCTGGTGTGAAAGGTGATACGGCGAGCGGAGGTACGAAACCTGCCACGCTTGAAACGGGTCTTACTGTTCAGGTACCGTTCTTCGTGAACGAGGGCGACATGCTTCTCATCAGCACCGATGAAGGGAAATATGTATCCAGAGCCTAGCCAGCTGTCCTTCCGGAGTTTTCGGACTCCGGAAAGATAGTTTTAACGAAAAATATTTCATAGATTACTTTTTGTAATCGCTTTCCGATTAGTTGCAGGCCGGAAATATCTATCGTAAAATGAGGAAGTAGTCACATTATACAGATTTTACATAAAAGGAGTGCCAGTAAATGCTAAAGGTGCAGGAAATCAGGGAAATTATTAAGCTAATTGATGAATCAAGTGTCCAGGAATTCGAATACGAATCCGGAGACAGTAAAGTCACTTTGAAAAAACACGGGGGCTCAGTTCCTGTGGCTGAGGCACAACCTGTAGTACAGGCACCATCACCGGTGCAGGAGGCTGCGCCAGTCAGGCAGGAAAACACTCCCGTTGAAGAACAGCCTTCCAACGAGAAGGGTAAAGCAGAAGAGAAAACGCAGGAATCGAAGACTGAAGGTTCTGCCGATTATGATTATGAAGTAACTTCTCCAATGGTAGGGACTATTTATCACGCTCCGTCGCCGGAAGACGATCCGTACGTACAGGTAGGAGACAGAGTAAGTAATGATTCTGTAGTTTGTATCGTGGAAGCAATGAAACTATTTAATGAAATTGAAGCGGAAGTTTCTGGGGAGATTGTTGAAATCCTGGTAAGCGACGGGGATCTTGTTGAATATAACCAGCCACTCTTCCGCGTAAAACGCTAAAGAGAGGTGGGAGCATTTGATTAAAAAAGTATTAATAGCCAACAGGGGAGAAATCGCGGTTCGGATCATTCGTGCGTGTAAAGAAATGGATATTGAGACTGTTGCTGTCTATTCCGAACCGGATAAGGAAGCCCTGCACGTCCAAATTGCAGATGAAGCCTACTGTGTAGGTCCCAAACTCAGTAAAGACAGCTACTTGAATTATACGAACATACTCAGTGCAGCTACGATGAGCGGCTCCGATGCCATTCATCCGGGGTACGGGTTTTTATCGGAGAATGCTGAGTTCGCTGAGATGTGCGAAGAATGCAATGTGACTTTTATCGGTCCATCAGCATATGCAATTCAGAACATGGGTACGAAGGACGTAGCGAGACAGACGATGGAAGATGCCGGAGTCCCGGTGGTACCAGGTTCGAAAGGTATAATCAAGGATACGGATGAAGGTAAACAGGTCGCTGAAGAAATTGGCTACCCCGTAATCATTAAAGCCACTGCCGGGGGCGGAGGCAAAGGGATACGGGTAGCCCGTGACGAGAAAGAACTGATTGAAGGTATTAAGATGACGCAGCAGGAAGCGGAAACTTCTTTCGGTAACCCGGGCGTATATCTTGAAAAATTCATAGAGGATTTCCGTCACGTAGAGATTCAGGTCCTCGCCGATAATCATGGCAACGCCATTCACTTGGGAGAAAGGGACTGCTCTGTACAGAGACGTCTTCAAAAGCTGATCGAAGAAACTCCTTCTCCGGCAGTCACGGAAGACATCCGTAAGGAAATGGGTGATGCTGCTGTGCAGGCAGCGCTTGCTGTTAATTATTCCGGGGCAGGAACGATAGAGTTCATTTTCGATCATAACGAAAAGAAATTCTACTTTATGGAAATGAACACACGTATCCAGGTGGAGCACCCTGTAACTGAAATGGTCACAGGTGTCGATCTGATCAAAGAGCAGATTAAAGTTGCCAACGATGAAGTTCTCTCCTTCAGTCAGGAGGATATTAAATTTGAGGGCTGGGCGATTGAATGCAGGATCAACGCAGAAGATCCTTTCAAGAATTTCATGCCTTCCGCCGGCTACATTGATATGTACCTTCCGCCCGGAGGATTCGGAGTCAGGGTGGATTCAGCAGCCTACACAGGCTATATGATCCCTCCGTACTACGATTCCATGGTAGCTAAACTGATCACATACGGACAGGACAGAGACGAAGCTATCGCAAAAATGAGACGTGCCCTCAGCGAATTTGTGGTGGAAGGGGTACACACTACTATCCCGTTCCATCAGCGAATGATGAACCATGAAGTATTTAAGGGAGGCGACTTTAACACGAAGTTCCTCGAAACATACGCTGTCATGGATGAGAAAGAGGAGAATTTATAATGGATGAACATCCGGTGAATGTAACCGAAAGCTCGAAGCTCGGTTCTATAGAAATAGCCCCTGAAGTAATCGAAGTTATTTCAGGTATTGCGGTGTCCGAGGTGAGCGGTGTAGCTGAAATGAGAGGTAACTTTGCAGCCGGGGTGGCTGAAAGACTCGGTAAAAAATCGCGCGGAAAAGGTGTGAAAGTAGATCTTCTCGAAGAAGGTGTTGTAATCGAGACTTACGTAGTGATGGATTACGGAATTTCTATCCCCGAAGCTGCGAAAAAAATTCAGGAAAACACCCGCCAGGCTCTTGAAAACATGACCTCTCTTTCCGTAAAAGAAGTGAACGTTCATGTCGTCGGTGTCCACATGGATATCAAAGAAACAGAAACGAACGAATGAAAGGATCGGAGCAGCTGCTCCGATCTTTTTTTGATGATAAAAAGTAGAGAACGAAAAAGGCACTGCCTCTCTTGCGTAATTTACTTACGGATCTTGTTAGCATTTCGGGTTTGTAAATGATATGATTTTAATCGGACAGAGTTCGAAAGGGGAAAGAAAATGAAAAGAAGGCTAGCCAGAGAAAAAGCATTTCAGGCGCTTTTTCAAATGCTCACAACACATTTGACACAGCAGGAAGCAGTGGATTACGTAATGGAAGGCGAAAGAGACGAGTTTCTGATGGAGCTCGTTGACGGGGTGACCCGACATCAGCAGGAACTTGATGAGCTTATTTCGGATCATCTGGAGCACTGGTCACTCGAACGTCTCCCTAAGGTGGAAAGAACAGTGCTTCGCATAGCGATATTCGAGTTGAAATTCTACGGGGATACTCCAACTCAGGTTGCAATCAATGAAGCCGTCGAACTCGCGAAAACATTCGGAGAAGAGACATCCGGAAGGTTCGTAAACGGAGTTTTATCTAAAATTCAATAACAGGAAACGGGGGAGTAAGGAAATGGCAGCAGAAATCATATATGGCAGCGAACTGGCTCAGGAGATAAGAAGCGAACTGAAAAGTGAAGTGGAGACTCTTAACGGACAGGGCATCCATCCGAAACTTTCGGTCATAATAATCGGGGACGATCCCGCTTCCAAATCCTATGTAAGGGGGAAACAGAAAGCCTCCAATAAAATAGGTATGGATGCTGACCTGTGGGAATATGACAGTACAATCACAGAACCAGAGTTGCTGAACAAAATTGAAGAGCTGAATAACGAGAAAAGCGTGCACGGCATTCTTGTTCAACTTCCCCTTCCCGAACATATTGAAGATCAGAAAGTGATCGAGGCTATCTCGCCGGAAAAAGACGTGGATGGTTTCCATCCGATCAGTATCGGTAAGATGATGACGAATCAGGAGACGTTCCTTCCATGTACTCCTCACGGAATTATAGTAATGATGGAACGGGCCGGGATTGAACTGGAAGGAAAACATGCAGTCATCCTCGGCAGAAGTAATCTTGTAGGAAAACCGGTAGGACAGCTCCTTCTTAATAAGAATGCGACGGTGACTTACTGCCACTCAAAAACCGAGGATGCGCAAAATATAACGAAACAGGCTGATATCCTTATTGTGGCGATAGGTAAACCGTCCGTAATTTCGGCAGAAGATATTAAATCCGGAGCAGTCGTCATCGACGTAGGCGTGAACAGAGTGGATGGAAAGCTTACCGGGGATGTTGATTTTGAATCCGTTAAGGAAAAAGCATCCTATCTCACTCCTGTCCCTAAAGGGGTAGGTCCAATGACTATTACGATGCTTCTCCACAACACGATTGAAGCAGCGAAAAGAATACACCAATAACCGGGGGAGGGGTACCCAGTGGAAGATCGTTATTTGACGGTCACGGCCCTGACAAGGTATATCAAGCAGAAGATATCGAGAGACTCCCATCTTAAAGAAGTGTGGTTAAGAGGGGAAATCTCCAATTTCAAGCATCACAGTCGCGGCCACATGTATTTCTCAGTAAAAGATGACAGCGCACGCATTCAAACGGTTATGTTTGCAGGTAATAACCGCAATCTTAACTTTGCACCGGAAAACGGCATGAGCGTCCTCATAAGAGGAGAAATTAATGTTTATGAGCCCATGGGTCAGTATCAGTTATATGCAAAAGAAATGATACCGGATGGTATCGGAGACTTACATATTGCTTTTGAACAGCTTAAAGACAGACTCATGAAAGAAGGAATATTTTCCGACGAAAACAAGCAGTCAGTTCCGCTCATCCCCGCTCACATCGGTGTTATAACTTCTCCGACAGGGGCAGCCATCCGGGATATTATCACAACTGTAGAGAGAAGATTTCCAGTAGTGAAAATATCCGTACTCCCGGTTCCTGTTCAGGGGAAAAGAGCAGCGTCTTCTGTATCACGCGCTATCGCCTATGCTAATCAGAACCTTGAATGCGATCTGCTTATCGTAGGCCGGGGGGGAGGGTCGATAGAAGATCTGTGGGGATTCAATGAAGAGGAAGTTGCGAGAGCTGTTTATCATTCCCATATACCGATAATATCTGCAGTCGGCCACGAAACGGACACTACCATTATTGACTTTGCCGCCGACTATCGTGCTCCTACCCCGACAGGAGCGGCAGAAATAGCAGTACCGGACTGGAAAGAATTGAACAGTCAAATTATTAATTATACCCGCAGACTTCAGCAGGCTCTCGATGTGAAAGTGGAGCATGCGAAGGAGCGACTCCAATCACTAAAGAAATCATATGCCTTCAAATATCCGAAACAGCTTACTCAGCAGAAAGAGCAGGATCTCGACAGAATGATGGACCGGTTCCATGCCGCTGCAGAACGACTGCAAAGGGAAAAGACCGATTCGGCTAAACGGCTGGAAAACAGACTGCATCAGATCAGCCCGGACAAACGCCTGGAACGAGAACAGGCGAATGTCCGTCAGCTGGATAACCGTCTGAACAAACAGATGCAGAGAATTGTGGAAGAGAAGAAGTACCGCTGGCAGTCGCTCGTACAGCAGCTCTCACTCGTAAACCCTCTGGAAATTATGAAAAGGGGCTATGCCCTGCCGTATAACGAACAGAATGAACTGATTAAATCCGTCAAAAATGTAAGTGAAGATGAAACGATCCACCTGCAGATAAATGACGGAACGATTTACGGTAAAATCATTGGATGGGAGGAGAAGAAAGATGAGTGACAATAAAGAACAGACATTTGAAGAAAACATGAAGCAGCTGGAAGAAATAGTGGAAAAACTTGAATCCGGCGATGTTCCTCTGGAAAAAGCTATTCAGTATTACCATGAGGGGATGAAACTTTCTAAAACATGTAATGATAAATTGAGCAGTGTAGAAGGGCAGATGAAACAGATTCTGAATGAGCAGGGAGAATTTGAGTCATTTGATATACAGGAGGACGAATAGTGGATCAGTACCTGAAAGAACAGAAGGCCTGGATCGATGAGAAAATATATACGAAAATAAATGAGTTCACATCCGAGGGAAGACTTCGTGATTCTATCATCTACTCGATGAAAGCGGGTGGGAAAAGATTACGTCCCATGCTGATGAAAGCGACGTTCGAATCTTTCTCGGACTCGGATCCATTGTATGTTTCTCCCGCTGTAGCCCTTGAAATGCTTCATACCTATACACTCATACACGACGATCTTCCGGCAATGGATGATGATGATATGAGAAGAGGCCGATGGACTAATCATATAGAATTCGACGAAGCTACTGCCATTTTAGCCGGCGACTCTCTCCTGACGATGAGCTTTGAGCTGATAAGTTCTGACCCCTCCCTCTCCTCAGAACAGAAAGTTTTTATTGTACACCAACTCTCCCGGGCTGCCGGTCCGAAAGGTATGGTCGCCGGGCAGATGTGGGATATGCAATATGAAGACCTGGAAACAGACGTGGATACGCTGAAAAGGATTCATTCAAATAAAACAGGAAAGCTGATCGCTTTTTCCATTATTACCGGCGGTTATCTTGCCGGTCTTGAGGAAGGGAAGTTGCAGAAGCTGAAGGAAATCGGAGAAGCTGTCGGGCTTATTTTCCAAATCCAGGATGACATACTGGATGTGACAGGAGATACTGCCAAATTGGGGAAAGCAACAGGAAGCGATGAATCAAATTTGAAAAGTACGTATCCTAAACTTCTGGGTCTTGAAGGGGCGAAACAGGAAAAGCAGAAATATGAACGAAGAGTGGAAGAACTCCTTGGTGATCTGGAAGCCGATGAAACTCCGTTAGCGGACCTGATCGGTTACATGAGTCAAAGAGAATATTAGTCGGTTTTACTTTGAGACGGCATATATTGTGTGATATATTTAAGGTAAGTTAGGAATGGTGCAGTATTCTAGTCAGTCCTCCGTCCCTGAAGGCGGGCCTAAAAATCCGCCAAAGGGCATATCGATGAAGTTCCTTGTGCCGGCTTGAGGCGCCCAGCCTTGGGTCGGTGCTGGGAGTTAAGGTTGTGGGGCGATCCACAAAGGCATGTGGGCGTTGACCCCGCTTCCGCGGAGGCCCATCTTTGTAAGGAAAGCTGAGCCAGCTTTCTTTATGAAATGGGGTATGAACCTGTTTCATATGGAGTAATATCTGTATGTACAGCGTAGCCTGCCTTGAGTGGCTTCGAGGGGATTACAGTATTTCAGGAACCATGTCTAAATGGCCAATGAAACATGATTTCGTTCTTTGCTGTATGAAATCGAAGCTGCAAAAGAGGCTAAGGAACGGTCAAAGACTGCCGGAGAAACTCCCTAGACTGTTCGTAAGGACGGAAAACAGTTATTATAGTGTGGACTGAGTGGTAATCCAGTCCGAGTAACGGAGACGTGCTCGACCAGGCTTTAAAGGGGAACCGCCAGAGTGGTGACACTCGGTAGCTTGGTGGGAAAACCTACTGGACCTAAGCCGCAATTTTTACCTGTTTTTCGACCATTCCTTCCTACATAACTTTGAAACGATAATTGGAGCAAACTATGAATTCAAAACTAAAACGTTCTTTATCATTCAGTTTCACCATTGCCGTTATCACTTTTGTGTTAGCGGCTATTTTTTCCATCATTTCTTCATCGCTGCTCAATGGTGTCCCCTGGATCGCAGGTATGGTAGTCGTATTTGTCATCGTTTTGACCGGAGTGTTTTTTGATATGCTGGGGATTGCAGCTACAGCAGGCAGAGAAGCTCCTTTTCATTCCATGGCTTCGGAGAAAGTATTCGGGGCCAAACACGCAGTGGCGATAGTCAGAAATGCCGATCGTTTCGCAACTTTTTGCAATGATGTAATAGGCGACATCGCCGGCATTATCAGTGGTACGGCTTCTGCACTTGTCGTACTTCAACTGGCCATTGCTTTTGGAAATGGAGAAGGTTCTACCTTGCAACTGGTGCTTTCTGTTATAATGACAAGTACGATCGCGGCACTTACGGTTGGCGGGAAAGCCGTGGGTAAATATTTAGCGATTAATCATTCAACTGCTATAATCTTTTTTACCGCAAGGCTTATAGCAAGGTTTGAGAAATATTCTAAGTGGAAAATACTCACAAAATAAATTATTACTGTCTTATAGTGAAGGGGGTCCTTTTATGGATCTGAACAATATTAAAGACCCATCGGTCGTCAAAAATTTGACCGATGAGGAAATGAGAAACTTAGCTCAGGATGTACGAAACTTTTTAATAAATAATTTATCGGAAACAGGAGGTCATCTGGGGGCGAACCTCGGGGTGGTCGAATTGACGCTGGCACTCCATCGCACGTTCGACAGCCCCAATGACCGCTTTCTTTTTGACGTGGGGCATCAGTCTTACGTGCACAAAATCCTTACAGGTCGCGGAGGTCAGTTTGACACGCTGCGCAAGTATCAGGGTTTGTGCGGATTCCCGAAACGTAATGAAAGTGAACACGACGTCTGGGAAACAGGGCACAGCTCCACATCTTTATCGGCAGCGATGGGGATGGCTATTGCAAGAGACCTGAAAAATGAAAGTCATTCCGTAGTTCCTATCATAGGGGATGGAGCCCTGACCGGAGGAATGGCTCTGGAAGCGCTTAATCACATTGGCCATGAGAAGAAGAATGTAACCGTTATTCTTAATGATAATGAGATGTCGATTGCCAAAAACGTGGGAGCTTTGCATAGCGCTCTTGCAAGAATGAGAAGTGCAGGTAAATACAACAGAGTTAAAGACGATTTCGAATGGCTTCTGAAAAAAATCCCGGCAATCGGCGGGAGAGTAGCATCGACTGCAGAACGGCTGAAAGATTCAATGAAATACTTCGTCGTTCCAGGGATGTTTTTTGAAGAACTTGGTTTCACCTATTACGGTCCGGTAGACGGTCATGACTTCGAAGACCTGCAGGGGAATCTTGATTACGCCCGGAAGACCGAGGGGCCGGTCATCGTCCACGTAATGACCCAAAAAGGGAAAGGGTATCAGCCTGCGGAATCGGATGTGAAAGATAAATGGCACGGCGTCGGACCTTATAAAATCGATTCCGGAGAAAAAATCAAACCTGCAGACGCTCCCCCAGCCTGGAGTGAAGTGATCAGTGAGGCTCTCAGGGCGGAAGCACGGGAAGATGAGCGTATTGTAGCCGTTACCCCGGCCATGATTCTGGGTTCGAAATTAGAGAAATTCGGAGAAGAATTCCCGGATCGTCTGTATGATGTCGGGATCGCCGAGCAGCATGCGACGACAATGTCAGCAGGACTTGCTACGCAGGGTATGAGACCTTTCCTCGCTATTTATTCAACCTTTTTACAGCGCGGATATGATCAGGTTATCCATGACGTGGCCAGACAAAACCTTAATGTTATCTTCGGGATTGATCGTGCGGGTCTCGTAGGCGCAGACGGAGAAACGCATCAAGGTGTATTTGATATCGCTTTTCTCAGAACTGTCCCTAATATGTCTATCATGATGCCGAAAGATGAGAATGAAGCAAAACATATGGTTCACACGGCTGTGAAGTATGAAGATGGACCGATTGCTCTTCGCTATCCCAGAGGAAACGCGCTCGGCGTCGAAGTGGCGGATAAACCCGAAACGATTGATATCGGTTCATGGGAAACATTAAAACCTGGTGAAGATGCGGTGATTCTGACTTTCGGCACGACCATTCCGCTTGCGATAGAGGCGGCTGAAACGCTTCAGGAACAGGGTGTGGACGTAGAAGTTGTGAATGCAAGGTTTATGAAACCGATGGATGAAAAAATGCTTCATGAAATATTTGAACGTAATATACCGGTACTCACTCTTGAAGAAGCTGTGGTACAGGGAAGTTTCGGATCTGCAGTTCTCGAATTCCAGAGTGATCACAGTTACTATAACAGACCTCTGAAACGTATTGGATTACCTGACAGGTTCGTTGAACATGGAGATGTTAAGGACTTATGGAAGGAAGTCGGATTAACCAGAGAAAATGTAGTGGATAAAGTTTTGAAGTTGTTACCGCAAAGCGAGAAAAGGGCGTAGTTTATGGGAAAGAAAGTTAGACTGGACACATTGCTTGTGGAAAGAGGATTCGTGGAAACGCGGGAGAAAGCAAAGAGAACCATCATGGCGGGTCTGGTTTTTTCTGAACAGCAGAGGCTTGAAAAACCAGGGGTCAAGGTGGCAGAGGATATTGAACTGAGAGTGAAGGGGAAAGCTATCCCCTACGTAAGCAGGGGAGGACTGAAGCTTGAGAAAGCTATCTCCTGCTTTTCTCTTGACTTGAAAGACAAAGTGATGGTGGATATCGGCTCTTCGACTGGAGGCTTTACGGACTGCGGTCTTCAGAATGGAGTGAAGCTGAGCTACGCCATAGATGTCGGGAATAACCAGCTGGACTGGCGGCTCCGGAATCATGAGCAGGTAGTAGTGATGGAAAGAACTAACTTCCGGTACGTCACGAGAGATGATCTGTCTTTCGGGATGCCTGAGATTGCCACTATTGATGTTTCATTCATATCTTTGAAGCTTATTCTCCCGGTGCTGGCAGATTTGATAAAACCCGGCGGAGATGTAGCAGCCCTTATTAAACCCCAGTTTGAAGCTGGCAGAGAACAAGTGGGTAAAAAAGGTATCGTAAGAGACTCTCAAATACATGAAGAAGTGATTACCAGACTCATTACCTATGCCCGTCAACTTGGTTTTGAAACGAAAGGTCTCACTTTTTCGCCGATTACAGGCGGGGACGGGAATATAGAATTTCTCGTACATTGGCAATTCAACCCCGGGGAAGAGGAGCGTCCGTGGGAGATAGAAAAGGTAAGAGAACTTGTGGCGGACGCACATTCTCAGTTGACGAAAGTGTGAGCCGATTCGAAAGGGGACGGGTTATTTTATATGACTTTAAGCAAAGGGCAAAGGCACATAAAAATCCGCGAAATGATTACGAGTGAAAATATTGAAACACAGGATGATCTTGTATTCAGACTGAAATCACTGGGATATAACGTCACCCAGGCTACTGTTTCGAGGGATATTAAAGAATTGCATCTGGTAAAAGTACCGGTAGCCGACGGGCGTTACAAATACAGTCTTCCGGCTGACCAGAAATTCAACCCTCTGGAAAAACTGAAGAGGATGATGATGGACTCATTTGTCAGTATCGACCGTTCGGGACACTTTATCGTATTGAAGACTTTACCCGGAAATGCTCACGCGGTAGGAGCTCTCATTGATAACCTGGACTGGGAAGAGATCATGGGGACGATCTGCGGGGACGATACGTGTCTGATCATATGCAGGGCAGAGTCCCAGACTGAACAGGTGAGTGAGCAGCTGCTGAATATGTTGTAAGCGAAGGGGTTTCTATCATGTTAACTGAATTGACTATCAGAGATTTTGCAATTATCGATTACGTCTCTTTAACATTGAAAGATGGATTGACTGTGTTAACCGGAGAAACGGGTGCCGGTAAATCGATTATTATTGATTCCATTCAATTACTGACGGGAGCAAGAGGCTCTGTAGAATTTGTAAAGCATGGAGCCAAACGTGCAGAGATAGAAGGTTTATTCAACGTAGATGGAAACCACGCTGTCTATGCTAAAGGCGAGGAGTACGGAGTGGAAATAGATGAGGATGGTATGGTGGTGCTGCAACGCTCCATCACCCATCAGGGGAAAAGCATCTGCCGGGTGAACGGAAAGCTGGTGACTCTCGGTGTTTTAAGGGAGTTCGGTAAATCCTTAATAGACATACACAGTCAGCACGAAACGCAATCGCTGATGGACCCGGAACGCCATATTGATCTGCTGGATACCTATGCGGCGGAAAAGCTGCAACATCCTAAACAGGAATATCGGAAACAGTACGAAAAATACAGGTCTCTCCAAAAAAGATATCAGGAATTAAGTGACAACGAGCAGGAAATGGCACAGCGGCTCGATTTGCTGGAGTTCCAATGGAATGAACTGGAAGAAGCGCACCTTTCCCCAAAAGAAGACGAAGAACTGATGGAAGAAAGGAATAAGTTATCAAATTTCGAAAAAATTTATTCCGGTCTCAACGATACGTACGAAGCTTTATACGGTGAACAAAAAGGGATGGACTGGGTTTCTCATGCTATGATGAGCCTGGAGGCGACCAGTGACTATGACGAAAACTACCAAAAAATGTCTGATGAGCTTTCCAATGCCTATTACGTAGTGGAGGAATTGACTTTCCGGTTGAGCACGGAAATGGAAGCCCTCGAATTCGATCCCGAGAGGTTAAATGAAATCGAAGAGAGACTCGACGAAATTAACCGTCTCAAAAGAAAGTATGGGCAGTCCGTCGAAGAAATGCTTGAACACAAGAGTAAAGTGGAGGAAGAAATTGATGAAATTAACAATAAAGATTCGTTTCTTTCAAAGCTTGAATCGGAAATAAATGATGTGTCGGAAGACCTCCTTCTGGAAGCTCAGCACATCCATGATATACGGAGCGAGGCTGCTAAAGAGCTCGTAGAAGCGGTGCATGAAGAACTGAAGGACCTCTATCTCGAAAAATCCGTCTTCGATGTAAAAGTCGAGAAAAGAAAAGGCGGAAAGGAAAGTCCCATGATGAATGGACGTCAGGTGGCTTTGAATTCGAACGGGGTTGATGAAGTAAGGTTCATGATTACGACGAATCCGGGTGAGCCGTTGAAACCACTTCATAAGATAGCCTCCGGTGGAGAAATGTCCAGAATCATGCTGGCCTTAAAGCAGATCTTTTCAAGACATCAGGGGATTACCAGTGTAATCTTTGATGAAGTCGATACGGGTGTAAGCGGGCGTGTAGCACAGGCGATAGCCGAGAAGATATTTAAGATTTCCGTTAATTCCCAGGTGCTATGCATTTCCCACCTGCCTCAAGTTGCTGCTATGGCGGATACGCATGTGCAAATTCAAAAAAATATCACCGACAACACCACAAAAACGAACGCCAAAGAACTCGATCACCACGAAAAAGTCGAAGAAGTTGCACGGATGATCAGCGGAGCGGAACTTACCGAGACCACACTGCAGAACGGCCGTGAATTACTTAATCTCGCTGAGTCGTTCAAAGCAAAAGTGTAAAAGCGCCCATATGGGCGCTCAGCTTGTAGAGAAACCCCGTGTTTTTCTGCAAGCTTTTTTTGTGCAGTTCGTGCGGGCGAATACCACTCGCTTTCCGCGGACGAACGCCCGAGCCTCCCTCGTGAAAACCCACACTGCGGGGTCTCGGGTCGCCCGTTTTTCCGCAGGAGTCTCCTGGTATTCGCCCTCCCCTCACCGAAAAAGACTCTCCTTCACCTATCTCACCCTGGATAGGTGGAGGGCAATCTTTTTCATGTTTTGGCAGGCCGCCGTCAGTAACGCTTGTTCGCGTACATTCTCTTTTCCGCGCAAGCGACAATAACGCAGCCCGTGCAGTTCTTTTGAATCTGCGAAGCTACGTTCAACTTTCTCTTTTCTCATGCGATAGATCCACTTGCCTTCATTAGAAAGCCGGTTCAACCGAACCTTCTCCTTCGAGCTTTCCCATACATGGCGAGTGATCGTTTTTTGATACTTCTTATTTTGGGTACACTTCGCTAGAAGAGGGCAATCTGCACAATTTTCAGGGTTTGATTTGTAATGCCGATACCCCTCACGATCGGTGGTCGAATAGCTTAAAACTTCACCCTGGGGGCACACATATTCATCCCGCTCTTCATCATATGCATATTTCCATTTCGGAAGAAGCCCTTTCTTTGACTGGTACCTTCGATGAGCAATAACTCCAAATATTCCTCTTTCCATTATAAGCCCATGACATATAGGGTTCGTCAGATAGCCGGCATCTAGACCTACAGCTTCCACCTCAAAGCCAAATCGTTCGATTTGGCGGTCCAAACGTTGTAAGTAAGGTCTGGAATCATGAATATTTCCTGGCGTTACATGAACATCAGTAATGATGTTATGTTTTAAATCTGTGGTACGGTGATCAAGATAAAAGAAGCCTTCCGGCTTATTCTCCCGGTAAAGATAACCACTCTCGCTATCCGTGTCGCTAACCTTAATTTCCTTTGTCTTTTTTACCCCCTCCTTTTCCTTCAGAGGCTTTTTTTCATGATCTTCACGATCTTTTCTTACGGCTTCTTCCAAATCTTCGAGGTAGTCTACCGTTTCTACTTCAACTTCTTGTTTTGAGAATTTCTTCTTATTAGCGTTGGCTTTCAAGTGCGTGGAATCTGTGAATAATACACGGCCGGAGACCATACGGTGGTTCATCGCTTGGAGCACGATTTCATCAAAAACTTCTTGAAAGATATCCGTGTCTTTGAAACGAGTGCGGCGGTTCCAACTAATAGTGGAATGATGGGGGACTTTGTCTGTAAGATTCAACCCTAAGAACCAACGATAAGCAACATTCGTTTGAATTTGTCGCTCCAATTCGCGTTCGGAACGAACGCCATAAATATAACCAATGAACATCATTTTGAATAAAACAAGAGGATCCAAAGAGGGACGGCCATTATCTTCTGAATAGTAAGGACGGACTTTTTCAGGAATGAAAGAAAAATCTATGTATTGGTCAATTTTGCGTAGGAGATGATCTTCAGGGACAAGCTCTTCAATGGTAACCATTTCGATTTCATTTTGTCGTTCAGTTTTAGATTGAAACATCCAATCACCTTTCGTTGATAAGTTACAGCTATTATAACAAATTAACGCGGTGATCTATTAAAAAAACAGAAAAAATAAAAGCTGCCGAGACTTTCTCGACAGCCTGAGCGCCCATATGGGCGCTTTTTATTATGAATTTACGACGGATATAACCTTTTATATGCAAAAAGTGTATTTATTTATTTCAGAACGTTCAGGTGGATTACAAAAACCATTCGAAATGTGGAAAGGTATGTGTTAAAATTTTTAATTATCTAATTCTTTACCACATTAAAAGGGAGCTGTACATATGAAAGTAGTGAAATTCGGAGGAAGTTCTGTGGCCAGTGGGGCACAATTAAAAAAAGTGACGGAAATTCTGGAGAGTGATCCTGAACGGACGGTCGTCGTCGTTTCGGCCCCGGGTAAGCGGACGGCAGATGATGAGAAGGTCACTGATCTGCTCATTCAGCTGGGGGAATCCGTAGACGACAATCATATGAACGGGGATATTTACGAGAAGGTGAGAAACCGTTTTAAGGAGATTATAGATGACCTGGATCTTTCGGACAGAACTCTTTCGGAAATTACGAATAAAATTGATGAAGGGATAGCGATGATCAGAGGAGGAGCCGCAAACGGTATAGATGCATTGAAAGCATGCGGGGAAGACGGGACGGCCCTGATTTTAAGTGCGTTTTTATCCGAAAGGAAGCATAACGCTTCGTATGTCCATCCGAAAGAAGCGGGAATCTTTCTGAAAGATGAACCGGGGGGTGCTCTTGTACTTGAAGAAAGTTTCGCCCATCTTTATGAATTGCGTAAGAAAGAGGGGATTCTCGTAATACCGGGATTTTTCGGTTATACGAAAGAAGGGAAGCTTATCACTTTCTCACGCGGCGGCTCGGATATCACCGGTTCTATTGTAGCTGCGGGTGTCAAAGCCGATCTTTATGAAAATTTCACGGACGTTGATTCGGTTTACTGTGTTAACCCGGCTCTTGTTAAGAACCCGAAAGAGATGAAGAATCTGACTTACAGAGAAATGCGCGAGCTTTCCTATGCAGGGTTTTCTGTATTCCACGATGAAGCACTGATTCCAGCTTTCAAGGAGAAAATACCCGTGTGTATAAAAAATACTAACAATCCGGAAGCACCGGGGACTATGATTGTTGCGGAAAGAGAAGATACATGCGGGGATGTGGTCGGCATAGCGAGCGATGACGGATTCGTGACGATTTATGTAAGTAAGTATCTGATGAACCGCGAAATCGGGTTCGGGCGTCGTCTTTTGCATATACTTGAAGATGAAGAAGTCTCTTTTGAACACGCTCCTTCCGGTATAGATGACATGTCCATTATTCTCAGGGAAGATGTTCTTCCTTCTCACAAAGAAGAAACCGTAGTAAAAAGGATCAGGGAAGAATTGCAGGTGGATACGGTGGAAATCGAACGTAACATGGCGATGATTATGATTGTCGGGGAAGGGATGAATCAGAGAGTGGGAGTTGCCAGCAAAGCTACCAGGGCGTTTGAAAAGGCTGGTGTAAACCTTGAGATGATCAACCAGGGCTCCTCCGAAGTTTCGATGATGTTCGGCATTCATGAAGATGGGATGGAGAAATCTGTACAGGAACTGTATAAAATGTATTTTTCGTGAAAATAAAGTTATTGTTTTTAAACGAGCAGATTTACTGCTCGTTTATTTTTTGCTGAAGCACACTGTAGGAAGTGATAAAATAATCCTTTTCCGCTATACGAAGAAGTTCCGTAAAGAGACGGGCTGTCATCGTTGCGTCGTTTAAAGCATGGTGTCGTTCCAAATTGTGAATGTTGAAATGGTTGAGTAACGGATCCAGCCGGTGGCTTACACCTGGAAGGGTATATTTCGCCATCAGTTGCGAATCGATACATGCAGGAGAGTATTCCGGTAATTTCCAGCGCTTCACCATAGCTCTCAGGAACCGTACGTCGAAATGGGCCGGATGAGCCACAAGCGTACTTTTTTCAGAGAAGGAGAGAAATTTTTGGAAGCCTGTAATAAAAGATTCGGCACCCTCAAGGTCTTCTCTCGATAAATTGGTAAGAGAGAGGATATGGTTCGGAACGGGTCTGATCGGTCTGATCAGCTGATGCATTTCCCCGGACTTCTGTCCTTCCCCATCTATTCTCACAGCCCCGATAGAAAGTACTTCATGCCCTATTTCCGGGAGGAATCCAGTCGTTTCAAGGTCGAACACCGTATACTCCCTTTCTTTTAGGAAATCCGAACTATTACTTTCCCCTCTGTTCTCCATATAGGTACACAGGTTGTTATATTCCTCGGTTTCAAAGTAAGGTTTCATTTTGAAATAATATATAGGTTTTTCTATAAAAATGTATTTTAAAATTTGAAGGTCTACCGGCAGCATTACATCACCCGATTCCGATTATAGCTTAACTCAAGCACCTGCTGAAGACGCTTCGCTACATTCAATGCTTCTTTCAAAGAACGCCTTTCCTGTTTTTGGAACTTCACAAGAGAGACATAGTTACTGAGGGGAGAACCGTTTTTGAGTTGCTCAAGATTTAACGTCAGTCGGAACAGCATAAGTCTGTGAAGGGACAGCTTCGCATTTTCCACATCCCGTGGATGAAAGTGATTTTCTTCGGCCAATAAAGTCAGACGCTGCACTGTATTATTCACTTCCACCCCGTATTTCATACTGTAAATACGAACAGCATTAACGATCTGCATAGTGGCTGATTTCTTTAAATCAAGTAAACGTTTCTTCCCGAAGCCGTTTATACGTCCGAACGGCTGTACCGGAACGCGGAATCTCAAAGTATCTTTCATAAGCAGCTGGTGGAGTCCGAGAGAATTTTTCACTTTATTGGATACGTATTTTTTCAACTCATAGGCAAGCGTGTAGTCACCGAACACAGGGCGGAAATCCATGAAAACCGTAAAATCCCTTATTTCTTCGGCATCCAGTTTTTTTATCCATTCATCCACGCTTGTTCTCCACTCCTGTTCGTTTTTTCTCCATTTTCTTTCTTTAGCCATAATCCCGCCGCTGCAGTAGGGAAAACCGCACTCATCCAGCATGTCATTGATTCTCTTCGTGAAGCGGGAAAAGTAGGCTTCAATCTTCTCTTTGTTTCTGGAGGATTCATAATCGGCGAGAATGATGCCATTATCCTGATCGGTGGAAAACGTCTGTTCTTTCCGCCCGCCGCTTCCCATAATTAAAAAACAGTAGTTGATAGGAGGTGCACCGTAGCCGAGACTAACCATTTCATCTTCTGCAAGCTGGATGATCTGCTTGTGGATGCGATCGTTATAGTTGGTTATTAATTCAGCGATGTGATAAGCAAGCATCTGATCATCGATAAGACTTCGTACAAACTCCTGAAATCTTTTGTTGTACACGGGAGAAAGTTTCACTAATTCTTCCAGTGTTTTGGCATTTGAAATTCTGTACGTCAGGTCGAAGTAGACAGACTGATTAATTTGAATGAACGAAGATTGCCTTAAAATTCCGGCTACCTGATCTTTGTGCATAACAGGAATAACGGTGGCAGGGTGGTGTTTTAAAAAGCTTAGTGCATCAAAAATGAAATCCTGCTCACCTACACTGAAGTTTTCATCCTTCATATACTTACTGACGGAAGAGTAAGACTCGCCATTCATAAAAGCTTCCACGATTTCGTGGTAACTGATCATACCTTTGAAATTTTGTCTGTTTTCCGATACGAGAAGACCTTCCACCTCTTCCTCGCGCAGCACCTGGGCGGCTTCGGCTATAGTGCAGGACGGCTGGATGAATACCGGTTTCTCCATGTATTTCTTGATGCGTTCTTTGAAAAGACCGTTTTCATTTTCTTCTTCTTCGTCAGAACTTTTATACTTGACTTCATCGTAAAGACTTTTCGTCAAACCGCTTAGCCTATCGAGAATAACATTCGAAAATGTCGGATTGTCTTTCATTATTTTCAGGAAGGAAGCACGTTTAAGCTTTAAAGTCTGGACGGGTTCGAGGCATCTGACCGAGAAACGCATTTTTTCACTTGTCAATAGAACCATGAGGCCGATGAGATCACCGGGGTAAAAATAACGGATCGAATGCTGTGTCCCGTCTGCACGATGCATAATGCTGTCGGCCAGGCCTTCGATCAGTATGTGTACGTCCGTTTCGCTCTGGTCTTCGTGGATGACGAATTCATTTTTTGAGTACTCTTCTCGGGTTGACTCTCTGAAGAGCTCCGAAAACTCTTCTTCGTCCAGCAGTTCGAACGGATATTGATGTCTCCAAACGTCTATATTCACTTCCATAGATAACTCCCTTTCTGAAGAAAAATTAAAGATACTGCACGGGAACAAAAAAGTAGAGCTTTTCAAGCTCTACCTGTTTTCAAAACGGCCTTTCGTTTTGTTTCTTTTTCTGTCGCGATGCAGAATGAATCCTCCGATGAAAAAGAGGCCGCCGATTACAAATATAACTCCTGCCACACCCTGGAGGAACAGGTGGAGAAAGATTGGTTGTAGCTCGCCGAATAAGGAATCCCTGATAAGTTTAATTCCATAGACTGCAAGAACCCCGGGTGCCACTAATATAAGCAGTGCAACTAAACGCATATGCTGTACTCCTTTTTTCTTAACATTATTCTCAGTATAGCAAAAATTATGTAACTAGGGAAAAGTTTCACTATTGCTAAAGTGTGCATAATCATTTATGATTTAAGTGTGCAAAAAGTTGCAGGGTGTGATGAAAATGAAACGTGTAATTATAGTAGGTGCCGGAACCGGGGGAAGTGCTCTATTGAATCTGCTGAAAGAAACGGATCAGATAGAGATTGTAGCGATTACCGATATAAATCCCGGGGCTATAGGTCTGCAAAAAGCTGCGGAATTCGGCATTCCGTTCGGGGAGAACTGGGAACACTGGATGGACGAATCGGTTGATATAATTTTCGAGGCGACCGGGGAAGAAGAAGTCTTCAAAGAGCTGCAAAGAAGGACCTCTAAAGATATAGTTGTCGTTCCCGGAGCGATTGCTTACGTTATATCCGCGCTGCTTGAAGAGAAGAATTCACTTATCTCCGAAAAAAGTGAACAGGCGCATAATCAAGATTTGATTCTGAACAGTATCCACGATGGAATGATCGTCATAGATTCTCACAACAAAGTGGTTTTTATCAATCAGAGTTCCGAAAGAATACTACATACCACCAAAGAGCAGGTGGTGGGTCGTCCTGTAACAGATGTGATACCGCTTACAAAACTTCCCGAGTTACTTACGACGAAAGAGAAACAGATAAATAAAGAAGTATCCCTACCGAATGGTAAAAAACTTCTATCCACAAGAATTCCGATGGTTGATGCTTCGGGCAACATCATAGGGGCATACGCTATATTCAAAGACATCACAGAAGCGGTGGCACTCGCCGAAGAACTGACGGACATTAAAGAAGTAACGACCATGCTGGAAGCTATCATCAATTCATCGGAAGAAGCTATCTCCGTAGTGGATGAAAAAGGAAATGGCCTGATGATCAATCCTGCATACACTAAAATCACCGGCCTTACAGAACCACAGGTGATAGGCAAACCGGCCACTGCCGATATCTCAGAAGGTGAAAGTATGCATATGCAGGTGTTGCGTACCGGAGCACCTGTAAGAGGAGTACAGATGAAAGTCGGTCCCAAAAAGAGGGATGTCCTCGTAAACGTAGCTCCGATAATCGTGGAAGATGTAATTAAAGGCAGTGTGGGAGTTCTGCATGACGTGTCGGAACTTTATCAGCTGAATGAAGAGTTGTCCAAAGCGAAACAGCTCATCAGAAGTTTGAAAGCTTCCTACACCTTCAAAGATCTGTTAGGAAAATCGGAAGCGCTTCAATTAGTCATCGACCAGGCCAAAATCGCTGCCAATACCTCCGTGACCGTTCTTCTGCGCGGGGAGTCCGGAACGGGTAAGGAACTTCTGGCTCATGCCATACATCATGAAAGCGAACGTTCCGACCGTAAATTCATCAGAATCAACTGCGCCACTATGGCACATGATTATATAGAGGAAGAGTTATTCGGAGTGGCGGGCTCCCCAGGCAGAGAAGGTTATTTCGAAGAGGCTCATAAAGGCACTCTGTTTTTGGATGAAATCGGTGAACTGCCCGTTAAAATACAGGCTAAACTGTTGAGAGTGTTGCAGGAAAAAGAAGTGAAAAGACTCGGAAGCAGCCGCGCCAGCAAAATTGATGTAAGAATCATAGCAGCTACGAACATGAACCTGGAAAAAGCTATCGGTAACGAGTTCTTCAGGGAAGACCTCTACTACCGTCTGAACAAACTGCCGATACATATCCCGCCTCTCCGGGAAAGGAAAGAAGACCTCGTCGAACTCATCCCTTTTCTTCTGGAAAAGCTGAATGATGCTTACGGACGTAAAGTGGAGGAAGTGGACAGGGAGGCTTTCGAAAGGCTGATGAATTATGAGTGGCCGGGAAATATAAGGGAACTCGAAAACATTCTCGGAAGAGCATTCATAAATATGGAGCACTCCGGTACGGTGATAAGAGCTCACCATCTCCCCGCTTTGAGCAGCGACATTACTGCCGAATTCAACAGAAGAGCAGACTGGGAGGACTTCCAGCTTCAGGAAGTGGTCGAGCAGTATGAAAAACAGGTGCTCGTACAGGCGTATCGCACTCATAATTTCAATAAGACGAGAACGGCCAAAGCATTAGGGGTGTCTCTCCGGAATCTCTACTATAAGCTTGATAAATACGGGTTAAGCAAGAACGATACTAAAGAGTAGGAGGTGGAGCAATGAAACGACTGGATCAGCTGCTGCATAAATCGAATGCCAACAGGCGCACGGTGGCCGTAGCTCAGGCGGATGAACCCGGGATTTTAAAAACAGTGGCTCGTGCAGTGGAAGAAGAGTTGTGCGATTTCCGCCTGTTCGGTGACGGGGAGAAAATCAAAAGTATTGCGGCAGAAAACGGTATCTCTCTTGAACAGGGAATAACTGTAGAACATGTCTCTTCCGGCAGCGCTTCAGAGATGGCTGTAAAAGCGGTGAGCGGTAATGCGGCAGATGTTCTTATGAAGGGCCACGTAGATACGGGCACACTTATGAAACAGGCCCTCCACAGGGACTATGGACTGAAAGGGAACAAAATACTTTCGCACGTTGCCCTTTTCGATTTTCCGGAATACGAAAAAGTCCTGTTCCTTACAGATTCCGCAATGAATATCAGTCCGGATCTCCACGAGAAGAAACAGATAATCGAAAATGCGGCACACGTTGCCCGCAGGACGGGCATCGACGAACCGCTCGTAGCTCCGCTGGCTGCTATTGAAACGGTGAATACATCGATGGAAGCTACTACCGACGCAGCACTGCTCAGTCAAATGAATGCGCGGGGACAAATAGCGGGATGTATCGTCGACGGTCCGTTGGCTTTTGACAACGCGATCAACGAAGAGGCTGCCAGGAAGAAAGGTATTACTTCCAGGGTAGCGGGTCATGCTGATATATTAGTAGCACCTGATATTGAGGTGGCTAATGTATTATATAAATCTTTTGTATTTTTTGGAAAGGCAAGGGTAGCGGGGATTATTGCAGGAGCTCGGGCGCCGATTGTTTTGACTTCGAGATCCGACAGTACCGAGAACAAGCTGTTTTCACTGGCACTTGCCATAAATGAGGAGGAATAATAATGGAAATCTTTAACTACATGGAAACGTACGATTATGAGCAACTTGTATTCTGTCACGATAAGACTTCGGGGCTGAAAGCGATCATCGCCATTCACGACACTACTCTTGGGCCTGCACTGGGTGGAACAAGGATGTGGACGTATAAAACCGAGGAAGAAGCGGTGGAAGATGCCTTAAGACTTGCTAAAGGAATGACGTATAAAAACGCAGCAGCAGGTCTGAATCTCGGAGGAGGTAAAACAGTAATTATCGGGGATCCTAAAACCGAGAAAAACGAAGAGATGTTCCGGGCGTTCGGCCGTTATATCCAGGGACTGAGCGGCCGTTATATTACTGCGGAAGATGTAGGTACGACCGTGCAGGATATGGATCTTATTTATCAGGAAACTAATTTTGTGACCGGAATTTCTTCCACCTCCGGAGCTTCCGGTAACCCTTCTCCGATTACTGCTTATGGGGTCTACAGAGGAATGAAAGCGGCTGCCAAAGAAGGCTTCGGCACCGATGATCTTAATGGCCGGACAGTAGCTGTCCAGGGAGTGGGTAACGTAGCATACAATCTCTGCCGTTATCTGCACGAGGAAGGCGCGAACCTGATTGTTACCGATATTAATAAAGAAGCAGTAGCAAGAGCCCGCGACGAATTTGGGGCGCGCGTCGTCGAACCTGATGAAATCTATGACGTGGACTGCGATATTTACGCCCCTTGCGCCCTTGGAGCTACCTTGAACGATGACACGATTCCAAGAATCAAAGCGAAAGTGATCGCGGGTGCTGCCAACAACCAGCTCAAAGATTCAAGTCATGGAGAAACCCTGCATAAAAAAGGCGTCATCTATACTCCGGACTATGTATTGAATGCCGGCGGTGTCATTAACGTGGCTGATGAACTGAACGGCTACAACAAAGACCGGGCGATGAAGAAAGTGGAAACTATTTATGATAACGTCAGTCAGGTATTCGAAATATCAAGAAGAGATAACATACCGACGAACGAAGCTGCTGATCGACTTGCCGAGGAGCGGATCGAAAGAATGAGACACTCCAGAAGTCAGTTCCTGCAAAGCGAAAAACATATACTGAAAAACCGTATCTAAGAGGAGAGCGCTTATGGAGTTTCACACACTGGTAATAAACCCGGGGTCCACCTCGACGAAAGCTGCTCTTTTCAAAAACAGTACCCCGGAATGGGAAGAAACCATCCGGCACGGGCAGGAAGAACTGAAACAGTTCAGACGCCTGATGGATCAGTACCCGTTCAGGAAGCAACTGATCCTTGGACTATTAGAAGAAAAAGGGTTCCGGGCTGATAAGTTAGATGCCGTATGCGGTCGGGGTGGTCTGTTAAAGCCCATTCCCGGCGGCACTTATGAAGTTAACAATTCTATGCGTGAGGATTTAAGAAAGGGATACAACGGGGAGCACGCCTCCAATCTAGGCGGTCTCATAGCTCATGATATTGCAGCGGAGGTGGAAGCGAAAGCATTCATCGTTGATCCGGTAGTAGTCGATGAACTGGATGAAATAGCCCGTCTTTCGGGAGTTCCCGAGTTACCGAGGAAGAGTATTTTCCACGCTTTGAATCAGAAAGCCGTAGCCAGACGCGCCTGCAGGGAACTGGATCTGACATATGAAAAAGCCAACCTTATAATCGCCCACATGGGGGGCGGAATAACGGTAGGGGCTCACCGCGGCGGTAAAGTGGTGGATGTCAATAACGGCCTTCACGGAGAAGGACCATATTCTCCTGAAAGAGCCGGGACAGTACCGGCAGGGGACCTGGTCCAGTTGAGTCTCTCCGGCGATTATTTTCTCGATGAGGTCATGGAGAAACTTATCGGCAAAGGAGGACTCACGGCTTATCTTGGTACGAGTGATGCAGTGGAAATAGAAAACAGGATAGGAAAAGGCGACAGGGAGGCCAGACTTGTCTACGAAGGTATGGCCTATCAGGTAGCTAAAGAAATTGGAAGTCTCAGCGTGCTTTTCGGCGGGACGATTGATGCAGTAATACTTACGGGAGGACTCGCTTACGGTAAAGAGTTTACCGGCTGGATCGAGGAGAAAGTCTCCTGGATCGGCAAAGTGATGATTTTTCCCGGTGAAGATGAGATGTCGGCGTTAAACGAAGGCGCTCTTCGCGTACTTAAAGGGGAAGAAGAAGCAAAAGTGTATTCTTGAAGATAGGGGATGAGTAATAGTGGCAAATGAATATGATCTGGTAGTTTTAGGAGGCGGAACCGGCGGTTATGTCGCGGCCATAAGAGCTTCTCAGCTTGGGAAAAAAGTGGCTATCGTAGAAAAAGGGGCTCTCGGAGGTACATGTCTGCACAGGGGCTGCATACCTTCCAAGGCACTATTGAAAAGTGCAGAAGTTTTTTCGCAGACCAAGAACTCGATGGAGTATGGAGTGGCATCCGAAGGAGTGAAGCTTGACTTCGGGAAAGTACAGGAAAGAAAGCAGTCGGTGGTAAACAAATTGTACAACGGAGTTCAATCCCTCATGAAGAAAGGTAAAATCGACGTATATGAAGGACACGGACGAATACTCGGCCCATCCATATTCTCGCCTTCAGCCGGAACGATTTCCGTAGAAATGACGAGCGGCGAAGAAAATGTAATGCTGCTTCCCAAAAACGTGCTTGTTGCCACCGGTTCGGCCCCGAGAACTCTTCCGGGACTCGAGGTGGACGGCGAGCAGATTATGACCTCGGATGAGGCGTTGGAAATGAAGGAACTGCCGGCGTCAATCATTATCGTCGGAGGCGGAGTCATCGGGATCGAATGGGCTTCGATGCTGGCTGATTTCGAAGTGGATGTAACAGTGGTTGAATTCGCCGATAGAATCCTTCCTCAGGAAGACAAAGATGTCTCGAAAGAAATGGAGCGCCTCCTGAAACAGAAAGGGATTACTATCCACACGGGCACGAAGCTTCAGCCCGAAACGCTGAATACCGGTGACACACTGACAGTTTCAGCTGTGAAGAAGGAAGAGGAGCTGGAACTTCAGGCCGAAAAAGTTCTTGTTTCTGTTGGACGTAATGCGAACGTCAAAGATATCGGACTCGAAAACACTGATATTGAAATTAAAAATGACGTGATCGATACAAACGACATGTACCAGACGAAGGAAAGCCATATTTATGCTATCGGAGACGTGATAGGCGGACTGCAGCTCGCTCACGTAGCTTCACACGAAGGAATGACAGCCGTTGAACATATGAACTACGGAACGCCGGACCCCGTGGATGATAAACTGATTCCTTCCTGCATATACTCCAGTCCCGAATCAGCCAGAGTAGGTTGGACGGAAGAGGAAGCCGTAGAAGCGGGATTCGACATTAAAACGGGTAAATTCCCTTTCCAGGGAGTAGGAAAAGCTCTTGTAGAAGGGGAAAGCGATGGGTTCGTAAAGATTATAGCGGATAAAAATACAAATGATATTCTCGGTGTCCATATGATTGGCCCGGACGTTACGAATCTCATCTCCGAAGCCGGACTTGCGAAAGTACTCGATGCCACTCCTTGGGAAGTCGCTTCGAGCATACATCCTCATCCTACACTCTCGGAGGCAATGGGAGAGGCTGCTATGGCGGTAGACGGTAAACAAATTCACGGCTGACAAAGGAGGAAGAAACAGTATGAGTAAGAATAGACACGAAAAGTTGGGACTCAGTGATGAACAGGTTTTGGATATGTACCGCACTATGTTACTGGCAAGAAAAATTGATGAAAGAATGTGGCTGTTGAACCGCTCCGGTAAGATACCTTTCGTCATTTCCTGTCAGGGTCAGGAAGCCGCTCAGGTGGGTGCTTCGTACGCGCTTAATCTGGAAGAGGACTACGCCCTTCCTTATTATCGTGATATGGGCATCGTGCTTTCTTTCGGAATGACGCCAAGAGAACTGATGCTTTCCGCATTCGCCAAAGCGGAAGATCCGAACAGCGGAGGACGCCAGATGCCCGGGCATTTCGGCCAGAAGAAAAACAGAATAGTAACCGGCTCTTCTCCGGTAACGACACAGGTACCACACGCAGTCGGTATCGGTTTGGCAGCTAAAATGGAGAACAAAAATATCGTCAGTCTCGTCACTTTCGGCGAAGGCTCTTCCAACCAGGGGGACTTTCACGAAGGAGCGAACTTTGCAGGTGTCCATAAATTGCCGGTGATTTTTATGGTGGAAAACAACAAATATGCAATATCGGTTCCGGTAGAGAAGCAGATCGCCTGCGAAAAAGTTTCGGACCGTGCTATCGGCTACGGTATGCCTGGAGAAACAGTGGATGGAAATGATCCTCTTGCAGTATTCGAAGCTGTTAAAAAAGCGGCAGACAGAGGTCGGAATGGTGACGGGCCATCTCTCATCGAAGCGGTTTCCTACCGGCTCACCCCCCATTCCAGTGACGATGACGACCGTACGTATCGCGAGAAGGATGAAGTGGATGAGGCGAAAAAGAAAGACTCGCTTATTACATTCGGTAATTACCTGCGCGAAACGGGAATCCTTACAACCGAGAGGGAGAAGGATCTGGAACAGGAATTGAAAGATATAATCAATGATGCTACTGACTATGCCGAAGAAGCTCCG
This sequence comes from Salimicrobium jeotgali, assembly GCF_001685435.2. Taxonomy (NCBI): domain Bacteria; kingdom Bacillati; phylum Bacillota; class Bacilli; order Caryophanales; family Bacillaceae; genus Salimicrobium; species Salimicrobium jeotgali. The sequence goes on from NZ_CP011361.2 coordinate 1,177,262, forward strand.
TACGCTTCTCCTGAATCGTTGATGGATTTTGTATATGAAGAGTGAGGAGGATGGGAAATGCCAGTAATTTCTTATATTCAGTCTGTAACCCAGGCTTTAAAAGAAGAAATGAGAAGAGACGATAAGGTGTTTGTATTAGGGGAAGATGTCGGCGTCCGCGGAGGAGTTTTCCGTGCGACGGATGGCTTGTATGAAGAGTTCGGCGAGCAGCGGGTCATTGATACTCCGCTTGCTGAATCCGCTATCGCCGGAGTGGGGATAGGTGCAGCGATGTATGGTATGCGCCCGGTGGCCGAAATGCAGTTCGCCGATTTCATTATGCCTGCAGTGAACCAGATTGTATCGGAAGCAGCCAAAATTCGTTACCGTTCGAACAACGACTGGAACGTTCCGATGACTATCAGGGCCCCTTATGGAGGGGGCGTACATGGAGCGCTGTACCACTCCCAGTCCGTGGAGGCACTGTTTGCAGGAACGCCCGGACTGAAGATCGTTATGCCTTCTACTCCTTATGACGTTAAAGGGCTGCTGAAAGCCTCTATAAGAAGTAACGATCCGGTGCTTTTCTTTGAACATAAGCGCGCTTACCGTCTGATAAAGGGTGAGGTTCCCGAAGAGGATTATACACTCCCTATCGGTGAGGCGGATGTGAAGAGGGAAGGTTCGGACATTACCGTGATTACGTATGGTCTGTGCGTACACTTCGCCCTGCAGGCCGCGGAAAAACTGGAAAAAGAAGGAGTGGACGTGCACATTCTTGATTTGCGTACCGTCTACCCGCTTGATAAAGAAAGTATCATCGAGGCAGCTAAAAAGACAGGGAAAGTTCTTTTGATCAGTGAAGATAACAAAGAGGGCGGAATCATCTCCGAAGTTTCTGCTATCATCAGCGAAAACTGTCTGTTCGATCTGGACAGTCCCGTCGAACGTCTGGCCGGCCCCGATGTTCCTGCTATGCCTTATGCACCTACCATGGAAAAAGCATTTATGATGAATCCGGACGAAGTAGAAAAAGCTATGCGGAACCTCGCAGAGTTTTAGGGAGGAATATTCATATGGCAATTGAAAAGATAAACATGCCCCAGCTCGGGGAAAGCGTAACGGAAGGTACAATCAGTACGTGGCTTGTAAAGCCCGGGGATACAGTGGAGAAATACGATCCGATTGCAGAAGTTATGACGGATAAGGTTAACGCGGAAGTCCCTTCTTCTTTTACAGGTACAATTACGGAATTGCAGGCTGATGAGGGAGAGACTATAGCAGTCGGAGAGCTCATCTGTTATATAGAAACAGAAGATGCATCCGGGAACGGCTCTGAAGGTGATTCCGGCACGGATGAATCGGACGAACAGGAAGAAACTGCTACCGGGAAAGCGGAAGCAGAGTCTGATAAAGAAACAGCTGCGGCTAAACCGAGATACTCACCGGCGGTACTTACTCTTGCATCTCAATATGGTATCGACCTTGAAGATGTGCCGGGAAGCGGTAAAGACGGCCGTATTACAAGAAAAGACGTCGAGAAATACCAGGCTGAAGGCGGAGCTTCCAAGGCACAGAAAGAAACGAAACAGCCGGCCGGAAAGACGGAAGCAACGGAAAGCCGTAAGGCAAAAGCTCCAGCGGCCGAGGTCTCTTCCGATGTGGGCGATAAGGAAATTCCTGTTACAGGGGTCCGTAAAGCCATCGCATCCAATATGGTCACTTCCACTACTGAAATACCACATGCCTGGATGATGGTCGAAGTGGACGTGACGAATCTCGTGAAACTCAGGGAGAAGAACAAAGAGGCCTTCAAAAAACAGGAAGGGTACAGCCTTACTTATTTCTCCTTCTTCGTAAAGGCAGTTGCTCAGGCGCTCAAGGAATATCCGGAACTGAACAGCCAGTGGGCCGGAGATAAAATTATCCAGAAAAAAGATATTAACCTGAACATTGCTGTTGCTAAAGAGAATGAACTGTTCGTACCCGTCATCAAACATGCGGACGAGCTGAGTGTGAAAGGTATTGCAAGAAACATTACCGACCTTGCAGCAAAAGCAAGAAAAGGTAAGCTGACTACAGAAGATATGCAGGGCGGGACATTCACCGTCAACAACACCGGTTCCTTCGGTTCCGTACAGTCCATGGGGGTAATCAATCATCCTCAGGCAGCCATTCTCCAGGTGGAATCGATTGTTAAAAAACCTGTATACATGGATGGGATGTTCGGACCGAGAGATATGGTGAACCTCTGTCTATCTCTGGATCACCGCGTTCTGGACGGACTGATAGCGGGGAACTTCCTGCAAAAAGTTAAAGAGATACTGGAAAATATGGATGAAAACGATTCAGTTTATTAACCATAGTAATGTTATGTAAACTATCTCTTAATTGAAAGTTACTGCTCTGGTTGGTAGAATGTGTTTAACACTACGTAAAGGAGCGATTAATATGGATTTCAATTTATATATGGATGATGTAGTAACAAAAGCAAGAAACGAAATTGTAGAAGCCGGATACGAAGAACTTACCACCCCGGAAGAGGTGGACGAAGCTTTGAAGCAGAACGGAACGACGCTCGTGATGGTTAATTCGGTCTGCGGCTGTGCCGGAGGTATTGCAAGACCTGCTGCGAGAAATGCGATTCATTATGATAAACGACCGGATCAGCTTGTGACGGTTTTCGCAGGACAGGACAGAGAAGCTACAGAGAAAGCCAGAGAATACTTTGAAGGATACCCGCCTTCCTCGCCGTCTTTTGCCCTTTTAAAAGATGGAAAAATCCAGACTATGGTGGAGCGTCACGACATCGAAGGGTTTGAACCGATGGAGGTTATCAACAAACTTCAGAAAGATTTCGATACTTACTGTGAAGAAATGTAATCGGAAAGAAAAAGAGTCTTTGACTGCAAAGACTCTTTTTCTATGAAAGGGTTTAACAATATGAGGATAGGGTCCAGAACTATTAAAACTGCTCTTGGTACACCTTTGGCCATATGGATGGCGCAGTTGCTGGAGCTGGATAATTTCGCTTCGGCAGGTATCGTGACGATATTATGTATTCAGGTTACGAGGAAAAGGTCTCTTCTATCTGCATGGCACAGGTTTGCTGCCTGTATGCTTGCGATTCTTTACTCATTTATATTTTTCGAAGGGCTGATGGGTTTCACGCCACTTGCTATCGGCGTCATGCTTCTCTTGTTTATACCTACTACCGTTCGGCTGAAGATAACACCCGGAATCATTACGAGTTCTGTAATCGTTCTCCATTTGTATACCTTCGGTAAAATCGATCTCTCAATCGTGTGGAACGAATTTTTACTGATAGTTATCGGTATAGGAATAGCTTTAATACTTAATATATATATGCCAAGCCTTGAACGGAGCCTTGAGGAATACCAGACGGATGTGGAAGACTGCTTCTCTTCGATACTGAAGGAAATTTCACTTTATCTGAAGGAGGAGAAATACGCCTGGGCGGGAGAGGAACTGACCAGAACTGCCGAATTGCTGGAGGAAGCGAAAGCGCTGGCCTACAAACAGGTGGAGAATCGTCTGCTTAAACCGCACCACCCTTATTATCATTATTTCCATATGAGGACGAAACAGTTTGAACTGCTGGAGCAGATGCTCCCGCTTGTAACGAGAATTTCCCAGTACGATGAATACGCAAGTAAAATCGGGGATCTTTTTGAAGATTTATCGGGAGCAGTCCATCCCGGGAACACGGCTCTCCTGTACTTGAGAAAACTGGAGGAATTACGTAACTACTTTAAAGAGGAACCACTGCCCGAGTCACGCGAAGAATTCGAAAGCAGAGCGAGTCTGTATCAACTGTTGAACGAACTCGAGGATTACCTGATCATCAAACGTTCCTTCAAGAGAAGCGACATTTAAAAAAGCAGTCGTTTCGGACGACTGCTTTCTCTGCTGATTATAAAAAATAACTGGCTCCCATTAATAGGGAAGACAACAGCATGGAAAAAATCATGAGATATATAACAACTTTCATACGCTTCTCCCGTTTCGACGGTTTTCTGTGCTCGGCCAAGTGCGGTACCTCCTTCACTTACATATGCTAATCGTATTTTACACAAGATTTTGAAAGAAGACAAGAGAGCGTGAAACCCGGGTAATAAAACTTGTACAAAGTAAGCGCTTTATTGTTATTATGTTAATATAGTAAGTTATTAAGGAGGAATATTATGAGTGGGCCCTATGAGAATCAAAAGAATAAATGGAAACAGAATGTCGAAAAAACTCTGCAGAAGTTCCCTGAAAGAAAAGAACCTTTTGAAACCAGTTCGGGCATTCCTGTACATAGACTGTATGAACCTGAGAAACCCGAAGACGGTTATCTGGAGAAACTGGGCTTTCCAGGTGCCTATCCCTATACGAGAGGGATACAGCCGACGATGTACCGCAGCAGACACTGGACCATGCGTCAATACGCCGGATTCGGTTCTGCGAAAGAAACAAATGAACGTTTCAGGTATCTTCTTGATCAGGGGCAGACCGGACTCTCCGTCGCTTTCGACCTGCCTACCCAGATAGGTTATGATTCGGACGATCCGATGGCTGAAGGCGAGGTCGGGAAGGTGGGGGTCGCCATAGATTCCCTCGAGGATATGGAACAGCTATTCGCCGAAATACCGCTGAACAAAGTGAGTACTTCTATGACTATTAACGCTCCCGCCTCCATCCTTCTGGCGATGTATATTGCAGTAGGCGAGAAACAGGGAGTGGCCAAGGAAAAACTTACAGGAACTATTCAGAATGATATACTTAAAGAATACATAGCAAGAGGAACTTATATTTATCCGCCCGAGTCTTCCATGAGAATTATAACGGATATATTTTCCTATTGTCAGGAGAACCTGCCTAAATTCAACACAATCAGTATATCGGGCTACCATATAAGAGAAGCCGGGGCTACAGCAGTACAGGAAGTGGCATTTACACTTGCTAACGGAATGGCCTACGTAGATGCCGCACTTGCAGCAGGACTGGAAATAGATCAGTTTGCTCCAAGGCTCGCATTTTTCTTTAATGCCCATAACCAGTTTTTCGAAGAGGCTGCAAAATACAGAGCAGCGAGAAGAATGTGGGCGAAAATCATGAAAGAAAAATATAACGCTCAGGATCCGAAGAGCTGGAAGATGCGTTTCCATACGCAGACCGGAGGAAGCACACTGACGGCCCAGCAGCCGGATAACAACATAGTAAGAGTTACTGTACAGGCGCTTGCCGCCATAATGGGAGGAACACAGAGCCTGCACACGAACTCGAAAGATGAGGCTCTCGCCCTTCCTACCGAGGATTCTGCGAGAATCGCTCTCCGGACCCAGCAGATTCTGGCTCATGAAAGCGGCGTTACCGAAACGGTGGATCCACTCGCAGGTTCGTATTTTGTGGAGTCCCTCACCGATGAGATAGAAGAGAAGGCGAACGAGTATATTAAAAGGATTGATGAATTCGGAGGAGCCGTAAAAGCGGTGGAAGCCGGTTATATGCAAAGAGAAATCCATCAGACCGCTTATGAAACGCAGAAAGATATCGAAAAAGGTGAAGATGTCATCGTAGGGGTGAATGAGTTTACGATTGATGAAGAAGTGGAGCCGGAACTTCTGCGTGTAGATGAAAAGCTCGAAAAGAACCAGGTGGAAGCAACAGAGCGGATCAGAGAGAACCGTGACGCTGACGCTGTTGCTGATTCCCTTAAGAAATTGAGAGAAGCGGCTGTAAATAATGAGAATCTTATGCCTTTTATAGTGGAGGCCGTGAAAGTGTATGCGACCGTCGGAGAAATAGCCAACGTACTGAGAGAAGAATTTGGGGAATATACAGCAATGTAGGAAGGATGAACTGAGATGGAACCTATCAGAGTATTGATTGCCAAACCCGGTCTTGACGGCCACGATCGTGGAGCACTTATTATTGCACAGGGACTTAGAGATGCAGGCATGGAGGTGATTTACACCGGATTACGCCAGTCGCCGGAACAGATAGCACAGGCCGCCATCCAGGAAGACGTTAACGTTATAGGTCTTTCCTCTCTTTCCGGCGCACACAAAACCCTGTTTCCGAAAGTAGTGGAAGCGTTGAGAGCGAATAATGCGGAAGACATACCTGTGATTGGCGGAGGGGTTATTCCGACAGAAGATATCCCTTACCTGGAAGAAAAAGGGGTGAGGAAGATATTCACCAGCGGTACAGCAATGTCCGATACTGCCACTTTCATTAAACAGCTGGTACAGGGGGAGGAAACGCCGCCTCCAAACAAAATATCGCATATCGGAATAGCGGTTCAGCACTTGGAGCAGGCCCTGCCTTTCTATCAGCACAGCCTCGGTCTTCCGCTTGAATCAGTGGAAACGGTGGAAGAGGAAAAAGTGAAAGTAGCGTTTTTCCCGATCGGTGATACAAGGATTGAACTGCTGGAGCCGATGGATGAGGATTCTCCGATCCAGAAATTTATAGATAAAAAAGGCGAAGGAATCCATCATATCGCTCTTGACGTTGACAATATCGAGAAAAGAATCAGCTTATTTAAGGAACAGGGAATCAGTATGCTGAATGAAACTCCGAAACAGGGTGCGCATGACAGTCGTATCGCCTTCCTTCATCCAAAAGCGGGGCAGGGTGTACTATATGAACTTTGCGAAGAAAAACAGGAGGGTTAGTTGTTATGGATATGTTCGATAAAATCAATGAACTTTATGATAAACGGCGGGAGACGGAACTCGGCGGCGGAGATGAAAAAATAGCCAAGCAGCATGATAAGGGCAAGAAAACAGCTCGCGAACGTATCGACTACCTCGTGGATGAAGGGTCGTTCATGGAGCTCAACCCTTTCATACAGCACCGTCATCACGACGCAGGAGTGAAAGATGCGCCCGGAGAAGGTGTAGTGACCGGGTACGCCACAATAAACGGCCGGGGCATATATCTGTTCGCTCAGGATTTCACTGTTTACGGAGGAGCACTCGGTGAAATGCACGGGAAAAAGATCGCGGCAGTAATGGATCTGGCTGCTAAAAACGGCGTCCCGTTCATCGGTCTCAACGATTCCGGGGGAGCCAGAATACAGGAAGGCGTCTCCTCGCTGGATGGATACGGTCACGTATTTTACCGGAACTCCATCTATTCGGGAGTCATTCCTCAGATTTCTGTCATTCTCGGACCATGTGCCGGCGGTGCAGTGTATTCTCCGGCAATTACGGACTTTGTCGTTATGGTCGAAGAGAGTTCCCAGATGTTTATAACTGGGCCGAAAGTTATCGAAACCGTCACAGGCGAAAAGATTTCTCCGGAAGATCTTGGAGGTGCCCGGGTACATAACTCCACCAGCGGAAACGCTCATGTGCAGGCTTCCACCGAAGAAGAAGCTCTTGATGCTGTAAGGGATCTGCTTCTATATCTTCCGGACAACTACAAAGAGAAGCCGCCTTTTATTGAAAGTAAAGAAGAGGAAAAAGAAGATTTTCTTCCGGACATTACAGATTTTGTACCTTTCAATTCCTCCCGTCCTTATGACGTGAGAAAATTGATCGACCATATCGTTGACGAAGAATCATTTTTCGAAATTCATGCCAGTTTCGCGAAAAACGTAGTAGTCGGTTTCGCAAGAATCGATGGACAGACGACAGGTATTATTGCAAACCAGCCGAAATACATGGCAGGCGGGCTGGATATCGACTCCAGTGATAAGGCGGCAAGGTTTATCCGGATGTGTGACTCCTTTAATATCCCTCTCGTTACTTTCGAGGACGTTACCGGATTTTTCCCGGGTATCAAACAGGAGCATGGAGGAATAATCCGTCACGGGGCTAAAATATTATATGCCTATTCGGAAGCGACGGTGCCGAAATTGACGGTAATTACAAGAAAAGCTTACGGCGGGGCGTATGTAGCACTTAACAGTAAGTCCATCGGTGCCGATATCGTTTTTGCATGGCCTAATGCCGAAATAGCAGTAATGGGACCGGAGGGTGCCGCAAATATTATTTACGCTAAAGAAATCAATCAGAGTGATAATCCGGAGCAGACCCGTCAGGAGAAAATTGATGAGTATAGGGAACGGTTCGCCAACCCTTACGTCGCTGCCGGCCTCGGTATGGTCGATGACGTAATAGACCCGAGAGAAACGCGTATAAAACTGAAACAGTCACTCAGAATGCTTCGTAACAAAGAAGAAAAACGACCGGATAAGAAACACGGGAACATACCTCTGTAAGTTCGTGACATTAATCGCATAGACAGAATTACTGCAGGAAAGCAAGGAGGAAAATAAATTGAGTTCAGTGAATAGAGAACGTCTTCTGGAAGAGTTTATGGAACTTGTGCAAATCGATTCCGAGACTAAGAATGAAGAAGAAATATCCAGAGTACTGACAACGAAACTTCAGGAAATAGGGTTTAACGTGGAGGAAGATGATTCGAAGGCAGCGACGGGACACGGAGCAGGCAATCTTATTGCTACTCTTGAAGGAAATGATCCTTCGAAAGATCCGGTCTATTTCACCGTACACATGGACACGGTACTGCCCGGAAAGAACATTCAGCCGAGGGTAGAGGACGGCTACATCGTTTCGGGGGAGGAGACCATTCTTGGAGCCGATGATAAGGCAGGAGTGGCAGCGATATTTGAAGCAGCCCGCGTTTTCAAAGCATCCGGTGTTCCGCATGGCACGATCCAATTCGTTATCACTGCCGGAGAAGAAAGCGGACTCGTCGGTGCGAGACATCTCGATCACTCCAAACTGAAGGCTGCATACGGTTATGCTGTGGACAGCGACGGTACAGTAGGAGATATCATCGTTGCAGCTCCGACTCAGGCCAAGATTTCGGCTGCCGTAAAAGGGAAAAAGGCTCATGCCGGCGTAGCACCCGAGGAGGGTGTCTCTGCAATTACGATTGCATCAAAAGCTATAGCGAATATGCCCCTTGGAAGAATCGATGAGGAGACGACGGCCAACATCGGCAGTTTCGAAGGCGGACAGCAGACGAATGTGGTGTGTGACCACGTGGCAGTCCTGGCTGAAGCACGGTCATTGAATCCTGACAAAATGCAGGAGCAGGTAAAACGGATGACGGAAGCTTTCGATCAGGCTGCCGCTGAGCTGGGCGGAGAAGCAGTCTGCGAAGTACAAGTCATGTATCCGGGATACAAACAGAAGCAAGGGGATCAGGTAGTGGAGGTCGCCAGAAGTGCAGCTGAAAAAATCGGGCACGAAAGCCGGCTGCTTAAAAGCGGAGGCGGCAGTGATGCTAACGTAATCTCAAGTTACGGTATTCCTACAGTAAACCTGGCAGTAGGCTATGAAAATATTCATACGACGAATGAAAGAATTGCTGTGGAAGATCTCGTTAAGGTATCGGAATTTGTCCTGGCAATTATGGAGGAGGTATGAGCCGTGCATAAAGCACGGCTCTTCTTTTTTGAAATGATCATTGATATAATATAGGGAAACAAGCGTTCGAAAGGTGATTCCGAATGGAGAACAAAAACCGGCAACCGAGAGTTATTCTACACATTGATATGAACAGCTTCTATGCTTCGGTAGAGATGGCGGATTACCCGGAACTTCAGGGAAAGCCTTTAGCTATCGCCGGAAACCCCGAAGAAAGAAAAGGGGTGATCGTCACAAGCAGTTATGAAGCCAGGAAATATGGCGTGAAGACGACGATGCTCGTAGGAGAAGCAAGAAGACTGTGTCCTTCTCTTCTCATTCGCAGGCCGAATTTTGACCGCTACAGAGAAGTGTCGAAACAGTTATTTGCCATATTGAGAGAAGTTACGGAACTGGTGCAGCCTGTATCAATTGATGAAGGGTATATGGACATATCGGACCTGGCTGACCGTCATCCTCCGGAACTTGCGGAGGAACTTCAGAAGAGAATATTCGCGGATCTTAAGGTACCCTGCAGTATCGGAATCGCCCCCAATAAGTTTCTCGCTAAAATGGCTTCCGACATGAAAAAACCGATGGGGTGTACAATTCTGAGAAAACGGGATATCCCTAAGAAACTCTGGCCTCTGCCCGTCCTTGACATGCATGGAGTAGGGGAGAAAACAGCGGAAAAACTGAAAAAGATCGACGTACACACGATCGGCGACCTGGCCAACCGGAAAGAATATGAACTGAAGAATCTTCTTGGTGTTAACGGAAGCAAGCTTCACCAGCGGGCTAACGGGTTCGACGACAGGGAAGTGGATCCTGAAGCGATCCATTCATTCAAAAGTATAGGTACTTCGACGACACTCGCAGAAGATACGTCGGAGGAGACGGAGGTTTACCGTACGTTCAGAAAACTCGCCGAGAAGGTAGAGGGAAGGATGAAGAGGAAAGAAGTGGTGGGACAGCAGCTGCAGATAATGATCCGTTATAATAACAGAAAAACAGTGACCAGGACGAGGCTCCTTCATAACAACACGAACAGCCGGGAAGTTATATCCCGGGAAGCTGTAGATTTATTTGAGGAACACTGGAATCAGCAGCCGATACGCCTTCTCGGTATTACCATGTCGGAGCTGGTTGAAACGGATGAAGCGGTCGAACAGCTCAACCTGTTCACTTATGAACGGGTGGCGGAGAAGGAACCTTTATATAAAACGATTGAAGAACTTAAAGAAAAATACGGGAGCGACGTTTTCAAAAGTTCAAAAATGCCGCTCCCGTCCATCCGGACAAGTTTTCAAAAGGACTTTCTGGATGGTGATTAAAGAATACGTTTTATAATTTTAAGGCTGTTTTTATCCCGCTTGTATCTGAATGACGGATCGAACTTCGTGTTCTGTTTCGTAATCGACTTCTTGTGGGTGAATGTTTCAAAGCTGAATTTGCCGTGATAGCTGCCCATCCCGCTGGCACCGATGCCGCCGAACGGGAGATGAGGGTTGATGATATGGTAAAGCGTATCATTGATGCAGCCTCCTCCGAAAGAAAGGGACGTTGTGACAAATTCCTGGGATTTTTCATCCTCGCCGAAATAATACAAAGCCAGAGGATCAGGTTTGTCGCTGATCGTTTCCACTGCTTCCTGCAACTCCCTGTATTCAAGAACCGGCAGTATGGGACCGAATATTTCTTCCTGCATAACCGGATCCTTTTCTGTCACTTCTGTCAGAACGGCAGGGGCGATTTTATTATTTTTCTCGTCAGTTTCGCCACCTAATGCAATGTTCCCGTCGGAAAGATAACTCTTGATACGGTCGAAGTGATCCTTGCTTACGATTTTGACGAAATCATCGTTTTTCAGAGGTTCTTTACCATAGAGAAGGTGTACGGCCGCTTTATATTCCCTGATGAACGCTTCTTTTATGTCCTTATGAACATATACGTGATCCGGGGCGATACAGGTCTGACCGGCGTTGATGAGTTTCCCCCACGCGATTCTCCTTGCTGCTACCGGAAGGTTCGCATCTTTGTGTACGATTGCCGGACTTTTGCCACCGAGCTCAAGCGTTACCGGAATAAGCTGTTCGGATGCTTTCTGCATAACAATTTTGCCCACACGTTCGCTCCCGGTAAAAAAGATGTAATCGAACGGCTCGGATAATAGCTGCTGGGTGACTTCCTTACCGCCTTCGACCACCTTAAGTACGTGCTCAGGGAAGAACTCCTCGATCATACGCCTGATGACCCAGGAAACCGTGGGTGTCATTTCCGATGGTTTGAGCACTGCCGTATTCCCGGCGGCTAATGCACCGATAGCTGGAGCTATAGCAAGCTGTAGCGGGTAGTTCCATGGTGCTATGATCAGGACGCTGCCATAGGGCTCTTTTCTGATATAGTTTTGTGTGCCTGTATGGGACAGGGGAGCCTTCACTTTTTCCGGAGCCATGCGTTTTTTTAAATGAGACAGCTGTTCCTGTATTTCTGCATTAAGAAAAGCTATTTCCGTAGTGTAAGCTTCGAATTCCGATTTATTGAGATCGTACTGCAAAGCTTTCAATAGAGGTACTTCAAAAGTTTGAAGCATTCTTTTCGTTTTCAGCAGCTGCTGTTTTCTGAATTCATAGCTCTGGGTGTATCCGTGTTTGAACCACTGTTTCTGACGGGTGACGATTTCCATAAGGTTTCCTCCTTAGTAAATACGGTTCCGTTTCTTTTCCCTGAATAAGCGGCAGTTACACTATTGTCTTTCTTTTCTTACCACACTCGTGTGGAAGTGATCATGGACGATGAATGTGTCCGGGAACACCTCGCGGGCTTCCGTAAGTAACCTGACTATATCCTCTCTCTGGTAACGGGAGGAGAGATGGTTGATATATAGCGCATCCACCCCTGACTGAGCAGCTGTTTCAGCTGCCTGGACGACAGTAGAGTGATAATAATCATAAGCCATCCGGCTTTCTTTTCCTTCGAATGTCCCTTCATGAATAAGAACATCCGCTCCTTTGATCCATTCCATGTGACGCTCTCTGAATCGCGTGTCGCCAAGGATGGCGACGGACCTTCCAGGCTTTGGGGCACTGAGTACGTCTGATCTCTGAACGACTGTGCCGTTTTCCAGTATAGTCGTTTCCTGATTTTTGATGGTCTGGTAAACCGGACCCGGCCGAATCCCCATCGCTTCAAGTTTTTCTTTCTGTAATGCTCCCGGTTTCGGTTTTTCTTTTATGAAAAATCCATACGAGGGTAAGCCGTGCTCAAGCAGATGGGCACTGATTTCAAACTGCTCATTTTCTTCTCTGAAACCCTCTTCTATCGTCCGGAAATGCAGGTCGTAAGTCAGGTGGGTTCCGCTGATGCGCAGAGCGGATTCGACGAATTCCTGTAATCCTTCCGGGCCGTAGACGGTAAGAGGTTCTGAGCCTCCCTGGAAAGATCTGCTGCTGAGAAATCCGGGCAGCCCGTAAATATGATCTCCATGCAGGTGTGTAATAAAAACTTTTTCGATTCTCCGTGCTTTTACAGGTGAGTCCAATATTTGATGCTGAGTCCCTTCGCCGCAGTCGAACATCCAGCTTTTTCCCGTCTCTTCGATCAGACGGAGCACCAGGGAGGAGACATTTCTTTCTTTGGAGGGGACGCCGCTCCCGGTACCGAGAAAATATAGTTCCATCCTATCAACTCTCCTCTACAGCTTTTCTTATGCTCCATGCGATATCAGGGACGTCGGTGAAGATACCGGAACATTTCAGGTGATAACATTTCCTTAAATGAGCGGGTCTGTTCACCGTATATACTCTGAGTGGTATCTGGTTTTTTCTGCAACGGGAAGCCAGTTTTCTGTTCAGTATCGTATGTTTTATGTGTAACCCGTCTGCCGGGATGGAGGAGAGATATGAAAGCATCTTCCTCATTTTCGTTGATGTAAGAAAAGCTGTGTCGATTGAAGAGTTGAGCTCTTTGACATTCTTCAGAGTGTCTTCGTTGAAGCTTGAAAGAGTGGTTCTCTCCATTACGTTATATTTCTGCAAAAGATCATAGACGATTTTTTCTATATGTTTGTAAGAGATTTTATCCGTTTTTAATTCTAGGTGAAGAAATAATGGACGTGATGCGACCCACTGAAGAAGTTCTTCAAGAGAGGGGATGTGCGTCCCTTCGTATTCTTTGGAGAACCAGCTTCCGGCATCAAGTGAACGCAGTTCCTGGAAGGTATAGTCCTGGACGAAACCTGAACCGTCCGTAGTGCGCTTTACGTTCTCATCATGAATTAACACAGGAATCTGATCCCTGGTCAACTGCACATCCGTCTCCACTCCCTCAGCCTGCATATGCAGTGCGAGTCTGAAAGCGGGCATCGTGTTCTCGGGAGCATACCTGCTGGCTCCCCGATGCGCGAAAATTTGTGTCTGCATAACGTCCACTCCTATTCCAGTAATCTCAATACTAGAATCTTACCACGTTCCTATTTTACATAAAAGAAAAAGCTGCCTCTTCCATATAAGAGGCAGCTTATCTGCAGTACTATTGATAAAAGAAACCGGCTCCCGGACCGATCGGCCATCCGAACGCCATCCATACGAAAAGCATGATAATCCAGATGATGAAAAAACCGATGGAATAAGGAAGCATAGTGGCGATCAACGTACCGATTCCTACATTTTTGTCGTATTTTTGGGCAAAAGCGATAACAATGGCAAAATACGGCATCAACGGTGAAATGATATTAGTTGTCGAATCCGCTATACGGTAGGCAAGAGTAGTCAATTCCGGTGAATAACCGAGCTGCATCATCAACGGCACGAATACCGGTGCCATAATCGCCCATTTGGCGGAAGAGCTACCAATGAACAGGTTGATGACAGCCGCAACGATGATGAAGGCGACGATCAGTCCTAAACCTGTGAAACCGATGGAATCAAGGAAGTCAGCTCCTGTTACAGCGAGCACTTTACCCATGTTTGTATGGTTAAAGTAAGCTACGAACTGTCCTGCCGTAAATGCAAGGACGATGTACATTCCCATCGTAGCCATCGTTTCCGAAAGCTGATTGGCCACATCTTTATCGTTTTTAATTGCGCCCGTCATTTTTCCGTAAACAAATCCCGGAATAAAAAACAAGATTAGAATGACAGGAACGAGACTTTGGAAAAATGGAGAAGCAAGAAATTCGTCAGGGTTACGCAGCGGTCCCCAGCTCGGGAGAATGAGCAGAGATAAGAGCCCGACCGTAATAATTAGAGCAGCGAGTGCTCCCCACAATCCTTTTTTCTCATTGTTCGTCAAATAGTTTATTTCATCATCCGAAGACCCGGAAAAAGACCCAAGGCGCGGCTCGACCAGTTTATCGGTAATGAGAGTACCTACTATGGTAAGCACAAATACAGAAGCGATCATAAAGTAGTAGTTCATCGTATATAAAATGGATTCTGCATAAGCCGGATCGATTGTCTGGGCCGCCTGAATCGTCAGGTCGGCGAGTAACGGGTCGAGGGAAGTCAGAAACAGATTGGCACTGTAACCGGCAGACACACCTGCGAATGCAGCAGCGAGACCGGCTAACGGATGTCTGCCGAGCCCTGCGAATAGAACGGCTCCGAGTGGCGTCAAAACAACGTAACCGGCGTCGGAGGCCATACTGGACATAATTCCGGCGAAAACGAGAGCCGCCGTAAGAAGGGACTGCGGAACCGAAGTCACGAGACCCCGCAGCATAGCACTTATAAGTCCGGAGCGTTCCGCGACACCGATACCGAGCATTGTTACCAGGACGGTTCCGAGCGGAGCGAAACCGACGAAGTTTTCTACCATTGATTCGAACATGTACTGGACACCCGAAGCGGAGAGAAGGTTGACCACTTCCAGATTTTCTCCGGTGGCCGGGTCTTGCACCTGTACGTTTATAGCAGATAATATTGCTGAAAGCACCACTACAAGCAAAGCGAATATTGCAAACAATGTAATGGGATGCGGCAATTTGTTCCCTATTTTTTCAATCCAGTCAAGGGTTTTCATCAAAAACCCTTTTTTAGAAGTTCTTTCCATAGCTGACTTCCTTTCTTTACTGTAATGCTGTATATACTTGAGAAAGTATAGTAAACGAGTGGTCCGAAAGAAAGTCTTTTGCTAAAAGTCTAACTAGGAAGATTATTATCAAAACAAAGAAAATTGAAAAATAATTTGTAAGACGTGCTATAATAATGAATAACCATTCATTACGTATCGGAGGTTACATATTGAAAACTATAAAAGACAGTCTATATACGATTACCGTACCTACCCCCTACGCTGTAGGAGACGTACATTTATACGTCCTGAAAGGGGAGCCCATTACCCTGATCGATGCCGGCGTCCGTTCCGATGAAGCGTGGGAAGCTTTCAAAAACCAGCTTGCCGGCTATGATCTGCGACCTGAAGATATCCGTCAGGTAGTTCTCACTCACCACCATCCCGATCATGTCGGGCTCGTGGAGTATCTTCCTAACGTAAAACAATGTCTTGCGCATCGGGCGGCATTACCCTGGATAGACAGGGACGACCGGTTCTCTTCCCGGTACGTATCTTTTTTCGAAGAGTTTTATCGGAAGAATGGAGTGCCGGAATCATTGATTGATAAGCTCGGGGAAGCTCCTGAAAAGCTGAAGGAGTTTCCGGTGTTCACCCTTACCGGCACTTTGAAAGAAGGCGAGACGATTCCCGGTCATTCTGACTGGGAAGTGATAGAGACCCCAGGCCACGCCCAAAGTCACATTTCTTTATTCAGCAAGGAGGACGGGGTAATGATAGGTGGAGACCATCTCCTGTATCATATTTCGCCGAACCCTATCATTGAGCCTCCTTTCCACGGGGACGAAAGGACCAGACCTCTGATTCAGTACCGGGACTCTCTTAAGAAGTTATTCCGTTACAATGTAAAGGAAGTAATGCCCGGCCATGGACCCCGTTTTAATAATGTTGAAGAAATTATCAGGAAAAGACTTTCCCAGCAGGAGGAACGCGCAGACAAAGTCTACTCCATTATAGAGGAACAGCCTTCGCATTCTTTTGACATAAGCCGGAAGCTGTTTCCGCGACAATACAAAAAGCAGTACCCGCTGACTATGTCGGAAACTGTCGGACAGTTGGATTTTCTCGAAGAACGTGGGAAAATCTACAGGAGAAGTTCAAAAGGAGTGGATTTTTATTTCATCAGTGAAAAGTCTTAACAACAGAAAAGTATTAGTAACCGGAGCTTCCAGAGGGATCGGCATGTTTACTGCACTGCATCTTGCTGAGGAGGGGGCGATTCCCATCCTTGCGGCCAGGGACGGTCGGAGACTCGAATTGATCTCCCGGTTTATAGAAGAGTCTTATGGAATAAAACCTTACATTCACACGGGGGACCTGGGCCGGGAAGCTGACAGGAAGGAACTCATCGAGTATGTTAAAGAGAACCACAAGGATTTATCCGGTCTCATAAACAACGCGGGTTTTGGAAGTTTTGAACAGCTTCAGTCCGAGCCCTGGTCGAAAAGTGATATGATGATCCAGCTGAATGTGACTGCTTTGATTCATATAACTAAAGAATTTTTACCTCTGCTTGAAAGCAACGCCGGCCATATTGTTAATGTTGCTTCGCAGTCCGGAAAGATAGCTACGCCGAAAGCCGCAGTTTATACAGCGACGAAGCATGCAGTTGTGGGCTTCACTAATTCTCTGCGTATGGAAGTCGATGGCATTAGTGTAACCGGAGTGAATCCGGGACCGGTGGACACCAGCTTTTTCGACCGGGCCGACCCGACCGGAGGTTATCGCATTTCTGTCGGGAAAATTATGCTCAACCCTAACAGAATCGCCGCTAAAATGGTGCATACTTTCATTTCTTACAGGAGAGAGATCAACGCCCCGGGGTGGATGGAAGGAGCAAGTAAACTTTACCAGCTTATGCCCTCTACCATAGAAAAAGTGTTCTCTGCCCAGTTCCATAAAAAGTGATGATAATGTTCTCCTGCTGCCCCGGGGTAGTGCACACCTGAAGTTGAATAACATTACAAAACGATGGCAGCATATTATAATTAAAGGGAAAGGGGAGGATGTTATGCATATTCAGTTCACAGATGAAGCAGGAAAGCTTCTTGATGGATTAATGGCAGATTCGGGAAGATCAGTCCTCAGACTCGAGTATGATACGGACGATTGCGGATGTGGGGTACATGGAGTGCCGCTGATGAGACTGGATGATAAAACTGACCCTGCGGATATGCACGTGGAAAGCGACAGATACACTGTCGTCATGAACGGAGAACAGTCTTTGTTCTTCCGGAAGAATATGACTGTGGAAGTATTCAAGGGAGCATTTCGTCTTAAAAGTGATGAAGGAATACTGAATCCTGTCATTTCTGTAAAACAGGTGAAAGAAAAAGCGGAAGTTCTCTAATAATTCAGCTTCGGGGTATCAGAGCCGGCTCGCGGCCGGAATGTGAGAATAAGAAAGCTGCCGCAGTGCGGCAGCTCTTTTTAGTATCTGTGATTTTTATATTGGAGCGGTTTACTGATCGACTGCATCTGTTGGTACAGATATTCCTGCAGCGGCTCCGCCTTTTCATACGCCTGTATATTTTCTTCCACCTGAGCGGGAGTGCTCGCTCCGAAGATACAGCTGGCTACTGTTCTGTTATTCAGTATATACTGAAAGCTTTTAGCATTTTCCTCAGTACCGGCCAGTTGACTCCATTGTTCCGTGAACTGTTTCAGCTCTTCATAGCTGTACTCGAGAAAGCCTTCTTTCCCTTTACTTTGCACAACTTCTCCGGCGCTGCCGGAAAGCATTCCTTTTGCCAGAGGACCGCGCGCCAGCACGGAAACGTTATACTCATCTAACAGTGGAAATAATTCTTCAGGTCTGCGGTCCAGAAGACTGTACTGCATCATAACGGAAACGATGGAGGAACGCTCCAAATACTGCTTGATTACATTCGGACGGATAGAGGATATGCCGTATTCCCGGATAAGTCCTTCCTGTTTTAAATCTTCAAATGTATTGATGATTTCATCTGCGGAATCGTCGATCGTTCCACCATGGAGCTGATACAAATCGATGTATTCGAGGTTCATACGGTGAAGACTGTCTTTCAGCCCTTCTTTAATGTGCTGTGGGGAAGGATTCCATTCCCACGTACCTTTTTCCTTGTCGAAATCGTTGCCGACTTTCGATCCGATTACGACCTGATCTCTTTTACCCTGAACGGCCTTACCTACCATCTTTTCGTTTTCCCCGAAGGAGTATAAGTCTGCCGTGTCGAGATAATTCACTCCGTTATCAAGAGCTGCAGTGATAATGTCTTTCGCTTTGTTCTCTTCGGTACCGATGGACATACATCCGAGTCCCAATTCTGAAATATGAAGATCGGACGAACCGATTTGTCTTTTCTGCATGAATTTCATCCTTTCCTGTACAGTAGATTTCCCCTAAACTTATAATAGCTGAAAACTTAGAGGTGATAAATGATGAAGGAAGATTTCAAAGAGAATACGATCTCCACAGAAGAAATATACAAAGGAAAAATAATTGATGTAAAGGTGGACACGGTACAATTACCCGACGGTAACCAATCAAAACGTGAGATTGTCAATCATCCGGGGGCGGTGGCAGTTCTGGCAGTTACCGGAGAGGGTAAAATAGTCATGGTTAAACAGTACAGGAAACCGCTTGAGAAATCCCTGCTTGAGATTCCTGCGGGCAAGCTTGAAAAAGGGGAAGATCCTGAACATACGGCAATCCGTGAACTGGAGGAGGAAACGGGGTATTCCAGCGGGAATCTGAAATTGATCAATTCTTTCTATACATCCCCGGGTTTCGCGGACGAACTGGTTTATCTTTATCTGGCCGAGGATCCCTGGAAATTGTCCGATAATGTAGAGGGAGATGACGATGAATTCGTAACCGTGGAAGAGTTGTCTCTTGAGGAGGCATTCCGGCAGGAAGAAGAGAAAATCATCCACGATGCCAAAACCTCTTATGCTTTACTCTATGCCAAGCTCTTTCTGTTTCCTGAAGGGGACTGAATCTTTCAGAGTAAAGATGAAGATGGGTCGTATGACGGTTCACGTCCTCTGTGATCTTTTGCCCCGGCCTTACGTGCTCAGTGAGAATGCGTGATAATCAGTATCTATTATATTAAAATGATTATCAATAACAGATAAGAATTATTTTAATTTGACACTGAGAACGACTTTGCTATAATTAAATTGAAATAGGAAAGAGGGGCGGTTGTATGGAACATCGATTAGAAAGAATCAAAAAACAATTACACTCCCAAAGTTATAAATTGACGCCTCAACGTGAAGCTACCGTCCGTGTTCTGCTGGAGAACGAAGCGGATCATCTGAGTGCTGAGGATGTTTATCTGCTCGTGAAAGAGAAAGCCCCCGAAATAGGGCTGGCCACCGTATACCGGACTCTGGAGTTACTTTCGGAATTGAAAGTGGTTGATAAAATCAACTTTGGTGATGGAGTTTCGAGATATGATTTAAGAAAAGAAGGAGCGGAACATTTCCACCACCACCTTGTCTGTACCGAGTGCGGTTCTGTCGAGGAAATCGAAGAGGACTTACTTGAAGAAGTCGAGAAAGTCGTGGAGAGTGACTGGAAGTTCCAGGTGAAGGATCATCGCCTCACTTTTCATGGTATATGTAAAGTTTGTCAGGAAATCACTGTTACTAACAGCGTGTCCAATTGAGGGCATTGCACTATAAATCGGAAGAGGAGTTTCAGCCATGTGGGACGATTTCAACGATTTCCTCCATTACTTAACAGTTGAAAGGGGGCTGTCTGACAACACAGTGCAGTCCTACAAAAGAGATTTGAAACAGTACCTCTCCTATTTGAAGGAAAGAGAGGCGGTCACTGATTTCAATCAGGTTACGAGGCATCATATCATGCAGTACCTTTATACGCTGAATGATAAAGGGAGAAGTCCCTCCACCATTGCCAGACTTCTCTCTTCCATACGTCTGTACCATCAGTTTCTTGTCCGTGAAAAGAAAGTGGATAAAGATCCAAGTTTACATATAGAAACACCGAAGAAAGAAAGAAAACTTCCCAAAATACTTTCCAGTCAAGATGTAGAAAAATTATTGAACCTGACGGTGACTAATTCTCTCGATGCCAGAAATAAAGCTATGCTCGAAATGCTTTATGCTACAGGGTTGCGGGTCTCGGAGCTTGTTTCCCTGAAGGTCTCCGATCTTCATTTGACCATGGGATTCGTCCGCTGTCTCGGGAAAGGTGAAAAAGAGAGGATTGTCCCGCTTGGGGATATGGCCCGGGAAGCTGTGGAAGAATACTTACAGGGACCACGTCAGGCGCTCGTTAAAAAGAAGAAAACGGAAGAATTGTTTGTTAACCACCACGGAAATGCACTTTCCCGGCAGGGTTTCTGGAAAATATTGAAAGCGGTTGCTAAGGACGTAGGGGTGAATAATGAAATTACTCCTCACACATTACGGCATTCGTTCGCTACTCATCTGCTGGAGAATGGTGCGGATCTTCGTGCGGTTCAGGAGATGCTTGGGCATGCAGACATTTCCACGACGCAAATATATACTCACGTTACGAAAACGAGACTACAGGACGTGTACCGTACTTTCCATCCCAGGGCTTAACTGATACAATTAACTTACAGGTTCTGTTGTCTGACATCTTACAACATATTTATGCTTATTCTCCGGAAAAGACGGGAAATAAAATTAGCAGGAGGTATCAATTATGAATAAATTTAAAAGAGTGTTTTTAATAGTAATGGATTCAGTAGGTATTGGAGAGGCGCCGGATGCTGCTCAGTTCAATGATGAAGGTGCAGATACGCTCGGTCATATAGCCGAAAAAATGAACGGGCTGAAAATGCCTAATATCGGTCAGCTCGGATTAAGTAACATCAGAGAAATACCGGGTATAGATAAAGCTGATCAGCCTAAAGCTCATTATACGACGATGATGGAAGCTTCCAATGGAAAAGATACGATGACAGGCCACTGGGAGATAATGGGGCTCTATATTGATAAACCTTTCCGTACTTTCCCTGAGGGTTTCCCGGATGAACTTCTGGATCAGATTAAAGAGAAAACGGGTCGTGGAATTGTAGGGAATAAACCTGCTTCCGGAACGGAAATAATTAAAGAGCTGGGAGAGCACCATATGGAAACCGGTGATTTGATTGTGTACACGTCTGCGGATTCCGTTATCCAGATAGCTGCCCATGAAGATGTCATTCCTCCGGAAGAACTTTATGAAATCTGTGAATTCACAAGGGAAATCACACGTGATGAAAAGTACATGGTAGGAAGAGTGATTGCCCGTCCGTTCGTAGGGAAACCCGGGGAATTTGAAAGGACGTCAAATCGTCACGATTACGCATTGAAACCCTTCGGACGCACAGTGATGAACCACTTGAAGGATGAAGATTATGACGTCGTGGCTCTGGGTAAAATTTCGGATATCTACGATGGAGAAGGTGTCACAGAAGCGATCCGGACCGACGACAATGATGATGGAATGGACAAGTTCATAAAATCTATGGATGAAGATTTTGAAGGTCTCAATTTCCTTAACCTCGTGGACTTCGATGCAAAATTCGGTCACCGCAGAGATCCTGTCGGTTACGGCAAAGCGCTTGAAGCGTTCGATGAGCGCCTGCCGACAGTACTTGAAAAAATGAACGATGACGATCTTCTTATAATTACAGCGGATCACGGAAATGACCCTGTCCATCACGGCACTGACCATACGAGAGAATTGGTTCCTCTCATCGTTTATCACAATAATGTGAAAAACGGTCAGGAGATGGATCAGCGCCAGACTTTTGCTGATATCGGAGCAACGGTAGCTGAGAACTTCTCTGTGAAAATGCCGGAGTACGGAAAAAGTTTCCTGAAAAACATTCTTTAAAATATGGAGGTAATTTAATGAATACTGAAGCAGTTAAAGAAGCGGCAGCTTTTATTGAAGGGAAGTTGGATAAGACACCGGCGGTCGGTCTGATTCTCGGTTCCGGACTCGGAGTGCTTGCCGATGAAATCACGAATCCTGTTACTATTCCTTATAAAGACGTACCACATTTCCCGGAATCGACCGTCTCCGGTCATAAAGGCCAATTGGTTATCGGTGAACTTGAAGGTAAACAGGTGATCGCCATGCAGGGACGTTTCCACTATTATGAAGGTTATACGATGAAAGAAGTGACGTTCCCTGTAAGGGTCATGAAATCACTCGGTATTTCGGATCTGTTCGTTACGAACGCCGCCGGTGGTATCAACGAAAGTTATGAACCGGGGCAGCTCATGATCATAAAAGATCACATCAACCAGATGGGGGACAACCCGCTAATAGGTCCGAACGATGATTCGATGGGGGTCAGATTCCCGGACATGTCGGAAGCCTATAACAGAACCCTTATTGAGACGGCACAAAATAAGGCGGACGCCCTTGGACTGAAAGTGGAGCAGGGGGTATATGTCGGCAATACCGGTCCCGTGTACGAAACGGCTGCCGAAATACGTATGCTCAGAACGCTCGGCGGGGATGCGGTCGGCATGTCGACTGTGCCGGAAGTTATAGCAGCGAACCACGCAGGTCTCAGAGTTCTCGGTATTTCGTGTATATCAAATATGGCTGCAGGCATTCTGGATCAGCCCCTGACTCACGATGAAGTGATAGAGACGACTGCAAGAGTGAGGGAAGACTTTCTCAGTTTCGTTAAGGCGGTCGTGAAAGCTGTATAATAATTCCCTTTCGGAAGCAAAAAATGAAAATATAATTTCTCGGCTACACGTGCGGAGAAGTGACCCACAGGAAGGTGACTCTTAATGAGAATGTATGACATTATCGTGAAAAAAAGAGAAGGTAATATTCTGAATGAAGAGGAAATCAGATTTTTCATAAACGGGTACACGAACGGAGAAATCCCTGATTACCAGGCTTCGGCTCTGGCTATGGCGATTTATTTTCAGGGAATGAACGGAAAAGAAACGGCGGCATTGACCCAGGCAATGGTAGATTCAGGCGAAAAAATAGACCTGAGCGACATTGAAGGTCACATTGTCGATAAACACTCCACAGGCGGAGTGGGAGATAAAGTCACTTTTATTATAGGCCCGCTGGTCGCTTCCCTCGGAATTCCTGTAGCAAAAATGTCCGGTCGTGGTCTCGGTCATACCGGAGGAACAATTGACAAGTTAGAAGCGATAGAGGGATTCACTACTGAAATAACCAAAGAGGAATTTGTCAGAAATGTAAACACCCATAAGCTGGCGGTGGCCGGCCAGACGGGGAATCTGGCTCCGGCGGACAAGAAATTGTACGCCCTGAGGGATGTGACCGGTACGGTGAACGCCCTTTCCCTGATTGCAAGTTCCATCATGAGTAAAAAGCTGGCTTCGGGCGCGGACAGTATTGTACTTGATGTGAAAACGGGTTCCGGTGCATTTATGAAAACACTGGAAGACTCTGAAGCGCTTGCCAGAGAAATGGTCACCATCGGTAATGAACTCGGTAAAAATACAGTAGCTGTTATCAGTGACATGAACCAGCCACTGGGTTTTGAGGTCGGAAACGCAAATGAGATAAAAGAAGCGGCTGAAATTCTTAAGGGGAGCGATGTGAAGGACCTTCGTGAACTTTCGCTTGAGATTGCTTCCCAGATGAGTGTCCTGGCAGGGGCTTTCGATAAACCGGAAGCTGCAAGAGAGGCGCTTGAGGAAAACATATCAAACGGAAAAGCGCACGCAAAACTGAAAGAATTCATCGAAGCCCAGCACGGGGCCGGGGAAATGATTGATGATTTGAGTAAGTTACCACAGGCTGAATATCATGTGGAGGTACCGGCTGAAACTGGCGGGTATGTAAATGAGATTGATGCGGAATCCATCGGAGTAGCAGCGATGTATCTCGGCGCAGGCCGTCAGACGAAAGACGATAAGATCGATCACAGTGTCGGCATCACCCTCAAGAAGAAAATCGGCGATAAAGTGGAAGAAGGAGAGCCTCTCGTTGTTCTCCACAGTAATATGAAAGAACCGGAAGATTCAGTGGAGAAAGTGAAGAAAGCTTACACCATTACTTCCGACAAAAAAGAAGCTCCAACCCTTCTTCATAATATCATCAAGTAGTACGGTTATGTGGGTGAATGCTGCCCGGAAAGGCTGTCGAAAACTATTTCGGCAGCCTTTCCTTATCATTATCCGCTTTTTATGACCCAATATAATCAGCGGTGAAGGCGACGATTTTTATCAGATTTTGTAAACTCCTGGCCTCCGGTACCGGACTTAATATGTTGTAGGTGTAAAAAGATTATGATAAATTTACAATATTATTTGTATTGAAATAACTTGGTTGCAGCATTCCTTATATTTTTTGAAGGTGCAGCTCTGTCTGAGAAATTGCAGGTGTACTTAACGGAAGGACGGGTGTAATTGGAACATTCCACAAATACGGCAGGAATACTTGAAATAGGAGGGGTGGATGTTTCCACGTTGAAAAAGGAATACGGAACCCCTCTTTATGTTTATGACGTAGGAAGGATAAGACAGAATGCAAGAGCTTTTGTAGAAACGTTTGAACAGGAAGGTATCCCGGCCCAGGTAGCTTATGCCAGCAAAGCATTCTCATCCGTCGCCATGATCCAGGTGGCGGATGAAGAAAAGCTGAGTCTGGATGTAGTTTCCGAGGGGGAGCTTTATACTGCTCTCGAAGCAGGTTTTCCGGTGAAAAAAATACACATGCACGGGAATAATAAAAGCAGAGCAGAATTAAAAATGGCCGTGGACGCTAAAATTGGGTGTATTGTAGTAGATAACTTCTATGAGATAGCTTTGCTTGAAGAAATTCTTGAGGAAGAAAATACAACGATGGACGTACTCCTCAGAGTGACACCAGGTATAGAAGCGCACACGCACGATTACATTTTAACAGGACAGGAAGATTCTAAATTCGGTTTTGATTTAACGAGTGGGCAGGCGGACCGGGCCTTCACCTCTCTCCTGGAATCAACCGGAATGAATGTCATCGGCCTGCATTGCCACATCGGTTCCCAAATTTTTGAAACGAGCGGTTT
The DNA here is from genome assembly GCF_001685435.2 of Salimicrobium jeotgali. Classification (NCBI taxonomy): domain Bacteria; kingdom Bacillati; phylum Bacillota; class Bacilli; order Caryophanales; family Bacillaceae; genus Salimicrobium; species Salimicrobium jeotgali. Next base: position 1,202,727 of record NZ_CP011361.2, read on the forward strand.
TTTGATGGCCACAAGGAAACTGTTTGATATAATGAAGAAGTGGAAAGAAGAATATAGCTTCGAAGCGAAAGTGCTTAATCTGGGGGGAGGATTCGGAATCCGCTATACGGAGGAGGATGATCCGCTTAGCCTCAATGAGTATGCCCGGGCTCTTATGAGCGAAGTGAAGTTTCAATCGGAGAAACAGAATTATCCTATGCCTGAGATTTGGATAGAACCTGGAAGAGCGATAGTGGGAGATGCCGGAATAACACTTTACGAAGCAGGTTCAGTAAAAGAAATCGAAGGTGTGCGTACCTATCTGTCGGTGGATGGAGGTATGACCGATAATATACGCCCCGCTCTTTATGATGCCAGGTACGACATTAAAGCAGCAGAACGGATGAATGAGGAAGAGAGGCGTACGTATGCCATAGCGGGTAAGTGCTGTGAGTCCGGGGACATGCTGATATGGGATGCGACACTTCCTGATATTACGCCCGGTGACACGTTGGCAGTATTCAGTACCGGGGCTTACGGCTATTCTATGTCGAATAACTACAATCGATTTCCGAAAGCGGCTGTCGTATTCGTAGAGAACGGCTCTCATCAGCTGGTGATCAGACGGGAGTCCTTCGATGAGGTTACGAGATTTGATCTGAATTTTAAAACAGGAGGAGATACTGATGAAAAACGGTTATATTGAATTTGAAAATGGCGAACGCATGGTTCTGGAACTTTATGAAGAAGATGCTCCCGGTACAGTGGAGAATTTCAAAAGCCTTGCAAACAGTAAGTTCTACGACGGTCTGACTTTCCACAGGGTCATTCCTGACTTCGTAGTCCAGGGAGGGTGCCCGAGAGGAGACGGAACTGGCGGACCTGGTTACACTATCAAATGTGAAACAGACGACAACCCTCACCGGCACCAGAGAGGCACGCTGTCCATGGCTCACGCAGGAAAGGATACAGGAGGCAGTCAGTTTTTCGTCTGTCATAGTCCTCAGCCTCATCTCGACGGAAAACACACGGTTTTCGGTCAGGTAGTTGAAGGAGTGGAGCTCGTCGATCGCATTAATAAGGGTGACGTAATGAAAGAGGTCAGAGTTTCCGAATGACTGCCGGTAAAGCTATAACCGCTTGAATAATTTTTGAGAATGGAGTATGCTATTATCTGGGTCATTCCGGGAGGAATTCAATGCGTAAACGCAATATAAGGTTACTAATAATATTATTGATATTTTGTCTGGTTTTCGGACTGTACTACTGGTTTGGGGTAGTCGTTCAGTAGACTGGCTTTACATCAATTTCTAAGATGATTGAGGGGTCACTATGTTAATCAGGTTTAAAAAATCTTTTGAGAAAATTGCTATGGGACTGCTGTCCTTTATGCCGGAAGCAAAAGATGTTAAGAAACTGCAGGACATTATTAAGGAATATGAGAATAATCAGGACTGGCATTTATATTTGTGGAAAGAGGGCGAAGACATTATAGGTGCCGCAGGTGTTCGTGTGAACGAGCGCGAAGCGATTATTCAGCATGTCTCCGTTAACCCGTCACATCGCAATAGTGGCATCGGGCGAAAAATGGTTGGAAAAGTAAGAGATAAATATCAGGGTTCCTACTCTGTCTGTGCCACTGAAGAGACAGAAGCGTTTATAGAAAAATGTAATAAAGCAAAGTAAAAGAGCGCGAACTCCGCGCTCTCAGGCTGTCGAGAAAGTCTCGGCAGCTTTTATTTGTTTTCTGTTTTTTAATAGATCACTTCGTTAATTTGTTATAATAGCTGTAACTTATCAACGAAAGGTGATTGGATGTTTCAATCTAAAACTGAACGACAAAATGAAATCGAAATGGTTACCATTGAAGAGCTTGTCCCTGAAGATCATCTCCTACGCAAAATTGACCAATACATAGATTTTTCTTTCATTCCTGAAAAAGTCCGTCCTTACTATTCAGAAGATAATGGTCGTCCCTCTTTGGATCCTCTTGTTTTATTCAAAATGATGTTCATTGGTTATATTTATGGCGTTCGTTCCGAACGCGAATTGGAGCGACAAATTCAAACGAATGTTGCTTATCGTTGGTTCTTAGGGTTGAATCTTACAGACAAAGTCCCCCATCATTCCACTATTAGTTGGAACCGCCGCACTCGTTTCAAAGACACGGATATCTTTCAAGAAGTTTTTGATGAAATCGTGCTCCAAGCGATGAACCACCGTATGGTCTCCGGCCGTGTATTATTCACAGATTCCACGCACTTGAAAGCCAACGCTAATAAGAAGAAATTCTCAAAACAAGAAGTTGAAGTAGAAACGGTAGACTACCTCGAAGATTTGGAAGAAGCCGTAAGAAAAGATCGTGAAGATCATGAAAAAAAGCCTCTGAAGGAAAAGGAGGGGGTAAAAAAGACAAAGGAAATTAAGGTTAGCGACACGGATAGCGAGAGTGGTTATCTTTACCGGGAGAATAAGCCGGAAGGCTTCTTTTATCTTGATCACCGTACCACAGATTTAAAACATAACATCATTACTGATGTTCATGTAACGCCAGGAAATATTCATGATTCCAGACCTTACTTACAACGTTTGGATCGCCAAATCGAACGATTCGGCTTTGAGGTGGAAGCTGTAGGTCTAGATGCCGGCTATCTGACGAACCCTATATGTCATGGGCTTATAATGGAAAGAGGAATATTTGGAGTTATTGCTCATCGAAGGTACCAGTCAAAGAAAGGGCTTCTTCCGAAATGGAACTATGCATATGATGAAGAGCGGGATGAATATGTGTGCCCCCAGGGTGAAGTTTTAAGCTATTCGACCACCGATCGTGAGGGGTATCGGCATTACAAATCAAACCCTGAAAATTGTGCAGATTGCCCTCTTCTAGCGAAGTGTACCCAAAATAAGAAGTATCAAAAAACGATCACTCGCCATGTATGGGAAAGCTCGAAGGAGAAGGTTCGGTTGAACCGGCTTTCTAATGAAGGCAAGTGGATCTATCGCATGAGAAAAGAGAAAGTTGAACGTAGCTTCGCAGATTCAAAAGAACTGCACGGGCTGCGTTATTGTCGCTTGCGCGGAAAAGAGAATGTACGCGAACAAGCGTTACTGACGGCGGCCTGCCAAAACATGAAAAAGATTGCCCTCCACCTATCCAGGGTGAGATAGGTGAAGGAGAGTCTTTTTCGGTGAGGGGAAGGCGAATACCAGGAGACTCCTGCGGAAAAACGGGCGATTCGAGACCCCGGAGTGTGGGTTTTCACGAGGGAGGCTCGGGCGTTCGTCCGCGGAAAGCGAGTGGTATTCGCCCGCACGAACTGCACAAAAAAAGCTTGCAGAAAAACACGGGGTTTCTCTACAAGCTGAGAGCGCGAACTCCGCGCTCTTTTTTTGTGGCGTGGAAAATGAGTTGTGGTCCTTACGAAAATATTTGCAGCCTCATGTTATAATAAACTAGAACTTTACAGAGAAAAGGCTGATGTCCGTGAAAAGCGAGTATCATATAAAAGTAGAAGGTTTTGAAGGACCGATGGATCTGCTCCTTCATCTCATCCAGAGACTTGAAATAGACATCCACGATATTCCAGTAGCTGAAATTACTGATCAGTATATGGAATACATTCACACTATGAATGAGCTGGAGCTTGATATAGCAAGCGAGTATCTCGTGATGGCTGCTACGCTTCTTGCAATGAAAAGCAGCACACTGCTGCCGGAAGAACCGGTCGATCCGGAAGAGTTTGAAAGCGAAGAGGATCCGAGAGAAGAGCTTATGGAAAGACTTAAAGAATACAGGAAGTTTAAGTATGCGGCGGGTCAGCTGAAAGACAGGGAAGCAGAGGATAATGAAGTCTATTCCAGACCTCCGGTGAGTATAGAGGAGGGGGCCGGCGATGACCAGCAGGCTACCGTCTTTGATATGATTGGAGCTTTGCAGCGCATGTTTAATAAAACTGCATCTCTGTCTCCAAAAATGGAGACAGGGGTAAAAAGAGATGAGATGCCCATTCAACTAACGATGGATCATATACTGCAAAAAATACAGAAATTCCCTTCCGGTATAACATTTGAAAAACTTTTCTCCGCCCGTACCAGAACGGAAATGGTGACTACATTTCTCGCCCTGTTGGAACTGGTGAAAGATAAACAGGTTTCATGCAGGCAAGATGAACATTTTGAAGATTTATATATTTTTAAACAGGGGGATAATCATGGGAGAGAGTAAGCTTGCAATTCTCGAGGGGCTGCTGTTTGCTGCCGGAGAAGAAGGGATGCATAAGAAACAGCTTTCAGAAATACTCGAGATCAGGGAAATTGACGTGGAAGAATTACTTAAAGACTGGAAGAAAGAGCTGCAGAACCCCGGGAGAGGTATCCGTCTGATGGAATCGAGAGGAACGTACAGCCTGACGACGAAACCGGAGTACGCGGCAGTCTATAAGAGATGGGGATACAAAAAAAATCATACACGTCTATCCCAGGCTTCGCTGGAAGCGCTGGCTATTATAGCTTACAGGCAGCCGATTACCCGAGTCGAAGTGGATTATATCCGCGGAGTGAAGAGTGATCAGGCACTGCAGACCCTTGCTGAAAGGCAGCTGGTGGAAGAAGCAGGTAGAAAGGAAACGGTAGGCAGACCTATTCTTTACAGAACGACCGAACATTTTCTCACTTACTTCGGTTTACAATCACTGGAAGACCTTCCTGAATTGAGGGAAGCATTCCAGGAGGATTATTCAGCGGCTGAGAATTTCTTCGATTCCCTGGAAGAAGGGTGAATAGCCGGTGTATCCCGGTTCATAGAGATTATCATGTACAGAAACAACTACAGATTCGACAAATACATAACTTACCACATAAAGGTTTTCACTGTTTGGTCACAATAGATAAAGAAAAATTCTCAATGTTGGACTGCACTTAAAGATTGTTGGTATAATGGCTACGGAAGTAACATCAGGAATATAAATTGAACGTTTTCGATAAATGACCGCGTTGTCTTCGCAGCGTGGTCTCTTAAGTGGAGAAAAGAGGGAGTAGGTAAAATGGAAAGATTGCAGAAAGTAATGGCCCAGGCCGGCGTCGCATCGAGAAGAAAATCTGAAGAACTTATCAAAGCAGGGCGAGTGAAGGTCAATAATGAAACAATTAAGGAACTGGGAACCAAAGTGTCCTCTCAGGATGAAGTGGAAGTTGACGGAGTACCCCTTCAAAGGGAAGCCCCCGTTTATTTTTTATTATACAAACCGAGAGGAGTCATCTCGAGTGCCAAAGACGACCGTGGCCGGAAAGTCGTGACCGACTACATTCCGGATATCGACCAACGTCTATTTCCGGTGGGACGGCTGGATTACGATACGTCAGGGCTTATCCTTCTTACAAATGACGGGGAATTCGCCAATAAACTGATGCACCCGAAACATAAAATAGACAAAGTATATATCATCAAGACCCGTGGCATACCGACCCGCGAACAGATGAAACAGCTGAAGCAGGGAATGGAAATCGAAGGCGAATTTTTTAAAGCGGAAGATGTGAGAATTACTTCGACCGATGGGAAAAAGAACACTGCCATCATTCAAATGACTCTTCATCAGGGAAAAAACAGACAGGTAAGAAAAATGTTCGACGCACTCGGAGTACCTGTGGATAAACTAAAAAGAGAACAATACGGATTCCTGAATCTTCACGGACTGAATGCCGGAGACTTTCGCCCACTCAAACCTCACGAAGTCAAGCAGCTACGTCAGCTTGCCGAGGAAAATGTTAAATAATGTTCAATAAATTTAAAAAACACTCATGTTATAATGTCGGGGGGTGAGTGGTATGAGTGAAAAAACAGTAAAGAAAAAGAAAAAGCGACTTATTTTCCGTTCAACTCTGCTTGTAATTATGCTGAGTCTCGTGGTCTTCGCCGTAGCGTCTGCATTTCAGGAAGACGGCGTCTCTGTAGAGGAAGGCGAAAAAGCTCCGAATTTCGCCCTTAAGAAATTCGGGACCGACGAGACGGTAGAACTCGAAGATTACCGCGGGAAAGGCGTTATGATTAACTTCTGGGCTACATATTGCGAACCGTGTAAAGACGAAATGCCATACATGGAGGAACTGTATCCGAAATACAAGAAAAAAGGCGTGGAGATTCTCGCAATCAATTTGGATACTACCGATATAGTAGTCGAGCAGTTTATGAGAGAGTACCAGTTAACGTTTCCTATACTACAGGATAAGGATGGACAGGTGATGAATCTGTATAACATCGGTCCAATCCCCTCGACACTATTCATCGGTCCTGATGGAAAGATCGAGGAAACGGTCATCGGGCCGCTGACCTTGAGTAAACTGGAAGGTCACCTTCAGGATATAACTCCTTCTTCTTAAATATGGATAAAAATGTGGGGTATTTATATGAGTAAAATTACATGCGAATGCGGGCATGTGAACCCGGAAGGAACGGTGCTTTGTGAAGCCTGCGGGAAACCGTTCGAAGCAAACCAGCACCTGAATAACAATAAACCTGAGCAGTTGCTGAACATGAGATACGATGGCAGTGCGAGAAGGTCACAAACGTATCAGAGGACATTTATAGATAAAACGTGGAACTTCTTTTCTTCTGTAAAAATAGGAGTATCCATTATTATAGTAATCGTGGTAGCTTCCGCGTTGGGAACAATCTTCCCGCAGGAGATGTACCTGCCTCCGGGGTCGGACCCCTCTACCCACTATAAAGATCAGTACGGTATACTCGGACAGATATATTATCAGCTCGGGTTTCATAATCTATACAGCTCATGGTGGTACCTGCTTCTCCTTGCTATGCTCGGGATTTCCATCGTAATTGCAAGTATCGACCGTTTCGTACCCCTGTATAAAACACTGAAGAAACAGAAACCGAAACGTCATCCCAACTTCATGAAAAAGCAGCGTATCTTCGGTGAGACCGATTCGGGCAACATCGATTACAAAAAACTGAAAGCCAATCTGAAATCCAAAAGATATAATTTGTACGAAGAAGACGGAAACATACTGGCTGAAAAAAATCGTTTTTCCAGATGGGGCCCGTATGTTAACCATATAGGTCTGATTATCGTTCTTCTGGGTGCTATGCTGAGATTCGTTCCTGCTATGTATATGGACGAGTTTCTCTGGGTGCGAGAAGGAGAGACAAAACAGATTGTAGGTACCGATGGAATCTACTATATGAAAAACAAAGATTTCATTTTGGAAAATTACGATATGGAAGATGAAGGAAATTCCCAGTTCCGTGAATCGCTGCAGAAGCAGAGCGCTCCGGTTCCTGAAAACTATCAGACGAACGCTGTAATATATAAACGGACGGATTTGCCTGTCGTTCCGGGTAAAGAACCCGAACTTAAAAAAGTGAAAGAAGCAGAGGCGAGAGTGAATCATCCGATTCCGCTCGAAAACGGTATTTCTCTTTATCAGGCCAGTTATCAACTGAACGAATTCTCTTCCATGACCTTCAAACTTCATGATAAAGGTGATGAGGAGTCAAACTACGGAGAGTTTACGGTAGACTTGATCGAACCTAAAGATGAGTACAAGCTTGATAACGGTACTGTCGTCAGACTTGAAAGATACTTCCCGGAATTTGAACTCGACGACGGGGAACCGAAGCAGGTTTCGAAATTCCCGAGAAATCCGGCGTTCATCTTTGAAGTGGATGCTCCTGGAGAGGAAACGGAAGTAAGCTTTGCCGGTATCGGTGTGAACATAGATGCTTCCGGAAACAATGATTACAAACTCGGACTCACAAACTTCGAAACGAGGGACGTGACGGGACTTACGGTCAAAAAAGACTATACGCTGCCGATCATTGCCGTCGGAGCGGCTATATTCATGATAGGCGTCATCCAGGGGATGTACTGGAACCATCGTCGGATCTGGATTCAGCCAAAAGGTACCGGAGTCTGGGTGGCCGGTCACACCAATAAAAACTGGTTCGCTCTTAAAAAAGATATCGACAGGACCCTTGAAGGAACGGGGATAGCTTTCCCGGTAGATCAACAGGAAGAGAAAGATGCGGAAGAAAGGAGGAAGGATGATGGAATTATCAGCGATTAGCAGTAATTTACTTTATGCCTCATTCTTCATTTATTTGATAGCCACTTTCATATTCGGTGCTACAGTGAAAATGACGAATGAGAAAACGAACAGAAAACTCGGGAACGTGGGGATCGGACTGACGGTCGTTGGATTTCTTACCCAGATAGGTTATTTCATAACCCGCTGGATCGCAGCCGGTCATGCGCCGGTCAGTAACCTTTTCGAATTCATGACGTTCTTCGGCATGATGCTTGTGTTCGGCTTCATAGTTCTGTTTCTTATTTACAGAATTACGCTGCTCGGTCTTTTCGCTTTGCCGGTGGCTCTTCTGGTCATTGCATATGCCAGCATGTTCCCGACTGAAATCAGTCCTCTCGTGCCTTCGCTCAAGTCTCACTGGCTATATATCCACGTGACGACTGCAGCTCTCGGACAGGCAATCCTTGCCATCAGTTTTGCTGCCGGCCTGATTTATCTCATTCGCCAGGTAAATCAGGAAAAAGCTACGAAACGGACAAGGTGGCTGGAGTTCGTCCTGTTCGCACTTATGAGTGTACTCGGGTACATAGTGGTGGCCTCCGGTTTTGGTGCTGCAGACTATAAAACGGTATTCGAAGCACCTGTCAATGAACAGATGACGGAAATTACTTACGAAATGCCTGCGATAGCCGGGCCGAACGGTGGAGAGCTGGTTACAGAAGGTGCTTTCGGACCGTTGTTCGAGACTCCGGGCTGGATGCAGGGAGTGAATGCTCCGGTTAAATTCAACACGATTATATGGTCGTTTTTGGCAGGACTTGTGATTTACGGTCTCTTAAGGTTAATACTGAGAAAAAGGATCGCTAAATCCATTCAGCCTTTACTGAAAAGTGCGAGTCCAAGACTGGTGGATGAAGTTTCTTACCGTTCCGTTGCTATAGGCTTTCCTGTATTTACCCTGGGAGCAATCATATTCGCTTCTATTTGGGCTCAGGAAGCCTGGGACAGATTCTGGGGATGGGACCCGAAAGAAGTGTGGGCCCTGATAACCTGGCTTTTCTATGCAGCATTTCTGCATTTGAGGCTTACGCGGGGCTGGGAAGGAGAACGTTCTGCCTGGCTTGCCGTTATAGGTTTCGCCATCATTATGTTCAACCTGCTGGCGGTCAACCTGATCATTTCCGGCCTACATTCTTACGCATAACGTTTAGACAGGGGACAAACTCCTGTCTTTTCTTTTAACATTCTTTTTATTATGATTGGACATGGGAGCGAGTATGCGGATTTTCAAAGAAATACTGCATTCATCCGGCGGAAGCCCGGGTGCCCTGCAGCGATTCTAATTCAATTTGAGGAGGGATTCCGATGGATCAGGGAGCCAGAATTTTAGTGGTGGATGATGAAGAACGTATCAGAAGACTTGTGAAAATGTACCTTGAAAGGGAAGATTATACCATTGAAGAAGCCGAGGACGGAGAGCGCGCTCTTCAAAAGGCTCTGCAGAATAATTACGACGTGATTTTACTGGATCTGATGCTTCCGGGTATGGACGGTATCGAGGTCTGTAAAGCCCTGCGTGAGAAAAAAGCGACACCGGTTATCATGCTTACGGCCAAAGGAGAGGAAGCGAATCGCGTGGAAGGATTTGAAACGGGAGCGGATGACTACATAGTAAAACCCTTCAGCCCGCGTGAAGTCGTGTTGAGAGTTAAAGCTCTGCTGCGCAGAGCATCAAGTACGAAGTTTCTGAACACGGATACCGAGGCGAGAAATATTATCGTTTTCCCTCATCTCACCATTGACAATGATGCTCATAAAGTGACGGCTCAAGGAAAAGAAGTTCCGCTTACGCCTAAAGAATATGAGCTGCTGCTGTATATGGCTGAACGTCCTAATAAAGTTTTCGACCGGGAACAGTTGTTGAAGGAAGTGTGGAAGTACGAATTTTTCGGGGATCTGAGAACTGTGGACACCCACGTCAAAAGACTCAGGGAAAAACTGAGTAAAGTATCGGCAGAATCGGCCGGTATGATTGCTACCGTGTGGGGTGTAGGATACAAGTTCGTGGTAAATAACGATTGATGTTCTGGCGCAGTGTAGTAGTAAAACTGTGGTTTACCATTTTGCTCCTTGTCTGTTTCGTTCTTATCATTCTGACGGTACTGCTGCTTCAATTTTTCGAGAACTTTCATGTGAATAAAGCTGAAGAAGAAATGCTCCGTACCGCTACGGTAGTGTCGACGCTTATAGACAGTGAACAACGGCAGGATATTATCCTAAGTACTACAGACACCGTGAAATCAGCTTCGAGCCACGTTCTTGTCGTTCGTGGAAACGGGCAGTCCTGGAAAGCGGAAAGTGATAGCGGTGACTTCAAAGAACTTCAGAAACAGTGGTTTGAACAGGATGAAGAGCTGGCACGGGTAATATCCGGGGGAACGGAAGTGAAAAAAGTGGCTTCGGCTGACGGAAGGAAGTTTTTGGCCGTCGGTTCCCCCCTCTCGGGAGACAGCGGAGCTGTATTCGTCTACAAACCCCTGGATTCTGTGGAAGAAACGACCCAGCAGACGACTAAAACTGTCTTTCTCGGTGCCGGTATAGCTATAGTATTGACTACGATTTTCGCTTTTTTCTTATCGACGCGTATTACAGCACCTCTTATGAAAATGCGTAAAGGGGCGTTTGAGCTGTCGGAAGGCGAGTTCCATACCAAGATACCCATTATTACTCACGACGAAATAGGAGAACTGGCCATTGCATTCAACCGGATGGGCCGTCAGCTTAAGCAGAATATCGATGCGCTGAATCAGGAGAAAGAACAGCTATCGGGCGTTTTGAAATCCATGGCCGACGGAGTGATCACCTTAAACCACAAAAGGAAAATACTGGTAACTAACCCTCCTGCGAAACAGCTGTTACAGTCGTGGAGATATGAGGAGGGGCTGGAAGAGGAAGAACTGCCTTCGCCCCTGCATGAACTGTTCGAATCTGTCATCACCGAAGAGAGGGAAGCCATGACGGAAGTCACTGTCCAGGGGAGGAACTGGGTGATTATCATGACCCCTCTTTATAGCAACACTACCATTAGAGGAGTAGTGGCTGTACTCAGGGATATGACGGAAGAACGAAGGCTCGATAAACTGCGCAAGGATTTCCTTGCAAACGTTTCTCATGAACTCCGCACTCCTATTTCCATGATGCGTGGATACAGCGAAGCGATCGTCGATGAAGTAGCAACTACGAAAGAAGAGAAAAATGAGCTGGCTCAGATTATTCTGGAAGAATCCGAGCGGATGGGTCGTCTTGTAAACGAACTGCTTGACCTTGCCAGAATGGAATCCGGGAACATTCAGTTGCATAAAGAGCCAGTGGACGTGAATCTTTTTCTTGATCGTATAGTGAATAAATTCCAGGGAGTGGCAGAGGAAACCGGTGTAAAACTCCTTCATGAAAGATCCGGCCTTCCGGCAGGTACAGTGTCCATAGATTCTGACCGTATAGAGCAGGTGGTAACGAACCTTCTGGATAACGCTATCCGTCATACAGCGGAAAACGGTTCTGTACATGTTCACCTTCACGGAGGGGAGGACCACTTTGAAATAAAAGTGGAAGATACAGGCGCAGGTATTCCGGAGGAGGATCTTCCGTTCATCTTTGAACGCTTCTATAAAGGAGATAAGTCCAGGAAACGGTCTCCTTCCGAAGAGAAGCAGGGAACGGGACTGGGTCTTGCTATTGCGAAGAATATCGTAGAGGCCCATAAAGGGAAAATCTCCGTCCAGAGTAAAGAAGGGGAAGGAACTACGTTCTATATATATCTGCCCGTAGAGAACTTGCCAAAATAGAACGATTCATGTAATGTTATAATTAATTGAATAATTTTCACAGGTTTTAGGGAATCCGGTGCGAATCCGGAGCTGTCCTCGCAACTGTAAATGTAACGAAACGATAAAATCCACTGTGGTGAAAGTTCGCCACGGGAAGGTATCTGAGTAGGATGACATAAGCCAGTAAACCTGTCTGTGAAGGATTCATTGCTTCGAGGATTGAGCGTTTGAGATGACCTGGACTATCAATGTATGTCGATATCTCAAGCCCGTCCTTTATGGACGGGGCTTTTTTATGGCAGGTTGTTCCGATGCTTTTTCTTCTAAAACTTGAAGAAAGGGTGAAGTCGCATGGAAAAATTGAGGAATTATGCAGGAGTAGTAGCTTTGACACTCGTATTGCTTACAGGATGTCAGGCGGAAAGTGAAACATCGGAAAGTCAAGAGGGGGGAAGCCAGTCTTCCCAGGAAATTGAAGCTACCGTGGAGCTGACGAAAAACCAGGGTGAAGAACAGGTGAAAGAAAAAGATATAACAGTTGAAGAAGGTACGGTACTGATGGATGCTATGGAAGAAAATTTTGAGGTGGAAGAAAAAGACGGATTAATTAATGGCATTGAAGGCATATCCGCTGAAGAAGGAGAGAAAAAGGCCTGGGTCTATGACGTGAACGGCGAAGAAGCAAAAGTAGGCGCTGCTGAGTATGAAATCGAGGACGGGGACGAAATACATTTTGATTTCCAGTCCTGGGAATGATCATAAATGCAGTGGAATACGTATAAATTAACTTTGATAACCATGCTTGCAGCAGTGGCCGTGGTGGGAAGGATAGCTTTTGCCGCTATTCCGAATGCCCAGCCGGTAACAGCTATAATTATTCTGACCGGCTTTTGGCTCGGACCGCTGGCGGCAGTGATCACTGCTTTTCTGACCACTTTTTTGACGAATATGGTGCTTGGTATGGGGATATGGACAGTGTGGCAGGTGACAGCCTGGGGACTTATAGGTATAGGAGCCGGGCTGCTCGGTAAATTCTTACCGAGACTACCTGTATTAGGATTAAGCGTTTACGGCTTATTGTCAGGGCTGTTTTTTGGAGTGGTGATGGCATTTACAATGCGGGCGATCTCCCAGACATTCTGGGGATACTACCTTGCCGGAATTCCTTTTGACCTGATGCATGCTGCGTCGAATTTCGTGTTTATTCTGGTTTTCTATTCTGTATTCGAAAAGTTATTCATCAAATATGAGCGGCGTGCACAGCTCGCCAGCTGAAAATAATAAATGGTATAATAAAAGAAGGTGCCGGGAGCACCTTCTTTTGTTTATCAGTCTTCCTCTGGTATACTTCCATTAAAATTGGAGTTTGCAAGTTTGATGGACCCGGTCGGGCACCCCTCGTAAGCATCTTCGGCGTCAAGTTCCAATTCCTCCGCGATAGGTGTGTTTCCCTGATTATCGTCCGGCAGGAAATAGGCAAGCCCTTCATCGTCATAGTTGTATAGTTCCGGGGCAGCCATTCCGCACGCACCGCAGGCGATACATGTATCTTTATCCACGATCGAATAAAGCTTCATAAGTAATACCTTCTTTCTATAGTATCTCTCCTTCAAGTCTACGTTCTATCTGTATCGAATTCAACTATATCATTCGAAAGGAATTCCTTATGTTTACATATATACTGTTAGATTGTCTTAGTAAGATGAATGCTGAACGCACCGTCTCGGGCGTCTACCATCTGTTGCGGGGGAAGAAGTCTTCCCAGACATTTCAGGACGCAAAAGTATATGGTATAGAAGGATATTACGGAGTCTATCCCGGTCTGCAAAGAGAGACGCTGGATTATGCACTCCACGAGTTGTACAAAGAAGGCAAAACAGTCTGGCATGACCATGGGAGGATGAGCGTCACTGCTTACGGTGAAGGATCTATCGAAGAAACACGTATACCTCTTTACTTTTCGGGGCTGGAGTATTCCGAAGCGGTCGAAGAGTTCAGGAACAGGCTGCTGCTATGGATTCAGATTATCAGTAATGCTGTGTACAGACACACCGGGTACTTGCCCATTGTAGATAAAGGCCCGGTACAGAACTGGGCAAGAAAATTTTACAGTGAACGAAAAGCGGTGCTGGACGAGGATGCGCCTATTCTATACAAGGAATTGCGTACGCTGCTCACCCCATTTTCCGATATGGAGAAAGAGATGTTCGTAAGACGACTTACAGGCGGGGACAGAACCGGCTGGACATATAGCCAGCTAGCGGAGGAAAATGGCGAACCTGTATGGGACATCCCTCTCTACTTAACGAATATGTATTATTACATGTTTTCTGAAGTTTCTTCGGATTCTTCCTGCTACCTGTATAAATTGACAGAAGATCTCATGAAAAAAGAGGCGTTCACTTCCTCCTCGGGAAAATCCATTGAGTTGTACAACAAATTCGGATCGATCGAAAAAGTCGCGAAAATAAGGCAATTGCAACCGAGTACAATCGAGGACCACCTCGTTGAAGCCGTGCTTGTTGATCCGGCCCGTAACACCGACGCTTTTATAAGCCGGGAAGGAGCCCGGGATATTGCGGCCGCAGTCCGAAAGACGAATACAAAACGTCTGAAGGTAATCCGGGAGCAACTGAACGGGGACTATTCATATTTCCAGATAAGAATAGTACTTGCTAAGCTCCAGAAAGGACAGGGATAATGGAACCGATCAACGTTAAAAAAGTGCTGGAAGACCAATTTAAATTCAGTGAGTTTCGACCGGGCCAGGAAAATGTTATAGAGAATGCACTGCACGGTATGGACACCCTGGCCATTTTACCAACCGGCAGTGGAAAATCTTTGTGCTATCAGCTACCATCCCTTATCCTTCCGGGACTGACGATCGTCGTTTCCCCGCTGATATCGCTCATGATCGATCAGGTTAAACAGGTGAAGGCGAAAGGGATGAAGCGGGTGGCTGCCCTGCACAGTTTCCTTTCCCCCCAACAGAAGAGAAAGATAAGCGGTAATTTACGGAAACTGGATCTTCTTTACATTTCTCCGGAGATGCTGCAGATGCCGAAAATGAAATCACTTCTGAAGCGTGAGACCATTTCCCTGTTCGTGGTGGATGAAGCTCACTGCATCTCTCAATGGGGACATGAATTCCGGACGGATTACTTGAAACTTCATCAGGTGATCAGTGATCTGGGGGAACCTCCCGTGCTGGCTTTGAGCGCAACGGCGACACCTGAAGTGCAGGAGGACATTCTGTTTCAACTTGGCCGGACGGAAGCCTGTAAACTCATTTATCCGATGGATAAGCCGAATATCCAGCTGAGCGTGGCCAGAATTGAAAATGATCAGGAAAAAAGAAGTTTTCTCATCGATTTTTTGAGTCGTCAAAAAGCGCCATCGATGATTTATTTTTCAAGCAGGCAGATGGCCGAAAAAGTTTCGCTGGAATTGAAAGCTAACAGTCTCGGACGCATCGCCTTTTATCATGGTGGGATGGATCCTGTGGACAGGCAGCTCGTCCAGCAGCAGTTCATGAATAATGAACTGGACATCGTCTGTTGCACGAGCGCTTTCGGAATGGGGATCGACAAACCTGACATCCGTATCGTCATCCATTACCATTTACCCCCAAGAATAGAATCGTTTATACAGGAAATCGGAAGGGCAGGGAGAGACGGGGAAGAATGTACAAGTTTGCTGCTGTATGCACCGGGGGATGAGAGACTGCCGCAAATGTTTATACAGTCCGAGCTTCCTTCCCATGAACAGATAGACGCTTTTCTCCGGTTCTGCTACACGAATAAAAAGACGCCTGCCTATGAGGATTGCATACATCTTGAATTATCCGAGTCCCAGTACAATTTCCTCATTGCAAATGCCGGCGACAAAGACTTTTCTCTGCAGGCGACTGTAAGAGAAACTGCTGATAAGCTGAAAGAACGGCAGCTTCTCAGGACCGAACAGAAACAGAATCACCTCATTCATATGATGGAGGTAATAAACACGCCCGGCTGCCGAAGAAAAGACCTGTACAGGCATTTTCAGGAAGGCTTCCAGACTCCGCACCAAAAATGCTGCGACCACTGTCACCCGGAAATCTTTCAGGTGACCTACGAAAGCGTAAAAGAACGGCAGGGTCTTCCTCTCTGGGAAGAACGCCTCTACAACATATTCCATGCCAGGAGTTCATATGGACAATAATAAGATAATCAGACAGATGTCTTCAAAAGAATTGATGAGACATGTGCTCATCACTCAAGGATTGCTGATGGTCATCGCTTTAGCGGTCAGTTCTGTTTTTCTGGATTTCCGGGAACACTGGACTGCTCAGTGGGGATTCAACATTAAGGACTGGGTAGTATATGCGATTGTACCTGCGATTTTGATAGTAGGGTTCGATGGGATAACGATGAAGACCGTACCGGAGCAACACTATGATGACGGCGGGATCAACAGGAAATTATTCGAAGGACTTCCGGTACCGGCGATACTCCTCCTGACTGCAGTTATTGCGTTCAGTGAAGAAATGCTGTTTCGGGGAGTACTCCAGCCGCTGACCGGTTTCGTACCGGCGAGTCTCCTTTTTGCGTTTGTCCATTTCCGTTATTTGAGCAAGCCGCTGCTTTTTACGGGTGTGCTAACAATCAGTTTCCTGTTCGGTTTTATTTATGAACAGACTCAAACGTTGACGTATGTCGTTTCAGCTCACTTTATCGTGGATTTTACTCTGGTACTCCTATTGAAGAGTAAAAGCGGCTAATGATTCAGTTTCTCCTGTACCGGGTCCGTTCGTCGGTTATCTGCTACATACATGTACTCCGGCAAAAAAGCGGCAAGTGGATTCAATTTTTCTTTTTTCTGTTTTCTGATATGATGAACTAGTATTCAAGATGAGAAGAGTCATTGGAAGTAGAGGTGAGTTAATTGAACAAAATCTGGACCGTCTTCCTGTTGGTAATAGCAATTATCCGGTACATGGGTAGAAAAGCAGTGAGGCCGGTAAGAAAAGTGCACATGTTGACTGTCAGCGATATGGAAGGAATGCTGCGGCTGTTGTTTATTTCGGATGTACACAACAATCGCATTGCCGAGCGTATAGCTGAGGAAAACGTCGATTTAATTGTGATTGGCGGGGATTTTGTTGACAGACGCGTCTCTGACAAATCTATGGAATATAATCTCAACTTACTGACGAAAATCGGAAAACCAATCTATTTTATTCCTGGCAATAACGATAGAGAAAAAGAAACTACTTTCGAACTGCTTCAGAAGTTTAACGTGCGGGTGCTCTCCAACGAAACGCTCGAAGAAAACGACTACAGCATTACAGGTATCGATCCTTATTCCGTGGAGGAGGTTGAAAAACCTGTGAAATCGGATGTCCGTCCTTCTATACTTGTCATGCATGACCCTTTTCAAATGCAACAGATAGCTTCCTTCGCCGAAGATTTCGATTTAATACTTTCGGGTCATACTCATGGCGGACAGATCAGATTCATGGGGTACGGCCCCTATGAACGGGGTGGCTGGAAGCTTTTTGAGAATACCAGGGTCTTTGTAAGCGAAGGATACGGAACTTCTTTATTACCTCTGCGGCTGGAAACCAATTCCGAATACCACTTATTTGAACTGCAGAAACTGGATTAGATGGTGGTACGATTTATTATATAAAGGGGGAGGGGGAAAATTATGCGGATTGAGCGTTTATCAACTCATAAATTCAAAATGTTCCTGACGACAGATGATCTTACGGAAAGAGGTCTTGAGACGAAAGAAATCTGGAAAGACCTTCCAAAGGTCCATCAGATTTTCAGCGATATGATACTCGATGCCCAGGAAGAACTGGAAGAGGAATTGATCGGAGTGCTGACGGTTCAGATATATATGCTCCAGGCTCAGGGCTTACTGGTAATCGTTACAAAATCGGAAGATGCTGCAGGAGACGATGATTTTCTTGAAATGAAGGTCACACTGGATGAGTATAAGGAACTTTTATATCACTTTGAAGATGTGGAAGATGTTATACAGGCTACTGAACCACTGCGGCGTATGGGATTAACGGGAGGCACCCTGTTTAAGGAAAGGGATGGCTATTATCTGCTGCTGGAAGAACATGAAGTG
The DNA here is from genome assembly GCF_001685435.2 of Salimicrobium jeotgali. Classification (NCBI taxonomy): domain Bacteria; kingdom Bacillati; phylum Bacillota; class Bacilli; order Caryophanales; family Bacillaceae; genus Salimicrobium; species Salimicrobium jeotgali. The sequence goes on from NZ_CP011361.2 coordinate 1,220,696, forward strand.
GAGAACGTGAACAAGGAAGATCTCGTAGCGGTACTTTCGGAATTCGGAAGCGCCACTGCGATGACGTCTGTATGGCTGGAAGAATATGGAATGAAGATTACGGACGGTACCGCTGTAAATAAATTCTCTGCATTCTTTTGAGTGCAGAACTTTTTCCGAATTTTGAAAACGCTTACTCTGGATGGGAGTTCTTATACAAGGAAAGAAAAGGTTCCTTTTCAATCCCGGGGAATGAGTGTATACTATTCACTGATGACGTGATGATTTTCATATAGGGGGTTTAGTGATGGTAGCCGATAAACCGGAAGATAAAAATATGAATGTGTTGACTTCCACGAGAACTATAATTCAGAATGCCCTTGATAAACTCGGGTATCCGGAAGAAGTGTATGAATTACTGAAAGAACCTGTTCGTATGATGACAGTCCGCATACCTGTCCGGATGGATGACGGTTCAATTAAGATATTCACAGGGTACCGATCGCAACACAACGATGCCATCGGTCCTACGAAGGGCGGAGTGCGCTTTCATCCGGATGTCAATGAAACGGAGGTCAAAGCCCTCTCTATCTGGATGAGTCTTAAAGCAGGTATCGTTGATCTTCCTTATGGGGGAGGTAAAGGCGGTATTATTTGTGATCCGAGAGAAATGTCCTTCCGCGAACTTGAAGGGGTAAGTCGTGGATATGTCCGTGCCATAAGTCAAATCGTAGGTCCGACGAAAGATATACCGGCTCCTGACGTATTCACAAACTCCCAGATTATGGCCTGGATGATGGATGAGTACAGCCGGATTGATGAATTCAACAATCCCGGTTTCATTACGGGCAAGCCGATTGTACTGGGCGGTTCACACGGCAGGGAGACAGCTACGGCCAAAGGTGTAACGATATGCATCGACGAAGCTGCGAAGAAAAAAGGGATAGATATCGAAGGAGCACGCGTTGTGGTTCAGGGTTTCGGGAACGCCGGCAGTTTTCTGGCCAAATTCATGTATGATAAAGGCGCAAAAATTGTAGGTATTTCTGATGCTCTCGGTGGTCTTTATGATCCGGAAGGACTTGATATCGATTATCTTCTTGACCGCAGGGACAGTTTCGGTACAGTAACGAACCTGTTTGACGATACTATCACTAATAAAGAACTACTTGAGCTCGAATGTGATGTGCTGGTACCTGCAGCTGTGCAAAACCAGATCACCGAAGAAAATGCCCACAACATTAAAGCAAGCATAGTGGTAGAAGCAGCTAACGGGCCGACTACTCTCGGAGGTACGAAAATCCTCTCGGACAGAGGGATTCTGCTGGTCCCTGACGTGCTGGCTTCAGCAGGTGGTGTGACTGTATCGTATTTTGAATGGGTACAGAACAATCAGGGATATTACTGGACAGAAGAGGAAGTGGAAGAGAAATTACACAAAGTCATAATTAAAGGTTTTGACAACATCTACAATACGGCAGAAACCAGAAGAGTGGACATGCGCCTTGCTGCCTACATGGTCGGGGTACGCAAGATGGCAGAAGCCGCCCGGTTCCGTGGATGGGTTTAAGTTGATATTGGAACGGAAATCTCCTATCATTATTTTGATAGGAGATTTTTTAGGTGATTTTATAATCCGGAGCTTGTTCATTTATGCAGACAGGTACCGGGTGCAACCAGCTAAGTTATAACAGACAGGGAGTGACGATTTTGCAACGGGAACGAGTGATAATTATCGGAGGAGGCCCTTGCGGCATGAGCACTGCAATAGAGATGCAGAAAAAAGGGATCGAACCTCTCATTTTAGAAAAAGGGAACATAGTGCATTCCATTTACCATTACCCGACTCACCAGACGTTTTTCAGTTCGAGTGAAAAACTGGAAATCGGGGATGTACCCTTCATATCCGAAAGACAGAAACCTGTCAGAAACGAAGCGCTGACTTATTATCGGGGCGTGTCGAAGAGAAAAAAACTCAGAATAAACACGTTTGAGAAAGTGGTACACGTAGAGAAGACGGAAGATGGTTTCGTCCTGGAGACTCACAGAGAGATGACGGATCAAAAGAGAAAATATCAGGCTGATTACCTTGTGGTGGCTACCGGGTATTATGACCAGCCTAATTATATGAAAGTGCCGGGTGAGGATAAAGATAAAGTCAGTCATTATTTTAAAGAAGCCCACCCATTTTTCGATAAAGAAGTGGCTGTTATCGGGGGAAAGAACTCGGCAGCGGATGCAGCTTTGGAACTTGTCAAGGCAGGAGCCAGAGTAACAGTGCTTTATCGGGGAGGTGACTATTCCCCAAGTATTAAACCGTGGATCCTTCCGCAGTTCTCTGCCCTTGTGGATAAGGGGATTGTGAATATGGAATTTGGTGCGGAGATTGTAGAAATAACAGATGACGAAATCGTTTATGAGGTGAACGGGGAAAGGAAGTCCAGGGCCAACGACTTTACTTTCGCCATGACCGGTTATAAGCCTGATCACCCGTTTATCAAAAGTATAGGTGTTGAAATCAATGAAGAGACGGGTCGGCCGGTATTTAACGAAGAGACTATGGAAACGAACGTATCCGGCGTGTACGTAGCCGGGGTCATCGCTGCAGGTTATAACAATAACGAGATCTTTATCGAGAATGGAAGATGGCACGGAGGAAAGATCGCTGCAGATATATGTACGGAAAAAGAACCTCTCACCTGATCCGTAAAGAAACCGGAACAGGTCGGATAACAGCACGATGCGGAGACTTCTGCTTTTATCCCGCCATAAACAGCACCCCTCGGAAAGCGGAGAGGTAGTGCACCCCGGAAGTTAGAGTAAAAAATCTAACTTTTAGGGGTCACTACCAAATCCCGGTTACCGAGGGGGTTTTTTAATGTTTCTACAAGGTTTTCTTCAAAGATTATCATGCCGGGATTTACTGGAACATGGAAATGATTTCTGCCCGGTTATTCGTCATTTCAAGGGCCAGCATTAATTTTATTCTTGCTTTAGGTCCATTCAATCCATTTGCGAAAATCAAACCGATATCTTCAAGGTGTTTCCCGCCGCCTTCGTAAGCGTAAGTGGGCTGGACGAATCCCTGGTAACAACGGGATACAACCAGTACGGGCACCCCTGCTTCCACTGCTGCCGTAAGCGAACCGATCATGGAAGGCGGAACATTCCCCTGTCCTAAAGCTTCAATTACGAGACCATCCACCCGAGAGTCCAGCAGGGAATCGATAATGGAGCCGTCCATACCGGCGTATACTTTCAGCAGAACGACGTTTTTAGACAGTTGTTGTACAGGGTAAGCTTCTCTGTAAGTGATTTTATGGTGAAAGAAAACTTCCTGTTTAGTCGTAATACCTATCGGGCCGTACTGGGGGCTCTGAAACGTAGCAACGTTACTTGTGGAAGTTTTGGTTACACTTTTAGCAGTATGTATCTCGTCATTCATAACTACGAGCGTTCCTTTTTCGTGCGCCTCATCGCTGCTTGCTACCCGGACGGCAGTGATCAGGTTGTACAGGCCGTCCGCCCCAATCTCATTAGCGCTTCGCATAGCTCCCGTAACGATGACGGGCTTTCTCGTCTGCAGAAACAGGTCAAGGAAATATGCAGTCTCTTCAAGTGTATCTGTTCCGTGAGTAACGACTATTCCATCGAACTTCTTCTCGGTGAACCGTTCATGGATCAGCTGTCCAAGCTGAAGCATGTGGCGGGGCTGCATGTGAGGGGAAGGAACGTGAAACGCAGCTTCATCGGTGATGTTGGCTATGTGTTTCAAGTGTTTCGTTGCTTCGGATAACGGGTGTTCCGAAGTAGTATTCACTTCACCGGTACTGGTGTTTTCCTCCATCGAAATCGTGCCGCCTGTATGGATAATCAGTATGTTTTTCATCTGTGTACCTCCATCTCCCATAGTCTCTACCTTTTCCTGTCATCTCATGATAATATGAAATGGAAGGAATGGAAAGCGGGGCATTGAATTTGGCATTACTGATTACTGCAGTCGCGCCGATAATAGCGCTTATGACATATATATATTTAAATAAAAAAATGGAACTGGAGCCGCTCTCTCTTATTATCCGGGTGTTCATCGTCGGGTGTCTGTTAGTTTTCCCAATCATGTTTGTTCAGTACGGGATCGAACAGGAACAGTATTTAACGGGAACGGTATGGAAACCGTTTTTGTCGGCAGGCTTTCTTGAAGAATTCTTTAAATGGTTCTTTTTTTTATTTATCGTTTTCAAACACGAAAACTTCGATCACCACTACGATGGAATCATTTACGGAGTATCTTTGAGTCTCGGGTTCGCCACTGTGGAAAATATAATTTATATCTTTTCGAACGGTATAGAAATAGCATTTCTGCGTGCGGTATTCCCGGTGTCCTCCCACGCCCTGTTCGGTTTGATCATGGGGTATTACATGGGGAAAGCGAAATTCCGTACAGACAGAAAGAAATGGTGTATAGCTTTCGCTCTCGTGATCCCGGCTCTTCTCCACGGATCCTACGGGTACATGGTGAGTTTACCCGCATGGCTGTACAGCCTTCTCCCTTTCATGGTGATTCTGTGGGTAGTTGGTTTTCAGCTGATCAAGCTTGCAAATACTCATCATCTTCAGGGATAGTAGCCTTTTTGTACTAGAAAAGTAATTTTTTATCATTTTTAACTTCTATTTATGCTACTTATTTGCGATAATATTAGTACTAAGGGCTCAGAAAGGGTGGAGGTCAATGATTGAAGTTGGAACAGAACTGGTTTTGACTGCAGAAGAAAATGAGGAGTTTTACTGTAAAGTGCAGGAAGTGGAGAAAGAAAAGCTCTATGTCGACTACCCTGTCCACAGCGAAACGAGAAAAATCTCTTTTTTTCTGGAGGGGACCGAATTTAAAGGCAGCTATGTAGGTAAGGACGCTGCAGTCTATCAGTTCGAGACACAGGTGGTTTCCAGAAAGAAGCTGACTATTCCCGTTCTGGAGATTACCTTCCCGGGACAGGAGTTCCTCAAAAGGATTCAGCGGCGAAGATACGTAAGGACGAAAACTTCCGTAGACGTTGCCATCAATACGAAAGACCGTAACTACCATACGGTAACCGCTGATCTTAGTGGAGGAGGTGCAGCTTTCGTACAGCCTGTCGACGCTCAATTCAATAAAGGGCAGCACATATATGTCACGATGGTTTTACCGATGAATTCGGGCGGGTACAATTATGTAGAGACGGAAGCTGTCATTATACGTCAGGCGGAACCGAGAGGGTCGACTCCGGGAGTTATTTCAGTCAAGTTTGAAGGACTTGCCGAAAAAGACAGACAGACAATTATAAAATATGGGTTTGAACAGCAAAGATACATGAAAAACATGGAGTACAAGTGAATAGATGATAGTTCTGTGTTATTCTGACACAGTACTATATAAGCGAACGGAGGAAGGATTTATGTGTGACACAGTTTCAATAGCTATCGATGGCCCGGCAGCCGCCGGAAAAAGTACAGTGGCCAGGAAAGTGGCTCACGCTCTTACCTACATATACGTCGATACCGGCGCGATGTACAGAGCGCTGACGCTTAAAACGATAAAGGAGGGGGCGGACCTTTCTTCCGAGGAAGAAGTGCTGGAAGTGCTGATGAAATGCGACATTCAATTTGAGCAGACGGATGAAGGTCAGCTTGTATTTATAAACGGAGAAGAAATTACGAAAGAAATACGTACGGATGAGGTTACAAGAAACGTCTCGGCCGTTTCCAGTTATCCGGAAGTGAGGATCGAAATGGTCAACAGACAGCAGAAGATGATTGCCGGCCAGAATGTAGTGATGGACGGAAGGGATATAGGGACGAAGGTTATCCCTGAGGCGGACCTGAAGATTTTTATGGTTGCCTCGGTGGAAGAAAGAGCAAGACGAAGGCATGAAGAAAACACCCGTTCCGGATACGAGAGCGATCTTGAGGTGCTGATGGAGGAGATCAAGCGGAGAGACGATATCGATTCCACCAGGACTGCTTCTCCCCTCGTTAAAGCGAAAGACGCTGTGGAAGTGGATACTACATCATTATCCATCGATAATGTGGTCGAGCAAATATTGGACCTTGTCAACGAGAGGGTGAACTCCCGATGAAACTTTACAAACTGGCCAGAAGCCTGGTCTCCGTTATTCTTTACCCTTTATACAGGATTAAAGTCGTGGGAAAAGGGAACATTCCGAATGAGGGTCCTGTAATTATATGTTCCAATCACATTTCCAATTTCGATCCTCCGGTAGTGGGAATCACTTCTCCCCGTACTATCCATTTCATGGCCAAGGAGGAATTGTTCGAAAAGAAGGTGCTCGGTTCTCTATTGAATAATATTCACGCTTTCCCTATAAAAAGAGGAATGAGAGACAGAAACGCTCTGCGGAACGGTCTTAATATTTTAAGCCAGGGAGAGGTTCTCGGTCTGTTTCCGGAAGGATCAAGACAGCGGACAGGGGAAATCGGGGAGGGTCTGACCGGTCTCGGATTCTTTGCGCTGCGTTCGGAAGCGGTAGTGGTCCCCTGCGCCATCATAGGTCCTTACAAACCGGGAAGAAGACTGAAAGTGGCCTACGGGGAGCCGATTGATCTGACGTCTTTCCGGGAAAACAAGTCAAGTGCAAAAGAAGTGACGGATTATATCATGGAAAGAATCAGACAATTGTATAAATTTCATCAACAATAAGCGTCTATCGCTTGACAAAAGCGTGCAAATATTAGAAGTTAGACAAAAGGATATTTTTAATAATGACAAAGTTGTGTCGGAATTTGAAGGAGGTAGTCTCAGTATGGATGAAATGAATCAAGAAATTTCTGGAATGAAAGAATTTAACGAAGGTGATCTTGTAACGGGGAAAGTCGTCAAAGTAGAGGACAAACAGGTCCTCGTAGACGTAGGATATAAAGTTGAAGGGATCGTTCCTATAAGTGAACTGTCCAGCCTGCACATTGAAACAGCTTCAGATGCTGTAAAAGAAGGCGACGACATCACACTGAAAGTCAAAAAAGTGGAAGATGACGAAATCGTCCTTTCCAAGCGTGCAGTAGATGCAGATAAAGCCTGGGAGGATCTGGAGACCAAATATGAAAACGAAGAGATCTTCAACGCGGAAGTCCAGGACGTAGTAAAAGGCGGCCTTGTCGTTGATATCGGCCTGCGAGGGTTTATCCCTGCTTCACTCGTAGAAACATACTACGTGGAAGATTTCGAAGACTATAAAGGTAAAGAACTCAGCCTGAAAGTAGTTGAGCTGGACCGTGAACAGAACAGGGTCATCCTTTCCCACCGTGCGGTAGTCGAGGGTGAAGAGAAAGAACAGAAACAGAATGTTCTACAGTCCCTTGAATCCGGACAGGTCGTTGAAGGTACAGTGCAGCGTCTTACCGATTTTGGAGCTTTCGTAAACCTGGGCGGCATCGACGGACTTGTGCACATCTCCCAGCTTTCCCACGAACACGTAAGCAAAGCTTCCGACGTGGTCGAAGAAGGACAGAAGATCAGTGTCAAAGTTCTTTCGGTAGATCGCGATAACGAAAGGATTTCCCTCTCGCTGAAAGAAACGCAGCCGGGACCTTGGGAAAATATCGGAGATAAAGTGAGCCAGGGTGATGTACTGGAAGGTACAGTACAGCGTCTCGTTAACTTTGGAGCTTTCGTGGAAGTCCTGCCGGGCGTAGAAGGACTTGTACACATTTCCCAAATTTCCACCCGTCATATCGCCAACCCTCAGGAAGTTCTGGAAGAAGGGGAGACGGTAAACGTTAAAGTTCTTGATGTGGACGAGAATCAGAAGCGCCTTTCATTGAGTATCAAAGAACTTGATGAAGACAACCAGAGAAAAGAAGTTGAATCTTATCAAAAAGAGGAAGATTCCGGTGGGTTCTCATTAAGCGACATGATTGGTGATCAACTGGATAAATATAAAAAATAATCAGCGGAAAAAAAGCAGGAAAGAGAAGCGTGCGTCTATTAACGCACTGTTTTTCCTGCCTTTTTCCTTTGTGTGCAGCCGGAGGTGGAAGGATGAGATCAGAGCGCAAGTTGGATCACATCCGCCATGCTCTTAACCATTCCGAAGGGCCGGTACATTATTTTGATGAAGTGGATATTGTACATCGGAGCCTGGCCAAACTGGATTGGGAGCAACTGGATATTTCTGTTCAACTGGGGGAACTTAATGTAAGTTCCCCTCTTTTTGTGAATGCGATGACAGGTGGCGGTGGTGAAAAGACGAAAGAAATAAACAGAAAGCTGGCTGAAATTGCCGGAGAAAAAAATATTGCCATGGCAGTCGGTTCTCAGATGGCCGCTATTAAAGACAAGGAAGAACGTAAAACATATGAAGTGGTCCGCGAAGTGAATCCAGATGGCATCATTTTTGCAAACGTAGGAAGCGAAGCTACGTGGGAAGAAGCGGAAGTCGCCATAGAGATGTTACGTGCAGATGCCCTCCAGATTCATCTGAATACTGTACAGGAAGTCGTCATGCCGGAAGGGGACAGGGATTTCTCATTCCGCATAGAAAATATTAGAAGAGTGATTTCGGAGTCTCCCGTCCCGGTCATAGTGAAAGAAGTAGGCTTCGGGATGTCCGGAGAGACGGTGAAAGAACTGCAGGCACTCGGATGCCGCTACGTCGATGTAGGGGGCAAGGGAGGTACCAATTTCTCTAAAGTGGAGAATGAACGAAGGGATAATAGTATGGACAGCTTGCATTCCTGGGGCATCCCGACACCTGTTTCCATATTACACAGTTTGGAGGCGGAACATATTATTGCTTCCGGAGGTATACGTTCCGGCGTGGACGGAGCGAAAGCTCTGGTACTCGGAGCAAAGGCGTTCGGTATGGCGGGTCCTCTTTTGAAAACATTAATGGAAGATGGTGAACCGGCACTGCGTGGGAAAATAGACCTGATCCACCACGAGCTGAAATCGGTGATGATGATTCTCGGATGCGAAACAGTCGAACAGCTGAAAGGAAAGCCTTACATCCTGCATGGGGAAACAAAAAATTGGATCAGTCAAAAAGGAGTCTGAATACAGGCTTTTTTTTGTGGGGAACATACATATAGAAGTGTCTGTAATATGATTAAAATGGTCCGGCTGCGCCATTCCATATTATTCGGTATATTTCTGATGCGCCGTTATTAATACAGATTGTCATATTCCCGACCTTCTGCTAAAATGATAAGGTTAAGATGTAGTAAAGTAATTTATAGAGGAAGAAAGAAAGGATGTACCTTTCATGAGGAAATCAACAGTAGCTATAGTAGGAAGACCAAACGTAGGAAAATCTACCATATTTAACAGACTGGTCGGGGAACGGATCTCTATTGTAGAAGATACCCCCGGAGTTACAAGAGACAGAATATACGCTGACGCAGAGTGGCTGAACCATACGTTTCACGTCATAGATACGGGTGGTATAGAACTCGGGGACGAACCACTTCTGGTTCAGATGAGAGCACAGGCCGAAATTGCGATAGAAGAATCGGACGTAATCATATTCATGGTCAACGGCCGGGACGGGATTACTGCAGCGGATGAAGAAGTGAGTAAGCTTCTGTTCAAGTCGAATAAACCCGTAGTACTTGCCGTGAATAAAGTGGATAACCCCGAGATGAGGGAAAGCATCTACGAATTTTATTCTCTCGGTTTCGGTGATCCTTATCCGATTTCGGGTTCCCATGGCCTTGGCCTCGGGGATCTTCTGGATGAAACAATTACTCACTTCCCCGACTTGCCGGAAGAGGTGGAAGATGACGAGACTATACGTTTCAGTGTAATCGGACGGCCCAACGTGGGTAAGTCTTCTCTTATTAACAGCCTTCTCGGTCAGGAAAGGGTCATAGTGAGTGACATCGCCGGCACTACGAGAGATGCAGTGGACACATCTTTTACGAGGGATGACCAGGATTTCGTTATCATCGATACCGCCGGCATGAGAAAACGCGGGAAAGTGTACGAATCCACGGAAAAATACAGTGTTATGCGAGCCCTTAAAGCAATTGAAAGATCGGATGTAGTTCTGGCTCTGATTGACGCAGATACGGGTATTCAGGAGCAGGACAAAAAAATAGCCGGGTATGCGCATGAGGCAGGTAAATCAGTAGTGATTGTGGTGAATAAGTGGGATACTATAGATAAGGACGAGACTTCGATCAAGGAATTCGAAGATGAGGTCCGTTCGGCTTTCAGATATCTTGATTATGCTCCGATAGTTTTCTTATCTGCAAAAACTAAAAAGAGAATTCATACGCTGTTACCTGCCGTCGTGCAGGCCAGTGAGAACCATGCCAAGAGAGTGTCGACCAATCTGCTGAATGAAGTTATCGTGGACGCGCTTGCAATGAACCCTTCTCCATCGATCAAGGGACAGACGTTGAAGATTTTCTATTCCACTCAGGTAGCAGTAAAACCTCCGACATTCGTAGTCTTCGTAAATGATCCGAACCTGATGCATTTTACGTATGAACGTTTTTTGGAAAACAGGATAAGAGAAGCATTCGGATTTGTAGGGACACCGATACACATCATTGCTAGAAAGAGAACATAAAAACTTACGGGAGGGATATAAATGGCCAACATTTCAGTGCTTGGTGCCGGGAGCTGGGGGACAGCTCTTGCCCTCGTTTTAGCCGACAATGATCATCAGGTCCGTCTGTGGGCCCACAGAGTCGAGCATGCGGAAGAAATGAAGAAAACGAGAGAGAATAAGAGATATCTGGAAAATGCTTCCCTGCCTGATAACATTCAGGTATTCGATGACCTTACAGAAAGCGTGGAAGATTCTGATTATATTCTTCTGGCTGTACCGACCAAAGCGGTGAGAGAGGTTTGTCGTTCTCTCATAACGGCTCTCGATTCACCGGCAACCGTTATTCACGCTTCCAAAGGAATCGAACCGAAAACATACAAGCGCGTCTCGGAAGTCATTACAGAAGAAATTCCGGAAGAGAAACGCCGGGCTGTTATCGTGTTATCCGGTCCCTCGCATGCGGAAGAGGTAGCGTTAAGGCAGCCGACGACCGTTACCGTCTCTTCTGAAAATCTTGAAATCGCGGAAGAAGTGCAAAGTCTTTTTATCAACAGCCAATTTCGCGTATACACCTCTCCCGATTTGGTCGGAGTGGAACTCGGTGGTTCTTTGAAAAACATTATTGCGCTTGGTGCCGGTATTTCCGATGGTCTCGGGTATGGGGATAATGCGAAGGCGGCTCTTATAACAAGAGGACTTGCCGAAGTGGCGAGACTCGGGACTTCCATGGGAGCCAATCCTCTTACCTTCTCCGGACTTGCGGGAATCGGTGACTTGATTGTCACCTGTACGAGTTCTCACAGCAGAAACTGGAGAGCCGGTTTCAAGCTCGGTAAGGGAGAGAATCTTCAAACCGTTCTGGATGACATGGGTATGGTAGTTGAAGGCGTGCGGACCACCGAAGCTGCCTTCCAGATGGCTGAAGAGCAGAATATCAATATGCCCATCACTTCGGGAATCTACTATATTCTTTTCAAGGATGCCAACCCGAGGGAAGTAGTGGAACAGCTCATGACCAGGGTCAGACGTCATGAAATGGAAGATCTTGTAGATGTGCTTGATCAGAAGATGAAGAAGTAAGAGACGTTCTTTCATTTAAATAACGGTCACCCTGAATAGAAAAACCGGATTCCCGCATTGCCAGGCGGACCGGTTTTTTACTTTGACCCTTTTAGAAGCTTATGCTAAGATTTTTCTGAAAAGCCAGGTAGGAGTTGGACAATATGTCACTATCATTGATAAAAATGTGGATTTCTTTTGCAGGTATAATACTGATGTTTTTGGCTGTAGGGCTGATTTTACTGAGCAGACATAAGTTGAAAGGCGTTTTCTCCGTAATAACAGCTGTTATAGCTTATTTGTGTATGATTGTAGGAGGAATTATCATTATGTACATAGTACTGAGCGGGCCTACCCCGTAAAGGAGAGAAACAGATGAACACAGTTAAATACCCGATCATGCTTCTGGTATTGGTATTGTTAAGTGGTTGTATGTTCCCTCAATCCGAGAAAGCAGCTAACAGTCTTCCGAACGATGCCCAGCTGGCCCAGGTACAGAATGCTGTCGATAAGTTCAAGCAGCAGCAGAGTGGACGCCTGCCGATTAAAACGAAACCGGAGGAAACTCCTGTCTTTCAGAAATACCAGATAGACTTCACCCGTCTGAAAGAGGCCGGTTTACTGATGGAGATACCCGGAACAGCTTTTGAGAACGGCGGCTATTATCAGTACATCATTATTAAACCGGAGACCGAAGCTAAAGTGAAAGTCGTAGATCTCAGAATAACCGAAAAGATTCGGGAAATAGAAACGAAACTTCATTTTTATGAAGAAAAAAACCAGTTCACCCCCTACAAAGAAAGGATTGCGCCGGGTGTCTACAGCCTGGATCACGAAAAGTTGAATCTGGATGGACCTCCGACTGTAAAAAGTCCATACTCCGGTGAACTGTTGCCGCTGTATGTGAACGGGAGCGGTGATGTATTAATCGATTACCGGAAGGATTTGAACAGCTTTCTTAAGGAATATGACCATTCCTATGACACAGGTGAGGATATAAGATACCTGTTAACGCAGCATTCAGCTGTAGCTCCGGTTTACAGCCCTCCTTACACAATCGAGAACGGGGAGCCGGTGTTTATGCAGCAGGCCCCCTGAACAGAAGAAAAGCTTGCGGAAAGCTGACTCAGCCTGTCCGCAGGCTTTTTTTGATGACTGATGAACCGGATGCTTAAGTTTGAATCAGCGAAATACAAGCATAGTAATTTCAATAAATTGTATTTAAAAGTAAAAATATGTAAATTAACACGTGCAAATACGCCTTATTATTAAAAACCCCTGTAATATCAACGTTTATCGTACGTTTAGCTATTGAAAAATGGAAAGAAGTCGTTTAGTATTGAGCATGTCACCCCGTATTTACGGGGGCTGATGAAGGAGTTAACCTTCTTTGAGAGGAGGTGAATATCATGAACAAAACAGATCTAATCAATGCAGTTTCTGAGCAGGCGGATCTTTCTAAGAAAGACGCTACAAAAGCAGTAGACTCTGTATTCGAATCTATCATGGATTCACTTAAAGATGGTGAAAAGGTTCAACTGATTGGATTCGGGAACTTTGAAGTACGCGAACGTTCCGCCCGTAAAGGACGTAACCCGCAAACTGGAGAGGAAATTGAAATTCCAGCAAGTAAAGTTCCTGCATTCAAACCAGGTAAAGCCCTTAAAGATGCTGTAAAATAAGCTACATAGGGCGTGAAGAAGGGTGCCATAAGAGCACCCTTTTTCTATTAAAAATATTTTTTTTGACATGGTAGTTTATATAAGCGATAGTTAAATAAAGAAAGGTGAGGAGGACAGATGATGAAAGATTCAAATGAGTTTTTTGTAATAAAGGCATTGGAAGACGGGGTCAACGTGATCGGACTCACGAGAGGCAGTGATACGAGATTCCATCATTCAGAGAAGCTGGATAAAGGAGAAGTCATGATCGCCCAGTTCACCGACCATACGTCAGCAGTTAAGGTGCGCGGAAAAGCCGTGATTCAGACGAGCCACGGGGAAATAACAAATGAAAGCGAAATGAGTTTATAACTTACCCTGCGGGGAATGGTACTGATGGCTGCATGTACAGAAAGAAAGGGATTTCTGATGGAAATGAATGACTTGAACAGTCGCATCACCTACTATAAAGAGCAAATTTCATCCTACGCTTATCATCCTTACCTTAGTAAGCACATTGGTGAACCTGCTATAGATGAAAGAAAAATGAAAACTTACATACACTTGTTTGATCATTTACCTGAGCGGAAAGATATGCACGATAACTATCTGTTATCTGTGATGTTCGTACAGATGGCTCTGGATACTCACGATTTCGTTACGGTGGATAACAGTAACAAAGAAGTGGATGAAGTACGCAAAAGGCAATTAACCGTACTTGCCGGTGATTTTTACAGCGGTTTATATTATCATCTGCTCTCACTTATAAATGACCTTGATTTCATTCAGGTTCTCGCCAAAACGATAAGGGAAGTAAACGAGCAGAAAGTCCGTTTATACTACGGAAAGCACGATTCTCTGACTTCGTATGTTCAGACATATAAAAACGTGGAAACTCTGCTTGCCTACAATGTATGGTGTCATTTCATGCCTCCCGGCGACTGTGGCGCTGTAGTGGAAAGTATGTACGTTAAAGGTCTCAACAATTGGGGTTTCGAAAAGAACCAGGCTTTTTCTAAACCTGAACAGTCGAAGAACTATGCGTATGAAATTGCTGACAACATAGAGAAGTATAAGAAAGAAGCCTACGCTTCATTTAAAAATCTGGGTCCTGGAAGCAGTGTTCCGGAAAAATTGTACAGGAAACTCGACGAAGATTTAGCACAAGAATTTAACTGAGGGATGAGATTCTAATGGAGGAAAGAAAAGAAGAACGGGTACACCGCGTGTTTGAAAACATATCCACCCGTTACGATAAAATGAATTCAATTATATCTTTTCAGCAGCACAAGCTGTGGAGAAGGGATGTAATGAAACGGATGGACGTTGCAAAAGGCTCACATGCACTGGACGTCTGCTGCGGTACCGGGGACTGGACGATGGCGATGGGTAACGCGGTAGGAAACAGCGGTCATGTCATCGGCGTGGACTTCAGCTACAATATGTTAGCCGAAGCAGTGAAAAAGAAAATCGAGCAGCCGCACTTTATTAATATAGAATATCAGCACGGAAATGCGATGGCTCTTCCTTTTGAAGATAATACGTTTGATTATGTTACCGTAGGATTCGGCCTCCGTAATGTTCCTGATTATTTTCAGGCACTGTCCGAAATGTACCGGGTGCTGAAGCCCGGCGGGACGGTCGTCTGTCTGGAGACGAGCCAGCCGGAAAATCCGGTTTTCAAGAATGTGTATTATACTTATTTTGAGAAAGTGATGCCGCTTCTCGGAAAGTGGTTTGCGGAGAGTTTCAAAGAATATCAGTGGCTGAACGAATCTGCCAAAAGTTTTCCCGGAAAAATCGAGCTTAAGCGTCTTTTCGAAGATGCCGGCTTTTCCGACGTTGAGATGAAATCCTATTCAGCAGGTGTAGCGGCCATGCACATGGGAAGAAAGTAATTTATACACCAAGGATGAAAGTATATGAAATTAACTAAACTTTATTCATTTTTAAATAAAGACCTTGACGCAGTCGAAATGGAAGTGCTGCATTCGGTTTCTACCGAGGAAAAAGTGCTGCAAAAAGCTTCCAATCAGCTTCTTGAAGCAGGAGGGAAACGTATCCGTCCTGTTTTTGTACTGCTCGCAGGGAAATTCGGGAAGTACGATTTTGATAAAATGAAAAATTGTGCCAAGGCCCTTGAACTTATTCATACCGGCTCTCTCGTCCACGATGATGTGATCGACGATGCCAAGCTGCGACGCGGTGACCTTACTGTAAAAGAACAGTACGACAACCACGTGGCCATGTACACGGGTGATTATATGTTTGCGCTTGCGCTCGAAGCCATGGGCAGCATAGACAATATGAGAGCTCATCAGGTTCTGTCAAAAACGATGATGGAACTTTGTGTAGGGGAAATTGAGCAGATTAAAGATAAAGGGGAAGTGGATCAGAACCTCCGTACTTACTTGCGCAGAATCAAGAGGAAAACCGCTATTTTAATTGCGGAAAGCTGTCGTCTTGGAGCCATAGCAGGAGAAGCTTCCCTGAAAAAAGAGAGAGCTCTGTATAAGTACGGATATAATGTGGGTATGAGTTATCAGATTATAGATGACATTCTCGATATCACTTCATCCGAGGAAGAACTGGGAAAACCGGCGGGGAGTGATCTGATGCAGGGGAATATAACGCTCCCTGTCCTTTACGCCATACAGGAAGATGAAGAATTCAGGGAAGACCTGAGGAAAGCTTTCTCTCATACTTCAACTCTTACAAAAGAGGAAGCGGAACCGTTCATCAGAAAAGTGAAAGAAGGGGATTACATCGACAGGTCGTTAGAGCTCAGTGAACGTTATCTGAAGGAAGCGTTCCAGTCCCTTCAGCAGCTGCCGACAGGGAGACCCAAGCAGGCATTAAAAGCCATCGCCAAATATATCGGTAAAAGGAATTCCTGAAATTGCTTATGTGGATCAAACTTGTTACAATGTAAAAGGCGTATAAGCGCTTACATATTTTACAGTGAGGTGGTTCACAATGGAAAGAACGTTCATTATGGTTAAACCCGACGGAGTACAGCGTAACCTTGTGGGAGAAATCGTTTCCCGATTTGAAAAGAAAGGTCTCAAGCTCGTATATGCGGAAATGACGCAGGTTACGGAACAACTTGCATCAGAGCATTACGCAGAACATAAAGATAAGCCGTTTTTTAAAGATCTCGTAGGTTTCATTACATCCAATCCTTCTTTTGCCATGGTTTGGGAAGGTGAAAATGCGATTGCGATCGGTCGTAAAATGATGGGTGCGACAAACCCGAAAGACTCGGAGCCCGGCACTATCAGAGGCGATTTCGGCCTGACAGTTGGAAAAAACGTGATTCACGGGTCCGACAGCCAGGAAAGTGCGGAAAGAGAGATCGCTCTATTCGCAGGCGGAAAGCCATTCGTCGACTACGAAAAAGACGAAGACAAATGGATTTACTGAAGACCTAAACCGCTTTCATACTGAAAGCGGTTTAGTTTTACTTTTGTGCTTCTACGCTTTACAGTAGAAAAATATTTATCTATTATAAGTGGAGAAGGTACTATTTCCGCAGCCGGGGATCACCGTTACTATTATTCAATCGAAGGATAATCTTTAATAGTATTACAATTTAGAATTTTAAATCACACAACCCGGAAAGTATGTGGTATAGTAGTACGTAAAATTCAAGAAAGGTCGGGGTGAATATGCGCTATTTGACTGCTGGAGAATCTCATGGAAAACAACTGACAACAATTATTGAAGGGATTCCTTCCCATCTTCCCATTACTCAGGAACAGATCAATGGTTCTTTGAGAAGAAGGCAGGGAGGTCACGGACGCGGCAAACGAATGCAGATCGAAAAAGATACAGCTGATATCACTTCCGGTGTCCGTCATGGGTACACGCTTGGTTCACCGATTTCTCTGGTCATACATAACGACGATTTCAAACATTGGACGGATATTATGGGAGAAGACCCTTTTCCTGAAGGTGAAAAGATTAGACGCACAGTAACGAGACCCAGGCCGGGACATGCCGATCTTAACGGCGGGATGAAGTATGGCCACAGAGACCTCAGAAACGTACTGGAAAGGTCTTCAGCCAGAGAAACCGCTGCCAGAGTTGCTGCAGGTGCCGTTGCTAAAGTACTCCTTGAAGAACTCGGAATCAAGGTAGCCGGCTACGTGAGGGAGATTGCAGGGATCGTCAGTCCTTTTGATGAGACTATGCCGATCGATGAGAGAATGAAGAAAGCTGAGGAATCCCCTGTCAACACCCTCGATGACGGCGCAACCGAAGAAATGAAAAAGGCGATCGACGATGCGAAAAAAGAAGGCGATTCGATCGGCGGCGTAGCTGAAGTTTACGTGGAAGGTGTACCTGCCGGTCTTGGCTCTTACGTCCAGTACGATAAGAAGCTGGACGCGAAAATAGGCTTCAGTGTAATGAGTATCAACGCTTTCAAAGGTGTCGAATTCGGAATCGGTTTTGAAGCTGCACGGAAAAACGGAAGTGAGGTTCACGATGAAATAGACTGGGAAGAGGACCGGGGCTATTTCAGAAAGACGAACAGGCTCGGAGGATTCGAAGGCGGTATGACTACCGGAATGCCGATTGTCGTTAAAGGGGTGATGAAGCCGATCCCTACGCTCTACAAACCGCTTCAAAGTGTGGACATCGAGTCGAAAGAACCTTTCTCTGCAAGTATCGAACGTTCTGATTCCTGTGCGGTACCGGCTGCATCTGTAGTGATGGAGCACGTAGTGGCTTTCGAGGTGGCAAAAGCGATTACGGAAGAATTCCCTTCCGATTATTTCCCGCGTCTGAAAGAGGCTCTGGATAACTATCGTGAGGAAGTGAGGAATTTCTGACATGGAACGGTTACAGGTGAATATCCCCGGGACTACAGCGTATGACGTGATGATAGCAGACGGTCTGCGACGCGAACTGAATGAATATATTGCTGACAGCTACAGCAGCATTCTTATCATTGCGGACAGGCATGTGGCGGATCTATATATGGATGATATAACAAATGTCCTGAAGACAAGAGGAAATATTTTTTGTAAAGTTATCCCGCCGGGGGAAGGTACGAAAAGCATGGAATGGTACGATCGTCTTCTTGACTATTGTATCTCGTGCAATCTAGATAGAAAATCGCTGATCATAGCCCTTGGCGGAGGAATGACCGGAGATCTGGCCGGGTTCGTTGCTGCCACTTACCTTCGTGGTATCTCCTATATACAAATACCTACGAGTATTCTCGCCCACGACAGCAGCGTCGGCGGGAAAGTGGCAATCAACCATAAAGCGGGGAAAAATCTGATCGGTGCTTTCCATCATCCGGATAAAGTTCTTTTCGATACGGAAATGATTGATTCTTTACCTTTGAAAGAGAAACGCTCGGGATATGGCGAAGTAGTGAAGCATGCACTGCTCAGTGATAAAAGCTGGTTCGATGAAATTATGGAGAGGGAACTGAAAGAACTTGAAAATCATAAGGCAGCCCGAGATCTTATTCGTGGAGTCCGGCTGAAAGCCTCCATCGTCGAGCAGGATGAAAAAGAGGCCGGTGTTAGAAAGTACCTGAATCTCGGCCATACACTGGCTCACGCCATCGAGACAGAATTGGATTATGGATCCGTTACACACGGGGAAGCGGTAGTTATCGGAATTATATTTGCTCTTTCCCTCAGCGGTATGGAAGAAGAACGCAATCGTCTTCTCGTCTGGGCTGATAATAACGGTTACCCACTGGAAGTAGTCGGCGAACTGGATGAAAGGAAACTCCTGGAACATATGAAGCGCGATAAAAAAGCCGAGAGAGGGAAAATCAACTATGTGCTTTTACAGGCAGTCGGCAGTCCTTACGTTTCGCATGTAGAAGAAGATGAGCTTCTCCATGCGTTGAAGCAGTTCAAAAATGAGGTGATCGAATGATTCGTGGAATCCGTGGAGCGACCACAGTTGAAACAGACGACGCCACTGAAATCGTGAGCAGGTCGTATGAATTAATGAAAGAGATCGTAGAGGAAAACAGAATTTCGGCAGAGGACGTAACCCAGGTACTTTTCAGCGCCACGGCCGATCTGAACGCTGCCTTTCCTGCAAAATCGTTACGGAACCTGGACGGCTGGAAATACGTGCCGGTCATGTGCATGCGTGAAATCGATGTACCTGAAGGTTTAAGCAGGTGTATAAGGGTGATGGTAACGGTCAATACGACTGCGGAACAGAAAGAAATTAACCATATTTATCATCACGAAGCGATTAAGCTTCGTCCTGATTTAAAAGAGGAAGGCGGTGCCAAATGAAGACGAAACCGATATTAAATGAAATGACTCCGTACAAACCGGGGAAACAGATTGATGAAGTGAAGAGGGAATACGGACTTGAAAAGATAGTGAAACTGGCTTCCAATGAGAATCCGTTCGGGTTCTCAGGAAAGGTGAAGGAAGAACTCCCGCGGATGCTCGAAAGTTTAGAGTACTATCCGGATGGTCATGCCAGAGAAATCAGGGGAGCGGTCTCGGATTTTTATCAAATCGGGGAAGACCAGCTTATTTTCGGGAACGGGTCGGATGAGATCGTTCAGATTCTATGTCGTGCTTTCCTGGAACCGTTGACGAACACGGTGATGGCCGTACCTACGTTCCCTCAATACAAACACAACGCTCTTCTTGAAGGAGCGGAGGTGCGCGAAGTGGTTCTTACGGAAGATGGACATCATGACACCGAAACTATGCTGAATAAAGTGGATGATCACACAAGGATTCTCTGGCTGTGTTCCCCCAACAACCCGACAGGGGTACTGCTCGGGGAGGAAAAACTGAAAGAGATTATAGATCGTACCCCCTCCCACGTATTGATCGTTATAGATGAAGCTTATTATGAATACGCAGATAAAGAAAAACGGGCATCCTCACTGGAACTCGTTAATAATCACAAGAATGTAATGGTATTGCGGACGTTTTCCAAAGCTTACGGGCTGGCCGGCCTGCGGATAGGGTACGGCGTAGGCGATCCGGAAACGATTTCCGCGATGGAACCGGCACGTGAGCCGTTCAATACTTCGGTCGTAGCCCAGAAAGCGGCTGTGCTGGCGCTTGAAGATCAGGAGTTTTTAGAAGATACGGTGACGCGGACCAGGGAAAACAAGAAAGCGTTTATGGATTTCTGTGACTCTATCGATCTTCGCTACGATGACTCGGAAGCTAACTTTGTACTGCTGCATTTACCGATCAGTGGAGATGAAATGTTTGAATACCTGCTGACGAAAGGGTTCATCGTACGTTCCGGAGAAGCTCTCGGTATCCCGGAATCCATTCGTCTCACCATTGGAAGTAAAGAGGATATGAAAAAAATCCAGGGGTACATTGAAGAGAAGGTGAAGCAGGAGGAAGAGATATGAATAAAACTGTAGTAGTCGCCGGTCTCGGTCTGATCGGTGGCTCTCTGGCCATGAATATTAAAAAGGAAGGCCACTTCATATTAGGGCATGATGAAGATGTCCAGAGCCTTGAACTGGCTTATCGCCAGGGCGTCATTGATGAGAAGGCGGAGGACCTCTATGAAGCGCTGTCCCGGGCAGATGTTCTGTTTCTCGCGCTGCCTATCACTACTACCGTTCAGGTGATCCGGAAGTTGAACAACGTGACTCTTACCAAAGATCTGCTGGTTACCGATGTCTCTTCAGTGAAGAATGAAGTGATGAAGGAAGCTTCTCTTCTCACGAATGACCGGATAACATTTATCGGTGGTCATCCGATGTCCGGATCACACAAAAACGGATTTACAGCAGCCAAACCTCATTTATTCGAAAATGCTATTTACGTCCTCTCTCCGGTCAACGACCGGGATGAGAAAACAAAAGAGCTGCGGGAGCTGCTGGAGGCGACGAAAGCCCGCTTCGTAACTCTCTCGCCTCAGGAACATGATGAGATGACCGCCGTAATTTCACATTTTCCGCACCTGATCGCCTCCTCCCTCGTCCAGCAGGCAAAAAAATGGCAGCATACACACCCGGAATTGAAAAACCTTGCTGCCGGAGGCTTTCGTGATATTACAAGAATTGCTTCGAGTAATCCTCCACTGTGGCAGGATATTTTTTTTCAAAATAAACAGCAGCTCGTGCCAATGCTTGAAGACTGGATCCAGGAAATGACCAGATTGAAAGAATACTTACAGAACGACTCACAGGAGGAGACGTTACGTTATTTGACGGAAGCTAAAACATTCAGGGATGGTTTGCCTGTCAAAGAGAAGGGAGCCATCCCCGGTTTCTATGACATCTTCGTGGATATCTATGATCAGCCGGGAACCATCCATAAAGTGATCGAAGTTCTTGCCGAAGCGGGTATAAGTATTAAGAACATAGAAATACTCGAAATACGTGAAGGCATAACGGGAGTACTCCGCATCAGCTTTCCGACCGGAAAAGAACAGGAGGAGAGCGCTCTCCTTCTGAGAAGGAAGAATTATGAGGTAGTGATCGAACAGTAAATATGCAGTATGAAGGGGGAAGATGTATATGAAAAGAAATCCGGCATCAGCGGGTTTATCGGGAGAGATTGCAGTACCCGGAGACAAATCGATCTCACATCGTGCTGTTATATTCGCATCTCTGGCGGAGGGGACTTCCAGAATCAGCGGCTTCCTGGACGCGGAAGATTGTTTAAGGACGGTAGAGGTGTTCAGGGCAATGGGGTTGCAGATCGACCGGGACGGACGTGATCTGACTGTACATGGCAAGGGAGCGGATGGACTGAAGGAGCCGGAAGTACCGCTATATTTCGGAAACTCCGGAACGACTGCCAGACTGATGAGCGGAGTGTTGGCCGGGCTTCCGTTATTTACGACAGCGTACGGGGACGAATCTCTCAGCGTGCGCCCTATGGACCGGGTCGTGCAGCCGCTCCGTCAGATGGGTGCCGTCATTGAGGGGAGAGAACAAGGAAAGAAACTTCCTCTTGCTTTTAGCGGAACCGGCCTGAGTGGAATAACTTATGAAATGCCTGTCAAGAGTGCCCAGGTTAAATCTGCCATTCTTCTTGCCGGGCTTTTTGCCGAAGGGGTAACAACAGTGATCGAAGCTGCGAAGACGAGGAACCATACGGAAACGATGCTTCCTGAATTCGGAGTGGAAGTTACCAATGACTTCGGCGCTATATCCGTCCGGGGCGGCCAGAAAATGAAAGCTTCGAACGTAGATATCCCGGGAGATATTTCTTCAGCCGCCTTTTTTATAGTTGCTGCTGCTGTCGTTCCCGGAAGTGATGTAACTATTCGAAGAGTGGGTGTCAATGAAACGCGTAACGGCATTATTCAGGCTCTTAAAAAGATGGGCGCCGATATAAATGTGGAAATCACCGACCGGATCGGGGAGGAACCTGTAGCAGATGTTACTGTGAAAAGCAGTGAACTCGAGGGTATTACGGTGGAAGGAGAACTGATCGCCAATCTTATCGATGAAGTCCCTGTTCTTGCCCTGGCCGCAACTCAAGCTGCGGGAACGACGGTCATCAAAGACGCCGGGGAACTGAAAGTGAAGGAGACAGACCGCATACAGGCTGTGTGCGACAACCTTTCTTTAATGGGGGCGGATATTACGCCTACAGAAGATGGAATGATCATTAAAGGCGGAACTGCTCTCCGAGGTGCGGAAGTATCTTCAAAAGGGGACCATCGCATAGGTATGATGGAAGCCGTAGCTTCACTTATAGCCGAAGGGGAGACCACTATTCACCGCCCGGAAGCCATAAACATTTCCTATCCTGACTTCTTTTCGGACCTCGAGCACTTGCTATATAATCGTTAGGAAAAATATCTTCACCGGACGAAAGGTCCCGGGTGAAGATATTTTAATGGGTCAGGAATTTCCTTACTTGAATACAAAGCGACATTCGTATATCATTGCTCTGTTAAGGGAGAATGAAACCCGCGGTGCAGAAAGGGTGTAATTAATGGAAGAGATTCAGAAAGCAGTCCATCAGATGGAGGAAAATAAAACGCAGGATGCGCTAGAAACACTGCAGAATTATTTGCCGGAAGCTGATGAAGAAGAGAAATTCACAATAGCTGAACTCTATATACAGTGGGGGATGCTTGAAGAGGCGAAGATGATTTTGAAAGAATTTCTTCAGCAGTATCCGAAGGAACAGGAAATCATCGTTATGCTGGCGGAGATCCACATCGACCTTGAGGAAGACATGGAAGCGGTCGACCTTTTGAATAAAATAGAACCCGAGGACGAAATGTATCTCCAGGCTCTCATGCAGGTCGCTGATCTGTATCAGTCTCAGGGCCTGTTTGAGGTGGCGGAAAGTAAACTTCTGACAGCGAAACATTATGATCCGAACGAACCGGTGATCGACTTCGCTTTAGGGGAACTTGCTTTTTCGAACGGTGAATATAACAAAAGTATCCCCTATTATGAAAATGCGATGGAACACTCCCGGGTCATCGGAGATATCGAAGTAGCAACCCGGCTCGGAGAAGCCTATGCAGCTACAGGCGGGTTCGAAGTAGCCCTCGAGTACTTTCAGGAAGTGGAAGAGGAAAACCCGGATGTGCAGTTCCGGTACGGATTCATAGCCAACAAGGCAGGGAGAAGCGACATAACCATTCAGGTATGGGAAGATCTTCTTAAAAAAGATCCATATTATCAATCCGTTTATCCGCTTCTGGCCAGAGTCTATGAAGAGGAAGGGATGGCTGCCGAAGCACTGGAGAAAGCACGGGAAGGTCTTACGAAAGATGAGTATAATAAAGATCTATACTACATGACCGGTTTTCTGTCCTACAAACAGGGAGATAAAGAAGCTGCTTATCGGGCGATGAGAGAAGCGGTTGCCATAGATCCCGGTTATAAAGAGGCGGTGCTGTTCCTTCTTGAACGGTATAAAGAAGAAGAAGATTATGAAAGCGTCATACTCCTTCTTGAAGATATTCAAAAGACGGGAGAAGTGGACCCGCTCTACGACTGGGAACTCGCCCAGGCAAGCAGGGAAGAGGAAAACTTCGAGAAGTCTTCCGGTTATTATGCCAATGCTTATTTATCTTTTAAAGAAGATGTGGAATTCCTTGAGGACTACGGTTATTTTCTTGTTGAAAACGGACAGAAAGAAGAAGCTGTGTCTGTATTTAAAGAGTTTCTGGTTCTTGAGCCTTCGAACACCGAAATTGAAGAATTCATCGAAAGGCTGGAAGCTTAATTCCGGGAACCCGGAAAAAAATAGAATTACTTTTCAAACTGTGAATCAGAAAGTATACTGATAAATACAGTGTTTAAAAAACAGGGGACTTCATCCAAGCCCCTGTTTTTACTTCTGTCCGGCCAGGACGTGGGCAATGTTATTCGGAGGGGGGTGTAATGATGAAATGGGCAAAAAAAGATCTTGAACAATTCGTAAAAGAAAAAGAATATATCGACACCCTTTTTATTCCATTGATACCAATTCATACCTCTATTGACGAAAAGATGACCGGTTCCGGTTTTCAGGCGGAACTGACGAATCTCTTCTCAAGAATCATTGAAGAGCAGTTCAGGGGAAGGATTGTGCTGGCTCCGGATTATTATTATATAGCCGGGAACGCGGAAGCCGAGGTGGAACGAGTGAACAACTGGATAGACTCTTTCACCGAAAAACCTTTCTCTTACGTCTTTTTGTTCAGTTTTGACAGAAACTGGAGAAAATCGGAAAGTGACCTTCGTGGTGAACTGCTCTGGTTCCCCGGCCTGCGGAACGGAGATTTACAGTCCACGGAGACCCAGTCGTTCGTTAAAGAACAGGCGAAAGAAATCGTGGAGATTATTAAAGAAAGCTGGCAGACATAATTCCTACGCGACAGTTGATAATTTATTGACCGAACAGGCTTTTTACGCTATCATGGTAGTGTCTTAGTAAAGTATTTTTAATATCCATGAAACATCGGGTCAGTATAGAGGGGGGAAAAGAATGAGTGAACCAAAAAAAGTATCCCGTCGTCAATTTCTTAACTACACACTAACAGGGCTCGGCGGTTTTATGGCCGCAGGAATGATGGCTCCCATGGTCAGATTTGCCATTGATCCTGTTTTCAAGCCCGCTGCGGCAGGCGATTTCCATTCTGTTGCCGACGTTAAAGAAGTGACGAACGAACCACAGCGTTTTGAGTGGGAAGTGGAGCAGGTGGATGCCTGGTATGAATCCACTATCCAGAAAACAGCATGGGTGTATCGCAAAGAAGATGACGAAATCATCGCACTATCACCTATCTGTACACACCTGGGCTGTACGGTGGACTGGGCCTCGAATGAGGAATATCCAAAACAGTTCTTTTGTCCATGTCACGGCGGACGCTATACGAAAGATGGCGTTAACGTTCCGGGCACGCCTCCGACCGCACCGCTACCGGTTTTTGAAACGAAGGTCGAAGAAGGCATGTTGTACTTAGGTGAAGAAATTGCTAGATAAAGGGGGCGTAGTTCATGCTGCAGAAATTATATGATTGGGTCGATGAGCGTGTAGACGTCAACCCGATATGGCGAGATATCGCGGATCATGAAGTACCTGAACACGTGAATCCGGCGTACCACTTCTCGGCGTTTGTTTATTGTTTCGGTGGTCTTACGTTTTTCGTCACCGTAATTCAGATTTTATCAGGTATGTTTTTGACGATGTATTATGTACCTGACATTGAAAATGCTTGGAATTCAGTGTACTATCTGCAAATGGAAGTTGCTCATGGACAAATCGTCCGGGGGATGCACCACTGGGGAGCCAGTGTTGTGACGGTCATGTTATTTTTACATACACTCAGGGTATTCTTCCAGGGGGCTTACAAGAAACCGCGTGAACTCAACTGGATTGTCGGAGTGCTTTTGTTCTTCGTAATTCTGGGTCTGGGCTTTACCGGATATCTTCTTCCATGGGATAACAAAGCTTATTTTGCTACTCAGGTAGGTCTTGAAATTGCAGCAGCTACACCTGTCATAGGTGATATGCTGAGAACGTTACTCGCAGGTGATCAGTCTATCGTAGGAGCTCAGACACTTACAAGATTCTTTGCGATTCATGTGTTCTTCCTTCCAGCTGTACTATTCGGACTTCTTGGAGCACACTTTATTCTGATAAGAAGACAAGGTATTTCAGGACCGCTATAAATCTTTAGCGAAACAAAGGAGGGAAAGACATGCATAGAGGAAAAGGAATGAAATTTGTGGGAGATTCCCGTATCAGGGCGAACAAGGAGAGGAACGTCCCGAAGGATTATTCGGAATATCCCGGACGGACGGAAGCCTTCTGGCCTAACTTCCTGCTTAGAGAGTGGTTGACGGGCTCCGTGTTTCTTATAGGGTTTCTTATTTTGGTGGCTGCCCACCCTTCACCTCTCGAGCAGCAGGCCGACCCGACGAACGCAGGGTACATCCCGTTGCCCGACTGGTATTTTCTCTTTATTTACCAGCTGCTTAAATATCAGTTCGCAGGTGGTCAGTACATCGTAATCGGTGCTATCGTCATACCCGGTCTGGCGTTTACGGCTTTGCTCCTGGCACCGTTCCTCGATCGTGCGCCGGGACGTAATGTCAATAAGCGTCCGATTGCTGTTGGGTTGATGTTGATTGGGGTAGCTTCGACAATCTGGCTTACATATGAGTCGGTATCTCACGTTGACTACCAGGCACGCGGCGAGAAATATGCCGTGGACGTAGAAGCTCAGGAGTCGGAGGTGGAAATCGACACCGAAGCTGCAGGTTATGCCGCATATGAAGCCAACTGTATGCAGTGTCACGGCGAACAGCTTCAGGGTTCGGGCAATAACCCTTCGCTCTTGGAAACAGAGAAATCTGTAGATGAAATCAAAGACATCGCTGTTAATGGTATAGGCAGTATGCCTGCTGATATGTTCAGCGGCTCTGATGAAGAACGTCAGCAACTGGCCGAATTCATTAAAGAAACTGCGAAAGCTAACAGTGGAGGCGGCTCTGGCGAGTAACTCCATTGGAACAGAGACATCTTTACAAGTCGTGCTTATTAAGCACGACTTGTTTTTTTAAGGAATGTCGCAGAAAATTCCGAAATGATGATAGTTTCTTTGAATGGGAGGCTGAACAGGGTGATAAGATACATAATGCATTCAAGAGCGTTTTTGACCGTGTTGCTGCTTGTGAACCTTTTCGGAACGCTGTATGGATATATTTGGTACATACCTCAATTAGTCGATACCGCTCCGGTTTTTCTTATTTTTGTCCCCGATAGTCCGACGGCCAGTCTGTTTTTCACTATAGCTGTTGCGGGCTGGATTTTCGGCAAACACTTTAAATTAATTGAAGCTCTTGCTCTGGTGACACTCGTGAAATACGGGGTATGGGCAGTAGCTATGAATCTGCTGTCACTGACAGTCGAGGGGACGCTTCCCTGGACGAGTTATATGTTGATCGTCTCACACGGTGCCATGGCCCTGCAGGCACTGCTTTATCTCGGCAGATACCAATTCAGTTACATTCACCTCTCTATTGCAGCTGTATGGACGCTTCACAATGACGTGATCGATTACGTGTTCGGACAGATGCCGGTATACCCTTCTATCAATCAGTATATGGACGAAATAGGTTACGGCACATTCTGGCTCAGTATAGGATGCATAGGAGTGGCCTGGTTGGTGGTCAAATCCGGAACCGGCAGGAAGCTCAGGGAGAATACTCCTGCATCGCCGCTAAGAGATGTAAAGTGACATACAGCGGGATTTTTTGACTGATGCAAAGTTATGGACACGTTTGAAGAATAAAGGTAAAATTATAAGTGGAAAGTTATAGACGGAAGAGCAAGAGGAACGGTTATATCTTCCGCTATTCAACCTCCGGAAATTTGTGAAGGCCTTTAGTTACTAGGACAGGGGGAAAAGAAAAAAGATGGAATTTCTTATTTACATTGCAATAATTTTGATTCTGCCTTTATGGGCGCAGTCAAAAGTGAAGAGTACGTATAAAAAATACTCTAAAGTCGCTACATCCTCAGGGATGTCCGGGGCTCAGGTAGCACGAAAAATTCTGGATGATAACGGTTTATACGACGTCGGTGTGGAAGAAGTCAAAGGTACGCTTACAGACCACTATGATCCGCGGAAGAAAGTGGTCCGTCTGTCTTCCCATAACTATCACTATGCTTCCCAGGCAGGGGCGGCCGTCGCTGCGCACGAAGTGGGACATGCCATCCAGGATGATCAGGAGTATGCGTTCCTGAAGTTCCGGAGTGCTCTGGTACCGGTAGCCGGGTTCGGTTCAAACATATCCATATTCCTTATTATGGGTGGACTGCTGCTCGGCATGCAGCAGCTATTCCTGTTCGGGATCATCTTTTTCGCAGCAGCCGTGCTGTTCCAGCTCGTAACGCTTCCGGTGGAGTTCGATGCGTCCAACCGGGCGATGACCCAGATGATCTCCACGGGGGTCATTAAGAATGATGAAGAAAGAAGTACGAAAAAAGTTCTCAATGCAGCTGCGATGACTTACGTGGCGGGCGCTCTTGTCGCTCTGGCGGAACTTCTCCGGTTCATATTCATGTTTATCGGTATGAATCAAGATTAAAGGAAAGAAGCACTAAAAAAAGTAGCGGAGGCTTTAAGGCCCGCTACTTTTCTTTTTATATTATGGATCGATAGGATTCTTATTTTCATCGAGTGTGAAGCCTTCTCCGATTACATCGTGGACGTGGCTGACGGCGACGAAAGCATGAGGATCGATGGTTTCTATAATCTGTTTCATCCGTACAATTTCCAATCGGCCTATAATACAGTACAACACATCCCTTTTTTCACCGGTGAACGTACCCCTTCCTTCAAGGGTAGTAACACCGCGGTCCATTTCAACGAGTATTTTACTGGCAATCTGTTCACTGTGGTTGGAAATGATCGTCACGCCCCTTGCAGCATAAGCCCCTTCCTGAATAAAGTCGATCACCCGGGCGCTTATGAACACGGCTACTAATGTGTACATCCCGCGAACCGGGTTCAGGTACGTAACGATAGAAGTGAAAATAACGACGGTGTCGAATAAGAACATAGCTCTGCCCATACTCCAACCGAGATGTTTATTGATGAGCCGGGCGATGATATCAACGCCTCCTGTCGTTCCTCCGTAGCGGAAAATGATGCCGAGACCAACTCCGATGAACACTCCGGCGAATAGCGAGGCCAGGGTAAGATCAGCGGAGAGATCGATTACAATCATGTAGGACTGTGCCACCCAAATGAACACGGAAACGGAGACTATGCCGAGAAGGGTGTAATAGAAAGTCTGCTTTCCGAGAGAGGTCCATCCTATAAGCAGAATGGGAATGTTAAGGACGATGTTCATAACCCCGGGGTCAAGATCGAAGAGGTATAATAAGAGCAGTGTAATCCCGGTGAAGCCACCCTCGCCCAGCTCGTTCTGGATGTTGAAATGTACAAGTCCGAAAGAGAAGATGGCAGATCCGAGTATGATGAATATAATATTTTTCCATTTTAATCCAATTTTTTTCAAGAAATCACCTCTGTAATATTTTTCTTTTCCTGTTTAATTATAAGGAAAGAGTATAGGACTTACAATAACAGTGGGAAAGATTTGTCAAACAGAGGAGTTTTAGCTACCATTTAAGAAGATGTTTCGAAAGGAGTTCTGAGCTTTGAGTATATCGACTGAAGAAATGCAGGAACGGGTGGACCGCTATATATCGCAATACAAAGAGGGGTATTTTCCCCCGTTGAGCATGCTTGCAAGACTCTCCGAAGAGGTAGGGGAGCTTGCCAGGGAAATCAACCACGTATACGGAGAGAAACCGAAGAAAGATTCGGAAGCGGAAAAGGCTCTGGAAGAAGAACTGGGGGACGTGATGTTTGTTCTTACAAGCTTTGCTAATTCCCTGGGTATAGATATATCGGAAGCTTTTGATATGTCTATGAGCAAAATCGAAACGAGAGATAAAGACAGATGGACAAAGAAGGAGGAAGACTGATGATAAATGTAATAGTAGCCGGACCAAGAGGAAAGATGGGAAGTGCCGCCCTTGATATGATCGAAGGTGAAGATAATTTACAGCTTGTCGGATGCATCGATCGAAAAAACGACCAGTCCCGTGTCAAAGATATTGAGGGACTTCCCCCGTTTGAAGCGAAAATTTATGAAGATGCCGAACAATGCCTGAAGGAAACGGATGCAGACGTGCTCATAGATTTGACGACTCCCGAATTCGGATATAAGCATACGAAAGCATCCCTTGAGCATGGAGTGCGTCCTGTAGTCGGTACGACCGGATTCACAGAGGAGCAGCTTCAGGAAGTCACAAAACTGAGTGAAGAGAAAAAACTGGGCGCCGTCATCGCTCCCAACTTTGCTACCGGTGCTGTACTTATGATGCAGTTTGCTAAATGGGCAGCAAAACATTTCCCGGATGTGGAAATCATTGAAAAGCATCATGATCAGAAACTCGATGCTCCCTCGGGTACGGCTGTCAAAACGGCCCAGCTGATAAAAGAAGAGAGAGAAAGGAAAAGCCAGGGGCACCCGGAAGAAAAAGAGACGATTGAAGGGGCCCGCGGCGCAGATATAGACGGAATGAAAATTCACAGTATGAGACTTCCGGGTCTCGTAGCCCATCAGGAAGTAGTGTTCGGTGGAGACGGGCAGACGCTTACCATCCAGCACGACTCCATGAATCGCGCATCCTTTATGTCCGGCGTGAAACTTTCGTGTGAAAAAGTGATGGAACTGGACACACTCGTTTACGGCCTCGAGCATCTGCTGGAATGAACAGAACTGAAAAATAAAAGGCCCGTCGTCAAATACATCATTACAGGGGAGGAACCACATGCACATTGCACTTGTAGCTCATGATAAAAAGAAGGATGACCTGGTAAATTTTGTGCAGGCGTATCTGCCTGTGCTGGAGAACCACAACCTTTACGCCACAGGGACGACCGGAGCAAGAATTGAAGAGGCTACGGGTCTTGATCTGGTTAAGTTCCAGTCCGGACCGCTCGGAGGTGATCAGCAGATCGGTGCAAAAATTGCTGAGGAAGTGATGGACGTCGTAATTTTCTTCCGGGACCCACTGACTGCCCAGCCCCATGAGCCGGACATCAGTGCGCTTTTGCGTCTGTGTGATGTTCACCAGATCCCTCTCTCCACTAACATGGCAGGAGCCGAAATGCTCGTTCATGGTATAAGCAGAGGAGACCTTGATTACCGGCAAATAAAGAAAGAGTCTAAATGAAATTGAAGGTGACGTAAATGTCCAAAATAGGTATTACGTGTTACCCGACCGTGGGCGGGTCCGGGGTATTGGCGACGGAACTCGGGAAGTTCCTTGCTGAAAAGGGGCACGAAGTCCATTTTATAACGACGCAGATCCCTTTCCGGTTGAACAAAATATATCCGAACATCTATTTCCATGAAGTGGAAGTGAACAACTATCCGGTCTTCCAGCACCCCCCTTATGATCTCGCTCTTGCCAACAAAATGGCGGAGGTAGCGAAACGGGAGGAACTCGATCTGCTGCACGTCCATTATGCTATGCCTCATGCAGTATGTGCTATTCTGGCTAAGCAGATGTGCAGCGAACTGGATCTTAAAGTTATTACTACGCTTCACGGAACAGATATCACCGTACTCGGCATTGACGATAACCTGAAACAGTTGATCAAATTCGGGATCGAGAAGTCGGATGCGGTAACAGCCGTTTCCAACAGTCTTGTGGATCAGACGAGAAGAATGCTGGATACGGAAAAAGACATGCACGTCGTCCATAATTTCGTGGACGAGCGGGAATACCAACACGTAGACTCGCGCAATCTGAAACAGCAGTTTAACATTAGGGAAGACGAAAAGGTCGTTATCCACGTCTCTAATTTCCGTAAGGTGAAACGGGTGGAAGATGTAGTCCGCTCTTTTCATCTGATACAGCAGGAAGTTACTGCAAAACTTGTTCTGGTCGGAGACGGTCCCGAATTCAACAAGGTGTATAACCTGGTGGAGCAGCTCGGCATAGAAGAAAAAGTACTGTTTGTAGGTAAACAGGAACGCGTACAGGAGCTGTTGTCGATTGCGGATGTAAAACTTTTGTTAAGCGAGAAGGAGAGTTTCGGTCTCGTATTGCTTGAAGCTATGGCATGCGGAGTCCCCTGTATAGGAACGAACATAGGAGGAATTCCCGAAGTCATAGACGATGGCGTGGACGGCTATATCGTAGAGGTTCAGGACATAGAACAGGTGAAGGAAAAAGCGCTTCGGATACTGAAAGATGCTCAGCTCAGTCGCTCGTTTTCCGAAAACGCCGTCCGGGCGGTAAGTGAGAAGTTTTCGGCAGAGAAAATCGTTAAACAGTACGAAAAACTGTATGAGCAGGTGTTGCACAGTGAACTTTAAACAGCACGCGTTGTTTGGTCCGGCCATAGAAGTGATTTCCGCCATTGAAGATCATGGGGGGGAAGCTTTTATGGTGGGAGGCTGCGTAAGAGACTTCCTTCTGGGACAGGAAGTAAAAGATGTAGACATAGCAACCTCCCTTCGCCCCGAAGAGATCATAAACATATTCGATAAAGTCATCCCTGTCGGAATAGAGCATGGCACCGTAATTGTAAGACAAAGGTCCCTTTCATTCGAAGTGACGACTTACAGAATGGAAGAGGACTACGAAGATTACAGACACCCGAGTCAGGTGTATTTCGTTTCATCGATAGAACAGGATCTGTCACGCAGGGATTTCACTATGAATGCGATGGCTATGACTTCCGGAGGCCGGCTGATCGATCCTTTCTCCGGGGAGAAAGCGATCAGTGAAAAGCAGATCGAGACGGTGGGAAGCCCCTCGAATCGTTTTGAAGAAGACCCGTTACGAATGATGAGGGCTCTCCGGTTTTCCTCCCAACTCGGGTTTACAGTCAGTCCTTCCGTGCTGGAAGTGATAAAAGAAAAAAGCTCTTTGCTGCAGCACCTGTCCGTGGAAAGATTAGCTGCGGAGTTCGAAAAGACGGTTGCAGGCCCGTGGTATCGTAAAGGGTTGAATTATCTCGCCGGGACGGGGGTGTTTGCACACCTTCCGGTATTCTGTGCCCACACGGATGCGGCCGGGCGGTTCCCCTTGGTAAGATTGCGGGATTGGAGCGAAATGCTCAGTTTTTACCATCAGCAGATCCCCGGGGTACCAGTAGAAGATTGGGGCAGGAAGTGGAAACTTTCAAACCGTACGAAGAAGAAGGCCCAGAATATTTCCGGAGCGGTTCAGATGTATAAAGAGCGGGGGCTTGGGAATTATCTGCTTTACACTCTTGGGGAAGCCGACTTGGGCAGCTGGGTAAACGTAATGAGAAGTCTGGGATATGAATTGGAGACGGACCCGGTCGAACGATACCGGTCGCTTCCGATCCATTCCCGGTCGGAGCTCCATCTTGATACGGAAGAACTGCTGCAGCTGTTCCCGGAACGAAAGAAAGGAAAGTGGATCGGCGAATATTTAAATACTCTGGTGCAGAGTGTGGTGGAAGGAAATTGTGTAAACGAGAAGGATGAGTTGATAAAATGGATAATAGAACTGGATCGACAAAGACAAGGCTGATAAGCCTGTTGAAGGAAAGTGGAGGGTATTTATCAGGTCAGAAGCTGGCCGAGGAGCTCAACGTCTCGAGAACAGCTATATGGAAGAATATCAAAGAACTGGAAAAAGAGGGGTTTACTTTCGAGGCTGTTAAGAAAAAGGGATACAGGCTGAAAGACGAAGCAGACGACATGCCTCCTTCCTTCGTTCAATCTGCTCTTACTACTGAAGAAATCGGCCATCCCCTGTTTCACTTTAAAGAAGTCACCTCCACTCAGGAAAAGATACATACTTTAGCGAAAGAAGGGAAACCTCATGGCACTGTCGTATTAGCGGATGAACAGACAGCCGGGAAAGGGAGACGCAAAAGGGCATGGGATTCTCCGAAGGGAAGCGGAGTCTGGATGAGTCTGCTGCTGAGACCTTCATTTTCCCCGCAGCGAGCTCCCCAGGTTACGATCGTGGCTGCTTCGGCCCTGGTGAAAGCGCTACGGAATTTTGGTATCAGTGCTACGATCAAATGGCCGAATGATGTTATGATAGGAGACAGAAAAGTAAGTGGTATTCTGACTGAAATGAGAGCTGAACAGGATTTCGTCGAATATATCGTTCTCGGTCTCGGGGTGAATATCAACCAGAGGGAGGAAGACCTTCCGGGAAATCTCCGGGAGAAAGCTACTTCTATTCAAAGAGAAACCGGTAAAAAGACTTCGATAGGCGAAGTGGCTGTTGCTGTGCTTCATGAATTTGAACAGGAATATGAGCGGTTTATAGAAGAGGGGTTCACCTGTTTTGAAAATGACTTCTCAACTATCGGTTATAAAGTGGGAGAGTGGGTGCAGGTGTCTACGTGGAAAGAGCCGTGGCTTGCGAGAATTGATAAGATAGAAGCTGACGGAGCGCTGTCGGTAACAGATGAATCAGGAAAAAGAGAGCGTCTTTATTCAGCTGAAATATTGTGGAATAAACACTATTAAGTTTTTCCGGAAAGAAGTGGTAAACGTGAGTACCTATGCGATTATTGACCTGGAGACCACCGGCAATTCTTCGGGTCGCGGAGATAAAATCATAGAAATAGGAATAGTAGTAATGGAGAGCGATAAGGTAACAGAGGAATTTTCGACTTTTATATACCCTGAAGCTGAAATTCCACCGTTTATCAGTAATCTGACCGGAATTACGGATGACCATGTTATGGATGCCCCGCTCTTCTCGGAAATCGTTCCCGATTTGAAGAGACTTCTTCGTCAGGACTACGTAATAGCACATAATATTGATTTCGATCTCACTTTCATAAACGATGCTCTGGCTCAGCTCGGAGAAGATCAGATTTCCGCGAAGGTAATCGACACGGTGGAGCTTTCGAGAGTATTAATGCCCAAAGCTTCCGGTCATAAACTGTCGGAACTTTCGGAGTCCCTTGAATTGTCGCATGATCAACCCCACCGCGCCATTTCGGATGCACGTGTGACCGCGGAACTGTGGAAAGTACTTCAAGCTAAAATGAAAAGTCTGCCGGAAAAGACGCTTCTGTACCTGCTGAAGCTTTCAGCGGCTTTCAAAAGTGATGTAACTCTCATACTCGAAGATCTTCTGACTGCAAGAAGGTATGAGGGGAGCGGTCCTGCCGATGATAAATATGAACTGTGGGAAGGCGTTCCTGTACTTAAACTGTCCTCCCAGGAGAAGGATTACCGAGGGAAACGTCTTGCTCCCGCATGGGAAGAGTGGCTACAGTTTCTTTTTGAAGAGCCGGAGGGCCTTGACAGTATTATAAAGTCATACCGTTCCCGGAAAGAACAGAAGAAAATGGCCGAATCGATCCATCAGTCTTTGCATGAGAAGGAATCCGCTTTTATAGAAGCCGGTGCCGGTATAGGAAAATCGATGGCCTATGTAACAGCCGCTGTACATACAGCTGTCGAAAAAAAGGAACCGGTACTGATTTCCACCCATACAAATACGCTCCAGTCCCAGCTTGCTCAAAAAGAATTACCGCTCCTTTCAAAGATCAGTCCGGTCCCTTTCACCTTTGCCACCCTGAAAGGGAGCGAGCATTATTTAAGCCTCGCCCATTTCCGGTATGAACTTGAATATGGGACGCTCCATAACTATGACGATGTACTGACGAAAGCGATGCTGCTCGTATGGGTGCTCGAAACCGAAACAGGTGATATCGAGGAAATTCAGATGCCTTCCAACGGTTATAAATTCTGGCGCAAAGTGTCGGCAGATCAGAAAGGAAAAGAAATTGCGCTGTCCATGGGAAACTATTCCTATTATCACAAAGCTTATGAGAAAGCCGCATACGCCGATATTATCGTAACGACGCATGCTCTGTTCTGTTATGATCTCCTGAAAGAAGAGGAATTTATTCCTTCGTGCCGATATGCTATTATTGATGAAGCGCATCATTTAAACAGCGTGGCAGCTAAATACTTCGGCTCACGTCTGTACTATCCGTCCGTGCAGCAGCTGTTCTCCCAGTGGAAAGAAATTTTTGAACCGTCCTACTATCAGAATGTGACGATGAACAAAGAAAAAAAGCAGGAACTTTTAAAATATTGCACTGTCCATATTGATAATGCCAAATCTGAGTGGGCAGAGCTGTCTTCGTATTTTTCTTCTTACGCCGTGAAGAACCGTCCTGCGGTTTCATCGGATACCGGCAAAGTGATTTTCGACTTTTACAATCTCGGATCCGGAAAGTTTTTGAGAATCATCTCTGATATGTGTGAGCGTTTATTGAAAGAATTGAATCAGCTGATCCGGGGGACAGAAACACTGATGAATGAGCTGCTTATGCAATTACAGACCCATGAGAACCCGGATCTTGTCATTCTTATTACCCGTCTTGATTATCAGATCGGATATTATAAGGAACTGACTGAAGAGATCGATTCTATCTTCCTTAAAAACACGGAGAATCCGGTATGGGCGGAATTCGAGCTTAAACATCCCCAGGGGACGCTGACGCTGGAAAGTGAAAGCCATATGCATACGCACGTTTTGTCGGAACGGCTGCACACCAAAAAGGACAGTATCATATTCACAAGTGCTACTCTCGCGGCCCGGGGATCGTTTCAATTCGTGAAAAAACAGCTTGGTATGGAGTCGGTGGAAAAGGAAGAAATCATCCCTTCTCCCTACGATTACGAACACCAGATGAAGGTGGTCGTCCCTACTGATATACCTTCCATTAAGAAGAAGGGAAACGGGTTCCTTTATGCCATCAGTGAAATGATTTTTTCCCTGGCTTTGAAAACGAACGGCAGAATGCTCGTTTTATTCACTTCCTACTCTATGTTAAAAAACGTTTATTATCTGCTCAGGGAATTTCAGGAATCCTCCCGTTATCAGCTGATCGCCCAGGGGATTACGAGTGGCAGCAGAGACCGGCTTAAAAAGGATTTTCAGGCGCTTGATTCCTCTATACTTCTTGGAACGAACACTTTTTGGGAAGGAGTGGACATTCCCGGAGAAGACTTGAGCTGTCTCGTGATGGTGAGACTGCCTTTCGATCCTCCTGCCCACCCCGGTCAGCAGAAGGAAGAGATGCTCTGGAGCCGTGAAGGGGAGAACCCGTTTATGGATCTGACCCTTCCGAAAGCGGTTATCCGGTTCAAACAGGGAGTGGGACGTCTTATCCGCAGTGAAAACGACAGAGGCCTGCTGGTCATTCTCGATAAGCGGATACTTGAAGCGAACTACGGGCGTTATTTCATAGAAGCGTTGCCTGTTACTAGGGTGCACGAAGTCGAATCCAGAGAGCTGCTGGAGAAGTTCGACGATTATCTTCCCGCACCCGGCACCGAACCGGCGGAGGGGGAAGGACATCATGAATAAACAGACCCTCGTAGCAAGGATCGAAACGGTTTATAATGAGGACCTGTATAAAGTTATCGATTATCTGAATAAGAAATGTAAGAAAAATAATATTATAATCGGTCTTTCTCTGAAAGAGTCCGGAACAGCGGTGATAAAATTTTATGAAGGGTAAACATCTGTGGTGGATTGCCGGAGTTCTTGCAGCAATACTCCTCGGTTTGATGATACTGTATATCAGTGTCTATAACATACTTGAAGAGAGACGTACCGAGGGAGCGGACACTGCACTGAAAACCGTGCAGGAGAAGGCAGGGGATGTAAAAGTCATGGCAAATTATACTTTCAACAGCTCTGCGCCGTTTGAGATACTCTTTACTACGAGCAACGATAAAGATATGATCTATTATGTAAACAAAAAAAGCGGCACCATAGCTGACCGGATAGATCGGGAAGATTTTGTACCGAGAGAAGAAATTGTGGACAGGTGGGAGGACAGTTGCCGGAACTGTTCATTTACTCACATCCAGCCTGCTTACAAAGACGGTACCCCCTCCTGGGAGGTCACTTTTACCGATCAGGAAGGAAGGTATGGTCTTGCTTACTTCGACGGAGAGACAGGGGAAGAGTTTCAGAGATTCGCTTTTAAAAAAAATGAGTAGAAAAGGGGTATGATTATGGAATTAGCAAACAGAGTACAGACGTTGACACCTTCCAGCACACTGGCTATTACGGCTAAAGCGAAAGCTTTGAAACAGGAAGGACATGACGTGATCGGTCTCGGGGCGGGAGAACCTGATTTCAATACCCCGGAGTATATACTCAAGGCGGCCAAACAGGCCATGGATGAAGGACTGACAAAGTACACTCCCTCCGGAGGGATCCCGGAACTCCGAAAAGCGGTAGCCGACAAATTGAAAAAAGATCAGGGACTCGAGTACAATGAAAACCAGATCATTGTAACGACGGGGGCAAAACACGCCCTTTTCACTTTATTCCAGGTACTTCTTAATCCGGGAGATGAAGTAGTCATCCCGGCACCGTACTGGGTCAGTTATCCGGAACAGGTGAAGCTTGCGGGAGGAAAACCGGTATTCGTGAAAGCGGGGGAGGAGAACGAATTTAAAATCACCCCCGACCAGCTCAGAGATGTCATCACTTCCAGAACCAAAGCTGTTATCATCAATTCCCCGAGCAACCCTACAGGTATGATGTACACAAGGGAAGAATTGGAAAAACTCGGGGAAGTGGTGCGGGAAAAAGATCTTCTCGTCGTATCCGATGAAATTTATGAGAAACTGGTATATACCGAGGATCCTCACGTCTCCATGGCGCAGTTGTCGGATGACTTATACGGACGTACGGTAGTGATCAATGGAGTATCCAAATCCCATTCCATGACGGGGTGGAGAATCGGTTACGCAGCAGGACCCGGGGAGATCATTAAAGCTATGACAAGTCTGGCTTCACATTCAACCTCGAACCCCACATCCATAGCCCAGCATGCTGCTCTGGCAGCTTATTCCGGCGGGGAAGACGAGGTAATGAAAATGAGAGAAGCCTTCAGGGAACGTCTGGAAGTTTTTTATGAAAGACTCATAAACCTTCCCGGCATCAGTTGCGAAAAACCGAAGGGAGCTTTTTACTTATTCCCGAACGTCAAAGAAGCTGCTTCCAATTGCGGCTTCCGGGACGTAGATGCATTCGTGGAAGCGCTCCTTGAAGAAGAGAAGGTGGCTCTTGTACCGGGGTCGGGTTTCGGTTCCGAAAATAACGTACGACTGTCGTATGCGACATCCATGGATAACCTGAATAAAGCGGCAGACAGAATAGAAAAATTTCTAAAGACACATCATAAGTAAGGAAGGGACATTCAGTTATGGCTAAAACTACAATTCAAAACGTATCCAGACATTTAAATGAGGAAGTTACTATTGGGGCCTGGATCCATAATAAGCGTTCAAGCGGTAAAATAGCGTTTCTGCAACTCCGTGACGGCACAGGATTCATTCAGGGAGTAGTAGGAAAGAATGACCTGGGGGAAGATAAGTTCAATAAAGCAAAAACTCTGTCCCAGGAAACGTCGTTATACGTTACGGGCACGGTAGTGGAAGACAAGCGGTCTCCGCTTGGATTTGAACTGCAGATAAGCGATTTCTCCATCATTCAGGAAGCGGAGGACTACCCCATCACACCGAAAGAACACGGTACGGAATTTCTGATGGACCATCGTCACCTGTGGCTTCGCTCCAAAAAACAGCATGCCGTGATGAAAGTGAGAAATGAAATCATCCGGGCAACTTATGAGTTTTTCAATGATAACGGTTATGTCAAAATCGATCCACCGATCTTGACGGGTTCTTCTGCAGAGGGGACGACAGAACTGTTCCATACGAAATATTTTGATGAGGAAGCTTATCTATCTCAGAGTGGCCAGCTTTACCTGGAAGCGGCTGCCATGGCTTTCAATAAGGTATTCAGTTTTGGACCTACATTCCGTGCGGAGAAGTCGAAAACACGCCGGCATTTGATAGAGTTCTGGATGATTGAACCCGAGATGGCGTTCATGGATCACGAGGACAGCCTGGAAGTGCAGGAGGAATATGTCTCGTACATCGCACAATCCGTACTGCGGAATTGTAAAATGGAGCTTGAGGTTCTGGAAAGGGACCTGACTTCCCTCCAGAAGATCGAGGCGCCTTTTCCGCGGATTACTTATGACGATGCTATCCAACTGCTGAAGGATAAAGGATTCACGGACATTGACTGGGGCGATGACTTCGGTGCTCCGCATGAAACAGCGATTGCGGACAGTTATGAGAAACCGGTCTTCATTACCCACTTTCCGACTGAAATCAAAGCTTTCTATATGAAACCGGATCCGGAACGTGCGGACGTGGCCTTATGTGCAGATCTTATTGCTCCGGAAGGATACGGTGAAATCATCGGCGGTTCCCAGCGCATTGACGATCTGGAGCTGATGAAACAGCGTTATGAAGAACACAATCTTACCGGCGATGCTTATCAGTGGTACCTGCAGCTTCGTCAGTACGGTAGCGTACCGCATTCCGGTTTTGGACTGGGACTGGAAAGAACGGTCGCCTGGATAGCCGGAGTCGAACATGTGAGGGAAACGATACCGTTCCCTCGTCTGTTGAACCGTTTATATCCATAATCGTGCAGTGGCTGTCAGGCATCGGGAATTACCGGTGCCTGATATTTCACTTGAATGAGAAGGGTGTCTCCGACAGCAGGAGAAACGGAAGATGGAGGTTTAGTACTTTTAAAGAGAGGGATCATCATGACCAAGAACCAACCTTACGAATATATACTGCAGACTCAGCTGACCCTCCCGCAACAATTGGTTACCGGGTATAAAGCTTTGGGGATGAATGAAACAGAACTGGCAATCGTACTTCAGCTATTCCGTTTCAAGCAGGAAGGAGTGAATTTTCCTACTCCGGAGGAAATAGCCGAATATTTGACTGTGTCTGAAGAGGAATGTTCCAATCTGCTTCGCTCCTTGATACAAAAAGGAATAGTCGAAATACTGCATGAAAAAGGACCTGAAGGGATCATTCAGGAAACATACTCCCTTGAACCTCTTTTCGTATTACTATTCCAGAAACAGCAGGCGAAGAAAGAATCTTCGTCAGATATGAAAGAGTCGCTGTTTCCACTATTTGAGAAGGAATTCGGAAGGCCTTTATCCCCGTTCGAAATAGAAACGATTAATATCT
This sequence comes from Salimicrobium jeotgali, assembly GCF_001685435.2. Lineage (NCBI taxonomy): Bacteria > Bacillati > Bacillota > Bacilli > Caryophanales > Bacillaceae > Salimicrobium > Salimicrobium jeotgali. The sequence continues at coordinate 1,262,023 of NZ_CP011361.2, forward strand.
GGCTTGATGAGGAGAACTATAAAGAAGATCTGATAAAAGCTGCTTTACGGGAAGCTGTTCTTATGGGAAAAATGAATTTCAAATACATTGACCGTATTCTGTCGGAATGGGATCGGAAGGGTATCCGGACGATAAAACAGGCCCAGAATCACGGGAAACAGTTCAGAAACGGTCAGAAACCGAACTTTTCGCCATCAAATTCAAAACGGGACAAGTCCCTGTACTACAATTGGCTGGAAGAAGAATAAAGGAGAAGAAATGCTTACTTTAAAACAGATACGATATTGCCTGGATATATTGGAGGAAATGTACCCGGATGCAGACTGCGAGTTGTCCCATTCGAACGCCTTTGAACTGCTGGTGGCCGTGATTTTATCGGCTCAGGCTACAGATAATCTCGTGAACAAAGTGACACCGGATCTTTTCAGGAAGTACAAAAGTCCGGAGGATATAGCTGCTGTCGAAACAGAAGAGTTGGAAAAAGATATAAAATCGATCGGTCTCTACAGAAGCAAGGCGAAAAATCTGAAGAAGATGGCCACGACGCTTCTGGAACGTTTCGATGGAGAAGTACCGGAAAGTAAAGAGTCACTGGAATCCCTCGCAGGAGTAGGCAGAAAAACGGCGAATGTAGTGGCTTCGGTCGCTTTTGGTGAACCTGCGATTGCAGTGGATACTCATGTGGAGCGGGTGTCGAAACGATTAGGCATCTGCCGCTGGAAAGATTCAGTGTTGCAGGTGGAGAAGACTCTGATGAAAAAAGTGCCGAAAGAAGAGTGGAGTGCTACACATCATCGACTCATTTTTTTCGGAAGGTACCATTGCAGAGCAAAAAACCCCCGGTGTGAGGAGTGTCCGCTTCTTTCGCTGTGCCGGGAAGGACAGAAACGAATGAAACAGAAAAAATGAGTACCGGTGCTTATGAAAAGCGCCGGTACTCATTTTTGTTTTCAGTAAATGACCTGGCTGAAAAGCATATACAAACAAATTTTATATGGTGTAAAAATTGACTTATGGAGGTGGTGTCACGTCGGGCGACGGGATGTATATTCAGTGGGTTTTTAATCAGTGGAGTCATTGTCTTTTGACTGCGGTTGCTGTTTTTCCTGAGTTGAACTTTCTTCTGTTTCGGAGGGGGGCGTATGATTATCCGAATTATTGCCGGACTCTGATGAATTGGAATTTTCATCCGGGGCTTCAGAGTTTTCCTGAGAGGTATCCGGAGTTTCACTGTCGGAATTTGAGGAACGTCCATTTGAATCGTCTGAACCGCTATTCTGTTCCGGAGATTCGGTGTTTCTCTCGGACGAGCTGTTGTAAGAGCCGGTAGATTCATTACTTTCTTCATTGTCTGAACTGCCAGAGGCCGGTGTTTCCGTCTCGCTGCTCTGTTCCGAAGAATTGGAGCTGTCGCTGTTCCTCTGACCGGAGCCTTCGCCTGAAGAACCGCCGGAATTGTTACTTGAGGAAGGGGCGGACCCCTCTCCCGAGTTGCCTGAGTCTTCCTGGGGGGCGGGAGCACTGCCTGAACTTCCGTTTCCAGCGTCTGTACCGGAACCTTCGCCTGAAGAGCCGGAGTTTTGATTACTTTCCTGATCGGAATCGCTGTTTCCCTCTTCGGAGGAACCGTTGTACTGTTCATCAGAACTGTTATCGGATGGTGCATCTGTTCCGGAGTTCCCTTCTTCCGAAGAGTCCGGATCACCGCTTTCGTTCTGAGAAGAGCTGTTATTCTGGCTGTCTGATCCGTTACCTTCACTTTCCGAATTGTCATTTTGAGCCCCGGAACTGCTGTCTTCTTCCGGGGCTTCATTATTTTGACTGTCTGATTCATTGTTCTGATTTCCGGAATCGTTATTCTGGCTGTCCGACTCACCATTCTGGTTTCCGGAACCGTTATTCTGGCTGTCCGACTCATTATTCTGGTCGTCGGCATCATTGTTCTGGCTATCCGATCCGCCATTTTCGGACCCGCTGTTTTCACTGTCGGCTCCTTCATTTCCGGAATCGGAGTCTTCATTCTCTTCTCCGGCATCGCTTTCGTTTCCGGAGTCTTCATTCGTATTGCCGTCTTCGTTATTTCCCGTGCTGCCTGAATCTTCGCTTTCTTCCTCACTGCTGTTTTCTTCATCTTCGCTGCTTTGTTCGTCTTCAGTAGATTCTTCAGCAGGTTCACTTTCCTGTTCCGGAACCTGTACGGAAGTGTTCTTTGAATCACTGTCGGAAGAAGAACCGTCCCCGAGAACCGTTACAGAGATGTCGTAAGTCTTACCCGGCTCCGGGGAGCTTATTTCATAGCTTGTATCCCCGGTCGAGGTTGAGTTGCCCCCGGTCGCCGTAATATAGAAATCGGCGCTTTCCGGATAAGACCACGTTACATCGATACTGTCCGAATCCTTGTCATAAGAAGCAGACAGACCGCTGACCGGGTCCATCTGCTGATACTGGGCTGATACATCTGAGGGCTGATTGTCTACATGGAACAGTTCCGTCACGATTTCGGAGGAGGGAGTGTAGGAACTAGGCAATTTTGCCGGCCGGGATCCTTCTTCCACTCCTACTTCCACAACACTGTCCGGCTGCTTGAAGTCTTCCGTGTCTTTACCTTTGGACAGTTCTCCCATCAGATGGCGGAACATCTGTTTCGGAATGTCTTTCCCACTTTTATACTCTATAGAGCTTCTGTCCTGATTCCCTGTCCAGACAGAGATGGAGTAGTCGGTGGTATAGCCGTTGAACCAGGCATCCACTTCTTTGTTCGTTGTACCTGTTTTACCGGCCATAGGGAGGCCCGGAACTTTAGCAGCTGTACCGGTTCCACTTTCCACGGCAGTTTTCAGCATGGAGGTGACCATGTACGCTGTATAATCTTTCATGGCGGAGACCGGTTCAGGTGTAAGATCTACGGTACCGTTATCAGGTGTTTCCACTTTCCTTACAGTATACGGCTCATTATAGACTCCTTCATTACCGAAGGCGGCATAAGCCCCGGACATCTGAATAGGCGTTACTTCCTGTGTACCGAGAGCATCACCAAGCTCCATAGGCCCTTCACCGAAGGAGATACCGAGCTTGTTGGCAAAATCACTGGCACGGCTCGGTCCTACAGCATCGAGTGCTTTTACCGCAGGGATGTTGATGGACTGGGCGAGCGCTTCACGTATGGACATCCAGCCACGGTGTTCATCGTCGAAGTTGGAAGGGGAGTACCCGTTGAAATCTGTCTCCTCATCTTTCAGCTGATGATACGTCGACCATTTTTCATGTTCTATAACCGGACCATACGCTGCGATCGGTTTCATCGTCGAACCTGCCTGTCTCGGATCGTCAGTGGCAAAATTCAGGCCTCCGGATACGTAGTTTCTCCCGCCACCTATGGCACGGATCGCACCGGTTTGAGTATCAACGACGGATACGGAACTTTGAAGGGACTCGGTCGGCCAGCTCACAGGTCCTTCCCCGTTCATAGCTTCCTGAGTGAGCTGCTGTGCTTCAGGATTCAGGGTAGTGTAAATTTTAAGTCCGTCTTTGAAAATGTTCACATCTTCCATTTTGCTTTCGACTTCCTTCTGAACCTGATCCACGAACGCCTGAAATTTCTTCGTTTTTTCTGTCCTTTCGGCAAGCATCGAAGAAATATCGGTCTGGCGCGCTTTTTCTGCTTCCTCTTCCGAAATCTTGCCGTGACTCACCATTAAGTGAAGGACAGTACTCATTCTGTCTTTGGCAAGCTCAGGGTTCTCATAAGGGTCGTAGCCGCTCGGACGCTGAGGCAGACCGGCAAGCAAAGCGGATTCTGCCAGTGTCAGTTCACTCAGGTCCGATTTATTAAAGTAAGTTTTGGCGGCTTCGGCAACGCCGTAGGCCCCCTGGCCGAAATATATCTTATTGACGTACATTTCGAAAATTCTTTCCTTTTCGTATTCACGGTCGAGTTTCAGTGCCAGATATTGTTCCTGTACTTTCCTCTCCAGCGTTTTATCGGAGGTGAGGAGGGACTGTTTAATTACCTGCTGGGTGATGGTACTCGCCCCTTCCGATCCGAAACCCTGTGTGATGTTTGCCCATATAGCGGCAAGTATACGCTGAAGATCGATACCGCTGTGCTCGAAGAAGCGGACGTCTTCCGTCGCGAGCACGGAATTTACGTATGTCTCCGGAAGGTCCTCATAATTGATCCTCGTCCGGCGCTCTTCACCGCCGACATTGATCGCGAAATCATCATTCATGTCGTAAAGTTTTGAAGAGAAAGGAGCCTGAAGTTCGGATGCCTTAAGTTCCGGAGCGTTCGAAGCATAGTAGGCGAACAGGGCAGTTACTCCGAGTCCTATGATCACTCCTGCAATTAATATAATAGCGATAATCTTTTTGATTTTGGACGAACCCGCGAACTTACTCTTCTTATTCTTCGCTTTTCGTCTGTTCAACTGCTGGCGTCGTTCTTTTCGTGAGTTGTAGTTATTAGCCATTCAATTTTCCTCCAATTTCTCCAAAACCATGTCTACAGCTTTCAAATAGTCCAGTCTTGCCTGAAAGTGAAAAGGTATTGTATACGCTTTGTCCTTGACCGTCTGATAAGGGATCGATTTTCGCCCTCCGCGTTCCTGGTTATTCCAGTATTCAATAATATATTCACTTTCCATAAGATAGGTTTCCTCCAGTGGTGCAAACCGGATAATGATAAAGGACAGACCGCGCTGGTGGATCACCTGTTCCATGTGAGCAATCTGATGGGCGTGGATGTTACTCAAAGGGAAAGATGTCTTGTTCCTCGTTTCTTTCGCCTCGAAATCCACATGATATCCTTTATAAACCCCGTTGTAATCCGTAGTCGATGCCTGTTTAAAATAAGCTTCTTTGATTACGGCGGCGCTCCTCTTCGGGTAATCGACGTTAACGATCTGCACGGGTGTAGGTTTTTTATGGATGCTTGCTATATTCCTGGAAAGGTAGTATATATTGGCTGCGTTCAAGTCCTCTTCAAGCGTCATGCCCCTGTTGCTGTATTTATCAGCTGAGGAGGCAGGAGCGGTGTTGGCACGGGATACCCTCTTTTTACTTCCGTTCGGATATCGCATCATCATATCCTCCTCCTGGAATTCTCACTTTATTATACGTGCTTCATCCCCAAACGACAAATATAAATCCTTCCATGAATACGGATACAGCAGTATTTTTTTTAAGGAAATACATTTTATTGCTGTAAGAACAGGAAAAGGGAGGGGAAGGGGTGTGAACAGGTCCGAAAGAACAGTTCCAAAGCACTGGGAAATGTGAAGAAGGGGCCGAGAGGTGATAAAGTTACATCTTTGTGAACAAAAAGCAGATCCTTTACGGGAGAAGGATTTACCAGTTACACAAATCATGCTACTCTTAATGGGGAAAAGGAGGGTATGGATGAGTCTGCAAAAAAGAACCCTTACGCTTAAAGAATCTCTGGATGAGCTGTACGAGCGATACACTTCACACACCGGCCCGGTGGACCGGACGGATCACGAATTTTTTGAAAAGGTGAAAAATGAAACAGCACCTTATTTCGAGCTGGTCCAGGACTGGTACGAAGAAGTGGAACCGTTTGTAAAGGAAAGAGACGTAACCGTACACCCGAATCAGATCAAATCGACGCATGAAAACATAGAAATGCTTATTCTTCATTCTTATTATCTTGACGTGGATAAGAACAGGTACAAAGATCTTCATCAGTCTTCCCACTACGTATTGGACATGGTGCTGGACAATCTCTGAAGGTCGAATGCAAACGCTTTACAAAAGGACGGGTGTTTTATATAATGAATATCCCTAACAGAGGAGGGGATATGATGGTAACGAGAGACGAATTAATCCAGAAAGCGATAGATATACGGAAGAGAGCTTACGTACCCTATTCCGAATTTCCGGTGGGAGCCGCAGTGCTTACGAAAAGCGGTGAGGTGTACGAAGGAGTGAATATTGAAAATGCCGCTTATCCGACGAGCTGCTGTGCCGAACGGGTGGCTATTTTCAAAGCTGTGGCAGACGGCCACTATGATTTCGAGACGCTGGCAGTCACTGCAGACACAGATCGCCCGGTTCCTCCGTGCGGCTCCTGCAGACAGGTGATGAGTGAGTTCTTCGATTCCAACACAGTGATACACACGACTAGTGTGAAGGGTCAGATCAAATCGATGACGATGGAAGAACTTCTGCCTTTTTCTTTCACTCCGGAAGACCTTAACAAATGAACAGTTTTCACTCCGGCCCACTAAAGCTATAATAGTTTTAGTGGGTTTTCATTGAAAAACAACCGCGGACAGATTGACAGGTGTTGAATAAGGAAGGAAGAGGGAGGTGGAGCCGAATTGGACAGACGCCTGGTCGTAACAGGGTATAAGTCTCACGAAATGGGAATCTTCCAGGAGGAGGACCGGCGGGTACTGTTTATAAAAGAGGCCATCCGGAGAAGACTCATCGCTTTTCTCGAGGAGGGAGGAGAGTGGGTCCTCGTCTCCTGCCAGCCGGGTGTAGAATTCTGGACAGCCCAGGTCGTGCTGGAGTTGAAAGAAGATTACGACGTGTCTCTGGCGGTTCTTCCTCCTTTTGAAGGTGCGGAAGAGCGCTGGCCCGAAGATATCCAGATGGCTTTTCAGGAAATAAAAGAAGATGCGGATTTTTATAAGCCGGTCTACAAAGGCGGCTATCAGGGTGCTTTTCAGTTCAAAGCGAAAGACCGTTTTCTGATCGAGCATTCTGACAGAGCGCTTGTTCTTTACGATGAAGAGACTCCCGGAACTCCCAAATTCTTTCTGGAAATGGCCCGTTTTGCCGAAGGTTATGAAATAGAGCGGATCACCCCGGAGGATCTTCAGGATACTGTAGAAGAACTGGAATGGACGAGCCCTGAACTGTTTGAAGGAGGAAATCCCGATTGACAGACGCACCCAGTTTTGAAAGAATATAAGTACTCGCAGGATAAGAGGTGAATGGAATGACGGAAGATCGGTTTCATTTGACGGGAAAAGAAATACTGGAAAAAGATTTCAAAACGTCGATGAGAGGTTATAATCAGGAAGAAGTCGATGAATACCTCGACCTGGTTATCCAGGATTATGAACAGTATGAGCAAATGATCAAGGATTTAAAGGAAGAAAATGACCGGCTCAAGAAGAATCGATCCATTTCGAAGGATCCGGTCCAGCCCGAAAGAAGGGAAACGAGATCGATGAAGTCCGGCAACCAGGTGAACTACGATATTTTGAAACGTCTGTCCAACCTGGAGAAGGAAGTATTCGGTTCCCGTGAATATCAGGATGATCAGGAATAAATTGTTCGATGACAATTGCCGGGAAATCTGATAAAATGAACTTTCGCAACATGGGAGATGCTGAGGTAATCGCTGCCGATGGCAGAGGAAAGTCCATGCTCGCACAAGCTGAGATTGCTTGTAGTGTTCGTGCCAGACGAAATCATAAGTCTGGGTAGTGCCAAGCACTAACGGCAGAGAAAAGACCTGTGTCCCGGATGGGATATGGTCTGACTATCTTGAAAGTGCCACAGTGACGGAGCCGAAGTAGAAATACTTCGGGTGGAACGAGGTAAACCCCTCGAGCGAGCAACCCAAACTTAGGTAGGGGCACTCTTTCGAAGGAATGAAACGGAGAAAGAGGCCGGCATCGCCGGCAGATAGATGATTACCACCGGAGTACGAGGTTTGACCACCGCCGGCAGTACAAAGGTACAGAACATGGCTTACCAGGCATCTCCCGGTCATACATAAGATATGTCACCTCCTTTATGGTAGGATTACCGTAATGGAGGTTTTTTCTTTAAGACTGCAATTCAGCCGCCGGATGAAGGTCGAATGGGGAACTATCTATTTTGAATATAAGGATGTGATATCGATGGATAAAATTACGCTTATAGCTACAGCCGCGATGGGACTTGAAGGGATCGTCGGGCAGGAACTGAGGGACCTCGGGTATGAAAACGTGAAGGTGGAGAACAGCCGTGCTGTCTTTGAAGCGCGCCCTTCCGACATACCAAGAGTGAACTTATGGCTCCGTTCCGCCGACCGGGTGAAGCTTCTCGTCGGTAAGTTCAACGCCTACAGTTTCGACGAACTGTTCGAAAATACGAAAGCTCTCCCATGGGAACAGTTCATCTCGGAGGACGGAGAGTTTCCGGTCATCGGAAAATCCAAAAAATCGAAACTGTACAGCGTCCCTGACTGCCAGGCTATCGTGAAAAAGGCGATTGTAGAACGTATGAAGCAGAAGTACGGTATCGCGGACAGGCTGGAGGAGACGGGGGCATTTTATCGTGTGGAAGTGGATATCAATAAAGACGAGGCGTGGCTCACACTGGACACCTCGGGTTCCGGTCTCCATAAGCGGGGATATCGAGTAGGCCAGGGGGAGGCTCCTTTAAAGGAAACGCTGGCCGCCGCGCTCATACAGGTGACGAACTGGAGAGGGGATGCCCCTTTCGTCGATCTCTTCTGCGGCTCCGGTACGATACCGATAGAAGCGGCGCTTATCGGGCAGAACATTGCTCCCGGGTTCAACAGGGAATTCGCTTCGGAAAACTGGTCATTCGTCAGTGACAGGTACTGGGATGCAGCTTTTGAAGAGGCTGAAGACAAAGCGCAGTATGATCACCCTGTCAATATCCAGGGGATGGATATCGATCCGAAGATGATAGAAATATCGAAAGCCAACGCCATGGAAGCGGGACTCGGAGAACTGATCCTTTTTAAACAGATGCAGGCGAGGGACTTCAAACCCGTGGAGAAAGGTGGCTATCTCGTTTCCAACCCGCCGTATGGCGAAAGGATAGGAGACAGGAAAGAGGTGGAGAAAACGTACCGCCAGCTCGGAGGGACGATGAAAGATTTCCCGACGTGGAGTGTTTATATACTTACCGCCCATCCTCAGTTCGAAAAGGTATACGGCACGGAAGCTACGAAGAAGAGAAAATTGTTCAACGGCTTTATAGAAACGAACTACTACCAGTTCTTCGGAAGAAAATAATTGTAAAACCCGCTTTCTGAATGCACAGAAAGCGGGTTTTTTAAACTTCTCCTTTAACGATTCTTATTAATACTTAGTAGCAACTCCGAAATAAAAACAAAAAAACCGATTTGTAAAATCTGCGTTATCACTCATATAAATGAGTTTGAAGCGCTTCTTTAGCCAGTCGGTCTGCCGTTTTATTTTCTTTTTCCGGAATCCACTTCATAAATACGAAAGAGAACTGTTCGGCCAGCTTTAGCAATTGCTCATGGTAGGGTAGAAAATCTTTGTTTTTGCATCGGCCGGTCTCGAATGTTTCAACAACTATTTTAGAATCCGTTCTCAAAGAAATGATTTCTCCCGGATAAAGGTCCCTGCAGATTTTGAGCGCGAAACAGGCACTTGCAAATTCCGCTTCATGATTAGAAAGTGTGCCGAGGTATGAAGTACGGTACACTTTCTCGTGGTTGTTTTTTATATAAACCCCGGAGTAACTGACTCCGGGGTTTCCTTTTGTGGCAGCGTCTGTGTAAACTTCTATCACGATCGTCACTCCTTGAATGAAAAGGATTTTGCTGCATATAGAAAAGGCGTATCCAGCAGTGACACGAGGAACTTGATGAAATAGGTGGTCCAGAAAATCTCAAGCCAGACGTCAAAAGGATACAGACCGTAAAAGGCTATACCGCAGAATACGGCAGTGTCGAGCAGCTGGCTGATCATCGTCGAGCCGTTGTTCCGGATCCACAGCTGGCTATCTTTCGGGAACATTCTTTTTAACAGGGCATACAGCCACACATCGAAGTACTGGCTCACAATGTAGGCAAGAAGACTCCCGATGGCAATCTGCGGAACGATGCCGAACAGTGCTTCCAGTCCCGACTGGGCGATGTCACTTTCAGCCGGTATGAATCTGATCGAGAACTGCATCATGATAGTCATGGTGATCAGTGCGGAGAATCCGAGCCACACTGCTTTTTTTGCAGAATCTTTTCCGTATTTTTCGTTCAGAATGTCTGTCGCGAGAAAAGCTGTCCCATAAATAATATTACCGAGGGTAGCAGTCAGTCCGAATAATTCAACTGTCTTCACTACCTGAATATTTGCGACAACAGTAGCCATACCGATCCATACGAACAGGCCGTATTTACCGAAAATCCTGTAAATCACGAGAAGCATACTGAAATTGACCAGGGCGAAAATAATCCATAATAATTCATTCGTCATAATACTTTTCCTCCTTAGTTTTGGTAACGCGGGAGTTTGCGAACCGCGAAATCCTGACAAAGTAACATTATACGCAGAAGAAAGTAAGGTTGCAACGTATTAATAAAATGGGAGCATTCTGAAATCAAATAAAAAGCCGTCCCGGACTGGTTTGTATAAACGAAGCCAGACCGGGAAGACTTACCAGACTCAAAAGGACAATATAAATCCAAATAAAAAAGCAACAGCTCAATGCTGTTGCTTTTGGGACATTTGATTTATTGTTTAACAACGTTAGCCGCTTGTGGGCCACGGTCGCCTTCTACGATTTCGAAAGTAACTTCTTGACCTTCTTCAAGAGACTTGAAACCTTCTTCTTGGATAGCGGAGAAGTGTACGAATACGTCGTTACCTTCCTCTACCTGAATGAAGCCATAACCTTTTTCTGCGTTAAACCATTTTACTGTACCGTTTTGCATTATTAAATCCTCCTAGATCTTGCACGTAACACGTGATATTACAAATATGATGCGGAACATAACAAAATGTCCTAACAAAAGTGCGGAATACAAAAGCATAAGCACTTCTCATTAGGAGTTACCTTTGTTTTATGATTCCAAACATCTTATTTGCTTACTTAATAATATATCGTAATTATAAATATTAGTCAAGGAAGTGTTCGAAAAAATTTCAAATTCTTATTAAGAAATATTATAATAGAATATATTCCGGGAGGTGACAACGATGAACATCAATATTGGACTCACAGGGTGGAGCGATCATCCATCTTTGTATGAAGAGTCTGTAAGGTCCCATGAAAAACTGCAGGCGTATGCGTCTCATTTTCCGGTGGTGGAAGTGGACACGGCTTTTTATGCTATTCAAAAACAGACCTACTACGAAAAATGGGTGAAGGATACTCCGCGGAATTTCTCTTTTGTAATCAAAGCTTTCAGGGGACTGACCGGACACGACCGGGAGAAAAGATCGAAGCAGGAACTTCACGAGCTGATGAAGGCTTATAAGGAATCGATTGAACCGGTCGTTAAAGCAGGGAAGCTGAATGCTTTATTATTCCAGTTCCCACCCTGGTTCGATGTGAAGAAGGAGAACATTCAGAAACTGAGGCAGATCAGAGAATGGCTCAGGGATTATCCCGTAGCCATCGAATTCCGGAATCAGAGCTGGTACAGGGAAGCATACAGGGAGAGGACGCTTTCGTTTCTGGAAGAAGAAGGATTTATCCATACGGTGTGCGACGAGCCTCAGGCGGGCGAAGGGTCGGTTCCGGCTGTCGTTCGGGCGACGAATAAGGATAAGACTTTAATAAGGCTGCACGGGCGCAACGTGCACGGATGGGAAAAAAACGGACACAAAGATTGGAGAGCCGTCCGCTTTCTGTATAACTATAATGAAGAAGAACTGAAAAGCTGGGTTCCTTCCATAGAGAAACTTTTGAAGGAATCGAACTCCGTCACTATGCTCTTCAATAACAACTCAGGGCACGATGCCGCTGCCAACGCTAAAGAAATGATGGAGCATTTGGGAGTATCATACGAAGGGCTGAACCCTCGTCAGCTCGGTCTGTTCTGAGTATCGGCGGGGGAGCCCGCTCCCGGGCGGACGTCTTCTGGCAGAATGATTTTAAAACCTTTCGCAAATAGTGAAAAGGCTGTATCCTTATAGGAGGCGGGGGCGGAGAATGATGATTCCAAAGTACTGCTCTACTTATGAAGGAGGCGATGAAGGATGAATGAACAGGCATACCTGGATCTCTGCAGACATATTTTACATAATGGTAAGGACAAAGGGGACAGAACAGGAACGGGGACGAGGTCGGTGTTCGGATATCAGATGAGGTTCGACCTGAAAGAAGGCTTTCCTCTCCTGACTACAAAAAGAGTACCATTCCGGCTGGTATGGAGCGAGCTGCTGTGGTTTATAAAGGGGGACACCAACATAAGGTTCCTTCTTGAGAATAATAATAACATCTGGAACGAATGGGCGTTTGAAAGCTGGATCACAAGCAGTAAATACGATGGGCCGGATATGAGCGACTTCGGCCGAAGAAGACTCACAGACGAAAGCTTTGCCGCAGACTACGAAAAAGAGATGGACAGATTCAAGCGGAGGATTCTTGAAGATGATGATTTCGCTAAAGAATTCGGGAACCTTGGTAATGTGTATGGAAAACAGTGGAGGGCCTGGAGGACTTCGGACGGCAATGTGATCGACCAGCTGAAAGAAGTGATCCATTCCATTAAAACGAATCCTGATTCCAGGAGACATATCGTAACAGCCTGGGACCCTGAAGATGTGCCGGGAAACATGGCTCTGCCTCCCTGTCACACGATGTTCCAGTTTTACGTGCAGAATGGGGAGTTGTCCTGTCAGTTGTATCAGAGGAGCGGGGATACGTTCCTTGGCGTACCTTTCAACATTGCAAGTTACGCTCTTCTGACGCATCTGATTGCGAACGAATGCGGGCTGGAGCCTGGGGAATTCGTGCATACTCTCGGGGATGCACACCTATACCATAATCACTTTGAACAAATAGAGAAGCAGCTGTCCAGAGATCCCGGGCCGCTCCCTGAGCTGAATATTTACGCCCCTGAAAAGTCTATATTTGATTTGTCCATCGATGACGTGGGGATTGAAGGTTACCATCCTCACCCGGGCATCAAAGCACCTGTAGCAGTATAGGAGGGAAAACATGATTTCGTTTATTTTTGCAATGGATAACAACAGACTTATAGGGAAAGATAATGATCTTCCCTGGCATATTCCTAATGACTTCAAGTTCTTTAAGACGAAAACGATGCATTCTACCATTATCATGGGCAGGAAGACGTTCGAATCTCTCGACGGCCCTCTCCCGAAACGGGAACATATCATCATTACAAAAGATGAAAACTACGAAGCAGGCGACTGCACCGTAGTCCATTCCGTGGACGAAATACGGGCTATTACTTCCGGAGATCCAGAAAAAGAATGGTTCGTGATCGGCGGGACGGTGCTGTTCGAATCGATGCTTGAGGATGTCGACCGGATGTATGTCACGCATATCGATCATTCTTTCGAAGGGGACACCTATTTTCCGGAGATTGACTGGTCGAGGTGGGAACTTACGGACAAAGAAAAAGGAATGCGGGATGAGAAGAATCCGTACGACTATTTTTTCTGTATTTATGACAGGAAATAATAAATCAGTAGAGACATAAAGCGATTTCCGTGATATGATGAACGAAACGAACTTATGTTCATCAGGGTTCCCGGTCAGGTTTAAAATCACACGGCTGGAACCAATATGTATATTAAAGAGGTGAAGCCACGTGGCATCTATAGGGGTACCAGGTTTAATTTTAATTTTGGTTATAGCGTTGGTTATTTTCGGACCTTCGAAACTGCCGGAGATCGGTAAAGCTTTCGGAACGACGCTGAAAGAGTTCAAGAACGCCACCGGTGATATTATGTCCGACGATTCGAAGAAATCCTCGGACAAAGAGAACAAGTAAGGAGATGCGTAGATGTAAGGGATATCCTTACATCTACTTTTTTGTTTCATTTCGACAGGGAGGGTGAACATTGGCCGATCAGGAGATGAATTATGTAGAACATTTAGGCGAGTTACGAAAAAGAATTATCCTGACGCTGGTGACGTTTATAGCATTTTTCGTCGTGGGCTTTCTTTATCATCGACCTATACAGGCTTATTTTTTAAATGACGTATCATTCGAGCTTCATATGACGAGCCCGGGTGAAATCATATGGATCGTATTTACAATTGCATCCATTATTGCGATCGCAGCTACGCTGCCGATGTTTTCGTTTCAGCTGTGGCTGTTTATCAGGCCGGCACTTACAAAAGTGGAGAAACGTGTATCACTCATGTACATACCCTTTATCTTTATTCTGTTTATTGCAGGGCTGGTATTCGGGTATTTTATATTCATCAAATTTATCATGCCGTTTCTTCTCGATCTGAATGACGGCATGTTCACGGAAATTTATACAGTGGAAAGGTACTTTAAGTTTCTTTTCCGGGTCACTGTACCGTTCGCCGTGTTTTTTGAAATCCCCCTTATTCTGATGTTTCTGACGAGTCTTGGCATAGTGAACCCCCAGTTTCTCATCAAAATCAGGAAGTATGCTTATCTCATACTTGTCATCATGGGCACGATTCTGTCTCCGCCTGACTTTATCCTGCAACTGGTGGTGGCTGTACCGCTGATTCTGCTGTATGAAATCAGTATCATCCTTTCCCGGATCGTTTTCCGGAAGCGGATGAAGCGACAGCGGGAGTACCTGGATGAAGATTAGACGCTGACCCCCGGTCGGCGTTCTTTTTTGTAACGGAGAGAAAAGCATGATAAAACAGTAATACGATAGTGTAGGGAGGAATTGTATATGAAACGTTCATTTTACCATTATATGATGAGGTTCCGGGGTGATTTGAAAGAGGGACCCGAAAAGAAGCTGGCTGACTGGATGTTTCATGAGCACAGCTTTCCGAAACAGTCTGCTGCTTACGATGAACTTAGTGCATATCTCGAGTATCACAGTCCATTCCCGGGGGCGCTCGCTGCTTTCGACCATTTGTACGATTCTTATCTGGAAGAAGAAAGGTAGGAGAACAAATGAAAATCATTCATACGGCCGACTGGCATTTAGGAAAAATCATTTACAAACAGCATCTGACCGAAGACCAGAACGAAGTTATTCAGCAGTTTCTGAAAATATGTGAGGAAGAACAGCCGGATGCCGTCATTATTGCAGGAGATCTGTACGACCGGGCCATCCCGCCTAAAGAAGCGGTGAAAGTGCTGAACGATACGCTGCTTCACCTGCGGAAGCTGGATGTGCCGGTTCTTATGATCTCCGGTAACCATGACAGCAGCGAACGGCTTGCGTTCGGGACGTCCCTCTTTGAACTTGGAGGCGTCCACTTACATACGGAACTGAAAGAAAATCGGGAGCCGGTCGTACTTCACGATGAAGAGGGCCCGGTATATTTCCATCTTATTCCGTACATAGAACCTGCAGAAGCGCAGGCAGTATTCAAAGAGAAGGAGATTACGACTCATCAGGAGGCTTATGAGGCAATTGTTGAAGACATTCGGGAGAGATTCGACATGAACGAGCGCCACGTGCTCGTCGGCCACGCTTTCATTCAGGGCGGAATGGAGAGCGATTCCGAAGAGAGACTGACGATGATGGGCGGGACGCCGTATGTGGAGGCGGAACTGTTTCACGACTTCTCCTACGTAGCTCTCGGTCACCTCCACCAGCCCCAGCGCGTAGGTTCTCCCTACATCCGTTACAGCGGTTCTCCGTTCAAATACTCCTTCTCAGAAGTGACGCACCATAAATCGCTCACTGTAGCAGACCTCCACCGGGGGGAGACGAGCACCCGGCAGACCCCTCTCACACCCGAGAGGGATCTCGAAACAGTGGAAGGCTATTTCAGCGATCTGATGAAAGGGGAGGCTGCTTCGAACCCTCGTAATTACCTGAATATACGACTGCTTGATGACGGAGAAATACTTGACCCCGTCGGACAGCTTAAAACGGTCTACCCGAATGTCCTTCATCTGGAGCGGAAAGGGATCACCGGTTCTTTTCGCGAAGAGGATCTCGAAAAGGTGAGGGAAAAGCGTGATAAAGCTCCGATTGACGTTATGGCGGAGTACTACGAACTGGTGAGAGACGAAGCCCTCTCCGAAGACAAAAAAGAGATTCTGCAGCAGATAATCGAAGATATCAGACAGTCGGAAAGGAAGGAATAAGAATGGAAATCACGGAGTTGACTATACAGGCCTTCGGTCCCTATAAACACAGGCAGACCATTTCTTTTGAGAAACTGAAACAGTACCCTATATTTCTTATCACAGGTCCGACAGGTGCAGGAAAGACGACGGTGTTCGATGCCATCTGTTTCGCTCTGTACGGCAAGGCGAGCGGCAGCGACCGCGATCAGGAAACCCTGCGGAGTCAGCTGTCCAGGCCCGAAGAGAAGACCTTTGTCTCTTTTACATTCCGCATCAATAATAAGACTTATGCGCT
Source organism: Salimicrobium jeotgali (assembly GCF_001685435.2). Taxonomy (NCBI): domain Bacteria; kingdom Bacillati; phylum Bacillota; class Bacilli; order Caryophanales; family Bacillaceae; genus Salimicrobium; species Salimicrobium jeotgali. The sequence continues at coordinate 1,278,279 of NZ_CP011361.2, forward strand.
TGAAAGAGCCCCGAAACAGATAGTGGCGAAACAGAGAGGGGAAGGGACGAAGGAAGAGCCGGCCAGAGCCGAACTGTATTTCGATCCGGAAGGGGGGCGTCAGCTTCTGGCTTCGAAAGTGAGGGAGGTCGATCAGCTTGTCGAGGATATGCTCGGGTTAAATTACGAGCAGTTCCGCAAGATGATGATGATACCTCAGGGAGAGTTCCGTAAGCTCATCTCCGAAAACAGCCGGGAACGGGAAGAGGTGCTGCGTAAAATTTTCGACACGAGCCTGTATATGGACGTCACGGAAAGGCTCAAACAGAAGAGAGCGGGCCTCGAGGGGGAAATCACGAAGTCGAGGGATAGGGCGAAGGACATCCTGGCCCGCCTTTATTTAGATGAAGAAGAGCTGCCCGAACATCCGGCCGATGCCGTCAGCCGTATACAGCAGGATATCGACGGAAAATATGAGCTGATTACGCGGATCGGCGAACAGAAAAATGCACAGGAGAAAGCGAAAAACGAAATTGAAGAAAAGCTAAAGAAAATCGAACAGCATAATGAACTGGTGAAGGAGCGCGAGGATTACGCGAAGAGTCGGACTGAAATCGAGGCTCGGAAACAGGAGATCGAAAAGAAAAAGAGCAGAGTCGCCAAAGGGGAGGAAGCAGCCAAACTCGAAGTTTACGACAAACAGGTGAGAGAGGCCGAAAACTCCCTTACGGAATTGGAACAGCAAAGAGATGCGACGAAGAAGGCGTTTGCCGAAGTCGAACAACAAAAGGATAGAAAACAAAAAGAACAGAAAAAATGTGATGAGAAAGAAGAAGAGCGCCTGCAGCTGAAACGGAAAATGGACCGCCTTGAAGAAGACAGGGAACGGTTTCCTGAAATAAGGGAGAAAGAGAAATATGCAGCTGTGAAAAAGCAGAGGAAAGAAGAGCTGAAAAAAGAACTTCACCAGCAAAAGGAAAGCGGGAGACGCTGCAGACAGAAAGAGAAAGACCTCTCCGACAGACTTGTACAATTTCAGGGAATAGATCAGAAGTACTTTGAGTGTAATGGAAAGGTCGACCGGCAGGAGGGTGAGAAAAAAACATTGAACCGTTTATATAGCTCCGCGGCGAAATGGGCGGAGAAGCAGAAAGAACGGGAAAAGCAGGAAGCCTTTCTCCGGGAGAAAAGAGAGGAAAGGATCCATAAAGAAAAAGAATGGACGACTTTGACTTCCTCCCAGAAAGAACACCAGGCTTATCTTTTGATGCTTGAACTCGTCCCCGGCGAGCCTTGTCCGGTATGCGGCTCCGACCACCATCCGTCGCCTGCCCGTCCGGAAGAAGCGGTGGATGAAGAGATGATAGAAGCGGCGGAGAAAGCGGTGAAGCAGTTGAAAGAACAGGAAGATCAGCTGCAGAAGAACGTGTACCGGGTGAAAGCGGAGGAAGAAGCGAAGAAACAGGAACTGGAAGCGAACGGATATGAAGTGGAAAAAACCCCGGCGGAAGAAGTCGCCGCAAAGCTGGACGAAGAGATCAAAGAGGTGACGCGCACGCTTCACACCCTGAAGAAAGAAACAGAGAGTCTAAAGGCGAAAACAAAAGAAAGAGAGGAAACGGAACGGACGTACAGAGAAGTCCAAAAATCGCTGGAAGAGAAGAGGGAGCAATACGAGAATCTGAAAGAGCAGTATGATGCCACAGAAAGAGAGATTTACGAGAAGGAAGCAGAACTGAAGGAATTCTATCGTTCCCTGTCGCAGTTCGGCAGCGTCGAGGAACTGACTTCTGATATGCTGGAGCGTATGTATGAAGATATCAGGGCCCGGTACGAGAAAATGACGCAAGATAAGCAGCGGATCGATGAAGAGCTGTCCCGTCTCGCCGAAAAATTGAGCGGTCTTGAGGGGACGATGAAACAGCAGAAAGAGACGTATGAGAAAGCGGAAAAAACAGTGCGGGACACTCGGGAACAATTCAAACAGATGTTTGAAGAGACTTCTTTTTCAAGTGTGGAAGACTACGAAGAGAGTAAAATAACATCCGGTGAAGTGGAAGCTGTTAAGAAAGAGATTCAGGACTATGAAAACAGTAAAAATATCATCGAAAGCCGTCTGAAAGAACTCGAGGAAAAAATCGGTGAAGATGCCTTGTATATCCCGACCGATTCTCTGACACTCAGAAGACAGGAAATTACGGAAGAAATGAACAATATTCAGGAAAGACTCACTCAGAAGGAATATGAGAAAACTCATAATGAGAAATCGCTGCGGGAACTGCAGGCCGTCCTGAAAGAGCAGGGGGGTAAGGAGGAGCTGTTTTATGAAGTCGGAGATCTCGCCCGTATGACGAACGGTGATAACCCGCTCCGGCTTTCTCTTGAGAGATACGTACTCGCATCCTATCTGGATGAAATCCTTCTTCAGGCGAATCAGCGGCTCCAAGTGATGACCGACTACCGCTATCAGTTGAAGCGGAGTGAAGAAATCGCGAAACGGGGAGCTCAAAGCGGGCTGGACCTCGAAGTGATGGATCAGTACACAGGGCTTGAAAGATCGGTGCGTACACTGTCCGGAGGTGAAGGGTTCAAGGCCGCTTTAAGTCTTGCTCTCGGTATGGCGGACGTCGTCCAGTCCCATGCCGGAGGTATCCAGTTAAATACGCTGTTCATCGACGAAGGTTTCGGGACTCTCGATGATATTTCCCTGCAGCAGGCGATCGAATGTCTAAAATCACTGCAGGACGGGAATCGTCTGTTAGGAATCATTTCACACGTCCCGCAGCTCAAAGAGGAAATACCCGTACAGATGCAGGTGAGTGCTTCAGGCAGCGGGTCAAGTGTCACGATCAAATACAGCTGAGGAGGAATTCATATGGCTACTCCCTTTTCAATGGGATGGGTACTTATTACCGAAGGAAAAGAAAAAAGACTGGATCCGGATGATAATCTGTTTGAAGTGACGTTCGACGGATACCAGCTGTTCCCGATGCATGAACATCTGGAAGTGAGACGTCATCTGAAATCAGACCAGATCGGAACGGCCAACATCGAGCAGCTGACGCTGAAAGACGGCAGGACAATCTGTCATTACCGGCTGGTCTCCCTGTATTCGGTCAACTGAACAGAAGGATCTGCCTGATTTTTAATAAGTGGACAGGGGGAAGTAAAAGTGATCGATCTGAACAACGACTGGAACCCGCTCCTGCAGCCGGAACAGGACAAGACGTACTACCGGCAGTTGCGGTCTTTCCTGAAAGAAGAATACGGAACGAAGGAAATATATCCTCCGATGCATGACATTTTCAATGCACTTCAGACTACCGGGTATGAAGATACAAAAGTGGTCATCCTCGGTCAGGACCCCTACCACGGCCCGGGGCAGGCGCACGGCTACAGTTTCTCGGTGAGGCCCGGTGTCACCATTCCGCCGTCCCTCCGGAACATATTCAAGGAGCTCGAGGAAGACGTGGGGGTACCGGCACCTTCCGGAGGCTCTCTTCTGCCGTGGGCGGAAGAGGGTGTGTTACTGATGAACAACGTTCTCACCGTCCGCCGCGGGGAAGCTCATTCCCACCAGGGGAAAGGGTGGGAGCAGTTCACGGATAAAGTGATTGAGGTGTTGAATGAACGAGAGACACCGGTCGTGTTTTTCCTGTGGGGGAGAGCCGCCCGTCAGAAAGCGGACGGAGTCGACAGGGATAAGCATTTCGTCATCGAAAGTTCTCATCCGAGTCCCTTCGCCGCGCACAAAGGTTTCTTCGGAAGCAGACCGTTCAGCCGGGCCAATGCGTTCCTCGAGGAAAAAGGCCGTTCCCCCGTGAACTGGGAACTTCCCTGAAGTAGCCGGCCGTCTTTTGCAGTAAGCACGAAAATTGATATTTTTCGTTAATTCAGAAACAATGTAATTGGAACGAATTAGTATGGAGGGGTTCATTTGGCACAGCAACTGAAGACAGCAACATTCGCAGGCGGGTGCTTCTGGTGTATGGTAGAGCCTTTTGACGAAAGGCCCGGTATCCATTCCATCACCTCAGGCTACACGGGAGGGGACGTGGAAAACCCGACCTACATGCAGGTAGTGGCGACGGACACAGGACATAGGGAAGCCGTAGAAATCGTTTATGACCCTGAGGTTTTCCCGTATCGCCGACTGCTTGATATTTTCTGGACACAGATCGATCCTACTGACGATAAAGGTCAATTCGCCGATCGCGGTTTTTCCTATACGACAGCCATCTACTATCACGATGAAGAACAGAAGCAGCTCGCTGAAGAAAGTAAGAGAGAGCTCGAAGCTTCCGGAAAATTCCGCAATCCTATCGTAACTCCTGTGCTGCCGGCCAGTGAGTTCTATGAAGCGGAAAAGGAACACCAGGACTACTACAAGAAAAACAGATTCCACTATAAAATGTACAAAAAAGGTTCAGGGAGGGCGAAATTTATCAAAGATCATTGGAAACTTGAGAAGAATAAAGAAGATCTGAAAAACAGCCTGACGGATATCCAGTACAAAGTGACCCAGGAAAACGCTACGGAACGACCGTTCCAGAATGAGTATCATGATCACGAAGAAGACGGAATATATGTGGATATCGTTTCGAAGGAACCACTATTTTCTTCCACGGATAAATACGATGCCGGATGCGGATGGCCGAGTTTCACTAAACCTATGGAAAAACAGCAGGTCGAAGAAGAAGTCGATCAGACGCACGGCATGATCCGCACGGAAGTGCGCAGTTCTCAGGCGGACTCCCATCTCGGTCACGTATTCGAGGACGGTCCTAAGGACCAGGGCGGTCTAAGGTACTGCATCAACTCCGCGGCACTTACGTTCATTCCTAAAAACGAAATGCAGGAAAAGGGATACGGAGATTATCTTTATTTATTCAGATAACGGGTATTCATTCCCTGAAGAAAAAGCAGAGCTTTTTCTTCTACATAATAGACAGAAATAGTACGGATCACGTACCATATAAGAAAAAGAGGAGAGATTCGGATGATCCATAAAACGTGGGAAAACAATGAGACAGTTAAACGTATCAAATGCGTACACAACAATGCAGAGAAATTTGTAGTGGATAATGTGCTCACTCCGGGGAAAATCTATGACGTAAAAAACGAGAGTGAGGAATTTTACTTCATTATCGACGACTCAGGAAGAATGGGCGGTTTTTATAAGAATTATTTCGAAGAGGATTAATAAAAAAATGCGAGAATTTGAAATTTAGCTCATTTATGGATGCCCTTATGCTGGAGAAGAACAGCATGAAGGCATCCTTTTTATGTTAGTGTATTCAGGGGGATAGGGTGAACTGAACAAACATGTATGAGAAGAATTGCGACAACCGACGAGTTTTTTTAATAAAAGGGGAGGACTCAGCAGAACTATGGTATGTTTCTCGTCCAATTTAAACACTGTTAGCTTACGTCGAATCAACCGGAATATTTAATCGAATAGAATGAATGATATCTTCAATAAGTTTGTTTGAATCAGTCTAAGTTCCATCATGCTTTTAAGTGTTATATTCAGTTTAGGCTTATTTCACTAAAGTATGAAGTCTTGCTTGTACTTACTTTATTATCAAATTATAAAGACTTGTAGAAATTTATTTATATAAAATTTGAAATGTATAGGAAAAGAAGACGATATCCAATTTAAAGGAGGTCTACGTAATGCCACCAATTGAAGAGGGAGAAAATTCAATTGATTTAGGTGCTAATTTAAAAAGAGGTTTGGAATATGTTGGTGGGCGTTTGAAGATTACAAATGAAAAACTGTACTTTTATCCCCACTTTTTGAATATCCAAAAAAGGAAACTAGTGATTGCTATAAACGAAATCAAAACAGTTAATAAAGGAAGAATACTAGGTATATCTCCTAATGGTGTAGTTATACATCTTAAGGATGGCACCAGTCATAAATTTACTATTGGAATGCCTTGGTCGAACAAAAAAGCAGAAATCATTAATTATATCGATAGTTTAATTGCTTGATTTGAAAACACAATTAAACAAAGACCTTAGACGCGTTCAGAATATGCAACTTAAACCTTGAACTAGGAGTCTGCAACAAACGGGCCAGCGTGACAAGTTTTGAGATAAACACTTTCAGCGTGAAAACACAGAAAGTTAATAAATAAACTTCAACTTTACAACTAAGGATTGGAGCGTGTTGAAGGTGTAATATTGTTAAGTATCGGTATCAAAACTTCAAAGTTATGAACCGTGATTATGATAATTAGAGTGCTGAATATTTAATGATCATCGGAATTAGAATTGATAATATGAAATATATAACCATCTAGTAATTGTTAATTATTTACTATCTAGGTTCATTTCATTCAGCATTTATCTTGGAACTGAGTTTTTAGTAGGGCAGGCCAGTTGAAGAATTGAATTTGAGATAATTTGGATTGTGAAATTGATTTCTTAATTCAAACGTAATTAATAGGGAAAGCTAATAAGTTACTAAATAAGAATTTTATCGAGAGGATGGATACTTATTATTGGCGATAAGTTTACTTGCAAAAATTGCGGAAGAGAAGTTGAAAAAGATGAGAAAATGGCAATTATTGTTACACCGAAAAAGACAAATGGGTATGCTCTTTTGAAAGCCTGGGGTTCTGAACAAATCATATATTGTTCAAGATGCTTTAGTAATCTGAATTAGGTTTAGTTTAGGAAAATCTAAGTGCTTATATAAGATTGCTGAAGTTAAATTATACAAGGGAAAATACGCTTAGGTTTTGTGGTTGCTTATAAAAGGGTATCGTCAATAGGTTTGTGTAAAACAGTAGGGTGATCCTCGGGGGAAAGATTCATCCCTCTTCCCCCTTTCAGTTTGGGATTCATAACGAGTCTCAAATATAGCGTGAAGTTCAGGGCTTCCTTTATGATCGTTTCCAGCTTCTACAGAACGAAGGAACGGACCATATCGTCCCATTGATTTCGAGGATGTTTTGTCCTATGCTTGTAGACATGAGTTAGGGCATCTCCTTTATTAGTTGATTTAGTCGTTAACTATGAGGATACCCTATCTCTTTTTTTGTCTTCAAGAGCTTTTACACAAACTATTGTACGTCATCCTTTCTTCTCCAGATGAAAATTTTATGCAAACCTCTAATCTCGGTAGAAACCTAATAAAACATCTAGGTTGCCTCTAATAATACCTCGAATTCAAAACATGTTCCTACGTTCCTGATTTTCGCGAGAAGTTTTTTATATCTAGTTCTTTGTAGAAATAGGAACATAGGAACATGTCTCTCGGATCCCTTGGTGTGATGGGATTTCGATGTTCCTAAATGGGTGAAAAAACAGGAACATTTTAGGAACATTCGGGGTGTTTTAGGAACATTTTGCGTGAAAGCAAGTATTTTCGAATGTATGTTCGTATAATGAATATATATTCATTATTGGTGATTTACTTGCGTAGACTCAATTTCCGAGCAAAAATAGGAACATTTGAGGCGTTTTAGGAACATTTTAGGAACATAAACGGAGTTGCTTTCTACCAAGAAAGCAAGGAGTCATAACACCTATTTACTTATTTCGTATTATATGAAAATATTACATGTTTCTGAATACTAAATGGAAAAATAAATCATATAACACCTTAGCTATAATTCAGAAATCTTTCTTCAGCAATTGCCGGAAGGATATTATCGAAAAATTGAGCATTGTCATCACTACTCTTGTAGCCTCCATCATCAGTTTGGAGCTCTTTCATTCTTTCATAAAAAGTCCGTGCATCATTTAGATTTTCATTTTCAATATAGCTTATTGTTAAAAACGCATAAACAGAAGGAGACTCGTAGGTTACAGTGGGTTCCCTTGTACTTCTATCATACCTTCCATATATCCGTCCTGTCTCCCTCATTTCTTCTTCAACGAATGCAAAAAAACTTTCTGGTTGAAAACCAAGAAGACTACTATTCAAAGCTATCAAGCTTTGATCTATCATATTCACTTCTGACTGATACTTAAATTTTTCTGAATTGACTTGGTAGACTTCAGGGAAATACACTTCGTCTTTCACTTTGCTTAATAACTTTTCATGTGCTTCTTTTATTGGAGGGTCAAAATAGTCGAGCGCTTCAGCATCTATATAGGATAAATGAACTTCTTCAGAAGCTTTCTCAGACTTCATATCGTAGAAATCGACAATCAAATTATCTTTCATTTGATGCTCTTTGAGAAAAGATTTAATTTCATTAGCAGTAGCTTCATACTTGCCATCCCACTTATTTGCTCCCTCGTATAACGATTTCATAATTCGGAGATCATCAACAGAGGCATTGGAATGAGCATCTTGGCTCCTCCATGGAACAAAGCCGCCTTGGGAGATTTCCTGGACAATTCTAGTTTGCTGCTGGAAAGCTTTTTCCTGATTTGTCTGTAATAAAAATTGCATATAAAGTCCAATGCTCTCCGTTAAAAATTCTTTCTCTTTTATATACGTTTTGATTTTCTCATCTTGATTAATGAAATTATTCTCTATGAACTTTTTTGTCGATGGCTCTTCCTGATTAAGCATGAAAAAAGCTCCCCCTACAAAAGCTAAACTAATGAAAATACCTATAATCTTCCGCATATACGACCCCTTTAAAACCTGATAGTCTTATCCCATTCCACTTGATTCTTTCCTCTTCTGTTTTTAATGTAATAAAACAAACTGCGAACTAATAGTATTAAAAATACTTGAGAATAAGTGAAATACATTATGACTGATATAAAACTATTATAGACACTCACTGTTCTATCAAACACCATAGCACTAGCGTGCTGGATAGTGTAGACAACATAACTCATATACCAGAACATAATTAACGGGCTCTCAGTAAAATCTGAGCTGAGTCCGAAGATTCCTATCACAAACCATACATGCGATATACTCAATAGTATAACGAAAAATAAATAAACCGATAGATGGTGAAGAGTATGCACGACAGTTTTTCTTTGCCAAGAACTCTTACTGAACAATGCCTTTTCAAGCAAATAAATATTCCCTTGGAACCATCTAGTTCTTTGTTTCACTAAGGTTTTCAGCGTTTCAGGTTCTTGTTCCCAGGTACGCGCTTCAGCAACAATTGGTAAAACTAAACCTGCCGATGAAATACGCATGGTGAGTTCGGCATCTTCAGCTAAAGCATAAGGGTCATATCCACCTAGCTCTGTAATGACTTCCCGTCTCAACAACATATTCGTACCTGTTAGCGATCCTGTTCGGAAAAGGAACCATCTACCACTTTGCATCATAAGTTGGTGCACCTGAAATTCAAGCCCAATCATTCTAGTCAACCAGTTCTTATTCATATTCAGGGTTTTAACATAACCGACTGCTCCCGCAGCGTCCTCGGTTGTTTCAGCTTTACTAACCAGTAATTTCACTGCTTCTGGTTCTGGTTGGTTATCTGCATCGAAAATAATGAAATAAGGACTGTCTGATATAGATAGACCATAATTTAACACTCTTGATTTCCCTTTGGGCTTGCCTGGGGGTACATTAATATGGTGGATACTCTTATATACATGGTCAAACTCTTCAGCTATGACTCCCGTTTCGTCTTCTGAATTATCATTAAGTACATATACATTCAAATGTCCAGGGTATTCAAGAGACGCCATAGCTTCCAAAGTACTTCTTATAACTACTCCTTCATTATGTGCTGGTATTAAAACATCAACAGGTGGATAACCTTCAATTTCCACTCCCTTTTGTCTACTTCGATCAATTGCTCCAGCTATAGTCAAAATGGAGTAAAAGATAAGCATTATCCAAAAAAAGATCATAATAGCAACTAATACATAAGTCATTGGGCTTCACCACTGTATAATTCATTCTCAAAAAATTCATCAGTTAGTTCTTCGTCAAATACAGTGAATATTTGATCAGAAGAATCTACGTAATCTTCAATTAGCTTCTTGAACCTAGTTAGCACAATTTCTTTTCCCTTTTCATCCGTGTTTTGCAACAAGACAATAAATGTATTCGTATCATACCTACCTACTAAATCGAAATTTCCTCGAACTGTTGTCATAAGAGTATTACCAATCGTTTTAATGAGTGCTTTTTCTGTATGCTGAAAGGAAGAATTGATGGAAATAAACATAACCCTACCACGCTCATTTCTTCTCTTTAAACCAGTCCAAATAACTTTTGCTTTTTCCATAAACTCATTCTTTGTAAAAACATTTGTTTGCTCTTCCAACCTCTCAAGTTTAGATATTTTCTCCCTCATTTGTGATAATCGAAGGGAATCTCTCTTCAATAAGAAAAAGATTATCCATAAAACAGTAACAATAGCTGCAAAGATTAAATGGTTAAAGACAAGAGGGAGCTGAGCAATAGATGTTAACTTAGCCTGATAAGCTTCATAAGTTAACAAAAATCCAGTAATGATTACTTCAGAAATAAGTATGATAAAAGCAATCGATCCTTTTAAGAACGCAAATACTCCCCCGGTAGTCAAAATAGCTATTAGATAGATAGTTTGATAATCACTTTCTATTCTAAAAAGTCCCATAATCAAGAGAATCAGTATGATAATTAATCCATAAGTAAGACTAGGTCTTTCCATTTAAAATCACTCCATAATTAAAAAGATCATAACTAATACATTATAATATACACATATATACACAAACTAAACAAAATCAAGCAAACCAGGTTACAGAAAACGTACAACATTTCAATACTTTTAGCTGGAATCGCTTTATTAGTAATGGTGCTTTACTTTATTTTTCCTTCTCTACCACCGTTCACTTTTTATGTGAGTGCATTGCTCAGCATCGTTGGAATGATTACTGCAATACTCAGTTTCTTTTTTACTGAAGAAACTTTCTCAAGACTATATAGTATTTTAAGTATACTTGTAGGTTTAGGATTCTTGATAGTAATAACTCTTATGTTTCTGATAGGAAGTAATTTTTGAAAGTGAATTATTCATACATAAAAAAATTCAAAAGAATCCTTAATAGTTCTGGAGAGACCTAAGCATGAATCCTATCTCTCAGAGTAATCCAAAAACACTTGAAAGATATGGGAAGAAACTAGGATGATCATGGTCGACTGCAATAACCTTTTGCTAGAAACCACGATGAATAATGATGAGCTGAATATATAAACTGCATAGTAATGAAGAATATCAGCATTCCACTCTGACAAAAATAATCCCATCCCGACTACTAGAAGAGAGAAAAGCACAAACACACTTGTCTCCTTCTTTTTATCCAACCACAATGGGAGCAAAGGAGCATTCCTGTAAGGGAAAAATGCGAGGATAAATCGGAGTAGAAGCCAGATGCATAAAAGAAGCCCCCTTGGTACGATAGAGAGTGTCATGCATGACCTCGAATTAAGTACCGAAGGAGGACTTCACTATGGATTTTACACAAAATCAGCGCTTAGCGCAAATGAATGATCGCACCCTTATTATTGGCGTCGATGTAGCTAAACACAAACACGTCGCGCGGGTCGTCGATGATCGTGGCCGGGACCTTGCCAAACGGCTGGTCTTCGCCAACACGATGCCCGGTTTTTCGGAACTTTTGTCCTGGGCAAGAGATCTTTCCGAGGACCATGACCGACCGGATATCGTCATCGGCATGGAGCCTACCGGCCATTACTGGCTGAACCTGGCTTACCACCTGAAAACCCGTGGCATTTATACCGTGGTTGTCAATCCGATGAAGGTGAAACGGTTCAAAGAAATGGACGACGATTCCCCGACGAAGAACGATACGAAAGATGCGAAAGTCATCGCTCAAATCGTCCGGGACGGACGGTTCCACGAACCGACGCTGCCTAAGGATGTGTACGCGGAACTGCGTGAAGGCATGAAAGTTTACGACATCATGCAGGAAGACCTCTCTTCCATCAAAGCGCAGATGCAGAATGCCCTGGACCGTTACTTTCCGGAGTTTCTCCAGGTGTTCAAGGATTGGACCGGGAAAGCCGCACTCCATCTGTTGGAGAAAGGCTTCCTTCCGGAAGACATCCGTCAGGCTTCCGAGGAAGCGTTATTGGCAGAAGTGAAGACAGCTGCCAGACGGGCGACTGGGATCAAGCGTATCCAGGCGTTGAAGCAGGTGGCTGAAACGAGTGTCGGTCTCACCGTCGGCTTGCGCATGGCCCGTGAGGAGTTCCGTTATCTGATCGATCAGTACAAGTGAATCGAAGAACGTCTCGTCGCTCTTGAAGCACAACTCGAAGAACTCGTTCTTCACATTCCTGGTGCCGATCAGATGACAGCTATCAAAGGGGTCAGTGCTTTGACGGTAGCCGGTTTCTTCGCAGAAGTCGGAAACTTGGCCAACTATAGAGATCCACGCCAAATCATTAAATTAGCGGGACTCAACTTAAAGTTGAACCAGTCCGGCACGTTCAAAGGCCAGACAACGATTACGAAACGCGGAAGAAAGCGACTGCGAAGCTTACTGTTTCAGGTCGCCCGTCCTCTCGCACTTCATAATGAGGCCTTCCGGAAGCTCCATGAACACTATCGGTACCGGGCCACCAATCCCCTTACAGGGAAGCAGTCATTCGTCGCTCTGAGTCGCAAGCTCGTGAAAATCTTTTATGTCTTAGGGACACGGAAGTGTGCCTTCAGTGAAACACGTATGATCCGGGATATCCCCGGCATTTCAGGCTTACAGGAATCTGTTTAAGAAGAATTCAATACGTCCACTTTTTTGAACAATAGAAGCACGGAGAAGCCGGTCGATATTTTTTCCATTAGGGCATAGACCCACTTGAGGAGCATTTCCGGCATCCACCATGGTCAGGTCGAACGAAGGAATTTGCGCGCATAGACGCCGAGAGACGTGGGAGGGTCCACCGCCATGTGTAACGTGGAGATCCAAGGTGCGATTATACGATTCACACCCATTTCATGGAAAATATCCATGGATGTCTGGTTGGTGTCACACCCAAATTCCAAATAACCCCTTTATTTTCATATAAAGGTTCCGGTCACTACCATATACTTCTATAAGTCAAAAGAAAATGGGCGAAAAACGAAGAAATTCTAAGAAAACGTTAATTTAAAGAGGGAGGACCTGATACTATGTCAAAATCTCAAATGTCCAAAAGTATAGCCCCCCATTATGACGCATCAAATAAGAAAGTTTCTAACATTTTAAAATTCCTCTTTTTCAGTTTAATAGGAATTTTAGTATTTTTCTATCCTATCACCTTAAATGGTACCTCTTCAATTCCTTTAGACCATATGGTTACATGGCTAACTACAACGTTTCCCTTTCTCGCCTCAACATATGCCTTACTTGTTATTTTAGGAGGAGCAATCTGACTTACCTGTTTCCCCGTTGCTGTATCTTATCTGTCTTTCAACCTCTTTTTCTTCTACGAATAAATTAGGTGCCTATATGAGGATCGCTAGTACAAAATATACAGGTTTTAAGAGTGAAATAATTTTATAAGCGCTCTATTAGTCCGTTTTACAGACTCCAGTGCGTTTTCCGGGCTTTTCTTTCAAAAATTACTTAAATTCTGTTTTGAAAAATAAAGCTGATGCATTTAAACTGAAATCACATAATTTTTTAATTATGATTTCATCCCGTAGCTATTATTCTCCCCGGTGGAGGTCAAAAATAAATATACGAATTTAAATATTTCTGTAGATACTTCAGAAGATTTTGAAAAATAAGCGAATTTACGTGTAAAGACGAAGGGTAAAGGGAATAACCGAAGTATCCCGAGCAAAGTGAGGTTTTGCAGATGGATCGTGTAATGCTCGTACGACATGCAGAAGCCGAAGGGCAGCATCGTGATTCCCCCTTGAGCCGTCGCGGACTGAAGGAGACTGCTGCTCTTGCAGAGGAGCTTAATAACTGGAGCTGCTGCGAAGCTGTTTTTTCCAGTCCCTTTTTACGTGCGATTGAGACTATCAAACCTTTTGCCGAAGAACACGGACTTTCCATCCGGACCGATGAGCGGCTGGAGGAAAGAATATTGAGTGATGTTCCTCTGGAAGACTGGGAAGAGTATATCGAAGACAGTTTCCACGACAGGGAAATGAAAGTCTCCGGCGGGGAGTCTGCCCGTGATGCTAAAGAACGCGTCCGTGAGTTTCTGGAGGAAGTCGATTCCTTTACGTATCCTCTGCTCGTAACCCATGGGGAAATTTTAGTATATATTCTTGAACATTTCGGGATGGAAGTATCATTCGAAGACTGGCTCAGTTTCTCATATCCGGATGCCATTCTTCTTGAGAAAGACGGTAATCAGTGGAAATTCAGGAGAATTTGGCATAAATAATTGCCAGGTTTCATTATAATAGGTATGATTGAAGGTAGTGCTTCTTTCTAATTAAGATAGAGGGAAGAGTTTATCTTATAAAAAGGAGGAATAGAAATGGCATTTGTTATAACATCCCCGTGTAAAGACGAAAAATCAGGTGAATGCGTAGAAGTATGCCCTGTTGATTGCATAGAAGAAGGAAAAGACATGTTTTATATCGATCCGGCTATCTGCATCGACTGCGGGGCCTGCGAAGCGGTCTGCCCGGTAGAAGCGATATATATCGAAGACGAAGTACCGGAAGAAGAGACGCCATATATTGAAATGAACCGTAAGTTCTTCCAGGAATAGAGGAACACATAGGAAAAGCTGCCTGTTCAGAGGCAGCTTTTTTTACTGGAGAAGTTGTATCATCCTACAACTTCAAAATCCTGAAAATTGCCGGGACCATCCAGGTCGGTGACGTCCGTTTTTGTAACATCCGCAGCAGGGGCAGGGCCGTTCTCGATTTTCTTTATGAATTCCTGTATTTTTTCTTCTTCACCCTGGGCGATTATTTCTACGGTTCCATCCTCTTTATTCTGTACCTGCCCTGTGATGCCGTGCCGGTCTGCAACCTGCTTGGCAGACATACGGAACCCGACTCCCTGGACTCTGCCGTGCACTGTTATCTGTTTAAGCATACGCTCACTCCTTTCTTTCATCATCAATATGTACCTTTTTCCTATCAATTTTAAACGTGGGAGGAATCACTATGAAAAGTATAGATGTACGCGAGGTCACTCCTTTCCTTTACGGTCACTGCACAGACGAAGAAAATGGGACCGGGACTACTGTCATCATTCACGAGACAGGCGCTGTGGGCGGTGTGTCCGTCCAGGGCAGAGCTCCGGGAACGAGAGAGACCGACCTTCTGAAATCGGAGAACACGGTACAGAAGATTCACGCTGTTACGCTAAGTGGCGGCAGTGCTTTCGGTCTCGAGGCGGCCGGAGGAGTGATGAGGTACCTGTCTGAGAGAAAAATAGGGTTCGAACTGCTTGGCAATACGATCCCTATCGTGCCGGGGGCTATTTTGTTCGACTTTCTTCCCTTGTCAGGAAACGCCTGGCCCGATTCTTCCTATGGTTATGAGGCTGCGCGTCAGGCTTTCGATAAAAATGATGTTCCCTCGGGCAACAAAGGGGCCGGCACAGGAGCCAGTATCGGTAAAATGAGAGGCTTCGATTCCGCCATGAAAAGCGGGTTCGGGTCCTGTGCCGTAGAAGTTAACGGTTTGAAGATAGGCGCCTGTATTGCAGTGAATGCGTTCGGTGATATAATAGACCCTGAAACCGGCCGGATCATTGCCGGAGCCCGGGAAAGCGGTTCCTTTATGGATACTGCAAAATCCCTCCAGGAAATGGATTCTCCGGACGGAGCGGAAGGGATGAACACAACTATCGGCTGTATCACCACGAATGCGAATATTACGAAGTCAGAAGCTAACTACCTCGCCTCTGCTGCTCATGACGGCCTCGCAAGGTGCATACGTCCGGTACATACGGTGATGGACGGCGATGCTCTGTTCGTCATGGCCGGCGGCGAAGTAGATGTTTCACTCTTGCAGCTGTCAGCTCTGGCCGTGCACGTTGTGGAGCAGGCAGTACTTACTGCCGTTCGTGAGGCGAGAGGGGCGTATCAGCTACCGGCCCTTCAGGAATTATTTAAACAAGAATAAAGGAGATCGACTATGACTACCGTTCAAACATCTGCACATACGATCAAACAACTGTATACGTTCCTCGTGGAAGAAGGGCTTACAGAACAGGCTGAAAAAGTCCTGGATATATACGAAAAGGATATCGAACAGACGTTCGTTATCGGATTCGCCGGTCATTTTTCCGCCGGAAAATCGTCTCTGATCAATTACCTGGCCGGGACGGATGTACTTCCTTCCAGCCCGATTCCGACCAGCGCCAATATCGTCCGTCTCCAGAAAGGGGAAGAGATGGCGGTTGCTTATAATCAGGAGAAACGACCGATTGCCAAAGAGGCCTCGCGTGACCTGGACCGTCTGCAGGCCCTTTGTAAAGACAACAGACAGATCGCATCTCTTTCCATTTATAAGTCCGATGTCCATTTTCCTGAAAACATCATGTTCATAGATACTCCGGGCGTCGATTCCACGGACGATATGGATCGTACAATTACGGAAGGATCTCTTCACATCGTCGACCATCTGTATTATGTCGTCGATTATAACCACGT
This sequence comes from Salimicrobium jeotgali, assembly GCF_001685435.2. Lineage (NCBI taxonomy): Bacteria > Bacillati > Bacillota > Bacilli > Caryophanales > Bacillaceae > Salimicrobium > Salimicrobium jeotgali. The sequence continues at coordinate 1,294,768 of NZ_CP011361.2, forward strand.
CCAGTCGGAAGTGAACAGCAGTTTTTTGACGGAACTTGAGAATCAGGGGATTTCTTATACGCTCGTCATTAACCAGATGGATAAACATCAGGAAGAGGAAGTGACTTTCGACGATTTCAGCTCGTCTGTCCGGGAGTGGCTGACTGGATACGAACTTCACCCGCAGCACATCTTCTATACGTCGATGCACCAGGAGCACCTGAACCGTCTTGAAGGAAACACCCTGCTGAATGAAGACGTTCAGGAAAGGATCAGTGAAAGGAACGGGAAGAATCACATTCAGTCAGTACTTAAGGAATGTGATCAGGCTCTTCGTCATAAATATGATATAGATGCTTACGAAGCCGAACTGGAAGCATACAGTACGTCCTCCCTTGAAGAAGCCGGGGAACGGATAGAAGCGATTAAACATAATTTCATGGAAAAGAAGAATTCACTCGAAGAGCAGTATAAGAAAAGAGTACGCGGTTTTCTGAAGAATGCCTATATTACCCCAGCTGTCCTGAGAGACGATGCACAGCAGTATCTGGAATCGACGCAGCCGAACTTCAAGAAGGGGCTCATATTCACGAAAGATAAAACCGAGGAAGAACGGAAGAGGCGCCGGGATGTGTTTTATGAAAATTTGTCCGCGACCCTTGAAAAAAATCTGGAGTGGCCTCTGCGTGATCGCATGCGGGAGCTTGCCGATACCCATTCGTTAACCGACGAACATCTTGAGAAACGGATACAACAGTTTCATGTACAGGTACCTGAGCAACTGCTCGAAGACGTGATTGCGACCGGGGCCAACGTTACCGGCGAATATGTACTGAGGTATATGGACGAGCTCAGTAAAGACATATTGAAACTGTACCAGCAGGAGACGGAAGATATCTACAAACAGATGAAAGAACAGCTGGACGCCCAGCAGGAAAATGAGCTCGCTCTTTTAGGTGATGAGGAAGAAGAGCTGAATGAGAAACAAAGGGTCGAGGAACAGCTGAATGGACAGAAAGAAAAATGGGAGGAGAAACGGAAACTCCTGTATCGGGTCCATGACGGAGAGATAGAACAAGATGAGCAGCAGGCCGAGGCTGCACTTGCGGCCAGAAAAGAAACCGATTTTGAAAATGATCTGGAACTCGAATACGACCAGCGGCTGCAAAAAGAAGAACAGCCGGAGGAATCGGGTGGCGGGCCGTCCGGCTCAAAGACCGAAATCAGAAGAAAAGCCGAAGAAGTGCTGCCGGTGCTCCAGGATTACGAATTTCTGGAGTCTTACGCCCGCTCCATTAAAGAAAAATTGAGCCGCGTGGATCATCAGCAGTTTACGGTAGCTTTATTCGGAGCATTCAGTGCCGGAAAATCTTCGTTCATAAATGCGTTACTGGGTGGGGACTACTTACCGACGTCCCCGAACCCGACGACCGCTTCCATCAACCGGGTAGTACCTCCGGAGGATAACCACCCTAATGAAACAGCGACTGTTCACTTTCTTACTGAAAAGGAACTCATCGAATCGTTCGATTTTCTTGACGTTTCCGGTCCGGAAGAAATTTTACGAACGAATACCGATGAATTGGAAACGAGAAAACGAACGATGGTACAGGCTTTTCAGAACGGTTATGAGGAACTTAAAGGACACATCGGAAGCCGCCTTGAAGTCTCTCAGAAAGAATTCGTAACATACGTCAGAGACGAATCGCACTCTGTGTTCGTAAAAGCGATAGACTTTTATGTCGATTCCGTTTATGCAAGGGAAGGGATAACATTTGTGGACACTCCCGGAGCCGACTCCGTTAACGACCGCCACACGGACGTATCGTTCGGTTATATAAAAGAAGCGGACGCTATCCTTTTTCTGACTTATTATAACCACGCCTTCACGAAAGCGGACGCCGGCTTTTTGCGTCAGCTCGGCCGGGTAAAAGATTCATTCGCCGTAGATAAAATGTTTTTCATCATCAATGCCAGTGATCTTGCCCAGAGCGAAGAGGATCTTCAGTCCGTACGCTCTTATATCGAATCCCAGCTCACCTTCTACGGAATAAGAAACCCGAGGATGCACGCCGTTTCCAGCCTTAAAGCACGGCAGGGAGAGAAAGAGGAGAGCAACCTCCCCGCGTTCGAACGCGATTTCCGTACGTTCATTCATGAAGATTTGCAGGCTATGGTCTTTCAGTCGGTCCATTCCGATCTCGAAGAAACCGTGGAAGTGACTTCCCAGCTGCTTGATTTTGCTGCCGGAAATGAAGAAGAGCAGAAAAGACAGTTGGATAAATGGGGAGAGGAAGAGAGACGGATATCCGAAATACTTCTTGAAGAAAAAGGGAAGAAAGAAGCCCCTGCTGTGGGTCAGAAGGTGGACAAGCAGTTCCACTACCTGGAGGAGCGGCAGATTCTGCAGGTATCCGATTTCTTTAAAGAGGAAATCAACCCCGGGTATATACAGGGAGAGAAATCAGAAATAAAACCACAGCTGGTGAGAGCACTGGATCGTCTTTTGAACAGATATGAGAAGGAGCTTCTCGACGAAGTCAGAGCCATCAGTCTTCGTATGGAAAGTTTCGTCGGCGACCTTCTCCGGGAAAGAAGCCGGAAAACGGTGGAACAGGTAAAAGCCGTGACGGACTCCAGACCTTTCAAGGAAGAAAAGGAGGAAGTGTCGGTGGAAACCCCATCGTTCACCGTCGAGATAGAGGAAACGGCCGAAGATCTGGATATCTCGCTGCAACGGTACTCGAGTGCCAAACAGCTCTTTGAAGGGAACAGAAAAGAAGAGTTACGCGAAGAAGTGAAAGAACAGCTACCCGGAATTTTCGGGAAAGTACTTACTCCGGTCGAGGAGAGTTTCGCGGAGTATTACAAGGAAGCCTATCTTGATGCCGTCAGCGAACTGATGGACAGGTATGAAGAGAAGGTGAAAGAGTACTACAGGAAACTCCGTAATAACGGAGAAGATGCCGTAAGTACGGAAGAGCTGCAGGAACTTAAAGAAAAGCTGACATCTTCCATCTAAAGAAACCCCCGGATTTCCGGGGGTTTCTTTTATACATTAACTTTAACGTCGGCTTTCTCACGAAGGGATTCAATGTGTTTGTTGACGGCTTCGCTCTGTTTCTGGGAAGCGAGCTGCTGTTTGATCTGGTCTTTCATCTCTTTGAAAGAGCCGAGTTGCTGCTGCTGTGCTTTCTGACCGTCTTTGTTGCCTTCTTCTTTCTGTGCATCCTGCTGTGCTTTCATCTGTTCCTTCATTTTCTCATACTGTTCTTTCGCTTCTTTATCCGTAACTTCCGGAACGTCTACGTTTTTGTCCACGTATTTCTGTGCTTTTTGACTTTTCTTCATTTCCTGTTTAATTTCTTCCTGAGACATATCATTTTTTTCAAGGAATTTTTCCCACTGATCGTTTTCTTTGTACTGTTTTTTCATTTCCTCGAACTGCTTGTTTATTTCTTTATCCGATACTTTAATATCCATTTCTTCCGCCTTCTGCATCACAAGCTCTGTGCCGATCAGCTGATTGATGGCGGTTTTATTGATCTGATCTTCCTGCTTGGAAGCGTCCATGCCGAATTGTTTGTACTGCTGCTTGACGCTTTCCACATTGGATTCGAATTCCTTCTGGGTAATTTCTTCCCCGTTTACGACTGCTGCCGCTTTGCCTGAATTGTCTTTATTTTCTTTGGAATCCCCGCTGCTGCTTTTTCCGTCATCTCCGGAAGAACATGCTGCCAGAAGAGTGACTGCTGCAACCAGAACGAGTAATAATACTTTTTTCATTGAAAAGCTCCTTTTCGTAAAAACGTTAATTGGAGTGTAGCACACAGGTATGGCGGTGTAAAACCTCCGGCGCGATTTACACATTTGTGCCATATAATTTTGACTTAACCGGAAAAAAGTAGTAAAATTAAAACAATTGTTTATTCTCTAGAATAAGAGGTGAGATAGTATGGCATTCGGAAGACAGAATCAGGAGAAAGCACCAGAGGAAGAAACATCCGTGTGGGAATGTACCGCGGAAGGTTGTAACTGCTGGATGAGGGACAACTTCAAAGATAAACAAGTTCATACATGCCCCGTCTGTGACAGCGAAATGAAACGCGCTACAAAAACGATTCAGGTCGTTGAGAATAAAAGCTTATACTATAATCAGTAGAAACGCGGATGCCCGCGTTTTTTATTTTGTGATTTCCTGATATAATAAATGAGAATTTTTGAATGGAGGATTAGTTACTATGCTACAAGTACAAAACGTAAGTCTACGTTTCGGGGATAGAAAACTGTTTGAAGATGTGAACATCAAGTTTACAGAAGGTCACTGCTACGGATTGATCGGGGCCAATGGTTCCGGGAAGTCGACGTTCCTTAAAATATTAAGCGGCGAACTGGATGCACAGAGCGGAGAAGTCGCTCTCGGCAAGGGGCAGCGTCTTGCCGTTTTGAAACAGGATCACTTCGCTTATGATGAATACAATGTTCTTGATACGGTCATTATGGGATACGAACGGCTGTATGAAGTAATGGAAGAGAAAAATGCGATCTATGCGAAAGGTGACTTTACGGAAGCGGACGGTATGCGGGCTGCGGAACTTGAAGGTGAATTCGCAGAGATGAACGGATGGGAAGCGGAATCTGAAGCTGCACAACTTCTTACGGGTCTCGGTGTAGATGACGCTCAGCACGATAAAAAAATGAGGGAACTTCCTGCAAACGACAAAGTCAAGGTGCTTCTCGCCCAGGCTCTGTTCGGCAATCCTGATGTACTGCTTCTCGATGAGCCTACCAACCACCTTGACATCCACGCCATCCGCTGGCTGGAAGAGTTCCTCATCGAATTCGAAAATACAGTGGTAGTCGTTTCCCACGACCGTCACTTCCTTAATAATGTATGTACCCATATTGCGGATCTGGACTTCCAGAAAATCCAGGTATATGTAGGGAACTACGATTTCTGGTACGAATCCAGCCAGCTTGCCAGAAAAATGGCAGAAGAACAGAACAAAAAGAAAGAAGAGAAAGTCAAACAGCTGAAGGAATTCGTCGCCCGTTTCAGCGCCAACGCTTCCAAATCGAAACAGGCTACGTCCAGGAAGAAAATGCTTGATAAAATTACGCTTGATGATATCCAGCCGTCTTCCAGGAAATATCCTTATATAGCTTTCCAGGCGGAGAGGGAAATCGGTAATGACTTACTGACGGTGCAAAATCTTTCCAAGACGATAGATGGTGAAAAAGTGCTGAACAATGTAAGCTTTACACTCAATAAAGACGACAAAGTCGCCCTTGTCGGTTCTTCCGAGACGTCCAAAACGGCACTTCTTGAAATACTCGCCGGGGAGATGGAGCCGGATGAAGGTACGTATAAATGGGGGGTCACGACATCCCAGAGCTACTTCCCGAAAGATAACACGGAATACTTTGAAGGGAACGAGAAAACGCTAGTCGAATGGTTGAGACAGTATTCACCGGAAGACGAGACGGAGACATTCCTGCGCAGTTTCCTCGGTCGCATGCTTTTCTCCGGGGAAGAAGCACTGAAGAGCCCGAATGTTCTGTCCGGGGGCGAAAGAGTCCGCTGCATGCTTTCGAAAATGATGCTCTCCGGAGCTAACGTTTTGATTCTGGACCAGCCGACCAACCACCTGGATCTGGAGTCGATCACGTCCCTGAACAAAGGAGTGGCCAATTTCAAAGGTTCGGTCATTTTCGCCTCGCACGACCACGAGTTCATACAGACGGTGGCGAATCGTATCATCGAAATCACTCCTAATGGAATAGTGGATAAAGAAATGAGATATGATGAGTATCTCGATGACCCTAAAGCTCAGGCGGAAGCTCAACAAATCTAAGCTTTGTAATGTCTGTGCAATGTGAATGTTAATATTGCAAACAAACTGTTAGCTCCTTGTTCTTAAATTATTCTGTACACCTGTTATTATGGATATTGTGCAGATGAGAGATAACCATCAAGGAGGAATTAACAAATGAAAAAACAGATCGTTACACTAGCAACTACAGCAGCCCTTACAGGAGCATTCGCTACTACAGTAAGTGCTGAGGATCACAACGTAAACAGTGGAGATACACTTTGGGGCATCTCCAAACAATATAATGTGTCGGTAAGCCAGCTGAAATCCGTCAACGGCCTTAACTCCAACATCATTTATCCTGGACAGTCGTTGAGCGTGGACGGTAAAGCGGCAGAAAAAACAACAACAAATTCCAACGTCTATACCGTAAAATCCGGAGATACACTTCACAAAATCTCCAGCAGCCATGGCATCAGCGTGTCTCAGGTGAAAAGCTGGAACAATCTATCCAGTAACCTGATCCACCCTGGAGATGAATTGGCGGTAGGAAGTAAAGCGGCAGTTAAATCAGCTTCTGACTCCAAACAGGAAGAGAAAGCGGCTTCCAGTGCAAGCAGCAGCTCTGCATCCGAGCAGAAACAAAGTAGCAGCACAGCATCTGAAAGCAGCAGTTCCAGCTCTTCTGAAAGCAGCTCCCAGGGAGATGTACAGAAGCAGTTCACAGCTGAAGCTACAGCATATACAGCTTATTGTGCAGGATGCAGCGGTGTTACAGCTACAGGTCAGGATCTGAAAGCCAACCCTGGTCAGAAAGTCATCGCAGTCGATCCTGACGTCATCCCGCTCGGTTCCAAAGTATGGGTCGAAGGATACGGAACAGCTATCGCTGGTGATACCGGTGGAGCTATTAACGGCAACCGCATCGATCTCTTCATGCCTAGCCAGGGTGACGCCCTTGACTTCGGACGTCAATCCGTAACTGTTAAAGTACTTGACTAATATATTTTAAAACGAGAGTTCATCCTTAAAAGGATGGACTCTTATTTTATTTTCCACAGATTATTGGTAAGCTGAAGGTAGTCTTAAAAGAAAGGGGACAGTAATATGAAAGCGATTGTACATGAACACAAGCAGGGAATCTCCGGACTTACATACAGGGAGATGGACGTAAGGACGCCCGGTGCCGAAGAAGTGCTTCTGAAAGTGAACGTGGGTGGACTGAACCGGAGAGATGTGGCGGTCGTCGAGAACAAACATGACCCGGAATCAGGACCTTTCATTCCGGGATCCGATGCTTCTGCTACGATTGAAGAGACGGGAGCGGACGTCAAAGATTTTCAAAACGGGGAGGAAGTCATTATCTATCCAGGTCTCGGCTGGAAAGAGAAAAGTGATGCTCCGCCGGAAGGATATGAAATCGTAGGGTTCCCGAAAGACGGGACATTCGCCGAGTATATCGTCATGCCAGCGGAGAACGTGCGTAAAAAACCTGATCACCTTACGCTGGATGAAGCGGGAGTACTGTCTCTTGCAGCATTGACAGCTTACCGGGTAATGTTCACCCGTGGAAATATATCTGAGGAAGATACGATTCTTCTGCCTGGTATCGGGAGCGGTGTACTGACATATGCACTGAAATTCGCAAAAGCAGTCGGCGCACGTGTCATCGTTACCTCACGTTCGGAAGATAAGATGAAAGAAGCTCTTGATATAGGAGCGGACCGGGCCGTTTTCACCTATGATGACTGGAATGAAGTTCTTCATGACGAGACGATTGATGTAGTAGTCGAGAGTATCGGCGGCGAAACATTCCAGAAGTCCATCGATGCCGTAAGAAGAGGGGGAACTATCGTAACGTTCGGTGCTACAACGAAGGACACTTTCGAACTGGATATCAGAAGTTTCTTTTATGGCCAGTATAATCTTCTCGGTTCAACGATGGGGAGTATGGAGGAATGGGTGGACATGCTTCAGTTCATAGAGAAGCACGACATCCACCCTGTTGTAGACAAGATGTTTTCAGCAGAGAACTGCCAGGAAGCCTTTACGTACATTAAGGAGTCCAAAAACTTGGGTAAAATAGGCATTAAATTTTAATCTAGTTCTACTTTAAACTTAGTAGTAACTCCGAAATAAAATTTAATACCGGTTAAACAACCAGAAGAGAGTAATTATCTTATATAGAGAAGGAAGCTGATTTTTTCAGCTTCCTTCTTCTGATTATACGTAGTGCATACCGAGAATGATAATATAGGGACTGATTAAAAGCAGGAAACTTAACATAACTAATTTATAGTTCCGTAATACCAGTGCTACCATTCCTCCGAACAGACCGCTTATAAAGGTAAAAAAAACTGTATAAATCACTCCGTAATCCACAAAGAAAAATTGCCAATAAGAGTGAAGCCCCAAGAGAAAGAGGAACCAATAAACAATGTAGGGGAATTTTTCTTTCATTACAGCAGGACTCCTTTACATATCATCTTCTACTTGCCGGACGAGTTTGTAAAAGGTCGTTTTCTTCACTTCCGCCTGTTTCATCGCCTGTGTCGCTGTAATATTTCCTGACTTCCATTCATTGTACGCTTCCAGGAAAGCATCTGTAATCTCAGCTTTCGGGCGACCCAATCGTTTGTAGGGATTGTTGACTTCGCTTTCTTCTTCCTTCTGCAACTCGCTCTCATCGTTATCATTTTTGGCCATCCAGGAAAGCATTTGTGAAACGAGATCGGCAATAAATGTCCCCATGCTGTCTTTATACTTTGTCGTATCCAGAAGAGGCATGTCCAGTACGACAACATCTACTTCAAGCTCTTTCGTAACAGTGTGCCATTCCTGCATAATCTCTTCTTTACTACGCCCCAGATGGTCAAGGGAATGAAGGTAGAGAACATCTCCCGGGTAAAGAATCCGTTTAAGAAGCTCATAATTATCTTTTCGAACGCTTTCATCAGTGTTCACATCTGTAAAAATGTCCCGCTCCTGAATGTTTTTTTCCTTTAGACCGGTAATCTGTTTATTATTATTTCGTTCATTATTGTCGGTATATATGTATCCGTATTTTCTGTTTTCCATCGTACAGCCCCGCTTTTCTTATGTATTATTCATTCATATCATAACACAAACGTTCGTAAAATTTCATTACTTAAACTACAAATTGACTTAACCTGGTTAAGATAAAGTGTACAAGTTAATTTACGAACGTTCATTAATTGGTGGAAGGGTGTTGCTTCTTATTTTTTATCCGAATCGATCAATATCCTGAGCCGCTTGGATATAACTGTGTTGATCTCTTAAAATAAGGGGACATAAGCCGTGATGAGTTTGCTTACGGAAATGATGGACCAGAAGGGGAGGGGCGCCAGTCATTCTTCTTTCTTAAGTTTCGTTTAATATTGCTGCAGCTGCTTGTATAATCAGAATTAACTGTTTCCAAGAGTAACCCACTGGATTGTCTGATAAGGAGGTTTTTATAATGAGACGTTTTGAAAACAAAGTAGCACTGGTGACAGGCGGACGAAAAGGAATCGGCCGCGCCATAGCCAGACGCCTGAGTGAGGAAGGAGCAACGGTCATAACTGCACAACGCGGAGAGGGTGAAGAATTTGCTTCTGTTACCGCAGATTTCTCCGATCCGGAAGCACCGGAGAAAATTATTGAAGAAGTCATCGCCCGCACCGGTCGACTGGATGTGCTGATCAACAATGCGGGAATGATGCAGGAGAGTTCTATCGAAGAAATGAGCCTTGAGGATTGGGAGAGGAATCTTAACGTGAATCTGACAGGTCCATTCTTGATGATCCGTGCTGCCTTGCCGTATCTACGTAGGACAAAAGGTACTATTGTCAATACCGGTTCGGTGGAAGGGCTGGCAGCGAACCCCGGACACGCGGCATACAGTGCCGCAAAGGCTGCCATACATGGATTGACACGTGCGGTAGCTGTAGATCACGGACATGAAGGGATCCGCTGTAATGCAGTAGCACCCGGATGGATTGATACCGAATTGAATCTTGATTTTATCAAAAGTACACCAGACCCTGAGGCATTCCAGTGGAATATAGGAAACATCCACCCTGTGGCCCGTACGGGTACGCCTGAAGAAGTGGCGTCTCTTGTGGCTTTTTTGGCAGCTGAAGAAGCCGGTTTTATTACAGGGCAGGTCTACCAGGTCGATGGTGGACGAACAACTAAACTGAGTCTGCCGTAACGTCAAGTCGTATCTGCCGTATTTTAGTCCAGGGATCGATGAGAGACGGGTTATATTTTTGAAAAAGCGGCTTGTTTATATAGTTTATTTAGTAAAAGGGAGGTTTTCGATGAGTGCAAGACTCAAAAACGGTCTTCTCTCAGCTATGGTTTTTGCGGTTATTTCTATGTCCTTCAGTTACTTTGTTGAAGGAGAGATAAGATGGAATAACGTTATAGGCTTGGCCATAGGTGGATTTGTTTCCTGGTATTTTATTATACCCAGAATCAATAAGAAGAGAGCTGACAAAAAGAAGGGGTGAAGCGTCATTTCAAAACTGGCAGGAGGCTGGACTTTGTTTGTGTTGTTAAGAATTCTAATGTTTTGAAAGGGAGGGCTGGGTTATCGTTAAGTATTTTTATGGGATACTGATAAGTATAATTCTATTTACAGGTGTTACAGGTTTAATTTTTGGAAGCGGAGAAAAGACAGACTGCAATGTGTTCAAATATTATCTATTAATAGAAAGCATTTAATTTTATTACTAAGTAGTTACTCCGAACATAAGTTAACATACATAATCATTAAGACCAGGGTATTATAAAAATACGGCATCAAGAGTGCAAAAGTAGTTAGAGATCGGCTTTCAGATATAACATGGCACCAATGATAATGGTTTAATTTCAAAGTGTTACTTAGATTATCCAAATAGCTATTAAACTGCACGGCAGGAAAAGATTTTATTCATTAGAGCTTTCAGGTTTGGAGTGAAATAATTGAAAGACTCAGGTCATTTATCTAAAAAGAGAAGATACCAAGAAAGATTCGCAGTTATTTATTTTGTGGTAGCTTTATTTTTTATAATAGTAGTATTAGAAGATGATTATACAAAAAAGTAACATATATTTTAATTTAGTATGATATATGTTACTTTTAATAAGGGGTATTATACAATGAAAAAAAAGACAGTAGCGAATAAAGTGAAGATTTCTCGTTTGGAAAAAGGTGATCTGACACAAAGTGAGTTAGCTAAAAAAGTAGGTGTAACTAGGCAGACAATGAATCTTATTGAGGCACAAAAGTATAATCCCTCTATTTACGTGTGCCTCAATGTTAGTCTACATTTAGAAAAAAGTTTGGATGAATTATTTTGGTTAGAAAAGGAGTGTTAACTAATGCCTAAATATTTTTTTGAATTGTTTGTTTTTCTCATTTTTTTAATTGGGGTTTTGGGATTAGTATCTGGAAAAGTAGAGTTATCAGGTTTTATTTCTAGTGTTATAGCTTTTACTATTTTAGAATCATTGAGAAGAAAAAGCGAAAAGAAGAAAAAGGATATACATTACGATGAAAGAGTGATAAAAAACATTTACAAATTTACTTCTACAGTATTATTAATAGCAGTTTCAGTATTGTTGGTTTTTCTAGCAATTAATAGTTATTTATTAGGAATAAATACCATACAGATAAATTATTTAATGCTCTACCTTATAGTTACTTTTTATATTTCATTATTTTTAGGACCAACAATAATAAAAGACAAATAGAATAAAAACGAATATATCATATAGGTGCACGTTTTGATTGTGGCCGCCATCACTTTATCGATATATGTATTGGTGAAATTTCTGATAGGTGTTTACGTAGAAAAAAACGAGAGGGGGGCGTAATAAAGCGAAAAGATATCCCGGATTCCAGTCATATAGAATGCCAGGACTCACAGAGGAGAATTTTTAATAAGTTATACAAAATAACGATCGTTTTTAATACAACACTTCTTAGACAAAGTGAATAATTTTTACATTAATTATGGTCCAATACAATTAAACAATCGGTCTCTTTTTTTAACAGTATCTTCAGTTTCGTTTTCAAAAAAATGGTACAATGATTACATAATATAAATGAAAGGTGTGATGTCTTATGGCACATAAACTAAATGTTAATAGTGGAGAAAAGACGTTAACGAAAAATAATATGCTAAGGAGATGTCACATTGATAACAAAAGAACAGGAATTCTATTCAGAAACGGAAAGATTAGTACTAAGGCCTTTGGAGAGCTGGGATTATGAAAGATGGCTGGAAGGGTTCCGTGGTACACTTCCTCAACAGTATAAGCACGATAACCCTAAAATGGACGTGGATGGATGGACGCAAGAAAAGTTTAATGATGTCGTTTCGAGACATAAGCAGCTAGCGGAACAAGATGAGGGGTACATTTTAAGTGTTTTTCGTAAATCAGATTTAAGTCACATTGGTATGGTTGGACTTTGGACCCTTATGAGACGTGAGTTTCAGTGGGGATTCTTGGAATACAGACTCCATAACCATTATTGGAAAAATGGTTATGGAAAGGAATCTGTTAGTGAAGGATTAAATTTTGCTTTTAAAAACCTTGATTTTCATCGAATGGAAGCTCATATAAACTTGGATAATAAGCCCTCGGTTCAGCTAGCAGAACGTGTTGGTTTGACTTATGAATGTACTAGAAAAAAGTTCATTAATGAGTCTGAGGGATGGACGGACAATCATATCTATTATATGAACTCAAAATAATTTTAAAACGAAACGACCTATTACAACTTCTTTCTATGCCGCAATAGGGTAGGATGGTATAAAAACCACAAGCCTAATTCCTTTTCTTTTGAATAAGGAATTAGGCTTTATAATTTATGACATATGTGCAAAATAACGATCAAAGTGACATCAACGATCAAAATGAAATGTCAGCTTATCGGTGTGAAAACTTCAAAATTCAGATCTATCTCAAAGTACTATATGTTTGTGTTATTGAATTATTGTGCCGTTGAGTTACTGTGTTATCTTTCATAGATAAACCTGGAAGTGGTACCTAGAAGATGAGGAAACCACGGATTTATTAGACCATAGTAAAGATTGCCTTGTGCGATTTGAAATAGAACCTATAAAACGCGAGGGGCCGTACCGCAACCAGAAATTACCCGGGAAAGAAGTACGGTTCACTCATGAACCGATAGACGGGGATTACGACAGGTTGTACGAGACATTATCCGGTGAGGTAGTTACGTATCATTTAGGAGAGTCCCGGAACGTATTTTCGGGAAAGGACAAGTATACGAAGACCTTTCGAAGGAGATGATTCGATGAAGGACCTGACTCGTACAGATGACATTTTTAAAGAACTTCCGGAAACCGAGGAGTTCTTCCACGGTATCGGCGCGATATTGGGACGCGCCGTCTTTGCAGCCCGCATGGAAGCGTCGCTCACGCAGGAAGAGCTTGCCGAGAAAGCCGGTGTTGACCTTAAAACCGTCACACGAGCCGAGGGCGGTTCAGGTGTTCTTGAGGTCCGTATGTTCGACAAGCTGTTTCGAGCGCTCGGCATATCGTCGCGGGAGTACGCGGCGCTCTTTGTTGAGGCCCAGTGATTCATTTACGAGTAAGTGCGTAGGTATACAAAGACATACCTATTACAAATTTCTGCCGACCTTCTTCACGATGGAGGTGGGCTTTTTTTACTCATTTTGTTCGATGATCGCGATAAACCTCTGGATCAAAAAAACAATCTCTATCTTTGAAGATTACGTTCGTTTTCCTGGCGAGGGAGAGGTGCAAAGCGTCTCCATGAATGTAGATACACTCTTCGTTAAATGAGAAGGATCTAGGTGCCGATGCGATCGGGCCAAAGAAGTCACATCTTCAGCCCCAAAAATAGTGAAGCTATGTTCTGGAACCACCTTTTTAATTTCGTTGTAGGCCTCCTTCGCTTTCTCTGCCGACGCTACTTCTAAAAACTCATCTATAGAAGCGGAAACAATATACAGTCTGCTCATATTTTTTCTCCTTTCCAAATGAACGAGTTGCTACCCGGGGACGTTTTCCTTTCTTCCAATTTTCGGGAGATTTTCTGAACTATGGGGAAGTCATTTGTTGTTACTCATAGATGTCTTTACGATGGCCTATATTAAAAACAATAATTTTAATTTCATTATCGTTGATGTCGGCTAAAATGCGATAATCTCCTACACGATAGCGCCAATACGCTTTCAAATCCTCTTTGAGTGCCTTGCCTAAAGCTCTTGGGTCTTTAGCATTGATTAAATGTTTTTCTATCCAGGCAATAATTAGTCTTTGTTGTGCTTTATCAACTTTCTTGAGGCTTTTTATTGCTTTTTTTGTATAAACAACTTGATAGGACATGGACTATAAACCTAAGTCATCTTTTAATTCATCATGCGTATACGTAGCAGGAGGTGTATTTTTTTCATATTCTGTGATCATGCTCATATCAAATTCGTCTTCCATCTTCTCTTCCAGAGTTTTTTTAAATAACGTTGATAGAGGGACATTGTTCAATTCAGCGTACTCCTCAAAAGTTTGCGATTCATTTTTGTTCAGACGTATAGTTATTGTTTTCATCGTTATCACTCCTTTTGTTTCATTGTAACACATTGTAACACATTTTGCTCTTGCATAGAGTTGAAATTATATAAGTTAAACTAGTGTTTTATAGCCTCACACATAAACGATCGATGACCTCTTCACGGCGTTGTTGCACATCTTGCAGGAACTCCCGGACCGCGAGAACGATTTTCTGCACGCTCCCGAAAAAGACATTGGGAATGACGGTTTCTTTCAGCCATTTCCAGACGCCTTCCATCAAATTGAATTCCGGGCTGTAGGGTGGCAGAAAGACCAGTTCCAGCTTTAATGATTCATGGTGATAGAATTGATAATATGTAATATATAACCATTGGGTAAGTGTGAATTATTTGCAATCTAGGTTCTTTTTACACAGTATATATCTCGAACCTGAGTCTTCAAGTAAAGGGCAGGTTAGTTGAAGACTCAGGTTCGAGACAATATAGAGCTTGAAACTAAATTTGATTGGTGTCGTACGTGTATAATGAGCAGCTTTTTTAGTAAAGGTTAAATATAAATTGAAAAGAACCATTCTTATCGTGCTTAAAGGATCATAATTAGTATCATTAATTCCTGGAATAATTGTATTGGCGCTTACGTGATGGTTCAGTAAAATGGGTTTCCCCTCTATATATCAGGATTTTATCTGGAAGTTTATTAACTATTGCTGCTGTAATCCTCTTTTATATTGGATTGGTTAACATTCGGGTGGGGAAGCTTACAGTATTCTTTGTTTTTTTAATCCTTTTTTTTATTGCATCTTTTGCAATCGGATTTAAGGTAAACATAAATCAATCAAATCATAATTGATTAATCACTTTCTAGGTAACGTTTTAGAATCAAACCTTTATATATTGGGCGGTAGTCAAATATAGATGATGGCTATTTCACTAACGTGGGAAGATAATCAACAAGAAAATGCTAAAGAGTTACGATATTTCAAAGATAAAATCGGCAAGCGTATAAGAGGGTTTTAAAAGGGAGAGAGAATACTAGTTGAAGGTAGAGGCTTATTTAGTCTATCAGTTATAATTACCTTCGCGATGGCACAGAAATACTGGATTAAATGAGGGAATCCATGCGTTCGCACCACGTGTTCAATGATCTGAGGCCTCTCTGATGTTGTTATTTCTTCTTCTTCGCCTGCCTTTCGCGTTCGTCGAGCTTTTTTACGAAGGACAATTTCACCTCCAAATAAGCAATACGCGCTTCTGCCTTTTTCAATTGATCTTCGGAAGATAGATCTTTTGAGGAAGGTCGTGCTGATGCTCCTTTTCCACGTCGCTCCGTATAACCCCGTCTTCTCCGTATTTCTCGAATGTCTTGCGCCAACGCGTTACACACTGGTAAGTCTTTTTCCTGCCAATCACCGACATGTCGAACCCGAAATCTACAAAAATGTGATAAGAACGTTTCCCTTCTTCATTATCTTTCACAGCCTTTATTTTGAATTCCGGCGCATACGTAATGGAACGATCAGAAACCTTGAGAACTTTCGGATAGGCTTCTAATTTTATTCGTTGTGCTTCTGTGGACATTATTGTAGACATATAACCTCGTTCTTCGTAGTTATCTTAATTATATAAAGACTATTCGAGGTCATAAAACACAAAAACCCCGAATAATGGACATGAATAAAAAGGTGTCTATTATTCGGGGTATAGTTCATTACGAACTCTTTTTAAAAAGCTCTTTTTAAAAATCAATTTTTTCTTTTATGTTTCTTGCCATGGCTTAAATGTTAGTTGCATGATTGTTGTGGCTAATATACCGGCTATCACTGTCATTAATAAGATAGCGAGTCCGTTAGGCAGATCAATATTAGCTATAAGTGGTAAAGCAAAGATGAATAGTAAATCAAGTATAACTGTTTTTAGTTGATTCGTTTGAAGTTTGTAATTTTTCACGCCCAATAGTACAACACCTATTAATGACATTATGACCCAATGCCATATAAACGAATCTTCGTATTGAAGATAATACCCAAAATATCCCGCTATACTACCACTTATCAAGATATAACCTATAATAGATAAAGTTTTCAATGTTTGCTTATCTGGTTCCATGGAATAACCTTCCTTATTTAGGATTACCAATACCCAATGTCTAGTGGTGGATAACTGAATACTGGTTTGACATATACGCCTTGTCCAGTAGAGGCTGCCCAAGTGATTCTACCAGCGAGTTCACCCAATGAGGGGGCTGAAACGGCTCCAAGTATTATTGAAATTGTGGAACCTACTGGTCCAGAAGTTGCTCCCCCGATAGCGATTAGAGCTGCTTGTAAAGCATACGGACCAGCTTGTGCTGCGGCTAGTAAACCAAATGAACCTGCCACAATGTCATTATGACTAATGTACAATCCGCCATCTTCCACATGAAATTGAGGTGTAATCATTTCTGAGGAATTGTCATTATTAATTTGGTAACTCAGTATTTGATCGGTTAATCTCTGGTATTGTTCTTCCGTAAAATTGTAATCATTAAAGAGTTCTTCCTTAGTTAATTCAATATCTAAGGTACGATCTTCCTTGTTGTATTTAAAGAACTCTCCTATCGAAATTACTTTGTCCAAGAATGATTGATCCTTTTCACTGAGTTGTAAATTCCGCAAATAAACGTCATCAGACTCGATAGAGGATTCAGTTGATGCGTTTACCGAGGGGACAAATAAAGTGAAGAAAAGTGTTAAACTGATAAAAACTGCTATACTCCTTTTCCAATTTGAGCTTAACGTACTCACAAAATCGCTCCTTTTCATAAGGTAGTTGCAGTATAAAACTTAGCAATAATATACTGTAATAAAATATAAGAAGAAAAATGATAGAAGCCCTATAGTTATATAAAAATGCGCCATTTTCTTACTAAATGATTTATAAGGCGGATTTGCTTTCATTAAATGAGCTTTTGTTCTCAATATTTATCCCTCTTCCTTTTTAATTAAATTTAATCAAAACCAGCAGATTGAGCGCCAGCCCTTCCGCCAGCTACGTTGCCAGCAATTGCTCCAGGAATTCCAAGACCTCCGAATCCGGCAAGTCCAACTGTAATATCTGTATCTGTAATGCCTGGATTACATTCTGGGGGACTCTGCCAAAAAGTTGCTTGGGTGTACCGTCTGTAAGGTTCGGGAGTCTTTCTATGCAAGTTGCTAAAGAAAGTAAGAAACGTAAAAAAGCCACTTACTAACGATCCCTTAAATCAATAAGGTTTCTATTGTGCAATCAATGAAGAGCAGGAGTTTATGAGGAAGATGTTGGAAGTGACTGACATCTAGTATATCAAGAAAGAAGTGAATGGAAAAGGATGCAGCTACTCAGATGTTGCAAGAATGACGAATACGGACGTCCGCACGGTAAAGAAATATGCAGACCAGGAAGGTTTCGTCTTTTGAACAGAACTAAAAAAGAATCAACCAGCCGCTGTCATGGGTTTCGTAAAACCGAAGATTGTTGAAGGGTGATGGTTTCAGAGTTTTTGAAAGAAGCGTGTGTACCTAAGTGTCGAGGAAGAAGAAGGAGTTAATTGAGGAAGGGGAATATGTTTTTTAGATGGGTTAAAACGATTCTTCGATCAAACCTTTAGAATAATAATCGGTAGTGTTATCACGTACATATGATGTTGTATAGTGGGGAGGGGGGAGTTGTCAGTGAAAATACTTCAAATAGTGCTGGGGGTCATCATAACTATCCTGGCCGGGTATAGCCTCATAACCGGTATGACTGATATCGGACCTTACCTTCTGTTGTTGATGAGCGGGTTGGTTATCCTCATAGGGATCAACGAATATCAAAAGCGGAAACCGGCTGCTTTCACACTTTTTCTTTCCGCAGGTTTTACTATCTTTGTGGCAGTTTATATTTTATAGACCATCTGTACCTTCAGGAGAGAAGTCACTCTTTATGATTGAATAGTTGGAGCCCGGAAAGAAGGAGGATGTTACTTTGAAAAACCTGTATGTTCATCTTTTGAACGTAACTGCTTTGGTTTTATTAACTGTTTTTAATCTTTTTGCTTATCTCGGGTTGAATTTCACTCCATTAGATGAGCCTCTTACAGCGGAATATACTCATCTGGCCAGCTTTTATGTACTTTTAGGGAGTTTTTATTATTTACAACTACAGCAAATCTCACGGGTTAAATTTATAATTATTATCATGATTGAATTTTGTTGTATTTATACGTGGGCTTTGTTTGGGGAAGGTGTACTGGAATCTTTGATTGAGTAGTACTTCCCGTTTTTTCGCCCGGGTATTCTTTAAGCGCTCCATTATGCTGTCAGCCGCTATAGAACCTCTATGCATGGACCGTATGGTATAATCGATTTAGGTCCATACTATTATATCTTTAAAAAGAAGGTGACTACTATGCATGTTTATTCAATTGAAGACGCAAAGCAGTTCAATGATGAACGATTTACCAAAGTCAATCTGATTAAAAATGACCACAGTACCGCATTCGTGCTGAACTTTTTACCTGGACAGCATATGAAAGCGCATAATCATCCACATCGTGAATTGTATTTGTACGTTATCGACGGAGATGGGATCTTCTTAATCGACGATGAAGAAGTAGCGGTGTCAGCAGGTGATGTGATTTATTGTGACTCCAAGCAGCAGCTCGGTTTTACCAACACCAGCGATGCGCGCGTTTCGATTTACGCAACGATGACAAAATTGCAGGACTGATACAGCGGGTGAACTGCAAAATTAAACCTTGAAAATCTATGTATGTGAACTGTTAGAGGTGGAGGAAAAGTCCCCACCTCTTTATTTATGGTTATAAGAAATTTCACAACGCAGGATTTGGCATATTCGTTCAGGGTTAAATGAATTGATAAAAGAGAAGGTGAAGGGATTATGAAGGTAGGGCAAATGTTCGTCAGTCTGCTTTTTTTGTTTTTGCTTACCGCTTGTCACTTAACCTCTGACTCCCCGGTAGACGTGTCAAAAGAGAAGGAGAAAGATACTATGAATCAACAATTAATCGACTCCGCTCAATGTGGGGACACGAAGAACGTCCTGGAGCTTCTGGAAAAGGGTGCAGATATCGATGCTACGAATGAACATGGAATGACCGCTGTAATGGCCGCAACCCGTGAACATCACACAGGTACTGCAGATGCCCTTATTCAACGAGGAGCGGATATTGATATACGGAATAACAATCAGGATAATGTACTTTTATATGCAGGGGCAGAAGGGTTTCTTGACATTGTGAAACTTGCAGTTGAAGGAGGAGCTGATACGACGCTCACGAACCGGTATGGCGGAACGGCACTTATACCTGCTGCAGAAAGAGGTCATGTTGACGTCGTGAAAGAGCTTTTAACCAATTCTGATACAGATGTTAATCATATTAATAATCTGCACTGGACAGCATTATTGGAAGCGATCATTCTAGGGGATGGCGGCAGGGACCATCAAAAAATTGTACAGTTATTGGTGGACTACGGGAGTGATCTCAGTATTAGTGACAGGGAAGGTGTAACGCCTTTACAGCACGCCAAGAATAATGGATACCAGGAAATTGTAAGTATACTAAAAGAAGCGGGAGCTTGATTACCATTGGAATAAAACTGCAGGATAGAAAGGGTGATCGTGTTTTTTCAGGATTACTTTACATATTAAATTAGAAGGGGGAGATCAACCGTGAATTCCATTTTTTGGATAACAAATGCACGTTTGCTGGTGCTCCCGTCGTTCATCGAAAAACATTGTCATTTAGACAAAACATTACTTGGAGACCGTTGGCGTTCTGTACCCTCCGTCAATAATATCTTTGAAAGACTTGAAATTGAAAAAGAGGTTATGCCTTCCCTGGAAACTACTACAAAAGAACGTGCAGAAAAATTACTTGAATACTATGTAAACTCCGGCGTAACCCATGCGCGTACCCACGTGGATATCTATCCGGAAGTCGGTTTGAAAAATCTGGAGGAAATCCAACAAGCATTACAAACATTTGAAGGAAAACTATCCTATGAAATCGTTGCCTTTCCTCAACATGGTTTACTGCAAACGAAGACGAAAGATTTAGTAAAGAAAGCACTTGGTCGAGGGGCGGACTTTGTAGGCGGAGTTGATCCTGCTACCATATGATTTTATGAACGGGACTGCATTGATCTTCTTATAATTTTCCGGCCGTATATCCACCGTCCACCGGTACCGTGACACCATTGATCTGCTTCGCAAGGTCGGAACATAAAAATGCAACAACGTTCCCCTGATCTTCCGGTGTGGACATTTCACCTGCAGGGAGTGACTCCAATACGCCGTTATATTGTTCCGGCTGGTTCTGGGCCCATTTTTCAATGGCCGGTGTAATGGTTGCGCCCGGAGCGATTGCATTAATACGTATGCCCTGTTTTCCGTATTCCAGTGCCACGGACTTCGTCAGACCGACGACACCGTGTTTTGAAGCGGTGTATGGTGTCATCTTCGCTGAGCCTTCCAACCCGGATCCTGAAGCGGAGTTGACTATCGAACCGCCGCCCGTTTCCAGCATCGCGTTAATCTGGTGCTTCACACAGTAAAAAACTCCGTACAAGTTTATTTTTATCGTTTTATCCCAGTCTTCGGATTCCATTTCTCCTATTTTAACCTGACCCGCGTTAATACCGGCGTTATTGTGAGCGATATCCAATTTACCGAAAGCGGAGACCGTTTCATCCACTAATGCTTTCACCTGATCTTCGTCACTCACGTCACACTTGAAGAATTGTGCTTCGCCGCCATTATCCCTGATCATTTTAACGGTTTCTTTCCCGCCTTCTTCGCTGACATCAGAAACCATTACTTTGGCTCCGGATTTTGCCAGGGCGATCGCACTGGCACGGCCGATGCCCGATCCTGCTGCAGTGACTAATCCTGCTTTACCTTTAAGTAATTCCGTCATAACAATCTCTCCTGTAAGCCAATTTGTAAGAAAAATCACATGCTTTCCGGTACATGTTATTTTATAATCTGTATAACAACTAAAGTTTATCATTATAATTGGTGATTTTCGAAAATCATGATTTACCGGCATGTGGGGGGGACCGTCTTGATTAAAATAGTAGATATAACCGACTCTGAGGTTGCGGAAGAAGTGTTGAATATTCAAATACCTTCCTACAATAACGAAGCAGAACTGACCGATTTCTTTGAGTTGCCGCCTCTGAAGGATACAGTACATTCACTGCAACAGTGTGAAGAAACTTTCTTCGGGTACTATTTAGGAGAAGAACTGTGCGGGGCAATTTCTGTGAAAGTGGTAAACCGCGTCATTGACATACATCGATTAATGGTACACCCTGATCATTTCAGGAAAAGGATTGCTACAACGTTGTTACGCTTTATAGAGGAAGGTGCGGACTTTGAAGCGATGACAGTGTCAACCGGATCTGCCAATGAGCCCGCAGTCAATTTTTATTTGAAACACGGGTTTGTAAAAACAGGGGAGTCCAAAATAACAAAGGATTTTTCAATTACTTCTTTTAAAAAAATGCTATAAGTGAGTTCGTTTTCAAAGTACATACGTAGAAGAAGCAAGTTTCCTCAAACATTGAAAAGGAAAAGCATATCCGCTTAATATTTAGTAGCAACTCCTAACATAAATTAAAAACCTATTCTCTAAGCAAACTTTTTCAAAAATATACGATACGAAGCACGAGAGATTGAACAAATGTTCTTATTCATTTAATTACCCTCGTCTCTGAGGTAAAATGATAGGGAGGAGGGGTGTTTTCGTGAGTCACAAAAATAATCCTAAAAAATTCGCATTGAATATGAGCGCAGCTCAGTTTACCAAGTTTTATATTATGCATCTGCTTCAGGTGAAACAGCCGATGATCAGCGAACACTTCAAAAAGGAATTCAAAACCTTAACAAAAAACTGGATACCGGCACCTTCCACGCTGCTGGATACTTTACATGAGATGACGGAAGAAGGGCTTCTGGCAAGGAAGGAAGACTATAAATCCCATGACAAGAAGCGGCAGAAGGTGTATTGGTACTATTTGACCGATGCCGGGAGAGAAGAGTTCGAAGTTCTTAAAAAGAGATATAAAATTCTCTTTGAAGAGCAGCAGCAGATTTTAGACAAAATAATGCGGGACGTGTATAAATAAACAGGAGGATGTACAGTGATACTTAGTGTGTTGGATCAATCACCGATTTCGGACGGAGGTTCGCCAGGGGACGCGTTAGCACAGACGACAGAGCTTGCACAGTTCACGGAATCCCTCGGTTATCACCGGTACTGGGTGGCCGAACATCACAATACGAACGGGTTAGCCAGTGCCGCTCCGGAAGTAATCATAAATACGATTTTAAGTAAAACGACGAACATAAAAGTAGGGTCAGGGGGAGTGCTGCTGCCACAGTACAGCCCGTTGAAAGTTGCCGAAGTGTTCCGTACACTTGAAGTCTTCTACCCGGGTCGGGTGGATCTCGGTCTCGGAAGATCTCCGGGAGGAGGCCAGAAGACGAGGGCGGCTCTGACTGATGGAGTGAACAAGCCGCTCAGTTCTTTTCAGCGGCAATTGAAGGAACTGCAGCATTTCCTTTACGACGACCTTCCAAAAGGCCACGATTATTATGGAGTAAAAGCAAAACCGGCATCGCCGACGATTCCTGACATGTGGGTGCTCGGTCTCTCGGAGCGGGGTGCCCGGCATGCGGCGAAGCAGGGGACGGGCTTCACTTTCGGGTATTTTATCAGCCCCGATGCGGTGGAAGAGGCCCTGCAGACTTACCGCGATAAGTTTGAGCCATCTCTGCAGCTCAGCGAGCCTTCCGTGAATATGTGCGTCTTTGCTGTATGCGCGGATACGGAAGAAGAAGCGGAGTATCTGGCCAGGAGTCAGGATATGTGGTTACTCCAGGTGGAAAAAGGACTCGATACGAAAGTATATGCGCCTGATGAGATTGATTTTGATAATCTGCCCGGGGACGAAATAGACAAAATACAGAAGAACAGAAAACGAACCATCATAGGCACCCCTGAAAAGGTGGCAAGGAAATTACAACAGTTATCCGAATCGTACCAGGTGAACGAGTTTCTTCTTATAACGAATATTTACGATTTTGAAAAAAAGAAAGCATCTTATCAAAAAATCAAAACGGCTGTCGATCGTCTGTATCAGTAAAACAGCCCGAAAGGAACTAGCTATGAACTTATCTATTATCGGAACCATTCAAAAAGCGGAAGTCACCGGTGACGCTGAGGTTACCGTACACGGAGAGACACTCCCGCTGGAGACGACTGATGGCGCTCCGGCCCTGAATACAGAAATAGAGGTATTCTGCTACCTGAATAAAAACGGGGATCTCGTCACGACGGATTCATTACCGGCAGCTACCGCAGATGCTTACGGATGGGCGGAAGTTGTCAGTATCCTGCCGCATCTCGGAGCATTCGTCCATATTGGAGTGGAAGGCAAAGACATCCTCGTTTCCAAAGATGACCTGCCTCTGATGAAGGCTGTGTGGCCGAAAGAAGGAGACTTCCTGTTTGTTACGCTGGAGACGGACAAGAAAGGAAGACTCGAAGCTAAACCCATTTCGGAAGACGAAGTAATGGCAGAACTTGATAAGGCTTCTGAAGATATGCTGAACAAAGAAGTCGGAGTACGTGTGTATAAAGCTGTAAAAGCCGGTTCTGCTGTACTGACGGAAGAAGGATATCGCGGGTTCATTCATCCGACGGAGCGGATCGCGGAACCGAGGCTCGGGGAAGACTTAACAGCAAGAGTAATAGCCGTTAAAGAAGACGGCACTTTGAATTTGTCCTTGAGACCCGTAAAAGCGGTCAGCCAGAAAGAAGATGCGGAAGTGATCTACGAGTATTTAGAAGAAAATGACGGCGTTATGTTCTTTACGGATAAAAGCGATCCGGAAGATATCCGGGCAACATTCGGCATCAGCAAAGCTGCATTCAAACGAGCATTAGGAAAGCTTATGAAAGACAATAAAGTGATCCAGCAGGAAGACAAAACAGTCATTAAACATTCATGAACGGGCCGGGATCAGCGGGGGCGATAGATATTCTGTTGATCTTGTCTGTATATAAAAGAGGGGGAGTATTAACAATAAAAAGATAAAACCCCTCTCTTATTAATAAAATTACTTAGTTTACATAATATATATTATAGGAAGTTAAGGGGAATTACTTTTCTATGTCTCATAAACTAAGTATACTTATGATAGTGAGACAAAACATAATTTAACAGCTCCCTGATACATACGTAACGGGAGCTGTTTTTATTTGGCTATAGCAATCGTCTTCTTATAGATCTCAAGAATTTGTTCGGAAGGTTTCTCCCAACTGAAATTCTCAGCTTCTTTTCTGGCGTTTTCGCTGAGATGTTCCAGCAGTTCGGGGTCTTCCAGTTGCTCTACAGCATCTATCATGCTTTGAGTGTTCTCGTTTTCGAACAGTATTCCGGTTTCGCCGTCTACTACCTGTTCTTTCGTAGGACCACTCTCAGCTGCTATTACCGGCAGTCCGGATGCCATAGCTTCCAGTATAACGAGTCCAAGCGTTTCCGTCACCGATGGAAAAATCATCGCGTCCCCACTTGCAAACGCTTCTCTGAATTCTTCTCCGTGCAGATTACCGGTAAATACCGTTTTCGTCCCCTCAAACTCTTTCTCAAGCTGCTGACGGATCGGTCCGTCCCCTATGATGGCCAGAGAGACGTCTTTCCGCTTTTCCAGAAGAGGTTTTATTTTATGGATTTCTTTTTCCGGAGCAAGACGTCCGACGAATACCAGCAGTTTATCCCCCGGATTCCCGTTGGATAATCGTTCTCTCATACTCGTGCTTTCGTGCTTCGGATGGAAATGGTCGATAGCCACGCCCCGTTTCCAGACTTCAAGATTGTGTATGCGCTTTTGCTGCAGTTCTTTCAATATCGTTTGCGATGTACATACGTTTGTATGGGCATAGCTGTGCAGTTTCTTGAAATATGCCCAGAAAATCGGTTTAA
Organism: Salimicrobium jeotgali; assembly: GCF_001685435.2. Lineage (NCBI taxonomy): Bacteria > Bacillati > Bacillota > Bacilli > Caryophanales > Bacillaceae > Salimicrobium > Salimicrobium jeotgali. The sequence goes on from NZ_CP011361.2 coordinate 1,320,123, forward strand.
AAGGATAAAGGTTATAGTAATCCAGGTATTTCGGCACGTGTGTATGATAGGAAGCCACGAGCGGAAAACCTAATTTGTTGGCATAATATACCCCGGATACCCCTACTAAAGCAGGGTTGACGACGTGAACCACGTCAGGGTTATGTTTTTCCAGCAGGTCCTTTACTTTTCTGCTCGGAAGGGAAAAGTACTTGGAAGAGTAAACGGGTAGCTTTGCGGGTTTTATGCCCTCCACAATCGCTCCGTCGAATTCTTTCACCCCAAGATCAGGGGCTATAATGACCACTTCATGCCCTTTTTTATGAATATAAGTAATAGCCTCCTTCAGACGGGTGACCACCCCGTCTGTAGAAGGCAAAAAAGTTTCTGTAACAATAACGATTTTCATAAAGGTCCTCTATTACTTCCAGGTGACAGACGGAAGAACGTTGTCTTTAATGACGCGGTCTTTATGATCAATCACCGTCTGGAGCATGTCTTTGATGACTTCGTCTGTCAGAAGGTGTGGTTCCAGTCCGAGATCACGAAGTTTCGTATTGACTGCACTATAGTAATGGTCTTCTGCTTCCACCCTTGGGTTCTCCATGTTATCAATGGAAACATTGATACCTTCTTCTTTGGCTACCTTCTGAACTTTGTCTGCGAGCTCTTTGACAGAGAACCACTCCGTAAACTGGTTGAATACGCGGAATTCACCCGGTTCGGCAGGGTTTTCGGCCGCAATCTCTACACAGCGGACCGTGTCCTCGATGTTAAGGAAAGCACGCGTCTGTTTACCGGAACCATAAACGGTCAGGTCATGTTCGATGGCTGCCTGGTTGATGAAACGGTTAAGAGCCGTGCCATACACCCCGTCGTAATCCAGTCGGTTGTTCAAAACAGGATCCTGCTTCGTTTCTTCGGTATGTAAACCGTAAACGATTCCCTGGTTCAGATCAGTGGCACGGATACCCCAGATTTTACAGGCGAACTGGATGTTGTGGCTGTCATGAACTTTTGACAGGTGATAGAAGGACCCCGGCTGTTTCGGGTAAGGAAGAGTGTCTTTTCTTCCTTTATGTTCGATTTCAATATACCCTTCTTCAATATCGATGTTAGGCGTGCCGTACTCACCCATCGTCCCGAGCTTAATAAGATGACAGTCCGGTGCCAATTCTTTGATAGCGTAGAGTACGTTCAGGTTCCCCATAACGTTGTTCGTCTGAGTGTACACCGCATGTTCACGGTCGATCATGGAATAAGGCGCAGAACGCTGTTCGGCGAAGTGGACGAAAGCATCCGGCTTGAACTGAGTAAAAACCTGCGTCAGGAAGTCATGATGGTTCAGATCACCCACGAACGTTTTGATTTCTTTACCGGTAAGCTCTTTCCACTTATTCACCCGTTCTTCGAGTGTGGCGATAGGTGTTACCGAGTTCGAATGCAGTTCATTATCGATTTTACGTCGTACTAAATTGTCGAGGATTGCTACGTCATGACCCTGCTTGGATAAATACAAAGCAGTAGGCCATCCACAGAAGCCATCTCCTCCGGCTACAATGATTTTCATAAATATCTTTCCCTCCTAAATCAACATACATCTATAGAATAACATTTTCTTCAGTATAAGCGCTATTATTTTATGGAAGATTATTATTCCAGCGGACTTTCATAGCCCACTTTTCTCCAGGCCCCCGTCACATTCCCGTTCTGTTCGGTGTCTATAACGAATGTTCCGTTGCTGTAGCTGTCCTTCGAACGGTACTGCTTCGGTTGGACCTCAATCGCTTCTTTGTCAGTGACGATACGGATATGACTCTCTTTATCAACGACGAGCATTTGTATGAGTGTATGAGGGTTTTTCTTCAGAGCCCGGAATACGACGTTTCCTTTTTTCGCTCTCGTCGTCGATTCAAATTCCCTGAGATCCATCCGTTTCACCGCACCTCTATGAGATACGACGAGAACAGTTCTTTGAGCTTCCGGGTCGAATACTTCCCCGGAGACAATGACTTCCTCCGTTTTTAACTGCATGCCTTTAACACCCGCAGCCCGGGCTCCCACGATATTGATTTCATTTTCCGGAAAACGGAGGCAGTAACCTTTGTTGGAGGCCAGCATAATATCTTTACGGCCGTCGGTGCGGTGAACAGCTACGACTTCATCATCTGCTTTCGTATTTATACCTACGAGAGGTTTGGAGTAGCGCTGTGCCTGATAATCTTTCAGCAGCGACCTTTTCACCATCCCATTTTTAGTGACGAATGTCAGGTAGTCATCCGTTTCGAAATTTCGTACAGGGATAGCTTCTATGATTTTTTCACCGGCTTCGACCGGTACCAGGTTCGTTACGTGCTGACCCAGTTCCTTCCATTTTATGTCCGGTAACCGGTGCACAGGGAGATAAAGATACTTCCCTCTATTTGTAAACAGTAATAAAGTATCCGTCGTATTGAGTTCCATGAGGCTTAAAAGATAATCTCCTTCTTTCAGAGGCGGAGATTCTTCCTGTGAAGCTCCGTAGGAACGGAGACTCGTCCGTTTGACGTAGCCGTCTCTCGTAACAGAAGTCAGTATGTCTTCACTCGGAACCATGACTTCCAGGTCCACCTTCAGCTCCTGAACCTGCTCTTCGATGACCGTCATTCTGTCATCTTTATAGGTTTTCTTTATGGAGCGGAGATCTTTCTTAATTTCTTTCAGCAACAGTTTCTCATCCGAAAGAATACTCTCAAGGTTTCTGATCGTCTCTTCCAGCTCTTCTGCTTCTTCCTGAAGGGCTGTGATGTCCGTGTTCGTCAAGCGGTAAAGCTGAAGATTGACGATAGCTTCCGCCTGAGCCTCGGAAAACGTATAGGCAGACTTCAGTTTTTCTTTGGCATCGCTTTTATCACTGGAGGAGCGGATCGTACTGATCACTTCATCCAGGATCGAAATAGCTTTAATGAGTCCCTGGACGATGTGCGCACGATTTCTCGCTTTTTTCAGGTCGTGCATCGCCTGGTTCCTTACAATGTTTTTCTGATGACTGATATAGGCATCGAGAATCATCGGAAGAGACATAAGTTTCGGTTTCTGATCGGAGATAGCTACCATATTAAAGTTATAGGATACCTGAAGATCCGTGTGTTTATATAAGTAGTTGAGTATCCCTTCACTGTTCGACTCTTTCTTCAGTTCGATCACAATTCTCAGACCCGTACGGTCCGTCTCGTCGCGGACTTCTGCGATCCCTTCCACTTTCCGGTCGATGCGAAGCTCATCCATCCGTTTCACAAGTGTGGATTTATTCACATCATAAGGAAGTTCATCAATGACGATCTGTTCCTTACCGCCTTTGATCTGCTGGATTTCCGCTTTTCCGCGGACGATGATTTTTCCTTTCCCGTTTTCATAAGCTTCTTTGATGCCCTGAGCACCCTGGACGATGCCTCCGGTAGGGAAGTCAGGCCCCGGTAATTTAGTCATCAGTTTATCTACTGAAGCCTCGGGATTATCGATCCTCATAATAACGGCCTCGATTACTTCCCCAAGCCGGTGAGGAGGGATGTCGGTGGCATATCCGGCCGAGATTCCGGTAGAACCGTTAACGAGAAGGTTCGGGAACCTTGCGGGCAATACGGTAGGTTCTTCTATCGTGTCATCGAAGTTAGGGATATGTTCCACCGTATCTTTCTGGATATCACGCAGAAGTTCCGTGGATATCCCGGAGAGCCTTGCTTCTGTATACCTCATGGCTGCAGGCGGATCGCCGTCAATACTTCCGTTATTCCCGTGCATCTCCACGAGCGGATAGCGGACTTTCCACGTCTGACTTAGTCTTACCATGGCTTCGTATACCGAAGAATCCCCGTGCGGGTGGTAATTACCGATTACCGTACCGACAGTTTTTGCAGATTTCCTGTACGGTTTGTCGGCCGTGTTTTTTTCCTGCTGCATGGCATAAAGAATACGGCGTTGTACGGGTTTGAGCCCGTCCCTGACATCAGGCAGGGCCCGTTCCTGGATAATGTACTTGCTGTAGCGGCCGAATCTGTCTCCCAGTACTTCCTCAAGTGGCAGATCCAAAAGTCTTTCTGTTTCAGACATGAGAACTTCCTCCTGTTAGTCGTGCAATTTTTCATTTTCTAAAATATTTTCGCCTTCATCAAGACCGAAAGTAACGTGCGATTCAATCCATTTCCGGCGTGGAGGCACTTTGTCCCCCATCAGAGTTGTCACCCGTTTTTCGGCGGTTGCGATATCATCAATCGTTACGCGAATCAGCGTCCGGGAAGACGGATCCATCGTAGTCTCCCACAACTGATCGGCGTTCATTTCCCCGAGTCCTTTGTAACGCTGGATGGTATAGCCATTCTTAAATTGTTTCAGTACTTCTTCAAGACCGTCTTCATCCCATACATACTCCTCTTTCGCTTTCTTACCTTTCCCTTTGGAAATCTTATAAAGCGGAGGCAGTGCAATGAATACCTTACCTTCCTCAATGAGCGGTTTCATATACCGGTAAAAGAAAGTGAGCAGCAGTACCTGGATGTGAGCGCCATCTGTATCTGCGTCCGTCATGATGATTACTTTATCATAATTACAATCCTCAATGTCGAAATCGTTCCCGACGCCTGCGCCGATCGTGTGCACAATCGTTGATATCTCTTCGTTTTTAAATATATCATCAATCTTCGCTTTTTCCGTATTAATGACCTTACCTCGAAGCGGGAGGACGGCCTGGAACCGGCGGTCCCTCCCCTGTTTGGCAGACCCGCCTGCCGAGTCCCCCTCGACCAGGTACAGTTCATTCTTATTGGGATTACGTGATTGGGCCGGTGTAAGTTTACCACTTAGGAGGGAGTCCTTTTTCTTACGCTTTTTCCCACTGCGGGCATCTTCTCTGGCTTTTCTTGCCGCCTCGCGAGCAGCCTTGGCTTTGATGGCTTTTTTTACAAGCATAGCAGCCGTCTCCGGGTTCTCCTCGAGAAAGTAAGCAAGGCGCTCAGCAATGACGTTATCTATAGCCGAACGGGCTTCCGGTGTGCCGAGTTTGCTTTTAGTCTGACCTTCAAACTGAAGCAGATCTTCCGGTATACGTACGGAGATGATGCACGTAAATCCTTCGCGTATATCGTTCCCTTCCAGATTTTTATCTTTCTCTTTCAGCAGTTGTGTCCGACGGGCATAGTCGTTAAAAACGCGAGTAATGGCCGTTTTTGCTCCGGATTCATGCGTTCCGCCGTCTTTTGTCCGTACGTTGTTGACGAAGGACAATATGTTCTCCGTGTACCCGTCGTTGAACTGAAAAGCGGTGTCCACTTCGATGGACGTATGTTTCCCTTCGAAGGAAATAACCGGGTGGAGCGTCTCTTTCTCTTCGTTTAAGTAGGCTACAAAAGATTCGATTCCATCTTCATAGTAGAATACTTCTTCCTGTTTTTCATCTCCACGTTCGTCTACCAGTTTGATCTCCAGTCCTTTCAGAAGGAAAGCGGCTTCTCTTAAGCGTTCCATCAGCGTCTCGGTGTGAAAGTTGATCGTGGAAAAGATGGACGTATCCGGTTTAAAGGAAATAGTGGTTCCCATTTTCTTCGTATTACCTATCTCCTCAAGCGTGGTGACCGGCAGCCCGCCGTTCTCGAAACGCTGCCTGAAATGGGTACCTTCTCTGAATATATCGACGACAAGCCATTCCGAGAGCGCATTTACAACACTGGCCCCGACGCCGTGCAGACCGCCGCTGGACTGGTAACCTCCCTGACCGAATTTACCGCCAGCATGCAGTACGGTCATTATAACTTCAGGGGTAGGTTTGCCGGTCTGATGAGTCCCGGTAGGCATACCTCTCCCTTTATCACTTACAGAAACGCTATTATCTTTCCGGATCGTAACTGTAATAGTTTCTCCATATCCGGCTAAAGCTTCATCTACCGAATTATCGACAATTTCAAAGACAAGATGGTGAAGCCCCCGGTGATCCGTAGATCCAATATACATCCCCGGGCGTTTCCTTACAGCTTCCAGTCCCTCCAGCACCTGTATGGAACTGTCCGTATAAGTTTGTTTCGACTTCATTTAAATCGTCTCCTTCCGTTCCAATATCACCTTACTATCTATATTAGAACAAACGTTCGTGTTTGTAAATTCAAACTTATTCACTCGTATCATTGTAGCTTTTTTTTTCGTATAAAAAAAGTTATTTATGGACAAACAAGAAAAACCCCCTTGTGAAAAAGGGGGTCCGTTGCTATAGAAGGGTTGCATGAGCGACTTTGATGCAGGAATCCATGATGACTTCCTGCTTACTGTCTTTCAGTTCTTCGTACGCTTCCGGGTGGAAGACTCCCTGCTGAGCCCAGAAAGCTTCGGCATCTATCGCTTTTGCCTCTCTGGCCACTTCCGGGAGAAACTCGGAACGCCGGAATACGTTGATGATATCGATCTTCTCTTCAATATCCTGAAGAGAAGAAACTGCTTTTTTTCCTAAAACTTCCGTCACTTTCGGGTTTACGGGGATGATTTTGTACCCCGCTTTCTGCATCGCCTCACTGATCTGAAAAGAAGTCCTGGCGGGATTGTCAGAAAGGCCCACTACAGCAATAGTCGATGAATTTTTCAAGATTTCTGCGGTCGCCTGTGGACCGGGATTGGTAAAACTCATTGAAATTCCTCCTATTTATCGAGCAGCCCTTCTTCTACAAGATAGTCTCTTGCGACTTCCGAAGGAGCTCTGTCTTTTACATCCACTTCATAGTTCATTTCCCGCATTTGATCTTCGGTAATCTTCCCGCCCAGCTTATTCAGTACGTCCTCCAGCTCCGGATACTTCTCGAGCGTTTCCTGTCTCATGAGCGGAGCGCCCTGATACGGAGGGAACAGATTTTTCGGATCATCGAGAGTCGTCAGATTAAGTTCGACCATATAGCTGTCTGTCGCATACGCATCGATAATATCCACTTCTCCGTTTTTAATCGCTCCCTGGCGCAGACCGGGGTCCATCGTTTTCACTTCGCCGAATTCCAGATTATACAACTCTTTCATCCCCTGATATCCGTCTTCCCTGTCATTGAATTCAAGAGTGAAGCCGGCCGTTACTTCGTCATCTATCGGAGCAAGATCACCGATGGTTTCAAGATTATTTTCCTGTGCATATTCTTTCGTCGTAGCCACAGTGTAAGTGTTGTTATACTTCATCGGTTCCAGGTAAGCCATATCGTACTCTTCGGCCATGCCCTGTTTGGCCTGCTGGTATACCTCTTTCGATTCGTAACTGTCCGGCTGACGATCGAGAAGGGATACGAGTGCTGTTCCGGTAAATTCCGGATAAATGTCGATACTTCCTTCCTGCAGGGCACTGAAGACAAGATCTGTTTTTCCGAGGTTCGGTTCAAGACCTACTTCAAGATCCGTCTCTTCTTCGATAAGCAGTTCATACATATTGATAAGGATTGTCGGTTCAGCGTTCAGTTTGGCACCGATGGTAATATCGTTCCCTGCTTTTCCGGTGAAAATGATCGGAGCAACGACGATCAGCAAAGCTACAATGATAAGGATAAACAAGGATTTCATCCCGGTTTTAGCAGAAGTTCTCTCAAAGAACCGCAGAACGACATCGAGAAGAATCGCAAGAAGAGCCGCAGGAATAGCCCCGAGAAGAATAAGGTTGATGTCTCCTCCACGGTCAAGTCCGAGAAGAATCAGATCCCCCAGCCCCCCGGCTCCTATTAATGCAGCGATAGTGGTTGTTCCGACAATCAGTACCATAGAGGTACGGATGCCGGCCATAATGACCGGCATAGCCAGAGGAAGCTCAACTTTCGAGAGACGCTTGAAAGAGTTCATCCCCATTCCGGTAGCGGCCTCCAGTAAAGAATTGTCGACTTCGCTGACTCCGGTATATGTGTTCCTCAATATCGGCAGAAGACCGTATGCAATCAACGCGATGATCGCAGGTGTCTGTCCGATACCGAAAAAAGGAATAAGAAATGCCAGAACGGCCAGACTCGGAATTGTCTGAAGGATCGCCGTCACCTGGATGATCGGTTCGGCCGTTCTTTTATATCTGGTTAGTATCAGCCCGAGCGGGACGGCTATCAACGTTGCTATTATTAAAGATATAATGGAAATCTGCAGGTGTTCCCACAGTTTGATCCAGAATTCATCCTGACGCTGCTGGAAGATATCAATAAATTCATTCATTGCTGTACGACACTCCCTTCACGTTCAGCGGATGCTTTTAAGTAATGCACGATATGCTCGTACGTAATGTACCCGAGAAATTTGTTATTTTTCGTTACCGGGAGTGTTTCTTCAGGAGTCGATTCCAGCGTTTCTACAGCTTCTTTTAACGTAGTGCTGTTGCCGAGAACCGGCACTTCCACTTCTCTTCCTTCTTTTTCGGTGTATTTATACTGTCCTTCTTCATCTGTCACAAAAGTCATGCCCGCAGGAGTTGTCGCCTCTTTCTTCATTACGACGTCCACGGCAGTCTGCCAGGGACTCTTTCTCTCGCCGATGAAATTCTTCACAAAGTCATTGGCCGGGTGCAGGATGAGTTCCTGAGGGGTGTCCACCTGTACAATCTCGCCTTCTTTCATCAGGCAAACACGGTCTCCCAGTGCAAGGGCTTCATCCATATCGTGCGTAACGAACACTATCGTCTTTTTAATTTCTTTCTGGAGCGTTTGGATATCTTTCTGAAGCTGTTCTCTACTGATCGGATCAAGAGCACTGAAAGGTTCATCCATCAAAATAATGTCGGGGTCAGCAGCGAGTGCACGCACTACTCCTACTCGCTGCTGTTCACCACCCGAGAGTTCCGAAGGTTTTCTCTTCCTGTATTTCTTCGCATCCAGTCCTACCATGTTCATAAGTTCGTCTATTCTCGAGGAAATATTCTCCTTTTTCCACTTTTTCATCTCAGGTACAATAGCTATATTTTCTTCCACGCTCATATGAGGAAATAAAGCTATCTGCTGCAGAACGTAGCCGATGTTCCATCTCAGTTCATGAATGGAATAATCTTTGACTCTCTTGTCGTTTATGTATATGTATCCATCTGTAGGTTCGATGAGTCGATTAATCATTTTCATCGTAGTGGTCTTTCCGCAGCCACTGGGACCTATTAACGTTACGAACTCCCCTTTATTCACCTGTAAATTAAAATTCTTTACTGCAGTAGTGCTGTCGGGGAAAGTTTTGCCGACATTTTCAAATCTGATCATATAATCCCTTCTTTCTGTAATTAAGAAGTAACTTTTTGCCTATTCCCTAATTATGTGGTTATAAACTTTCTTTTGTTAATATATTGGAGTTACTACTAAGTATAAAACTATGTACTTTATCCATTCTTTTTTTAATCGACACGTGATAAACTGAAACTATCATTTTTTTGTGAATGGAGGTCGTGCTTTTGGAATTTATCATATTTGCTGCTATTGCATACCTTCTGGGTTCTATCCCCACCGGTCTGCTTGTAGGTAAACTCTTTTACAATGTTGATATCAGGGAACATGGCAGCGGCAACCTGGGCGGCACTAATGCGTTCCGTGTGCTCGGTGTCAAACCAGGGCTATCCGTTACCGTCGCCGACATTCTGAAGGGAACCGTCGCAGCTGCCCTCCCCCTGTGGATGGGTACGGAACTTAACGGCGTAATCATCGGTATTTTTGCGGTGATCGGCCATATGTACCCCGTTTTCGCCAGATTCAAGGGCGGCAAAGCTGTTGCGACTTCCGGTGGAATCATTCTCGGAGTGAACCCGCTTCTGTTCGGCATTATGCTCCTCACTTTCTTTGTCACTCTGTATATAAGTAAGTACGTTTCGTTATCCTCCATGGTGACGGGTGTCGTCACCGTGGCCGTTACTATCATCCAGCAGGAGTTCTTACTGACGGCTGTCGTCTCTGTTCTTACAGCATTTGTCATTTATCGGCACCGTACGAACATCATACGCATCAAGAACAGGGAAGAGCCGAAAATAACGTGGATGTAACCGGCACGGGATAAGCATTTAGTTGTAAATTAAAATTTATATAAGGTATACTTCTTGATAGAAAAGTCGTTGAAAGGAGCCACGGTTATGAATAAAATAGAATCTCATATCACTGATACAATGCCTTCAAAAGATGAACGTCACAAATTATTCGGGTCTGTACCTCCCGGACCGAAAACCAAACCTGTGGAAAAGGATCAGATGGCTGATCTTCAGAATTCCAGACAGGATTTTCTTTTCGACCTGGATGTCGTCGGAATCAACAACGTAAAACATCCCATTACTATTGAAAGTTCGATGAAGCCGTCCACTCAGACCACCATAGGAACCTTCACCTTTTCTTCCTCGATTGCCAAAGGAAGCAAAGGAACGAACATGAGCCGCTTCACGGAACAGTTGACCAGTTATTACGAGCAGGGCTTTACAGTCACGATCGAATCGCTGAAGCAGTTTGCAGAAGAACTCGCAGGCCGGCTGAAGCGGGAAGATGCGTTTATAAAAGTCGAATTCCCGTGGTTCTTTGAAAGAGAAGGACCTTCTTCGGGTCTAGCCGGCATGAATCACGCGGATGCCTTCATTTCCGTAACATGGTCCAAAGCAGGCGGTTTCGATATTCAGACCGGGCTGACCGGTAAAATCACCACCCTTTGTCCCTGCAGCAAGGAAATCAGCGAATACAGTGCGCACAATCAGCGCGGAAATGTCTCGATGGCAGTAACGCTTACGGAAGATTTCAACGAAGATATGGTGGACTGGAAAGAAGTTCTGCTGGAGGCTGCCGAGAGCAACGCCAGTGCACGCATTCACCCCGTCCTGAAACGGCCGGATGAGAAGATGGTCACGGAGCAGGCTTACGAAAATCCGAGATTCGTCGAGGATATGGTCCGTCTTGTAGCTGCAGACCTGTACGAAACTCCGTTCATTCACGCTTTTGAGGTTTCGTGCCGTAACGAGGAATCGATTCATCTGCACGATGCTCTCGCCTCCCTCCGCTTCGACAAACGTACGGATGAGCGCTGATGCTGAGGAACGCCATGATAGGACTGATCCGCTTCTACCGGAAAGGCATCAGTCCCTTCACTCCTCCGACGTGCCGCTTCTACCCGACCTGCTCGGAGTACGGTCTCGTCGCTTTTCAGAGACACGGGTTCGTAAAAGGGATGTACCTCACCTTGAAAAGAGTACTGAAGTGTCATCCCCTGCACCCGGGCGGTGTGGACGTCGTACCCGAAATAAAAGAAAAGGAGTGATTATGTGAATATCACTGTATCGGAAGAAGCCGCGCAATGGTACAAAGAAGAACTGGATTTGACAGAGGGGGACGCTATCCAGTTCTTCGTAAGATACGGGGGATCCGGAGGACTTCAGCCCGGATTATCCCTCGGTATGAAAATAGAAACCCCCTACGAACCGGTCGTCGAAACGAATGTCGAAGGGATCCTGTTCTTCGTTGAAAAGGCGGACGAATGGTACTTCGATACCTATTCCCTTAAAATTACTTATGACGAGAGCCTGGAAGAAGCCGCTATCGGCTACGAATGAAGACAGTCAAAAAGCAGCCGCGCCTAAAGGTAGCGGCTGCTTTTTTGATGCAGACGGAATCTTTCAATATGATCATTTCTGTTCTCGGCCTTAAGAATGGTGAACTGATGTCTTCCGAAAAGATCGTAATGGGGGAACCCTTCCTTACGGTCGATCCACTCTTTTTTCAATCCGTACTGTTGCCCCCACTCCGCCAGCTTTTCTATGTCGCTGCATCCGACTTTTGTCACCGTGTCACACCCCGGAAATCTGTCATCCAGCCAGTAGTGGGTCAGGATAGCTATATTCCCGGCACGGACGTCCCGCTTCCATTTCCTCAGTTCTTCCTTACCGATGCCGAAAGCCATCAGTGCTGCCCCGCTGCTTCTTTGTACACGGCGTGCCAGGCGGGAAAGGCTTTCCGCAGGGAAGTCGGGCGGAAATCCTCTTTTCTTACAATGACGTGATCGGAGGTGCCGGTTACAGCTACCGTTCCATCCTCATGGACCACTTCGTAGGCATACGTCGTTTTGACTCCCGTGTATGCCTGGATCCACGTCTTCACAGCTACTTTATCCCCGTACCGGACCGGAGTCCGGAACGAAACCTGTACATCCGTAACCGGGGATACCACCCCTGCATCTTCCATATCTTTATAATCGAAACCGAAACTTTCTATTAAAGAAGTCCGACCGATTTCGAACCATACGAGATAATTGGCGTGATAGACGACGCCCATCATATCCGTCTCCTGGTATCTTACCTGTATATCTTTCACATCTAATTTCACTCTAAATCTCCTTTCTTACGGCTTTCCATGCTTCCTCAATATCTTCCCGGGAAAGAACCGGGTCTTTGTATTCCCCTTTATGGTGCCAGGCATGGTACTGAACGGCTTCATCCATCAGGTTTCCGATGAACCTTCCGTTTCCCTGCACCTTCGTTTCCAGCAGCTGCACTTCCAGGTACTCCCGGGCCGCGGGGGACAGAGAATAGTTATATGCCCCTGCAAGCGTGACCATCATTTCCAGCAGCTCTCCGGCCGAATAATCCGGGAAACGGAAAAATTTCTTGAATCTGGAAGCGAGTCCCGGATTACTGTCTATCAGGTCTCTCATCTCCCTCTCGTACCCGGCCAGAATGACTACGAGATTCTCGTTGTGCCTCGTCATTTCATCCACCAGTGTTTCCACTGCCTCTTTTCCGAAATCGTCTCTCCCTCCGCTCTGAAGGGCGTAGGCTTCATCAATGAATAAAACCCCTCCGAGGGCTTCTCTTATTTTCTTCTTCGTCTTGATAGCCGTCTGGCCCACATACCCCGCCACAAGATCACTGCGGGAGGCTACTACGACGTGTCCTCTTTTCAGAAGCCCGCATTCTTTCAGTATCGTCGCATACACTTCGGCCACCGTCGTTTTTCCGGTGCCCGGGTTTCCGCTGAATACCGAATGCAGCTGAATGGGAACAATAGGGTCCCCTTCTCTCTTCCGCTGCTGCTGCATCTGTACGAAGGAAGATAGCTTTTCCACCTCGCGTTTCACCGTATCAAGACCGATCAGGGAATGGAGACGTTCCACCCCGGAAATGGCGTCGTCTGCAGAATCTTTATCCCAGTGCAGATCATCTTCCGTAATACGCATGTGATGGAACCAGTCGTCATGAGGTTGTATGACTTCCCGGGAACCCTTGTAAAATATCGTTTTCATGACGATGTTCCGCACGCTTCTCGCGTTCCCGAACGATTCGTCCACCTGTTCCTTCTCAATCAGCGTACCGAGTCGTCTCCGCGCCTCTTTCGTAAAGAAAAAGTCATTGTTCAGCGCGATATATTCTCCGATATCCTCCAGTTCACCGATAGAGTAATCCGGCAGATCGAGGCGGTTCTGCTCCGGTATCCGGCTTCTGAGGCCGGGATTCGCCCACAGAAACTGGCGCATTTCTTCCGGGTACCCCGCCAGTATAAGAGCGAAAGTACCGCCGTGTTCGGTGCTGGTGAGAGCGGAAACGAGCGTATCAATCACTGCCTGTCCGTAATCGTTTCCTCCCTGACCTTCGCGTTTCAGGCTGTACGCTTCATCAATGAATAATATTCCGCCCCGCGCTTCTTTTATATAGTTCATCGTATTTTCCTCACTCTGCCCCATGTAGGACCCGACCAGGTGGGAGCGGTTCACTTCCACCACTTTGCCCGTCGACAAAAGGCCGAGTTCCGTATATATTTCAGCCAGGAGACGTGCGAGAGTCGTTTTACCGGTCCCAGGGTTCCCTGTCATAATCATGTGCAGCGACGGTTCGTCAGGCATACGAAAACCGAACGATTTTCTTTCCTGTTCATACCTCAGAAAGTGATAAAACTGATGGATGTACGTTTTCACGTCACGAAGACCTATCATCTCCTCCAGTTTATCTAGAGCATGACGCCTCTCCTTCCGGGAAAAGGAAGGAGGAAGATAATCCTCCAGTTCCTCTCTCTCATCGTCCAGTTCCCGCACCGCGGAATTGATATCACTCACCGGCATTTTGATACGTTTGGATTCCCTCGTCTCCAGGGCGTAATCGATCGTCTCCTTCGTCTTCAGAAGATATTCGTACAGCCGCTGGTACGTCCGCCATCTGGAACCGGCGTCCACGACTGTCTGATTGACGTAGTTATCATCAAACAGATGCAGCAGAAGACTCAGTTCTTCCTGAATATCAGATATTTTTTTGACTTTCTGGGTAATGTGATCCGTTTCATGCAGCACGGGAATCCGGCCGGATACGTCTTTCATATAATAAATAAGGCGAAGGACATGCTGCAGTTCCTCCGTCTCCCTGATGAGCTTCAGGGAAGGGTCAAGCATTTTCGCTGTTTCCAGTATGTAGGGAGTAAGAGTATCGCCCTCCGGCACTCTTTTCATTCTGTAATAAACTAAAGCGACCTGGAGCAGGGCCCTTTCTCTGTCCTCCCGCTCCTCTTCCTGCAGCAGACGCAGCACCTCCGTTTCCTTCCACGGCGGCGTCGTGTAGAGAGAGGTCCAGGTTTCGAGCTTATCCATCGTTTCACTTCCTTCCTGTCCCCAGTTTACCACAGCTTTAAGCCTTTAAAAAAAGACTGCTACAGGCAGCAGCCTTTGAACACTTACCAGGAGCGCGGGAAACCGGAGATTATTCAAGTTCTTTCATTTTTTCGATCATGTACTCGTACGTCATAGGTCCGAATTTGCGGGAATGGATCGTCCCGTCGCTGTTGATGAAATAGGACGCCGGTACAGAGAACGTCTGGTACTTTTCGGAAAGCTGGTCGTCACTGTCCAGTACCGTTTCAAAAGTGAAGTTTTCTTTGTCTACAAAGTTTTTCGCATTTTCCGGTGAGTCTTCGGTGGAAGTTGCGTTTACGGCTAGAACCGTGACGTCCTCGCCGTACTTTTCATGAAACTTCTGCATCTCCGGCATTTCTTCCTTGCAGGGCGGACACCACGTCGCCCATATATTTAAAATGACCGGTTTTCCTTTGTAGGCATTAATATCCGTTTTTTCCCCTTTGAGCGTCTCGACAGGCATGTTCGGTGCCTCATCACCGATTTCAATCCCTTGGTGTGCTCCCTCGGGCACGATGGACGTCCCTTCCTGCGATGTATTACCCGAAACATCGTATTCCCCGCCTGTCGACTCTTCCTCTCCCGTCAACTCGAACACGCTGTACAGCAGCAGTGCCAGAATCAGGGAAAAAATAGCCATAGTACCGATTTTTTTCATATCCGAGGAATCTCCTTTTTTCATTTCTTCTTTAAGAAGTGTATCACAGAACCCCCTATCTCAGGTATCCCCGGCACCTGAATGTCATAATAATGACAAAAGAGGCATGCACACGGGGGTGCATGCCTCTTTCCTGTACATTATTTATTTTTTCAGCTTGTTACGAAGAACCATCTGAAGGATTCCTCCGTGACGGTAGTAATCGATTTCCACATCGCTGTCAAAGCGGGCAATAACTTCAAATTCTTTCTTATTGCCGTCTTCGTCCGTAGCAGTGACTTTAACGAGATCGTGCGGCTTCACGTCTTCGCCGATTTCCACGTCGATCGTCTCCCGTCCTGTCAGTCCGAGGGACTCGATAGTTTCGCCCTCCTGGAACTGGAGCGGAAGTACGCCCATCATAACAAGGTTGGAACGGTGGATACGTTCAAAGCTCTGAGCGATGACCGTTTCGATACCGAGCAGATCGGTACCTTTGGCAGCCCAGTCACGTGAACTTCCCATACCGTAGTCATCACCGGCGATAACAGCAAGCGGCGTATTATCTTCTTTATATTTCATAGCGGCCGTATAGATCGGCATAACTTCTTCCGTAGGCCAGTATGTCGTATAACCGCCTTCTGTACCCTGAGCCAGCTGGTTACGGATACGGATGTTTGCAAACGTACCGCGCATCATCACTTCGTGGTTTCCGCGACGGGATCCGTAGGAGTTGAAGTTTCGCGGCGACACGCCTTTCTCCTGCAGATACTCACCTGCCGGCATGCTGCTGGCGATGGCGCCTGCCGGGGAAATGTGGTCGGTAGTGACCGAATCTCCGAATTTACCGATAACGCGCATGCCGTTCAATGGTTTGACCGGGTTGAAATCTTTGGACAACCCTTCGAAAAACGGCGGGTTCTGGATGTACGTGGAGTCTTCGTCCCAGTCGTACAGCGGCTCATCCGTTGTTTCGATTTCGTTCCATTTTTCGTTGGAATTGAACACGTTTTCGTATTCCTTACGGAAGATCTCAGGCGTTACGACGCTTGAAATCTGTTCTTTGATTTCTTCCTGGGAAGGCCAGATATCATCGAAGTAAATATCATTCCCCTGCTGATCTTTGCCGATCGGTTCATTCTTCAGATCGATGTCGACCGTGCCGGCAAGGGCGTAAGCCACAACAAGAGGTGGTGAAGCCAGATAGTTGGCCTTCACGAGCGGGTGAATCCGTCCTTCAAAGTTACGGTTACCGCTCAATACGGAAGAAACTGTCAGATCTTCATCTGCAATCGCCTGTTCGATTTCAGGAAGCAATGGACCGGAGTTACCGATACATGTCGTACAACCGTAACCGACCAGGTTGAATCCGAGCTGGTTCAGGTAGTTCATAAGACCCGAATCTTCCAGATAGCGCGTTACCACCTTGGAGCCGGGAGCGAGTGATGTCTTCACATATTCCGGTACTTCGAGACCTTTATCCACAGCTTTTTTAGCTACGAGCCCGGCACCAAGCATAACGTGCGGGTTAGAGGTGTTTGTACAGGAAGTGATGGCAGCAATCGCCAGAGCTCCCGTCTTCATCTCCGCTGTCTCGCCATTAGTGAATTCAACTGTCGCTTTTTTGTTGAACTCGGATTTATCAAGACCGAAACCCTGGTTTCCTTCCGGAGCCGTGATGGAGTTATTGAACGACTCTTTCATTTCGGAAAGCGGGATCAGATCCTGCGGACGTTTCGGTCCCGACAGGTTCGGTTCCAGTTCTTCCAGGTTGATTTCGATCAGCTGAGTGAATTCCGGATCTTCGAGAGAAGGATCGTACCACAGATTGTTCTCTTTACAATATTTTTCGACGAGATCGATCTGTTCTTCCGTTCTTCCCGTAAGTCTCATATAGTCGAGAGACTCTCCGTCTACCGGGAAGAAACCACACGTCGCCCCGTATTCAGGAGCCATGTTGGAAATCGTGGCACGGTCCGCCAGCGGCATTTCCTGAAGACCGGGACCGAAGAATTCGACGAACTTACCGACGACGTTCGCTTCGCGGAGACGCTGCGTCACTTTAAGTGCAAGGTCTGTCGCGGTCGTCCCCTGAGGGAAGCTTCCCTGCAGTTTCACACCGATCACTTCCGGTGCCGGGAAATAGGACGGCTGTCCAAGCATCCCTGCTTCCGCTTCAATTCCGCCAACACCCCAGCCGAGTACGCCAAGACCGTTGATCATAGTCGTGTGGGAATCGGTACCGACGAGTGTATCCGGGTATGTATCCACACTTCCGTCAGCGTTCTCTGTAGCATGAACGACGTTAGCGATGTACTCCAGGTTCACCTGGTGCACGATTCCTGTAGCAGGCGGAACGGCACGATAGTTATCGAACGCTTTCTGTGCCCAGTGAAGGAACTCATAACGCTCCTGGTTCCGTTCGAATTCAAGTTCCATGTTCGCCTGAAGCGCTGTACTTGTACCATACTGATCCACCTGAACAGAGTGGTCGATGACGAGATCGACAGGTACTTCCGGATTGATCTCCTCCGGCTTACCACCCATGTCTACCATTGCTTTACGTAGGCTTGCAAGGTCCACAACGGCTGGAACACCTGTGAAGTCCTGAAGGATGACACGTGACGGCTTGAAAGGAACATCTTCCTGTTTGCTGTCACTCTGGCCCCATTTAGCGAGACTTTCTACGTGTTCATCCGCTATTACCCGTCCATCGTGCTGACGAAGGAGTGATTCAAGTAAAATACGGATGGAAAAAGGCAGGCGCGAAATCTTTCCGATTCCTGCATCTTCCAGTGATTTCAGATCATAATAATTGTACGTTTTGCCATTTGATTCAAACTGCTTTTTAGCATTGAATGGATGGTCTGCCATATCTCATATCCCCCTTATCATTCTTGCTGTGAAAGTATTACTTGTTCCTTCACATACTTATAATACTATAATTCGCCATTTACATTGTAAATGAAAACGATTTTAAAGTAAATTCATTATAGTACTTTTTATTAAAGGGAAATTCGTTGTTTTTCCTCCGGTCACCTTTTATAATAAAGGTAATTATCAAAGAATAGGTGATGACATGTCTTTAGGTTTTTCGCTATTTATCGTAGGTTGGGTCGTCATTATGGTGGTGCTTATGGGCATCGGAGGTTTCTTCATGTTCCGTAAATTCCTTAAAAGCATGCCGAAAGAAGACGGGAACTCCACCATCGACTGGGAAGAATACTATATTGAACAAACGAGGCACATGTGGAGTGAAGACCAGAAACACTTTCTGGAAGAACTGACCTCCCCCGTACCCGAACTGTTCCGCAGCGTTGCTCAGCAGCGGATTGCAGGCGAAATCGGCAGGATCGCCCTTAAAAGGAAGCTTCGGCACATGACTCAGGATACGATTATCGAAGGGTACATTTTGGCTACTCCCAAACGTGACCACAAGTTTCTCGTGAAGAAACTGAACGAAAAAGAAATCGATATAGATCCGTACAGGGACTACCTGGAAATATAGAAGAAGCACCGCTTTTTATAGCGGTGCTTTTGTCGTTTCCAGACTTTTTTGTATGCGGAGATATTTATAAAGCATAGCAATACGCCAGGATACGATCATTCCGAAAGCAAGAACGAAAAACATCCCGCTCGTCTCCCCGAAAGAAATCGTCTGTCCGATGATCAGCTTAAATACCACCCGGAATGCGAGCAGACCGAACAGAACTCCTATGAAAAGCCTGGACGGTTTAAGATAGATTTCCCCTCCACGTGTTTCAAAACGGGAGGTAAGTATGAGAAAAACCGAAAATACCACTCCGACGCTGAGGGCCTCCAGTACCTGGGACAGACTGATCCGGAAGACCGGAAACAGAAACATCAGCGCCCCCGAGCTCATAAACAATGGAGGGAGCACGATCTTTTTAATACTTGCAGGTCTTTCCGCGACTTTCTTCCGTACGAATATCATCGTTACTGCCATAAAAGTACCGACTATCGTAGAAGCTATTAATAAAAACGTATTCATCGAATAACCCCTTACTCCGAGAGTTCTTCTTTGTGATCCTCAGCGATCGACAAGATGATTGTCATCGTAATCCCGATAACAGTGAGATAAACCCCAAGATCAAACAGCAGTGCCGTGGCCAACTCGGTACGTCCGAGCACGGGAAGCTGAAAGTAGGCGAATGTCTGACTGAGAAACGGTTCATTGAATAAAAACGACCCCATGCCTGTCGCAAGTGCGATCAGCAGTCCCAGTTTAAACAGAAAACGGAAATTGATCGGCAGGGAGCTCTTCATTGCCTCCTGTCCGTAAGCCATATTCATCAGTACGATGGCAGCGGACGTCATAAGACCGCCGATAAACCCTCCCCCGGGAGCATTGTGCCCGGCAAAAAATAAATATATCGAGAATCCTAGCAGAATAAAAGCGATGATGGAAGTCATCGTTTTCAATATCAAATCATTACTGTTAATTTTCATCGCAAAAAAATCCCCCTGTGATCTTTCAATTACATAGCTGAATACATTCTATCAAAAATTATCATAAAAGACGAACGACATCGTTAGTAATTGTTTTTTTAACATTTCGGAGTTGCTACTAAGTTTCAAGTTAGAATGTTAACGCTTCGTATCTTTGATCACTTTTTCCCTGTTTTTGAGATATCTGTACTGTTCGCTTGGTGTTTTACCACGTAAGTTCTCATCATTGGAGGCTTCCGCGATCAGTTCACTGCAAATCATCTGGTTCGGATCGTTCCATGATTTTCCGTATTTAATGCCGTACCAGAAAAACAGTCTGAGATCGTAGCGTTTTTCGATGTGTTTCAGAGCTTTACGCGGGTCTCCTTCCACTTCGAGTATTTCGTAATCTTTCAAATCAAAGTGCCTTATCCGGACGCCTCCCGGAAAACGGGAATCGATAATGTGGTAATCCCCCACTTTAATAGCGTTATGACTCCACTTTCCTTTCGTGAAATACTGAATCAGTCGGGACAAAGGAGATGTGTTGCGCGAGAAATACAGTTCCATCCGGATTCCTCCTTTACGTAGTTTCCGAAAACGTCAACAATGTCATTGGAGATGCAGGCATCATCCCGCTTCAGTTTGAAACTTTATAGGTGTATCATACCACACCCTTTATTTGAAAAGCAGAGATACCTTCTTCATTTTTTATCACTATCCTCCAGTTTAACGGAGACCATAAAACAGGCAGGCCCCCGGCCGGGGCCCTGCCTGTTTTATCCACCGGGCATTTAGACGAATGCTTTTATTTCTGCTGAAAATTTATCAGGCACCTCCTGAGGAACCCAAGGAGCGGCGTCATCTAACCTGATAAGTTTGCAGTCGGGAAGATCTCTTTCAAGCTGTTCCCCGGTCTCCACAGGCTGCCACGGGTCCTCCGTTCCCCAGAGCAGGAGCACAGGGGGTTCAATCTTTGGAAGTTTATAAGTGAGGGCTGTAGTATGGTTCGTATTTAATGCAGCTGCATTGCGTACGAGGCTCAGTTTGCCCTGCTCCTGCACGTAAGGAGAAATGATCCCCTGAAGGAATGTATCAGTAAGCTGTTCTTCGTTAGAAAACATATCTTCGTACGCTTTCGTAAGAAATCCTTCGATTTCTATTAAGGATTTATTTTTTTTCGAAGGATGTCCCATCATAAGCATGTCTTCGATCGGCCAGGAGTCATAGGCGACGATGTTGAAAAACACCATCTTATCTATACGTTCCGGTGCCTCCAGGGACAGAATCAGTCCTACGCCGCCGGCTATATCATGGCCTGCGATACTCGCCTTATCAATTCCCAGGTCATCCATCAGTCTGAGCACCATTTTTGCCTGAACACGGATAGAACGGTCAAAACGGTCCCGCTGATCCGACCATCCGTATCCCAGTAAATCAGGTGCTATGACACGATAGTCCTGTTTCAGCCGGGGTATGACCTCCCTGTATAAGTAGGACCAGGTCGGGATGCCATGTAATAAAATAATCGGAGTTCCTGTTCCTTCATCTGTATAATTGATTTTCACCGGCTCCTCCACGATATCGTCAAGCATAACCGACTTCTGATTCCGTCTGAAAGCATCTCCACTGATTTCCTGTTCCTCTTCCCTGATAATACCTCTCCTTCCATTTGGTTTTCCGGCAATTCCGGAACGGCTTCCTTTCTGCCGCTTCTTTCCCCTATTCCCGCCGGAGAAGCCGTTTAAATGTAATTTATACTACATGTTAACGTATTCCCGTAAAGCACAAAAAAACCTGCCCGCCATACCGGATAGCCGGCAGGACGGGCAGGGGAAGATGGAGAGGCGCTTACTTGTCCATCTGGTTATTCATCTGTTTCATCATCTGATTGATCTTCTTCTGTGAAGGTTTCTGACCCATTTGCATCATCAGTGTCCGCAGCATCTGTTCATTGATTGGAGGGTTTTTCTTCAAATAATTCATCATATATTTTCTGGCGATGAAAAAGCCTAAAGCCGCTCCTGCTATTAACGCGACTAATGCAATCAGAATAATCCATATAATTCCTAATTCCATAATAAGTTTCCCCTTTCATAATATATCCCATAACAGTATAGTAAATTGAAACGGGGATTACAATAGACGGGTGAACAGATGCACACAATATTTATGATTCAATAGCTTCGATCATAACTTCCGGCACCCGCCGGTCACGTTTGAAAAATCTCAAAACTGTACCCGGGACCCGTTGCCGGACTGCTGTTCCCCGACGTTTCTGTACCTGTATTATACCATATCGTTCCTCCGGGCTTAAAACTCAAGACCTCGGACATCGGCTATGTCTTCCGCCCTTAAAACTGCGGAAGTGAAGAGCCTTATGTAATAAACAGGAACTCCGGATAATTTTCCGAAGTCCCCGATTCTTGTCTTACTTTACATAGCTTTCTACGTGCTTCACAACATTTTCGACAGTAAAACCGAAGTTTTCAATAACGGTCGCTCCAGGCGCCGAAGCTCCGAAGCGGTCAATACCCACTACTTTACCGTCGAGACCGACGAAACGCTCCCAGCCGAAGGAAGAAGCCATTTCAATAGCTACGCGATTTCGTACGCTGTTCGGCAATACTTCTTCTTTATAGGCATCATTCTGAGCTTCGAAACGATCGAAGGAAGCCATGCTGACAACGCGGGCATCCACGCCTTTGCTCTTAAGCTCTTCTTTGGCTGCCATAGCCAGCTGTACTTCCGATCCGGAAGCCAGAAGAATGGTATCCGGCGTGTCCTTGTCGGAGTCACTGAGCACGTAAGCTCCTTTTTTCACACCTTCATAGGCTTTCTCTTTCGTCCCTTCCAATGTCGGCAGTCCCTGTCTGGTCAATACGAGAGCTGTCGGGTTGGACGTGGATTCCAGTGCCAGTCTCCACGCCGCGCTGGATTCGTTCCCGTCTGCCGGGCGAATGACCGAGAGGTTCGGAATGGCCCGAAGTGCTGCCAGATGTTCTACAGGTTCGTGAGTCGGACCGTCTTCCCCTACAGCAATAGAGTCATGCGTAAACACATAGTTCACTGGAAGATTCTGAATAGCCGACAAACGGAGAGACGGGCGCAGATAGTCACTGAAGACGAAGAATGTGCCTCCGTATACTTTAAGGCCACCGTGTAAAGCCATTCCGTTCAGAGCCGCTGCCATAGCGTGTTCGCGGACACCGAACCAGATGTTTCTTCCTGCATAATTATTTCTAGAAAAGTCTTCCTGTGCCTTGACCGTCGTCTTATTGGAGCCTGCAAGGTCGGCACTTCCGCCGAAGAAATAAGGGATTTTATCGGAAAGAGCGTTGATCGCTTCCCCGGACGTTGCACGGGTGGCTGCTTTGTCACTGGACGTGTCGTAAGCAGGGAGGACCTGTTCCCAATCTTCCGGAAGTTCCCCTCTGATGGCTTTCTCAAGCTCTTCGGCCAGCTCAGGATTAGCTTTCCTGTATTCTTCGAACTGCTTATTCCACTCTTCTTCTTTCTTTTCCCCGCGCTTTTGGATCTTTTCCCGGAAGTCTTCATAAACTTCATCAGGCACATAGAACGGTTCTTCATATTCCCAGCCATAGTAGTCTTTCGTCTGCTGCACTTCCTCTTCTCCAAGAGGTGCTCCGTGCGCATCCGCTTTACCCGATTTATTCGGTGCACCGTAGCCGATGACGGTTTTCACTTCGATCATCGTCGGCTGTTCAGTGTTTTTCTTCGCTTTATCGAGTGCGTCGGTGATAGCTTTCGTATCATTTCCGTCTTCTACACGCAGCACCTGCCAGCCGTAGGCTTCGTATCTCTTCTCTACGCTTTCACTGAACGCACGGTTCAACTCCCCGTCAAGAGAGATGTCATTGGAATCATATAGTACTATGAGTTTTCCGAGACCGAGGTGACCCGCAAGAGACGCGGATTCCTGAGATACACCTTCCATAAGGTCTCCATCACTGCAGATGACATACGTATTATGATCGATGATCGAATGTTTATCTGTATTGTAGTTGGCCGAAAGATGGGCTTCCGCCATCGCCATTCCGGTAGCCATGGCAATACCCTGCCCGAGCGGTCCGGTCGTAGCTTCCACGCCATGTGTATGCCCCACTTCCGGATGTCCGGGCGTTTTGGAGTCCCACTGGCGGAAATTTTTGATATCATCCATCGTTACGTTATATCCGGAAAGATGAAGCAGACTGTACTGCAACATGGATCCGTGGCCTGCCGAAAGTACAAACCGATCACGGTTGAACCAGTCGGAGTTCTTCGGGTTGTGATCCATATACTCCGTCCAGAGTTTGTAAGCCATAGGCGCCGTGCCCATCGGCATACCAGGATGTCCCGAGCTCGCTTTTTCCACTGCATCGATCGTCAGTGTACGAATAGTATTAATAGACTTCTGTTCAATATCTTTAGTCAATGCCATTCCCCTTTCTGATGCGGAATATGTAACAAGTATAATCCTATAATGAAATAGGGTTCGTAGCAAGTCAGTAAACCGCTTTCACACAAAAAACCTGCGATTCCCGCAGGTTTTTAATGTTTTTTCTCATTCTGCTGCATGCGTTTCACTTTCTCCGGAGTAACGTCCTGTCCTTCCGGATCGATGACTGTCATTCCTTTCAAATGGTTCTTGAAAGATTTTCTCACGTTCTGTAAATATTCCTGACGTAATTCATGCTGTTCGTTCTGCTCTTCAGAAGAAAGTCCCTGCTCTTTTTTCTTATTAGCTAAAGCGTTTATACGATCAAGCTTGTGTTGTGCCAACATGTTTTGTCACCTCTTTACTTACCCTGTATATACTGAAGGGTATTATCTTTAATTATGATAACGCGACGTATTTTCATTTTCAAATGTTTGGCTTTCTTTATATCTGCGATGCACTGTCGCCTTGGAGACATCATACCCCATACCGCGGAGAGTAGCCGCAATTTCCTGAAACGTGAGCTTCTTTTCCCGGAGACGTGCCACTTCCTCTACAGGAAAATCAATACGTTCCCGCCCCCTGGCCTGGTCGATGTTCTTTAAATTTTTGGAAGGGTCATAGCCATCTTCCACCGCTTTTTTCATCCCACGTCGGATTTTCATGTTATGAAGATAGCGCTGATACTCTTCCACCACTCCGACGATCTGCAGAACCATGGAATCAGACTCGGAAATCTCCATCTCTCCGCTTCCCGTCACCGTATAGATCGTTACATCAAGCTTTTCGAGCTGGTGTAAAAGGGCGATTTTCGTGTTTCCCCTGCCGAGTCTCGTCTCATCCTGAATCAGGAGTGCTTCCGCTTTTTTCGAGGAGAAAATATCAAGGGCACGAAGTATACCTTCCCTTTCGATGGAGTATCCGCTGGCTTTTTCTTCGATAACTTCCACAATATCCATACTATGATTCTCCGCAAGTTCCTTAAGTTCTTCCTTCTGTCTCTGTATAGACGTAACCTGGGTCTCTTTTTCCGTACTTACTCTGCAATACAAGACCGCTTTCATCCTTACCACCTCTCCCACAGAAAAATGATACAGGATTTAAACACTGGAAACCATTGAGATGTATAGGAAAACCAGACTCAGAATGAACAGAATGATATGAGTAAGATCCTGCTTGGATAATTTATGAAACATGGAATACCTCCCGATAGAACTATTGTTCCTTAGAACTTATGTTCGTGTAGTTATCATTATATACGAACTATTGTTCCTGTCAACACAAAAGTTCGAACGCGTGTTTGTATTCCGGCACCCTACGTGCTACAATATATGTAATAAATTTTCTATACAGGATGTGACATTATGACTAACCTATCCAAACGACAGCAGGAAATATTGAATTTCATAAAACAGGAAGTAATCGACAAAGGGTATCCCCCGTCCGTCAGGGAAATCGGGAAGTACGTAGGACTTGCTTCCAGTTCTACCGTACATGGACACCTCGCGAGACTGGAAAAGAAAGGTTTCATCCGGAGAGACCCGACGAAACCCCGGGCGATCGAAGTGATAGATCTGGAGGAAGGTACTAAAATCCCTAAAGGGGAAGCGACGTTCGCCCCCGTAATCGGTAAAGTAACCGCCGGTGTTCCTATAACTGCAGTAGAGAATATCGAAGAATACCTTCCGGTGCCGGATACGATAAGCAGCACGGAAGAAGATACTTTCATACTCGTCATCCAGGGGGAGAGTATGATAGAAGCCGGCGTTCTGGACGGAGACAAAGTAATCGTCCGTAAGCAGAACACCGCGCAGAACGGAGATATCGTTGTCGGTATGACGGACGAGGGTGAAGCTACAGTGAAGCGATTCTTCAAAGAAGCGGATCACGTACGCCTTCAGCCGGAAAACTCCTCCATGGAGCCTATCCTTCTCGATGACGTCACCATCCTCGGAAAAGTGGTCGGCTTATTTAGGAACGTACACTGAACCGCTTCCCCTGTATACACTTAAAAATCCTCCATTACCGGCCGGTAATGGAGGATTTTTATTTTAGTTTTATGGTCATGTAAATCTAAACGTTCTCAACGGAAATTACCTTGAGAGGAGGTTCAGATTAATACGTCTGCAGATACTGTTCCCTCTCCCAAGGGTGTACCTGGGTACGGAACATGTTCCACTCGATTTCTTTCGCTTCGATAAAGTGCTCATACAGGTGTTCGCCCAACGCCTTCACCATCACGTCATTCTTCTTAAGTTCCTGAAGTGCATCATACAGTGTAGCCGGAAGATCGGTCACTCCCGCTTCTCTGCGCTCTTCCTCATCCATCACATAAATGTTGCGATCCACCGGTTCAGGTACTTCCAGTTTGTTCTCGATACCGTCGAGACCCGCAGCAAGCAGAGCGGCCATTCCCATATACGGGTTCGCGGCCGGATCGACACTCCGCACTTCGATACGGGTACTTACTCCGCGGGACGTCGGAACGCGGATGAGCGGACTTCTGTTCTGGGACGACCAGGCTACATATGAAGGAGCTTCATATCCCGGAACGAGACGCTTATAGGAATTCACTATAGGATTCGTTATTGCTGTGAAAGCCATCGCATGCTTCAGAATACCG
Organism: Salimicrobium jeotgali; assembly: GCF_001685435.2. NCBI lineage: Bacteria > Bacillati > Bacillota > Bacilli > Caryophanales > Bacillaceae > Salimicrobium > Salimicrobium jeotgali. Next base: position 1,346,832 of record NZ_CP011361.2, read on the forward strand.
GCAGTAAACTGATAAGCTACGTCCGAGAGCTGTTCTTTGCCGTTCTCATCGAAGAAAGCATTACCTTCTTCCGTGAACAGGGACATGTTTGCGTGCATACCGGAACCGTTCACTCCGAAGAGAGGTTTAGGCATAAACGTTGCATGCAGACCGTGTTTACGGGCAATGGTTTTTACAACGAGTTTAAACGTCTGGATATCGTCACAGTGCTTCACTGCTTCCGAATATTTGAAGTCGATTTCATGCTGCCCGGGAGCGACTTCGTGGTGGGAAGCCTCGATTTCGAAACCCATCTCCTCAAGCTCCAGTACGATATCCCGTCGACAGTTCTCCCCGAGGTCGGTCGGAGCAAGGTCGAAGTAACCGCCTTTGTCGTTCAGTTCAAGCGTAGGGTTCATGTTTTCATCCATCTTGAACAGGAAAAATTCCGGTTCGGTACCGAGATTGAAAGCGGAGAAACCGAGCTCTTCCATTCTTTTCAGGTTGCGCTTCAGGTTGTAGCGCGGGCATCCCTCGAATGGAGTACCGTCCGTGTTGTAAATGTCACAGATGAATCGTGCCACTTTCCCTTTCTCGGATGTCCATGGAAGTACGAGGAACGAATCGAAATCCGGTACCAGATACATATCGGACTCCTCGATTCGTACGAATCCTTCAATGGAAGAACCGTCGAACATCATCACTCCGTCCAGAGCTTTGTCGAGCTGGCTGAACGGGATCTCCACGTTTTTGATAATACCGAGCATATCCGTAAACTGCAGACGGATGAATTTGACGTTCTCTTCCTCGATCTTCTTGTAAATTTCTTCTCTTGTTAAGCCCATACATGTGCCTCCCGTAATTTAGTGAAAGAATCTTGATAATTCTCCCTGTCTGAGTCCAAAATTTCCTTTTCCTGCATCATTCTCAATTTCCTTACGAAGCATTTTCCGTAACTCTTTTTCGCTGAGCTGATGGTAGACTTCCTGTACTTCTCCGGGTTTGTAATCAGGGCGGGGCGTTTCCTGTTTCAAATCGAACACCTGCCTGATACCCGCAAGATTGACCCCTTTTTCTACAAGTGATTTAATCTCAAGAAGCCGGTCTACATCATTAAACGAAAACAGTCGCTGATTCCCTTTGGAACGGGCCGGAGTCACCAGCCCATTCTGCTCGTAATAACGAATTTGCCTCGGAGTGAGGGCAGTAAGGGATTGGACGATTCCCATAGAAAACAGCGGCATGGAACGTCGTACTTCATCACTCATTTCTGCCACCCCCTCCAAGAATTCTTACTATTATTATAATTCAAAGTGGATAATTGTCAAGCGATGTCAGGAAAGTTGACATGAAAAAAGCCGGAGTATTCCGGCTCCCTTTCTCAGTTCCCTATGACGTAACAGCATCCACGGCACGCCGCACTGCTATTTTTACGTGTTCCGCCGTAAGTCCTCCCTGGACAAAAGCCATGTAGGGAGGCCGGAGCGGGCCGTCTGCTGTCAGTTCAAGGCTCGCACCCTGAATAAACGTTCCGGCCGCCATGATGACGTCGGAATCGTACCCCGGAAGCGGGCCCGGTTCCGGAAGGGCGAAGGCATTTACCGGCGAAGCTTTCTGGATCTCCCGGCAGAAATCGACCATCTGCTCCGCATTGTCGAAGTACACCGTCTGAATCAGGTCCGTACGGTATTCATCATAAAACGGTTTTGTCCGGAATCCGTAACTATCCAGATATTTAGCCGTGTAAACCGCTCCTTTCAGAGCTTCCCCGACTACGTGGGGGGCGATGAATATGCCCTGGTACATCTCCTGCAGAACGGAAAGCGTCGCACCCATTTCCTTGCCGAGTCCGGGAGCCGTGAGCCGGTGCGCACAGGCAGTAATCAGTTCTTTCCGCCCGGCTATGTACCCGCCGGTACGCACAATACCGCCGCCCGGGTTCTTGATGAGGGAGCCCGCGATCAGATCAGCTCCCGCTTCCAGCGGTTCCGCTTTCTCTACAAATTCCCCGTAACAGTTGTCCACAAACACAATCGCATCAGGTTTCACTGCTTTTATTTCCTTTACCATCCCTTCGATATCCTCAATGGTAAAAGAAGGTCTGTCTGCATATCCCTTGGACCTCTGGATGGCTACCATCTTCGTCCGTGAAGTGATGACTTCCCTGAAACGCTCTGCATCCACCGCCCCTTCTTTTAAAGGTAAGGCACGATAGCTGATGCCGAAGTCGTGCAGGGAGCCGTGGTCTGCTCCATCCCCGGCAGGTTCAATTACTTCACGAAGAGTGTCGTAAGGTTCACCCGTCACATACAGAAGTTCATCCCCCGGACGGAGAACACCGAAAAAAGCGGTGGAAATCGCATGAGTCCCCGATACGAGCTGAGGTCTGACAAGCGCATCTTCAGCTCCGAATATTTCCGCATAAACTCCTTCGAGCGTATCTCTTCCTTCATCATCATAGCCGTAGCCTGTCTCCGAATGGAAATGGCGATCCGCTACGTTCTGATTTTGAAAAGCATCCAGCACTTTTTCCTGATTATGCAGCACGATGTCCTCGATCTTTTCTTTATAAGGACGGATTTCTTCTTCTATATTCACAATATCATTCATCTTTATGCTCCTTCGGTATTACTTTATCCCTCAAAGGGTGCAGAGGGTCGATATATCCGCGCACGACGTACTCCCCGCGCTCTTCGAGGAATTCACGTACGTAAACGAGCGTGTTAAGCTCCAGTGTTTTTAAGAATTTACCTTCTTCCGCTTTTACATACGTATGGTACGGATCCCAGTTTTCCGATAGTACTTCTTCAATTGCCGATAGTGCGTCCCCGACTCCTCTGTCATCTTTAAAGGAAGTCTGGACCGACGGCTTTTCCATCGGTGTGAATGGTCCCTCTACCTTATCCTGCTTATTATAAACGGTAAGCCGGGGCAAATTCTCGGCTCCAAGTTCTTCAAGGAGAGAGAGGACCGTTTTTTCATGCTGGTCATGATCGGAAGCCGAAGCATCCACGATGTGCAGAATGAAGTCGGCTTCCGTCACTTCTTCGAGCGTGGAACGGAAGGCGGCAATCAATGTTGTAGGCAGGTGCTGTATGAAACCTACCGTGTCGGACATGAGAACTTCGAGCCCCGATGGGAGCTGGGTCTGCCGCGTCAACGGATCGAGTGTAGCGAACAGCTTATCCTCCTGCAGAGAATCAGCGGAAGTTATTTTATTGAAAAAGGTCGTCTTGCCGGCGTTCGTATATCCGACGATCGCCACCTGAAACGCACTGTTCTCTTTTCTTCTTTCTCTGTATTGCTTCCTGTGCTCCACGACCTGATCGAGTCTCGTCCTTACATCACGGATCCTTCTTCTGATGTGACGGCGGTCTGTTTCCAGCTTCGTTTCCCCCGGGCCTCGCGTACCTATTCCGCCTCCGAGTCTCGACAACTGAACGCCCTGACCCGACAGTCTCGGCAGGAGATATTGCAACTGGGCAAGTTCCACCTGCAGTTTACCTTCTTTAGTTTTGGCTCTATACGCAAAAATATCCAGAATCAGCTGGCTTCTGTCTATGACCCTCACTTCCAGACGGTTCGTAATATTTCTGAGCTGCGTCGGCGACAGTTCATCATTGATGATTACCAGTTCAATTTCATGTTCCTCTATAACGCCTGCCGCTTCTTCCAGCTTCCCGTCACCGAGGTAATGAGCTTTATGAGGTTTTTCCAGCTGCTGGACAAGAACACTCACAACTTCGCCTCCGGCAGTTTTAGTTAAATCTTTCAGTTCTTCCAGTGAATAATCGAATGTTTCTTTTTTTCTCGGGTCTTTTCTTGCTAAAATCAGCGCCTTCTCTTTATCCAAAGATAAGCATCCCCCTTTAATAAAAGTCTTTATTACTTCAGTCTTCCCGCTGTGGACCGATTTCATCCTTCCGGAAAAGATTCTTCCTCCCTGATATCCTCTCATACTGTATCATCAGGGAAAAAGGTGGCGAATTAAGTTCTGCCGGCAGAAGCCGACAGACTTTTTTTCAATAATAAAACCGGGCCAAAAGCGCCCGGTTTACATGTCTTCTAATGTAACATTTTTATTTGGAGAAAAAGTGGAAATCGCATGTTTGAAGATCAACTGCTGCTTCCCTTCAGTTTCAACGAGCACTGTAAAGTTATCGAAAGCTTTGATAGTTCCCTTTAACTGGAAACCGTTCAGCAGGAACAGCGTCAACGGAATCTTTTCCTTACGCAACTGATTCAAGTAATTATCCTGAATGTTCACTGTCTGGCTCATAAAATGATCCTCCTCCATTCTATCTCTCTAGCTTAACAGTTTATTTCTCCGGCAACATCAAAAATCCTTCTAAATCCGACAAAATTAAAGAAACTTTTTCTGCAAAATTCTCCTCGGTCACTTCATACCACTCTACGGGAAGCTTATTTTTGAAATACGTGTACTGTCGTTTGGCGTATCTCCTTGAATTTCTCTGCAGAAGAGCTACCGCTTCCTCCAACTCTTTCTCCCCCTCGAGATAAGGGATCAATTCTTTGTAACCGATAGCTTTCATCGCCTGGGTCTCTTTCGGATATTTTTCCAGGAGATTGCTGATTTCTCCCGGAAGTCCGCCTTTGACCATGTAATTGACCCGTTGGTCAATCCTGTTGTACAACACTTTCCTTTCCATCTCGAGACCGATCATTCTGAAGTCGTAAAATGGAGGCTGCTGCAGTGACTCATGCTCGGATTTTGTCTTTCCGGTCACTTCATAAATTTCTAAAGCTCTAAGTACGCGTTTCGTATTATTAGGGTGAACTCTCTCCGCTTCATCCGGATCGATCAGGGTAAGCCGTTCGTGCATCTTCTCTTTTCCATCCTGTTCGAGTTCACGGGCCAGCCTTTCGCTTTTTACATGGTCCCGCGGAGTGTCAGAAAAAGAATAATCATATAGGAGGCCCTGAATATACATACCTGTACCCCCTACTATCACCGGCACTTTCCCTCTCGAGAAAATGTCTTCGATCAACTCTCTTCCCCGGTCCTGAAACTCGGCAGCCGAAAACGTGTCATCAGGGTACTTGATATCGATCATGTGATGAGGCACGCCTTCCGCTTCCGAATTCGTGATTTTCGCAGTCCCTATATCCATTCCTTTATAAATCTGCATGGAATCCCCGCTGATCACCTCCCCGTCAAATGCTTTACAGACTTCCACTCCCAGTTTCGATTTCCCTACCGCAGTGGGTCCCACGATGGAGACAACTTTTCTATTCATTAAAAAATCCCCGCTTTCTAATATATATTTTACACCATTCCCGCACCGAACTACAGAGGTAACTGAAAACGTTACGTGTTTATATCTGAATCCGTTACTAAAAACTAACGTTTTTAGTTACATGAAACTAAATGTTACCGTTAGTTTTTTTAAAGGTTTTCGTTAGTTTCTCTTTCCAAATCCGTTATCCTGTAGTACTATAGCATTTAGGAGCGTGATATCGATGCTTAACGAGAGAATCAAAAAGTTAAGGAAAGAAAATCGTTATACACAGCAGGAACTGGCCGAAGAAATTGAAGTCACCTCCCAAGTAGTGTCCAACTGGGAGAGGGCCTATACCTTTCCTGATGTAAATGACGTCAGAAACTTAGCCAAAGCTTTACATACAACATCCGACTACCTGCTTGGGCTCTCCGATAATTCGGTGGATCAATATTCGAGAATACTTCGTCACCTGGAAGAAATAGACCTTTCCTGTCCGCTGTTTCTCCAATATGACAAATTGACGGAGCTGGATGCACAAAACATTCATCAGCTGGAAAACTACTTTCAGTTTTTACTGCAGCAACAGCAGAACTGAAGCCGTTTTTCCGGCATATTTTCACATAAGAAAAAGGATGACGTTAAAGCAACAGTAACGTCATCCTTTTTACGTATCTGAAATTAATTCATGACTCTTTTAAACATTTTCTCAATATCATACTCGGAAAAGAAGACGATGATAGGACGGCCGTGAGGGCATGTAAAAGGATCTTCGGCAGCTGCCAGATCATCTAGTAACACTTCCATATCCCTTGGCGTCAGGTGGTGGTTGGCCTTTATAGATCCTTTGCAGGACATGAGCGCCGCTGCATCATTCCGGAAGTTTTCAATGTTAATGTTGTTGGACTGTTCCAATTCCTCTACAATCTCTTCGATAATCTCCCCTTCATACCCTTTCGGAAACCATTCAGGATGAGAACGGACAATAAAAGTATTCGTTCCGAACGATTCGAAGAATACCCCGATGTTTTCGAGTATGTGACTGTTTTCCTCAATTTTCAAAGCGGTTCTGGCAGGAAATGTGAAGGTCAACGGGACGAGCAGCTCCTGCACTGTCTGATCCGGTTCCCCCAGCTTTTTTTTGAAACGTTCGTATTTGATCCTTTCCTGCGCAGCATGCTGATCTATCATGTACATGCCTCTTTCATTCTGTGCAATAATATAAGTTCCGTGGAGCTGACCGACCGGATACATATGAGGAACTCTTTGCGTGTTCTCCTCTTCTTCCTGCCGGATATCTCCGGAGTCTTTCACTGTTTCTTCTGCCGGCTCAGGTTCCAAAGGGAACGGATTTTCTTTTTCCGGCCCGGGAGTACTTTCATCTATACGTTCTGTTTCGTAACTTTGATTGCTGTTGGCTGCAATCTCAGAAACCCGCGGTTTTTCAAAAACCATGGAGGTCTGTTCCCTTTTATCTTCTTTTTTGTTGATCGTCGATGTCCCTTCCGGTATCAGCGTTTCTTCCCGGAAGGCTTGTTTAATCGTATTCTGAATAAGTTCGAAAAGTTCCTGTTCTTTGCTGAATCTGACCTCGAGTTTGGCGGGGTGAACGTTCACATCCAAAAGGGAGGGATCCATATCAATATTAATAAGGGCTACGGGGTATTTTCCTAAAGGAAGCAGCGTATCATAGCCTTTGAGAATCGCCTGGACGAGTTTAGGGTTACGGATAAACCTTCCGTTCACTATCAAAGACATATAAGCCCTTGAAGCACGGGTGATTTCCGGTCTTCCAATCAGCATCTCAAGCTTGAAATCTTTATCTCCGGCAGACGTTCTCTTCATCTTTCTTGCTACGTTGCTTCCATATATTTGAGAAAGGACCTGCAGCTGATCTCCACGTCCGCTCGTCTGGAATAACGTTTTCCCCTGATGCTCCAGACTTACTTTTACGTGCGGGTTAGCGAGTGCCATACGATTCACAACGTCAGTGACGTGCCCGAGTTCAGTATGGATAGTTTTCATATACTTCAGCCTTGCAGGCGTGTTGAAAAATAATTCCTCCACTTTTATTTCCGTACCCTGTCTTGCATCGCTTGCTTCATGGTTCTTGACTTCTCCTCCCTCAAGATAAAGACTGATTCCGGAGGTGTCACCGGTGGAAGTTTTTACGCTGAGCTTACTGACAGCCGCTATACTTGCAAGAGCCTCTCCCCGAAAGCCCAATGTTTTCACATGAAACAAATCACGTTCATCTCTGATTTTTGACGTGGCGTGCCGCTGAAAAGCTCTTACCGCATCCTCTTTTTCCATACCTTTGCCGTTATCAGCGATACGGATATATTCAAGTCCGGCTTCTCTCAGTTCTACATTAACTACGGAACTTCCGGCATCTATACTGTTTTCCATCAGTTCTTTAACGACGGAGGAAGGCCTTTCCACCACCTCTCCGGCAGCTATTTTATTTGCCAGCGCATCTGGCATAACGTGAATATTATCCATATATATCCCCCCTTCATTTCACCATTTTTTGCAGTCTGTACAAGGCGTTCATCGCTTCCATAGGCGTCATTTCCATCAGTTCCAAGCTGGAAAGTTCTTTTTTCACTTCGCTATCCCCTTCATCCTCCTGTTTCCGGGGTGTCTCAGGTTCAGGGTGAAATAAAGACAGCTGGGTCTCTTTTGTATCATGACTTTCAAATTCCTCCAGAAGCCGCTCCGCTCTTGTTATCACTTCCGACGGGAGCTCAGCCAGTTCCGCCACGTGGATTCCATAACTTTTATCCGCTGCCCCTTCTTTCACCTGATGGAGAAAAACCACTTTCCCGTCCACCTCTTCCGCACGGACGTGTACGTTCTTCAGGGAACCGAGCTCGGATTCAAGTGTGGTCAGTTCATGGTAATGAGTTGAAAAAAGCGTTTTCGCTTTAATATTTTCATGGATATATTCGACAATCGACTGCGCCAGCGCCATACCATCGTACGTACTTGTTCCGCGCCCGATTTCATCAAACAGGATCATACTCCTGTTCGTAGCATGAGTGATGGCGTTATTAGCCTCCAGCATTTCCACCATGAATGTACTCTGACCGGAAATAAGGTCATCCGCTGCTCCAATTCTTGTAAATATCTGATCGAAAACAGGCAGTACTGCTTCTTCACAGGGCACGAAGGAACCGATTTGCGCCATGACGGATGTGAGCGCCATTTGTCTCATGTAAGTACTTTTCCCGGACATGTTAGGGCCGGTAATAAGAAAGATATTCGTGGACTCATCCATATAAATATCATTGGGTACGAACTCGTCCTCCATCACTTTTTCAACTACCGGGTGACGGCTATTGACAAGATGCACGGTCCGTTTTGAAGAAAAAGAGGGTCTCTCATACCCGTTCATTTCAGCTGCGTAACTGAAGCCCTGCAGCACATCCAGTTCACTGATGTCTTTTGCCAATTGCTGAATCTTGTTAACATAATCTTTTACCAGTTCCCTTATCTCCAGAAACAGCTCATACTCAAGCTCAATACTTTTCTCTTCCGCCTGTAAAATAGTCGTTTCCTTTTCTTTCAATTCCGGAGTTATAAATCTTTCTGCGTTCGCGAGCGTTTGCTTCCTTTCGTACCGTTCAGGTACGTGTGTAAGATTAGCGCGGGTCACTTCTATAAAATAGCCGAATACTTTATTATATTTGATTTTCAAAGACCTGATCCCCGTCAGCTCTTTTTCTCTTTTCTCTAAATCTGCAATCCATTTCTTCCCGTTAATCTGGGCATCCCGATATTCATCCAGACTTTCGGAATATCCGCTCTTAATAATGTTCCCTTCACGGATAGTCAGTTTCGCATCCTCATGAACGCTGTTTTCAAGAAGCTGTGCAAGTTCCTCCATAGGATCCATTCGTTGAACAAACGTTTGAATAACTGACACTTCAAGGGTTGAGAGCGATGAAAGTATGGATGGGACTTTTTGTAAAGAACGCTTAAGCTGAAGCATATCTTTCGCGTTAATATTACCAAAAGCGACTCTTCCTGCCAGACGCTCCAGGTCATAAACAGAAGTCAGGTCTTCCCGGAAGGCATCCCTGTATAAGAAATTATCCATGAAACCCTGAACGATTTCCTGACGTTTCTGAATAAGTGATTCGTCAAGAAGAGGACGGTCAATCCATTTTTTCAAAAGCCTGGCTCCCATAGCTGTCACAGTGGAATCGATGACTGAAAGCAGACTTCCTTTCTTTCCTTTCTTCATCAGTGTTTCTGTCAGTTCAAGATTTCTTTTGGAATACATATCCAGCCTCATGTAATCTTTTGTTTCAATGTACTGGACGGGCTGCAGGTGACTCATCGCCCTTTTCTGAGTACGATTGATGTAATTGTATAATCTTCCGAACACGGGGGTGAGTTCTTCACTCAGATTTCTGACAAGATGATGAGAATCCTCCGGGATATGTGTCTCCTCTTCGAAAGAGACGGTACAGTCCAGTTTTTCCCGCGCTTCTTTCTGTACATTTTCGGGAATTTCCCGGCTCATTACAATTTCTTTTACCGGCTGATGATACAGTTCGCCGATCAGAGAATGGGAATCTCTTCCGATATAAGAAGCGCTGGTCTCTCCCGTAGTAAGATCTGCATAACTTAACCCGAAGGAATGATCTTCGAGCAGGGAAACCGCTGCTAAAAAGTTGTTTTCTTTCTCTTCAAGCATCGAGCCTTCCATGACTGTGCCTGGTGTAATGAGTTGAACTACCTCCCGTTTGACTACGCCTTTCGCCTGTTTCGGATCTTCCACCTGTTCGCATACGGCAATCTTGTATCCTTTTTCCACGAGCTGTTTAATGTAGTTCTCCGAAGAATGATATGGGACGCCGCACATTGGTATTTTATCACCGCCTCCGTCTCTTGCGGTAAGGGTGATTTCGAGTTCCTGAGCTGCCTTCAAAGCATCATCAAAAAACATTTCATAGAAATCTCCCAGTCTGAAGAACAGAAAAGAGTCTTTGTAATCAGCTTTTATTTTTAAATATTGTTGCATCATCGGGGTGTATGTAGACATATATCTTCCTCCAGCACGTACTTATATTCGATCTAATTATAGCATAGTTGTCATTTCCTTTAAAAAGGTCATTGTTTCGTATCCATCAGATATTTACAGTTTTTATTTTTATACTTTGGAGTTGCTACTAAGTAATTATATGAAACAACCACAAAAAAAGAAGTCCCGATTAAAGGACTTCTTTCTCTTTAACATCCGCCGCTTGCCTGCTTGGAGCCGGTCTCTCCGCTAAGGATATTCCCTCCGGTGGACTTGATCACTTCGTTCGTAACTTCTCTTGAGATGGTACGTGAAATCATTTGCAGAAGGTCATTCACTACTACCTGGGAATGTTTGAATTCCGCGACGACCGGAATTTCATCCAATTCATCCTGAAGCCTGTCGATTTCTTTTTCCACTTTCTCAAGAGCTTCCGTTTTTCCGTAAGCCTGGAAATTCACCGCCTGCTTCTGAAGAGCTTTGATTTTCTTGATATACAGCTGTACTTTATCGTTTTCGTTAAGTTTCGCTTCCAGCTGCTTGAAGCGGTCGATCTCCTCCAGTTCGGAAATCATCTTCGCCAAATCTTTCGCTTCCCCGAGCACCTGTTCTCTAGTGTATTCTGCCATTATTCTTTCACTCCTACTGTTGTCTCTGCCATTTCGCCATCCAGAGACCAAGTTTTTGCTTTCGTGATCCTTACGGGTACAATGTTTCCAATAGCGGACTCAGGACCTACAAAGTTAACGAGCTTATTCCTTTTCGTGTAGCCTGCGAGAACGTCCGGGTTATTTTTACTTTCCCCTTCCACGAGGACGTGAACTATTTCATTTTCGTACGTTTCCATCGTTTCTCTGGCCTGTTTATTGATAAGAGCATTCAGACGCTGAAGACGCTCTTTTTTCTCTTCCATAGAAACTTTATCGCGCATTTTAGCTGCAGGCGTGTTCTCTCTCGGTGAAAAGATGAACGTGTAAGCCGCTTCAAAGCCTACTTCTTCCACAAGGGAAAGAGTTTCCTGGAACTGTTCTTCCGTTTCGTTCGGAAAGCCTACGATAATGTCCGTCGTCAGTGTGGCATCTGGCATGGCCGCCCGGATCTTCCGTACGAGTTCCATGTAGTCTTCGCGGGAATATTTTCTTCCCATTATCTTCAGAACGTCACTGCTTCCGGACTGGACAGGCAGGTGGATATGATCCAGCATGTTGCCTCCCTTGGCCAATACCTCAATGAGACGGTCGTCGAAGTCCCTCGGGTGGGAGGTCGTGAATCTGACTCTCGGTATATCGATTTTGTGAAGGTCATCCATCAGATCTCCGAGCCCATAATCCAGATCGAGATCTTTCCCGTAGGCGTTGACGTTCTGTCCGAGCAGCGTCACTTCCTTATACCCCTGGGCTGCGAGATGCCGCACCTCCTGGATGATATCTTCGGGGAGGCGGCTTCTTTCTTTGCCGCGTGTATAAGGGACGATGCAATATGTACAGAATTTGTCGCATCCATACATTACGTTAACCCAGGCTTTAATTTTACCTTTTCTGGAACGGGGGAGGTTTTCGATAATATCCCCTTCTTTGGACCATACATCTATGACCATTTCCTTGCTGAACATCGCTTCCTTCAACAACTCAGGTATTTTGTGAATGTTATGGGTACCGAAAATCATATCGATGAATGGGTGTTTCTGTAAAATACGGTTAACAACCCCTTCTTCCTGTGCCATACAGCCGCACACACCGAGGATAAGATCGGGATTCTCACGCTTCAGCGATTTCAAGTGACCGATTTCGCCGAAAACTTTGTTCTCTGCATTTTCACGGATCGCACACGTATTCAGAAGAATGATGTCCGCTTCCTCCGCCTGTTTCGTCGGTTCATATCCCATCGTCTCAAAAATTCCCGCCATGACTTCGGTGTCGTGTTCGTTCATCTGGCATCCGTAAGTACGAATTAAATACTTCCGGTCTTCCCCGACTCCCTCCATTTCCTCAGGAATCGTGAAATCATAATGAACATCAACATCTTTTTTGCGTCGGCGCTGGGCGTCCCTCATGTTCGGGGGCTGGTATGTCGTTTCGAAATATTTCATGAATTCATCCGTGCTTTTATCTTTAATCCGCTCAAGATTGTTTTTCGGATCTTTCTGTCGAACCTGATCCATCTCTTTTCTTTGTTGTTCGTTCATAATTATCCCCTTTCCACCGTGCAAATCAACTACATAATTATAACAGGTTTTTCAAGATATGATAAGCGACTATAATTAGATGGTGCAAAAAGCGACAGAAATACAAAAGGAACTGGATCTTCGCCTCGAAAACAGCCCGTCCGGGACATGGACGGACATCACACCATCCTCTTCAGGTACGGCACAAAAGCTGTTTTCTTCCATCGTGAGGGAATAATTTTAATTATTCAAGTTTCAACTGAAGAACGGATGATCATCATTTATCATAATACGTCTGATTTTTTTAGCTTTCCCTGTTTTATCGTCCACGTCCACGACGACCCCGCTGAGCTGTGTCCGTCCATCCTTGGGCACTTCGAATCTCACTGGAAGCTGTGTCAGAAACCGTTTCATTACAGCCTCTCTTTCCATTCCGAGAATGCCATCGTAAGGTCCCGTCATTCCGACATCCGAAATGTAAGCGGTCCCCTGAGGAAGAATGCGTTCATCTGCCGTCTGCACGTGGGTATGGGTTCCTACGTTAACGCTTACTCTTCCGTCTACATACCAGCCCATAGCCTGTTTTTCACTGGTGGCTTCCGCATGAAAATCGAGGAATATGATATTCGTTCTCTTTTTCGCTTCGTTAATCAGTTCATCTATTTTCCGAAAAGGATCATCCAGGGGAGCCATGAACGTACGGGCCTGGAGGTTGATTACCGCAACTTCCGCATGAGGCGTTTTGATGAATGCGAGTCCTTTCCCGGGAGTACCTTCGGGCATGTTGGCAGGCCTCACCAGATAATCGGCGTCATCTATAAATTCAAAAATCTCCTTTTTATCCCAGGCATGGTTTCCCAGCGTGACTGCCTGAGCTCCCTTCTCAAGGAAGCGTCTGTAGATCTTTTCGTTGATACCTTTACCGGATGCTGCATTCTCTCCGTTTATTACGGTCATTGTAGGCTGATATTTCTGCTTAAGTTTCGGCAAATATGTATCTATCATTTCCCGCCCCGGAGAACCTACAACGTCTCCTATAAACATTATTCTCATCATCTCACTCCTGTCTTCCGATTTAAGTTAAACATAAAGAAAAGCGGCAAAGAGCCGCTTTTCCCAGGTTTATTTTGCATACTCTACTGAGCGTGTCTCCCGGATTACGGTGACTTTGATATGCCCAGGGTAATTCAATTCATCTTCTATACGGCCACGAATATTTCTGGCCAGTTTCGTTGCCTCTAAATCATCAATTTCATCAGGGCTTACCATGATTCTGATTTCACGACCGGCCTGAATTGCAAAAGATTTTTCTACACCATCATATGATTCCGAAATTTCTTCCAGTCTTTCCAATCGTTTAACGTAGTTTTCCAGAGTCTCGCTTCTTGCTCCGGGTCTTGCGGCAGACAATGCATCTGCAGCCGCTACCAGTACCGAGATGATCGAAGTAGGTTCTTCATCTCCATGGTGTGAAGCGATAGCATTGATCACTGTGTCGTTTTCCTTATATTTCACTGCGAGTTCCTTACCGATTTCCACGTGACTTCCTTCCACTTCATGGTCGATCGCTTTACCGATGTCATGAAGAAGACCGGCACGTTTCGCAAGCGTCACGTCTTCACCGAGCTCGGCAGCCATAAGGCCGGATAAATGCGCCACTTCCGTCGAGTGTTTCAAAACATTCTGACCGTAACTGGTACGATACTTCAGACGTCCGAGAACTTTAACCAGGTCCGGATGAAAACCGTGGACACCTACTTCAAAGGTTGTCTCTTCACCGATTTCCCGAATGTAGTCGTCTATTTCTCTTCTCGATTTCTCGACCATTTCCTCGATACGGGCCGGATGGATACGACCATCCTGTACGAGTTTTTCAAGAGAAATACGTGCAATTTCACGGCGTACCGGATCGAACCCTGAAAGAATAACCGCTTCCGGTGTATCGTCTATAATCAGATCGATTCCTGTAAGGGTCTCCAGTGTCCGGATATTCCTTCCTTCTCTCCCGATGATTCTGCCTTTCATTTCATCGTTAGGAAGATTTACGACAGATACCGTAGTTTCAGCTACATGATCGGCAGCACAGCGCTGCATAGCCAGGGAAAGAATGTTTTTCGCCTTCTTATCGGCCTCTTCTTTCGCCTTATTCTCAGCTTCCTTAACCATGAGCGAAGTTTCGTGGGAAAGATCATTTTCCACACGATCCAGGATTACCTGTTTTGCCTGGTCCGCAGTCAGACCCGATATACGTTCAAGCTCCGACTGCTGTTTCTCCACGAGCTGATGCATATCCTTTTCTTCCTGTTCCAGCTGTGTCTGTCTCTCACCCAGCATATCCTCTTTCTTCTCTACAGAAAGTTCACGCTGATCGAGAGTGACACTCTTACGGTCCAGGTTCTCTTCTTTCTGGTTCAAACGATTTTCAAACTTTTGCAGTTCCGTACGCCGTTCCCTTATCTCATTTTCCGCTTCCTGACGAAACGCCTGATTCTCTTCTTTCGCTTCCAGAAGAGCCTCTTTTTTAGCTGATTCTGCATTCCTTCGACCTTCTTCAACAATTTGCTTCGCAAGATCCTCTGCGCTCGAAATCTTCGCTTCGGCAATCGACTTCCGGACGAAATAACCTGCAGCCAATCCGATGATCAGGGCAAGCAAGATGAAGATGATCGTGGATACAATACCCATAGTTTCACCTCCTCGTGCTTCTAGAGCCCATTATTAGTTTTAACCATCATTACTTTTTTGTCTGTTTCGTATCGAAATCATAAGTAACATAAATGGAATGATACACGTCTATTTTATGCCTGCCTATAAAGGATGTCAAGATAGTACAATAAAAGCAGGACTCTGTGGAGTCCTGCTTTGTATTAAACGTCCAGTGATTCCTGATCTTCCTCGGAGGATTTCTCCTCTTTTTCAGGCGCACTGTTCTCTTCGTCCATGCCATAGTGCTCACGGATCAGACGTTTCAGCTCACTGTAAACTTCCGCGTTCTCTTTCAGATACTGCTTCGCATTTTCGCGGCCCTGTCCCAGACGATCACCGTTATAAGAGTACCAGGAACCGCTCTTATTGATGAGATCGAGTTCCGTAGCTATATCCACGAGCTCTCCTTCACGGGAAATACCTTCCCCGTACATGATATCCACTTCCGCTTTACGGAAAGGAGGAGCCACTTTGTTTTTGACCACTTTAATTCTCGTTTTATTACCTATCATATCGTTCCCCTGTTTCAGCGTTTCCGCCCGGCGTACTTCCAGACGTACGGAGGAATAGAACTTAAGGGCACGACCGCCCGGTGTCGTTTCCGGACTTCCGAACATTACACCCACTTTTTCACGGATCTGGTTAATGAAAACAGCTGTCGTGTTCGATTTACTGATAGCTCCCGAAAGTTTACGAAGGGCCTGGGACATGAGTCGCGCCTGGAGTCCCACGTGTGCATCTCCCATTTCACCTTCGATTTCCGCTTTCGGTACCAGTGCTGCTACCGAGTCGACTACAATCATATCTACTGCACCGCTGCGTACCAGTGCCTCCGCAATTTCAAGTGCCTGTTCCCCGGTATCAGGCTGGGAGAGGAGCAGCTCTTCAACGTCTACTCCAAGAGCTTTGGCGTACGTAGGATCGAGAGCATGCTCGGCATCGATGAAAGCCGCCTGCCCTCCTGCAGCCTGAGCCTCTGCGATAGCGTGCAGAGCCACGGTGGTTTTACCGGAAGATTCCGGTCCGTAAATTTCCACGATTCTTCCGCGCGGGTATCCGCCCACTCCGAGAGCGACATCCAGAGCGAGTGATCCACTCGGAACGGTACTTATACGGCGACCGGCCTGATCCCCCATTTTCATAATCGATCCTTTACCGAACTGCTTCTCTATCTGTCTTAACGCCGAATCTAAGGCTTGTTTGCGTTCACTCATCAAATTCCCCTTTCCTCTTTTCTATACCCATCATAACTCTTTTCAGTCTGTTTGCCAACTAAAACGCGAATAAATGTTCCCGTTTTTTTAAGACAAAAACATATAGAAAACGAGGAAATCTGAAGGAGAAAATCCTGTTTCTATATGTTTTTCGTTCTTAAACCCCATTATTCAATGTGTGGAATAAAAGTTGATATGCTTTTTTTACTGCTTTGTTCTGTACCTGCTCCCTTGATCCCTGGAGATGTATAAAACGGTGCCACGCTCTGTCTTCCCCTATTTTCACGCCTATATAAACGCTTCCGGGATCCTGGTTTTCACTCTTGGAGGGGCCGGCCACTCCCGTAAAACTTATGCCCACGTTGGAGTTGAAAATATGCTGCGCCCTTTCGGCCATAGCTTCTGCGCATTCGGCACTGATCGTTCCGTAACGGTTCGTCACGTAAGGAGAAACGCCGAGGGCTTTTTCTTTCGCTTCTTTGGTGTAGGAGACCATTCCTCCTGTACAGACTCCAGAGGCCCCAGGGAGACTGATCATCTGATTGATGAACTGCCCCCCTGTTAAACTCTCAGCAGCCGATATTGTCCATCCACGTTCCTTCAGGAGTTCAAACACTTTCTGTTCGATAGTGATGTCATCACTGCCGTAGTAGTAGTCCCCGACTATTTCGAGAATACGCTCCCTTTCTTTTGCAAGGAGGTCATCCGCTTCTTCTAATGAAGCTCCGGAGGCCGTCAGACGGACACCCACTTCCCCGAGGGAAGCCAGCGGGGCGATAGTAGGGTTGGTCTGATTACTGATACGTTCCGAAAGAAGGTCTTCAAGAGCCGATTCCCCTATCCCGATGAACCTGAGCATTTCGGATTTGATTTCTGTACTCAGCACGTATCTCTCCCTGAGATATGGGAATACACCATCTCTCATCAGCTGCTTCATCTCTACCGGAACGCCGGGGAGAAAGACCCACACTCTGCCTTCGTGTTCCACAATCTGCCCGGGAGCCATCCCCTCTTCATTAGTAAGTATATGCGCCTGTTCAAATACCTGAGCCTGTTTATAATTATTCGACGTCATCGATTGACGGTTTTTCTTATAAAAGTTCTCTATTTTTTCTTTTGCCGTCTCATCCGTCCGGAATGGCCGGCGAAAAAGAGTGTTCACCGCTTCTTTCGTCAGATCATCTTCGGTAGGACCGAGCCCTCCGGTCACTATGATGAGATTCGAGCGTTCCTGGGCCGTACGGAAAAGAGCAGCCAGCCGGTCCTGGTTATCTCCGGCGGCCGTGTGATAATACACTGATATTCCGTGAAAGGCCAGCTGCTCGGAGATCCACTGCGCATTAGTATTTGCAATCTGACCGAGAAGCAGTTCTGTTCCTACACCTATTATCTCCGATTTCCACTGTGTCATTTGGAATCCCTCATTACATGCCAGTTTTTCTTAAAGTAATCATATCCTGAATAAGCCGTAATAATCATGGCCAGGTACAGGGCGATGATACCGAGAGGAAGGCCGACGAATGCAAAGGGGAAATTGTGCAGAAGCATCAAAGAGACTGCTACAATCTGAATCCACGTTTTCAGCTTACCCATCTGACTTGCAGCAAGGACCGAACCTTCCCCGGCAGCGACCAGACGAAGACCCGTTACTGCGAATTCCCGGCTGATGATTATAATAACGATCCAGGCAGGTGCAATTCCTGCTTCCACGAGAACTATGAGAGCCGCACTCACCAGCAGTTTGTCGGCGAGAGGGTCAAGAAACTTCCCGAGATTGGTTACGAGATTATATTTACGGGCTATGTAACCGTCCACCCAGTCCGTAGTGGAAGCGATTATAAATAAGATCGCCCCCAGAAGATGGGATACAGGCAGTTCTCTTTCCCCCATATCAAACGAGCCCCAGCCGAACGGGACGGAAACCAGAATAATGAAAATCGGAATCATTAAAATACGGGCTAACGTAATTTTATTGGGCAAATTCATACAAATACTCCTTTTCTGCCCAGTACGAGTACACGCCACCGGACAGTAAAATTTTATAAATACCGTTCGTGTCACCTACTAACAAGAAGCTGCCCTGTAAGGGGACAGCTTCTCATTCAGTTGAAGTTGATAAGCAGCTTCTGTGTGGATACCTCAGCAGGGAATTCAAGCTGTTCCCCGTCCACTGTAACTTTGGTTACGGCAGCGTTTCCGGTTTTCAGATATAGCTGATCTTTCCCCGATACGTCAATCTCGAGCGGACTTTCCTCTTCACTGTAAGGAATAGGATCGATAAGACCCTCCCCGTCCTCGGAAGCAGCGGCTTCCAGATAAGCAGTTCCCGAGAGTTCCACTTTCACCTTTTTATCCGAAGCGCCCTTCACGTTGTACGTGTGCTCCGGAAAGTCCCCGCTTCCTTCCTGCTCCAGCTCAACTTCAGTCGTCGGCTCGCCGGTATCTTCTCCGGAGGAGCCATTTTCCAAGTCACCGGAAGCTTCCGATGCTTCGTCATCCGAGGCCTTTTTATCGTCCTGCTTCCCGTTTTTATCTTCGGAAATGACAACTTCATCCTGCGGACCCTCATCGGCAGGGTTCGTTTCATCAGTAGTTGTGATCTGCTGAGTAAAGAAATAAACGATAAAAGCTATCAGAACTACCAGCACCCCGGTTATAACTGCCGGAAGAATTCTGGAGGTGCTGCGGGAACTCCCGCTCCCCGCAGCTGCACGTACCTCTGTTTTTTTGGATCGCGGATAAACAGCGGCACTTCTCTCATCCACGGCGGGCAATTCATTCTCATGCTCATTCATTACCTCTTCCGGGTCGAGACCGACAGCAGAGGCGTACTCCCGAATGAAAGCCCGCGTATAAAATTTCCCCGGAAGAAATTCGAAATTATTATCTTCCATGGCCTGTAAATATTTCTGCTGAATCTTTGTGGAAGATTCAATTTCTTCCTGGGAGAGGCCCTTTGCCTGCCGGGCTTCCTTCAACCTTGAACCAAGTTCCATTCTTTTCACCAACCTTTAAAAATCAAACATATTGAAACCGTCACCGAAATCCCCGAATCCGTGCTGCTTCTGTTTTTCTGCCGTTTCATAGGTGATTTCCTGATCTTCATGACTCCTCAACTCGATAATATAATCGAAGTCATCCATCTTATATTCCGTCTCCTGCACGAATATGTCCGGATGCTCAATCACTTTCATAGCCGGGAGCCTCATGATTTCGCGCACCAGCTGCCAGTGTTCTTCATCAGCACTCCTTGCGGAAACCATCCCGTCAATAATGTACACATTCTCCGGATTGAACTCTTCTTTAATCAACTTGTTGCGCACAGTCTGTTTCAGCAGCGTGCTGGAGAGAAACAGCCATCTTTTATTCGCACTGACACTCGCAGCTACGATCGATTCTGTTTTACCCACTCTCGGCATCCCGCGGATTCCAACCATTTTGTGACCTTCTTTCATAAACAGTTCAGCCATAAAGTCGACAAGAAGCCCGAGATCTTTCCGGACGAACCGGAATGTTTTACGGTCGTCTATATCGCTATGTATATATCTTCCGTGACGAACCGCCAGCCGATCCCTTAATTTGGGTTTTCTCAGTTTTGTTACTTCTATCGTATCCATCGTATGTAATATCGATCGCAGCCGGCTGATCTGCACTTCATCTTTACACAAAAGAAGCATGCCCCGGTGCGAATTTTCCACTCCGTTAATGGTTATGATATTGATGGACATCATGCCGAGTAGTGAAGCAATGTCTCCCAGAAGACCAGGCCGGTTGTATTGAATCTGATATTCGAGATACCATTCCTGTTTTTCCATAATTAGAAGCTCCTCACTGTGCCGGATAATGAGACGGCTTGGACTCACTTACTATCATATATGATTTTCCCCCAATAGGAAAGAATATATGCCACAAAAATGGCAGGAACCAACCGGGGGTTTCTGCCATTTTTCACTATTAAAGATCATGCAAATCGCCATTATTTCCATCCGCCCGAGACATTGAGGATTTCTCCCGTTATATAGGAAGCCTTCTCTCCGAGTAAAAAAGAGGCGGCCGATGCAACTTCTTCCGCCCGCCCCTGCCTTCCGAGCGGAATCTCCTCCTCGATTTCCAGAACGTCCTCGTCACGGAGCAGATGGTTCATTTTTGTATCGATCATCCCGGGAGCGATACCGTTCACCCGGACACCACTCGGACCGACTTCTTTGGCTAACGCGTTGATAAAAGCCCGCTGGGCGCCTTTCACCGAGCTGTAAAGCACTTCCGTACTCGCACCCGTCTCTCCCCAGATCGACGTAATAACGAGGATATTCCCCTGCTTATCCGTTATCATGGAAGGAAGTATGTGTCTCGTAATCTGCCACATCGATTTCACATGTACATGGTGGAGATAATCCATCATTTCCTCTTCGCTGTCCTGAAACAGTCCCTGCAAAGAAATGCCCGCGGCAAACACGACCGCATCCCAGTCCCACGAAAGACCGGAAAGAAAACTGTCGATCCCCTCCGATGAGGACAGGTCACCCTGGACAGAAAAGCTTTCGTCAGGCAAAACAAAATCAGGGGGGGTGGAGTTATAGTGGACGCCGAGAGACCATCCTTCATCGAGAAGTTCCTTACAGATGGCCTTCCCTATGTCCCCGCTTCCTCCGATAACCAGACACTTGTTCATTCCTTTGGTTTCACCTGGAACGTAGTCATCTGACTTTCCTGGATCCAGTTTTCAATAAACTCTTCCATATCCTCTTTTTTCAGTGACTCGATTTCAGGTAATACATTGAACAGGTTCACACCGAGCATGTGGTAATGAGTGTACTGATTCGCGATGAATTCCAGAGAGTTAAGTGCTCTCATGAATTCCCCGATTTTTTTTCGCTTCATTTTCTCGAAATCTTCCGCGCTGATTTTTTCTTCCTTTATGGAAAGCAGCATCTTTTTCAATCTCTTGAGAAAAGCATCAGGCTTGCGGGAGTCCCCTCCAAGAATGGTGAAACCGAATTCTCTTTCCCATTCCGTTTCAAAATGAAAACTGTCATTTACCAGTCCGCTCTGGTACAGCTCATCATAAAATTTCCCGCTCGTGGAAAAATAATGGTCGAGCAGCATATCCGACAGCAGTTCGTTATGCAATATCTCTTCCCCGGACAGACCGTCCACCTGTTCTTTCAGACCTACGTAGGCTTTCGGAGTCGAAACAGCCATTTCAATAGCCTCTTCCGATTTGAACGCGGAGACTGGCTCCCGTGGGAATCTCCGGTTGATTTCGGGTGCTTCCGGAAACTCTTTCCGCTGCTGATTTTCGCGGATGAAATCCATCATCTGTTCAGGTTCGAAATTGCCCGCGATAAACAACACCATGTTCGAAGGATGATAGAACGTTTCATAACAAGTGTACAGATCATCTTTTGTAATGTGCTGGATCGAATCCACTGTACCTGCAATATCGATTTTCACCGGATGCTTATGATACAGACTTCCTATCGTCCCGAAAAATCCTCTCCAGTCAGGCTGGTCATCGTACATGCGGATTTCCTGACTGATGATCCCTTTTTCTTTTTCGACAGACTGTTCGGAAAAATAAGGATCCTGGACAAAATCGACTAACGTTCTGACATTCTCATAGACGTGAGAGGTGGCAGAGAATAAATAGGCGGTTTTCGTGAACGACGTGAACGCGTTCGCCGAAGCCCCGAGTTTCGTAAAATCCTGAAAAACGTCCCTGTCCTCTTTTTCAAACAGCTTATGCTCGAGAAAGTGGGCGATCCCCTCCGGCACGGTTACTTCTTTATCTTCGCCCAGTGGAGTGAACGTCTGATCGATCGACCCGTAGTCCGTAGTGAATATCCCGTATGTTTTCACCATTTCGGGTTTCGACAGTAGAAAAACCTGTAGTCCGTTATCCATTTTTTCTTCGTGTATCGTCTCATTGATCTGATGGAATTCCTGTGTTTTCATTTTAGGCGTCCCCTTTCTCTAAGCTGGTCAGGAAATATACAGTGTCGAGCTCTATCTTCTTCGCAATCCGCACAACATCTTCACGGCTTACTTTTTCCAGACGTTCAAAAAGTTCAGATGCTTCAATCTGTCTGCCACTCAACTGCTGATGGTAAAGAATCTCGATAAGTCCATACGGATGCTCCATCGTTTCTTTAAGCTGGTGAATGATCTGCTGTTTGGCTTCTTCAACATCCTCATTAGTAAAGTCGCCATCTTCTATAGCCTTTTTCTGATCAAGAATGATCGTTTTCGCCTGATCGTAGTCAGCCGGATCGATGCCGCTGAATACGAACATAAGGCCTTTATGACTTTCAAATCTGGAAGCCGCGTAATATGCCAGGCTATGTTTTTCGCGAACGTTCATAAATAATTTCGAACTTGGAAATCCGCCAAATATTCCGTTGAACACCTGAAGTGCATAATAATCTTCTTCTCCAAAGAAGGTGTGGGTACGGAAGCCGATATGGAGTTTCCCCTGACTCATTTCTTCTCTTTCTATGATTTCGCGTGGCTCCTCTACCTGCATATCGCTTACAGTAGTTGCAGGCGCCGGTCCAGCAGCGTGACGTAGGAAATACTCATTAAATAAAGGGATCATTTCTTCCTGTGAGACATCTCCTGTAATGTACACGTCCAGCTCGTCTTTCTGCAGCATATTTTTATAGTAGGAATAAAGTTCTTCATTCGTCAAAGGTTCCAGATCTTCCAGATGGCCCTGCCCATGTACCCCGTAGGCTTCATCCTCACACATGTGATCGAGGAGACGGGTGTTGGCGTAACTCATCTTATCGTCTTTTATGGAACGGATTCTTTGAGCAAGCGTCTCTTTCTCCCGCTTGAATACGGAAGCCGAAAACCCTTCCCCTTCCGATTTCGGATGGAAAAGAACGTCATTCAGGATGTGTAATGCTTTCTTAAGGATGGAGTCTTCGTCTTTCAAGTAACGGTCATTCACAACTTCCATGCGGAACGTAATTACGTGATTTTCCCCTTTTTTCGAGGCGTCTGCACTTAAAGCGGTGCCGTATAAATCCTCCAGAGCCCCCTGAAGTTTACGGGCGGAAGGAAAATTTTCCGTAGCTTTCTCCATAATGCTCGGTAACAGAGCCCGCCTGGTAATCGTTTCTTTCTCAAGAGGAGCTTTCCACTTCACTACGATGGAAACTGTCTTATATTTATTAGTGGGAAGTACGTGCAGGCGGTATCCCTGCTGTTCTTCTGTGTATTGTTTGGCTGTCTTCATTTTCTTCCTCCTATACAACAACGGTAAGTTATTTCTCCCTATCCTATGCTAAATGATGATTATCCAAAAGTAAAAACATATAGCCCGGATAATACCGGGCTATATGTTTAACGACTTCCTTTAATATAAGGTGTGCCCAGAGATTTCGGAGCTTCGGCCCGGCCGATGAACCCTGCCAGCGCTAAAATGGTGAGCGCATAAGGGAGGATCAGCAGAAACACCTGAGGGATATTGGCGAATAACGGCCAGCTCGCCCCGTTAATGCTGATGGCCTGCGCGAATCCGAAGAAAATTGCTGCTCCGAGTGCGCCAAGCGGATGCCATTTCCCGAATATAACGGCAGCAAGGGACATGAAACCCTGACCGACGATAGTAGCCTGGGAAAAAGCCTGAGCTACTGTCAGAGCGTATGCAGCGCCCCCAAGACCACCCATGGCTCCTGAGATCATGACTGCAATATAGCGCATACGGTACACTTTAATACCGTTTGTATCAGCTGCCATAGGGTGCTCCCCTACAGCCCGGAGTCTGAGCCCGAAAGAGGTCTTGAATAAAACGAACCAGCCTAACAGAGCAACAGCGATAGCGAGATACGTGGAGGGATAATTCTCAAAAAACATCCTTCCGAGAACCGGAATATCCGACAGGAACGGCACGTCCCACGTATAGAACGGGTTACTGATGATATCCGTCTGACCGCGGTCATAAAACTCGCGGGTCAGGAACAGTCCGACACCGAGCGCCAGAAAGTTGATCGCCACCCCGCTTACCACCTGGTCTGCCCGGAAAGTTATCGAAGCTACGGCATGAACGAGTGCAAATATTGCCGAGAGTACCATAGCAGCAAGCATCGAAATCCACGGGGTCATTGATCCGAACATATCCGAAAATGTGAGGTTAAACACGATTCCGACGAAAGCACCCATTACCATCAGACCTTCAAGTCCAATGTTGATAATTCCGGAACGTTCACTGAACACCCCGCCTATAGCCGTAAAAATCAGAGGAGCAGCAAATACAAGTGCAGAAGAAACCATTATAGCCAAAGCGTCTAGAAAGTCCATTTATTTACCCTCCTTACTGAATTTCAGGAACACCCAGCGGATAATGTACCCGGATGCCACGAACAGAATAATCAATGCGATTACGATATCTACAAGTTCGGTAGGAACTCCGGCCTCGGTCGGCATATTCAGGGCCCCTATTTTCAGCGTACCGAATAAGATAGCCGCCAATATCACCCCGATGGCCGTATTCGCCCCGAGCAGAGCAACCGCGATTCCGTCGAACCCGATGTTCGTAAATCCGGAACTGACAGATGCGTACTGGAATGTACCGAGTCCTTCCATGGCACCCGCAAGACCCGCAAAACCTCCTGAAATCACCATGGCAACGATAATATTTCTGCCGACTTTCATTCCGGCATATTCCGATGCAAAGGGATTACTTCCGACTGCGCGGAGCTCAAAGCCCCGAGTCGTTTTGTTAAGCAAAAACCACATGGTGAATGCCATTACCAGAGCAACGATAAAACCGTAGTGGATCCGGGAATAGAAAGTCAGTTCTCTCAGCCAGGGAGCAGCTAAAGATGCCGTTTCGGCTACGTTGCTCGTCCGGTCCTCTCCGTCCGTCAGTACACTCCGGATCACAGAGTTGGAAAGATAAAGAGCTATATAGTTCATCATAATGGTTACGATGACTTCGTGGACTCCGAGTTTCGCTTTCAGCAGTCCCGGCACAAAACCCCAGATTCCACCGGCTACAGTGGCTGCGAGCAGAGCAACCAGTACGTGGACGACCGGAGGCATACCAAAAGAAGAACCTATCCAGACAGCTGCCAGCCAGCCCACAATCACCTGTCCTTCCACTCCGATATTCAGAAGGCCGGCTCTCATTGCAAAAGCAACTGCCAGTCCCGAAAGTATGTATGGTGTTACCTGTCTAACCGTCTCACCGAGGAAGTAGGCATCTCCGAACGCCCCGTTCCACATGGCGGCATAACCGGCTACCGGATTGTAGCCGAAAGCCACCATAATAACAGCTCCTGCCAGCAGGCCGAGTAAAACAGATACGATAGGTACGACTATATTAAACGTCCGATTACTGAACATTACGCTTCCCCCTGCTTTTCTGACTTTCTGCCGGCCATCAACAGGCCGAGTTCCTGCTCATCCGTTTCTTCCGGATTAACTTCCTCGATAATTTTACCATCGAACATTACAGCTATACGATCACTGACGTTCAAAATTTCATCAAGTTCAAACGATACGAGCAGAACCGCACGACCTTTGTCTCTCTCTTCGATCAATTTATTGTGTATAAACTCGATCGCTCCTACATCAAGACCCCGTGTCGGCTGCGAAGCGATCAGAAGATCCGGGGAGCGGTCAACTTCCCGTGCAATAATCGCTTTCTGCTGGTTTCCTCCTGAAAGGGAACGGGCTTTCGTGTACTCATCCGGTGTACGGACATCATATTCCTCGATCAGGGATTTCGCTTTTTTATAGATATTCTTGAAATTCAGAATTCCTCTTTTCGAGTTGGGCGCCAGATAATAGCTCTGCATCACCATATTTTCCCCTATCGGAAAGTCCAGAAGAAGTCCGTGTTTGTGCCGGTCCTGAGGAATATGTGCAACCCCTGCTTCCGTCACTTTTCTCGGTTCCAGGTTATAGATGGAACGGTTGTTAAGCGTTATTTCTCCTGAACTGCTTTTCTTCAGTCCCGTAAGTGCTTCCACGAGTTCAGTCTGCCCGTTCCCATCCACACCCGCAACACCGACTATTTCGCCCTGCCTGACGTGAAGGTTCAGATCCTTTACCATTTCCACTCCACGGGAGTCTTTAACTTTGAGATTTTTGACACTTAAAGCATTCTCTCCCGGAGTCGCTTTCGTTTTCTCCGTTTTAAACGTAACTTCTCTTCCTACCATCAGGGAGGCCAGTTCCGTCGCATTCGTATCCTTTACATCCACCGTGCCTATGCCTTTCCCTTTACGGATTATGGTACATTTATCACAAACCTGCATAATTTCTTTCAGTTTGTGGGTGATCAGAATAATCGACTTTCCTTCATTCACAAGGTCTTTCATAATTTGAGTCAATTCTTTAATTTCCTGCGGGGTAAGTACTGCGGTAGGCTCATCCAGAATAAGTATTTCCGCACCCCTGTAGAGCGTTTTCAATATTTCGGCTCTCTGCTGCATACCGACGGAGATATCCCTGATCTTAGCAGTCGCATCCACATTCAACCCGTACTTTTCAGAAAGAGCCTGCACTTCTTTTTCGGCTCTTTTTATGTCGACGGTACCGGCTTTATTAGGTTCACTGCCGAGTACGATGTTCTCAGTGACGGTAAACGTATCAACCAGCATAAAATGCTGGTGTACCATGCCGATCCCGAGAGCGTTCGCAACGTTCGGATCTTCCACATTCACTTCTTTCCCCTGAATCCTGATGCTTCCCTTTTCAGGTTTATAAAGTCCGAACAGAACGTTCATCAGAGTCGATTTCCCTGCTCCATTTTCTCCTAAAAGTGCATGAATCTCCCCTTTTTGTACCTGGAGCGTAATGTCGTCATTTGCTACTATACCCGGAAACTCTTTCCTGATATTAAGCATTTCTATTACGTAGTCCATGAAATCCTCCCCCACTCATGCTTATTTCTATTTCCAGATCATCCAGAGAAGAGTTTCCCTGAATGATCTGAAGATAGAAGGAGGCCGGTCATGGAAACCGACCTCGTAAACTTCCATCTATTTCAGAGAAGAAACATACTCTTCTGTTTCATCACGGGTCATTGGCACTTCGACCTCTCCGTCAATGATTTTTTGTTTCCACTCTTCCACTGTAGATATAATTTCTTCTGTCATAGCTTCTTCATTAGTGCGTGCAAGACTTACACCTTCATCTTCGAGTCCATACTCCACGACTTCCCCTCCAGGGAATTCGCCTTCCATCGCCTGTTTGGAAACGTCCTGAACAGCGATATCGACTCTCTTAACCATAGAAGTCAAAGTAACGTTCGTATCATCGATGGCGCCTTCTTCATGCTGGTCACGGTCTACCCCGATGACCCACACTTTTTCGTCGCCGCCGCGAACGCGGTCTTTCGCTTCAGAGAACACTCCGTTGCCTGTACCTCCGGCTGCGTGATAAATTACATCAGCACCCTGGGAATACATGTTGGAGGCAATCAGTTTACCCTGATCGGCGGAGTTGAAGCTTTCTGCATATTGCACATCGATTTTAATATCGGGATTTACTGTTTTCGCACCGGCACGGAAGCCGGATTCGAATTTGTTGATAAGTTCACTGTCGACACCACCTACAAAACCAAGGTGATCCGATTCGGTTTTATTAGCTGCAGCCACTCCTGCAAGGAAAGATCCCTGATGTTCTTTAAAAGTGATGCTTGCAATATTATCTCCCTCAGCTACTGCATCAACCAGTGAGAAGTTCGTTTCAGGGAATTGCGAAGCTACTTTTTCAACGTCGGGCTGTAAAAGGAAGCCGATACCGAAGATCAGATTGTAATCTTCGCGTACGAGACGGTTCAGGTTTGTGGTATAATCCGCATCACTCTCCGATTGAGCATAGTCATAGCCTTTATTTTCTTCAAGGTTGTTCTCTTTACCGAATTCCTGCAGACCCTCCCAGGCTGACTGGTTGAAAGACTTGTCGTCCACTCCTCCGGTATCCGTAACCATCGCCACGGTGAAGTCACTATTACCGCCTTCACCGGAGCCCTCTTCTTCGGATTTCGAATCGCTGCCGGAACTTTCAGAGCCTCCTCCGCTGTCCGAGGAACCGCAGGCTGCAAGAAAAAGTCCAAACGTAAGTACCAGTGTCAGCAAAAATAACGTACGACGCACAATAATTCCCCCTTAATTTTTTGAACATTCAATCTTCATCAATAAGAAAGGTACATCTACCCCGAAGCCTCACCTCCTTAAAAGATTATATTATACTATTGAAAACCCTTACACTCTCCGGCGCAAAACGTGAAAGCTGAACTTATCTGCCCTGAAGTAGTTTAACGATAGAAGCAGCGGCTCATCATCTGCAGTATAATGCATCTGTTTCAAAAGAAGAAGCGCTTCTTCCGGGTCGGTGTTCAAAACCGGGGAAACTATCTCGTGGTAACCGACAGGCTCAATATACGTCACGGCATAAGCGATCGGTTTCTGAGTATATTCTTCGATCAGCCTGAACATAGAGCCCTTCTCTTTCACATCCTGTAAAGATATGACGCCCTCCGGCAGTTTGTCCACACAATAGACTACCGGTTCCCCGTCTGCAGTCCGGACGCGTTCCAGTTTGGCTATTTTATGTAACTCTTTCGGGTGAAATCTCTCCCGGTCTTCTTCCGTAGGCTCTACGAGATCCGCAGATAAATACTGGGTGCCCGGAGTCATCCCGGAACTTGTAATCATACCGGTAACGCTGTCCAATTCCTCGATTCCGGCTGAAAACATCGGTTTTGGGTTAACGAAAGTGCCCACCCCGTGCCTGCGGGTCACCAGATTATCTTCTTCTAGGATTCTTAATGCTTCTCTTAAAGTCGCACGTGATACGCCCAGTCTTTTTGAAAGCTGAAACTCGGAGGGTAATTTTTCTCTTTCTTTATATACTTCCTCCTGTATATCCTTTTTCAACTGCTCAATCACCTGCAGATAAAGATGTCTCGGATCCTGTTTTATTGCCATATGCGCACCTCCTGCTCCTGGAAATTCGTTTCGAATGTTGGAGATCTGACCTCTGACGTTCGACACATATTATTGAAATAAATATAACACTTTTTTCCCAATAAATAAATACTATTGTTGCAACTTTAATAGTTTTTTGAATTCGAAAGGAATTCCCTCCGATATACTCCATATCGAAGGGGCTTTTTATGATTCCCTGTTTTCCTCATCCACTCCGGAAACCAGAACCGTACGTGGTTTACTGCCCTCGGAAGGT
This sequence comes from Salimicrobium jeotgali, assembly GCF_001685435.2. Lineage (NCBI taxonomy): Bacteria > Bacillati > Bacillota > Bacilli > Caryophanales > Bacillaceae > Salimicrobium > Salimicrobium jeotgali. Next base: position 1,376,370 of record NZ_CP011361.2, read on the forward strand.
CCCACTATCCCGTTTTCTTCCATTGAATCCACAAGTCGTGCTGCTCTTGTGTAACCTACACGGAATCTTCGTTGAATCATCGAAGCACTTGCACTTTGCATCTCTACTACCATCTGAACGGCTTCCGGATACAATTCGTCGTCCACTTCCTGCTGGACTTCCGTTTCTTCTTCAGGGATCATCTCTTCCTGATATTGCGCTTTCTGCTGTTCCACACAAAAGTCGACGATATTTTCCACTTCCTCGTCAGAAAGGAAAGCTCCCTGTACTCTCGTCGGTTTATTTGCGCCAACCGGCGTAAAGAGCATATCCCCCCGGCCGAGAAGCTTTTCAGCTCCTCCCGAATCAAGGATAGTTCTCGAATCAGTCTGGGACGACACGCTGAAGGCTATTCTCGAAGGGATATTCGCTTTGATCACTCCCGTAATGACATCTACCGATGGACGCTGCGTAGCAATAATCAGATGTATTCCTGCAGCTCTCGCCATCTGAGCCAGTCGCGTTATGGAATCTTCCACTTCATTTGAAGCTACCATCATCAAGTCCGCGAGCTCATCGACGAGAACGACAATGTAAGGAAGCGTAGGCTGGTCATCATCTTCCAGTTCATTATGTTTCTTAATATATTCATTGTACCCTTCGATGTTTCTCGTGCCGCTTTCCGAAAACAGGTCATACCGCCTGTCCATCTCACTTACTACTTTCTTCAGTGCCCGGGATGCTTTTTTCGGATCGGTGACGACCGGTGATAACAGGTGAGGAATGCCGTTGTAGACGTTCAGCTCCACTTTCTTCGGATCGATCATCATCATTTTCACTTCATGTGGCTTGGCACGCATAAGTATACTGGTGATGATACCATTTATACACACGCTTTTCCCACTGCCTGTGGCTCCTGCCACGAGCAGATGGGGCATCTTGTTCAGCTCGGCCATGACAGCTTCCCCGGAGATGTCTCTGCCCAGCGCAAAACCTAATTTCTGATCTTTTTTGAGAGAAGCCGACTCCAGCACCTCTCTGAGTGTGACCATGGAGATCTCCTGGTTCGGGACTTCAATACCGACAGCGGATTTACCCGGAATCGGGGCTTCAATACGTATATCACGGGCAGCCAGTGACAGAGCCAGATCATCGTGCAGGTTAACGATCTTACTTACTTTAACTCCTGTATCGGGATTCACTTCGTATTTCGTGACGGAAGGACCGACATGTACTTTCGTCACTTTCGCCTTCACTCCGAAACTGTCGAAAGTGGCTTCCAATTTCCTGACCGTCTCCTGAATATGGCTTCTGTCTTGACTTTGCGGGGTCCCCTCCGGTGCTTTCAGCAAATCGAAGCCGGGGAGTTCATAATCATGGTTTTCCGTTTCCCCGGTAGCTAACGATACGTCTTTCGTCTCTTCTCCCGTTTCTTTTCCCGATTCCTGAACCGCAGGCACGGGTCTGTTCTTAGTCTGTTCCGTAAAGTCCTGAATAATCGGATGTTCCGTTTCTGTCTCCGGACTTTCCGGCGGAGCAGGTTTCTGCTCCTTACGCTCAGGCTCCACCGATGATTTGGAAGAAGTCTTTTTCTTCTTTCTTCCGGAGACCTTTTTCTTCCACTTTTTGAAAAATTTACTGATTTTCTCTGCAGGCGACCATTCCCTGATCATCATGCTTCCTATGACAATCATAAATACGGAAACTATAATCGAACCCGCCTGTCCAAAAAGAAAGTCAGTTATGCTGTAGAGGACAGCTCCACTGAAACCCCCGCCCATCTCAATGAAGGATACATCGCTTCGATAAATCCCCCAGGTGGCAGAGAACACACCTCCGTTCGACGGGTATAACGCCTGGACGTGCGAAAGAAGCAGTACTCCTGCAACGACAAGGAATGTACCTCCGGGTTTCTTAATGATCGGCCACGACCTCTTAAGCATGACGTATCCGCCAAGCACCAGCAGACCGAGCGGTATCATAAAATACCATAATCCAAAAATCAGCTGGAAAACGAAAGTCAGGAATTTCGGGACTGCTCCCGTTTTGAAAAAGGGCAGTCCGCTCCCAAATATTGCTGTAATAACAAACAGCAGACCGAACAATTCATAACGTATACGATTATTTATCTTTGATTTCTTTTTTCTGTTTCTCTTTCTTTTAGCCATGGAAATCCTCCTACTTTGACGAAAAAACAGGATGCCGTGGTTATCCGGGGCATCCTGGAAGGTTCATTCTATAATTATAGCATATTCCTTTCTTATACACCTATACCCTCCGGTCACAAAAACAGAAGGACTCTGATGAATTTTGCGGAGTGAAACGACTGGAGAATGCTTGAAAATACGTAACGACCGGTCTTTCGAAAAAGACCGGTCGAACATATAATTTCCCTCAACTGACAGATTGGGCACCGGAAATGCTGCAGGTACCGGCAACAGGACGTCAGGGAGATGTTGATGGAGAAGGACAGCCGGGTTACAGGTCGTCCACCAGGTTGTGGATGAATGTTTCTTCCTCCTTTGTAAGAGGCACCATCGGGAGACGTACACCTCCGACATCGAGACCTTTCCTTTTCAAAGCCTCTTTGATCGGTGCCGGCGAAGGAGCTATAAACATCCCTTTGCAGACCGGTACGAGCTTACGATGTATGGCGGCAGCTTTTTTTATATCACCCTGGTCAAATAAATCAAGCATTTCCTGCATCGTTTTACCGGCTACATGAGAAGACACCGACACCACACCACGACCACCGATAGCGTACGTAGGATATGTCAGATGATCATCGCCGGTATAAACGTTAAAATCATCGGAGGCCCCCTCTATGATTTCAGCCATGGCGCTCAGGTCGCCGGTAGCTTCCTTAACGGCTGCGATATTGGGGATTTCGGAGAGCAATACAATAGTCTCCGGATTCAAGCGTACGACTGTGCGACCGGGAACGTTATATACCATTATCGGTACGTCCACTTTCTCAGCAATCGTTTTAAAATGCAGATACAGGCCTTCCTGATTCGGTTTGTTGTAGTAAGGAACGACCAGCATCAGACCGTCGACTCCTGCATTCTGAGCCAGAAGGGACAGTTCCAGAGATTCCTGGGTTCCGTTAGTACCTGAACCGGCAAGGACAGGGACCCGTCCGTCCGCTGCGTAAACGGTCCTTTCCCATACTTTCACTTTCTCATCAAAAGAAAGAGTGGCAGATTCCCCGGTCGTCCCGGCTACCACCAGGCCGTCGCTTCCATTATTAACTAGATGGTCGACAAGTTCATCAATTTTCGGAAAATCCACCTGCCCGAAACTGTCAATCGGAGTTGCCATAGCAGTCAGTACCCGTCCGAAATCCATATTCATCTCCCCTTTATATATCTTCGCTCAGTTGAAATATCGAATGAAGAGCATTAACGGCTTCCTTAATGTCCTCTTCCTTGATCAGCATCCAGATGGTCGTATGAGAGTCTGCGGACTGAAGAATCTGCACTCCGGCACTGCTTAACGTATTAACTATCTTGGAAGTAACACCCGGGACCCCTGAAATTCCGGCCCCTACAGTCGATACTTTGGCACAGTTACGTTTTATTACCGGAGAAAACCCTTCCTGTTCGAAAAGCTCTTTCGCCTTCTCCGTATAAGGTTCGGCAATGGTGAATACAATCGAGTTCGGTGAAATATTGATGAAATCCACCGAGATACCCGCTTCTGCCATCATACCGAAGACTTTTGCCTGAACATTGCCGTTTTCCTCTTCCACCGGAATTTTTATTTGCGTAATTCCCGTCATATGGGCGATACCGGTAACGAGTCTGTCATCGATATCACTGCCATTCTCCCCATCCGTGGAAGCAGAAACGAGCGTGCCCGGTAAGTCCGAATATGTAGACCTTACCCGTAACGGGACTTTTGCGTGCATGGCGATTTCTACAGCTCTCGGATGTATCACTTTGGCTCCCTGATAAGCAAGGTTACTGATCTCATTATACGTAATCTGCTTCATCGTACGGGCCGATTCGACAATTCTCGGATCTGCAGTCATAATACCTTCGACGTCCGTAAAGATATCCACGTATTCTGCATTTAAAGCTGCACCGAGTGCGGCAGCAGTCGTATCACTGCCTCCGCGTCCGAACGTCGTGACATCCCCCTCTTCGGTTTTCCCCTGAAAGCCTGCCACTACTACTACATCTAAATCTTTGAGTTCCTGCAATATTCTGTCCGGTTTCATATCGACTATTTTAGCTTTGGTGAAATCACTGTTAGTGAAGAACCCTGCCTGAGCTCCGGTCAGAGCTGTCGATGAAACACCGGCCTTCGATAATTCATCCGAAAACACGACGGATGATATCACTTCTCCGCAGGACATGAGCAGATCCTGTTCCCTCGAAGACAAAGTTGTATTCGGATGATCCACGAGACTTAACAGAGTATCTGTCGCATAAGGTTCACCTTTTCTCCCCATCGCGGAAACCGCTACTACTACTTTGTATCCTTCTTTCACTGCTTTCTCAATGTGGGACATGGCCCGGGCACGGCTTTCTTCGTCCCGGACCGATGTTCCTCCAAATTTCTGAACTACGATATCCATTCCTTACACCTCTATAGTCATTGGATTACAACCAGTTATTTGTCACGACTCTTTCTGCTATCTGTATGGAGTTCCAGGCCGCGCCTTTGAGTAGATTATCCGAGACGACCCACATGTGAAAACCGTAATCGACATCCGGGTCTTTACGTATCCTTCCGACAAATACATCTTTTTTGCCGGCTGCCGACAGCGGCGTAGGATAATCCTGCTCGGACGGATTGTCCTGAAGTGTCAGACCTTCTCCATTACTGATGACTTTTCTGAAATCACTTACGCTTACTGCTTCTTTATCGATTTCGACATATACACTCTCCGCATGGGAAACCGCAAACGGTAGGCGTACACACGTCGCTGAAACGGGAAGTTTGTCCATATGCATAATCTTCTTCGTTTCGTTGATCATTTTCTTTTCTTCGAAGGTATAGCCGTCTTCTTCGAATACGTCGATTTGCGGCAGAGCGTTAAAAGCTATCGGAAAATGTTTTTCGTCTCCTTTGACAGGAAGTATATTTGTTTCGTACTCTTTCCCGTCGAGCATCGCTCTCGACTGTTCATTCATCTCATCAACCGCATCGTTTCCGGCTCCGGAAACTGCCTGATAAGTAGATACAAGGACCCGTTTCAGTCCATACTTGTCATCAATCGGCTTAAGAGCAGCGACCATTTGAATTGTGGAACAGTTAGGATTCGCTATTATCCCTTTGTTTTCTTTAATATCTTCTTCATTCACTTCCGGTACTACGAGAGGGACTTCCGGGTCCATCCTGTACGCGCTTGTATTATCAATAACAAGAGCACCGCGTTTCACCGCTTCCGGCGCAAGTTTTTTGGAAATCGATCCTCCTGCGGAGAACAATGCGATATCTACATTTTCAAAGCTTTCCGGTTTTGCTTCTTCCACTGTATATTCTTCACCTTTGAAAGAAATTTTTGAACCTGCAGAACGGCTTGAAGACAACAGCTTCAGTTCTTTAACAGGAAAGTCTCTATCTTCCAGTGTTTCGATCATTTTCTGTCCGACCGCTCCGGTAGCACCGAGAACGGCTACATTAACTTTTTTCTGCTCGCTCATAATTATCTTCCTTTCCCTGTAATTGATTTTGAAAATTAATTACAGTCTCACTATTTTGTTATTTTATCACATTCCCTGCTTTCCGTCATAAGGAACAATACTCATTATACCCGGAACAGCAGTGCCGGTCAGCCCTGAAGAAAGTATGGTGACTGCGCGCGAACTGCCGGTAAACCACACATGTAAACTCACACTACCCAATCGTAACCTAATACTTCGCCGGAATGCTAATACAATAGATGAGCCGATTCGGTAACTAACCTTCTCAATGGAGAACTAAGTATATCCTGGAGGCATATTCTCCGATTTCCTCCCGAAAGTTCTGAACTGCTTCGAAAACATGGGAAAAAGCCCGATTGTGCTATAGATTTTTAATTAAAAAAAGGAACTGGAATTATCCAGTTCGCTTTTCTTTACTCCGTCTGCTGTCCTTCTTCACTCTGCTCTTTTTCTTTCTGTTCCACAAGGATCGCTTTTCTGGAAAGGTTTATCCGTCCCTGTCTGTCGATCTCTTTCACTTTTACTGTCAGCGTATCCCCTACATTGGCTACGTCTTCAGTTTTTTTAATGTGTTCTTCCGCCAGCTCGGAGATGTGTACGAGGCCTTCTTTGCCTTTGAACAGTTCCACGAAGGCTCCGAATTTCTCCACCCGTTTCACTGTACCATCATATACTTCTCCCACTTCTACGTCACGAACGATATCTTCGATCACTTTTTTGGCGTTTTCATTCATTTCACTGTTTTGAGAGGAAATGAAAACAGTTCCATCCTGCTCAATATCGATTTTCACTCCTGTTTCTTCGATGATTTTATTGATCTGTTTACCGCTCGGACCAATGACATCACGAATTTTATCAGGGTTGATCGACATTTTCATAATTTTAGGAGCGTAGGAGGACAGTTCACTGCGTGTGGAAGGCATTACTTCAAGCATGTGACCGAGTATGTCCATTCTTCCTTTTTTCGCCTGTTCCAGCGCCTCTTTCAAAATATCTCTTGAAAGACCTTCAATCTTAATGTCCATCTGCAGGGCAGTGACACCCTTTTCGGTACCGGCTACTTTAAAATCCATATCTCCGAGAAAGTCTTCCATTCCCTGAATATCTGTCAGAATCGTATAATCGTCCCCTGATTTCACAAGGCCCATGGCGATACCGGCTACGGGTGCTTTGATCGGCACACCGGCATCCATCATTGCAAGAGTACTGGCACATATACTGGCCTGGGAAGTGGAACCGTTGGATTCAAGCACTTCGGAAACGAGCCGTATAGTGTACGGAAATTCCTCTTCGGATGGAATGACCACTTCAAGCGCTCTTTCCCCCAAAGCTCCGTGGCCGATTTCACGACGGCCCGGACCGCGTATCGGTCCTGTTTCACCGACGGAGAAGTTCGGAAAATTGTAATGGTGCATGAAGCGTTTTGATTCTTCCAGGTCCAGGCCATCCAGAATCTGGACTTCACCCAGTGCCCCAAGTGTACATACGCTGAGCGCCTGGGTCTGACCACGGGTGAACATCCCCGACCCGTGTGTACGTGGCAGCACATCCACTCTTGAGGTAAGAGGTCGGATTTCACGCGGACTTCTGCCGTCAGGTCTTATTTTCTCTTTTGTAATCAGCCTGCGTACCTCGGCTTTTACAATATCGTCAAGGATGGACTTGATCTGACTAATCTCTTCTTCTTCCAATTCCTCTTCGGCGACTTTATCCAGGTAGTCGTTCTTAGCCTTATCGATCGCTTCTTCCCGCGCTTTTTTATCATTAATCTGGATAGCTTCGACTATGGAAGCCGTAGCTTCCCTTTCCGTCTTCTGTTGAAGCTGTTCATCATTTGAAAGAAGTTGCACTTCCATTTTTTCTTTTCCGGCAGCTTTAATGATCTCTTCCTGAAATTCCACCAGGCGTTTAATCTCTTCATGCCCGAACATTATCGCTTCAAGCATATCCGCTTCCGGAACTTCAAGTGCTCCTGCCTCTACCATGTTGACAGCGTCTTTCGTTCCGGCCACTGTTAAATCGATGTCACTCGCTTTCTGCTGTTCGACGGTCGGGTTGATGACGAATTTTCCGTCCACCCGTCCGACGATAACCCCGGCGATCGGTCCCGCGAACGGGAGATCGGAGACACTGAGTGCAATAGAAGAACCTATCATCGCTGCGATTTCGGAGGAACAGTCCTGATCTACACTCATCACAGTGTTGATAACCTGGATATCGTTCCGGAATCCGTCCGGGAACAGCGGTCTGATCGGGCGATCAATCAAACGAGCAGTCAAAACCGCTTTGTCGCTCGGACGCCCTTCGCGCTTAATGAAACCGCCCGGTATTTTCCCTACGGCATATAGACGTTCTTCATAGTTAATAGTCAACGGGAAAAACGGAAGGTCTTTCGGCTCTTTGGAACCGGTCGCTGTGGAAAGAACCGATGTATCACCATAGCTGATCATCGCTGCTCCATTCGCCTGCTTTGCCATTTCACCTATTTCCACCGACAGCTTCTGACCGCCGATATCAATAGAAAACACTTGTTTATTATCTGTCATAGAAGATTGTACTCCTCTCTAATTTGCAATACCGATCAGTGTCACTAAACTTATACTTATAAATATGTAAACATACAGAAAAAGCGGGATCCCTCCCGCTTTTACCTGTACGTTAGCGACGCAGACCAAGACTTTGGATCAACTCACGGTAACGTTTAATATCATTATTACGTAGATAGCTCAACAGATTACGACGTCTACCGACCATTTTCAACAGTCCGCGACGGGAATGATGATCATGTTTATGATAACGCAAATGGTTGTTCAGTGTAGTGATTTGCTCTGTTAAAACTGCGATTTGAACTTCCGAAGACCCTGTATCATTTTCGTGAGTCTTGTACTGTTCGATAATTTCGTTTTTACGTTCCTTAGTTAAAGCCATTACAGCTCCACCTCCTAAAATTAATTCATTCCCTTGCCCCAAGCGATCGTCGGTGAGTCGAAGCGCCTAGCGAAGGTTCAATTTAAATCATACAAAACTGAAAGAAAAAATGCAACCTTTTGGGTCATTTTCGCAATTCTTTAAGAAAACGGACAGGCACATCCCCATTGCTCTTGTTACGTCCGTCTTTCCATTCAATTCTGCTTCCTTTCACCATTACCTTCCCTCTCTCACCATCAACCTCTGCTTCATATTCTCCGTCTTCGGGATGATGATAATAGAGGGGTATCTCCAGTTCCCCTGCCCCGGCCGGCTTTGCGTATATTACGTAGCTGCGACCGAGAAGTTCATTGGCCGCAATCACCTCTCCTTCGTCCAGCAGTTTTCTTATCCGGGTGGAACTGACCTTTTCGCTATCTTCCTGGAATTCCTCGACGGTGGAAGATATAAATCGGCCATCAGCCAGCTGATCGATGATTTTCATATTACCTTTTCCTTTATGCCCGAATGAAAAATCGAATCCTGCTACTACATGAGCGATACATAGTCCTGCAAAATACTCATCCACAAACGTTTGCGGACTCAAAGATGCCAGTTCCTTCGTAAATGGTACAATGAACAGGTAATCGGCTCCCAATTCTTCTATTAGCTTTTCTTTCACCGGCAAAGGGGTTAAGTATTGGGCATTTTCCACTCCCTTCAATACTACTGAAGGGTGAGGATCGAAAGTCATCACTCCCCACTTCCTGCCTTCTTTCTCTGCTATTCCTTTCGCTTTCATCATTACTTTACGGTGACCTGTATGCACACCATCGAAAAAACCGACAGCTGTTACGCTGGTCTCCACCTGTTCTTTCACACTACTGGTACGGTTATCCAATCGAAACACTTTCATACTTTCTCACCTGCTTCATTTATTACTGTTTAAGTACGCGGATCGGCTTTATCAGGCCCGGTTTATCAGGGTGGTCATGATACAGAGCAAGCAGCTCTCCCTTATGAACAGCGACGTGAATTTCTCCTGCACTCCAGTTGGCCGGGCGATCAAATCTCTGACCATTTCGGATAAGAGATGCCTCTTCTTCCGTGACCTCCCACTCAGGCAAATGAGGGACGGCTTTCTTCATCGGAAGCAGCCCATTGTTCAGTTTATCTCTGTCCAGATCTTCGAGTCTTACACAGTCGATTTCGGTAAAATCCCCGGTACCGGTCCTCGTTAATTCCTTCATGTGTGCAGGCAGCCCGAGAGCTTTTCCTATATCCACGCAAAGCGTTCTTATGTAAGTTCCCTTGGAGCAGACCACTTTCACTCTGAACGATTCCCTGCTCACTCTCTCCATCCAATGCAGTTCGTGAATCGTCACCTGCCGTTCAGGTCTTTCCACTTCCATACCTTCCCTCGCATATTCGTACAATCGCCTGCCATTTATTTTAACCGCCGAATACATGGGGGGCACCTGCGTAATGTCTCCCTGAAAATCCTTCAGAACCTTCTGTATATAGTGATCGGAAATATCGGGTACTTCAGCCGTGTCGATCACTTCTCCCCAGGCATCTTCTGTCTCCGTAGCCGTGCCGAGAGAAATAACTGCCTCGTAAGTTTTTTCTGTATCAGTAAGAAAAGGAACGAGCTTAGTCGCTTTGCCGATACACAGCGGTAATACCCCTTCGACTTCAGGGTCCAGCGTACCGGTGTGACCGATTTTTTTCGTTCCGGCTACTTTTCTTACCTTCACTACACAGTCATGGGAAGTTAACCCTTTGGGTTTCCATAATGGAAAAATACCATCCATATTCCTGTTCCCCTCCAATTATAAATGTAACCCCGGTTTTTGAGAACCCGGGGTTACGTGTTATTCGTGTCGTTCAGATTGTTCAACAGGGACTCGATGCGGTTTCCGCGTTCTACTGCTTCGTCAATTTCGAAAGTAATTTCCGGTGTTTTCCTCAAACGGATTCTCTTTCCAATTTCAGAGCGTATGAACCCTCTGGCTTTGCCCAGTCCTGCAAGCGTATCCTGAAGTTCAGGTTCACCACCGAGCACGGTAATGTATACAGTTGCCTGCTGCAGGTCTCCGGTTACTTCCGCATCTGTCACAGTCACAAAACCTATACGCGGGTCTTTTATCTTTTTACTGATAATGTCCCCGAGTTCTTTTTTGATCTGCTCTGCTACACGATTCGCTCTCATTTCACTCATCTTTCTTCACCCGCTTTCCTAAAGACGTTCCAGAAAGGTATCCATTCGTTCAAATCCCGGAAAAGAATCAATAAAGTGTAACACTTTCTGAATGGTCTGTTCCGCTTTTTTATAATCGTACGAGATGGTGACAACTCCAATTTTGGTCCGTTGCCAGAGATTCTGGTGATCGATTTCGCTCACAGAGACGTTAAATTCGTTTTGAATCCTGGATTGCACACGGCGCAGAACCGCTCTTTTTTCTTTGAGCGATTGGGCACCGTGTATCATTCCATCAATCTCTGCACTTACAATCACGTTCGTTCTACTTCTTCCATGACGAATGGTTCAATGATATCTCCGACTTTTATATCGTTGAAGTTTTTGACGGTTATACCACATTCATAACCCTGCACTACTTCTTTAGCATCATCTTTGTACCGTTTCAGCTGGTCAATTTCACCTTCGAAGATTACGACACCGTCACGGATGACGCGTACGCCAGCGTTCCGGTTGATTTTACCGTCCGTAACATAAGAACCTGCGATGGTACCGATTTTTGAAACTTTAAAGATTTCGCGGACTTCCACCTGACCGATTATTTTTTCTTCGAATTCAGGATCGAGCATTCCCTTCATAGCGGCCTCAATTTCTTCAATAGCTTTGTAAATTACATTATGGAGTCTGATTTCAACGTTTTCGCCTTCGGCAGCCTTCCTTGCGTTACCGTCCGGTCGAACGTTGAATCCGATAATAACTCCGCTGGAGGCGGCAGCGAGGGAAACATCAGACTCTGTGATGGCTCCTACTCCGGTATGGATGATGTTAACTTTCACATCCTCAACTTCAATCTTTTCAAGAGAACCGGCCAGAGCTTCGACCGATCCCTGAACATCGGCTTTAAGGATAAGATTGATCTCTTTCAACTCACCTTGCTGGATCTGTTCAAAAAGATCGTCGAGACTGACTTTCTGGGTTGATCGTCTTTCTTCTTCAATTTTTTGCTGTTTACGTGCCTCACCGATAGACTTGGCTCTCTTTTCATCTTCAAAGACGAGGAAACGATCTCCTGCATGAGGTACGTCATTAAGTCCCGTCACTTCCACTGGTGTAGAAGGAGCAGCTTCTTTCACCCGGCGGCCGATATCGTTGACCATGGCACGCACGCGGCCGTAAGTGTTACCTACAACTACGGAATCTCCGACGTTGAGAGTTCCATTCTGTACAAGAAGTGTTGCGACAGGTCCTCTCCCTTTATCAAGTTCGGCTTCGATGACCGTTCCGAACGCAGGCCGCGCGGGATTGGCTTTAAGTTCTTCCATTTCGGAAACTAATGTAATCATTTCCAGAAGCTCATCAATTCCTTCTCCTGCAAGAGCGGACATCTTCACAAAAATCGTGTCCCCGCCGTAATCCTCGGCAACCAGTTCGAACTGCATTAGTTCCTGCATGATACGATCAGGATTCGCACCTTCCACATCCATTTTGTTAACGGCAACGATGATCGGTACTTCAGCTGCTTTAGCATGTGAAATTGCTTCTCTCGTCTGCGGCATTACGCCGTCATCAGCTGCAACGACAAGAATCGCTATGTCCGTTACCTGCGCACCACGGGAACGCATACTTGTAAATGCCGCGTGTCCAGGCGTATCTAGAAATGTAACTTTTTTATCGTTTTCTTCGATCTGGTACGCTCCGATATGCTGCGTAATTCCCCCTGCTTCTCCTGCAGTGACCTTCGTATTACGGATCGAATCAAGGAGAGTAGTCTTCCCGTGATCAACGTGACCCATTATGGTTACAACGGCAGGACGTTCTTCAAGGTCTTCCGGGTTATCTTCGAAGGTGAGGTTTTCGATATCGGTTTCGTCCACCGCTTCTTTTTCTTCGACCTCCACACCGAACTCGTCACCGATCAGTTCAATCGTATCGCTGTCGAGAGTCTGGTTCTTATTGGCCATAACTCCCATAAGGAGAAGTTTCTTCAATATTTCGGAAGAATCCTTGTTCAGCTTCTCCGCAAGTTCGCTCACCGTAAGTGTGCCTTCGTAAAATACTTTTGAAGGGGTCTCGTTTTTACTTTTTGGTTTTCTCTCCTGCTGTTTGTGAGCTTCCTGCTTATTTTTCGCTTTTTTATTATTGCTTTTCTTTTTCTTAGGCTTTTTCTCTGTGCTTTTCTGTTTATTCTCAGCAGGCTTTTCTTCCTGACCGGAAGAAGGGTTGAACGTTTTATCCAGTTGCTGCTGCGTTTCTTCCGTTATGGCAACCATGTGGTTCGTAACGTCCATCCCCATTTCATTAAGTGTTTCGATCACTTTTTTATTTTCTACATTGTTCTTTTTGGCGTATTCGTAAATTCTCATTTTACTCATACTTTCACCCCCGATTAATTTCCTCGAGTAACGACTGCATTTTTTTGGCGAAACCTTTCTCCGTAACTGCGATCGCAACTCGTCCCGATTTCCCTATTGCCTGCGAGATCGTCTGACGATCGTCCACTTCGAAAATCGGGATTTGATAATAGCTGCATTTGTCATTCAGCTTTTTCTTTGTCTGTTTCCCGGTATCTGCGGCAACTAATACTAGTTTCGCACGTTTCGACTGGATGTCTTTTACGATGGATTCTTCCCCCACCGTTATTTTACCGGCTCTCATTGCCAGTCCGAGAAAATCCAGATAGGTACCTTTACTCAATTTCGGTCACTTGTGTTCTTAACTGTTCGAACACCTCGGAATCGATGCCCGTGTTCAAATGCCTTGCGAGCATTCCCTGTTCTTCTGCGGTATTGATTACAGACAGATCTTTAGAAATGTAGGCACCTCTGCCATTCTTTTTACCGGTCGGGTCTACAAAGACCTCTCCCTCTTTATTGCGAACTACGCGAATCAACTGCTGTTTCGGCTTCATTTCCTGGGTTACTACACACTTTCGTAAAGGTGTCTTCTTTTTTTGTTTAGGCATGAATATTCCCCTTTCTCCTTATCACTCTTCCAAAGGATCAGGATTATCCGCCGCCTCTTCCTCCAGGTCGCTGTCATCATCAAGAAGGCCGTTTTCGAGAGCTTCCGATTCACTTTTAATGTCAATCTTCCACCCGGTTAATTTAGCCGCCAGTCTGGCGTTCTGACCTCTTTTACCTATAGCAAGCGAGAGCTGATAATCCGGCACGATCACCGTCGTTGCCTGTTCCTCTTCATTGACGATGACTTTACGTACTTTGGAAGGACTGAGTGCATTAGTGACATATACAACCGGATCTTCCGACCACTGTACAATGTCTATTTTTTCGCCTTTAAGCTCATCCACTATAGTCTGTACGCGCTGACCGCCCTGACCGACACAGGAGCCGACCGGATCGATTTCCGGATCTTCCGCATATACGGAAATTTTAGAGCGGTCTCCGGCTTCACGTGCCACAGACGTCACTTCTACTGTCCCGTCGTATATTTCCGGCACTTCCATTTCAAAGAGACGCTTCAGTAAATTCGGATGCGTTCTCGAAACATAAACGTGTGGACCCTTATTATTGTTTTCCACTTTTGTAACATAAACTTTAAGACGTTCATGGACGTTGTACGTTTCTTTCGGCATCTGTTCTCCCTCGGGAAGCCGGGCTTCCACTTTACCGAGATTTACGTAGACGAACCGGTTGTCTTTCCTTTGGATAATACCGTTCATAATATCTTCTTCGCGATCGACATACTCTCCGTAAATAATTCCGCGTTCCGCTTCCCTGACTCGCTGGGTCACTACCTGTTTGGCAGCCTGAGCGGCTATTCTTCCGAAATCTGCGGGAGTCACTTCCACTTCCACAACATCTTCGGCTTCATAGTTAGGGTTGATTTCCTTTGCTTCTTCAGTGGAAATTTCCTGCTGGTTATCTTCCACTTCATCCACTACTGTTTTTTGAGCAAAAACTTTCATAGCGCCTTCTTCTTCATTTATACTTACGCGAACGTTTGTAGCGGCATTAAAATTCTTTTTATATGCTGAAATCAAAGCAGCTTCCAACGCCTCGAGCAGAAAATCCTTATCGATGCCTTTTTCTTTTTCCAAATAATTCATGGCATCAAACAATTGCTGACTCACCTGAATCCACCCCTTTATTAATTAAACGTAACTGCCAGTCGTGCTTTGGCTATCTTATTAAACGGCACTTCCAGCGTCTTTCTTCTCGTTTTTATTCTTATTTCAATCTCAGCAACTTCATCATGGAAACTTCTGAGTGTTCCTTCAAATTCTTTTTCCCCTTCTACGGGCTCATAAAGCTTCATGTAGACGTATTCTCCGACATACTTCTCGAAATCCTCTTTCTTCTTAAGCGGTCTTTCTGCACCAGGAGAAGAAACATCGAGGAAGTAAGGGGAATCAACAGGGTCTTCTTCATCAAGTTTTTCACTCAACTTCTCGGAGACGATCCCGCATTCTTCAATATCAATACCATTTTCTTTATCAATAAAAACGCGTAGAAACCAGTTCTTTCCTTCTTTTTCAAATACTACATCGACTAATTCTGCATTAAGATCCTGTAAGATCGGCATGACTAATTGTTCTGTTACTTTAATTACGTCCTGACTCAACCACACGACCTCCTTACGCTATATTTTCTTTTTCTCATGAGAAACCGCTATGATCATTATCATAGCGGCAGCAATAAGCAGGGAGAAGCTCATAAAAAATAGAAACAAAAGAGTGGGCGTATCCCCACTCTTTTCCCTGCTTGCTATCACGTTTCCAACCATAATTAATATATCATAATTGGCTCCGGTACGCAACTTGCCTAGAACAGAGAGAGCTGGTTCTCATCAGGCATGTCTGATAAGCATCCATGATCGTCCAAATACTCAAGTACCGTTTTGGAGATACGGCTCCTTTCCCTCAAATCCTGTTTCGATAAAAATTCACCGTCTTCTCTGGCTTTCACAATATTGATCGCCGCGTTTGTTCCAAGACCGTCGACCGCATTAAACGGAGGAACGAGGGTGTTCCCGTCGACGATGAATTCCGAAGCGGTGGAGCGGTAGAGATCCACACTCCCGAAGTTGTAACCACGTTCACACATCTCAAGTGAAATTTCGAGAACTGTCATAAGGTTCTTTTCTTTAGGAGTCGCATCCAGCCCTTTCTGCTGAATGTCTTCTATACGGCTCCGGATAGCTCCGGAACCTTTAACCATTGTATCCAGTTCAAAATCACTCGCTCTCACTGTGAAATAAGCAGCGTAGAAATAAACGGGATAATGCACTTTGAAGTATGCGATACGAACTGCCATCAATACGTAGGCAGCAGCGTGTGCTTTCGGGAACATGTACTTGATCTTCTTACAGGACTCGATATACCAGTCCGGCACGCCGTGCTTCTTCATTTCCTGGATCCATTCATCTTCAAGACCCCGACCCTTACGTACGAACTCCATAATCTTGAACGCAAGACCCGGTTCAAGACCTTTGTGCATAAGATAGACCATTATATCATCACGGCAGCCGATCACTTCCGGAAGTGTGCATATGCCGTCGCTGATCAGCTGTTCAGCGTTCCCGAGCCAAACATCAGTGCCATGGGAAAGTCCTGAGATGATAACAAGTTCCGCAAATGTTTTCGGTTTTGTATCTTCAAGCATCTGACGTACGAATTTCGTTCCGAACTCCGGCACGCCAAGAGTCCCCGTTTTACAGTTGATCTGCTCGGAAGTGACACCTAAAACATCAGGACCGCTGAAAATTTTCATCACTTCTTCATCATCCACCGGTATATCGTTCGGGTCGATGCCTGATAGATCCTGAAGCATACGTATAACGGTCGGATCATCGTGACCGAGGATATCGAGTTTCAACAGGTTATCGTGAATAGAGTGAAAGTCGAAATGAGTGGTACGCCAATTAGAATCGGTATCATCCGCCGGGAACTGGATTGGTGAAAAATCATAAATATCCTTGTCATCAGGAACCACTATTATACCTCCGGGGTGCTGTCCGGTAGTTCTCTTCACACCTGTACATCCCTGAACGAGTCTGTCGACTTCGGCATTTTTATACTGCAACTGATGATCCGACGCGTACCCCTTCACAAATCCGTAAGCCGTTTTTTCAGCTACCGTGCCGATAGTACCGGCCCGGTATACTTTCTCCTCCCCGAACAGTTCTTTCGTGTAATCGTGAGCTCTCGGCTGATACTCCCCGGAAAAGTTCAGATCAATGTCGGGAACTTTATCGCCTTTAAAACCGAGGAACGTTTCGAAAGGTATGTCCTGACCGTCTTTGACGTATGGAGTTCCGCATTCGGGACAGGCTTTGTCCTCAAGGTCAAAACCACTGCCGACACTGCCGTCCGAGAAGAATTCATGGTGTCTGCAGGACGGACAGACGTAATGGGGAGGGAGCGGATTGACCTCCGTAATATCTGTCATGGTAGCCACGAATGACGAACCGACAGACCCCCTCGACCCTACGAGGTAACCGTCGCTGAGTGATTTAGTCACCAGCTTTTGAGAGATAAGGTAAATTACGGCAAATCCGTTTCCGATAATACTTTCGAGTTCCCTTTCCAGTCGGTTTACGACAAGTTCGGGCAGCTCATCTCCGTAAATACTTCGAGCCTTATTGTAGGACATATCCCGGATTTCCTGATCTGCCCCTTCAATATTAGGTGTGTACAAATCTTCTTTCACAGGGTGGACTTCTTCCATGAGCCCCGCTATTTTGTTCGTATTGGTAACGACAACTTCTTTCGCTTTCTCTTCACCCAGAAAAGAAAATTCTTCAAGCATTTCATTCGTCGTTCTGAAATGCACCTCAGGAAGCGTCTGCCTGCTCAGTGGGTTCCCGCTTTGGGAAGAGATGAGAACCTGTCTGTAAATTTTATCGCGCTCATTAATATAATGGGTATTTCCGGTAGCCGCTACGGGTTTATTCAGTTTTTCACCGAGGGCGGTAAGCTTTTTCAGAATGTCGTACACCTGAGCTTCCGTCTGAAGAATATCTTTTTCTATGAGATGGGCGTAATTACCCACCGGCTGAATTTCTATGTAATCATAAAATTCAGCCACCTTCTCGGCCTCCTCTTCGGATTTCTGCATCATCGTTTCAAAAAGTTCGCCTTTGTCGCATCCGGAACCTACAATAAGGCCTTCCCGGTGCATAGTAAGCCGGGAACGGGGGATGCGGGGGACTCTGTAAAAATAATCGATATGCGATTCCGATATGAGACGGTAAAGATTCTTCAGTCCGGTATCATTTTTAGCAAGTATGATGCAGTGGCTCGGTCTCGAACGCTGATAAGCTTTCCCTTCCCCCATATAGTCGTTTAAATTTTTGTGGTTATATATTTCTTTTTCGTCCATCGTCTTTTTAACCAGCTTCCACAACAGGTATCCTGTTGCTTCCGCATCATAAATAGCCCGGTGATGCTGGGTGAGTTCAATATCAAACTTTTTGCACAACGTATTCAGCCGATGGTTCTTAAGATCCGGGAGCAGGAATCTGGCCAGCTCGAGCGTGTCGATGACCGGGTTCTGAGATTTACTGATCCCCACCGATTCGTATCCCGTATTCAAAAATCCCATATCGAAACTTGCATTGTGAGCAACGAGAATATCTTCTCCGGCCCACTCTTTGAAATCATTAAGTACTTTTTCAATTTCAGGAGCATCGTTTACCATATCGTCGGTAATCCCGGTCAGTTCCACAGTGGTCTCCGACAATGGCTGATGCGGGTTGGCGAATGATTCGAACCGATCCACAATCTCGCCTTCCTCGATTTTCACAGCAGCAAGTTCAATGATTTTATCGTAAACGGCTGAAAGCCCCGTAGTTTCCACGTCGAACACCACATATACCGAATCCTTCAACGGACGGTCCCTGGGCTCATAAGCAATGGGGATCCCGTCATTAACGAGATTCGCTTCCAGCCCATAAATGACCTGGATATCGTTCTTCTCCCCGGCAGCGTGCGCTTCAGGAAAAGCCTGGACTACGGCGTGATCCGTAATGGCAACCGCTTCATGACCCCAGTCTGCCGCCTGCTTAATGAGTGCGGAAGGAGAAACAGGGGCGTCCATTTGACTCATCGTCGTGTGAGCGTGCAGTTCCACCCTTTTTTCTCCTTCAGGGGCTGTATCTTCACGTTCCTTCACTTTGATCTGAATGATGTCGTTCGCCATCATAGTAAGTTCGTTTGTAAAGTTGTCAGTCTGGATCCCCCCGCGCATTTTCACCCACATTCCGGCTTTCACCTGTTTGAAGATTACAGCCTGGTCGTCTCCGCGGGAAAACATTTTCACAGAAAATGAATCGGTGTAATCTGTCACTTTCAGAAGAAGAAGATGACGGCCAGACCGCAATTCTTTTACTTCAGCGTCAAAAATATATCCCTGAAGCACAATACGGCGCTCCTCTTCTTCAATGGAAGACATCGGTACGGCCTCTTCCTGTATTTTATAACCGATTTCCACCGGACCTTTGGGACCCTCCGACTCTTTGACTTTCTCTTTCTCCTCTTTTTCTTTAACAGCTTTCTGGACGAGCAGCTGATCTTCCTGCTTTCGCTCTTCTTTAAATTTCGTTACCGCTTCTCCCTGCTCTTCGAGACGAACGCTGATCTGACACGAAGGGAGGCCTGCCTCTTTACAGTACTCCTGAAACGCTTCCTGAAGTTTCTTCTTCATCGCTTCCCCTTCTGCTTCATTTCTGCATGTTAACATAATTCTGTTACCGTTGATTTCCGGTTTTTGTTCGCATACATAGTCTTTATAAGCAGGAGAAAGCTTCGTCATTTTATTCGTGAATAATTTCCAGTAGTCAAGGATGGTCTCCTCATCGAAAGAGGCTTCCACCTGTGTTTCCCAGCTTACATGAGCCAGTGAACTGAACGTCGATTGAAGAGTTGAAGTGAATAAATCATATACTGTCGCAGGCAACGGGGTCGGAAAGTGAAAGTGGAAATGCCAGCGCTTTTCTTTTCTGTAGACAGAAAGTTTCACCAGTTCACTATCCCTGAAATAACTCCGTATATCCTCCGGCAGCTGCAGCTGTTCGATCAGGTAATGCATTTTCTCCTGATTATTGACGCTCAAATTTTCTTCCTCCCTCACGGCAACAATACCCCTGCCTGATGAGCAGGGGTATTCATTTTATGCCAGCAGATTTTTAATTTCATCCATAAGCGAGGAACGGGCAATTTCCGTTTTGCTTTCCTCATTTCTCATTTTCACTTCCACGATTTCTTCACCTGCCCGTTTCCCTACAATAATTCTCAGGGGAATACCGATAAGGTCACTGTCTGCAAATTTTACTCCGGCTCTTTCCGGACGATCATCGTACAGTACCTCGATCCCCTCATCAAGAAGATCTGCGTAAATATTGTCGGCAAGCACGCGCTGTTCTTCTTTTTTAGGATTGAGGGACAGGATATGAACCAGGTATGGAGCTGCCTGTTTCGGCCATACGATGCCTTTGTCGTCGTGGAATTGTTCCACCATGGCAGCCAGCGTTCTGGATACGCCGATTCCGTAGGAACCCATCACCATCGTCCGGGACTTTCCGCTGTTATCCAGGAAAGTGGCGCCCATGTTCTCGGCGTAAAAGGAGCCCAACTTGAACACATGACCGACTTCAATACCGCGGGCGAACTTGATTACCCCTTCCCCGTCAGGAGAGGGATCACCTTCCTCGACAAAACGCATATCAGCATACTCATCCGGCACGAAATCTTTCCCGGGAGTTACATTTTTATAATGGTACCCTTCTTCATTCGCACCACAACTAACGTTTACAAGAGGTTCCACTGCATAATCCGCAACCACTTTCACTTCTTTCGGAGCACCGACGGGACCGAGGGAACCGAAACCTGTTCCCATAAGCCGGACCGTATCTTCTTCCGTAGCCAAATCTACCACTTTCGCATCCATGAAGTTTTTCACTTTAACGTCATTTACTTCATGATCCCCCCGGGTGACTACGAGAACATACTCGTCATCCACTTTAAACATAATGGACTTCAATCCCCGCTCCAGTTCATGACCGAGATAATCAGCTACTTCCTGCATCGTTTTCCTGTCAGGTGTAGAAACCTTTTCCATTTCTCCGGTAGTTTCCGCAGATTTTTCATACTCATTCGTTACCGGAGCCATTTCTACGTTAGCGGCGTATTTGGAAGTATCCGAATAGGCTATAACGTCCTCTCCCACTTCAGAAAGAACCATAAATTCGTGAGTCTCTTTTCCGCCCATGGCCCCCGAATCGGCTATTACTGCCCGGTAGTTCAATCCAAGCCGTTCGAAAATACGGCAGTAGGCATCATACATGTTCTGATAACTCTGATCCAGGCTCTCAAAGGACTCATTGAATGAATAGGCATCTTTCATTAAAAATTCACGACCGCGTAACAGTCCGAATCTTGGTCGCTTTTCATCCCTGAATTTATTCTGAATCTGATACAAAGTCATCGGAAGTTTTTTGTAAGTGCCCACCTCATTACGTAAGATGCTTGTCATCGCTTCTTCATGAGTTGCACCAAGGGCAAATTCCCGGTCATGACGATCTTTCATTCTCATCAATTCAGATCCGTACGTATACCATCTCCCGCTTTCCTGCCAAAGTTCGGCGGGCTGTAAAGCGGAAAGCAGCATTTCCTGGGCCCCTGCGCGATCCATTTCTTGCCTTATGACAGTCTCTATTTTCGTCAACACGCGTTTACCTAAGGGTAAAAGCGTATAAATGCCCGAGGCCAGCTGCCTTATGTAACCTGCTCTTACCAGAAGCTGGTGACTTGCTATGTCAGCTTCAGCCGGATTTTCTTTTAACGTGGGAACTAGCATTTTACTCTGTCTCATTCCTGACACCTCTCCTCTTTTTAAAAAGGGAAAAGGCGCGAACGCCCTTTTCCCGCTTCTTTTATGTGATTACTGCCTAATATCCGATACTTACAGAAACAGGCGCTGAATATCGTTCCACGTCACCACAATCATAAGCAGAAGCAGTAAAGCGAAACCGAAAAATGTGATTGCTCCTTCTTTCTGAGGGTCCACCGGTTTACCGCGGATCAGTTCCACGCCGACGAACAACAGCCGCCCTCCGTCGAGCGCCGGGATAGGCATAAGGTTTACAATCCCGAGGTTTACACTCAATACAGCTGTCCACATAACGAAATTCGTAAGCCCGGTCTGCACAACCCGGTCTGTAGCATCATAGATTCCGACTGGACCGGACAGCATATCTATAGAGAACTGGCCAGTAATCAGTTTCCCGAGGTTCGTCAGTATGAGCGTGGACCATTCGTACGTCTGCGTAAATCCGAAGGTCGCTTTCTTCGCAATAGAATCTTCGAAGGCTCTCGTCACTCCAACCTGACCAATTTCTCTTTCCTGAGCTTTTACGGATCTCGGGGTCACTTCTACCTCTTCTGTTGTACCGTTCCTCGTAAGCGTAACGGCCATCGTTTCTTCCGGATGTTCCTGTACAATTTTTGTGAAATCTTCCCAGGACTCCACCTGCTGCCCTTCGGCCTGGATAACTTCATCCCCGGCCCGGAAACCTGCTTCACTTGCAGGAGAATTGTCCTGTATCTCCCCGAAACGTGCTTCATCTGATGGGATACCCTGGACGAATCCCAGTATCGTAAATAAAATAAGTGCAAGCACAAAATTCATCATGGGTCCGGCGAAAAGCTGCATAGCTCTTTTTCTTTTCGGTTTCGAAGCGAACTGCCGATCATACGGGGCAATCTGGGTTTCTTTTTCGTCCATTACGAACATCGCTTCCGGATGTACATTAAATGACAGTTTCTCTTCTTCCCCGGGTTCATACCCATTTATGGTAAGAGTGTGATCGAGGTCTGCGTGCTCCACTTCGACAATGCGGGCATCGGGATGCCTCGATTTATTGTTTACAACTATTTTATTGACGAGACCGGATTCATCGAACTCGAGACCGATGTGGTGTCCCGGCTTAAGATCTATGATTTCCGGGTCCTCCCCGGCGACTCTTACATATCCCCCGGCAGGTATAAGCCGAATCGTATACAGCGTTTCATTTTTGGTAAACGAAAACACTTTTGGCCCGAACCCGATAGCAAATTCACGAGCAAGCATACCTGCACGCTTTGCAAAGATCAAATGCCCCCACTCATGCACAAACACCAGGAGACCGAACATGAGTATAAACGCAATAACCGTCGTCACATGAAGCACCTTCCTTTATTTAACGTAACGTTCCACACGTTTTCTCGTTTCTTTATCAATCTCTATTATATCTGATAATGAAGGTTCAGAAACAGAATTATGCTCTGTAAGCGCCCGTTCGACAAAAGCTTCTATATCCAGAAAAGAGATCTGTTCATTCAGAAACATAGCCACTGCCTGTTCATTGGCAGCGTTCAATACTGCCGGCATGGACCCTCCCTGCCGGCCGGCCTGAAAGGCGAATTTCAGGCAGCGGAACCGTTCCATGTCCATCTTCTGGAAATGAAGTTCAGCTAAATCCTCAAGTTCCAGTGATTCGCTGCCACTGAGAGGAATTCTCTCCGGATAACTGAGGGCGTACTGGATAGGCACTTTCATATCCGGAGACCCCAGTTGGGCCATGACGCTGCGATCCTGAAACTCCACGAGCGAGTGGATGACGCTTTCTCTGTGAAGCAGGACGTGTATCTTGTCATACGGCATATTGAAAAGCCAGTGGGCTTCAATTACTTCCAGCCCTTTATTCATCATCGAAGCGGAATCCACGGTAATTTTAGCTCCCATGTTCCAGTTCGGGTGATTCAGAGCATCTTTTACATTGACCCCCTGAAGTTCTTCCCTCGTTTTATCGCGGAAACTGCCTCCCGAAGCGGTTATAATCAGTCTGCGTACATCTTCATTTCTTTCCCCATTCAGCGCCTGAAAAATTGCCGAATGTTCACTGTCCACCGGAAGGAGAGGAGTATCATACTTTCTTGATTCTGCCATAACGAGATGGCCGGCTGTAACGAGCGTCTCTTTATTCGCGATAGCTATCCGTTTCCTTGACCGAATAGCTTCAAGGGTAGCCGGAAGGCCGATACTTCCCATCACCGCATTGACGAACACATCGGCACCGGGATCTTTCGCAACCGCAACCATGCCTTCTGAACCGACCATGATGTTTTTGTGGGTAGTAGCTTCGAACACCTTCTGCCGTGTTTCTTCGTCCGCGGTCACCACCGCTTCGGGTTCGAACTCCCTTATCATAGGAATCGCTTTACCGGCATTCGTTCCAAAAGCTAAAGCGAAAACGGAAAACTTATCTTTGTGCTGCCGGATCACTTCCAGTGTCTGTTCTCCTATTGACCCGGTGGCTCCTAAAAGTGCAATATTTTTCATAACAACGCTCCTAATTATGGTATAAAGTTAATCAGATGCAAAACCGGAAGCATAAAGATGAGGCTGTCGAAACGATCCAGCACTCCTCCGTGGCCCGGCAGAATATTCCCCGAATCTTTGACTAAGTAATGACGTTTGAAAGCTGATTCCACCAGGTCGCCGATCTGACCGGCT
This sequence comes from Salimicrobium jeotgali, assembly GCF_001685435.2. Lineage (NCBI taxonomy): Bacteria > Bacillati > Bacillota > Bacilli > Caryophanales > Bacillaceae > Salimicrobium > Salimicrobium jeotgali. The sequence continues at coordinate 1,400,621 of NZ_CP011361.2, forward strand.
ACAGAAATGAGAATCGTTACGGCGATAAGTACAAACATGGATGAATGGAGTGGATGGAAGATCTGAAAAATGACTGCAGTGATGCAGGCAAGTGCTACTCCTCCAAGAGCGCCCTCCACCGTTTTTTTCGGACTGATCTTGGGCCATAACTTCCTTTTTCCGAACATACGTCCGAATACGTATGCCCCGGTATCAGTAGCCCAAACGACAAACAGGGCATAAAATACGTAATCAAGTCCTCCCTCGATTCTCGTCTCGATCAGGTAATAAAATCCCATTCCGACATAGACGGCGGAAATAAGAAGAAACCCTGCATCATCGAATGTAAATTTATTATTTACAAGGACGGTGTAACTCAAAAGAAGCAGGACCGTCACCAGCGATAGCTCAGCCTTCGTTACAAAAGAGCTCAGTTCATAGGAGTTTATTTCCGGTAACATAAGTGCCCACATAAATAGCAGTATAATGAGCGAAGATACGGAATACCTTGCAATTTTCTTCATTCTCATAAGTTCGAATATAGCTATGCTTGCCAGTAAATATACAAACAAAGTAAATAAAGTTCCGCCAAGCAGAACGATAGGTATAAATATCAAACCTGCAATAATCGCTGTTACAGTACGCTGTTTCATTTAATCACACCTTACACGCCGCCGTACCGACGCTTTCGATTTTGATAATTGATAATGGCTTCGTTCAACGTATATTCTGTGAACGAAGGCCAGTAAACCTCCGTGAACCAGAACTCCGCATAAGCCAGCTGCCACAGCAGAAAATTACTTAACCGCTGTTCCCCGCTCGTCCGGATGAGCAGATCGGGCTCACAGAGATGGGAGGTGTATAGATAGGAGTTGAACGTTTCTTCAGTGATGCTGTCGGCCGCAAGTTCCCCTTCCTCCACTTTGGACGCAAGCATCCGCGTCACTTCCACGATTTCATTTCTGCTCCCGTAATTCAACGCGAAGTTAAGCACCATGCCTGAATTGTTTTCCGTGCGATGAATAGCTTCATCGACAGCTTTTTGAGTATGTTTCGGAAGAAGATCTTTTGTGCCGATCGTCTGGACCCGTATGTTATTTTCAACCAGTTCCGGAAGATACGTCTGTAAAAAATCGACCGGAAGTTTCATAAGAAAATCGACTTCTTTTTTCGGCCGCTTCCAGTTCTCCGTGGAAAATGCATAAAGGGTCAATACTTCGACGCCAAGATCCGAAGCATGCCGAACCACTTTCTTAACAACGTCCATACCTTCTTTATGACCGGCAATTCTCGGCAACCCTTTATCCTTTGCCCAGCGGCCATTTCCATCCATTATAATTGCTATATGTTTTGGTATATTTGTCGTATCGATTTCTGTTTCTGCTTCCGGCTTCGGATCTCTCCGATTTATAAATGGAAGATTTAGTGGCATGGATACCATCCTTTTCTTAATTCACTATATGTAATTCGGATAAGCGCTATCCCTTCCTAACAAAACTACCACATATGATAGCAAAACAAAAGCCGTACTGCCAAACAAATACAGCACGGCTTCCCCTTTAATTTTATACTTCCAGCATCTCTTCTTCTTTCTGTTTCGACAGGTCATCTATTTCTTTTACGTACTCATCTGTAAGTTTCTGTACGTCATCCTGATAAGAACGGAGGTCATCTTCCGTAAGTTCCCCGTCTTTCTCATTCTTCTTAAGAGCGTCGTTCGTTTCACGACGGATGTTTCTGATCTGCACTTTTGCTTCTTCTGTATATTTCTTGACGAGTTTTGTCAGGTCTTTACGTCTCTCCTGCGTAAGTGCAGGGATATTGATACGGACCACGTTACCATCACTCGAAGGGGACAGGCCGAGGTCGGCTTTCTGAATAGCTTTTTCCACTTCCGAAATAGCTGATTTATCGTAAGGTGTGATCACAAGGAGTCTCGGCTCCGGAGCTGAAACCTGGGCCAGCTGCTGAAGCGGAGTGGAAGCTCCGTAGTAATCGACATATACCGGGTCGAGAATCGACGGGTTTGCACGTCCCGCCCGCACGGTAGCCAATTGTTTCGAAAAAGCCTGGGTAGCTTTTTTCATCTGTTCCTTCGTTTCTTTGATAAGTTTGTCAGACATGTTATTTCCCCCTCACTAACGTTCCAATATCCTCACCGAGGACTGCTTTTTTAATATTTCCTTCTTCCATAATCGAGAATACCAGTAAATCGATATCGTTGTCCATACATAATGATGAAGCAGTAGAATCCATCACTCCAAGACCTTCATTCAATACTTCCATGTAAGAAAGACGATCATACTTACGTGCATCGTCATTCAGTTTCGGATCGGATGTATATACCCCGTCGACGTTATTTTTAGCCATAAGGATAACGTCCGCTTCCACTTCGGCAGCGCGGAGAGCAGCTGTTGTATCTGTGGAGAAATAAGGGTTACCGGTTCCGGCTGCGAAAATCACTACCCGTTTTTTCTCCAGATGGCGCATGGCCTTCCTGCGAATATAAGGTTCTGCCACCTGGCGCATTTCGATGGATGTCTGTACACGTGTAGGAATACCGATGTTCTCAAGACTGTCCTGGAGAGCAAGGGAATTCATAACCGTTGCCAGCATCCCCATGTAGTCGGCGTTTGCACGGTCCATGCCCATCTGGCTTCCTACTTTCCCGCGCCAGATATTACCGCCTCCCACAACTACTGCAACTTCCACTCCCAGTTCAGCCACATCTTTGATCTGCTGTGCGACCGACTGGATGATACTCGGTTCTATTCCAAATCCTTCTTCCCCACTTAATGCTTCCCCACTTAATTTCAGCACGATTCTGTTATATCGGGTTTTATTCATAATAACCTCCATGGCAGTATTCAACTAAAGTTTCACTTTTAAAATAGGGAACACAGCGTGTCCCCTATTTTAAGTGAATGTTATTATTTTTTAACCTGACTCATCACTTCGTCAGCGAAGTTCTCTTCACGTTTTTCCATACCTTCACCAACGCCGAAACGTGTGAATTCGTTGATTTTTCCACCCTTGGATTCCACGAACTGTTTCACTTTCTGATCCGGGTCTTTAACGAAGTCCTGTTCAAGCAGGCAGATTTCCTGTAGAAACTTGTTCAGGCGGCCTTCCACCATTTTCTCAACGATATTTTCAGGCTTTCCTTCATTCAGCGCCTGAGTTTTCAATGTTTCACGCTCTGTATTAAGTTCTTCTTCAGGTACCTGCTCACGGGAAGTGTAGCGGGGATTAACGGCTGCGATATGCATAGCTACATCTTTTGCAGCAGCTTCATCCGTAGAACCTTCAAGTACTGTCAAAGCACCGATGGAACCGCCCATGTGAAGATAAGAACCGAAAGCGTCGTTATCTGTTTTTTCTTTCACGACGAAACGGCGAAGAGAGATTTTCTCACCAATCTTCGCGATGACATCAGTGATGTAATCGCCGACCTTCTGTCCTTCGCCGTGAAGCGGCTGTTCCAGTGCAGTTTCTACATCGGAAGGGTTCTCGGAAAGAATGTGGTTCCCAAGTTCCTGAAGGAGGTGCTGGAACTGCTCATTCTTAACTACGAAGTCTGTTTCGCAGTTCACTTCGATCATAGCTGCTGTATTTCCGGAAGTAACGATATGAGCGGAACCTTCCGCTGCAATTCTGTCAGCTTTCTTGGCTGCTTTCGAAATTCCTTTTTCGCGAAGCCAGTTCTGAGCTTCTTCCATATCACCATTTGTTTCTGTAAGAGCTTTTTTACAATCCATCATTCCTGCACCTGTAATTTCGCGCAGTTCTTTAACCATTTTTGCATTAATAGCCATGTAATTTTCCTCCTTGGGATTAAGTTTGGACGAAGCGCCCTCCTCTGTAAAAAAGGTGATAAAAGGTTTCCCTCTTATCACCCCCTGAAACCTGCCTACTCTTCTACAGTTTCCGTCTCTTCTTCTGTCTCGCCGGATTCTTCTTCACCGGCTGCTTCAGCTTCCTCTTCACCTTGTTTAGCTTCAAGGATGGCGTCAGCCATTTTTCCTGTAAGAAGTTTAACGGCACGAATAGCATCGTCGTTTGCAGGAATTACATAATCAATTTCATCCGGATCACAGTTGGTATCCACCATACCGACGATCGGAATATCCAATTTATGAGCTTCCGCAATCGCGATACGCTCTTTACGAGGGTCGATTACGAAAAGTGCATCCGGCAGGCTCTCCATATTACGGATACCGCCGAGGAATCTTTCGAGTTTTTCTCTTTCTTTATTCAGTTCCATAACTTCTTTCTTAGGAAGAACATCGAAGGTTCCGTCTTCTTCCATACGCTCGATTTCTTTCAAACGACCGATACGTTTACGGATTGTTTTAAAGTTAGTTAGTGTACCACCCAACCAGCGCTGGTTGATGTAATACATACCGGCACGGTTCGCTTCTTCACGAACTGTGTCCTGTGCCTGTTTTTTAGTACCTACAAATAGTACTGTACCGCCGTCTGCAGCAAGATCACGTACATAGTTGAACGCTTCATCGACTTTCTTTACAGTTTTCTGAAGGTCAATGATGTAAATACCATTACGCTCCGTGAAAATGTACTTCTTCATTTTAGGGTTCCAGCGACGTGTCTGGTGACCGAAATGAACTCCTGCTTCGAGCAGCTGCTTCATTGAAATAGCTGACATAATAAAATCCTCCTGTTTGGTTTATTTAGTATCCTCCATCCCCTTCCTTTTTCATTGCAAACTCCCTGTCTAATAGGAAGCAACCTACAACGAAATCCGGAGACGTGTGTATTGACACCGGAGGTTACTATACCATACATGAGAAAAATTAGCAACCTCCTTATTGCTGTCTTCGAATCAATTTCATCATCATCTCCACTTCTGTTTTTCCCGTACCCAGCAGTTTTGCCATTTCCTCCAGGCTTTTCCCCTCTTCTGCCATCTTTTTCACTTTCAGTTCTTCCGAAAATTCCACTTTTTCTCTGCTTTCAGTAACCGGCGGTTGAAACTCTATAGGGTCTTCCGACTTCGTCCGCCTGTTTCCGGACACTTCTTCTTTCTTTTCGGTGAGAGAATCTGACCTTCGGGAGACGGTATTCTGTTCAAATTTCCTGTTCTCCTCTCTGATTTCCTCCAGGTAGGATTGGAAGGTTCCTTCTATTTCTCTTGCTATCTGCTTTTGTTTCTGCATTTCCTCCCTGGAAGGGTCTTTCATAAACAACAGGAACATCCCGATAAGGATGATCCCGTCCACGATAAAATTGATTATCAGCAAGTACATCGTCATTTCGTTTTCACCAACTTAATTCTCTGCTTCATAAGCCTGTGCAACTTCAGTCCGCCCCCCGGCAATTCACAGATCAATTCCGATACTTCCCGAGCGCTTCGCGCAGTTTGAATATTGCACGTCCATGAATCTGGGATATTCTCGAAGTAGTTAGATTCATCACTTCTCCTATCTCGGTGAGGGAGAGTTCCTCTTCATAAAACAGACTCAACACCAGTCGTTCCTTTTCATTGAGCATTTTAATCTCTTCAGTAAGCTCCCGGATATTTTCACCTTTGACTGCCTGTTCATCCGGAGAATTTTCCAAATCCTCAGGAACCAGATATCCTGCCCCCTCTTTGTAATCGCCGCCGTCGTCATGTGGTTTTTCTTCCACAGAGAGTACATTTGAGAAATAGACGTCCCTTGTCGTTTCTTCTACTTCTTCGGGTCTCATATTTAAAACTTCGGCAATTTCCTCCGGTGCCGGTTGTCTGCCGAAATTCTGTTCCAGCTGCTCCGCGGTCTTTTCGATCTTTTTTGCCTTATCCCTGACTGTACGGGGAAGCCAATCTTCTTTTCTGAGTCCGTCAATAATACTGCCCTTGATTCTGAAGGAAGCATACGTGACGAATTTCAAATTACGGGACAGTTCGAACTTCTTCAGTGCGTCGTAAAGCCCGAAATATGCTAAACTCCTTATTTCTTCCCTGCTTACACTTTGAGGCAGGTGCTGGGATACACGCTGGACCTGATAATTGATGAGATACTCATATTGAGCTACCAGTTCATTGGCAGCATTTTTATCGTTATGTTCGATCCACCTGTGCCACAATTTCTTTTCTTCGGGAGAAATTGGATTAGACATAGTAGCCCTCCTTTAGTACTGATGGTTCTTTTCAGATTTCTGCCATTAATTTTTTCAGCCTGATCAGAAACGAATCCCCGGTTCTCCTTTCCTTTTTAAGCTCGTTTACAGAAGCGGAAAATACGGATTGACTTCCGCCCGTGCCAGGGAGTGGAACCGGCAGATTCACCTCTTTGCCGAGAAAATCGGCCGTCACCTTTTTGACCCTTTCGAGAGCTTTTCTATCATTACGTTCATCCGAAATCCTGTTAGGCAATAGAGAAATGCGCTGTTCTCGAGAAGCGGAGTGTAACTTCTTTATCATTGCATACGCTTTTTTAAGGGAAACATCACTATTTTCCATTATAATGAACGTTTCGTCGGCACATGCGGCTAATCCGGCTTCTTCCCGTAATATTCCACTTCCCAAATCGAGGAATATATAGTCATGTTTGAACAGCATCTTTTCGAAATCCGGAAAAGAATAGGGAAATGAAGTCGTTTCCACCTGATACGGAGCTTCTTTATACACTCCGGAAGCTGTATGAATGGCTGCCTCTTCCGATAAAATCCCTGATGATGTACGTCTTTCTCTGCCTCTTCCGATGATGAGAACTTCCGAACCGGTCAAGCTTAATTCCATCGCAAAATCTGCAGCTATATCAGTACGCTTCTCCGTGCTTTCGGCATTGAGGATAGAAATGACTCCCGCTTTGGTCGTAACGTGCCGAGCCTCCAATTTTCTTCTGAGATTTTCGGCCTGGTCACTCACTCGTTTCTATCTCCTTCAGCATTTGCTCCGTGAGTTCCGACAATGGGAGTGTAGTTATATCATCAGGAACATTCTGACCGGTAGTAACGAAGGAAACAGTTTTTTTATATTTAACAGCTAAGCTTACCGCTGCACCGAAGCTTCCGGATTCATCCATCTTTGTGAAAATCAATGAGTGAAGAGGCACTTCTGAAAATCGTTTATACACTGCCTCTATATCTTTAAATTTACTTGTCATCGAAAGGACAAGGATGGTATCTGCCTCTTCATCGAAGTCAATTATCTTCTGCAGCTCGCTTACGTAGGAAGAATCTTTGTAATTTCTTCCTGCCGTATCAACGATTACAAGATCTTTATCTTTCATTTCCTCCCTCGCTTTCCTGTAATCCTCCAGATTGTAAACAACCTCCATCGGGATGTTCAAAAGCCTGGCGTAGGTACGCAGCTGCTCGATAGCTGCTATCCGGTACGTGTCTGTGGTAATGAAACCTACCGACAAATTATCATCCAATATTGCATTGGCGGCCAGTTTAGCAGCCGTAGTCGTCTTGCCGACCCCTGTAGGTCCAATAAGATGGATGTATTTATTATTCCCCGGACGGGAGGTGGCCGGGATTTCTGTGATTCCTTTGTGTAAATGATCTCTCACCCTTCCCCAGAAGGGATCCGTACCATTTTTTTCTCGTCTGATTTCCTGAAGGATCTCCGGATTAAGCTCGTGTTCTAAAAATGCGGAAATTTCCGTCTGTTCTTTTGCAGCCTTCGCTGAAGCTGAAGAGAGGGGCCGGACTGTTTCTTTACGCTGCTGTCCCCCCGCTTCGGGGGAAGTGCGTGGGGGAACGTCTTTCTCACTGACTGTATGACCAGTTTCCGGAGGTTCGGATTCTATAGCAGCCGTTATTTCTATCCGAATCTTTTTGAACAGCCCGAAGACCCCTTTCGTTTTCTTTTTCCTGGAATTTAGAATAATCGCCTGGACACCCATCTCTTCTTTAACTTTTTTCATGACCAGAGGCATCGTTTCCGCCTCAAACTTCTTTACGATCATCCCAGACTCACCGCCCCGACGCTCTGCACTTCTACATTCGGGTCGATTTCATTGTAGGAAAGAACGATTACCTGAGGTAAGAAACGGTTGAGTAATTGTTTCACGTACATTCGTATTGCTGGTGAGCAGAGAATGATGGCGTTTTCTTCCTGCAGGGATAACTTTTCCACCTTATTCGCCACACTCTCCGTAATCTGCTGCTGTCTTTCCGGATCAAGGGCGAGGAAACTCCCATGTTCCGTCTGCTGAACATGATCTGCAATTAATTTTTCTACCTGCCCTGAAATCGTAACCACTTTAATTACACCTTCTTCTTTTTTGTACTGATTCGTTATTTGTGTAGCCAGCGACTGACGTACATATTCGGCCAGAAGATCCGTGTCGCTCGTCATTTTGGCAAAATCGGCGAGAGTTTCGAAAATGACCGGCAGGTTTTTGATTGACACATTTTCCTGCAGCAGTTTAGCCAACACTTTCTGCACCTCTCCAATCGCCATCGGCTCCGGTGTAACTTCTCCGGCAAGCACCGGGTATGATCCCTTCAGGTGATCGATCAGTTGCTGGGTCTCCTGATGTCCAAGAAGTTCGTGAGCATGCCGTTTAATCGTTTCAGTTACGTGAGTGGAAACGACCGAAGGAGGGTCGACGACTGTATAGCCCAGTAACTCGGCTTCGTCTTTCATATCTTCCTCCACCCACTTGGCCGGCAATCCGAAAGCAGGCTCCACCGTATCTATACCTTCCACCATTCCGTCGTCCTCCCCTGGTGTCATCGCCAGATAATGATCCAGCAGAAGTTCTCCTTTCGCCACTTCGTTCCCTTTTATTTTCAGCCGATATTCATTCGGATTAAGCTGAATATTATCCCTTATTCTCACTACGGGTATGACAATTCCAAGTTCGATCGCAATCTGCCTGCGTATCATGACTATTCTGTCCAGCAGATCCCCTCCCTGATTTGCATCAGCGATAGGAATGAGCGCATAACCGAATTCAAATTCAATCGGATCCATACTGATGAGATCCACTACATTTTCCGGAGCCTTCATCTGCTCACTCTCGTTTCTCTCTTCATCCTCCTCTTCGATATCAAGCTCGCCCGTTTCTCTCGACAGCCAATATCCTCCGAATATCATAACTGAGGAGATTAACATTGTAAGTGTAAACGGGATGGGAGTGAGACCGAGCAGAAAAATCGCTCCGCCGGCCACGTACAGGAGTTTCGGAAAACGAAATAATTGATCAGTCAAATCGTTACCCAGGTTCCCTTTGGAAGCTACTCTTGTAACCACTACACCCGTTGCCGTGGAAAGGAGAAGGGCGGGGATCTGACTTACAAGCCCGTCTCCGACCGTAAGTCTCATATATGTATCAATTGCTTCCTGAAACCCGAGCCCCATCTGAACCATTCCTATGATAAGCCCGAATATGATGTTCATTAAAACGATGATGATTCCGGCAATAGCGTCTCCTTTTACAAACTTACTAGCCCCATCCATCGCTCCATAAAAATCAGCTTCCTGCTCCACTTTATCTCTACGTTCTTTCGCCTGATGCTCATTGATCATACCCGCATTCAAATCAGCATCGATACTCATCTGTTTCCCGGGCATGGCATCGAGAGTGAAACGGGCAGCAACTTCCGATACCCGCTCCGCCCCTTTCGTGATGACGAGAAATTGAATGATTACCAGGATGATGAAGACGACGAAACCGACCAGAGGATTTCCCCCGATGACAAATGTACCGAAAGTTTCGATCACCTCTCCCGCTCTGGCTTCAGAAAGGATGGACCGGGTCGTCGACACGTTCAAACCGAGCCGGAAAAGAGTCATTAGTAAAAGAAGAGTGGGGAAAACCGCAAACTGCAGCACGTCATCCATATTCATCGAAACGAGAATAACAAGAAGAGCCAGAGTGATGTTCACCATGATCAAAAAACTCAATAACCACCCGGGAAGAGGTATAACCAACATGACTATAATTAATATAATTCCTAATAATACAGATAAGTCCCTCGCTGACATCTTCGTCTCTCCTTAATGAATTCAAACTTTTTTCTGCAATTTATATACATAAGCCAGAACTTCGGCCACCGCCTGAAAAAATTCTTCTTCAATCGGTTCATTGATTTCCGTACGACTGTAAAGCCCTCGGGCGAGCGGGCGATTCTCAACTGTGATAACGTCATGCGCCCTGGCTGTTTCCTTAATTTTAAGAGCGATGAAATCGACTCCTTTCGCCACCACAAATGGAGCGTCCGATTTCTGTTCGTTATACTTGAGAGCCACGGCGTAGTGGGTCGGGTTAGTAATAATTACATCCGCTTCCGGAACTTCACTCATCATTCGTGCAGCAGACATCTGCCGCTGTTTTTCCTTGATTTTAGCCCGGATCTGAGGGTCACCCTCCATATTTTTATATTCATCTTTTATATCTTTTTTGGACATTCGAATATTTTTTTCGTGATCATACTTCTGATAGGTGTAATCGATCACGGAAAGAAGCAGCAGGGCCATAGCCGAAGCAAGTCCCATTATCATAGTCGTATTTCCGAAAAAAGAGAGAGCCGCATCCAGGGATTTCTGAGCCGACATGATCATATCGTTTTTATTGGTCCAGATGACCGAAAAGGTTATGACACCGATCACAGTTATTTTCAACAGTGACTTCACCAGTTCCACCAGTGCCCTCGCGGAAAAAATACGTTTAAAACCCTGGATGGGGTTCAATTTCTTCGGGTCGACTTTCAAAGGTTCTGCCGTAAACATCACCCCGACCTGGATAAGGTTGGAAGTCAGCCCGGCCACGATCGCTATCCCCATGACAGGGGCCAGTACCTTGGAAATCTCGAGCGACATTTTGTTGAGTACGTGACTTACAGTCTGTTCGGTTATGTCCAGATGTATGTATTCCGTAAAGGATTGTTCGTACATCGTCAGCAGCGTGTCTTTGAGCATGGGACCGATAAGGTAAAGAGTACTGAACGTAAGCAGCAGAAGAAATCCGGTGTTCACATCCTGACTCTTTGCCACCTGCCCCTTTTTACGGGAATCCTGTTTCTTCTTGGGCGTAGCTTTTTCCGTTTTCTCATCAGCAGCGAAGTATTGCAGATCAAGTTTCAGTCGCATTCCTCTAAGACCTCCCCAGCACATCGATAAAGCCGCGCATAGTTTCAAGAACGAGATCGAAAATCTCTTCGATCAGAAGCACATAAAAGCCCATTACGATTGTTAAAACTGCCAACGCTACAAATATTTTCAGAGGCAGCCCCACTACAAATACGTTCAGCTGCGGTACGGTACGGGCGATAATCCCAAGTGCCACATCCACGAGAAACAGACAGCCGACCAGTGGAAGAGCCATAAGAAAAGCTGAGATGAACATTTCATTGAATGTATAAATGACGAATTCTATCCAGGACTCGTTTTGAAACTGCAGGAACTGATCGATCTCTATGGCTTGATAGCTGTAAAAGATACCGTCAATCATTAAATGATGGCCGTCCGTTACGAGAATGAACAGAAGAGTCACCGTATATAAATACTGACCGATCAAAGGGCTTTGGGCACCCGTCTGGGGATCGACGACGTTCGCTATGGCAAAGCCCATCTGGAAGTCGATGAATCCCCCGGCCACCTGGACTGCAGTAATGGCAACGTATGCCAGTAATCCTATGAAAAGACCCGTAATCGCTTCTTTCAACATCAGCATAAAAAACATTTCATCCAGCGAGAATTGAGGAGGTTCAATAGAAATATATAATATTAGTGCAAGAAAAAATGAGAAACCCACTTTATATTGTGCAGGAATTGTCCGATATGAGAATAGTGGGAGAGTCGCAAAAAAAGCGGTGATTCTTATAAAAACCAGTAAAAATGCGGGGACGTTTGCAAGTGTAGCCCATTCCGCCACGGGGTTACCCTACCAGCATGTTCAAATTCCTGAACACTGAAGCCGTAAATTCCACCATATTGGTCAACATCCATGGACCAAAAAACACAAGACCGATCAGAACCGCTACAATCTTCGGGACGAAAGCGAGCGTCTGTTCCTGAATTTGAGTAGTAGCCTGAAAAATACTCACAATTAACCCGACTGCCAGAGCGAGAATCAGCAAAGGACCTGTCACGATCAAAACAGTATACACCCCATCTTTGGCAAACTGTATAACCATTTCACTATTCATTTTTTTCCTCCTAGAAACCTTCCAGTAAAGAATGTGTAATCAAATACCAGCCGTCCACAAGAACGAACAATAAAATTTTGAACGGAAGAGAAATCATAACCGGTGGAAGCATCATCATCCCCATAGACATAAGTACACTGGCGACAGCCATATCAATGACAAGAAAAGGTACAAAGATCATGAAGCCCATCTGAAAAGCAGTTTTCAATTCACTGATGGCATAGGCCGGCACGAGAGTAGTCATCGGAATTTCCTGTACAGTTTCCGGAGCTTCGGCACCGGAGTAGTTAAGGAACAGTTCCAGATCTTTCTGTCGTGTATGGGAAGACATAAATTCTTTCATCGGTTCGCTCGCGTTCGTATAGGCTTCTTCGAGTGATATCTCTTCTTCGAGGAGTGGTGTCAGAGCATTCTCATTCACCTCATTGAAGGTAGGCGCCATTATAAAGAACGTAAGAAACAGCGCCAGACCGATCAAAACCTGATTGGGAGGCATCTGTTGGGTGGCCAGTGAAGTCCGGACAAATGAGAGTACAATGATGATCCTCGCAAAACTTGTCATTAAAATGAGAATACCCGGAGCTATCGACAATATTGTCAAAAGCAGAAGTAGCTGAACGGAAGTCGATATACTTTCAGGGTCAGCCCCCGAAAACAGGTCTACAAATTCACTCATCTGTATGATCCTTTCCGCGGCCGTTTCTCATCCTGTTCTCTTTCATAAGAGAAAGCTGCTTATCAAAGAGCTGGTGAAACTGCTTGCCGGAATTTTCATTGTCGCCCGAAAGATCGGACTCACCGTTTAATAACTGTTTCCTCGTTTCCTCATCGGTGATTTCCGTTAGCATCTCCACTGTGTCTCCCACTCCGATAATATAGACGTGTCCCCCGATTTTCACTGCCTGTACGGAGCGATTCTGACCGAGAGGTACTCCGCCGAGATTGTGCATCTGTCGCGTATTGGAAAAGAGATTATTCTTTTTCTGTATGAACTTCAGCACACCATATATCAGTCCGAGTACGAACACTAAAGCGAGAATCAGCTTGGTTGCACTCCACCATAAAGGTTCGGCAGCAGGCTGCTCTTCATTTTCCTCTTTGCTTTCCCCTCCTTCTTCGCTGCATCCGTCGATTCCCGGATTCTTCGCACATTCACTCACGCTGGGGCTTGAACTGTAAGCGACTGCCGGACTCAGACACAGAAAAGAAAACATGATAATAATAAGGGTTATGAACTTTTTCATAAAACCTATTTCAGAGCTTTTTGGATCGCTTCGATCATACGATCCGCCTGGAATGGTTTTACAACGAAATCCTTTGCCCCTGCCTGTATGGCCTCCACGACCATCGCCTGCTGCCCCATAGCAGAACAAATCACTACCCGGGCTTCCGGATCCGACTGCCTTATCTCTTTCAGAGCCTGTATCCCGTCTTTCTCCGGCATTGTTATGTCCATCGTTACGAGGTCAGGTTTGTATTCGTGATACATATCTACAGCCATCTGCCCGTTTTCTGCTTCCGCTTCCACTTCGTATCCATTCTTCGCTACAATATCCCGGATCATCTTCCTCATAAATGCAGCATCATCCACGATCATTATTCGCTCGCTCATTCTTACAGTCACTCCCTGGTTCTACCTTAATTTTTTCAGTCTGTCCTGCTGGCTTAAAATGTCGGTCACTCTTACTCCGAAGTTTTCATCAATCACTACTACTTCTCCAGTGGCCATCAGCTTTTCATTTACGAATATTTCTACCGGTTCCCCCGCAAGTTTATCAAGTTCCAAAATCGACCCGGAACTCAGATCAAGTATTTCTCTGATGGATCTTTTCGTCCGTCCCAGCTCGACCGTAACGTTCAGCGGGATGTCCAGCAGCATATCAAGATTATTCCGACCGGAAGGAGCGGCATGGTGGTTGTGGAAATTTTCAAACTCTACCGATTCTGCATGACTTTCTCCGGTCGAGTGCCTGCCGAGCATTTGAGGTTTTCCGTTTTCGGCAGAAGAAAAAGAGGCAGTTTCCTCCGGGTTCTGTTCGTGTGCCGCCGGCTTTTTGACGTCCGAATATTTCGCTGTACTATTCGAACGATTTTCATTCCTTTGTTCTTGTTCATTCTCAGGACTCATCAGCTGCTCTACAAGCCCCTTCGAGAAATCAACGGGAAGCAGCTGCATAATTTCGGAATCGACTACCTCTCCGATTTTAAGGCGAAAAGATATTTTCGTCAGCAGATCCTCCGTGGGGATGTAATCAACACCTATTTTATTATCAATATCGAGCATCGTTATTTCCGGCGGGGATATATCAATTCTCGTGCGGAACATCGAAGACATGCTTGTGGCGGCGGAACCCATCATCTGGTTCATCGCTTCCTGAACGGCACTTAAATGAATGTCTCCAAGCTCCTCTTTCGGAGAAGTTCCATCCCCACCGAGCATAAGATCGGCTATAATTGCAGCGTCTTTCACCTTCAGGACGAGCAGATTGTCACCGGAAATACCGCTCGTATATGTAACCAGAACCGCCACGTAAGGTTCGGTTAAGGTATCCTCCAGTTCTTTACGTAAAATCGTAGTCGTCTCGGGCGTAGTGATTTGAACTTTCTGATTTAAGAGTGCAGAAAGCGCCGTTGTGGAATTGCCGAAAGAAATATTACCTATTTCCCCGAGCGTATCTTTCTCGACTTCGGAAAGTCCCGGCTGTTCCTCGTCATTCACAACGTTTTCCGCTACTTCTTCATCATCACTCTCATTTAATAGTGCATCGATTTCATCTTGAGACAGCATATCATCCTTCATCGTCTTTCTCCTCCCTTTCCAGGGTTTCTAAAACCTGTACAGCTATTTTATTTTTCACTTTACCGGGCTGCACCAGGAACTTGTCCTCTCTTCCCACTTTCAGCTGCAGCGGTTTGTCCACCGGCTGGTTCAGCTGGATCGTATCTCCCTTTTTCAAATGCAGAAACTCATCTATACTGATGTCTGTATTACCGAGTTCAGCACTTACTTCGACCTTCGTCTTTTCCACCGTTTTCGTCAGTGCCTGATACTCTTTCGGGTCTCTTTCCTTCAATTGTTTCTGCTGCATCCAGTAGTGGACGGACAAATTAGGAACGATCGGTTCAAGTACTACCTGAGGAATGCATATATTCAGCATCCCGCTTGTCTCCCCTATCGTTGTATTCAGTGAAACGACAACTACAGTCTCATTGGGAGAGACCATCTGAAGAAATTGTGTATTCACTTCAAACTCTTCGAGAACCGGTTCGATTTCCATTATGGAGCCCCATGCTTCCTGATAGTTTCCGAGCGCACGTTCGAACAGTTTAGACATAAGAGTGGTTTCTATCTCTGTCAGATTCTCCACTTTGTTTACACTTTCCCCACGGCCGCCGAGGACCCGGTCAAGCATGGCGTATGCTATATTCGGGTTCGCTTCGAGCAGGATACGTGACTCGAGCGGCTGCACACTGAATATATTGAGTATAGTCATGGAGGGAATGGAACGGATGAACTCTTCGTAGGGCAGCTGATCGACAGAAGCTACACTGATATTCACATACGCTCTCAGTTGAGCGGAAAAATAAGTCGTCAGAAGTCTCGCGAAGTTTTCATGTATCCGTGCGAGTGACCGGATCTGATCCTTGGAAAAACGGAGGGCTCTTTTAAAATCATATACCCTCACTCTTTTTTTCTCTTTATCGTTCCTTAACTCCTCTGCATCCATTTCTCCGGTGGAGATGGCCGATAGTAAGGAGTCGATTTCACTTTGTGATAATATATCTTCCGCCACTGTTCCGCCTCCTTCTGCCAATCTGCTTTACTGCAGAACTTTACTGATTGTATACACCTTTGTGACTTTCCCCTTCTTCATAACCTCATTAAGTTTTGAACTTATGGAATCTTCAAGGGTGGTTAAATCAGCTTTGAAATCCTCTTCTTTCATCCGGGCCAGCTGTTTGAGGATTACGTTCTTCATTTGAAAATCACGTTTCTCAAGTTCTTTTAATGAATCTTTACTATCCGTTACAATACGGAAGCTGATACGGACAAAACCTCCATCTTTAAGATCCGTCGTCATCTCTTCTGTCTCCAGAGAAGCATTCCTTATGTCGTCGATACTTCTTTCTCCATCAGCTTTTGTGTCGTTCATGTTGAGTACGAGAACTATCGCTCCTACCCCCAGTACTGTTAATACGGAAAGTATGATAAGTGTAGTTTTCATCAATTTCGACATTATTCTTCACCTGCTTTACTGACTACCTGCCACAGACCGATCTCCCTGTAGAAACGTTTTATTTTTCCTACGACTTCTTTCTTCTCCTCTTTCACTACAAACGTTTTCCCCCTGGTAGTCGTAATGGTCGTATCCGGCGTCGATTGAACCTGCTCAATGTAAATAGCATTGAAAACAAACTGTTCTCCGTTAAATCTTGTCAGCTCAATCATAGTATGTATGGAGGGCGATACGCCCTCCTTCTCCTTCCTGTTGATGATAATTAACGCTTAAGATTGATCAGTTCATTCAAAATCTCATCCGACGTAGTAATGATTCTCGTATTAGCCTGAAATCCTCTTTGTGCCGTTATCATTTCCGTAAATTCTTCAGCCAGATCAACGTTCGACATTTCAAGAGTACCTGATACGAGCTGACCGGCTCCGTCCTCGCCGGCTATACTCAAGTTATCGATACCAAGAGGCCCGCCTGCCGGACCGTTCACCCATCCGGCGTTGGCCGTTTCCTGAAATTCATTGTTACCGATTTTCCTGAGTCCGGACGGGTTGGAGAAATTCGCCAGCATCACACGTCCCGCTACCTCTGTTTCCCCCTCCGGGTTCACGTAGTTAATGGTTCCGTCACTTTGTACACTGAAACTCTGGGCGTCAGAAGGAATGGTCAGCGCACCTGCCCGGCCCGTCAATCCGGTTCCATTCCCCTGATCTCCGATGATATACTTACCATCTCCATTCACAAGGACACCGTCACTGTCGAGGTAAAAATTTCCGGCTCTTGAAAAAGTGACATTCTCATTCCCCTGCAGGCCTCCACCCGTAGCTGTTCCATCCCCGCTTTCATACATAGCGAACATCCCGTCCCCTTCTATGGAAAGGTCCAGAGGCCGGTTAGTTGTTTGTCTGTTTCCCTGGGTGTGCAGGTTATCGATGGTGCCTACTTTGGAACCGAGACCGACCTGTTTAGCATTCACTCCGCCGAGCGTACGCCCGGGGCCGCCCCCAAGCGGGCCCTGAGCATCCTGCATCGTCTGACTCATCATCCCCTGGAACGTCGTTCTTCCTTTTTTGAAACCGAAAGTATTTACGTTGGCAATGTTATTTCCTATCGTATCAAGCTTCGTCTGAAAACCTTTCATTCCTGAAATTCCCGAGTACATGGATCGTAGCATGTTATTCATCCTCTCTTTAATTCAATCGCTTCTGTCCATCCGCGATTGGAAGGCTTCCTTTATAAGGTCCGGCCTTTGTTACATAATTATCGTCCCGTCGATGTTGGTGAAAAGACGGCTGTTCGCCGATTGTTTATCCATCGCGGTGACTACGGTATTGCTGTTCGTGTTTACCACCAGCACAGCTTCCTTCGTAAGTACAAGCGAGTCACGTACGCCTTTTCGTTTCGCTTCGGTCAATTTCTCCCCGATTTTATTCCACTGTTCGGAGGGTATTTCTATATTTCTTTCTTCCAGTCTCTGTCTGGCATGTTTACTTAACGTAAGCTGCTGACCCAGCACTTCCTGAAAGGAGCGGTCCGTTTCTTTCGGTTTCGACCTTTCACGATTCACATCCAGTGGCATCGGGTGATAGGACCTGTGGATTTTAGGTTCCATGTTGGTCGCCATCCCTGTTATTTCTCACTTCCTGGATGCTGCTCACGGGTACACGGGCTCCATCATCTAATTTAAGGAAAACCTCTCCTTCTTTCAGACTCACGGCTTCCACAACTCCGCTTTTCAGTTCCCCCCGGTCCCCTTCACTTTGCTCTTCCGGGAAATACGCAATCTCTTTAGCAATCATGTGACTGTATTCGGCTACGGAACCTTCTGATTTATCAAAATACTTTTCGAATGTATTACTCATATTCGTCATCTGTTCCAGCTGAGTAAATTGTGCCATTTGAGCAACGAAATCCTTGTCTTTCATCGGATCAAGCGGACTCTGATTCTGCAGCTGACTCATAAGTATTTTCAGGAAATCATCTTTTCCGAGAGTGCCGGCTTCCTGATTATCTCTTTTTTTTATGTGGTTCTCGAGATAATACGTAGAATCGATTGTGTTCAATTCGACCACCTAAACTTTCTCATTTAGTATTTCGGAAAAAGAGAGTTCTTCCGTTTTCAATTCTTCGTCTGTCTCTTCTTCAAAAGTCGGGGTGCGAGCTTCTTCTTCCCTCTCTTCTCTTCCATCCGGAGAGTCTCTTTCGTAAAGGAACTGCTGATTAACGTTCGGTTCGACTTTTTCAACGACTACCTGATGGGGAGCGAAGATGGAACGTAGTTGATGCATGTTGCTTTCGAGTGTTTCCTTCGCCGCCTGCGTACTCACTATCATCCTGACAGTGGTCTCACCGCCTGATTGGGAGAATTTCAGAATCATTTCACCGAGAGACGACGGTTTCAACTTAATCAGCATACGCTGATTCCCCGCTTCATCATGAAAAATCCGGCTGGTAGTAATCATTTCCTGGATCTGGTTAAGGAATTTCTGTCGTCCCGGGTTTTGCGAATCCGTGGAAACGTTTTGGACCGTCATCTGCTCCGCTTTACTCATGGGCATAAAAAAACCGGGGAGGACATTTTTCTCTGTTTTCACTTCCGATACTGCAACGGGATGGTTGGAGCGACTTGAAACAGCTTGCGTTCCCCATTTTTCCGTTTCTTTTACGGGTAACTTCCCTCTCTCCCGTATTGGAGCAGGCAGAGATGTTTCCTCTTTTATAATGTTCACCAGTTTCCTGAACAGCTTTTTCTCTTCTTCAGAACCTGTTGTTTCAGCTGCCGGAACGGTGCCGGTCCGACCTTCCGGAGTTGCGATGAATTTTTCAAGCAGACTTTTAAGAACTTTCACATCTTCTTTATTTACTCTTCCGGCTGCTTTTAGCGTGTGCAGAAGAGTCCGGAAGGTCTGAAACGTATTTTCTTTTTCCTCTCCGGAAGCGCGCTCGCCTCCTTTACTTTGTGGCGGCGGTTCTGAAGCTAAAAGGTTCATAAGCAAAGTGAAAACAGTAGATGTCTCACCGGAAGGTACTCTGTTCAGCAGGTCCGTCAATTCACCGATCGTCGTTCCGTCACTTTCGTGCGTTGCTTGCAACGGCGATTCAGGGATGACCGTATTCTCTTCAATCGTTTTCAAGACTTTGTTTATCATTTCGATTTCCGCGGATAAATTTCCGCTTACCGCTTCTTCACTTAAAAACAGCCCTGGTTCCACTTCCGCCTCTGTCGCCTTTATATAAAACATATCTGTAACTGCCTCTCCGTTTGTCCGCGAAGGCTCGGGCAAGAGCACATACTCTTCAATCGCTTTCATGATTTTGCTAATTATTTTATTTTCCGAGGATGCTTCCATTCCATCATTGGCTGATTTCATGTTCAAAATCAACTCGGCAAACCCGCCTGAAGCCGACTGCGATACGGCTTTTTCTGTGAAGGGAACGGATTTCTCCGATAAATTAACGGCTGGCAAAGGTCCCATTATTTTCAACACTTTCACCTCCTTTCCATTCAGTCAGACGCCAGAAGCTCCGCTACAGTTGCTCCGGTTTCCGGCTCCATTGCGGCAAGTATTTCTCCTCTGGCTTCACTTTCCGTTTCTCTCAGTACTTCTACAACAATAGCCAACTCCATATTTTCGGATATCGAAGCAGCTTTCTCAGGATCCATTTCTTCAAAGGAACCCGCCAATTCTGTAACATTCGTATTTTGTTCATTTTCTTCCTTATCTTCTTTATCGGTTGCACTGCTTTCCAATGTAGCTATTTCCTGTTTCATATCTTCAATTTTACTGTCTTTGGCTTTAACGGTACCTTTAAGCTCCTCGATTTCTTTTTTATAGTTTTCCACATTTGATTCGAGCTCGGCACTTTTCCGCTCGTTCCGCTTTTCTTCTTCCGCATTATCCGTTTCAGTGAATCCCGGAATTTTCCGGCCAACTTCAGCAGCTTCCTCCATTACGTTCATCCCCATCATCTTCATTACAACAATAGTAAAAATGCCTACAAAAATGAGGGGGACTACTATAACGAAAAAGAACCATTGTAATTTTCCGGCCTTCTGTTCCTCATTGTTTTTCCTGCTCATCTCATCACCTGTTCACTCTGTTTGAGTATTGCTGTAGAGATATCTCGTCCATTTCCCGGGCTTCCTCTTTTTTCAGCCAGCTGCTGTGTTCCTCTATTTTCAGCTCAATCAACTTCTCATATTTTTTCACTTGTTTAAACGCTTCATTACGCTGATCTTCCAGCTCATTCATTTTGAATCTTGCTTCCTGCACCCGGGGATGGAGCTGTTTCACTTCATCTTCTACCATTTGCACCGCATACTGATGATGCTGGATGGACGAAAGGTCCACCATCCCCCCGGAAAGATTATCATCAATTTTCATCTCCAGTTCCTCCTTTTCTTTCAGGAGGTTGTACAGAGACGTCGCTTTTTCTTCAAAAGTATCAACGGCTGCCTGATAGTTCTTCTGCATCTGATCTTTTTCCCGTTCCTTGAATTTCTTCAAATTCAGAAAAGCATTTATGTTCACTATTATTCCACCTTCTACAGACGCTTCTTTTATCTGTGGGCTATGTCTTTGAAATTATCCATCTGTCAGAAACAATTCTTCAAGCTCTGCTACTGTCAGCTCGTAAGGTGCTTTTTCCATAGTTTCCTGCGAAAGGAAATTAATCAGTTCCGGGTACTTGCCGATGGCCGCATCAATACTTTTGCTGCTCCCTTTTTTATAAGCGCCGATCTGGATTAATTCTTTATTCTCTTCGTACGTCGACAGCAGGGAGCGGAACTGCTTCGCTGTCTGCAGATGGCGTTCGGTGACAATCTGATTCATAACTCTGCTTACTGAACTGAGTACGTCCAGTGCAGGATATCTCCCCTGCTCCGCTATTTTACGGTTAAGGATAAAATGGCCGTCCAGTATGCCCCGGACAGTGTCCGATATAGGTTCGTTGAAGTCGTCTCCGTCCACGAGTACAGTGTAAAAAGCAGTGATAGTACCCTCTGCACTGCTCCCGGTCCGTTCCAGCAGCTTTGGAAGCATAGCGAATACGGAAGGGGTATACCCTTTAGTGGTCGGCGGCTCTCCTGTAGCGAGGCCGATTTCCCGCTGAGCCATTGCGACCCTGGTCACCGAATCCATCATTAAATTTACGTCGTACCCGAGAGATCTGAAATATTCACTGATGGCTGTGGCCGTATACGCTCCCTTTTGCCTGAGCAGAGCCGGCTGATCCGAGGTAGCCACGACAACGATTGAACGTTCAAGCCCTTCTTCTCCGAGATCGTTCTCCAAAAATTCCCTTACTTCTCTTCCCCGCTCCCCTATAAGGGCTATGACGTTAATATCTGCCGAGCTGTTACGCGCTATCATACCGAGCAGCGTACTTTTCCCGACGCCACTCCCAGCAAAAATACCTATTCTCTGCCCTTTCCCGACGGTCAACAGGCTGTCTATGGCCCTTACCCCGAGTTCAATCGGCTCTCTGATTCTCGGACGGGAAAGAGGGTTCGGAGGAGACTGGTTCGTTTCGAATTTATCGAGTCCGAGAGGGTGGGCGCCTCCATCCATCGGCTCTCCGAGCGCGTTCAGTACCGAACCGATGAGGCCCCTGCCGACTTTAATATTCAAGGGGCTGTGGGTAGCTTCCACAAGACTTCCCGGTCTGATTTCAACCATCTCCTGATAGGGCATCAACAGTATATTTTCTCCCTGAAATCCCACAACTTCCGACAGGATCATCCCGTTTTCCGCTTTCGGACAATGGATATAGCACACATCACCTATGGAAGCTTCCGGTCCTTTCGATTCCACCATCAGTCCTACCACTCTGTGAATCCTCCCATAATGCTTATACCTTTGCACCTGAGATATTTCTTCGGTGACTGCCGTTATATCCATTTCATTCTCCTTCCTTCACAAGCTCAATGACCGCTTTTCTGATCAGATCCAGCTGACTGTCGACACTTGCATCTATTCTTCCGAAAGGTGATTCGACATAGCAATCCAGTGGATCGTCAAAATGCTTAACATAGACGGAGACACGGGCTTCGGAATTAATCGTTTTTCTGAGCTCCTCCCGGTATACAGCTACCTGTTCATAAAAATCGGGATGCACATAAATAGAAACAGCCGGCTGATCGGCCACTTCTTTCACGGCTTCAGCGACCAGATGCTGGAACTGTTCAGGATGGTCCTGAAGTGATTGCCCGAGTATGTTTTTGGCTGCGTTCATGGCAATATGCAGCACATCCATTTCGGCACTTTTAATTTTATCCATCCGCTCTTTTTCTGCCTGATTGATAAGATTGTTCAGTTTTGCAATTAATGAGTCGTACCTTGCTTCGGCCTGCTGCATCCCTTCGGTGTAACCTGACTCGTATGCCTCTTCTCTGGCTGCTGCAAAAACGATCTCCCTTTCTTCCTCAAGGGCCTTTCTTTCTTTTTCTGCCCTGGCCTTCGCACCGTTCAGCAGCTTCTCTGCCTGCTGTTTTCTTTGTTCAAAAAAAGACTCTGCTTCCTCTTCTCTCTGCATGATTTCTTCGTTTTTTGCCGGCAGCCGCTCTTCACTTCCGCGTGAGTGTCCTTCACCCGCAGAGAAAGAGCGGATGGGTATGATACGTTTAGACAATGATGTCATCTCCTCCTCCGCGGGCGATGACAATCTCACCTATCTCTTCAAGTTGTCTGATAGTGCCCACCACTCTCGTCTGGGCTTCTTCGACATCTCTCAGGCGGACAGGGCCCATAATTTCCATTTCTTCTCTGAAATTCTCAACCATTCTTTCCGACATGTTTTCAAACACCACTTCCTGTACTTCGTCACTCGCAACTTTGAGAGACAGCTGTAAATCTTCGCCGTTAACCTCTCTGATCACCCGTTGTATCCCACGGTTATCGAGCGTTACTATGTCTTCGAAGACAAACATCCGTTTCTTAATTTCTTCTGCAAGTTCAGGGTCCCGGGCTTCAAGTGCATCCAGAATTGTTTTCTCCGAACTTCGATCCACCCCGTTCAGCACTTCCACTACAGCCTCTATACCGCCGGTTTCGGTATAGTTATTCGTTAACGTAGCCGACAGCTTATTTTCAAGTATCTGTTCCACTTCATAAATAACTTCCGGCGAAGTGGAATCCATCGTGGCGATTCTGCGCGCAATGTCCGCCTGTACTTCCTGCGGTAGCTCGGATAGAATCTGACCGGCCTGAGATGCATCCAGATATGAGAGAACTAAAGCTATAGTCTGAGGGTGTTCATTCTGGATGAAGTTGAGTACCTGGGCAGGTTCCGCTTTTCTGGCAAAGTCAAAAGGTTTTACCTGAAGGGAGGAAGTAAGTCGGCTCAGGATATTCGAGGCCTCGTCAGTCCCCACGGCTTTTTCCAGAACTTCTTTCGCATAAGAAATCCCGCCCTGTGAAATATAGTCCTGGGCGAGGGCGATCTGGTGAAATTGTTCGACTATCTCTTCTTTCTGAGTGCTGTCCACTTTCTGTACGGAAGAGATCTCAAGCGTCAGCTGTTCCATTTCTTCTTCACTCAGGTGTTTGTAAACCTGGGCGGCTACGTCCGGACCGAGCGATATAAGTAAGGCAGCCGCCTTCTGTTTACCCGAGAGTTTTTTCTGCGGCATTCAGCCACCTCCTTAATCTTCCGAAATCCAGGTTCGCAATAACTTAGCAAAATCTTCCGGATTTTCTTTTGCCATGAGTTCAAGCTGCTTTTTCCTTCTGGCTGCTTCATCATCCCGATCTTCCATGTCTGGTAACGGTTCGGAAACGGTCGTTGCTGGTGCTGTTTCTTCATAATATTCTTCTTCGGTTCTGCGATTGCGGATAATTCTGAATACTAAGAAGATAAGACCAAGGATAAGCAGACCTCCGACGATGTATATCCACAACGGAATCTTCTTCGATTCTTCTTCTGTGAAAGAAGCACCCTGGAATTCCTGGAAAACGATGGACACACTGTCTTCCGGATTTACGTTCTCTTCATATTGAGTATTTATTGAAGTATTGATCATCGAGTTAAGCAGGGTATCGATTTCCCCGGAAACCTCTTCCTGTTCGGCTTCCGTCAAATATTCGAGTTCCCCGTTTTCATTCTGGCCGCTGGCAGTATCCACCGCTACCTGTATACCGAGATCCCGGATTTTGAAGGGACTTTCCTCTATATCCTTATAAATGCGATTGAACTCATTATTAACCGTTTCTTTCGTCATTTCATAATCACCCGGTCCCTCTCCGTCTTCTCCGGGGTAATTCTGCACGTCTTCATCGCCTGATCCTGCCACGCCCCCGGGGGCTCCTCCTCCGGTATAGGCTTCTTCGATCTTTTCTATACTGACAGGAAGCCCTTCCATTTCATCCGGATTTACGGATTCGACAAGTTCTTCCTTACGCTTTTCCTGAGTGAAGTCGATATCCGCAGTGACACTGGTCACCGCTTTCCCGGGACCCATCATGGCTCCGAGCATTTTCTGCACACGCTGCTGTATGTCCCGTTCTATCTGCTTTTTAGTTTCCTGCTGCTGAGTATAATCTGCAGCTCCGGCTACTGCATCAGAACTTTCGGGATCATAATATTCGAAATTCTGATCCATAATAGCTATATTTTCATTAGTAAGATTGGGTACGGATTTCGATGCCAGGTTATACAATGCTTCGACCTGTCCTGCCTCAAGGCGGTACCCGGGTTCCGTGTTCACTACAATGGAAGCCGACGTCTGCTGCTGATCGTCCGAGACGAATACTTCTTCTTCCGGAATGTTGATCATCACTTTTGCATCATTGATCCCCTCGATGCTGCTCATGAGGGCGGCGAGTTCCGTCTGCATGGAGTCGACACGTATCATATCGAATTCATTATCCGTCATCCCCCAGGATACGTTGTTACTGAAGAAACTGTAATCGATGTTTCCGCTTTCCGGGATCCCGGCCGCTGCCAGGTCCACAAGAAGAGACTCTGCGTTCTCGGCGGGTACGCTGATGGTAGTACCCCCGTCCGTTATCTCATATTCTATTCCCCGGGCTTCAAGTTCCCCTTTCACCTGCCCGACTTCCGACTGGGAAAGCTCCTGATAGAGTGGGACCATATTCGTTCTGGAAGCAAAAATACTAATAACTACTATAATGAACAAAAGAGCAAAAACTGATCCGACCATCAGTCTTTTTTGCCCTTCTGACCTATCTTTCCAGTAAGCAGTCGCTTTATTTTTAAAATCGTTAAATTTCTCGTTCATATTAGCCCCCACAAAAAACAACCATATATTCGTATTTGTTTGTCAGAATCTACACTTGCATTCTCATCACTTCTTTATAGGCCTCAATCACTTTGGACTGAACTTCCGTGGCAGTAGACATCATGATACTTGCTTTCTGAGAAGTGATCATTACGTTGTGCAAATCGTCCACCTCACCGCGGGCCAGCGCTTTAGTCATTTCATTGGATTCAACCTGCGCATTATTTACTCCGTCGATAGCGTTCTTCAAACTATCCCCGAACTTCGAGTGGACCTCGGAAGCTGACGGTCCGGAATTATCACGTACTGCTATCTGGGGCAATCCGTTAATCGGGTTCACCATATCTCCCCCTCCTATCTTCCTATTTCAAGAGCTTTCATCAGCATGCTTTTCGACGCGTTCATGGAAGTGACGTTAGCCTCGTATGACCTCGTAGCACTCATAAGTTCCGTCATTTCCCTTAAAGGATCGACGTTGGGCATCTGTACATACCCGTCCCCGTCTGCATCCGGGTGCTCCGGCCGATATACGTTTTTGAAAGGTTCATCATCTTCCGTTATTTTTGTGGCACGCACGCCCGTTCCCTGCCCTGGAGTTTTCCCCGAGGCGTGATTCAGGTAAGACCGGAAAGATTGTTGACCTGGTTCAAGGACGGCCATTTTACGACGATACGGCTCCCATTCCCCCTGTTCATTGAGGGTCGCCCGTGTAGAATCGGCGTTCGCTATGTTGGAAGAAGCCAGATCCATCCGCAGCCTCTGCGCCGTCAGACCACTGGCACTGTTATTGATGGAATGGAATATACTCATCAGGCGCCTCCTCCTTTGATAACATTTTCAAGGGAGCGGAATTTACCGCTCATCCGATCGACAAGCGCCTGGTAATAAATTTGATTATTTGCAAGCTCCGTCATTTCCTTATCTATGTCCACATTATTCCCATTATGGTTATATGTAGTGCCGGATCGTTCGAATTTGTGATAGCCTGCTTTTTGTCCTTCGCTGAACGAAAGATGTCTCGCATTGGTACGCTCGGCTTCAAGTGCTCCATTCAGAACATTTCCAAATGAAACATCCTTTGATTTATACCCGGGCGTATCCACATTGGATATATTGTTTGAAATTGCCCGGTTTTTTGCCGTGGCGTAATTCAATGAATTTTCTAATACGTTGAAAGTATTATTGAATAACTGCAATTTTTCACCCCACTCAATTTTATCAGCCCCATTCACCGCCGTTATTTTTAAAACCGGGGCAAGAGACTTTTTAACCGTATGATTTCAAACATGACCGAATTATTTCGCTTAGTTAAGACCTCATCTTAAAAGCAAACCTTCCTTATCGTCATTTTCCCACAATTATTAATAATAATAAACGTTTTTTTGTAATTTTTTTTCAAAATAGCTTAAATTAGCAATTTTCATCGGTTATTTTATTTCTAAAAACAGGCATGGAAGCTGCTTTATATACAAAAAAAGCCACAAAACAGATGTTAACGTCTGCTTTGTGGCATTCAGTGGAATGAATCGTCTTTAATTGTTCGACCGTAGTATATCTATCAGTCGGTTTTAAGTCTTTGCAGTTCGAGCAGGAAATTATCATTCAGCACTTTAATATAAGTACCCTTCATTCCGAGAGAGCGTGACTCGATTACCCCGGCACTCTCAAGTTTACGGAGGGCATTTACGATAACGGAACGGGTAATACCGACCCGGTCTGCAATTTTACTGGCAACGAGCAGGCCTTCTTTCCCTTCAAGTTCTTCGAAGATGTGCTCAATTGCTTCAAGTTCACTATAGGAAAGAGAGCTTACAGCCATCTGGACGACGGCTTTGTTCCTGGCATCTTCCTCTATTTCTTCCGTTTTTTCGTGCAGAATCTCCATGCCCACTACGGTGGATCCATATTCAGCGAGCAACAGATCGTCTTCATTGAAGCTCTGATCAAGTCTGCTGAGAATCAACGTTCCCAGACGCTGGCCGCCGCCGATAATCGGACAAATGGTCGTCAAACCTTCTTCGAACAGATCTTTGTTCTCCTCCGGAAAAGCTGTGTAGCGGCTTTCGATATCCAGGTTCGACGTAGTCTCCTGGATATTGAAGAGGCTGTCCGTATAGTCCGCAGGGAACTGACGGTTGGAAAGCATGGAATTCATGCGTTCGTTTTCGATTTCCTGTTTGATTGCAAAACCGAGCAGCTTTCCTCTCCGGCTTACCACGAAAATATTAGCTCCGATTACGTCTCTGAGCGTAGCGGACATATCGTTGAAGTCCACTGATTTCCCTGTAGTAGTTTGCAGCATAGCGTTTATTTTTCTCGTACGTTCTAGCAAGTTCATTTTCATTCCTCCAGTCCTAAAGTATAAATCTGCTTAAATCTTTGTCATCTACAATCGCAGACAGTTTGCTGTCTACGTACTGCGGTGTGATTTCAATGGTTTCCATCGTTACTTCGGGAGCTTCAAAGGATAGATCCTCGAGAAGCTTTTCCAGAATAGTGTGGAGCCGGCGGGCCCCTATATTATCTGTGTCCCTGTTAACAGTAGCCGCAATCTCCGCGAGTCTCGTAATCGCTTCGGGAGTAAAGTTGATTTCGATACCTTCCGTCGAAAGAAGTGCTTTATACTGCTTTAACAGTGCGTTCTGCGGTTCCTTCAGAATATTCTCGAAATCCTCGACGCTCAGTTTGTGCAGTTCCACGCGAATCGGGAAGCGTCCCTGTAATTCCGGTATCAGATCCGACGGCTTCGACATATGAAAAGCACCGGCAGCGATAAACAGTATATGATCGGTGGAAACCGCTCCGTGCTTGGTCATAATTGTGGAGCCTTCGACTATCGGAAGGATATCTCTCTGTACACCTTCCCGGGAAACATTACCCTGGGATTCTCCCTTTGCAGCCACTTTATCTATTTCGTCTATGAAGATCATTCCGGACTGCTCCACCCTGTTCACAGCTTCCTGATTCACTTCATCCATGTCGATCATTTTCTGGGCTTCTTCCTGGGCAAGCACCTTTCTGGCATCCTTTACTGCCAGCTTACGCTTTTTCTTTTTGTTTGGCATGAACTGACTGAAAGCATCCTGCATATTCATTCCCATCTGGTCCATACCCGAACCTTGGAACATGTCAAACGCCCCCGCCTGGGACTCTTCCACTTCAATAGTAACCATTTCATCTTCCAGTTCGCCGTTTTTCAGTTGTCTTTCAACGGTCTGACGCTTGTTTTTCGTATCATGGGCTTCGTCTTCTTCTTTCTCTTCCTCTTCACTGTCCTGATTGAAGAGCATTTCAAACGGATTTTTCATCGATGGTCCCTGCTTCTCCGAAGAAGAAGGAACAAGAAGTTTTACGAGACGCTTGTCTGCCTGTTTTTCAGCTTTCTTCTGCACGCCTTCTGTCTTCTCTTCTTTCACGACCCGGATGGAGGCTTCTACGAGATCTCTGACCATCGATTCCACATCCCGGCCTACGTAGCCCACTTCCGTAAACTTTGTAGCCTCCACCTTGATGAACGGGGCGTTCGTCAATTTGGCCAGACGTCTTGCCACTTCGGTTTTCCCGACCCCGGTCGGTCCAATCATGAGGATATTTTTCGGGACTATCTCTTTGCGCATATCTTCATCCAGCTGCATTCTCCGGTATCTGTTTCTCAGCGCAATCGCCACGGATTTCTTTGCTTCTTTCTGACCGATGATATACTGATCCAGTTTTTCTACGATCTTCTGTGGTGTCAAGTCTACAGACATATTCTGGCCTCCTTTATTCAAGTACTTCCAGCGTCAGCTGGTCGTTAGTGAACACACATACTTCACCGGCGATTGTGAGTGCAGCTTCAGCGATTTCTGCAGCCTGTTTTTCCGGCGCATATCTCATCAGCGCACGACCCGCACTCAGGGCGAAGTTTCCGCCGGACCCGATAGCCAGAATGTTGTCATCCGGCTCGATGACTTCGCCGGTACCTGATAAAAGGAACATTTTTTTATCGTCCATCACGATGAGCATAGCTTCAAGTTTGCGGAGCATGCGGTCGCCCCTCCACTCTTTAGCCAGCTCAACGGATGCACGCGCCAGGTTACCGTCAAAAGCTTCAAGTTTAGCTTCGAACTTTTCGAATAGAGTGAATGCATCGGCTACGGAACCTGCAAAACCGGCAAGCACCCGGCCTCCGTACAATTTTCTTACCTTCGTCGCTTTATGCTTCATGACTACCTGGTTCCCCATTGTAACCTGACCGTCTCCACACATGGCACTTTTCCCATTATGCCGGACGGCAAATATAGTTGTTGCGTGGAATGTATTTTCCATTGCTCTGACCCTCACTTTCTGGCTCTCGGATGACTGTTTCTGTATACATCCTTCAGTCTGTCTTTTGAAACATGGGTATATATTTGAGTGCTTGATAAATGATCATGACCGAGCAATTCCTGAACGGAACGTAAGTCCGCCCCTTCATTCAGCAAATGCGTAGCAAACGTATGCCTTATTTTATGGGGATGGATGTCAATTGTCATAGCAGCATCTTTGACGAGTTTGTCCAGTACTACTCTGATCCCCCTCGGGGTTATCGGATGCCCCCGGTTGTTAAGAAATACTTTGGAGGAGGCGGTGCCACTTTTATTCAGCAGCTGTACACGTCCCTCATTCAAGTATCGTTCGAGAGCGTTTTTGGCATATTCACCGAAGGGAACATATCTTTCCTTCCGCCCTTTCCCTGTGACCAGAATCGTCGACAGAGAAAAATCTATTCGATCCACATCCAGACCAGCACATTCACTCACCCGTATACCGGTACCATACAGCAATTCGAGAATTGCCATATTCCTCTGTCCAAGCGGTGTTGAAGTCTCCGCTGCTTTGAATAATTCATTTATTTCCTCTTCATAAAAGAACTGAGGAATGTATTTGTTTTCTTTGGGCAGGTGCATTTCCATTACAGGGTTCTTTTCAATCCCGCCTTCTCTTTCTATGAATCGGAAGAATCCCCGTAAAGAGGAAAGCTTTCGGGATACCGACCTTCTTGAGAGACTGTTGTCATAT
The DNA here is from genome assembly GCF_001685435.2 of Salimicrobium jeotgali. Taxonomy (NCBI): domain Bacteria; kingdom Bacillati; phylum Bacillota; class Bacilli; order Caryophanales; family Bacillaceae; genus Salimicrobium; species Salimicrobium jeotgali. The sequence continues at coordinate 1,431,221 of NZ_CP011361.2, forward strand.
AATTGCGACAAATATAAACGCACAAGCCCCATATCGATATGTACGATGCTCTGGATGACTTCCTGTTGAAGAAATTGTTCAAATTCCTCAAGATCTCTTTTATACATTTGTATGGTGTTAGATGAAGCATTTTTTTCAATCTGCAAATATTCCATATACTGACGCAACCACTCTTCGTATCCCGTCATTCACTTCACCTCACAAAACGAATAAATGATATCATTGAAAACAAGTAATTACAACATATTTAACAAAATTGTAACAAAATTCAGAATTGTCGCCGACATCAAACATTTTACCACAAGCGCTTATTATATAGAAGCGTTTTGCTACTGTCAACGATTAGCTTCCGCAGAGAATGAAACGGAAACAAAATTGAACAGACCCGGCAAAACCGCACAGTGATATACGGGTTCGCCGGGTCTGTTATTTATGGAACAATCGTGGAAGAACATGGTACCGAATTGAACATCCGGTTTTTGTCCTTTCGTCATCAGCTTCGTTTCACATACTCATTTTTCCTGAAGTTCCTCTTTGTAATCACATTCCGTACACTGTATCTGATTACCCTTTTTCAGTCTTTTCTCTACGAGAAGGGACTCACATTTCGGACATGGCCTGCTGATCGGTTTGTCCCAGGAAATGAAATCACAATCAGGGTATCGTTCACAGCCATAAAATTTCCTGTTCTTCTTACTTTTTCTTTCTACAATCTCTCCCTTTTCACACTTAGGGCAAGTGACATCTATTTTCTTCAGAATAGGCTTTGTATTTCTGCAGTCAGGGAAGTTGGAACAGGCGAGGAACTGACCGTATCTCCCCATCTTGTAGACCATTTCGTGACCGCATTTTTCACAGGCGCTCCCTGCCGGTTCATCTTTTATCTCGATTTCTTCCATTTCTTTCTCAGCAGTAGTCAGTCTGGGTTCGAATCCTTTGTAGAACTCCCGGAGAACGCGTATCCAGTCTTCCTCCCCGTCTTCAATACTGTCCAGATCATCCTCCATCTTCTTCGTGAATTCCACATCGAGGATTTCCGGAAAATATGCGAGCAGCTGCTCCAGCACTATTTCTCCAAGCTCTGTAGGAATAAACCGTTTATTGTCGAGAGACACGTAGCCTCTTCGCTGTATCGTATCCAGCGTAGGAGCAAAAGTGGACGGACGGCCTATACCGAGTTCCTCAAGCGTACGTACGAGCCTTGCCTCCGTATACCTCGGAGGCGGTTGTGTAAAATGCTGGCTGGGTTCGACAGTTTCTGCTTCGACCGTCATCCCTTCCTCGAGGTGAGGCAGCTGTTTATTCTTATCTTTACTGCTATCATCTTCTCCCTCTACGTACACTTTCATGAAACCTTTAAATTTAATATCCGATCCCGTTGCTCTGAATTCCACTCCTTCATTATACAAATGAACCGTCATCGTATCCATGACAGCAGGGGCCATCTGGCTGGCTACGAAACGTTCCCAGATCAGTTTATATAATCGGTACTGATCTCTCGAAAGGATCTTTTTAAGAGAAGAAGGTTCTTTCAGCGTGGAAGTGGGACGAATAGCTTCGTGAGCGTCCTGGGCTCCTTCTTTTTTCTTTTCCTTCTTTTTCTCTGATGCGCTGAACTCCTCCCCGAATTCTTCCACAATGTAATCGAGCGCTTCCGATTTGGCCGTTTCGGAAATACGGGTGGAGTCGGTACGCATATACGTAATAAGACCTGCCGTCCCCTGTTTTCCTCCAAGGTCGACACCTTCATAGAGCTGCTGGGCAAGCATCATCGTTTTCTTCGCCCGGAAATTGAGTTTCCTTGCAGCTTCCTGCTGAAGTGATGACGTAGTGAACGGGGAGGCCGGATTTTTTCTTCTTTCCCTTTTATTCACTTTCTGTACTTCGAATTTGTCTCCCTGAAGACGCTTCGTAATGGCTGTGACGTCTTCTTCGGAATTTAAATTCTGTTTTTTGCCATCTAATCCGTAAAAGGAACCTTCGAACGATTCTTTACCTTTTTTGAAGTTCCCTTCAATGGACCAGTATTCTTCGGGTGTGAAATTATTTATTTCTTTTTCCCGGTCGATGATCAGTTTCACAGCAACCGACTGCACCCGTCCGGCACTGAGACCTTTTTTAACTTTCTTCCATAAAATCGGACTGATGTTGTAACCGACGAGACGGTCAAGAATACGACGCGCCTGTTGTGCTTTTACAAGATCTTCGTTGATGGTCCTCGGATTTTTGAAAGATTCCTTGACGGCATCTTTCGTGATCTCATTAAACACAACCCGGCACTCACTTCCCCCGTCTATATTAAGAGCGTGGGCCAAGTGCCAGGCGATCGCCTCTCCTTCACGGTCGGGGTCGGCAGCCAGATATACTTTTTTCGCTTTTTTTGCAGCAGTTTTAAGTTCTTTCAATACGGGTCCTTTGCCGCGTATCGTTATATATTTCGGGCTGAAATCTTCCGCTTCCACATCTACCCCCATCTGACTCTTCGGCAGATCACGGACGTGTCCGAGAGATGCTTTCACTTTATATTTCTTGCCCAGATACCTTTCAATTGTTTTAGCTTTAGCAGGTGATTCGACGATTACCAGATAGTCTGCCATGTACAAGCCTCCCATAGAGGTTTTTATAAATTAAATCTTACTCATTATTGAATAGATACAATCACTTTGTCAAACCGGTTAAACTTTTTTCTTCCATTTAAGGGTTCAGGATATCCCGATGAGTATGGACTATTTTCGCTCCCTGGTCAATGATGGCGTGACAGCCTTCGCTCGTTTTGCTGCCTACCGGTCCCGGGAACGCATAGACATCTTTTCCCTGCTCGAGAGCCTGATCCACCGTAATCATCGTACCGCTCCTCATCCGGGCTTCCACTACTACAGTAGCCTCACTTAATCCTGAAATGATCCGGTTCCTTTCCGGGAAATGAAATTTTCGGGGCGTGACGTGAGGTGCATACTCCGTTATGACGAGCTCTTTATTCATCAATTCCTGATAAAGAGCAAGATCGTTCACCGGATAGACATTGTCCAGACCGGAGCCGAGAACAGCGACAGTCCTCCCCCCGTTCCGGAGAGCAAGCCGGTGAGCATATTGATCAACTCCTGCAGCCATTCCACTTACGAAACAGATGTCTTCTTTGATCAGGGGGAGAAGAACTTTCTTCATAGCCGGCAGAGCGTATGAGGAAGGCTTTCTCGTACCGATTACGCTTATACTCCGTTTATGACCGAGAAGGGCGGTGTCTCCGGATGCGTAAAGTACAAGCGGCGGATCGGGTATACATTTCAGCTGTTCCGGATAAACGGTATCTGAAATGATAATGGCGTGGTACCTGTTCAGAGCTTTCTCGAGGGACTTATTGGTGTGGGGGAGAGAGACGTGTCTGCTTATTTTTCTTGCACGTTCCAGAGGAATATTAAGCTGTAGATACCAGCGTTCGGGGGGAAGGTGAATATATGTAGTAAGATCAGGGTCCCGGGCAATCATTTTTCTTAGCAGATTCCGGGTTACGTTCGGAGAACTTTGCAACAGTAACAAATTCCATTTATCGTCCATTTTACACCTCATCCGATCTATTCGGTTTTTTGTTTTTTATAAAGATAGAGAAGGAGGCGGACCTCCTTCTCTATCTGAAAATGATTAATGTGTTTTACATTTGTCGTAAAGATCGCTTGATTTCAGTACGTTAATAAGAGTTTCGCCCATTACAGAAGGCGTTTCAGCAACTTCAATACCACATTCGTTCATGACGCGGATTTTTTCGTCTGCTGTACCTTTTCCGCCGGAAATGATGGCTCCTGCGTGACCCATTCTCTTGCCTGGAGGTGCCGTACGCCCTCCGATAAAGCCGACGACAGGTTTGCTCATATTGGCTTTCACCCATTCTGCAGCTTCTTCTTCTGCCGTACCGCCGATTTCACCGATCATAATAACAGCTTCCGTATCTTCATCTTCTTCGAATGCTTTTAGTACATCGATAAAGTCCGTACCGTTAACCGGGTCTCCTCCGATTCCTACAGCTGTGGACTGTCCAAGACCTGCTTCTGACAGTTGATGAACAGCTTCATAAGTCAGTGTACCGGAACGGGAAACAACGCCGACGTGGCCTTTTTTGTGGATATAACCGGGCATGATACCGATTTTACATTCATCCGGAGTAATGACACCCGGGCAGTTCGGACCTACGAGACGTGTCTTCTTACCTTCCATGTACCGTTTAACCTTGACCATATCCAGTACCGGAATGTGCTCTGTGATACAGATGGCCAGATCCAGTTCAGCGTCCGTCGCCTCCATAATTGCATCAGCTGCGAAAGGAGCCGGAACATAAATGACAGAAGCGTTCGCTCCTGTAGCTTTTACAGCTTCCTCAACAGTATTATATACCGAAATACCTTCAACTTCCGTACCACCTTTTCCAGGAGTTACTCCGCCCACAATCTGTGTCCCGTATTCAAGCATCTGTTTAGCGTGGAACAATGCTGTGGAACCGGTGATCCCCTGGACAATTACTTTTGTATTCTTATCAACATATACACTCATCCTATTCCCGCCTTTCTACTTCACAAATTCTACGATTTTTTGTGCACCGTCAGCCATGGAGTCTGCTGCTGTAATATTCAATCCGGACTCGTCGAGAATCCTCTTACCTTCTTTTACGTTCGTACCTTCAAGACGGACAACGAGAGGCAATTCGAGGCCGATTTCTTTGGATGCTGCTACAATTCCTTCTGCAATTACGTCACACTTCATGATTCCTCCGAAAATGTTCACGAAGATTCCATTAACGTTTTCGTCGGAAAGAATCAGTTTGAAAGCTCCGGTAACTTTTTCTTTGCTGGCCCCTCCCCCTACGTCAAGGAAGTTAGCGGGCTCTCCGCCGTAGTGTTTGATGGTGTCCATAGTTGCCATGGCAAGGCCTGCGCCGTTGACCATACAACCGATGTTTCCATCAAGTGCAATATAGCTCAGATCATATTTGGAAGCTTCGATTTCTTTCGGATCCTCTTCATCTAGGTCTCTGAGATCAGCGATATCCTTTTGACGGAAAAGAGCGTTGTCATCGAAGTTCAATTTGGAATCAAGTGCAAGAACTTCTCCCTCTCCTGTCGTTACCAGCGGGTTGATTTCCGCAATGGAGCAGTCTTTTTTCATAAATACGTCATACAGCCCAAGCATGAACTTGACCGCTTTTGAAAGAGACTCTTTCGGAATATTGATATTAAAAGCCAGACGGCGTGCCTGAAAAGGTGTGAGGCCGACAACCGGATCGATGACTTCTTTGAAAATCTTCTCCGGTGTTTCTTCAGCTACCTGCTCGATTTCTGTTCCACCTTCTTCAGAGGCCATCATAGTGACCCGGCTCGTATTTCTGTCAAGCACAAGACCTACGTAATATTCATTTTTAATATCGCAGCCTTCTTCGATCAGTAAGCGCTTAACTTCTTTCCCTTCTGAACCGGTCTGATGCGTTACCAGAGTTTTCCCCAGCAGTTCCTCCGCATATGTACGTACGTCATCCAGACTTTTGGCGATTTTTACACCGCCGGCGTTTCCGCGTCCGCCTGCATGAATCTGCGCTTTGACGACGGTTACGTCAGTACCGAGTTTTTCTGCTGCTTCTACTGCCTCATCGACATTATATGCAACGTGTCCATTCGGTACGGCTACGCCGAAATCACGCATGATCTGTTTTCCCTGATACTCATGAATGTTCATGTTTCATCCTCCCATCAATTTCTACTGCATGTCTTATTGTATAAAAGTTTAACTCCCATTGTCCACCGTTATACAAGCAATGACAAAAAAATTCAGACCACCGGCCTCTGCAGAAAGAAAGCGCATCCCTCCTCTTCCGGTGTTTTTGTACGATGAAATCAAAAAGCGCAGTTACTTTCCGCATAAGAAAAAAGAGCGGTTCAGTACCATTACTGTAACACATGAAGCTCAATGACTTCTCCTACATGGAGTCTTTTCTATTTTTCATTTCCTTGTCAGACCGGTAAATGAATGCAAATACTTCCGCAACTGCCAGATATAACTCTTCAGGTATTTCTTCGTTGATATTTATTTCGGACAAAAGGCTGAGCAACGTAGGGTCTTCCTGCACCGGCACCCCTGCCTCCTGCGCATTTTCCAGAATCCTCTCGGCAATATACCCCTGCCCTTTTGCGGTGACGCGGGGAGCTCCACTCTCTTCTGAATCATAGCGGAGCGCCAGCGCTTCTTTTTTAATTTTATTTTCACTCATATACGAAAATCCACTCCCTTTTCCTTCTTATGAAAGGAATTCGACTCTGCCGCGTCGTTCTGGCCACGATCCTGCTTTATCTGCAGATCACCGAGTGAGTATCCGGCTTTATCCATTCCTTCCCTAAGGTCGTTCTTCAGCTCTTCGGCAATCCGGGGAAGCGCTTCTTCGCCGTTGTAAACGGTAACATATACTTTCCGATTTTGTACCTGCATGTCTATTACGGTCTCATTCAAGGACTGAAGGTCGAGATAGAAAAGAATGTGACAATTATCAGGGCTGATCGCCCCTGTTTCTGTTTTTTCACTTTCCAGAAGCACGTGTGCATCTTCGCGGGCACCCAAAAGTTGACCCGGGAATTGCAGGGTAAGCTGAAGAGAGAGTGCACTGTCCTGTAAGGAGGTGAGCTGCATGGAATTGAACATCTGCAATAAATTTCTCGCTGTCTCTGCACGCTGCCCTCCGCTTTCCGTTATCAACCGGACCAGGCTCGATTTAAGGGAGATGTCCGATGTGTTCCGGCTCTGGTTCAGAGTTGCTTCATCGTCCATTCCGCTCAGTTGCTGAAAAGCTTTCATCTGAAGGAGAATCCTTTCCTGAAGAGGTAAAGGTAGCTCCTTTTGGGATAAGATAGTCCATTCGCTCAACAGTTTCGCGAAATGGGGGGGCACCTGTCTGCTTGCAGAACGCTCTACTGTCCTGATGGCTTCATTCATCACTGAAGACCGGTACTGCTCAGAAACGCTGCCGGGTCGCTTCTCCAGCAAATTAGCCACCTCACCTGGAATTTGTTGGATTATCCTTCGGAAAGATGACTCTTCCTCTCCTGAAAGCTTTCCTGTCACCTTTTGGAAAACCCCCGCTGTTTCAAGTTTCCGGTGATTGGTGACGAAAGCTTCCAGCAGAGCCCGGGACGGAGGTTCTTCCGAATGGACTATTTTATTAAGCTGTTCTTTCCACCCCTTCATCTGCTGGAATTGCTTCGAAGAAACGTGAAGCTGTCCGTTGAACAGCTCCTGAATTTTACCGGCATTCTTCCCTGAAACCACTTCATGATTCCCGGAAGCATGGACGGCTGATAAAGAATTTTTTCCTGAAATGGGAAGGAGTCTGTTCATGTCGCTGACGATGTGGCGGGGAATCTGTTTCCCCGTCCCTGAGGCTATCGTACTTTTTCCGTCAGGCCCTCCCATTACGGAAAGCAGCACCTTCTTTTTAAACTGAGCGTATGTTTCAGTTTCCGGAAGGATTCCGGCCTGTTTAAAAAGCTGGAACGATTGCCGGCTGTTGCTTTGAACTTCCTGAAGCAGTTTCACCTGTGCGGCTTTCTCGAAACTGGCGTCTGCAGCGGGAGGCGTTATGGAATTTACCAGCAGGGAGGCCCGGGACCCGGGTGAAAAAGGTGCACCTCCTTCTCCAAGGGCACGGAAGAGTTCACTGAGCTGGTGCTGTTTCCCTGCAGCTAAAGCTTGAAAAACCGGGGTTCTTATCGGAAGCTGTTTTTCAAACATATCTTCAATGACTGACATAGCCGGACCGGATTTTCCGTTTTGAAGAATGGTGACGGCCTGTCTCAGTTCCTGGGGAGTGAAAGGAATCTGTTTGTTTAACAGCGTTTTTATAAGCGCCATCGTTTGCCTGTTCGTCTTTATCCCCCGCTCATTCATCCACGTTTGCAAAGGGGTGTCCTTCCCTGCCCCTGTCTGTTCCGATACAACTTTCAATCGGACGGGGGTAGTGCGGGCATCCACCTGAAAAAGATACCTTCCTCCTTTGGTGAGAGAAGTTTCCAGACGGGCGTTTATCTGTTTTCGTCCAATGTCCACTACGGCACGATTTCCGGGTAAAAGGTCGATCACCCTCCCGTTAATCACTTTCCCGTTGTTCAGGGAGAGCGGGGCCTGTTTATGTATTTTTTGAATCGATTGGAACAAATTATCCATGATAGAACTCATCCCGTCTCTCCTCTCTCATTTTATACCGTCAGGAACAAAGCTTTTTCTGTGATAAGGGGTAATACCTTTTTCTTTTATAGCTTCCATATGTTCTTTCGTTCCGTATCCTTTGTTCTTCAGAAAGTTATATCCCGGGTACTTTTTATCCACTTCTTTCATAAAGCGGTCTCTCGTAACTTTAGCTATTACACTTGCAGCTGCAATCGATACGCTCCTTTCGTCTCCTTTGACGAACGACTCCTGTTTGATCGGCACCGGTACTTCCATTGCGTCCACTAATAGATGATCCGGTGTTTCCCGCATATTCAAAACAGCACGTTTCATTGCGAGCTTCGTCGCCCTGTATATATTCCATTCATCTATTTCTTCGGCACTGGCCGCTCCGACACCCACATCAGCACGGGCCATAATTTCATTATAGAAGTGATCTTTGTCTCTCTCGGACAATTTTTTCGAGTCATCCAGTCCATAAAGTACAAAGGATTCCGGCAGACACACAGCTCCAGCCATTACGGGGCCTGCTATCGGTCCGCGGCCCGCTTCATCTATTCCTGCAACGTATGCGTGCCCGCGGTCCTTCGCATCTTCTTCGAGCCCGTTCATCCGGTCCCATTTGTCTTTTAACTTAAGCTTTTTCTCTTCCTTTGTTCTTATCCGTTTCACGATTTGCTGGACACCTTTGCGCTCATCTCCATACAGTTCATGAAGATTTGCAAGGGTGAGCAGCCCTGTCTGTTCTTCTTCTTTTAACTTCTGAATAGACTTTTTTTCCATGACATTATCCCTTCCTTTCTTTTGTATCGGATGACCGGTATCTTTATAAACTACGCCTTCTTTCGATCCCCATAAAAAAACGCGTCACGGACTGAATCCATGCGCGTTACGGTCGTTCGAAGCTGATTCTGCCTATGCGGTTACTTCTCAGGTCCTGAATTATGATTTCAGCCACTTTTTCATAATCGACTACACCCCCGGCTTCAAGTGCTCCTCTTTTCTTTCCAATTTTATCGAACGCCTCTACCACATCTTCGAAGTCCGAAAATCCGAACCTCTCTTCAAGCTGTTCCGGGTAACGTTCTTTTAAATGATTCAAAATAAAGATGGCTACTTCATCCTGGGGCAGAACCTGATCTTTGATGGTGCCGATGGCGGCTAGACGGAAGCCGGTCACTTCCTCTTCGAATTTCGGCCAGAGAATACCCGGGGTATCCAGCAGTTCAAACTCGTTCTTGACTTTAATCCACTGCTGTTTTTTAGTAACTCCCGGCTTATCTCCGGTTTCCGCTTTTTTCTTATGAGCCAGGCGGTTAATGAGGGAAGATTTACCTACGTTCGGTATACCTACGATCATCGCCCTGGGATTCCTAGGATTGACCCCTTTGGCCCTTTGTTTCTCCAGTTTTTCTTCGGTTATCTGCCTTGAAGCTTCAGCGATTTTTTGTATATTTTTAGGATTGTTTACATCTACAGCCACAGCATGGGAAAACGTTGAATCGAAGTAGTCGATCCATTCCTTCGTCACGCCGGGATCGGCCAGATCCTGCTTCATCATTACGACAAGTTTCGGTTTATCCTGGATTTCTTCCTGCAACATGGGATTCTGCGATGAAAGAGGGGCTCTTGCATCCACCAGTTCGATGACGAAATCCACAAGTTTGAGGTTCTCCTTCACTTCACGTCTGGCTTTGGCCATGTGACCCGGATACCACTGTATACTCATTTGTCTGCCTCCTTTAGTCCAGCCACTGAATACGCCCGGGAGGCCAGTAAGAAATGACCGCTTCTCCTACGACTTTGTCCAGGGAGAGCATGCCGAATGCACGGCTGTCCGTAGAGTTTTGCCTGTTGTCTCCGAGAACGAGTACGGAATCTTCCGGCACTTCTTCAAAATTCCCTTCGAGCTGCTCCAGTGTGAAGTCCCTTGTATAGTTCATGTTGTCCCCCATGGACGCCACCTCGTTTTCAAGAAACGGTTCTTTAACCGGTTCCCCGTCTATCAGAAGCTGATCATCTTCTACCGCTACGTGTTCTCCCGGGAGCCCGATAACCCTTTTAATATAATCACGTTCTTCGGTGGCATGGAAAACTATAATATCAAAACGATGCGGTGAGCCGATGGTATAGTTCAGTTTGCTCACTATCAGATGATCCCCATTATGTAAATTAGGAAGCATGGAAGGTCCTTCCACAATTACCGGAGTAAACAGAAAGAAGCGCACAAAAATAGCAAGTAAAGCTGCGACCGTTAAAGCTTTTACCCAATCAATAATCTGTTTTTTCATTTCAGACACCTTCTTCAAAAATCTATAATGCATGGCAAAGTCCTGGCAGGTATCCAGCCGGGAATTCTTCCAAGTTCACAGGTAGGGGTAATCGAATGGTTTCTGTCCAGTTAGAAAAAAGGAGCTTGACGGTGCAAGCTCCTTTTCCCTATTAGATGATTTCTTTAATACGCGCTGCTTTCCCGCGTAGATTACGTAGATAATAAAGCTTAGCCTGACGTACTTTACCACGACGGGTACGTTCGATTTTTGCGACTCTAGGGCTATGAAGCGGGAAGGTACGTTCCACGCCTACACCGTAGGAAACTTTACGTACAGTGAATGTTTCACTGATTCCTCCGTTTTGACGCTTAATGACGACCCCTTCGAATACCTGGATACGCTCACGAGTCCCCTCAACAACTTTCACGTGTACTTTAAGAGTATCTCCTGCACGGAAAGTCGGATGATCGGTACGAAGCTGATCTTTAGTGATTTCATGAAGTAGTTCCTGCATTGTTTTCACTCTCCTTTTAACTAATGCTCTTCCCTCTATGAGTGAGCGGAACATCGTTTCTTTGCTTAAACCGAATGTTTAAACACAACGTTTAATATAGCATAATTCCTCTTGAGGTACAAGGGTTTATTAACTATTTTTCCATTTGTCTATCTGCTTTTTATCGCCTTTGGACAGCTCGATCTTTTCAAGAAGATCAGGACGTCTCAGGGCCGTCCGTTTCAGAGACTCTTTGTGGCGCCACTCCTCGATTTTTGCGTGATTACCCGAGGTAAGGACCTCCGGCACTTCCATCCCCCGGAAATCCTGGGGTCTCGTGTAATGAGGATGCTCCAGCAGCCCATCCGAAAAAGAATCTTTGGGGGCCGATTCCTCGTTCCCGAGAACTCCGGGCACCAGTCTTATGACTGCATCCATCGTTACCATAGCCGGCAACTCTCCTCCGGTCAGCACGTAATCTCCGATCGAAATTTCATCTGTCACGAGATACTCTCTTATCCGCTCATCATAACCTTCGTAATGCCCACACAAAAAAACGAGATGCTCTTCTTCGGAAAGTTCTTCCGCCTTAGCCTGAGTGAACGGTTCTCCCTGTGGACACATGAGTATCACTCTGGCTTTTTTTTCAGAGTTAATCGACTCCATAGCATCAAACATCGGTTGAGGAGTGAGGACAAGCCCTGCCCCTCCTCCATAAGGATAATCATCCACCTTATTGTGTTTGTTCGTTGAATAATCACGGAAATTAATGAATCTGTGTGTGAATGCCCCGCTATCCTGAGCTCTTTTCAGTATGGAAGAGTTCAGTACACCTTCGAACATTTCCGGAAAAAGGGTGAGAATATCGATATGCATCAGTCCAACAGCCCTTCCATCGGTTCAATTATGATCGTTTTTTTCGACACGTCCACCTGTACCACTACCTCTTCGATATAAGGGATGAGTGCATCTCCTTCTTCTTTCCTGTCGATCACCCATACGTCATTGGCCCCCGGGGTCATAATCTCTTTCACTTCCCCGACATAATGCCCTGCGGTCGTGTATACGTGACAGCCGATGATTTCATGAAAATAGTATTCCTCCGCTCCGAGAGGGGTCGTATCTTCTTTATGAATCATCAGTATACCGTTTTTTAACGGCTCCACTTCATTGATAGTAGGGTAGCCCTGGAACTTCAGCAGGTCGAATCCCTTGTGAATACGGTGGGCTTCCACTGTCAATCTGGTCACCTCTCCGGTTCCTCCTGGGGACCAGTAAAGAATGTTTCCTTCCCGGAAACGTTCCTCAAAATCCGTGATTCTTTTTATTTTCACTTCCCCTTTAATTCCGTGTGTATTAATAATCCGCCCTACATTAAGATACTCTGTCTCCATTTATTCATCCCTCACTCGCTTTACATGTCCGTCTTCGATTACAATTTCCCTCTCCTTCACCGTCTGCCACTTCATTCCTTCTAAGACCTCCACTACGCTCTCGACCTCATCAATCGTCAGCTCGTAGAATTCGGGCAGAAGCTGTATCTGTTCCATGTGATAGTGAATACCCTCTATTTCGGCTTTTCTCTTTCTTATCTCTTTATTGAGGCGGTCATCGATGTTGGAAGGAAGGGATCCATGCTTCTTTTCCATTTTCTTCCGCTCAAAATGGAACTGTTCGACTTCTCTTTCCAAATCACTTTCTCTTGTCTCCCATTTTTTTATCTGGGCTTCTCTTTCTTTCTCCGTAAGAACCACTTTAACCGGAACTTTCTTAATGATTTTCAAGGAAGCACCTCTTTTCGGATGCAAAAAGAGGGAAAGGCCTATGTCCCTCTCCCTCTTCTTACATAATATCAACATAAACCTTCCTGGTTTTGTCTCTATTAGCCGCATATACGACTGTACGGATCGATTTTGCTACACGTCCGTTTTTACCGATTACACGCCCCACGTCATCCTGATGTACTATAACGTGATAGACTGCCTTGTCCGGCTCTTCTTTCACATCAATGTTCAGATATTCAGGATATTTAATGAGTGGGGTGATCATCGTTTCAAGTAATTCTTTCATGTAATCACACTACTTTTACTTTTGGTTTTTTTTCTCGTGGAACTGTTTCATAATACCTTCTTTGGAGAAAAGGTTACGAACCGTGTCGCTCGGCTGAGCACCGTCACTCATCCACTTAATAGCTTTCTCCGCGTCGATGTGGACTTCGCTCGGGTTAGCTACAGGATTGTACGTTCCGATCTGCTCAATGATACGACCGTCACGTGGAGCACGGGCGTCAGCTACTACTACACGATAGAAAGGGTTACGTTTTGCACCCATACGTTTCATACGAATTTTTACTGCCATATTGTTGCACCTCCGAATTAATTTAATGACTCACACAGATAGAAATTGTAGCAGAAGTTATAAACTGTGTAAAGTATTTTTCCATTACATAAAAGGAAAATTCATTCCTTTTCCTTTCTTGCCTTTCTGGTTACTGAACTGTTTCATCATTTTTTTCATTTCGTTGAACTGCTTTAAGAGCCTGTTCACTTCCGATACGGAAGTCCCGGAACCTTTCGCAATACGCTTTTTACGGCTCGCATTCATTACGGAAGGGTCATTTCGCTCCTTCTTCGTCATCGACTGGATGATCGCTTCTACGTGTACGATCTGCTTATCATCGAAGGATGCGTTTTTCAGGCCTTTCATTTTACTGGCCCCGGGTATCATTTCGATGATTTCATCGAGCGGCCCCATGTTTTTCACCTGGGCCATCTGTTCAAGAAAATCATCGAACGTAAACGAAGCATTTCTCATTTTGGCTTCAAGTTCTTTCGCCTGCTTTTCATCCACCTGAGTTTCGGCCTTTTCGATAAGGGAAAGCATATCCCCCATACCGAGGATACGGGAAGCCATACGTTCGGGGTGGAATACTTCAAGTGCATCGAGTTTTTCCCCCATACCGACGAACTTAATAGGTTTACCGGTTACGGCTTTGATGGATAACGCAGCACCACCCCGGGTGTCTCCGTCAAGTTTCGTGAGGAGCACACCGGAGATATCCAGCTGTTCATCGAAACTCTCGGCAACGTTTACTGCATCCTGTCCCGTCATGGCGTCCACAACGAGAAAAATCTCATCCGGGTTGACTGCTTCTTTCACGCGACCAAGTTCTCCCATCAATTCGCCGTCGATGTGAAGACGTCCGGCCGTATCTATGATGAGATAGTCATGGTTTTGTTCCTTCGCTTCTTCCACTGCCTGTCTGGCTATATCAACCGGATCTGCATCCGTTCCTTCGGAGTAAACCGGGAAATCAAGTTGCTTTCCGATCGTCTCCAGCTGATCGATTGCTGCCGGACGGTACACATCGGCTGCAGCCAGCATCGGTTTACGGTTGTAGCTCTTTCTTAAAAGATTTGCAAGTTTACCGGCTGTAGTCGTTTTACCGGCACCCTGAAGACCTACCATCATGATGACGGTAGGAGGCTTTTTAGCTACGGCTATCCTGCTTTCATCCCCGCCCATCAATTCAGACAGTTCCTCTTTGACAATCTTAATTACCTGCTGACCTGGTGTCAGACTCTCCATTACTTCCTGGCCGACCGCCCGTTCACGGATTTTTTTTATGAAATCCTTGACGACTTTGAAGTTTACGTCTGCCTCAAGCAATGCCAGACGGACTTCCCTCGTCATTTCCTTTACGTCCTGTTCGTTGACTTTCCCTTTACCTTTGATCTTCTGAATCGTTCCCTGTAAACGGTCCGAAAGCCCTTCAAAAGCCATCTCCAAGACCCCCTTATTCTAGTTCCCGCAACTCATCAATATATGACCTGAACGGGTCGCTCTCTTCAAGCGATTGTGACATCATTTCCAGCAGCTTCTGCCGCTTACTGAATTTATAGTATAAAAGTAATTTTTTTTCGTATTCTTCAAGCATCATTTCTGTACGCCGGATGTTGTCATAGACAGCCTGCCGGGATACATCGAATGTCTCCGATATTTCACCGAGGGAATAATCTTCCAGAAAATAGAGCTCCATATAATTCCTCTGTTTCGGAGTTAAAAGAGACTGGTAAAAATCAAATAAAAAATTAACTCTCGTAGTTTTCTCTAGCATCCTTAAAACTCCTTGTTAAGTGAAATGCCTTTACAAAATTCAATACTAACGGAGATATTTCTGTACTGTCAAGGATTATTCCTTTTCCTCCGGCTCCTCATATTCATCAATCATGTCCGCAAACAGTCCGTAGACGAAGGCGTGAGCATCGAATGGTTCCAGATCATCGACACTTTCCCCGAGCCCCACCAGCTTCACGGGAATCTCCAGCTCTTTTCGTATGGCAAGAATGATACCGCCTTTGGCAGTTCCGTCCAATTTCGTCAGAACAATCCCGGTAACATCCGTAGCTTCAGCAAACGTTTTAGCCTGGCTCATCGCGTTCTGGCCGGTAGTGGCATCCAGAGTCAACAGAACTTCATGAGGTGCTTCAGGTATTTCTCTCGTTATCACTTTTTTCACTTTAGAGAGTTCATTCATCAGATTGACTTTATTTTGAAGTCTGCCGGCAGTATCACATATGAGGACGTCCGCCTTCCTCGACTTAGCGGCTTTGATGCCATCATATACTACTGCCGCCGGGTCGCTTCCCGCACTATGTTTCACAACATCTACACCGACTCTGCTTCCCCAGGCATCAAGCTGTTCGATAGCACCGGCCCGAAATGTATCTGCAGCGGCCAAAATCACTTTTTTGCCATCCTGTTTCAACTGATGAGCCAGTTTACCAATAGACGTCGTTTTTCCGACGCCGTTCACTCCGACGAAGAGATAGACAGTCAGCCCGTCTTCCACTTCCTTCAGACCTTCCACTTCTTCTTCGTCTTCATCCCCGTAATAAAGCTCCACGAGTTTCTCTGAGATTACTTCCCGCACTTCCTTCGTATCTTTTATATTGCGGCGCTTCACTTCCGCTTCAAGTTCCTCAATCAGATCCATAACGGCATGGACCCCGACATCGGCTGAGATCAGTACTTCTTCAAGCTCCTCGAAAAAGTCTTCGTCGACTTCCCGATATTTTGCTACGAGTTCGTTGATTCTCGTCGAAAATGAATTACGGGTTTTGGTGAGCCCCATTTTGAATTTTTCTGCAAGGGAGACCCGCTTCTGTTCTTCCGTGAGTCCCTCCTCGGGCTCTGAAGTTTCCGTTTCTTCCGGCTCCAGCAGAGGCAGGGCTTCCCCGGTTTCAGATTCAGGGGCTTCGAGTTCCTGCTCGGGTTCCGTAACTTCCGGTGGCTCCAGCTCTGCCTGATCCGGTTCTTCCGTCTCTTCCGGTTCCCGGTTTTCAGTAACCGGGTCCGTCTGCTCTTCTTCCGTTTCTGCCGGCTCTTCAGCAGGCTCCTCACTTACTTCTCCGGCTTCTTTCGCCCGTTCTTCTTCCCCGGTCTTTTCTTCCGGCACAGCTTCCGACCGTTCAGCTTCCTGATGATCTCCTTCACTCTCCCCCGTATCGGCGACCTTATCGTCATGATCTACAGGTTCTTCCACTTCAATAGGTGTGAACTTTTCCTTCAATTTCTTAAAAAATCCCATATAATCTTCCTCTCTTTACACTTCTAGTAGTGATTCCGATTCCTCCAGCCTGACCGAAACTACGCTCGAGACGCCGGACTCCTGCATCGTGACTCCGTAAAGAACATCAGCATGTTCCATCGTGCCTTTGCGGTGGGTAATTACGATAAACTGTGTATCGGTACTGAACTCCGTAAGGAACCTTGCAAATCGGTCCACATTGGCTTCATCCAGAGCCGCTTCCACTTCGTCGAGTACACAGAACGGAACGGGGCGAATTTTCAAAATGGAAAAAAGCAGGGTAATGGCCGTTAATGCACGTTCTCCCCCGGAGAGAAGGCTCATATTCTGAAGTTTCTTACCCGGAGGCTGGGCGATGATCTCCACCCCGGTCTCCAGCATATCATCAGGGTCGGTAAGTTTCAGATCGGCTTTCCCTCCACCGAAGAGCTGATTGAACACTCCATTGAACTCTCCCCGTATCTGTACAAATGTCTCTTCGAACTTGCGTTTCATTTCGTCATCCATTTCGTTCATTACGTTACGTAAGGTTTCTTTAGCGGATATGAGATCCTCTTCCTGGTCTTTGAGGAAATCAAAACGTTCTTTCACTTCCTCATATTCATCAATAGCCGAAAGATTCACATTTCCGAGTTCATCGATCCCGCGTTTGATAAGTTTTACTCTCGTAACAGCTTCATCTGTGTTGTCTACGCGATGATAGATGCTTTTCGCTTTCTCAAACGTCATTACGTATTCTTTTTCTAAATACCGCAGTGAATTTTCGAGTTCCACATCAAGACGATTCGCCTTCACTTCTTTGTCCTGAAGATTCTGCAGATAATTCGAATGGATTCTGTGATCCTCCCGCAACTGTGTATCGAGTTCTTCCATTTCCTCCTGGTAGGAACGACGCTTTTCTTTCAGGTTGTTGAGAGTGTCTGACAGTGTTTTCTCCTGTTCTTTCTTAACAGTGATCTTCTTTTCTATCTCTTCTTTCGTCTCTTTGTTATCAAAAAATTCCATGAGCTCCGTGTGATTCTTCTCGACTTCTTTGAGAGCATTCTGCTTCTCTTCGTATGCTGAAGTAACCTGAGCATAGTGATCTTCCGCATTTTCCGCTTCTGCTTTCTGAGTGGCAAGAGCAACTTTCAGCTCCTGTTCCTTCGCAACGAGCGTTTCCCTGTTCTCTTCCTTCTCCTTTTTCACGAGAGTGAGGCGATCCACTTCCTCACTCGTACGGCTGATTTTGTCTTCCAGATCTTTTAATTCCAGTTCAATTTTTTTTCCGTCTTCTTCCGTTCTGACCTGCTCCTCTTTCTGCTGGGAGTATTCCTTATCCAGGAAAGAAAGGCGCTCTTCATAATTAGAGAGGGATAATTGCAGCTCTTTTTCTTTTTCCCGGCATCTGCGTGCCTGCTCTTTGATGGAGTCATTTTCCTCTTCCAGCTCACGAAGGGATTTTTCTTTTTCATTCATACTTTCCTTGAGGTTTTTCACTTTTTTCTCGGCATTTTGCATCTTCCGGTCGTAATCCGCCACCTTTTTCCGGAGTTCTTTAAGCTCCTGTTCCTGAGTGAAAAGAGAAGAGGATTTCCCTGATTTCGCCCCTCCGGACATCGATCCTCCCGGGTTCACTACGTCTCCTTCAAGCGTTACAGCCTTGAATTTTCTTCCGGTAGCCTTTGCAATAGCGTTTGCGCTCTGAAGATCCCGGGCAATTATTATATGGCCGAGCAGATGGTCAGGAATGACGCTGTGTTTCTCCTCGGCCTCAACAAGAGCGCTCGCCACTCCTATGAAGCCGTCGAGAGTCCGGAGGTTCTCGATCGTCCTTTCCGGAACGAAACGTTCTTTCACAGCATCGAGCGGCAGAAAAGTAGCCCGTCCCTGATTGGTTTTTTTCAACCATTCGATAGCATTGCGGGCAGATTTTTCATTTTCGGTTATTACGTGCTGAGCCTGAGCGCCGAGAGCCGTTTCGATAGCCGTCATATACTCCTCGGGTATAGACAGAGCTTCAAGCACAGAAGCTTCTATTCCGCTTATCTTTCTTTCTTCACGCGCTTTCAGCACGGCTTTCACGCCCTGAAAATAACCGGCGAATGATTCTTTCATCTCCTCAAGAGCGTTTTTACGGGACTTGAAACTTTCCATATGCTGATAACCCTGGTAAAGCTTCTGACGCCATTCTTCATAGGAGTCCTTCGTCTCTGTCCACTCTTTCGACTTCACGTCACAGGCGTCCTTGAGCCGTTGCTCCTCTTCTTCCAGAGGGCGCAGTTTCTCAGAAACCTCCTTAAGCTGATTCTTCACATCTTCGAGTTCTTCCCGAAGTTTTTTCGTTCTGGTATCGGAGTGAGCGGTATCTAGCTGATGAAGACGTTTGTTCAAATGCTGTTTCTCATTTCGTTTTGCAGCCTGCTCGTTAAGCAAATCGATATAATCGGCTTTCAGGCTTTCAATCGTTTCATCGATGGTTTCGATTTCTTCGTAGAGCACACTTGCCGTCGTCTTAAGTTCGGCTTTCGTGTTCTGCACTTTCTGTTTTTTCTCCGTCCTGGTCTGTTCCGCTTCCCGGGAAAGGTCCTCAAGCTCTTTCAGTTCTTCACGTAATTTACTCTGATTATGCTCAAGGGCTCCTTTTTTCTCTTCATAATGTTTCTTCTTCTCCTGGAACAGTTCGCGCTTCCCGGTAAGACTTTCCAGTTCTTTTGTACATTGAAGCAGCTGCCCGTGCGTCTCTTCAATGGAGTTATCCGTATACGAGGATTTCTCGCGGATTTCAGCGATTTTCTGTTCCTGTCCGGCAACTTTTTCAGCAAGTTTCCGCTCCTGCTGACGCTGGTTTTCAATCGTTTCTTCCAACGTCTTCCATTCTTCATCCATGTCTTCAATCTGCGTTACTAATAAAGCCACTTCTTCTTTCTTCAGATCTTCTTTTTTCTCAAGATAGTCGGAAGCTATCGAGGCCTGCCTTTTTAAAGGTTCGACTCTTCCTTCGATCTCAGAAAGAATGTCTTTCACTCTGTGTAGATTGGCTTCCGTTTCTTCAAGTTTCCCTTCCGCCTTCTGCTTACGCTGTTTATATTTCAACACGCCGGCAGCTTCTTCAAAAATAACACGGCGATCTTTCGGTTTGGAGTTCAGAATCTCCTCAACCTTTCCCTGACTGATGATGGAAAACGTTTCTTTACCAAGCCCCGAATCCATAAACAACTCCACAATGTCTTTAAGTCTGCATGGTTCTTTGTTTATCAGAAATTCACTTTCCCCCGTACGGTACACTTTTCGACTCACCTGAACCTCATCATATTCGAGCGGCAGTGTTTTATCTCGGTTATCCAGGGTGAGACTGACTTCAGCATAACCCTGGGAACGCCTCGTCTCGCTGCCGGCGAATATCACATCTTCCATTTTGCTTCCTCTCAGTGAGCGTGCCGACTGTTCTCCGAGCACCCAGCGAATGGCATCCGTAATATTACTCTTTCCACTTCCGTTCGGCCCTACCACTGCTGTGACCCCGGGCACGAACTGTACATCTATTTTATCAGCGAAGGATTTGAATCCTACAGTTTCCAAGTTTTTGAGGAACATTTATTAATCCTCCTGTATGTGAATACTTACTCTAACCCGTACATTTTATCATACAACAAAGACGTCGCGCACCTGTCATTTGGGGGTTTTAAAATCGTGGATAATCCTCTATCATGGACATTAGTAAAATTAAAGGGAGAGAGACTATGAATCTTGAGGAAGCAAACAGAGAGAATCTGGATTACATGATTGAGACACTCGCAGATAAACTACAGCTCGTCAACCGGAGTATGCTTAAGTCGGAAGATTTCGACATGGATCATTACTATGATATCAAAGAGCTGTACGATGTCGCCGAAATGAAAGGCCAGCTCAGCGTGCCTGAAATCCAGGCTTTCGTCTCCGAAATGTCGCAGTACAGAAAAGCACAATAAATCCGCAATTCCCGCCCCTCCCGGTTTACAGAACCGGTCTGAGAGGAACCGAAAATTGACCACTAATAAAAAGACCCTTTGCACCGCTGCATCCGGAAGCAGGATTTCTTTTTTGAAATCCGTCCAGGTATAGCGTGTGCCGGGTCTTTTTTCGTTGATTGTGACTTATATTACTGTAATTTGTCCAGAGCTTCTTCAGCAGCTCTCTGTTCTGCCTCTTTCTTCGTTCTTCCTACTCCGATGCCCGCAGTATCCCCGTGAATATGGACGTGAGCGACAAACTCCCTGTTGTGGGCCGGCCCTCGCTCATCCACTATTTCATAGTCAATGTCCGCCTGTTTTTCACGCTGGATATGTTCCTGCAGCTGACTTTTATAATCCATCGCATGAGAAAAAGCACCACGCTTGATTTTAGGGTAAATATAGTAGCCTAAATAAGATAATACCCGGTCAAACCCCTGATCCAGATAAAGAGCGCCGATGAATGCTTCGAACACATCAGCCAAGAGAGCCGGTCTGTGACGTCCGCCGGTCATCTCCTCCCCTTTACCGAGGAGTACGTATTCCTGGAAATTGAGATCATTGGCAAAGTCTACGAGTGATGCTTCACATACGATAGAAGCCCGCAGCTTGGTCAAATCTCCTTCTTCCATGTTCGGGTATTTTCTGTATAAGTACTGGGATACCCCGAGCTCAAGTACGGCATCTCCGAGAAATTCGAGACGCTCATTGTCCTTGCGCTCCGTGTGCCGATGCTCATTCACATAAGATGAATGGGTGAAAGCCTGTTCAAGAAGCTTTACATCAGAAAATCGGACGTTCATTTGTTTCTGAAGTTTGTTAAAATCCCCCATGACTCACCCGTCCCTTTACTTTGTTCTTGTACTAACCTGTTCTTTACAGGAAAGGCTGCCTGTGGTTCAGGCAGCTCTCTGTTTTAAGACTGACTGTCTATGTAATTGACAGCGTCTCCCACTTTATTGATTTTTTCAGCTTCTTCATCGGAAATTTCCATATCAAACTCGTCTTCAAGTTCCATTACAAGTTCGACTACGTCAAGTGAATCAGCTTCCAGGTCTTCCTTGAAAGACGCTTCC
The DNA here is from genome assembly GCF_001685435.2 of Salimicrobium jeotgali. Taxonomy (NCBI): domain Bacteria; kingdom Bacillati; phylum Bacillota; class Bacilli; order Caryophanales; family Bacillaceae; genus Salimicrobium; species Salimicrobium jeotgali. Next base: position 1,452,820 of record NZ_CP011361.2, read on the forward strand.
ATCGTTACTTTGGATTCTTCAACATCCAGACGATCTACAATGATTTCTTTCACTTTTTCAAATGTCTCTGCCATTGGAGCTCACCTCCCTTCAGATATTATAGTAAATTTTCCCCTAAAAAACCATATGTTTAAGATCTATTTATAAATTTTTCTTAAACATTCGTCTTTCCGGCTACATAACCATACCGCCATCCACATGGAGGGTCTGTCCGGTCATATAGTCGGAGTCCGAATCCAGAAGAAAACGGACGACTCTGGCTACTTCTTCTCCGCTTCCAAGACGATTAAGGGGAACGAGAGAAAGCATCTGTGCTTTTTGTTCGTCCGTCAGTTCGTCCGTCATATCAGTTGCTATATAGCCGGGTGCTACGGCATTGACACGGACGTTTTTAGCAGCCAGTTCTTTAGCATTTGATTTCGTAAGACCGATAACCCCTGATTTTGCAGCTACGTAGTTAGCCTGACCCGGATTCCCGGACACTCCCACTATCGAGGAGACATTCACAATACGTCCGAATTTCTGACGCATCATTTGTCTTGTCACTGCTTTTGTAGTTAAAAATACACCTTTCAGATTCGTATCGATAACCGCTTCAAAATCTTCTTCTTTCATTCTCATCAGCAGATTATCCTTAGTGATCCCGGCATTATTCACGAGCAATTCCAGACTGCCGAAGGTATCCACCACTTCTTTAATCATCGCCTGCACATCTTCCCCGTTTGAGACATCCGCCCTGATCTTAATTGCTTCCCCACCTGAGGATTGGATCTCTTCGACGACTTCTTGAGCTTTCTGTTCGTTTCCGGCATAGTTCACCGCAACTTTTGCGCCGTGTGAGGCGAGCTCGAGGGCTATCGCTCTGCCGATTCCGCGGGATGCCCCTGTTACGAGTGCAGTTTGTCCATTTATCATTTTTCTCCCTCCCTGTACCAGTTGATGAATGTTTCAAGGCTTTCTTCATTATTGATCTGGAAAGTTTTCATTCTTCGGGCCACTTTACGGACAAGCCCTGACAATACTTTCCCTTCCCCGATTTCCACTACTGCATCCACACCTTCGTTCACAAAAGCTTCAACCGTCTCCTGAAACCGTACCGGAGAATACAGCTGCTCTATGAGAAGGCGGCTTATTTCGTCTTTTTCCGTGACAGGAGCAGCAGTCACGTTCGCGTATACCGGAATCTCTGCATCCCTCACAGTAGCTTTGTGCAGATGATCCTCGAAGTCATCCGCAGCCGGTTTCATAAGATCGGAGTGAAACGGTCCGCTTACATTCAGAGGCATCACCCGTTTCGCTTTGTCCTGCAATATCTCACCGGCACTCTGTACCGCAGGTTTATCACCGGAAATCACTATCTGTCCGGGACAGTTGATATTCGCCACGTTCACAACTCCATCGACTTGCTCCAGCTTCTCCTGTATTTCTTCAACGGAAAGACCAAGTACAGCACTCATGGCGCCTTTACCTGAAGGATACGCTTCTTCCATAAGCTTTCCGCGGTTATGTACCAGACGAAGAGCTTCAAGACTTCCGAGAGAGCCGGAAGAAACGAGAGCACTATACTCCCCAAGACTGTGCCCTGCAGTCATAGCCGGTCTGATTCCTTCTTCCTTCAGCAGCTGATCTATAGCCACACTCACGAGCAGCAGTGCAGGCTGCGCATTTTCCGTCTTTGTAAGCTCCTCTTCCGGCCCTTCGAACATAAGCGATGTAAGCGAGTAGCCGAGAGCTTCATCAGCTTCGTCGAATAACTTTCTTACCGGGGCAGAGGAATCATACATCTCTTTCCCCATACCCACTTTTTGAGATCCCTGACCGGGAAAAACAAATGCAACTTTTTTCATTCTTCTTCGCCTCCTTTTTGTTCAAGAGTAGTTTTGATCGTTTCGGAAACATTATTCTCCACCATGTCGCGGGCCTGCCGTACAGCGTTGACCACCGCTGTACGATTCGAAGAACCGTGTGCTTTGATAACAGGGGCGGAAAGTCCAAGCAGGCCTGCCCCGCCGTACTCGGAATAGTCCATCTTATTTTTCAGCCCTCTCATGTCATTCTTCACGAGCGAAGCGGCGATTTTCGTTTTGGCATTCGACATGAACGTTTCCTTTATCATCGAAAACAGGTTCATGGCTGTACCTTCGATGGTCTTAAGTGCTATATTTCCAGTGAAACCATCCGTTACCACCACGTCCGCAGCACTGCTCAAAAGATCCCTGGCTTCCACATTGCCGATAAAATTGACAGGGGCCTCCTGTAAGAGCGAGAAAGCCTGTTTCGTCAGTTCACTGCCTTTACCGTCTTCCGTACCGACGTTCAGAAGTCCTACTCTCGGGTTTGCGATGTCCCTGACCTTTTCGGCATAAATGGAGCCGATGATTCCGTATTGAAGGAGGTGTGCCGCTTTTGCATCGGTGTTGGCACCGACATCAAGCATGAGGAATCCGCGGCCATCCAGTGTCGGCAGAGTTGGACTGAGCGCCGGACGGTCCACCCCTTTGATCCTGCCGATGACAAAAAGCCCCGCGCTCATGAGCGCTCCTGTATTACCCGCTGATATGAAAGCCTGCGCTCTCCCCTGCTTCACTTCTTCTGCAGAAAGGACGAGGGAGGACTGTTTCTTCCTTCTTACCGCCCTTACAGGTTCATCTTCATTCGTTATCACTTCCGGCGCATGAAGGACCTGCAAACGGTTGTGAGGAGATAAAAATCTGTTTATTTCCTTCTCATCCCCGACAAGTGTAATCTCCACGTCTTCGTATGTATTGACGGCTTCCATTGCTCCATACACCATCTCTTCCGGAGCGTGGTCTCCGCCCATAGCATCCAGTACAATCTTCATCCTGTCTCTCTCCTTCTACTCCTCAGAACGATACATATAAAAAGTACCCTGAAACACTTTTTCCTGACCTACATAACTGTCCACTTCGACTATCGTTCTGTTTTTATCGTCTGTACCACCTACGCGTGCTTTTGCTACCACCCGTTCCCCGCGCTTTACCTGTCTTGTGAATTTAAGGGTGGAGCGGGCTGTAAGCGCCAGTTCGTCATTTATAACTGCAACAGCAAGTGAGTTGGCCTGAGCAAACAAGTGGTGCCCGCGGGCGATATCATTTCTCGAAAATACGTGTTCTTCCCTGATGTCCATAACGGAAATAGCTTTGGAATCAAGTTCAAGGTCGATCACTTCTCCGATTACATCGTCTATAGCAAGCGCCTTAACCGTTTCCGTCCACTCGTTAGTCGCAACGGACTTGATCCGTTCGCGGACCTCAGGTATTTGAAGTTCCATTCTGTCGAGCCGTATCGTCTGAATACTCACTGAAAATTTTTTCGCGAGTTCGTCGTCCGTTACGAACGGGGTGGCCTCGATCGTCTCCTGGAGCTCCTGCTGTCTTATCTGTTTTCTTTTTTTCATCTTATCTTATCCACCGTCCATTTTATGACTAGGTACTAACAGTAATATATTATAGTACGGGCTTAAACGCAACAATTGAGTGCTAATCGAGTGATTCGTCCAGTTTCTCCATATCTCTTCTCAGCATTTCTTTCAACGGCTCAAAACTCTGATTCCGGTCGAGCCAGCCGTTTTCAATGATTTCGGCGGCATCTTTTCTCGCCGTCTCGAGCGCCCTGTAATCGTGTACCATATCTGCAACTTTGAATTCCGGCAGACCGCTCTGTTTCTTTCCGAAAAAATCACCCGGTCCCCTTATTTTCAGATCCTCTTCCGAAAGACGGAAACCATCCGTCGTTTCGGTCATGATTTTCATTCTCTCTTTCCCGGTCTCCCCTTTGGGATCGGCCAGTAAAATACAGTGGCTCTGCCGTTCCCCTCTTCCGACGCGACCGCGAAGCTGGTGAAGCTGCGAAAGGCCGAAACGATCGGCATCATAGATAACCATAAGGCTGGCGTTAGGAACATCCACTCCTACTTCCACCACTGTCGTGGACACAAGGATTTGTATCCGGTTATCAGAGAAACGGTGCATTATTTCCTCTTTCTCTTCATTGGACAATTTCCCATGCATTAAACCGACAGTAATGTCCGGGTGGTATACTTCCCTGAGCTGTTCGAAGAGCTCTACGGCATTCTGGATATCGAGTTTGTCCGACTCCTCGATCAAAGGACAAATAACATATGCCTGTCCTCCGTCCTCCACTTCCTTACGAATAAATCCCAGTACCCGCTCCGTCATTTTACCTTTTACCCAGTAGGTTTCTATTTCTTTTCGGCCCGAGGGCATCTGATCGATGGAGGATACGTCCATGTCCCCGAATGCAGTAATCGCCAGCGTACGCGGAATCGGAGTCGCCGTCATAAATAAAACGTCAGGTTTCATCCCTTTCTCGCGGAGCGTTCGTCTTTGTTCGACCCCGAACCTGTGCTGTTCATCAATAACAATAAATCCGAGGGAGTTGAATTTCACTTCTTCCTGAATAAGGGCATGGGTACCTACGAGTACATCAATCGTACCGTTCTCCATTTCCTCCATGATGTCTCTTCTCCGCTTCCCTTTTACGGACCCGGTCAGCAGAGCGATAGTCAGTCTTTCTCCGAACATCCGGCGGAGAGATGCCGCATGCTGTTCAGCAAGAATTTCCGTAGGGACCATCAGTGCAGCCTGTTTTCCAGACGTTACTGCTCCATACATACTGATAGCTGCAACTACCGTTTTTCCTGAACCCACATCTCCCTGCAGGAGGCGGTTCATCCGGTGCGGTGACTTCATATCTTTCAATATTTCTGCCAGAGATCTCTTTTGTGCTTCCGTAAGCGTAAACGGCAGTGATTGCACGAATTCCGTCAAAAGTCCGTTATCGTAGTGGAGTGACGTGCCGGAGGTCGCTTCCTTGTACTTCTTCCGCAACAGTTGCATACGCAGTTGAAAAACGAGGAATTCCTCATACGTAAACCTTCGCCGGGCATGTTTCAGCAAAATACGCGATTCCGGAAAGTGCATATGACGGACCGCTTTTGACCGCGCCGGCAATTTATACATGTCGAGATAATCCGGAGGGAGCACCTCCTCAATTTCCGATCCATATTCTTCCACCGCCTGTTTCATCACTTTCCGCAGTGCGGCTATTTTCACATTTTCATTTACGGAATAGACCGGCTGTATAGGTTCTTCGGATTTCGCTTCTCCCTTTTTAAAGTGGGTAGCCGTCAGCTGCAGACGGTGCATGTCAAATTTACCGGTGACAGTTACAACATCTCCGGTTTCCAGGTTCTTCTTGGCAAATGCCCTGTTAAACATGACGACTTTAACCGCAAACTCCCCCACCTGCATCGTAAACGTCAAACGTGACTTTTTCTTTCCATAATAAGCAAGGGAAGGCTGCGTGGCTACCTTCCCCTCCAGTGTGGCTGTTTCATTGTGTACGAGCTCCGTCAGCGGTTTCACTTCAAACTCATCATATCGGAACGGAAAATAAAACAGCAGATCACTTATCGTATATATTCCCAGTTCATTCAAATAAGAGGCCAGTTTCTCACCGACACCTTTTATTTGCTGTACCGATTGCTCCAACAATTCTTCTCACTCTTTCCCGGTTCAAGACCCATAAATTTTCTTCTCCAGTGCTTTGCCGGTAGGTGTTGCTGCAAGACCTCCTTCAGCTGTTTCACGAAAAGCCGAAGGCATGCGCTGGCCGACCTTGAACATAGCATCTATCACTTCATCGCACGGAATTCTGCTGGTAACTCCTGCAAGAGCCATGTCCGCAGAGACTATAGCCTGAGATGCCCCCATCGCATTTCTTTTAACGCACGGAACTTCAACCAGTCCGGCCACGGGATCACAAATTAATCCTAGCATATTTTTAAGAGTGATAGCCATAGCTTCCGCTGTCTGTTCAGGAGTCCCTCCGGCCATCTCGACGATAGCTGCAGACGCCATACCGGCAGCCGAACCGACTTCAGCCTGACATCCTCCTGCCGCCCCGGAAATGGAAGCATTGTTTGCAACGACGAATCCGTAAGCACCTGAAGTGAATAAATAGCGGAGCATATCCTCCCGGGAGGCGTTAAGTCTGTCTTTCACTGCGAAAAGAGTCCCCGGGACACATCCGGCGCTTCCCGCCGTCGGAGTAGCACAGATCCTTCCCATCGCAGCGTTCACTTCGTTCGTCGCCACCGCCTTACTTACTGCATCAAGAAGAAGATCTCCCGATAACGGCTGTTTTTCTTTCATGTACTTCTGAATAAGTACAGCGTCCCCGCCTGTGAGTCCACTGTGGGATTGTACTCCTTTGATCCCTTCTTCCACCGCTTCCTCCATTACAGTAAGGTTCTCTTCCATCTGGGTCATCACCTTATCCCGGCTCAGTTCTTTCGCTTCCATCTCCTGTCTGATCATCACTTCGGACACAGGGATATTATCTTCTTTTGCTTTTTCAATCAATTCTGCAACATTACGAAACATGCCGTTCTCCCCTTTATTCTGAAATACGTGCAGCTCTCGAGATATGATCGGCTTCCTGAAGTTCTTCCATAACCGAATCCGTCAGGTTCTGATCCACTTCGATAATCATTAAAGCCTTAGCACCTTCTGCTTTCCGTGAAACTTCCATTCTTCCTATGTTTATCTTTTCTTTAGCCAGTATGGCGGTAGCCGAAGCTATTGCACCGTAGCGGTCATCATGCAAAAGAACGACTGCGGGATGTTCGCCTGTGAGATGAAGAGGGAAACCGTTCAGTTCGGTGATTTCAATTTTTCCTCCCCCGATGGATATACCTGTAAGTTCAAGCTCTTCAGTACCGCTTTTCAGGCGCAGCCTGGCAGTGTTCGGATGTTCCGGTTCAGCTTGTTCTTCGTGTATAAGTACTTTAATCCCTTCTTTTTCCGCAGTTTCAAGAGACGTTTTAATCCGGTCATCGAACGTCTCGTACCCGAGCACACCTCCGACAATCGCCACATCTGTCCCGTGACCTTTAAACGTAGACTTGAAAGAACCGTAAAAATGTATATCGATTTCTTCCGGTGTCCTTCCGAATAAATCTCTGGCCGCTCTTCCAATACGTGCGGCTCCAGCCGTATGAGAACTTGACGGACCTATCATAACCGGACCAATTATGTCGAACACAGACCTGTACTTCATCCTACCCTTCCTCTCTCCATAAATCATCTATTGTCATTTTATCACAAAAATCTCATTTCCCCTACTTTCATCCGTTAATGTAATGCTGATATGACAGCATAGATAGCGCTTACAAATTCCCTGTTTGCTATATTATCCCGTAACGGGTACAATAATAAGCTGTGGGTTCCTACGAAACCGGGCGGGAGAGGGACAATTTCATAAGGAGATCGAAATGCTGAATAAAAACGGAAAGCAAAATTCCTGGAAACAGGAACTGATCGCCGGATTTATCGGTTATTTCACGACCGTATACATCGTTGCCGTTAACAGTCAAATACTCTCTGATGCAGGCCTTCCCCTGGAAACAGGAATGGTGGCCACCATAGCAGCAAGTGCACTCGGGTGTCTTCTTATCGCCCTGTATGCCAATGCTCCTATGGTACTCATACCGGGTATGGGGATTAACGCACTATTTGCTTACTCCATTGTCGAGGGTGCGGGATTCACTTATGAACAGGGTCTGGCTGTCGTTGTCGTCGCCTCCCTGGTCTTCCTGATTACTGCTTTCACTTCTCTTGGAGCCTGGCTGAGCAGGGCACTGCCTGTATCGCTTATACATGCGATTACGGTGGGTATCGGATTTTTCCTTGCTCTTCTCGGTCTTGAAAAAGGCGGTATAGTAGTGAAAGGAGAACAGTCGCTCATTGCTCTCGGGGAACTGTCTTCGCCGGTCGTTCTTACCAGTGTTGCGACACTGTTTATTGCGATTTTTCTCTTTGCGAAGAATGTTCCGGGCAACTTCCTGATCACCCTTGCAGTCGGCACAGGGATAGCCTATTTTGCCGGAATATTGGGCGAACCCCAGCCTTCCCTTAATTTCAGGGAACAGCAGTGGGTTTTCGCGCCTGATTTTTCCGTGGCCACTGAGTTCGGCTTCTGGATGGGAGTCTTCCCATTAGCTCTTGTGCTTATATTCGAAAATATGGGACTGATACACAGTCAGCTGGATATGGTCGGAAATAAAACCGATACGAAATTCCATAAATCCTACCAGGCTACCGCTTTTTCTTCTTTTACCAGCGGATTTCTCGGCACATCCCCTACCGTCTCTTCGGCAGAAAGTGCAGCAGTAATTGCAGCTGGCGGGAAGACCTGGCGCGCCTCTTTAACAATGGCGATACTTTTCATCGCCACACTGTTTCTTATTCCGTGGATATCTATTGTTCCGTCCACCGCCATCAGCCCGATTCTCATTATCGTCGGTTCCCTGATGGTTCAGGAAATCAAGCACATTCCTTTCGATGACTTATCAGAAGCACTCCCGGCATTTCTTATGATAGCAATGATCCCTTTCACTTACTCCATTCCCGATGGGTTGGCATTCGGATTTATCGCCTATCTTCTCGTTAAAATAGCGATGGGAAAACAGAAAGAGCTGACCGTGCCGATAATTCTTATCGCCTCGGCCTTTCTCATAGAATTACTGCTCAGGGCTCTATCTCTGTAGTATAAGAATGATTAAACTGTTATATTTTTCCATAATAAAAAGCGCACCTTTTGTGGTGCGCTTTTTATTATTCAACAGAGAATATATAAGAGTAGATGGGCTGACCGCCTTCATGCACCTCTATTTCCACATCTTCGAATTCCGCTTCAATAAATGATTTCAGATCGGTCAGTTCCTTCTCTGACACTTCCTCTCCGTATATCACCGTCAGAATTTCGTCTTCCTCAGCAATCATATCGGAAAGCAGTACCTTGGCCGTCTGCAGACGGTCAGAATCCGAAACCGCTATATCACCGTCATGGATCCCCATGAAATGATCTTTCTCTATCGAGACTCCTTCTATTTTTGTATCCCGTACTGCATAAGTTACCTGGCCGGTCTTGACTTCTCCAAGCAGCCCGTCCATCGCTTCCTTATTTTCCTCAAGACTCAATTCAGAGGAGAATCCAAGCATAGCGCTCATCCCCTGGGGTATGCTTTTGCTCGGAACTACAGCCACCTCTTCTTCTGCAAGATCGGCTGCCTGTTCTGCAGACATTATAATATTCTTATTGTTAGGGAGAATAAGTATGTGTTTCGCATGAGCTTTTTTGATAGCTTCCGATATATCTTTCGTAGACGGATTCATCGTCTGTCCGCCTTCGATAACTACCGATACGCCGAGGCTTTCAAAAAGTTTCTTCACCCCGTCACCCATAGCAACTGTTACGATGCCTAATTCGCTTTTCTCACGGGGACGGGACGCTTTGTCACCTACAATAGACGTGTGCTGTTCCCTCATATTTTCTATTTTAATATTCGTCAGACTTCCGTATCGCTGACCAAGACTCAGGGCTTTGCCCGGGTCTTCCACATGAACGTGGACTTTGATAAGCTCTTCATCCGATACTACGAGAAGAGAGTCGCCGAATTCACTTAAATCTTCGCGAAAAGCATCTTCATCATAAGCGGTTTCTTCAAGCTTTGCTTCTTCGAACTTCACCATGAACTCCGTGCAATATCCATAGTGGATATCTTCCGTATTCATAAAATCCTGGTTCAATTTATGGTGTTCGGCACTGACCATGTCTTCCATATCAATTGAAGTATCTTCTTCCTGCACCTCTTCTCCTTTGAGATTGGCAAGAAACCCTTCATAAATAGTCAGAAAACCCTGGCCCCCGCTGTCGACGACTCCTACTTCCTTCAATACAGGAAGCAGTTCGGGTGTGTTTTCCAGAGACTTTTTCGCAGCTGTTACTACCCGTTCGAGAAACGGGATGAACTCTTTTTCCTCTTCCGCGGCCTTCTGAGCTTCTTCACTTGCCTCGCGGGCCACCGTAAGAACCGTGCCCTCCACCGGTTTCATAACTGCTTTGTAAGCCGTTTCCACCCCTCGGGCCATGGCGGTGGCATAGTCTGTGGTCGTTACTGTCCGTTTCGTTTCCATCGATTTTGAAAATCCGCGGAACAGTTGGGACAAAATGACACCCGAGTTGCCCCGTGCTCCCATCAGCAACCCTTTGGCTAAAGCTTTGGAAACCTCTCCGGTATGATCACTCGTAATACTTTTAACTTCTTCCTGACCTGAAGTCATGGAAAGGTTCATGTTTGTACCCGTATCCCCATCAGGAACGGGAAACACGTTCAGAGCATCAATCATTTGAGCATTCTTCGACAAGTAGCGGGAACCCTGAAGCACCATCGCTGCGAAGGTCCGCCCATCCAACTCCTGTAAACTCACGCTTCTTCCTCCTTTAGCTGACTTTCTCAGTTTGATCTAATCGTCACTCGTCACTCGTACGCCCTGTATATAGATGTTAACGGAGCTTACCGTGAGTCCGATCGTTTTGCCTAAAGTATATTTAACCTGAGATTGTACGTTGTGGGCTATCTCGGAAATTTTCGTACCATAACTCACAATGATGTACATATCAATATGTACTTCTTCCTCTTCCTGACGCACTACCACTCCCCGGGAGAAGTTCTCTTTCTTCAACATTTCCGACAGTCCGTCTCTCAGCTGGTTTTTCGAAGCCATGCCTACTATACCGTAGCATTCTACTGCAGCCCCACCGGCGACTGTGGAAATAACTTCGGTGCTTATTGTAATTTGACCATTATTTGTATTCATTTCTACCGACATTCGGATCCTCCTTTAACATGTTCTCCATGCCCAGCAATTATAACACAGGACGACCTTCTTCCCTATAATACTCTGTAACAATTGAATCGTTCTGTCAAGAGGAAATTCTTGATATAATGGATTGCATTACGTTTTTGACTATGATAGAGTAATTAAGTATCTAAATTGTAAATTGGAGGGATTCGATATGGCACGTCGTTGTGTCGTTTCTGGACGTAAAACCCGGAGCGGGAACAATCGTTCTCACGCTATGAACGCAAATAAACGTAAATTTAAAGCTAACGTACAAAAGGTTCGCATCCTCGTTGATGGAAAACCGAAAAAAGTTTACGTTTCTGCCCGCGAGCTGAAATCAGGCAAAGTAACTCGCGTATGATGCTAAAAAGCACCCCTCGGGGTGCTCAGCTTGTAGAGAAACCCCGTGTTTTTCTGCAAGCTTTTTTTGTGCAGTTCGTGCGGGCGAATACCACTCGCTTTCCGCGGACGAACGCCCGAGCCTCCCTCGTGAAAACCCACACTGCGGGGTCTCGGGTCGCCCGTTTTTCCGCAGGAGTCTCCTGGTATTCGCCCTCCCCTCACCGAAAAAGACTCTCCTTCACCTATCTCACCCTGGATAGGTGGAGGGCAATCTTTTTCATGTTTTGGCAGGCCGCCGTCAGTAACGCTTGTTCGCATACATTCTCTTTTCCGCGCAAGCGACAATAACGCAGCCCGTGCAGTTCTTTTGAATCTGCGAAGCTACGTTCAACTTTCTCTTTTCTCATGCGATAGATCCACTTGCCTTCATTAGAAAGCCGGTTCAACCGAACCTTCTCCTTCGAGCTTTCCCATACATGGCGAGTGATCGTTTTTTGATACTTCTTATTTTGGGTACACTTCGCTAGAAGAGGGCAATCTGCACAATTTTCAGGGTTTGATTTGTAATGCCGATACCCCTCACGATCGGTGGTCGAATAGCTTAAAACTTCACCCTGGGGGCACACATATTCATCCCGCTCTTCATCATATGCATATTTCCATTTCGGAAGAAGCCCTTTCTTTGACTGGTACCTTCGATGAGCAATAACTCCAAATATTCCTCTTTCCATTATAAGCCCATGACATATAGGGTTCGTCAGATAGCCGGCATCTAGACCTACAGCTTCCACCTCAAAGCCAAATCGTTCGATTTGGCGATCCAAACGTTGTAAGTAAGGTCTGGAATCATGAATATTTCCTGGCGTTACATGAACATCAGTAATGATGTTATGCTTTAAATCTGTGGTACGGTGATCAAGATAAAAGAAGCCTTCCGGCTTATTCTCCCGGTAAAGATAACCACTCTCGCTATCCGTGTCGCTAACCTTAATTTCCTTTGTCTTTTTTACCCCCTCCTTTTCCTTCAGAGGCTTTTTTTCATGATCTTCACGATCTTTTCTTACGGCTTCTTCCAAATCTTCGAGGTAGTCTACCGTTTCTACTTCAACTTCTTGTTTTGAGAATTTCTTCTTATTAGCGTTGGCTTTCAAGTGCGTGGAATCTGTGAATAATACACGGCCGGAGACCATACGGTGGTTCATCGCTTGGAGCACGATTTCATCAAAAACTTCTTGAAAGATATCCGTGTCTTTGAAACGAGTGCGGCGGTTCCAACTAATAGTGGAATGATGGGGGACTTTGTCTGTAAGATTCAACCCTAAGAACCAACGATAAGCAACATTCGTTTGAATTTGTCGCTCCAATTCGCGTTCGGAACGAACGCCATAAATATAACCAATGAACATCATTTTGAATAAAACAAGAGGATCCAAAGAGGGACGACCATTATCTTCTGAATAGTAAGGACGGACTTTTTCAGGAATGAAAGAAAAATCTATGTATTGGTCAATTTTGCGTAGGAGATGATCTTCAGGGACAAGCTCTTCAATGGTAACCATTTCGATTTCATTTTGTCGTTCAGTTTTAGATTGAAACATCCAATCACCTTTCGTTGATAAGTTACAGCTATTATAACAAATTAACGCGGTGATCTATTAAAAAAACAGAAAAAATAAAAGCTGCCGAGACTTTCTCGACAGCCTGAGCACCCCTCGGGGTGCTTTTTTTATTATTCAGGAATGTATGGAGCTGCATCTCTGCTTTTGATCGTCAGCACGATCCCCTCTTCAAAGGAATAAGTTCCAGTTTCCTTTTCCAGTTCGTTGGAAAGGCACAACGTGGAGCCGATAGGCAGATCCTCCGCTTCCAGATGATACTTGAACCCCTGCAGGGACAAGCTCTTCACCTTAAGGGAAAGGGGGATGAAAGACACGTAAGGGTAATCGTCACTATATTCAACGGTATGCACCCCCGGAAGTTTCACTTCGATTTCGTTTTGACGGTCCACAATCGTCCCTTTAAGATTTTGCTGAATCATGGGGTACAGAAGTTGAATGTTAGCCAGCGTGTGATCCATCCTTCCGCCTGTAACCCCGTAAAACAGAATGTGATCCGCTCCTTTCGAAATGGCTTCCTGTACTGCCAGTTCAAGGTCTGTCTCATCTTTTTCACGGGAGTAAACCTTCGTTTCGTAAGCTTCTTCTTTGATTTTTCGAAGCGTGTCGGAAGTGACCGAGTCAAAGTCACCGATTGCCAGATCCACACGCATCCCTCTTTCCAAAAGCACCTGCGCTCCACCGTCTGCTCCTATCCAGAAAGATACATCCTCGTAAAAGTTCTCCGGTATATACTGCGACGGTCCCCCGCCTACAATTGCAATTAAGCTCATATCTGAAAGCCCCTAACTGTCCCGAATTTCTGATACAGCTTTTTCCCGGTCCCGGTCGTTGAATATCGCACTTCCGGCCACGAGCACATCAGCTCCTGCCTGTTTGCATAAGCCGGAGGTTTCTTTATTGACTCCTCCGTCCACTTCAATTTCGTAGGAATAATTGTTCATTTCTTTTCTCCACGTATAAAGTTTCTCCACTTTCTCCATGACCTCCGGAATAAACTTCTGACCTCCAAAACCGGGGTTTACGGACATCACCAGTACAAGCTCCACTTCATGCAGAATCGGTTTTAGCATTTCGACAGGGGTTGCCGGATTAATAACCACGCCGGCTTTTGTCCCGCTGTTTTTTATCAGCTGAATGGTTCGGTGCAGGTGAGATGTAGCCTCCTGATGAACAGTAATTATGGATGCGCCCGCTTCGGCAAATGCCTCCACATAATTTTCCGGGTCACTGATCATCAGATGAACGTCCAGCGGCAGATCAGTTACCGGACGAATAGCTTTTACGACAGGTATACCTATAGAAATATTAGGTACGAATTTTCCATCCATAACATCAACATGGATATAATCCGCTCCTGCCTGTTCCACTTCCTTAATTTCCGATTCCAGGTTGGCAAAATCTGAAGCAAGAATAGATGGGGCTAATTTGGTCATAATTCAATACCTCGGCTTTCTGTTTTGTATTTCGTGTAAAAATTCAATGTAATGGTCGTACCTGAACTCATGGATATTCCCATCCTCGACTGCCTGTTTCACAGCACACTTTGGTTCCCTGTCATGTATACATCCCCTGAATTTACAATCGGGAGCGTACTCTCTGATTTCCGGAAAGCACTCTGCCAGACTCACAGATGTTACCGGATCAAAATCGAGAGAGCTGAACCCGGGGGTGTCCGCCACCAGACCTCCATTGATTGAAAACAGCTCGACTCTCCTCGTCGTGTGTTTTCCTCTGCCAAGACTGCGGGATATTTCTCCCGTCTCGAGAAAAAGAGAGGACTGCAGAGCATTCAGCAGAGTGGACTTCCCTACCCCCGATTGTCCTGCTATCACAGTTGTTTTGCTTTTGAAAAGATCTTTGACCCGGATGAGTGCCTCTTCGTTTCCGGGATCAGTCAAAATGACCTCGTATCCTGCCTGCTCGTAAATCCTGCGGTACTTTGCTATATCTTCCGAAGCGGTAACCCGGTCCTGTTTTGAAATGACAATTACAGGATTTATCATTTTAGCCTCTATTAAAACTAAGAACCTGTCGAGCAGTCGGGAGTTGAACTTAGGTTCCACTGCAGAGACTACCACGATTGCCTGATCAATATTGGCAATAGGAGGACGAATGAGTTCATTCGATCTTTCTTCCACAGAAAGAAGGTACCGTTGTTCAGGGTCGAATTGAACGACATCCCCGACAAGCGGGCTGATTTTTTTGTTTCTGAACAATCCACGACCTCTACAACGGTAAACTTCCTCACCCATCAACACATCGTAAAACCCGCTCAGTGATTGGATAATGATACCACGAGCCATCCCATTCCTCCTCTAATATTTCGCCTTACCTTCTTTCACAATTTCCCCGTGCTTCTCCACACGGTATACAGCTTCCTCTCCCTCTCTTATCTGTACATCTATTTCCACAGTTTTCTCTTCCGTAATGACTTTTTCCAGGAAAACTTCCTCATCCTTCGTGTTAGCATCCTTCAAAAATATCTGATACGTCTCCTCTTCCCCATTCTCACCGGTGTAGGGGAGATCGAAAGTCAACGTCTTTTCTTTCATCGGTTTCTCCTTCTGGCCCAGCGAGAGACTTACCGTGACCTTGGTACCTCTCTCGATTTCCGAGAAAGCGTCCGGAGACTGGGATACTATTTTTCCGGCCTCCACCTCCCCCGAAAACTGTTCTTCGACTTTCACCTTCATCCCCTCTCCTTCCAGATATGCCCGGGCTTTGTCCTCACCCATGCCCCTCAGGGGTCTGAGCAGAACTTTCGGAGGACCGGAGCTTACTCTGAACAATACACTGGTCTCGCCGGGGATCACTTTACGATCGGCAGCCGGCTGCAGTTGTTCAAGAATTTCACCCGCGGGACGTTCCGAACTGTTATGGATGGAAAATACGGAAGTGAACCCTTTTTCTTCAAGTGCTTTTTTCGCGCCCCCGAAGTCTTCCCCTGTGTAATCCGATATCTTCACAGTCCTTTTCCCCCTGCTGGAGACAACTGTGACTTCCGTTTCTTCAGGGACCATGCTTCCCGGAGAAGGGCTTATCTGAATTACGTTGCCCTCCTCCACGTCATCGGAATAGGCGCTTCCCCTTTCCACCTGCAGACTGGAATCACGAAGAGTACTGTAGGCATCTTCATATTCCATTCCGGTAACATCAGCCACTTCGACTTCTTTCGGTCCAAGAACCATCGGTACTGCTACAGCCGCCCCTCCACCTAAAAACAGAAAAATGATAAAGGCGATAATCCAGACTCTGCCCTTTTTCCTTTTTTTCTTCTCCGGAGGTTTGTCGCCTGTGTGTAGTAAAGTCTCTTCCGCGCCCCCGGAACGGTAGTCTTCCGTCACCACAGGAATCGCCTTCGTTTCTTCGCCTTCTTCCTCCGGGAGTTCAAAAGGAGCAGGGTTTCTTTCCATCAGACATCTGCTTAGATCTTCATCCATTTCTTCAACTTCAGAGTAGCGGTGCAGAGGATTTTTGGCAGTGGCTTTCAATACGATATTTTCCATGCTTTGCGGGACTTCTGTATATTTGGATATGGAAGGTGTATCATGCTGGAGATGTTTCAGTGCGACAGATACCGGAGACTCCCCGGAAAAAGGGAGGCGACCGGTCAATAGTTCGAACAGGACGATACCGAGAGAATAAATATCCGATCTTCTGGTCGCTGTACCGCCTCTGGCCTGCTCAGGCGATAAATAATGGACGGAACCGAGTACCGCGTTCGTCTGGGTAAGTGCAGTGGAGGAAAGCGCCATGGCTATACCGAAGTCGGTCACTTTCACTGCACCCTGAGGACTGATAAGAATGTTCTGAGGTTTAATATCCCGGTGAATCAGACCGTTGGCGTGAGCATAATCCATAGCTTCGGTGATCTGTCTCATAATGCCGACAGCTTCAGCAGGGTCGACCGGAGAATGGTACTGTATGTATTTTTTCAGCGTCATCCCTTCTATGAACTCCATTACCATGTAATAGATACCCTGTTCTTCCCCCACGTCAAATATATTTACGATATTAGGGTGGTTAAGACTTATGGAAGCCTGGGCTTCACGATGGAATCTGGCGATGAACTCTTCATCTTCCCCGTACTCCATGCGAAGTACTTTAACGGCCACTTCCCGCTCGCTGACAGTGTCAAAAGCTAAATAAACATACGCCATCCCTCCGCCGCCGATCATTTCCTTTACAAGATAGCGGTCATTTAGCCATTGATTTTCAAGCATTATCTTTCACCTTCTTTATCAGTAAAAGCAGGTCTTTTAATGACAGCAAGAGAAATATTGTCTTCTCCCCCGCGCTCATTTGCAAGGTCGATCCAATGTTGGACGAGCCCTTCGTCCTGCTCGCTGAAGTCCTGAAGTTTTGAAAGTTCCGGATCCGACACTTTATCTGTCAGCCCGTCGGAACAAAGCAGAATTCGTGTGTCTCCTTCTGTTGAAGGAAAGTACAGATCAGGTGAAATGTTCTTCTCTGTTCCGATAGCCTGAGTAAGAATATTTTTTCTCGGGTGGTCTTCCGCTTCCTTCTCGGAAATCCGGCCGGCACGTACCAGCTCATTAACGAGGGAATGATCGCTGGTAGCCTGACGGAATCCGTTAACGTCAGCTATGTAACAGCGACTGTCACCGACGTTCACTATGCCGATCATATACGGTGTACACACGGCAGCTACAACCGTCGTGCCCATCCCCTGGTACTCCCTGTGCAGAGAGCCCAGACGGAGGACTTCTCCGTTGATTTCATGAATTATTTCTTCGAACCAGCTTTTTATATCTTTGGAATCTTCAAAAGACTCCTTTTCGTTAAAAGACGCCTCCATACGATCTACGGCAATTTTACTTGCTACATCTCCCGCCCGGTGTCCGCCCATACCATCGGCAACGACGGCCAGCCAGACGTTTCCGGAGGGATGTTTACTGACAGAACCCGAATCTTCATTGTGAGGTCTTACTTTACCTTTATCTGTGCGAAAAAGTCCTTCCACACTCTCACCTCATTTCGATTTTTTTCTGAGCAGAGTAACAAAAAATCCGTCGGAGTCCGCATCCTGAGGAAAAATCTGGAGGCCGATCCCGGTAATGACGCGATGCTGTAAGTCTTCCGGTACTCTGTCGACGAAATCTTCCATCTCAAATGCAGGGTGGCGCTTCAGAAAATCCCGTACTGCTTCGTCATTTTCATGCCGGTCTACCGTACAGGTGCTGTACACCAGCAGACCATTCTCTTTCAATAGTGGTGCCACGTGATCCAGAATATGATCCTGAACTTCCCTCAACCTGTAAATGTCTTCTTCTTTTTTACTGTATTTAATATCGGGTTTGCTTCGTATAACTCCAAAACCTGAACACGGGGCATCTACCAGCACGTGGTCGAACGTTTCATTTTCATGCTTATCCTGAAGTTTTCTGGCATCGTAATTCTCCGCGTGAATATTCGTCAACCGGAGGATATTCGCCTTTTCTCTAATAAGAGCCGCTTTCTTCTTATGGAGATCGTAGGCGTAAACGGTACCCTCGTTCTTCATCTTTTCGCTTATGTGAGTGGTTTTTCCTCCCGGGGCGGCACAGGCATCAAGTACTGTCTGTCCCGGCTCGGGATTCATCAGTTCGGCCACAAGCATGGAACTCTGATCCTGAATAGTCACAAGTCCCTCCCGGAAAAGGCGATGTTTAATGATATTCCCCTCATGTAAAATGATTCCCTGGGAGGAAAAGCGGGACTCTTCGACCTCAAACCCGTCCCGTTCAAGCTCTGTTACGGCCTCTCCCCTGCTCAAAAGCA
Source organism: Salimicrobium jeotgali (assembly GCF_001685435.2). Taxonomy (NCBI): domain Bacteria; kingdom Bacillati; phylum Bacillota; class Bacilli; order Caryophanales; family Bacillaceae; genus Salimicrobium; species Salimicrobium jeotgali. Next base: position 1,471,295 of record NZ_CP011361.2, read on the forward strand.
AAGGCTGTACCCTTATGCTTTCCGGCATACGAAGCTGGTTCGTCATGCACATACTTTCTGTAGTCTCATACCCGTACTGATCGATCCAGCGGTTGACCAGCCAGTGAGGATGACTCGTTCGTACGGCGAGTCTTTCGGCAGAGTCTTCGATTTCGTCTGCAGAACGGACTCCTTCCCTTTGTACAGAACGCAGAACCGCGTTCGTAAACGAGGCTGTCCCCTTGTGACCTTTTCGTTTGGAGATGGATACAGCCTCATTCAACACAGCATGATCCGGGATCCGGTCAAGCATTTCCATTTGATACACGGACATATAAAGGAGCCACTTCACCCAGGGAGTGATTTTCTTCTGCTTTTTCATAAAGGGCTCCAGCCAGTAATCCAGCAGATCTCTGTGCTGAAGCGTTCCATATACGAGTTCGGTGAGAAGACCGGAATCCTGAGAGGAGAATTGGCCATTTTCAATTTCCCGATTGACGAGAACGTGGCTGAACCCGCCTTCTTCCCCGACACGAGTCAAAAGATATAGAGCTGATTCCCGCACTGTATTACTCATCGTTTTCACCCAGCACTTCTCCGATTTCCATCGTCTGGCCGATACCATTGATAAAAGAAGTTCCATCCATCCGTTTTTTACCGGAAGGCTGCAGTTCTGTAATAACAACGCTGTTTCCGTCCCCGCAGACGACGACTATTCCCTCTTTTGTTTTATCTATCACTGTACCGGGAGCCTGGCTCCCGGTCTGGTCGTATTTTTGTGCAGCCCATAACTTCAGCGGTTTCCCGCCCCAGTAAGTATAGGCGACCGGCCACGGGCTCATTCCGCGTATATGCCCCCACACCACGTCACGGGGACGGCTGAAATCGACGAGTTCTTCCCCTCTTTTAATGGTAGGAGCGAAAGTAGCTTTGGAAGCATCCTGCTCCTCTGCCTCAATGGTGCCATTTATAAGAGATGGTAAGGTTTCCGACAGCAATTCAGCGCCGGTCTGCGCCAGTTTATCATGCAGACTGCCTACATCATCTTCTTCATTCACATTTATCCTTTTCGCGGAAAGCATATCTCCTGCATCGAGTTCCGGAACCATATACATAATGGTTACACCGGTCTCTTTCCTGCCATCCATCAGCGCATAGTGGATAGGAGCCGCTCCCCGATATTCGGGAAGAAGGGACGCATGAACATTTATCGCTCCAAGTCGCGGGTAATCGAGAAGGCCTTTCGGTAAAATCTGCCCGTACGCCGCAGTGATTATCAGATCCGGGTCATACTCCAATATTTTCTGATATTCTTTCTTCACTTTTTCGGGCTGAAACACCGGGATACCCGATGCTTCCGCCGCTTCTTTCAACGGTGGAGGGGTTAAAATCTTCTTTCTCCCTTTCGGCCTGTCCGGCTGTGTTACTACAAGTGAGATGTTGTATCCTTCTTCTATAAGTCTATTCAAAACCGGAACAGAAAAATCCGGTGTTCCCATAAGTACAATGTTCGTCATAAAAGTATCCTTCCCTTTACATAAGCTGGTACGGTTGAAAATCAACGATAATCTGTAAACCGTTCTGCTCTTTCATTTCGCTTTCATAGTAATTCATTATTCTCTGAACATACTTCTGCTGGTCCGGTTCTGATTTGTATTTTACCATTGTTTGATAGCGATATCTATTATTGATCCGTTCAAGCGGGGAAGGAGTCGGCCCCAGCACCTCGGCAGTCTCCGAGAGATTCTGCTTCAGATATTGAGCGATTTTTCTGGTGACTTCCTGCGCCTGAAATGTATTGGGGTGCGAAACAGTGAGCAGCGTCAGGTAATAAAAAGGAGGGTAATGGAACATTTTTCTGTACTTCATCTCCTCCTCGTAGAACCGGTTGAAGTCATACGTACTGGCCAGCTGGATGCTGTAATGATCGGGAGTATACGTCTGAACGACCACCTCGCCCTCTTTCTCGTGACGTCCCGCTCGACCGCTCACCTGGGTTAACAGCTGAAACGTCTTCTCGGACGCACGGAAATCCGGGAGATTTAACAGGGAGTCTGCAGCAAGTACTCCTACAAGCGTGACGTTCCCGAAATCAAGGCCTTTGGCTATCATTTGAGTGCCGAGCAGAATGTCCGCTTCATTGTTTCCGAATTTTGTGAGCAGCTTCTCATGTGCCCCTTTTCGCCTCGTAGTATCTACGTCCATCCGAATTATTCTGGCTTCGGGGATCAGCTGTTGAAGATGCTCTTCCACTTTCTGCGTTCCCGTACCAAAATACCGGATCGTTTTACTTTCACATTCCGGACACTTCGAGGGCATCGGTTTTTCAAAAGAACAGTAGTGGCATTTCAGACGTTCCTGATTCCTGTGATACGTCATGGAAATATCACAGTACGGACATTCGACGACGTGCCCGCAGTCCCTGCACATAACGAAAGTGGAGTAACCCCTCCGGTTCAGGAACAATACGGACTGTTCACCCTTTTGGAGACGCTCTTCAAGTTTTGCTTTCAACGACTGGGAAAACATGGACCTGTTCCCTTCGTGCAGTTCATCTCTCATGTCGACCAGTTCCACTGTCGGCATAGCCTGTTCATTCATACGTTCAGGCAGTTCAAGAAGCCGGTAATTTCCTTTTTGTGCTCTGGCGAAGCTTTCAAGGGAAGGAGTCGCCGACCCGAGCACTACCGGGCAGCCATGTTCCGAAGCCCGCTTCAGAGCTACGTCCCTTGCATGGTATCTCGTCCGGTCTTCCTGTTTATAACTCGTTTCATGTTCCTCATCGATGATGATGAGACCGAGGTTTCTGAAAGGGGCGAAAATCGCCGAACGGGCTCCTACTACAACCTGAACGTCCCGCCGCTGGATTTTTCGCCATTCGTCGTACTTTTCCCCGGCGGAAAGCGCACTGTGTAATACTGCCACTTTAGATCCGAATCTACCTTTGAATCGTTCCACCATCTGCGGAGTAAGTGCTATTTCCGGCACCAGCATAATCGCTTCTTCCCCACGTGCCAAAACTTCCTGGATGGACTGCATGTAAACTTCCGTCTTTCCACTTCCGGTCACACCATGCAGCAAATACACATCAGGCTTTTCATTCTTCACCGAATCCACAATCTCATCCATAGCCTGCTGCTGATATCGGGTGAGCGGGGGAGGGCTCGTACTCGTAAAGGTATGGCCTTCATAAGGGTCCCTTAAAATTTCCTGGCTGTAGGATTGCAAATACCCCTTCTTAAGGAGGGGGTTCAGTGAAGCATCCGTCGTCTTTACGAAGTTCAGTAAATCTTTTTTCGGAATAGGATCAGGGTAGTCCACAAAAAAGTCGATCAGAGCCCGCTGTTTTTTAGCCTGTGCAGGTATCTCTGCAATCAGTTCCTCTAATCTCACCGGCTCCGCTCCCGGTTCAATTACAGTGATTTTCCGTTTAGTTTCTTTACTTTTCACTTCATAACGTACATCGAGATAGCCATCATCCACCCACTTCTTTAAGTGATGATATTTGAAAGAAGATGCTTCCCATTCTTCGCTCGTAAGCACGTCACTCCCCTGGAACAGATTTTCAAGCTCTTCGGGAAGGTGTTCTTCTATTCTCCAGATTTCTTTTTTATATTTTGCTTTCAACACCTGTGGAAGCATTACCTGGAGACAGGAAATATAGAAGCTTAGCGTCCGGGAGGCAAGCCATTTCCCCAAACGCAGAAGCTCAGGGGTAAGGACAGGAGTAACATCCAGCACTTCCTCCAGAGATTTGACTTTCTCCACGTCGGTCCTCTCTTCAAATCCTACAACGTACCCGAGTATTTTCCTCGGACCAAATGGTACAATCACCCGCATACCTATGTCGATAACATGAGTGAATTCTTCAGGGATTAAATAGTCAAAAGGCCGGTTCGTCTGGTTCGTCGGAACGTCGACGATCACTTTAGCGATCATACACCCTTCATCTCCTCGGCGATTCTGTAAAGGATCTCTTTCGCCGTTTCCTGTTTATCAAGAAGAGGGAGGGTCTCCTCATTCCTTTTGCTCATCCAGATAACCCGGTTTGTGTCTGCGGCGAATCCCGATCCTTCTTCGGAAACATCGTTAATTACGACAGCATCCAGGTTTTTGCTTTCCAATTTCTGTCTTCCATACTCTTTCACCTGCTGCGTTTCTGCTGCAAATCCGACAAGGAACTGGGTTTCTTTCCGCCTCCCGAGCTCTTTTAAAATATCGGTCGTACGTTCCATGCTTACTCCTAACGCTTCGTCTTTTTTCTTCATCTTGTGTTCGTAAGTTACGGAAGGCCGGTAATCCGCTACAGCAGCCGTTTTGATCGTCACGTCCTGCCCCGGGAAATGTTCGATTACCGATTCAAACATATCGGAGGCGGAAGTGATATCAATTCTGTTCACACCCGGAGGAGTCTCCAGGTTTACGGGCCCGCTTATAAGGGTCACTTCAGCTCCCATCTCGGCGGCCTGCCCTGCAAGAGCGAAGCCCATCTTCCCGGTGGAGGGATTGGAAAAGAAACGTACCGGATCGATTTTTTCCCTTGTTGGTCCTGCTGTAATAAGAATTCTCTTTCCCTGTAATACTTTCGTCCTTTTCATTTCATTCTCGAGTACGGCTATGATCGTTTCAGGCTCCTCAAGTCTCCCTTTACCTACGTATCCGCAGGCGAGATACCCGTCCCCCGGTTCTATAAATTTGAATCCGAAGCTGTTCAGCTTCTTAAGGTTGGAGATGACCGAGGGATGCTGGTACATGTGCACGTTCATGGCCGGGGCTATATAAACTGGAGCTTCCGTTGCCAGTAAAGTCGTCGTGAGCATATCATCAGCGATGCCGTTCGCAAGTTTTCCGATAAGATTGGCAGTAGCAGGAGCCAGCATAAACAGGTCAGCCCAGTCGGCCAGATCTACGTGCTGCACTCCCTCCGGATCCTGTTCATCAAAAGTGTCGTCGTACACAGGCTGTCTTGATAACGCCTGGAAAGTGGAGGCACCGACAAAGTTTTTAGCGTGATCCGTCATGATCACTTTCACGACTGCCCCCTGCTGCGTTAGCTTACTTGTAAGCGAAGCTGCTTTGTAGGCGGCGATTCCGCCTGAAACCCCAAGTACTATCTTCTTATTCTCAAGCATAAACGGTCCCTCCTCAGGTAAAATCCTCTGCTATAAACAAGAGCCGCGCTGTCCACGCGGCTCTTTCTCTCTTACTATTAATCTTTTTCCGTACGCGTGTGCACTTTATCCGAATATGAATAGGAAAGTTCCCCTTCTTCGATTTCCTGCAGTGCGACACCGACAGACTGTGGTGACTTCGTCTTTTCAACGAGCGGTTCTGCTCCCTGCTTCAGTTCTCTCGCCCGGCGGGCAGAGAGAGCTACGAGGGTGTATTTTGAACTGATCTGCTTTTGCAGAGAGTCGATGGACGGTTCAAGCATCATGTTAAATCCTCCTCCAGTGCCTGTTTATATTGTTTTGCAACACGGCTTCTTTTGCAATGTTCACTTAGTACGACGGACTGTACTTTAGAGACGGCATGGTCCACGTTATCATTGACGATGACATAATCATAATTATCCATCATATCGATTTCGTCTCTTGCAGCTTCCAGTCTCGCCTTAATTTTCTCTTCCGTTTCCGTACCCCTGTTCACGATTCTGTCTTTCAGTTCTTCAAGGGAAGGAGGAATGAGGAAAACGAATACTCCCTCCGGAAAGTTTTCGCGAACCTGCAACGCCCCATTCACTTCGATTTCCAGAAATACGTCCTTACCTTCTTCGAGAGTCTGCTGCACATACGCTTTCGGTGTGCCGTAATAGTTATTCGCATACTCCGCGTACTCTATCAGTTCGCCCTCGGAGATCAGTTTTTCGAATTCGTTTCTCGTTTTGAAGAAATAATCCACTCCATCTTTCTCACCTTCACGTGGTGCTCTCGTAGTCATGGAGATCGAATATCTGAGGTCAGTATCCTGTTCAAAAAGAGCTTTGCGGACCGTCCCCTTTCCGACACCGGATGGGCCGGATAATACAAATAAAATACCTTTTTCTTTTATCACACCGCTTTTCCTCCTAGTTATCGTCAGAAATTTCTTCGTGACTCAGCACGCGTTGTCCTACTGTCTCCGGCTGTACTGCGGACAGGACTACATGATCGGAATCTGTTACGATCACGGCACGTGTGCGCCTTCCATATGTAGCATCGACCAGCTTGTTGTTATCTCTTGCAATAGTAATAATCCGTTTGATAGGGGCTGACTCAGGGCTCACAATTGAAATGATGCGATTCGCTGAAACGACATTTCCGAAACCTATGTTGATTAGTTTTAAACTCAAATCCGTATCCTCCCAACAACTTTTGACTAACACTATATTACCCTTATTATAGGCGATTCCAAGCGTTTTCCTCAAGTGATACGCCGGATAATTTAGATGCTTTTCATTTTGTATTCCACAACCATGCAGTATAGTGTAACAAAATTTTTCGGTTTGTGCGATACTTGAACGTACGTTTGTGTTCCGTGCTATACTGTGACAAGAGGTGAAGACATTATGGCATTCGACGGAATCGTAACACGCGCAACGGTTCATGAACTGAACGAAACACTAGAGACAGGAAGAATCACTAAAATATATCAGCCTACGGAAACAGAACTCGTATTTCAGGTGAGAAAAGACAGGACTAACCATTCGTTACTCGTTTCCGCCCACTCTGTTTACTCGAGGTTCCATTTGACGGAAGATTCGTACGACAACCCTAAGCAGCCCCCTATGTTCTGTATGCTCCTGAGAAAGCATCTTGTGGGAGGTTTTCTTGAACGGGTCGAACAGATAGAGAACGAACGGATCGTACACATGCAAGTTCGTACGAAAAACGAAATAGGCGACGAGACGCTTAAAACGGTAATTATAGAAATCATGGGCAAACATTCGAACGTAATGCTCGTGGACCGGGAAGGCGGACACATTCTTGACAGTATCAAGCACCTGCCGCCGGCCCAGAATACGTACAGGACCATTATGCCCGGGCAACCCTACATCGCACCACCCGGTCAGGGAAAAATTTCCCCACTGGATCTCGATGGAGAGGATATCGTGCGTAAACTGGATTTCAATTCAGGGAAGATGGACCGGCAGCTTCTGAATATCGTTATGGGTTTCTCTCCTGTAATTACGAAGGAACTCGTTTACAGAGCCGGTCTCGGAGACGTATCCGGGTTCAGTGAAGCTTACGATTCATTAAAAGAACTGATCACGTCCCATTCCTATACACCTGCTGTTTATGAGGGGGAGAAAGAGACTTTTCACGTTCTGCCACTTGAACACCTGAATGCCGACCGCACGGTTTATACCTCTGTCAGCAAAATGCTGGATGCTTATTATTCCGGAAAAGCGGAACGGGACCGGGTGAAGCAGCAGGCAGGGGACCTGCACAGATTCCTTAAAAATGAAATCGACAAAAACCACCGCAAAATCAAAAAGCATAAAGAAACGTTGAAAAAATCAGAGGCTGCCGAGGATTATCAGAAACTGGGAGAACTTCTTACAGCTCACATGCACATGGTCAAAAACGGAGACGCCGAGGTGACGGTAACGGACTATTACAAAGAAGACCAGCCCGATCTCGTCATCGACCTGAACCCTAACAAGACGGCGAGTCAAAACGCGCAGAACTTTTTCCAGACTTATCAGAAACTGAAAAACTCAAAAATATACGTCGAAAAGGAAATCAGGAAAACTGAAGGGGAAATCGAGTACCTGGAAAGACTTCTTCAACAGGTGGAATCCGCAAGAACCCAGGACGTGGAAGAAATCAGGGAAGAATTGCGGGACGAAGGATACATGAAAAAACGTGCGAACACCGGAAAAAGAAAAAACAAAAAACAGAAACCTTCGCCGGAGAAGTACACTGCTTCCGATGGCACAGAACTGTACGTAGGGCGAAACAACCTGCAAAATGAGTACGTAACCAGCAGACTCGCTAATAAAGAAGATATCTGGCTGCACGCAAAAGATATCCCCGGGTCTCACGTCGTCATTAAAGACAACGACCCTGCAGAGGAAACTCTTACGGAAGCAGCTCAGCTGGCAGCCTACTTCAGTAAGTACTCGGCTTCTTCTTCGGTCCCTGTCGATTACACGAAAATCAAATATGTGAAAAAACCTTCCGGGGCTAAGCCGGGATTTGTGACGTATGATCGGCAGAAAACCCTTTTCGTCACTCCGGAAGAAAAATCAATCAGACAACTGCGACGTAACGCTGAAACCGGGAACCGGCCATCCGGACAGTAAGGAGATAAGATTCCCATAAGCGAAAAACTCATTCAGGCCCGGCAGGCCAGGAGACATTCTCCTTTTCTGCCGGGCCTTTTCTGTCATTGCAAAGAGCAGCTTCCGGAACTTACTTGCCCTTTTTCTCCTTCATCGAGCTCCGCCAATTTTCCAGAACTCTTTTATTCTCTTCATTCAAGTTCAAAGTATCGATCAGTTCCGAATAAGTGAGTAAAGAGCTGTAAGAAAGATCCGCCTCACGGAATACATCTGCTGATTGTGGCAGTTCGTATGTAAATATACTTAAAACTTCCTTCACGTGCGCCCCGGTATCCTTCAGTGCTGCTGCAGCCTGCACAGCCGAACCTCCGGTGGAAATGAGATCCTCGATAACGACGACCCTCTGTCCCGCGGTAATTTCTCCTTCAATAAGATTCTCTTTTCCATGCTTCTTTTTGGACCCTCGCACATAGACCATCGGCAGCCCGAGTTCTTCAGACAACCACGCTGCGTGAGGGATGCCTGCCGTTGCACATCCTGCGATCACGTCCACTTCCCCGGGCAGCTCTTTGATTCTGGCTGCAAACTGCCTGCATATTTCCTTTCTGACGGACGGGTAAGAAATGGTAAGACGGTTATCACAATATATCGGGGATTCAATACCGGAGGTCCACGTGAAAAATTCAGCGGTGTTAATTTGAATAGCCCCGATTTCCATTAATGCCTCTGCTAACTTCACTTTATCCAATCTCCCTTCGTATCGCTTCATATATTTCTTTCGGATTATCCGCTTCCGTAACGGCTCTCCCCACTACAATGGCGGTCGCCCCCTCCCGCTTCGCTTCCTCCGGAGTAGCTGCACGTTTTTGATCGTGCTTACTTTCCGTTTCCAGACGTATACCGGGAGTGAGAGTGAAAAATTCTCTTTTTACACGGGTGTTTATCATCTTCGCCTCGTGCACGGAGCACACCACCCCGTCCATGCCGGATTCCTGTGCCTGCAGAGCGAGATTCATTACATTCTCCTTCAGACTCGAAGGAATGCCAAGCTCTCTATTCAGCATCTCCTCCGTAACGGAAGTCAGTTGAGTAACTGCCAGTATCACCGTATCACCCGCAGCCCGCCCGGCACGCTTCATCATCTCTTTTCCGCCCTGGGCATGGACGGTGAGCACTTCTACATCCAGAGAGACAAGACTTTTCACTGCCCCCTCGGCCGTAGCCGGAATATCGTGAACCTTTACATCAAGGAATACCGGATGCCCCCTCTTCCTCAATTCACGCACAATAGCAGGCCCTTCTTTATAGAACAGCTGCATTCCTACCTTAACAGGAACTTTTTCGAGATTGTGCGCTTCCAGAAACTCGAGCGCTTCCTTTTTCCCGGGGAAATCAAGAGCTATATAAAGCGGACGTAACGTTTTCAATAGTGAGCCCCTCCAATCGCTTCTTCCGCAGAAGAAAAACCGTATTCCCGGAGCACTCCGGGTAAGTCAGCAATTATTTCGGGCATGACGAACGGATTGTGGAAATTCGCTGTACCCACGGCCACAGCGGATGCTCCGGCCAGTAAGAACTCCAATACATCTTCAGCAGACCCGATGCCTCCCATGCCTATAATAGGGACGGAGACGTACGGATAAACTTCGTGGATCATACTGATAGCTACAGGTTTGATTGCAGGCCCTGATAAACCGCCTGTCTGATTATGAAGCAGGGGACGTCTCCTCTCTTTCAAAATCTGCATTCCCGTAATGGTATTGATCATGGACAATCCGTCCGCTCCTGCCTGTTCGCAGGCTACTGCCATCCCCCTTATATCTGTCACGTTCGGAGAGAGTTTTACATAAACCGGTACTTCCGATACTTTTTTTACCTGTCCAACCACGTTCGAAGCGAGGTCAGGATCGGTTCCGAACTGGATTCCTCCTTCTTTCACGTTCGGACAGGAGATATTCAACTCAAGCGCCTGTACATGTGGAGACATTTTCTTTGCTGTTTCTGCATATTCTTCAGGGGAGGACCCTGCTATATTCGCGATTTTCGGAAGTGCATATTCGTTCAGAAACGGCATTTCTTCGCTTATTATTTTATCGACACCCGGGTTCTGTAATCCGATAGCATTCAGCATACCGCTTGAAGTTTCGGCGACTCTCGGTGTTTTGTTACCCAACCGGGGCTCTTTCGTAGCAGCCTTCATAATTACTGCTCCAAGAGTATCGAGATCATAGAACTGCGCATATTCTTTACCGAAACTGAAGCATCCGGAAGCAGGCATGACGGGATTTTTCAATTCCAGTCCGGGTAAATGTACATGCAAACTCATGGCAGTTTCACCCTCCCCTTCGGAAAAACAGGCCCGTCCTTACATACGTTGACGTAACCGCCATCCTTGGTTTCGACAGTACAGGCGAAGCAGGCCCCGATAGCACAGCCCATCCTCTCTTCCATGGAATTATAGCCGGGGATGGTAAGTTGTGCTTCCAGAGCTTTCAGCATGGGGTTCGGCCCGCACGCATAATAAACATCAGCTTCCGGATCCAGCCACTTCGTAACCAGTCCTTTTTCACCGGAAGAACCATCGTCTGTAACTACCGTCACTTCCGCATACTCCTCCATTTTTCTTCTGTAAAAAACTTGATTTACAGATTTGAAACCTAATACAGCACTGACTTTTTTGCCATTCTTATGCAGCTCTTTTGCAAGCCAGAGTAACGGGGGTACACCGACCCCTCCTCCTACAAGCATCACCTTTTTCTGCTCGGGCAGGGTGAACCCGTTTCCAAGGGGACCGAGAACGTTAACCGTCTCCCCCCTCTTTTTGTTCGCGAGGGTTCGTGTACCTTCTCCGAACGTCTTATAGACCACGGTGATTTCCCTTCCGGAGGAAGAAGCAAGTGATAACGGACGTCTGAGCTGATGGGGAGGATCTACAAGGATGTGCACAAACTGACCGGGCTCTGCAGGGAAAAAAACATCAGTCTGTAATGTTATTTCGTACGTACACTCGGCAATTTCTCTATGGTTCACGACTTTCATATCATACGTCTGCACTTGTTACCAACCCCCTTCGATTTGATAACGGCCTTGAGGTAAGGCTCATGGATTTCAATACATCCACAGCTGCAGACGCAGTATCCACGCTAGTAAAGCATGCTTTCCCGTATTCTACAGCTTCCCGCCGGATACGGAACCCGTCCGTATGCGCCTTCCTCTTCCTGTTCAACGTATTAATCACCATCTGCACCTTCTGTTCCCGGATAACTGCCAGGACGCCTTCGTCCTCATCCACTTTTCCTACAGTTGTAACCGGAAGATTTCTTTCTTTTAAAAACCTTGCCGTTCCAGCCGTGGCAATTAAATGAAAACCCAGATCGACGAGCGTGGCTGCCAGCGGTTCCACTTCCTTTTTATCTTTATCCGCTACGGTCAACAGAACGCTTCCGTGTTCCGGAATCTTCATACCTGCTGCCATCATACCTTTGTAGAGCGCTCTTTCCAGATCTTCATCGTATCCGATCACTTCTCCCGTCGATTTCATTTCGGGTCCGAGGGTAGTGTCGACACTTCGTAATTTTTCAAAGGAAAACACAGGTACCTTTACATATATGCCTTCTCTTTCAGTCACAATCCCGGTAGAGTAGCCTTCGTCCGTAAGTCTCAGACCCGTCATCACTTTCGTAGCCAGTCCGGCCATCTGTATTCCGGTGATTTTGCTCAGGAATGGAACCGTACGGCTGGCACGCGGGTTGACTTCGAGTACGTAAACTTTCTCTTCCTGGACTACAAACTGAATATTGATCAGTCCTTTTAAAGGCAGGTTTTTCGCTATCTTTATCGTTGCTTCTTCCAGTTGTCTGATCACTTCCTGCGAAAGGTTTCGAGGAGGATATACCGCCATCGAGTCACCCGAATGGACGCCCGCCCGTTCAATGTGCTCCATAATACCCGGTATAACCACATCTTTCCCGTCCGTAATCGCGTCAACTTCCACTTCCTTACCGGAAAGATATTTATCTATTAATACCGGATGACCATTGGAGACGAACTTCGATAAGTAATGAGTCAGCTCCTCCTCCGAATAGACGATTTCCATAGCCCTGCCCCCAAGGACATACGAAGGACGTACGAGTACCGGATATCCGACAGCCTGCGCCACGCGGTAGGCATCCTCTTTTTCATCCACGCTTTCCCCTCCGGGATGACTTACCCCGAGATTATTCAGCAATTGTTCGAAGGAGCTCCGATCTTCCGTCTTCCTGATGGAGTCGATGGTCGTTCCGAGAATCGTCACGCCTCTTTCCTCCAGCCCGTCCGCCAGATTCACCGAAGTCTGACCGCCGAACTGCAAAATCACCCCTTCCGGCTGTTCGAGATCCACAACGTTCATGACATCCTCTACAGTAAGCGGTTCAAAGTAAAGTTTGTCGGACACACTGAAATCCGTTGAGACAGTTTCAGGGTTATTGTTGATGATGATCGCTTCATACCCTAACTCTTTTAATGCAAGGACCGAGTGGACCGTAGCATAATCGAACTCCACGCCCTGGCCGATACGGATGGGTCCGGACCCGACAACAAGAACTTTCTTTCTCTTTGTTACATCTGATTCGTTGAAAGTTTCATAAGTGGAGTAGTAGTAAGGGGTCGCCGACTCAAATTCCCCTGCACACGTATCCACCATCTTGTAGACAGGAGTGATACCTTCTGAACGTCTCTTTTCACTGACGTCTGCTGCGGTGGTTTTCAGCACGCGTGCAAGATGACGGTCGGCAAAACCCTTCTCCTTGGCCCGGCTGATCAGTTCGGTATTCCAGCCTTTCTCCCCGATCTCTTTCTCCAGAAGAAGAATAGAGTCGATTTTCCGGAGAAAAAAACGGTCTATCCTCGTTTTTTCGTGAATAACTTCGAGACCGATTCCTCTTCTCATCGCTTCCGAGAGGATGAACAGACGCCTGTCATCCGCTCTGTGCATCTGTTCAAGCAGTTCTTCGTCCGGGAGACCGATGAAGTCGGGATCATAGAAGTCACCGTCATTCTGTTCAAGAGAGCGGACCCCTTTCAGAAAAGCCTCCTCAAATGTACGCCCCATTGCCATCACCTCACCGGTCGCCTTCATCTGTGTACCGAGTATACGGTTACCGTCTTCGAATTTGTCAAAAGGCCAGCGGGGGATTTTACACACGACGTAGTCGAGAGAAGGCTCGAAACAGGCAGTAGTCGTTCCTGTAACCGGATTACGGATTTCATCAAGACTCATACCTACGGCGATTTTGGCTGCGATCTTGGCAATCGGGTACCCGGTAGCTTTTGATGCGAGAGCGGAGGAGCGGCTGACCCTTGGGTTCACTTCAATGACGTAGTAATCGAAGCTCTCCGGGTCCATTGCAAGCTGAACGTTACATCCCCCCTCGATTCCCAGTGAACGGATAATTTCTGTGGAGGCATTCCTCATTATCTGGTAATCCCGGTCACTCAGCGTCTGTGTCGGAGCTACTACAATCGAATCCCCCGTATGGATCCCTACCGGATCGACATTTTCCATAGAACAGACGACGATACAGTTATCCTTTTTGTCGCGCATCACTTCCATTTCTATTTCTTTGAAGCCGGCAATGTTCTTCTCTATGAGGCACTGATGCACCGGCGAAAGATCAAGGCCATTCCTTACAACTTCCGTGAGTTCTTCTTCGTTTCTGCAAATGCCTCCTCCGGCTCCCCCCATCGTATAAGCCGGACGTACAATCACCGGGTAACCGATATGTACTGCGGAAGTTAAAGCCTCTTTTGTCGTTGATACGATATCACTTTCGGGGACAGGCTGCCCGATTTCTCTCATAAGAGACCGGAAAAGTTCTCTGTCTTCCGCTTTCTGGATTGCATGAAGAGAAGAACCGAGAAGTTCAACGTTCATCTCTTTAAGGACTCCTGACTCGTCCAGCTCCACGGCCAGGTTCAGCCCGGTCTGCCCTCCGAGTGTCGGCAGCAGAGCATCGGGACGTTCTTTACGGATGATTTTAGACAGAAAGTCCACCGTCAGGGGTTCCATGTAAACCTGGTCGGCGAACGTGTAATCAGTCATGATCGTTGCCGGGTTGGAATTGGCAAGGATGACTTCATATCCTTCTTCTTTCAGCGACTGACAGGCCTGAGTGCCTGAATAATCGAATTCCGCAGCCTGACCTATAATAATAGGTCCGGAGCCTATAACGAGGATTTTTTTTATATTCTTATGTTCGGACATACGTCTCCTCCTTCCAATTGCGTACGATACTTAAAAATCGATCAAATAAGTGGCCGGTGTCTTCAGGACCCGGGGTACTCTCGGGATGGTACTGAACGGAAAACACAGGATATCTCGCATGTTCCAAAGCTTCCACCGTATCATCATTCAGGGAGTACTGAGTGACTTTCAAATCAGTTGACATAATTGAATTATAATCAACTGAATAACCGTGATTCTGGGACGTCATATAAGTCCGGTTGTTGACTTTGTCAAATACAGGCTGGTTTACCCCGCGATGGCCGAAAGGAAGTTTTTCCGTCCTTGCTCCGCAAGCTCTGGCAATAACCTGATGCCCCATACAGACACCGAAGACAGGTACCTTGCCGATCAGCTTTCTTACTGTCTCTGTCGCCTCCGGTATGTGCGCAGGATTACCGGGGCCATTTGAAAGAAACACTCCATCCGGTTTCTGCCTCATTATTTCTTCAGCGGAAATATTATAAGGCACTACCGTAATGTGACAATCTCTCTCTGTAAAGGCTCGCAGCAGACCATTTTTCATACCGTAATCGACGACTACAATCCTTTCTCCCCGATGAGGGATGACGTAAGGTTTATCAGTCGAGACGCTCGCCACCTGATCCGTCGGAAGCTCATACTCCCTCATCTCTTCCAGTACTTCCCGTACATTCCTCTCACTGCTTGTGATTACTGCCTTCATCGTCCCGGTTTCTCTTATGATTTTTGTGAGCTCTCTCGTATCGATTCCGCTGATTCCGGGAATCCCTCTTGCTTTCAGAAAAGAATCCAGCGTCTCTTCATTCCTGAAATTAGACGGGTATTCACAATGTTCCTTAACCACCACTCCCGATAAAGATGGAAAGATAGTTTCAAAATCATCCCTGTTCACTCCATAGTTTCCAATCGATGGATATGTAAAAGTTATTATCTGTCCGTAATACGAAGGATCGGACATTACTTCCTGATAACCGGTCATACCGGTCTGAAAGACGATTTCTCCTATTACATCCTTTTCGCTTCCGAATCCGTTGCCGCTGAACACCGTGCCATCTTCAAGAACGAGTCGCTTCATCATTTATTCCACCCTTCCCAGGCGATGTGCCCTTCTATCATTGTGCATTTTGGAATACCGCTCACTTTCGCCCCGTGGAACGGGGTATTTTTTCCTTTGGACAGGAACCGATGTCTGTCGATTTCCTCTTCCGTATACAGGTCAACGAATGTGAGCGTTGCAGGCTGTCCAGGTTCCAAAGTTCTCTGACTCATTGAAAAGACTTTTCTCGGTTTTGCCGTCAGCCATTCTATAAGCTGCCCGGTCGTCCAATTGCCGTTTCTGACAAAAGAGGTGTACAGCAGAGGGAAGGCCGTTTCAAGTCCGGTGATTCCGAAGGGGGCTTTCCTCATGCTCTGCTGTTTTTCATCCTCGGAATGAGGAGCATGATCGGTAGCTATAAAATCAATGGTTCCTTCTTCCAGACCCTGGATAAGCGCCTGACGATCTTCCTCGGAACGTAAGGGAGGATTCATTTTGTACATGGCGTCATCTTTATGTATATCACTTTCATTGAGAAGCAGATGATGCGGTGTAACTTCAGCTGTAATGTTGATCCCTGCATTTTTCGCTTCCCGTATCACTCTGACCGAGGACGCTGATGATACGTGACAGACGTGGTAGTGACATCCGGTTTCACCGGCAAGAATGGCATCTCTTGCTATGTGAACAGATTCTGCACTCGACGGGATCCCCGGCAGCTCCAGTCGTTCGGACACCTCGCCTTCGTGTACGACTCCGGAACCTGCGAGCCCATTATCTTCACAGTGAGCGACGATCGACATCCCGAGAACGGCAGCATTCTGCATCGCTTTTTTCATGAACGAAGCCTCCTGAACCCCCACTCCGTCATCGGTGAATGCAAATGCTCCGGCTTCTTTCAAAGCTTTCATGTCAGTGAGACTTTCTCCTTTCTGCCCAAGAGAAATGGAGGCGTAAGGCAACACTTCCACTACTGCATCATTTTTTATTCTACTCATGAGATTTTTCAGATTTTCTTTCGTATCGGGCACTGGAGAGGTATTCGGCATCGGGCAGACGGTTGTAAACCCTCCTTTGAGAGCAGCTCCCGTACCGGAGGCGATCGTTTCTTTATATTCCGCTCCGGGCTCTCTTAAGTGGATGTGTACATCAGTGAAGCCGGGTGCCACAAGGGCACCCCTGGCATCAAAAACCTCTTCCCCGCTAACCTCTTCCATTTGATTTTTAATCTCTGCAATCATTCCGTCTTTTACACGGATTTCACATGGTTGCAAAGAGTTCTCTTTCCATCGGAACGCATTTGTTATTTTCATTGTGCTTCCCCCCCATTAATTCGTCTATTATCGCCATTCTCATGTAGACCCCGTTGTTCATTTGCGTAAATATACGAGATTTTTGACATTCCACTAGAGCGGAATCGATTTCCACGCCACGGTTAACCGGAGCAGGATGGAGAATGATGGAGTGACTCTTCATCCGCCTTTCTCTTTCTTTCGTCAAACCGTAATCCGTAAGGTAGTCGGGGATATCCCCTTCCCAGTCGTGGCGCTCTTTCTGTATTCTGAGCAGCATAAGAACATCGCTCGAGGCGACGGCCTCATCCATCGTTACGTACGTCTTCCCCGGCTCCTTCCATTCGTCGGGAGAAGAAAATTGAACCTCTGCACCAAGCTGCTTCAGAGCGTATGCGTTCGACCTCGCTACTCTGCTGTGTTTAATATCACCCGCAATAGTGACTGTCAGACCTTTAAAACAGCCGAACTCCTCATAAATGGTGAACAGATCCAGCAGACTTTGCGTCGGGTGTTCCCCCGTACCGTCCCCTGCGTTAATAATCGAGATTCCTTTGCATTCTGAAAGTTCCTGAAGAGAATCGCGCTCGGACTGCCTGATAACCAGAATATCGGTTCCTATCGCCTCCAGAGTACGGACTGAATCATACAGCGATTCACCTTTGAGAAGACTCGACTGCTCCGCTTCCATTTCCAGCACTTCCATCTGCATCCGTCTCTCTGCAACGTGAAAGCTTTGTCTCGTCCTTGTGCTCGGTTCAAGGAAAAGATTCGCTGCGAACCTTCCTTTCCACGTTTTCTGCTCGCCTCTTTTCATGCGTCCGGCATTTTCGAGAAGTGAATAAATCATTCTGTTACTTAATTGATCCATAGTTAATAAGTGATTCATGGAATCCCTCCTATGCTATTTCTTCATCCTTTTCGAACACTGATTTCTGCTGCTTCTCTTCTTCAGACCGGGGAATAATGAGGTTCAGTACGATTCCCGTCACAGCCGCAAGTGCCATCCCTCCGAGCTCTACCTGCGGAGACAGCCGGATGAAAGCACCACCCACTCCGATTACGAGAATGACTGACGTGATCACCAGATTCCGGTTATCCCCGAGGTTTACGTTATGATCGATCATCATACGAAGTCCGCTCGCCGCTATGACTCCGAACAAAAGAATGCTGACGCCGCCCATGACTGCCTGGGGGATCGAACTTATTAGAACCGTAACCATTCCTATCCACCCGAATACAATAGCCATAACCGCTGCAAGGCCTATTACGAATACGCTGAAAACCCTTGTTACGGCCAGCACTCCTATATTCTCACCATAGGTTGTGTTCGGCGGTCCCCCGAGCATGCTCGCAATCATTGTCGCCGCTCCGTCACCGAGAATCGTTTTATCGAGTCCGGGATTCTTAAGAAAATTCCTGCCCGTCACTTTTGATAACACCATCTGGTCACCCGTATGTTCCGCGAGTGTAACGAGAGCAAAAGGCATCATAACCATGGCGATATCCAGACTGAGAACACTGAAAGGTGAATAATCGATAAAGGGAAGGAGGAAGTCCGGCGTCCGGAAGAAAGCCTGCAGAAAGCCCGTAAATGACTCGGCACCGGTCCAGTTTTCCCACTCCGTCTGAATTCCTGATGTGTCTACCACTCCGTTCACCAGTGCAAAAGTATAGCCGGTCGTAATTCCGATTAAGATCGGTATAAGGCGGAATATCCCCCGCAGGAATACCATGGCTATAATTGTAGCTCCGAGTGTGACGAGAGCGGTGGTGATGTGGATAGTACTGTAAACCTTGTCGCTTCCCGGTTCGTACATAGCCATGTCTACAGCAGTGGAAGCAAGCCCGAGGCCGATCACCATAATGACCGGTCCCACTACGACCGGCGGAAGCAGTTTAGTAAGCCACTTTACACCGAAAATCATGATGAGCAGGGAGGCAGCACCGTACACAAGCCCCGCAAGAAAGCTGCCGACCATGGCTCCCGCGACTCCGGAAGATTCGGAGATCTGGGTAATCGGATAAATAAAAGCAAAACTTGATCCTAAGTATGCCGGAACTTTCCCCCGTGTTATCAGGAGATAAGCAAGCGTTCCTGTTCCACTGGCTACGAGAGCTACTGAGGGAGATAGGCCGGTCAGAAAAGGAACCAGTATCGTAGCTCCGAACATGGCGAACAGATGCTGAAGGCTCAGGGCGAGCCATTTCGCCGGAGCCGGCTTCTCTTCAACGTCGTATACAATCTCTCTATCATTCATTCGAATTCCTCCTCTTTTTGTGCATAAAAAAATCTCTTTGCTTCAATAAGCAAAGAGATCACAGCATCGGTACATAGGTATACCCGTGCCTTACTCCTTACCTTTGAAGCCTCTCGGGACATTCATTAAAGGTACCTTTATTCATTTTTCGTAAATGACGACTTCCTCCTGCTGATCGGTCTCCTCGAGACGTACAGTCACTACTTCTTCCTTCGAAGTCGGGATATTTTTACCGACGTAATCTGCTCGTATCGGTAATTCTCTGTGACCCCGATCCACAAGCACTGCCAGCTGAATGGAGGATGGACGTCCGAGATCCACGAGCGCGTCCATTGCGGCACGCACTGTCCGACCTGTATAAAGGACATCGTCTACGAGTATTACTTTCTTATCGCTGATATCGACCGGAAGTTTAGAATCTTTCAGTTCCGGTTCATGTTTGTCTGTCACTTCCTTCAGATCATCGCGATACAGGGTGATGTCAAGCTCCCCCTGAGGAAGGGACGCCACTTCAATATCTTCGATTTTACTTTTGATTCTCGTGGCAAGAGGAACTCCCCGCGTCTTCACCCCGATAAGCACAAGATCTTCGATGCCTTTATTTTTCTCTACGATTTCATGCGAAAGCCTTGTAAGAGTTCGCCTGATCGCTGCATCATCGAGTACAGTCGCCTTTTTATTCATAATGCATCCTCCTACACAAAAAACCTTTTCTGCACACGTGGGCAGAAAAGGTCAAAAATCCGGTTCCTTCTCAGCCTCACGGGACTGTCGTTAAAGGTCTCTTATTAACTTGTTCACTATTATTACAAAAGCCCGGGTTTTTGTCAACTCGTTTCTTCCAGTTCACGCAGAGCTTTTTGGAAGTGTTCGGGCGCAGGAGCAGTAAACTTCATTCTTTCCCCGCTTACCGGGTGAGTGAAGGAAAGGGTTCTGGCATGCAGAGCCTGACCTGGAAGAGCGAGTGTTTTCCTGGGTCCGTATTTGTGGTCCCCTGCCAGCGGATGTTCGATATATCTCATGTGTGCCCGTATCTGATGGGTCCGTCCCGTTTCCAGTTTACAGGTAAGATGGGTGAACTCTTCAAAACGACGTTCTACGGTAAAATGAGTTACCGCATCTTTCCCCTCTTCCGTCACGGCCATGCGCTGACGTTCTTTAGGGTCACGGCCGATGGGAGCATCGATCGTACCGTGATCGTGGGCGATAACCCCGTGAGCAATCGCTTCATATTCCCTTTCCACAGTTTTTTCCTGCAGTTGATCCGCTAGATGCTGATGAGCCTTATCGTGCTTGGCTACCATCAGTAAACCGCTCGTATCTTTATCAATTCGGTGTACAATACCCGGACGCTCCACTCCGTTAATACCGGAAAGATCATCACAATGGTATAAAAGGCCGTTTACCAGCGTTCCGCTGTAATGGCCAGCTGAAGGATGAACCACCATCCCCACCGGCTTATTCACTACAAGCACGTCTTCATCTTCGTAAACGATAGTAAGAGGGATATTTTCTTTTTCAATGGCAGCCGGTTTCACTTCCGGCACTGACCACGCAACAAGATCCCCTTCCTGTATTTTATAATTGCTTTTCACGTGTCGATCATTCACAGAGACGTGGTGTTCCCTTATCCACTGCTGAACCTGAGCACGCGATACATCTTCAAGATGATCACTGAGCCACTTATCTATTCTCTTAGAAGCATCCGCTGCTTCCACTTTTAATTGTTCACTCATGACTGTTCTGTCTCCTTTTATCTCTTGTCTTCGATAAATGTCGCTATAAGGAATAGTATAACGCCGATAGTCAAAGAAGCATCAGCAACGTTAAAAATCGGGTAATTGTAGCTGCCGATGTACACATCTACGAAATCCACTACTTCTTTTCTGAACAGGCGATCGATGAAATTCCCTATTGCTCCTGCAAGAAGAAGAGCTAAAGCCACAGCACTCCATCTACTATTTTTTCCCTGTGTCTGCATGTAGTAAATCAAAAATCCCACAATCAGAACTGTAATAATATAAAAGAAAAGCATCTGACCCTGTAATATCCCCCATGCCGCCCCTTGGTTCCTGTGAGAGGTAAGCAGAAGAAAGGAATCTATGACGGGTATTCTCTCTCCTATTTCCATATATTTAGTTACCAGCCATTTGCTGATTTGATCTATTGCAATTATCAATAATGAAAGTCCATAAAACCGAAACATTCAAATCCTCCATCCCCTGCGAGTCCTTATTATTATATCATTTATCTATGTGAAGCCAATAGTTATGTATAGAGCAGCGCTCTATGCCAGGGGAGAACCATCACGAAATAGTGATTACGACAACACCGAAAAAGTAATGCGCCATTTATCTTTCTTCGTCTGTCCCATCACTTCAGTCAGTTCGCTCCTCCCTTTTCCCCGCAAGGAGATAAGGTCTCCTTCTTCAAGCAGAAAAGAGGGGTCATCCACCGTGCGGAAGTTGACTTTCACCTGACCTCCCTTAATATACATTACCGACTTTTTCCGCGGCATATTGTAAATCTCTTTCAGAACTACGTCTATCCGCAGCGACGAAACCGTAGCAGAAGATTCTTTCCACTCTTCTTCCGATGTCATCCTCGAACCCATCTCTATTTCCTTCCACCTCACCGAAGCTTTATTAATCTGCTGCAGCTGCATCTTAATAAAATCACTGATTTCGGCAGCTGCGATAATATGTATAAACCCGTCTTTGACTATGAGATCTCCGAGTTTTTCACGCTTGATACCGAGAGACATGAATGCCCCTAATACATCCCTGTGTTCCAGGCTTACAAATTTCGCCGGGTAAGAGGCTTCCAGAAGTGTCAACTGAAAATCCTCCTCTTCAATCAACTCGTATTCCGGAGCTATAATCATGCGGCGTCTTTCTTCATCATCTTCTCCGGAAAATTCCACCTGAAGGTCCGTATTACGTAACAGGGAGGTGGCAATTTGCCGTTCTCTCGGGTTGAGAAAATCCGTGAGTTTTCGCTGAAACCTCATTTCGACATCTTTCCGCCAGGCTTCCACCTGATCGATGAATGGTCTTTCTTCCTTTCTGAAGTGCTGATATATTTCCATAGTGTCCTCCTTTTCCCTTACCCCCCGTCAAAAACGAGGCACAAGACAGTAACCAATAAAGAAAAAAGAACAGAAACTTCAGCTTCTGTTCTTTCTTATGCGACCATTAACATAATATATAACTGCTGAATCCCTCTTGAAGCGAAATTCAAAGTTAAAATCGCAACTATCGGAGAAATATCAATCATGCCGAGTGGCGGGATAAATCTGCGGAATTGCTCCAGAAATGGTTCCGTCACTCTGGCCAGTCCCTGCCCGAAACTGGAGTCTCTTGCTCCCGGGAACCAGGACATCAGTATATAGATGATCAGCAGCCAGCTGTATATCTGGATTGCCTTGATCAAAAGAGAAAATATCAAACCCACAAAGCATTACCACCTTCTGTTAAATTCGTCCTCGTTCTGCATTATTTCGGAGATGGAACCTGAAATTTCAACGTTCTCCGGCACACAGAGGAATGTCTGGGATCCAAGCTTCTGAATATCTCCTCCAATAGCGTAAACTGTTCCACTCAAAAAGTCCACTATCCGTTTCGCCTGGTCCCGCTCCACGCGCTGGAGATTTATGACTACTGCGCGATGACTTACAAGTTCATCCGCAATATCCTGCGCTTCGCTGTAATTTCTCGGTTCGTGTAAAACCATTTTAGAAGATCGATGGGCACTTTTCAAACTGACGACGTTCTGCTGTTTATTACTTCTGCTATTCTCTTCCGGCTGCCCGGTTTCGTTTTCTTCATAAGCGTCTTCTTCGACGTATTCATAATCTTCATCCAGTGTGAAAAAAGATTTGAATCTATTCTTCATATTCATGATCACTCACCTCCATAAGTTTCGTTGCCTACAAGACTTGTACCGATCCGTATGTGGGTGGCCCCTTCTTCGATTGCAATAGTATAATCGTTACTCATACCCATGGAAAGATACTCACAGGGAGCGTGCGCCATATTCTCATTCCTCACCTTATCCCGGAGGGCGCGTAACTGTCTGAATGTTGCCCGCAGTTTTTCTTCATCTTCTACATGAGGGGCCATGGTCATGAGCCCGATCACTCTCACTTTCGGATAATCCTCAAGCATTTGTATAAATGGAAGAACATTTTCCGCTTCCAACCCGTGCTTCGAATCCTCTCCGCTTATATTCACCTGAACAAAACAGGACACAGCAGTCTCTGCCCGTTTATCGATTTCTTTAGCTAAAGACTTGCGATCCAGAGAATGGAGGACGTCTATCTGTCCTATCACATCTTTCACTTTCTTCGACTGAAGCGATCCGATAAAGTGCCACTTGGCCTCGTCTTTGATCTGGGAATACTTTTCAAGAAAACCTTCTTTCCGGTTCTCTCCAAGATTTACAATTCCCGCTTCAATAGCCTCTTTGGCTCTTTCTGTGCTTACGTACTTTGTTACTGCTATCGTTGTCACTTCGTCCGGATTCCGTTCAACTTTAGAACAGGCCCGTTCAATAGAATCTTCAATAATAGCTGCATTTTCTTTTACGTTCACTGTCATTGCTCCTTTCAACAGCGAGACTTGACAATATACCCGAGCATTCTCCCTGTATTGCCCCGGTCCCGGCGATGTGAAAAAAACAGCTCCTCATCTGAATATGTACAATGATCAGTGCTGTACACTCTATCTTCGCCAAGACCATGCTCTAAAGCGATTAATCTGTTCATCCGCTTAAGATCTAATTTCCATGTATTCGTATCTACAAGCTGAAGTACGTCATTTCTGTATTTCTCCGAGACTTGTTGAGCCACATGATTATCCACGATATAGTTACTTTTGGAGATACAAGGGCCGATCACCATCTCGATCGATTCCCTTTCCGCCCCTTCCGTAACCAGGGCTTCAATCATTTCTCCCGCCATGTGATTCACTGTCCCTTTCCAGCCGGCATGAGCAAGTCCTATCCAGCCGGTCTGTTTATCGCTGAAATAAAGCGGAACACAGTCGGCGTAAAAACCGGCGAGAAGTGTGTTTTCATTTTTCGTAATCAACCCGTCTGCTCCCTGCACAGCTGATTCCAGATCTTTTACACCTTTTCCCCGGTCCTCTGCGGTCACCGTCTGTACTTTCGTACCATGTACCTGCTCTGGAAAAACCCATCTTTCCAAAGGTACCTCTATCTCTTCCGCTACTACTTCCCGGTTTTTGACCACGCATTCCGGGTCATCACCAATATGCAGACCAAGATTCAACGATCCCTCGGGGTAGGGAGAGTACCCGCCTTTACGTTTTGTGAACCCGGCAGACACTTCCGGGCTCTTCCAGTTGAATGTCAGTAATTTCTCTGATGACGAAACAAACATAACGCAACACCTCTATTGATTCCCATTTTACCACATGTTAGCCACGTATGCTTTACCAACGCCAATATTCCCTACAGGATTCTGTAGCCTGTGAAGAATGATATACAATTTATCCCAAAAGGCAGCTTCATATATTACTCTATAATTTATTCCCTATTTCACTTACTTAAATACATGTCATATTCCTAAAGGTTTACAAACACACCGGCAATCGGTCACGCTGCGCGCTTTTTCCGATAATAAGAAAAAACTTCCGCCCTTAGAGGGACGGAAGTCAGGATTAATTATCTTCTTCTGTTTCTGTTACGAAGGAAGGTTGGTATATCCAGTGTATCTTCTTCCTGAGACGGCTGCTCTTCATTTTGAGGTTCTCTCGTCTCACGTCTCGGAGATTCCTCTCTATGACGGGGCTCGGATGATGTCTGCTGCTGATTGATGTTACGCTGTCTCGGCTTGTTCTGCCCTTCTTTCATTTGAGCTTCATCAAAACCGGTAGCAATTACTGTAACTACGATTTCATCTTTAAGATTTTCGTTAATCACAGATCCGAAGATGACGTTAACTTCCTGATCAGCTGCAGAAGTAACGATATCTGCTGCTTCCTGAACTTCATACAGGCTGAGGTTCGTACCTCCGCTGATGTTCATCAGTACCCCGTGGGCACCATCGATGGAAGTTTCCAGAAGTGGAGAGGAAATAGCTTTTTTGGCTGCTTCTGCAGCTCTGTCTTCTCCAGTAGCAATACCAATCCCCATTAACGCGGACCCTTTGTCCACCATGATCGTTTTCACATCAGCAAAGTCGACGTTAATCAGTCCAGGTACCGCAATGAGATCCGAAATACCCTGCACACCCTGACGAAGTACGTTATCTGCTTCACGGAACGCTTCAAGCATAGGGGTATTCTTGTCTACGATTTCAAGCAATCTGTCGTTCGGAATGACGATAAGTGTATCAACACTCCCTTTGAAACTGTCGATTCCTCCGGTTGCCTGCGTCGAACGTTTTCTTCCTTCGAAACTGAACGGTCTCGTCACGACACCGACGGTAAGAGCTCCGACTTCTTTAGCCACCTGAGCAATGACTGGTGCTGCTCCGGTACCTGTTCCTCCGCCCATTCCGGCGGTAACGAACACCATGTCAGCCCCCTGAAGCGCTTCTTCGAGCTGTTCCTTGCTTTCTTCTGCTGCTTTTCTTCCTACTTCAGGGTTTGCTCCTGCGCCAAGACCTCGGGTCAACTTGTTGCCTATCTGCATTTTCACTTCTGCTTTCGACATATTCAGAGCCTGAGCATCCGTGTTTACTGCGATGAACTCAACACCCTGAACCCCATGTTCTATCATACGGTTGACAGCGTTTGAACCACCGCCCCCAACTCCAATGACTTTAATGGTTGCTAACTGATCCATGCTCGTATCAAAATCTAACATCATTCGTTCCTCCTAACCGACTTATCACATTCTTTTATTTTAATCAAAAAATGCTTTAATAAATTTAGAAAAACCTGTTTCTTCTTTTTCTTTTGATGATTGTTGCTTTTGTGTTTGGGATTTCTGTTTTGGTTTTTGAGCTTTCGGCTGTTTCGGTGCAGTTTTAGCAGGTTCCCCTATATTCTGCACACTCGGGAAGATATCTTTCCCTTGTATTTTCGCATTGCGGTAAGCAAATTGCAAGGTACCGACCCCACTCGTATATTTAGGGTCACGTACGCCCAAGTAATCAGGAACTGCAAGTCTTAAATTTGCACTGAAAACGTCCTGAGCCAGCTCGAGAACTCCCGGCATGTTCATAGATCCTCCTGTAAGCACGAAACCGCCCGGAAGATCCTGAACTCCCATGCGCTGTAATTCTTTTGCCACCATAACATATACTTCTTCCATTCTGGCTTCAATCATATCAGAGATATCTACCTGATTGTAAGTTTCCTGCTGGTTGCTTCCGATAATGTTTACTGAAAATGTCTCCTGTTCGTTCGCATCCTCATAAAACGCATGGCCATGTTCCACTTTGATACTTTCAGCTTCTTCTGTGGAGGTCCGCAGGCCTACTGACAAATCCTTAGTAATATTGTCGCCTCCCACGGGGATCATAGCTGTGCCGACGAGGTGTCCTTCTTTGAACACCGAGATGGTCGTAGATCCTCCTCCTACATCCATAAGCGCTATCCCGAGGTGTTTCTCATCCTCCGACAGTGCAGCAGTGCCTGTTGCCAGAGGCTGGAGACAAACATCAATCACCTCGAGCCCGGCTCTTTCCACGCAGCGCAATGTATTATGCAACACTGTTTTAGTACATGTGATGATCGTTCCTTCCATCTCGAGCCGGACGCCTATCATTCCCCGTGGATCCGTTATTTCATCCTGTCCATCCACGATGAATTCTTTCGGGATTACATCTATGATTTCTCTTTCCGGCGGGACCGAGACGACTTGTGCCGCATCTATAACCCTGGCGATATCTTCATCTTCGATTTCACGATCTTCACTCGACACGGCGACGACCCCATGACAGTTTTGCAACTGTACGTGGTTGCCATTCACTCCTACGACTACGCGGTCGATTTTCATATCCACCATACGTTCGGCCTGATCCACTGCAGAATGGATAGACTGGACAGTCTTGTCAATATCTACAATGGCACCTTTTTTCATTCCGAGAGAAGGAGCCGTTCCTACCCCTATTACGTTCAGGGAATCATTGGCTACCTCCCCGATTATTGCTTTTATCTCGCTCGTGCCTACATCCAGGCTCACGAGTATTTCTTTTTCATTATTCAATCTGGCGCACCTCCTGTAAACGACCATAAAAAATATTCCATCCAGTATAAGGATAACATTTTTCAGAACCGGTTGATTTAATCAACTGTAATGAATAATTTCTTTTTGAATACTGTTTTTTTCAACTGCCCGGTGTGTTCACTGTCTCAATATAAAGCCGCATCCGGTCTTTCACTGGTTTACAACTTCGGCAGAACGTCAGCCTTCTTCCTCCCGCTCCTGCGGACTTTCTTCTGACGGGATATTTCCCTGCTCCTCTTCCGTTTCCAGTTGTTCTTTGTCACCACCGGCGTATGACTCAAAGTACGTCCCTACACCTACATGGATAACCCCTTCCGCATCCGGATCCAATTGGGAAACGATGGAAGGATAACTGGGCATCTTTTCGGAAAATTGCCGGACAGATGCTATTACCGTGTACCCATCACTCATGTACAACCGTACTCTGTCCCTTTCGTCTTCGTCCATCCAGTGGATTTCGGAAATCAAGTTCGAAACGCTGGCGGGTAAGGAATTCAGTTCTTTAGCCAATTTCGTTAAATGTTTATTATCCGGGAAGCCGTAGAAGATAGGAGCATCTCCTCCCGGGTTTTCGACGAGGGCGTCCCCGAGTATCGTTCCGTCCTCAAGAATCGGAGCAAACTGTTCCTCCACCTTAACGTAGGCGATTCTGCGTTTCTCTTCCAGTGAAATTTCGATACCTCCGGTCAGGGTACGTCTAACTTCCGTACTGCTGACCTCCGGAAGCCCTTTTATTTTATCGGAAACAGCTGCCGGATCTATTCCCCATAAATTACTCGTCCCGGTTATACCACTAACTTCTTTGACTTCACTCTTAGTCAGGTCTTCATCCCCTTTGACTTCTACATACCTTACGTGACTAAGTGGAGATTGAAGATATATTACAATCCCTATCAGCAGAGAGAGGAGAATCAGGTAAAAAATCAGCTGGCGGGCAGCTTTCTTTTTTCTTCGTTCTTTCAACTGAGGCATGCGCTCTTCAATTGAAACGACATTCTTTTCTTTCTTCATCTCAGGCTCTCCTTATGTACGTACAGGTATAACGCCTGAACGGTACAGTTGCAATCCCTTTTATTGTATCACACATAAAAGCTTCTACGTAGTCGATAATTGAAGGAAAATCAAAAAAATTAGACTATTGTTTCGGTCCGGGTCTTCCTGCGGCCATGCCGTTTAAAAACCCGGGGCAGAAGGTGCCGAAAATGAAAGAGACCTTCTTCAACAAAACCCCATTCCCTGAAGAGGAGGTGGGGCCTGTTGCATTTCATATTCAGAGGTTCCCCACAGCTTCTACAAATTTATTACCCCGTTCCTCAAAGGTACGATACTGATCCCAGCTTGCACACGCCGGGGAGAGCAGAATGACATCATTCTCTTTTGAATTCCGGTATGCTCTGGCCACAGCTTCTTCCATGGAATCCACCGGAGTACAGGGGATGTCCAGCTGTCCGGCCACTTCTGCAAGTTTGGCACTTGTTTCCCCGAACACAACTAAGTGTTTCACGTTTTTAAGGTAAGGGGCGAGTCCGTCAAAAGAGTTTCCGCGATCCAGTCCTCCGGCCAGTAATATAACAGGGTTTTCAAACGCTTCAAGTGCATAACGCGTAGCCCGGATATTTGTAGCCTTGGAGTCGTTATAGAAATAGCGCTTCTTTTTTTCCTCTACGTACTGCAGGCGATGTTCCACCCCCTGAAAGCTGTAAAGAACTGCCTGAATAGCCTCATTGGTCACCCCTGCGCTCTTACAGGCTGCAACGGCAGCCAGACAATTCTGCAGGTTATGTTCCCCGACGAGCACGATTTTCTTTCGTTCTGCGACGATCTCCCCGTCGAAATATACGTGGTTCTCATCGGCACTCGCCCCACGACCGTTCTCCTCCAGCGTAAAAGGTACCGCTGCAGCCACAGATTTTTCACGGAAAGTGGAAACGATGCTGTCGTCGTTGTTGAATATAAAGGAATCCTCTTCCAATTGATTTTTCATGATCCTCGACTTGGCTTCGATGTAGTTGTCTCTTGTTTTATGATAATCCAGGTGGCTGTCGAAAATATTAAGCCACACAGCTGTGTGGAGACGTAATTTGTCGATACCGAGAAGCTGGAAAGACGAAAGCTCAATAACCATCGTGTCCTCCGGCCCTGTCCTTCGTGCCACCTCACACGCTACCTCCCCGATATTCCCGGCGACGCGCACGTTTCTTCTGTCTTCTTCAAGCATGCGGTGGACAAGAGTAGTGGTGGTCGTTTTACCATTCGATCCCGTAATGCCTATAATGGGACCGTCATGCAGATAAGTTACCAGTTCCACTTCCGTAATGACAGGAATATTCCGCCTTAAAGCTTCCATGACCATTTCATTTTCATATGGTATGCCCGGATTTTTTATGACGACCTCTCTATCCTCAAGGAGTTCGAAAGGATGGCTTCCTGTAATTAACGGGATGCCTGCAGCTGCGAGTTTCACAGCCTGTTCGCCTGTAGAATCCGCGTTCAGGTCATTGACTTTCACGTCAATTCCACTGGTATGCAGAAGGTCTGCAGCTGCAAATCCGCTTTTGGCAAGACCTACCACCAAAGCTTTTTTATAAGGAAAACCTTTTAAGTGTTTCATCCTGCCATCACCTCCATCGATAATCCGAGAGCAGCAAAAAGCAATCCGGCTATCCAGAAAGCAGTGACTACCTTCCACTCTGACCAGCCTTTCAGTTCGTAATGGTGATGAAGAGGGCTCATCCTGAACACTCTTTTACCGGTAAGTTTGAAAGAAGCTACCTGGATAATTACAGACAGGGTCTCCAGTACAAACACACCTCCGACAATAACGAGCAGAAGTTCCATTTTCAAAATTATGGCGATCATAGCTATCGCAGCTCCGAGAGCAAGAGACCCCGTGTCCCCCATAAAAACTTTTGCGGGGTGAGCGTTAAATACAAGGAAGCCAAGAAGCGCCCCTACAATGGAAATGGAGAACAGAGCAGTTTCCACGTCCCCGGCAACTGTCCACGCTAAAATGGCAAAAGCACCAAAAGCGATAGATGCTGTACCTGCGAGCAGTCCATCAAGTCCGTCAGTCAAATTAACAGCATTGGAGCCCCCGACGAGCATCAGGAGAAGCAGAATGCCATATCCTGCCCCCAAATCGACAGACAGATCGGTCGCAGGGATGCTGATTGTCGTACTGAAATCCCCCGTCAGCAGAATAATATAAACTACTGCAGCAATTACCAACTGCATAAGCATTTTCTGTTTTGAAGTCAGTCCCAGGTTTCTTTTCAGAGCCACTTTAATGTAATCATCGAGAAAACCTATAAGTCCGTACCCCAGGAGAACAATTAAAAGAAGGGCCGTTTTCCTCCCTATCCCGTCTCCGAGTATGAACGGAAGAAACAGCAGAGTCGTGATTGCGACTGCAAACAGTACCATGACTCCTCCCATGGTCGGTGTGCCGCTTTTTTTCTGATGGGAAGAAGGGCCTTCTTCCCGTATTTCCTGGCCGAATTTCAATCTTCTTAAAAAAGGGATGACGACCGGAAAAAGGGCTACTGTAATTAAAAAAGCTATTCCGGCTGTCATCAATAATAATAAATCGTTCATTTTCTGAATATCCTCCTTAAACCTTCACGACCGGCACTACTCATTTGTTATGGATTGCACAATCCGTTCCAGTTTCATCCCCCTGGAAGCTTTAATGAGTACGATACTGTCTTCAGTCATCAATTCTTTCAGTTGCCCGGCAAGAAGTTCCGGGTCTTTGAAATGCCGGGTTGTAATGGATGAAAACTTGCCCGCTACTTTATCGCTGATGGCTTTCGAGTCTCCGCCAATTGTAAATACTGCATTGATCTGAGGATTGATCGCCTCGGCCACCTGAGCGTGTAGTTCATTGGAATGCATACCGAGCTCGAACATATCACCGAGCACCAGAATTTTATGTTTTTTCGTATTGTACATCCGTACAAATTCGATTACAGCCTTCATAGATGTAGGAGAAGCGTTGTAAGTGTCATTGAAGACGTGGGCACCGTTCAACCCCGTAAGTTTCTCAAGCCGCATGCCGGTCATGGATAACCGTCTCAAACCGAGCTGGATTTCTTCCCTGTCCATTCCCAGTTTCTGCGCAAGTGTCACTACATACAAAGCGTTTTTAACATTGTGCTTCCCTACTAAAGGTACTTCGTATTGCTCCCCATTCACCTCGAAACGGCTTCCTTCGTCATGCAGGAAGATACCTTTCGCCCTCTGATCGACGTGATCTCTGAATCCGCAGGCGGTCCCTTCCACTCCTCGAAGTAAAGGTTCATCTCCATCAAAAATAAGACTGCTGCCCTCATGGAAACCTTTTGTAATTTCCATTTTTGCTCCTGCGATATTTTGCCTGCTGCCGAGCTGCTCAATATGAGACTCCCCGATATTGGTGATAATCGCGTAATCAGGGCGGGCGATATTGCTCAGCACTTCGATCTCTCCAGCATTGTTCATCCCCATCTCGATTACAGCGACTTCGGTATCCTCAGGCATGGAAAAAATAGTGAGCGGAACTCCGATATGGTTATTCAGATTCCCTTCCGTATGATGGGTTTTGAACTTCTGGGCAAGTACAGAAGCGGCAATATCCTTAGTGGTCGTTTTGCCGTTCGACCCTGTAACAGCCACAACGGCAGGTCCGACGTTCTTGATATAGTTTTGCGCAAGAGTCTGCATCGCTTTTACAGTATCCTCGACAAAGAAAACGGGAAAGTTTTCCGGCACATCTTCCGGAAGTTCTTTCTCTTTCTCCCACAGTGTCGCCACCGCGCCGTTTTCGACAGCTTTATTCAAAAAAGAATGAGCATCAAAATTTTCTCCGGCTATCGGAATGAACAGGCTCTGCTTCTGCGGGGATCTCGTATCGGTCATAACGTGCTCTATTGTTGAATCTTCCCCGGTTTCCCCTCTGTAATCCTCAAAAATAGAGGTAAGTGCTTCAGTCGTTGTTATCATATTACATCCTCCCTTGTTTAACGGATTGTTCGGCTATTTTACGATCATCGAAATCTATTTTCTCCCCGTTGATTTCCTGGTATGTTTCATGCCCTTTTCCGGCGATAAGCAGAATATCTTTACTCCTGCAGGATGTAACGGCTCTTCTTATCGCTTCTTTACGATCAGTGATCCGCCGGTATTCTCCGGAGAGGTGGTCAGTCATATCGTTCAATATCGATTCGGGATCTTCGGATCTCGGATTATCCGAAGTGAAGTAAACGTCGTCTGCAAACGTCATAGCTATGTCTGCCATTGCAGGACGCTTTCCTGTATCTCTTTCTCCGCCGCAACCGATCACTACACGGAGGTCGCCTTCACATACGCCTTTCAACGTCTTCAGAACATTCTCAAGTGAATCGGGAGTATGAGCGTAATCGACTACGATGCCGTAGGATTGTCCTGCAGATACAGGTTCCAGCCTTCCCGGAACTCCTTTTGTCCTGGCAAAAGCGGAAGCGATCGTTTCAAGACCTACCCCCCGGGCAATAGCTGCCCCTGCTGCAGCAAGCATATTATACACACTGAATGTTCCAATCAGGCTGCTTGAAACTTCCACATTACCAGCCGGGGTGACCATTGTAAACGATATTCCCGTTTCGCTCGTGCGAATATCCAGTGCGTGGATATCCCCCTGTTCCAGCCCGTAAGTCAATACCGGCTGCGCTGAGGACTTGATCAGAATGTCCGCAGCAGCATCATCCCTGTTAATTACGGCAAACTTCTTTTTCCCGTTATCGTAGTGATTGCCGAGCTGGGAAAAAAGCAGGGACTTGGCCCGCAGGTAGTCATCCATATCTTTGTGATAGTCCAGATGATCCTGGCTGAGATTAGTAAAGACAGCGACATCAAAATCAAGGCCGTACACTCTCCCCTGGTCAAGGGCATGGGAGGATACTTCCATCATTGCCACATCGACGTCTTCCTCCGTCATTTTGTGAAAAAAGCGATTGAGGCTGACCGCGTCCGGAGTAGTGTTCGATACGTCATACGTCTGTTCGCTGATTTTAGTCTGAATTGTACCGATTACTCCGGTGGACTTCCGATCCTCGGTAAAGATCTCATCCAGCAGGTAGGTAACAGTCGTTTTTCCGTTTGTTCCCGTAACTCCTATCAAATCCAGTCCTGATGTCGGATCGGAATAGAAACAGGAAGCTATCTGAGCCATGGCCCTCTTCGTATCCGATACCACTACGAGCGGAGTGTCTTCAAGTTCAGTATATTCCATCGCTACTATCGCGGCCGCGCCCTGCTCGATAGCCTTAGATATATATTGATGTCCGTCTGTTTTGAACCCTCTGATACATATGAACAGATCTCCAGGACCCACTTCCCGGGAGTCCATAGTTACTCCAGTTATTGTTACGTCGTTTTCGCCATACTTCCTGTAAAAAGAAAGACAGGCGATCAGTTCATTTAACTTCATCCCATTCATCCTAACTTTCTTTGTAGATTACACATTCCTGTATATTATATCAAAAACCTATGTACTTTTGGGTCAAAAAAACATCCGCCTTAAAAGCGGATGTCTTTACCTTAATCGTTCTGTTCATAAAAACGCAAACGTGACGTTATCCTTCCTCGGGAGGTTCAAGTTGCACTTCCACCTGTTTAACCTTCGTCAAATCGGAACCTTCTTCGATACTTTGTTCCTTAATATAGCCGTTCCCTTTCATCTCAAAGGGGATATCGAAGTAATCGGTCAGTCGCTGCGCTTCCCTTTGGGACCAGCCTTCCATATCAGGCATTTCCGGTTGACCTGTAATAACGAAAATATGCTCGCTGCTCACGACATCCTTTTCGCTTTCAGGCAGAACCGCTTCTACTCTGGCACCTTCCCCTATAACAGTAACTTCTTTAAAGCCGCTCAACGCGGTCTTCGCCTTCTCGACAGAAGCTCCCTGCAGGTCAGGTATATCCATCATTTTCACTTTTGATTTCTCCTTCTGTTCCGGAGAAATATTAAGATAGTGAAGACTGTTTTGCATTACTGTTTTAAATACGTGAGATACAGCATCCGAACCGACTTCGGAATTCTCAAGCTGAGGCTGGCGGACTGCTACATACATGACCAGTTCAGGGTCATCGGCAGGAGCCATGCCGAGAAATGAGAATGTGTAATTGTTTCTGCCGGAGAGATATCCACCTTCGGATATGTTGGCTGTTCCTGTTTTCCCGGCCACTTTAAAATCCTCCAGTGCAAAAGGTTTACCTGTACCTTTTTCATCACTGACCACTTTACGAAGCAGTTTCCTCATTTTTTCTGCCGTTTCTTCAGAGATCGGCTTTCCAAGTACGGAAGATTCGTTTTCTGTGATTTTATCACTGGAGTTAGCCTCCCTGATTGAATCAAAAACATAAGGCTTCATCATTTTTCCGTCATTCGCAATGGCAGTTGCCGCTGTCAGCAGCTGCAACGGTGTCATTGTCGAGCCCTGCCCATAAGCTGTGGTCACTGTCTCGATGGGACGGTCGTTCAGAATAGTACCCGTCTTCTCTCCCGGCAGATCGATGCCGGTTTTTGCATTGAGGTTGAATTTGCTGATATATTTTTCGAAACGATCCGGCCCAAGCTTTTCGTAACCCAGCTTCGCCGCCGCAACGTTGGAGGATCTGATTAGTCCTTCGTCATATGAGATTGACCCCCACCCGGTTCTGTTGTGATCGGAAATCGTGGAGCCATCTACGGAATACGCTCCGGACTTGAATTTTTCGGAGCCGTCGTAGACTCCTGCCTCCATAGCAGACGCCCATGTGAACATCTTCATGGTCGAGCCTACTTCAAACGGGTAGGCAATCATATCGTTGTACCAATTCTCCACATTGCTTCTGTCATTGGGATCATAGGCGGGGCGATTCCCCATAGCCAGAATTTCCCCTGTATCAGGGTCCATGACACCCGCCATTATCTTACTTGGTTCATACTTCTCTTCCACTTCCGTAAGAGCGTCTTCAAGGAATGTCTGGATTTTCTGGTCTATCGTCAGATACACATCTTCTCCGTCCTCCGGAGGATGTAATACTTCTTCCGGATTCAAAAGTTCCGTACCGTACTTATCACGTTTGTAGGAGATTTTACCGTCTTCCCCTTCCAGGTATTTTTCCATGGATTTCTCCACTCCGGTTACACCCTCTACCCCTTCGTCCGTAGACTTGGCAAACCCGAGTACGTGAGAAGCAAAAGTACCATTCGGATAATACCTCTCCGTTTCCTCAGCAAACGTTACGCCGGAAACAGACTTCTCTTTTAAAGCTTCTTCTATCACTTCTTTATCATCTTTTGCAATATCCCGGCCTTTGCTTCCGAATTCCACCTGAAATTTCCCGCTTTTTTTAGCTTCTTTAATACGCTTTACTACTTCTTCTTTTTCCAGATTCAAATGTCCGGACACCACTTCCCCCACGTCTTCAGGGGAGGTTACGTGTTTAGGTTCGGGAAGATTTTCGGAGTAGGAAGGGTCTACGATCGCCTGCAGGCGATAGGTAGGTCGATCGTAAGCGAGAACCATCCCGTTTTTGCCGTAGATTTCTCCCCGTTCCGAAGGGAGAGTATAGGAGCTTGTTCTTTTTTTCTCGGCCCATTTTTCTAAATCGACTCCCTGAACACTACCGGTAGTCTGTATGTAAAGAAACCTTCCTGCTATCAGAAGGAAGGCGATACTGAAAATGATCAGGAGTAGAGAAGCGCCACGTGATGTGTTTCTGTGCTTCATGATGCGAGCCTCCTGAGTGTTATTTCGAAGAAACGGCAGTCGCCTGTTTCACCTGGGACTGTTCAATATCCAGTCCATGTTTTTTAGCAACATTCAGAATTCTCTCCGGATTTCTGAGTTGCTCTACATCGTAAGTTAACGAATTGTTTACAGACTGCTGCTGTTCAACTTTCCCTTCAAGACTTTCAATATCTCTGTTAAGCGTATCCGTAGCACTCGAAAAACTGATTACGTAGGCACAAGCACACAGTACTGTGCCGCTGATAATGGAATAAAGGTATTTTTCTCCCTTGCTTATCCATTTATTCTTTTTTACTCTGACTTTCACCTGTCTTTTTGCAGGTTCTCTTTCGGGCTGATGATAAGGTTTTATTTTTTCTATACTCACGTCATTTTCCACCCTTTCTCAAAGTGAAATTCTTCTGACCAGGGCCTCACTTTCTCAACTACTCTCAGTTTAGCCGAGCGCGACCTGCGGTTTTCTTCCAGTTCTTCTTCTACTGCTTCTATCGGTTTTCTCGTAATCAAAGTGAAAGGAGGCTGTTTCTCCTCAGGAATGACAGGAAAATTTTTCGGAAGAGGAGGTATTGTACTCCAATGTTTGAATGCCTGTTTGCAAATCCGGTCCTCCAGGGAATGAAAGGTGATAACTGCTATCCTTCCCTCGAGAGATATGTATCGTGCTGCCTGATCAAGCGAGGAAAGAAAAGCCCCCAGTTCATCGTTTACAGCAATACGTATAGCCTGAAACACACGTTTGGCAGGATGACCGCCTTTTCTGCGGGCTGCTGCCGGTATACCTTCTTTAATCAATTCAACCAGTTCTCCTGTAGAGGTTATAGGTGCTTTTTCTCTTTGTTTCTCTATTTTTCGGGCTATCTGTTTCGAAAATTTTTCTTCCCCATACCTGAAAAATATGCGTACAAGGTCTTCATAAGCCCACTCGTTAATTACTTCATACGCACTGACGGTATCCGTCTGATTCATGCGCATATCTAGCGGGGCGTCCTGCTGATAACTGAAGCCCCGTTCTTTTACGTCCAGCTGCGGACTTGATACTCCAAGATCGTAAAGGATGCCATCCACTTCTTCTACTCCCCGCGCCTGAAGTTCTTCTTCCAAGTGTCGGAAATTCGAAGGTATGAACGTAATGTTGGATGCATAGTCAGCAAGGTAGTCTCTCGCAGATTCCATTGCGTTTACATCCTGATCGAACACGTAAAGATGACCGCTCGTCAACTGTCTGGCAAACTCTTTACTGTGACCTCCACCCCCGAGTGTGCAGTCAACGTACACCCCGTCAGGCCGGATATTCAATTTTTCAATCGTCTCTGTCTTTAATACGCTGTAATGGTCAAACATGCACTCACTCGTTTCTGTTATTCATAAATCAAGATCAAGCAAATTTTCGGAAAAGGATTCTAGTGATTGGCGCGAATCTTCCATGTAGCTGTCCCACTTATCTTCTGCCCACACTTCCAGTCTCGTGGAGACGCCGACGATAACGCATGCCTTTTCAAGATCAGCATGCTCTCTGAGCGGCAGCGGGATATGAATACGCCCCTGATTATCCAGGGTGCTTTCCATGGCGCCCGATAAGAAAAAACGCGTGAAGGCCCGGGCATCTTTTTTAGTCAGGGGGAGGGATTGTAATTTCCTCTCAAGTTTCCCCCACTCTTCAGGAGGATAAATGAACAGGCAATTATCCAGTCCTCGTGTAACTACAAAGGACTCACCCAGGGAATGCCGTAATCTGCTCGGGATTATTAAACGTCCTTTGGAATCCATATTATGTCGATGTTCCCCCATCAGCATATAAATGACCCCACCTTCTTTATTTAGCGTACCACA
This sequence comes from Salimicrobium jeotgali, assembly GCF_001685435.2. Classification (NCBI taxonomy): domain Bacteria; kingdom Bacillati; phylum Bacillota; class Bacilli; order Caryophanales; family Bacillaceae; genus Salimicrobium; species Salimicrobium jeotgali. The sequence continues at coordinate 1,509,155 of NZ_CP011361.2, forward strand.
CTACACCACTTTGTACCACAGTAAACTAACGGAAAACGAAAAAAATCTTTCAATAGAATTAATCCCTTTCCACACTTCAAACGTATAAAGAAAACAGCATAGTAAAAAGTACAAAAAACCTCCCGGAGCAAGTATCGCCGAACACTGGCGACATACCCCGGGAGGCCTTTCCCTATATATATTTAACTGTAAATCAAATAATGCTGCTGCCGGAAGTCCCATTCATATTCCGGGATCTTCGAAAAGAAATCCCAGCCGAATTCATTGAGGAACGGCAGCGGGTTCCATATCCTCTCCTGAAGCCCACCTTTAGGACGGATTACATCTTCAAGACGACTATAAAAAGCAAGGACGTTTTCATATTTTTTGCGATGCTCTTTGGATATACGGTCTCCCATATCGTCGATAAGCGACTCCATATATTCAAGGTTTTTTTCCGCATAACCTAAGACATCGGGTCCCGTCCTTTCCGCTTCCCTGCGGAAGGGGGCGTGGAGACGCGAGATCTGCTCTTTCATTTCTCTCTTCATTTCCTCCAAAGGAACTACAGAGTGGGACGAGAGGAAGTTGATTTTCTCCTCACTTAATCCGTTACGCAGAACCTCGTAAAGATCGATACCTTCCGTTCTTGCTCTGTTTTTGATCCTGTCGCTGACAAAGGTGAAACTGAGTCTTGGAAGTGTCGGAGGCATCTTTATCGATAACTCCGAGAAAGCAGGTCTAAGCACCGACCAGTAGCTTATTTCTCCCGGTCCTCCTACAAAGCCCAGACAGGGAAGCAGCAGATCCTGCATCAGCGGACGTGTGACGACATTGTTACTCAGCCTTTCGGGCGTTTCCTCGGCTATCATCAATAATTCATCCTCACTGAATTCCACTTCCCCCTGCTTACCCACAAAACGGGATCCTTCCCGCATAAGGAGAACACGCTGCTTTCCATCGTGGTAGAACAGATGGGCATCACTTACTTCTGCATCTATAGTAACAGGATAGCCCTGCCTTTTATTTTCCTGTTCCTGTGCATATACTCCAGAAGCTATAGCTTCATTATGCTCGATCATCTGAATAAAGTAGTCGCTTTCGAGCTTACGTATGGAAGGAGCGTGAGCGTCCAGTACGATCAGCCCCTGATGTTTGAAAAGGCTGGTGAGGAGTTTCGCAAAAAAATCTGAATACGTTCTGGCCCCATCCAGTGCATGATGAACGTGCCGGTAAACATCCTTCGTATGCATAGACTCGGGCAGATGTCTGAAACACGCTTCTACGAATTCGTTTGCAGCTTCGCTGTCCAGATCGACGTCGGAAACTGAAGTTTTTCCATCTGTCGTCTGAGAGATTTTTTGTTTTTTCAGACCGTCCTGTTCGAGATAAACATGATTGATTTCTTCAAAGTCATGATCTTCTCCTGCTACCCAGAATACCGGGAGCACAGGTTTACCAAGCATTTTTTCTTTCTGTTTAGCCGCTTCAATGACTGAAATAGCTTTATTGACGGTATACATGGGACCAGTGAGCAAACCAGCCTGCTGACCGGCGATCATCACTGTAGAGTCTTTCTCGTACAAACGCTCAATATGGGCTAATGTTTCAGCTCCCGCTCCGTAATATTCGTTCATTTTTTTCAGAATTTCCACTGTTTCCCCTCTTTTGAAGTCGCGGTTTTGAAGTTCATGTAACCGCTCCTCCCATGAACGTTCCACGAAAGGGAAGTAATCGAATTTATTTGCCAATTTCTCGAAATTGTAACGGTAATCTTTCATCAAAGTATTCGTTTCTCCGAACTGTACCGGATCTATTCTCATCACACATTCTCCTTTATACGCACCTATGTATCTTACATCCTCATAACATTGTACATAATAATCAACCTGCATTCATCTAATCTGTTTACATACGCGGAACGTGAATAAGCAGCAATTAAAATCAGGTCAAATCTTAAACGTTCAGCGCTCCTGCAGCGACTGTACTTAGCAAAAGCATAATATATAGTATGACAAACACAAAGAAAGTAAGTCTCAGAAAACTGGTAAGAGTTTTACGTAACTTCATTTCTCCAGCTGTTCTATACTGAATATACAGCGAAACACCGACCAGGACGAGCAACGAGACGATAACCCAGCCTGAATTGTTCCCTCCAAGCAGCAGGTTCATAAGTTCGCGCACAGCAAAAACCAGAAAAGGAGTACTTATATATACGGCTCCCCGCAGTGCTTTTCCTTTCCTTGCCGTCCACTTCAAAAACAACATATATAACACAACAAAGATTATAGGAGTTATTATTATAAGCAGCCACGAGACCGAAAGGTCGTTTTCAGGCATCTGTCCCACCTTCTTCCTGCATTTTTCAAACTCTATTGTAGCAAACTTGTAACAGATATAGCAGGTAAAAGTAGTCCATTTGATTCTGAAAATTTTTATACTATAATGTAGTTGGAAGCAAGATTGCCGAAAGGAGCGTCACGGTCGATGAGTATCAGTACAGAAGTGCAGCCTTTACTAATCAACTATAAAACACTCGAGGAGTTTAAACGTTTCAAAGAGTATGGTCTTCAGGAACTTACTATGCTCGAAGATTTACAGAGTAACATCGTGGAAAATAACAGCGAATCTCCTTTTTTCGGGATTTATATCGGTAATGCCATGATTGCAAGAATGAGTCTCTATAGAATTTCCGCTAAATATGATAATTATTTCAATCCCCCTCAGGATTATCTCGAACTATGGAAACTGGAAGTACTTAAAGACTATCAGGGCAAAGGTTACGGGAAACAGCTGGTGGACTTCGCCAAAAGCTACCATTTGCCTATTAAAACGAATCCGCGCATTAACTCTCATGGGTTCTGGGAACGTCTCGGTTTCCAGAAAGCTACTTATAACATGGAAAGAGACCGCGGGGAGAACCCTCTCTTATGGTTGCCTGAGGGAGTGGACGAACAACCGAAAGAAGACAGCTGATATCCAGGAAAGAGCCGTTCAGTGAGAACGGCTCTTTTTTAGCGATAAGCCGTCAGACTTTTATTGATTTTTGCGGCTGAAAAACGCATTCACTGCTTTTTTATGAGCTTCGGACGGCCATAAAGCCGCTGACTGCCGCGTTTCCTCTTCCATCTTTCTGTAAAGTACTGAAGTGTCTATATTTTCCATAAGCTGTTTTTTCCAGAACCTGAGCTGTTCCTTGGAACGATTGGTGAATATACCGAGATCCAGTTCGTTTGCCAACCCCTGGAGCCACCCGAGCTGCTTCGCTTCTTCTGCGTCAATAACCTCACTTGCAGTCAACCAGTGGAAAGCCTGGACCGGAGAAATTCTCTCATAAAGAAGCGCTCCGCCTCCCCATCCGGGTACGATACCAAGTTTTCCCTGAACAAAGCCGAACCTGCTTCCTTCTTTTCCTATTCGTATATCACATGCGGTAGCAAGTTCGCACCCCCCTCCCCTCGCTTCTCCGTTCAAATAAGCGAGCGTCGGCACCGGCAGCGTCGCTATTTCATAAAGTAATTCCTTCATCGGAGAAAGAACCGTATACGCTTCCTCCTCCGACAAATCTCCATGCAGCTCTTTCAGATCTCCTCCCGAACAAAAGGCACGTTCTCCTCTGGAGGTAAGTACAAGTGCTTTCACCTGTTCATTCGCTTTAATTTCTTCAGTAATCTGCCTGAGTTCCATCGTCATTTGTCTGCTGACTGCATTTCTTTTATCTTCCCGGTTCAACGTAACCACAGCCACGTCCTCTTCATAAGTGACATATACCGTTTCCACTGCATCAACTCCCCTTGGTGAGATTAAAAGTCTCTGCTTTCATTCTACATCTTTTTCTGCACATGAAAAGATCGGCGAACAAGACAAAAAAGCATAAAAAAAAAGCCTGCGGTCACAGGCTTTTCTTTATGCTTCGACTACTTGCTTGCCATTGTACTGGCCGCAAGAGCTGCACACACGGTGTGGCTTCGTCATCTCTCCGCAATTTTGACATGCCACCAATTTAGGAGCACTCAATTTTTTATGCGTACGACGTTGATTTTTCACCTTTTTGGACGTTCTGCGCTTAGGTACTGCCATTGCTGTCCACCTCCTTTATAAGTAAAGAGAAGAGCGGTCGATGCCCTCTCTATTTCTCTTTTTCATCTAATAATGATTCCAGTTTAGCTAATCGAGGATCTATTTTGCTTTCAGAGTCCGGTTTCTCGTCCACGACTTCCCAGCCATCTCCTTCTTTCGGAGGGACGACGTCAGGATCATCCGAAAAGACACGATAGGGAACCTCCAATAGCACATTCTCCTTTATATAAGGAGTCAAGTCAAGCAGTTCTCCATGCAGCGGGTGTACTTCCGAGTCATCCTCCTCCTCATAATAAGGAGAAAGATTGAAGTATTCCGTAGCCTGAATATTAAATACGAAAGGAACATCCACCAGCGTTCTGGCACAAGGAAGAATCATATCTCCTTCAATGGTCATCGATACTGATATGTTTTCTCCTTTCATTTCTGCCTGACCGGTTACCGAAACAGGAGAAATTTCCCGGATATCATTTTTGGCATCCTCCAAAGAGGAAAGGTCCACATCCCCTTCAAAATGATAAGGGTTGTCCCCTGCCTGTTTTACTTTTTGTATTGGAAATTTCACGGTCATCACCTCATGACAACAAGAGTAATTTTAAAACCAAATAAACGTTTTGTCAACATTTTTTCTTTACACCATCGCTTATCTTTATCTAATGTTAAGATAGAAAGGAAAGGAATGCAAATATAGCAGGAAAGGAAGATCCTATGCAAGCTTCAGGTATTATCGTGGAATACAACCCGTTCCATCTCGGCCATGACTTTCATGTAACACAGGCGAGGAAACAAACCGGCGCTGACTGTATCATCGCTGTCATGAGCGGACCTTTTCTACAGCGTGGAGAGCCGGCTATAATGGATAAATGGGAAAGAGCGAGATCCGCCCTTCTGCAGTCCGTAGATCTGGTGGTTGAACTGCCTCATTTGTTTGCGGTTCAGCACGGGGACTATTTCAGCAAAGGGGCTGTTGAGACTCTGGACAGGTTGAACGTCTCTTCCATCTGTTTCGGCAGTGAAGAGGGAAACATTGCTCCTTTCGTCAACTCCCACAGTAAATGGAAAGACAACCAGGGGAAATTTGACGAACATTTAACCTCTTTTCTGGATGAGGGGATGTCCTATCCGGAAGCATCACGCCTGGCTTACCGGGCTATCGGCGTCGATGAACTTGATTTATCGCAGCCGAACAACATTCTCGGTTACAGCTACGTAAAAGCAATAAAGCAATTTGCTCCTCATATAAAACCGGAGACGATTACGCGTATTGAGAGTGAATATCACGATGAAATAATCAAAGGGAAAATCGCCAGCGCTACAAGCATTCGCAGAGAGATACATACAAAGGGAGAAATCACGGAAGGAGTAAAACAGGCTCTTCCGGATTCTACAGTACAATCCCTCCATAATTACATAAAAGATAAAGGGAAGTTTCATCAGTTCGAAGACTATTTCCCTCTCATTCAACATCTGCTGTGGACATCCTCCCCCGAAGAATTAAGGCAGATCCACGGAATCGAAGAAGGACTGGAACACCGTCTGTTATCAAGCATCAACAGAAGCAGTTCGTTCCAGGAAATGATGGAGTCCGTCAAAACGAAGAGATACACCTGGACGAGACTGCAGCGCATATTCGTTCATTTAATAACGAATACAAGAAAAAAAGACAGCTATCTTCTGAACGAATCTGTACCATACGTCCGAATACTCGGTATGAATAAACGGGGGAGACAATACCTTTCCGAACAGAAAAAATATATAGAAGTTCCATTAGTGACTCAGCTTAAACAAATCGATCATCCGCTCTTCGACATTGATCTGAAAGCTCAAAGGACCTACCTTTACCCTCTTTCGGGAAATCAAAGAGTAGAAAGTTACCACCGGGAAAAACTCCCCCCTTTATTCGTTTAAACTCCGAATATCTTAGCTTAAACATATTCGATAAAACACCGGCTCTCCCGGATTCCCGTAATGAAGGAAATCCGGAAGAGCCGGTGAAAACTGAACAGGCTTTTAAACGAAGTAAAGCTTTTATTTATTCTTCTTCAAATAGTCAACCGCTTCCTGGAACGTATCCACCGGAACGATCTCCATATCTGTACCGATGTCCTCGGCAGTCTGTGCGGCTATTTTATAGTTGGAATCCTCCGCTCCTTCTTCATTAGGTGCAAAGAAAACAGAAGCCCCTTCTTCATCAGCTGCAACTACCTTTTTGTCGATACCACCGATCTTCCCGACTTCACCATCATAATTTATTTCTCCTGTACCGGCTATTTCTTTGCCGGATGTTAAATCATATTCCGTCAACTGGTCGTAAATCTCAAGTGAAAACATCAGTCCGGCGCTTGGTCCGCCAATTTCTCCGCTTTCGACACTTACTTCCGGATCCACCTCTACAGATCGGTCGGTTACAAGGGATATACCTATCCCCACTTTCTCTTCATTGTCAGGAAAAGGAGCCAGTTCGACTTCCCTTGTCAGCGTCCCTTTCTCTCTCTCGATGAGAAGGGAGACGCTTTCCCCGGCTTTTTTGTTTTCCACGTAGTTAATAAGGTCGCTGGACTCTTTTACTTCCTGACCGTCAACTTCCACTATACGATCACCGGACTGCAGACGATCTGCGGCTGGCATACCTTTTACCAGCTGCATCACGTAAACACCGTCATACTGGATATCGATCTGCTTTCCGGCAGCTTCGTATGCCACCACCTGGGCTGCTTCCTGGGAGGTTTCCATCATCTGCAGTTGCGCGTGGAAGTATTCCTGTTCGGATACACCCTCCGGCCTGACTTCATCAAGCGGCATCAACTCATAATAGGGTCTGAATTGAGCAAGCAGCCACTGAACTGCAGTCGCCTGACCTCCACGGATTGTAACGAGATGCATATCGCCTTCACTTGCGTACCCTCCATCCACTTCTATAACCGGATCAAGAGCCTCGGCGGTACCGGGCTTGTAAACATAGTATGGTAACTGATAAGAAAATAACACAGCAGTTATCAGTGCAGTAATAACAATAGCTATAATCGTTTTTCTGTTCGGACTCATACCCTTACTCCTTCCTTACCTGTACAGAACGTCTGAAGCAGGTCTGCTTTACTGAAACACAAATATATTTTACATCCCGTCGTTTAGGAAGTACAGCAATCCCTGTCACGTAAATAAAAATACGTGAACCCTTATATTTCACACTCCGGGTTCACGTTTACATACTTTTTGATCACCTTTCCTGTCAGGACAGGTGGACGCTCATCTTTTGAAACGTTCCTGCAGAGCCTTTTCCACGACTTCCGGGACAAGCCCGGTAATCTCTCCCTGATATTTCGCTATCTCCTTGACGATGCTTGAACTGAGGAACGAATACTGATTATTCGTCATTACGAAAAACGTTTCAATCTCTTCATTTAATTTACGATTCATTGAAGTGATCTGCATCTCGTATTCAAAATCACTGATTGCTCTCAAGCCTCGTATAATCGCCTCAGCCCCGGCTTCTTCGGCGTACTTCATAAGTAGTCCGCCGTAACTCTCCACCGTCACGTTGCTTATCCCGGCCGTAGACTCCCTAATCAATTTTTTTCTTTCCTCCACAGAAAAAAGCGGAGATTTACTTTGATTATTAAAAACTACGACCCGTACTTCGTCAAACACTCTGGCAGCCCGTTCTATGATATCAAGATGTCCGTATGTAATCGGATCGAAACTCCCAGGGCAAATCGCTAAACCGGCCATATTATCCCTCCTTCTTATAAAACGCCACTCCGATATTAGAGCCGTACTCTTCCTGCTTGAACATAAATACAGAACCTACCTGCTGAGGCAGCGATTCTGACACATCGTGTTCGCACACTATTATAGCTTTTTCCTCGAGAAGTTGATACTCCTGAAGGTTTTTCAGTAATTCTTCATAAGAAAATTTCTTATAGGGGGGATCAAGGAATACGTAAGAAAAAGTGAGCCCCCTCTTTCCGGCTGCTTTCATAGCTCTGTATGCATCGGTTTTAAAGACTTCAGAGCGTTCCTCGAGCTTCAGAGATTTGAGGTTGTCCCATATCGTTTTAATAGCTGCGGGTTCTTTATCTATGAAAACTGCCTCCTCTGCTCCTCTGCTGAGACATTCGATCCCGAGGCCTCCGCTTCCTGCAAAGCAGTCGAAAACTTTGCCCCCGTCAAAGTAAGGACCAATGATCTGGAATATAGCTTCTTTAACTTTATCAGTCGTAGGCCTTGTGTTGTGTGTGGGTACAGAATAGAGACGTTGCCCTTTGTGACTGCCGCTTATTACTCTCATGCTGATCACCTCCTGTTACAAGGTTTTTCTTAATGCTACCATAAAACGTCCTGCAGAAAAATCATCATTCACCGGAACCATGTATTTTTATTTATCGATGCTCCACTCGGTCGTCATTAGTGAAAGGGCTGACCACTGTTTTATATAAACGGTTTATTACAAAGAGCTGGCGTGCTAGAGTAATAATGATGCAGGGAAGAAAGGAGAAATATTTATGAGACAGAAATTCATTGAACTGGGGGAAGGTTACACGGATATCTATGAACTTGTTGAACTGGGGAAACGTATGCCCGCCCGTGTTGAAGCCGCCCTTGCTTTTCACAGCGAAATTGACGGAAAACCGAAAACGTCTCTCGCCTTAATAATGAAGCCGGCCGAAAAGTTTCAGCCCATATATATATGCAGGGAAGGAATACCAAATCCTCATGAGATTCCGAACACCAGGTTCGATCTGTTCAAAGAAATGACGGACGAAATCGGAGTGGAAATTCAGGAATATACGCTAAAACCATCTACGATGTTTCCTGAAACTGATTTATACTATCAGTATCTGATAGGAATATTAAGAAGTAACAAGGCCCTGGCAAGGCTTACGTGATCGTTCATAACTAAATAACCCCGACCAGGTCATTTGTGCCCGGTCAGGGTTAATATATCTATAAGAATGCGTGATCGTAACTATATACCGAACTTATAGTCATATTCTTTAGCTTTATCGGGCTTGGCGTTTTCAAAATCCGTTTCTACCTGCGGTTTCCAGGAAGGTTCCACGCGGAGTACATAAGATAATTTATTCAGTGTCTCCATCTTTTCCTCAAGTTCTTCCCGGTTCACGTAAATAACCGCATATTTCCGTTTTTTGGAAGCGTGAATCAAATGCCCGTATTTCTTCAGGTGACGAACATTTTTCATCTGCTGAAAATAAACGATAATCCCCTGTCTTTTAACTCTCATATTTCACACATCCTTCTTAAGAACAGCCACAGCCGCCGCCACTGCCGCATGAACAGCCGGTGTCTGTGAACACCATCCCGTTCCGTGGGACTTTAATCTGTTCACTTACGCTGAAAGCCACGTCCTGGCTGATATCATCGAGCAGCTTCTGAAGTTCACGTTCAGCACGCTTGTAGCGGGCGACGCTCGGGTGCATATCCATTTCTCTTTTCACACTTCGGATACTTTTCATAATTTTACTGTAATCGGGATGATATCTTCCGAAACGCTGCACTTCTTCATATTGATCTTTCATTTTATTAAAATTACGTATGAGAGTCTGAGCTTCTTCATCTTTGGCAAGGTCGGATTTCGCCTCATAGAACTCTTCCATAACGTCTGATTTCATTATTATCTGGCCTATCTCTTCCGATCTATCCAACAAGTCTACAATTTCCATAGTAGCTAGCATAAAAGGGATTCACCTCCTCCTTTATCATATCAGACTAATACACATAAGAAAATCGTTCTTGAGAAATTCCCCTTTCGCGTGAAAAAGACTAAAATTAACGATAAACCCTTCCGGTTTAATTGCAACTTTCTTCTTTTCATAATAAAATGTTAACTATACATAATTTGTTGTGAGGTGGAGAGTATGAAATTAGAAAACACTGGTATCGAAGATTTAGTACTCGACGTGAAGACGTTGACACGTATCATGGAATCAAACGGGTTTATGCTCGGCGGATCCTGGGACTATGAAAGGGTTACATACGATCATAAAATCGAATCCCCTGAAACGAACATCACTTATTACGTAAGAATCCAGGGGTATGCTCTCAGTGGAGACGTAGATAAAGGAAATGCCGTTATGAAACTTATGACTCCGCTGCTCGGAAAGCATTATTATCCTCATGGAGTCGAGTATGGTGAGGAAGAAGGATTCTCCAAAGATTTAATCGATAAGTCTCATTATTTGATAAGCAAAGTACAGGCTCCGGCAAAAGCGAACCAGACAGACGAGTAATGGATTGGGAGTCGCGCATCGTGAATGATGGGCGACTCTTTTTTCGAACGATTTCTTAAGGGAAAGGAGACACGGCCCCGCGTTGTTTAAACAAATAACTAAACGTCAATGGACATTGATCTTTCTTACAATTATCGGGCTCGCAGCAGCTTATTTCATACTGCCTGTAGCAGTTCCCCTCATAATCGCCTTCATCACCGCCCTATTTCTGAACCCGTCGGTACGCTGGTTTCAGTATAGGTTCCATATAGGCCGGCAATTTGCCGTGTCTATCGTATTTCTCTTGTTTCTTTTACTTCTAGGGCTCGTAGGTACATTCGCCGTAACAAGAGCTGTAGCTCAAATCATACATCTGATTGATAACGCCCCTCTTTATATTTCCCAGCTGAACCAGGTAGTCATCGATTTAAAAGATAATATGAACAACCTTACAGAAATGCTGCCTAAGGAGTTCATTGACGAGACTTCCGATCGTATCGAAGAGAGTTTGGAAAGGTCCACCGAAAGACTTACCGATACATTAAACATAGAAAATGTAACTGCACTGGCAGCTAAAATACCTAATCTGATAGTAAGTCTGCTCGTGTACCTGATCGCTCTCTTTCTGTTTATGCTGGAACTGCCAAGGCTGAAAACGAAAATGCATTCCTACTTGACCGAAGAAACTTCCGAAAAGGTTCAGTTCATGAATGCACGTCTCAGCTATGTCGTATTCGGTTTTCTGAAAGCACAGTTCCAGGTCAGTATCATTATATTTGTAGTTACGCTGGTGGCACTTCTCTTCATTTCACCCGAAGTCGCTATTCTTATGGCTCTGATCACCTGGGCAGTAGATTTCATTCCGATTATCGGTTCCATCGCCATTATAGGCCCCTGGTCCGTTTACATGTACGCTACCGGAGATGTTGCGACCGGAACTCAACTTATGGTGCTAGCTATCGTCCTGCTGGCCATACGACGTACGGTCGAACCCAAAGTCATGGGAACACAGATTGGCCTGTCCCCGCTCGCTACTCTTGTAGCAATGTATATAGGTCTGAAACTGATAGGGGTACTTGGATTTTTCGTAGGTCCTCTCGTCATCATAGCCTTCAATTCCGCTAAAGAAGCCGGGCTGATCAAGTTGAATGTAAGACTTTAATATACCTGTTTCTCACATTAATCTTCACTCGTGAGGAATTTCAGTAAAATGACGTAAATAAATATAATATTCCTCATAAAAAGCGGTCTGCTTGGGGCTTTCCCCCGTACAGACCGCTTTTTGTAATTTTTCCTGAATTTTCTATTTACGCTACCGATCATGTACCCAGAATCGCTTTAATGACGCTGGTCGTGTCTCCCCCGTCATATATAATATATAGCAGAAGATAGACGGCCACTCCGGTTATCGCAGTAAAAAACCATATGATACTGGTGACCGGTCCGATCTTGCGATGCTTTTTAATATTCCGTTTAAGCGCAAGGATGATCGTGATAATACCGAACACCGCTCCGGTTGTCGCAAGCGTTATATGGAAAATCAGAAATACCGTATAATAAATCTTGTATTCCTCAGGTCCTCCAAAGCTTGTATTTCCGACGAAGACGGTCCGGCTTACGTAAATTATGAAAAATATCAGAGCGCTGAGTGCAGCTGCAAGCATAACTTTCTTATGAGCTGATCTTTTATCATTAGCTATGAGAATCCAGCCGATCCCCACCAGAACAGCACTTAGTACAATAAAAGTTGTACTAATTGTCGGCAATAAGGGCATTGTTATCTCTCCTGTACATATTCATTTTGTTCCATCGTTACTTCCGGTATAGGATCGATTGTATTTCGTTCCTTGTTGAACCATGAGAAAAAGATGTGCCCGATGATAGCCGCAAAAATAACTTCCTGCATTATTTTCATGATGATCCCGCCAAGCTGCTGATCCTGCAGCAGAGGCATGGACGTAAAGAATTCCGGCCCGTTCAGTGAACCTGCCAGCCCTTCAAGAACTCCGGTAGGTACACATAGACTGAGAGCGTCCATCCAGGCACCGGACTGCGTATATGTCGCATACAGCGGAGCATCAGAGAAAATAATCAGAGCACATGCAGGGGTCAGTAAAACACCACTTCCGAAAATGATGCCTATCTTCAGTAAAGGTCCGAGTCTGTCTACTCCTTCCGTAGGAGGGAAGACGGATACCCACATACAAAAAGCGAAGAAAAGGATAGTGGTGGAAAAACCGGCGTGGACGATTTCGTTCGATTTGGCGAAATCAAAAACTGCAGGCACGTGGTACATGGAAAAGAAACCGCTAAACAGTAATAGTGACAACAACGGTTTTGTAATGAACTTCAGAAACGGCCGTATTACCGGACGGTCAAAAATTCTTCTCCAAACCTCACCCGGCACTCCATTAATGATCAGAAAAGGAAACACGAGATAGTACAGAGCCATCTGGGTCATATGAGCGGCAAACATGATGTGCGCCATTAGATCTATGGGAGACCCTTTAACTATGTAAAGGAGCACTAAACCTGAGAAAAACGTGATCTGTTGGAAACCTGTCGCTTTCTCCTTATCATTACGCCGGCCCGGCCCTGTCAGATAAAAGTATACCAAAGCAAGTACGGCAACGAAAATCATATAGAAAGGGCTCCACAATGCCCGGAATCCGAATATTTGTAATTCTAACCACATCTATCTCACCCCTTAAAATAACTTGCTACCTGTTATTTTAAATCACAACGTTCGAAAATAATAGATATATACCCTATTGTTTTCTAAAATGTCAAATTTGCTTAGTTGAAGTTCTTTCTCTGCACATCTTTCAATTCCTTTCTTCTCCCCAAATATTATGTCAGTCTTCTCAGGAATTTAGCTGAAGGAAAAACGGATGTGGAATTTATATACTTTTACACGAAAAAACCGGAGGAGAGCCCCCGGTTTTTGTTTTACCACCAAATGATTGTAGTAAAAGCAATAATAGTTGCAAGTGCAATTGTCATTCCGCCGAACATGATGATGGTCGGCATGAAATGCCCTTTGTTCTTCATATGCATAAAATAGAACAACTGGAATGCTACCTGAACTCCAGCTAGTAAAAGAAGTGTCGGTTTTATGAAATAAGAACTGATGTCCAGGATTACCATACTAAAAGCAATAAGGGTAAACAGGATCATGAGCGCAAAAGTAATGACCTGCTGCACCATTTCTTCTTTGTTCTCATCTTTCCGTACATTCAATTTGTGCCTTGATACGTTCTCCGTACGTTCCGACATCGCTTACCCCACCTTTCCTAGTAGGTATACTACGGTGAAAATGAAGACCCACACTACGTCAATGAAGTGCCAGTAAAGACTGGATATATAGAATTTAGGTGCGTTATACAAATTCAAACCGCGTTTCTGGTTCCGGATCATCAATGAAGTTATCCAGAAAAGACCAAATAGAACGTGTCCTCCGTGGAAACCGACCAATGTATAAAACCCGGATCCGAAGGCAGAAGAACGGAACGTGAATCCGTATTCGTGGATATAGTGGTAAAATTCATAAATTTCGCATCCAAGAAAACCAAGTCCCAGAAGTACTGTAACTCCCAACCAGAGCTGCATTTTTTTGAAATTGTGGTTCTTCATATGGTACATAGCATACACGCTGGTCAAAGAACTTGTCAGCAGCAGCATAGTCATTATGAAAACAAGCTCTAGCCCAAACAGGTTTTCGGGAGTGTTGTCGCCGGATGTAGATCCGGACAGAGCCAGATATGTTCCGAAGAGAGAGGCGAAAAGTACCGTCTCTCCTCCGAGGAACATCCAGAAACCGACAAATTTATTTTTTCCTTCAAGGGTGGCTTTTTCCGGATCATGGGGCATATGTTTTGGATTTAAAACGTCGTCATGACTCATTCTTTGCCATCCCCCTTTTCAATAAGATCTTCTTTATGAATATGATAACCGAGATCATCTTTGAACGATCTGGTGAACATGGAAGCGAAGAAAAGTCCCATGCCGACAGCAACTGCTATAAACCACAGTTTGTTGTCTACCTGATAAATAAATCCGAAGCCTGCAATAAACAGACCCATTGACATCAGGAATGGAAGTATAGAGCCATTAGGCATGTGAATATCACCAAGCGGTTCCGCAGGAGTAATACCTTTTCTTCCTTCCATCTTCTCGATCCATAATGGATCCAGTCCACGTACGAGTGGAGTCTGTTTAAAGTTATAAAATGGAGGTGCAGACGGCAGGGACCATTCGAGAGTACGACCGTCCCAAGGATCTGCAGAAGCTTTAGGTTCCTTAATTGCTGTATAAATTACGTTATACAGGAATATCAGAGTTCCGATAGCCATCAGGAAGGCACCTATTGTACTGATCAGGTTACCGGTTGCAAGACCCTGACCTTCGAAATATGTCCAGTAACGTCTAGGCATTCCCATCAGTCCCAGGAAGTGCTGGATAAAGAATGTCAAATGGAAACCGATGAAAAATGGCCAGAAACCTAAGTGACCCAGTTTCTCGTTCAGTACTTTTCCGAACATCTTCGGCCACCAGTAGTGCATAGCCGCAAATAGACCAAATACTGTACCACCGACAATAACGTAGTGGAAGTGGGCAACCACGAAGTATGTATCGTGATACTGGTAGTCGGCTGCTGCTGAACCGAGCATTACCCCAGTCATACCTCCTATTGTAAATGTAGGTATGAATCCGAGTGCCCAGAGCATAGCGACACTTAGTTTAATACTTCCGCCCCACATGGTAAACAGCCAGTTAAAGATCTTGATTCCTGTAGGTACGGCGATCGCCATAGTAGAAACTGCGAAAATAGAGTTTGCAATCGGACCGAGTCCTACTGTAAACATGTGGTGGGCCCAAACCATGAACCCTAGAAAACCGATCAGCACTGTTGCAAATACCATTGCCGAGTAACCGAAAAGTCTCTTCTTAGAAAATGTAGAGAAAATATCACTGAATGCCCCGAACACAGGAAGAATCAGAATATAAACTTCCGGGTGCCCGAATATCCAGAATAAGTGTTCCCAAATGATTGCGTTTCCTCCGGCAGTTACGTCGAAGAAGGCAGAGCCAAACATACGATCGAACATCATAAGGAATAGACCTACTGTAAGAGCCGGGAACGCGAAAAGAATCAGGACGCTGGTAATGAATGTTGTCCAGGTGAATAGCGGCATACGCATATAAGTCATACCAGGTGCTCTCATGTTAATGATCGTTACCAGGAAGTTAATACCACCGATCAGTGTTCCTGCCCCCGCTATCTGAAGTCCCATTACGTAATAATCCACTCCGTGGCCCGGAGATGTCGAGGATAACGGTGCATAGTTAGTCCAGCCCGCATCCGGCGCTCCTCCAGTGAACCAGGAAACGTTCAGTAATAGACCTCCAAATAAAAACAGCCAGAAACCAAGGGAGTTAAGGAAAGGAAACGCTACGTCCCTCGCTCCTATCTGCAATGGTACTACGGCGTTCATCAATGCAAATATAAGTGGCATGGCAGCCAGGAATATCATCGTAGTACCGTGCATCGTAATCATTTCGTTGTAAAGACCTGCTGAAATAAAGTTACTGTCCGGCTGCATCAGCTGGATACGTATTATCAGCGCTTCGAGGCCGCCGATCAGGAAGAATAGACCTCCGGCGACCAGGTAAAGGTGCGCAATTTTTTTGTGGTCAACCGTTGTAATATAGTCCCAAATCATAGCACCAATGCCGCGCTGTTGTACAATCGCATTACTCACACTATAACCTCCTTTTTAATTATTTACTTCTTGCCGGAAGAGCCATTAACAGAATCAGGAGTTACTTCTGAATGGTCTAACTGCATTAAGTAGTCAGCTATTTGTTGTGCTTCTTTTTCAGATACGTTGTAGCCTTCCATTTTGTTGCCAGGTTTGAACTGATCCGGATCCATTATCCAGTCTACAAGGTTTTCTTTGTTGTGATCCAGAATACCGGCAATTTTCGTACGGTTTCCGAAGTTGCTGAGGTTTGGCCCCACACCTGCCGGAGAGTTACCTATGGCGTGACAGCCCATACAGCTGTTTTCGAAAGCTTTTTTTCCATCTTTAGCTGAAGCGGTTTCAGGTGTCGCTTCCGGGTCAATGTTCTGCATATCGGAAACCCACTGATCATACTCTTCGGAACTTACTGCGACTACTCTGAAGTCCATTAACGAGTGCGACTGACCACAAAGTTCGGCACAGTGTCCCCAGTATACCCCTTCTTCATAAGCTTCTAAGTACATAGTGTTTTCGTTATCACCAGGGTTTGTGTCCATTTTACCCGCGATGGAAGGCACCCAGAATGAGTGGATAACGTCACTTGATTTCATATCTAAGTATACGCGCTCTCCTGTCGGAATATACAGATCCTGACTGGTCGATATTTCCTGATCAGGATAGTTAAAGTGCCACCAGTACTGGTTACCGGTTACTTCCACAGTAATCAAACCGTCTTCCTCACGCGGTTTTTCGTCTGCAAGGTCGAAAGTGGCCTGTACAGTCGGCACTGCCAGAATAAGGAGAAGCAGTACCGGTATAACGGTCCAGATAATCTCCAGCGATTTGTTACCCTCTGTCTGTTTAGGGATATAGTTCTCCTCACCCTTTTTACGACGGTAACGAATAAGTACGAAAATATAAATAGCCATGACGACCACGAATACGAAAGTCATAATCGCAAGACTGATCACCATAAGATCAAGTAATAGATCTGCCCCGTACCCTTTGGGCTTGAGTGCACTCAGGTTCTCTTCCCCGCACCCGGCAAGGAAAAGTACCAGCACACTAAAAATGAATACCGGACGAAGCTTGCCCATCCAACCTCTCATGTGTAATACCTCTCTTTCTTTTTTGTATTTGAAAGTATATTAATGTGAACTAGGTTTTCACCTAATTTCAAACGTAAGGAAATGGCATAGTTACCAGCACCATTGTAAGGAATAGAATTGTAAGATAATTAAGGGAGTACACAAACATCCATGTAGCCCATTTCTTATCATCTTTCATCACAAAACCGGCTAATGCCAATACGAGCCAACCTACAGATAATATATAAGCGACTGTCAGGAAGACTCCGCCTAAAGAAGCAAGATATAAAGGTAAAGGCAGAAGACAGGCGACATATACGACTATCTGTCTTTTTGTCATCTCAAATCCTTTGACTACTGGAAGCATCGGAACTCCTGCTCTCTCATAATCATCTTTCTTTTTCATAGCAAGTGCCAGAAAATGGGGCGTCTGCCATAAGAACATGATAAGAAACAGCATCCACGCTTCCATACGAAGACCCGGCTCAATAGCAGCCCAGCCTATCAGCGGGGGGACGGCTCCGGAGAAACTACCTATAACCGTGTTCAAAGTATATCTTCTTTTGGACCACATCGTATAAAGGATTACGTAAACGATCCATCCGAACACTCCCCAAAGTGCTGCCTGCCAGGAAGCGAGTGTCAAAACGAGAAAACCGGCTGCTGAGGTGACCAGCCCTCCGATTAAAACAGACTGTAACGACATCGTCCCTGTTACGGTAGGTCTGTTTTGCGTACGATCCATAATCGGATCGATGTCCCTGTCATACCAGTTGTTCAGAATACATCCGCCTGCAATAACAAGCGCAGTACCAAGGAGTGTCCACAGAAGCGTGACCCATTCTGTCACAATACTTGCCCCGGTGTAGTACAAAGCGAGCCAGAAACCCGCAAAAGTAGTGATCAGGTTCGAATTGATGATTCCGACCTTTATTAAACTTTTAATATCTTTTACCAGGGAAGTCTCCCGGTTCGCTTCTTCTTCCATAACGTGAGCAGACGTAGAATCGACTGTCCTCGGATTGTCCATCACTTGATATTCCTCCTCCTGCCTTTTGCTCAGTACACAAAAGTTACAGAAATATTAACCATTGCCACAAAAAACGTCAAATTAATTGTATCACGGAACCATATTTCTATCTATTCAATTACTATAAATTTATACAAATGTGACGTAGTTGTGAAAAAAGTATGTAAAACCTATGTAAATGTGAGGACATATTCATTTTTACCATTACACGACTATTTTTGCAAGGAGACTTTTCATAAATACAGCCCGGCACCTGAAGCCGGGCTGTATTCTATTCAAATTCGATAAGTAGATCTCCCACGTGAATAGTTGCATTATCTGTTACGTGAACGGCTTTAATCGTTCCGTCAAAAGGAGCCTGTACAGTCGTTTCCATTTTCATAGCCTCTGTCACCATCAAATGGTCCCCTTTAGTGACCTTTTCACCTGCTGCAGCCATAACTTTTACAGCAGTACCGGGCATACTGGCTCCGATATGCTTTTCATCTGATTTGTCCGCCTGTGGTCGCACGGCTGTAGTGGCAGTAATGCTATTGTCTTTTACAACTACTTCCCTCGGCTGTCCGTTAAGCTCAAAAAATGCAGTTCTGGTTCCGTCTTCCTGCGCTTCACTTATGGACACCAGTTTCACTATCAAAGTTTTCCCTTTTTCGATGTCTACTGCAATTTCTTCGCCCAGTCTCATTCCGTAAAAAAAAGTGGGAGTGTTCAGCATCGACATGTCCCCGTACTGATCAAGGAATTTCTGATAATCCATGTAAACTTTAGGATAAAGTGCATAGCTTATCATATCGAAGCTTGTTACTTGACGGTCCAGCTTATGGAACAGCGTCTCTTTCAATTCTTTGAAGTTAACAGGGTCTAAAAATTTCCCCGGCCGATCTTGAAGAGGCGTTTTTCCTTTCAGAACGAGGTGCTGGAGTTCGGCAGGGAATCCCTGGTAGGGCTGGCCCAGATACCCTTGGAAAAATTCGATGACACTGTCCGGGAAATCAATCGTTTCCCCTTTATTATACACGTCATCTTCGTTCAGATCATTTTGCACCATGAACAAAGCCATGTCCCCCACAACCTTTGAAGAAGGGGTCACTTTAACGATATCCCCGAACATGTTATTCACCCGTCTATACATTCTTTTGACTTCATCCCACCGGTCACCAAGGCCTACGGCTTTAGCCTGCTGCTGAAGATTCGAATACTGCCCGCCCGGCATCTCATGTTCATACACTTCAGTATGAGGGGCACGCAGACCGCTTTCAAACTCTTCATAATAATCCCTTATATCTTCCCAGTAATGTCCGAGTTTCTCATAAGCTTGTATATCCAGTCCGGGCCTTCTGTCACTGCCTTCGAGAGCATAGTACAAACTGTTGGCACTCGGCTGGGAAGTCATTCCTGCCATTGAACCTGCAGCAACATCCACTACGTCAACTCCAGCCTCAACTGCTTTTGCATACGTGAAAATACCATTCCCGCTTGTGTCGTGGGTGTGGAGGTGCACAGGAATGGAGACTTTCTTCTTCAACGCACTTATCAGCTGGTATGCAGCTTCAGGTTTAAGGAGTCCTGCCATATCTTTTATCCCTAAGATATGAGCACCCGCCTCTTCAAGTTCGCCTGCCAGTTCAACATAATAATCCAGGTCGTATTTAGAACGGTCCGGATCGAGAATATCCCCGGTATAACACATGGCGGCTTCCGCTATTTTACCTGTCTTTCTGACGGCTTCGATGGCAGGTTTCATACCTTCCACCCAGTTTAGACTGTCGAAAATCCGGAAGACGTCTATTCCTGCATTCGCACTTTTCTCTACGAATTCTTCAATCAGGTTATCCGGGTAGTTTTTATATCCTACAGCATTGGAGGCACGGAGCAGCATCTGGAAAAGAACATTCGGAGCTTTTTCCCGTAAGTTAAGCAGCCGGGACCACGGATCTTCGTTCAAAAAGCGGTAAGACACATCAAACGTAGCTCCTCCCCACATTTCTAAGGAAAAAAGTTCGGGCAGAAGACGTGCCGTAGGTTCTGCTATCGTTTCGAGGTCTTTTGTTCTCACCCTGGTGGCAAGCAGCGACTGATGAGCATCCCTGAACGTCGTATCAGTAAGAAGTACTTCTTTTCGTTCTTTCAGCCAATTCATCAGTGCTTCCGGCCCTTCTTCATCCAGAATCTGTTTGGTACCTTTCGGAAATTCATCAGTGCGCGGAAGTTCCGGGACCCGCGGATCTGGATAGTCAGGTTTCTTTCTGCCGCCTTCTCCATCATATCCGTTCACCGTTTTATCAGCTATGTGCTGCAGCATTTTGGTGCCGCGGTCTTTTCTTTTCGGAAACACGAATAGTTCAGGAGAATTGTCAATAAATGTGGTGCTGTATTCGCCCTTGATAAACTGCGGATGTTGAATAACATTTTGCAGAAAAGGAATGTTTGTTTTGATACCACGAATTCGGAACTCTTTTAAATTTCTGACCATTTTTTGTGCAGCCTGTTCAAATGTAAGGGCCCAGGTAGACACTTTTACAAGTAAGGAATCGTAGAACGGGGAAATCACCGCACCCTGAAATCCGTTACCTGCATCCAGACGTACTCCGAACCCTCCTCCGGTACGGTAGGCCATGATTTTTCCGGTGTCAGGCATGAAGTTATTCAGCGGGTCTTCCGTCGTAACTCTTGATTGAATAGCGTAGCCGCTCGTAACTAAGTTTTCCTGGGATGGTATCCCTATGTAACTTTCAAACAATGGATGGCCTTCCGCCACTTTGATTTGAGTCTGAACGATATCAATTCCTGTTATCATTTCAGTGATTGTATGTTCCACCTGTACCCGCGGATTGACTTCAATAAAGAAAAATTCTCCATCGGCAACCAGAAATTCCACAGTTCCGGCATTCACATATCCAACATTCCGCATCAGCTTGACAGCTGCGTCACAAATATTCTCCCGCAGTGTGCCGGCCAAGGACATACTCGGCGCCATCTCAACCACTTTCTGATGCCGTCGCTGCACGGAACAGTCGCGTTCATAAAGATGTACCACATTTCCATCTTCATCACCGATGATCTGGACTTCGATATGTTTAGGATTTTCAATTAGTTTTTCGACGTAGACTTCTTCACTGCCAAACGCCGCTTTCGCTTCTCCTCTGGCTCTCTCGAAAGCTTCCTCGAGCTCTCCGGAAGTCCGGACAATTCTCATGCCGCGGCCTCCGCCTCCCATAGAAGCTTTGATTATAATCGGATATCCGTGTTCTTCGCCGAATTTTTGTACTTCTTCCACTCCGGCTACGGGTTTGTCGGTACCCGGAATCAGTGGAATATCAGCTTTTTGCGCCTGCTCTCTCGCCTTCACCTTGTCACCGAACATTTCAAGCTGCCTGCTCCCGGGGCCTATGAATTTGATATCTTCCTCTTCACAGCGTGTTGCGAAATGGATGTTTTCAGACAAAAAGCCATAGCCCGGGTGAATGGCATCCACCCCTACTTCCTTGGCCACTTCTATGATATTTTCGATATCGAGGTAAGCGTCGATCGGTTTCTTTCCTTTCCCGATCAAATAAGCTTCATCCGCTTTATATCTGTGATAAGAGCCTGTGTCTTCCTGAGAATAAACCGCCACTGTTCTAATATCGAGCTCAGTACATGCACGAAATACCCGGATAGCAATTTCCCCGCGGTTAGCGACGAGTACTTTTTCGATCTTCCTTAATTCTGCCATGATTTCACTCCTCGATTTTTATTGATGGTTCTCCCCTTGAACTGGCCGGGTTCTTTTTCCCTCACTTCTTTCTCTTCATTGAAGCGAACCCCTCTGGCTACACTGTTCAGCATCCCTGCGGCGAGCATGAATATCAGCAGAGCCGACCCGCCATAACTTACAAAAGGAAGAGGGACCCCTGTTATAGGAAGCAATCCGCTCATAGCACCTAAATTAATTATCGCCTGTATAGCGACCATGGAAGATATCCCTATGGCCAGTAAAGAACCGAAAGGATCTTCGCACTTCTTAGCTATATAAAGCCCCCGTAACACGAAGAGAGCCAGAAGACCAAGAGTGATCACCACTCCAATGAATCCCAGTTCCTCGGCAATGACCGCCATAATGAAATCTGTATGAGGTTCAGGCAGGTAACCCAACTTCTGGACGCCCTGCCCCAGTCCTTCTCCTGTCAGACCGCCACTGCCAATAGCTATATAAGACTGGATCAGATGATAACCGTCCGCATCCGGAGTCTCAAACGGCTGGTAGGCGCCCGTAAACCTGGAGGCCCGCTCATCCGTTATCATCTGCTGGCTGGCAAGTACCGTGACCAGCACTATACCGCTCACTAAAATCATTACGTGCTTCATTCTGATCCCGGAAGAAATTACGACGCTTGCAGCTATCATTGCTATAACAGCGGCTGTTCCTATATCAGGCTGCATGATGATTAAGCCGAGCAGCAGCGAAGTCAAATACAAAGGTGGAAGAACCCCTTGAGTGAAATTATCTATGTAGGGCTGCTTTTTTGCGTATACAGACGCTAAATAAAGTACCAGTCCGACTTTCACAAATTCGGCGGGCTGGACACTGAACCCCCCGAATACATACCACGACGTTGCGTTGTTCCTCGTCTCTCCGAAAATGAAAACTCCTACCAGTGACAGTACCATAATAAGTACGGTAAGTTTAACGAACCTACGGTACTGCCTGTACGGGATGAACGCCGCTACCAGAAAGACTGCCAGTCCGATCACCGCCCACTGCAGCTGTTTAAGCAGGAAGTGGTTCGGTTCTACTTCGAATTTAACAGGTGCATCCACCATGCTCGCACTATAGATCATCACTGTGCCGAATCCTATAAGTACCAGTGGTGCGAACATTAAAGTGAAATCTAATGATTTCCATATTTTCATATATCTCATCCCTTAACTAAAGCCTTTTAATATTCTGAAAACGTATATGTAATAAAAAACTCAAATTACAACTGAAGGTCGCAATTTGAGCCTTTACTTATGACCGTTGAGATGCTTCATGTAAAACATTCAGCTGTTTTTCCAGGTTGTCGAGAAGCTCTTTGCCCTCTTCTTCGGTTATAAGATTCAACCTTGTCGCAAAATTGATTTCCCGCGACAATCCGAACATCTGGGTATCCAGTACCTCTTCATATAACGGGCACTGGGGCATAGTCAAATTATCTATTTGTACTTTAATTAATTGAAGAATTTTATCTGCGTCCGCTTTAAGAAGGGCATATGCTTTCTCCCGCTGATCAACTGCTACATCAGACAACATTCAACTCCCCCCTCTTCTGTATTCTTTCATTTAATATTATCGTTTATCAGGGTGAAATGCAACATAACGATCACTGAATCCTTACCTATTATAGCAAAAAAATAAAAATTCAGCGACAGCGGGGTCCAATTTAATGAAATACCGGGGGAATTCTGCTATCATGTGAAATAAATTGTTTAAGGAAAGGCGGCTATCATCCATGATTGTACAAATTACCGGTAAGGTTACTTACCCTATTACCCTGGATCCCACCGTTTGGATTTTTGACGACCGTAAACTTACGTTTTCCGAAATTTTTGAAGACGGAATCACTTCCGAGGAGGAAAGGGAGATTGATGAATTGCGCGAACAGGCGGAACGCTTCAATAGAGCCATGTATCAGCAGAAAGTTACTCCCCCTGTCAACAAAAGCGTAAACCGCTATGAAAAAGAGCGGGCTGTAAAAGGAACATTTTTAATGCCTCTGTTGCCTTTTTTACATACAAGCGACATTCATGATGAGGCAAAAACAGCAATTCTTGAAACTTCAGAAGGAGAAAAATCAGTCACCGCAGAAGAAATTCGTGACGCCTACGCCCTATTCGCCGAAAAAGGAAAGCCTTTGAAGGATGACGGCCCTATCCATCTCTACATGGGAGACGGCTCCAACAAAGACGAACCTATTACGGGGATTAAAAAAATCAGGTTCGAATAGTCAGTGTTCATACCGAATGTACTGAAACATCGTAAACAACAGAAAGAACCCCCGTTCACCTTTGTGAAACGGGGGTTCTTACATCAATCCTGCTCTCGGCTTTTTTCAAGAATTTCTCTCTCTTTTTCGGTCAGCTCATTGTAATACTGGACTCCGAACTGGGACCCCTCCGATACCATTTTCGAGTTTTGGAGATTGTCCGCTTCCGGTTCGCCGGCTTCTCTTATCGGCATATCACTAAGATCGTTTGATTTTTTGCTTAACTGACTCACTTTAGAAGTCATTTGAGTTCTCCGCTCTTCATCATACATGAGATATGCAGCAGCTCCACCTGTGATAGCTCCTGCCAGTGCCAGCTTCCATCGCTTTCTCATCTTACCACCCTTTCCTTTAGTGCTACATGTAGTCTTACCCTATTATACACCATTCAAACTTTAAAAGAATAGCTTCTTTTTGAAGGGAAAATATTCAACTGCTGTGATACAATCAGGGAAGAGGTGAGTAGTATGAGAGTACAATGTGTTATATGTGACCATATAGAATCAATCAACAGTAAAAGTCTTCAGGCTAAAAGACTCCGCAATCGCAGGAATTCCACATACATGTGCCAGACGTGTCATGACCGCATCGCAGACAATACTGCCAAACGGGTCAATTCAGGGAACTTCATTTTTCGTCGCGAGATAAAAAACGAACACTATCTCTCCTGATTCCCGTAAAAAAGCCCTCTCCCGCTTGGGGAAGGCTTTTTCTATGCCTGTTTCCCATTTCTCTCTCTGGAGAGCCTCAGTCTGTAAAGACCCAGAACCACTGCAGTTACAATCAGACTTTCCGCCAGTGGTAAGTTCAACCCGAGCATAAGCGTCAACAGAAAAGTACCGATCACAAGAACCGTGTAGACCACAACGTTTTTAAGTAATGGCAGCTTCTTAGCGAAACCGAGCTTGAAAGTGATTACAGTCAATATGACTGTAGTAAGGTATAACCAGAAGAAGCTTTGGAATAAAGATGCAGCTTCGCCTGCATTGTTAAGGTTTATCTCAGGACCGAGACCTCTGAAAAAGAAATCGGCCACCGGCCATAAATCTTCAGGAACTGTCAGTGTTGGTGATGCCTGCATGTTGCTTCCCCCTCAAAGTTATCTTCACTCATCATACTAAATATTTGCAGCTGTGCCAATTGTTTAAGTTACGATTAATTTGTTTTATACTAATATTGGAATCGAGGTGAGAACATTGAGGAATATCTTATTGGCGACTGCTGTAATTCTGTGTTTCGTATTTACGGGCTTTTCGATAGCTATAGAACTTTTCTGGCTGGCTGCTCTGTTTTTCGTTGCAGGAGGCGGAATTATGGGTTACGGAATTAAAATCAACAAAAATGAGAATACATAATCTTCATCCTTGGCGTTGACCGGCCCCGGAAGCGCCGATGTCTCAAAAACGCTCTTTCCGGACTGCCGTTTCATCAAATATAAAAGGGCCGGCCAAGTTATGGCCGCCCTTGATATGTTGAAGGTTTTTTATTATTTCTTAAGGTTGATATAGTTCTCCACTGTCTCCTCGTGGATGTTCCTTCTTGCAGCACAAACACTCGTACGATCCATCATGGACAGGGGACTGTTATCTCCTGTTGTAACTACTCCCCCTACTTCTTCAACGAGCACTTTGCCTGCAGCTATATCCCACGGCATAAGGCTCATAGTCACGTACCCGTCAAGAACTCCTTCAGCAAGAAAGGCAAATTCCAGAGCCGCTGACCCGTAGGATCTCGTACTTCTGAGACTTTTCACCAGTTCCCGTATACCTGAAGCTTCCACAAGCCTGTTCTCTTCTAAAAGCCACGTAGTATTCAATGAAAATATAGAACGCTTCAAAGGTTCTGTAGTCGACAGCAGAGGAAGACGATCACCGTTCTTGTAAGCTCCTTCTCCTTTTACGGCACTGTAAAGCACATCATTCATTACATCATAAATCAAACCGATTTCACCCGTGCCGTCTTCATACACCCCTATCGAAATCGCAAAGTTTCTCTGCTGATGGACGAAATTCATAGTTCCGTCGATAGGGTCTACAATCCATACAACCCCTTCAAGGTCGGAGATGTCGTCGCCCATCCCCTCTTCACTGAATATTCTGTGGTCCGGAAACTGATTCCTGATTTTATCGGCAAAAAACTTTTCAGTCTGCTGATCCATATGGGTTACAAGATCATCCGGTGTTGATTTCGTATCTATTTGCAGAGGTTCGTTAATATTTGTCCTGATTTCTTCTCCTGCTTCGAGAACCCAGGATCTGGCGTACTGCAGTATTTGTTTAGTGTCCATTAAATGAGCTCCTTTTACACCTGTGTTGTCTTCAATGTTATCAAAAGCCGCTGATCTTTACACGGATTTCAGTTGCATTACGTGATGACGCCCTTTCTTATAGCGGAAAGTGGGCTTCAGACACAGTACCCCGGAATTCTTTCAAATAATCTTACCCTCCATTAATTTTTCACCTTTATCTGTGTTAAACTTTGGATTGTTACTATTAAACGAGGTGATAATATGAACGGGTTCAGCGGTTTTTCCGAAAAAGATTTTGACGTCTTTTCTATTGAAGGTCTGGAGAACAGGATGGAAGCGCTCCGATTCCGGCTTTCTCCGAAACTGGAAGAAATCGCCCATGAACTTCAACCGGCGATTTCTGCTGAAACAGGAGAGGAAATGTACGTCCACGTAGCGAAACATGCCCGGAGAAGCAAAAATCCTCCAAATGACACATGGGCCGCGATCGCTAATAATAAACGCGGGTACAAGAAACTTCCCCATTTCCAGATCGGTCTCTGGGGAGACAACGTTTTTCTTTGGCTGGCATTTATTTACGAGCTGCCTGACAAAGAAAGAATAGCGGAAGCATTTCTGGAAGATTCCGATCTCCTGAAGTCCGGAATCCCTGATCATTATGTACTATCCAAAGATCACACAAAGAATGAGGCTCTCGTATACAATGAAGAGAACTTATCAGAAACTCTTCACCGTTTCCGGGATGTGAAAAAAGGAGAGTTTCTCGTAGGTCGCCGCTTTTCATCAGACGATGATTTATTAAAGGACGGCGATGCTTTTATCAATGAGGCTCAAAAAACGTTCGAGACTCTTCTGCCACTGTACAAAAAAGCAATGAATGTCTAATAAATGTGAAGGGGCCAAAAGGGGTCCCTTCACATTTTAATATAATTGATATCGTCCCGCCCGGACTCTTTGACTACATGGTACGGAGAATATTCCGAAACTTGTTCAAATTGCCTGAACAAAGTTTTTTCTTCGCTTTTTGAAGGCACTATCTGTTTAAAACGCGCATAAGCGTGTTTAAAATCTTCTTTCTTTACACCTTCTTCATAAGCTTTCTCAACCAGACTGTAAAAATTCACGACATCTATAATTTCTTCCTTCGACCAGTACTCCTCATCAATAGGGTAAGTATAGCCCATTAGAACTCACCTCCACTTCTCGCTTATGTATTCCGCTTCTGAAATAATTTCATTGAATAATTCCCGGACACTTACCACCTCACTGATTCTTGCTGAAACCTGGCCGGCCCATCCGAAGCCTTCCTGCTCGAGTCCTTCGTAAATGTACTTCTTATTAGCCTCCCCTGAAATATAATCTTTCATTTTTTCGTAATCGGCTCCTTCTTCTTCCAGTGAAAGAATCCGGTCGGTCCATGTATTTGCAAGCGCCCGTGCCGGAGAGCCGAGAGACCTTTTGATAACTGCAGTATCATCTGTACCTGCGCTCACTATTTTGTCCTTATAAGCCTCGTGAGCGTGCACACATTCTTCCGTAGCAATAAACCTTGTACCCATCTCGATACCTTCTGCTCCAAGAGCGAGAGCTGCCATCAGGCCGCGACCGTCCGAAATGCCTCCGGAGGAAATTACAGGTATGGAGACTGCATCCACAACTTCCGGAGTCAATACAAATGTTCCTGTATCTGAACGCCCTATATGACCTCCACCTTCCTGACCGACAACCATAACGGCGTCAGCACCAAGTTCTTCGGCTTTTACGGCCTGACGTTTTGCAGCTACAAGTACTATTTTTTTGATCGCAGTACCTTTGAGCAATTCCAGAACCCCTTTTGGATTACCACCTGTTACTGAAACGACGGGTACTTCTTCTTCCACTGCCACTTTAACCATATCCTCATACGGGCGGCCATGATTACCGATGGCAAAGTTTACACCGAATGGAAAAACTGTTTTTTCTCTCGTTTTTTCTATTTCTTCCCTCAGCTCTTCAGGAGATCCCAGGCTCATCGCGGTGATCTGTCCGAGACCTCCGGCATTGGAAACGGCAGAAGCGAGTTCCGAATAAGCCAGGTAAGCAAGTCCTCCCTGGATGATCGGATATCGTATGCCCAATAAATCTGTAACTTTCGTATTCCAGTCCATATTATCCCTCCCTGCTTCAAGTGTAGCATAAACTGACCGCAGGTATTACCGCTCTGCAATCCTGCAAATAAAAAACCGCCGGGCAGCCCGGCGGTTTCTGGAAGATAGATTATTTCGAGTTGCAAGTAGGACAAGTACCGTAAAGAGTCGAAACCTTTTCGTCCTCGTAGTGCTCGATGACTCTCTGACAATCCTGGCAAACAATTGTACCCATTTCTCATCCATCCTTTCTAATTTTGGTATCGCTTTCAATGTAATTTTATTATATGGGTAAATACTGCTTTCGTCAACAGTATAGTATAACTTTTTTATAAAAATGTCATACTAATAAAAGCGGTTAATATATTCTATTTGCAAAAAGATTTTTAAGGAGAAATTCCATAAAAAAACTTCCGCCGTTTATCAGTGATAAATCGGCGGAAGCAATCCCTGAAAACTGAATTCCAGTACTTTCCCTCTTAAGGTCGTTTAATCCGGGCGGGGTCAAGTAATGTATAACCTTTCTCTCTTAAACCTGAAATGATATCGTTCAAAGCTTTGTTCGTCCATTCGCGATCGTGCATTAACAAATTAGCCCCGTCACGCAGCAACGGCGTATTGACCATAATATCAGCAAGGCTTGAGGCATCTGTATATTCTTCGTTCCAGTCGTAGCCATATGTCCAGTTCATAAGGAGCATCCCCTCTTCCTTAACGAGCTGCTCGGAGTACTCTGTATTCTGTCCGAATGGAGCGCGAAAGAAATCAGGGCGCTTTCCAATGATTTCCTCGATTTTATCACTTACTCCTACAATTTGTTCGTACTGTTCTTCTTCTGTAAGGTCCTGCAAAGAAGTGTGGGTTTCCGTGTGGTTACCGATAGGAAAACCCAGGTCATGGATCTTTTTAAGTGTGTTCTTTTCTTCCTCAGTATTCAGAAAATGGCCGTTAACAAAAAAGATGGCGGGAGCTTTTTTATCTTTCAGTTTTTTGGCCATTTCCAGTGCGTACTCATCCGGAGCATCATCGATTGTGAGAAGCGCTACTTTACTCTCGCCTTCCCCCGCCGGAGCGAATGACCAGTCTTCCTGGAGAACATATTCAGTACCGGGAGCTTTTTCTTTATCCTCCTGACTTTCATCATCTTTCTTCTTTTTCTTTTCAGCTTTATCTTTCTCTTCAGCTTCTCCTTCTTTCTCTTCAGCTTCACTTTCTTCCTGTTCCTGGTCATTCATTTTCGGGCTTTCTTCGGTGCCTGACGTAGCATCACCAGTGCTGCTGCAGGCTGAAAGTAATAGAAAAATCGCCACCATTAACCATTTTTTCATTTTGAATCCTCCTGTCTAAATATGTAATATCCTATAATTATAGTACAGTTTCCCCATATTCACTATTAATATAAGAAGATTTGTATTATAATATGGAATCGTGACTTATCGAGACGCTATCTGAAGGTGGTCTTTTTCAAATGATGCAGTTTTTGAAGCGGTTTAACTTGTTTGGAGGGCGTACGGTAAAAACCGGGATATCGGTGTTTATTACGGCACTAATCTGTTCTTTTTTCGATCTGCCTGTCGTTTTTGCCGTCATTACTGCTGTAGTGACTATTGAACATACAGTTGTCGCCTCTATCCGGAAAGCGGCTGTGCGCTTTCCGGCCGCTGCAATAGGGGCACTGATTGCGGTAATGATGTATTCGATGTTCGACAAAGGAGCCCTTGCTTATGGGCTCGCAGCAATGTTAACGATTGGGATATGTCATAAGCTGAAACTCGATGACGGTATTACTGTTGCAACGATTACTGCAATAGCCATGATCCCTGATTTCGGGGACAACGAAATTGTTTCGTTTATAGTAAGGTTGGGTACTACCTCTATTGGTATCGTCGTTTCTACTCTTGTGAATTTCTTTCTACTCCCTCCCAACTATACAACTACGATCCTGAAAAATCTTTACATGATGAACAGAACCGCCAGCCAGCTGCTTCGTAAAATCCTGCTCGATATTACGGACGAATCCAGGCAGAAGACTTCCTTCCTGAGGCGGTTGCACCGTCAGCTTACAACCAGACTCGAGCGAACGGAAGTTCTTTTGAATTTCCAACGTGAAGAATGGAAGTATCACAGGCACTCAAGGGGCGATCTAAAACAGCTTGTGTATGTGAAAGAACACTTATCGTTGATGCACCAGATTGTGTATCAGCTCGGTAATATGCTTTATGCCCGTGAGACTACACCTTCATTTGATGAAAACGAAAAAGAATTGATTTTGTACCTCGGGAAACTTTATGCCCAGGTGATTACAGACAAAACTCACAAAATAAGTGAGGAGCAATTCAAACTCGTGGAAGACCTCGATCAGCGTCTCTGGGAATGGAGAGAACATCACATTGAGCAGAGGTATGGATATCGTCATCATTTCGTCGCGGAAGTAGTGCTTATTTATGAATTATTGTCTTTTCATGACGTGCTCGAAGAAATGCACCTGTTGACGAAAAAGCACGAAGACCATATCATCACTTATGATGATTAAAAACAGGAAAGGATGAAAGCTTGATGAATCAAGTAACAAAAGTATTCTATATTTCAGTAGTTATTGCGTTCTTATTTATCGCATGGGGAGTGATTCCGGAGAGTGTCTTACCTAACGCTAACCTCTCCAACGTCACATCACAGATCCAGGGGTTTCTGACCGATAAGTTTGGCTGGTTCTATCTGCTCTCTACTACAGGTTTTGTCATTTTTGCTATATACCTGGTTTTCTCTAAATACGGAAAACTGAAACTCGGAAAACCGGAAGATGAACCGGAGTACCCGTACATTACCTGGTTTGCCATGCTTTTCAGTG
This sequence comes from Salimicrobium jeotgali, assembly GCF_001685435.2. Lineage (NCBI taxonomy): Bacteria > Bacillati > Bacillota > Bacilli > Caryophanales > Bacillaceae > Salimicrobium > Salimicrobium jeotgali. The sequence goes on from NZ_CP011361.2 coordinate 1,540,530, forward strand.
CAGGTATGGGTATCGGGCTCGTTTTCTGGGGAGCGGCAGAACCGTTGTCCCACTTCCACACTCCTGCTGTAGAGGGACAGGAAGGACAGACGCCGGACGCCGCTTATTCTGCCATGAAATATACTTTCTTCCACTGGGGCATACACCCTTGGGCCGTTTATGCCACATTGGCGCTCGCCCTTGCGTTTTTCAAATTCAGAAAAAACGCTCCCGGAGTTATAAGTACGGCACTCGTACCTTTGCTAGGTGAAAAGAGAATTCAGGGTCCTATAGGGATCACCATCGATTCCATAGCAGTATTTGCTACAATTTTCGGTGTCGCTACTTCTCTCGGTTTGGGTGCACTGCAGATCTCCAGTGGTCTTTCGTTTACTATACCGGGTCTGGAAGATACATTCTTCCTTCAACTTATCATTATCGTTATAGTAACCTTCCTGTTTATGATTTCTGCTATGACAGGATTGAACAAAGGAATCAAGTATTTAAGTAACACCAACATCGTTTTGGCGATCTTACTGCTTATTTTCGTTATTTTCGCCGGACCTACAAACTTCATCATGGATTTCTTCACCACTTCCTTCGGCGGTTACATCAGAGACTTACCGTACATGAGTTTCCGTCTTACACCGTTCTCTCAGGATAATACCTGGATAGAGGACTGGACGATCTTCTACTGGGCATGGTGGATTTCCTGGGCACCTTTCGTAGGTACGTTTATCGCCCGTGTATCGAGAGGACGTACCATCCGTGAGTTCGTTCTGGGTGTCATGCTCGTACCGACTGTATTCGGCGCTCTGTGGTTCTCCGCTTTTGGTGGTACTACAATTGGCCTTGAGTATTTTGACGGTATAGATGTATTTTCCGACATGTCGGAACTGGGTACGGAAGTAGCCTTGTTCTCAGCTCTTGAACACCTCCCTCTCGGAGGTATCATGTCTGCTGTAGGATTGTTGCTGATCAGTACTTTCTTCATTACGTCAGCCGACTCTGCAACATTTGTACTCGGTATGCAGACGACAAACGGAAGCCTGAACCCGAGTCGTAAAGTCAAGTTCACTTGGGGTATCATCCAGGCCGGTGCCGCTGCTGTACTGCTTTGGCAAGGTGGTTTAGGTGCCCTTCAGACGGCAGCCATCATTTCTGCCTTCCCGTTTGCTTTCATCCTGATACTAATCTGTTTCTCACTCATGAAAGCATTCAAAGAAGAAGAAAAACTTGTCGATTTAAGAAAGAAAAAATAATTTTTAAAGCACCCGAGGCTAATTAGCCCGGGTGCTATTTTTATGAAATATACGGAATCTCCTGACGCTTATCAGGAGAAGCAACGACCTGAAAATTTCGAGGACATGACCGGAGTCTACAAACGGGTGTCTTTTTCATAACATTTCAATTACATCCCCGGGGTAATCTTTTTTGTTTGTTATTGTTAATGGAAGAGTTACAAGCGAAGGAGATGGTCAGACTGTGAAGTACTCTTTCCTATTCATTTATATAGTATTGTTTACCCTTACCCTGCATTTAACTACTCCGACTGTGGATGTCATTTATGCTGATGGAAATGACTATGACCTTATAGTCGTTTCTGATGAAGATAACCGGACTCCGAAGTCCTATATGAACGCATTGCTCGAATTCAAGGCCTCTGCTCCCTATTCCTTCAATTTCTCCAAAGAGAAAGTTAATGAACGGGAACTCTCCCGCCCGTTAACGGACGAGCCTGCTATAATCATTATGAAAGATGGTAAGACTGTCGGGAAAGTCTCAGGAAACGATTTGAGCACGAATAAAATCATTAGTGAACTTAACAGCATACTATCCTGAAAAAGCCGTGAGCATGCACTCATGGCTTTTTAATGGCGTGGAACCTGTTTGTACAACTGTCTATATTTCAAAAAAACCCTGCAGAAGGAATTCCTTCTGCAGGGATGCTGATCTATTACATAGTGTGGATCGGACGACCCATTGCCACTTCAGCTGCTTCCATACTTATTTCACCTAAAGTAGGGTGAGCATGAATAGTGAGTGACAGATCTTCTGCTGTCATACCTGTTTCGATAGCAAGACCGATTTCGGCAATCATGTCACTAGCATTGGCACCAGAGATATGTCCACCGATAATCAGGCCATCTTCTTTTCTTGTAATAAGCTTAAGAAAGCCTTCTGTACTATTAAGTGACAGCGCGCGTCCATTTGCCTGGAACGGGAACTTGGACTCTTTTACTTCATAGCCGGCTTCTTCAGCTGTTTCTTTCGTGTAGCCTACAGAAGCGATTTCCGGATCGGAGAACGCGACTAGAGGAATAGCCATGTAATCCACTTCCGCTTTCTCTCCGGCAATAACTTCTGCTGCGATTTTACCTTCATAAGAAGCTTTATGGGCCAGAGGAGGTCCAGGAACTATGTCACCAATAGCATAAATGTTTTCGAAGTTCGTACGACTGTGTTTATCCACCTGGATATAACCCTTGTCGTCCATGTCCATGTCCATTTCTTCGAGACCCATTTCATCCGTGTTCGGTTTACGGCCGACGGTAACCAGTACATAGTCTGCTTCTGCCGTTTTTTCTTCGCCGTTCACCTCATACGTAACCTTGACACCGTCCTCAGTTTCTTCCACGCCCTGGGCCATGGCGTTAGTTACTACTTCGACCCCTTTATTCTTCAGGTTCTTCTTAACCGGCTGAACAAGATCTTTTTCAAATCCGTTCAGTATACGATCCATTCCTTCAAGAATAGTAACTTCCGTATCGAAGTTTGCATAGGCAGTACCGAGTTCTGTACCTATATATCCGCCTCCGATGACAATCAGTTTCTTCGGAATTTCTTTCAGCTCCAGCGCACCTGTAGAATCAAGAACGCGTTCAGAGAATTTGAAATTAGGAATTTCGATAGGACGGGAACCGGTTGCGATAATGCAATCTTTGAACTTGTAAGTCTGTGACTTCTTTTCATCCATAATCTTCACTGTATTCTGATCGACAAAATAAGCTTCGCCTTTTACAACGTCTACTTTGTTACCTTTCAGAAGACTTTGTACGCCGCCGGTAAGTTTCTGGACGACGCCGCCTTTCCAGCTTTGTACTTTAGAGAAATCTACAGTGGTGTTTTCGGATGAAATACCCATATCCTCGTCACCTTTTGCTTTCTCGAAGTTGTGAGCTGCTTCAATAAGAGCCTTGGAAGGAACACAACCCACGTTCAGGCATACTCCTCCAAGATTTCCTTTTTCAGCGATAGTAACTTTTTGACCTGTTTGAGCAGCACGGATGGCAGCTACATAGCCGCCAGGTCCTGCTCCTATTACTAATGTGTCTACTTCAATTGGGAAATCTCCTACTACCATACTTTACGCCTCCATCATAATTAGTTGTGGATCGTTCAGTAAACGCTTGATGTGATTCATTGCCTGCTGTGCAGTTACACCATCGATAATTCTGTGGTCGAAGCTTAGAGAGATTGCCAGTACCGGAGCTACTACAATTTCTCCGTCTCTTACTACAGGTTTCTCATCAATTCTTCCGATACCCAGTATCGCAACTTCCGGATGGTTAATAACAGGTGTGAACCACTGACCACCGGCAGAGCCGATATTTGTAACAGTAGTGGAAGCACCTTTCATTTCTTCTCCGGTAAGTTTACCATCGCGAGCTTTAACAGCAAGCTGGTTCACCTCATCAGAGATAGTGAACATCGCTTTGCGATCAGCTTCTTTCACTACAGGTACAAGCAGTCCTCTATCCGTATCCGCCGCTATTCCGATGTTGTAATAATGCTTCTGGATAATTTCATTTGTTTCATCGTCCAGAGACGTATTCAATACCGGATATTTCTTAAGCGTTGATACAAGAGCTTTCACCACATATGGAAGATAAGTCAGTTTAATGTCCTGTTCAGCAGCAACTTCTTTGAACTTCTTACGGTGAGCTACAAGTTCCGTCACGTCCACTTCATCCATAAGTGTAACATGCGGCGCTGTATGCTTCGAGTTCACCATTGCTTTAGCAATTGCTTTACGCATACCGCTCATTTTCTCGCGAGTTTCAGGATAGGCTTCGCCTGATGGAACCTGCTGTTTACCGGCAGACTCTTCCTGAGTCTCTTCTTCTGCAGAAGCCTGAGCTTCCGACTGTTCTCCGTTCGCATAGGCTTCGATATCCTCTTTCAGAATACGTCCGTTTTTACCACTACCCTGAACTTTCTGGATATTAACATCTTTTTCACGCGCAAACTTCCGTACCGAAGGCATGGCTATCACTCTTGAACCATCATCCTCTTCGTTTTCGGAAGAAGCGGAGGCAGCCGGCTTTTCATCACTTTGCTCCTGCTCGGATTCCTGTTTCGAATCCTCTTTGGACTCTTCTTTTGCTTCTTCTTCCGATTCTCCGCTTTCCTCTTCGGAGGACCCGTCATCGTAACCTTCTGCATCGAACGTAATAATAACTGTACCTACAGTTGTAGTTACACCTTCGTCTACATGGATCTTTTTGACAGTTCCTTCTACAGGAGAAGGGATTTCTACTACGGCTTTATCGTTTTGTACTTCACAAAGGACATCATCTTCCGCAATTTCCTGCCCTTCCTCTACAAACCACTTTGCAATTTCACCTTCGTGGATACCTTCACCGATATCCGGCAATTTAAATTCATATGCCATCAGGGATTACCTCCTACTTGGTTTATTAAAAATTCATTACACTTTCAACTTTTTCGATGATTGAAGTGTGATCAGGGAGCCACACGCTTTCCGCCTGGGTAAACGGATAGAGTGTATCCGGGGCAGTAACACGCAACACTGGAGCTTCGAGATGAAGAATAGCTCTCTCCTGAATCTCGGCTACAACGTTGGAAGCGATACCTGCCTGTTTTTGAGCTTCCTGCAGTACTACTGCACGGTTCGTCTTCTTCACGGATTCGATGATAGTATCATAATCAACCGGGCTCACTGTCCGGAGGTCGATAACTTCAGCCGAAACTCCCTTCTCTTCGAGCTGTTCCGCCGCTTTCAGCGCTGTGTGGACGATAGCACCGTAACCGATAAGGGTAACGTCAGAACCTTCTCTCTTAACTGATGCTTTACCGAGTTCCACCGTATAGTCTTCTTCCGGAACTTCTTCACGGAAAGAACGATAAAGTTTCATGTGTTCGAGAAAGATAACAGGATCGTTATCGCGTATGGATTGGATCAGAAGCCCTTTCGCGTCATACGGGTTGGACGGAATCACAACTTTAAGTCCAGGCATTTGAGCCATAGTCCCCTCAAGGCTGTCCGCGTGCAACTCAGGTGTGTTGACTCCTCCTCCGAAAGGAGAACGTATCGTAATCGGCATCGACTGAGTACCACCGGAACGATAACGGTAGCGTGCCATCTGGCCGGCAATTGCATCCATCGTTTCGAACACAAAGCCGAAGAACTGTATTTCAGGGACAGGACGATATCCTGTCAGAGCAAGTCCTATCGCCATACCATTTATACCTGATTCGGCAAGAGGGGTGTCAAACACGCGATCTTCGCCAAATTCATCCTGCAGCCCTTCCGTTGCACGGAAGACCCCGCCATAGTAACCAACGTCTTCACCGAAGACCAGCACATTTTCATCATTGCCGAGTTCTGTGCGCATTGCATCCGTGATGGCTTGAATCATTGTCATTTGTGCCATGATTTATTTCGACTCCTTTTCAGCGTATTCTTCCCGTTGTTCCTGTAGATTCTGCGGAAGTTCTTCATACATAATATCCATCAGGTCAGTAACCTTCTGTTTGGCAGTGTTATCCGCTTCCTTGATGGCGGCTTTAATTTCTTCTTTCGCTTTTTCAATCACTTCGTTTTCTTCTTCCTCACTCCATAGATCTTTGCTTTCAAGATACTTACGGAAACGAACGATCGGATCTTTTCGTTCCCATTCGTTATCAGTGTCTTCAGTACGGTAACGTGTCGGATCGTCCCCGGCCATAGTGTGAGGTCCGTAACGATACGTAAGTGTTTCAATCAGAGTAGGACCTTCACCGTTAATAGCTCTTTCACGGGCTTCTTTCGTTGCTGCATAAACAGCGAGAACGTCCATACCGTCTACCTGTATACCTTCAATACCTGCAGCAACTGCCTTCTGAGCAATCGTCTGAGCAGCAGTCTGCTTTTCGGAAGGTACGGAAATAGCATACTGGTTGTTCTGTACGACAAATACCGTTTGAGCACCGAAGGCACCCGCAAAGTTCACACCTTCATAGAAGTCACCCTGAGACGCGCCTCCGTCTCCTGTGTAAGTTATCGCAATTGTCTTTTCACCGCGCTTTTTGAAGCCGAGTCCTACACCGGCCGCCTGGGTGATCTGAGCACCTATTATGATCTGAGGGCTTACTGCCTTCACCTCTTCAGGCATCTGGTTACCGATATAATGGCCTTTAGAGAACAAGTAGGCTTTGTATAGCGGCAGACCCTGCCAAATCAGCTGAGGAACGTCACGGTAGCCCGGAAGAATAAAGTCATCCTGTTCCAGTGCATAGTGACTCCCCAGCTGTGAGGCTTCCTGTCCTGCTGTAGGAGCGTAAAAACCGAGACGCCCCTGTCTGTTGAGAGCGATGGAACGCTGATCCAAAATTCTTGTGTATACCATACGACGCATAATTTCTTTCAGATCGTCGTCCGAAAGCTCCGGCATAGCCTCTTCGTTTACTATTTCGCCTTGCTCATTCAGAATTTGAAACGTTTCGAACTGTTTTTCAATATTTTCTAGAGTTCGTTTCAATGTCTGTCACCTCTTCCTTTCCATTTGAAATGTAAGTATCACCCTGAAAAAAACTGACTTAACTCCCGCCTGCATTCAGCCAAAGAAAACATTCCGCACCTCTTACCCGCAATACCCGGAGAGGCGTGATATTAATCATCTAATTCGTCCCTCGTAACTGTTACAGGAACGAATCCGTTTTTGACTGGTACAATTGCTCTACCACTAAACAGTCTAGCCTAACAAAAACAAATCCGTCAATACACAGGCCTCCAGTTAGATTAAATACTTCAGTAACTTGCAAAGTCGCCGACGCTGAGGAAATTCAGGGGATCCTTAGGCTGTAATCTGTATTACTCACTTTTACTTTCTGTTACAATTGTAGACGATAATGTTCCCAGTTGCAAAAGAAAAAGACCGTAATTTCTCTACGGCCTTACCCTTTGTTGTTATTATAATTCACGTTCAGGTCGGAAGCTTCATAATATTTCTTTTTCAACTCATTAAACTGTTCAGTCTTTTCATTGAAAGTTTCATTTACTTCCGTGATTTCTGTAAACTTATCATTTACGGAGGTTATTTGCGCACGCAGTTCTTCTTCTGCGACATCCTCTTTTTTCAGCATTGCGTAGAGTTCTTCATCCATCTTCAGCAGTTCTTCGTATAGGGAGTGCATATCTTCATAGGCGTTATAACGTTTGTTCATGGCAGCTACCATATTTCCGGCAGCGGACCCAGCCTCTTCGTTTTCCTCAATGTTACTGATAGAGGATTCTACTTCTTCGAATTCATCCCTTGCTGACTGAATACTTTCATTTTCTGAATCCAGCTTATCTTTTCTTTCCTCGACATTTTCAAGAGCTTTATCGGAAAGCTTCTCGATTTTGTCCATCTCACTTTCTTTTGCTGCAATAATTTCTTTATATAACTCCCGTTCTTCATTTTCCAGGTCATTGATCTGTTTCTGATATTTCTCGAACGGTTCTTCCAATGATACAGTTTCTTCGAGGTGGTCATATATTTCTTCCTGAGCCGTCTGACTGGAACAGCCTGCAAATAAAAATGAACAGCCTGCAATAATGAACAAAACGCTCTTTCTCTTCACCAATCGCTTCCCCCTTAATCAATCAAAAACTTTTATTGTTTTTCATTTCTATCTACAATAGTATAATAGTTGAAATAAAATGAAAAGATGATTTTCCCCGTGGAACCAGGAAAGAAAGGATGAGAACGATGATTACGATGGAAGATATCGTCAGGGAAGGACACCCTGCCTTAAGAAAAACTGCTGAAAATGTAGATCTTCCTCCGAGCTCGGAAGACCGGAAGACGTTGGAGGACATGCTGCAGTTCATCAAAAACAGTCAGGATGAAGAGATGTGTGACCGTTACGGACTTCGCCCCGGAGTAGGGCTCGCCGCTCCGCAAATAGACATCAATAAACGTATGATGGCTGTGCATTTTACGGATACAAAAGATAAAGAATACAGCTACGGACTTTTCAACCCGAAAATCATCAGCCATTCGGTAGAATACACCTATCTTTCTACCGGGGAAGGCTGTTTATCCGTGGACAGAGAGGTGCCCGGATATGTCCCGCGATACCGCAGGATAACTCTGAAAGCTACGACACTTGGCGGGGAAGAAGTGAAACTCAGACTCAAAGACTTCGCCGCAATAGTATTTCAACATGAACTTGATCATCTGAACGGCATCATGTTTTATGATCATATAAATAAAGATCAGCCGTATGCCTTACCGGAAAATGCTACTCCGGCCGATTGAGTGGAACCTTCCGATAAAAAAATCCTGCCGCACTTAAACGAGTGCAGCAGGATTTTTTATTATAGCAGACCAACTTCATATACAGCTTTTGTCAGTCCGTCTTTGGAAACATCATCTGTTACATAGTCGCTCACAGTTTTCACCTGGGGCACGGCATTCCCCATAGCAATACCCGTTCCTACATCACGGATCATTTCCACATCATTCGGGCCATCTCCAAAAGCGTAGACGTTCTCCATCGCTACGTCTGCAGACTCGATAAGCTTTCTGATCCCTTCTGATTTCGATCCTCCACTCGGAATAATATCACAGGAATATTTATGCCATCGTATATAATCGAAAGCTCTATGTGTCTGCCGGTAACTCTCAATTTCCTCCCCTTCACAAAATAGGAGGGACTGATACATCTCCCTTTTCTCGTAATAACGGTCATCAACCTCAGGATATTCGAAACGGAGGGAACCGAGCGCCTGTTCAATACGCCAGCTTCCAGGTCTCGTAGCCATCATATTCTCGTCACTCATGAAGATCACAGGATGATTATTGCTGATCGCTTTCTTATGGAGAGATGCAAGTTCTTCGTAATTCAGAGGATTTTTATATACAGGTTCTCCTTCCAGTACTGCATATTGTCCATTAAAACTGATAAAAGAACTGATACCAAGCTGCTCTCTGATCTCTTTGTACATAAATGGGGCTCTCCCGGTCGCAATCGCACAGTAAACCCCTGTATCCTGAAGTTTTCTGATCGTGTCTATCGTAGATTGCGGTAACTTTTTATCGTGGTCCAAAAGTGTTCCGTCTATATCAAAAAAGGCTAATTTTTTCGTCATCTTCCTTCCTCCCCGGACTGGATATTCTTTAATGGATATACTTTAGCATGAGTGCAATTTTTTTGAAAGGAACTGGTCTCCCCTCTTTCTTGTATTACACGAAAAACAAAAAACTTTACCCTTATAATTAAGTTAGTTGTTTCATTATAAGGAAAACCGTATTATACTATAAGTAACAGGGATTGGGCGGTCATACGTTTTGGTAACAGTTTTCTTCCATTAGCCTGAAGGGAGATGGACGCTATGATGAAGCGTTTAAAAAGAAAGCTAAAAAAACGTTGGAAACGAATACTCGAGCGAAAGATGTATGCGTGAAGCTTATTTGAATTCCGGGAGAACGTGTAAAGTATGTATTTTTTTAATAAAGGAGAGATAAATGTAATGATTTACAAAGTTTATTACCAGGAACTTCCGAATGAAGTGCCTGTAAGAGAACGTACAGATTCTATGTACGTAGAAGCAGAAATAGAACGCGAGGTACGTGAAAAATTAGCCGATAAGAACGTAAATATTGAGTATATTGAAGGTTTAAGTGAGGAACACCTTCAGTATGAGCAGCAGGACGAAGATTTCAAAATGGAGTCGTTTTAATAATGAAATTCGTTAAAAACGACCAGACTGCCGTCTTTGCTTTAGGCGGCCTTGGAGAAATCGGTAAAAATACGTATGGCGTCCAATTTCAAGACGAAATTATCCTCATTGACGCCGGTATCAAATTCCCTGAAGACGAACTTCTGGGCATTGACTACGTTATCCCTGACTACACGTACCTTATCCAGAACCAGGATAAAATCAAAGGATTATTCATCACTCACGGACACGAAGACCATATCGGCGGTATTCCTTATCTGTTGCGTGAAATTAACATCCCTGTCTACGCCGGGAAACTGGCAGCAGGCCTTTTGAAAAATAAACTCAGCGAGCATGGATTAACAAGAAGCACCAAGCTTCATGAAATCCAGGAAGATGATGTAATTAAATTCCGCAAGACCTCTGTGTCTTTCTTCCGCACGACTCACAGTATTCCTGATTCCTTCGGTATTGTGGTCAAAACACCTCCCGGTAACATCGTGCACACGGGTGATTTTAAATTTGATTTCACCCCGGTCGGAGAACCGGCAAATATCGCGCGTATGGCTGAAATCGGGAAAGAAGGTGTTCTTGCACTGCTTTCGGACAGTACGAACGCTGAAGTACCGGGCTTCACTAAATCAGAGAGAGTCGTTGGCGAAAATATTCAGAACGTCTTCTCCCGCGCTAAAGGACGCCTGATTTTTGCAACTTTCGCTTCTAACATTTACCGTCTGCAGCAGATGGTGGAAGGTGCTGTGAAGCACAATAGAAAAGTGGCCGTTTTCGGTAGAAGTATGGAATCTTCCATACGTATCGGTCAGGAACTCGGATACATCAACGCTCCCAAAGGTACATTCATAGATGCTCATGAAATTAACCGTCTCCCGGCTCATGAAGTAGCTATTCTGTGTACCGGTTCGCAAGGAGAGCCTATGGCCGCGCTTTCCAGAATTGCAAACGGTACACACCGTCAGATCCAGATCATCCCGAATGACACTGTTGTATTCTCATCATCCCCAATCCCTGGTAATACTATCAGTGTCAGTCGTACCATCAACAAACTTTATCGTGCGGGTGCCGAAGTGATTCACGGACCCCTCAGTGACATCCACACTTCCGGACACGGAAGTCAGGAAGAAATGAAGCTGATGCTCCGTCTGATCCAGCCTAAATTCTTCATGCCGATTCACGGAGAGTACCGCATGCTCAAGGAACATGCCAAACTAAGCGAAGACTGTGATGTGGAACCTGACAATACATTCGTCATGGATAACGGTGATGTTCTTGCGTTAGGCAAAGACGAAGCGATGGTAGCAGGTAAAATCCCATCCGGATCTGTTTATGTGGACGGCAGCGGCATCGGCGATATAGGTAATATAGTTCTTCGGGACCGCCGTATTTTATCCGAGGAAGGTCTTGTGATTGTAGTCGTAAGCATTAATATGAAAGAATTCAAGATTGCTTCCGGCCCTGACATCATCTCCCGAGGATTCGTTTACATGAGAGAATCCGAAGACTTGATCAAAGATGCACAGAAGCTTGTTACTAAGCATGTAAATAAAGTCATGGAACGTCGGACAACCCAGTGGTCGGAAATCAAGAACGAAATCACTGATACGATTGCTCCGTTCCTTTTCGAAAAGACAAAACGCCGTCCGATGATTCTTCCTATCATTATGGAAGTATGATTCCATCAGTTTAATAATTATTAAAGCGCGCCCCCCCCCGGAAGACATTTTTCCCGGAGGGCGCGCTTTTTTATTTGTTCCGTAAGTATCTGTCTAATCTTCTTCCACGACGAGATGTTTTTCAAAGCGGCTGATATCTATATCAGCACCGATCACTATCAGTACGTCACTTTCTTTTATATTTTCTGTAGCTCTCGGTGAAACGATTATGTCCCTGTTTCTTTTGATAGCAACTACGTTACAACCATACTGGGCACGAATATCCAGATCGATGAGTGATTTCCCCCGCATCTTGCTTCCGGCTTTTACCTCCACGACGCTATGGTCATCAGACAGCTCAATGTAGTCAAGGATATTGTTGGAGATGATATTGTGAGCTATTCTTCTACCCATATCCCTCTCCGGATGCACTACGTGATCAGCACCAATTTTATTCAGTACCTTCTCATGGTAGTCATTCTGTGCTTTTACAGTCAGGGTTTTAGTACCCAGTTCCTTCAGTATAAGTGTAGCAAGTATACTTGCGTGAATATTATCCCCTATTGCCACGATCACATGATCAATGTTCCTAATTCCAAGCTCTTTCAATGCATTTTCATCGGTAGCATCAGCAATAACAGCATGAGAAGCTATATCTTTGAATTCGTTCACCTTATCTTCATCCGTATCGATTGCGAGGACATCCATCCCCTCTTCGCTCAATTCCCGGCAGATACTACCGCCGAATCTGCCCAGGCCTATTACAGCAAATTCTCTTTTCATCACTAATTCCACCCTTCCTACGCGTATATTATCTCAAAAATAGCCGGAGAGGAAGACCTCTCCAGCTATTTATTACCTTTAATATAATCTGCATCAAACAGGAACATTCTCATCAGCATCACCAGAGAAGGGATAAGTAACAGCAGCCCGCCTATAAATGCGACTACCAGAGCCAATCCCATAGCATCAGGCGTTACACTTTCGGAAATCGTAACGTGCGGGTAAAGCAGATACGGCAATTTCGAAACACCATATCCGAAGAAAGCGAAGAAGAACTGTAGCATTACGGCGATAAAGGCAAAGCCGTACAGTTTTTCACTGTAGACGAGAAATACAGCTATCAGATAAAACAACACACTGAGCCCAAACACCCACCAGTAATCGAACAGCTTGTCAAAGTGCTCGGGGTTGTGCTGACTCATAGCTATAAACACCGTCATACTGGCGATAATCGTAGGAATACTCCAAAACAGAGCGTACTTTCTTAACAACGATAAAGCGTCTTTATCTCCCGCCTTATGGGCATAATATGACAGAAACATCGAACTGATGTAAAGCACCGAGACGATTGCAAGTAAGACTACACTCCAGGAGTACGGACTGAGCAGCAGTTCAGTAATCTGCAGTCTTACCCCGTCGTCCGTTACGTTAAGGAAGCCTCCTTCCGAAATAGTAAGAGCCGTAGAAAGTGAAGCAGGTATCAATAACCCCGTAGCTCCATAGAGAAACATGAAAACAGAGTTATTTTTTGAGCCGTAGCTTTCAAACGCATAAAAGGAACCTCGGATAGCCATCAGCACAATCGCAATACTTCCGGGTATTAAAAGAGCCTGACCGAAATAGTAAGCCATATCCGGGAAGAAGCCGACGAGTCCTACAAAGAAAAACACGAAGAATACGTTCGTTACTTCCCAGACAGGTGATAGATACCTGGAAATCAATTTATTCATAATATGATCTTTGTTCGTTCTTCTTGCGTAATAAGCAAAAAATCCTGCTCCGAAATCAACGGAAGCTACAATCAGATATCCGTAGAGAAACACCCATAAAACTGTGATACCTATATATTCGTATCCCATTATCGCTCCCCTCCTTTACCAACTTCCGTGTAAAGATGTTCAAGCTCCACTTCCGCAGGGTGATCTTTGAACATTTTACGCAGAACTACAAGAGTACCGATGCCAAGAACAAAATACAGAAGGAAAAACAGTAGGAACATAGCTCCCACGTTCGGAGATGTAGTAGCTCCCTCGGCCACTTTCATAAACCCTCTCATAATCCAAGGATGTCTTCCGATTTCGGCGTACACCCAGCCAAATTCAATAGCAAGCATGGATAAAGGACCGATGGTAGTCAGCGCCCAGAGCATCAGCTTATTATGCGGGTTCCATTTCTTGACGTAGGTCATCAGTACATACAACCCGGACACCAGAAGTACAAACATTCCTATCGATACCATCAGGTCGAAGAAATAGTGAATAAACAACGGCGGTTCTTCGTCATCAGGAATTTTATCAAGTCCCGTCACTTCCGCATCGAAATTTCCGTAAGCCAGAAAGCTCAAGGCTTTCGGTAATCTTATCTCTCCGGTAATTTCATTATCATCATTCAGGGTCCCGAAAAGCACGAGGTCCGCACCTTCTTCAGTTTCAAAGTGCCACTCCCCTGCCGCGAGTTTCTCCGGCTGGTGTTCTGCCAGGAATTTTGCAGATAAATCTCCGGCCACAGCCGTGGAGATGGAGAAAACAAGTGTGGCTGTAACTGTCAGCTTCAGCGCGCGCTTCGCATATTCCTGATCCCGTTTCACGAGATACGTTACAGCAGCTATCGTCGCAAGAATCGCCGCAGAAGTCATGTAAGCTGAGGACACCATGTGAAAGACCTTCGTTGGAGTCGCAGGGTTGAACATTGCTGCCAACGGGTTAATCGCGTTGATTACTCCATCCTCCACATCGAACCCTGCAGGTGTATTCATAAAGGCGTTCACTGTCGTAATGAAGAATGCGGACAATGTTCCGCCAATTATAATGGGAATAGAGAGCCACCAGTGAGTCATAGGGTTCTTAAAGCGGTCCCACGTATAGAGATATGCCCCGAGGAAAATGGCTTCAAAGAAGAAAGCGAAAGTTTCCATAAACAGCGGCAGAGCAATCACCTTACCGGCCAGCTGCATAAAACTCGGCCACAGCAGAGAAAGCTGCAGACCTATAGCCGTACCGGTAACCACGCCTACTGCCACGATTATCGTGAAGCCCCTCGCCCATCTTTTCGCCATTAACGAATAATATTTATCTTTTTTCTTTATTCCGATGAGTTCGGCTATGGAGATCATGACCGGAACTCCTACGCCTACTGTAGCGAAAATAATGTGAAAAATCAGCGTCATAGCCGTAAGCATACGGCTCAGCATGACGGAATCCAATTCAATCATTTTATTTCCTCCTCTTATGATAACTGAGTACAGTTTAATCCTTATCAGGTTTTGACAAATTTGTGACTTATTTCACAATATCCTGTTACCAACTATAATACCTTACCCTGAGGAAACGTGTCTACTCATAGACCTGTGTCATTTAAGTGAAAAAGAACTTTGTTAACATTTAGTGACCGGAACTCTCCAGTAGAGTAAAAGCAGTAGCGGATAGCAGAGGGAAGGACTGCACTTTTTAAGTTTTACTTAGTCAAAAGACCTGCCGGAATAACGGCAGGTCAGATAGCATCAAGCATTTGAAACTGTGATTTTACCAGCTCATAATATTCCCCTTCTCTTTCCATCAGTTCCTCATGCGATCCGTGCTCCAGAACTTTTCCATTCTCCAGTACAAAGATTTTATCGGCTTCCCTGATAGTAGACAGGCGATGAGCTATCATAATAGCTGTACGATTCTTTAAAAGTCTGTTCAGTGCTTCCTGGATTTTCATTTCGGTTTCCGTGTCGATACTTGACGTAGCTTCATCAAGAATGAGAATACTCGGATCGGCAAGGAGAGCTCTGGCGAATGAAAGCAGCTGTCTCTCCCCGGCCGATAAAATATTGCCCCGCTCTTCTACTTCCGTCCTGTATCCGTTAGGCAGCCGATCAATGAACTCATCCGCTCCCACCACCCGGGCAGCCTCTTTCACTTCTTCATCACTTGCCTCCGGCCTTCCGAACCTGATATTTTCCATAATATCCCCCGAGAAAATGAAGGTGTCCTGAAGTACAACACTGATCCGGGAGCGGATGCTGTCGATTTTCGCATCACGCAGATCGATTCCGTCTATTCTCACTTCTCCTTCAGTAGGATCATAAAATCTGCTGATCAGATTCGCGATTGTGGACTTACCGGAACCGGTGTGTCCTACGAGAGCAACCGTCTCACCCTGTTTTATCTCAAGAGATAAGTCAGGAATGGCTATCCTCTCGGCATCATAGGCGAATTTTACGCGGTCAAACTCTATGTGACCATTCATGCTTTTCAACTCGATCGCATCTTCCTTTTCTTTTACGTTCGGCTGTTCATCCAGGAACTCGAATATCCTCTCTGACGCTGCCATTGCCATCAGCAACTGATTGTACATCTGACCGAGTCTTGATATAGGTTCCCAGAACATACCGAGATAGATAGAGAAGGTTACAAACGTACCTACCGTGACATCCCCCTCGAGAATTAAGTAAGCACCGTATGCGAGCAGTATAACCGTTCCGATGGCATTACTCATTTCAACGAATGGACGGAACATGGCACTCTTCCTCGAAGCTTCTTTCCAGGCATTGAAGTTACTTGTATTTATCCCTTCAAAGTATTCGGCATTTTCATCTTCCTGAGCAAACGCCTGCGTTATCCTCATTCCCTGCAGACTTTCATTTAAATGCGAGTTCAGCTTGGACTGTTCGATTCTGACCGTCTGCCAGGACCTGCGTATGTTCCTTCTCAGTTTCGTGGAAATATAAAACATGAGCGGAAGCACAATGAGAATTGCTATAGCAAGTTTAGGACTCAACGCGAATAAAAGCACCACAATGCCTGTAAGCAGAACGATATCCATCAGTACGTTTATGATACCGTTCGTAAACAACTCCTGCAGCGAATTAATATCATTCATAATCCTGACAAGAATCGACCCGGCCGATTTTGTGTCGAAGAATCGATGAGAAAGCCGCTGCACGTGAGTGAATAAGTGTCTCCTCAAATCATAGATGACGTTTTGTCCCAGTATATTCACGTATTTTATACGAAGATTATTCCCGGCATAACTGATCAGATACATAAGAGAAATACCGATAACGAGCCATGTCAAAAAAGGGACATCCTTATCCGCTATAGCGCTGTCAATGGCTACACTACCGATAAGAACAGGTACGAACATCCGGACTAACGTGGAGACGAGCATAGCCGTAATTGCTATAGGCAGCAGTTTTTTCGTATAAGGACGCAAGTACTTCAGAAGACGCAGCAGTTGTTTCCAATTAAACGGTTTCTCTATAGCCTGGTCCTGGGTGTACTGAAATCTTTCCAGGTGTTTTTTATTACGTGCCATTTGACCCCTCCTTTCTTACTGCCGATGAGCTTTAAATATTTTATCCCTGTCTTTATACTGGATATCATAGATTCTCCGGTATGTTCCGTTGTTTACAAGCAGGTCTTCATGTCCCCCTCTTTCCACTACTCTGCCCCTGTCGAGCAACAGAATTTCGTCAGCATGCTTAATAGAGGAAATCCGATGAGCAATAATAAATGTCGTCCTCCCTTTCATTACTTCCCTTAAAGCCTTCTGAATTTTGAATTCCGTTTCCATATCCACAGCAGAAGTGGCATCATCCAGAATCAATACGGCAGGATCGATAAGTATGGCCCGAGCTATGGCAATCCGTTGTTTCTGTCCTCCAGACAGCCCCATACCTCTCTCGCCGAGTAGCGTGTCATACCCTTTCGGAGTTTCCATAATAAAATCGTGGGCCTGTGCTCTTTTAGCAGCACTGACGATGTCTTCTTCAGTAGCCAGCGGATTTCCGTAGGCAATGTTTTCTTTAATCGTTGTGGAGAACAGAAAGGATTCCTGCAGAACGACCCCTACGTTCCTTCTTAAATGCTGCAAATCATAATCTTTCACAGGTTTTCCATCCACATAAACTCTTCCTGACTCCGGCTCATAGAATCTCGTCAGGACCTGAGTAACACTCGTTTTTCCTGAACCCGTAGCTCCGATGAGACCGATCGTTGTACCGGCCGGAGCGTGGAGCGTTACGTTACGCAAAGCCTTATCCTCTTCCCCCGGGTAAGTCAGAGTTACGTCTTCAAATACTACAGAGCCGCGAATTGATGCATGATCCACAGCCGGGTCATTTATAATATCTTCATCTTCCTCAAGTATACTCAGCAGTCTCTCTCCGGAGGCTTTGGACTGTGAAAACAGGTTGATTACGAACCCGAAATTCATAAGCGGACCGAGCACGAGCCACACGAGGTTAAAGAATGCGACGAGTTCTCCAAGCTGAAGTTCCCCGTTCATTACGAGATACCCCCCATAAGCGAGAAGCACTACGACGCTTACGTTTCCGATGAATTCCATAAGAGGAAAATATCTGGCCCATATGTTTGAAGTATTAATGTATGTCTGGCGATAATCTCCGCTTCTGTCTAAAAATCTGTTAACTTCGAAATCCTCGCGGGACAGTGATTTTACTGTATTCATGCCGCTTATATTTTCCTGTACCCGCGTATTGAGATTACCGTAGGACTTCCTTATTCTTCTGAAAGCCGGGTGTACAATCCGGTCGAAGCGGAAGACGACCACCGCTAAAAAAGGCATAACGGCCATAGTTATAAGAGCCAGAGGTATAGAGTAGTAAAACATGACTCCGAGACTTGCCGTCATCAATAGTATAATGCGTACAAACTCCGAAAACCCGAAAGATAAGAAAAAACGGAATCCATCCACATCGGCGGTGAGCTTCGACATAATGTCCCCCGTTTTCGCGTTATCGTAATAACGGAAAGAAAGACGCTGCAGCTTTTCGTAAAGTGCTTCCCGCAAAGAGAAAACAGAGCGGATGCCAAAATAGTCACCGAAATACTGATCGATGTAAGTAGCTATCGCTTTAATTCCCATGAGGGCAATGAAGATCAGACTGATATAAGGTATCCAGGAGTATTTTTCTCCCCGGATCACTTCATCTATAGTAATCTGTAATACAATCGGATATACGACAGTAATAGCAGTTACGAATATTAGCGCGATGATCGACCCTAAAAGCCACATTTTATAAGGCCAGTAATACTGTTTCAGTTTTTTGAATATGTCCATCATTTCACCCCGTTTCCAGTAATCTTAATATATCGGTTTTCGAAATAATTTGCCAGCATTTTGACAGATTTTTTTAAATTTATTGAAAAATATACGGATAATAAGTTCAGGTTGATTTCTTACACTATTTTTCTTATTATTTTTTTATAAAGAGGAGGGAACAGTATGGAAATATTCGGAATTGAATTTGATCTTGCCGGTATAATAAGTACGGTCTTACCGGTTTTAATTGAAATTGTAATTTTACTTGTCGCTTTCTCCATTATTAATCCATTGGGATCAAAAGCCATTGCCAAAACGATGGAAACGATGGGAAAGAAAAGAAAACTGGCCCCGGGGCGTATGAAGACCCTGGAAAAACTCAGTGTTAACATATTTTCCTACACTCTTCTTTTCATATTGGTCGTCATGTTACTCGGTGCAGTAAATATAAATATCGGGCCGCTCCTGGCAGGTGCGGGAATTATCGGTCTCGCCGTGGCGTTCGGAGCGCAGAACCTTGTAGCTGACGTAATGACAGGCTTCTTCCTTCTGCTGGAGCGGCAGGCTGAAGTGGATGATTATGTTACAGTAGGCGGTTATGACGGAATCGTGGAAGAAATTGGGATACGCACAACCAAAGTACGCGGTTTTGATGGTACACTTCATTTTATTCCGAACCGGCTGATCGAGGGTGTAAGCAACCATTCAAGAGGCAATATGCGCGCTCTTGTGGACATTCAGATTTCCTATTACGACAATATTGATGAAGCTTTGCACATTTTGCAGGGAGTAGCTGACCGGTTCAGGGATGATGCTCGTTTTAAAGAAGGCCCTGACGTATTAGGGGTCCAGAGCATCGGCAATTCAGAAGTAGTTCTCCGCCTGTTAGGCCATACTGAAAATATGGAGCAGTGGGGAGCAGAACGTGATTTGCTTAAAGCTATAAAAGAATCATTCGATGCAGCAGGCATTGAAATTCCGTTCCCTCATCAGGTCAATATTTTCAAAGACAGGTCAGAAGCCAAAAAGGAAGAGTACAGCTACAATTAATTAGTCAAGAAGCTGAACAGTTTGTTAAGATTTTCCGGAGAGTATCTCGGGGGATTCTGCTTTATCATATAATTGGAAAGTTATGCAGGGGAAGAGTAAATCGCTTATCTTATCATATAAATAACAGAGAGAACGGGAACCGGAGGCTGTCGACCGGTCCCCGTTCTCTCTGTTTAACTTTGTACGGATGCTTCTGAATAAATGAACTTCTAAAGATGATATAAAGTATCTTTGACTATGGATACTCCATACTCCAATGCTTCTTCTTTGGGTTTTAGAGAGGACTGGTGCAGACCTGCTTGTGAATCCACCCCGAGCCAGAACATGAACCCCGGTATTTCCTTCAGCATGTAACCGAAATCTTCCCCGGTCATAGCTCTGTCGGCTTCCCTGCAATCATATCCCATCTCTTTCATAAGAGCAGTGAATTTTTCGGTCACTTCCTCTTCATTATATACCTGATAGTAATTAGCACCGTAATCGATGGTTATATTGCAGTCATTGGAGATTTCCATACCACGGGCTAACTTCTCTATTTCCCCTTTCACATCTTTCATAACAATGCCGGACGTTGTACGGATCGTCCCTTCCAGCCTTGATGTTTCAGCAATAATATTCTGCACCCTTCCCGCCTGTATCTTACCGATGGTAACTACTGCACTGTCCAGGGGGTCTATCCTCCTTGCGACTATTTGCTGAAGCTGGGTCACAAAATAACTCGCTGCTACTGTCATATCGAAAGCTTTGTGCGGATAAGCCGCGTGCCCCCCCACACCTTTGAAATCAATGTAAAGCTCACTCGTGTTCGCAAACAGGAGGCCCGGTCTGGTTGAAATAGTGCGCACAGGAAGTTCGGGTGCAACATGAAGAGCAAAAATGGTATCCGGTTTCCACTTCTTCATCGGCTCGGATCTTAACATGGGTTCTGCTCCCCCGGGCCCTTCCTCCGCAGGCTGGAATATAAACAGAACGTTATTCCGCGGGGGTTCAGCAGCCATGTATTCAAGAGCCCCAAGTGCGATTGTCATGTGGAAGTCGTGACCGCACGCGTGCATTCTTCCGGGGTGTTCGGAAGAAAAAGAATATCCCGTGTTTTCTTCCAGAGGAAGACCGTCGATATCTGTCCGGTACCCGATCGTTTTTGTCGGGGATGTCCCCCGTACGAACACGAATATCCCTGTCCTCCACGTCTCTACTGTGAGATTGTCTCCGGGCATCGTATCGATCATATCCAGAAGCAACTGCTGTGTCTTCACTTCTTCGAATCCGAGTTCCGGTATTTTATGAAGAGCTCTTCTCGTTTTAACGTAATCCATTTTTTCGCCTCCTTACCAGAAAAGCTGCCCTTCAGAAAGGACAGCTTCATGATTTAAGATTACTTCAGTTTACGAAGTTCCTGTTTGATTTCAGTCTTCGCTTTCGTCTGGTCATCAATGTCTTTCAGTTTGCGTGCCGGAGACCCTGCCACGAGGGTATTCGGTTCTACATCTTCCGTTACTATAGCGCCTGCAGCAACCACAGCACCTTCTCCTACGGTCACGCCTTCAAGGATAACAGCGTTCGCACCGACTACTACACCATCTTCCACGACTACAGGTTTAGCAGATGGCGGTTCGATGACGCCTGCGAGTACTGCCCCGGCACCAATATGACAATTCTTTCCTACAGTGGCGCGACCACCCAGTACTACGTTCATATCGATCATTGTACCTTCACCGATCACCGATCCGATATTGATGGAAGATCCATACATAATAACGGCTCCGTCTCCGATTTCCACCTGGTCACGGATAATGGCGCCCGGTTCAATTCGTGCGTTGACGTCTTTCAGGTCCATGAGAGGGATAGCAGAATGACGACGGTCATTTTCCACTTCGTAGTCTTCGATGTCTTTTTCATTAGCATCGAGAACGGCTTTAACCGCGTCCCATTCACCGAAAAGGACTCCGGAAGTACCGGAAACAAAGTCCCGCACTTCTTTACCGAAATCAATGTTCGAGAGATTTTCACCTTTTACGTATACTTTCACCGGCGTGGATTTCTCACTGTTAGATATGAAACTGATAATTTCATTTGCATCCATTTGATTCATGTCGTTACCTCCTTATGTATCTCTTTTCTCATCTACTTTACCAAAGCACTTGTGCCGTGACAAGAATAAGCGAGGGGGTTCCTCACTTATTCTTGGATTCGTGATAACTTTTACTGACGTTCTTCAGTATTTCTCTTCTGGTTACAATTCCGTCAAACTCATCATTATCCCCGATAACACATATAAACGGATGGTCGATCAATTTATGAAGTGCGTCGATAAACGTATGGTTTTTCTTCAGGCATGGGACGTCCGGATCCATGACCTCCCGTACGCTTATATCCCCCAGCCTGTTCATTTCAAACTGTTCAAGTCCGAGCGATTCTTCCAGTATTTTCGTTTTACTGATAATTCCTTCGAACTGAAACCGGGAATTCAGAACCGGCACCGATGAATAGCCTGTTTTAATAAGAACAAGCAAGGCGTGTTCGAGCGGGTTGCCGGACTGGACGTGTGCTACTTTTTCGGAAGAAATCATAAGATCTTTCACCAGTAACGTTTCGTTCTTTTCACTTTCCAATTGCAACATTATCTTCACTCCTCATTCTTTTCACATTACAGGAGCACCTCTTTTATGATACCATAATCCCGCTTCAAAAACGACCGGCTGCAATATCCCGTGTTATTTATCTTTATATAACCGGATAGTAAACCTTATTTTCTTTTCTCTGCACGTTGGCTTATAATAAACTCAATAGATTCTGCCTGGAGATGATCAATTGGAAACACATATTTTTTCAAAAAAAGAAGAATTGGCCAATGCCATTACGCACGGCATAGGAGCTGTTTTAAGTATAGCCATGCTCGTCCTTCTCGTAACTTTCTCAAGTTTCGACGGTAACGTATGGACGATTACGTCCTCTGCTGTTTATGGAGCTACAATGCTTCTCCTGTTCCTGTCTTCCACTCTCGTACACAGCTTCCCTCAGGGGAAAATCAAAGATCTGTTCGAAATTTTCGACCATGCTTCCATTTACCTTTTCATAGCAGGAACGTACACCCCCATCCTTCTTATAGCACTTGGCGGTAAGCTCGGTTGGACCCTTTTCGGCATCGTCTGGGGAGCTGCTGTAGTGGGTGTCGTATTCAAAATATTTTTCGTTAAGAAATTCGTAGTGCTCTCCACACTGATTTATGTACTTATGGGGTGGATGATTGTTATCGCGTGGGACGCCCTGACAGCTTCCCTGGCCCCGGGCGGCGTCATCTTTCTCGTCGCGGGCGGACTCGCATATACGGTGGGGGCTCTGTTCTACGTATGGAGAGGTTTCACTCATCACCATATGATATGGCATCTTTTCGTACTTGCAGGGGCTATCCTTCATTTTGTCACTGTATTCTTTTATATAATTTAAACGATTTTCGAAATCGGGCATTTCTTTACGTCGATACGAAAAAAAATCTTCAAAAATAAGAAGGCTTGAGAGGTTTTCCTCCCGAGCCTTCTTCCTTTTTAAAAAGGAAACTGGTTCAACCATTGTCCGCCATCA
Organism: Salimicrobium jeotgali; assembly: GCF_001685435.2. NCBI lineage: Bacteria > Bacillati > Bacillota > Bacilli > Caryophanales > Bacillaceae > Salimicrobium > Salimicrobium jeotgali. Next base: position 1,563,795 of record NZ_CP011361.2, read on the forward strand.
AGAGTTACCACTTCTCCGTTCATATAGGAAGCATCCTCCGATAAGATAAACCCTGCCAATTTCGCAATTTCCTCTGGAGTTCCGACCCGTCCAAGAGGTACAGAACCAAGAGTACGCTTATAAGCATCTTCCGACTGGAATAATTTCTCCGCTCCCCCGGTCCGTTCAATCGGGCCCGGGGCAATGGCGTTGACTCTCACCCCGTACCTGCGTCCCCATTCTACGGCCAGCGTTCTTGTCATAGTCAGGACCCCTGCTTTTGCAGATGCCGAATGCACTACTCCCGCTCCCGCATTCCAGGCGTACGTGGCCACCATATTAAGTATGCTCCCTTTGGTTTTGTTCGCGATCCAGTAGTTCATAACCTCCCGGCTGCAGTAAAAAGTCCCGTTCAGAACTATATCGATGACTGATTTCCATCCATTCGGAGACATTTCTTCCGCTTTTTGGATGAAATTTCCTGCTGCATTATTTACTAAATGGTCAATCCTGCCAAATGTATCGTGTGTCTTTTCCACCATCTTTTTCACATCTTCCGGTTCTCTTACATCCATTACTACCCTTAGAATTCTTTCCTGTCCCTCTGCATTGCTCAGGGCTTCATTCAGTTTATCTTCGTTTCTTCCCGTGACGACAACATTTGCACCGTTTTCAAGAAAATGAGTGGCCATTGCCAGACCCATCCCGCTTGATCCACCTGTAATTATCACTGTTTCTTTCTTCACTTTATCAGCTCCTTATATTAAAAACAGTTCGCCATAAAAAAATGAATACCTGCTCATTTTTCGTTTTTCGACATTTTTGTGAAAAGAATGGGACGTATAATCTTTCATGATACAATGTATACGTCAGAAAGGAGTAAACAATGAAAAAACTTTTTATATTGCTCTCATTATTATTCATCAGTGCCTGTGGCAGTACTGCAGAAATAGATTCAAACATGTCCCGTGACATAGTCGATCTTTCGGCTAAAAATCAGCACGGAGAACAAGTGGATGTTAAAGAAGAAATGAAAGGCGACTATTGGGTAGCCAACATGATTTTTACGAGCTGTACCACCGTGTGCCCCCCTATGACGAGCAATATGTCTCGCCTGCAAAACCAGATTGAAAAAGAAGGGCTGGATATCAGACTGGCTTCCTTTTCTATAGACCCGTCTACAGATGATGTAAAAACACTGAAACAGTTCGCGGATAAATACAACCCCGATTACGGGAACTGGAGTTTCTACACCGGTTATCCTTTCGAAGAAATCAAGGAACTTTCTATTAAATCATTCCAGTCTCCGGTTCAAAAACTTGAGAACTCCGATCAGTATGCCCATGCCACCGGATTCTTTCTCGTAACACCCGACGGTAAAGTCATCAAAAACTATGAAGGAACGAACAGCGAGGCTATGGAGACGATTATGAGCGATCTGAAGAAGATCAAGGGCGCTTCATAATTACTTTGCATTATATGCGTCCCCCCTATACAATAGAAGAAGCACGGGTAGAAAGGAGAAAATTATGAACGAAAAGCCGTTTTCCCCGCGGGAAATTGCGGAATCTTTATATGTGGTCAACCGCCATGCCAAGACCGCCCCTGATCCGAGACAGCTGTACGAATTGAAAAAAGAAGTGGTTGCCAAGCTTCTCAAAGAAGGCAAAGCCAAAAGAATCGGCCTGCATTATTCCGACCGTCCCAGATTGAGCAAACAGCATTCCACCTTACTGATAGAAGTCTCCGGGTATTATTTTCACATTCCTGCTCAGAAGAAAGATTTTCAGGAATTAAAACATTTAGGGAGAGTCGATACCAGCTTCCGGAACCCCAAAGCAAGAACTTCTCTTTCTAAATCCAGGCGTACTCTTCAGCAATATTTAGGTAAACAACTCAAAAAACCTTCACCTGTATCCTCTTACGGAAGTATGCTCGGCAATCAGAGCGTGGTCCCCTGGAATCAGCGGGTCCGACGTTAATCGACGTAAACCTTTCTTGAATATTTGTTCCGAGGTAAAGACGCTGTAATTTAGCGTCTTTTCTATTTTTATCAAAGCAATGTAACCTTTTCCCTTCTACCCTTCGGAAAGGAAAATGATTTATGGTACTATCAGTGGGTAAGTTTATGTATGAAACAGCATCTGTATTCTTTGTATCGTCGCAAATATCGGGCGACTATCGTTTATCAATGTGAAACAAAAGGTGGTTATAAAGTGGAACACTTATTGAATGCACAAGTAAAACAACTTCAAATCTCGGGGATCCGACAGTTTTTTAACATGGTCGGAGACTATGAGGACGTCGTCTCCCTTACTATTGGACAGCCTGATTTCCAAACGCCGGAGCGTGTAAAAAGTGCCGCGATCACTTCTATTGAAGAAAATAAAACTGCATATACCATGAACGCCGGAATTCCGGAGTTAAGACAGGCCATAGCGGAGGATGTGAAAAAATATGGGTTGCACTACGATGCGGATTCAGAAATCATCGTTACTGTAGGGGCATCCGAAGCTATAGATATCAGCCTTAGAACTATATTGAGTCCCGGTGATGAAGTGCTTCTTCCATCCCCGGTATATCCCGGATACGAGCCTCTCATAAAAATGGCCGGGGCCAGCCCTGTCCATGTGGATATTGCTCCGTATGATTTTGTATTGACGAAAGATGCGATAGAATCTCACATCACGGACCGAACGAAAGCGGTCATCATGCCTTACCCGTCGAACCCGACCGGGGTCTCCCCTTCTTTCGGACAGCTCGAGGAAATTGCCCGATTTATGCAAAACAAAGAAATGTTTGTCATAGCGGACGAAATCTACAGTGAGCTGGTTTATAAGAATCCTCACACCTCCCTTGCGTCATTCCTGGGTTTGAAGGATAAGGTGGTAGTCATAAACGGGGTGAGTAAATCCTTTTCTATGACCGGCTTCAGAATCGGGTATGTTCTTGCACCGGACTGGATGCGGCAGCATATGTTGAAAGTCCATCAGTATAATGTTTCCTGCGCCTCTTCTGTGAGTCAACACGCCGCTCTGGAAGCGCTGAAGAACAATCAGACTGAAATAGAACGGATGAGAGCCACTTACGAAAAACGGAGAGCTTTCGTTCTGGAGAAATTAAAAGACATCGGCCTCTCCTTCGTAGAGCCGGACGGGGCATTTTACGTCTTTATCCAGTTTCCTTCCGCCAAAAGCACTTTCGAGACCGCTGTAGGTTTAGTCGAGAAATCCGGGATAGCTTTAGTGCCAGGCAGCGCCTTTTCCGAGGGGGGCGAAGGTTACATGCGCCTCTCTTACGCTTATGACCTTCCGACTCTCGAAAAAGGGCTTGAAAGACTCCGCGACTATGTAGAGCATCATCTATAGGTTCGGATACTCCTTCTATGCTATAATAGGAGTAGTATTTGTAATTACAGGAAGGAAGATTCTAATTGGCTGCAAAACAAAAAAATGAATGGCTGGAATGGGGTAAAGCGATTCTGGTCGCTGTAGTTTTGGCTTTTATCATTCGTAATTTCCTCTTCGCCACCTCTATTGTGGAAGGGGCCAGCATGGACCCTACCCTTGAAAACGGGGAGCGGGTAGTGTTCAATAAAGTGGTATATCATCTGGATGAGCCCGAGTTCAACGACATAGTCATTATCGAGCGCCCTGAGAAGAGTTATGTGAAACGTGTCATCGGTGAACCCGGAGATACAGTGGAAGTGAAAAATCATGAATTGTTCGTTAATGGAGAGAAACAGAAGCAGAACTATCTGGACCAAAGCTCTATTCAGGCGACAAGGGATTATGGGCCGATAAAGGTGCCGGACGGAAAATACTTTGTCATGGGCGACAATAGAGCTGTCAGTAAGGATAGCCGAAATGGACTGGGTATGATTGAGGAAGAAGAAATCATCGGACGGACCGAACTTGTAATTTTCCCCTTTGGAGAAGCAGAGAGAACGGAATAATCAAAAGAAATGAAAGAGGGAAGCTGCCGGTAATGGCAGCTTCCCTCTTATGCATTTTCAGCCGTTATCAAGAACAATAAATCCGATGAGTGCGATAAGGACAAATAAAAGGATCAAAAACATTGTGATTTCCATGGAGACCTTCACCTCCTAGTGTATGTATATTTCATGTTATAGTAGACAGGTAAACCTTAAACTACATCTATTCTAACCGTTTTTGATTTCAAATGAAAGAGGTGGACCATGGGAGACAGGATATTTTATTTTTTCACCGGCTGGTTTATAGTGGGTTTTATTCTGGTGCCGCTAGATCTTGTCCCTCCCTGGCTGGAGTGGGCAAACAGCGTTTTCCTGATCGCAGCCGGTGTAGTCGCCGTAACCTATTTTATACATATTTATAAGAAAAAAGCAGGTCTGTTTTACAGTGCACTTGTTTTCACAGTGAGTATTTCTGTAGAACAATTCGGCGTGCAGAGCGGCTTTCTGTTCGGCAGTTATGAATATACGGCACGTTTCGGCATCAAAATTCTCGACACCCCCATAACTATAGGCTTTGCGTGGTTACTTGTAATGGGATGCGCCGACGTTATCGCCCGGGGGATAGTCCGCCATTCCCGTTTCCTTCTTGCAACAGTCGGAGCGCTTGTTGCGGTAACAATGGACCTTATTCTTGATCCTGTAGCTTTTCAGGTCAAGGAATACTGGATCTGGGGAGAAGGCGGTTTGTACTATGACATACCTTCTCAGAACTTTTTAGGCTGGTTTATCCTCGCTTTTCTTTTCCAGTCGGTTCTCGGTCTCTTTTCCCATCATCCTGTTTCCGTCTGGCAGACGCGTATGAGTCTGGTTTTCCTCGGCATGATCGCTATGTTCAGCGTAACTGCCTTCGCGGGAGGTCTTTTGTTAGCTCCGATACTCGTTCTTGTTCTGGGGGCTTTCTGGTATACTTTGTTCAAAAGAAAGAAGGCTCGTCATGAAATACCCGAATAAAAACAGATGGATTGAAAGCGGCTTCCGAAGAGTGAGCCGCACACTCATCCGTCGTCAATTCCATAATGTTTATATTGCCAAAGACTCCGGGACTTCTCCTTCCTACGGGTTGTTTCTGATCAACCACTCCAGCTGGTGGGATGGGCTGATTCTCCATTTACTCAATGATAAAGTGTTGCGGACAGACAGTCATATTATGATTGATGAGGAGGGAATGGAGCGCTTCCCGGTGTTTTCCCGGGTCGGTGGCTTCTCAGTAGATCATAACTCTCTCTCTCATACCAGACAGGCACTCCTTTACACCGAAAAGCTGTTAAAAGAGAAAAAAGGAGTCTTTCTGTTCCCCCAGGGCGGGGAGAAACATCAGGAAATCCGTCCTCTCCGCTTCCGGAAAGGGGCAGGTTTCATTATTAGAAGATGTCTTTCGGAACCGGTGACTCCGGTCGTTATTTATTATTCATTCGGTCATAACAGGAAACCGGAAGCTTACATTCAAATCGGTCCCGCACGAAAAGGGAACGTTTCTATCACTGACTGGGAAAAAATTATGGAGCAACAGCTCGATGCACTGAAGCAAAAGGTGATGCAGGAAGATTCCGATTCGTTCAAAGAACTTCTTTGATATTCTTTCTCCTTCATGAGTCCATGCGGAGAAGGGCGCGGTATCGGAAGCAAAACGTGAATTTGTACAGGTACCTGGAGGAGGGAGAGTAATGGTTACTATTTTTTTGATATTAGCAGGGGTGCTTTTTCTTTGGACTATATTCAATTCTATGTTCATGCCGGGTTTAAAATCGAATAATCTGCGCCGGATCGCTCCGGTTTCAATTCTCATCCCCCTTAGAAATGAAGAGTTTAACGCAGGCCCACTCGTAGAATCATTGAAAAAAATCACCTATCCCGATCTGGAAATTCTTCTGTTGGACGATCATTCGGAGGACCGGACTTTCGCCCTTCTTTCGGAAGCAACCGCTGATGATCCGCGGTTCCGGCTTTTCAAAGGGGAACCTCTCAAAAAAGGATGGACCGGTAAAGTATTTGCCTGTCACCAGCTTTCCCGTCTGGCCCGGGGAGAGTATATGCTTTTTCTCGACGCAGATGTCCGGGTCTCGCCCGATATCGTCACAAAACTGCTCGCTCTCACCGGACAGAAACAGGCCTCTTTTATTTCAGGCTTCCCTTCCTTTACAGACCGGAGTCTGCTCGGACGGCTCCTTGTACCGATGCAGCATTTTGTCATTCACATGCACCTTCCTCTCTTCATGGCTAACAAGACAGAAATCCCTATGTTCACTGCAGCTTTTGGAGGATGTCTGTTTATCGAAATAGAAGCTTATGAAGAGATAGGAGGGCACACGGAGGTATTCGATTCCCTGGTGGAAGACGTACATCTCGCGAAAAAGATGAAGGAAAACAAAAAACGTACCATACTCGCTAATGTAACGTCAGACGTATCCTGCCGGATGTATGAAAGAAACGCGGATGTCTGGAAGGGGTTCCAGAAGAACATTTTCCCCGGTCTCGGCCGCTCTTTACCACTGGCTCTTCTGCTTGTACTGCTTTATACAGGGCTCTTCCTCTTCCCTTTTGCAGCTGCTTTAATTACAGTAGGAAGCTGGTGGGGTGTCTGTCTTCTGCTCGTTGCTGTTAAAATGTTCGTTGATGTCCGTACAGGTCATCCGTGGTGGATTTCTTTGCTCCTCCCTGTGTCCGCTATTTCAGTGATTCTTGTTCTCTTTTCCTCCATAAAAGTCGATCGTCAGAAGAAACAATATGAATGGAAGGGGCGTACGTATTCATGAAAACGATTATTGTGGGCGGAGGTCTTGCGGGATTATCCGCAGCTGTAACCCTCGCCTCTGAAGGAGTGGAAACTGTTCTTTATGAAAAAAGTTCCCATTTCGGAGGAAAAATGAAAAGTGTCGATATGGAAGGATTCCATTTCGACTTCGGCCCCAACACTATCACCATGCCCTACGTATTCGAAAATGTGTTAAGAAAAGGAGGTATGGGAGGATCGTTAAGCTATCAGAAACTTTCCACTCATACACGGAACCAGTTCCCTGATGGTACCGTTTTTGACCTTTCTTCCGACCGTGACGTAATGATCAGACAGCTCAACAGGATAGATGAGAAAGGAGCCAGGCGTTACGACCGGTTCTCCGAGGCCATTTCGAAACTTTTCGACACCTCTTATTCTTCTTTTCTCACACGCGTCTTCACCGGTAAAAACGATTATTTCTCCGCATCGCTTCTCACAAGTACGATGCAGGTACGGCCGATGCAAAGTATGAGCAGCTTTTACCGCCGATATTTCTCCTCCCCTCATGTACTTGACGCTCTGAACAGGTACGCCACTTACGTCGGGTCGGATCCTTATCGCGCCCCGGCAACGTTTGCGATGATCGCTTATCTGGAACTTATGGAGGGAGTGTATTACGTCCGGGGTGGCAATACCAAAATTGCCGAAACTATGGTCCAGGCAGCCGAGAATTGTGGTGCCTCGCTTCACAAAAACCGTGAAGTCGTTTCTTTGCTGAAAAAAGGGAAAAGAATTGAAGGCGTAGTGCTGGAGGACGGAGAAAAGGTAAAAGCTGACAACATTATAATCAACGGAGATCTTGCGCATACACTTCCTTCTCTGCTTGAAGAAGAGCAGCCTGAATACGACCCTTCGATCTCTGCCTTTGTTATTCTTGCCGGAATCGACGGTACACTTCCGCTGCACCACCATCACCTATTCTTTTCGGCAGACTATAAGAAGGAATTCAGCGAACTCCGCTCCGGTAAATATCCCGAAGACCCGACGATTTATATAGCAACATCCCGCAAATCCGATCCTTCGATATCCCCGGGCGGGGACAATTGCTTTATTATGGTAAATGCTCCTCCAGGCAAATCTGCAGACAAAGAAGAATATAAACAGGTGATATATAATAAACTGGAAAATAGCGGAATTCACCTATCCGAGAAGATTCTATTCGAACAGATCTGGACATCTTTTGATATTGAAAAAGAATTCTCCAGTTTCCAGGGCGCTCTTTATGGCCCGAGTGTCAATAACCGAAAACAGGCTTTCCTCCGGCCACGGAACAAATCCGACCGATTTGATAATCTGTATTTTGCCGGCGGCAGCACACATCCGGGAGGAGGTTCACCGATCGTAACTCTCAGCGGACAAAATGTAGCGAACTATCTTTTAAATAAAATAGTGAACTGAATAACGATTAAAAAAAGATCATTGCAGCCTGGCAATGATCTTTTTCTTTTGCTCGTCACTTATATATACTCTCTTATTGAACACGTCGTAATTCTCCTGTCTTACAGCTTTAAGAATATTCATATATAATAGCGCGGCCCCTTTCACCGGGAGCCTAGAAGTTACAGGGTATTCGTTAAGAGAAGTCATAGCCTTTTCATAGTAGCTCTCTGCTTTTTCGGCAAGTGATTCCCATGCCATAATGAATTCCGCAGACTTTGTCTTACTGATCAATTCTTCCCTTGTATAGCCGAAAGCCTCATAGTGCTCTCTCGGTATATAAATTCTTTCCCGCGCCAGGTCTTCTCCTACGTCACGCAGTATGTTCGTCAGCTGCATAGCGTACCCTAAATAGATGGCATCCTGTTTCAATACTTCACACTTTCCGGGTGCCAGGATAGGAAGAAGCATCAATCCTACGGTACTCGCCACATTATAGCTGTAGGTCAGCAGTTCATCCATCGTAATCATTTCAACATCCTCAAGATCCGTTTCCTGCCCCCTGATCATATCGTGAAAAGGAGCAAGATCCAGATCGAATTTCCTTCTGACATCATCGAGAGCTATCCAGAAATGACGTTGTGGCACCTCTCCCCGTCTCTCGAATCTTATCAACTCCTCCTTTACTTCAGCCAGCTCCCGTACCGGGTTTTCCCCTTCATCCACGACATCATCCACGTGACGGCAGAAACCGTAAACGGCCCACACCGCGCGTTTACGATCCCGCGGCAAGTAGGAGAAAGCTTTAGCGAAAGTTTTTGAATGATTTTTAATGACAGTATGACATTTCGCATATGCCTGTTCAATTTCCACGACATTCACCTCAATTATAAATAACCTCTCCCATTAGTTCTCCCGCAAGCAGCTTCGCTCCCTGCATAACTATCGGTACTCCGCCTCCGGGATGGATGGAAGCTCCTACCGCGTATAATCCATCGATCGGGTAAGGACGGAACTGCGGTCGAAATACGCCGGACTGTCCGAGAGTAGGTCCAATACCAAAACTACCGCCTTTATAGAGACCGGAAAGTTCCGCTTCTTTAGGGGTTCTCATCCGGAACCATTCCATATGATCACGAAGTCCGGGGAAGGCTTCTTCTTCGAGAGTATCTATAGCGTATTCTACCAGACTTTCCTCTTTCCCGTAATCAATGGATGCATCGGCCGGGACCGGGATGAGAACGTACAGCACCCCTTTACCCGGAGGAGCGAGGGTGTCGTCGACAACGGATGGATGAAACGCATATATAGACGGGTTGGCAGGAACTTTTTTCTCTTCAAATACTTCTTTCATGTGCGCACTGAAATTATTCGTCATAAAAAATTGGTGGACCGGCTGCTCTTCATATATTTTATCTGTACCAATATAAAGCAGCACACAACCTGAGGAAGGAGTGTAAGACTTGTTCAGCTGGTAACTTTTTGGCATAAGGGCGTCCATCGATGGAAAATCTCCATTGTAGATGACTTCGTCCGCAGCCTCTTCCCGGCCATCCGCGCATCGGACTCCGGTCGCCTTCCGCCCGTTGAGAAGAACAGCCTGCACCTCACAGTTTGTAACAATATCCACGCCCCGGACCTTGAGCTCTTCGGTGAGGATATCTATTACCGTAGCGTATCCACCTTTTACGTACCATATCCCTTCCACGTGTTCACTGAGAGAAATGAACGAGTAAATAGAAGGAGACCTGGAAGGGTTGCCGCCTATATAGAGAGACTGGAGACTGTAAATATCGAGAAGACGTTCCGAAACAAAATATCTGCTCATAAAAGACCGGATCGATTTATGTGCTTTCATTTCCCACAATAATTTCAAAATATCGGGATGAAGAAATTTTTTTCTGTTCTGAAACGTCTGTCCGAGTATTTGCGCCTTTCCTTTTTCAAACCAGGGCTCCATCTCTTTCAGGAACTTCAGATAACCTTCCTTTTCCTCCGGGAAAACTTCGGAAAACTCTCTCAGCTGCTTCTCTTTATTCTGAAATTTACGGAATTTTGTCCCATCCGGAAAAGTCACCTGATACATCGGCTCCATCGGCATAAGAGGTATCCGTTCTTTCTCGATACCGCCTTCCTTCATCAGGTCAAGCAGCATTTCAGGAAGAAGTACAATCGTCGGCCCCTGATCAATCCGGCTTTCTCCGTGCTTTTCAAAGACCATCCTGCCTCCCGGTTCCCCTGCTTTTTCTAACACTGTCACTTTCCTCTGCTTATCCCGCGATAAATACAAAGCGGTCATCAGTCCTCCGATGCCTGAACCGATTATTGTCGTTTTTTTCATGATTTACCAATCCAATCGCTCGTTATTTTTGCGGATTCCAAAATAGTCGGCAGACCGCTTCCGGGATGGGTCCCTCCCCCTACGAGCCAGGTATTATCAAGTTCCTCGAAGCGGTTATGGGGTCTGAAATACATCATTTGTGAGAGCTGGTGTCCAAGACTGAATGTGGCCCCTTCATAGACTTCAAAAGTCCTCTCCCAGTCTTTTGGAGTAATGATTTTCTTAACAGTGATGTGATCTCTCAAGTTTTCGTACCCTGTCTCTTTCTCAATACGATCCAGCACCACCTGTTCCACTTCTTCCTTTTTCCTGTCCCAGTCGATGCCGGAAAGGTTATTCGGTACCGGGGCAAGAATGTACAGGGCGGAATGCCCTTCCGGAGCTAGAGTGCTGTCAGTCACACTCGGATTCTGTATATAGATGGAGGGCTCATCGGAAACTTCCAGCGTACTCGTCAATTCCTCCACGTTCTTTTTGTAATCCGAAGAAAAAAGAATGGAATGATGAGGCATATCGTAAACTTTATCCACCCCTGCATAAATCATAAACGTGGAACAGCTGAGTTTTTTCTTTTTGATATTTTCTTCTTTGTATTTTTTCAATGAATCCTGATCAACCAGTTTGGTCATCGCCTGGGCGAAATCAGCATTGATTACGATTTCATCGGATTCGACACGTTCACCGGATTCAAGTTCCAGCGCTGTGGCTCTGTTGTTCTCCGTTTCAATTCGGGTAACTTTTTCCCCGAAGTGGATACGTCCCCCCCATTCTTCAAAAACCTCAGCCATAGCTTTGGAGAGTCGATTCACTCCTCCAATCGGGTGGAACACTCCGTATTCATGTTCCATATACGACAAAATGGAGAAAGCACCCGGGCATTCCCACGGGGACATTCCCAGATATTTGGCCTGGAACGAAAATGCCACTTTCAGTTTTTCATTATCGAAATAGCGGGATAACACATCGTAAACGGATTTACCTAACGTCAGCTCCGGCAGTGCTTTCAGAACGCGGGGCGACAGATAATCGAGCATACGATTGTGTTTATGCTGAAGAATCGGAGTCAGTCTGTCCATTTTTTTCTTATTTTCTCTCATAAATCTTAAGTATCCTCTTTCATTACCCGGGAAATGCTCTGTGATCGACTGAAGCATCTTATCCTGCTGATGATACATCGGCACCCGGGTACCGTTGAACAATAGCTCGTACATGGGAGTGAGCTGTCTCATATCCATGTAATCTTCCATATTCCGCCCCGATTTCTGAAATAATTCCTCCACGAGATGAGGCATACTGAGAAACGTCGGGCCTATATCGAACGTGTAACCGTCCAGCTGCCATGACCCGTTCCTGCCACCGACCCTGTTGTGCTTTTCGTATATGTGAACATCATTTCCTTCGGCTGCCAGAATCATTGCAGATGCAAGACCTCCAGGGCCGGCTCCAATGATTGATACTTTCTTCATGCCGTCACCTTCTCTCTATTTATATTATGCACAGTACCCGTTTTATTAACTCTCTAGTCTTATTTTTCGACCGCTCTGAATCTCACGCACAGAACCTTTCTATTGCAGGCATCATCTTCTCCCGTTCGTCACTTACCACAAAAAAGCGGGAAACCGAATTGTCCGGTCTCCCGCTTTTTCATTTCTGTGTGGGATGATACAGCCTGTTTTAAAATCAGTAACAGCCCTTATCCGATAATAACTCTCTCTTTCGGATAATGATAATTCCCTGTTTTCCTTTTTTCATTAAAGGAAAACAGGAATGTCAGTATCCCTATCCTTCCAATGAACATTAATCCGATCAGTAATAATTTCGTAAAGGAAGTCAATTCCGGAGTAATTCCTAGCGACAGCCCCACTGTTCCGAACGCAGAACATACTTCAAACAGTATCTCGGAGAGAGAGAATGGCTCTACCACGGAGATTACGAGCACAGAGATGAATACGGTAAGAACGGCCATAATAGTGACGACCACAGCCCGGTTCAAATCCTCCGTATACACTTCTCTTCTGAAGATACGTATACTCTGTTTCCCTCTTGCGAACGTTAAAATGTAAATGACGACAAGAGCAAAGGTGGTTGTCCGGATCCCGCCGCCGAAACTGCTTGGAGAAGCTCCGACGAACATGAGGGAGGACATGAACAGATGCGTCTGTTCCGTAAATTGGCTTATATCCATCGTGGTGAGTCCGCCACTTCTGCTGGTTACCGACTGGAACAGTGCATAAAACAGAATTTCGTGCCAGGATCGGCCACTTAAGAAGTGATTGAATTCAAGTACTACAATCATTACAGCTCCCAGTAAAATAAGAGCAAAAAAAGTGATTGTCGTCAGTTTCGTGAACAGGGAGAATCTGGTCCGTTCCCCGCTCTCGAATAGATATTGTTTCAATTCAATCAGTACCGGAAAACCGATTGCGCCTGCGATGATCAGCATCATATTGATAAATTGAACAAAGTAGTCGTCCCGAAAAGGAATTAGGGAAGCTCCCGTTATATCAAACCCGCCGTTGGTCATCGCACTCACAGCGCCAAAAAATCCCTGTAAATAAGCTTCTCCGGGTTCAAAGTACTGGAGATAATATGTACCGAGGATGAGGAAGCCTATAAACTCGATTAAGAGAACGATAAAAACGATCTGAAGAACAAGGCGGACGATCCCCGAGAAGTCCGACTGATTCTGGTCCGTCATTATAAGTCTCCGTTCCCTCAGACCGATTTTCTTACGCAGCAGTATCCAGATGATCGTGCCGAAAGTCATGATACCTATTCCACCCAGTTGCAGCATCAGTGCGATCATAAAATAACCTACTGTACTGAAGGTCTCCGGTATCGATACAGTCGCAAGACCTGTCACGCTTACGGCACTTACTGCGATGAACAGCGTATCAATGAACGCTATATCCACGCCCGGCGCATAAGCGATGGGTAACGACAGAAGAAGGGTCGCTACCGTAACTGCAAATAAATAAAATATTGCAATCACCTGAAAAGGTGAAAGTGTCCGTACCCAGTCGAATTTCCTCTTAGCTATAGCCATCCGTTTAACTCCTTACTCACATCAATTCCCTTCATTATATAGAAAATCAAAAGCGTTGTATAGACGTTACTCGGAAGTGGAAGAAGTCCGACGCTTAAACTCTTCGAGCAGCTTCTCTCCCTGGTATCCTTCTTCGAGTATCACCTGAAGAAGTTTCTCCACCTGCTCCTGTTTTTTATCCACTATGGTTCCCATAAAAAGTACGTTTATCGCTTTTTCAAAATCGTTGACTTCGAGCGGATAAACAAGGAACGTGGCGGGAGAATTACTTCTTTTCGTGATTATCACCTGAATCATCACTTTTTCATTATTTTCTACGAAAGCGCGAAAATAATTTTCATGGTCCTTATCGAGAAATGCCTCTATCAGCCAGCGTCCGTGATCATCTTCCCTGTTGATAATGAGTCCGTCTTTCAATTCTATGGATCGGAGGGTTATATCCTCCTCCTGTTCTTCGATTATATCAAGTGATACAAGCTTGAATGTTTTCATATCTCTCTCCCCCTTCCCTGCACCTGTGTACATTATAGAATAGGTCACCCAAAAGCGAAAGCCGCTGGAGATCCTTAGTAACGGACGCAGTATTTTTCCCTGCGCTTCTCGAGCAGATCTTTTCCCTTGAAGTTACAAAAAAACCGCCCTCGGTCCGGGCGGTTTTGTAACTAAATTCAGAAAGGGCTGCTCAGTTTAAAACTTACAACTTTCTTTTCTGTGAGGGTGTCTATAGCGAATTTCACTCCTTCTCTGCCTATACCCGAGTCTTTCGTCCCGCCAAAAGGCATGGCATCGATTCTGAAATCACTACTGTCATTGACCATAACTCCACCGACCTGCAGGTTCTGCACCGCATAGAACGCACGATTTACGCCTCTCGTAAAAATCCCTGCCTGGAGGCCGTATTCAACATCATTGGATTTATCTACAGCTTCTTTAAGGTTCTGCACCGGCTCCACGAGGACCACAGGTCCAAATATTTCCTCTTTGGCGATTGTAGAATCCGGAGGAACATTAGTGAGTATGGCCGGTTCCACATAAGCTCCGCTTCTTACGCCCCCGGTTTCAATCCTTGCTCCCCCTGCTTTTGCTTCATGAATCCATTGTTCTACACGTTTTGCTTCTTTTTCTGAAATCAGGGGACCGACATCCGTGTCCTCGGTGAATTTATCCCCCATCTTCAGTTTTTTCGTTTCTTTAATAAATTCCTCAAGGAAAAGCGGGTAGGAGTCCTGTTCCACATAGACTCGCTGTACACTGATGCAATTCTGCCCGGCCGCACTGAATCCTCCGTCTGTACAGGCTGCGACGGCATCTTTTAAATCAGCGTCGTTCAGAACGATGACCGGAGAGTTTGAACCCAGTTCCATGTTAACGTGTCTGGTACCGGTCTTCTCGGTGATTTTTTTTCCGGCATCCGTACCGCCTGTGAACGAGAGCGCCTTGATATACGGGTGATTCACCAGCTCTTCACCAATTTCCCTTCCCGGACCGGTCACTACCGACAACATTCCCTCCGGCAGACCGGCTTCCGTAAAAGCTTCGGCCAGTTTAAGAGCGCTCAAAGGGGTCTCAGAAGCCGGTTTTAGAACGACTGCGTTACCACCGGCAATGGCGGGACCCAGTTTGTGGGCGACCAGATTCAGAGGATCATTGAAGGGGGTGATAGCACCTACTACTCCTACCGGGAAGTGATAGTAATAACCGACTTTATTTTCGTTTCCTTCCACCTGGTCGAAGTTTACTGTTTCCCCCTGGATCCGTCTAGTCTCTTCTGCGGCAATTTCGAGCGTCTGAGCGGAGCGCGCAACTTCTCCTCTGGCTTCATTTATCGTTTTACTGCTTTCTGAGGCAATCGTTCTGGCAAATGATTCGGCATTATCCGATACATACCGGCTTACGTATTTCAATATACGGATCCTTTCATGGACAGGCCACGATTCGAGGGAACTGAATTTCTTATGGGCAGACTCAATAGCATACTTCATATCTTCTTTCGATGCTCTCGGCACCGTCGCAATACACTCGTTATTCTGAGGATTTATTACGCTGATGGTTTCTTCCCGTTGCACCCATTCTCCTGCTAACAGCATTTTCACTTCCTCGGTTCTTGTTGTCTTCATACCTTCCCTCCTCTACAGCTTTTCAGGCTTTCGTTCCTTATGATAATGAATCAGGTCTATGAGCAGCGAAAAACCCGTTTCTTTTCTTCCGGCCCCTGCTCCCGTCAATAACACCGGACCCAGAAGGTCACACTCATACAGTATGGCATTAGTCGCCCCGCTTACCCCGGCGAGGGGGTGATCCTCTTTTATTTTCTCAGGAGCTACACTTCCGGTGACCGAGCCGTCTCCGTTTCTTTCCACTTTTCCGATGAGTCGCCATTTTTCCCCGTTAGCCATGGCGTTTTCCACATCTTCCATTCTCATTTCCGTTATACCTTTGCATTCGATATCCTTATAATCGAGTGGCTGGTTCATCAGATAGTTCGATAAGATCGATACTTTATACCTTGCATCATAACCTTCCACATCATTGGTCGGGTCGGCTTCGGCGTAACCGTTGGCTTTCGCCTGTTCGAGGGATTCATCATAAGTTTTTCCTTTTTCCATTTCCGTCAGAATATAATTGGTGGTGCCGTTCAGTATACCGCTGATTCTGTTAATGTCATTCCCGGCCAGAGTTTCTTCAGGCATCCGGAGGGCCGGTGTACCACTCATGACCGTGCCTTCGAACCCGAAAAACACCCCGTGATCTCTGGCCATCTCTTTCAGTTCATTGTATGCGAGGGCTACCGGACCTTTGTTCGTAGTAATTACGCTTTTTTTACCGGCAAACGCTTTCCTGCAATGGGTGATCGCCGGTTCTCCTGTATTGACATCCGTAAACGTCACTTCCACAATTACATCCGCATTTGTCGTTTCTATCGTTTCGATACTGGAGAGGCCCTTTATGACCCCCGGCTGTTCCGGATAATTTTCGACAGAGCCGTCTTTTCTTATACACTCGAGCAGCTGCTGCACGTCGAGACCTTTTTCCTGATATACGGAGCCTTTCATCAGATCCGATACGGCTACGATTTTCGTTTCAAGTCCATATCGCTCATGCAAGTTCTCCGCTTTCTCTTCAAGTATTTCGACGAGGGCCTGACCTACGCCGCCGAAACCGATCATTGCAATATTCGTCATTCTATCCCTCCTGGTTCTTCCAGTAGGATTGTAAGATTCCTACCATAATATCAAGGCCTTTCTGAAGGGCCTGCTCATCTATATCGAAGTCCGGTTGGTGAAGCATCCTTTCCTTTTCCAACCCGCAACCGAGGAAAAACATCGTGCCTTTCAAGCGGTTGACCATGTGGCTGAAATCTTCACTTCCCATGCCGAAGGGCTCGTTGTATATTTCAAAGTTCGCCGCTGCCTTTCTTACTACTTCATTAAGATCTTCGTCATTAATGAGAGCCGGCTCCCCTTTCTGGATCTTCCACTGGTACTGGCCTCCGAGTGAATGGATCATATTAATCTTTTCGAGCAATTCTTTTTCCAGCTGATACCGGACCTGGTCCGTGTATGACCTCATCGTTCCGTAAATATCCACTCGGTCAGGGATAATATTACTCGCGGTCCCGGCATGAATTTGTCCTACACTAATCGTGCCTATTTCCAGCGGATGCATTCTCCGCCCCGTCATGCTATAGACTGTCTGCAGAAACTGTGTGGTCATCCATATTGGATCCGCGCCCTGATGAGGATAGCCGGCATGTGCTCCTTCACCGAAAATCGTGATATGAAATTCATCATTGTTAGCCATGCTCGGTCCGTCGTTCACCTGAATTTCTCCCGTGCGCAACCACGGGCACATATGCAGAGCGTATATAGCATCTATATCTTCAAGAAGCGGGGAGCGGATCATTTTCTCGGCACCCGTCTCCCCTTCTTCATCCGCCGTCTCTTCGGCTGGCTGAAAGATGAGCTTGATCGTCCCTGTGATCGTTTCTCTGTGTTCCTTCACCCAGTGAGCTACGCCGAGAAGGATGGCACAGTGAGCATCATGACCGCAGGCGTGCATCACCCCTTCATTCACTGACGCATATCCGGCGGAGGACTGCTCAGTGATGGGGAGTGCGTCCATATCTGCACGCACACCGACAACCGGCCCTTCTCCGTTCGAAATGACGGCCACAATACCGTAGCCTCCTACCTGTTCGTGAACTTCGAAGCATTCAAGCTTTTTTAATTTTTCCGCTATATACGCACTTGTCTCTTTTTCCTCGAAACTGAGCTCCGGATGCTGATGCAAATGGCGCCGCCATTCCACCATGTGGTCAGATAAAGTTTCCGGTCCATACATCTCCATTCCTCCTAGCTTTTCGGAGAAACCTTCTGCTCGACTTTTTCGAAAGCCTGCTTCAGATCAGCTTTCAGATCTTCTATATCTTCAATCCCGGCAGAGTAACGGATCAGTCCTTCCGGTATGCCCATTGCTGCCCTTTCTTCCGGTGTACATTCCACATGGGAAGTTGTACGTGAAGGTCCTACGATCGTTTCTACGGCTCCCAGGTTCGCGGCCTTATTGGCAAATTGTAAAGCCGGAATGAATTCACGCACCGTCTCTACTCCTCCTTTTACGGAGAAACTGAGCATACCTCCGAAACCATGCATCTGTTTTTTAGCGATATCATAGTTCACATGCTCCTCAAGTCCCGGATAAAATACGTCTTCCACAATATCAAATGTCTTCAGATATTCGGCGATGTCGTGAGCGTTTTTATTCTGCTGGTCTATGCGCAGTTTCAACGTCTTCATTCCTCTGAGCAACAGGTAGGCCGACATAGGATCCAGTGTGGCCCCGTTGATTTCTCTATAATGATACACCTGTTCCACCAGTTCCCTGGAGCCCACAAGCGCGCCGCCAAGAGCATCTGCGTGGCCCCCCAGAAATTTGGTGGCACTGTGGATAACCAGATCGACACCAAGATCCAGCGGGTTCTGATTTACAGGGGTGGCGAACGTATTGTCGACGATTACGATAGCCCCGTTGGCTTTCCCCACTTTGGCCATGCGTTCGATATCGGTGATCTTCACCGTGGGGTTCGTAGGTGTCTCAAGATACAGGATTTTACATCCTTTCTCCACTTCGGCTTCGAGTACCTCATGATTGGCTGTTTCGCATAATTCCACATCCACGTTCATTTTCGGAAGAAACTCGGTGAAAATCTTATTCGTCCCGCCATAAGTGTCCTTAATGGAAACAATTCTGTCCCCCGGAGTGAGGAAGGTGGTCAGCGTGTTACTGATAGCAGCCATCCCGGTGGAAAAACTGGTGGCAGCCTCTCCTCCTTCGAGATTTTTGATCTTATCTTCGAATGCTTCCACGGTCGGGTTCGTATTTCTTCCGTAAATGTGACCTTTCTTCTTGCCTGTGGCTACTTCATACCACTCATCCATATCCTCATAACCGAAGGAAACGCTATGAACCACGGGTACCTGCGTCGCGCCAAAAGCCAGCTGATCTTTCTCTCCTGCCCAAATGGATCTTGTACTGAATTTACCTTGTGTCATGATCATCATCCTCCTATAATTTGATTAGCGTATCTTGCGATGGCCGTATCCTGGGCTCCCGTGCCAGAAAGGTCGGTCACTGTTATCTGTTCTTCATTTCTTCTGGCGACGACCCCTTTGCCGGTAATCTCGCCCAGTTCGATCGTATTCTCTATTATATTGTTGTCGTTACAGGCACGAAGTTCCCCGAGCCTTCTGGACTGCAGCAGGGAATCACATGTAACGACGTCCGCTGTCGCCAAAACTTCTTCAGAAAGTTCCTGTTTATGCTCGGCGTCCGAGCCCATGGCTGTTATATGAAGACCCAGGTGCAGCCACTCTGCCTGCACAATCGGTTCACTGGCAGGAGTCGTGGTGACGACTATATCGCTTTTTCTCACAACTTCTTCAGCAGTCGCCGTGACAGTAACAGGAAGTCCAAGTTTCTCTTCCATTTCCTCCTTGAATTTCTCAGCCTTCTCCAGTGATCGCCCCCACACCCGAACATTTTTTAATGAACGAACGATGGTAAGCGCTTCCAATTGATATCTCGCTTGAGAGCCGGTCCCGATAATTCCGGCAGATACACTATTTTCCTTGCTTACATGTTTTGCGGCTACAGCTCCGGCTGCGGCGGTCCTTAAATCAGTTAAGAGACCCTGATCTACAAAAATTTTACGGATTTCCCCAGTCTCACTGTCTATCAGAATCATCATTCCATTCGAAGTCGGCAATCCTTTTTTCGGGTTATCAAAGAATCCGGTGGATAGCTTCACGCAAAAGCTTTCATACCCCGGGATATAAGCCGATTTAATATCAACCTCACCATTAAACTCAGAGATATCTATTCGCATAATTTCAGGCATAATCACCTGTCTGCTCGCCAGTGCGGTGAAAGCTTCTTCGATCACAGATACCAGTTCTTCGGTCAGTAAAAGCTTTTCTTCCAGTGTGCTGCGGTCAATTACTTCAATAGCAGTCCCCCCCTTTACGAGCTTATTGAATCAGTATTGAAGCCGAAACTCTCTTTTCTGATCAGCTCCAGCGGATGAGTCGTGAAGAGTTCATACCCTGTTTCTGTAACACGGAACGTCGTGGAAATTTCTATTCCGTCATTTTCGAACCACAAAGCCGGAATAATGTGAAACGTCATGTTCGGTTCGAGCACCGTATGGTCGTCCTTTCTTATACTTACCGTATGCTCGCCCCAGTCCGGCGGGTAGGATAAACCTGTCGAATACCCGAGCCTTGCTTCTTTTTCAAAACCGTACTGCTTAATAGAGTTGCGCCATGCGGCCTCCAGATCACTGCATCTGGCTCCCGGCCTTATCACCTCCAGGGTGTTCCTTATCCCCTCTTCCACAACGGAGGCGACGTAATTGAGCCTTTCTCCCGGCTCACCGAGAGAGATGGTTCTGGCCATCGGAACGTGGTAACGTTTGTAGCAGCCTGCCGTCTCGATAACTACCGGAGAGTTTTCCTGAAATGGCTGGTCGGACCAGGTAAGGTGGGGCATGGAGGTATGGTCCCCCGTCGGCATCATCGGAACAATCGCCGGGTAGTCGCCCCCATATTCGGGGGTGCCGCTTATCAGGTGATAATATAACTTCGCAACTGCATCATTCTCCCTGACACCGGGCTGGATATAGTCAATAGTTTTACGCATCGCTTCGTCTACGATAATTCCGGCTCTTCTCATATACTCGATTTCCTGTTCGGACTTAATGAGCCTTACATAACCTACAAGGTTCGACGCATCGGAGAAAACAGCATCAGGAAGGGCAGCCTGCAGTCGTTGAAAAGACTTTGCCGTAAAATAGAACTGTTCCAATTCCACTCCGGTCCGTCTGTTTCCCTGTCCGATTTCTCTTAAAATTTCTCCGATGAAATCCATCGGGTGATATACATCTGAATGAACGTAGTAATCAGGATAGGCGATGACATTGTCATTGTATATCCATGTAGTCGCCTTAGCTCCGTTGGCATCCATCGTACGCCCAATCCACAGGGGCTGAGGCTCGTCTATGATTACAATCAGCATCTGGTGAACATAAAATGACCATGCATCATACCCCGTTAAATAATTCATGTTTGACGGGTTCGTTATACACAAGACTTCCAACCCGTTCTCCTCCATACGCTTCTTCGTTTTATCCAGCCTATTCTGATATTCCGTAATGTCGAACGGAAGCACCATGGTTATCCCCTCCTTTACCTTTGATCTTTGCAACTTTCTATATCTTATTTTACGTTATAAAAGGTTCGAATATAATGTTCTAATTGTATGAATATTCATTTATTTCTTTCGTACAAATGTGTCATACTTTTGCGTGTAGCATTCCTTCCCTTTCTTTATATGGAGCACAAAAAAACGGAAGACTTCAGAATGAATTCCAAAGCCTTCCGTATATTCTGCTTATTCTTTGATTAACATCCACATCCTCACACTTAATTCCAGCAAAAAGAAATCGTCTGCTTCGAGCAGGGATAGGCCGGTCAGACGTTCAATATTTCTCAGTCTGTGAAGCAGCGACTGACGGTGAAGATTCATGGCCCGGGCAGTCTGACTTACGTTTGAATTGTACTTGTTGTATACCATGAAGGTGTGCAGGAGGTCCGCCTGTCTCTTTTCATCGTACTCTATAAGGTCTTTTAAAGTATACGTGACGAGGTCGACCACTTCTTCGTTTTTTGAAATGGAAAGCAATAAACGGTTAACCTTCGTATCAGCAAAAAAAGTACGAAATCCCGCTTCTTCACGCCTGTACCCGAATCTGAGTGCCGTAACAGCTTCCTGATAGCTTTCGTAAAAGGCTTTTATCCCGTCCCCATGAAAAGAAATTCCCCACGAAACGGTAATACCTGCAAGTAATTCATGCAGCCGCCTCTCTACGAGATCAAGAAACTGATGGGTCGTCTCCATATAAGATTCTTTATCAGCCTCCAGAAATATAATTACCCGACCATCTTCAAAAGCGGTCATCCGTTCCCTTTTTATCTGGTCGGCCGCATGCTGGATCTCCGACTGGACGTAATAGTTTCTGCTGTGCATGGAGGAAGAAGCCACGTTACTGTCGATGGAGGTTACGTGCGTCTGAATTTCCTTGGAGAACTGTATGTCCCCTGCAATACAAACGTAAGGTTTCTCAAGATTATATCCGAGCAGATGCCCTTTTTCCATTAAACCGTCACTGATTTCTTTATTCTCCCGTGCAAGATCGAGCAGAAAATTATCTCTCAACCTGATTTCCGTCATTTCGATGGCGTTCTCCTTCACAAAGAAAAGAGCACAGGCAGTAACGGCATGCTCAAGTATAGTGAGATCCGAGGCACTGAACGCCCCTTTCCCTTCTTTGAAAAGGAGATATCCCTGCTTTTTATGGTTGGATAGAATAGTTAACTGATAACATTCTCCACTGTCGAATTCATACTTCTCTATCGGGTAGTGATGTTCAAGATAAGAAGTTTGAGTAAAAGGTACGGAACGGTACGCCCCTGCCTCATTTTGATTCAAAATGTCTATCATTTTCCTGTCAAAATAATGATTGGCACGTACGTTGCGATCTTTATCACTTATAGCGACGGGGATGGAAGTGTGTTCGTATACCAGTGACGAAATTTCCTTCAAACCTTCTCCGTTCAGCACACAATCCACCATTTCCTGACGGATATGTTCCACAAATCGCTGTTCTTCTCTTTTTTCTTCAGAAATTGCCTGCAGAACTTCCTGCATAATATCTCCGAACCTGACCTCCCAGGGAACTTCCAGAAGCACGACCCCATTCCTCTTGCATTCTTCTACAATTGTATCGGGAATAGTGAAAATATACCGTCCCGTAGCAAAACCGATAGCAGACGCTCCTGAATCGATAACGTCTCTCGTATACTGTTCCAGACACTTCGGGTCATTGCTGCATCCCATTCCGGTCGAAAGCACGAACTCCTTCTGTTTGACGAAGTCCTCCACCGGCGTTTCGATAACACTGATCCACTCCACCATCTGTCTGTGAAGTAAAGAAGAGGGAGTGAGAAGTGTCGATTTTTCCATTACAGGCAATTCCATTATATCGCTCATAAGCAGCCCCATTACGTATCACCCGGCCTCTACAGTTGTTTCAGTATTTCCGCCCCGATATTATTCCCAGTTATTAAAATGACTACATTCTCTCCCTTTGGCAGCCGCTCTTCCAGTATCCATCCGACCCCGGAAGCAGCCGCACCTTCTACCAGCATTTTATGTCTGTCCAGCATGAATTTGATCCCATTTCCAATCTGTCTCTCCCCGACAAGTACGCTTTCATCCATTACCTGTTTCGTCATTTCATAAGTTAACGTATTCTCCTTCCCGAGCCCGCCGAGAAGGCTGTCAGCAAGCGTATCCTTTTCGGGAAGTGTAACCGGACCTCCCCTTTCGATACTTTCATGCATGACGGCACCTCCTTCCACGGAGACACCGGTAACCTTGATGGCTCCGTTGATCTTTTTGAGGCACGTGCCCACCCCCGACATCAGTCCTCCTCCGGAAAGAGGAACTAACACGTGATCCACAGAAGGGCACTGCTCTATTATTTCAAGTCCGATCGTCCCCTGCCCTGCAATTACTGCTTCATCATCAAACGGGGGGACTACTGTCACATCCGGAAGGGAATAACAGTATCTCTCAGCTTCGTCCTGACTTGTGCCGGTAACGACGACCCGGGCGCCAAGCTCCTCCAGACGTTTCTTCTTTACATCGGGGACTCTTTCAGAGATACATATAGTCGCAGGTATGCCTTCCTCCCGTGCCACATAGGCGACAGCAATGCCGTGGTTGCCTGTTGAAAACACGGCCACCCCTTTTGCCTTCTCCAACTCAGTGAGCCCTTTTATTTTATTGGCAGCTCCTCTCAGTTTAAATGCCCCCGTAGGCTGTTCCGTCTCCAGTTTGAGATATACGTTCGCTCCCGTCTTTTTTGACAGAGCGTCCGAATATATACAGCGGGTTTTTTCTATCAGGGAGTCGATCCGCTGTTTCGCCCTGTAAAACTGCTGCAGCTGCATAACACTCCTCCTTTCGGATTTTTCTGATAAGTAATTATAGTATACATGAAAAAAGGTGCGCGCTTAAAGCGCACACCCTGTTTTATAACGAAAATCGACTATGAGGTTCTCCCCTGCTTAACCGTACGGACGACGTTTCTCAAACGCTTCCTGCATGAGGGTTTTCTACTGGGAAAATCTGTTCATCCAACTTCTGCAGCCTGCGGACAGCTTCTTTCCTCTCCATATTTCTGTAATGATGGCGTCCGTGCTCCTCTTCATTCAGCGTGTCCGCTTCCCATACCGCATTCTGCAACGGCGACCGCTGTGACCCGAGAGCGAAAGGAAGATAGCTGTCCGTATGAAGCAGTACACAGAGGGAGACTTCTTTGGCCGTTTCCCGGTCTTCCCCGAGCCGGATCAGAAGTTTGTGAGCCCGTTCCGCACCTTTGATTGCGTGTATATCGTGTTTACGGTATTCATCGTAATTCCATTTTCCATCTGTATACCATTCGTAATGACCGATGTCATGCAAAAGAGCAGCTTTCGCAGCAATTTCTTCGTTAAGGTCACGTTCACGTGCAAGAGAAAAAGCGGTCTCAGCAACCGTTATCGCATGATAGATGCCTGAGCGTTGAAGGTATTTTTCTGTTATCCAATGAGAAAAAATGTTCTCTAACGTTACCATTCCCCTCGTCTCCTCTCCGAATTTTTACTGTTTAATATAGCATTATTCCCCTTTATGAGCAAATTTAAAACTATTCTTCCGAACCTTTACCTGTTCCGTTATAAACAGAGACGAACTGCTGCCTGAACAACCGCAGACTCCCATTGTTTCCCGGGGTCTCTTGTGAAACAATGGCTGAACAGGCGAGCAGAAGAAAATAGCAGTCGACTCTCTTCTTGAGAGCCGGCTGCTGCATAAATACGCCTGCCGGAAGCTTTTAATCAAACCATCCTTTTTTCCTGAAAAACACTATCATAGCAAACGCCATAATAATCATTAACGCCCAGACGATGAAATAGCTGTACTGGTATTGAAGCTCAGGCATATAGGCAAAGTTCATTCCATACACACCTGCTATAAACGTCAGCGGCAGGAAGATCATCGATACCACCGTCAGAAACTGCATTGTTTTGTTCTGTCTGTGCGATGTCATAGACAAATTACTGTCCCTTATATCCTGAGTCATTTCGCGGTTTGAGGCGATCATATCGGAAACTTTCAGTAAGTGATCATAAATATCCCGGAAATACTCCTTATGTTCGTATACATTTTCGAGATCATGCGTATAAAGCATACGATACACCATGTCTCTCATCGAATGTATCGTCTGACGCATCCGGAGCAGTTCCGAACGCCGGTCGAACAGTTCTTCCAGCATATCCTCCATCGATAAATCGTTGGTGTTATCTTCGAGATCGTTAATCTGATCCTCAATGGAATAAATGATCGGGAAGTAGGCATCCACCACCTGATCAAGAATTTTGTGAAGTATAACTGCTTCATCATAACGCTCGGGTCTTTGCTTTACCTGTTCCTTCACTTTTTCGATAACTGACGAAGGCTTCTTATGATAGGTGACGAGCACTCCCTCTTTTAAGAATACGTCGATCTCCCCTTTTTCAAGTGTATGGGGATCAAGCGTATGCAACACAAAAAAAGTGTGATCCCCATACCCGTCCAGTTTGGGGCGCTGCAGATCCTGGAAACAGTCTTCCACCGCAAGAGGGTGAAAGGAAAAATCACTTTCAAGCACTTTTTTCTCATCTTCGGCCGGACTGTCGAAGTCCACCCATTTCCACTCGTAAGATGCAGTTTTCCGGTTTACGTATTCACCGGTCTGCAGTCCGCTTTGAGATTCGTATACTAAGCTATGTAACATAATTTCACCTCTTTCGTCCCTGTTCATATTCCCACATTAGCCCCTGCATAATCTGATATACTTAATGAAAAATGAAAAAGGAAGGTATAATATAACTATGGTCAGAGAAATCAACTTACAAAAAAACGACATCACTCTCAGAAGCATCAGGGACGAGGATCTTCCTCTCCTGTACCAGCTGATTCACGGAGAAAAGGAACCGCTCTGGAAAAAGTACGAAGCCCCTTTTTACTCACTGGAACCTCACACATTGGAAAGTTACACAAACAGAGAAAATGCCCGGAAACAGCGGTTATCCGAAAACGAAGTCGATTCGAGACTTGTGATAGAAACGAACGGGGAAATCGTCGGTACCGTCGTCTATTACTGGGAAGAAAAACTGTCCTATTGGCTTGAAGTCGGGATCGGCATTTACAATCCGGCCTACTGGGGGAAGGGGATAGGAACCAGAGCCCTTAACATGTGGATCGACTATCTGTTCAGAGCCATGCCTCTCGTAAGAATCGGTATAAGAACCTGGTCCAAAAACGACCGGATGCTTCAGCTTGCTTCCAAACTGGGAATGAAAGAAGAGGCCAGAATAAGAAAGGCCCACCTTTACCGTGATTCCTATTACGATTCCGTACGCTTCGGCGTATTGCGGGAAGAGTGGTACCTCCCCGAAGAAGACCTGCATAACGGATAAAAAAATGCTGCCCGTCCAGACTTTCGGGGCAGCATTTTTAATGGTGATAGTTCAGCCGAATACTTTGTTAAGTGGTGGCACGACCTGTTTTTTACGTGAAACTACACCTTCAAGTACAGCCTGGTCATCTTCGAGCTTAACGTCAAAAGCTTTCTCCACCGACTCTTTCTCAGTTCCTACTGTAAGTACTGTGGAGTCACTGTCGAGGATATCGGTAATCAGTAAAACAAAGAGATCATAATTGTTCTCGTCTACTTCTTTTTGCATAGCGTTTTCAAGTTCCGCTTTCCGCGTCAGCACATCCGAAGTGTCTACCGTATTCACCTGGGCTATCCTTACATTTTTCTCACCCATATCAAATGCTTTTGCATCCAGGGAGATGAGTTCTTCCGCGGACTTGTCACTGATATCCGTTCCGGCTTTCAGCATTTCAAGTCCATACTCTTCAAGATTAATGTCTGCTTTCTCTGCAAGTTCCCTGGCAGCTTTCTCATCTTCATCTGTACAGGTCGGTGATTTAAAAAGAAGCGAATCGGATATAATGGAGGAAGCCATAAGTCCGGCCATCGTCTCCGAGACCTCCACATCGTTTTCTTTATATAGTTTATTTAAGATTGTAGCTGTACAGCCTACGGGCTCTGCACGGTAATAAAGCGGACTTTTCGTTTCGAAGTTGGCTATCCGATGGTGATCGATGACCTCCTTGATCTCGACTTGATCGATATCATCCGCACTTTGCTGAAACTCATTGTGATCCACAAGAATGACTTCATCCGTTTCGTCCGCTACTGTTTCCACAAGACGCGGAGCTTCCTGATTGAAATGATTCAACGCATATTCCGTTTCCCCGTTCAATTCTCCGAGACGGACCGGCTCCACGTCGATCCCGAGTTTCTTTTTCAGATCGGCATATACGATAGCTGAACAGATCGTATCCGTATCAGGACTTTTATGTCCAAAAATCAAAGTTTTTGTCATGTTTATACCCCTTTCCTTTACTATTACGTACCCTAACCGATTATAGAATAAATAAACGGTAACGTCTATCCTTCTATCGCCCTTGACATTATCCTCATCTGTGTTATTATTAAAAGAATACAATCTTATAAAGGAGGTTTGCCAATGTCGATTCTATTTGCCAATGAGCTGATAAAGTGGATACTTTTCCTTGTATTTCTGGGAACAAGTTACATGTCTTATCAGTCTTATAAAGATGGAGTGACCGGACGTCAATTTACGCTTGGACTTCTTCATCTGTTTATCAGTCCTTTTTTTGCCTATTCAATTGGACCACTTATTCTTGGTTTGGGTCTGATTCAAATTTACATGAGTACTATACAGTGGAAAAACAAAAAAGCCGCAAGACTTTTCAGTCGCATACACTAATCTGACCTCTATGTAATTCTTCCAGCCGGCCGCCTCCTCTTCGGCCACCGACCTTCTATTCGTGCGAATCATTTTCTCTTTATGCTAAACTTTTAAAGAGAAGATTTGCACAATAGGAGGTTTTTTTAATGAATTCAACAATAGAAACAATTTTGAATCACCGCTCTATACGTTCGTTCGAAGATACTCCCCTGGAAGATAAAACTATACGGACACTTATCGAATCCGCCCAGCAGGCTTCGACCTCAAGCTATATGATGGCGTACTCCATCATCGGGGTGACCGATGAAAACAAAAAACAGGCTTTACAGGAGATATCGGGGCACCCGCATGTAACAAATAATGGACATCTGTTCATCATGTGTGCGGATTACAGAAGGATCACTTATGGAATGGATGAAGAAGTCAGGGACGATGTTGAAAAAAATCTGGAAAATACCGAACATCTCATGACTGCCGCTATTGATGCCGCCCTTGCCGCTCAAAACATGGCTATAGCCGCAGAATCAATGGGGCTTGGAATGTGTTACCTCGGAAGTCTGAGAAACGATATTACAAAAACTGATGAAATCCTTAACCTGCCCGGTCACGTCGCTCCGCTGTTCGGCATCGCTGTCGGTGTTCCGGCCGAACAGCCCGAGAAGAAACCGAGACTACCAATGGAAGCTGTGTATTTTGAAAATGAATATAAAGAGCATAAAGATATTATTGAAGAGTTTAATCAAAATATCAGTGATTACTATGCATCGAGGTCCTCCAATCAACGTCGTGACACATGGACTCTTCAGATGCAGCGCAGATTTAAGAAACCGGTCCGCATGGATGTCACAGACTTTTTAAAAAGTAAGGGATTCAACAAACGATAAAGGGTGAGAGTATGATCCAGCAAATAAAGTCTCTTATCAACAATTCCGATAGTATTGCCGTATTAACAGGTGCGGGGGTATCGACAGCAAGCGGTATCCCTGACTTCCGTTCGAGTGAAGGACTGTGGACGGAAGACAAATCCAGAGAAGAGCTTATGTCTGCAGACTATTTTTACGAAAATCCGGAACGGTTCTGGCAATTTTACAAGTCGATATTCCGACTGAAACTGCTTCAGAATTACGGCCCGAACCAGGTGCATCATTACCTGAAAAGCCTTGAAGATGAAGGCAGAGAAGTAAATATCATTACTCAAAACGTGGATGGTCTGCATGCAGAAGCGGGAAACGAAAATGTTACGGAATACCACGGTACTCTGAAAACAGCTACCTGTCCGGACTGCCATACGACGTATCCTTTCGAAAAGGTACTGGCTGAAGATGTGCCCGTTTGCACGTGCGGAACCGTGCTGAAACCGGATGTCGTTCTATTCGGAGATATGATCCATTCACACGAAAAAGCTGAAACGATGGTCAAACAGGCGGATATGCTTCTCGTTCTCGGTACGTCCCTTAGCGTCATGCCTTTCAATATGCTTCCTCTGGCAGCAACCGGTCCCAAAGTGCTGATCAATAATCATCCTACGTCGATGGACTATATGTTCGATTACCATATTCATGATGATTTATCCAGAGTTATAGAACAACTGAAAAAATAATGCACTTCAAAACCCCGGACATTTCTATGTCCGGGGGTTTTGATATGACAGGAACGTTTTGCCGCCTGATTTTTATTCAGGCGAAAGTATCAGCTTCTCTCCCTCGTCTTCGTCCAGTAGTGTACCATGATAGTCTCCATCCACCCAGTCACTATATTGATTGTGATACCATTTACTGTTAAAACGCTCCGACTGTCCGGGCCCTACTATGTGATAGCCTTTATCCATTTCGTCCGTATCAAGGATAAAGCGCCAGGAAGCTCCGTGATCCACTTTCCCGTTGCCATTATATCCTGCCGCTCTCACCGTAACCCGGCTGCCACTCACGGGCAACGGTTCTTTCCGGTTATAAAACTTATCAAGGAAAGCTATATTTGAAAGAGGGTGTGTGAATTCCACCTGGTGATAATCTCCCCACGCCCACTCCTCCGGATTCTTCCCGTAATCCTCCTGAAGCTTATTGAATGAGTCCCGGAAGGCCTGCGTAATCACTTCCCCGCTTCCACCTGCTTCCTCCATCCATGCGGATTCTTTTCCTTCTCTTTCCATACGGAAAATTTCGTCCGTCGTCTGTGCTTTCCCGTGAAATAACGAATCGATATCATCAGGAATACTTGCGTAAAGACGATCCTCTATTTCATTTAACCAGTGATGGAAAAGCAAGGGCTGTGGAGCTTCTTTGTTATCCTCATAGTTCCATTCCTTAAGCAATTCCAGAGCTTCCTCTTCTTCCGCCGTCAGATTATTCTCATTCATTTCTTCCACGAAGAATGGAACAAATTCCTCAGCCTGCAGATTTTTAACATCCATCTGCATTTTCTTCACATCCTCCACAGTTACGGCGTCATCTTCCTCCAGCATTTCAGCTATCCGTTCATATCTGTAAGGCTGCGCCCAATTATTCGTAATATGGTAAGGGTACTCTTCTGTCGTGATTTTATTGTTCGCTGTAGCGATCCATCCCCTGTCCGGATTGACAACTGTCGGTAATTCATCGAAAGGAATGAAACCTTTCCACTGATCCTCTTCTTTCCATCCCCTTAAAGGAAGGCCGGCATCGTCCGGGTTATCGTAAACAGGGATCTTTCCATTCGCCTTATATGCTATAGTACCGTTACTTGAAGCGAACACAAAGTTCTGAGCAGGAGTATGAAAGTCTTCGAGTCCTTTTTCAAATTCTTCCCAGTTCGAAGCCTGATTAATGTTGAGTATGGCTTCCAGTTCTTTTGAGGGGTCATGTGCCGTCCAGCGCATGGATAAAGCTTCCCCCTCCCCGGCTCCTTCTGCGAATTCATTAATGATCGGCCCGTTTCTCGTTTCGACCACTTCATATTCTATCGTTTCCCCGCCACTTACTTTTATCGGTTCCTGATGCACCACAGCATCCTCCCACTTTCCTTCGAACAGAAATTGTTCACGGTTTTCCGGATTTCTTTTCTCGACGTACAGCTGTTGCACATCAGGACCGACGTTTGTCACGCCCCAGGCTACGTCATCATTATGACCAAGAATGATTCCCGGTACCCCTGCAAAAATAACACCGCTCACGTTGTGGGAAGGAGCACTCAGTTTCATCTGATACCAGATCGAAGGACTGGCGATTCCGAGGTGAGGATCATCAGCAAGCAGAGGTTTCCCGGACTCCGTTCTCTCTCCGTTTACCACCCAGTTGTTGCTGCCATTAAAAGGGTTAGGCATGACCGCTTCAGTAAAGTCTCCCGCTATATCAAGATTTACATCATCGAGCACAGCCGGTTTATTCTCCGGGTAATGGGCCATCACTTCGTAGGCCTTCTCTTCAGAAAAATTATTCATCGCGTAATACTGAAAAGCCTGGCGTTCCCAGTGCCCTCCAAGGTCATGTGCCATAAATTTTCCTATTGTCAGAGAATCCACCGGTGTCCACTTCTCAGGTTTCGCCTGCAGAAGTGTAAATGCCGGGGGCAGCCGGTTTTCGGCATCCGCTTTATCAATGTATGCATTCACTCCCGAAGCGAATGCCTCCAGAGCCGCCTTTCCTTCTTCGGAATATTCTTTTAAAGATGCTTCGGCAGCTCTCCGTAATCCGAGCGCACGAAAAAACTTGTCCTGCTCCACTGTGGAGGACCCGATCAGCTCACTCAGTTCGCCGGAAGCCTGACGACGGGAAAGTTCCATTTGCAGCAGGCGGTCCTGAGCCTGCACGTATCCTTGAGCCATATATAAATCTTCGACGGACTCCGCTTCTATGTGAGGAACGCCTTCCTCGTCCCTCAGAACAGTAACTTCGGAAGATAGCGCTTCCAATTTAAGCTCTCCTTCCGTATCAGGAAGCGTTCGCTGGATAAATACTATAATAAACAGAGCTGCCGCCAGAATTAATACACCTGCAATGACGGCTGTTCGAGTCAATATTCTCTTCCAACCCGGTTTTTTCATTTTTTTCTTCCCCCTTTTACTACATTATAGTCAGTGTTCTTACAAAAGAACAGAATATTTTGGACCTTCACACCTTTGAGGAGTACAATGACAGTCAAAAGGAGGCGCATTTATGGAGTTTGTTCTATGGTCGCTTATTATCGTATTGTTTCTCAGCAGCTTTGTAAGTCTCATTTTCCCCATAATACCCGGACCGCTCGTATTGTGGGCCGGTTTCCTCCTGAGTATCTGGCTGGAAGGTCGGCTGTCCGTCTGGTTCTGGGTGGGTGCAGTAATTCTTACGGTTTTACTAATCGTATCTGATATGGTGGCAAACAGTATTTCCGTCAAGAAATACGGGGGAAGCAAATGGGGAGAAGCCGGAGCAGTCGCAGGTGTCATCGCCGGTTCGTTCGTCATACCTCCTTTCGGAATACTGATCGTTCCTTTTGTTCTGGTTTTCGTTATCGAACTGGGCATCGAAAAAAATACCCGTTTCGCCTTCCGCGCAGCTGTCGGAACGCTTATCGGTTTTCTCAGTGGAACTGCAGCCAAGTTTATAATTCAGATGCTTATGATCGGGTGGTTCATCTTTTCATATTTCAACTGACACAAATCATTTAATACATAAAAAATTCCGGTCCCGAACGTATCAGGACCGGAAATCTTATAATCGCAATAACAATTTATGCCGCCTGGACATTAACAGACTGATTACGACGGCACTCGCTATAAAGGAAGGGAGCATATACCCGCCGTTATAAAGCAGAGAATAAATCCATACCGGCTGACCTTCAGCCAGGTAGCCGAAAAATATCATCCCTGCCGCGAAATGAGTAAGGAAGCGCAAGGCACTCCCGATGAATGTTCCGACAATCACATACACAAGAACAAATTTTACGTTGTTGTTCTTCGCGCTTGCTTTCAGTTGGGAAGACACCACTCCTGCGACCCCGATAATGGCGAAAGCTACAACGTAGTCGAGAAAAGCCTGGACGGGGTGTACGATAAATGCGCCCGTAAAAAACTGAAAGAAACCGAACAATAAACCTGTGATCATACCACCCGAGACGCCCCAACGGAAGGCCATCAGAATAACCGGTATCATAGCGAATGAGATGGATCCTCCCTGAAACCAAAGCTTAATGGATAAAAAAGGAAGAACATCAAGCAATAGAGCAATTGCTGCAAATATTGCACCTTCCACAAGAAAAAGTACGCGCTGTTGTTGCATTGTATATCCCCTTTCTGAATACACAAAAGAAGCAATGCCTCAAAGGGAAGCTTTCTGATGAAGGCTCCCACCTCTTAAGCATTGCTCATCAAAAAAGCCACCATTCCTGCGCCAGTGCTAACTGACAGGTTCGAAGGGTCTGAACTTGCGTCCACTCTCAGCCGTTAGGCTCCCCTTGAAGGCTCTATTCTCCGTGTTTTGTTACTTTCTATCATAACGTACTGATAAGAAAAGTACAAATTCAATTTTCCTTGGCATTGAAATACTTTTCAAAAAACTCCAGAGTTCTTTCGATGATCAATTCCTGGTCATTATCAAGAGTTGCCACGTGGTAACTGTCTTCCAGAGGAACCAGTTCTTTTCCTTCCGAAAAAACCATGTCGAATATCGTCTGACTGTTCTCCGGAGGAACTACGTGATCTTCTTCGGAAGTGAAAACTAAAAGAGGAGCCGACACTTCGCTTAACTGCTCGTGTACTTTAGCCATAATGTTGGTCAGATGGTTAAGGGAACGGACGGGTGTTTTGTCATAGGCGAGTTCAGTAGCTCCTTCTTTTTTGATATCAGAACCTATTGCATCAATGAAACGGGATTCAGAATCCGCCAAGCTGCTCATGTCAGGTACATCGATAGCCGGATTGATAACCGCGACTCCATCCACCTCTCTCGTAGAAGCCAGATAAAGACTTAATGTTCCCCCAAGAGACAAGCCGGTGACGAATACACAGTCACATCGGTTCTTTACCCATTCAAAAGCCTCTTCTGCCGAGCGAATCCAGTCTTCTGCAGTGGATCCTTCCATATCATAAGGAGTGGTTCCATGCCCCTTAAGTCTCGGACATGCCATCGTATACCCATGTGCTGTATAGGCATCCACAAGAGGCTTCATGCTCTGAACTGTTCCGGTAAAGCCATGTAATACTACGATTCCTATTTCATTCCCTTCGTTAAAAACAGCTTCTGCACCCTCCATTACGTTCTGATTCATCCCTTCCATCCTCCCTGTCTATTATAGAAATACTATTTCTTTACTCCCGAACATTAATGTCCCCGGATATACTGGACATCCGGGGGTAGATCTCGTACATGTTTTAAGTTTGTCATTTAATATTAAACTGTGTCACTGTAGCCTGACCTTCCAAGTAGAATGCCTCCACCGAATTCGTATAAACGGCGACGCCACTTTCGAGAAACCACCATCTGTCACGTTCCAGCTGCTTGGTTATAAATTCAGTAGCTTCCCGTTTGGTCATTTCCTCACTGATTTCCAGTTCATGTTTCACTTCACGTCGACTATCCAGTAATAACACCATATGCCAATTCTTTTTAGCTTCTTCGGCCATTGTTACATCCACTCCTTCATATGTAGGTTTCCAATCATTATACCCCTAATACGTACAAATTAATCATAAAATATTAAATTTCTGTACCGCCGACACCGCCGACTTTTCAATTAAAAATAATTTTCTAAATTTTTAACAAAATGTATTGACATACTTTCCTGTTGTTATATAATACGAATTAAGAAATAAAACTGTTATGAAACAGAAGAACATTATACATAACAGTAAGGAGGCTTATTCTTTGGAAAACTATCAATCCATCGGTACTTATCAAGTCGACACTGTATTATATCAGTTTATTGAACAGGAAGTGTTACCCGGTCTCCCCCTCTCTTCGAAGGAAGTGTGGGGAGGGCTCACAAAAATTCTTGATGAATTCAGCTCTGAAAACAGCAGACTTTTGCAGACCAGAAACCAATTACAACAGAAAATCGATGAATACCACAAATCAGCTTCCAATGAAGATTATCTTTCTTTTTTAAAGTCCATCGGTTATCTGGAAGAGAAAAAACCCGACTTCAAAATCAGCACGACCAACGTAGATTCTGAAATGAAGGAACAGGCCGGTCCCCAGCTCGTCGTGCCACTGACAAACGAAAGATATTCCCTCAATGCAGCTAACGCACGCTGGGGCAGTATGTATGACGCTTATTACGGTACAGATCTGATCGCTGAAGAACCCGGTATCGAAAAAGGTTCTTCCTACAATCCCGAGAGAGGTAAAGAAGTAATCAGACAGGGACGGATTCGACTGGACGAGTGGTTCCCTTTGGCAGAAGGAAGTCACCAGGACGCAGTGAGATATGCGGTAGTGAACGGGGAATTGTGTGTGGAACTTACTGACCGTTCCCGAAAGAAACTTAAAAACCCTTTTTCCTTCCTTGGCTGTCAGGGGGACTGCCGCAAACCGCAGGCAATACTGCTTAAACATAACGACCTTCACGTTGAACTGCAGTTCGATCGTAATCACCCGGTCGGCCAGATAGACGATGCAGGAATTAAGGACATCCAACTGGAATCCGCCATCACAAGTATTATGGACTGCGAGGACTCCGTCGCATGCGTCGATGCCGAAGATAAAATCAAAGCTTATCGTAACTGGCTCGGGCTGCTTAAAGGAGACCTTACGACCACGTTCGATAAAAAAGGAGAAACCATTAAACGCTCTCTTCATAAAGATCGGAAATATCGCACTGCGGAAGACGAAGAGCTTCACTTGAAAGGCAGAGCACTTATGCTTGTCAGAAACGTAGGTCACTTAATGACAAACCCGGCAGTTATCGACAATAACAACAATCCGGTGTATGAGGGCCTGCTCGACGGTTTCTTCACCAGCCTGATCGGTATGCACGACCTGAACCTGAGACAAAATTCAACGGAAGGTTCTATTTACATCGTCAAACCGAAAATGCACGGATCGGAAGAAACGGCTTTTACCAATAACCTGTTCAATAAAATAGAAGATGTTCTGCAATTACCGAGGTATACCCTGAAAGTCGGGGTAATGGACGAGGAACGAAGAACTTCCCTGAATCTTCACAACTGTATTTTTGAAGTGCGCAACCGGGTGGTGTTCATCAATACCGGCTTCCTGGATCGTACGGGGGATGAAATCCATACGTCCATGGAAAAAGGACCTATGATTCCTAAAGGAGAAATGAAAGGAAGTGAATGGCTCAGCGCTTACGAAGCAGCCAACGTACGTACCGGTATAAGAGCAGGGTTCATCAAAAACGCTCAAATAGGTAAAGGGATGTGGGCTAAACCCGCAGAGATGAAAGCTATGCTTGCAGAAAAAATCAACCACCTGAAAGCAGGAGGAAATACAGCATGGGTGCCGTCCCCGACTGCAGCCACCATTCATGCGATGCATTATCATGAAGCATACGTCCCTGATATTCAGAATGATATCCCGAGGGATGACCCTTCCGAAATGATGCTTACTATCCCGGTGGCTACTCCCCCGGAAGATAAAGAAGTTGTACTGAATGAAGTCAGAAATAATGCTCAGGGGATTCTCGGATATGTCGTGCGCTGGGTGGAACAGGGTATCGGCTGTTCAACTGTACCTGATATCCATGACACCGGCCTTATGGAAGATCGTGCAACATTGCGCATTTCGAGTCAGCACATAGCGAACTGGATCAGACACGGTGTAGTCTCTGAAGAGGAGGTAAAACAGATAATGAAACAAATGGCAGAAGTGGTCGACAGACAAAACGAGGGCGATCCGAATTACAGGAAAATGAGCCCGGATTTTGAACAATCTATCGCTTTTCAAGCCGCTTCCGACCTTGTGTTTCTCGGTACAGATCAGCCAAACGGTTACACTGAACCGATTCTTCACAGACGCCGCCTTCAATTTAAAGCCAGCCAATTTACCAAAACTGTATAAGGAGGAGATAAAAAATGGAAAAATACCAGACCTTCACTAATTCGTGCCACAGATGCGGTGTCGATCACAGCAGTCATAAAGAAGCAGTTGAATGCTGCACCAACGCAGACGGAAACTCCTGAATTCAGCCTGAGTAAAGGAGGGCTCCGGGTTCGACGCCCTCCCTCATATTAGTTTTTCTGTTGTATAACAATACTAATTATATATTAAAGGAGAGATTTTAAATGAACAGAGAAGAACAGATCAGACAGTTGGAAAATCAATGGGCAAGCGAACGTTTTCAGGGAGTGGAACGTCCTTACAGCGCAGAAGAAGTATTGAAACTTCGCGGTTCTGTCGTAGTAGAACAGACGCTGGCTCGCATGGGCGCTGACCGCCTTTGGAATTTGCTACATAAACGTGACTACGTAGCCGCACTCGGGGCTTTAACCGGTAACCAGGCTATGCAGCAAGTTAAAGCCGGTCTCGAAGCTATTTATCTGAGTGGCTGGCAGGTAGCTGCCGACGCCAACCTTTCCGGTCAAATGTATCCCGATCAAAGTCTTTATCCTGCTAACAGTGTACCGCAGGTTGTGAGAAGAATTAACCAGACATTTCAACGCGCCGATCAGGTGGAACACGCGGAAGGAAAAGGCGATAAAAACTGGTTCGCTCCGATTGTAGCGGATATGGAAGCCGGGTTCGGTGGCCCGCTGAACGTATTTGAACTGACTAAAGGCATGATTGAAGCCGGAGCTGCCGGTGTGCATCTCGAAGATCAGCTCGCCTCCGAAAAGAAATGTGGTCACCTGGGCGGGAAAGTTCTTCAGCCTACTCAGACCGCTGTAAAACATCTCATTTCTGCTCGACTGGCTGCTGACGTTATGGACGTCCCGACCGTCATCATAGCAAGAACAGACGCCAACGCTGCCAACCTGATTACGAGCGATGCCGATCCGTACGACCATGAATTCATTACAGGAGAGAGAACAGCCGACGGATTTTATCGTACCACTCCGGGAATCGACCAGGCCATTTCCCGCGGGCTCGCTTACGCTCCTTACGCAGACTTGATCTGGTGTGAGACTTC
This sequence comes from Salimicrobium jeotgali, assembly GCF_001685435.2. Lineage (NCBI taxonomy): Bacteria > Bacillati > Bacillota > Bacilli > Caryophanales > Bacillaceae > Salimicrobium > Salimicrobium jeotgali. The sequence continues at coordinate 1,601,832 of NZ_CP011361.2, forward strand.
GGAACCTAACCTGGAAGAAGCACAAAAATTCGCAGACGCTATACACGAGAAGTACCCGGGCAAAATGCTGGCTTACAACTGTTCCCCATCGTTTAACTGGGAGAAAAAGCTTGACCAGGAAACGATCGGTAAATTCCAGGTGGAGCTCGGTAAAATGGGATACAAATTCCAGTTCGTCACTCTAGCAGGGTTCCATGCATTGAACCACAGCATGTTCGAACTGGCCCGCAAATATAAAACCGAGGGGATGGGTGCCTACTCCGAACTGCAACAGGCTGAATTCGCTTCGGAAGAAAATGGTTATACAGCTACAAGACACCAGCGGGAGGTCGGAACCGGTTACTTCGATGAAGTGTCGATGGCAATTTCCGGAGGGACGTCTTCCACTACAGCTTTGGCCGGATCAACAGAAAGTGAACAATTCGTGACTAATAAATAGGCACTGCAAAAACCCCCGGATACTGGTATCCGGGGGTTTCCTTTAATATGATTCGCTGACAACTCCTGCGTTATTTCGCCTGTTGTTCAGCCTTCCATTATTTTGATGGCTACTTTCCTGGACCTTGGGCCGTCGAATTCGCAGAAATAGACTCCCTGCCAGGTACCGAGCACAAGTTTTCCGTCGTCTACGAGTAACGTCTGGGAGTGGCCGAGGGTACTTGTTTTTAAATGAGAAGCAGTATTGCCCTCTGCGTGCAGATCTTTACGGTGCGTCCATGGATACACTTCATCCAGACGCATCAGCATATCTTTTTTGACATCCGGATCTGCATTTTCATTTACGGTAATACTGGCTGTCGTATGCATGGATTGAACAATCACTATACCGTTCCGGAGATTGCTTTTTTGTAATTGCTCTTCTATCTGCTCCGTGATGTCCACCATTTCACTGTGGGAAGAGGTAGTTACAGAAATCGTTTCAAGCATGCTTACAGTCCTCCTTCTGTCTTAGCGAACTCTCTCAGCTCACTATATCGCTCATTTTCTTCCGTGTGTACATGATGCGGAGATTCTTCAAAAGACTGAGTAGAGATATCCACCCTTACTTCCGCTTCGTATACATAAGTAGCATTACCCTGAAGCTCCACTTTGTATTCCTCATTATCATGCACGATACATTGAACCATTCCGCCTTTGTTCATAACCGTAACAGGGAGGTCAGGATTATTTCCTGCAACTATGACCGAAACGATGCTCGAAGCTGACATGGCCGTACCGCAGGCATTCGTGAGTCCCACCCCGCGTTCGTAAGTCTGTACAAAGATTTTGTTGTCATCAATTTTTCTAACAAAACTGACGTTTACACCATTCGGAAACAGGTGAGGCGAATTATTCGCTTTTTTTCCGATGTTTTCAAGAACTTCTTCATCCAGCTCCGTAACCACAGATACTATATGAGGATTTGGTACACTAAGGGCGGTGAACGTCTGATCTTCTGTCAGGTCACGGAGGACAGTGTCCACGACCTGTTCCGACTCCGTTTCCATTGGGAGGGAAGACGCAGAAAATGAAACAGGTTCAATTGCGACGGAGAAAGTCGCTATCCCTTCATAAATGTCACTCACCCGCTCTACCGGGAGTACAGCTTTCGCCGTTTCTATATGCACTTTCTCTTTTCCGGTTTCCTCTGTAATATAACGGGCTACACAACGGAGACCGTTTCCGCACATCTCCGCTTCACTGCCATCCGAGTTGAACATACGCATACACGCTTCAGCCTTACTGCTTGAAAGTACATAGAGGATACCATCCGAACCGATGCCTTCAAGCCGGTCACTGAGAAGGAGAGCCACTTCCTTTCTGTCCTCATCTGTTAAACTTTCTTCTAATTTCCTTTCATCTATCATAATAAAATCGTTGTCCGAACCATGACATTTAATATACGGTATATCCACAAATATTCCTCCTGTTTTTGTCTTTCATCATATCATATATCAGGCAGATCTTCGCTTCATCAGCCAGAGGAAGTAAGGAGCGCCGAGAACAGCTACGAGAATACCGGATGGTATCTCAGCCGGAGCCAAAAGAGTCCGGCTGAACAGATCAGCCACCACCAGAAGAAGTCCCCCTATCATCATCGCTACCGGAAGCAGCCGCTGATTAACTGTACCTACAAAGAGACGTGCCGCATGGGGGGCGATCAGACCGATAAATCCGATGGCTCCGACAGCTGCAACGCTGCTCGCAGCCAGTAGCGTCGCTATTAGTGCCATTTGAAAACGGACTGAACGCACATCCAGACCAAGCCCTTTCGCAGTGTCATCCCCGAGAGCCAGAACGTCCAGCTTCCTGATGTAGAAGAAAAGGACAGGAATCAAAAGCAATACCGGCCATAACAAGTAACTGAGCAATTCACCGTATCCTGTTGCATACGTCGTGCCGGAGAGCCATGTCAATGCCGAGGCAACACCCATATCGGCACGGACCACCAGAATCTGGATGATCGCCTGACCGAAAGCACTTACTCCGATACCGAGAAGTGCAAGCATCGTCGGCTGGAACTCCATTTTAGCCCCGAGAGCCATGACGATAATAAAGAATACGATCGCTCCTGCCATAGCCCCAAGCGGTATCCAGGCAGCGGAGACGGAAAAGACGTACATGGTTAACAGCGCCCCGACTCCGGCCCCGGAAGTGATACCAATCACCGAAGGATCCGCCAGCGGGTTCCTGAGTACGCCCTGAAAAATCAGTCCGCTGACAGCAAGTATAGCCCCGCTCGTAAATGCCACAATCGCCCGTGGCAGCCTGAGTTCCAAAATGTAATTACGGATAAATGATTCCGCTTCTCCCTGGAAAACTGCTATCGTCTGGGCAGGATTGAACCCGTAATTACCGGTCGACATACTGACGAACAGAACCAGTAAAACAAGTATCGAAAAAATCGGCAATAACACCCGAAGCCTCATCTGAACAAGGGAAGACCCGGCCATCACGGATCCTCCATCCGTGTTGCCACTGCGCTTCATCCGAAGCACCAGCCAAATCAACCACGGGGCACCGATCAGCGCAGTGATCGCTCCAACCGGAAGTTCCGAAAAGGAAGGATCGATATATCTTGCGAGGACGTCTGCCATCAGCAGTACGACCGCCCCCCATAAGAACGAACCGAGCAGAAGAGGGACGTGAGAACGAAAACCGATCAGTTTAATTATATGCGGGGCCACGAGCCCCACGAAACCGATAGGTCCTACGACGCTCACTGTTACCGAGGTAAGCAGTACACTTAATATGATAGTCACAAATTTTACGGCTTTCACATTCTGACCGAGAGCAGTAGCCACCTCATCCCCGAGCTTCAGCGTATCCAGTTTCCGGGCAGCACCGAGTAAAAGCAGAAAAGCCGCCGTGACTACAGGAAGAGCGAACCGGACCCCGTCCCAGCTGTTCTGCACAAGAGTCCCCGATCCCCATAGAAACAATCCCTGCGTTTCATTTTCATAAAATATCTGCAGGACGCTCGTCAGAGAAGAAAACAGGAATGTCACTATCATACCGGCAAGAACCATCCGCACCGGGGTGGCATCACCTCCGCCGGATAGTATATAAACGATTAAAAACGTAACTACTCCTCCGATGAAAGCGGTAATAATACCGTTCATTATCATAGCAAACGGGAAGAAAATGGTAGTCACTATCACGGCGAAATATGTTCCCGAATGAATACCGAGTGTACTGGCGGAGGAGAGAGGGTTCTTCGTTACAGTTTGTAAAACTGCTCCCGAAACAGCCAGGGCCCCACCGGCTACAATACCCATGACAGCTCTCGGCAGTCTCAGAACTCTGATGGTATGGTGTTCCAAAGTGTCTTCGGGAGAAAAAACGGCTTCGAACACCGTCCATACGGGTATGGAAATATTCCCCTGATTAATATGTATCCAGGTCAGCAGTATCAGTAAAAATAAGCCTCCGCCGAAAACCAGAAAAGTTTTCAAGGCCATTGCCCGATTTATCATAACCAATCCTTCTTTCCTTATACAGCAGAAAGACGCGCATCATTTACTGCGCGCCTTTTCCGTTTATTTCTTATTTCCTTCGATTGTAGCATCTGCAACCTGTGTTGCAAGTTTCTCAGCCGAAATCGGACCGCCGAACGTCCATGTATCCCCCGGCATCTTATACATACGATCCTGCTTCACGAATTCAAGCTCTTCCCAGACCGGGTTACCGGCCAACTGATCAGAAAAGATATTGTCGTCTTCCTGAACAATGTAGTAGAAGTGGGAGTCCTGATAATTTTGCAACGTTTCTACTGTCGTTTCCGTATAACCGTAAATTTCGAGCTCTTCCGAGGAATGGGAGTTTTCGAGCCCCAGTTCGCCCATCACCTGAGCTACCATCGAATTGTCCGTAAATAGTCTCAGCGTAGGAGTATTCTGAGCAGTGAACGCCTGAGTCATTACGTAGTTGATGTCACCGACTCCGGCTTCCTCAAGACGCTTCGCTTGTTTTTCAAAATGACTGTTCATCTCGTCCAGTCTTTTACTGGCAGCTTCTTCTTTCCCCAGAATTTTACCCATCGTTTTCAAATCGGACTTCATGGAAGCCATTTGGTTTTCTGCATTTTCTTTAGAATAAGGAGAAAACATTACAGTCGGAGCGATTTCTTCCAGCTGTTTTTGGATGCCTTCGTGGCGGAACTTGACTCCTACGATAAGATCGGGATCAAGACGGGAGATAGCCTCCAGGTTCGGCTCCTGTCTCGTTCCTACATCCTCGACATTTTCACCGAGTTCTTTGCCGGTATCCACCCATTTACCGAATCCTTCTTTGTCCGCAACTCCTGCCGGCTCTGTGTCAAGTGCCTGCATATGTTCCGCATAACTCCATTCGAGAACGACGACTTTTTCCGGAGTTCCTTCTATTGTTTTCTCTCCGTTCGCATCTTCTATCGTCACACTGCGGGAGTCGTCCTTGCTTTCTTCTTTACCGGATTGCTCATCGTTTTCTTTATTACTATCCCCTGACTTCTCTTCGTTTCCTCCACAAGCTGCCAGCACAACAGCCAGGAAAGAAAGGACTGTGATCATCCAAATCTTTTTCATGGGTCCCTCTCCTCTACATATGTAATTGAGATATATTCTCATCTACACGTAAGGTTATATAAAAACAATGAAAAAGTCAACGATATTTATTCTCAATTAGGTTCCATATTTACAGAGATGTCCCTGCTTAGAAGATGACATGTCGCACATCATTGAGGAAGGAATACAGAAGGTTTCAGAGCAATTGTCCGTTATAAAAAGAAAAAACCGAACGTCGGAGTTCGGTTTTACACATGCTATTTTAGCTCTGCTGATTTTCAAAAGCTGAAATCGCGTCATCATACGTCAACGTAACAGATATTTCATCCCATCCATTAAGCAGCATATTTTTGTGGTATTCGTCAATTTCGAATGTTGCCGACCACCCTGTACCATCAAATACTATCTGATCGACAAGGTCAATGCTGAGATAACACTCACCGCCCTCGGCACGGTCCATAATCTGCGATACCTCTTCTCCCTTCAGCTGAACTGGCAGAATACCATTCTTAAAACAGTTACTGTAGAAGATATCAGCGAAACTCGGCGCAATGACAACGCGGAAGCCGTAATCCTGAATTGCCCATGGAGCGTGTTCCCGTGAAGAACCGCAGCCGAAATTTTCACCGGCGACAAGAACGGAAGCGTCCTGATACTCCGGATAGTTCAGGGAAAAATCGTCACGAAGATTTCCGTCATCATCGTAGCGCCAGTTGTAGAAAAGAAATTTCCCGAAGCCTTTCCGTTCAATACGTTTCAGAAACTGTTTGGGTATTATCTGATCCGTGTCTATATTAGCCCGGTTCAGCGGATAAACAAGACCCGAATGTCTCACAAAAGCTTCCATCAAATCACCCTTTCAGCAGCCGAAGTATAGTTACGCACATCTACGAAATGACCCTCTACAGCTGCGACAGCTGCCATTTCAGGGCTGACCAGATGCGTTCTGGCTCCATTTCCCTGACGGCCTTCAAAGTTACGGTTCGAGGTGGAAGCACAGTGTTCACCGGGAGGGACGATATCATCGTTCATACCGAGACACATACTGCACCCGGCAGATCTCCACTCAAAACCGGCTTCCGTAAAAATCCGATCGAGACCCTCTGTTTCCGCTTCCTGTTTTACAGCAAACGAACCGGGCACTACCATAGCTCTTATCCCCTCGTGAACTTTTCGACCCTCGATCATCCTGGCCGCTTTTCTTAAGTCGGCGAGACGGGCGTTCGTACAGGAACCGATGAATACATGCTGCAGTTCAATGGATTCAATCGGCTGATTCGGTTCAAGCCCCATATACTCAAGGGCTCTTCTTACACCATCTTCGTCGTCCGTAACTGTCTCCGGATCGGGAACCGAAGCGGACACCGGAACACACTGGGAAGGGTTCGTCCCCCAGGACACCTGTGGTTCGATTTCATCTGCGTTGATTTCCACTGTAGAATCATAAACGGCTCCTTCGTCCGTAGCCAGAGCCAGCCATTCTTTCTTAGCCTTCTCAAACTCTTCACCTTTCGGAGCATGTCTCCTGCCTTCCACAAACTGGACGGTTTTTTCATCAGGGCTGATAAGACCGGCACGGGCTCCTGCCTCAATGGACATATTACAGACTGTCATGCGTTCTTCCATAGACATTTCCCTGATCGCTTCCCCGGTATATTCCATGATGTACCCGGAACCGAAGCGGACGCCGAATTTTGCTATAATAGCAAGGATGAGATCTTTCGCGGTCACCCCGGTTCCCAGGTTTCCATTCACTTTCACCTGCATTGTTTTGGGAGGAGCCTGCCACAGGGTCTGTGTGGAAAGCACATGCTCCACTTCGCTCGTCCCGATCCCGAAAGCGATGGCCCCGAAAGCTCCGTGTGTCGAGGTGTGGCTGTCTCCGCATACGATCGTTTTGCCGGGCTGGGTCAACCCGAGCTCAGGGCCGATAATGTGAACGATCCCCTGGTCCGGGTGATGAATGTCAGCAAGGGAGACACCGAACTCCTCACAGTTCTCTTCCAAAGTTTCCATCTGTTTTTTCGAAACGGCATCTTTGATGACGTTACGATGAATAGTAGGAACATTATGATCCATCGTAGCAAACGTCAGATCCGGTCTTCTTACTTTACGGCTGTTCATCCGCAGACCTTCAAAGGCCTGGGGTGATGTCACTTCGTGTACCAGGTGGAGGTCGATGTACAGGAGATCCGGCTTCCCCTCCTCCTGGTGTACGACATGTTTATTCCAGATTTTCTCTATGATAGTTTCAGGTTGACTCATACCGGTTTCTCCTTTCCATCAGGCATAACAGCGCATAATGTTGACCGTTGTATCCTCTGAGGTAATTTGTTCGATAACTTTTCTTGTAAGATCCGTACATCCAAGTTCCGTGCCGTTCACAACGGAAAGATCAGCCGTATGATAACCGGCATCGAGAACTTCCTGGACCGCTTTCTCAACATGTTCCGCTTCTTTCTCCATATGGAAAGAGTGTTTGAGCATCATTGCGGCTGATAAAATCATCGCTAGCGGATTGGCTTTATCTTCTCCTGCGATATCAGGAGCTGAACCGTGGACGGGTTCATAAAGACCGGTGCCGTCCTCCCTGAGACTGGCGGAAGGCAGAAGGCCTAGAGATCCGGTCAGTACACTTGCTTCATCACTTAAAATATCACCGAACATGTTTTCCGTTACGACTACGTCGAAATAAGTCGGGTCTGTCACCAGCTTCATTGCCGCTGCATCGACGAGCATGTGATCGACTTTCACATCGGGGTAGTCCGCCCTTTTCTCCTCTACTATTTCTCGCCACATACGACTGGATTCAAGCACGTTCGCTTTATCCACCGAAGTCAGCTGCTTGCGCCGCTTCCGGGCACTTTCAAATCCCTGTTCCACAATCCGCTCGATTTCTTTTCTTGAGTAGGAAAGGGTATCGACCACCCCTTCTCCGTCTTCACTTCTTTCCTGTGGTTCGCCGAAGTACAGCCCCCCTGTAAGTTCACGTACAATCAGAAGGTCGCTGCCTTCCACCACTTCTTTTTTCAGTGGTGACGCGTGCAGCAGCTGTCTGAATCCTTTCACGGGACGAAGGTTCGCGAATAAACCGAGTTGTTTTCTAATACCGAGAAGTCCCTGTTCCGGCCGTCCGGAACCGGGCAGGTGGTCCCAGGAAGGGCCGCCGACAGCCCCGAGAAGAACGGCGTCGGCTTTCTCTGCAGCCTCCACTGTTTCCCGGGGTAATGGGTCCCCCATCTCATCAATCGCCGCCCCTCCGATGAGCTTCTCCTCGAACGTAAAGTGATGGCCATTCCTTTCTGCCACAGCTTCCAGAACAAGGCGGGCCGACTCCATCACTTCTTTTCCTATTCCGTCTCCCGGCAACAATACAACATGTTTATTCATTGACCTCTCCTCCTTATATTATGCTTCTTTCACAGGAACACGTTCGTGTTTATACAAGGTACGGTTTACAGCATTCAGAAACGCATTAGCCGAAGCTTCGAGAACATCCTGTGCGGATCCTCTGCCGGATGTTTTCTCTCCGTTCACCGTCATCTGCACATGCACTTCCGCTAAAGCATCACGGCCCCGACCTATGGAACTGAGCTGATAGTCTTCGAGATGGATCGCCTCGTCAACGAGTTCGTCGATTGTGTTATAAAGAGCTTCGACACTTCCCTCTCCCGTATGAGCTTTCTCGGTATCTTCGCCATCCGGGCGAGTCAGCATGACCGTGGCGGTAGGGCGGCTCATATTTCCGTAATGAACCTGGAACGCATGCATTTTGTATTGAGGCATGTGGCCCATTTCGGTTTGTTTATCTGTAAGAATTGCGAAAATATCTTCGTCTGTCACTTCTTTCTTCTTCCCGGTGAGATCTTTGAAAGTCATAAAGGCATCTTTCAATTTCTCTTCCGGGAGATTAAGAAAACCGAGTTCTTCCGCTTTTCCGGCAAAAGCGTGCCGGCCCGAATGTTTTCCAAGTACCAGGCTATTGGAATCGATTCCTACCATTGAAGGGGTGATGATTTCATACGTGGAAGCTTCTTTCAGTACACCATCCTGATGAATGCCCGACTCATGAGCGAAAGCGTTCCGGCCGACGACCGCTTTGTTTCCGGGTACGGCCATCCCCGTAAGTCTGGAGACGAGGTCACTCGTGCGTTTCGTCTCTTTCAAATTGATGTTGATAGATTTTTTGTAAAAATCTTTCCTTATCTCGAGAGCGATGGCGACTTCCTCGATCGCTGCATTACCGGCCCGCTCCCCGATACCATTGATTGTGCCTTCGACCTGGGTGGCTCCGTTTTCGATAGCGGCAATAGTATTGCTGACAGCCATACCCATATCATCATGACAGTGAGCGGAAAGGTCGGCTTTCTGGACATTCGGCACGTTTTCCCTGATGTAACGGAACATAGCGCCGTACTCTGCCGGGGTGGTGTACCCGACGGTATCCGGCAGGTTAATGACTGTTGCTCCTGCATCGATTACTTTTTCGATAATACGTACGAGAAAATCAAGATCCGATCTCGAAGCATCTTCCGCCGACCACTGTACGTGAGTGAAGCGTTCTTTCGCATAGGTTACAGCTTCCACAGCCTGGCTGATCACTTCCTCTTCGGTTTTCATCAGCTTATGCTTCATATGAATGGGAGAGGTGGCAAGAAAAACATGGATCCTCGGCTCTGCAGCGTATTGCAATGCATTCCAGCAGGCATCGATATCTTTTTTGTGACAACGGGCCAGCCCCGTAACCGATGCATTTTTTACCGTCTGGGCAATTTCTTTCACCGATTCGAAATCCTCAGTGGAGGAAACCGGGAATCCGGCTTCCATAATATCCACTCCGAAGCGGTCGAGCTGTTTGGCGATTTCAAGTTTTTCGAGACGATTCAGGTTCACTCCCGGAGATTGCTCTCCGTCTCTTAGTGTCGTATCGAAAACGTTTATATCAGCCATGATTTACCACTTCCTTCTCTTTTTCGGATTTGCCTTTGACAAACGGCATCAGTTTACGAAGTTCCCGGCCCACTTCCTCAATCTGACTGTTATTCTCACGTCTGCTTATTGCTTCAAACTCAGGACGGTTCGCTTTATTCTCGAGGATCCAGCCTTTTGCAAATTTACCGGTCTGAATGTCTTCAAGCACTTCTTTCATGCGGGCTTTCGTTTCATCATTGATTACGCGGGGACCGGAGACGAAATCGCCCCATTGAGCCGTATCCGAAACGGAGTAACGCATGTTTTCAATTCCGCCCTCATACATAAGGTCGACAATCAGCTTCAGTTCGTGGAGACATTCGAAGTAAGCGACTTCCGGCTGATATCCTGCTTCTGTCAATGTTTCGAAACCTGCTTTCACGAGGTTGGAAACTCCTCCACAGAGGACTGCCTGTTCTCCGAACAAGTCCGTTTCGGTTTCCTCCTGGAAGCTCGTTTCAAGAACCCCGGCGCGTCCGCCGCCGATTCCTTTGGCATACGCAAGAGCAATATCTTTCGCCTGATTGCTCGGGTCCTGTTCTACCCCGATAAGAGCAGGTACGCCGGCCCCCTCTTCAAATGTACGACGCACGAGGTGACCCGGGCCTTTCGGGGCTACAAGGAACACATCAACATCCGACGGCGGGACTACCTGATTGAAATGAACATTGAATCCGTGTGCGAAAGCAAGTGCATTTCCTGCTTCAAGGTTCGGTTTGATCTGCTCTTCGAAAACTGTCGGCTGATACTCATCCGGCAGAAGGACCATCACAACGTCTGCTGCTTTCGTCGCTTCCGCTACCGATTTCACTTCCACTCCGTCCTGTTCCGCTTTGTCCCAGGACTTTCCTTTACGGAGACCTACCACTACGTCGAAGCCGCTTTCCTTAAGATTCAGGGCATGAGCATGACCCTGGGAGCCATAACCGATCACAGCCACTTTTTTGTTCTGCAGTACCTCTTCATTGATATCATTGTGATAATAAATTGTCGTTGTCATATTTAACATCCTCCTCGATAATTAGTTCAAAATAGAATAAGGTTTCACTTCTGTCTGATGCAGTTGCTGCCCTCTCGTGAAGGCTGTGAGCCCCGTCCGGGCCAGTTCTTTCAGCCCGTATGGCCTTAACAACTCGATCATCGCATCCACCTTGTCCGAATTTCCGGTTATCTGTACCGTCATACTTTCTTTACTTACATCGATGACAGTTGCCCGGAAAGGTTCGATGATGGCCTGAAGCTCACCCCGCTGTTGCGGGGTAGTGAGCACTTTTATCATAGCCAGCTCTCTCGCCACGATCTGTTTATCCGTAATATCCGATACTTTAATTACGTCGATCTGTTTGTTCAGCTGTTTGGAAAACTGTTCAAGTTTCCGCTCATCTTCCACATCTACCACGAACGTCATTTTCGAGACTCCGTCGGTTTCCGTACGCCCGACAGATATACTTTCGATATTGAACTGCCGCTTGGACAGCAGTCCGGTCACCCGGTTCAAAACCCCGCTCCGGTTATGGACAACCGCTGTTATTATTCGCTTCAAGGCTTGCTCACTCCAATCATTTCGTGACTTCCCTTTCCGGGAGCTATCATTGGATAGACGTTTTCCTGCTGTACCACCCGGCAATCGATAATCGCCGGCTTATCGTTGTTCAGAATACCACCGAGCTCCCGGTCGATTTCCTGGATGCTTTCCATCTTATAGCCGTGCAGTCCGTAGGCTTCAGCCATTTTCACGAAATCCGGCTGAGTATCTATGATGGAATGGGAATAACGTTTGTCATAAAATTTCTCCTGCCACTGTCTTACCATTCCGAGAGCCTGGTTATTGACGATTATGATTTTCACCGGAAGTCCCCTTTCCTGAAGCAGTGACATTTCCTGCATCGTCATTTGAAAACCTCCGTCTCCGACGATGGCTACCACAGTAGAGTCTTTATCAGCAATCTGTGCTCCAATAGCTGCAGGAAAACCGAAGCCCATCGTTCCGAGACCTCCTGAAGTCACCCACCGGTCCGGGCGATTGAAGGTGTAATATTGGGCCGCCCACATCTGATGCTGACCGACATCTGTCGTTACTACCGCTTCTCCGTCCGTATACTGGTGAACCTTTCTGAGTAAATACTGAGGAAGAATGACATCCTCCGACTCGTTATGCCAGAGTGGATAGTTCTGTTTGTTACTTTCCAGTTTTTCCACCCATTCCGCGTGATCGAGGGTGGCGGGTTCCAGTTCGTTCAGTTTATCCAGTGCTTTTTTCGCATCCGATACTATAGGGATCTCCGTAGGTACGTTCTTACCTATTTCAGCCGGGTCGATGTCGATGTGAGCGATTCTCGCGTTTGGAGCGAAATGCTGAAGATTTCCTGTAAGCCTGTCATCGAAGCGCCCGCCTATGTTAATAAGAAGATCGCATTCATAAAGAGACATATTCGCAGCATACGTTCCGTGCATCCCTGCCATTCCCAGAAACCGGTGGTGGTCTCCGGGAAAAGCGCCGAGACCGAGAAGGGTGGATGTGACGGGCAGGTCGTAATTGCTGACGAATGATTTCAAAGCTTCCGTCCCGCCTGCATGGAGTATGCCGGCACCTGTCAGAACTACAGGCTTCCTTGCGCCTATAAGAGCTTCACGAAGTTTGTTGATCTGCAGAGGGTTAGGCCGGACCGTCGGTTGATATCCCGGTAAATAGAATTCGTTTTTTACGTCCCTTTCGAACACCGTCGCCGAAATATCCTTAGGGATGTCGACTACTACAGGTCCCGGCCTTCCGGTTGCAGCGATATGAAAGGCTTCATTAACGATACGGGGCAATTCTTCGAGATCCTGAACCTGATAGTTGTGTTTCGTAATCGGAGTCGTTATACCCATAACGTCCGATTCCTGAAAAGCATCCGTCCCTATGACGTTCTTGGCAACCTGTCCGGTGAAAATTACAAGAGGCAGAGAGTCCATCATAGCGTCCGCAATACCTGTAATCAGATTAGTTGCCCCGGGACCGGATGTGCCGATGACTACTCCCGGCTTACGGGAAACTCTGGCATACCCTTCAGCTGCATGTATCCCTCCCTGCTCATGTCTCGGCAGCACATGGTCAAAACTTCCATCAGCCCGGTATAACGCGTCGTAAATCGGAAGTACGGCTCCTCCCGGATAGCCGAATATCGTTTCGACTTTCTGTTCAATCAACGCTTCCACCAGTAGATCTGCCCCTGTCTTTATCGTCTGCTGTTTGCCTTCTGCCGGTTTCGGTTCTGTGCTGGCCCTCATATTCATCATCCTCCTGTCTTAATGATTTTCGGTATAAATAAAAAACCTTCCCGTCCCTCTACAGTTCATCCCGCAGGCCACATTGAAGCCTCGGGATATCCGGTAAAGGGGCGGAAAGGTCTTGCTTTCCACGGTACCACCCTTGTTTTGCAAAGTTTCAGCTTTGCCTCATGAAACAGAATGCTTCTGTTTCTTTTGGTAACGGGTGAGTGACACCCGGCTCCGCCTACTGGGTCTTACCGTTCAGCATGAGCACTCAGGGACGATGTCGATTTAAGACGTATTGTCAGGCTTTCAGCAACCCTGACTCTCTGTGAATACGATCCCCTAAACCTTTCTTCCCGTCATCGCTTTGCATATCCTTTTTTAACCGGCCTGGACTTTTTCGCCGGAAGGGTAAACTTTATGTCCATCTTTCGTCGTTACTTTCCTGAATTCGGAAAGGAGGTGGTTGGTAATGGTTCCCGGTTTTCCGTCACCGATAATGCGCCTGTCCACTTCCACCGCTGCAATAACTTCGGCCGCAGTTCCCGTCAGGAACACTTCATCCGCTACGTATACGTCATGTCTCGTAAAAGGTTGTTCCATTATCTGGTAGCCGAGCTCATCCGCTATATCGATAATGGCATTCCTCGTAATTCCTTCGAGAGCTCCCAGATATACGGGAGGAGTGTAAATCTTTCCGTTCTTTACAATAAATACGTTGTCAGCAGATCCTTCCGTCACATAGCCCTGGTCATTCAGCATGAGGGCTTCATCCACCCCTGCCTGGTTCGCTTCCATCTTAACGAGAATGTTGTTCAGATAGTTCAGCGATTTAACCTGCGGAGGAAGGACGTCGGGTCTGTTACGTCGACTGGCAACGGAAGCGAGGCGTACCCCTCTTTCGTAAAGTTCTTTCGAGAATAAGGAAAGTGCTTCAGCAATGACTACCAGCCGCGGCTTTGAACAGGAGACAGGATTTAAACCGAGATCCCCGATGCCCCGGGATACGACTACACGGATGTAAGCTGATTCCAGTTCATTCTTACGGATCGTTTCCGCAATAATCTCCTCCAGCTCCTCTTTACTGTAAGGGATCTCCAGCATGACCGATTTAGCCGAATCATACAGCCGGTTGAGATGTTCATCCAGTTTAAAGATATTTCCTTCGTATGCCCTGATACCTTCGAACACCCCATCTCCATATAGAAAACCGTGGTCGTAAACCGAGATTGACGCTTCCTGTTTCGTTACGAATTCGCCACTTAAAAATATCCATTGGCTGCTCATCTGTAGCACTCCTTTCTATATGTAAATTCTTTCTATTACTTATGCTTTACGTCTTATTTAAAAGGGGGACCCCGATCACTATCTTTCAATAGATGGATCAGGGTCAGGAAAAGAGGTCTTTTCCAAACAGATCGCCCCGCTCCGACGAGAGCGAAATGTTTATTGATGATTACTCTAATACTCTTCATGACAAAGGTCAATAACAAATGTACAATTTTTCTGAACAATTAAAATTATCAAAATAATAGTAAACGCTTACATCCGCGTCACAATTGATTTAAAGCGGTAAAGCGTTTTTCTTTTTTTCTTTTTTATCTTAAAAACACCGACAGTAATGAAAGAACCTGAACCTGGATCCGCGGAATTTCTCATAAAAAAATCCATCCGCGCAAAGCATGTTGCTGCGGATGAATCAATGATGTTCAGTGTCGGGTATTCACCTGTTACAGAGTATAACTCGCAAGTGCTCTGTGGACCTCGGCAATATTATTGCCTTTTTTGAACTGTTTCATCACAGGCTCCGGTGTACCGCTCAACCATATACGGAGTTCCGACTCCATATCGAACGTGCCGGCTGTTTCCACACTGAAGTGTGTGATACTTCTGTAAGGTATGGAATGGTACTCCACTTTTTTTCCGGTCATCCCCTGTTTATCCACGAGAATGAGGCGTTTGTTCGTAAACAGGAACAGATCGCGGAAGACATTATATCCACTGTCCACTTCTTCTCCCTCTGTGAGAATATCCTCCATTTCACTTTCCAATTTATCCAGATCAACTTCCGACGCATTCCCCATCAGATTATCAATAAATCCCATTTCACTCATCCCCTTTTCAGATTCTTCTTACTTGTATCCCCTTCCTGCACACATTTAACACGTGCTTACATAAAATGCAAACCGCTTTTTTCAAGGATCACGCTGTATTTCGTACTAATCGTAAGCAAATAAAATCTTCCCGATAATTTATACATAAGAACGTAAAGCTTTAAAGATTTATTCCTTCTCATCATGAATAAACTGAGTTGATATATTTCTGAAAACTATCTAACATTGTAAGCGTGTTCTTAACAGAGCACAAATAAAAAAGTGAAACATTACTTGAAGGAGGACGATTATTCTGATGAAAACAGCTGCTAAAACGGCTGAGATCGTTTACGACAAACCGGTTGTCGAAGACGGTGCAGCTATGTGGAAGCTAGTCAATGAATCAACCCTCGACCAGAACTCTCCTTACAAATATATAATGATGTGTGAATTTTTCCAGGAAACGTGCGTTACAGCTAAAGAAAACGGCGAACTCGTCGGTTTCGTAACTGCGTTTATCCCTCCGGAAAAACCGGATGTTATTTTTGTATGGCAGATTGGTATCGGTGAAAATCAGCGGGGTAAAGGTATCGCTACCGGCCTGCTGAGAGAACTTACGAACCGCACCATTTCGGATGACGTACGCTACCTCGAAGCTACTGTCACCCCTACCAACGAAGCATCAAAAGCCCTGTTCAAAGGGTTTGCCGATAAAAATGACGTGACCTGCACAGTAGCCCCCTGTTTTGATAAAGACTTATTCCCCGGAGACGACCACGAAGAAGAACTTACGTATCGAATCGGTCCCCTGGACAAACAATAACCTGAGGAGGAATTATTAATGGACAAAGATCTGAAAGTATTTGAAGAGCTCGAATCGGAAGTACGTTCGTATTGCCGCAGTTTCCCGACCATTTTTACAAAAGCGAAAGGTTCACTCATGTGGGACAAAAACGGTAAAGAATATGTGGACTTTTTCTGTGGAGCCGGAGCCCTTAACTACGGGCACAACGATCCGAACATGAAACAGAAACTCATAGAATATATTTCAAGTGACGGCATCACTCACAGTCTTGATAAAGCGACCCCACCGAAACAGGATTTCCTCACCACTTTGAACGAAAGCATTCTGAAACCGCGGAACCTCGAGTATAAAGTGATGTTCCCGGGTCCTACCGGTACCAATACAGTGGAAAGTGCCCTTAAACTGGCCCGTAAAGTTACCGGCCGTACGGAAGTCATTACTTTCACCAACGGCTTCCACGGTATGACTATCGGTTCCCTTTCCGTAACAGGCAATGCTTTCAAACGAAAAGGCGCCGGTATACCTCTTCACAACGCAGTGACTATGCCGTATGACCGATATATGGATGATACTACCGATTCCCTCGATTATCTTGAACACTATCTTGAAGACGGAGGCAGCGGTGTAGAAGTGCCGGCTGCAGTCATTCTTGAAACTGTCCAGGGAGAAGGAGGACTGAACTGGGCTTCCAACAAATGGTTGAAACGTCTTGAAGAACTGTGCAGCCGATTTGAAATCCTGCTCATCATCGACGATGTTCAGGCAGGTGTAGGACGTACGGGAACTTTCTTCAGCTTCGAACCGGCCGGTATTAAGCCGGATATCGTCTGCATGTCCAAATCCATCGGCGGCTATGGTTCTCCATTTGCCATCACTTTAATCAAACCCGAATATGACATCTGGGCTCCTGGAGAGCATAACGGAACATTCCGCGGTAATAACCACGCGTTCGTTACAGCTACGGAAGCATTGAAGTATTGGGAAAACCCTGAATTCGAGAAAGCTATCCATAAAAAAGTCGAGAAAGTTACTGAGTTTCTGAATCGGATTGCCAAAGATTATCCTGAACTCGACGGGTATGTAAAAGGACGCGGGCTCATGCAGGGGATTTCCTGTGGAGTGGAAGGCATTGCTGACGAAGTTGCGGCGGAGGCTTTCTCTCGTGGACTGATTATGGAAACAGCAGGTGCGGATGACGAAGTGTTCAAGTTATTCCCTGCCATTAATATAGACGATGCAACCCTTGAGCGCGGCTTCTCCATCATTGAGGAGTCAGTAAAAGCAGCCGCATCGAAACATACACCGGTAACAAACTGATAAAGGAGGACATACAGTTATGAAAGTAATAAGACTGGAAGATATCAAAGATACAGAGCAGGATGTAAAAGCCGATACGTGGGAGTCCCGCCGTCTCGTGTTGAAAAAGGACGGAATGGGCTACTCCGTACATGACACCATAATCAAGGCCGGTACGGAAACTCACATCTGGTATCAGAATCACCTCGAAGCCGTCTACTGCATTCAGGGGGAAGGCGAAGTCGAAACAGTGAAAGACGGGAAAATCCATCCTGTAAAAAAAGATGAAATCTACATCCTTGATGAAAATGACGAACATTTACTCCGTGCTTACGAGGGAGAAGATATGCGCATGGTGTGCGTATTCAACCCGCCGATCACCGGCCAGGAAACACATGACGAAAACGGTGTATATCCTGTACTGGAAGATTGAATATTAAAGTTCATTATGTGCCCCCGGCTTACAAGGCCGGGGGCTTTTATATTTTCCATAAAACCGGTCCGGGTGATTAACAGGAGGGCCAAACGGGTAAACTTTATTATCTTCAGATTGATTAAGATGAACGAACCGAGGAGGTATATTCAACATGGAAAATTTACAGAATAAAACAGCTATAATCACCGGAGCCAGCAGCGGTATCGGCAAAGCCGTCGCTCACCATCTTGCCGGTCATGGAGCAAACGTGGTACTCGCCGCCCGGCGCTCCGATCGCCTGCAGGAACTGGCTGATGAAGTGAAAAACGAACATAACACAGGCGTGAAAGTCGTAGAAACCGACGTAACGAAAAAAGAAGACCTGGAAAATCTCGTAAGTGAAACGAAAAGCGAATTTGATTCCGTGGATATATTCATCAATAATGCCGGAGTCATGCTTCTTTCTTTCCTTAAGAATGATCACGTGGATGAATGGGAACAGATGGTGGACGTGAACATCAAAGGGGTTCTGTTCGGCGTTCACGCTGTACTACCTACAATGGTGGAGCAGGAATCCGGTCATATCATCAACATTTCTTCCGTCGCAGGTCACGAAGTCTTCCCGTCGAGTGCCGTTTACAGTGCTACAAAATACGCGGTGCGGGCTCTTTCCATGGGAATGGAAAAAGAACTGTCGAGAACTGGCGTGCGCGTAACGAATATATCTCCGGGAGCGGTGGATACAGAGCTTACCGACCATATAACCGACGGGGACGTTTTCGATATGTTCAAAGGGGCAAGCTCGAAGACACTGAAAGCTGAAGATATAGCCAAAGCCGTCACCTATGCTGTCACTCAGCCGGACTATGTGGACGTCAACGAAGTGATGGTCCGCCCTATGCAGAAATAAAAGCATAACCCTGGCACGGACCAGCGCATAAAACACTAAAATCCCGCAGCGACTACAATACGTCGTTGCGGGATTCTTTTTCCTTAAAATGGAGTCTTTCTCCGAGAATGAGCAAAGATTTATTGATTTTCCAAATGTAGTGAAGATGATGAATGAGATCCCCATCCGTCTTCGACACGGCCGGGGCATTGCTTTCAATGAGTTCCCGTTCGTTTTTCAGATCATAAAGTTTCCCTGCCTTTTTATTTTCTTTCAAACTTTCCCTCAGAGACCGGATGTTATAGGTCAGATATTCTTCAGTAAGCTCCAGGTTATCCTCCACTACTTTACCGTAACGAAAATCTTTCTGGTAACTTGAAGCGACAAGCTGTTTTGCATAATAGTTGACGGCAGTGAAAATCGTAAGCCATCCGGGCAGCCCCGAATACCTTCGCGCACCAGGTCCCTGAAGTAAAGGTTTCGCCTCTTCCTCCAGTAAATGCAGCTTCTCATCGAGAATAAAGGCTTTTTCGGCAAGGTCTTTCACCCCCTGATCACTGAACCCTTTCAAATATTCCGTAAGATATGCTTCCAGTTCCTCCAAATATTCTTCAAACGTGTCCGTAATCTTATTCATCGTCTTAGTCGGAAAAATGACAGCGACTACACTGAGGGCAATCACAGCTCCTGCGATTGTATCGATCACCCTGGCTGCCAGCAGTTCATACGTGATACCGCCAAGGATAAGATCGTACATGAAAGCGATAAGCATAGTAATGAATACACTCATGATGGTATAAGACACTGTAAGCATATAAAAAGCACAGAAAATCACGGTGAAAATAAGTAGCAGCTCCACTATTGCATAATCAGATACCATCGTGGCAAGGCCGAAACCTATTATCGCCCCGATCACCGTCCCGACAGAACGTTCCACTCCTTTGCGATACGCCCGTCCCACCGTATCCGTTCCAATCTGGATGATGAACGTCGTCAGTATGATCCAGTAGGGCTGCACCGGAGAAATAAGGTGACCGGCTATAATTGCAATAGAACCTGCAATGAGTGCCTGAACGGCTTTTTTCGTCGAGGGTTTCATCCCCTCTTCAGGCTCATCCTCCTGCTCTTCTTCTTTTATTTCTTCCACTTTCCGGTTGCGATGCATGGATCTTCTGATGTCCATGGCGCCTTCGGTCACGTGTGTAGCAATAGCTTCGATACGGCGGAGCAGGTAAAGCCAGCCCCCCGCTTTGGCTTCCTGGCTGTCAAACAGGTCGTTAATGACATCCCGGAGTTCCCGTAATGTTTTCTCGGCGCGCTCCAAATCGTTTAAGTCATACGAATATCTGAGCACTTCCGCTTTCCGGAGATGATCCAGCACATCAACCAGCAGCCTCTGCAACACTCGATTCTCGAAGGCTTTATCCATTTTAAGTCGCTGAAGACTGTCGGAGAGGGTGGTCACAAGCATAGCTGCATCAAACAGATAAAGCCTGACCTGAGCGGCACGCAGACCCGGCCAAATCTCCTGGATTTCTTTTTCTTTTATATCTGTCGCAACACTGCTTGCATATATTCTCAGTTTTCTTGCGTTCGCTTCCAGTATCGCCTTTCTCCCCTCCAGCAGATGTTCATCCTGTATCACTTCCTCCAGAAGGTCAAAAGTCAAATTCGCCTGCCTGTGGAAAGAACTCATACTATAAGCGATAAGCCGGGGGGAGTCTTTGAAAAGTATGAAATTGTAAGTAAAAGCGCTGGCAGCACCTAAAAGTATAGCCATATAAAACCAGGGGAACTCCTCATAGGAAAGACCGAGGAACGAAGATATGTAAGTGGTCAGAAACCCTACCATCCCGAGGGAAAAATAGCGCGTCCCGAAGCGGGAAAAATAGAAAGCCCCGGCTGTCACCAGTATCATCAGAGTACTTACGAAGAAAACATTTCCTGCCAGTAACGAGCCTGAAGTGAGGCCGGTGACCCCGGCTACCGGAAGTAATAACGTTGTTCTCTTTTTATCCTTCTCCGTATCGTCCATCACTACCATTATTCCCATCATACCGAGCATTCCTGCCACTATCGAAGGCAATAGCGGATCTTTGCCTGTAAGCGTGAGAATAGTCATAACGATAAAAACCGAAGTCATCAGACTTAATATTGCTTTCCCTGCCTGTCTCAACCGCTTCTTACCCGGGTCAACTGCCAGAAGTCGTTCCCACCAGTAAGCCATCGATTTTTTCACTGTTTCTCCCCCTTCCCTTAAGAGCATACCTTTTCTTATAATACGCATTCTGCTCTTCAAGGGCAACCTCCCGCTAATTTCGAAAGACCGCATGCGACGGAAGTCGTTATGTTTCAATCTACTATTACTTTTTATGTCGTAGAGAAACCGGAGTAAATGTGCTATAATGCGTACGGAATGGAGTGATTTTAATGTTATCCTTTGATGAAAAACAGGCAATACTCGATCAATTTGAAGAATTGAAGAAAAATGAAATCTCACTGGGACGACTCAATTACCACTATGAAGAAAGTCTATATGATAAAAAAAATGTCGTATATCACCTTCACCCTAACGGAAACGGGTTCGTTTATGCCGGCTTACTGGACGACAAAGAAACGGACGACCGGGGTATGGTGAATATCCGCGATTTCTCGGAAGAAGCTTTGAAAGAAATTGTCCGAGAGGCTATCGACTCCCTGTCCATGACCGAAGCCGAGCGTCACCCTCTCCTGGAAGAATGGGAAAACAGATCCGGTGAGCTGCTCGTTCTTCTCAAGGAAGATGACGGCTACAACGTTTATGGCGGAGAACGTCTCGAAGGGTCTTTCCGTTCCTATGAAGAGGCCAGCGATTTCCTCGAACAGGAAGGTTTCAGAAATATATAGGAGGTCGAATTCATGCTGATCCGCTTTATTGCAGTTTTCCTTATTTCCATAGTACTCTTCGCTCTGATCGCAACTTTTCTGCCCAACATACTTAATTTCGTCTGGCTGGCCATAGGGATTCTATTCATTTTATGTTTAGGTTATCTCGCCGCAGTCTACATTCAGAAAATCAGACGGTTGATTAAACAGAAATAACGCGCCGGCTCAACACCGGGCGCGTTATTTTTATTACCGCTTATATTTTTACACTCCAGCCTTTCGCATCTTCTCTCACGCCAAGCTGGATCCCGGTTATTTCGTCGTACAGACGTTTCGCCAGTGGACCGACTTCTTCACCGTTGATCGTCATCGTATTTCCGAGCCAGTCGAGTCGTCCCACCGGAGAAATAACCGCTGCTGTACCGGCCCCGAAAGCCTCTTCAAGTTTTCCTTCCTCGTAATACTGATACAGCTCAGCAATAGAAATCTTTCTTTCTTCTACCGGAATATCCCAGTCCTTCAACAATTCCAGTACGGACATCCTGGTCACACCTTCGAGAATGCTGCCACTGAGAGCAGGGGTGATGACTTTCCCGTCTATCTTGAAGAAGATGTTCATACTCCCCACTTCTTCGATGTAACGCTTTTCTACACCATCGAGCCAAAGAACGTCTGCATGCCCTTCTTTTTTGGCATTGGCCTGAGCCCGATATGCAGCCGAATAATTTCCTGCCGTTTTTGCAGCACCGGTGCCACCTTTGACCGCTCTGGTGAACTCGTCTTCCACCTTAATCCGGACCGGCTTCATCCCACCTGCAAAATAAGGGCCTACCGGCGAAAGAATGATCATAAGTTTATATGATTGCGACGGAGCTACTGCAAGATTCGCCTCGGTCGAAATTATAAACGGCCGTATGTAAAGTGAAGTTCCTTCAAACTCCGGTACCCATTCTTTATCTACTTCCACGAGTTGTTTCACGTATTCGAGCACCCGTTCTTCATCAATTTCAGGTATGCTCATGCGCCGGTTTGATTTGTTGAGACGTTCCATATTTTTGTCCGGACGGAACATGAGAGTCTCTCCGTCTTTGGTACGGTACGCTTTCATACCTTCGAAAACCGTCTGGCCGTAATGGAAAATCATCGCTGCAGGATCCAGAGTGATCGGCGCATAAGGAATAACGCGGGGGTCATACCAGCCTTTCCCTTCTTCATAATCCATCACGAACATGTGATCCGTAAACACCTGGCCGAACGGGATTTCCTTCGATTCCGGTTTCTGTTTCATAGTCTCGGCTTTTTCGATTTTAATGGACACACCTATCTCCTCCTATCGTTTTTCAAAAAATTGTTCTGCTTTTTGTAAGAACTGCTCATCTTCCGGAGTAAGATCGAATTCTTCCACAATTGCTGCTACCGGGCACTGCATGACACACATGCCGCAGTCGATACACGTATTCGGATTTATGTAAAATTGATCTTCTCCTTCTTCAATGCAGTCCACCGGGCATACATCGACACATTCCCCCGACTTTTCATTCATACACGGGCTCGTGATGACAAACGCCATAGTTGTCCCTCCTAATTTAAAAACTGAATGATACAATCTGCAAAACCAGCCATCGACTTTGTCATTCATTTCTGTTTATTCTAACATATCATACTCAAAAAAATCAGGACGGAACCTCCGCCCTGGTTATTCTCCGGTTAACTGCCGGTATTTTTTGAAAACCTCCTGGTACGTACGATGATTTTCCTCATTGAAACGTATGATTTCACCGACGGGGGTGTACTCACGTATCTCTTCATAGGAGCCCACTTTTCCGGAGCCGAAGAGGGAAACCCAGGCGGCGCCCCAGGCTGCACTGTGATGAGTGATGGACAGCTCTATATCCTGACCGAACACATCGGCAAGAATCTTTACGAAGACCCGTGATTTGGCAAGCCCGCCATTCATCCTGATTTTTTCCGGTCTGCCGGATATACGCTCCACCGAGTGACCTATGTGGTATAAATTGAAAGCTATCCCCTCGAGGCATGCCCTTACAAAGTGAGCCTGCCCGTGCCTCATCCCGAGATGATGAAAACTACCGGTGGCCTCAGGATCCCAGACAGGTGCCCTTTCCCCGTTTACGTGAGGAATGAACAGCACACCTTCTGCTCCCGGAGCTATTTCTTCTGCCAGTTCCGTAAATTCATCAGGAGAACCGTCGAAATTCATAACATTCTTCAGCCACTGTAATACAATCCCTCCATTGTTCGTCGGGCCACCTATAATAAATGAATCTTTTTCAAAAGCATATGTGAAAGTCTCCCGGCTGTCATCTACGTAAGGGCTATGCGCGAACTGTCGGATGGCTCCACTCGTTCCTGCAGAAATTGCAGCCTCTCCGGGTCTGATAGCTCCGTCCCCAAGATTTGCAAGCTGTCCGTCGCAGGCCCCCAAATAGAAGGGAATAGTCTCAGAGATGCCTATTTCCTCCGCCACTCCCGCTTTAAAAGGAGATAATCGGGTCCGGGGAGAAGAAACACGGTTCAGCATACGTTCGGAGATGCCCGCTACTTCAAGGGCCTTTTCATCCCATTTACCTTCTTTCAGGTTATACATACCGGTGGCCGAAGCCATCGAGTAATCAATGAGGTCATCACCGAACCAGTTATGAATAATGTATTCTTTCAGGGAAACGACTCCCTCAGCTCTCCTGAACATATCCGTACGCCTCTTTTTATGATGATGTAATTTCACAAGAGGGGTCATCGGGTGTATCGGCGTGCCGGTACGTGCATATATTTCTTCCTTCATGGGAATAGAATCCATACTTTCAAGACTTCCGGCATCAGACCAGATAGAAGCGTTTGAAATAGCCTGCCCGTCTCCATCTACGAAAATTAACGAGTGCATGGCCGCTGAAAAACCACCTGAAATGATACGTGTCTGTTCTACCCCCTCCATAAGAGCGGCCAAAGCTTTACGGGTTTTCCGGTCCACTTCCACCGGATCCTGTTCTGCTCTTTTCCCGGAAAGATACATCGTATCCAGCTCTTCCTCCACTTCTTTTACAACACTGCCATTCGTCCGGAACAGAACTGCTTTGGCGCTTGTCGTTCCTATATCGAGTCCGATGACTAACTGTTCCTTCATGTTTCCCACCACCATCTGCTTATAATTATCCTGTTCGAAAAACCCCCGGCCCGTCAAAGGAGCTTCCTCTCCTTGCGGCAGGCCGGGGTGAATTATATTACTTCAACCATTCGGTATGGAACGTTCCTTCTTTGTCTTTACGCTGATACGTATGAGCCCCGAAATAGTCACGCTGCGCCTGTATGAGGTTCGCAGGTAAATCGGCCGTACGATAACTGTCGTAGTAAGCGATCGCGCTTTGAAGAGTCGGTACAGGAATACCATTTTTCACAGCAATACTGACGACTGTACGGAGGGCGTCCTGATAACTTTCAACGATGTTCCTGAAATAATCATCGAGTAATAGATTATCAAGATCCGGGTCACGATCATAAGCTTCTTTTATCTTCTGGAGGAAGCCTGCGCGAATAATACATCCACCTCTCCAGATCATAGCGATATCACCATACTTCAATTCCCAGCCGTTTTCGTCACTTGCTTTTCTCATTTGAGCAAACCCTTGTGCGTAGGAGCAGATTTTACTCATATACAAAGCCTTGCGGATCGCTTCGATAAGCTCCTCTCTGTCTTCCTCAAAGGAAATTTCCGGTCCGGAGAAAACTTTACTCGCAGCCACTCTTTCCTCTTTCAGAGAAGAAATGAAGCGGGCAAAGACGGCTTCTGTAATTAAAGGAAGTGGCACTCCAAGGTCCAGAGCATTTTTGCTCGTCCATTTTCCGGTACCTTTCTGTCCGGCAGAATCCAGAATTACGTCTACCATCGGTTTACCTGTCTCCTCGTCTTTCTTCGTGAAAATATCGGCTGTAATTTCCATAAGGTAGGAATCAAGTTCGCCTTCATTCCATTTCTTAAATGTCTCATGCAGCTCGGTATCGTCCATTCCTGCAACGTCCTTCAACAGATGATACGCTTCGGAGATAAGCTGCATATCCCCGTATTCAATACCATTGTGCACCATTTTAACGAAATGACCGGCACCGTCCGGACCAATATATGTCGTACATGGGTCGCCATTCACTTTCGCGGAGATGTCTTCAAAAATCGGCCGTACAAGTTCATATGCTTCTTTCTGGCCGCCCGGCATAATTGAAGGTCCTTTCAGGGCTCCTTCTTCTCCACCGGAGACTCCGGTACCGATGAAATGAATACCGGATTCGGCAAGTTCTTCATTACGACGCATCGTTTCCTCATAAAGAGTGTTTCCTCCATCGATAAGTACGTCTCCTTTATCAAGGTGAGGAAGTAACGACTGGATGGTTGCGTCCGTCGCCGGTCCCGCTTTTACCATAAGCATAATTTTCCGGGGCTTCTCCAGCGAAGCAACGAACTCTTCCACTGTCTCTGTTCCTGTGAAGTTTCTGCCTTTCACTTCGTTATTTACAAACTCTTCCGTTTTCTCGAAAGTACGATTAAATACCGAAACGGAGTAGCCGCGACTTTCAACATTCATAGCTAAATTCTTACCCATAACGGCAAGACCGATGACACCGAATTGATTTCCAGACATAATCATAACTCCTTTATCCATTCGTTTATTTTCCTGACTATTGATTGTGACACAGTCCGAATTACCGGCATACACTTATATCAGAGAGGATTTCACACACTTTTGAAATCCAGCCGGGAAAACTGAATGATTTTACTTTACCATAAATAAAAATTTTTTTCAGACTTGAAATTGCATCAGAAAATTCGACAAAACTTCAAGCAGTAATAAAGCCGGACTATCAAAGATTATTCACTGAAAGTGGCGCCCATCGATATAATTTGTAAAAAGCCGCTTATACCTGTTATCTTTACATGAAGTTATCGTTACGGAGAGAGAAGCACCTGTCCTTCACGAAAAATAGTTTTCTATACTTTGTATCTGCGAATTTTGATATAATGTATAATCAACCATAAGTATTATCAATAATCAGCAAAGAGGAGTTCAATATGGAATATAAACTAGGCGTAATAGGCGGCATGGGCTCTGAGGCGACAAGTTATTTCTTCAAGGAAGTTGTCGCTCATACGGAAGTAAAAAAGGATCAGGATCACATTGACACCGTCATTTTAAATCATGCAAGTCTGCCGGACCGGACAGAAGCTATTCTGACGGGGGACGACGAGGAATTTATCAACAGGATTGTTCAGGATATTCAATTGCTGGAGAAGATAAACGTTCAGAACATTGCCATCCCCTGTAACACGACCCACTATTTTTATAACATCATTCAGGAAGAGACCTCCGTCCCGATTATTCATATGCCGAAAGAAAGCGTCGCTTCCGCAGTAAGTAATTTTGATGACGTTAAAAAAATTGGCATCATGGCAACTACCGGAACGATACGGACAGGAATTTATCGAAAAGAATGCGAGGAGATGGGTGTAGAACTCGTGGCTCCGTCCGAAGCAGGACAGGAAGATGTCATGTCTCTTATTTATGATGAAATAAAAAAAGGTCTGCCGGGTGACAGATCGAAATTTGACCGTGCCTATCAGGAATTGATTGCTGCAGGCAGTGACGTAATCATTCTGGCCTGTACGGAATTATCCGTGTTCGGGGAAAAGAATGAACTGTACGATAATTGTCTGGATGCAATGGAAGTGTTAGTGAAAGAAGTGATTGCCCGTTCGGAAGAATATCAGGAAGTATTATAATACGTACCTGTATATTCCCTGCTGACTTTCATTTCTTCACCTACAGCTCCGGTTAACCCTGGAGACCTTTGCACATAAAGCGATTTTGTACATGTCCCCATTGAAACAGAGTAAGTCCGAGTATCGACTTACGGTTGCTTTTATCACTGAACCCTGCCATACTGAATCAATTATCAAAGAAAAGCAGGTGATGGATTGATAGAAGTACGTACTTCTCAAATTACAGACGTCGAAGATGAATTCAACAAAGGGGTGTTCGCCTCTCAAATGATCAGTAAAGGGACCCGCTTCCACCGGGCACCGGTGCTTCCCTACCCGAACGAACAGCATAAGCATATTGAAAAAACGTATCTGGCCGACTACGCTTTTGAGTATGGAGAAAATCACACCGCCTTTTTGCTCGGTTACGGTATGATGTTCAATCATTCTTATGAGCCGAACGCCATTTATGAAATAAATTTCGACAACCATTCTTTTGATTTCTATGCTTACCGTGATATACAGCCGGATGAAGAAATTTTCATCAACTATAACGGGGAAGCGGATATTGAAGATCCTTTATGGTTTCATGAAGAAGAGGAGCAGGATTAAGTCCGCTCCTCTTCTTTTATATATCCGGCAGTTTGTTGTACGTTTTTTTACAGATGTTCTCCGTGTGCCAGCTTAGCTATGTGCTCCCTGAGATCTTCTTTCCTCACTCTCCAGTGCCTCCCGATTTTAAACCCGGGAATCCGTCCGTCCTGCACCAGTTTATACGTGGTCACTTCACTGATCTGCAGATACTCCGCGACCTGAGCCACCGTCATGATTTCACGTTCCTTATCCATCAGCAACCGTCCTTCATTTCTATTCTGCTATTGTCAGTGTACGCGTTTCCTTTGAAATTCACAATCAAAACTCGGTGAAACCGATGAACTGAATCACTCCAACCATAATTTCTCATTGCAATTCAGTCGTTTATATTATACTCTGTTATAGTCCATTATAAGTCATTTAAAGACAATGATTCAAAATTTCATTGCTTACCCAATGAAAAAAGATAAATTCATAAAAGAAAGAGGGTACCTATGTTCTCATCCACCTTAAAGCAGGAATGGTTCGGAAACGTTCGCGGCGACATTCTTTCAGGTATTGTAGTAGCTCTGGCTCTCATTCCTGAAGCGATCGCCTTTTCAATTATAGCAGGCGTCGACCCCATGGTCGGTCTCTACGCTTCCTTCTGTATTGCGGTAGTCATTGCATTCGTCGGAGGCAGACCCGGCATGATTTCGGCAGCTACAGGAGCGATGGCTCTGCTCATGGTAACGCTCGTGGCGGAACACGGGCTCGAGTATTTACTGGCCACCACCATTTTAACGGGGGTTCTGCAGATTATTCTCGGGGTATTTAAGCTGGCCCGTTTCATGAAATTTATACCAAAATCGGTGATGGTCGGTTTCGTCAACGCGCTGGCTATTCTGATTTTCACTTCCCAGCTGCAGCATTTCGAAGGGGAAGGCTGGATCATCTATGTACTTGTCGGAGCTACACTTGCTATCATCTACCTTTTCCCTCTGATCAATAAGACGGTCCCCTCCACGCTCGTCGCCATCGTAGTTATGAGTGTCATCGTCGTAACGATGGGAATTGATGTGAGGAACGTCGGGAGTATGGGCGAACTTACCCAAACGTTGCCTATTTTCGCACTTCCAGATATACCGCTTAATTTCGAAACGTTAGCGATTATATTTCCGTATGCCATGGCACTGACAATTGTCGGGTTGCTTGAATCGTTACTGACAGCCTCGATCGTCGATGATTTCACCGATACGGAAAGTGATAAAAATAAAGAGAGCCGCGGCCAGGGAATAGCCAACGTCGTGGCCGGATGCTTCGGCGGTATGGCAGGCTGTGCTATGATCGGTCAGTCCGTCATCAACGTCAAGTCCGGGGGACGAGGACGTTTGTCGACTCTGGTAGCCGGGGTTTTTCTTATGTTTCTCATCGTAGTCCTCGGAAACGTCGTCGTACAGATTCCGATGGCTGCCCTTGCCGGAGTCATGATCATGGTATCTATCGGAACTTTCGACTGGGGTTCTGTGCGTAACATCCATAAGACCCCGCTTTCCGACGCAGCGGTTATGGTCATCACGGTGGTGACTGTCGTCCTGACTCACAACCTTGCTTACGGTGTGCTGGCCGGGGTCGTCCTGAGCATGATTTTCTTTGCTGTTAAAATCTCCAGAGTCCGTGTTTTATCCCTGTATATGAACGAAGCACAAAAACGTATATACTATGTACAGGGGCAACTGTTCTTCGCTTCTGTCACCGAATTCCAGGAATCTATCGAATTTAATGAAATTCCTTCTGTAAAAGAAGTTATAATCGATTTAAGCGAATCCCACCTGTGGGATGATTCAGCGATCGGAGCCCTGGATAGTGTAGAAGCCAAGTTTGACCAAAAAGGTATCGACGTTACGTTTGTGGGAATTAACGCAGAAAGCAGACGTTTACTTGAAAAAGTAGGGGGAGTTTCCAAAACCTCCTCCTAATAAACCGTAAGGGAGTTCTGATATGTATACCAAAATACTTTTAGCATCCGACGGATCCGAACATTCTCATCGGGCGATCGACGAAGCCTTGAAAATGGTGGATCCCTATAAAGATGAAGTTCATATTGAAGTTGTTTACGCTGTAGATGGTGATCAGTCCAAAAAAGACGTGCTGAAATATGGGGATTCCGACACCGCTTCCCTGAAACGGAAAGAAAAGTTCCAGTCCACCATCGAATATATCGAGGCGAAGGGGCTTGCAGCCGACATTACGATTTTGCACGGTCAGCCGGCTGAGACACTGATTGAATACGCGAACGAAGGCGACTACGACTGTGTGCTCGTCGGAAGCCGGGGACGGAATAAATTCCAGACGTTGATTCTCGGCAGCGTCAGCCATAAGGTAGTGAAGTATATTCAATGTCCGGTGGTCGTTGTGAAATAATTCATGGACTTTTATAAAAAAGTGAACTTCCAGGAAGAGCGATTTTTTTCATTTACTGAAGAAAATCGTTCTTTTTATGCAAAAAATCGCCTCCTCTGTATGAGGAGACGATTAACAAAACTTATGAGCGTCGGAAGTTACCGAGCACTTCGACGGTTTCCGTCACGCTCACGAAAGCCCGCGGGTCCACGTCCTGGATGATGGACTTGACAAGCGCCAGCTCGTAGCGGGAAATCACCGTGTACAGAACCTTTCGTTCCTCGTTGGAATATCCCCCTTGAGCATTCATCACCGTAATGCCGCGTATAAGATTTCCAATCAGTTCACCACGGAGTTTCTGATCCTGATCGGTCACCACCATAAGACTGAGTTTAATGTGACGGGTGTGGATACGGTCTACGACGATTCCGGTAATATAAATGGAAGCCAGTGTGTAAAGTGCGAGTTCCCAGGTAAAGAAAAATCCGGAAGCGAACACGACGAGACTATTCAGACCGAACACGAGAACGCCAAGAGGCAGATCACGTTTCAGGGTAAGGACTAATCCGATAACGTCAAACCCTCCGGTGGAGCCGTAAAAACGGATAATGGTACCGATACATGCCCCGACGATGACTCCCCCGAATACGGAAGACAAAAGTGCATCCTCTGTCACTTGAAGCACCGGCACATAGAGCATGGCCACCGAGGTTACTGCCACGGAAAACACACTGTTGGCGATAAACTCTTTTCCGAGTTTCATCCAGCCGATGATCAGCACCGGTATATTGAATACGATAAGCCAGATTCCTGAACTTAACGGGGTCAGCAGGCCGAATATCATAGCCAGTCCGGTTACACCGCCCGATAGAACTTCATGCGGCAGCAGGAAGAAGTTAAACGCAAAAGCCAAAACGACTGATGCCGTGAATAATACAATAAGATTTCTGAAACGATGTTTCACTTATTATCCCTCCGATCTCTCGGGTTTCTTAATAACACTTAATAGATTTTAGGGTCACAAAAATAAGAAGTCAATAAAAAAATCATCGTTTCTTTGAAGGTTCCCGAGGAGTCTATATATTAAAAACAGCTGCAGAGGCGGGTCCCCTGCAGCTGCTTTCAATGTTCTCTTCTATAAGCTCTCTTTCCAGTACTCTGACAACTTCCGGATAATGTCAGCTGCAGCACTATCCTCGGAGAGTCTCGGACTCTGCCCCGACCATAGAGACATAAACTCCGTCTTCTGCAGCCGTCCGGCTTCCTTACGGATCGGTTTTGTCAACGCGTTCTGAAGGGGATATTCAAGAATCGTCCGGCCGTCCATTTCGCGGATGAACCGGTTCTCAATCCCGCGGGCCGGCTTCCCGCTGAACACATCGGTCACGACAGTGTCAGCTTCTGTCGCTTCAAGAATAGCACCTTTGTGTACGCGTTTGGCACCACTTTCCTTACTCGTCACGAAAGCCGTGCCAAGTTGCACACCTTCCGCCCCGAGAGCAAACGACGCGGCTATCCCCCTTTTATCCATGATACCTCCGGCCGCTATAACCGGAATGGATACATGATCTGTGATCTGCGGAATAAGCGACATCAGGCCGATCATCCCTTTTTCGAATGAAGCGTGGAACGTCCCACGGTGGCCACCGGCTTCTGCTCCCTGGGCGACGATTGCATCCATCCCCGCTTCTTCGTTGAGCACCGCTTCTTCTACCGTCGTGGCAGTGCCGATCACTTTTATCCCGGACTGCTTCAGGGAACGGATCACCTCTTCCGGCGGAATACCGAAAGTGAAGCTGACTACAGGTACCTTTTCTGCCAGAATCCCTTCTATCTGTTCACCGAAAACAGACGGAATATCAGGGTTCACGGCCGCCTCCATCCCAAGTTCTTCTCTGAAAGGATGAAGGGCACGCATAGCTTTCTCTTCTTCTTCGAGGCTTGAAGAAGGATGGCCAGGGACAAACAAATTAACGCCAAAAGGTTTTTCCGTATGTTTTTTCACTTCCCGGATTGAATCCTTCATCGCTTCCGCCTCCATATAGCCGGCTCCTATCGTACCGAACCCGCCGGCTTCAGAGACAGCAGCCACCAGCTCGGGTGTCGTCACTCCTCCGGCCATTCCTGCCTGTATAATCGGGTAATCCGTCTCCAGCAGTTCAACGATTCTTTCACCTTTCATATTTTGAACCTCCCCTGTCATACATTCTTTTTCAGAAAAACATACCCGGTCTTCTCATAGTCCATCTTTTCTTCATAAAACTTGTGGGCATGCGACTGAGCCATTCCTGAAGATAGAGCTACGTGATCATATTTATTCTGCGCGGCCCATTGCTCAACGAAGTGAAGCATCATTTCCCCGTACCCGTAATTCCGTTTTTCATTTGTAACTACAAGGTCTTCAATCCATACGAGTCGTCCATAGTAAAGGCTTACAGCCGGTTTGAATCCTGCGACTGCAACGATTTCCTCTTCCTCCATCATACCGAACATATGGTAATTATCCCGTTCCATCGCTTCCGTCACAAGTTCCGAATACTTGTTCAGATCGAGGTTCGCACGTAATTCATTTACTACAGCGAAAGCCTTGGTAATATCCTGTTTCGTCGTCAGTTCTACAAGTTCCATGTATTAACACTCCCGGTCATTCTTATTACTTTCCCATTCAATTCTTCTCCTGCCTCTTTCATCCCTAATTTTTTATAAAAAGCTATCGCTCTCCTGTTCTCAGGAGCGACACGCAGGTGAAATTCAGTGATATCTTTTCCACGAAAAAATTTCATGGCGTAATTATACAAATTTAAGCCAAAGCCGAGGTCCCGCCATTCTTTCTCAAGGTAAAACAGGTGAACGTAACCGATGATCCGCCCCCTGAACTCCCGGACCGACAGTTCCAGTTGGCCGATCGGCTCCCCTTTTTTCTTCACAAGTTTCATACCGTCGGGAAATTCTTCCGCCTTCTTCTGTAACCAGTCCAGATAATCTTCTTCGTTCATAGAATCCGAACTGCCAAAACTTTCCTGAAAAACTTCTCTCCTGAACCGGAGTACCGTGTCTCTTTCCTTTTTCACGTTGATAGAAGTAAATTCCATTTTTACTCCTCCCCTTAATTGACAGCGAAAATATATACGCCTACGAGAAGCACCAGCAGTACGGCTATACTCGTCATGAACCCGATGAGCCAGCTGGAGGAACGGAAACGGCTCTCATTGATATTCTTCCGGATGGTAT
The DNA here is from genome assembly GCF_001685435.2 of Salimicrobium jeotgali. Classification (NCBI taxonomy): domain Bacteria; kingdom Bacillati; phylum Bacillota; class Bacilli; order Caryophanales; family Bacillaceae; genus Salimicrobium; species Salimicrobium jeotgali. Next base: position 1,635,416 of record NZ_CP011361.2, read on the forward strand.
AGTAATTGACAGTAGAGCCGACGATAGTCAATATCCCAAGTGCGAGAGCACCGATACTGACGGTCAGCACAAGTGTCTCTTCCGTTTCCCCTTCCCCGGGACCTGCATTTATGTGCAGAGTCGTGGCCAGAAATCCGATACCGATCAGGGCAATCGCCGTACGGATCCAGGCCAGGTATGTACGTTCATTCGCCAGATGCTGCTGGATCAACTTCTGTTTATCCATTCGTCCGGCCTTCCTTGTTCTCCCGTCTTCTTCTCAGAACAATCGCAATACATATCCCGATGTAAGCACCAATTACTGCAGGGACGAAAGGCAAATCAAAGACCAGCACGGCTATGCCGACAATAATAAGCGGCAGTATTACATAATCGAATATTTTCAGCATGGTATCCCTCTTTCAATCTTCATTCAATCGTCTTCACCAATCGTATCATATCACGGCACTGTATGCCGTTTTCCCATATATCATCCTCGTACTGTTTTATGAAAAAGTCTTTATCTACGTGATCAATACGAAATCCGTTGCGCTGATAAAACAAAAGCTGGCCGATGCTTGAGTTCCCCGTTCCAGTTTCCATATTCTCATACCCTTCAGCAGCCTCAGCAGCAAACTGTAAAAGCCGGGATCCTACTCCTTTGCCCCGGTAAGAACCTGAAACAGCTATATTCACCACTTCCAGTGTACCCGGCCGGGTCGGGAGGAGAACCATAACACCGATGACTTCCCCGGCTTCCTCTGCGACAAACACGTCTCCCCGGTTTATGTAGTCGATGACATGATCTTTCATCGGATCCGCTTCCAGCAGGAGTTCCATAGGAACCTCGACTCTGTTGCAAGGTTTAATAATCACTGATTTCCACCCCTTTCCCTTCCATGCAGAAACTGTATTTCAATATTCTATCATACCCGGGTTCAGGTGATGAGCTCTCCTTACGTTTCAGTCTGTTCAGGTGTGGTATTATTACTTTCGAGGTGAATTAACATGGAACTATTGCCTGCTTCATTTTTTCGACAGCCGGCCCTCACCCTTGCGGAGGACCTGCTCGGCTGTGAGCTGATCAAAGAGACGGAAGAAGGAACAGCTTCCGGCTACATCGTAGAGACCGAAGTCTATATCGGAGCTGTGGACAAGGCGGCCCACAGCTACAACTATAAACGTACCAAACGTACGGAAGTGATGTTCGGAGAAGCCGGACATGCCTACACTTACGTAATGCACACCCACTGTCTCGTAAACGTGGTGGCGGGAGAAGTGGGAGAACCGGAAGCGATTCTCATCCGTGCCGTGGAACCTGTCCGGGGGATAGATCTTATGTACAAAAGACGCGGGGATAAAAAGGAAAAGGAACTTACGAGCGGCCCCGGCAAACTTACGAAAGCGCTCGGTATCGTGAAAAACGACTACGGGCATCCTTACGGGGAACCCCCGTTGTACATTGCTAAGGGTTTCACGCCTGAACACATTTCCACCGGTCCCCGCATCGGTATCGATAATTCAGAGGAAGCCAGAGACTTCCCCTGGCGTTTCTGGGTTACCGGCAACAGGTTTGTGTCCAGATGAAGATCTGCCGGGAATTGCAGTTTCGTTCCCCTCCTCCCTGTCGCACTATGAGGAATGGCACATAAAAAGAACGCTTCAGTCACGAAGCGTTCTTTGCCCGGCTTCCCCGGATCCTGCCAGCTTTTTTCGAACGTTGGCGTTCAGCTGGTCCATTTCTTCAATAAACTGTTCACTGGAAGCGATGATTCGCTCCGACGACTGTTCGGTCGTCTCCAGAGCTTCAAACACATTATCGAAAGATTCCTGAAGCGCTTCAATGCTGATGGCAGGATTTTCCATCATGGAAGTCGCTTCTTTCGTGTTATCCCGTAAATTCCTGGAGTTGGATAACAGCATCTCTTCCGTCGCTTTATTCACACCATTAACCGTATCGATTACTTCTTTCTGGTTATTCAGCGCCAGCTGAATCGTAGCGGAGACGGTAATAATATTTTTAGTGAGCGTTACCGCATTCCGAATAGATTCTTTCAGTTTTTCATTGTTTCTTTTAATGATATCAACCGAGGAAATACTTTGAATGAGTACGCTTTTCATCTGCGTCATATTTCTGGTCCGGGTGATGATTTTCTCTTTCCCCTCTTCAATCAGTGCATCGTCGTGTTCTCCGGTTCCTTCTTTTTCTTTCAGAAGCTGGAACAGTTTCTTTCCGAGATAGATCTGCTTTTCCAGCTCGTATATACGCTCCCGGGCACTTTCCTTAATTAAGCCGAGCTCCACACTGTCCTCTTCCAGCTGGTCCTTGCCGGCAAGTAAACTGCGGACGATCGTTTCAATACGTCCGTCCACGGTTTCGTATTTCTTCATGTAGCGTTCAATCGGTTTTTTGTTGCTCATTTTGTAAAAAAGTCTGGTCACTGCATTCCCTTCCGTCTGTTTCGGATCCAGATCGGAAACTACGTTCTTCAATTCATTCAGAGTCCGCGGTATATCATTGTTACTTTTATTCATGAGATCGTTCACCGGTCTTTTGAGAGAATCCATCGTTTCTCCGGCCACCCGCTGTTCTTTCTCACCGAGATCACCGAGTTCCTTCAACACCTCCGAAACCGAGCCGTCTTCGGCCGTGTCAAACTGACCGGCGTAGGATTCGGCTTCCCGGTTCAAACGTTCCATATCTTCCTGTTTAATCAACGTCTTCGCTTCCTTCAGATCCTGCTCATCCATTTCTGCTTCTATACTTTTATTTTCAAACTCCTTACTCATGTCGCATCTCTCCTTATAAGGTATCGATAAAACCGTATGCCTGGTTGACTTGTACGGCAGAAGCGGACGTCTATCTGTAATACGCAGCGACGAGGGGAAGGGTTTCGATTTTCAATGCGGATCTTCGTCTCCGGATGAAGACTCTTCCTGCCAGGAGTCTTTATATTTCGTGGTGATGATACCTTTACTTCTTGCAAAATCCTTTGTATACGTCTCTTCTTCCTTCGCTTCCAGCCTTTCGATGAACTTTCGTAAGTCCTCCATCGTCTCCTTCAGTTCCTCTTTTTTCTTCTGTTTATTTTCAGGCGACAGACTGGAAAAAGAATCCAAAAAAGCAGGAACATCTTTAAGGACCATCGTTTCCAGCGCATGCTGATCCTCTATATCGAGTTTATCGATCCGTTCGAACTGCTTCTGCGTGCGTTTTTTTAAGCTTCTCCAGCCCGCCTGCAGCTCCGGATCACTTTCAGCGAAAGGAAACACCCATCCTTCGAATATCTCAGCCGCCTGTTCGCTCACCTGATTATCAGGAGGGCTTTCTTCACGTACCCCGGTCACGTTGTGTTCCAGATAAGAGTCAAGGAACAAAAAAAGTTTTGTCGCAAAATCCCCGAGCGTTTCCCCGAGTCCTTTTTTGCGCGTGAACTCTTCCTTCAACGAGGTAGGGACCAGGGAATCTTCCTCCCGGCCGTTTATTCTCTCCAGCCTGGCAATAAGCAGCCTCGGCGGTTTACCGTACATCTCAACGGTCGCCTGGAACATGGAAGACAGTGGAACCGTTACTGTCATGTAGACTCCTTTCCAGGACAGATCGACGATGTATCTCGTTTTCATTTCAGCTATTTCTTCAATATCAAGGTCAATATACACAGGTCTTTTCCCTTTAGCGACCTGCTTCATATCTCTGAAAGTCTGGAAATCAATATAATGCTGGTATTCGGAACCGTACGGCATGAACGTTCGTTCAAGTGTTCCGAGTGTAGAAGAGTAGAGGTCTTCCATCGTTCATCATCCCCTTCTTATTCACCCTTCCTAACGGGTGCTATAGTAAAAGAATACCACAAATACCTGGTATAGAATATGCTGAAGACGTTACCTGAAAAAAATAAGACCGGCTCCCGGCCGATCTTTACGCGTTAAGGGAATCATTCAGTTTTTTCGCCTGGAAATAGAAATACAGATAGCAGCCAGTCCAGATTAAAACGTATACGATCAGAAAAAGCAGAACCCCGAACAGCAGCCCTGCGAAAGTAAGGGGGAACCAGCCGATACCGATGCCAAGAATAAAATAGAGAGAAGTGACGATAAAGAAGTGTACAATCGTCCGTTTTCTGAGTGTCCAATGTTCAAATGTAAAAATCAGGGCTCCTACACTGAAAAACCAGCCGCAGAAAATAGATGCCGCCGAATTTTTGATAAATAGCGCGGCGTCAAAGGATTCTGCCCCTGTTGCGTAGAATCCGGTATACATCAATACAGCGATAAGTGCTCCAAAACAGATACCGACAAAGCTTTGGAAAATCAATTTCTTTCCCATTTTCTTCATCCTTTCCCTTCGAGTTTATTCCTGATTTCGGACACGTATTTCCGGGATACGTACTCCTTCTCCCCGTTTTTAAAATAAACGCACAGGGTACCATTGAAAGAAGCTTCAAATTTTTGCAGAGCATCGAGATTTGCTATCGCTGATTTCGAAAGTCTTACGAAATGTTCCGGATCCAGTTCTTTTTCAAGCTCGTACAGTCGCTCTTTCATTCGATACCTCCCGTCTTCGGTACGGGCCACCACCGTCTTATTTTCTGTATAGAGGTACAGGATTTCTTCAGGTTTGAATATGTGACGTGTATCGTCATTCACCCCACTGAAGTAAGAGCGTCTTCTCTCTTGTAACCGCTCCATAAGCAGACTCACTTCCTCATTCCATTCTTTCGCCCGGATCAGAACTTCCAATCGTTCCAGCGCCTCATCGATTTCCACGTTGATTTTCATACCCTGGGCCTCCCTTCCTCGCTATCTGTTTCTATTATAATAGAAGCGGCCGGTAATCCGTACCGGATGTTTCCAACCGGACGATAAATAAAGGCGACGTGCAGAAATAATGATCCAACGTGCAACTTATTCCGTAAGCTATGTAAAGGAGGCAAACTCATGCCTAAATATTTTCTCATTCTGATTTTTGTATTATTGAGCGGCTGTATGAATACAAATGACGAAGTAAAGGAAAGTGAAGAAAGTCAGGAAACAAACAATACGGAAGTGAAAGCACAAGCGGAGAGTACCGGTAACTATGACGAACCGATTATTAAAGATGAAAGAGAAGCCGTGACCCCGGCCAAACTATCCATACCGGCAATTGATGTCGAAGCGGAAGTCGAACAAGCGGGAGTCGATGAGAAAGGGCGCATGGGCGTACCGGACGGGTCGGAGAATGTCGCCTGGTTCGAACCGGGAACGAAGCCCGGGGCTGCGGGTAACTCCGTCATGGCGGGACACGTTGACGACACCGTGAATCCGGCAGTTTTTTATAACCTGCACAAACTTAAAGAAGGCGATGAGGTTTCCGTTCAGAACAAAGATGGGAAGACGTTGACTTTCGAAGTGACAGGTAAAGAAGTGTACGGGTTCAAGGATGCTCCAATGGAAGAAATATTCGGTTATACCCACCGCAGTGCTCTTAACCTGGTTACCTGCTACGGAGATTATGTCGGAGATACTACCCGAAGAGAAGACAGACTCGTAGTATATACACAATTGAAAAGTGAAAGCTCTGATTAACCTTTTGACTTCTTCTTTACCGGGAAATAGCGATGCGACAAAAATAAAACGATACACGAAGAAAAAGCGTTATCTGCCTTTCAAGATTTATACTTGTGCAGTTATGTTATCCAGCGTATGGAGCAGGGACTGCACTTTTTCATCGTTCTCCGCATCCGGATGAGGATTTCCGAAATTACCCTTATCGTTATCGTAATACTTCCCGGAAGCTTCCCGAAACGAATCGGATACAGCAGCCTGATATAAAATCCGGGCTCCGATACTGATGTCGTGCCCATCTGTTCCGAATGCCTCTTTCACCATTTTGCTACCGAGTAAAGACATCGGGTTAACAGCCACTATCACCGGTTCACTCTTTTTTGCCATTCCGAACGTCCACATCGTAAGTGCCAGCTTACTCTGACCATAGGCAGCGTCGTCCCCGATTTCTTTTCGCCTCATCATCTTGTCGAGGTCGACAGGCTGCTGTGCCGCGGAGGACAGGTTGATGATACGCCCTGACCCGTCCATAAGAGGAAGAAGACGCCTTGTGAGTAAGTAAGGAGCGACCGTATTGACCGCAAAACGGATATCCAGGCCGTCTTCCGTAGTTTTCACAGGCGTTTTGTATATTCCGGCATTATTAATGAGCACATCGAGACGATCGTGATGATCCGTAACCTCTTCGGCGAATTCCTTTACCTCTTTAAGTACAGAGAGGTCGGCCACGTAAGTTTCACTGTTCTCTTTCCCCAGTTCCTCTTCCACCATTTTCAGTTTTTCTTCATTACGCCCGTGCAGCAGAAGAGTGTGACCCTCTCCCGCCAGCATGCGTGCCGCTGCCAAGCCGATTCCATCCGTAGCTCCCGTAAGCAGAATTTTCATCGTACTCCTCCTGTCTGTGACTGACTCGTTCACCATTTACCGACCTGTTCCCTTTTCCTTGCTCTTTTAACATAAAAATTCCAGCCTGCACCGGGAATTATTATATTCTTCAATGTTACAATATAAGAAAAATATAAGGAAAAGGATGATCAGAAATCAATGTCAACGTCCATACTTTAGTAGATGTCATCGGAGACCTGTTCTCTGAAGAGACTTCTCTCGCTTTGTCGGATACGGAGAATTACGTCTATTATCGTCCCAGTAAACGGATTGATTTAAAGATAAGTGCCGGAGACCCGGTTACCAGAGGAACAATTACCTATAAAGCTCTGAGCATGAAGCAGAAAGTCTCGGAATATATAGACCGGGATGTTTTCGGCGTGCCTTATTACGGCATGGCAGTTCCCTACGAAATAGAAGGAGAACTCGCCGGGTGTGTAACCGCCATTTTCCCTACCCTGACCAGTGCCCTGTCCGTGGTCACCGTTAAAGAGAATGACAGGTGGATCCCGTTGAAGTTCGATCAGGTCCTGTACATAGAGGCGAAAGCGAAAAAGACGTTCGTCGTAGGTGAAGCGCACACGGGGGTGCACAAATACTCTTTGAACGAATTCGACTTCTTTCTGCCGGGAAGTTCCTTTATCCGTTGTCATCGCTCTTTCATTGTAAACGTCAATCACATTCAGGAAATCTATCCGGACACTCATTCCACGTTCCTGCTTAAAATGAGTGATGATTCCATGATCCCGGTCAGTCAGACGCATTCCGGTTATTTGAGAAAGCTACTCGGGTTCTGATTTACTCTTTCTCATCATCTGATATTCTTACTCGTAAAGAAAAATGACCATTCCGTCGGAAATCTCCAGTTCTTCCCTTTTTATAAGATAAAATATTCACAACAGTCTTATAAAAAGAGGTGGAACTATATGGGTATAGAAAATAGCCGAATTTTAAATGAAGACTTGAAAGAACGCATTGTTACAGCCGAAACTGCAGCTTCCTGGATCGGGGACGGTATGACGCTTGGATTAAGCGGATTTACAAAAGCCGGAGATTTGAAAGCGATACCAGACGCACTGGTTAAGAGAGCTGAGACAGATCCATTCAAAGTAAATGTATTTACAGGAGCATCACTCGGATCGGATATAGACAGAATGTTCGCGGAAGCTGATATTATCAATAAGCGCCTTCCCTTCCAGGCCGATCCCAGAATGCGTCAGGGGATAAATGAGGGGTCGTTTCACTTCGTGGACCAGCATCTTTCCCATACTTCCGAAATGTTGCGTCAAGGGGTTTTACCTGAAGTGGATTACGCTATTTTGGAAGCGGTTTCTATCAAAGAAGATGGAACTATCATTCCGACGACTTCCGTCGGGAATTCTCTGGCCTTCGCCATGCATGCAGAACACATTATTGTGGAAATCAACGAAGCCCAGCCCGAGGCCCTCGAGGGTGTCCACGATCTCTATGCTCCTGCTCCCCAGGGACAGCGTGAACCTATTCCTCTCGTCAGCCCGGAAGAAAGGATAGGGACGGAAGGTATTCAGGTGGACCCTGCAAAAATCAAGGGAATCATCTTTACGAATCAGCTGGATTCCCCTTCTACAGTCACACCGCCGGATGCGGAAACGCGTGACATAGCCGGTCACCTGATCGATTTTCTCAAAGAGGAAGTCAGATTAGGAAAACTGCCCGAAAATCTTGTACCTTTGCAATCGGGTATCGGTTCAGTAGCAAATGCTGTATTCCACGGCCTGCTGGATTCTGATTTCGAACATTTGCAAGTCTATTCGGAAGTGCTTCAGGATTCAGTGATAGACCTTCTTGATGCCGGAAAAGTGGACTTTGCATCAGGATGCTCAGTTACGTTGTCCGAAGATAAAATGAAACAGGTATTCTCAAACATTGAAGACTATCGTGACCGCGTGGTACTGAGACCACAGGAAATCTCGAACCACCCGGAAATCATCCGCCGGCTCGGTCTTATCTCCATTAATACAGCCGTGGAAATGGACATATACGGAAACGTGAACTCCACTCACGTAGGCGGTACTAAAATGATGAACGGAATCGGAGGATCGGGCGACTTTGCCCGAAATTCGAGACTGGGTATTTTCGTTACTAAATCAATAGCCAAGGACGGTGACATCTCAAGTATCGTTCCGTTCGTTCCACACGTCGATCATACCGAACACGATGTAGATGTTATCGTGACGGATCAGGGATATGCAGATCTGCGGGGACTAGCGCCCCGGGAACGTGCCGGGCTGATCATTGAGCGTTGTGCACATCCGAGTTACCGGGAACAGCTTCACGATTACTTTGAAGCGGCTCTGGAGCGGGGCGGCCAGACTCCTCACATGCTGGAAGAAGCACTCGCCTGGCACAGGGAGTTCGAAACAAACGGCTCGATGAAGAAATTGGTCAAATCCTGAAATCGGATATAACGAATTTAAAACCCCGGGGAAGAAAGCTTAAGTTCAAAGCTTCCTTCACCCGGGGTTTTAGTTAATATCGGATGGTTTTTCCATTTTACTGCTGGTTCTGTTTTCTGAAATGCAATGTAAGTGCTGTGATCAGCGCAAACATTCCGGCAATAGCAAGCCACATTGTACTGTTCATGCCGGTGTCCTGTGGAGACAATCCGGTTTCCGGCATTTCAGAAGGCATTTCCTGACTGAATTTCTCAGGGAACTGTGCAGAAATTGCTCCTGAGAGAGCTTTTCCTGGAGTGAACATATGAGCGTAAGCATCACGGATATCCGAGTAAGCTTTATCATAGTCTTCCATCGTATAGCTGTCAAAAGCTCCAATCAATTGATTCACGTGTGTCTGAAGTCCTTCTGACATAACGTCTGCACTTACTTTTCCTTCCGTAGCGGTTTCAATAAAGGAAGAGAAGTCAGCACGGTAATCTTCAAGGGCGGATAGTGCTTTCTCTTTTGCTGCTTCATCTTCTGCACCTGTCGCTTCTACATAAGAAACGAAGTTACCGATGTGGTCAGACCACATTTGCTGGAACTGTTCTCCTGCTTCTTCTCCGTATACAGACCCGATAGTATCAGAAAGTTCTTCTGTGTTATTGCTCAGTGCTTCTGCAGATGCTTCGAAGTCTTCACTTCCGTCGATGCCATTCTGCATAGCTGTTACTGCAAGTCCGGCGTGCTCACTTAACAGGTAGCTCAAGTCAGAACGAAGATCTGCTGCAGGTGTAACTGCGGATGTATCATTGAATTTCTCAGGGAATTGGTTGGACATAGCGTCAGACAGGCCTTTACTTACCATGTACATATGACTCATAGCTTCCCGTTCGTACTCGTAGGCCGCTTCATAGTCGCCAGCGACGAAAGCATCAAAAGCTCCGATCAGCTGATTGACGTGCACTTGAAGTCCTTCCGCGAGAGCTCCTGCTTCCAGTCGCTCACCAGTAGCATCTTCAAGGAACTGGGAGAATTCTTCTTTGTATTCCCCGAGGTTATCGAGTGCTTCCTGTTTCGCCTCTTCGTCCCCTGCATCAGTAGCCTTCACGTAATCCACAAAGTAGCCGATGTGCTCGGACCACATGTCATTAAACTGTTTGCCGGCTTCTTCCCCGTATACAGAACCGATGGCTTTGGACAGATCATCCGTGTTCTTGCTCAAAGCTCCTGCAGCCTGATCAAAATCGGAAGCTCCTTCCGCTCCTTTTCTCATCGTTTCCACTGCAAGGTATACGTGTTCACTTAACAGGTGGTCAAGAGACGAACGCAATTCTACAGCTTCTGTATCCACGGAAGGGGTCGGCATATGATCCTCCGCATAAACGTTCAATCCTAAACTCGGTACAGCGATAGTGGCAGCAAGTGGGATAGTTACAAGTCCTTTTTTCCAGTTCATTAATGATCCTCTCCTTTTTTAATTAATTACACCAAGCATACGGAGCGGATATAGAAGTGGATCATTATTTTTCGAAAAAAGTGAACTTTTTTTGAAAGTTTCATACAGAATCCCTCTACGGAAGGGATTCTCTCTTTTTCAGGAACGGCCGATGATTTTTTTCCGATATTTCGACGGGTACACCGAAAAAAGATGTCATCATATCCGAATCGAGCAGACGGCTCGTCTCCCCGGCCTCATATATCTCCCCTTCCTTCAACAGGAGAGTATGTTCGAAAACAGGAAGAATCTCATCTACATGGTGAGTTACAAAAAGGATGGTCGGTCCCTTTTCTTTTTCAGCTATCCGTTCCACCGACTCAAGCATCTGTTCCTTTGCAAGAAAATCAAGCCCGTTCGTCGGTTCATCCAGAATAAGGAGCTCCGGCTCTGCCATCAGGGCTCTCGCAATAAGCACCCGCTGTTTTTCTCCGGAAGAAAGAGTGTCGTACAAACGGTTTGCATAATCGTAGCAGTCAAGTTCCCTCAGTAGACCGATCGCTCTTTCTCTTATTTCATCCGTAGGAGTATCATACAGCCCTATGGAAGCAAAAGCTCCACTCAATACGACCTCAAAGGCATTGTCCCCTTTATGCAGACGGTTCTGTACCGAAGCGGAGACAAAACCTATCTGTTTTCGCAGCTTTTCTGCCAGATACGTCTTTCCGAATTCAAGACCAAGAACTTTTATCGTACCGGAGGATGGAAATGTATAGGCATTGATCAGATTCAAAAGAAAAGTCTTTCCTGAACCGTTCAGTCCAAGGATTGCCCAGTGCTCTCCGTTCTCTACTTGCCAGGTGATGTTATTTAATATAAAGCGACCCTCTCTCTTTAAAGAGATGTCCTGCATGTCGATGATCATTCTAAAACTCTCCTTTTATTTGTAAAAAGCCGCCCCCTGTATAGAGGACGACTTTCGTATATTTTATATCTCTGCGGCCAGCACAATTTCCCCCTGAGGTGTTTCACTGTCAGGCCCCGGTTCTTTAGTGATGGCAAGGGTATCCCAGTTACCGTCTTTAAGCTCATCCATAGGATAGGTCACTGCTCCGGAACCTTGTTCGTTCGTTACAAATGTTCCGGCCCTTACCGGATCCCCTTCCTCAAGAAGCCAGACCTGATAAGCCTCATTACCCGACAGAGGAGCGAGCTGTTCTGCCTGGATCACGAGCTGCGACTCTCCGTCATTTGCGACCATGGAAGCCTGACCTTTGGCTTCTCCTCCTTCAGGGTTCTGAAGAGTAAGCTCCTGCCTGAGGTTATCGATCACAACTTCCTCCTCCGGTTGAGTGGTGGAAGTGCCGGACCACTGGTTCAGGAATGCCGCATTTCCAACAAGTGAAGCAGCTAGTGCGGCCGCAAGCCCCCAGACCGCCCAGTTTCTTTTCCTTGTTCGGGAGAGCGCGGGTTTTTCCTTTTCCTTCTTCTCTTCAATAGGAATTACACTGTCATAACCCTCTTCTTTTTCCTCATCTTCAAAAACGGAAGAGAGTACGCGGTTTTTCATACCGCTATCCGGTTCAACCGGTTCGGAAAGATAAGGGAGAGACTCGGTCAGCTCACGCAATTCAGCCAGTTCCTCCCGGCACGACTCACAGCTTGCCAAGTGATTTTCAAATTGAGCTTCTTCTTGCTCGGACAACTGTCCGTTAAAATAATCTATCAGGTTATCACATTGTTTATCACTCATGTCGTATCTCCCCCCCTTCCTCTTTCCGTCATTTCAGTCTGTAAATGTTTCAACGCCATTCGTATTCGTCCCTTTACTGTTCCCAGGGGCACGTCCAGCTGTTCTGCTATCTCTCTGTGGGATTTTGCATCAAAATAAAACAGCCGGATTACCTTCTGTTGGTCTTCTTTCAATACTTTCATCGACTGGCGCACGGCCGTCGCTTCTTCTTTCGACTCATACATCTCCTCGATCGAAGGTTCATTAGTCTGAAGCGCATCTCTTTCATCGAGTTCATAAGGGGTGTCCTTCTTCTTCCTCATCAGATCAATCGCTGCATTCCTCACAATCGTGAGCAGCCAGCTCGAAAATTTTCCCTTCGATTCATCATACGTACCTTTTTGAGTCCATAATTTCATGAATACATCCTGGACGACTTCTTCCGACAATCCGTGATTGTTCGTCATCTTGTAACTAAAAGAAAAGACTAGTTTCTCATATTTATCATATAACTGCTCGAGGGCATCTTTATCTTTATGCAGCAGACGCCGGTAGAGTTCTTCATCCGGTTTACTCATCTGATTCTCCTTTAATTGTAGTAAACCTATTATAGAAAATAGAATACTGGATTACAATGTTTCTCACTAAGTATACGTATGAAAATCCGCTTTGGATCTTTGAATTTTAAAAGTTTCGTCTATACTGCCGATAGTGAAAGCCAATCCCCATTGGTGGTCCACACCAGTGGACGCCCTCCCCTTTTACGAACGATTTATGAATTATAGGTTTACGTTATGTCTCATGAAGGAAATGGTTACAGATATATTTTTGGAAAAAAAGGGTAACGATCAGGAGGGACGTAATGAAGATGAGAGGAATAGTTCTAGTAGTGCTTGCAGCTGTATTCTGGGGGATTTCTGGTGGAATAGGGGATATACTTATGGGTAAAGGCTGGAGCCCTCTCGTCATTTCTTTTTATCGCGGAGGAGTAGGATTGATATTATTCGCGGGGTGGTGGCTGGCCGGCAAAAAAGAGAAGCCGGTATTCACTCCCCCTATTATATTATTTTCTGTACTTGCAGGAGCAGGAGTAGCAGGGAACTTCACCTTTTACTTTTTCGCTATTGAAGCTTCCAGTATCGCTGTCGCAGCAACGCTTATGTATACGGCTCCGGTATTTGTTCTGCTCGCTTCCTTCTTACTGAGAATAGAGGACTCGACCTGGTTCAAATGGGGATGTATTATCGGCGTCCTTCTCGGTATCGTTCTGCTTACGGGTGCCTATAACACCGACAACCTTTCGGGTGGTGTCTTCGGTATTACAGCCGGACTGGCGGCAGGTGTATCTTACGCACTGTTTATTTTCGGTTTTAAAAAAGCGACAGCAATCGGCGATCCGAAAACGATTCTGAGTGTCGCTTTTCTCACCTTCTGTTTAATCCTTCTTCCTTTTAATGACATGACCGAAGTAACGTATGCTGTAACTTCGGGAGATGCCGGATGGTTTATTCTGCTCGGTCTTGTCGGTGCGGGTATATCTTTCATCATTTACGTTATCGGGATGCGTGGGACTGCCCCCTCCACCGCTTCCATGGTAGCCATGGCAGAACCCGTAACAGCTTCCCTGTTTGGAGTTCTGTTACTGGGAGACACCCTCACCATTATTCAGCTTGCCGGCATGGCCGTCATTCTGTTCACTATCACCATCCTCAGTGTAAAACAATCGGGCAGTTAGAAGGCTTTCAGGAAAAGTAATAATTCTTTACCATTTTCCCCATCAGCTCGTTTGTGCGGATTGCGCTCTTTCCCGTGCTCGGGCAGCTTCCTTTACCAAGCAGTTCATTAACGATGGACTGGATATGATAATACTGGATGTGGGTCGGGTGCTCAATATAAAAAGACTCTTCCCCGGATTCGGTCATGAGCTTCACAGACTCATCGCCGAAAGTCGAAAATGTTATCTCTCCTCTCGAGCCTACGATACGGTTGGTATCCCCGTTTCTGTAGGAAGAGAAATTCCATACTCCATTGCCGACTGCCCCGTTTTCGAATTTCCAGCTTGCGCTCACAGTATCTTCCGCCGGATGGGTGCCGGCAAGATTATCGGCAGCTCCCTTTATTTCAATCAGGGGCCCTAACAAAAAGTCGAACAAATCAAGGGTATGGGATCCTACATCGTACAACAGACCTCCCCCGCTCTCCTCCGGAAGGACCCTCCATGGCCATGTGCCGTCTTCCTGTTTCTGTACAGGTTTCTTCGTGTGCTGGATCGTTAAGAAACGTATGTCCCCGATTCTCCCCTTTTCAATCAGCTCTTTCACTTTCAGAAATCGTGGCAGAGACCTTCTGTAATAAGCGACGAACAGCGGCACGTCCTGAAGAGGTATGTTCCCAATCTCTCCAGGCTGTGTATATATTCTGTTCATTTTTTTTCGAGGTACGTCTTCAACACGTGAATTCCCTGGACGATGTCATTCAGCCCTGCCCATTCTTCCGGAGTATGGCTGATACCGTCTTTGTTTCTTATGAAGAGCATAGCTACCGGGTACCGGTGACCGATCACCAGTGCATCGTGCCCGGCACCGCTCGGTATTTCCACCGCTCTTATACCTTCATCATTCACAGCGCTGCGTAAAAATTCCTTCGTTTCTGCAGGGACGGGGACGGGAGATACTTCGAAATTCTGTTGATACTCCACGTCCACATCATGTTTTTTGGCCAGCGTTTCAGCTTCTTCTATTATACGATCCGTGAGCACATTTCTGTCTTCTTTACGAATATCACGTATATCCACAATCAGTTCCACTGTCCCGGGGATAACGTTCGCTCCATTCGGACGGACCTCCAGTTTCCCTACTGTAGCTACAGCGGATTCACTGACCTCTCCCGGCATATCCGGCACGGAGCTTACAAAAGCCCCTGCAGCTACGAGGGGATCTCTTCTATCCGGCATAGGGGTATTACCGGCGTGTCCGGCGTGTCCGGTAAATGTAACGCTGAGCCAGCACGGTCCTGCAATCCCAGAAACGATCCCTACGGGAAGGTTTTCTTTTTCGAGTACTTTGCCCTGTTCAATATGTATTTCCACATATTCTTTTATATTTTTGTTATGGTTTGCAGCTTCGGCAAACGTCGAAGCAGATAAACCGACCTCATGGATAACTTCCGAAAAAGCAGCACCCTCACTGTCTTTCAAACCTTTTTGGATGTCCATATCGACTTTCCCCGTCATCGCTCTGCTTCCTGTTAAACCGCTTTGAAATCGGGAGCCTTCTTCATCGGAAAAAACGACCACTTCATAATCGAAATCAGGGAGAAAACCGCTCGCGTTCCATGCTTCGACTATCTCAAGTGAAGAGATTACTCCGACAGGTCCGTCGAAATGCCCTCCATTCGGCACACTGTCGAGATGAGACCCGCTCATCAAAACGGAAGATGGCTCATTTCTGCCTCTCATTCTGCCGAACACATTCCCCGCTTCATCTTCGGACACCGTGAGCCCCGCTTCCCTCATCCAGCTTTTCAAAAGTTTTTTTGCTTCCTGCTCTTCTCCCGAAAAACCGAGACGGAAACTTCCTCCGTCCCCGGTTCTTCCTATTTCAGAAAGTTTATGAAGACGGGTAGCTACCCTTTGACCGCTCACTCCATTTCGATCAAATTCGGAATTATAATCATTCATCAGATTCGAATATAATTCGTTCTCTTGCATATGTCCACTTCCTTTCTATCGGATCAGGTTCTTTTGAATCTTTCCGTCTTTCATGACCATTACGATCCTCTCACTTTCTTCCAGTTCACGGATTTCAGCCAGAGGATCAACATCCGTCATAATAACGTCCGCCAGTTTACCTTCTTCAATCGTACCTACTTCCTTTTCCCACCCGAGGCATTCGGCGGCAGTCTTCGTTGTGGCTGTCAGCACTTCCATAGGTGTCATGCCCGCATCGCACAACAAGCCGAGTTCCCTCAGGTTAGTGCCGTGCGCGAAAACTCCTGCATCTGTCCCCATCGCAATTTTCACTCCCGCCCGGTGGGCTTTTGCGATGCTTTCTTTATGAACTTCAATCACTTCTTTCGATTTCTCGATAGCATAGGAAGCCATGGAATTTTCACCTTCTGCCGATTCAAGCACAGATACCGGGGCAAGAAGTGTCGGCACAAGAAATGTATCGTTTTCACGCATCAGTTCAATCGCTTCATCATCGATATAAATACCGTGTTCAATCGAATGTATTCCTGCACGAACAGCGTTCTTGATTCCTTCGGCCCCCTGGGCGTGGGCCATTACTCTGATGCCTTTGCGATAAGCCGCTTCCTCCACCATCACTTCCAGCTCTTCCTGAGAAAACTGAGTGTATTCAGGATGATCCGTCGGGCTTGATACCCCGCCGGTGGCATGTACTTTTATCACTTCAGCCCCGGCCCTCAGCATTTTCCTGACAGTCTTTCTTACTTCTTCCACTCCATCGCATATGGCATCCGGCATGCCGGTGTATGTCTGCAGAGTAGTATCAACCCCTGAACGATTCCAATTATCCCCATGGCCCCCGGTAATGGTAAGAGGATTAATACTCAGCTGCATACGGGGGCCGGCTGCAAGACCGTCTTCCACCGCTTTCTTCATTCCCAGATCGGAAAAACCGGCATCTCTCACTGAAGTGATACCAGCGTTCAGTGTTCTTCTCATGTAATGGATACTTTTGTAGAAACGATAGGAGAATGGAGTTAAAATGGTTTCTTCCAGGCCGCCCATTTCCATAGCCATATGAACGTGAGTATCTATAAAACCGGGAAGAATGTACTTCCCTTCTGCATCAATAATATCAGCATCCTCCGGCATTACCAGATCATTTAAAGCGGTCACCTGTTTAATTTTATTTCCTTCTATAACTACCGACATTCCTTTTTGCGGTTCTTTACCCTTTCCGTCGATTAACACACCGTTTTTTATCACCGTAATACTCATATTCCTTTCCTCCTTCTTTTATTAAAAAAGTTATAAAGTTCCTACTAAAATACTGGCAACGACTATCGAACCTACCGTAACGGAAGTGAATCCCCCGATCAGCATGGGCGCCACGAGTTCATCCATGATCCGCTTCCGTTCTTCTTCGTTTCTTCCGACACTTCTGCTTACCTCTTCGACGATAAGATAATCTCCCGGAAACCCATAAAGTGCTGTCAATACTACCGGAATGGACTTGGTCGGTTTCCAGTTGAATATTTTTCCTCCAATAAGTCCGCCGAGCATCAACCCCGCCGTTCCGATAATTATAGTTACGATTACGGCCAGTAAGGAAGAGACTACCTGGTCCCACGTAATTCCCACGAGCGAACTGATGACGACGACAATTAAAGCTACCATCGCAAGACCGGTACTGTTGGCTTTATCTAAAGCCCGGTCCGGATAGAATCGCAGTGCTGAACCGGTAACCCCGATTGCAAGTGACCATAAGCTGTAGTTGATCCCGGTTGCATCTCCGAGCCACGTTGCAGCCGCTCCTCCGATAAACAGCAAAAATAGAATAAAAAAGTCACTTTGCATGATCCGGTCAGGAAAAACCAGTTTTTTCGTTTTAGTACTAACCATCGGATCGGAAGACTCTCCACTTTCTTCCGCACCGTTTTGAGACGGATCATCGCGAATAGTTACAGCGTATTTACTCAGCAGAATTGAAGTCAAAGGCATGCCGACAAGGTTCTGAAGAGCGAAAACCACTACAGGAATAGCCGCCAGTGTAGTGAACCCGGCCTCCGTCAGTCCTTCAGCGGTAACAATGTATGCTATGATTCCACCTGTGAGCGGGCCCGCTCCCGCTACCGCTGTATTGTAATCGAAGATCAACGTAATAAGCGTTAGCATGGTAACTACCGAAATAACAAGACCAATAAGTGTAATAAGTACGGCTTTGTACTGTTTTTTCAGCACAGAAAGGGGAATAAGTGTCCCTAAATGCACAATCAGCACCGGTACGAGTACACTTCCGGCAGCTACAAAGGTGGACGCCTCAATATATGACTCCGGTAATACTCCTGTCTGAAGAAGTATGAATACTGTACCTATAACTACGAGCAAAGTAGGTATTTTCGCTTTTGAAGTAATGGACAAAATTTCACCGAGGGCAATGATGGCCGTCAGTATCCCCATAATATAGATAGCTTCCATATATTCACCTCTTTTTAGTTATTGTCAAAATTATAAGATAATTTCAAATAATAAAAAATATAGGTAACCGACAAAAACAAAACGAAATTTTTGTCGGTTACCTATAACTTTATTCATTCAAATAGTCATTTATTCGAAAAGCCAGCTGCAATTCAAAGTTTTTTTTCCCTGAAAGACTTTTGATATCGAGAATTTTATAAACCGTTGCCAGGCGATATTTAATAGTATTCACGTGAAGAAACAGTCGTCGTCCACTCTCCGCCATATTCTGATTAGTATCCAGATACATCTTCAGCGTGTTCAAAAGCTCCGACCCGTATTTTTCGTCATGTTCGATTACCGGAAGAAGAATTTCGCTTCTGTAGTTACGCAACTCGTCCCGTTCCATTTTCAAAAAAAGCCGATACGGTCCCAGTTGCCGGTAATTCATTATATACCTTTCCTGATAAGTGGATTGCAGAAATTCCACACATCTCTTAGCGTCGTAGTAGGAATAGTGTACTTCGTTCAGTTTTGTGACTGTTCTTCCGAGCCCTATACTCCCGGATATCCCGGCGTATGAAGAAGAATAACTCATTATTTTATTGAAAATACGGCCGAGTTTTTCGTATACAGCCGTCTCCGAGAGATACCCCGGAACTGTAAACATGACGTTGACTTCCAGATTCCGGTCGTAAACGAGAGTCCTGTATGGTAGTCTTGAAAATTCACGGTAAAACATCCTCATTATTTTCTGCTTCTTTTCAGTCATTTTTTCAAAAGACAGCAATGGGTCCCTAAAGTACAACTGAGCTATACAATAATTGTGGTAATCATGCTCAGGGAAATTCATCTCTGTTAAATTCAGCGAGGATAGATCTTCGTAAGGGTGATGGATGATCCTCTCGAGAATAGACCCGGAATAATTGAAGTGCTCCTCCACGAGTCTTTCCTGGCGATCGATTTCCATGGCAAATACAGTCACCGCCTGTTCTACGGCAAATTGATCCAGTGGATCCACATCCGTACCATTCATTATGGGGACAGCGAGCAATCCGAAAAAACGTGTGTCAGCAGCTATTGGGAAAAAATAGACGAGTCGTTCCTCCCCGGCGAGTGAGACCTGTTCAGAGAGCGTTTCCGTTTCAAAAACAGGACGCTCCGCCCCCTGTATGGTCTCCTCCTTCAGCTCGAGGGATATTGAATACAATTCTTTCTCGGACGTTGCTATTATATCCATCATTTCATTATAAACAATCACCGGTTCATCAATAAGTTTCGACAGGGTGGAGGTGATATCTGCCAGTCCTCCTTTCGCCAGTGAAACTTTAGAAAGTTCCTCATGAATTCTTTTGTTCCTTTCGTTCTGTGAAAATAATGTTGCATTCTCAATCGCTATAGACGCCTGATTCGCAAACGTTTCCAGCAGCCTTAGATCTTCCTGCTCAAATTGCACATCATCTTCATACACGTCGACGGTCAGAACACCGATGCACTTTCCGTCGGAAATGAGAGGTACACAAATAGCACTTACCGGATACTCCATCCGTCCGAGCGAATGAGAGTAAATATTTCTGATGTTATCCGAAATGTCGGCCATGCCCTCCACCGTGTCTTCTAAAGCAGAAAATATGCGACCTTTTTCATCGAGAAATGTTTTTCCACTCATCCCTTCCCCGGGCTTTAGGCGTATCTCCTTCATGTACGTCATATCAAATCCAACCGCTGTTTTCGCGTACAGTATGTCTGCCCTATCATCATACAGAAACAGTACGCTCTTGTTCGCTCCTCCAACAACATTCAATACTTCCTGAATCAATTGCTCCAGCACTTCCGGCAAGTCCCGTGTAGAGTTCAATACGTTCACGGAATTGATCAGGCTCATCAGTTTCTTTTCATTATCCATTGAGTTTCTCCTTTCTGGACGACTTTCACTGCACTCAATAAAAAAACAGCTCAAAAAAAGGCCCCGCCTTTTTTTGAGCTATCCGTATATTTTTTAAATTCTCCGGTCTACGAAACGCTTGATCCGTCTCATCGCTTCGTCGAGCTGTTTGAGAGAAGTGGCGTAGGAACAGCGTACAAATCCCTCCCCGCTCTCTCCGAATACGTTCCCGGGTACTACGGCTACCTGTTCTTCCTGAAGTAATTCTTCCGCAAAGTCAGCCGAACTTAATCCCGTTTCTCTTATGGATGGAAACGCATAGAAGGCACCGCCCGGATTCGGGCAGGAAAGGCCGATTTCGTTCAGACTGCTTACGATGAAGTTACGTCTCTGTTTGTAGCTTTTGATCATGTGATCGACACTCGATTTCCCGTTTTTCATAGCTTCAAGTGCTGCATGCTGAGCGATGGTCGGTGCACACATCATCGTAAACTGGTGGATTTTCACCATAGTCTGGATAATTTCCTCCGGTCCTGTTGCATAACCAAGCCGCCAGCCGGTCATAGCGAATGCTTTCGAGAAACCGCTGATCAGGACAGTCCTTTCCTTCATGTTTTCGATGGAAGGAAAACTCGTATGTACATCTTCATACGTAAGTTCTGCATAAATTTCATCAGAAAGTACGAGCAGGTCATGTTTTTCGACGACTTCCGCCACTTTTTCCAGTTCATTTCTCGTTAACGCAGCGCCTGTCGGATTATTCGGATTGCACAGTATAATCGATTTCGTTCTTGGAGTAATCGCAGCTTCCAGAAGTTCCGGTGTAAGTTTGAAATCATCCTCTGGTCTTGTCTGAATCGTAACGGGCGTTCCCCCTGCAAGACTCACTGTCGGCACGTAAGCAACAAACCCCGGTTCCACGACGAGCACTTCCTCACCCGGGTTCACTGTAGCTCTTAATGCAAGGTCGATAGCCTGACTGGCTCCGACCGTAACGATGGTTTCTTTTTCAGCATCGTAATTCACTCCGAAACTCCCGAGCAGATAGTTACTGATTTCTTCGCGCAGATCGAGCATTCCCGCGTTTTCTGTGTAAGACGTATATCCCTGTTCAAGAGCATGGAAGCTGTGTTCGATAAAACTCCACGGAGTGACGAAATCCGGTTCCCCTACGCCGAGAGAAATGACGTCCTCCATCTGTGCTGCCAGGTCGAAGAAACGGCGGATGCCCGACGGTTGCAGACTGTCGGCCTGCTTTGACAAAAAAGACGTTTTCTTCATGGTGTCACCACCATTCTTTTATCATTATCGTCTTCATCATCCAGAATAATTCCATCATGCTTATATCGTTTCAGTACGAAATGTGTCGTCGTAGAAAGAACAGAATCAAGAGCCGAAAGTTTTTCGGAGATGAACCGCCCTATTTCCATCATTGTTTTTCCTTCGACAGAAACAGAGAGATCATACGCTCCGGACATCAAATACACGGCTTTCACTTCCGGAAAACGATAAATCCGTTCTGCGACTTTATCGAAGCCGCTGCCTCTCGCCGGCTGCACTTTCACATCCACCATTGCGGTCACTTCTTCTTTCTGGACCACCTTTGCCCAGTCAATCAGAGTCGAATAACCGAGAATCGCTTTTTTCTCCTCGAGACTACGGAGAAGTTCGCGCACTTCTTCTTCCGATACAGCCATCAGCTTCGCAATTTTGGAGGGTTCCAGATTGGCATTTTTTTCAATCAATTGTAACAGTTCTATTTCCTGTTCCTGCATACTCTCACCTGCTTTTCAAGATTCCTGTTGTGTATTAAAGGTTTGATTTATCCATTATAACTCATTTCTTTCGTTTGAGAACGGTTATAATGATAGTTTTTTAAATAATTAAATTTTTTATGGAATTTCAGAACCATAATTGAAGAATGATCTGTCTGACATGTTACCGCAGAAAAAAAGACAGGAGCCCCTGTCTCAGCTTGTAGAGAAACCCCGTGTTTTTCTGCAAGCTTTTTTTGTGCAGTTCGTGCGGGCGAATACCACTCGCTTTCCGCGGACGAACGCCCGAGCCTCCCTCGTGAAAACCCACACTGCGGGGTCTCGGGTCGCCCGTTTTTCCGCAGGAGTCTCCTGGTATTCGCCCTCCCCTCACCGAAAAAGACTCTCCTTCACCTATCTCACCCTGGATAGGTGGAGGGCAATCTTTTTCATGTTTTGGCAGGCCGCCGTCAGTAACGCTTGTTCGCATACATTCTCTTTTCCGCGCAAGCGACAATAACGCAGCCCGTGCAGTTCTTTTGAATCTGCGAAGCTACGTTCAACTTTCTCTTTTCTCATGCGATAGATCCACTTGCCTTCATTAGAAAGCCGGTTCAACCGAACCTTCTCCTTCGAGCTTTCCCATACATGGCGAGTGATCGTTTTTTGATACTTCTTATTTTGGGTACACTTCGCTAGAAGAGGGCAATCTGCACAATTTTCAGGGTTTGATTTGTAATGCCGATACCCCTCACGATCGGTGGTCGAATAGCTTAAAACTTCACCCTGGGGGCACACATATTCATCCCGCTCTTCATCATATGCATATTTCCATTTCGGAAGAAGCCCTTTCTTTGACTGGTACCTTCGATGAGCAATAACTCCAAATATTCCTCTTTCCATTATAAGCCCATGACATATAGGGTTCGTCAGATAGCCGGCATCTAGACCTACAGCTTCCACCTCAAAGCCAAATCGTTCGATTTGGCGATCCAAACGTTGTAAGTAAGGTCTGGAATCATGAATATTTCCTGGCGTTACATGAACATCAGTAATGATGTTATGCTTTAAATCTGTGGTACGGTGATCAAGATAAAAGAAGCCTTCCGGCTTATTCTCCCGGTAAAGATAACCACTCTCGCTATCCGTGTCGCTAACCTTAATTTCCTTTGTCTTTTTTACCCCCTCCTTTTCCTTCAGAGGCTTTTTTTCATGATCTTCACGATCTTTTCTTACGGCTTCTTCCAAATCTTCGAGGTAGTCTACCGTTTCTACTTCAACTTCTTGTTTTGAGAATTTCTTCTTATTAGCGTTGGCTTTCAAGTGCGTGGAATCTGTGAATAATACACGGCCGGAGACCATACGGTGGTTCATCGCTTGGAGCACGATTTCATCAAAAACTTCTTGAAAGATATCCGTGTCTTTGAAACGAGTGCGGCGGTTCCAACTAATAGTGGAATGATGGGGGACTTTGTCTGTAAGATTCAACCCTAAGAACCAACGATAAGCAACATTCGTTTGAATTTGTCGCTCCAATTCGCGTTCGGAACGAACGCCATAAATATAACCAATGAACATCATTTTGAATAAAACAAGAGGATCCAAAGAGGGACGACCATTATCTTCTGAATAGTAAGGACGGACTTTTTCAGGAATGAAAGAAAAATCTATGTATTGGTCAATTTTGCGTAGGAGATGATCTTCAGGGACAAGCTCTTCAATGGTAACCATTTCGATTTCATTTTGTCGTTCAGTTTTAGATTGAAACATCCAATCACCTTTCGTTGATAAGTTACAGCTATTATAACAAATTAACGCGGTGATCTATTAAAAAAACAGAAAAAATAAAAGCTGCCGAGACTTTCTCGACAGCCTGAGACAGGAGCCCCTGTCTTTTTTCCTGTTACTTATAACTGCTCATAGATGACGTCTTCAAATAGAATAGCCATGTCTTTCATCAGCGACTTCGCCTCCAGCTCCTTTTCCGTCTCTTCTAAACCTGCAAATCGCAGCAGCCGTTCCTCCATTCCATCAATTCTTTTCTCCATTCCATCAGTGGATTTCTCCCTCAGCATTTTGATAAATAATGTGTGGGCTTCATATTTATTTATAAGTCGAAGAAGTTCGAGCGCCAGTATGTTCGCCGTTCCTTCCCACACAGTCAGCACCTGGGCATCGCGCAGGAGCCGTGGTGTAACAAAATCTTCGATGTATCCATTCCCCCCATGCATTTCTATCGCTTCATGAGCAAACTCAATCGATTTCTCTGCCGTTTCTTTTTTCATGATAGCAATCAAAAGACGATTCAGAGCTTCCTCTTCAAAAGAAGCAGTTCCGTTCGTCACTTTTTCATAGAGCTGTACCATTTCAAAAACTGCTGCCGTTTCTTTTTCGAGTTTCATCCGAAGCTCCTGGAGAGTCTGCTGAATCATCGGAAAACCGGCCAGTCGGCGTCCGAAAGCATTTCTCCCGTCGGCATAGAGAAGGGCTTCCGTATAACTTCGTCTCATGATTCCGAGTGAAGCGACTGCGTTACAGATCCGTGATAGATTGAGAGCCTCCATCATATAGTAGAAACCGCGGTCCGCTTCCCCGACGAGATAAGCTTTCGCTCCGGTGAATTCCACCTCGGCAGAAGGTACCGCGCGAACTCCGAGTTTATCTTTCAGCCGGCGGATCCTTATGTTGCCTCCTTCCCAGGGGACGAGGAACAGGGAGAGCCCCCGCGAGCCTTCCTTTGAGTCTTCCATACGGGCCAGAACCATTGCCACCCCGCACATACCTGCATTCGAGGCGAAATACTTTTCCCCGTACAAGTAGTAGTCTTCCCCTATAGACACGGCTTCGACCACGTTCGCCCCCACATCCGAGCCTCCTTGCCTCTCGGTCAGAAAAGTGGCTCCTTCATACAGCTCCATGTCTCCGGTAGCAAGGACGTGAGGAAGATACGTTTCTTTCAGTTCCTCACCACCATAATGGTCGAGCAGATATGCCGTCGCCATCGTCAGAGTGACAGGGCAATAGAAGCCTGGTTCAGCCTGGGAGAGAAGGTATCCTTGAGCAAAACTATACGTGTAGGTTCCTTTTTCACCCAGCTCAGGGATGTTCTTGTGTACGTAACCGACGATTCCCGTTTCATACGTTTCTTTTACCGTCTGTTTATACCCTTCGTTCACCCATACCCGGGAAACCTCTTCTCCATACTTGTCGTACCGTTCGAGTCTCGGCTGGCCTTCTCTGTCCGTGTGGACGGCACGTTCATCTATAGGTCCTGCCGCACGTTGTCCGAATTCTCTCAGATTCTTATCTGCATAGCTGAACATATCGGATGTCATATACTTTTTTAATATCTTCTGCAAAAACTTATCTTCTTCATAAAAGTTATGCTGTTCGTATTCTTCTGTCAGTACTTTCATAATTCCCCTCCTTTGAGGGCCTGTTTCAAGATTTTACCCGAAGCGTTTCTTGGCAGTTCTGCCACTTGTTCATATATTCTTGGTACTTTGTAAGAAGCTATCCGTTTCTCAAGGACGTTTCTCACTTTCTCTTCCTCCGCAGTACCTGCATAAACGGCTTTCACCGTCTCTCCCCACTCCGGATGTGGGATACCGATAACGGCTGCTTCATTTACGCCTTCGATTTCAAGCATTACATTTTCTATCTCTTTCGGATAAATATTCACTCCCCCGGAGATGATCATGTCTTTTTTACGATCAATTACCCAGTAATACCCGTCCTCATCCTGCATCGCGAGGTCTCCGGTCCGAAGCCATTCACCTGCAAATACCGCTTCCGTCTCGTGAGTTTTACGGAAGTATTCACGCATGTTTCCTTCCCCGCGAAGAGCAATTTCCCCTACTTCGCCCTTAGGGACGTTTTCTCCAGCTTCATCGATCAGACATATTTCCGTGCCCCAGGGAGCCCGTTTGCCGATACTCCCGGCTTTCTTTTCATGTTCCTCATCGAAAAGCAGTGTGCCACTCGGCCCCGCTTCCGTAAGACCGTAAACACAAGTAAGGCTGCCGGAAGGGAAAGCCTGCTTTATGGCGTGCACTTCTTTCGATGATAAAGGAGCTCCGCCATAGACCCACCATTTCATCGAAGAAAGGTCCCGTTCCCGGGGATCTGCCATCTGCATCGTCGTAAGATAAGCGACAGGGGCACCGAAGAAATGGGTGGTCTTTTCCCTTTCTATCGTATCCAGAAATAGCTCAGGGGTGAATGTAGGAGTCAACACCAGGGTGGAACCCGTCATCAGGCCCGCCATGAAAAACAAGTGCAGAGGAGCCGAGTGACTGAGAGGCATACTGAGTAAAATACGGCTTTCCGGTTTCACTTCCATTTCGATATTGATCATCGTAGCCACATTTAAAATACTGCGATACGGAAACAGTACACCTTTCGGTTTACCGGTTGTACCGGAAGTGTATAAAACAGTCGATAAATCATCTTCCCTCAAGTAACATTCAATCGGAGTATCTTCCTGCTCCTCAAGCAGTGCCCAAAATGAGTCCCATTCCTCTGTCCTTTCTCCGGTCTTCACTTTCAGCACCGGGGCAGAAATATTCTTGACTGGAGCGACGACCATTTCGTGGGCAATCAGCATTTTCGCTCCGCTGTCCTGAAGGATATAAAGCACCTCTTCCTCTGTAAGCTTTACATTCACCGGCACAACAATAGCTCCAATACGCTGGACAGCCAGATAGGCTATGGCAAACTCGGGGGTATTCGGCAGAAACAGGGCGACTTTATCCTCTGTGTGTATTTCTTTTTTTCTTAAAGCACTGCCGAACTTATTAACGAGAGTATCGAGCTCGGCATAGGTGAGCCGGTTACTCTGGAAGACTATTGCATCCTGAGCGGGATATTTACGGGCATTGCGGGCAAGCAGTTCAGATGTATTCATGACTCTTCCTCCTTCAATTTTTGTTCGAAGTGCATAAGCCATTCTACCATTTCTTCTTTTAACAGTTGGAATTCCGAAATAACAGTTTCTATTTCCCGAATTCGTTTTTCCCCGTATTCGATCGAACGCTCCAATTGTTTTCGTCCTGACCGGTCTTCATCAAAAAGAAGGATCATCTCCCTGATCTCTTCCAGCGAGAATCCGTATTTTTTCCCCCGCAGAATCAGTTTCAACCGGGCCGCATCCTGACTGGCATATACACGCTGATTACCGGAGGAGCGCCCGGGTGTAAGCAACCCGATTTCTTCATAGTAGCGCAGCGTCCGTGGAGTTACTCCGAAAGATACAGCCGTTTCCCGAATCGATTTCACCACAGCTCCCCTCCTTTGTAGTTTCATTTTATCATTGACGTTAACGTTAACTTCAATATATTTTTTAATTTTTCAGATTTCTTATTTCTTTTTAAAAAATCTTTTCTTCTCCTGTGTATAAAATAGTGCTGTGAACGTAACGGTTCGATAGGAAACGTGCTTATTTTGTCCAAATAAAAAAATAAAAAAGACAAAGGAAAAATCCTCTGTCTCCACAAATCATTACTGCCGTTATTAATCTCCGATGATGTTGACGAACGCAAGGATAAGTGCCAGAACCGGCCCTACTATAAAAATTCCGACCAGTAACGATCTCACCATATCCATTACCGCCTGAAAAGGCGTGACTTCATCCTTCTGCGCTTCCAGCAGATGGTTCGTTTTCTTAAGTTCCTCAAGAATTTCTTCCTCTTTATTCACATCGCGACCTCCTTAGACGGTGCCCAGGAATGAAAACAGGGTCATCAGTAACAGGGACAGGACAGCCAGACCGTCATAATAGTAGCTGCGGTCCCCATCGTCCCGTCTCCTGGCTTCTATCACCTGGGAAAGAAAATAAGCCGCCAGCAGCAGAGGGACGACGAAAAACATACCATCCGCTCCGCCCGTCAGGAACAGGAAGGTAAAAGCCGCAATAAGAAGAAATACTTCAAGAACAACGAAACGTTTGTCCCGTCCGGCCCAGGTCATCCCTGTTCTGTCCGGTTCAATTCCCCATTTCCTTTTCAGTACAACTTCGCTGACCGTAATGTGAAAAATAACGACCAGCACGACACCTATAACCGCCGTCATTTATTCTTCCTCCTCAGGCAATTTTTTAATATGAACCCGGCGTATCATACGGCCTTCGATTTCCAGCACCTGAAATTGGAGACGCTCGCGTTCAATCACTTCTCCCAGTTCAGGGAAATCGTTGCATTCCCGTAGAATATACCCGGCCAGGACGTCCTCTTCTTCAGGTATATCCGTATCGAAAATACTGTTCAGACGGCTGAGCGTTATTTTCCCGTCACAGATGATTTCGTCTTCGCCGAGGTGTTCAATGAGCGGGTCGCTGTCGTCGTCCCATTCATCTTCAATTTCCATGCCGATCATCGCTTCTATCGCATCTTCATGTGTCAGAATACCTTCTGTACCACCGTACTCATCAAGAACGACAGCCAGGTGTTTTTTGTTGATCATCATCTTCTTGAAAGCCGACTCCATCGACTGGAATTCATATACGAGGAGGGGTTCTGCATCATAATAGGAAGAGAAGTGATCCTCCGGATGCTCGTACCATGCGAATAAGAACTTGGAGTGGAACACAGCTACGATGTTGTCTATTTCTTCGTCGTACACCGGGTAGCGTGTATAGGAATTGTTGACGACTACATCCCGCACTTCTTCGAAAGTCGCGTCTTTATCCAGAGCCACCAGATCCACACGTGGCGTCTTCATGACATCTTTTACGTTCAAATTGTAAAAATCAAGCACGCCCTTGATCCGGTATGATTCCTCTGCGTTAAACTGTCCCTCGGAGTCCGCTACGTCGACCATCGTACGAAGTTCCTCCTTGGATACCTGTACGTCCTTCGGCTGTCCTTTGGAGAGGAGTTTGTTCAGATTGTCCGTGAACCAGTTCAGCACAGTGGTCAGCGGTTTGAACAAAATGACGAAAAACCAGATCACCGGGTATACAATCATCGCGATACGGTCTGGAAACGTGGCGGCCACTGATTTCGGTATGACTTCTGCAAAAAGGATGATGACGACTGTCAGAATCGCAGAGGCCATCCCTACACTGAACCCGTATTTAATAGCCAGAGTGGTGACCAAGGTCGGCAGCAGGATATTTGCTATATTGTTACCTATCAGTATCGTCGTAATAAATTCGCCCGGTCTGGAAACGAGACGAAGTAGTTTATCAGCCTTTTTGTTCCCTTTATCGACTTGAGACTGCAGGCGCATTTTGTTTGTCGCCGTCAGTGCTGTTTCACTGCCCGAGAAGAACAGGGAAACAAAAATCAGTACGATTATCGCTATGATCAAAACAGCTTCCTCCTTAAAAAACTCCATAAAAAATATAGCTGACCTGATGCCTCTGTTTCTTAAGGCTGCTTATGTTCACATCCGGCCGGAATTACATTTCTTTCACTATACCCTAAATAAAGAGCAGTGAAAAGAAAGAATATCTACCCGCTAATGGAATAATCTCCCTGCCCACATTCCTGCCCAGGCAAGAGCGATTCCGCCCGTGTAGCTTATAAATTGATATAGAAGAAATCTCTTCCTTTCAATCCTTTTATAAAGAGTAATTCCTTCCAGCTGCATGGTAGAGAAGGTGGTCAACGCTCCTGCCATTCCAGTGCCCGCAAATAAGAACGGATGTCCGGAAAACCCGGCTCCGATAAGTGCTCCTAAAAAAAAGCTTCCGAACCAGTTGACGGCCAGCGTGCCTGTAGGGAATGATCCACTGTTCCATTTTTCACTGAAAGAAAAACGCAGCAGGGCGCCGATACTTCCACCAAGACCGACGAGAATAATTGAAAGAATCGTCACATTTCTCCCCCCTTCCCCGGTCCCGCTTTACTGCCTGCGATGGCAGCTATAGTGCCACCTGCGAAGCTAAGAGATATGTATAAAAAAGCGACAGCGTAGAACTCTCTCTCCAGCAGCGATACTGTTTCCGCGCTCAGAGTGGAAAAAGTGGTGAAAGACCCGAGCACACCGGTGCCAATCGCTTTTTTCAACTGGGCAGACATGGGAAGAGTATGAAACGTCAGCCACGAAAGCAGGAAACTGCCCACTATATTGATAAAGAGTGTCGCGAAAGGAAATATCGTGTCCGGCCTGAATAAAACTTCCCCTGTGATGTAACGGAGCACTGCTCCGATAAACCCTGCAACTGCTATAAATATGTATATCATGTCATCTCTCCACCCGCTTAAAATTCCGTTTCCAGTCGATGCTCTCCTCCGCTATTTCTTCATCACCCATACTATCACAAATCATCCCTGCGTCCTTCTAAGCTTTCCACTTGACTTTATGAAACATATATCTTGTATCTGTTTCTCCTATCCCTTACTATAGGAATAGCGAATTTTAGACAACGAGGAGCGTATTTATGAAAACATCTATTTACGGACTGACGTTCGAACAGCTGACGGACTGGCTCGTAGACCATGGCGAGAAAAAGTTCCGTTCGAAACAGGTGTGGGAATGGCTCTATCAGAAAAGGGTCACGGACTTCGACGATATGAAAAACGTGAACCAGTCCTGCATAGACGTACTTAAGGAAAACTTCACCATCGAAACACTGTCCGAAGAAATCAAACAGGAATCCGAAGACGGCACTGTCAAGTACCTGTTTAAACTTCACGATGGAAACATCATTGAAACGGTACTGATGCGTTTTAACTACGGACTTTCCGTATGTGTGACGACGCAAGTCGGCTGCAATATCGGCTGCTCCTTCTGTGCCAGCGGTGTTCTCAGGAAAAACCGCGACCTTACAGGAGGCGAAATTACCGAACAGATCATGAAAGTCCAGCATGACCTTGACGGAAAACAAAAAGGCGAGCGCGTCAGTCATATCGTAGTG
This sequence comes from Salimicrobium jeotgali, assembly GCF_001685435.2. Classification (NCBI taxonomy): domain Bacteria; kingdom Bacillati; phylum Bacillota; class Bacilli; order Caryophanales; family Bacillaceae; genus Salimicrobium; species Salimicrobium jeotgali. The sequence goes on from NZ_CP011361.2 coordinate 1,666,055, forward strand.
ATGGGAATCGGGGAACCGTTCGATAACTACGACAACCTGATCGACTTCCTTAACGTCGTCAACGATAAAAAAGGTCTCTCTATCGGTGCCCGCCACATAACGGTTTCCACAAGTGGAATTGCACCGAAAATGTATGAGTTTGCAGATGAAGGCATCCAGATCAACCTGGCCCTCTCCATCCATGCTCCGAACAACGAACTGAGGACCCAGATTATGAAGATTAACCGGGCCTATCCTCTCGAGAAACTGATGCCGGCAATCGATTACTATTTAGAGAAAACGAATCGACGTATTACGTTCGAGTATATACTGCTGAAAGATGTCAACGACCACGTGAAAGAAGCGCATCAGCTGGCGGACCTGCTTATGGATAAGAAACATCTGTCTTACGTCAACCTTATCCCTTATAATCCTGTCGCCGATAACCCTTATGAGCGGAGCGACAAAGAAGCCATATTGAACTTCTACCAGACTCTGATGGACAGAGGCATCAAGTGCGGGGTCCGTACTGAACACGGCACCGATATCGACGCCGCCTGCGGCCAGCTCAGAAGTAAACAGATCGAAAAAGAAAAAGCCCGTAAAAAAGGAAAGAAAGAAAAAGCGGGAGTCTAAACGGAAGAAATCGTCTCACTCTATACAGAGGAGGCGATTTTTTATTGAAAAAATAAGCCGGCATACGTTTTACGTATGCCGGTGCCTCCGTCAGAAGTATTTGGTATATTCCGGATCCTCCGCCTTACTGACTGCCCCATGCTCGCGGTAAAATTCTTCCACTGTCTCTTCGTTATCATAACGACTGTAGGAATCATTTTTGTTCTTTTTATCGAAAACAGCAGTAAGTGTAATCAGTCCTCCAAGCACCGACATCCCAATAGTAAACCACCACACCATTCCCACCTCCTTCTTACTACTATTGTTCCCTTTTATGAACGGGACTAACCCAAAAAACACAGATGTAACCGGTTTGACATAATTGACATAAGGGTAACGTAAAACACCGGCACTGAGCGTTAGGTTTTATATTAATTTGCAAAAATGTCAATTTTTATTTAGTATAAGTAACTGTTCTTAATCCCGGTAAGTTTTTATACTAAATTACATAAGGAGCGGTTTTATGAAAAAGGTATCTTCGGTATTCTGGTATGGTATTATCGTATGTTTTATATTTGTTCTCTGGGGTGTAATCGGTCCTGAAAACCTGAAGACGGTCACTGCTGCAACCACTTCATTCATCTCGACCAGATTCGGCTGGTATTATCTGCTTATTGTCATGGTAATGCTTGCTTTCTGCGTCTACCTCATTTTCTCACGTTTTTCCCACATAAAACTCGGCAAACAGGATGAAAAACCGGAATTCGGGCTGGCCTCCTGGTTCGCCATGCTTTTCAGTGCCGGTATGGGAATGGGACTTGTGTTCTGGACAACGGCCGAACCGATTTCCCACGCCTTCAATAACAGTCCGACCGCAGAGCCCGGAAGTGAGCAGGCGATTATGGATTCCCTCCGCTTTTCATTTTTCCACTGGGGGCTGCACGCGTGGGCAATTTATGCGCTCGTGGCACTCGTACTTGCCTATTTCAAGTTCCATAAAGATTATCCGGGCTTAGTCAGTGCTACTCTGACACCAATTTTCGGTGAGGACCGAATGAAAGGAACTCTTGGGAAAATCATCGACACGCTGGCTATTGTGGCTACCGTCACAGGCGTGGCTGCGACTCTCGGTTTCGGTACGGCACAGATAAACCAGGGGCTCGCTTTTCTTTTTGACGCTCCCGGTAATTACTGGGTACAGCTGATCATCCTTGTAGTCGCTACAGTACTTTTCATATTCTCTGCCTGGTCCGGCGTGAGTAAGGGTATTAAATACTTGAGTAATATCAACATGATTCTGGGTATTGCCCTTATGGTTCTCCTGTTGATTATAGGACCGACCCTTTACATTATGAATATGTTCACCGCTTCCATCGGGGGCTACGTGGCCAACTTCTTCGACATGAGTTTCCGCATTGCCCCAATGAATGAAGAAAACAGAACGTGGATCGACAGCTGGACGATTTTCTACTGGGCGTGGTGGATCTCCTGGTCACCGTTTGTAGGAATTTTCATAGCCCGGATCTCGCGCGGCCGTACTATTAAAGAATTTATGCTCGGAGTTCTGTTCGTCCCGTCTATCATCTGCTTCGTATTCTTCACGGTTTTCGGCGTCTCTGCACTCGAAGTAGAGCAGAGCGGTCTTGCGACTATTTCGGACTATCCGATGGAAACTGCTACGTTCGCCACACTCGCTGAGTATCCGCTCGGATTCTTCATGTCGCTTATTACACTGGTCGTTATCGCCATCTTTTTCATTACGTCGGCAGACTCGGCTACGTTCGTTCTCGGCATGCTCTCTTCCGAAGGCTCTCTTGAACCCGGCGGACGTGTAAAAATCATATGGGGTCTCACACTTTCTGCCATGGCAGCGATTATCACTTACTTCGGAGGGACCCAGGGCCTGCAGAACGTTCTCATAATAGCTGCCTTCCCTTTTTCCATCGTTGTACTTATGATGGGATATTCCTTCTATAAAGCTGCCAGTCGGGAAGTTTCCCCGAAAAGAAAGAGAAAGAAAGAAAATAAAGCTGTATGATAAGGAAAACATGCCTGATCTCCCGCCGCAAAAGCGAGGTCAGGCATGTTTTATGCCTACTGTGATACAATTTTACATAAAACTTGGAGAAAACAGGTGAATCTATGGATATCAGACATCTTACGTACTTTATTGAAGTCACCCGGTTCGAAAGCTTCACACGCGCTGCGGAGCATTTGTACGTGACTCAACCCACCATCAGCAAAATGATCAAAAACCTCGAAACGGAGCTGGGCGTCGAACTGTTTGACCGGTCCCGTAAACAGCTGGTACTTACTGATGCCGGACGGGCCATTTATGACAAAGCGAAAACGATAGTAAAAGCTTCCGAAAACCTGCAGACGGAACTCGATGACCTGATAGGTCTGCAGAAAGGGCACATAAGAATCGGTCTCCCTCCGATTCTTGATGCAGAGTTATTCATCGGAATCCTCGGAGAGTTCCATCAGTTGCATCCGCGCATCACTTTCGAGCTGATTGAAAATGGCACGAAAAAAATCGAAGAGGATATCCTTAATGAGCACCTCGATGCAGGTATAGCCGTGCTTCCCCCGCAGGAAGAGGAATTCGACACCTTCTCTTTTATCAAAGAAGAGTTGAAAGCGGTTCTTCCCGCTTCCCACCCTCTGGCCGGGAGGAAAAGAATAGACCTGGAGGAGCTGAAGGATGACGATTTCATCACTTTCAACAGAGATTTCGCCCTGTATGAGCGTATCCACGATGCATGCCTGTCGGCAGGGTTTGTTCCGAAAACTATTTCGGAGACGTCCCAATGGGATTTCATCGGTAAAATGATCACTTCAGGGCTCGGTATTTCCATATTGCCCTATAGTGTCGCTAATTTACTGAAAGAAGACCTCCGGCTCGTCAAGATCCGCAACCCTTCCCTCGAGTGGAACGTCGGTCTTATATGGAGAAAGAACCACTATTTATCTTACGCTACCAGAGAGTGGCTCCGTTTCACTCAGGAAAGACTTATCGAAAACTCCTCCTGAACATACGGTATATCTGACGGATAGGAGAGACATCGAATTGATTTCTCTCCTGTCCGTTTTTTCGTGCTCTAATTCACGGCTTTCATTCCTGACATACATGGATGAAAACATTTTCATAGACATTATCTATGTGACAGATGATATATTTCTATTTCACTTTCCCCCGGAAACGGGCGTACACTTGGTTTATCAACAAATTGACCAAACAGGAAAGAAGGAATGAATCATATGGAAACGAAACATCCAAAAGAAAGTTTAATCGTAAATACCGATCAGGTGATGATCAATGACCTGAATAATTATAATACACTTTTCGGCGGGACTCTTATGAAAAAATTGGACAATAACGCAACACTCTCCGCCCGCAGATATGCCCGGGCTAAAGAATGTGTCACTGCCTCGACGGATTCCATCGACTTTCTTCACCCGATACATCAGTCGGACTCTGTCTGTGTCGAATCATACGTTTCTTATACAGGCAACAAGTCGATGGAAATCTTCTGTAAAGTCATTGCGGAAGATATGATTACCGGAGAGCGTCGCATGGCGGCAACGGCATTCCTTACTTTCGTTGCCCTCGACGACAACAAAAAGCCGATAACCGTGCCTCGTCTCGTTCCGGAAACCGAAGAAGAAAAGTTTCTTTATGAATCCGGGAAAGAAAGAGCGGAACGCCGCCGTATAAGAAAACAGCACAGTAAGGAACTTACTGAAATAATCGGTCTCGAGAAACCATGGGAAAAAGGGGTGCACGTATAATGACACACATGGTGGCAGGATTGAACCAGTTATATAAAGTGAAAAGAGATGTTGACGACCTCCAGCGGGCCTATCCCGACCTTGGTGAACAGCTCGTACACGTAGTCAGCCTGACAAGACAACTGCAGTTGAAATACGGTTATATGGCATCTCTCATAAAGAATGAAGAACTGCCGAAATATGCCCCTAAATTTCTCCGTACTTCCATACTGAGTCTGTATCAGGAGGAAGTGCAGAAACTGAAGGAGCATCCTGACATCGACGAACTGAAACAGCTGCTGAAAAAATACGAAAACATCAGTGATTCCACTGTCTTCCTTATGATTCTCGGTGCCAAACCTGAACTGCTGCAGGGCTCCGTCATTATGGATTGATCTCCATCCGAAAAGCCCGGATCTCTCTTTGAGACCCGGGCTTTTCGCAACTCATTTTGTTTTATCTTTGGCAGGGACGCCGAAATCGAATTTGATATTGTAATCCTCATCCAGCGTCAGTGCTGTACTGAACGTTTTCTTATTTTTGCTTTTGAACCCTTTCAGCACTTTCGTTTTTTTCTTTTCACACAATGTTTTTATCATGTTTTCCGTAAGCGTTTTTCCAGCAAGACGTTTCGGGAAGGTTACTTTGCATCCATCTTTATAACCGGAACAGGCATAAAACTTATAACGGTCCACGATTGCCCCGGTCTTACAGGACGGGCAGGTGACGATGGGTTCGTTCCATTTCTTCTTCGTTTCTCCGATATCTCTCAGCTGGACTTTTTCAAGGGAGGAAGGAGCTTCTTTCATCAGCTTTCTGATGAACTTTTCCGTATTATCTATGAAGGTCTGTTTCGAACCTTCCCCCTCACCGATTTTCCGTAAGTACGCTTCCCATTTTGCAGTCATGGACGGACTGGATAGAAGCGTCCCTTCGATGGCCTCACACAGCATAATTCCTTTATCAGTAATGGCCACGTTGTTTTTCGTAACGGAAATATAATTCTGTTTCTTGATCGTCTCGATGATACCCGACCTGGTCGCTTCTGTACCTAGTCCTTCCACTTCTTTCAGTATTTCTACATCTTCCTCATCTTCCACCGTCTTTCCGGCAGTTTTCATCATCGTGATCAGCTGTCCTTCGGTATAAGGTTTTGGCGGCTGAGTCATACTTTCTTTTATATGGACCTCGGCTTCCGGTTCTTCCCCTTCTTTTACCTCCGGCAGCATTTCTTCTTTTCTCTTCTGTTTCGGAAACAGCTCTTTCCAGCCTGCATCCACTTCCCTTTTGCCTGTGGAAAAGAACACGAGGCCATGAACATCTGTATGAATTTTCGTTTCTTCATATACATGATTTCTATGAAACATACCGAGTGTCACAGCGAGCACTTCGTTATAAATGTTTCTTTCCTCCCGGCTGAGTCCTTCCAGTTTCTTCGCCGTGGGGGCTGTTTTAGTCGGTATGATCGCGTAGTGTTCTTCTACTTTCGCCCCGTTCACGTATCGTTTATCAGGCCTTAATGTAGCCGGTGTGAAGCTGGTTCCAAGTACTTGTTGATAATCATCCGCCTTCTTCACTAAGTAATTGAACTCGCCCTGTGTGATGAAATTACAGTCCGTTCTCGGGTAGGACAACAGTTTCTTCTCGTAAAGCTGCTGGGCGATTTTCAGGACTTTGGCAGGAGGATATTTCCACATACGATTCGCCACGCTTTGAAGAGTGGATAAAGAATGAAGTTTAGGCGACCTGATACGCTTTTCCTTCTTGTCCACTTTCCGTACTGTACCTCTGTACGTATCTTCTTTTTTAAGACTGTGCTCGTCTATGAGCGCCTGCACTTTCGCTTTGTCTTTCTCCTTTATTTTGGCAAGACCTTTGTATGTCCCCTTCTTTGCCTTAAACGAGCCTTCTATCTGGTAGAAAGGTTCCGGAACGAATTCTTCGATTTCTTTGTGCCGCTGGTAAATAAGATAGACGGTCGGAGACTGGACCCGGCCGATGGATAAATGACTGCCGAACCCTTTTTTCTGGAGATGCAGCGTAAAAAGCCGGCTTGCATTCATTCCGACGAGCCAGTCACTGATCTGTCTCGCTTTCGCTTCTTCAAACATACGTCTGTCTTTCTCATTATTCTGCAACTGACGGAACCCTTCCCTCACTTCGTCTTTCTCGAGGGAGTTGATCCACAGACGTTTCACAGGCTTTTTCACACCTATCAGTGTGTAGATACTGTAAAAAATATTCGATCCTTCCCGGTCCACATCGGCAGCATTCACAATGACATCCGCCTGCTTAAACAGCTGTTTCACCGCCTGGAACTGTTCCCACTTTCCTTTCGCCACTTTCTCCTGGAATATTTCCGGTACTATCGGCAGCTCCTCAAGCTTCCATTTCTTCCATTCTTTCCTGTAATCCTGCGGTTCTTTAAGTTCCACAAGATGGCCCACTCCCCACGTAATGGTGGCACCCTCCGGAAAAATGGGATCCGGTTTAAGCTGAATATGTGTTTTCGTTTTGGTTTGAACAGAAAAAGCTTCCGCGTACGCTTTCGCCTGGGAAGGTTTTTCCGCTAAAATGACGACTTTAGTCATCGGCCGGTCACGTCCTTTCTTTTCTAAAGATATCTTCTTTCCGTTAAAAAATCAAGAACGTACGTTTGCAGGAATATTGGTTGGACGGGTCGAAATAAAAAAGCTGCCGGAAAGATCCGGCAAGCTCATTATAGTGAACCGCTTCTATAAACATCCGCGACCAGATCGGCCTGAGGATAGTCGTTCTCATACAATTTATTCACTGCTTCTTCAACATCATAAGAAACTTTGCGGAGTTCCATACTGTTTTCGCTCACTATCAGATAAGAAGCACGTGGATCGCTATCGAACGGTAAACCGACACTGCCGGTATTCGCAATCACTTTTCCCTCGAGAGGACGTACATAAGGCAAGTGAATATGGCCATACAGATAAACATCGGCTTCTTTTTTATCGAAATATTCTTCTTTCACCTGCTCTTCGGGAGTATCGGGTTTCACTACATCAAACAGGCTGTCCGGCGTCGCATGAACGCAGTATACGTCCTTCTCACCGATTGTTTCCGTTACACTTTCCGGCAAGTTTTTAAGATAGGAGATATCCTCTTCCGTAAGCTTATCCGCCACCCATTCTCTTTCTTCCCTCATCATTTTAATATTCTTCTCCGGCACTTCTCCGTCCCGCACGCCGCGGGTAATCCAGGCGTCTGCATTACCTTTGATGACCGGAGCATCGAGATTTCGTATAAGGTCCAGCGACTTCTTCGGTTCCGGGCCCCGGTAACAGAGATCACCGAGCATAACTACACGGTCTGCCCCCTGACGTTTTATATCGTCCAGTACCGCTTGCAGTGCTGTAGCGTTTCCGTGAATGTCTGCAATGAATGCTGTTTTCATAAGTAACTCCTTTCAAATTAAGTTCTACATAGTTACTTCCCTGCATTTGAAAGAAAAAATCGTTTTACTCTTGACTGTATTGAGATGATTACATAGGTTATTACGCTTTTGGATCCACACCGGTTTTTTCAACCAAACATCATAAACAAGGTCAACGGTCCCAACTTAAGCACCCGCGTGGGGTGCGACCAGGTCGCAGGGAACGCTTAGAAGCTATTGAACTATTTCAATCCACGCACCCGCGTGGGGTGCGACGAAAAACGCCAGTAACGGTAATGAAGAAACACAAATTTCAATCCACGCACCCGCGTGGGGTGCGACAGCTTTTGCAGATATTCTCTATCCAGCTGCAAGATTTCAATCCACGCACCCGCGTGGGGTGCGACCTACCTCGGATGTGGCGGCTTGTTCCAGGTACGTCTGATTTCAATCCACGCACCCGCGTGGGGTGCGACACAGCAATTCATCCAATACGTGCAGACAAATGGCCCATTTCAATCCACGCACCCGCGTGGGGTGCGACGCAGGTGCAGAAAGAAAAAGCAGAGCTCCAAGAATTTCAATCCACGCACCCGCGTGGGGTGCGACAGTAACCACACAAAAAAGTGAATAAACACGTAATGATTTCAATCCACGCACCCGCGTGGGGTGCGACTTTTTCTATGAAAAGTGCGTAAAAAGCTCATATGAATTTCAATCCACGCACCCGCGTGGGGTGCGACTAAAAACTTATTGTTTCTATATGTATCTAGATAAATTTCAATCCACGCACCCGCGTGGGGTGCGACTGCGATTTTGGCACAACATATTGATAAACCACTCAATATATGAACCAAAAACGAAAATTCTAATAGTGATTCTAAAGAGCCAAAGATAATTTCACTACATTTCACTATTAATTTGGTGCGAATCTCTCTGAAATTTTATGTTTACTTAGAGTTCGCACTCAAAAAATCAATGGGTCTTCTACATCTAGTGATTCCTTTACACCAACGTGTTCTACTTTGTCCTTGTATTCATTTCCTAAACGATAAAACCTCAAACTATCCTTTTCAAAATCTATGATGTTTTTCAATTTATGCTTCAGAGTTACGAATTGAGATGAATCGATTACACACTCGAAAACAGAATGTTGAACACGTTGGCCGTAACTTTGACAAGTTTTCGCAACTTTTCTTAACCTCTTACTCCCGCCTTCACTACTTGTTTGTACATCATAAGTAATTAAAACTAGCATAATTCACCTACTTCCAAAGGAAAGGAGGGTACTCATCAATGTCTCCTCTCAAGTATCTTGCTAACAACAATGCCTGGGCATGAGGAACCAAGCCCCAGGAGATTTTTTCTTTAAGATATGGATGAGTTATCTTTTCCTGTTTTTTCTTTTGCCAGGCTTGCAGAAATTTCTTTCTGGATTCTTCTTTCAAAATGATTGCTCCGTTTTCTTTTTGATAGAAATCCTCATTTGTAAAGATATTTCTGTTAATCAGAGACAAAACGAATCTATCTGCGTAACAACCTCTTAGCTCTTCCATCATATCAAGTGCCAGAGACACTCTTCCCGGCCTGTCTCTATGCAAAAACCCAACATATGCATCCAATCCTACCCCTTCAAGGCCTGATGCAGTGTCATTGGCTAAAAGTGTGTAAGCAAAAGACAGTAAAGCATTTACATTGTCCAACGGCGGTCGGCGATTTCTATTATGGAAATAAAAATCTTCCTTTTGACTGAGTATCATATCATCAAAGACTTTATTATAACTATAAGCTGCTTGTCCTTCCCATCCACGCAGGTTTTCTAAGTCTTCGACATTTCTGATGGATGCTAATAACTCAGTTAAAGTATTAGATATACCTTTCAGCCTTTGTTCATCAAGACGTAATCCATGATCTCTTATAGATCGTTCTATGACCCATTTGTTATTAAATACTTTTCCTACAATGAAATTTTTCGCTATAAAAGCCGATTTACGTTCAGATTCGGAAATCTTGTATTGCGTTTTCCTTAATACTACATTCCCTCGACTCTCCCCCACGACCCTGGCAAGAAATCTTCCTGTTTTCGTCATAAACACTATGGATATGTTTCTTTCAGCACAGTACCCCATTAATGCAGGACTGGCTCCGGTATATCCAAACGCAACAATAGATTCCAGGTTATGAAGTGGCATCTTTGCCAATTCTTTCTTGTCTTTAGACAGCACTACATTATCTCCACGAAGAGACAAGTAAACATCCGGTTGATTGACGAATAAAGTGTTGAGGAGCCTTTTCATTCGCTGATAACCCTTTCAATGTAGCCCCTGACCGATTCCTTATTCATGAGATGAGGAAGACACATATCTTTCAAAGAACAACTTTCACAAAACTTTCCTGTTTTGACAATAGGGGTGTACCTTCTTTTAAAATAATCATGCATCTCGGAGGCTACATTCTTCAATTCATTTCTCAGTTCTAAAGTAAAATGTACTTCTTCCCGACGCTTGGTTTCACCGTAGTAAATATAGCCTTTTTTCACTTCAGTCACCAGCATTTCTTCCAGACATATAGCCTGAGCAGTTAATTGAAGGATATCCGTGCGGTCTTTCTTTGGTTTACCACGCTTGTACTCCACCGGAAAAACCTCATATGTTTCTGTGCTACCATGAAGAGGTACACCATGATCATTTTTCGAAAATTCAACGACATCACAAATACCGCTTAATTTTAACTCTTCGGATTTGATTGGCATCCCTCTTGCCACAATTTTTTCTCCGCGTTTCTCTTTCACAAAAGGATTATCAGCCTTCTTATGCATAATATTTCCTTCGGTAGTTTTTGCGTTCTCTGCCCATTGCTGTTCAATATGAATCAAAGCCCACTGACGTCGACAGAAACGGAAATGTTGTATTCCTGAGAGCATCAGATACTCGTTTTCTTTATTGTCCCTCAATCTCTTCCACCTGCAGATCCGTTAATTCCTCCACTCTTATTTCGTAATCTTTTATAGTGTGAGGTGAATCTACGTTTCGGGATATATTTAGAGAACGATGAACTTTCGCTGCAGAATGCTTTCCTAGTTTTGAATCATGTTCCCACCAGTATAATTTATTCACTTCCATGGAACCCTCAGGCCTGGCTGAAGAACTGTCGTTTTCAAAAAGTGTTCTCAAAGCTTCTTTAATCTTCATTGCGTCTTCGTGGGTAAAGCCTGTCTTCTCAGCCAATTGCGGGTTGATACTGCCGTAAAAGACATAGACTCCAAAATCAACGCGGTGTTTCATCCCCATCGTATCAGAACCTCGTTTATCGCCAGATTCTGAATTGACACTTTTAGTAATTTGAGTACTTGTAACATCTACGGGATCCAAACTTGTAGCGGTGTGTATAGACACCGGCCCTCTTACTCCCACAGATACACCGCTACCTTTATTACTGCCCTTATAGGCAAAGACTTGGCCAAAGCTCCGAACATCAATCCACTCTTCACAAGCTAGGGAAGCAAATTCTTCATCCCTGTCCGCTTTATCTTTCAATATTTCTTCTAACTCTTTTTTTCCAGAAGCGCGCGCTTTTAAGCTGTCATATTCGTCCATTTTTCTGTCATTTGATTGAACAAAAACTTTCTCGCCCATGTCCATCAGCCTGTTTCTGATTTTTCGTTTGATTGCTACATCAGATATCTCTCCAAGGCCATCAAAATCCTGCCTCGGCCTGTTACCGTTTAATGGATCACCATTTGGGTTAGCTTTACTTACAGATAGAACTACTGCGAAATCAATTTTGTTTTTTAACGTGTTATTACTCATTAGTCATTTCCCCTTCTTTGTCTTTTTTAGATTTAAAAAGTTCTTCCCGCTGTGATGAAAAACCTAATAAATACAAGCCTGTTAATGGTTGGTCATTATATTGTGTAGAATGCATAGTGGATTCTACCGACTCCATAACTCTTAATACATCTATCCCCTGCCTGCCTAACCTTTGCTGGTAAGGCAAGAGTTGCTCCCGAATCACTTTCCAGGTTCTTGCCGGATGTTTAGAAAATGCGCTCATGTAGCGTATAGCATTTGTAGGACGATTTTCATCAGCCCCGTGTGCTCGTCTTTCCAATACATCTGCAGAAGCAAGAAGTCTTCCAAATAAATAGCTGCGATCCTCATTATCATATTCTATAGCCAAATCTTTCCCCTCCCCTTTTTTCGATAGTGAATTGTTAATTAAAGCACAGGAAACGCCCAATGTTTTTTCCCACATCCACTGTTGCATAGATTCAGGGCTAGACGCTCTTTGGAAAGTTTGCCGAGCCAGGTCCGTCGGTACGGGCCTCTGATCTATAATACTCGGAATCAACCGTTCTATCGTGTCTCTAATTATTTTGTCATCCGCAGAAAATCCATAGGCTGCATAAGCTATGTCTTTTAACGAGGGCGCTCCGAAAAAATATATTTTTTCTTTCTCCCTTTTGATCGATTGCTTCCATACAGTAGTAGTATGCCAGTTCCTTAATCTATCAAGATAGTCATCGATTATAAGAGTTTTGTAATAGAGAACCCCTAACCTTCCAGTGGTAGCTGCATCTAATATGATAATATTCACATTCTCTTCCGGAGGCAGGTTGTGTCTATAGCCTTTTAATGCCTTTGAAAATTCTTTTGCATATCCCTCCTTGGTAACCACCTCGTTATTAAACTTAATATCCGGTGTTAGGGAAAGACTGTCATTTCGTAAATCAGGGGCATCCGGATTCTTCTGACCCCAAACTAGAAACACGCGCTCACCTATTGCCGTTCCTTGACGTCGAATCAGCCACTTCAATGCGTTGTGTGCTTTCTGAGATGCTTCATAGCTGATTCCTGCTACTTGTTCGCTATCTGTGAATCTCCCCCTGAAAGTGAAACCACTAGTGTCATTTGCAGAAATCAATTTCGCTTTATCTGCGGCATTTCTGATTTTACTGGCATGTTTTGTTGTTTTTGGAAGACGTTTACCGAGCACAAAACATAAGTCCTCTTCTTCAAACTGTGATTCATAAAAATTTACATAGGCATTAAACACATTTTTGTTTTTCCAAATAGGTTTATGCTCTTTTACGGGGTCATGAATTCTAAATCGAATAAATGCCGCCTGTTGATCACCGGGTAAAACTTTGAAAATATCCGGTTTCGGCCCTCTTTCTTCCTCCATCTCTTTCGACCACTTCTTTAACAGCTTTCCCGAACTATCTTCATGAAGAATATCTTCCATTATCAAATCACTAATCAGCGTAGCATTCTTTAAATATTCATATACACTCTTAACGTCTTCATGTGTGTAAAGCGAGTTCGCCCATTCCTCTAATTGTTTAATATATGCATTGAAGTTCTCTGTTTTATTTTCACCTGTGTAATCGGAATAATCTCCAGCAACATATACAAGTTTGTCATGTAAGGGGTATGGTGCCACTTTAGCCCCGGCACGATTGGCAGAATCCTCAGTGGTTGGAATTGTGGTTCCTGTATCCTCTTTATCAATTACGTAGGCACTGTGAAATCTTCCCTCAGATGTAACGTACACTTCGATATGAGCATTTTGCGTAGTGTGGGCGATAGGGAGCAATGTATATTCTTGGCCATTGTCCCTTATTTTGATTTCACCGATTTCCTGCTTATTTTCTTCGTACGTTTCATATAACTGTTTTAACCAATTCATTGTTTCCCCCCCTTTTACTTCAATTGTTCAAATAAATCATCTACGGAAGTCATATTCGTTTCGTCAAACTCTTTCCTTTTCATATCTCTAATTTTCCGGACATTTCGGCATTCTTCCGGTCGTTGAAAAGAGATTATCCCGTTCTTCATCACAGGGTTCCATAATCTGACCTGCATCTCGTCTTTTTCTATATCCGATGGATAATTGATACCATGAACCATCGTTCCTAAATGATACTCTTCCTGATTATCATAAGCTCCTGCTCCCTCTCCAAACTTGCATGGCTCTACATAGCCCTGGCATTCCCTGGCACCCAGAAAAATGTCCCGTCTTCCACCAGCATTTAAAGCACGATGCAAAATACTGAAGTGTTTGCCCTCATTATAGTCATGATAAAGTTCAGGACGGCTCGCATTGAATTCGAAGTGAGCTCTTACCTGGTAACGGACATCCCTTAAATAAGTATAGTTAGCCAAAGTATTCCCGCCATGATACTGGATAGGACGAACTCCTTTAGATTCCATACTTATTGATTTCATAATACGAAGATCATCGATGATAAAAGTTAACGTCGGTTTCCAATAGATAGACTCTGTAATCCCTTTCAAAGCTTCGTAGGTAGGTACATTATAAGACAATTTCTCGCCTCCTATTTTCGTAAGAGGGTCCGTAAACAATGCATACTTACCATGAACTTCAAATTCTATTTCATTTCTCAATGGATAACGTCCTTTCTTGATATTTGATTTTTATGAAAGTTAACAGCAAAAGTTACCCACAGTTACATCTCTTCTAGCTTTAATTATTAAATAAAGTATAAACTACACAACAAACAAAAACAATAAGTAGAATTAAATATTATATGAATTATTAATATAATTTAATTTTGTATGCTATAATATACTCTATTCATTACTTTTAAAAGAGTAATGCGGATTGAAATATATAATATTTAATTCAAGAGCTTATCTGGTGTATTCAGATAAGCTTTTGCATTAATAAATCAACCCTCCTGAGCCCACTTCACCAGAAATAGCCAAACCAAATTCATCATCATAAAAACCTTCCACTAAAACTTTCACGCTTCCATCAATATAGCCTCTGACGCCGTTCTTTTTTTGCAGAGTCTGCAGCTCGTGGGGGAAAACATTCACGCTGAATTTCTGAGCTTTTTTAAGAAAATCAGAAAGCTCTTCGATTGTTTGCCCATCATTCAGTGTAGCTATTACGTCCTTTCCTTCCTTACAATAAGGTACTATTACAGAAGTGGTAAGATCAGGAATGACTTGAAATTTTTCAGCGGCTGAGCGGATACTGTTTCTTAAAATAAAATCAGGACTATCATTTCTTTGTACGTAGTTTGTCACGGTTATCCGATTATCACTCAACCAATTTATCATAGTCTCATCTGTAGTGTTCGGAATTGGGTAATCTAAACGATTTTGCACTTCCTGATAAAATTCTCTGAAATATCTTTTCATTACATATGGCTCGAGAATGTTCTTGGCAGGGTCCTTTTTTATATCTTTCATTAACCGTAAAGATATGTTTTTACCAATTTTCATCTCTTTCAGTTTACTCAAACTCTCTTCACTATGATTGATAACATAAACATTTTTCTTCTCGGCTTTCCCATTTCTATTACATCTGCCTGCTGCCTGAGCAATTGAATCAAGACCGGCAGCAGATCGTATAACACAATCAAAATCCAAATCTACCCCCGCTTCTACCAACTGAGTACTTATACAAATCATATCCTGTCCGCTTTTAACTTTTTCGTTAATTTTATCTATGAAATTCCTTCTATGTTCTGCACACATAGCAGTGCTTAAATGATATATATCATACGAAGTGGATTCTTTCATTTTGTGATATAAATCTTTTACCACCTGCTTAGTATTTAAAATAATTAACACACTGGCTTCTTTATCTTTTTTATCTAAAATAAAGTTTTTCAAATCATCATTATTCATCTGACCATCCGTTGCACAATCCACGACATCCACCCGTTCAAATTTCCTGGAAATTTTTTCGATATGAGGAATGATTTCGGCATCTTCTTGAATTTTTAATTTATTATGAACGTACTCAAGAGAAGGTTGGGTCGCTGTGCAAAGAATGGCACTGGAATTTGCATAATGACATAAGTAATTTACAGAGAGATTGAATAATGATACGCAATCGGAAGGAACTTTTTGTACTTCATCAAAAATCAGAACAGAGTTACTCAGGTTATGAAGTCTTCGAGCACTGGACGATTTCCTATGATAAATTGCATTCAAATATTGCACCATCGTTGTAAAGACGATAGGAGTATCCCAGTTTTCTTCAGCTATTTTCAATTTTTGGTGAGCGTCCAATGCTCCTTCATCTTCTTCCTCACTATCATGCGTTACTACATTGGAATGATGCTCCAGAATATAACTATATTCTTGTAGAATACTCCTTACTTCTTCTGCGTTCTGTTCGATGATTGTTGTGAAAGGCACGATGAAAAATATTCTTTCTTTGCTATATAAACTTGCATGTTTCAAAGCATATCGTAAGCTTGCAAGCGTTTTTCCCCCGCCGGTCGGTATGGACAGGGTATATATTCCTGATGGTTTTTCAGCAAATTCATCACAAATCTCTGACATCTCGTTTCTCAGTTTATTTATAGGGTTATGAGGATTTTCGAACTGCTGGAGATGAGTAGTTAATCTATTATAATAAACATTCATGGAAGGAGGAGCCGTTTTTTTAAGGTTTTGTTCAAAATCTCTTGTGTTTGTTCTGTCAGCATCGATTAAACTGCTGTAGACCATTTTTGTAACGTAGCTCATCGTTGAGTAAACTTCTTCTTGGGGGGTATCATTTATAATCTCATCAATTTCTATAATTGCCTTCTTTATATATTCTGTAAGTTCTTCCTCTTTCATCACGTCTCGAAAAAATCTTTGTTTAAGGTCGTGATACTCATTTACTTCCTTTTCCACTACACTATTTCTGTAAGGAGTATCCAAGTCGGAAGGCCTGATAAAATCATTAATATACGCATGATGTGAGATAATTGCATTCCCTACTATTTCTGCCACCAGCCCCTTCGCTAAACTACCCGGCTTCCCGTTATGAAGTAAGTCATATAGTAACTTTCCACCTGCTCGAGAGTGTACAACACTACCCTTTTTGGGAGGACAGTCCGGATTGTTTACGGCTTCATTCAAATACGTTTGGAATTCAACAGTGTACTTTCCTATATCATGAAGAAGACCCGCAAGACCGATAGTGTAAGAAAGGTGCAAAGGTTCACCAAATTTTTCTCCCAGTTCTTTTACTTCTACCAAATGATCCCGTAACATTTGTTCTCTTCCATCCTCTTCTCTGACATGAGCTATAAAATTCATTACTTCCCTCCCAGTTTTTTGTTACTTAAAGTATAACAAAAACACGTTCATTTTTTTCCAACATATGCAAATTATTGCCTATAGTTGATTAATAACTTGACATTGTCTCTCCCTATTCTCGATTCTAAATAATAGTTACAGTTTAATTTTCAGAAAATTCATCGCTCCATCACACGAGTTTGTTGAGAAAAAAGAGGAGGATTTGTACATATAACTTCGGCACTTATCTTTCTTACCTAAATAGATATTCTGAGAGAAACGAGTGATTTCGTATACTCGTATTTTTCCTGTATAGTGTTTTTGGAGCAGTGGCTCGTCGAAACATGAGAAAGATTCTCCTTTTTCGAAAGATGGAGAGATACTAGAAGACTACTTCGGAAACGGGCGACCCGAAGCTATAATAGTGGGATTTTCATGGAAAGGATGGGGAGTTCTTCCACGGAAAGCGATTGGTATTCACTCACAAGAATTGCACAAAAAAACTTGTAGAGAAAAACGGAGATTCTCTACAAGCTGAGATGCTGAAAATGTTCCTTTTTTAGATTTAAGTTAATAAATCAATTCCGGCATTACGACCTTGTTTTTATAGATTCTGCAAACTTAGACAGGTATACAACCCCTCTATCGTGATGAGAGATTTCCACAACGCATTAGTATTTAACTTCTTCAACCACTAATAGTCGAAACATTTATGGTTTTGATTCGCAGATTTTATGCTCTCTCCCTTTTTGCCCGGGCATGTTTCTCTCCCCACTTATGCATCGCCTCCAGAATCGGCTGCAACTCTTTACCATACTCGGTAATCGAATACTCCACTTTCGGCGGAACCTCCGGATAGACTTTCCTGTCCACAATCCCTTCCGCTTCCAATTCTCTCAATTGCTTCGTCAGCATCTTCTGAGTAATTTCGGGGATTTCCCGCTTCAATTCACTGAACCTCTGTGTTCCTTCTTTCATCAGATGGAGCAGAATAATCGGTTTCCATTTCCCCACCAATATCCCGATAGCTTCCTGGACCTGACATTGATCCGGTTTAATATGTTCGTTCATCGCTGTGCCCTCCATAGGTATCATCAATGATACTATCTTACTTGAAAGTACGTACTTCTCATTCATTCTGTTATCCCTCATACTAACATTAGAAACATGAAAAGAGAAAGGTGAGTTTTTGATGAAATATGGATTAGACCCTTCGAATGGATTAGAATTCGGATTATATACTCTCGGTGATCATTTGCCGAACCCGTCGACCGGCGAGCGTATCCCGGCGTCCCAACGACTCAACGAAATCATTGAATTATCACAGCTTGCCGAACAGGCGGGTATCGACTTTTTCAGTGTCGGAGAGAGTCACCAGGACTATTTCACGACCCAGGCACACTCCGTAGTGCTCGGCGCCATCGCTCAGGCAACGGAAAAAATAAAAATAGCCAGTTCCTCCACGATTATAAGTACCCTCGATCCGGTGCGTGTCTTCGAAGATTTCGCAACGATCGACTTGATTTCAGGTGGACGTACCGAACTGATTGCGGGGAGAGCCTCCCGCACCGGAAACTTCGAGCTCCTCGGTTACAGCCTGAAAGATTATGAGGAACTTTACGAAGAAAAATTCGATCTTCTGCGTCAAATCAATGAACAGGAAGTGCTCAACTGGAGCGGGAATTTCCGTGCCCCACTTAGAGATGCACACATTCTCCCACGTCCGATGAACGGGGAACTTCCAATCTGGCGTGCCGTAGGCGGTCACCCGGCAAGTGCGATGAAAGCCGGATACGAGGGAGTGCCGATGTTCTTTGCCGCGCTTGGAGGTCCTGTCTCCACTTTCAAAAATACCGTGGACACCTTCCGACAGGCAGCGGCTCAGGGCGGCCACAACCCGGATGAACTCCCGGTCTCTATGGCAGGGTTTTTCTATCCTGGCGAAACGACGCAGGAAGCGTTACGCGAATCGTATCCATTTTTCAACGAAGGCATGAAGAAAACGAACGGACACGGTTTCTCGAAGCAGATGTTTGCCCAAGGTGCAGATTCCAGAAGCGTCATGAACGTCGGAAGTCCGCAGCAAATCATCGAAAAAATCCTTTACCAGCACGAAACATTCGGTCATCAGCGTTACATTGCGCAAATGGACTTCGGTGGCGTCCCATTTGAAAAATTGAAGAAAAACATCGACATGATCGGTGAAAAGATTCTTCCGGAAGTGAAGAAGCATACTAAAAAGTGAGGAGGAACCCGGATGCGAATTGTAGGTCTCGCCGGCTCCAAAGTCGGCTCTAAAACGAGAACAGCGATGGATTATGTGAAAGAATCAGTGGAACGTCAGTATCCCGACCATACGTTCACCCTGATCGATCTCGGTGATAACGATGTCGAGTTCAGTGACGGGAGAAACTATCTGGACTATAAAGGAGACACGGGATACGTTGCGCAAACAATTATGGAAGCGGACGCTGTCCTCATCGGCACTCCTATCTTTCAGGCGTCGATTCCGGCCACACTTAAAAACATTTTCGACCTTCTTCCTCAGGACGGACTAGAAGGGAAAATTGTCAGCATATACGCTACCGCAGGATCGGACAAACACTTTCTGATTCCGGAACAGCAGCTGAAGCCGATTCTTGGCTATATGAAAGCGCAGATTGTGCAGACGTACGTATTCCTGAACGACGAAGATTTTCTCAATAAGAAAATTATCAGTGATGATGTTTTCTTCCGACTCGACCGTCTCGTCGAAGATACCATGGTGCTCACAGAAACATACCGCCAAATCAGGGAAGCGGAGGATGCAAAATACGACTTTTGAATAGGAAAAACGACCAGACGCTTAGCCTGGTCGTTTTTTATCCTGATTCAGAGGAAAGTCCAATCATTAATCAGAAGGAACCGCCCCTTCACAGGAACGGTTCCTCCTCTAAACTATTCTTCACCTGAACTGTCCGAGCTATTCTCTCCTTCGGAAGATCCGTCATTCTCCCCGCCATTCTGATTCTCGGGGTTCTGCTGCCCGGTTCCGCCGGAGTTTTGGGAACTTTGAAGCTTGGACTGGATTTCTTCCATGATACGTCCTGCTTCTTCATAATTCCCGTCAGACATCTGCTGCTGATACTGACCGAAAAGGTCCGAGATTTCCTGCAGCGTTTCATTCGTCTCCAACCCGGAGGACTGACCTTCTCCCTGACCGTCTTCTCCGCCCTCTTCCGGTGCTTCGACTTCCGGATCGATGCGGGAAAGGAGAACTTCCAGAGCCTTATCGAAGGTAGGTTCCATAACAATCTGATCCTGGTAGGCGACAATAACCTGTTTCACTTCAGGCAGGGACGTCTCGTTGGAGGACTCGATATATACAGGTTCTGCATAAAGGACCGTATCTTCAATCGGCAGTACAAGCAGGTTACCCCTGATTACCTCCGAGCCGCCCTGGGACCACAGATTCAACTGCTGGGAAATGTTACTGTCCTGATTGATCCGGTTTTCGATCTGTTGCGGACCGTATACATTTTCCTGCTTCGGAAACTCATACACGACTTTCTCCCCGTAGTGCTCGCCATCATTCCTGACACCCATCCAGGCGATCATATTCTGCCGGTTTCTCGGTGTAAACGGAGTCATCAGAACGAATTCTTCTTCCTCGGCTTCAGGCAGACGCATCGTAACGTAATAAGGTTCCATCGTTATATCTTCGTTGAAGTATTTCTCCGTAGGTATTTCCCAGTAGTCCTCACGATTATAAAATACTTCCAAATTCGTCATGTGGTACGTCTGATACATTTGTGACTGGATTTTGAAGAGATCGATCGGGTAGCGGAAGTGGCTTTTCACATCTTCCGGTATCTCCTCAGTAAACAGATCAGGGAAAATCTGTTGATACGTCTGGAGGAGAGGCTCCTCGGGATTCACTGCATAATAGTCCACTTCTCCCGTGTAAGCATCCACCGTCACTTTAACGGAATTCCTGATGTAACTGTTATCTCCGGAATACGGTTCCGAATAAGGATAATTCTCTTCTGTGACGTAGGCATCAATCATCCAGTCCATCGTGCCATCTTCGCGTATGAAAATATAAGGGTCTTCGTCATAGGTGAGGAACGGAGCAATACGTTCCACCCTGTCCATAATGTTCCGTGTCTGGAGAATTTTGGAGTCTCCTGTCACCTGATCGGAGACGAACATCCGGAATGATCCTTCATTAATCGCAAACAGGGCCCGGTTGATGCCGGAGAGCGGTACTCCGCTGTCTGCTTCAAATGTACTGGACATGTTCTCATCCCCAGCAGGGTAGTCGAACTCCTCGACGCCACTGTTGACGATGACAGAATCATAGTCTTCCTCTCCGAAATACACCTGTGGACGTTTTACTTCCGGTTTACCTTCAGGCGGGAGGTTTTCCACCATATACTCGGGCTGACCCTGAGGCGTGATTTCATTGACGTTACTCATGGAAATGCCGTAGCCGTGGGTGTAACGTAAGTTCTGGTTGACCCACGTCTTCGCTTGCGAAGGCAGATCCTCCGTATTCAGTTCCCGCGCTCCGAGGAATACCTGTTCATACTCCCCGTCCACGTTGTACCTGTCGATATCAATATCATTGAACTCGTAATAAGTACGGAATGTCTGCAGCTGATTATATACGCTCAAAATCGGCCGTGCATCATTGATACGTACGTTATTGATTGTGTCCTGATTCCTCTCCACCATGGACTGATTCAGGGAATCAGCTCCAGGGTGCTGCTCTTCGCTCATGTTTTCAAGATCATAAGCCGTTCTCGTCATCGAGAGATTTTCTTCCAGATAAGGGCTTTCTTTTGAAAATTCGTTTGGTGAAACGACAAAGTTCTGTACGATCATGGAAGCTCCCTGAGCGAGAACTCCTACGGCTATATAAAGGATGATCGGCGCTACCATCGATTTCCATCTTCCCCGGAACAGAGCTACGATGACCCAAATCGTTCCGAGGAGCGCGACTCCCGCCATCACGTAGGATGCAGGATTGTTGACGACATCATCCGTGTAACTCAGTCCGTGCACCACACTCTCCTGAACTACGTTCACCTGGTTGGTGAGAAGGGAACGGAAAGGTTCAAGCACGTGCTGGAAGGCAAGAAGAATACCGATGATCGCCAGCGTTATACCCATGTGCATCTGCGCTTTCCTGTTCATCCGGTACATATTGTAGACGGAATAGAATCCAATCTCCACAAGGAAGAAAAAGATTGCAAGTCCAAGAACGATAGAAAGAACAAATTCGATGAATGGTAATACGAACATATAGAAGGATACATCCCGGTCAAAATGGGGATCTTTCACTCCGAATGATTCGTAGTTGAGAAACTTCAGCCATGGTTCCCAGCCTACGCCCTGTACAAGCACACTTCCGAGCAGACCGACGATAATCGCAATTACAAGCGTCAAAAGGCGGCTCTGCTTCTTGTTATTGATGAAAGGCGGAAGTTGGCCCGCGGTGAAATGTCCGACATAGACGTTACGTATCCAGCTCAACGTCATGTAAGTAAATATAGCATATAAAATGAAACCGACGACACCAAGCATCAGCTTGCTCGTCAGAATTGTCATGTAGGAATCCTGGTACCCCACGCTCCCCATCCATATGTAATCGGTGATCCAGTTAAAAGATATAAGTACAATGAACGCAAGGATGAACAGGACCGTGAAGATTTTACCAAGCCACCCCCCGGCTTTGTTCAGTTTCTGTTTTTGCGCAGCCGTCAGATTCTTTGTCTTTTTCGGTTTAATATCCAATAATAACTCCTCCTTTCTTCTACTATATATCTACGCCCTTTACATATAAAAAGTTTCACGAAAAAGGGCACTTCTGATAAAAATAGTTCGGTGAATCCATTCTGTCTTCAAAACTCTGATGAAAAATGGGCGTTGTCGCAGGCGACACCGGGGGGTTCAGCCATGTCCAGTCCCCTGTAACCTGCCGGTTCTGTTTATGCTCATTCCTCTGGAAGACCTGAAACTGCCAGGCCGCCGTATGATGGTCAACGAGAGAGACTCCGTCCTGCTGGAAAGAGTATAGTACAGCCTGATTCAACTCCAGAAGCGCCCGATCCTTCCACAAAGAAGAATTCCGATTTGTATCAAGGCCCATCTTTTCAGCTACTACAGGAAGAAGATTGTAACGGAACTCATCCGCAAAGTTTCTTGCTCCTATCTCCGTTTCCATATACCAGCCGTTAAACGGGGCACATGTGTAATCGACCCCTCCTATCTCAAGCCGCATATCAGAAATTATCGGCACGGCATACCAACGCAGGTTCAGTTCCCGAAACCACTCATATTCCGGATGCCTGAGCGGTATCTCTAAAATAATGTCTTCAGGTACATCATACCACACGGGCTCGCGGTCATCGATGTGGAAGATATGGGGCAAAATATCGAAAGGAGTCCCAGCCCCTTCCCAGCCCATATCCAGTGCCTTCTTCGTAAGTGCCACCGAATCCGGATCCCCGATGATGCCCTCGTCCGTTTCGTATCCGGCATAGCGAAGCAGCTGGTGGTTCCAGATTTTCACTTCGCCGCCTGCTACGGTTTTCGGTTTAAAAATACTGATTGTGGACTGAATCCTCCCTCCGTTGGTCGCTTCGTGAATATGCTCCCGGAGCGCACCCGCCACTTCTTCTTCGGTATCAAGGTGTCTTTGATCCTTCACTTCGAGACGGTTCCAGAACAACCGGCCGATACATCGATTGCTGTTGCGCCAGGCCATCTTCGCCCCGTACTCCAATTCTTCATATGTATGAGTGTAAGAGCCGGTATCTTCTATTTCTTTTGTCACTGCTCCGGTCCGTTCCCGTAACTCCGCTTCCGTTTTTCCTAATTCTTTATAGCATTGCTCCAAAAATTGTTCAGCCTGTTTTATCATGACGACCGCCCTCTCTTTCCTGTTGATTTTATCACAAGAGAGATGCCGAAGGCGGTGACGAAGCTGTGAAGTCTGTATAGTTATATAAAAAACCGGACCCCGGAAGGTTTCCGGAATCCAGGTCTCGCCTTATTAATTGAGTTTTTGTTTTAAGAGAAAAGCTGACTGATGCGTGTGATTGTTGCCTGATCCAGTGTCACATCTGCTGCTTTGTTGTTATGAAACACCTGGTCTTTTCTCTTCGCACCCGGAATTACAGCATCGATTGCTTCCTGATGAATGTAATAAGCGAGCACGAGCTGAGCCGTATCAAGACCGTATGAATCCGCGATCGGTTTCAGTTCGTTGACTTTCCGGACGTTCTCTTTAAACTTCTCCCCCTGAAACTCGGGTTTCTGATGGCGGAGATCCCCTTCAGGAAAAGTCGTGTCCTCCTCATACTTACCGGCCAGTAGTCCGGAGGCAAATGGGAAGAACGGTACGAAACCGATCCCCTGTTCTTTCACGTAAGGGAAATACGTCTCCTCTGCTTCCCGCTCAAAAAGATTATAGTGTTCCTGTATAACATCGACATATCCGTCCTGATTCGCTTCTTTCAACTGATCCATCGAAAAGTTGGAAACACCCACAGCCCGTATCTTACCTGCCTCTTTCAATTCCTGAAGCGCACCGACTGCTTCATACTTCGGTGTATCTTCATCCGGAAAATGAATATAGTAAAGGTCGATGTAATCGAGACCGAGACGCTTAAGGCTGTTATCAACCGCCTGTTTCAAAAATTCCGGACGGTTACTTTTACCGCCGTCATCTGTGTGGGCACCTTTCGTAGCAAGAACGACTTCCTGACGTTTGCCGGATTCCGCAATCGCCTGACCCACGAGTTCCTCGGAACGTCCGTTACCGTAGGCATAGGCCGTATCAAGAAAATCCACGCCTCTATCGATAGCCGCTTTCACCATGTCCACGCCCTGCTGCTCATCAAGATTCGGATATATGTTGTGTCCTCCGACCGCATTTGTGCCAAGTCCGATCGGGTTGATGGATAAATCTGTTTTGCCGAGAGTTACCTTGCTTACCATAATCATCCCTCCTGCCCCACTATTTCCACATTTCTTTCATTCTTAATCGTCAAATAGCCAGAAGCCAAACGAAAAATGGCCCGAAAAAAGAACCGATGATGGCAGCCAGACTCATTGCCACAGAACTCATTGATACAGTTTCTTCCCCGTACTCCACAGCTTTTGAAGTACCGAGCCCGTGAGCAGCCGTGCCCAGTGCTATCCCCTTTCCTGTGTTACCGAATGGAATATATTTAAAAAATAAGGGGGAGGTCAATATGGCGGTAAATCCTGCAATCATCGTGAAAGCTACTGCCATCGAAGGAATGCCGCCTATTTCGGAAGCTACCGGCACCGCAATCGGTGTAGTCAGAGACTTCGGCAGAATGGTAAGGAGCAGTTCACGCTCCAGCCCGAGAGCCGTCGCCATCGCATATCCCGAACCGAAAGCTGTAATGACGCCGACAATGACACTAACGACAATCGGGAGAAAGTGTTTCTTCAGAACAGCCCGCTGCCGGTACATCGGGTAAGCCAGCGCCACGACGGCCGGCCCCAGCATGCGGTCGACCCACACCGCCCCCTCCATATATGTCTCATACGAAACTCCGGTTATAAGAAGTATGGCAACCATCACAGCTACAGTAGTAAGCACCGGAGTGAGCAGGGGTGTGCGGTATTCAGAATAAATTTTGCCCATCAATAAAAAGGTGAAAATCGTAAGCAGAAGCATTATAAAAGCCATTACGCTCCTCCTTTTTTCGACAGTTTTTCACTCGTAAAGCCGGCGATGAACATCGTCAGCCACGTCCCCGTAATCGTCATTATAATCATAACGATACCCGTACCGCTCAGCAGCACGGGGTACTCAATGATTCCCACCGTAACCGGCACAAAGAACAATGGCAGGTACGCAAGCATAAAACCTGCACCGTGATCGACCCAACCGGCCGGGAGCACTCCGGTCAGGAGCAGAGTCAGAAGAAGCAGAAGACCGATTATACTTCCGGGCACCGGGAGCCCGCTCCACTCCTGGAGTTTGCTTCCTATGTAGTATAAAACGAATAGTCCTGCCACCTGCAGAACAATCTTTCCTCCGAGTTGCATACACACTCCCCTTTCTTCGTTCCGGTACGATCGTTTCTCCCTATATTATCATATTATTGGTGGATTTTTCCCGTACTTCTATCGTTATGAAGGCTCCTTTGAAAAAACAGGACGAATGAGCAGTTCCATTATTCATGTTACTCTTTAAGTTGGAAGTATGTACTTAAATGAAGGAGGAATTACTTATGGGACAAGACATTAAGGGTAAAGTTGCATACATTACCGGGGCCGGCAGCGGCATCGGTAAGGCGACAGCTATCGAATTCGCGCAGGAAGGCGTTCATGTCGGGCTCATTGCCCGTACCGAAACGAAACTTCAGCAGGTGAAAGAAGAGGCAGAGAAATACGGAGTAAAAGCGGAGTACGCTGCCGTGGACATCTCTGATCTTGAAGAGACGGAGAAAGCGGTTTCCGGTCTGAAAGAAAAGCTCGGGAAAGCCGACATTCTTATCAATAACGCAGGGGTCGGCCTGCACGGTAACTTCCTGGACACGGACCCTGACGACTGGAAGCGGACAGTGGAAATCAACCTGTTCGGTATGTATCACATGACCCGTGCTGTACTTCCGGACATGATCGAGAAAAACGGGGGAGATATGATCAACATCTCCTCGAGTAACGGTCTGAAAGGCACCGCGGGCTCCACTTCTTACAGTGCTTCCAAATTTGCCGTTCAGGGAATGACCGAAGCACTGATGCAGGAAGTGCGTCCGCATAATATCCGCGTCTTTACCATGAACCCGAGTCTGGTAGCAACTGAACTCGCATTCGGTGATAACCCTGATAAAAATGATGAACAGAAATTCATGCAGCCGGAGGATCTGGCTGAATACATGGTGGCGCAGCTGAAGCTTCACCCGCGCATCTTCATTAAACAGTCTCTCCAGTGGGCAACCAACCCTTTCTGATATTTATTACAAAAAAGCCTTTCCTCCTGAACGGGGAAAGGCTTTATATATATGCCAGGGATTGAGAAGCGGGTCAGTCATCTTTATCCGTATCCCTGTCTACGCCAGTTTCCGGACGTGGCACGCGTTCTTCGAGCACCTTTTTCAGACGTTCTTTATAAGCGGCTTCCACGAGAATGTAGAGGAAATCCCCTTCCTTGATTTCTGTTTCCCCGTACGGCGTAATGACCCGGTTCTCCCGGATGATCGCGCTTATGTTGGCCCGGTTGGGAAAAGAGATTTCATGCAGTTTCTTCCCGACGACAGCTGACTCCCTGTTCGTCTGGAACTGTATCATTTCCGCCTGGGCTTTCCCCATTGAAATCAATTCGATGGAATGATGCGGTACATCCTTCTTCTTCCCCACGAGTTCGAGTTTGTTTGCGAAATTCGAAATCGTCGACCCCTGAACAAGTGCGGAGGAGAGGACGATAAAGAAGACGATGTTGAAGATATCGCGACTTGCCTCCAGTCCCTCAACGATCGGGAATGTGGCCAGTACAATCGGCACGGCTCCGCGGAGGCCGGCCCAGGAAATGAAGATTTTCTCTTTCACTGTATAGTTCATTTTAATGAGGGAAAGAAATACGGCAACGGGCCGCGCAACGATAATGAGAATGAAGGCAAGAAGGAACCCGTTCCCCATAATCTCTGCGGTGAATAACTGTCCGGGATATACGAGCAGTCCGAGAATAATAAACATCAGAATCTGCGCCATCCATGCAAACCCTTCATTGAATTGAAAAATCGAATACCGGTAAGTCAGCTCACTGTTTCCGATAACGAGAGCTGCCACATATACTGCAAGAAATCCGCTGCCCCCTGCGAACGCAGTGATACTGTATGTAATCAGAGCAAATGCCACGGAAAGAATCGGATAAAGAGCACTTGAGTCCAGCCTTATATTGTTGATTGACAGAGAACCGATTTTTCCGACCGCCAGGCCAAAGAGAAGACCGAGTCCCATCTGCACAAAAAAGGTCGGGATCATAGCCCATATACTGCCATCGTTAGCGGCGATAAGCTCAATAAGGGACAGAGTGAGAAACACTGCCATCGGATCGTTCGTCCCTGATTCAGCTTCAAGCGTCGCTCCCATTTTAGCCTTGATGTTCCTTTCTTTTAAAGCGGCAAAGACAGCGGCCGCATCGGTTGAACCGACGATCGCTCCGAGCAGCATACCTTCAAGAAGCGAAAAGTTGAAAAGGAAATAAGCACTGAACCCGATGAGTAAAGAGGTGATCAGCACACCGAGAGTTGCGAGGGAGAGAGAAGGAAGCGCTACAGACTTAACGGTCGCCCATTTTGTGTGCAGGCCACCCTCAAACAAAATGATGACGAGAGCGAAGACACCGATGATCTGCGCAGTACCTGCATCATGGAAGTAAACCAGCCCCAGCCCGTCACTGCCCGTCACCATCCCGACCATTATAAACAGAATCAGGGAAGGGATGCCCCAGCGACTGGAGAACTTGGCAACAATGATGCCGCTGAATAATAGAAACGCCGCTAATAGTAAGAAACCGTTTGTGCCAAACGAGTTAAGGAACATAGATAGATTGGATTCTCCTTTTGAAAGTTAATATAAATCCCTACTTTAAGATTATAGGAATTTTATATTAAAATCAAAATTTCATTAAAGACTCCCCCACCTCAACTTCTGGCAGAGAAGCGCGATTATCATCCGGTTTTATTTTCAGGTGACCGGAAGAACCCTGAATTCGGAAGCGAGTCTGAAAACTTCTTCCGTTTCACGCGATTCGGTCATCGTTACTATCACCCGATATACTCCCGGTTCAAAATCGGATTTTATTTCATCAAGCACAACAGCAGATTCGAAACTCTCTCCCGGCTTCACTTCTTTGGCCCGTTCCCGAAATGGAATTTCTTCATCGAACGGCAGTTCTTTCCACGTTCCGTCCGTTTCTTTTTCTATTTTATACCCCATATCATAAAAAACGGGGGCCTCACTTGCATTGATGATGTAAAAGTGCACTCCGTTTTCCCCATTATCGACTTCCGATTCCGCTTTAAAGGTAACTTCGTTTTCCGTATGCGGGAGTTGACCATACTCACTCGTCGGATAACCTGATTGACAGCCTGCAAGCAAAACCATACATATCACAATCACCGCTCTATTCAACGCCGCTCCCCCCTGAATCAGTAAAACTTCACCGGTACCTGAGCTTCATTTTCCAGCACATTACATCCCTGCCATAATTATAACAATTCTGACAATTCAAAGGATAGAGGAATATTTTCCAATTATCAACCAATCTTATCGTGCCCCCGCTCCCCTCAATTTGCCGCGAGCTGTATTTATTCGGGCGGAGTGGCGAGACCGGAGATGTCATCCCATCCATAGATCAGCTCATTCAGCGTTTTTCCGTCTATCCCGATTTTTATTTTATCGAGTAGTTTTGCGCCCAGCGCTTCGTAAAAATATCTGGATTCATTTTCAGCCAGAACGTATACGAGCATCGAAGACCGTCCGCCTTCCATAAGCTCATTCACGACGGGAGTGAGCAGTTTTCTGCCAAGCCCCTTCCCCTGGTCATCTTCTCTTATATAAATGGCGTACAGCTCCGCTTCATGCGGATGAAGTTGAGGAGATCGGCTCGGACCTCCGCTTGCAAATCCCGTAATCTCCTCTTCTTCATTCACCGCCACGTAAACCATACCTTTTTCGATAATCTTTTCCCATTTCTCCCTTCTGTTCTCCGGGGTCATCCGGTTCAGGTATCCCTCCGGTACAATCCCCCGATACGTCGTCTTCCAGGTCTCCACCTGAACTTTCGCAACGCCGGGCGCGTCTTCCAGGCGTGCGCTTCTTATTTCCATATGATTCCTCCTTCCGCGTAGCTGAAACAGTTATATGAATCTTCTTTCGTTCAGCCATTTTCCCATTTTCGAAAAAACCAACCTCCCCTGTCTGTTTGACCGGTCATGAGGACGGCAGAAAGCATGGTAATCCACCTGATCGATAAAAACGGCCAGCCTTACCATAGCGAACAGGAAAGAGGCCGTGGAGCCTATGGAGAAGCTGAGCCCGTATCCATCGTATCCAAGAGGCAAAAACACCAGAGACAGAATCAGGTTCAGACTGAAGAACATGATTGATGTGTACATAGCTCCCCGCCGATCCTCAAAGTAAAGAAGAATGAGAGTAACTATAAGTACCATAGCGTTTGAAAACGCTCCGACTGCCGTAAATCGGAAGATGGAAATAATTTCGTCCTCGAAACTGAGAAAAGCTGTCAGGTAACCGATGAACAGAATAACGAACAGGGAAAAAACCCCCTGACTCCGGAAGAGACCCTCCAGCTCCTGTCTCAATACACGCTGCATTTTCTCTTTAGCCTTCCTGATTTCACCGAGAGTTCCGCCTTCGTTGACATTCCCGTAGAAAATCCGGTACCTTTCATAAAAACGTGTTTCCACGGAAACCACGAAAATGATAAGAGCAGGGATGATTGTCAGATAAGAAAGGAAAACGGCCGTATCGTATATTCTATGATAAAGGAAAGTATCAAAGAGGGAAGAGCCCCCCGGCCCGAACCATATTACCCAGTTACAGACCCACACCCCTGCGTTATACAGAAAGCCCGTCCAGAATAGAGACGGGTACTTATCAAAATAACTTAAGTAGCTGAACTGGCCTTCGACCGTTTTCTCTCCAAAAGTCATAAGCATAGAAAGCAGGAGTCCAAACAGCGTTACGATCATCCCGCTCGTAAAACCGAGAAGCAGAAAGAAGCTGAGACTGTGTTCTGCGAATGTGAACATTTGCACATTGAACCCCATCCAGACAATAAGGATAATGGAAATGACAGCCCCGCTCAGAAAACTGTACGCCACGGCCTGGTAAAACTTAGCCGCACTTAAGAATAAAAACATTACCCAAATCAGGTTAATAGTAACAAATAATGCCAATATCAGAACATTAAAGTGAAAAGGAAGCTCGGAGAACCAGAGGAACAGCAACCAGGTGACCGATGCAATCATCAGAGTCAGCTTCGTCATTCCTATGAATGTTGCAAATATTTCTTTCGAACGGTTTTCAAATATCAGGTCTGCAAGATACCGCGTAACGACCAACTGCTGAATACCGAAAATCACCTGGGAAAAAATGAAACAGTACGCTACCGACAGCGTGAACAGTTCATTTTCCTGCCGGCTTATATCGATGAATTGAGTGGTGAGCCACTGGATCAGGGTAATGGTAACGATAACGATGAGCCACGGGCCTGCTGTCACCAGTCCTGCGAAGACATATGCTTTGAAACGGGAAGAAAAGTAATCCTCCTGGAACAGTTTCTGTAATCTAAACCCGATGCCTGCCATAAGCTTCTTCCCTCCTCTGATACAATTCTCTGTACTGTTCAATCAACTGGTTCAATTGATAATACGTCTCCACACGTTTTTTACCGTTCCAGCCGAACTTTACAGTCTCCTCCGGATGAGCGTACATCCACTCACATTTTTCCGCTACCTGTAGCGGCTTTACCGGTGGCACGACAAATCCTGCCGGTCCGTACGGATCACCTTCACCTCCGAGAATCAGTTCGGAACAGGACCCCACGTCTGTAACTACCCACGGGACTCCGGCAGCCATTCCTTCCAGAACTGCGAGCGGCTGGCCTTCGGAAATACTGGTAAGTAAGCACACATCAAATGTCGGCAGATAATCACTTATATTCACTTTGCCTGTCAGAAAGACGGAGTTCTCGAGTTCCAGCTGATTGATAAGACGCCTGCATTCCTCTGCGTAATCTTCTTCTTCATCGAGCGGGCCCATTATGTACATTTCAAATGGAATGGACTTCTCGGCCAGAAGATTAGCGGCCTGGATCATCGTCTTGATATCTTTGATCGGAACTACCCGTACGATAGCGCCAATAATCAACGTATCCTTACCTTTTTCGGATTTTTGGATAGCGCCCAGCCGCTCATAGTCGATTCCGTTAGGTACAACATGTAACTTCCCGGCAGGTGCCCCAAGCGTCTCCTGCAGTTCACTGTTTCTCTCAAACAGCGTAATCACATCATCCGCTTCCGTGTACGCCTGCAGGGACAAGTGATGGAAAAATTTCACCCAGCGCTCTTTGTAATAATCGGCGATCCATGCCGCCTGCAAAATTTCTTCCTCGCGCTCCCGGGAATAGATCCCGTGCTCTGTCAAAATAAAAGGAATGTCCTGCTGCTGTTTCATGGCGGCTCCTATCAGCCCGGCATAACCGGTGGAAACGGACTGGACCAGATCCACGTCCGGAAAATCGAACTGCAGCAGTTCAATAACCGGCGAGAACATTCCTTTCCACATAAAGAGATATTCAATAAAAGAAGCCGTCTGCTTTTCTTCTTCATAGCTGCTTTGTACGATATGCCAGAACAGCCGGCTCGAGAAGAACTCGGAAGGATCTCCCAGCCTTCCGCTCAGCATATTCAGCGCCGTATCACTGGTCTTCCGGAACATCATCCATTCGGTGAGTGCTTCCTCTTCTTCTGCAGAAAGCCTTTGTTTTTTCATCTTCTTTTTTTGTTTCATGTTCAATGGAAGGTTGGTTACGCCGGTTACGTTCTCCGGCAAAGTGTAACGATAGTCTTTTTCCGTCATCTGTTTCGGTGTGATAGCGACAATTTCAAATTCATGTTCGGGCATTCTCTGAATCATCATTTGTACCCAGTTGGCCACTCCCCCACTGACGTAAGGATAACTCCCTTCCACGATCATACCTATTTTCATTTGCCCCGCTCCTTAATAAGGATCTCAGCTTCCGGCTCTTTAACAGTCACCCGGTATAATCCTTCACTTAATTCGTCCACACTACCATAAGAATATTTTCCTTCATTGAGAAACTTGCCATTCTCCAGCCTGATGAGAAACTCACTCGGTTTCAGGATTTCATCCCCTGTAATAACGATCCGGTCTTCCTTATAGGATACCGTCAGTTCCGATTCCTGATAACTTTTCATTTTTTTCGTAGCGTTCGACTGGGTCATGGCTTCCAGGTAAGGGTAGTTTTCTTTAACGTGCTCTCCCATATCCTGTAACCTGGAACGCATCTGGCTCCAGTTTCTGCCTTGTGCCCTGTAGGAATCCAGTACGTCATCCGGGTGGACGAAGTGGGAGAAAACACCAAAGTTAGCAATAACGTCTGTCTGGAGAAACTGGTCTTCCGGACTTTCTGCATATCCGCTCGTCATTCGCGGAAAATAATAAAGGTTGTTCTTAACATCGCCCGGCCCGAATTCCTGTTCAAGACTTCCCTTGTCTCCCCCGATATATAATGAACTGATTGTCTTTAATTCAGGAAGCGACTGTTCCAGCGCTTTAATTCCGGTCGTGTTGATTACGTTGGAAGGAGGAACGTAGGATTTGATCTCTTCGTCAGGAAAATAGTATTTGAAAACACCTTCCACTTCCTTAATCATTTCCACCATCTGCCGGTTATTCTTCCACGGTACATATCCGAGCGTCTCATCTATCGGTTCGGAAGGGGTGACCAGGGACTGGTGGTTATACCCGTGCAGACCAAGTTCTCCTCCTTCACTCAATAAATCACGGCCGAAGTAGAGCATAGGATAACGGAGATTTTCCCGGATCTCTTTCCCTTTCAATTCCGTATCATCCCTGTACGTACCTATTAAGTAACCCGTGTACGTGAAGTCATGGTTCTCTCCGATCTCTTTCATATCCTCCCACCATACGTCTGTGTAAAAATCACGTATTGATTTATCATACTCCTGCTCTATTTTCTCCGGAGTTTCAAAAGGAATAGGGGACGGAAAGTCGTCGATATGAAAAACTTTAATGGAGGCCTGGGCACTGACGAAAGCAGGCGGAAGCATGGAGAGTGATTGAAGCAGCATTCCCCTCGTAGTTTTACCCACAGTGATGGTTGAATTCCAGAACATCACTTTCCCTTTGCCTCTTTCATGGATCCACATAAGCGGCTCTTCTTCCACTGTAAGAGGCACCGCTACCTCTTCTTTCAGTTCAACATCGGCGATACTGTGGGAAAAAAGTTCAGAGGATGCACCAAGATCCACGTAACCGGGGAACAGTTCCTGTTCGAAAGAAATACCGTGCAGATCGCCTTTGTATCCCTCCGCTTTCTTAATACCAAGAAGATCGTTCCAATCCGAATCGACAAAACGGCCGGCGATCATCACCCGTCCGCCTTCTTCCACAAACTCGGTGATAACGTCCCTCGGCCACTCTTCGGAATGTTCTCCGGCAAGAACTATTATCGAATAAGGGGAAGGGGCAATGTTTTTTATCTCCTCCCTGCCTACCTGTTCGTATGGCACTTTTGCATACTCGAGGGCCTGTTTCATATTTCCGATGGCTCCCTCGGACAGGTCACTCTCATTCTGGTGAAGAAATACCTTGAGTTCCTCCTCCCCCTTCTTCGGCTCTTCCGCAGTCATTACCGGGAACTCATTCTCCGGTGAGGAGTTGGGAGGAAACCACTGCTGGAACGTTTCCATTCTGATGAGCTGCAGAATAGTCACCATGCCTATCAGCAGTACAGCGAAGGTTATGCTCAATTGAATTGTGTGTTTTTTCATAATTCTTCCCCCAGCAAATGTTCAACAATGAAACGTCTGGATTCCGGTATATTGGTCTTCGGGACGTTTTCTTTCAAGGCACTCAGCACGCTGCGTATCTTTTTCCAATCTTTTCTTCCGTAATAATAACGGAGAAGTACCAGATATCCTTCGGCCTGAAGAGGGTGCTTTTCATTCATACTTTCGAGTATTTCCACTCCGGTGGAAGGATCACCCCGATACAGATGAAACTCTCCAAGTCTTTCAAGGAGCAAGGGGCGGTCATTGCCGGAAGCAAGTTCTTCCTCCATGAAACCTTTGTACTCCTTCTCGAGTCTCGAAAGGGAAGGACCTTCCAGCAGCTCACTTTTCAGAAATCGTTCATAGGCTGATAACAGCGTCTTTAATCTGGTCGTATCACCTGGAGTGTATTCCGATTTTGCGAGCTGAATTTCCTTCTCGTGGTTGTCTATCAGCAGGTTCCGGGTGGTAGCAGCGTAGTGGACCATTTCCGAGTTCTGGTTTGTTAGTCCGAGATTTACGTAATGCCCTTTTCTGGAGACGTCCGAATTTATCAGCCTCATAATCGCATCCTGTTTAGATCGTGCTTCAAAATCCGTAAGAGTCTCGGAGAACGGCTGCATATCATAGCTTGCTCTTGCTTCATATCTGATCTGCTCCAGCATCGGCGGCTTATAAGTAACGTACTCCTCGTATGATTCCAGTATGTCATTGCTGCCGAAGCGTCTGGCCATATACCAGACCATCCCTCCAAAAATTTCTCCGATTACAGGGAGAAATAAGCTTACAGTAAAAATCCACAGCACTACTCCCTGTTCTTCTTCTTCCGCCCTTTTCTGAAGAAAAAGCAGCAAAAGAAAAGCCAGAACACCGTGAATAAAATAAAATGTGAGTATCCATACCGGTTGTGTGAAGTTATTGAACATACTGCACAACCTTCTCATCCATAACTTTCTGTATACGATCCTTTACGATGCCGGCATTTTCCGGACCGGTTCCCGGAAGCAGGAAATAAAACACTCCGGTGCCTTCCTCGAACCCGACTATATCCACTTCCCGGAGGTAAGAGCGCAAAATGATTTCCATTTCAACTTTCGACACTGTTCCGGCGTTGACGTACGGCACCTCTATCACACTATAATCGACATCGAACTTCTCTTTACGGTCCTGCTGCTCGATGACTTTTTCTTCAAAAGCTTCCTTGAAATAAATACGTGTCCCCGGATACATTTTCTTCTCTTCTTCTTTCTGCATAGATGCCCGGGATTTTTCAATCCGGTCCGAAAGCCAATCCAGCAGAACGGAAAGAATCTGTATTTCATAATTCGTCAACCGTTCAAAATCGAGATCGTTGATGATCAGCACTTCCTGTACTTTGCCGTTTTGAATAATTGGGCCTGCCAGCACCGGAGCGTCTTCATCATCTTCAACAGAACGGATCGTCACCGTTTTATTCGAAAATAATCTCTGAAGCATCGAATCCTCTCCGGAAACGAAAATGGTCTGCAAAAACGCATCAGGCCCGCCTCTTTTCACACTGAGCCTCATCGCACTGAATGATGCGTCCACATGATAGATGGCTACTTCCCGGGACTGAAATAAATCCGAAATGATCTCAATCGCTTCGTTCCGTATGAGATAAGGGGTCGGCTGATCAAGCGCTTTTCCTACCTGGTAAATTCTGGTCAAGGTGTACTCGCTTTCCAGAACGCGGTTTTGCATCGCTTTCATCGACTCTTCCACGGACTGGATGACCTCTTTCACGTTTTCATTCTCTTCGTAAAGTTCGGAGTTACGGTCACTGAGAGACTCATATCTTTCCCGGAAACTTGTGCCGTACATCCCTCCGATGACGGCAACCAGGAGCAATAGCGCGACATTAATAAAACGGTCGAAGCTGTAGAATACAAGGAATACGTCCCCTCCTCCAATCACCATATCCGCCAGATAGTAAGCCAGCACAAGAAGGAAACTGCTTATACCGATCGTCAAACCGTACCTGAGAGAAAATAAAAGTACCGTTATAAGAAAAGGATTCAATGTCCATTCTCTCATCTCTAACCCGAGTATTTGATCTATCATTCCCAACCCTGCAATGACCAGAATCAGTTCAATGGATTTCCTGATTATGCTTGATTGTCTGTAAATCATCTCATCACCCCTTTTTGGTTCGTTCGGAATACTTTCGAAATAAGTATATTTAATTGTCACAATTGTATATAATAGTAATTACAAAAAATACTTTTTTAACAGGAGAAATGTTCTTTGAAAAGAAAAAAACGATTACCCGTCTACCTGCTGACTTCCCTGCTGTTCGCTTTCTCCGCTTTTCTGGTCTCGGATCGTATCACCGCTTCAAAAGAGTCGCCCCTCGCTCACATAGAAACTTATAAAATCTATTACGATGCTCCGACTCCTGCGATTATAGACGAGATGAGCGAGTATGATGTAATGATTATTGAGCCTTTCTACTACACAAACCAACAGATAGAAGAAATAAGAAAAGACGGTACGCTCGTGTACGGGTATATTAATACGATGGAAGCCGACCAGTGGAATACTCCGCTGTTCCAGAAGTTAAAAGAAGAAGACTTCTTCGTTCGCAATAGTAAACGAGTTTACTACGAAGAATGGGACTCCTACCTGACCGACATAACTTCCTCTCACTATCAGAAAGTTATGGCAGACGAAGTTCAGAAGCAGATTGTCGATAAAGGACTGGACGGAGCTTTTCTCGATACTGTAGGAAACATCGATAATGAGCATGGCGGTGACCCTCAGGTTCTTCACGCACAGCGGGAAGGATTGACGGACTGGCTGACTCTTCTCAAAGACAGGCACCCGGATCTTTCTCTGATACAGAACTGGGGATTCGATACGCTGGCCACCGCCTCCTCTCCGTACGTAGATGGTATTATGTGGGAAGGTTTCCACTTCAGCGATGTCGTATACGATGAGTGGGCCCAGGACCAAGTCTATAAATTGCGGAAAGTTCGTGAAATGGATGGGGTTGAAGTACTGACAGTTTCTCATCAGCAGCCCGGGGAAAGCAAAGGACTTTCTACTGCAAATCGCTTCAAACATTACCATGAACCGACAAATTATAACGAATGGTAGAATGATGCCACCATTCCCGACTACCTTCAGTTACGGGAAGCCGGAACTTTCCGAAAAGAACTCAATTGAGTTTATATAGTTCTATATTATCAGATTCCGGTTGTTTTCACTTCTTCTTTCATGTAATTTTATGGATAAGAATAAAAACAGGAGGGTAGCCTATGATTCTTATTACAGGAGGCGCAGGTTTCATCGGAAATCATATATGCGTGGAACTTTTGAACGAAGGGTATGACATTGCTGTCATCGACAACCTGTCGAACAGTCGAAAAGAGTCCCTGGCGAGAGTCGAGGAAATTACCGGCGGAACGATAACATTCTACGAAAACGACCTGCTGGACCGGAGTGCCCTCGAGGAGATTTTCTCGAAGCACACGATTGAAGCTGTTATACACATGGCAGGTCTCAAATCGGTGAATGATTCGGTCTCCCTTCCTCTCACGTACTACAAAAATAATTTGACGGCTACTTTCGTACTGCTGGAAGTCATGACCGAATTTAATGTGAAAACCATCATATTCTCTTCTTCCGCTACGGTCTACGGGAAACCGGCATTCAACCCGATAACGGAGGACTTCCCGGTGTCTGCCATCAATCCTTATGGAAGAACGAAACTGATGATTGAAGAGGTTCTGGCAGATCTTTGGAACGCTGATTCCGAATGGAGCATTTCCATTCTGCGCTATTTCAACCCGATCGGCGCTCACCCGAGCGGAAAAATCGGCGAGTCACCGAATGGAACTCCGAATAATCTCATGCCTTATGTTGCAAAAGTAGCTCTGGGACAATACGAAAAGCTCACCGTTTACGGCGATGATTATCCGACCGTTGACGGAACGGGGGTACGTGACTATATCCACGTAACAGACCTTGCTCTCGGCCATGTAAAAGCATTGGATAAAGCAATGCAGGGATCGGGTCATGAAATCTATAACCTCGGCACCGGGGAAGGTTACAGCGTACTTCAGCTCGTCCGGGCTTTCGAATCAGCTTCCGGTCGTTCTGTACCTTATGAAGTGACCGGCCGCCGCGAAGGTGACGTAGCCTCCTGCTATGCAAACCCTTCAAAAGCCGAGGAAAAGCTGGGATGGAAAGCGGAAAAATCCATTACCGATATGTGTGAGGACACCTGGCGATGGCGCAGCCATAACCCTTACGGTTATGCTTCAGGTAAATAATCCGAAAAAAAACAGATCAGCAGCAGAAACCCGGGTCAGATTGCTACAAACGCTTCCAGGAAACCCCTGTAGCAATTTGACCTATTACCTTTGCCCGATGTTTACAGAAAAGCATTATATGCATTTACGTATCGAATTTTGTTATGTATAATGAACAGATACAGTCGATACATAATAGAGGATCGTTCAGTGAAAGTGAGAGTTATTCCTCTTTGCGGAACGACTCATCTGCACGCACTTATCACTCGTCCGAGCTTCTTAGGCTGTCTTGTCCTTCTGCCCAGGTAGAAGGATTTTTTTGTTTCTGCATTTATATATCGGTCATAAATTACAAAACTGCCCCGGTCACTGCTGCAGCGACCGGGGTTTCCTATGCTTTCATTATAATAATCGCTGCACACCGCTGAAAGGATCTTCATTACTTGCGATGGCGGAAATAACGCTTATCCCGGCACCGGTCTCTCTAACTTTCTGTACGTTACCTTCGTGTATACCTCCTATGGCGACCACCGGCAAGCCGGCTCTGTTCTGAATCGTCCGAAGTCCTTCTATTCCTATTACGTCTTTCGCATCCTGCTTCGACGAAGTTTTGAACACGGGTCCCACTCCGAGATAATCTGCCAGCTCGTACCGGCTCTGCTCCAGTTCTTCCGGGGTGGATACGGATAATCCGATTATAAGATCCGGAAAACGATCTCTAACTTTTTCTACTTCCGTATCTTCCTGCCCGATGTGAACACCGTCCGCTTTCCATTCACGTGCCAGCTCAATATCATCATTTACGAAAAAAGGGATTTCATGCTCGTGGCATACTTCCCGCAGACGGTGGCCAAGCTTGACTTTTTCGGCGCCCATCAACGATCCTTCTCCTTTTTCCCTGAACTGAAAAGCGGTGATCCCTCCCCTGATGGCTCGCCGCAGAGTTTCCACAGGGTCTTTTTTACAGTTTTGGCTTCCCATAATGAAATAGGTATGAAGATAATCACTCATACATCTCCCCCCAGTTCATCGAGAAGAGAAACGGCGAAAGATCCCGGACCATGGGAGTTCGCTTCCGCCCTCTCCGCAGCTTTATTATAAAATTCCACTGCAAAAAGTACCGCTTTCTCTTTTTCATCCTCAACCGTGAGACAGGCGGCAATCAGCGTCCCGAGGAGACACCCCGACCCTGTAACCTGCGTAAGCAGAGGAGAACCGTAGGAAGACGTTGTATAATTGCCGTTTTCCGCTACTATATCTGTTGCTCCCGTCACTACTACGCAGGTGTTCAGTTTCTCCGAAGCCCTCAGGGCGATATCTGTGGAATCTCCGCTTTCTTCCGAATCCACACCTTTCACTTTCAGTGGTATGTCTGCGAGAGCAGCGATTTCCCCGGCGTTCCCTTTCACGACGGCTACGTCCAGCTCTTCTGTTATTTTTCTGACTGCATTTTTCCGGAAGGTACTCGCTCCTGCCCCCACCGGGTCCAGCAGTATAGGAATACCCTTCTCATTAGCTGCTTTTCCTGCTGCTATCATCGTTTCCACGTCACTGCTCCGGAGCGTGCCGATATTCAATACAAGAGCATCGGCCGCCCCTGCTATGTCTGCGACTTCTTCTCTTTCTTTCGCCATAACCGGGCTCCCCCCGAAAGCCAGGAGGCCGTTCGCAGAGAAATTCATCACTACTTCATTCGTAATGTGGTGAACCAGCGGTCTTTTTCCTCTTACACGCTCTTCCATCATTTGACCTCCCCCCTTCTGCCGGCCCAGTGATTCGTAGGGCCGCTCCCTGAACCGAGATCGAAAGAATGACGGATAGCTTCGGTAATAAAATGTTTAGCCTTCTCTACAGCTACAGGAAGCGTCCGTCCCCGCGCCAGATTCGCCGCGATAGCCGAAGCATACGTACAGCCTGTGCCATGGGTATTATCCGTTTTAATGCGCGCTTCTCTGTATGTCCTCATAATTTCTCCGTCATACAATACATCGACAGCTTCTCCATCCAGATGTCCGCCTTTAATGAGCGCGCCGCGGCTGCCGAGTTTTTCTACAAACAGTCCTGCCGCTTCTTCCATATCAGCTTCTGTCTTAATAGTCATCCTAAGCAGCGTTTCCGCTTCCGGAATATTCGGAGTGACGACATCAGCATGAGGAAAAAGATATTCGGAAAGCGCCTCCCTCGTCTCCTCTTCCATAAGAGGATGACCGCTCGCGGTTACCATGACGGGGTCACAGACGTATGGTTTCCGCCGGGCCCCGATCCATTCCCCTACTGTGCGTGCAGCTTCTTTCGATGAAATCATTCCGGTTTTGATAGCATCCACAGGCAGATCCTCTTCAATACTTTTAAGCTGAGCAGTAAGGAATGGAACAGGTACGTGATGAACCTCCCGGACTCCCATAGTGTTCTGGGCGGTCAAAGAAGTCAGCACAGACATCCCGTACACCTGCCATTCTTCCATCGTCTTGATATCCGCCTGAATCCCGGCTCCGCCTCCGGAATCGGATCCTGCGATTGTCAGTGCTGTATATGGTCTCATCTCGCCGTCTCCTTTCCTGCAGGCCATTCTTCCAGTGAATAGGACATTTCCCAGAAAGCGAGTTCCAACTGACAGCTTTTCCGGAAAGCCTCTTTCATTTTCCGCCTGTCTTCCGGAGATGCCCGCTCCGCTTCCTCATCCAGACGTTTCATCATGTAGCCGGTGGTTTCGGCAATAGAATCATCGGCATAGAATTCAATCCACTCATAGAAAGGATGGTCCGGTTCCGGAGAGAAACGCCGTTTCAATTCTTTTCCGATTTCATCGTAAGTCCACGGACAGGGAAGCATAGCCGCAATTGTTTTTCCGAGCAGACCTTCTGTGGCCACACTCTTCATGTGAGCACGATAATGATCCGCCGTCGGTGGCATCGGATAACCCTGAAGATTTTCGTACGGGGTGCCTGCGTAATCGCTTAAATTGCGGTGTGGATGTATCTCATCCCCCAGCACAAAGGCGATCTGATTATGAAAAAATGTTATATCCTCCCGACTGTCGGATTGGGAAATGGCCGTGCCATAAAGGGTAAGGAAGGTATTCAAGTATTCATAGTCCGCTTTTACGTAGTGAGCCACCGCTTCTTTCGGCAGTTCACCTTCGCCAAGACCCTGGACAAACGGGTGATCGAAAATCGCCTGAAATACATCTTCATTTTCTCTTCTTAATTCTTTCGTAAATGACATAAAAATAGCCTCCTCGTTTTAGTATAAAGGAAGCCCCCATGTGCAGAGTGCTTCCCTTCGGCGGCATGACCCGCATCAGGTTCAAAGGGACTAAGGCAAAACCTTATCTCAGCGATATCCGCGCCCCCAGCAGTTCAAATAATTAAGTTGTCACGATAGCTGCCTGTTTCAGCCGGACTGCGACCATCCAGCCTATCAGCGCCCCGGTCACGGTACTTACAGCGAATGACGGTACAAAAGCGAAAACCCCGGCGCCTGTACCCATCAACAGATTGGCGATCGGTACGGAAGCAAGAGATCCGAATAATCCTGTCCCGATGATTTCACCGGTTACCGCTCCCCCGATACGCTTCGTGTAGTG
Source organism: Salimicrobium jeotgali (assembly GCF_001685435.2). Taxonomy (NCBI): domain Bacteria; kingdom Bacillati; phylum Bacillota; class Bacilli; order Caryophanales; family Bacillaceae; genus Salimicrobium; species Salimicrobium jeotgali. Next base: position 1,708,330 of record NZ_CP011361.2, read on the forward strand.
ATATGTCACTCCCGCCACAAAAGCCCCGATCATACCCCCCGGAAATGCTAGCAGAGTGCCGAGACCTAACAGGTTCCGCAACACAGCTATCAGGAAAGCTATCGTCACCGCCGGCAGCGGTCCAAGCGTAACGGCAGCGACGACGTTGACGGCATGCTGGACCGGATAGGCCTTTGCTATTCCGGCCGGAAACCACAGCATCTGTGCCCCGAGCGTTCCGAGTGCAGTAAGCACAGCCATGGTCGTAAGCAGTTTTGTGCGATTCATAATTCTCCCCCCTTTTATCCCAGGCAGAAGAAGAAGCAAAAAAACCGGGTCCTGTATTACAGGACCCGGTTCGTCAATGGTATGTTGACTACTTCCCCACGCTGGTATGATCCAGATCAGGTCCAGAGAGTCGGAAAGTCATTCTTTCCTCTCAGTCCGTTCCACGGACACCCCTAGTAGTTGATTACTTATTCACTTGGACGACTTCAGTATAACAAAAGCCAGAATCTTTTGCACCATCTGAACCGTTTTTTTGAAAATATCAGTAATTTCCACAAGGAGGCATTGACAATCCCGGAGAGAGTAATAGAATTTAGAAAAAGCAGTCTTTTTGCTACAGTAAGGGGTGTAAGCAATGATTCGCATCGACAATCTTACCCGGCGGTTTACGAATGGCAAAGGGATTTTCAACGTCTCTTTTGAAGTGAAGGAAGGGGAAGTGTTCGGGTTTCTCGGACCTAACGGATCTGGTAAATCCACGACTATCCGTCATCTCCTCGGGTATATGAAACCTCAAAAGGGGAGTGCTGTAATTGACGGTTATGATACGTGGAAGAATCAGGCGAAAGCACGGGGAAGAATCGGTTATTTACCGGGGGAGATCGCTTTTCTCGAAGGAATGACAGGGAGCGACTTTCTCGATATGATGGCAGGAATGCAGGGGATCACGGACAAGAGCAAACGGACCAGCCTGATTCAGCGTCTCCAGTTTGATCCCGATACTCCTATCCGGAAGATGTCCAAAGGCATGAAACAGAAGGTCGGAATCGTTGCGACATTTATGCACGACCCCGATGTATATATTCTGGATGAACCCACCTCCGGACTGGACCCCCTTATGCAAAAGCTTTTCGTCGAGCTCGTGCTGGAAGAGAAGGAAAAGGGAAAAACCTTTCTGATGTCCTCCCACAGCTTTTCGGAGATCGAACGAACGTGCGATCGTGCAGCTATCATCCGGAACGGAGAGATTGTTACGGTCAAGGATATACACGAACTGCAATCCATGCAACGTAAGGTCTTCGATGTCACACTGACCCGGTCCGAAGATGTTGAAGCTATGAAGGAATCCAGGCTTTCCATTAAAAAAACGGAGGGGTTATTCGTACGGGTCGAAGTCCAGGGGGACTTTGATAATTTTATCCACGAATTATCGAAGTACAGCGTCAAAAATATCAGTGCCGGCACCCAGAGTCTGGAACAGATATTTATGGATTACTATGATGCAGAGGAGGCCGGGTCATGAATTTTCCGCTTTATAAACAAATGATGAAATCAAATATTAAATTATTCCTCGGCTTCGGTCTCGTTTCCGCTATTTATGTAGTTCTTATGACGTCGCTGTTCCCCCTCTTTGCGGACAATCTCGATGAAATGGAAAGCATGATGGAACTGTTCCCTGATTCTCTATTAAGAGCTCTCGGACTGGAAGCTTTCGGCAACTATGGCCAGTTTATTTCAGCGGAATACTACGGATTATTCTACCTGCTTATTTTGGGTGTGTTCAGCGTAATGAGTGCGGTGCAGTTGCTGGCAAAACTTGTGGACCGGGGTTCCATGGCTTATCTCCTTTCCACCAGAATCTCCAGGGTTCAGATTGCTTTTACTCAGATGATGGTTCTGCTGAGCGGTCTTATCATTATACATGTCCTGAATTTCGGCGGGGGACTGGCTGCCGGCGAACTGCTGATAGATGAGCAGAATGCGATAGCCATGAAAGATTTTTTTCAGATCAACTTTGTGGGGTTTTTGTTATTTTTTGCAGTAGGGGGGTACTCTTTCCTCGTGTCTTCCCTGCTGAACGATGAGAGGTCGGCGTTAGCGACAGCAGGCGGGTTGACCTTCCTTTTTTACGGAATGAATATGATTGGAAAGATTGTGACCGATGTCGACTGGTTACGGAACATCACTCCCTTTTCGCTTTATGAACCCGGAAAAATCGCCGGAGGAGATGCGGAAGTATGGACATCTTCTCTCATACTTACGGGTATTGGAATCCTTGCTTATACTCTGGCGATCCTTCTGTTCAGGCATCGGAACCTCCCGTTGTAAAAGTCTGCCATACAGGAAGATCGATACTCAGGTTCAAAAGGAATCAGGCCCCCGGCATGTTTCTTTCACCCGTTTTCCGGATACACGACCACCCCGTCTTTCTCGATGATAGGCATCGCTCCCCACCGGCCCTGCTCGTGTTTTACCAGGGAAATTCCATCCTTTTCATCTAAAATATGATAGACATCCCATCCGTTCGCTTCCAGCCAGTTACTGACAAGCAGTCTGTGACAGCGGGACGGGTGTCTTTCCGCACAAAAATACGCAACATCCTTCTCACCGGCCAGTGCTTCGAGCCCGACTATTCCTTCCCTGAACTCCTCCGTCAGTGTATAGTCTGCATAATTGTGAAAGGACTGGTTCTCCCAGGCTCCGTTCACCTTCGACTGCACGTGGCCTGCTTTATTGCGTCGTCCTGCAAGGAGAGGGTGGTAGGAGTATGAAAACCCTCCCCCCGCCAGCCACTTCTTCATGTTCTCCTGATTGAAATGGGAAAACTTACGACTCGCCGGAAACGCCCGTACATCCGCCACCGCATTCACTTTCGCCTCTTTCAGCATAGAAAGAAAGAACTGTTTCGAGTGGGAAGAGTGTCCAATCGTATATATGTAAGGTTTCCTCATTCCCGGGAACCCTGCTTTAACCGGCGAACCTCTTCTTCCAGTCTGGTAATTTTTTTTGCGTTGATCTCGACTACTGCGTAAACAATCCCTATCACAAAGCCCAGGATCGCTCCTCTCCACCCAAGAGTGATCAGCCCGACGAACGCTGCCATCAGTATGTAAAAAAATATCATTCTTTTCCTCCCCTTCTAAATCTTTCTGAGTTTCTTTCCGCTTTGTTCCTTATTTCCTGTTTAAAGTCCCGAAAGTCTTCTTCTGAAAGATTTTCCTTTTCCACCAGTGTTTCTCTGCGCTTTTTTCCGTATTCAATGACGAGCTCTTCTTCTCTTTCCACAAGTCCCGTCATGTCCCCGAGAAGCACTTCTTTTTTATTGAAAAACGGGCCATTGCGTATGAGTACAGCCTGGTCATCGACTGTTATATATTCTTTTCCCGATCTCGTAAAAAAGTAGAAAGTGTTTATTACCCCGGAAATAATGATGACTCCTGTCACAATTTGGATGAAACTGAGAAGCAGAGGGGAAGGGTCTATCGAGGCCATAGTAATAATGTTGGCTGCAACAGCAGCCATTGCCTGCCACAGAGATTTGAGGCCCTCACGCTTCCACTTCTTGGAATCTTTATAACGATACTCCATAGATACCCTCCAATCAAGATACCGATTATAACAGAGACTGTAGATCGGCGAATGTTTCAATCGTCTGCTCGGCCCTGTCCACCTCACCAAATCCGTAGGATGCGTAGTAGAAAGGAAGGCCTGCACTTTGAGCGGCTTCTTTATCTCCCGAGGTATCCCCCACATAAATCGGGCTGTTAAGATCGTTTCTTTTCACCACGAGCTGAATATTCTCTGCTTTGGAGAGGCCGGTACGTCCAGGATTTTCAAAGTCCTTAAAATATTTCTCCAGCTGATGGGCCTGAAGAAACGCTTCAATATAGCCGTCCTGGCAGTTACTTACGATAAACAGAGGATAGTTGTTATAAAGGTGCTGCAGAGTACGTTCCACCCCTTCGTATAATTCCCCACCCTGTTTTTTAATTACTTCGATCTCCGCTTCAAAACAATTGTGGATAATCTTTTCACCCTCAGACTGATCAAGATGCGGGAATAACTTCTTAACTACTTCTTCTGTTTGGAGTCCCATTATAGATTCCATATCTTCCCGACTAAGTTCTTTTTCTTCGGGACGATGTGCCTGAATTGTTTCATTCCAGGCATCTTTCACCGTGGAAATGGGATCCCATAGAGTCCCGTCTAAATCAAAGATAACACTATCCATGAATCATCACTCCTTTTTACGGCCCATAATCTTGCATCCGTTCCGTCCTGAACAGGCAATGAGCAATTTGTTATTTTCGTAATCTTTCCTGTACCCTATATGGACAAAGACTCGTGGCAAGAGAGCGATTTCGCCTCCCTCTGTGCATTTTGTTTGTCAGTCGGCGAACATTAAGTTTCCCTGTCTCAACTGTTTTGAAATCTCCTCCGGGTCAGGACAGACAGTGGGCTGGAAATCAATCAGTATCATCGAACGTTCCCCCTTCATTTCTTCTTTCCCTTTCGTTACGGGAGCAACATAATGACTGACCATCGGATCGAACACTCCATATGATTCGAGAGGGGAAGTCAGCGTCATCTGCTTCAGCAGCTGTTTCTCGTTTACGTTTTCCGGTACTTCTCCCGCTACATGAGGAGTGCCTATAGCATTCCCGCCCCCTTCTGCGTTCTGACGATGGACAAGATGGGCGAACGTGAATGGTTCCCCGTCCTGATGGAGATGGTTCGGAGAAGACACTGCAATTTCCTGTTCATTATCCACTTCCAGTTTCACAAAATGAACCCCGGCGTGAATAGGGAGAAGAAGGTCTTCCTCTCTCCAGAACGTCTGTCTGTAATCGAACAGAATGATGTCATCAAGCAGACGGTTCTCCCGCATTTTCTCTGAAATAGCCGGAAAATCACGGGCGCTGTCCGTATATTCAGGGTTGAAGCTCCCCTGGAAATACTTGTACATTTCTCCCTCTTCGGTCCGAACGGAAGGCAACCACTGGACATGGCCTGTGCCCGGTATAATCACCGCTCTCCCGTATCTTCTGTATCTGTTCAGTTCCTGCGCATACGAGTCTGCCGGCAGCGTAGCGAACTCCTGTTTGATTTCCTCCAGCTCTTCTTCAAGGTGACGGGTCTTCAGTATATTTTTCAGATCGTAATATTCATACCCGAAACGTTTCAAATAACTCACTTTCTTCTCCTCCTGTTGCTCATAATAATACTTTTCTTATGGTGTAAAATACCGCCGGTCAATATTGGCTGATTCAAATTAAAAACCGGTACGTACGAATGCCGGAATCGTCACTTTCTGTTATTGATAGTGTGAAAAATGATAAACGTGATCAGAAAGAAGAATACAAGACCGGCGCCGATCAGCATATCAATCACAAATTCCAATCCCCTCTTCCTCCTTTCCCGTACAGTAAAGCAGTATCAAACACATATTCTCACGTCTGAAATTATTTTATCATAGAAAAAATCCCTCTGCTTAAGCAGAGGGGGAGACAGGATTCATTCCGGCAGCGGAGTCTTTTCCGAAATGAAACCTTTCGTTACCATTTCTTTCCGGAAATCTTTCTGAATCTCTTCCTGCAGCAGAAGCACATCTTCTTCAATATAACCACCAGTCGCAGCCACCGAATGATTAGAAAAAAATCGTCGTGTGATCGATCCGTAAGGGCTTTGCCCGGACGTGCTTCTGCAAGCCTTTCCCGTGACAGGGTCAGAATCAAAGCACCTGAGCTTCAGACCCTGGGCATGCTGAATGGTCTCTTTAACTTTTCTTTATTCATTACCTTACTAAAGAGAAACATACCCTTCTTTATTCAAAACTCTGTCAGAAATTATTCTTTTGTTGCATAGACAAGGATATCTTTCCCATCTATAATGTGAGTATGCTCTTATAAAGAGCATTCATGTGAGAAAGACCTCCCAACCTCCGGGAGGAAGACTCATCTGCACATGTTAATTCAGAAACATCGAACAGCGCTCCTTCCACCCGCCGGTGGGGGAGCGCCTTTTTAAATTTGTCGCTTACTCTTCCAAAAGCGTTACGCTTACACTTACGTCGAGGTTCTGTCCCCCTCCGCGATATACCCCCTGCAGCGGACTTACATCTGCATAGTCACGCCCCGTGCCGATTCGTATATGATTCTCCAGCGCTTCTACGTTGTTCGTCGGATCGAGTCCCGTCCAGCCGACACCAGGAACCATCACTTCCACCCAGGCATGAGTGGCAGCGTCCCCGACGAGAGCCGAATCTTCCCCGATATATAAATATCCACTGGCGTACCGGGCCGGTATCCCGTTCCCCCTTAACACTGCAATCATAATATGAGCAAAGTCCTGACACACCCCTCCCTGCAAAGGCCATGCTTCGTGTGCTTTCGTATTCACATCCGTCGTGGTTGTATTGTAAAACAGCGTATTGTGCACGTATCTCATCAGGTCGATAGAAAACTGAATCGGATCCGTCGGATCACCGACATTTTTAGTAAGCAGATCAATCTGTTCTTTGTACATGAATGTATAGGGTGTTTCGTTCAGGTAGGCCAGATAGTGTTTGCGAAAAAGCTCGGAATGAAATATCTGCTTCATTTCGTCCGAATAGCGGATCATATCGATAAAAGGGCTCTTCTGAATACTGACCGTTGAAATCGTTTTGACCGTCAAATGTTTATGTTTTTCGGGAATAAAAAATGTTTCCACGTGATTCCCCCACACATCGACGTGCTCTTTTATTACAGAGACAGGCGAGATCTCCGAACGGTAGGCCAATACCCGCTGGCATTCATCGGAACGCGGTTTTAACCGAATGTGGTTCATGCTTTGATCTACGGATGTTTCATAGTGGAATTTATTTGTGTGTTCAATTTGGTATTTCATAAAATCGTTTGCTCCTTCTCATGTTGAGGATGTTGGTACAGAAAGATAGTAGGTTTCCATAAACAGACTGCTTAAAGCGATGCACTGCTTCTGAAAATGGTCAAGAAACCTCATAAGTTCTTCCATGTTCATGTCTTTAATCCCGGTATCGCTGATTTCTGCAAGAATCACATCTGTAAGCTGAAACAGCTCTTCCGAATAGTGATGCACCTGCCCGCCTTCAAGATCCATTATCGCTTCTTTAATATGCGTCATACAGTAGTTTATCGACCTCGGAAACTTTTCTTCTTTTACAAGAAAATCAAGGACGTACGCAGAGTCCATGGTCGGCGGATGTTCTTTGATGAATGAATCGTATCCGTTCAGGAACCTGAGAGCAGCCAGCCAGTAGTAATAATTGTTCGTTGTATGTTGAAGGGGTTCCCGCCTTTGTTTCTCACAGACGACGTTCAGAATACGGGCTGTCTTCTCCGCACGCTCAAGCCACTTGCCAACCTTGATGAACGTATATGGTACCCCTCTGGTCATTGAGGATTCTATTACCCCCTGCGCGGTCATAGAGGTGCGGGTGACTGTTTTCAAATAGTCTTTCGTCCGTGCCAGTGTCCCTATATTTCCTCCGCTGTCCTGATGATCAAGATGGAATTCATTGAGAATCTCCCACAACTCGCCAGGGATGATATCACGCGTATTCTTAGTGTTCTCTCTCGCGACTTTCATACAGTTCCCGATGGAATTGGGATTAATCGGATTCATTGTCAGATACTCGATCATAGTCCCTCTTTCCATTCTCGAATAATGATTGATGTAGTCCCGGTAGGAAGCACAAATCTCAAGCACTTCTTCCCAGTCCCTGTCCAGCACTTGCTGATCAGCCGCTTCGAGCATATTTATAAGCTGAACATTCAGTACCCGGGCGTTATTTTCGGAACGCTCCAGGTTTCTCGCCATCCAGTATAAAGCGTCTGCCGTCCGACTAAGCATCTGTTTCGCCTCCTCCCGACAAAATCCACGTATCTTTGCCGCCTCCTCCCTGAGAAGAGTTGACGACGAGTGACCCTTCTTTCAGGGCAACCCTCGACAACCCTCCGGGAAGCACATTCATCTCCGTTCCGTTCATGACGAAAACCCGTAAATCCACGTGACACGGATAAACATTCCCACCCTGAAAAGCCGGAGCCCGCGACAGTTTGATAGTAGGCTGGGCAATGTACTGATTCGGCTGTTCTATCACTTTCTCACGGAAAAGCGCTCTTTCTTCTTCCGTGGACTGAGGACCGATAAGCATATCGTAGCCCCCGGAAGCCCCGACGTTTTTAATAACCAGTTCTTCCATATTCTCTAAAACGTATTGAAGACGTTCCGGATCACTGAGAAAATACGTTTCCACGTTTGGAATAAGAGGTTCCTCTCCAAGATAAAAACGGATCATTTCGGGAACGTATACGTACATCGCTTTATCGTCCGCAACGCCATTCCCTATTCCGTTCAGGATAGCTACGTTACCTTTCTTATATGCATCAAGAAGTCCGTTCACTCCGAGAGCCGAATCCGGCCGGAAAGCTTCCGGGTCAAGAAAATCATCATCAATACGCCTATAAATAATATCGACTCGTTTCAGACCGCGTATCGTTTTCATGTAGACGACTCCGCCTTGAACGAAGAGATCTCTGCCCTCCACGAGCTCGATGCCCATCTGCTGAGCCAGAAACATGTGATCATAATATGCGGAATTGTAACTCCCCGGAGTCAGAAGTACCACATTCGCCTCTCCTTTACATCCGGACGGTTTGTGATCGCAGACCGCCTGGTGCAGTTTCGAGAATTCGTGCTCAAGGGTACGGATGGAATGATTGAAAAACAGTTCCGGATACACTTGTCTCATAACGTAGCGATTTTGAAACACGTAGGACATTCCGGAAGGGTTACGCAGATTATCTTCCAGCACACGATACTGCCCATGTTCGTCACGGATGAGATCGACGCCGGAGAGAAAGATATGATTATCAAGAGGTATACCGACGCCCTGTACCTGTTTCCGGTAATAATAAGGATTATTGTCCACAAGTTCCCGCGGTATAACGCCTTCCTCAATAATTCTGCGTTCATGATAAATATCTTCCAGAAACTTATTCAGAGCCGTCATTCTCTGTTTCATACCTGTTTCGATCATCGTCCATTCCGACTCCGGAATAATGATCGGAATAAAATCGAACGGCATCGTCCTCTCAGTCTGGCCTTCATTATTATAGACGGTAAACGTGATACCCTGACGCAGAAAACTCAGTTGCGCGGTCTCGTGCTTTTCATCCAGTTCCCGGGCCGAAAAACGTTCCACCAGTTTATAAAACCATTCGTAGTGAGGCTTCGGTGTAGCATCACTGTTCATCATTTCATCAAAAAAAGCTCCGGTCTGATAATTTTTGAGCATCGATTCTCCCCCTGACGCAGAATAAATTCACCAATATTCTGAATACTGATTATGTATATACCCTACTGCGAAAGTTATAAGCCGGCATCCGAGAAAAATATTTGGACGGCAGTGATAAGAGAAAACAATGCCACAATAAAAGAAAACAGACTCCAATACTTTCTCCCTTTTTCATAGTCATCTATTCCGGTAATCGCCAGTACTCCCGAAAGACCGAGAAGCATCAGGTACTGGTAGCTGAAGTCCCCTGTAACCAGTCCATAAAGAGCAAGTCCGGGAGTAACGGTGAAAAACACTCCCCGGATCACCTTCTCCAATATTCCGCCCTTTCCCATATCCATCCACCTCCCGACTTTTGGAATAAAGTTTTTTCATCTTAAAAAAGTTCAACAACGACGAGCGATAGAAAAACGAGTAGTATCACTACATTCACCGTACCGAGAATCTTTCGTCCCTCGGAAAAATCACGTATGGCATTCAGCGTGAACAGAATAGGTATCGCAATAACCAGAAATAACGGCGACATCGATACATCGGTAAACATCGATATAAAGAAATATACAAGGAAAATAATACCGACCCCGAGACTGACCAGATTAATGACTTTCAATTTATCCACTTCCGCTCCTCCTTTCAAGGTATACTCCATTACCTTATTATTCTACAGTATATATTCCAATCGTATCACATCCGTTTTCTTTGCCGCAGTTTCTTATGACTGTCATTTTAGTTATAATGTTTGTAAGCGGTTACTAAAAGGAGGAAATTGAATTGACTACATATGAAGACGTATGGATTCCATCAGAAGAAAAAATGAAGCAAACGAGACTTTATCAATGGATGAAACGGCTGGGATATGAAGATTATAAGCAGTTCCACCAGGCCACTGTTTCGGATATTTCCTGGTTCTGGGACGAAGCGGTAAAGGAAATCGACTTCGAATGGTTCGACAGTTATCAGAAAACACTAGACCTTTCCAGAGGCGCGCCGCATCCCGACTGGTTCCGGGGCGGAACGACCAACGCCACGCTGAATGCTCTGGATAAATGGACAAAAGATGAAGATAAGAAAAATGATATTGCCCTGTACTGGGAAGGGGATAATGGAGACCGGGTGAAGTATACGTTCACTGAACTCGACGAAGAGGTGAATGCTGTCGCCGCAGGTCTCAAAAAACTCGGCATCACTGAAGGAGATATCATCACCATCTACCTCCCCATGCTTCCGGAAACGCTTATCAGCATGCTTGCCATTTCTAAAATAGGTGCCATTTTCTCACCCGCCTTTTCCGGCTATAAAGCGGATGCAGTGAAAACAAGGGTCAACGCATGTGAAGCAAAAGCTATCATCACCGCTGATGGTTTCTTCCGGAGAGGGAAAACTGTCAATATGAAAGAAGAAGCGGATAAAGCTGCGGAAGTTTGCGATTCCCTGGAACACGTTATCGTAGTGGAACGCGCTGGCGTTTCATTTGAAAAGAAACCGAAAGACGTCCTGTTCAACGAAATGAAAGAGCCTAATGCTTCTGTGGAAACGATGGAGAAACACGCCGATGATCCATTTATGCTCATTTATACTTCCGGGACGACAGGCACCCCGAAAGGAGCGGTACATACCCATGCCGGTTTTCCTGTAAAATCGGCTTTTGATGCCGGAATGTGTATGGATGTCGGGAAAGACGACACTCTGTTCTGGTTCACGGATATGGGCTGGATGATGGGGCCTTTCCTCGTGTATGGAGGTCTCGTAAACGGAGCATCGATCGTCATGTTCGAAGGTACTCCGGACTATCCTGAGCCGGATCGTCTGTGGGAACTTGTGGAACGTTATAAAGTGACACATCTCGGCATTTCGCCGACGCTTGTGAGGGGGATGATGAAGCACGGGGAATCATGGATTGACCGTCATGACCTCTCTTCCCTTGAAGTGATCGGCTCTACCGGTGAACCGTGGAATCCCGAACCGTGGCATTGGTTATATAAGCACGTCGGCAAAGAAAGAGTACCGATTTTCAACTATTCGGGCGGTACAGAGACCTCTGGCGGTATGGTAGGAAACGTACTCGTAAAACCGATTCAGCCCGTTACCTTCAACGCAGCCCTCCCCGGCATGGATGTGGACGTGCTTGATGACGAGGGACGTCCTGTCGTGAACGATGTAGGCGAACTCGTGCTGAAGCAGCCCTGGGTAGGGATGACGAAAAGTTTCTACAAAGACGATGACCGATACCATCGTACGTATTGGAACCGTTTCAAAGACATATGGGTACACGGTGACTGGGCGACTGTGGATGAAAGAGGCTACTTTTTAATTTCAGGACGCTCTGACGATGTACTGAACGTAGCCGGAAAGCGCATAGGACCTTCCGAGATAGAATCTGCAATCGTCGAACATGAAGAAGTGATTGAAGCCGGGGTCATCGGTGCCCCCCACGATATGAAAGGGGAGGAACCCGTGGCGTTTGTCGTTACGAAAACGGAGAACTCGGAAACCCTGCTCGAAGAACTGCAGCAGCTTCTCACCGACAAGCTCGGAAAAGCTATTGCACCGAAAAAAATATATATCGTCAGTGATCTTCCGAAAACGAGAAATGCCAAAGTGATGAGACGTGCCATAAAATCGGCTTTCTTAAATCGGAATCAGGGAGACCTCAGTGCTCTTGAAAATCCTGAAACCGTGGAAGAAATCAAAAAAATAGGAGCCTCTGTCCATTAATTTCGCACTTTTGCTATGGAAGCATGACGAGAGTAAGCAAAGAAAGCTGCCGGTTTTAAAACCGGCAGCTTTCTTATTTATTCATCGTCTTTCGCTTTTCCGATGTTTTCCTGAACTTTTCCTTTAGCTTTATTCTTCTGTCCTTCCTGTTGAAGTTCAGAATCCTCTTTGGCGTTGCCTACCTGATCTTTGGCTTCCCCCTTCACTTTATTGACAGCACCTTTCACCTTATCACTCATACCTTTTTTGTCTGTCATACTGCACCTCCTTATTATGATTTGTTACTATTCTTTTCCCACTAAGTCATGAAGTAAAACTGCGACGCTTTATTTTCCCATTCCAAAAGTATTTTCGATATCTTCTTTATAGGCATAGGTGAACAGTAAAGAGACAAGGATACCGCCTCCAATAAGGTTACCTATACTTGCAGGGACAAGGTTGAAGAAAATATATTCATACCATGTGTACTGGTCCATAGAAAGTATCCCCATACTGAAATACCCCATATTGGCCGCGCTGTGCTGGAAATTACCCGCTACGAATAGTATGACCGGCAAAGTGGTCCCCAGTATTTTACCGGTTATGTCACGCGCCGACGTCGTCAGAAAGGCGGCCATACCGATCAGCCAGTTGGCGAGTATACCTGATACGAGAATTTCAAACCATCCCTTCACTCCATAATCGAGAAACTTCATTTTCTTATCTACATATACGGCCAGTTCCGAATAAAAAGGGTCGGAAAGTGAGCCGGACATCTGTATAAGAAGGCCTACCGCAAAGGCTCCAATCATATTACCAAGATAAGTTGCCAACCAGAATTTATAAATATTGACTTTCATTAAACCTTTTTTGTTGAAAAGATAGGAGGGCAACAGGACGTTCACTTCTGTAAACAGAACCGCTCCTGAAATGAACACCATCGCATACCCGGCTGCAAATCCCAAGCCGGACATTAAATAGAAAAGTCCCTCTGCCTGGATATCGATCGCCAGCAGAATAGAAAACACAGCTCCGAACGTCATGAATGACCCGGCCGTCAGAGCAAGCAGAAACTGAGCCCGTGGCTTCTTGTTCAGGTGGTCTCTACCCTTCTCCCCAAATTCATCAACGATTTGAGAAGGTATATAAAACTGCCGTCCCGGACGGTCAATTTTCTCTTCGGAAGCTTCTGTATGTCTGTTCTCATTCTCTTCTTTCTCTTTCATACTTTCATTATCCTTCATCTTCCTTCACCTCCGATGCCCGACTTTTCCCGTTTCCTGCTTTTATTAACCATACATGGAGAAATAAAACCGATGGTCGAGCCCCTGCTCTCCAATAGAAAAGCCCCCCTCTTACTGGTATCAGAGGGAGGCTGAATATCTTTTTCGTTACACGGGGTATACCCCATGTTTTCTTTCTGTAAAGACCGTGTTTTTCGAGTCATACATATCGAATCTGGTCATGAGCTCGTTCCGGAGGTTATCCGGCTGCACAATATCATCGATCACCATCTCGGATGCAAGACGGTAAATATCGATATTCTCTTTATATTCTTCATGCTTCTCTTTAGTGAAGGCCGGGCGCTCTTCTTCCGGAAGTTCCGCAATTTTATTAGCATACACTGCATTCACAGCAGCTTCCGGACCCATTACTGCAATTTGTGCACTCGGCAGGGCCAGACACGCATCAGGTTCGAACGCCGGGCCGGCCATTGCATACAGGCCGGCGCCGTAAGCTTTACGTACAATGACTGATATTTTAGGAACCGTAGCTTCGCTCATCGCCGCCAGCATTTTCGCTCCGTGACGGATAATACCGGCCTGTTCTACCCGAGTACCGATCATAAATCCCGGTATATCCGCAAGGAACAGGAGCGGAATGTTGAAAGCGTCACAAAGCTGCATAAATTTAGCCGCTTTGTCGGCGGAATCAGGGAAAAGCACGCCCCCTTTGGCCCTTGGCTGATTTGCTATAACGCCGACGGATTTTCCTCCGATGCGGGCCAGTCCCGTGATCAGTTCAGGTGCAAATTTTTTCTTAATTTCGAGGAAAGAGTCTTCATCAATCAGCCTGTCCACCAGCTGGTACATGTCAAACGGAGCATTCTGGTTCTCAGGAATCAGCTCGTTGATCGATTTTTCGAAAGAAGCCGGGTCGACACTATCTTTCACACCTGGTTTCTGTCTGAAATTGGAAGGGAAATAGCTCAAGTATTTCCGTGCGAACCGGATCGCTTCCTCTTCGCTCTCCGCCAGAACGTCTCCACACCCGGAGACGGAACAGTGCATGTTTGCACCACCCATTTCCTCGAGCGTCACTTTCTCTCCGATAACTTTTTCTGCCATCCGCGGAGAACCGAGATACATGGAAGCATTTTTATCCACCATGACTACGATATCGCAAAAGGCGGGTATGTAAGCTCCTCCGGCAGCGGACGGACCGAACAGCAGGCATATTTGCGGCACACGGCCGGACATTTTGATCTGATTATGAAAGATACGTCCCGCTCCTCTTCGATTCGGGAACATTTCCACTTGATCGGTAATTCTCGCCCCTGCGGAGTCCACGAGGTAAAGCATCGGCAGCTCAAGCTTCAGTGCCGTTTCCTGTATCCGGATGATTTTTTCTACGGTTCTCGCTCCCCATGATCCGGCTTTTACTGTGGAATCGTTAGCCATGACGCACACTTTTTCACCGTTAATACGACCGATACCGGTCACGACTCCGTCCGCCGGCAGCCCTTCGTCCTGATTGTTGGCGAAAAATGCGTCTTCCACGTCAATATTGTCATCAAACAGTTGTTCCAGACGTTCCCGTACGAACATTTTCCCTTTCTCTTTGTTCTTTTCGTGATATTTCTCCAGGCCGCCTGAGGCTATTTTTTCTTTCGCTTCTTTTAATCTCTGATCCATGGCCATACAAATTCCTCCTTATTCTCCTCGATACACAGGCTTTCTTTTCTCAGCGAAAGCTGTCAGTCCTTCCAGACGATCTTTCGTAGGAATCGTTTTTCTATAGCTCTTCTGTTCAATATACAAGCCTGCTTCAAGATTCGTCTCCATTCCCCGGTCGATAGCTTTTTTTGCTTCCCGCACTGCCACGGGTCCGTTCCCCGCGATAGTCCTGGCAAGATCTTCCGCTTCTTCCATAAGGACGTCCGGGTCGTGAATATACTCTGCAATCCCAAGGGCGTAAGCCCGGTCCGCATCTACGGGCCTTGCGGTATATATGAGCGACTTAGCCTGCCCTTTTCCTATCAGACGGGAAAGACGCTGAGTTCCTCCGGCTCCGGGTATAATAGCGAGGGATGTTTCGGTCAGACCGACCCGGGCCGATGAACTGATCATTCGAAGATCACAGGCAAGAGCCATTTCAAGACCGCCGCCGAAAGCTGCCCCATTAAGTACTGCTATGACGGGTACCGGCAGTTCCTCGATCATCCGTACCGTTTCCCCTATCTTCTTGACCGTTCCGGTTACCTCTTCATCGCTCATCCCTTTTCTTTCTTTTAAATCAGCCCCTGCGCAAAATGCTTTCGTACCGTTCCCCGTCAACAGGACGACGCGAATATTGTCATCTCTGTTCACTTTTCGAAGTGCGCGCTGCAGTTCATCGAGAAGTTCACGGGAGAGAGAATTCGCAGCATCCGGACGATTCAGTGATAGCAGAGCTATATGGTCTTCAATACGCTCTATCGTTACGGTTTTATCCATCATTCCGCCCTCCTTGTCTGTTTCTGATCTGCATCTGATGGCTTGGCAGTTCTTTTGATATTCTGGACTGGATGAACGTCGCCGCCTCTGCCAGTTTCTCCTGATTAACCCCGGTCTCTATCCCCATCTCTTCAAGCATATGGACGAGGTCATCCGTTGCGAGATTTCCGCTGGCTCCATCTGCATAAGGACAGCCGCCAAGGCCTCCCAGTGCTGCGTCGAATTTCGTAATACCCCGTTCGAGCGATACAAGAACGTTGGCTAACGCCATTCCCGACGTATTATGGAAATGCATTGCTACTTTTGAAAAAGGAACATTTTCCTCCATCTGCTTAAGAAATTCATCCACCTGCTTCGGATTGGCGACACCGATCGTATCGCCGAGGGACAACTCATCAATGCCCATTTGAAATAACCGGTTGCTTACCTCAAAAACACGTGAAGGAGCGACTTTTCCTTCATACGGGCAGCCGAACACTGTCGAGACATAGCCCCGTACCGTTTTTCCGGCCGCCTTCGCTTCCGTCACTACTTCTTCAAGAACCCGGTACGTTTCTTCGATCGTTTTATTTATGTTCTTTTTATTATGAGTTTCACTGGCAGACATAAACACACTGACCTCATCCACATCCGTATCAATCGCGTTTTCAAGTCCTTTTCTGTTCGGCACAAGAGCTGCATAGGTAATACCGGGAGTGCGGGTAATGCCTTCCGCTACTTCACGGGCATCCTTCAGCTGAGGAATCCATTTCGGATGTACAAATGAGGAAAATTCGATGTAATCAAGTCCTGATTGTGATAAAAGGTTGATCCAGTCAATTTTGTCTTCTGTAGCGATATTTTCCTCTTCGTTCTGCAGGCCGTCTCTCGGCCCCACTTCCCTGATTGTTACTTTTTCGGGCATTTCAAACATCCAATCCCCCCCTATTCCAGTACCGCCAGCACGTCGCCTTCATTCACGAAGTCACCTTCCGCGACTTTGATTTCTTTCACTTTCCCGCCTTTTTCAGCCGGAATGGGAATTTCCATTTTCATAGATTCAAGGATTGCGACATCGTCTCCTTCGTTAACCTCTGCGCCTTCTGCTACGTTCATTTTCCATACGTTTCCTGCCATTGAAGCTTTGATTTCCATGTTATTGTCCTCCTTTATAGTATTTTTCAACAAATGCGGTCGTAGTATCTCCGGCTCTGTACCTTTCGTGCCGGACCACTTTTTGAAGCATAGGTATGTTCGTTTTGATTCCTTCGATCCGGAACTCATCCAGAGCGTCCGTCATTCTCTCTATCGCCTGCTCCCGGTCACGGCCTGTCGTGATCAGCTTGGCTATCAGAGGATCATAATAAGGTGTTACTTCCGATGAGCTATGAACGGCCGTCTCCAGGCGGACACCTTCCCCTTTCGGAAAGACGGCCGTAGTAATGGTACCCGGGGATGGGAAAAACCGTTCCGGATCTTCTGCATAAATACGTACTTCTATCGCATGACCGGAAATAGCCAGGTCGTTTTGTGAAACGGCAAGCTTCTCTCCGCTTGCGATCCTCAGCTGCTCTTCCACAAGATCAAGGCCGGTGATCTCTTCTGTAACCGGATGCTCCACCTGCAGACGTGTATTCATTTCAAGAAAGTAGAAATTCTCTTCCTCGTCCACGAGAAATTCGATAGTACCGGCATTTACATACCCGAGAGCCTGTACCGCTTTCAGACCGGCTTCCCCCATCTTCTGTCTGGTTTTTTCCGACAGGACTGGAGAGGGCGCTTCTTCCACCACTTTCTGATGCCGGCGCTGAATTGAGCATTCCCGTTCAAAAAGGTGCACAGCGTTCCCGTGGGCGTCGGCCAGCACCTGTATTTCCACGTGACGCGGTTCTTCGATCAGTTTTTCGATAAACATAGTACCGTTACCGAAAAATGTTGCAGCCCGCTTCTGATTCCCTTCAAAAGCTTTCTCGAGTTCTTCCGGAGAATGAGCAGCCTGCATGCCGATGCCTCCTCCACCTGCGGAAGCTTTCAGCATAACCGGATACCCGTACTCCCCGGCGGTCTTTTTCGCTTCCTCCGTGTCTTCCACAGCTTCTTCCGTGCCGGGGATAACGGGGACGCCCGCTTTCTTCATTTCCTTACGGGCAGCGATTTTATCGCCCATTTTCCCCATGACATCAGCACCGGGGCCGATAAAGACGAGACCGGCTTCCTTCGTCTTGAGAGCGAAATCGGGATTTTCACTTAAAAGACCGTAGCCGGGGTGGATAGCTTCCGCCCCGCTGCTTTTTGCGACTTCGATAATCTTCTCCATATTCATGTAGGAATCCTTTACGGGAGGCTTGCCGATTTCATAAGCCTCATCTGCCTCTGCGGCAAAATTTGCATCAGCATCAGCTTCCGAATAAACGGCCACTGTCGAAATTCCGAGCCGTTTACAGGTTCTTATTACACGCGAGGCGATCTCCCCCCGGTTGGCAACCAGTACTTTTTTGAACATCTCGAATCTCCTTTCTTCCTTAACGTCCGATCATATCGACGGCAGCTTCTCTCAGCTTGAATTTCTGTATTTTACCGCTCGCGGTCATCGGGTATTCGTCGGTGAAGTAGATATACGCCGGGATTTTATGTTTGGAAATTTCCCCTTCAAAGAAAGCCCTTATATCTTTCTCGGACACTTCCGAATCCTCTTTCGGAATAATCCAGGCCATGATTTCTTCGCCGTATGTCGCGTCCGGAATTCCCACAACCTGTACGTCGAGCACATCCGGATGCTGATAAAGGAACTCCTCGATTTCTCTCGGGTAAATATTTTCTCCCCCGCGGATAATCATATCCTTCATGCGTCCGGTGATTTCCACGTACCCGTTTTCATCCATTTCGGCTATGTCACCGGTATGGAGCCAGCCGTCCGGATCGATAGCTGTTTCCGTTGACTCTTCGTCTTTGTAGTAACCTTCCATCACGAGATAGCCTCTTGTACATAGCTCCCCGGGCATCCCGCGCTCCGCTTCTTCTCCGGTGGCAGGTTCGACGACTTTCACTTCCACGTTGGGGTGTGCCCTTCCTACACTTTTCACCCGCAAATCAATCGGATCGTCAGGTCTCGTCTGGGTTATGACCGGGGAAGACTCCGTCTGACCGTATGCAATAGTTATCTCTTCGACGCCCATTTCGTTAATGACACTCTTCATCACTTCCATCGGGCAGGTCGATCCGGCCATAATACCGGTACGCAGTGTATCCGGTTTCAGATTTTCGAACTCCGGATGGTTGAGCTCGGCGATGAACATCGTCGGTACACCGTGAAGAGCTGTGCACGCTTCGTCTTTCACTGCCTGAAGAACGAGTTTCGGTTCGAACTGTTCGATGACTACCATCGTCGCCCCTTTTGCGACAGTGGCCGTCGTCCCCATGACACAGCCGAAGCAGTGGAAAAACGGCACCGGGATGCACAAACGGTCTTCGTCCGTCATATTCATACAGTCTGCTACCTGATTGGCGTTATTCACAATATTGTAATGGCTCAGCATAACCCCTTTCGGAAAACCCGTAGTTCCGGAAGTGTACTGCATATTGATTACATCTTTATAAGAAAGGGTGGCTTCTCGTTCCCGGAGCTCCTCATCCTTCACTTCTTCTCCTTTGGCAGTCAGATCCTTCCACGTGTAACAGCCGGGATATTCCTGATCTCCAAGCACAATTACGTTACGAAGGGCCGGGAGCTTCTCACTGTGAAGGTTACCTTTCTCCGAATGATCGAGTTCCGGGCAGATTTCCCTGAGAATGTCGACATAGGAAGTCCCTTTATACGACTCAGCCATGATCAGTGTTTCGGAATCAGACTGCTTCAGCAGGTATTCGAGCTCCTTCGCCTTATAACTCGTGTTCACTGTTACAAGCACGCCGCCCATCTTACCGGAAGCAAATTGGGAGGCCAGCCATTCCGGCTTGTTGTCGGACCATACCGCAAAATGATCCCCCTTCCCGATACCGAGAGCCATCAGTCCTTTAGCCACCTGATCGGTCCACTCATCCAGATCTTTATATGAACCCCGCAGCCCTCTTTCCGGAAAAACGAACGCTTCTTTTTGCGGCATTTTGTGCGCTTTCTCTCTCAACAATTCACCCATAGTCACTTGCAGTAAGCTCATCCAATCCCTCCTTCGTTATATTCAGCAACCGAGCTGGCGAGCTATGACCATCCGCTGTATTTCAGAAGTACCTTCACCTATTTCGAGAAGTTTTGCATCACGCAGGAACCGTTCCACTTCAAACTCTCTCATGTAGCCGTATCCTCCGTGGATCTGTATCGCCTGGTTTGCAGAACGGAAGGCTGTCTCCGATGCAAACAGTTTTGCATAAGCGGATTCCTTCGTGAACGGCTTCCCTTCGTCTTTCAGCCACGCCGCTTTCAGTACCATGTTCCGGGCCAGTTCGACTTCCATCGCCATATCAGCCAGCTTGAACTGAATCGCCTGGAATTTTGAAATCGGCTCCCCGAACTGTTTCCTTTCCTTCGCATAAGCAAGAGCACGATCAAGAGAAGCCTGTGCAATACCGACAGCAAGAGCAGCTATGGAAATACGGCCTCCGTCCAGCGTGTGAAGGAACTGACCAAATCCTTTTTTCGGGTCTCCGAGTATGTTCTCTTTCGGAACTTTTACATCTTCCAGTACAATCTCTGAGGTGTTAGAGCCGCGCACGCCCATTTTGTCGTAATCACTTCGAATCGTCATTCCGGGAGTATCCTTCGGAACGATGAATGCAGAAATGATATTTTTACCGTCTTCTCTTTTACCGGCCTGGGCCGTAATAGTTATCGATCTCGCATATTCAGCGTTTGTAATCCAGGACTTCTCTCCGTTCAGAACGTAGTGATCCCCTTCCAGAACCGCTTTCGTCTGTGTACCGCCCGCATCCGACCCGGCGTTCGGTTCAGTGAGACCGAAAGACGCAAGCCCTTCACCTTTTGCAAGAGGTATCAGGAATTCCTGTTTCTGCTCTTCCGTACCGAAATAGTACAGGGGACTGGCACCAAGAGATACGGCTGCCGCATAACTTAGACCGGTGGAGCCGCACACGCGTCCGATTTCTTCGACCGCCAGCGCATACGTTACCGTGTCGCCGCCGCTCCCCCCGTATTCTTCGGGGAACGGGATGCCGAGCAGCCCCAGTTCTCCCATCTCTTTGAACAAGTCCTCCGGAAATTCAGAATTTTTATCTATGTCTATTGCCCGGGGTGCTATCTTCTCTTCCGCAAAATCACGAACCATTTTCCTCGTCATTTCCTGTTCTTTCGTCAACTCAAAATTCATCAGCTTCCTCCTTTTATCTCTTGAGACCGACTGGTTGGTCTGTATAGAGCGCTTTTTATGAAATCGCTTACTTTTTACCGTAAAAAAAAGGGGGGCTCTGCTCCACTCCGGATACACCTCCGTGACCCGGCAAAAGAAAGTGAAGTACCAAATCCGTGAACACTTCAGCTATCTCTTCAATCGTATGGCTTCCCTCTCTCCGGTACCACTTATTCAGCCAGTTGACCATACCGAGAATAGCCATACCGGTAATTTCCGGAGGGAGTTCGTGACGGAATTCGCCTTCTTCCTGTCCTCTTTTTACGACGGCGATGACCTTATCCTTGAACTGGTCCCGTTTTCTGTTGATTTCGTCTTCGAAGGTTTCGTCGACGTAGTTACTTTCCTGGTAGAATACTGTGATGTGAGACTGGTATAAGTCAAACACGTGCACAAACGAACGTATAATTTCCTGTATCTGCTCCACAGGGGACTGGTGTGTTTCAGTAGCTGCCTCGGCTTCTTTCAGCACATATGTAATGAACGTGTCGTGAATAACGAACAGCAGCTCATCCTTGGATTGAAAATGGTGGTAGAAGCCACCTTTGCTGGTTCCCGCCTCTTTTACAATCTGATTGACACTGACGCGATGGAAGCCTTGAGCATCGAACAACTTAAGAGCTGTCTGAATGATTTCTTCCCTTAACTTCTGCATACACCATCCCCTTCGTAATGAATGTACGTTCATCTTATCATATAATTAGAAAATTACAAAATATGTGTAAAGAACATTTTCTTTCGTACTTTACGGCCTCCCCCGCAAGTAATGTTATCTCTTTCTTTGTTTCCCGTTACCGAATACAGGGAATGCTGCATTTTTAGAGGAGGGAAAAATATGCAGAAACGAAAACTTGGAAAGAGCAATGTAGAAGCCACCCGTATTGCCCTGGGTACGTGGGCGATCGGAGGTTCCGGCTGGGGAGGTACGGATGAACAGGAGTCCATCCGGACAATCAGAACAGCTATTGATAAAGGAATAACGATGATTGACACTGCCCCCGCGTATGGTGAGGGTCTTTCTGAAGAACTGGTCGGAAAAGCGGTCAAGGAGTCCGAAAAAAGCCGGGAAGACCTCGTTATCGCCACCAAGGCGGGAATCAACTTCGAAGGTGGAGCTTCCCGTGATTCAAGGCCCGGTAAACTCGAGAATGAATTGAACAGAAGTCTTCAACTGCTACAGACGGGTTACATCGACGTCTATCAGATTCACTGGCCGGATACGGATGAGCCGATTGAAAATACTGCGAAAAAAATGAAAGAGTTTTTCGATGAAGGGAAAATTCGGGCAATCGGGGTCAGTAACTTCAGCCCCGAACAAATGGATGAGTGGCAGAAATATGCTCCTATCCATACGTCACAGATGCATTTGAATATGTTGCAAAGATATCTGATCGACTGGTTCGAGTACTGTAATCGACACGACATCGCAACGTTATCCTGGGGGTCTCTCGCCCACGGGATGCTTACCGGTAAGTTTACAAAAGATGCCGAATTTCCGGAGGGAGATCTGAGAAGCAACATCGAACTGTTCCAGGGTGACCGGTTCCCTGCGTTTCTCGATGCCGTAGAACAACTGAGGGATTTTGCGGATGAACGGAATCTTGACCTGATCCAGCTTGCCGTACGCTGGCTGATGGATCATGAACCCGGCGCTGATTTCGTTCTCTGGGGAGCAAGAAAACCTTCCCAGCTTGAAGGTGTGCAAAAAGCGGATGAAGCAGAACTGTCCAGTGAAGATTTGCAGGAGATTGATAACATTCTGTATAACCATGTCAGCGACCTGAACAATGGAGACCTGAATGAATACGGGCCGCCGCTTCGTTCCGAAAAATAATAATCAGATATGCGACAGGCTGTGCGAAATATCCGCACAGCCTGTTTTTTGTTTAACAATAAAAGCTTCATCTTAAAATGGATATTGCTTTTCATATCACCTAATGATATATTTCATTTAATGATATATCATTAGGTGATATGAAAGGAGAAGAATATGGCCAGAAGAAATAGTCTCAATGAAAGGGAATTAACGGATACTTCTTTTTTTATCCTTCTCTCCCTGACCGAACCGAAGCATGGATATTTAATTATGCAGGAAATCGAAAAAATGACAGAAGGTGCTGTCAGTATCGGCCCCGCTTCCCTGTACACAACTATAAGGAAACTTTCAGAAGCAGGTCTGATCAGACCCGCACCCGGTACCGAAACAAAAAAGAAAACGTATCTCATTACAACAGAAGGAAAAAATCTGCTGAATGAAGATATCGTTCGGCGAGAACAGATTGTTCGGACTGCTAAAGATTATTTAAGTGAAAGGGAGAATGCAGAATGAAAAATATAAAATACGTCAGTTCAGGCGGACTTGCTTTTGAGGAAGAAAAAGATATGCGTAAACTGGAGCGGTATGCAGCCGAGGGATGGGAAGTCGATGGCTTTTCTCTGCTCGGTTATAAACTGAAAAAAAACGACCCCGCGGAACGAATTTATGCAATAGACTATTGCAACAAACCGGACGAAGAGTATTTCACTTACTTCAGGGAAGGCGGTTGGAAACACGTCGCCAGTCAGTCAAACTACATTCATCTATTCACTGCAGCCCCCGGTACAACCCCTTTGTATACAGACAAGACGACGGAAATCGATAAATACGAAGCTCAACAGCGGATCACCGGAAAAGCTGCCCTTCCGTTACTTATAATAGAAGTCTTATTACTGTCGGGGGCTTTTGGCGATTTCAGCTTTATAGCCCCGTTTATGAATAAAGTGTTTCTCGTTTTATTTTTCATCCTGTCGGTGCCGCTCGTGTTCACAGGACTGCCGTGGTTCGGATTTACGTACAGGTTATTCAAATTACGGCATTCGGGATAGCCGACGACATTAAACAACCTCCTTCTGCAGCTATTGTTGCGCAGAAGGAGGTTGTTTCTACTCGTATTATCGGCCGGCTCCACGGTCTGTTACTTCACTTCCATACCGAGAGCTATTTTAATATGGGCGAAGTGATGCTCTTCGTGCCAGGAAAGTTTTGCAACTTTGGTAGCTACCGTAATTTTACCGGTATCTTCGTGTATGAAATAACGCTGCAGCTGATCTTCTGTGAGACTGTGGCCAAGAGCTACGATTCGCTTGTTCATCCCTTCAAGCATTCTTATGGAAGGCTCCACAGGAAGTGAATTGTCCGCAAGTTCCAGCCACTTCTCCTGATCGAATCCCGGTACTGTCGGAGCATCGTCGGTCAGTGCAAGTTTTAATCTCTGGTACATATTCAACTGAGAATCCGCTATGTGATGAACGAGCTGACGGACGGTGAAACTTCCCTCGCGATACGTTTTCGAAAGTTCCTCCTCACTCAGATTGTCCACTGTGTCTCTCAGTCTGTCCGTATAGGTTTCGATTTCATTCAGCCAGGTCCTGATATCTTCAAGTGTCACCTGGTCCGGCACCTGCAATTCACCGATTGGAAATTTTACATTCATGTTCATTCTCCTTCCTTTGTAATGAAATCATTGTGTGAACGCACACTACATTAGTGACCGTTCATACACAACTTCCCCGCTTACGAGATTCACCGCATCCACACTCATTGTAAGCACTTCGCCCGTTTCCTCTTTTTTCGCTCCCCATAATCGTATATCACTGTTGAGATCGTCATCCTGATAAGTTATTTTTACGGTACGAATATCTCCGTCACTGCGCTGCTTCAACTGTATCACACATTCCTTGAAGAACAACGTCTCTTTCTGTTGCGTGAGTATATAGTCATTAAGCATCTGTTCCAGTTCAGGGAAATCGATACCATTATTTTGCAATCCTTCATTTTCAAATTCTTTCACATCTGTAAAATGGTGCAGCATTTTAGCTTCGTTTTCCACACTATCCCTCCGTATCTTAGAGTCATTCTACCTGTTTCCCTTTAAACGCCTCCGGAAAACGACGTTGCTTTTGAAAGTTTCCTCTTCCCTTGTAGTTTGTGCCTTCTCTTCAGGAGGAATATAATAATCAAGGAGGGGTTTTAGTTGAATAATTCAATTCCAGAACTTACATTGCGGGATGGTATGACAATGCCGGCGTTGGGGTTCGGCACATACCGCCTGAACGGGAATGACGGAGCTGTCTCCATCCAAAGCGCTATTGACATGGGATACCGCCTGATTGATACTGCATATAATTACGAAAACGAAGGAACGGTAGGAGAAGCGGTGCGCCGCAGCAGCGTTCCAAGAGACGAACTCAGAATCACATCCAAACTTCCGGGCCGTTATCACGAGTACAATAAAGCTGTCGCTTCCATTCAGGAATCTCTTTACCGGACCGGTCTTGAGTACTACGATCTCTACCTGATCCACTGGCCCAATCCGGAACAGGGGAGATTTACCGAAGCATGGCAGGCGTTGATTGACGCTAAGAAGTGGGGGCTCGTCCGATCCATCGGAGTCTGCAATTTTCTTCCGGATCACCTGGAGCAGTTAATGCGGGAAACGGACGTCACTCCGTCCATCAACCAGATAGAACTTCATCCTTTTTTCAATCAGAGGGATCAGCTTGCCTATCATAAAGAAAAAGGCATCCAGACACAGTCCTGGAGCCCGCTCGCCCGTGTGACCAACATTCTGGGAAATGAGACGATACAATCCATTTCATCCCGTCACAAAAAAAGTGTGTCCCAGATTATTCTAAGGTGGCATTATCAGTTGGGGACGCTTCCCATACCAAAATCCTCTTCCCCCGAAAGACAGCGTGAAAATATGAACATCTTTGATTTTGCGCTGGAGGAAGCGGAAATGAGAATTATGAATGAACTTACAAGAAGAGATGGCAGACTGAACGGGCAGAACCCTGCTGACTACGAAGAGTTTTGAAACAATTATGAACCTTCATTTCCCTTTCACAACAGGGTTTCACAGTTCCCGGGACAGGGAAGCTGGATAGCATCAGGCCATCAGACGGAGGGTAACCATGGAAGAATTAACGGTTTCAATTATCATTCCTGCTTTTAACGAAGGAAACAATATAAACAGGATTCACAAAGAACTAAAAAAAGAATTTAGTTCTCTTCGGTATGATTTTGAAATAATATTCGTCGATGACGGCAGTGAAGATGATACACTTGCGAGAGTGCGTACGCTCGCATTAGAGTTTCCGGAAGTGAAATACCTTTCCTTCAGCCGTAACTTCGGCAAAGAACCTGCTCTTATTGCCGGTCTTCAGCATGCTAAAGGAGGTTCGGTCATTATTATGGATGCCGACCTTCAGCACCCCCCTTCCCTTATCCCCGAACTTCTGGAAGGATTTGAGGAAGGCTTTCAACAGGTCGTCGCCAGGCGGAACAGGGTAAAAGAATCCAAAGTACGTTCTTCTCTCAGTTCCCTTTACTATAAACTGGTCAATAAACTGGCCCAGGTGGACCTGGTCGACGGCGAAGGAGATTTTCGTCTGCTTGGCAGACAGGCAGTCGATGCCATTCTCGCCCTCAGTGAAGGGAACCGTTTTTCCAAGGGGTTGTTTTCCTGGATCGGTTTTGATAAAAAGGTAGTGAAATTCGATAACGTACAGCGCGATGAAGGGAATTCCACCTGGTCCCTCGTTGACCTGTTTGAATACGGTATAGAGGGAGTGCTGTCCTTTAACCAGCGGCCTCTCCGTCTCGTATTTTACGCAGGGTTTTTCATCATGGGTCTGAGCCTTGTTTATATTCTGATCATGTTCGGACTCATCCTTTCACGGGGGGTGGAAGTACCCGGGTACTTCACCACTATCTCCTCCATCCTGTTTCTCGGGGGAGTACAATTAATAAGTCTCGGGGTTATTGGGGAATATGTCGGAAGAATCTATATGGAAACGAAAAGACGTCCTCACTATCTCGTCAAGGAAAGTAACACGGAAAGGGAGACCTATGAAGAAATGGAATAATGAATTCACCCGCTTCGTTCTCGTGGGCGGGCTGAATACAGCGAACTACTATATATTTTATCTGCTATTCTATAACGTACTGGAGTTTTATTATTTAATCTCCCACATACTCGCTTTTTTCATCAGTATGGTAATTTCGTTCTTCCTGAATGTGTATTTTACATATGGAGTAAAGCCGACCATTTCAAAGTTTTTACTGTTTCCTTTCACTCAGTTCGTTAACATGTCGGTCTCTTCACTTCTTGTTTTCGTATTTGTCGACCTGTTCGGTTGGAATGGAAACATCGCACCTCTGGCTGCTGTGTTCTTTACAGTGCCGATCACATTCGTAATAACCGGGAAAATTTTAAAAAGGTAGGTCAAAGGTAAGCATGACAAAAAAACAGCTGATCACGTTAGTAACCTTCAGTCTTGTAATTTCGGCACTGGCTCACGGATTCTTTTTATATCAGTGGAGTGAAGGCCACTACATGGTAGGACCGAATGACGGCCTGTCACAGATGGTCCCTTTTAAACAGATGCTTTACGAACAGTTCACCGGCGGGGATTTCTTCTACTCCTATCAATTCGGTCTGGGAGGAGATGTATACAGCCAGCTCGCTTATTATTTCAGCGTGAATCTTTTCTTCTATTTAACCGTGGCTGTTGTATTCCTTTTGGAAACATTTTCCGTCATCAGTGAACCGGATGTTTTGTTCTGGGCTCAGAGTGCGGTCTTTTTAAGTGTAATCAGAATGAGCTTCGTTATAATATCCACCACTTTTGTATTTCGTTACTTCACGAGCAAACTGGTTCCTTCCTTCGTGGGAGCTGTTTTTTTTGCCACTGCCGCGAAGTATTTTCAGCACGTCACATACTGGGAGTTTTTCGGCGATGCTTTCCTCTGGCTCCCTCTGCTTATACTGGGGGCCGAGAAAGTCATCAGGGAAAACCGGCCCGGCTGGCTGATCGCTGCGACAGCTGTCTCCTTTTTCGACAATTTCTATTTCGCTTATATCAACGGGTTCTTTATAGTCATTTACATTCTTCTCAGATGGCTGCTTCCTCTTCGTAAAAAGGAGATGCCGAAATTCAGCCAGATCAAAGTCTACATAATAGCTGTGTTACTCGGATTCTGCATAGGCGCTGCAGGTTTCGTTCCGGCAGTGAGGAGTTTTCTTCAGAACGTGCGTCCTCCCTATACCGATGAAATACCGCTGATTGAGAGTACTACGAACATTCTGTATGACAGCCTGTATTTAATGGTGCCTGCGTTATTTGTTCTAATGCTCGTATTAAGGCCCCTTTATAAAAATAAAAATTTCCGGTTCTTTGCGGTATTGGGTCTCATTATAATTGTCCTTCACTACATTCCGTATGCAGCCAGCTTCTTCAACGGCCTCTCTGCTCCGCAGCACCGCTATGAATATCTGGCCGCATTTGCAATCGGCGGGGCGATAGCCAGCGGCCTACCCGAACTACGGCACATCAAAGGTAAGAAACTTCTTACAGGTGGAGCATTTACAGTTGTATTATACGTGCTCTTCCTCCTAACGGATCACGGGCTTGCCTGGTCGGATGAATGGGCACTTCTTTTCCTGACGTGGGCAGGGTTTACTGTACTTGCAGCTCTCGCAACGACCCGATATGGAAAAAAAGGGTTCTTTTTTCTCATTATCGGTACGATTACATTTCAGCTTCTTTCCATGAATATGTATCAATGGGACAAACTATACACAGGCGGAGAAGTGTACAAGAGCTCAAAAGATTATATTACGAGCGAAGACTACAGAGGGAAAGAACAGCGGGAATTGATTGAAAGGACGATGAAAGACGCCGGTTTCTCCCGAATAAGCTGGATGGCAGACGGCAGGTACAACACACCGCTTATCCAGGATTTTTACGGGACGAGTGCATATTCAAGCATTTTGAACGGGAATTTACTGAATTACTATTATCATGATTTGGAAATTGATATGAAAAAAGAAAGCGTGAGCCGCTATGCCGGCTTCGGGGACCGGGCGAACCTGCACAGTCTGTGGCAGGGTGACTATTTTATGTACGAAAAAGATAGTGTAAAAAACGTTCCTTATGGATTCAAGCCTGCTTCCGAGAGCGACAACTACATTATTTACAAAAACACGAACAGCCTTCCATTCGTACAGACCTCCGGTACTATTTACAGTGAAGAGGATCTCGAGGAAAGTCACCCTCTTGCGCGTGAAGCAGCGATGATCGATGGCATGGTAATAGAGGGAGCAGACAGCACTGCCTCCTCCCCTCCTGTCCGTAACAATTATATCGAGAGTACGGAAATCACCGCCTCCGGGGCCACTTACAGCAACGACACACTCCACGTTAAGGAAAAAGAAGGCGGTATCGATTTAACTCTACCGGATTCCGTCATGAATTCCGATGCAGAAGACGTTTACGTTTCTTTTTATCTTCTTAACAACGATGAAGAAGCGCCGTGGTTCGCCCTTTATGTGAACGACTTCCGGACCTCTCGCAAATCGGAGGACTCCATCTACAAAACGGGCGTGAACGATATCACCATCCGTGTGCCAAAAGAAAAAGAAATATCGATCCGCATGCGCAAAGGAGAATATACTCTTAAAGATATAGGAGTATACGCTGAAGATTATCAGAAACTGGAAAAAGCTGCAGAAAAAGAGAAGGTCGGGAATGTCGAAATAGATGATAACCATATTACTATAGACTCCCTGGACATGGAAGAAAAAGGCTATCTTTCCATCCCCGTCCCTTACGAGGAAGGGTGGGCCGTAAAAGTGGACGGAGAAAAAAGAGAAACCGTCCAGGCCAATTACGCCATGACCGGGACTGCTGTCAAACCGGGAGATGAGATGGTTGAATTCACTTATCGCCCCCCTTACTTCAATCTGCTGATTATCCTTTCCATCGTTTCTGCAGCAATAAGCATAGGCTGGTTACTCATAAGAAGGAGAAAGATATAAGAACTCCCCGCATAGTTTGAGCGGGGAGTTTTTTCGACTCTTTCCTTACCTTCAATCTGATCCGGCTTCTCTGAAAGGAAGGAAAAAAAGATACGAGTAGAACGGAACGTAATTCTTTCTGCTCACCGCTAAAAATAAAAAACCGGACTGGAGGTCCGGTCAGGCTGTCGAGAAAGTCTCGGCAGCTTTTATTTTTTCTGTTTTTTTAATAGATCACCGCGTTAATTTGTTATAATAGCTGTAACTTATCAACGAAAGGTGATTGGATGTTTCAATCTAAAACTGAACGACAAAATGAAATCGAAATGGTTACCATTGAAGAGCTTGTCCCTGAAGATCATCTCCTACGCAAAATTGACCAATACATAGATTTTTCTTTCATTCCTGAAAAAGTCCGTCCTTACTATTCAGAAGATAATGGCCGTCCCTCTTTGGATCCTCTTGTTTTATTCAAAATGATGTTCATTGGTTATATTTATGGCGTTCGTTCCGAACGCGAATTGGAGCGACAAATTCAAACGAATGTTGCTTATCGTTGGTTCTTAGGGTTGAATCTTACAGACAAAGTCCCCCATCATTCCACTATTAGTTGGAACCGCCGCACTCGTTTCAAAGACACGGATATCTTTCAAGAAGTTTTTGATGAAATCGTGCTCCAAGCGATGAACCACCGTATGGTCTCCGGCCGTGTATTATTCACAGATTCCACGCACTTGAAAGCCAACGCTAATAAGAAGAAATTCTCAAAACAAGAAGTTGAAGTAGAAACGGTAGACTACCTCGAAGATTTGGAAGAAGCCGTAAGAAAAGATCGTGAAGATCATGAAAAAAAGCCTCTGAAGGAAAAGGAGGGGGTAAAAAAGACAAAGGAAATTAAGGTTAGCGACACGGATAGCGAGAGTGGTTATCTTTACCGGGAGAATAAGCCGGAAGGCTTCTTTTATCTTGATCACCGTACCACAGATTTAAAGCATAACATCATTACTGATGTTCATGTAACGCCAGGAAATATTCATGATTCCAGACCTTACTTACAACGTTTGGATCGCCAAATCGAACGATTTGGCTTTGAGGTGGAAGCTGTAGGTCTAGATGCCGGCTATCTGACGAACCCTATATGTCATGGGCTTATAATGGAAAGAGGAATATTTGGAGTTATTGCTCATCGAAGGTACCAGTCAAAGAAAGGGCTTCTTCCGAAATGGAAATATGCATATGATGAAGAGCGGGATGAATATGTGTGCCCCCAGGGTGAAGTTTTAAGCTATTCGACCACCGATCGTGAGGGGTATCGGCATTACAAATCAAACCCTGAAAATTGTGCAGATTGCCCTCTTCTAGCGAAGTGTACCCAAAATAAGAAGTATCAAAAAACAATCACTCGCCATGTATGGGAAAGCTCGAAGGAGAAGGTTCGGTTGAACCGGCTTTCTAATGAAGGCAAGTGGATCTATCGCATGAGAAAAGAGAAAGTTGAACGTAGCTTCGCAGATTCAAAAGAACTGCACGGGCTGCGTTATTGTCGCTTGCGCGGAAAAGAGAATGTACGCGAACAAGCGTTACTGACGGCGGCCTGCCAAAACATGAAAAAGATTGCCCTCCACCTATCCAGGGTGAGATAGGTGAAGGAGAGTCTTTTTCGGTGAGGGGAGGGCGAATACCAGGAGACTCCTGCGGAAAAACGGGCGACCCGAGACCCCGCAGTGTGGGTTTTCACGAGGGAGGCTCGGGCGTTCGTCCGCGGAAAGCGAGTGGTATTCGCCCGCACGAACTGCACAAAAAAAGCTTGCAGAAAAACACGGGGTTTCTCTACAAGCTGACCGGACTGGAGGTCCGGTTTTTCTTCGTGTCGACACAGTTGCCTGAGATAGTTCATTCGTTCTCAATATTATCATTGGACTCATCTTTCTGTTCTTTCTCCTTCTTTTCTTTCTTCTCGGCCCGTTCCTCCTTGAGCTGAAAATACGCTTCGGCCACGCGGGCACCGATGTGATAGTTCGGGGATACATCTGCCCCGGAATCAAGGTTAGGTACGATGACCGAAAAAGCGATTTCCGGATTCTCGGAGGGAGCGTACCCTACGAAGGCTTTGTTCGTAAGTTCCACCCGGCGGGTGCCGTCCCCGGAGGAATTTTCCAGGTACTTGTCTGTCTCCGCAGTACCCGTCTTACCGGAGATGTCATACTGTCTGTAACGGTCGCTGTTAAAAACGCTCGAAGCGGTACCTCCGGGAGTCTGCGTAACCATTTTGAACCCTTTCTGGACTCTTTCAATGTACTCCTCATCCATGTGGAGACTGTTTTTTACATTTGGCGAGAAATCTTTGTAGATATCCCCGAGTTCTTTACCGGAGCTTGCCGGTTCGTGGATGGAAGTGACGAAACGCGGCTGCATGCGGTATCCTCCGTTAGCTATTGTAGAGACATACTGATTCAACTGCATCGCAGTATAACTGCTGTACTGTCCGATCGCTGAACGCATTACATCCGACCCTGTAGGATCGCTGCCTTCAAGACCCGTCGCTTCATAAGGAAAATCTATGCCGGTAGGAACACCGAGTCCGAACTGATGGAAATTGTATCGGATCAGCCGGTTCGCTTTCTCCTCATCCATCCTTAACGGCTGGTTCGGCTTATAGTAATAGTCTCCAAGGCGCATAGCGATGTTATACATATAGACGTTGGATGAACGCTGCAGAGCCTCAAGATCATTCACGTTACCGAGTTTTGAGTACGAGCCCATATCTTCGGAATCAGGGAATTCGAGCGGCCGGTCCCGGATCGTCGTGCCCGGATCGATGACGCCTTCTTCGAGACCTGTAAGCACTGTGGCTCCCTTCACTACTGAACCGGGAAGATAAGCATTATAGACGCCCTGATGGGAAGAATCCGTGAATTTCTCTTCGTCTCCGGAAGGGTTTTTATTAACGGACTGGCCCGAAACCGCTAAAATCTCCCCTGTGTCCGGTT
Organism: Salimicrobium jeotgali; assembly: GCF_001685435.2. Lineage (NCBI taxonomy): Bacteria > Bacillati > Bacillota > Bacilli > Caryophanales > Bacillaceae > Salimicrobium > Salimicrobium jeotgali. Next base: position 1,741,216 of record NZ_CP011361.2, read on the forward strand.
TCGATACTACAGCTACGGCATTTTCCAGATAAGAATTACCTGGTACAGCTTTCGCAAGCTCTTCTTTCACGATTTCATTTACACGCTTCTGGTATTCCATATCGATAGAAAGCACAAGATCTTTCCCGCTCTTTCCTTCGCGGATCACTTCGGTATCTACGACATTATTATTCCGGTCCGTCGTATGTCTTACTTTTTCTTTCACTCCCCGCAGTACTTCTTCATACTGCTGTTCAAGTCCGCTTGTACCTACGCGGTCATTACGGCTGTACCCGAGAGCGAGGAATTTTTCCAGTTTTTCGCGGGGGACACCCTGTTCACGGGTGGAAATGTTTCCAAGGTAGCTTTTGAACACTTCCCCGTTCGGGTAACGGCGTTCCCAGTCCGAAGCCACGTTGATACCCGGGAGTGACGGGAGATGCTCTGCCACCCGGGAGTATTCTTTTTCTGATATGTTTTCATCTTTCACGACATGTGGTGCGAGGGCATACGCTTTATTCAGTTCTTTATTGATGGCTATCACCTGCAGGGTTTCCCCCTTATAACCATCCACATCCTCTTCCGTGACGGCTGCCAGCTGAGCCTGATATACCTCACCCGAGTCGAGATTTTCCATATCCTTGTCCTCTATCCGCTCTTTAACCACGTCCGGATTTTTCAGGAAAAAATATTCTTTTTTATCTCTGAGACGAATTCCTTTAGTATCAAGCTCGATATATTCGCTTAATTTTTTTGCCAGTTTCAGTTTGTCCTCTCCCTGAACCCCTTTTGGCGGAGTATATGTAATCGAATATTTGGAATCGTTCTCGACTACAATTTCCCCGTTTCTGTCGTACATCTCCCCTCGTGGCACCGGGGTATTGGTGGTTACGTTTTCCGTGCGATCGATCTGATCCTGTGCCGACTCCCCACTGAGAATCTGTATAACACCGAGCTGCAGGATGAGAACGGCAAACAGTATAAAGACAACTAGAAATATAATGTTCAGACGGAATGATAAATGCTTTTTCTCTTTTTTACTCACGTATATATTTCCTTCTTTCCATGAAAGTCTTTTTCCGTACTTGCATAGTACAGAGGAGCCGGCAGAAGCACTTTCCGGCTTCTGTCGTCTATAGTATTCACAACATATCTATCTGTCCTTCATTTTATCACGGAAGCCGACATTTTTCTTCCCGATTCCCTTTATTTCTTCTGTCCCGATCACTGTTCAAACAAAAAAACAGGCAGTGCCAAGGAATAGTCAGTTCCTTCCCACTGCCTGTTAAATAAAGCTACGTTTTCCTGAAGTATACGAATAATGTCACTGCATAGACCAGAAGCATAGACGTCGCAAGACCCATAGCTTCAACAACATCTGCACGATTATAGTGCCCTGACTGATCCATCAGAAAATAGAGTGGCCAGGATATGTAGGCGATCACTCCAATCCACATATAAAACTTCTTTCCTTCCATAATTTTTTTCCCTCCTTCATTTCCCGGTTCGAGACGCACCTTTTTATAATGCTTCCAATAAGTACCGGACCCCTTGAATCAGCCATTTCCCTGTTAGTACCATCCCCCGGATAAAGACGAGAATCAGCTCCGGAATCGACAATACGAGCTCGGCAAAGAAACGGCCGGAGGCACGAATGAACCTTCTCATCTTCTCAACAAGTCTTTCTGTGTTTGTCATATGAACTCCGCCTTTCCCACTTTAAGAAATACATACGAAGAGTAACTTAAAAAGTTTCAACGCCTGTTTCCGGCTCAACTTATTACTCTTCCTTTCCAGGTGGAGCTGCGAAGGAAAAACGTGCGTATGACCGAGCAGGTAAACAGACTGATGAAAAACAGGAAATGAACCGGAAAAATCAGAGCATCCCGAAAACGGAAGTTCCCAATATCCCTCCAGAAACGGTACATCCATCCTGTCACAAAGGAATAGCCGATTACAGAAACAGGTCCTGTTTTTTTCATTCTTGTAAGGAAAGAAACGACAGAAGAAATCCACACAGCGTTCCACACTGTCATCCGTAAAGAAGCGGAAGCTGCCCCTGAAGCGAAGCTTTTGGACCATCCGGCTGCCACTTCTTTCATATCTGCCTGATACATACGCATTGACAGAACCCCTTTTCCACTATAAGCGTGAACCGGAGCCCCCAGTCTTTTGGCTCTCCGTGAAAAAGCGAGATGCTCGGTGACCTCCCCTTTTATTGCCTCATGCCCTCCCAGCTGATGATACATGGCGGCCGGGAGCGCAAGGCAGGGACCGAACCCGCCCTGCACTCCTGTCTTTCTGCGCCCGATTTTTGTAATTCCTGTAGAAGCATAGACTACGGAATGAAAAACGGCCGAGAGTTTCTCGGGGAAGGACTTCATTACGTGATAGGGGTGAACGGTAAGCAACGCCTGCTTCTCTTCCACAAATCCCGTAATTTTCTCCATCCCTCCCTTCTCGAGCCACGTATCAGCATCAAGAAAGATCAGCGTGTCACCTGAAGCTTCCTTTGCACCGTTATGACAGGCCCATGATTTGCCCATCCAGCCTTCAGGGAGTTCAGGAGCGCGTATAACCTTCGCACCCGACTGTTCGGCAATCAATGACGTATTATCCGTCGATCCGTCATCAACTACTATCACTTCTCCCTGATCCGGCAGAGTCGGCAATAATCTTTTCAGGTTATGTTCCTCATCCCGGGCAGGTATTATAGCAGTGAAATTCTTCTTCCCCTGTTTCTGACGTTCAGGAAAAGAGACCCGGTGTCTGAACAGTCCCGCTGTCGTGAGCATTGCTGCAATCATCCAAAACATAAACACCCTCCTGTTCCGATGCAATCTTACCTTTCTCCTTCCCTTTAATTGATGTATATATGCTTACGACTGAAGAAATCAGGGTAAGGTAAAAAGAATACAGACAAAAAAGGCGGGATGAAGATGATGAAGAAAGCCGTAGCCACGACTATGCGACTTTTTCCGAACAAAGAAAGAAAACAGACGATGGTACCCTCTGAAGAAGTCGGTGACCGCAAAGATTTTCTCATCGATACTGAAATAACAGCCTCGGAGATCTCTATCTACTATCCGGCCATACATGAGTACGACCCGCTTCCTGTGTACATAAACCTGCACGGCGGTGCATTCATCATGAGCGACAAAGACATGGATGACGCCTATTGCCGGCATATAGCCAACCATTCCCACTGTGCTGTCGTGAACATCAACTATCCGAAAGCTCCGGAACACCCTTTTCCATTACCACTCGAACAAATTTATGAGATCTGGCACTGGCTAAAGAGATATGCCCCTTCCTTGTTTCTGGATGCCGATCGATTTGCGGTAGGAGGACAGAGTTCGGGCGGTAACCTCGCAGCAGCTCTATGTCTCTATCTGAAAGAAAAGGAAGAGGAACAACCGGTGCTGCAGATGCTCGCCTATCCGATGCTCGATTTCGTCACGTCCCATGCGGACAAACCGGAACCGGATAAGAACCGCGCCAAATTTCCGCAGGCTGCTCATTTTCTGAACGAATCCTACATTCCGGATCCCGGAGAAATGGGAAACCCTCTCGCTTCACCCGTGTACGCCCGTAATCTTGAAGGCCTCCCTCCGGCGCTTATTCTTATTCCTGAATATGATGCTTTCAACCCTGAAGGAAAAAGATACGCCACCAATTTATCTCAGGCCGGGGTTATGGTAAATCTGCATGAGTTCGAAGATTGCTATCATGCTTTTACGCATCTCGGTCCGGAACAAAAGGCCGAAGAAGCCTGGTCTCTCATTGAAAACAGGCTTGCCCTCGCCTTTTATGGCACCCGCTGACGTTTAATATTCCAAAATCCGTGGTATACTGACTGTAATCATATGTAGGAAGGCAGGGGGACATTTGTGCAGAAACAGGATTTACCAATAGAAGAAATAGATAAAGCCGTTCCGGGGGATATTGTCGCATTTGAACGGGGCAATGAAACCTGGAAGGGTAAAGTAATCCCTTCCGGATGTACAAATTCTGTCGTCGTCGACCTCAGTATCATGGAGGAACTACCTGACAGAGATGTGGATTCTCACCTTACTTGTATCAACCATAGGAAATATACAATACTAAGTCGGGAAAATCAGACCTGACTAAAAAACTCTGCTCCACTTATAACCAAAGTGGAGCAGAGTTTTTACGTGTTGTATTTTTTCATAAATCGGGAATCAATGAAATGTTTCAGTGTAAAGCACCACTTCCCGTGTATCATCACATTGCCATAGGTCAGCAGACCCTGACGATTTCCAGTAGACAGGATTGCCATATACTTTTTCGGCGGTCGAAAAGCAAGAAGTTCTTCGTTTCCGGCATGACGTTTGAGGTTCTCCCACAATACAGGAGCTTCTTTTATCGCAAACACCCCGTTTTTCGGAACTTCTTCCTCTTCTATAGTAACGCAGTCCCCGGCTCCGTAAATGTAAGGGTATTCGGGGTTTTTTAAATATTTATCCACGAAAAGAAATCCTTTCGCGTCCACCTTCAAATTCGATTGTTCAAACAAAGGAGGTGCTTCTGCCCCTGAAAGCCACAGCACACCCGAATGATGGACGTGACGTCCGCTGTCCGTCCGGAGAAACTCTCTTTCTATTCCTTCCACACGCTCCCCCGTAATGATGGAAAGCCCTTTTCTCCGGGCCAGCTTTTCTGTCCGCCGGGACGTTTTCGAACCGAATTCCTCCAGCAGATTTCCGGAGTCGATAAGTGTGACCCGCTGATGTGGCTGATGATTTTTTCTCCATGCGAGCATGGAGAGTGAGAGCTCCACCCCTGCTGCGCCTCCCCCGACCACTACAGGTGCAGGAGAACCCTTCAGTTCATCAATATTTTCAGTAAACACGTAGTTCGGTTTTACCGAATACACTTTTTCTGTAGGTTCCGGTATCTGTTTTACCCGGGAACCGACATCGAAAGAAATGAGATCAAATGGATAGCCGCACTCGTCGAGAACGACTTCCTTTTTCACAGGATCCACCTCTGCTACCTTTCCTTTTATAAAGGAAGCACCGGCTTTGATAGATAATTCCTCGAGGTTGATTGTGATTTCTGAAGCTGGATAGATCCCTTCCGTATAACCGGAAAACATTCCCGAGTAGTATTGATGCTCGGAAGGGGAAATCATCGTCACCTCGAAACCGGGGTTCTCTTTTTGAAGTGCCTTTAGAATATATACGTGGGCGTGGCCTCCTCCGATAAGCAGCAGCTTCTTCATAGGAACCACTTCAGATACCTGCGGGACAGTACGGGGGCTATGCCCGAAAATAACTTTAGTCTCCAGTATTGACCAGAGACGGCCTCCAGAGCGGCCGGGTGGTTCGGATACGGGTAAACCATGTCGGAGAGCTCTTTGATGTGTCCCCCTCTGTTCATGACGGCGACGACCGGCTGCATCCAGTCTCCGGCTCCCTTACCGATGGCGTGGGCTCCGATAATTTTCCCCTTCCGATCAGTTATAATTTTTACGAACCCTTCGGTCGCATGCTCCGCTACAAACCGGTCCACTTCATTGAGACGGGTTTCGTATACATATGCTTCCTCCACTTCTTCCCTGGTTTTACCCAGATGGAAAATTTCCGGGGTCGTGTACGTATTCCAGGGAATCGTTTCGTAAGACATTTTCCTTTTCAAAGAATAAAGAGCGTTCTGCACCACCAGCTTTCCATGTTCGCCGGCTACGTGTGTAAAAGGCATATGGCCGGTTACATCACCGATAGCAAACACGTGGGGGTTCGCGGTCCTCATCGTGTCATCCACGTGAACAAACCCCTTATCGTCGAGAACCACTCCGGTCTCCGTCAAATTCATCCCTTCCGTATTCGGCTTTCTGCCTGCAGCGAGGAAGAGTTTATCTGTCTCCAGTGACTGTTCTTTTCCGTTTTTCGTGTAATAGACTTTCTTTCCGCCGTCGCTCACCTTTTCTACACGCGCTTCCGTAATAAACGTTATTTCCCGGGAAAGAATCTCCATAGCTTTATCTCTTATGGAAGGATCCTCCTTTTTCAAAATGGTGTTTCCACCTTCCAGCACAGTAACGTCACAACCGAGACGTGCAAAAGCCTGAGCGATTTCAAGACCGACGGGACCGGCACCTATGAAAGTCAGGGAACGAGGTAGTTCGGTCTGCTGGAATACTGTTTCATTCGTCCAGTAATCTGCGGCATCCAGGCCTTCTATAGGAGGTTTGTTGACTGAAGAACCTGTAGCAATAACGATTTTTTTGGCTTCCAGGATATCACCCTCCACTTTAAGTTTCCTGTCTCCGAGGAATTCGGGTGCTCCTTTGTAAACATCCACCCCCATCGTCTCGAACCGTTCTTTGCTGTCCGATTCCTGAATCGTCTCCACAGAGCGATTCACTCTCTCCATTATTTTTCCAAGATCCACTTCTCCCGAAGCATCAATTCCCGCATAGGAACTATTACGTGCTGTATGAATTTCGTTCGCTGCTTCTATCAGAGCTTTGGAGGGCACACAGCCATAGTGCAGACAGTCACCGCCGAGTGATTCTCTTTTCTCGATAAGAGCCGTTTTTGCACCAAGAGAGGCTGCTCCTGAGGCCACAGTAAGACCGCCTGCGCCACCACCGATAATTATAATGTCATACATAGATATCCCCTCCTTCCTTTAAATTTTTCTGCTACCGCAATATTCTTTTTGCTTCGAAGAGACGCTGCATTCCAGTAAAGGTCTCCACTGCAAAGTAGAGAAGTGTAATAAATAAAATCCACTGCGGCAGAAGAATCATAAGGCTGAACAACACGAATCCTTCCGTTCGCTCCGCTACCCCTGCCTGATAATAAAACGACTTCATCCCCTGCTTTTCCGACACAGTCCCGACTGTGAGAAACACCGTCATGGAAAAAATGATGGAGACACTGAGAAGCAGGAGCGGCCACAGCACTTCCGGGTGCACATAAGCGATAGCCAGAATGATTCCTATTTCAACAATACGGTCGAATGTTACATCCAGCACCGTTCCAAAAGGGGAAGTCGATGTCCGCCGTGCCATTGTGCCATCGACGGCATCCAGAAAACCCGAAAGCCATAAAAACAGCACTGCTGCCCACGGGGCACCGGCTATGTACCAGACAGCAGCACCTATACCTGTAAGGAAGGCAAGGACGGTTATTTGATCAGCCGTTCTTCCTTTTCTCAGGAACCAGTCGGCTGAATGCTCAATGAAAGGTTCTGCGTACTTCCTTGCGTGAGTATCAAGCATCTTCGTCCCTCTCTTTCCCGTCGGGCAAACCTGCCCAGCGCCGTACTTTGTTTCTTAAAAAATATATAACGATCATTAAAATGAGAGCACTGCCTGCCACCATACCCATCAGCACAGGATCCCCGCTCAGAAGACTTGCGCCGACTGTAACATACATAAACGTCCCCGGGATGATTCCTATCATTGTCGCACTCAAATAAGAACGAAAACGAATGTTGAACCACCCCGACAGATAACTCAGCATTCCGAACCCTATCAAAGGGACAAGTCTCAGAACAAGCACGAATAAAAACCCCTGTTTTCTGACGATAATCTGAAGACGTGCCGTCAATTCAATATGTCTGAGACTGGCCAGTCTCTCACCAAGGACCTTCCCGACAAGATACCCGGCAGCAGCTGCTCCCGTTGCCCCCAACCAGATAAACAGCACACCCGGCCATACCCCGTAAGTGATCCCTGCACTGAGCGAGAGTATGGAAGCGGGAAAGAAAACGAAGGGAGTCAAAATATAAAGAAGAATGAACAAAAAAGGAGCAGCCCACCCAAAAGAAATAACGAATTCCTTAATCTCCGAAGGCCCTATTTGCCAGCGACTGTTCACCCACAAAAATAAACAGACGAAAAGCAACACCACAACGGCCGTGCGTAATTTCCGCTTCATCTTTTCTCCCGGTTCTGCTGGAACGTTCGGATATTTGAGGCGTCTGTACTTACATATACGTTCTCTCCTGTATGGAAATCCTCAGGAGCAGGAAACATAATATGTTCCTCCTCATCATCGAGGAGAACTTCCATGAAACGGTACCCTTTTACAAAGCGTACACCTTCGATGACCCCTCTCCACTGAACTTTCTCCTCTATTTCTATGCGCTCAATGCTGAGGTTCCGCTTCGGGATGAATCTCATTTCGTCAATGACCCATGCATCACCGAAGAATCTGGCTACTTCAGAAGTTTGCGGGTTTTCATACACTTTTTCGGGAGAGCCGATCTGTTCGAACGTCCCCTCCCGAAAAACCCCGATGACGTCCCCTACCTGCATCGCATCGTCCTGGTCGTGTGTGACAAATACGGCTGTAATGTTTTTTTCTTTCAACAACCTTCTCACCCATCGCCTCATTTCTTCCCGCAATTTCCGATCGAGACTCGAAAACGGTTCGTCAAGAAGTAGCAGTTTAGGAGATAGAATAAGACCTCTGGCCAGGGCGACCCGCTGCTTCTGACCTCCGGAGAGCTCACGTGGATATCTATTTTCATATTCGGGAAGTCCCGCGATACTAAGAAAATCATCGATGCGCTTACTTTTTTCTTTTTTGCTTATATCCAGAAATTTAAGTCCGTAACCTACGTTTTCCCTTATTGTCATATGAGGAAAAAGAAGAGGCTCCTGAAAAACGAGACTGACCGGCCGTTCGTTCGCTTTCTTATGAGTCATATCGTCTCCGTCAATGGACATCTCTCCGGCAGAAAAAGTTTCCAGACCCGCGAGACAGCGGAGTAGAGTGGTCTTCCCTCCTCCGGAAGGTCCTACGACACTGAATATCTCTCCTTCGTTCACTGAAAACGAAACGTCTTTCAGAACTTCTCCGACACCGAAATGTTTCGTTGCATCACGTACTTCTATCATTTTATTCAAAACAGTTCCCTCCTCCCGGATTTTCTACGGTACGGTAACAATCGAAAAACTGCGCCTGCAGTTATATAAAAAAGAAGGGGGAGGACGGCGAACCAGATAGAAAATGCCGCAATCAGCGTAGTATCGGCAGAATCCAGAAAAGGAAAATAAACCATCGCAAGAGTTACCACAGTACCGCCCCCGATAATCGAAGTAATAACATACTGACTCAGACTGATGACAAAGGTGAGAAATATTACGCTCTGCACGGAGGGTTTTAGGAGCGGTAGTTCAATATCGAAGAATGTTCTTCCGGCAGATGCACCGAGTGTTTCCGCCTGTTCCTGCATCCTTCTTCCGAGACTCACATAGCCATTCCGGAAAATCCTGATGCTATAGGGGACCGTCGGAACCAGGTGAATGAGAATTACTCCGAGGCCTGTGTCAGCCAGCCCGATCCGTATCATAGCGATGTGAACCCCGAAAGTGATGGCAAGGATCGGTACGAGCAGAGGCATCACGAACAAGGTGTCCACCGCCGTTTTTCCGTGAAATGTATATAACGCCAGTGCCTTACCGGCGCTCATTCCTACACCAATATTAATTACCGTCACGAAAAAGCCGATTGTCAGAGAAGTGCCTGTAGCTTCCAGGAGCCTTGTTGTTTCAAACAGCCCTCTCCAGCCATACAGGGAAAATGCCGTCCAGCTTCCGGGTGATGTAAAACTCTGGAGAACCAAAATCCCTACAGGGGAAATTATAAATAACATAGCGATGACCCAGAATAAGATTTTCTTCATACTTTCACAGTCCCTCAGTAATATTTCGGCGCATTTTGTTTATGAAATGAAACAATAGTAAGGAGATCAACCCTATTACTGTCGTCAAAAATACCATCGCTGCAAAAGCGAGCGGCCGCTCACTCCAGTCGCCAGAGTAGAACCAGTCGAAGGTAAGAATAGAAAGCATCTCCGGGAAAGTAGCTCCCACAAGCGCGGGGACTTCATAAGCACTGAACGTGAAAGCAAAAATGATGATTCCCGTTTCAATAAGAACCGGAGTGACAAACGGAAGCTCTGCATCGCGTATTTTAGAAATCCAGCATCCGCCGAGTGTTTCCGTTAAATCGTCATACAAACGATTTCTGGTCAGGTAAACAGGCAACAGCATCAAAATGACGAACGGAATTTCCTTTCCCATATACGTAAGAATAATTCCGACACCTTCCGGGTCATTAGCGTATGCCCGGTTCCCGGGCAGTAAACCGCTGACGAGACCCCCTTCCTGAAAAAGAAGAAGAACCAGGTAGGCCCACACAAAATGAGGGAAAACCATCGGCAGCCATACCGTCAGTCTGCCTCCGGTACGTTCAAGCATCGGAACGAATGCTCTCGTGAAGAACCATCCGATAAGCAGAGAGAGGAAGGTCGAAGCTGCCGCTATCCATAAACTGTACAAAAAAGAGAGAAGAAAATCGGAGTGTGAAAACAGACGGACATAAACTTGACCGGTCAGCTTCCCATCCGGATAAACACTCAACCGGAAGGCAGACCATAGTCCGTACAATGGAAGGAGCAGAAACAGAAGAGCAGGGGTCAGCAGCAACCACGGCTTTATTCTAGCGGACAACTTCATCTTCCCACGTCTCCGTAATCCATTCGACATATTCCGTATCCAGTTCAGGCAGATACGTTTCCTCCAGTTTCTCTGCATCCGGCACTGTTCCCCCCCGGTCGAGTTCTTCAAATCGCTGTTTCGTCTCTTCGGGAAGCTTATCCGTATCGATGGTTGTATTATCTCCCCATGAAGAAGGCTTCATTTTCTGCAGCTGCGCCTCCGGGGAGAGGAGGAAATTGATAGCCGTTACAGCTCCCGGCACATTTGTACTGTTATAAGGAATAGAGAGGAAGTGTGTGTTGCCAAGCGATCCGGAGTCCATCACGTAGGTATCGGTGGATTCGGGGAAGACTCCATCATTTATGAGATGTTCACTTCTCGCTTCGTTGTACCCTAACGTCATAGATACTTTCCCTTCGCTATACAGACGATCCAGCTCACTTAACGAGGCAGGGTAATATTCTCCCTTCCTGTACAGAGCAGGCTCCCATTCTCTCAACTTTTTCCACATTCCATCTGCGGCTGTCTCTGCAGCGTTCGGGCTGAAAGAATCTTCCGCTAAAGCTTCGGGGTTCTCGGTCCCTGAAAGCATCATCTGCCTCAAAAATGCGTTGCCGGTGAATTCGGAAGGGTGAGGGTATGTAAATTCTCCCGGATTTTCTTTCACCCATTCGCTCAACTCTTTATAGGTTCTCGGCGGGTCATCCACTTTCGCACTATCGTACTGCAGAGCGAATTGGACTCTCCCCCAAGGGGCCTCCATCCCTTCTGTAGCCGTTCCGAAGTCGTGGGAATATTCGTCCCGGTCATAGTATTCATTGAAATTGGGCAGTTTTTCCGTAAATGCTCCGTAAAGCAGCTCATTGTTTTTGGCGTTACGAAAATTCTCGCCGTTCAGCCACAGAAGATCCACCGTCCCTTCTTTCTTTCCAGCCTCACGTTCCGTTCTCAGTTTCTGTAAAATATCTGCGGTGGCCATCGGTGTTCTCGTAAGACTGATACCGAACTTCTCCTGAAGACGTGGGGCGACCCATTCATCGATGTAAGTATTGATGCCGTCATCGCCACCCCACATGAACAGTCTTACCTCCGTACCTTCGGCCGCATCTTTGATTTCTTCAAAATTCCGGTTCGCTATGGTGCTACCTTTCTCCTCCGTATTCGTAACACCGGAACACCCGGACAGGATGATCATTATGGCAATGATCCCTATTCTCATCTTCTCACCCTTTCCACATTACCTCCATTTTACCCTATCCCCGGTGGAACGAATACTTTGAAAGCCCCTTATGTAAGAAAGCTTACATTTCCCGGGGAATGCCTGGAAAGTGTAAACGAAAATTCCCCTCTCAATCATAGACAGATTTCAGAACTGCCCGTACAGGGCTGCCGTCCGCTTCCTCAAGTGCCAGGGGAAGAGCGCTTAAATCATATAGTCCAGATTCCACCTCCCGAAGATCGGCGTTCTCCAGAATATGCACTCCGCTTGAAAACAGAGCATGGTGAGCGTCGAGCGTTTCACTGTCCATCGGATCGACAGATGGAACATCGACCCCGACGAGACGAATGTTTTTTTCTTTAAAGAACTCAGCCACTTCCGGCTTCAGATAAGGAATCTCCTCCGGAAAAATCCTGGAATCGGGAAAGGCATCCGTCTTTATCAATACCCGTTCAACATTCTCGAGATCTATACCTTCAAAAGCTGCTGCACCTATCGCTTCGAAGCCCCGGCAGTCCACGACTTTCGTTCTGCCGATATAAACATTAATATCCAGCTCATTCACCCGCTTCCCTTCATTGTCGAAGTGAAAGGGGGCATCAATGTGCGTACCCGTATGAACACTCATCGTGATCTCTCCGATGTTTACGGAGCCACTCTCCTTTTTAGTCGCCGTCCGGCGATACGAATACGGAGTATCCTCCGGCCAGGTGGAAATACGGTCGTTCAATGGTCGTGAGATATCAATCCATCCCATGTCGACACCTCCTAAGCGATAATATCGCGTTCGTTTTTGAACGCTTTGTACTTCTCTTTTTCCATGATCTCTTTCAATTTAGTCACTGTCTGAAAGCAGTCTTCAAATGTATTATAAAGGGCTGTCGGGGCTAGACGGATTCCGTTCGGATTTCTGAAGTCCGGTATAACACCTTCTGCTTTAAGAGCTTTCGTAATTCTTGCAGCTTCGGGATGTTCAAGATACACATGACCTCCCCTCCTGCTTTCTTCTCTCGGATTAGCGATGACAAAATCCCAGGATGACAGCCGGGAGTCGATCTGTTCCATCAGATACCCGGTCAATTTCAGTGATCTGCCACGGAGAGCTTCCATTCCCGCCTCTTCGAACATTTCGAGGGAGCCGAGCAGCGGAGCCGCACTTAAAACATGCGGAGTACCGAGCTGATATGCTCCGCTGTCTGCCGCTTTGACATACGTATGCTCCATATCGAACTGACTGTTTTTATCAGAACCGAACCATCCCGTAAGGCCTGGAGTTTCTGAAAAATGTTCCCTGTTAATATATAAACCGCCGACACTTCCCGGTCCTGCATTAACATATTTATAGTTGCACCAGAAAGCGAAGTCCACTCCCCACTCCGAAAGTCTGTGAGGAAGCGCACCAATGGAATGGCTTAAATCAAAACCGATTGTAATTCCGCGCTCGTGAGCAGCAGCGGTCAGCTTTTCCATGTCCAGCACCTGACCGCTGCGGTATAACACACTCGGCAGAATAACGAGCGAGATATCTCCGGTCATCGCCTGAATAATGGTATCCTCATCGATCGTATGCCCGTCCGTACTCTCTGCCAGAACGAGGTGCGACTCATCATACCCTTTCAGCGAAAGCTGACTTTGAAGTGCATAAATGTCCGTCGGAAAAGCAAGAGCATCCGCAAGTATTTTCGTTCGTCCTCTCTCCGGACGGTAGAATGTAGCTGTCAGCTGATGAAGATTGGACGTCGTCGATCCCGTCACCGTCACTTCTTCAGGAAAGGCTCCGACGAGTGGTGCCATGCGATTCCCCAGTCTTTCCGAGAGCGTGAACCACGGGTCTTCCCCTTCCGTCCATCCGTCAATCCCATACTTTTTCCAGCTTTCCATTATTTCTTTCACCACTTTTTCGGCCCGCACGGACATAAGCCCAAGCGAGTTCCCGTCCATGTAAATTTTTCCTTCCGGAAGGTAAAACTCGTCGCGAAATGTGATTTCTTCCATGTTCCTTCCCCCCTGCTTTTTTCACGTCATAAAAAAAAGAAGATGATGAGTGCGATCAGCACAATACTTACATCCATGACTATCCCGAGGATGCCACAAACCATTCCCGTTACGGCATACCACCGCTTCGGATTATCATAAGAAATGGATTTCAGCGCCGGCCGTGCGTATGCGACAGCAAAAATTCCGAGCAGCCAGCCTATAAGCGGCACAGGGAGAGAAATCAGCCCGAGAACCATTGACGTTACAGCCTTCGATTCATGAATTTCTTTCACTATTACACCTTCTTCTCCAATACAGTCTCTTTTATTCTCCGCTTCGCAAATCAATCAGAAGCTCTCACTGTTTTCCCTTAATCGGACGTTTCAGGGCTTCCAGATCTTCTTCAATCGACATAATCTTCTGGTTCATCATCTCGGATGCATCCGCTACTCCCTGGTTATAGAATGGAACCGCCAGTTCTTCGGCAAAGAAATGTAGCCAGTTCTCTGCAGCGAGCTCCCCGATTTCTTCTCCGTGCTCTTGATATATGTAGTACTGTATCCGTTCCTTCATCTCCTGTTTAAAGTCCCGAGGTATTTCCAATTCGTCCCCCCCTCTCAATTTAGATAATCACAATTATGGTCATTCTTCGAAAGGCCGGGCCGGTGGTTACACGAACCTCGCTTATCTTCTCCCGGCCAGCCGCAGATCATAAGAATACCAAACACCCCGGGGTGCCGGTGAAATCCGTCCTCAAAACGCGCAGTTCTTCAGATCATCCGTTTTTTCTACGGAAAAGAGCCATCGCTCCCTCTTTCTCCAGAGGTAAATGTTTCATTCTGACCTTCCTCATCTCTTCCGGCTTCTGTAGTTCTTCATTTATTTCGCCGCCTTTGGAAAGTCCTGTCTTTTGCGCTTCTTCTTTTGATTCCGCAAAATAGATATCCTGTATACCGGCATACCTCATCATAGCGTAACACATAGGGCACGGCTCCCCGCTTGCATACATCGTACAGTCAGACAGATCGACTCTGCCAAGTTTCTCCTCGACCTTTCTGACAGCGATCATTTCGGCATGTCCGCTGGCATCGTTCTGGAGATGAAGCTCATTCACTCCTTCACCAAGCACTTCCCCGTTTCTTTCTATAACGGCTCCGAAGGGCTGCCCTCCTTCCTCTACATTTTTTCTAGCCAGTTCAACCGCTCTGTCCATGTACTGATTCATATTCCCACTCTCCCTTTCCCGGATATATTACCATTCCTCGTACGTTTCACCCCCGCCTTTATCCCACCATGTCTCCGGCTGCATATATTTTTCCCGGATCATTTTAAGGACTTCCTCCCTTTCGTTTTCGTCCAGCTTCTCGAGGTCCGCCAATATTTTCTCTTTCCTGTCCATTGTTACACCTCCTGTGTCTGTCTGTTTATCATTTCGTTGCGGGGTTATAATCAATATACCCTTTTGATCTTTCACCTATGCTCCCGTTCATTTCTCAATAAAAAAACTCCTTCTGCTATTATCGCAAAAGGAGTCCGATTTTTTAAGTTTTTTCAGTTTTTTCAGTCGGTTATCGCCCGTTCTTCCTTAATTTCTTCAATAGACCATTCTTTATTATAAGTCGAATGCTTCTCCAGTCTTGAAACCACGATTTCCGCTTCCGCGTACGTGCTGAATCTCTTCGTATCCGTCCGTCCAGAAGATGTAAGTTCTTTTCTGACTCCGTTCTCTGTGAAAGTAACTTTATACATCAGGCTTTCATCTCCTAACTGCGGTCCTATGCCCGCAATCACAACATTCGTTTCATCGTCCGCAGAAGAGGGGGTCTGGAAATTATTCCTCCCTTTTCCCGCTGCGTCCACACCGTCCCGGGCTCCTCCATTTGATATTAAAGATGTTTCCTTATACAATTAGTCATATCAACTCAACCTTAAGAAGAGTGGGGACTGCATATGGAAAATCAAGAAAAACCTAAAGCACTTATCGTAATCTTCGGAGCTACCGGGGACCTGGCCAAAAGGAAACTTTTCCCTTCTATTTACCGCCTGTATCAGAATGGAAAAATTGGTGAAGACTTCGCTGTAGTTGGAATCGGACGCCGTTCCTGGAGCAACGAGCTGTTCCACACGAACGTACGAAATTCTCTTGGAGACGATGTTTCCGGGAAAGAAGCGGAAGCCTTCGTGTCCCATTTTTACTACCATCCGTTTGATGTATCGGATTCGTCTTCCTATGAAAATCTCGGCACACTGCTTAATAATCTGGAGTCCGAGTATCGTACGGAAGGGAATCGCATCTTTTATCTTGCGATGGCCCCGCAGTTCTTCGGCACGATTGCAAATAACCTGAAAAAACATAACCTGAAAAGTGAAACGGGCTGGTCACGTCTCGTTATCGAAAAACCGTTCGGTCACGATTTCGAATCGGCAAAACAGCTGAACGACCAGATCACTTCGGCTTTTGACGAGAACCAGATATATCGGATCGATCACTATCTCGGAAAAGAAATGGTCAAAAATATAGAAGTGATCCGCTTCGCCAACGGCATTTTCGAACATTTGTGGAATAATCGGTTTATCGCAAACGTACAGATCACATCCAGTGAATCGCTTGGTGTGGAAGATCGGGCGAATTATTACGACTTGTCCGGAGCTACGAGAGATATGGTCCAGAACCATATGCTTCAGATGGTTACTCTACTGGCGATGGAGCCTCCGATCAATCTGAACCCTGAAGAGATACGCTCGGAAAAAATCAAAATTTTACGCGCCCTGCGTACTATCGACGAGAAGAATATCGATGACTATTTTGTACGTGGGCAGTATGGTCCTGACAAAATGCATGGAAGGAAACTTCGCGGCTATCAGGAGGAAGCGGAAGAATTGCAGAATTCCGATACTGAAACGTACGTCGCCGGTAAAATCATGATCGATAATTACAGGTGGGCAGGTGTCCCTTTCTATATAAGAACGGGCAAACGCCTCGCGGAGAAGTGCACGAAAATAGTCGTGGAATTCGAAGACATTCCTTTGAATCTTTATCAGGAAGAACAAAGCGAAAAATCTCCGAATCTGCTGGTGATCAATATCCAGCCGAACGAAGGGGTGACCCTGTATCTGAATGCGAAAAAACCGGGGGTTAGCTCCTATTCGGAACCTATAAAACTGTCTTACACACACGAAGCCGTCAACAGTGTGAACACCCCCGAAGCTTATGAGAAATTACTTCACGACTGTATGATCGGGGACACTACGAACTTCTCGCACTGGGACGAAGTTTCCCTTTCCTGGAAATTCGTGGACCGGATTTTAAACAGGTGGTCCAAAGAAGAACCGGACTTCCCTAATTATGCCGCCGGTTCAATGGGACCGGAAGAAGCGGATAACCTTCTTAAAAATGACGGCTTCCACTGGTGGCCGGTGAATAACGAAGAGGAGTGAGGAATTTGGCTATATACGACGTCTCTATGACCATCCGGGAAGGGATGAAAGTCTACAAAGATAAAGAAGAAAAACAGCCGCAAATTACGACCAGCACGAACGGTCACGTTACGGAATCACGGATAGATATGGATCTGCACACGGGAACCCACGTCGATTCCCCGCTCCATATGATCAACGACGGGGAAACGATGGAGACGATAGCTGTAGAGGATCTGGTAGGAACAGTTAAAGTTTTCGACCTCTCAGACTGTGGGGACAACATAGATAAATCGGACGTTGAACCGCTTGATATAAATAAAGGGGATTTTATACTCTTCAAAACGAAAAATTCCTACCATGAAGGGAACGACTTTGATTTTGATTTCACCTACGTTACCGGTGAAGCAGCGGAATTGCTGGCAGAAAAAGGTATCAAAGGTGTAGGAGTCGACGGTCTCGGCATTGAACGCAGTCAGCCGGACCATCCTACCCACCGGACACTGTTCACTCATCGCGTCATCATAATTGAAGGTCTTCGATTAAAAGAAATTTCTGAAGGGAGCTATTTCATGATGGCCGCTCCTTTAAAGATCGAAGGTACAGATGCCTCCCCTGCCCGTATTCTGCTTATGGATGAGTAAATAAAAAAGAGAGCCGGCGCTTCCTGAAAAATGGAAGGCCGGCTTTCTCTATGCTGCTCGTGACAATTTCCTTTTTTTCCTGCCTCCAAGTACCTGAACGACGATAACTCCGGCAAGTGCCACTGCCCCTCCTATGAGTGACAGACCGCTCGGCCATTCCCCGAGCCATATCCAGGCTGTAATTACAGCCACCGCGGGTTCCAGATACATCATACTTGTCACTTTACTGGCGTCCCCGAGGGATAAGGCTGTAGACCATGTGACGTAAGCAATCGCGGCAGGAAAAATTCCTGCATAAACGGCAGAAGCGTTCGCCTCTGTCGTTGCTTGTGTCACCGTATCCACTACTCCCGGAGAAAATATCAGGAAAGGAATAGTACCCGCCCAGCTGAAATAAGCTACAAGTTCGACCGGTTTATACTTACGCAAAAACGGCTTTTGTCCTGCAAAGAACACAGAAGTGGCTATGACGGATATAAGAACATAAACGGCTCCGACAGATATAGAAAAGCCTTCCGCAGTACCGAGAGTAATGAGTATAATTCCCGCAAAACCGATTCCCATTCCCGTCCAGCCTATACCTCCCAGTTTCTCTTTAAGAAAAAGTACGGCTATGATTGCAGTCACAATCGGTGCCGCTCCGATCATCATACCGACCGCGCCTGCGGATACCGTCATCTCACCGAAAGTGATACCGGCATGATACACGCTTATACCAATAAAGCCAAGCAGCGCAAGCAGAGGGATATCCTTCCTGTCCGGCATCCTTATTTTTTTGCCGGGAAGCATAGCCACGAACACAAAAGCAAGAGAGGCCACACTGTAACGGACAAGAATAAGGTGTCCCGGCGTGTAACCTCCGAGTAAAGATGCCCGGATAGCGGCGAACGTGGAACCCCAGAGAAGAATAGTTGTGAAAGCCAGTATCCACACTTTTCTACTCATCCGACTCCCCCCTTTTTTGCTATAGTCCTTCCTATGTTAGAGCATCTCTCTTCAAAGTGCAAAACTTCCCTGTCAATAAAACTATCCCCTTTCATTCGGAGAGAGGAATTCCTTCTATACGGAATAGTCCTTACCTGCCCTTCACACATTGCTGTGGGACATGAAGGTCACTATTAAAACTTAAACGGTACCTTCCTCCAGTCCTCAGGGAAAGAACATTCCCCTTCTCTTCCACTCTCCTCTGCTCCCCTGAACGGAAGAAATAGGGAGATATCAAATTTTTTCAGCTACAGAAAAAATGAGACCGGGCCACAGGACCCGGTCTCATCTGTACAAGTAAGATTCAAAAGACTCTTACGGTTATTTATCTTTGCGATTTTTATCTTTGTTCATCAATTCTTCAAGTGCTTCAAGAATTTCGTTTTTGGAGTATTTCTCCTCTTTTCCATTCTCCGAAGTATTATCCTCAGTGTCATTCTTTTCTTCAGATACAGGAAGTTGATCAGTAGTACGTTCCTCTTCCTCTTTATCTTCTCCTGAATTCAGGAAATGATCATTTGTGCTTTCTTTGCGTTCCTGATGATTTTCTTCAAGGAGATCACGTTTGTACACGACTCCCCCGTCCGGTGTCATATACTTCTTGTTCATATCACGCGTGGATTTATCAAAGAAAGTATAAATGACCGGGATGACGAACAGAGTGAGCAGAGTACTGCTTACAAGACCGCCGATAATGACGATCCCCATCGGCTGAATCGTCGCCGAACCTTCCCCTATACCAAGAGCAAGCGGAAAGACACCGAGAATCGTAGTAATACTGGTAATCAGGATCGGACGTGTCCGGTCTTTTACGCCGGTGACCAGAGATTCTATGACATTCATTCCTCTGGCTCTCTGTTGATTGACGTAATCAACAAGTACGATTGCGTTATTGACTACAATACCCCCGAGCACCACTACACCTATGAGAGCCATAGCACTGATCGGTTTCTGGGTTACTGTAAGAGAGAGCATAACCCCGATAACGAGCAGCGGTACTGTAAACATGATGATAAATGGATGCTTGAATGATTCGAACTGAGCACTCATCACTAGATAGATGAAGACCAGCCCGAGTACGAAAGCCAGGGTAACATCTGCAATCAGATCGTTTACCAGTTCCTGGTCTCCCCCTACAACGAATTCGGCTTCCTCGGCCAATTCAATATCATCGATGGTAGATTCGACTACTTCCGAGACATCACTCAAATCATTCGACGGGTTGAACCTTACCGTAAAGTCGGCGCTCCGTACCTGATCGGCACGATTTATGACGCTTGGAGCCCCGCCTTCCTCAATATTCGCCACATCCGAAAGCTTGACATAGCCGCCCTGGCCGTCAGCGATTGTAATGTTTTTAAAGTTCTCCCGACTGTTCAATACATCTCCTTTGTATTGAACGCTGATTTCATACGTCTCATCAGAGTCCGTCGTTATGGATCCTGCATTTGTGCCACTGGTAGCGGAACGAATGGACTGCGCTACCTGAGCGGGAGCCATACCGTTCTCTCTTGCAGCTTCTTTATCCACCGTAGCCTGCAGTTCCGTCACGGAGTCTTCTTCGGAACTTGTGACTTCTTCGATAATGCTGTCATCTTCCAGTTCATTGATAAGTTCCTTGCTCGTTTCTTTCAAACGGCTTACGTTCGGATCTTCAATAGTAAAGGAATACGTATTCGGCTCTCCTCCAAGACCTGAAGATGCGGCGTTGGTCATCTTAATATCTGCGGAGTCATCAGTCTCTTCTGCAGTTCCTTCGAATTCACTGATGAACTCTGCAGTGGACATATCCCGTTTCTCCTGATCTTTCAAAGAGACGAATATTTCGGCTATATTACTTTCCGAGCCGCCACCCATGCTCGCGCCCTGGGCGGTTGCTCCAATCGTGCTCATATAGTTAGCCACTATTCCTTCATTGGCCAGTTCGTCCTCGATCTTCTTAACCGTCTCTTCTGTACGGCTGAGACTCGTTCCCTCTTCATGCTCCACTTTTATCATGGCCATGCCTTCATCGTTCGTAGGAAGGAATTCCACTCCTGTGGTTGTAAGACCAAGTGCTCCGACAATAAGAGTGGCGGCAGTGATAAGCAGAACTAGAGCTCTTCGTTTCAAAGACCAGCGGGAGGCTTTTTCTATTCCTCTCATAAAGCGGGAATTCTTCCGCTTGTCTTCTTCTATGACTCTCGGAGCTTTCAGAATACGACTTGCAATCATCGGTACTACCGTCAGTGCAACGAACAGGGAAGCGAACAGACTGAACGAAACAGCTATGGAAAGCGGAGCAAACAAGTCACCGGCTATTCCTGAAATGAACACTACCGGCAGGAATATAGAGACGGTAGTCAATGTCGAAGCGGTGATAGCCCCGGCTACTTCCCGCGTCCCTTCGGAAGCTGCTTCCTTCGGCGCTTTACCCATCGCCAGATGACGATAAATATTTTCCACGACGACGATGGCATTATCGACCAGCATACCTATACCGAGAGCAAGACCCCCGAGCGTCATCATGTTAAGACTGATATTCGTAAAGAAAAACAGTGCAAACGTCACTATAATGGAAAACGGTATGGCGATACCTATGATCAGTGGCGTTTTCAAGTTACGGAGAAAAGCGAACAGTACGAGCATAGCCAGAATACCACCACTTACAAGTGCGGTGATTACACTATTGATCGAAGCCTGCACGAACTCTCCCTCGTCATAAATACTGACGACCTGAAGATCGGAGTATTCATCTTCTTTCAAAAGCGTATCAATTTCATCATTAACTGCAGTAGAAAGTTGGGCCGTGTTGGCATCTGATTCCTGTGTAACTTCGAACTGAATCGCAGGTTTCTCGTCGACCCGTGTGATGACGTTCTGTTCTTCAGGACTCAAGGATACGTCCGCGACGTCATCAAGCACTACGTTTCCACCGTCCCCGTTCTGTCCTACGGTTATCTGTCGCAGTTCGTCGGTGGAAGTCAGTTCACTCAGTACTCTTGTAGAGATAGTCTCCTGCTTGTCTTCATTTACAATTACGCCCCCTGGCACCGTAGCCTGTTGAGAACGTATAGCCTGCACAACGGCATCCTGATTAAGCATGTTATCCTGTAACGCCTGCTGATCCAGCCTTACCTGGAACTGCTCAGTTACCGTGCCTGTTTCAGAAACATCAGCGACACCATCCACTCTTGAAAGTTCCTGATTCAGGTCAGCTGCCGAATCCTGGAAATCGATAACTTCATCTCCGCCCGAAGATACGGCGAGCTGCATACTCGGAAGTGCGGACGGATCGAATTTAAGAAATGTAGGAGACCCGGCTTCCTCAGGGAGATCCGCCTGGTTCATGGTAGATACGATTTCCGTTTCTATATCGTCAAGGTTTGTCCCTGACGAAAATTCCATAATAAGTATGGCAGCCCCTTCCATGGACTGTGACGTTAAACTTTCAAGCCCTGAGGTGTCCGAAAGTTCCCCTTCCAGTTCTTTCGTTACATCACTCAGCACCTCCTCAGGTCCTGCCCCTGGGTAACTTGCTGTAACTGCCGCCGCAGGTGCCTCCACGTCAGGGAAAAGCTTGATTGGCAGTCGTGACAGGGAGACCGCCCCAAGTATCAGTAGTACGAGCATAATGACGATAGTAAATTTCGGTCGCCTTATCGATAAGTTCCAAAGTTTCATATTGCACGTGCTCCTCTCGATCTTCTCATTTAAAAAGAAGATAATTTATTCCTCGGTTTTATGACTGTACAGTCATAAAATATAAATGACTGTCCGGTCATTTTCAAGGAATAACTCTTACTTCACGAAACGTTCACACTAAAGAGAATAATTTTTAATAACACAGGTTTCTTTAAGATAAAGATAACACTTTAAAGTTCCATAAACGATTTATCCGCCCGTAAAACTTTTCAATAAAAATAATTTGACCAATTAGTCATAAAAAATCACAATCGACTGTGAAGTCAACTGTGATTCTTTATCACTTTTCTTTTTTCTCTTCGGTTGCCTGCTTTTTCTCTTCAGCAGCTTTCTGTTCTTCTTCCTGGCTCTCTTTTTTAGCTTCTGCGGCTTCTTTTTTCGCTTCTGCCGCTTCTTTTGTTCCATCCTGCGAACTCTCGCCGTCTCCCGAGCGACTTTCCTTTTTCTCTTGGGCAGCCTCTTTCTTCTCTTCTTGAGCTTCTTTCTTCTCTTCCTGTGCCTCTTTCTTTTCTTCCTGTGCACTTTTCAGCTGATTATAACGCTGACGCTGACGGTATCCGTAAGCTGCAGAAAGAACGACTTCTTCATTTTCAAGAGCTGAACCGAGTGCGCCGATGATCGTAGCAATACTTGTAGCCGTCCACGCAATGTAAACATAGTTGACGTAGCCGACTTCAGAAGAGACCTGGGATTCCAGCATACCCATCGGAATCAGAACGACCACTGCGATAGAAAATAGTATAAATAGCAGACCATAATACATGAGTACTGTTAAAAACAGGGTCGAAATCGTAGCCAGGTTGTATAACTTCCTCAAATAGTTTTTGGTCGCCTTACGTTTCGACTCCCACAACTGGTGGGCAAGCGTTATCCACAGCACCATGGCCGTAATGGCTACGACGGACACCATGACCATGCGCCATATGCCATAATTGCTGCTCAACATCCACAATGTCGGAAAAACGAGGGCATAAGCTCCGGTAGCAAAAGCTACGACAATTAACTTCATAAAAGAAGGAAACATCGCCCAGGGCCGGTTCGCGCGAATCATTCCGGCCAGTATTCTCAGTGCTCCGACCCATTTCGATCTGACTGTGAACCGGACATCTATGTTCGACTCTTCTTCATCCGGAGTTTCCCTCTGGATGGGAGAGAGACGGTCAAGGAATCGTTTTCCGACAAGTCTCTTTGCGTCTTTATTTTTAAGTTCCTGGTGCTCCCCATAATCTTCCTGATCTTTCTGCTGAATATGTTTTTCGGCTTGTTCCCTATCCTCGTCGGACGTACCGTAGTACATTTCGTTGATAAGCTGCACCGTCGATTCACGTATACGTTTAATAAGGGGAGTGACCCCGAGAGCCGGTATACTTAACAGAGCAGTATTCTGTTCAACATAAGCTTCCGCCACGATCGCTTTCTTTCTTTTGAATAAAGGTAAATCCGTAAGGGATATAACGTAATCCCATTCATGCTCTTCTTTCTTATCGAAAGTAGCGCCAAGAATCTCCGATGAATTCTCGGTGGCCCCTGTGAGGGCATCAGTTTCATATTCCACTTCCCATTCGACCCGGTCGTCCACGTAGTAACTGAGCAGATCAGGAAGGGCGTGACTCAAACCTTCACTGATACGTTTGGCGTATCCTGGCGCTGTGATCAGCCCGACTCTGAATTTATTATTACTCATGATTTCTCCCCCCTTTTCTATTTATGATGACAATATTATTGAATATAACCGAATATCTTCTCTTTAAACCGTGAATTTTGCTCCTATGGTAACTTATTCCCTATTTTTTAGAGAAAAGCAGCCTGCAGGATGTGTGAGTTCGAGTAAAGTGATTGCACTGCCCGGGCCCCGGGTATCATCAGTCGCGTTCACTGATGTAATCGATAAGCGTTTCTAACAGCACGGGTATTTCTTGAAAAGCATTTTTCTTATGCAGTCGTTCCGTGCGTTTATGGGCGTCTTTTCCGTAAGGTCCCAGATTCATTACCGGCGCCCTCAGCTTCTCCATATCTTCAAACGGAATGGTATAACGCTCTCCCCACACAGGTGAGTTACGTTCAAATGCTTTCCATCCTTCCGTCTCCCCGTTGTAGTTCACATAGCTCAAGTCGGAGATGCCGTTAAAATAGTGTACTTGAGTAACAGTAAGATCAAAGGCCTCTTTTGCCTTCTGCTGAATTACGTCCACTGCTCCCATCACCACCGGGTCCTCTGACGAATTGACAGCAGGATAATAAGGAGTAGCGAAAAGAAGGATTATGACGGGTCCCAGTTCCTGGCAGTGCAAAATAAGCTTATCTACAATACGCACGGCCACTTCCCGGTCATCCTGTTCTTCTTTCTCCATCACTTCTTTAATGTATATCCGGACCATGTCTTTTCCGAGTTTTCTTTCGGCATAATGCAGAAGCTCCCGGTACTCCATGACTTCCACCTTCCCGAGCGGCTGTACGTCTTCCCGTCGGCACACTTCTTCATATGAGCTGTTGCAGGCTTCCGCTGCTTCTTCGGCAGTTTTCCGGAATAGTTCAAAAATATCCTTCGCCGAACGTTTGAACAGGAATGCATTGAACAGTACCTGAGCACGGTACGGTGTCTGAGTCGAGTATCCCGTGCCCATCAGATCTTTCTGCCGTAAAGATATCGGTAACGGAGTGCTCTCTCCCATTTCCGTTTCACGAAATTCGGGATTCCATTCCATTTTCTGTGTTAAAAACGTCGCCATATAATTAGCAGTCAGACCGCTCATCGGATTCCCGACGTGCGTTTCTTTTCCGTACAATAATGCTGCAGGCATGATTTTTCCGATAGAACCCGAATACATATAAAAATGTTCGTCTCCGAGCTCCTGAAAAGTAGGTTCGCTGTTCAGAAACAGAGTTATATCGAGGTCATACCGGTGTTGTATATCGCGGATGGCAGGTACTGCTTCTCTCATACCTGCAGAGTCTACTTCTTCATCCGGCACTGTCACGAGCAAAATGTTCACAGGCCATTGTTCTTCGCTTGCTCTGGCAATAATACTCATATGCAGAGTGAGCCCCATCTTCATGTCCATAACTCCGCGACCAAACAGATACTCTCCGGATTCAAGATCCCCCCTCGCTTCTTCCGGAAGTTCCTCTTTATAATCATGAAGAGTCTCCGTGAGCCGTTGGGGGTGAAAAGCCAGATTCTCCAGGTGACCGTAATCCTCCGTGTTCACCGTATCAAAGTGGCTGAGAAGGACGATAGTACGGCGGGATTTCCCTGATAAATACAAAGCATTGACCCCTTCACGACCGTCCGGCGTTTTGAAGAACGTCAGATTTTGACTGTTTTCCCGGAAGTAAGGAACGTTTGTCAGTTTATCCATCAGATGATGGGGGAATATCCTTTCCCCTTCCGTCCAGGAGCGACTTTGCCAGCTCACCAGTTCAGTAAGAAGCTGTTCGAGTTCTTCCGGTGTCTGCCATTGGGCCATACTGCAATTCCTCCTCTTTTTTCCAATATGTATCGTCTAATGTAGTGTAAATTAGAGAGAAAGGTTTGTAAACGAAGTCTTTCAACAGGAGAAGACGATAATCCTCCGTTAACATTTGGATATATATAAGATATGATTGACCATGGAGGAGGTGTTCGCCGTGGAACGGAACATACGTGATCTATTAATACTTATCGCCGGCAGTTTTATACTTTCTATCGGCATCAACTATTTCGTCATACCGAACCAGCTTTCCGAAGGTGGAGTATTCGGTATCACCATCGTTACTTATTATCTGTTCGAATGGTCACCCGGTATCGTGAACTTCGTACTGAATACTACTCTCGTCGTTATAGGGTACCGATACTTCACGAAAAGAACTATCATTTATACAATTATCGCAATTATACTGAACTCCGTATTCCTTATTATCACTGAAGGGTGGGGAGAGGCGATGGATGACCGCCTCCTCGCGGCTCTGTTTGCAGGACTGGCCGTGGGTCTCGGTATCGGCATGATTTTCCGGGCCGGCGGAACGACCGGAGGCACAACGATTCTTGCAAATATGATGAATAAGCTGCTCGGCACCAGTGTAGGATCGGCCATGCTCGGTCTTGATATTCTTGTTATTGCGGGAAGTGCGTTCGTCATCGGCCGGGAAAGAGCTATGTATACTCTTATTTCCGTATATATCGGTGCTAAAATAATCGACATGCTTATCGAAGGTGCGGAAGAAAGAAGTGCCGTTATGATTATTTCCGAAAAAAACATAGAACTGCTTAACGCAATTCTTGTCCAGATGTCCCGGGGTGTAACCGTAATGGAAGCAGAAGGGGGTTATACCCGGGAGAACCGTGATATCCTTTATCTTGTCATCAACAAGCGGGAAATCGTCCAGCTGAGAAAGCTGGTGGAAGACATCGATGCCGATGCCTACGTAACGGTACACCGGGTGCAGGAAGTGTTTAGAAGTGGATATAAAGGCAGAAAAGCCTGAGGAATCTTACATTAAAAAAGTCCGGAGAGGCAAAATATCTCCGGACTTCATCTTTATTGTCAAGCTTTCACCCATTCAGGGATCATCTCTACGTCAGCCGCTTCCAGAGTGGTAAACACAGGACAGCGACGATCCACTTTCTCCTGAAGCTCCTTTACGCGTTCTTCTGTTTCACTCGTGTGTACTTTAGCATGAACGCTAACCTTTTTGAAATAAGGACGGATTCCTTCTTGTCCCATCATACCACGCGGGTCCATTTCTCCGTCGATTTCGAAATCTATCCCCTGAAGATCGAATTCCATTTCTTTTGCGACAAAATTGGCAATGGCGTTTTCACACCCTGCAAGTGAAGCCAGAAGTGTACCAAGCGGGTTGGCACCTTCGTCCGTACCTCCCATGTTCGCCGGTTCATCGATAACTACGTTATGCCCTTCCGACTCCGCTTTCGTATTCATACCTTTTGAGATTGCTGTAACCAATTCATGTTTCTCGGCCATGAAAAATCATCCTCCTGTTTTAGTAGTCATACCAGGTGCGCCGGTATAAAACAGACTTTATCACAGCATTTATCCGATAAACAAAAGACTGGTTCGGAGATGTAAGCCAGCTTACATCTCCCCCGTTCCATTAAGCCCAAGTTCTTCATCAATCTTACGGATCATGAACTCCGTCGATTTTTTTGACGTTTCCAGCCAGAAAATCCTTTCTTCTTTCTCTTCTTTGATTTCCTGCAGCAGTTCAAGACTTTCCGACAAATCTGTTTTTACATCTTCCTCCATATCTTCTTCTGTCCACTTTCTCAGTCTTTCTATCTGTATATCCCTCAGTCTCTGTTCTCTCCGATATTCTTTTCTGAGCGTTTGTAACTCTCTGGTCGTATCATCGAGGTCCCTTCTCAGTGTACGTTTCCAGTCTTCCAGATACTCTTTCGTTTCCATTACGGACATCCTCCTCCGGTATTCTGTTATCAGTTACTCAAGTCCTCCGCCATATACTGATTTTATCATTAACAAGAACCCCTCTGCCTGTACAGGGGGGTCTTGTCGCACTATGACGGTCGTGTGCTACCGGATAGTTCTCAGAAGTTCATAAGCTTCTTTATCCGATTCGGCTTTCAACAACTGTTCCCGGTAGCTCTCATCCATCAGTTTTCTGGATAACATCTGCAGTATTTTCAAGTGATCTTCTCCTTCCCGACCTTTCGGAACGGCGATCATAAAAATAAGTTTTGCTTCTTCTCCATCGGCACTGTTCCAGTCGACACCGTTACTCTGCCTTCCAAACACTACGGCCGGCTCGTTTACTGCTTCGGATTTTCCGTGAGGGATGGCGATTCCCATGCCAAGACCGGTACTGCTCTGTTCTTCCCTGGCTATAATAGCTTCCCGGAATTCCGCCTTTGAACTCAACAACCTGGCTTTATCAAGCATATCGATCATTTCATCCACGACTGATTCCTTCTTCTCTCCTTTGAGAGAAATAGTTGCAAGTTCGGGAGTCATAATATCCTCCAGCTGATGAATCGGTTTGTTTTCATTCCGGCTGATTGTTGTTTCCTGTTCTCTGCTTCCGGTATCAGCTACTGTAATATCAGAAGATTCTTCTTCAGACATATCTGTTTCAACAGCTACATCTTTCTTCAGAAAGTTTATCAGCAGGGCTGTCACTATCGTACCTGCGATAATAGCTACAAAGAACATCAGTACATTATTGACGGCTCCCAGTATGGCTACGATCGGCCCTCCATGAGCCACACGGTCTCCGACACCGGAAAGCATAGCTATTACGGAACCTGTCATCGATCCGGCAACGATACTCGGAATGACGCGGAGCGGATCCTGGGCTGCGAAAGGTATCGCTCCTTCTGTAATTCCGAAGAAACCCATGGTGAAGGACGCCTTGCCGGTCTCTCGTTCAGCCTGATGATATTTTTTCTTATTCATAAATGTTGCCAGTCCCATACCGAGCGGCGGGATGGCAATAGCCGCGGCGATAGGCCCCATTATTTCATAGTTCCCTTCACTGATCATTGCAGCTCCGAAAAGGAAGGCGACTTTGTTGAAAGGGCCGCCCATATCTACGGCAATCATGGCACCCAAAATCAGGGCTAGAACTATGGAACTTGCTCCCTGCATTCCTTCAAGCCACTGAGTCAGTCCTTCGAAAATACCTGCTACCGGCGCCCCGATGACAAGAATGAAAAGGACTCCGACAACCAGTGATGCAAGAATCGGGATGAAAATAATAGGCATGACAGGCTGTACAGATTTAGGAACTTTAATCTTTTTAATACCGAGTGCTACATACCCTGCAAGGAAACCGGCAAGAATACCTCCGAGAAATCCTGCTCCCGCCTCACTTCCATAAAAACTTCCGTTCGCTGCAATGTACCCTCCGATCATACCGGGGGCAAGGCCGGGACGATCTGCAATACTTACAGCTATAAAGCCGGCGAGTATAGGTACCATAAAGCTGAATGAAGCCGCTCCGATATTTTCAATCTGTTTCCAGAAAGAATCCTCGGGCACCTGCAGTCCTCCCGGAGTCTGATCGCCTCCGAAGGCTAGAGCGATGGCGATCAGCAGTCCGCCCACCACGATAAACGGAATCATGTACGATACGCCGTTCATCAGATGTTTGTAGACCGGGTTCTCTTTATCTTTCTTTTTCGCTTTCACTGTTTCCGCATCAGGCATCGCGCCTTTATACACAGGTACATCACCTTTCATAACGCGTTCGATAAGACTCTTCGGCTCACGTATTCCCTTTTGTACACCGACCACTAATAGCGGCTTGCCTCCAAACCGTTCCTTCGATACTTCTTTATCACTGGCGATGATGATACCGTCTGCTTCAGCTATATCTTTCTTCGTCAATTCGTTTTCCACTCCGATGGAGCCCTGTGTTTCTACTTTAATATCTATGCCGAGTTCTTCTCCGGCTTTCTGGAGATTTTCGGCTGCCATATACGTATGCGCTATCCCGACAGGGCATGCTGTTACCGCAAGTACTTTCATATCTTTTCCTCCTCTGATCGAGTTCTGTCTTTATTATAAATGCGCTATACTAAAAAATAATCACTCCTTTTACCGGTACTGCGGTAAAGAGAGCGATTATTTTAATACATCTTCTACCATTTCGAATGTTGTTGCGTTTTTCAGCTGTTCCAGCAGATGCGTTTCTGCTCCCAGTCTGGAGATCATGTTCATAAGCGGTTTCATACTTTCCCGGTCTTTTTTGGAAATAGCCAGAAGAAAAACGACAGATACCTTCTCTTTTCTCCATAACACCGGTTCTTTGAAGACTGCAAGAGAAACTGAAGATCGATAAACTTCTTCAGGCGGGGCGTGGGGGATGGCTATGCCATTCCCTATCTCTGTCGCAGACATCTTCTCCCTCATCACCGCTTTCGCAGGAAACTGTGCCGATACCTTTCCTTTTTGAACCAGTTTTCTTCCCAGTTCTTCTATTAACTCGTAGCGGTGAACCGGTTCAATCCCCAATTCTATCTCCCCTTCTTCGAGCCAGGCGTTTATGGAAGGCGAATCTATCGGTCCTGTTTCCTCCACGTGAAGGAACCGGTCTATTTTTCTGCGATCCTCCGCCTTCAATAAAGGGGATATCACTACTACCGGAAGACGGGGCTCCTCAAGTTCCCTTGTAGATATAATGAAATCAACGTGATGATCAGTGATCATCCCCTCCAGTTCCCCCATTCCAATACTTCCGATGACCTCCATACCCTGGTATGATTGTTCAAGTTTCGCTTGCAAAAGATGAGACATTCCGATACCAAGTTCGCAAACGATCACCACTTTTTTTCTGGGATCCCGCTTTTTGTTCAGTCTTTCCAACGAAGCCTGGAAATGCAGCACGAGATAGGCAGCTTCATCTTCCGGAATGGAAAGGGAGTGACGTTTATTCACTTCTTCCAGCGCCATGACAACCATACTGAACATATAAGGATACATATTTTTGATTTCCTCAAGCATCGGATTCCTGATGGTCAGACCATTGGCGACCCGGTGTACAGCAGAAGGGAGATGTACACGGAGCCCTTCCTCCAGAATGTCGTCCTGGCCGAAAGGCACCATAGTCATAATTTGCAGCTGATTTGTCAACTGTGATCCAAGTTCATGTACCAGGCTGTCGATGTGCTCATCCTTTTGAAGGGAATCTCCTGCAGAATAGCTGAGTAGATGAAGAGTAAAGTATACTTTCTCTGACACCGGAAGAGACACCTTCAGTTGATCATTGATTCTTTCGGCCAGCTCTTCTGTCATGGTATACTCCCGACTCCCTTTCACCCGGACCACTTCATCATTTTTCATCAGGATTGCAGAGGACTGCCTCACCCTTTTTAATATGATCAGAAGGTGAATTAAAAGGTTCTCCTGTTTATCCGAAGAAATTTTCCAATTCCAATTATCCATAAGGTCAGAAATCTTCTTATTGACGTATGTCACTTCGTGATCCGGAAATAACATCAGAAGCGAGCGGGGCGTGCCCGGTTGACGGGAGCTCAGTTCATATAAATGGGCAAGAGCATTTCTTCTGCTGAGTTCCTCCCCTGTGACAGTCACTCCGCGTCGCTGCCTGGATATCAGTTCAATATTATAAGAGATAAGCCAGTCGGAAATGATAGACAAGTCTTTTTTGATTTCTTTCACGGAAACGAAGAATTCTCTGGTCAACCTGCTGACAGTGAGCGGATTCTTTTCCACTAACAAACGGTACCCGATCTCCTGACGACGTTTTGTGTCTTTGTCGGAACCGGTGTGCAACAGCTTAAAAATACGTTCTCTTTCTTCTCCCCCGACTGACACCTGGACACCGGCCCCCGGCTTCCTGATCAATTGTGCGCGGGAATGTGTTTCAAGAAACAGACCGACTTCTTTCAAATCATTGCGAATCGTCTTCTCCGAACAGCCAAGTTCACCTGCCAGAGTCTTTATGTATGTAAAATTACCCGATTGAAGTAACAGTTTGCGTAATAGATTTATTTGCCTGTCGTTCATCTCGCATCAGCCTCCACTACTGACAGGGGTCCCTTCCATTCTATCCGAAACGAAAGGGGTGTCAACTTTCGATACATAATAAAAAACTCCCCGGATATTGTTCCGGAGAGCCTTTCATACAAAATCCTAACAGAATGTATCTTTCGGTTTCGGTACCGAAAGACCGAAGAACGGGCGCAGAAATAACGCGACGAATGTACCGGCGAGTGCCAGTATCCCCCATATATATCCGTGCAGACTGAAGGACGCAATACCGCCGAAATAAGCTCCGATATTACACCCGAATGCAAGACGTGCCCCGTACCCGAGCATAAGACCACCGATGACTGATGCCATGAAATTCCGCAGCGTAATTCGCGTGAACCGGAACAGACCGCCCGCAGCGGAAGCAAGGAACGCCCCGAGAATAACTCCCAGATTCAACACTGTAGTAGAATCTGCAAATATAGAGGACTGGAGCACTTCGGCGTTGGCCCCCTGCCAGTATCCCCAACTGCTTACATCAATACCGAAGAACATGGCCACTTTTGACCCCCATAAGGCGAAAGCACTGGTTACGCCCCAAGGAGATCCGCGCGTCATAAGTGTAAGAGCGTTAAGAACCGCAAGTATAATTGCAGCGGCGAACAACGGCCACGACCCTCTGAGGATACGCTTCCATCCTCTGACTGAAGGTACAGGGGCCTGTTTAGGCGGACGTTTTTTCTTCTCCACCCATAGAGTAATCAGTGCTACTAACCCGAATATCGCAAGAGACAGCACCCATGCTCCTCCGTAACCGAGCCCGGTCGAAGTCGCCAGGGAGACCGGTTCAAATGAAGGCATCTCTTCGGTCCAGAAAGGAAGATGATAAGCTCCGACGGTGGAACCTATGATGAAGAACAGAAGGGTGACAAACATAATCGATCTGCCGCCACCGACAGCGTAAAGCGTGCCCGAAGCACAGCCGCCACCCAGCTGCATTCCTATTCCAAACATAAAAGCCCCTACGAACAGACTCACTCCGACAGGAGAAACATAACCTGACACTTCTCCTCCGAAAAAAGATACTCCAAAAGCGAGTATAGGAGCGAATAATGTAACGGCGACCGCAAGCATTACCATGTGAGACCTGAGCGCTTCCCCGTTTCCGACAGCCATTAGTTTACGGAAAGCGGAAGTGAAACCGAACCTTGCGTGGAACAGTGTGTAGCCGAGTCCCAACCCGATAAGCAGAAGAATCGGCTGGGAAATCGCCTGAGTAGCAAAGAGATAAATGAGTAAAGCTGTCCCCACTGCTGCACCCCCGGCTATAAGCTTTGTTTGAGGGCTATCCAGTGCTCTTTTTTCCTTTTCCACAGGTTCTTTAACTTCTTCGACAGGCTGTACTTTTACGTTCATTTATAAAACACCCTTTACTGATTAATTTACTTGGTTTTATCACTATAAATTATAACCGCTTATAAATCAAGGGATTGCCCCATCGCTTTCTAATCTTCAGTTCTTCCTGTATCTGTTCCTGCATCATTCATGATAAAATAATGTATTATCTATTGATGACAAAGGGAGTCTGTTATGAATAAATTACGTTTACTGTCGGAAATCAGCCTTTTCGAAGAAATGCCGGATCATAAATTAAAAGAAATAGACATGATCACACAAATGACCACGGTGAAAAAAGGTACATTAATCTACACGCCGGACACTCCTGTGGAAGTGCTGTATTTCCTGAAACAGGGACAAGTTCGTCTTTACCGGGTGAATGAGGAAGGTAAACAGTTCACTATAGATGTGCTCGTTGATGGAAACCTCTTCGGAGAGACTTCTTCTCTCAGTCTTTCGGACGACTCCACTTATGCGGAAGCAATGACAGATTCCTATATATGCATCGTAAAGCAGGAAAATATGGAAGCATTTCTTGAAGACAACCCTGCTACCGCCCTTCGACTTATCAGTCTGTTAACCGAACGATTAAAAGAACTCCAGAATTTCTCTGAAAAAATGGCTCTTTCCGACGTGAAGCACTGACTCCTCTACCTTCTTCTTATTTTAAGCGAGAAGACCGGGCATCGTCAGGGCGAATGGCAGTCAGTGGAAGCGGATCTCACCCATAAAGATCTGGCCCACATGGTGGGATCGACGAGAGAAACCATCAGTTCCACTATCAGTACATTAAAAAAAGAAGGATATCTTCACGGGAAGACACCCTTCTCTGTGCATGCAGCGAAAGCCGAAGCTTTTCTGGCTCACAAAACTTTATAAATCTTAGCCTATTTCCACTCGAGGAGCCCTTTCAGGTTGTCGTACTCCACCTCAGGCTGGATATCGAATTCTTCTCTCTGAAGTCCTTTCCGGTTTATCCAGGCGGTATGGAACCCGTAGCTTGAAGCGCCCGTAATGTCCCAGGGGTTGGAAGACATAAAGAGAATATCCTCCTTCTCGAGCCCGAGTTCCTGCTGAGCATAATAATAAGCTCCAGGAACCGGTTTATACTGCTTAACACCGTCCGCGCTCAATACCTCATCGATGTGTCCGCTGATATCCGAACGACCCACAAGCGGGTCTATCATGCCGGGCGAGCCATTTGAAAAGACGACAAGCCTTTTGTCGTTCAGCTGTGACAGAACTTCTTCCACTTCTTCGAAAAGCCCCAGATTCAGATATGCTTCCATTAAAGCTTGTTCCGATTTTTCTGTGAGCTGCGCTCCGTTCGCTTTGCAGGCGTATCTGAGAGATTCCCGCGTTATCTGGTCGAAAGGCTCATACCGTTCCATCAACTGTCTTAAGAAAAAGTAATTCAGCTGTTTCTCTCTCCACGTTGTACTGATTGCGTCCCCTTTTTCCGGGAACCATTTATTACACTCCTCTTTGACCGAATGCACGTCAAAGAGAGTACCATACGCGTCGAACACAAATGCTTTTACCATAATCGTTGCCTCCTTGAACAATTTCTTCCCGTACTTCCCTCCGGCAACGAAAAGAAAACATAAGAAAACACAACTACTATTCACTAATCTGTTATGTTACAATAACCAAAATAGATATCCGGGAGGGGTTTTCAGTGGCAATAAGAAGGAAAGCATTTCCCCAGCAAGAAGGTAACGCAGGTGTCGAACTTCCTAAAAACCTGGTGGAAAAAGCAGGATTCTCTGAAGAAGACGTTCTGGATATAGGCATTGAGAATGGAAAAATCGTTCTGAAACCGAAGGAAAAAGAGCGCTAAGTACCGGAAAACAATGCAGGTCCCATCGTAATAAAGACGCTGATTTGCTTGAGAATCATTCACAAGTACGCTATACTGGAAACAGATTATATTATGAGGGGAAGGAAGAGTTGTACCTCTCCCTTCCGGTTAGGTTTATGAAGACTTTCGCTTGTCCGAGCGGAGGTCTTCTTCTTTTTTTGACCTTTTTCTGGATCGAACTCTTTTCCTGAAGTCGACGAGTGCCGTTAACAGGTTAATGATCGCAGCGGCCAAAAACACCCATTCCGTCATAACCCTCACCCCCTTTCTGAAAGGGGCTGTTTATATCATAACACAGCAGAGTGTATATGAGAACACATGTTCTCATTATTAAGAAAATCCATTCTGAATTCATTACTCTTTTTGCAATTGTCTGTTCCTGTTATTAAAAACATAAGTTCCGCCCATTAAATTCTGCGTCTGGAAATACGGTCGCCCTGCGTTGTAACAATAACACCCGCGATGACTGTAAGTGCTCCGCCGACCTGAGTGAAAGTCACATCCTCACCGAGCCATACAGCCGCTCCGGCCATCGTAAATACCGGCAGCAGATTCAGAAATATAGAAGATTTGGAAGCTCCCACTTTATCAACGGCCAAATTGTACATAGAGATCGCAAGGAACGACGGAAACACACCCAGATAGAGAATTCCAGCCATATTACCTGCATCGAACGCAGGAACACCGTGGATAATCCACTCCAAAATTACGACAGGCAGCAGTACTAATACTGAAAGACCGCTCATCACGAGAAGAGCTCCGTAATTTGGAAAAAGCGGCATATACTGTTTTACAAAAATAGAATAAATCGCCCACGTGGCGATAGCTCCTATCATGATCGCATCCCCAATATTCCACTCTATGGCGGCTAACTGAAAGATGTTTCCATCCATTACTACCCACATTGCCCCCAAAAGCGAAACGAATACTCCGAGCCACTGGATTTTGTATATT
The DNA here is from genome assembly GCF_001685435.2 of Salimicrobium jeotgali. Taxonomy (NCBI): domain Bacteria; kingdom Bacillati; phylum Bacillota; class Bacilli; order Caryophanales; family Bacillaceae; genus Salimicrobium; species Salimicrobium jeotgali. The sequence continues at coordinate 1,777,262 of NZ_CP011361.2, forward strand.
TTTTCTTTTAATATGTAAGCACTCAGAATAACTGTTACGACAGGTATAATCGTTTCAAGAACCGAGACGTTGGTTGAGGTCGTAAACTGGAGCGATGCATATATAAAGGTATTAAAAAAAGTAATACCTGTGAGAGTCATAATAAGAAAAGGCTTTTTGTACTTAAAAAAAGTTTCTTTATACTGACGGGCCGAGCGCAGACCGATAGGTAACAGAACGATAAAAGCGACGACAAGACGCAGGAAGGCTATAGTATAGGGAGGTAGATCATTAATGGCCTTACCGATTATAATATTCCCCGAAAACATGATTACGACGAAAATCAACAAAAAATAAGGCATCAGTGAATCTCTTTCACACGTCCCACCTGGCCATCTTCAAGACGTACTTTGATACCGTGCGGATGCTCGGGAGACTTTGTAAGAATATCTTTCACTACTCCCTCGGTAAGGGCTCCGGAGCGCTGATCTTTTTTCAACACGATAGACACTTTCTGACCTGCTTTTATATCTTTTCTCATTTTTCCTGCCATATATATCACCCCTTTTCTATTACACTTTAACACATTTCAGCTGCCTTGAATTCAAGAGTTTGGTATACTTTAAATCAGAGGTGAAAGAAATGAATTTAGCATCCATTCGCGACAAGCTTACAGAGCACACCCCTCACTATATCGGACGGGCCAGGCCCGTCAACTTCTCGGTCCTCCTCCCTCTCGTAGAGAAAGAAGGAGAACTTAACGTCGTATTCGAAGTCCGGTCTTTTCATATGCGGCGTCAGCCGGGAGAGGTGTGTTTCCCCGGAGGGATGGCAGATGAGGAGGACGACCACCTCAAAGATACTGCTATAAGAGAAACGTGTGAAGAACTCGGCACCCGGCCGGAAGAAGTTACAGATATATGGAAAATCGGTACTTTATTCTCTCCATTCGGTCCAAAAATTCACGCTTACGCAGGGTTTCTCAAGAGAGAAGAAAAGTTCACCGAGAACCCGGCCGAAGTTCATGAATCGTTTACTGTCCCTCTATCTTACTTCCTGAAGAATGACCCGGTCGTACATTATATAGATATAGAGGTACATCCAAGAGAGGGCTTTCCCTACGAAGATATTGCGAATGGGAAAACCTATGAGTGGCAGACAGTTCCTTATGAAGAGAACTTTTACTATTTCGAAGATAAAGTGATCTGGGGGCTTACCGCTCAGATTCTGAAAGATTTCGTTTCCATCATCAACGAAGATCGGGATAACACTATTTAAAGAGGCCATGAAAAAAATACCTCCCTGCCTACGCGGCGGGGAGGTTTTACTTGTCTCTTTATTTATTTCTGAGAAGTCTCATACTGTTCAATATAACAATCAGAGCCGCACCTGTATCACTCAGCACAGCCATCCACAATGTTAATATTCCAGGGAATATGAGGATGAGCGCTGCGGCTTTCGTCAGCAGAGAGAACCAGATATTCTGTTTGATTATATTCAATGCTTTCTTACTGAGACTAATCGTTTCAGGAAGTTTTTCAAGGTTGTCGGCCATCAGAACAATATCTGCCGTTTCCATGGCAGTGTCCGTACCGGCACCCCCCATAGCAATTCCTAGGTCAGCTGTCGCAAGAGCCGGGGCGTCGTTGATACCATCCCCGACCATGGCTACCTGTTTTCCTTCATTTTGAAGTTTCTGGATAGCTGTCACTTTATCTTCAGGCATAAGTTCCGCAAAATGACGGGTCACTCCGGCTTCTCCGGCGATATTCACTGCTGTACCTTCATTATCTCCGGTCAGCATCACCATATCTTTCATGCCATTTTTCTTCAGACGCTCTATCGCCCGTACCGTAACCTCGCGGATGGTATCTCTCACGGCTATGACTCCGCTGATACTCTCGCGCGTACCTACCAGGACAAGGGTATTTCCTTCTTCCTGAAGCCGGGAAATCTCATCCTGAACATTACGGAAGTCTATCTGCATATCTTCAAAAAGTTTCGGTTTCCCTACGAAAACCTCCCGGCCTTCAATGACACCTTTCGCTCCCTGACCGGCCATCGTCTGGAAATCTTCCCCTTCCTGCAATGTAATTCCTTTGCCTTTTGCGTACGTAAGAATCGCTTCTGCAATAGGGTGCGAGGACTGGGACTCTATAGTCGCAGCCTGTGAAATGAGCTCTTCCTCATTTCCACTGAAGACAACCGTTTTTGCCACTTTAGGCTTTCCTTCAGTAAGCGTTCCTGTTTTATCGAATGCTATTGATTTAACGGCTGCTGCCTTCTCAAGATACGTACCACCTTTAATAAGAACTCCTTGTTTTGCCGCATTTCCGATAGCCGAGACGATCGCTACCGGAGTAGAGATGACGAGTGCACACGGACAGGCTACCACTAATAGAGCCAGACCTTTGTAGACCCACTCGCCCCAGGTTCCAAAACCTGTCAGAGGAGGTACTACCATGACGAGAAGAGCCAGAATGAACACAACGGGAGTGTAAACAGCCGCGAACCGGTCGATCAATGCTTCCGTAGGAGCTTTTTTCTCCTGAGCTTCTTCCACCATATGGATGATTTTTGCAATCGCCGTATCTTCTGACAAAGTGCTCACTCGGATTTCGAGAGCCCCGTGTCCGTTAAGAGTACCTGCGTAAACGACATCCCCTATATCTTTATCGGAAGGGATGGATTCCCCTGTGATCGGAGCTTCGTTAATACTTGTCGTACCCGAAATCACTTTCCCGTCAATCGGTATCTTATCCCCGGGGCGGACGACGAGCACCTCTCCGACTCCCACGTCTCCAACATTTTTCTCTTCTAAGCCGTTTTCCGTTTTCACAAGAGCCTTGGCCGGCGTCAAATCCATCAGACTCCTTATAGAGTCTCTCGTTTTTTCCATGGAACGGTCCTGAAGAAGGTTGCCGACCGCAAACAGGAATACGACCATGGCTCCTTCGAACCACTCGCCGATGATGGCTGCTCCGATTGCAGCGGAGGCCATTAACACGTTCATATCGAGCGATTTGCTTCGAACGGCGTAGTAAGCTGATTTTACCGGTTTGAAACCTCCGGTGGCAATAGAAATTGCATACATCAGGGTAACCAGAATAGCCGGAACACCAGTAAACGAACCAATGAAGCCGAGCGCCAGAAAGACACCGGAAATGACGGTTACGAAACTTCCTTTCTTCCAGGCGGGTGTTTCTTCTTCAGGAACAGATTCCGGATAAGCTTCGAATCCGGACTTTTTCACTTCTTTCAAGATTTGTTCCTGCGTTAACCCATGCAGGACCTGCATGTTACCGGTAGAAAAGTTCACCCGGACGTCCTCTACCGAAGAGAGACGGCCCATATGCTTTTCTATCGTCATAGCACAGGAACCGCAGTCCATTCCGGCTATCCGGTACGTCTCGTACCCGTGATCCTGCCGGGCCGGAACTGCTTCAAACCCCAATTTCTTAACATCGTCCGGAATTGTTTTATACACCGCGGGCTCGTATGCGCCCACCGCAAGCTTTCCGGTGCCGTAACTCACTGTGGCGGCTCGTATGCCGGGATTTTTATTTAAACTTTTTTCAACAGTTGCGGCACAGGATGGGCAGTCCATACCGCGGATATAAAATTCTCTCGTTTCACCTTTTTCGGATGAAGGAGCCGGCGTTCCTGCAGAAGAAGCTTCTTCATTACTGCAGCAGGACGTACCTTCGGATACTTCCTCCTTTTTGCCTGAACAGCAGCCGGTTTCCGCCGTTTCTTCCTGGTTGCCTGAACAGCAGACATCTTTTTCTTTATCTTTTGCTTTCTCTTTCGTAATCATGACGGAACCACCTCTTCCGAATGGGCAAGCGCTATAGATACTAATTGCCTTACGTGTTCATCCTTGAGTGAGTAGAACACAAGCTTCCCTTCTTTTCTATGTTTGGCGAGATTCATTTTTTTCAACTGACGTAAATGGTGGGAGGCGGTCGCCGTAGTACAGCCTATAATATTGGATACATCACAGACGCATAGTTCTTCTTCGAGCGTAAGAGCATAGACGATTTTCACGCGTCTCTCATCGGCAAGCGCCTTGAAAATCTGCTCGACACCGGAGATTCTTTCCACCCGGGGTTTGAGATTTGCTACGAGCTTTTCGTCGTAACAAAACGTCTCGCATGTATCATTCGTTCGTTTTTTTATAGCTTGCTCTGCCATTACAGCCACCTCATTCAAAAGTTTGTTTGATTATACTATATTCTTTTTGGACGAAAAATTCAACCATTCAACCAAATATATATTTGATTGAATAACTGAAAAATCGCCTCGATGACTCAGACATAAAAAAACGGTCCCTGAATTTCAGGGACCGTTCGTAAGGTATTCACTTACACTTTTTTTTCAATTTTCTTTTCGAGACTGAGCGCAATCCGTGAGCCTACACGGGCGTTGTGTTTAACGAGGGCAATGTTTGCGTCCAGACTTTTTCCGTTTGTAAGTTCTTTGATTCTTCCAAGAAGATAAGGGGTGCTGTCTTTTCCGGAGATGTTATCCGTTTCCGCTTCTTTGACAGCCTGGGAAATGATTCCGTTGATGTATGATTCATCCATCGCGTCTTCTTCAGGGATAGGGTTAGCAATAACGGCCCCGCCCTGAAGACCAAGGTCCCACTTGGCTTTGAGAGTTTCTGCTATTTCCTCTTCCGATTCGGCACGGAAGCTCAGCTTGAACTCACTCGTTCTTGTGTAGAAAGCAGGAAGATACTCCGTCTGATAACCGATTACAGGTACGCCTTTCGTTTCCAGATACTCCATCGTCAGTCCGAGATCGAGTATGGATTTAGCGCCGGCGCAAACGACAGCTACATTCGTCTTTGCCAGTTCTTCAAGGTCGGCAGAAATGTCCATCGTCTTTTCAGCTCCGCGGTGTACTCCTCCGATACCACCGGTCACGAACATTTCGATTTCCGCCATTTCAGCACAGATCATCGTCGTCGTTACGGTCGTAGCTCCCAGTTTCTTCATAGCAACGACGTTTGGAAGATCGCGCCTTGAAACTTTGGCTACCCCTTCACTATTCCCGAATTTTTCCAGTTCTTCATCACTTAAACCTATTTTGATTTTTCCGTCCATAATGGCTATGGTCGCCGGTACTGCTCCTTCATCACGTACAATCTGTTCAACTTCTCTGGCCATTTCCACGTTCTGCGGGTATGGCATACCGTGGGAAATGATTGTGGATTCAAGCGCTACTATCGGTTTATCGTTAATTTTAGCGTCTCTTACTTCCTGCGAATATTCAAGATACTGTTCCATTGAAAAATTCCTCCCTGTCCTGTTTTAGTTGTTCTTCAGACAAATCCTGTCTCACTGTCGTATTTGACATAATCGTTTTGCGGGCATTCACAAGACCGGCCTGGAGACTCTTCTGGAAAGACTCCTTCTGCAGCCATGAATAAATGACTGCGGCACAGAAAGAATCTCCGGCTCCTGTTACATCTGTTACTCGTGTTTCCAGTGACGGAAAGAAATAAACTCCTTTTTCGTCCCCTGCCATAACTCCCCGTTCTCCTCCTGTTACTATTACATGAGCTGCACCTTTATCCATCCATCTGTAAACGGACTCCTTCCAATCTTTATCGGTGTCAATCTTCATGCCGAGAGTCGTTTCGGTTTCGTCCTGATTCACAATCAGCCACTCCACCCCTGTAAGATCGGAAGGGAGACGATCCATCTTCGGAGAAGAGACGGGAATGATAACGAAAGGTATATCATTTTCCAGGGCAAAAGATTGTAAGAATTTCACGGTTTCCGCGGGACAGTTCAAGTCTGCAATTATACATGCCGCTTTTTCTAAAACCGGAAGTTCCCCGGTAATCTTCTCCTTAGTCAGTTCATCGAAAACGTCCATGTCCGCATACGCACAGGAAAGGTTGCCGTCAGATTCAAGTACAGCAGTGTAAGAGCCTGTAGAAGCATCGGGGATTTCGAAAACATGATCCAGGTTCACGTAATGGCTGCATTCTTTATCAATGGCCAGCCACTCTGCGTCGTTTCCTTTCGTTGTAAGAAGAACGACTTCCTCTCCTATTCTGCCCAGGTTTTCTGCTATGTTCCGGGCTACCCCGCCAACGGAAGTCGAAGAAGACACAGGGTTTGAAGTCCCGGGAACGATTTCATTTTTAGCATAAAGTTTCTTATCAACATTGGCGCCGCCTACACAAACGATGGGCCGGGCCGACTGACTCATGTAATCGCCTCCTCTTTAAACAAAAGTTTACCACAAAGACAATTGTTTGTAAAAGAAAACATTTATTCCTGCACATTTAGTAATTTCGTACGTAAATCAGATTTATGCTGTTTTTATTATGATATCATCGTCAGTAACAATTCCCTCGGAAAGGTCCGATATAAATGACTATGTTTGAAAAAATATACACGCCTCTCATTTTAACGGCTGCCCTGCTAGGCATCGCTTTTAGCCAGGTCAGTTCCGTCAAACACATCGCCGGACAAGCTATCTTACCCCTGCTGATGGTTATGCTGACTCTCACTTTCTTTCAGGTTCCCCTGCGTGAAGTGAAGCAGGCTTTTACCCGTACCACCTTTACTCAGGCCACCCTGGTAATCAACTTTTTATGGTCACCTCTGTTGGCCTGGGGACTGGCTTCTGTTTTCCTTTCCGACCATCCTTCTTTATATATAGGGTTCATCATGCTGATGATCACTCCCTGTACGGACTGGTATCTCGTATTCACCGGTATTGCTAAGGGAGACGTAGCATTATCGACCGCTATTCTTCCCGTGAACCTACTGTTGCAACTGTTACTGCTCCCGGTATTTCTGCTTCTTTTCGCCGGGACAGGGGGAATAGTTCAACCTGCTTTTCTTATAGAAAGTGTGTTAATGGTACTGTTTCTACCCTTTCTGATTGCGATTTTATTCAGATTTCTGCTGAAAAACACTCCCCGCATGATGAAAAATCTCCAGTCAGGGGCAGGCCCTCTTCCGGTCGTTTTTCTTTGTCTGGCTATAGCCGCCATGTTCGCCTCGGAAGGTCGTGTCCTTCTTGAAAACCTGAGCGTTTTATGGATTATTTTCGTACCTATCACCCTGTTTTTCTTTATCAATTTTTTCATAGGAAGATGGGCCGGCAATTTCATGAACTTCCCCGAATCGTGGAGGACGAGTCTGACCATGACCACACTTGCGAGAAATTCTCCCGTGGCGCTTGCTGTCGCAATGACCGCATTTCCTGACAGACCTCTTGTCGCACTGGCACTGATTACAGGACCTTTACTCGAACTGCCCGTGCTCGCGGCAGTTTCCCAGATTCTTCTCTATATTTCCCGGCACAACCGGTAAAAAAAAGAAGCACTGCGGATTGCTCTCCGGTGCTTCTTGATGTTAAATCTTTTATTTTGATGTAGAGGCGGCAGTATTCTGCTCTCTTTTTTCAGAGCGAAACTCCTCCAGGAGCTCCCGCACTTCGTCTGTGGATTCCGTGCTCATCAGTTTGTTCCTCAACTCACTGGCCCCACGGAAGCCTTTGACATATATTTTAAAGAACCGGCGGAGCGGCTTGAATATCCGCGGCTCCAGTTCTTTCGAATATTTATCATGAAGATCGAGCTGCAGATGAAGAAGATCAAGCAGTTCTTCGCTCGTATGCTCTTTTTTTTCCATTTCAAAAGCAAACGGGTTATGGAAAATACCGCGGCCTATCATTACTCCGTCCACTCCGTATTTCTCTACGAGTTCCAACCCTTTCTGCCTATCCGGAATATCTCCGTTGATCGTAAGCAGGGTATGAGGGGCAACTTCATCCCTCAGTGCTTTAATTTCCGGAATCAGTTCCCAGTGGGCATCGTAATTGCTCATTTCTTTTTTTGTGCGGAGGTGGATAGACAGATTTGCTATATCCTGTTCCAAAAGGTGTTTCAGCCACGTCTTCCACTCATCCACTCTCGTATACCCGAGTCTTGTCTTAACACTGACCGGCAAACCTCCGGCTTTCGCTTCCTGAATGATTTCTGCTGCGACGTCCGGGCGCCTGATCAGCCCGCATCCTTTCCCTTTTGTCGCTACATTGGGGGCGGGACACCCCATATTGATATCCACCCCTCTATAGCCCATTTCAGCCATACCGATGCTCATTTCACGGAAGTGTTCCGGTCTGTCCCCCCATATATGAGCGACAATCGGCTGTTCGTCTTCGGTGAAAGTCAGACGGCCGCGTACGCTGCTTTTTCCGTCGGGATGACAATAGCTGTCCGTATTAGTGAATTCAGTAAAGAAGACATCCGGCCGGGCCGCTTCACTGACGACGTGCCGAAATACGACATCCGTGACTGCCTCCATGGGAGCAAGTACGAAAAAAGGTTTTGGTAACTCCTTCCAGAAATTATCTTTCATAATATATCCGAACCCTTTCTTTCCAGCACTGTTAATGCTGCACTAGAGAATTATATTTCCTGTTTCTTTTACGGTTTTTCTGAACTGAATAATATTTTAACATTATATACTCTAAGGGGAAGTGTTTCAAAGTGCAAGAAAAAAATAAGCACCGGTAAAATACCGGGCTTATCGGCCACTTTTCTCCAACAGCACTGCCGTCTCCACATGATAAGTCTGAGGAAACATATCCACCGGGTGGATCTCCTGTACTTTATACCCGTGTTTCTTCAAATAATGAAGATCTCTCACCTGAGTTTCCGGGTTACACGAAACATACACTACCCGCTCAGGTCCGAGTTTCACGACGCTCGACAGAAAAGCCTCATCACTGCCGCTTCGCGGGGGATCAAGAATAACTACGTCCGCTTTTTTGCCTTCCGCAGCCATTTTCATCATAAAATTCCCGGCATCTCCCTCGTAAAAGCGGGCGTTGGTCACTTTATTGTGCCTGGAATTGCGGATGGCATCTTTGACTGCTCCTTTATTCATCTCTACTCCGATCACTTTACCCGCCTGTTTGCTGGCAAGCAATCCGATAGTGCCGATGCCGCAGTAGGCATCGATCACCGTCTCCTTCCCGGTCAAACCGGCAAGTTCCACTGCTTTTCCATACAGTTTCTCCGTCTGTACCGGGTTGATCTGGTAAAAAGATTTCGCAGAGATTTCAAACTCCATACCTCCGATTGTATCCGTGATATACCCTTTACCGAACAGAACTTTTTCCTGTTTACCAAGTACCATGCTGTCGCTGCGCGTATTGATATTCTGGATAATCGTTGAAATTTCCGGATGATCACGCCGAAGAGCTTTGAGGAAATTATTCTTCCCTTTGAATTCGGGAGTGCCGGTGACGAGTACCACCATCACTTCTCCGCTTGTTTTACCTGTTTTTATCAGTACGTGACGGAGAAACCCCCGATTTGTATCTTCATTATAGGCCCGAAGTTTAAAAGAGACCAGCAGTTCCTTGATGGTGGCAATGATGGCGTCCGCTTTCGGATCGTGGATCAGACAACGATCGATTTCGATCAGATCATGAGAGTTGGCCGCGTACAGTCCTCCAATAATCTGACGTTTCCTGTTTTCACCGAAAGTCATCGTATTTTTATTGCGATAATCAAAAGGGTGGTCCATAGTCATAATCCGCTCAGGCTTCCCGAACGGCTGCATAAGCCGGTCGACTATACTTTGTTTAAAATCATTCTGGGCAAGCGGAGTCATATGTTGTATCTGACACCCGCCACACACGTAAAAGTAAGGGCAGGGAGCCTCCTGTCTCACTTCGCTCTTTTCTGTCACCCGGACGACTTCAGCCGGTCCTCGCTTTGGAACGGCCACTTCCGCTTTTTCACCCGGAAGGAGGTGCGGAATCTCGAGACGTTTTCCCTTCCACGTCGCTATCCCTTTTCCATCGTCCGTAAGTCCTGTACAGGTCACTTCCGTCGTTTTAGGCTGCTCCTGTTTCAATGAATGCGGTTTTCCGGAAGGGGCCGGTCTGTTATGAGGTTTCTTCCGATTCTTCTTTTTATTTTTAGCCAACGCATGATGCCTCCTATTCAATCTTCTACTTTTAAGGGTACCATATCTTTTTTTGAAAAAGACAAAATAAAGCGTGGAGCTTTGTCAGGCTCCACGCTTTGATACTATTATTCAGCCGGTTCCAGATCTTCAATGGACTCGATGTCCATATACTCCGGTACCGCCAGGCCAATTTTTGCTCCTGTGATGGCTTCATTCACCTTGACGAGGTTATCTTTATGTTCCTCGTAGAAACTGCCGTGCGTTTTGGGCAGCCAGGCAGCTAGAGTAGCGTCGGCATCTCCCTGAGCTAAAGCTTCAAACACAATAGCCGGATCTACGGGAGTCAACGTCACTTCATACCCCTTTTGTTCAAGGACACGTTTTGTCATATTACCTGTCAGTCGCTCAGAATCCCACGGAGTCATGACAAGTTCCATCGACTTCCCTTCGCCTTCCGGTGCTTCGGCGATCCACTCATCGACCTTATCCTGATTTTCATCAACCCACGTCTGAGCTACTTCCTCAATAGGAGTTTCCTGTGCTTTAAGCATCAGTTCTTCAAGAGTTGAAATATCCCAGCCTATTTTTTCAAGAATCTGGTAAGCGCCCGGGTACTCTTCTTTAAAACCTGTCCGGGCCAGTGTAGTAATCTGTTCTGACCCGCCGTAAGCCCCCTCCGGATCTTCAAGGTACTTCAGATCCCATTTTGCGAACATGTAGTGAGGTGACCATCCGACCACGACTACAGGTTCTTCCGCTTTGATAGCATCTCCGAGAGAAGTGAGCATAGCCGCTGTCGAAGCTGTTTCATGTTCCCAACCGTTAAGGGAGTCATAGGTCTCCACGGCCTCTTCGGTAGCTACCGTTGCACCTGCTCCCGGTTCTATTCCGACAATAGTATGTTCCACTTCTTCACTGACGTTTGTTTCACCGCCTGAAGAAGCTTGTTCACTGTCGCTTCCACAGCCCGACATCAGCAGGGACACAGACAGGAAAGACACTATTCCTACGTTCTTTCTCAAAGATTTCCACATACATTTTACAGCTCCTTTAATAAACGATCCTTTTTTGAAACACAATTGTAAATGTACGCGTAATCCGAAGTCTTATCAACGTGTAAATCCCTTCATTATCAGGAGCAAAACCTTTCGTGTTACTTTCTGACCGAAACGAAATGGTAATGATACCGATTTCCTCAATGATACTCGAATTTTCGGAAAATATGGATGTTACAGATGTTTTCGTTTATCTCCAAAAGGAAGTACAGTTCTTTTTTTCAGCTATGTTATATGAAATCATTCGCTTTAAAAGATCATAGTCTACAGGCTTTGACCAGGGAATCTGCAACAGCATTTTCGTATGTCTATATCCTGCGTCTTCTATCGCTTTCGAAAAATGGATAATGCCTTCTTTCTCCGGCGAGACAGCCATATGTTTTTTGGACGCACTGAATCCGATGATATATGTGCCGTGATCTGTGAACATAGGCTGGTTCCACGCGATTCTTCCATTAAGCTGCGGAAATTCTTCCCTCACCCACATGAGCACTTCTTCTATCCGCTCCCTCGCTTCAGGTACGGTGAGCGTTTCCAGGTATTCTTCGAACGTTTCCATAAGTCTCTCCCCCTAACTTTGCAGTTGATTATACAGTTTTTCCTTGGAAAGAGCGGCGACGGTTTCTTTACTCTGCCACGCCTCGGCAGCCGCCGCCATTCCGAGCAGAATCGAATCGCGAAACGATTCCTCATGGGTATAGCCGAAAAGCATGCCGCTGATAAAAGCTTCCTTAACCCCGGCACCATCTTCCACAGTATGCGGGTACGGTGCCGCGTACTCTTCTTCCCCCGTATCCGTTCTTACAAATACTCCGTCCGTATCAAGGTGGATGACAACCTTTGAGACACCACGTCTGATCATGAGCTCACAGGCTTCCCTCCATTTTTCCTTCGTTCCTCCATGCACGCCCGTAAGTTCCGCTGCTTCTTCCCGGTTGATGAATAACACACCGACTCCGCTTAAGTCTTCCGGCAGTCGCTTCATTTTCGTCGTAGAAACCGTATGTATCCAAAGGTGACGGTCTTCTTTATCTGCCCGCTGAATCAAATAGGAAAGTGTGGCTTCTGGCAGGTTCGTATCTGCAAAAATCACTTCCGAAGAAGCAATATGCGGCCACTTCGCTTCAAGAAGCCCGGCGGTGAAGCGGTCATACAATTCCATATCTGCCACTGCCAGCACCAGTTCTCCGGACGAATCGAGGATAGAAGTGTAGGCTCCTGTTTTTTCTCCATTCAGAGCAAATGACTGCGAAACGTCCACTCCCTGCTGTTTCGTTTGTTTCATAAGCCATTCCCCGTCCTGGTCTTCTCCGGTAAGTGCAATAAGAGAAACATCACAGGTCAGCTTCCCGAGGTTTTCAGCCACGTTTCTGGCTACACCCCCAAGGCTCTGAAGAGAGGAAACAGGGTTGGAAGTTCCGTATTGCACCTGTGAAAGCGTGCGGTTCTTCCGGTCGATATTCGCCCCTCCAATACAGAAGATTTTCGACTCCTCTTTCAGAACATAGGCTCTTCCTACAATCTCCCCTTTTTTTGTAAGCGTTGAGATGTATCCGGCTACTGCCGAGCGTGAAAGATTTAATTTTTCCGATAGCTGCTGCTGGGTGATGAACGGATTTTCTTTGATTAATTCCAAAATACGCTGGTCTTTCAACACAAACGACCCTTCCTTCACCAAATTTATTTACTTAACATTATACCATACCTTCTCTTAGGAAAAGGGGGTACAAATATCCCCCTTACCCCGTTTGGCGGTATTGCCTCACGTACTATGTGGTTTAATGAAAAACTGAACGGGAAATAAAAACAGAGGACCGTTCAGGACGGACGGAATATGTAACAGGAGGGATTTGAATGATGGAAGAGCAGCATAATACAGAAGAACAGAAACACTATGGCTTGCCGCGTATCGGTGAAAAAGCCCCTGACTTCACTGCTCAGACGACACACGGAGAGCTTTCTCTCGATGATTACGAAGGAAAATGGTTCGTTCTATTTTCCCATCCGGCAGATTTTACACCTGTATGCACGACAGAATTCGTAGCGTTTCAGGGGATTTATGATCAGTTGCGGGAAATGAACACAGAACTCCTCGGACTGAGTGTGGACAGCATCACTTCCCATATTGCCTGGATACGGAATATTGAAGAAAATTTCGATACGAAAATCGAGTTCCCGGTAATCGCCGACCTTGATAAACAGGTGGCTACCAAGTTCGGTATGATTATGCCGGAAAGCAGCGGTACTGAAGCTTCCCGTGCCGTTTTTGTGATTGATGACAAAGGAACAATCCGTTCTCTCATATATTATCCGCTCACTACCGGCCGGAATATGGGTGAAATCGTACGGCTCGTCGAGGCTCTCAGAACTACCGACAAACACGGAGTTTCCACTCCGGCTGACTGGACGAAAGGAAACAAAGTTGTCGCATCTCCTCCAAAAACAGTTGAAGATGCCCGCGCAAGAGAAAACGACGATTCCTATGAGTGTGTAGACTGGTACTTCTGCAAAAAAGACTTAAAAGAATAATGTTCATAAATAATACGGGGCCCTCAGCGGGTCCCGTATTGTCATGCGGTTCAGGTTCGCAGCTCAGCTTTTTCTTCCCGCTGTTTCTTTCTCGCGGCAGCCGTTCTGTTCAGTTCTTTCTCTTCTTCCGTTTCCGGAATGACGTGGGGGACTGGTTTCGGGCGCCCTTCTTCGTCCATTGCCACCATTGTAAGAAATGATTCGGTCGTCATTTTCTGCTCTCCACTGAGCAGATCATCTGCGAATACTTTCACATACACTTCCATAGAAGTCCGACCTGTCTTCGTTACACAGGCTTCAATCGTCAGAGCTTCTCCCACTCTGGCAGTAGATATGAAATTCACGGAGTCGATCGAAGCCGTCACTACGATAGCATTGGAGTGTTTCATTGCGGTAAGGGCAGCAACTTCGTCGATATATGCAAGGACTTTCCCTCCGAAAATCGTTCCAAGATGGTTAGTGTCCGGGGGAAATATAAGTCTTGTCTGGGTTACTTTTGAACAACGTACAGGTATCTGATCCATCGTTTCTTCCTCCTCTTTTATCGCTGCGATAACGACCACAGGAAAGGTCTCTTTTCACCTTGACTCCATTAAAATACCTTCCCGTCAGCTAGCAGGAAGGCGGATAAGAAAGTATCGACGGTCCAGGCCCGTATCGGCGTCCCGGTTTAAGATATTTCACGTAACATCCTCCTATTCTCCCGTAGGATTTCATGTTCTTTCCGGTGGCAGGTCTCCTGACTCAGGTTCCTCACTCTGTACGCCTTCCCGTCTTTTTCAGACAGTGGATTGATACGAAGCTCCCCTTTACAGTGGCGGGACCGTGCCGGATTCTACCGGGCTTCCCTTTTAACACAGATGTTGTGACCACCGGACGTATTCAGTTGTTGAGGGGAGATCCCCTCCCTTCCACTATCCTGCAAACGATTCGATCTGTCAATCAGCATTCCCGCTTTTCGATTCTCGACTCTCCATGAAATTTGTGCATAAAAAAAGAGAGATGTGTTCAGACATCTCCTCTTTTTTTTATAATCCTTAACCGAGCGCAACATCTAGCGTCATCATAAGGGCGAAACCGAACATTAGACTCATAGAAGCAATGTTGACATTCCCCTTTTCATGGGAGCCCGGGATAATTTCTTTAGCTACCACGAAAATCATGGCTCCAGCCGCAAAGCTTAAGGCGTAAGGCAGGACCGGTTCTATAATTATAACGGCAGCCGCCCCCACTACTGCGGAAATAGGTTCTACCATTCCGGAAAACTGTCCAAACATGAAACTTTTCTTTTTCTTCATACCTTCCCGGTAAAGAGGCATGGAAACTGCCGCTCCTTCCGGGAAGTTCTGTATACCGATACCAATCGCAAGAGCTATCGCTCCACCGAGAGCCGCACCGGACCCGTCCGAAGCTACAGCACCGAAAGCCACACCAACCGCTAATCCTTCCGGGATATTGTGGAGGGTCATCGAGAACATCAGCAGTGCCGTACGACTCTTCGCTCTTTTATTTTTAATGTCGTACATGTACTTATCGAGGTCTACAAATGGTATGACACGATCGATAAAGAGAAGCAGAAACCCACCGAGAAGAAAACCTACGACAGCAGGAAACCAGGAGGGCAGCGGACCTTCCGCCCCTCTCTCTATAGCCGGAGCGAGCAGCGACCAGTAACTGGCTGCAATCATGACTCCTCCTGCGAACGCGAGCATACTGTCCAGAAACTTTTGACTCGATCCTTTTATTAAGAAAACGAGGGCTGCTCCGAGAGCAGTCATCCCCCAAGTGAATAAAGATCCCAGCAAAGCCAGAATCACGGGATTTATATTACCTAATTGTTCAAAAATATTCCTCACCTCATCATTTTTGCCCTCAGGCAAATTTTATCGATATGGTTATTCTACTTTTTTTGTTTCCCCGAGTCAACTTTTAATGTGCAATTCTTTTTGTTTAATGGCTTTACTTGCGGCACGTTTGAAATTTCCTTTATTTTGTCTTAAGATAAAACTCCTACTGTTGCCTCCCTCCTTTAGAGAGGAGGCATGTAATGAAAAACTATGAAATAGGCAGCCGCGTCCATGATCATTGTCTGAACTGTTTCAGTAACGAACAGAAAGTCGTCGAAGTTGTTTCCAAAGAATTCACTGATAGAGTTGTGGAAACTCTCTGGCTTCAATGTATAAACTGCGGAAAGCTTCACAGTCGTCTGGTCCAGCACGATTACTGACTAAGACAACACAAACGCCGAGGTTGAATAACCTCGGCGTTTTCATTTGATTGGTTTGAACAGTTTCTTCAATAATTCTCTCATTCCTTTTTTCTGCTTTGTTTTCTCTTTCTTTGCAGATGTACCAGTGTCCACTTTTATCTCTTCTTTTTCCAAAGGATAATCCACGGTTAAAACAGCTCCGATTTCCGTTTCTTTCTGCTGATCCGATACGGATTTTGTATGCACACCGTACTTACGGGCGAGCCGGGAATAAGGTTTTCGAAACCTGTAACTTATTTTCCCGTTCAAAAGTAGCGTTGCCCTGTCATAACTCCTCATTTCTTTTTCAAGTTCCGCCATACCTTTTTTCTGCATCACCTGACTTTTCGTCAACACAAGAACGATTCGTTCACGAAGAGTACCGAGATATCTCCTGCGTTCCCCCGGTTTTGTTTCCGGAGTCCCGTATATACCTTCCTGCACGTAGTCTTCAACTTCTCTTTTCCTCATTGTCTTCACCTCAATCTTCATTTATTGGGACATCCTCTGTATAAGTGAATAATAAGTCGTCGCACATACTCTTTGCAAAACTTCGGCACCGGACGGGAATATTGTCTCCTGCAATTCACCCGTAAATAAACGAGCCTGCCTGTTTTCTAATGACCGTTTATATGAAATAATGAAAACGATTTCAAATAAGCGACCGTCCTTTAAAAAGTACAGAAATAGAAACGGAGAGAGGACAAATGAAGCTCCACTTAGAAATGAAACAGACCAATCAGCTGAAAATGACACCTCAATTGCAGCAGTCCCTGCACCTGTTGCAAATGTCCTCCCAGGATCTTAGGGAATATATTGAACAGGAAGCCATGGAGAATCCGTGGATTGATCTGCGGGAGCCTTCCTATGCCGATCCCCCTCCCGGTGACTGGAGTAATTTCCCTTTATACAAATACGAACCGGAGCCTTGTCTTCACGATTATTTACTGCAACAGCTCCCTTTTCTCCCCTGTAACGAGAAGGAAAAAAAGCTGATAAGACACTTCATTTTTCATCTGGATGACAATGGCTATCTACAGGAATCATCAGATGACCTTGCTGTGGAATACAAAATTACTGAAACGTCCGTCGAAAATTGCCTCACTCTGCTGCAAACGCTGGAACCCGCCGGTATCGGAGCTCGTACATTGCAGGAATGTTTATCACTGCAGGCGCGTCGCTTTTTTCCGGAAGACAGGGAACTTTCCATTCTCATTTCCCGGTACCTCCCTTATGCTGCCGAAGAGCCCGCACGTCTCAAGACTCTATTGAATCTCGATTGGAGGCAGCTGGACCTGTGTCTCGACCGGCTGAAATCCCTTCATCCTAAACCCGGGCTTGCGATCGGGTCTGCGCGGTCAGACGTTCTCATTCCCGACATCTATATCACGAAAGAGGACGACTACCATATTTCTTTGAACCGGCAGATCGTGCCGGAACTGAATATGAATGAGGAATACAAACAAATGATGAAGGCTCATAAAGAAGCCGTTTCTTTTCTTAAAGAGAAATACAGAACCTTTCAGTGGCTCAAAAAAAGTGTGGAACAGAGACAATGGACAATACTGGCAATCGCTGAAGAAGTTTTCCGGTGTCAGCCAACGATGGTTTCCGAGGGCACCAGGTCCCTGTCCCCGCTCACGAGGAAAGAAGTTGCCAGCCGGCTCGGCATTCATGAATCTACGGTGAGCAGAGCTGTTCGCAACAAAGTGATACAAACGCCCTCAGGAACTTTTTATCTGGAGGAGTTTTTTCCTTCCCGGACGAAATTGGGCTCGTCCTCAGCCGCAATTAAAAGCAGCCTCCAGCAATTCATAGTAAAAGAAGACCCTCTCCGCCCTCTTTCCGATCAGAAACTGGTACATCTGCTGGTAAGGGACGGATATCACGTTTCCAGGCGGACGGTAGCGAAATATCGTGAACTGTTGAATATCCCCCCTTCTGTCAAAAGGTAAAAAAATTCACTAACCTGTCAGTAATAGGAATTAAGAAATATCTCACCATTATTTTCTGTATAAAAATAGTTTACGCACCGGATCCTGGGAGGAATCCGGTGTTTTTTTAATATTGTAATCTGCAATAATTAGTGATACTATAATTTGTATTAGTATGACACAATTTAATAAAAATACTTATTAGTGTGTCATAATCACCACGACAAACTTTCACTATGCATAGCTTATCTGTAATTCCATATTATCAGGAGGTATCGTTGACGATGGAACAGAAATTTGTATTTATGTTCGACCATGAGAAGGCAGTCGGAAAAAAAATGCTGGGAGGAAAAGGCGCGAATCTTGCTGAAATGACCCGTCTCGGCTTGCCCGTCCCCTACGGTTTCACTGTTACCACGGAAGCCTGTAACGCTTACTACGAAGCGGGCGAACAGCTTTCGGAGGCGGCAACGTTGCAAATCAAAAGATCTATGGAAAAGCTGGAAAAAAGGACCGGAAAATCCCTCGGAGACACGAACAATCCTCTGCTCGTCTCTGTACGTTCCGGAGCCGTTCATTCTATGCCGGGAATGATGGATACCGTTCTGAATCTCGGGATGAATGACGAGACAGTGAAAGCAATTGCAGACCTTACTCATAATCCAAGATTCGCTTATGACTCCTATAGACGATTTATTCAGATGTTTGGAGATGTTGTGCTCGGGCTGGATAATTCTTTGTATGAGAATCACCTTGAAAACTACCGCATGTCCAGCGGCTACACCTCTGATGTACAGATGACTGCCGAGGACTGGAAAGAGATTATCGAAGCGTACAAAAAAATCACCAGGGAAGCTGCAGGGCGCACTTTCCCCCAGGATCCTTACGAACAGCTTTTTTTAAGTATCCGCGCTGTGTTCGATTCATGGAATAATAAGCGTGCAGTTCTGTACCGTCGTCTGCACAATATTCCGGGTCATCTGGGGACTGCGGTGAACGTGCAAAGCATGGTGTTTGGAAACATGGGAAATGATTCCGGTACCGGCGTAGCTTTTACCCGCAACCCGTCCACCGGTGAGTCTGATTTGTATGGAGAGTATTTGATTAACGCCCAGGGAGAGGATGTAGTAGCAGGAATTCGCACCCCGCAGCCGATAAATGAACTTAAGAGAGAAATGCCTGATTTGTACGGTGAACTGGTGAAAATGTGCAATCTCCTTGAGAAGCATTACAAAAATATGCAGGACATCGAATTTACCATAGAAAACGGTGCACTCTTCTTCCTGCAGACGAGAAATGGAAAAAGGACAGCACAGTCGGCTGTGCGGATAGCAGTAGATATGGTTAACGAAGGAATAGTAAGCGAAGAGGAAGCACTTCTACTCGTGGACCCTGATCAGCTCAGTCAGCTGCTGCACGAACACATTGATCCCGAACATACGTCACAGAAGCTGGTCACCGGATTGCCTGCTTCCCCCGGCGCCGCTACGGGAGAAGTCGTTTTCGATGCGGACAAAGCCGAACTTCTGAGTAACGAAGGGAGAAATGTCATCCTTGTGAGGCCGGAAACGACTCCGGAAGATATTCATGGTATTGTCGCTGCCAAAGCTACCGTTACCAGTCGCGGAGGGATGACCAGTCATGCCGCTGTTGTGGCCCGCGGTATGGGTAAAGCCTGTATATGCGGCTGCGGGTCGATAAATATCGATCTTGAAACCGGCCGATTCACCGTTGCAGAAACTATCGTGGAAGAAGGAGATGTCATTACGGTAGACGGGGCGTCCGGAGATATTTATCTCGGTGAAATCGCAACCATCGAGCCGGAGATGTCTGCTGTATTCCGGAAGCTTCTCGGCTGGGCAGACAACACTTCCACTCTCGGCGTGCGGACGAATGCCGATACGCCCGAGGACGTACGAAAAGCTGTGGAACTCGGAGCGGAAGGAGTCGGGCTCTGTCGTACGGAACATATGTTCATGGACCCTGAACGGCTCCCTGCCGTACAGAGAATGATTCTTGCGGAAAATAAAGAAGAACGGACTAAAGCTCTTGAAAAATTACTTCCTATGCAGCAGCAGGATTTCGAACGTATTTTCGAAACCCTTCGCGGGCGTCCGATCACTATACGTCTGCTGGACCCGCCGCTCCACGAATTCCTTCCCAATGTCGAGGAGCTGCTAGTCGATATTACGCGTCTGGAGCTTACAGATCCGGAAAGTGCAGAACTTGAAAGAAAGCAGAAGCTTCTCCGATCCGTACGTCTGCTCGAGGAATCCAATCCGATGCTCGGGTTAAGGGGGTGCCGCCTCGGTATGGTGCATCCCGAAATATACGAAATGCAGATCACAGCCTTGTTCCAGGCTATGACAGGTGTGCTGAGTAAAGGTATCGATGTAAATCCCGAAATCATGATTCCTCTTGTCAGTCACGTGGCAGAGCTCCGGGAAACGAGCGGGCTTGTGCATAAAGTGGCCAAGGAAATCGGCGGGAGGAACGGAATTTCCCTAAATTATCTCACCGGCACGATGATTGAGACACCAAGAGCTGCATTAACTGCTGATGAAATCGCTTCGGAAGCCGATTTCTTCTCATTTGGAACGAACGATTTAACGCAGACGACTTTCGGCTTCAGCAGGGATGATGCAGAAGGTAAATTTCTGCAATACTATATTGAGAATGGAACCCTCCCCGATAACCCGTTCATGAAGCTCGATCAGGAAGGGGTAGGTAAACTGGTGGAGTCAGGAGTGACGCTCGGTAAACAGACGAATCCTCAGTTAAAAACCGGGATATGCGGAGAACATGGCGGTGACAAAGATGCGATCCGATTCTGTTTCGACAAAGGTCTCGATTATGTAAGCTGTTCCCCGTTCCGCGTCCCGGCCGCACGCCTTGCCGCTGCCCAGTCTGCTCTTGGCAGCAGACAGGAACGCAAATCGGTACTGCAGCCCGGCTGAGGAGAATAAACAGAAGAAATTTTTTAATAACATGACTACTGCCGGCAGAATATAGATTCTGCCGGTTTTTTAGTTCGCAGACATATTTCCTCAGTTTACGGGCGGAACAAGTTCCGTTGTGATACGGTAAGATCAGCCTTATTTTGTACAAAAGGAGGGAAGAGAATGCCGGTTTCTCTTATTATTCTGATCCTTACCGCACTGTTTCTCGGCACACTTATGCGTGCCACGTTTGGATTTGGCGATGCTATGGTAAGCATGCCTCTACTGGCTCTGCTGCCCATAGATTTATCTTTAAGTATCTCGCTTGCAGGCTTATCAGGGCTTACCGCAGCAGCCATGTCGTTATCCGGGAATGTTCAGAATATCGACAAACCCGTGCTTTACCGACTCGGAATTATGACGCTTTCCGGCATTCCTGCAGGGGTTTTACTTATTTTGTTTCTACCTGCACAAACGGTTAAGCTCGTTCTTGGTGTTTTGCTGATCATATATATACTTTCCCTGAAAGTACTCCCGAGCTCCGCTTCCCGGTTCGAGAACCCTTCCTGGGCTCTCCCTTTCGGCTTTTTATCAGGAATGCTCGGAAGTGCCTACAACTTCAACGGCCTCCCGGTAGCTGTATATGCCGCACTGAGAAAAATGGATCCACTGCAGTTCAGGAGTACTCTTCAGGCTCAGTTTTTGTTTTCAGGTTTCTTCATTGTAATCGGTCAGGCTCTCGGCGGGTTCTGGTCCCGCCCATTGTTTATGCTTTTCCTGCTGAGTCTTCCTGTACAAGCAGTTGCTGTGTTCACAGGAAACAGACTGTTTGAGCGGATACCGGCTCATCGTTTCAGTTTTATTGTCTATACCCTCATTTTCATCCTCGGCGTATTACTGATTCTTAAAGCAGGATGAGAGTTCCGCTTACTCTTCCTCTTAGTATTTGATACCATATACTAGTAACTATAAAGGATAAGGGGGAGAACGATGCTATTAAAAAATGCCAAACTTTATAAAGGGGAGGACTTGAAGGACCTCTCTCTCCGGGACGGTACAATCCGTACCATCGCACCTGCCGGTAACGTGACCGGCTCGAGAGAAGAACAGGTGATAGACCTCGAAGGGAAGCTTGTGCTTCCGCCTTATGTCGAACCTCACATACATCTTGATTATGTACTGACAGCCGGAACGCCGCGCTGGAACGAATCAGGATCTGTGTTTGAAGGAATCGAAATATGGAGCGAACGCCGCAGTCTGATGAAAGAAACGAAAGAAGATATTAAGATACGTGCCAAAAAGGCGATTGAAATGCAATTACGGCACGGTATTCAGCACGTGCGCACGCACGCGGACATAAGTGATCCTGAACTGACAGGTCTGAAAGCACTCCTGGAACTTAAAGAAGAAGTTAAGAAGTGGATGGATGTGCAAATCGTCGCTCTGCCTCAGGAAGGCATGTATACGAAAGAAAACGGAGAAGATCTTTTACGTAAAGCACTCGATATGGGCGCAGATGTTGTCGGAGGCATCCCTCATTACGAGCTGACCCGTGAAGATGGTATCCGATCACTCGAAACTTCCATGGCTCTTGCGAAAGAATACGGGAAACTCGTTGATATCCATTGTGATGAAATCGATGATGAACAGGCCCGTTACCTGGAAACGCTCGCTGCCCTGACTATCAGGAATGACATGCAGGGAAAAGTTACGGCCAGTCATACGGCTGCGATGGCTTCCTACAATGATGCCTATACTTATAAACTGTTTCAGACACTTAAGAAAGCAGACGTTCAATTCATTGCCCTTCCTAAAGCGAACCTCCACCTCCAGGGACGTTTCGACAGTCATCCGGTGCGCAGAGGAGTCACAAGGGTGAAAGAAATGTGGAAAGAAGGAATCAACGTATGTTTCGGGCTGGATTCAATCATGGACCCATGGTATCCGCTTGGGAACGGAGATCTCATGTCTGTCGTTGATACCGGTCTTCATGCCTGCCACATGACCGATTATGATCATATTACGAAGGCCCTTGACCTCGTGACCGTGAACGGAGCGCGGACTCTCTCCCTAAGTGATTACGGCCTGAGGGAAGGCAGCGACGCGAATCTGATCGTTCTCGACTCCGTCTCTGATTACGAAGCGGTCCGTACACAGGCAGGAGTCTTATATTCCATAAGGCACGGAGAAGTCATCGTGGAGACGAAACCTGCCGTTACAGCCATGAATATTTCTCTTCATTGAAAATAAGACAAACTTCGATAAAAAATCCGATAAAAGAATCGGGAATTAATAAAATACTTTTATTTTACAAAACCTGGCTGTTTTTCAGCCGGGTTTCTAACATGTTGTAATAAAACTAACAGTGGTCTGAGCGGTTGCGGCACAAGCTCGGAGAGATGATATAAGCATTAACGCCCACGACTTTCCATTCACGTAAAATTACAACTTCGTCACTTCCTGTTAAACAATCATAATAGAACTGTAACCTTCTCATAACCTATAAGGGTATGCAGACTGATACAATGTTAATTGGCTTGAAGAAGTTGTACATACGCTACATCTTGCTTCATCTAAAAACATTCAAATGGAGGAATCAGACATGAACAAACCAGTACATCCGCTTAGGAAGTACGTTGTTTCCACAGCTCTTGTCACGTCTTTGGCTTTGACTCCGCTTGTAGGATCAAGCGTTTCAGCCCATTCAAATGCACCTGCAGATAACGGTTCATCCGTTCAAATAACAGAAAGCAACGTTCTTACTGCAGGGGATCGCGGCCAGGCCGTTTCTTCTCTTCAGTCGAAGCTTGCATCCTATGGCTACTACGGCTATAACGTGGACGGCAAGTACGGACCAATCACGAAAAATGCGGTCATTGCGTTCCAGAAACAGCAAGGTCTGGCAGTAGACGGTATTGCAGGTCCTAATACGCAGGCTAGCCTCGCTTCCGGTTCAGTAGCCCCGGCTCCTGACACTACTTCTGACAACGATACAAAGGCTGCACAGTCCGATTCAGACGATTCGGAAGAAAGAGCGACAGCAGTGAAAGCTGCTTCTACTTCCACTGCTTCCACGGCATCCGCTTCGACCGGATCAGCCAGCAATGCGGACATCGTTAACGCTGCTGAAAGCCTTATCGGTGTACCTTACCAGTTAGGCGGGGAAACACGCGCAGCTCTCGGCAGCAGTGGTTTCATCAACCTTGTAATGGAAGAAGCGGGAACTGACGTCAACCGTACGCACGCCGGCATGTGGGCAAGCGATGGTGTTTTTGTTGACTCTCCTAGCGTCGGAGACGTTGTATTCTTCGAAAACACGTACAACGTTGACAGAGTCGCTACTCACAGTGGTATCTATATCGGCGGAAACAAAATGATTCACGCCGGCAAGGAAGGAGTAGAAGTTTCAGATATGGATTACGATTACTGGGAAAACAGGTATATCGGCGCAAAATCCATTCAATAGTAGACAGAACCTTTCATTCATCAATTACTGATGGATGAAAGGTTTTTTGTTTTGTTCCGATTCTTCTCACGACAGCTTCACTTACCGCCTCTCTTCACTTTTTCCACAAAAATCTCCAGAGCTTTCGAGCGGAACAGAGATCTTGAAATTAAGGAAAATTCTCTTTGTACAGGTAACCCTTCCACATTTACAATCGCTAAGTCTCCGGCTATTACTTCTTTTTTGAAAGTCCAACGGGAAAGAAGCGCAATGCCAAGCCCCGCCTCTACCGCTTCTTTTATAAGCTGCGTGCTCCCGAATTCCAGACGGGAGACTGGGAGGATACCTGCGGAACTGAAAAACTTCTCTGATATTCTCCTTGTGCCTGACCCTTCTTCTCTCACAATCCATGTCTCCTCCTCCAACTCTTCCGGAGAAAAGTTTCCTTCCCTTGAAGTTAATGAATCGGGTGAAGAAACAACGTAGAGTTCATCCGTTTCAAACGGTTCCACCGTAATATTTTCATCTTTCACCTCCCCTTCCACAATACCGATGTCGAGCCGGTAATCCGAGATCAGCTTGCAGATCTCTTTCGTATTACCGATCGTTACGGACGGAGTTATCTCCGGAGCTTCTTCTTTCAGTCGTTTCAGAACTTCCGGTAATACGTACTCCCCGTAAGTGTAACTCGCTCCTATGGAAATCGTGCCGCTTGCCTTATTAGTCAAATCATCAATAAGAGCATGCATACTCGTATAAAGACCGATAATTTCTTTCGCGTGATGATACACGATTTCCCCTGCCTGTGTAAGGCGGACATATTTATTGCTTCGGTCAAACAGCCGGGCATCCATTGACTTTTCCAGTACTTTAATATACTGACTTACGGCCGGTTGAGTCATATGCAGACGTTCTGCAGCGCGTGAAAAATTTTCCAGTTCGGCTACTGTGACGAATACTTCCAGTTGACTGTCCACAGTGCACTCCTTTCGATAAGTATTAACTTATCATCATAATTAAAAATTATTATTTTTCTTATCATAAAAGAAAAAGTAAGCTTTAGAAAGAACTTTTTTTAGAAGGGGACGTTACGATGGCTCAAGTACAACTGCTTCATAATGAAACGAATCACAACAAAAATTTCAAAAAGAGCTGGCTCGCAGGTGTAGGGTTTACGTTTCTGATTGCAGCTCTCGGTTATCTTCTTGCGCTCGTACCGGGATTTTCACTCGTAGGACCTTTGGCTTCCGCCATAGTAATTTCTGTTACGTACAGACACTTTCTCGGTTATCCTGAAAGTATTCAGCCGGGGATCGAATTTTCCTCGAAACGGCTGCTCCGGGCAGCAATTATTCTGTACGGGCTTAAGCTGAATATAGGTACCGTCATTTCAGACGGACTCGGCCTTCTTCTGCTGGACATCGGTGTAGTGATTTTTGCTATTTTATTCACTGTATGGATGGCGAAGCTTTTGAAAGCCGACAGTTCTATTTCTCTGCTTATCGGAATCGGTACCGGAGTATGCGGTGCCGCCGCTATCGCCGCGACCGCTCCGATTGTGAAAGCGAAAGAAGAAGATACGGCTATAGGAGTAGGAATCATCGCTCTGATGGGAACTTTTTTTGCAATTGTTTATACGATACTGCGCCCCGTACTCCCTATGTCAGATATCGCTTACGGAAGCTGGGTCGGTGTAAGCATCCATGAAGTGGCCCAGGTGGCACTGGCTGCTGCTCCTGCTGGAGAAGGGCCCCTTGCGATGGCACTGCTCGCGAAACTGGGCCGTGTCTTTCTGCTTATCCCTCTCTGTCTCGTTCTTATATATGTAATGAAACGAAAATATAAAGGAGAAGACACTGGAGAAGCAAAAGTCACTTTCCCCTGGTTCCTGCTCGGTTTCATTATTATGAGTATAGTCGGAACTTACGTAATCGGACCTGTTCTCCCGGTATCCGATGGAATACTGAACGCAACAGACGTACTCACCACTTTCCTTCTGACAGCTGCCATGGTAGGACTCGGATTGAAAGTGGACTTGAAACAGCTGCGAAGAAAAGCCTGGAAACCTCTACTGGCTATGACTGCCACTTCGGTAGTTCTGTCGGTCATCACTTTCCTCATTTTCGTGTAAAACAGGCTGCCCGCTTTTCACGGAGGAGGAGACTGGCAGACCTATCCGTGAAAAAACTTGCTGAATAAGTTAAAATAACTTCAGGGGGAGCATTTTAATAGAAAGAAATGTACAGTTGAGGAAGATTGGATTTGCAGAAAGGAGAGTTTCCATGAATAATCACACAACAACTGCCGAAGATGTAAAGAAAAGAGAGGGAACGACTACGGACGTTATC
The DNA here is from genome assembly GCF_001685435.2 of Salimicrobium jeotgali. Lineage (NCBI taxonomy): Bacteria > Bacillati > Bacillota > Bacilli > Caryophanales > Bacillaceae > Salimicrobium > Salimicrobium jeotgali. The sequence continues at coordinate 1,803,692 of NZ_CP011361.2, forward strand.
CTCGTGGGGGCAGGGATCGTCAGCGCCACACTGGCTACGATTCTTCACAAACTCGAACCCACGTGGAGTATTACCCTGTTCGAGAAACTGGATTCCGCAGGAAATGAAAGTTCCAACGAATGGAACAACGCCGGAACCGGTCACGCAGCGCTCTGTGAACTGAACTATACTCCTGAAGATGAAAACGGGGACATAAGTATAAGAAGAGCTGTAGAAATAAACGAACAGTTCCACACCTCCACCCAGCTGTGGTCATACTTAGTTAAGAACGGTGATATACAAAATCCCGAAAAATTCATACGCTCCCTCCCCCACATCAGTTTCGTCCACGGGGAACGGAATGTGAACTTTCTGAAGAAACGTTTCGATGCGCTGACGCGACATCCCCAGTTCACCGATTTGAAATACTCGGAAGATCCCGAACATCTCGCTGAATGGATTCCTTTAATGATGAAGGAACGCAGTGAAGAAGAGCCGGTAGCCGCGACCAAGTCGGACAAGGGGACAGACGTAAACTTTGGAGAACTGACCAGAAAAATGCTGGAAAACCTTTCTGGTAAAGATAACGTAACCGTGCATTATAATTGTAACGTGAAAGACATCAAACAGAGAGAAAATGGAACGTGGGAAGTAAAAGTCCGGAATTTCAAACAGGATACCCTCGAAGAGCATGCTTCTTCCTTCGCGTTCATCGGAGCCGGAGGAGGCGCACTGCCATTGCTTCAAAAAACGGGGATTCCCGAAAGTAAACACATCGGCGGCTTCCCGATCAGCGGAGAGTTTCTCGTCTGTGATAACCCTGAAACAGTACAAAGACACCACGCCAAAGTTTACGGAAAAGAACCGGAAGGAACTCCTCCCATGACGGTTCCTCACCTGGACAGAAGGCATATCGACGGGAAGGACACCTTACTTTACGGGCCATTTGCCGGATTTACACCGAAATTTCTGAAGGCCGGATCTTATCTGGACCTTCCCGGTTCCGTGAAACCGGATAACTTAATAAGCATGCTTGCTGCAGCTTCGAAGAATATGTCTATGATCAAATATCTGGCCGGACAGCTGACAATGTCCAAAGAAGAACGGGTGGAGCAGTTGCGCGATTTTGTTCCTACGGCAAAAGATGAAGATTGGGAACTTCTCGTGGCCGGACAGCGGGTGCAGCTTATTGAAGATACCGAAGAAGGCGGCAGAGGTGCCCTTCAGTTCGGGACAAAACTGATCCACTCCGGAGATCGGACTCTCGCCGCTCTCCTCGGAGAATCTCCGGGCGCATCCGTATCAGCTTCTATCATGCTGGAGGTTATAGAGAAATGTTTTCCTCACTACCTGGAGCAGTGGGAACCGAAAATCAAAGAAATGATTCCTTCATATGGCATTGATCTTGAGGATCATCCGGATCTTCTTGCTGAAATCAGCGCTGCAAGTTCTGAGGCTCTTCGTCTGAATTAAGTGCAGTTTGCTTACTGACTTCTTATCAGAAATATGAATAAAAAACACCACGACACCGAACGGTAAAGTTCAGCGTCGTGGTGTTTTTCCATTCTTTCACCATTCCTCTTTCAGGTAGTCATTAATAAAGTTTATGCAATGCATCTTTACTGAAAGCTAACAGGTCGTCTGTTCTTCCTTCCTGTACTTTTTTCACCCATTCCGGATCCATCAGCAAGGAACGACCGATAGCTACAAGGTCGAATTCTTCATTATCGATTTTATCAACCAGACCGTCGAGATTCGCTTTTCCTGCACCGGAGAAATCCGTAAATACTCCGTCTAGCCCCACGGAACCTACGGAAATGACCGGTTTTCCGGATAATTTCTTCGTCCAGCCTGCAAGATTCAGATCAGACCCTTCGAATTCGGGTTCCCAGAACCGGCGGGTCGAACAGTGGAAAATATCCACCCCTGCTTCTGTAAGTCTTTTCAGGAAACGATCGAGTTCATCCGGGGTATCAACCAGTTTTGCCTTATAGTCATTCATTTTCCACTGGGAAAATCGGAATATGACAGGGAAATCTTCTCCAACTTCCTGTCTGCACGCTTCTACGATCTCCACGGCAAACTGCATCCGGTCGGTAAAGTCACCTCCATAACGGTCGGTGCGTTGATTCGTCTGCTTCCAGAAAAACTGATCAATCAAATAGCCGTGTGCCCCGTGAATCTCGATAGCATCGAAACCGAGACGTTTCGCTTCTGCTGCCGCTTCCGCGTAAGACTGGACGATTTCTTCCACTTCCCCGATAGACATAGGTTCATTCACCTGTTCTCCGTCCAGATTCAGACCACTCGGCCCGACAGGCTCCGCCTCTTCATTCGGCACGTCTCCTTTACTGCGCGTCATTCCTACGTGCCAAAGCTGCGGAGCGATCTTTCCGCCGGCTTCGTGAACTTCCTTCACTACTTCAGCCCATCCACTCAACGCTTCTTCTCCGTGGAACAAAGGAATCCCCGCACCCGAAACGGAAGATGGATGATTAATGCCTGTACCTTCTGTAATAATCAGCCCCACCTCATTTTCTGCACGTCGGCGGTAGTACGCAGCGACGTTTTCGTCAGGTACATTACCTGGCGAGAATCCCCTGGTCATAGGTGCCATTACGGTACGGTTAGGAAGATTCAATTTATCACTATTGAATGTTTTAAACAATGGTTTTGCTGTTGACTCATTCGTCATTTCTTTACCCCCTAAATAAGCGATGCCTATGATTATCACAGATTAACAGGGAAGAAGAAAGAATTCTGTTTGAGAATCCCGGACCTCTATATTTATAATGTCCTGCAGCCTTAACGGACAACATTCTTCCTTGCCAAAAAGAAAAGAAGAGCTGCTACCAGCATTTCTGCAAGCGGCAGGGAAAGCCATACCGCAGAAGCTCCAAATAATGCAGGGAGCGCCCACAGCAGAATCACTATAAACACAAAACTGCGCAGCAGTATAATGATCATGGCAGAGCGGATATTGCCGATCGACTGATAATAAGTCATATAGACGAAGTTGAAACCGATAAACAGATAGGCGAAAAAGAACAGACGAATCCCTTCGATCGCCAGTTCCCTCACGTCATTTGACTCCAGCCCGAAGAGGGATACGAGTGCCGGAGCTGCAACCGCTCCGATGCCAAGCAGAAGTACGCCAAGAACGACCGAGGTTTTCTCCCCGATTTTCACACTCTGTCTTATTCTTTCTTTTTCTCCGGCTCCGTGATAAAAACTGATCATCGGCTGCAGTGCCGTTTCAATTCCGAAGAAAGAAAGGAACATAAATCCGTGCAGGTAATTCACTACGGAAAAAGCGGCTACTCCTTCCGTGCCGAGAAGCTGGACTAGAGACAGGTTATAACCCGCTACGAATACGAGCATCCCTGCTTCTGCCGTAAAACTCGGAAACCCTATATTGAATATTTTTTTGAAAGATGCAAAGGACCAGCCGAAAACAAATCGACTCAAATTCGAATTCTTATTCAGAAAGTGTATAAGTAAAACGAAAAGTCCGGCGACACTTCCAAGAACCGTGGCCAGTGCCGCTCCAAACACGCCGAGGCCGAGTATAAAAATCATATAGTAATTGAGGATAATATTGACGATTGCGGTTACTCCAAGAGAAACCATCGACAGAATCGGGCTTCCATCGTTGCGGACGAAAATACTTAGAGCTTCATGAACCGCTACAACCCATCCGAACAGCATAAGGACTTTCAGATATTCCATCGTGTGAAAAAGAGTATCTTCATTAGCGCCCAGTAGTCGTGCGGTTTCCTCGATAAAAAAGTACCCCACGCTTCCTATGAGACCGAGAATGAGGAGGAGAGAAACGACAGATAGAGAAAAAACGCTCCTCGCCTCTCTCTTCTCCTTTCTTCCCATATGTACAGAAAACAATGTACCTCCCCCGATACCTATCCAGAGCGCCATAGAAAATATGAGAGAGAAGACGGGCATCGAGAGGTTTACTCCGGCCAAAGCTTCCTCTCCTACTCCGTTCCCGACAAAAATCCCGTCCGTTAAAATATTTACAGACATGAGCATCATGCCGGCAAGAGAAGGGAAAAAATATTGAAAAAACACGTTCCGAACCGGTTTGTTCATTAGTGTAGGATGGGATTCTGCCATATGTGTACCTCCTTCTACTATTTATGTTTCATTCGATGATATGGACTTCAATCTCTCATTTTACCATGATTTGTATGTATGTTTATGGTGAAACGCTTACCCTCATGAACCGGGAAAGTCTTCGGTACTATCATTGTACATCAACTTTACTGAAGGGCGGGTTTATAGTCCCGGAAATGTGAATCTTTATCCTCATTCTTCCATTTTATCGGGGTTTTATGTTTTAGCTGAAGGTTCACGAGGAAAACTTTAATTACGAAAGGGAGTAGTCCTGCTCGGCATTATGTATCTCCCCCCTAGGATTGTCATGACGCCGACGTTCCCCCTTTCGCCTGGAACTTAATTAAAGGAGGGACAATTTGTGACACTACTGTATGTAAAAGCACGCGAAGGTTTCGACGAGGATTTCAAAAAATCCCCGGTTCGAAACGAAGAGCAGCTAAAAACAGACGTGAAACAAAAGAAAAGCGGCAAGCTTTTCAGCAAAAAGAAAAACTCTAAAAAATAGAATACAGTAGTTACAAGTACAGGTTCTTTGAAGAATTGCGGGAACAGTCAGTGTCATGGCGAGGAGCCACGATACTGGCTTTTTCTTTTGGAAAAATCTGCAGGAATTTTTTCGATTGAAAAAGCCCCCGAAATAGTACCGGAGGCTGGAACCATGTATTACATATGCGCTTTATACAGGGGTCTTCTATAGATGATCAACCCTTCCAGGAGGACTGTCTGCAAAAATTACAGTATAGATGAGTAACCCTGTTTTCCTGAAAATGAGCAGCGGGATAATTTTTCTGGCATTTCCGGCACTTTCTTTTCTTCACACGTTTAGTGGTCATAAGCCTCCGTTCCCTTCCTTGCTGGCATAGTTAATAAATTCCCCCTGCTTAAAAAAGAAAACGTACGGCCGCCAATAAAAAGAAAAATCTTTTATTGAATTCCTTATTAATGTAATAAAGTCTCCCTGTTATCCATTCTTTCTTGCTTCCCTTTTCTCCTGCATTGCTTCCTCTTTCTCTTTTTCAGCCTCTTTTTTCTCCTGTTCCGCTTCATTTATCAATTCGTAACGCTGGCGCTGCCGGTTTCCATATGTACCTGACAACACAACCTCTTCGTCCTCCATCGTTGTTCCGAGAGCTCCTATGATTGTCGAAATGCTTGTAGCGGTCCAGGCAATGTAGAAATACCCGATATTATTCATCTCCGAGTTCAGTTGACTGTTTATAGCACCGATCGGCAACAGTATGAGAACGAGCAGCTGAAAGAAGATCAATAGAAGGGTATAATAGAAACTGACCGCTGTCAGCAGAGTCACAATGGTCGTGCTATTATAAAGCCTTCGAATATAGGCGCTTGAATGGTCACTTTTTCGTTCCCATAGCTTGTGTGCAGCCATAATCCAGAACACGAGGAGAACAATGGCAAAAATATTAATCATAATCATCCGCCAGAGAGAATACTGGTTACTTACCTCCCACAAAGTCGAGAATATGATGAATCCGAAAGCCCCGGTCGTGAATGCTACTGCCAGTATTTTTAAAAACTGTTCAAATAACCTCCATGGACGGTTCGCTCTCACCATTCCGGTGATAAGCCGAAGGGCTCCCCGCAGTCTCGAATCCACCGTAAACCTTACCTCCGACACTTTTTCGGATTCCGAATTCTCCCTGACAATAGGAGAAAATCTGTCGATCCCCCGTCTTTTTACGAGTTCCCTTGCATTTATTTTTTTTCTGCCTTTTCTACCGGCTCTCAGCTGAACTCTATCCCTGTCTTCATAGGAAGAACCGTGATGCATTTCACTCAGAAGCTGCAGAATAGACTCACGGATGCGTTTAATCAGAGGAGCCGCTCCGAGTCCGGGCAGGCTGAGAAGACCGACTCTTTTCGCAGAATTCGCTTCGGCCACTATCAGTTTCTTACCCCGAAAAAGCGGGAGGTCCGTTAAACAGACAGCCATATCCCAGCCTTGCATCTGCTTCTTCTCCAGGAGGGCTTCCAATACTTCCTCCGGTTCTTCCGTATAGCCGGTCAGGGGACTTTCCAGAGACTCCACTTCCCACGTCTCTCCTTCATCGACGTACTCTCTCAGCAGTCCGGGAAGGGAATAATACAGTCCTTCCCCGATTCTTTTCGTATAGCCCGGAGCAGTAACAATCCCTATTTTCTTTTTGTCCTGGTTCATATGGCAGCCCTCCTTTCCTTCCGATCATTACCGGCAGCATTTTTCGGCCGGGACGGTTCTGAAATCATTTCCCGCTGTGGACGTAACGGAAACACACATTCCCTCTTTTTCCCAAAAAATGCTGATGATGCTCTTCCCTGCCCGGCCGATCCCTGCAAAACAGGTTGTTATTCTATTATTTTATCCATTTATATCCTACTCCCCACACGGTCTTCAGATGGTCGTCGACGGGGAAGCCGGCTTTTCTTATCTTTTCCCTTATATTACGCATGTGAGAATCCACAGTACGGCCTCCCGTATCCGAATCCACACCCCAGACAAGATCCAGAAGATCATTACGATCATAAACGTGATTAGGTCGTTTTAGCAGAAGACCTATTATTTGAAATTCTTTAGGAGTAAGCACGATCGCTTTTTTTCCGTACGATAGCTCGTAGTTTTCTTCCTTCCAGATTAAACCATTCATCTCTATAGAAACCGGTGTACTCCTCCGGAGAAGCGTTTCGATACGGGCGACCAGTATATCTTCATCGAATGGTTTCGTAACGTAATCGTCTGCTCCTGTCTTCAGTCCTTTCACGACGTCTTCTTTCTGATCCTTTGCTGTCAGCATAAGTACAGGAAGATCGCTGAAAGTCCGGAGCCTCCGACACGTCTCAAAACCGTCCATCCCTTCCATCATAATATCGAGAAGAACGAGATCAAATGGACGCTCCCGCAACATCCGGAGCGCCTCCTGGCCGCTTGGAACTTTCGTAATCTCGTACCCGTGAGGCCGGAGATACAGTTCCAGCAGATTCAGCATCCGTTCCTGATCATCAACTACTAAAAGTTTAGCCATAGTTTTTTTCCTCCGGTAATTTAATAAGTATTGATAATCCGTTATCGTTGAAAGCCTGGACCGTACCTTCATGTTTCTCTATAATTTCCTTCACGATCGAAAGGCCGAGCCCGCTGCCTCCATACTTCCGGGATCTCGCTTTATCCACACGATACAGTCTTTCAAACAGATAAGGCAAAGTTTCTTCCGGAACTCCGGGCCCATTATCCGATACAAGAATATGTACCTCTCCCCGGATGACAGTGACGTTTATTTCGACTTGAGGGCTTTCGTAACCATAAAAAACAGAATTGTTCAGCAGATTGTAAAAGACCTGTTTTAAGCGCACAGCGTCTCCATAAATGAAGACTTCTTCCGGGGAGGAAATAGAGAGCCCGGCTTGCCGTTCTTCAAAAAGAGGCTGCATCTGGCTTCGGACATCTACGAGAAGCGGGGTGAGTTCTATAACGGAAGGTTCGATAACGAACGAATTTTCTTCCATTTTTGCAAGTTGGAACAATTGCTGCACGAGGGAAGTCAAGTGGTTTATCTCTTCCCTTATAATAGCAAGATACTCTACCCGTTCCTCATCACTCGTGCCTTTTCTCGAAGCCACTTCGGCATAGCCTTTAACGTAAGTAAGAGGAGTCCTCAATTCGTGAGCTATGGAAGAAAGGAAGTTATTACGATCTTTTTTCAGACGTTCAAGATCTTCGGAAAGGCTGTTTATAGACACAGCAAGCGAGCCGAGTTCATCGTTGTGCCTTTCATCAAGTTTACGATCCGCTTTCCCTGCACTCAGTTTTTCGGTCACCTGCTGCATTCGGATAAGCGGGCGGGTGATGATCTGGGATAAAGCAAAGACGACTACGAGGGTAACGGCTCCTATCAGCAGCATTACCAGCAAAAACTGCTCAGAGAGGTGGGTAAGTGTATTTCTGATCGCTCCTGAAGGAGAGAACATAAATACTTCACCCTTGTGGACGCCATCTACAAATATCGGAGAGACAGTAGCTACATAAGGCAGTTCCGCCCATTTCTCCTCTATAATCCGATCTTCATTGACTTTTACAGGAGCGATATCCCGGACCACGCTACTCTGAAATTCTACGTCTTCATCTGAGGAACGGCCTTCGATATCCCCATTTTCATCTGTAATGATAACGTCTGTAGAGGCTTCCGATTCCATCAGTACGACGTGCTCAAGTGTAGTGGAATCGTAGTTGTTTTCGAGTACGTCCCTGTGGCCGGCCCCGCGGGCAAGGAGCCCTTCCATCACTTCCGATACCCTGTGGTTTGATATCGTAATATAAAGAATGAAGAACAAAGCTATTTCAATAACGAGCATCAGCACAAAAAACAATAAACCCAGTTTTACCGATAATTTTCCCCTCATATAAGTCCTCCACACCCCTGTATATCTTCGAAAACAGCTTTATTCATATTCCTGTGGCGGTTCCACGGAACATTCCTTTTAGCGGGTGACCGTCCCTTCTTCAAGAAATTGTTTCCACGTCTCCCCTTCATCTTCCGTACTGTAGCTGCTTCCATTCATTGTATATATTACTATAACATCCTCCCCGGGAGAGAGAGCAGAGTACAGTACTGCATCTTCTCCAAATTCAGGCAAAGGTACCGTTTCCATTTCTTCGGAACCAAGCCCGTATTTTTTAAAAGCGGCACCATTCTGCAATAATCCGAAGTATAAGCTGTTTTCAGTAAAAGTAAGACCGGAAGCCTGACCTTTTTCAGAAATTCTTTTGAACGTCTCCCCCGCATCTTCACTTAAAAACACTCCGGTTTTCGCTGCGGCAGCCACCACTTTTTCCCGGATAGGATGGACTGCCAACTGAAACAGATCTTCCGGAAGATTTTCAGCTCGAAACGGTTCGAATGTCTCTCCTTTGTCAAAACTGCGATAAAACCCTGTTTCAAGTTCCTCATCCGGGCTGTCATTCAACAGATAAACCGCTTCGTTCTCATATCCGACTCCGAGCAGATGAAAGTCACTTTCTCCCCGGAAGCCAAGGTGATCAAGTCCTTCTTCCCCGGCTCTTCCTTTTTGAAGACCGACAGGATTAGGCAGATCCGACGTTTCTCCCGGGTGGCCGGAGACGTACATTCCTCCTTTAACGGCGTTGAATCCCATATAATCGTTTTTATGATAGGGAGTTTCCCACCATTGTCCTTCCCTGTAGATTTTCAACCCCTCGTGAGATGCAAATGTCACACCGTCTACATCCGTGTAGCCTAAACCATGAATATGTTCCACAGTACCCTCGAATTTTTCAAGTTCACCCTGCTCTGATTGGTCTTTTTCACTTTTGCTGTTTTCCGTTTCTGATATCCCTTCTTTCGTTTCTTCCCCTCCGCAGGCCGAAAGAATGAATGTAGCTCCTAAAGCAACCAGGAATGCAGTGATTTTTTTCATAAACTTTCCCTTCTCCCATCTTTGATTATAGTTCGAAAACCTATGTTACCTTCATACACTATACAGGGAGCCTGGGGATCTCTCCCCAGGCTCTCTTGAATACCTTTCCATTCTATATACCACCTGACTCTATTGTGGTGCTTTCATCATTTTGGCATTAACAGCTACGACTACCGTACTCAGACTCATAAGGACCGCCCCGATCGCCGGACTGAGCAAAATACCTATAGGGGCAAGCACTCCGGCAGCCAACGGGATAGCGAAAATGTTATACCCGGCAGCCCACCACAAGTTCTGCACCATTTTCCGGTACGTATTCTTCGAGAGAGAAACTATCGAGACAATATCTTTCGGATCACTCTTCACAAGAACAATATCGGCCGTTTCTACCGCCACATCGGTACCACTTCCGATAGCGATACCCACGTCAGCTGTGGCGAGAGCGGGCGCATCATTAATACCGTCACCGGTCATTGCTACTCTCAATCCTTTTTCCTGAATTTCCTTCACTTTTTCCGCTTTATGATCCGGCATTACTTCTGCATGGACTTCATCTATTCCGATTTGTCCGGCCACCCAGTCAGCCACTTTACGGTTATCTCCGGTAAGCATAACCGAACGTATCCCCTGTTCTTTGAGATCCGCCACGGCATCTTTCGCTGATTCTCGTACCATATCGGCAAGAGCGATCATTCCTTTGTATTCTTCATCTACGAGCACGAATACTACAGTCTTTCCTTCTTCCGACATACGTCCAAAAGCTTTCGTATCGTATTCAATTCCATACTCCCTCATATAGCCCGGGCTCATAACCTGGACTTTCCTTCCTTTTACCTGACCACTGAGACCGCGTCCGGTCACCGATTCGAAATCCTCTGCGTTCTCAAGTGTGATGTCGCGCTTTTCGGCTTCGCCGACTATCCCCTGGGCGAGAGGATGCTCGGATTTCTGTTCAATACTTGCCGCCCAGTACAGGACCTCTTCTTCTTCCGTACCATTCGCTATAACTTCCGTAACACCGAATTCTCCTCTTGTCAACGTACCCGTCTTATCGAAAATAACAGCATCAACGTTTCTGGCATTTTCAAATTGAGTACGGTTTCTTATAAGGAGACCGTGCTTGGCGGAAATGGAAGTGGACACAGCGACTACCAGAGGTGCTGCCAGGCCAAGAGCGTGCGGGCAGGTAATAACCATTACAGTAACCATACGTTCTATCGCCATATCTATCGGATTTCCAAGTGCCAGCCAGACTGCAAATGTTGCAATCCCCGCACCGAGTGCCAGGTAGAACAGCCACTTGGCAGCACGGTTCGCAAAATCCTGAGCCCGTGATTTTGAATTCTGTGCTTCTTCCACAAGTGTAATTACTTGTGACAGGTAGGAATCTTCTCCCAGTTTTTTCACTTCAATCGTCAGGCTGCCTTCTTTGTTGATGGAACCTCCGATCACTTCTTCCTCCGTACCTTTTTCGACAGGGACGGATTCTCCGGTGAGCATCGATTCATCTATGGCTGATTTTCCTTCAATTATCGTACCGTCCACCGGCACTTTCTCCCCCGGTTTTACCAGGACATGATCTCCATGTTCAAGCTGCCCCACTTTTATATCTTCCGTTGAACCATCTTCATTTACTTTATGGGCCTTGTCGGGCATCAGTTTCACAAGTTCCTCAAGAGCATTCGAAGCTCCCATCACTGATTTCATCTCGATCCAGTGACCGAGAAGCATGACGTCGATCAGGGTAGCCAGTTCCCAGAAGAAGTTTCGACCTTCAAAACCGAAAACGACCATGGAACTGTACACGTATGCTACAACGATAGCAAGCCCGATCAGCATCATCATACCAGGACTCTTATTCTTTCCCTCATCGATAGCTCCTGTTATGAAGGGCCATCCCCCGTAGAAGAAAATAAGAGTGGCAAGTCCGAACAGCACGTACTTATCAAAAGGAAATGTAATACTGAAGCCAAGAAAATCCTGGATCATCGGTGATAACAGTAAAATAGGCAGTGTAATAATGAGTGAGATGTAAAACCGTTTTTTGAAGTCTTCCACCATGGCTCCGTGGTCATGGCCGGAGTGATCGTGACTATGCTCTTCCCCACCGCTGTCATGGTCATGATGCTTATGCTCTTCATTCATGGAATCGTGGTTATGTGCAGTCAATCCTCTCTCCCCTTTCCGTGCGAATTTTTGGTAACTATTATGCTCAGAGGCACTATTCGTCCAGTTTCTTTTTCAACCTGTCATACTCGTCCTCGGAGATTTCTCCCCGGGCCAGCCGGGATTTTAATATGTCCTCATGATTGTGTCCGGATGTCTGGTCACCGCCGCTTCCCTTCCCGGAAGGCCTTACCATCCAGACCACAATGAGAATGACAACTATAATCAAAAGCAGAAAAATCAGCCCGAGTCCAAAAAAACCTCCTCCCATACCGTACCCGTTCATCATTCCACCCATACTTCCCACTCCTTTCCTGTCTTAAAGAGATTTTTCTATGAAATTTATAACTTTACCCATTGATACTTTACCTGTCTTTTGTGCAGAATTTATGAATATTTCCATTAAATCTAAAAAAGATCGGCCCGGGACCGATCTTTTTCTGGTATATATTTTGTTCAGGCAATTTTGCGGCATTCTTCCGCGCACTTACGACAAGCCTCAGCGCATTTCTGACAATGATCGTGATCGTGTTTTGCACATTCTTCTGCACAATCATCACATATTTTCGCACATACGGAAGCAAGTTCGGAAATATAAGGGGAATTTCTTGAGATAGCTGCTTCGAGATATCCACACATGTCTGCACACTCGCGATCCAGACGGATGCACCCCGCCATCATCTTCACGTCGTCTTCCTTCAGGCAGGAATCGAAACAGTAGTTGCAGGCTTCCATACACTCATGTAGAGCTTTCATTGCGTTTTCGTACTGCTTTTCAGCCATTCGTTATTCCTCCTTAAAATTTAATTCAGAGCACTTATGGAGAGGCTCTATGAACTTTTATAACCTTACTTTGTGCAGAAAATGTGAAGATTGAACTTTTTTTATTTCATTTCCATTACATTTCACCTGTTGAAGTTTTAACTTCTCCGGGTAAGGAAACTTAAAAACAAAGGGAATCTTAAGGAGGTAATGGAAAGACATGAGTAAAGAAACACGGTACAAAACCGGAGAAAAGGCACCACTGCCCGGCACTTATAAAATCGACGGGCTGGTAAACGGTTATGTTTGTGAAGATAATGCCATGGTCGAAATGGCGCTCGGGGACACATTTCCCCCTGCGCCTTCCGAACAGGAGGCAGCCTATTGGGTGAAAGCCTCATAAAGAAAAGGGCCCCCTGCGCAGGGGGCTCTTCGTTTATAAACCTTTCTTCAGGGAATGAACAGTTACAGAAGACGAGAGGAGAGATTACATGAGTAAAAGGACAGGAGAAATAATGACCCGCCAGCTTCTGGACTGGGGAGTGAAACATATTTACGGACTTCCTGGGGACTCTATCAATGAGTTGATTGATGATATAAGAAAGGAAGATGAGCTCGGGTTTATACAGGTAAGACATGAAGAAACCGGATCACTTGCCGCTTCGGCAGAAGCGAAACTGACTGGCAATCTGGGCGTCTGCCTTTCTATTACTGGTCCTGGAGCCATTCATTTGCTGAACGGCCTTTATGATGCAAGGGGGGATCATGCTCCGGTTCTTGCTATTGTAGGACAGGTGACCAGCACCTCTGTAGGGACAGATGCTTTCCAGGAAATCAATTTGGAACGTATGTTTGAAGACGTAGCCGTATTCAATAAACGTGCCGAGTCCGCCGAACAAATCCCCGACCTGCTGAACCGGGCTATCCGCACTGCTTATACAGAGAAGGGGGTCTCTGTTTTAATTGTTCCCGACGATCTGTTTGCCGAAAAACAGAAAGAAGAAGGACATCTTACCGCTCCAGGTTATTTCCGGCCCAACATGGCTCCGGCCCAGGAAGACATGAATGAGGCGAGGAAACTTATAGAACAGGCAGAAAAACCCGTTATTCTCGCTGGTAAAGGAGCAAGGGGCGCTCAGGAAGAGCTTCTTTCCTTTGCTGAAAAAGTTTCTTCCCCTATTATACTGAGTTTACACGGCAAAGGGCTTATCCCGGATAATCATCCCTACTGTTTAGGACACCATGGACAAATAGGTACGAAACCCGCCTACCACGCCATGAAAGAAACGGACCTTCTCATTCTCATCGGTACCCAATTCCCTTATCCGGAATTTCTTCCAGAAGGCGTGCCCGGTATTCAGATAGACAATAAGCCTGAAAATATCGGAAAGTATTATCCGGTTACCGCAGGACTGGCCGGTGATGCTAAAGACACGCTTCACAACCTGACCTCTTCCCTGACCGGCACGAAAGATACCTCTTATCTGAAGAAACAACAGGAGAGGATGAATGAGTGGCGTATCGCCCTGCAAAAAGAGAAACGTGAAGAGAAAACTCCTATTCAGGCTCCTCAGGTAATGTACCAGATAGAAAAGAATATGAAACCGGGAGCGGTAGTTTCGACGGATGTAGGTAACGTCACCGTATGGACCTCCCGTTTTCTGCCGTTTATCGATCAAAAATTCCTGATATCCGGACAGTTGGCAACTATGGGCGCAGGTCTCCCGGGAGCTATTGCTTCACAGATCACACACCCCGATAAGCAGGTACTCGCTATTTGTGGAGACGGAGGTTTCTCCATGGCTATGCAGGATTTCGTTACAGCTGTGAAATATCAGCTGCCGATAAAAGTTATTGTGTTGAACAATGAGAAAATCGGTATGATCAAATACGAGCAGCAGCAAATGGGACACCTTAACGCAGAAACGGACCTCGGTTCCATGAACTTTGCTAAATTTGCAGAAAGCTGCGGAGGAGAAGGATACCGTATTGAAACCTTCGAAGAGATGGAGACGAAAATGCAGCAGGCGTTCATTTCCGACAAGCCTGCAGTCATAGATGTTTGTATTGAGGATATGGCACCGCTCCCGGGTCATATTGATTACGCTTCGGCCGTGAATTACTCTCAATATATCATCAAGAATTTCTTCGAGACCGGAACGATGGACCTTCCCGACATGAAAAAGGCTGTAAAAAGAATGTTTTGACACGTAAAAAAAACGGCCAGAATCGTTGTTCAATTTAAAAATAGATCTACTGGAAAAACGAATCTTTTTTGCTCTCTTTCCTTCGAGCTTATTCATTTATTAAAAAATAGACACAAATACCGGATTTCAAATCCTTCGGTGTTTGTGTCTATTTATATTTTTCTTCGGCTCTTCTCCACTCAATGTACAACTATCCCTACGAGTAATCCGGCTATAAACAAAAATCCGAAACTCCAGTGGTGGAGGGCCGCCTGCTTCATCACTGCTATTTCTTTCTCCCTCGTCCCACTACGCCCGAAGGCCCGGGGCAGCTTAAAAGCCAGAAAAACGGCCGGGAGAGCGAGCAGAATAAATGGAGTCGCAGCATTCGAAATTGCCATCCACAACAATACAATGTAAGGAAGAACAGCGAGAATCGAAAGCGTTCTCGTCACTCTTTTCTTCCCTAATCTGACTGCAATCGTCCTCCTGTGCTGTTCGTCCTTTTTGATGTCACGCACATTGTTAGTCAGAATCATCATACTGATCAGCAGACCGAAAATTACGGCTGTAGCTGCAGCAGCATAGTTTATGCTTCCTGTCTGAACAGCGTATCCCAGGAGAGTCGTAGCTACTCCGAGGAAAAGAAAAGCGGTGCATTCTCCAAATCCGAGAGACGCAAGAGACCTGCTGCCGGCTGAATAAAAAACCGCTGCAGTGATACCGGCTGTACCTACGATTATCACCCACCAGCCTACGGAAAAGGCGAGCGATAAACCGATCGCTACGGATACCGTCAGCAGTATACTGACCACTATCGGTATCCGGGAGTGTGCAGGACCTTCTTTCCCCTTACCTGTTGCTTCCCTCCACGGAAAGTTCCAGTTGAGCCAAATTTATTACATCATCAGAATGCAAAAACCCGACCGACTTTTCCGACATCGATCGGGTTTTCCTGATTTTTACTTGAGATTTCCCTGTGCTTATTCAAACATCCTTCTTATTTTTTTGTAAGAAGGTATATAAAGTACGGAGCTCCGATCAGAGCCGTCATGACTCCGGCCGGAAGACCGTCCGGTTCAAGAACGTTCCGCCCGATTGTGTCTGCCGCGAGCAGGAGCCAGCCTCCGAGCAGAAGAGTCAGAGGCATATACAGCTGTGTTCTCGGACCAATGAGAGTTTTTGCCAGGTGAGGAGCCATCAGGCCTATAAAAGATATACCTCCCGTAACAGAAACTGCGGAAGCGGCCAGAGCTACTGCTGCCATAAGCATCGAGAATCTTTCTCTCCCGAGCGGAAGGCCCAGTTCGATACTCACAGGTTCCGAGAGGTTCAGTATATTCATTCTGTTCGCTTTATAAAAAGTGAATGGTATTAGAAGCAGGAGCCATGGGAGCAGCGCCAAGATAAAGGGCCAGTCAGCCCCCCATATATCTCCGGCAAGCCATTGCGAGATGAAATTGACTTTTTCTCTTTCCGCGGATGATATCAGGATGATCATCAGCCCCGAGAGTGCCATGGAGAAGCCGACACCGACCAGAATCAGGCGGATCGGCTGGAAACCTGCCCGTCTGTCGAACGAAAACAGATAAATGGCGACCGCTGTCGCAAGCGCCCCCAGAAACGCCACTACCGGTAACAGGTAAATGAAGCTGCCCGGTTCGAGCGGAGCAAACAGAAAGAACACGGCCACTGCCGCTCCGGCCCCTGCATTAATACCTATAATACCGGGATCCGCCAGATCATTTCTGGACAGGGACTGTAAAATGGCGCCGGACAGAGCAAGCGCCATACCAGCAAGAACCGTAATGATTATTCGTGGCAGCCGTACTTGAAAGAAAACGAAATTCTCTTTGAACGTACCTTCGCCGGCTATTACGGAAGGAAGCCTCGCAAACGGTACCGAGGAATAGCCGAGAGCCATCCCGAGCAATGCTGTAATGATGATCAGCGCACTGAAAACTGTCAGGTAAATTTTGAATTTGCGCAGTACGGATGGATGTATCATGTGAAACTCTGCCCCTTTCTTTGTACGATAAATAAGAAAAAGGGCAGGCCTATGAAGGAAACGATTGCCGCGACCGGCGTTTCATAGGGAGCATTCACCGTACGCGCGAGCGTATCGGCGATAAGCATAAAACCGGCTCCGATTATCGCGGAGGCCGGAAGCACGTTCCGGTAATCGTGCCCGATGAGCGGGCGGACGATGTGAGGAATCATAAGACCGAGAAATGCCATATTCCCTACAAGAGCTACTGCTGCTCCTGCAAGAAGTACTATAATGACAAACAATGCCCATTTGACTCTTGTTACTCTTTGACCGAGGCCGATAGCAAGTTCCTCATTCAGACTCATAATCGTTAAATGCTTGGCGAAAAACATAGCGACGAAAATTCCCGGCAGTACAATGGGAGCAAGGATCTGCACCTGTCCCCAGCTCGTTCCGGATAGTCCTCCGGCCGTCCACATGGAGACATCTTTGGATATCTTGAATATCAGGCTTACCCCTTCGGCTATTCCGAACAGAAATGCAGAAATTGCCGCTCCGGCCAGAACAATTCTGAAGGGGGAAAACCCGCCTTTATTCATCGTTCCTACCCCGAAGACGAGAGCCATCCCGACACCTGCCCCAATAAAAGAACCGAAAGTGATTCCTAAATAGTTTGCATCCGGGAAGAAAGCATAGGTAAAAGCAAGAGCCGCGTTCGCTCCTGCAGTTAAACCGAGCAGTCCCGGGTCGGCAAGAGGGTTCCTCGTCAGCCCCTGCATGATAGCCCCTGACACGGAGAGTGCTGCACCGACAAGCATAGCGGCCACTTCCCGGGGCAGACGGATTTCTCTGAGAATCAGCGCCGTACCATCTAAAGAAGATCCTGTTATTGAAAGCCACGCTTCTTTTAAGCCGGAGTCAGCAGCGCCAAAGGTCATCGCTATAAAAAAAGATATGAGCATCAAGACGACGCTTGAAATCCACGTTACAATTCGCATATTTGTCCCAACTTTTCTGTATTAGTTCTACCTGTTACCCGGTAATTCAAAGACTAAAGAACAGATGACCCGCCCCGATCACCTGTCCCAAAGTCCGATCTATTGCACAGGAACTCCTTTATTTCTCTCCAAGAAATTTCTCTTTGAAGAAATCAAGTTGATATTCCAGAGAAATAGCGTCATTAAAGTAGAATTTTTTCGCATCCGCCTCATAAACGTTACCGTTCTTGACAGCCGGTATCGACTGATAAGTTTCCGTTTGTTCAAAAGAAGTCTCAGTATCGGAATTTTTACTGAAAATAATATAGTCACCAGCATATTCTGGCAGCACTTCAGGGGAGATAGCGTAGAACCCAGGTTCCATCGCCATCTCTTTTACTTTCTCAGGCATTTTCAGCCCCATTTCCTGATAGAGAATTTCTGTACCGCGGGCCCAATTATCACCGAATACGTACAATTCTTTTTCAAAATTCTCGATGACGGTCACCGTAGCGTCTTTTCCTATTTTTTCTTTGATCTTTTCACCGGTCTCCTTGGCCTCAGCCTTGCATCCATCTACCCATTTTTGAGCTTCCTCTTCTTTACCCAAAAGTTTTCCGATTTCCACGTGCTGCTCCAGATAACCGAGTTTGCCATACGTATATGTAACGGTTGGAGCTATTTCTTTTAGCTGACCTACATTTTCAGTACTTGCAAGACCTATAATCAGATCCGGATCAAGCTCGATGATTTTTTCCAGATTATCGGGGGACACTTCTTCCACGCCTTCAAGCCGGCTTTCAAAGTTCGGATTCATCTTCGACCATGAATCGACTCCGACTACGTTTCCATCAAGTTTCAGCACATTTCCTGCATAAGTGGAAAGTACGACGATACGTTCAGGATTCTCAGGAACTTTCACTTCCTCTCCACTTTCGTTTTCATACGTACGCATGGAGGAACTTTCGGAAGACGATTCCCCTCCTTGCTCTTTCTCTCCGGAACTTTCCTCATTTTCTCCTGAACTGCAGGCACTAAGCGCGACGAGCGCTCCCAACAGAATCATCAGTATTATTTTTTTCAATGGTATTCTCTCCTCTGGATAAATTGTAAGTAAAGCAAATCGGTTTTCCTGTTCTGGGTTCCGGCACGACATCCGCTTCTATGTTAAAAACTTCCCGGAGCGTTTCAGCCTGGATGACGAAATGGGCGTTCCCCGACTTAACGACTTTTCCGTCTTTCAGTGCGATGATATTATCCGCAAAGCGGGCGGCCTGATTTATATCATGCAGGACCATTACGATTGTCCGCCCTTCCTCCCTGTTAAGCCGTTCCAGAAGCTCGAGTACTTCGAGCTGGTGCGCCATATCGAGATACGTCGTCGGTTCATCCAGCAGAATCGTCTCCGTTTCCTGAGCCAGAGCCATCGCTATCCACACTCGCTGACGTTGACCTCCCGACAAGTTGTCTATGCCGTCATACTTGTAAGCGAGCACACCTGTCATCTCGAGGGACCAGTCAATAACTTCATGGTCTTTCTTCGAAAGCTTTCCGAATCCCGTCTGGTGGGGAAACCTTCCGTAAGAGACCAGTTCTCCTACCGTAAGCCCCGGAGCCCCTTCGGGAGACTGCGGCAAAATGGCCATTCGCTTTGCCAGTTCCCGGGTCGGGTATTTACTGATATTTTTACCATCGAGGGTTATCGCTCCCCCTTTAGCAGGAAGAATCCGGGCGATGGTCTTCAAAAGAGTCGATTTCCCGCAGCCGTTTCCCCCTATAATTGTAGTAATCTGACCACTCGGAATATCTACGTTCATATCCTCGATTATATTAACGTCGCTATAACCTGCGTCCAGGTTATTAATGTGCATATGGCCCACAGCCAGGCACTCCTTTCGATGAAGCGATGAGAATGATTATCAACGATAATGATAATACTTCAGGTCGATAAAGTCAATAAACCTGAAATATATTTCATTTCCTTTTCTTCCTGTTCCGAATATGTTTTCGTAAAAAAGACGCCATCAAAGATTACGGTGGCGCCTTAAGGCTTTGACATTCAAGAGTGTGAAAATAGCGAAGAACATAAGGAGCATAAAGACCTGCCATTGAAGATCACCGAGATTTTCATTTCTGAGCATGATCCCACGCAGAGCTTCCGCACCATAGGTAAGAGGCATCAATTTGCCGAGCACCTGCACCCAGCTGCTTAATCCTTCTATCGGGAAAAGTCCCGAGAAAAATAGCTGAGGTACGATAACAAGGGGTATGAACTGGATCATCTGAAATTCATTTTTCGCATATGTGGACAACAAAGTACCGAGACTGAGAGCAGTAAGGGCAAGAAGCATCGTAATAAACAATACCATCCACATCTCACCGACCATGTACATATCCAGCACATATACTGAATAGAGAACAATCAGAACGGATTGCAGGAGCGTAAATAATCCAAACCCGAGCAAATATCCTCCCACCAGCTCGTACCTTTGGATTGGCGTGGCCAGGACCCTTTCGAGAGTACCCTGGGTCCGTTCCCGGAGAAAAGAAACTCCCCCTACGAGAAATACAAAGAAGAATATAAAGAATCCGATAAGTACAGGACCGGTGTAATCAAAGAAATTCATGTCCTCTGAACCATGCCAATATTGAATACTCACTGCTTCTTTTCTATCTACTCCCATCGCCTCCTGAATAGAGGTACGTATCATTTGATGGTCTGTCGGGTCCGAACCTTCAAGAATTAACAGAGGTCTATTTTCATCCCACTTAAGTAAAGCATCGATCTCCGCATCATTCAGCTGTTTTTGTGCTGTCTTTTCGTCGAGGATTGATACTTCCATTTTTCCGGAAGCCAGCTGTTCGTAGATTTGTTCCGGTGCTTCCACCACAGCCACTTCAGCCGTCCGGCTGTCATTATCGAGTACAAGCCATAAGAGGGATAATATAAGTCCAGGCGCCACTACCATCAGGGCCACACTCCGCTTATCTCTCAGGAATTGGCGTAAAATCCTTTTGGCTACAATAAGAATGTTCAAGCTTCCTCACCTCCGAAATGAAGGAATACATCCTCGAGAGTCTGGGTATGATATTCTCTCTTCCATGCATCCGGGCTTCCGGCAGCTATTACTTTCCCCCCACGCAGCATTGCCAGCCGGCCACATTTCTCGGCTTCTTCCATCGAGTGAGTAGTGATCAGAATAGTCGTCCCCTGTTCTTTCAACCGGTAAAATTCCTTCCAGATGCTGCGGCGTACTACAGGGTCAAGTCCCGTGGTCGGCTCATCCAGTATCAGAATTTCCGGATCGTGAACCATCGCTATCGCCAAGGATAATCTTCGTCGCATCCCCCCGGAAAAAGAGCCGACGGAACGGTTTCTGTATTCCAGTAGTCCGGTAATACGAAGTACATATTTCATTCTTTCTTTTTTTTGTTTTCTGAGATAGAAGGAAGAAAAGAAATCAAGATTTTCCCAGGCGGTCAGTTCGTAATAAAGAGCATTTTCCTGAGCCATATAACCGTACCGTTTCATAAGCGAACGTTTCGGCATTCGCTGGTTCCTCAGCTTCACTTCCCCCTCCTGAGGGATGATCAATCCCGTCATAATGCGCACGAGTGTGGTCTTTCCGGATCCTGAGGGGCCCAGTAATCCGAATATTTCCCCGCGATCGATGAATATGTCGACATCCTCCAGCACTTTTTCTTTTCCGAATTTATGTGTTATTCCATTCAGTTCAATCATTTCGATCCCCCCCCTTCCTTTATTTTAACTTCTTTCAAAGGATAAAACTCTATTTATACAAAACTATTTAATTTTTTCTGCTTTCCTATTTGAAAGTGGTCCGTGGTAATTGTTAAAAACTGAAATTTTTGTAAGAGGTACGTTTTTTTATAATTTTGGAAAAAGCAACTACAGAAAAATTTTTTTAGTTTCAGTTAACTATTTTATAACTTCTTTAATCTCACAATTAATGTAAAAAGAGTTTCATCTGAATGGAGCGTGGGTACATTCCCTAGGAAGACATAATGATAAGGAGGATTCGTGTGAGCGATAAAAAAAGCAGAAAACAGGAACAACTGGAACGTTTTACAGCTGATGATCGCGATAAAGAGATGACCACGAACCATGGAACGAAACTCTCTGAAGACGAATTTTCCCTGAAAGCGGGAGAACGCGGGCCTACTTTAATGGAGGATTTCCATTTCAGAGAAAAAATAACGCACTTTGACCATGAACGTATTCCGGAAAGAGCCGTACATGCCAGAGGCTATTCCGCCCACGGAGAGTTTGAGCTCTATGAGTCTCTGGAACAATACACAACTGCTGATTTTTTGACGGATACAAGCAAAAAGACCCCTACCTTCACCCGCTTCTCCACGGTTGCAGGCTCTAAAGGGTCAGCAGAACTGGCACGTGACGTGCGTGGGTTTGCAACAAAGTTCTATACAGAAGAAGGCAACTTTGACCTTGTAGGTAACAACATACCGGTATTTTTCATTCAGGACGCCATTAAATTTCCGGATCTCGTCCACGCGCTAAAACCCGAACCGCATAACGGCATCCCTCAGGCAGCAAGTGCCCATGACACATTCTGGGATTTCATTGCGAATAACCAGGAATCGGCACACATGATTTTGTGGGCGATGAGTCCCCGGTCCATTCCGAGAAGCTTCCGGATGATGGAAGGTTTCGGTGTAAACACTTTCCGACTGGTAAATAAAGAAGGAAAAGGTCATCTGGTGAAGTTCCACTGGAAGCCGAAACTCGGCGTACACTCCCTCGTATGGGACGAGGCACAAAAAGTGAATGGTAAAAACCCGGATTTCCATCGTGCCGATCTTTACGAAGCAATTGAAAATGGAGATTTCGTCGAATTCGAACTGGGACTTCAGATAATCGATGAAGGAGATGAGCATTCTTTCGATTTTGATGTTCTGGATCCTACGAAAGTGTGGCCCGAAGAAGAAGTTCCGGTCAAACGGGTAGGTAAGCTGACGCTGAACCGGAACGTGGACAACGTGTTTGCCGAGAACGAACAGGTCGCTTTCCACCCGGGCCACGTCGTACCTGGAATCGACTTTTCCAATGACCCGCTGTTACAGGGACGTCTGTTCTCTTATACAGACACTCAGCTGACACGTCTCGGAGGGCCCAATTTCCACGAAATTCCGATCAACCGCCCCGTCTGCCCTTTCCATAACAACCAGCGCGACGGTATGCACCGAATGACGATTAACCGCGGTCAGTCGAGTTACCACAATAACTCGTTGGCGGATAACCATCCGCGTACTGTTCCTCCGGAGGAAGGCGGATTCGAACATTATCAGGAAAAAGTGGAAGGTGAGAAAGTACGCGCACGGAGCGAAAGCTTCAAAGACCACTTCTCTCAGGCCATCATGTTCTGGAACAGTATGAGTGAACACGAGAAAGGTCATATTAAAGATGCTATAAGCTTTGAACTTGGTAAATGTCAGCAGACAGCCGTCCGCGAACAGGTTGTGGATATGCTTTCCAATATAAGCGGAGATCTTGCTTCCTACGTAGCAGATAATCTCGGACTGGCAGCACCACAAAATCAGGCGGAAAATATAACAAAAACTTCTCCGGCTCTGAGCATGGCGAATACGGTACAGTCACCTGAAACCCGTAAAATTGCCGTGCTGCTTGCAGAAGGCTTCAACGGTGAAGAAGTTCAGGGAGTCCTTGACGGTATCGATAAAGCCGGTGCGGATGCTGAAATATTCAGTACCAAACTCGGTAAAATCAAAGCTGATAATGGGTACACGGTAGAGGCGGATCATACATTCCTTACCGGAGATTCCGTACTTTTCGATGCTGTGTACGTTGTAGGCGGCCCTGACCTCAGTGAATCTTACAAAATGAAGGCGAAGTACTTCACGAAAGAAGCTTACATGCACTTCAAGCCTGTCGGAGCGACTCACGACGGTAAAGACTGGCTCGAAGAAGCGGGCATGAGCGGACAGCCGGGAGTCATCACTTCAGATGATCTCGAGTCCTTTGGAGAAGACTTCATTAAAGCCGTAGCCGCACACCGTTTCTTTGATCGCGAATTAGTATAAATCAAAAACCCCGGATTCAGAGAATCCGGGGTTTCGTATGTCTTCAAAATCTGTTATGTAAGTCCTGATGTTATTTTGATAAATAATTGCGCAATCCTTCTGTTACTGCCTGAGCTACCTGATTCTGGTGGTCCCTCGTCTTTGCAAGATCCAGTTCGTAACCATTGGAAATATAGCCGAGTTCCAGCAATGCAGCAGGAGCCTTGTTACCACGAAGCACCTGGAAATTTCCATGAAGTGTGCCATCATCCTGATAACTTGTGCGTGCTGTGAGACGGTTCTGTATGGAGGCAGCGAGAGACGGAGACCCGTAGTAATAAGAGCTTATCCCTCTTGCACTTTCGTATTTGTGAGAATTGTAGTGAAGACTTACGAAAGCGTCTGCATTGTGACGGGCGGAAGATCCGGTGCGTTCGAAAAGCGAAACGTATCGGTCGGAGGTTCGTGTCATAATTACCTCCGCTCCGGCATACCTGAGTGCCCCTGCCACCGTCTGTGCGGTCTGAAGGGTTAAATTTTTCTCAAGCGTTCCATCTCTGCCTATCGCTCCGGGTTCGTACCCACCGTGGCCGGCATCTACAACGATCGTGGAATTCTTTAAAGAAGAAATATCATCAGAGGGGGAAGCGGAATGGGACGCTTTAACAGCAGTGGCCCTGCCGGAACTTGTCAAAAATCCTGCAATCCACGCCTCAGAGCCGTTACCAAGTTGAACTTTTACCCAGCCATTTTGTTCTTCTAATTTCTGATACGTGTCCCCCTGTCCGGCGAACCCGACGATTGGAGTCTCTGTGCCCGGCCCTTGTCGAAGGTAAACGGTATCAGCCTGGACGATTATGTCTCCTGAAGCTGTCTGTCCGGAGGAAGCGGAATTTCCTGCTGATACAAGATAATGACCCGCTACCCAGCCACTTTGTCCATTATAATCAACATTCGCCCAGCCGTATTTCTCTTCCTGCACTGTTACTTCCGTACCCCGAGAGAGCGCTCCCAGCACTTCGGACTCGCTCCCCGGCGCTTCCCTCAAGTACAGAGAGGAAGCGTCCACCTGCTTCGTGGAGTGACTGTCTGCCGCTACTGCAAAAGTTCCTGTAAAAATAAATAAAAAAGTAAGTAATAGAGCGGTAATCTGTTTAATAATGACTATCCCTCCTTTTGTTTGCCGGGCCAAGGCCGGCAGTTATCATTATAACACTTTTCCATAAAACGAACACCCAGCGAATGGATTAATTCAGAATCTGGTCTTAAATACAGGTATAACAAAAGTCCATGACAAAAATTATCCCCCCAGGAAGTCGGACGATGCTGTCCGGTTCCAGGAGGGGGTTCGACGTATAAATAAAAAAGAACAACACTTCGCATCCTGCGGGCACGGCCCGCAGAAGTCTCCGTGTTGTTCTCCAGAAAATCGTTTCAATGAATTAACCGGTCCTTGTCTTTCCATTATCTGTGCTGTCCCGGTCTCTATACAGCTTAAATGCTTGCTACTTTCTTTTGCTGATAAATATCTATCATATTATGCAGTGCTGAACATTCGGCGTCGTCCAAAGGAATCATAGGAAGGCGTACGCTCCCTACGGAAACTCCCATGTAATTCAGGGCTTCCTTCACAGGAGAAGGGCTCGGCTGGGCAAAAATAAGTTTCATCATAGGCAGAATGTACCCGTGCAGAGTGGCCGCCGTCTTCACATCCCCACGCTTGTAACTGTCTATCATGTCTTTCATTTCGTCACCGATAACATGGGAAGACACGGAAATGACTCCGGCGCCCCCTACGGATAACATCGGTAACGTCAGACTGTCTTCTCCGGTGTAAACGGAAAAGTCCTGAGGTGTCTGGCTGATGATACGCGTGGCAGCATCCAGATCACCGCTCGCTTCTTTTACAGAAACAATGTTCTTGATTTCAGCAAGCCTGATAATCGTATCGGGTTCAATGTTTACGACACTCCGTCCGGGAATATTGTATAACATGACCGGGAGTGAAGTTGCTGCAGCCACTTGAGAAAAGTGACGATACAGGCCTTCCTGAGAAGGTTTGCTATAGTAAGGAGCTACGAGCATAATACCGTCCACTCCCACTGCTTCTATCCGTTTCGTCAGTTCTACAGTGGCTTTCGTATTGTTGGAACCGGTACCTGCGATGACCGGTACTCTTCCGTCTGCGACTTCCACTACAAAGCGGCAAAGCTCCACTTTCTCCTCAGCCGTCAAAGTCGGGGACTCTCCGGTCGTTCCGGCTACGACAAGTCCCTCCGAGCCGTGGAGGATCAAATGCTCCACGAGGTTTCTCGTCCGGTTATAATCGATGTCCTCCTGGTCGTCAAAAGGCGTCACCATGGCCGTTAATAATTGTCCAAAATTCATTGTTACACACCCTTTTTGAGATTTTTAGATTTAGGTGCGGAGGACCATAATAAAAAGCAACAACGGAAATCAGGGCCGCTGTTGCCGTAGAAACATGTATATCGTTTCTCCGTAAGATAGCCCTCCATATAGTCTCCTATATGACAGTTCTGCATCTTTTAAATACCAGAACCAGCGGTCAGAATCATGAGGCTTCTGCCACTTCGGCAATGTCCCCTTTCGATGCGATTCACCGAAGCCTCCGCTTCTCCCTGCATCTACTAATGATTATTGCACCTCTACCCTTACTTCAAACATTATTTGAAATAAGATGTGGTATTGAATTACTTCCAACATACCAGAGCAGGGCCTTTTTTACAATCGATTCGTTTCAAAAAAATCTATTATCCCCGTATTTCTTCAACGCCCATTGCCGGCTTTGTTTAATTGTACTGTAAGAACCTGGCCGGCCAGGGGGTCCAGAACTTCATTCTTCATAAAGACGTCTCATTTTCTCAATCTCCTTCTCCACTTCCTGTTTAAGGGTACGTGGAGATACAACCCGGGCCTTGTGCCCCCACTGGAGTACCCAGGTGACGAGTCCCGTACTCATCTTCCCTTCTGTGGACAGGAGAAAATACTCTTCGTCCACCTGTTTCACCGATACTTCCAGACCGAATCTGTCGAGTACTACATTCAGAAGGGACTGATGGAATTTTATTTCGACTTTCATATTTTCGCCAGAGAACATGTGAAAGCTCTGATTAACGTACTCCTGAACATCGAAGTCACCTTTTTCAAACGTCTCCTCGGCGATACGGATGTTTCTTATACGATCCAGACGATAGTGACGCATCTCTTCTGTTTTACGGAACCAGCCGATCAAATAGTAGAAGTCGTTCTGCCAGATAAGGGCATACGGCTTCACTTCGTACTCGTCTCCGTTTCTATGATATTCGAACGTTTTATTCATGTTGTATTTACCATACTTGAAGCAGACGACCCGCTGCTCGGAAATAGCCCGGTGCACGTGATCAATATTGATTTTAACCTGATCATAATCGTTCGCTGTCATCTGTGAAAATATAAGAGGGTCCGGGAGGGTTGCAGCAATATGTCTGCTCGTTAATTTGCCCAGTTTTTTAATAAGTTTCTTTTTTTCTTCCCCATTAATGAAACGGGCCGACAAAATGGCATCATTCAACAATCGGAGCTGATACGTTTCAAACAATCTGTCCTGAAAACTGTAATATACTTTGCCGAATTTTCCCCGGTTTTTTATGATTTCATAACCGATCTCTTCCAGCACGTTCATGTCACTTTTCAGGGTTCTCGAATCGAATTCTCTATCCACCCCGAAAAACTCCTGTAACTTACTGCTCATTTCCGTAATGCTCAGTTCGTTATTTTCGTCCGTCTCTTCAAAAAGGATACGTAACAACGTTAACAGCCTGGTATTGTTGTTCAGTTCCAAATACTCACCCCTCGACGACTTCAAAATAGGTTCGTTTCATATATCTTAAATTCATAGTAAAATTTATTCACACTGTTGTCTATGCTCAATCGTTAAAAATGCCTACTATTCCCGCAGGTGAACATTTTTTTGTATTTCTGGTAATCTTTTATAAAACAGCTGTCTGGCCCCTGTTTTCATTTATTTACTGAGAACGGGTTTGAAATTGTTGTCACCTCCGGAGCGTGAGAGTATAATATTCCATTAGTCTATGCAAACTAAAGGAGGGTTATCAATGGTGGAACAGAACTACAACAGAGTTCTGGTTGCGGCATTGCTCATATCAGGATCTTTCATTACGATCCTTAACCAGACACTTATGATTACGGCCATTCCTCCGATTATGGAAGAAATGAGTGTATCAGCCAACTCCGCCCAGTGGCTGACCACCGTCTTTATGCTCGTGAACGGAATAATGATTCCGATTACCGCATTTTTAATAGAAAAATTCACAACAAGACAGCTGTTCATGACAGCTATGACAATTTTCTTGGTTGGAACATTTCTTGGAGGTATCGCTTTTAACTTCCAGAGCTTAATCGCGGCACGCGTAATTCAATCAGCCGGGGCCGGTATCATGCTTCCGCTGATGCAGACGGTCTTCCTGCTTATATTCCCGGTGGAAAAACGCGGAACGGCCATGGGGTACATAGGACTCGTTATTTCCTTCGCCCCTGCCATCGGCCCTACCCTTTCCGGGTGGGTGACTGAAGAATTTACATGGAGATACCTGTTCTGGTTCATCTTCCCGCTTGTCATTATTATGATTTTGGTAGCTTTCTTCGTACTGAGGAACGTGACGGAACTAAAAAATCCGAAACTCGATATTCCTTCCGTACTTCTTTCCACGTTCGGCTTCGGAGGACTACTGTACGGATTTACAAGTGCCGGAAACAATGGATGGGGAAGCCCTATCACTCTCCTCGGCCTTGCAGCCGGGTCCGTCATTCTCTTCGCTTTTATCAGAAGACAGTTGAGTATGACTCATCCGATGCTTGAGTTCAGGGTATTCAAACTGAAAACATTCAGACTGACTACCATTATCGCCGGCATCACGTTCATGGGGCTTATAGGTTCTGAAACACTGATTCCGCTTTTCATGCAGAACATGCGTGGTTTCACTGCGCTCGAATCCGGTCTCGTACTTCTTCCGGGGGCTCTCATTTCCGGGTTGATGTCTCCTATTACCGGAAGGATTTTTGACCGGATCGGAGGACGTGTGCTCGGAGTGATAGGTCTCTCGATCATGACGACCGGGACAGTCCTTTTGGGAGTACTTGATACGGAAACGACTCTCACTTACCTGGTGGTCGTCTACGCTATCCGCATGTTCGGTTTCTCAATGGTGATGATGCCCGTCACCACTTCAGGTTTGAATGAGCTGCCTAATAAACTTATCCCGCACGGAGCTGCGGTGAGTAACACGATGAGACAAATCGCTGCTTCTGTGGGTACTGCCGTTCTAGTTACTCTGATGACAACATCCAAAGACGTAGCAGCATCTCTCACATCCATGGAGAGGCCGGATATCTTTGGGGTTAATTTCGCTTTCTTCCTCATTGCCGCTCTCTCGGCGGTATCAACGGTTCTTGCTTTATTCATTAAGCGCACCTCTCCGCCTAGTGACGAGCAGTGGGACGAGTGGGAAAGACAGGCTCAGGAACAAAAAAACGAAAAACAAAAAGAGAAAGCAGCAGGCGGATAAATCGCCTGTTGCTTTCTCTTTTGCTATATTGTCTTATTAACGGAAGCTTTTTTCCATCGTTACGTGCGGAATATTGGCATCCATAAACTCATCAGAAGTCGTACGATAGCCGAGACTTTCATAAAAAGTTTCCGCCCGGGTCTGAGCATTCAACTTCGCCTTATCCCTTCCTTCTTTCTGGACGCGCTCTTCCATCGTACCTATCATCTGTTTCCCGAATGACAAGCCACGATGTTCCTTGAGCACACAAATACGTTCAAGTTTTCCGTAGTCATCCATTATGCGGAGACGTGCGGCTGCGACGGGCTGATCGTCTTCATAACCAACGAAATGCACAGACACTTCATCAAGACCATCATGCTCCTCTTCTTCTGTGACATTCTGTTCTTCAATAAACACTTTTCTCCGTACGGAGTAGGCATCTTTTCTTTCCTCTTCTGTAGATACTGTCTTTATTTCTATAATTTCTATTCCCCTTTCAGGCGGAACGTTTCATACACACTCCACGATTCGTTATCGAGCTGGTAGAGCAGTTGAAAACGGTCTAACCGGTCGGTAAGATCGAACTTGGACATCCGCAGACTTTCATATATGTCGGAGAATTCATCGTCCGACAGACTCTGTGCAATAGTGATATGCGGTACGAAAGTATGTTCTCTTTCTCCTTCAAGAGCACCTTCATGCATTTCTTCACTCAGTCTGTGGAGATCTTCGTTAGGCTCTATCTTTAAATACAGCACGTTTGCTGCCGGCTTAAAGGAACCTACCTTCTTCACTTCTATATCGATCGGCCTCGTTTTTTTTGCAATCTCATCCAGCGCAGGGATAATGGTTCTCTCGATTTCTTCATCGTCCGATTCAAAAGGATATTTCAAAGTGATGTGAGGCGGTACGAGAGCATAATGAGAGTCGTACCTTTTTCTGTAAGAGTTTGCCTCATCCTGGACTTTTTTAGACGGAAAAATAGCTATACCATATTTCATCTTGCGTCCCTCCTGTTCATTTTCCGATTATAGTAACAAGTCCCCTTTTGAAGTCTTTCTGCCAGGACCCCCATGTGTGGTCCCCTCCTTCAATTTCGTGGAACGTGTAATCGAACGGTTTTCTTTCAAGGTATTTATTCAGTTCGCGGTTCGGATTGAGAAAATCCTTTACTTCGCCTTCTGTGGTAGTTACTTCTGTCTCTTTAGTACCAATCGTATGATAAATCGACAGCGGTGTGAAGTCGCTTGCTTTCTTAGCTTCTTCCAGTACCGTCTCATTCACGAACGGGCTCTGCATTATAATGTTGGAAAAAGTATAAGGATAACGGCATCCGATCATGAAAGCCAGAGAACCTGCGAGGGAATCACCGATCAGTGTACGACAGCTGGCCATACAATGACTCGGATACGTCTGATCCAGGAAAAGAACAACTTCGTTTACAATAAAATCTATATAATTCTGCTGTCTTTTCCCTTCCGGATGGTATTTATCCTGCCTGTCGAATTTATCTTCATAATGGATCCCCACAAAGATAGTCGGAGAAATCTGTTTGGACTCATGAAGTTCATCGCTCAGGGTAGCTGCCCTTCCCATCTGAAAATAATCGTCCCCATCCTGCATGATACAGAACTGATATTTGTACAGTTCGGAAAAATTCTCCGGTAAATATACTTTCAGTTTCATTTCTTCTTTTAAATACTCACTGTTTATCGTATGTTCTTCGAATGTGCCTTTCCTTTTCACATGAACACCCCTGCATCGTTTAATCATCCATAGATTTTACCCTTACGTTGAAGTTTCAAACATTTACTTTTATTTTATCATAGTTAAGCTTTCGAATCTTTATTTAAAAAACGTTTGACATATATAGAGTACACATAGTATATTATTACATGTCTTACTTACATATTCAAAACACGGGCCGTTAGTTCAGCGGGAGAACGCTTGGTCGACAACCAAGAGGTCGCTGGTTCGATCCCAGCACGGCCCACTACTGAAAGTCTTTTTCTTCCTTAGGGAGAGAAAGACTTTTTTTGTTGAGGAAAACCATTACGGAAGTATTTTTTATTATCATATAAAGATTTCTCATGTACAATTATTATTATCTGCATAAGAAATCGATAGAGGTGAAATTATGTCACATACTGAAGAAAAATATTACATCGGCATCGGTGCTTCCGCAGGAGGCCTCGAATCTCTCGAACGCTTTTTCAAAACCATGCCCAACGATACAGGTCTCACTTTCATTATCATCCAGCATCTTTCCCCCGACTTCGAAAGCCACATGGATGACCTTTTGCGCCGCTATACGAGTATGAATATCCATGTAGCCGAAGACATGATGGCGACGGAGCCGAACTCCGTCTACCTTATCCCGCCCCGTAAAAATCTCTCCATTTATCATGGCACTCTCCATTTAAGTGAACAAACCGAACGAAAACACCTGAATCTTCCGATAGACCTGTTTTTTAAATCACTGGCTGAAGACCAGGGTAGAAACAGCATCGGGGTCATACTCTCCGGTACCGGAAGCGATGGTACTCTCGGGGTTCGTGCCCTGAAAGATGCCGACGGAATGGTGATAGCGGAGGACGAGACTACTGCCAAATTTGACGGGATGCCACGAAGTGCGATTTCCACCGGTCTCATCGACTACATTCTCCCTCCGGATGACATGGCTGAAGAGATAATCAATTACGTTACTCATCCGGCAGACCCCGTTAACAGGTCTTTACAAACCTCCGACGGAAAAAGTATGTTGTCGCGGATAAACAGAATTATGAGAAGTCACTCAAAAATAGATTTCGATAACTATAAAGAGACGACGATGATCCGCAGGATTAACAGAAGAGTGAAGCTGAACCGGCTTCAAACACTTGAAGAATACGCGGAACATCTCTCTAATTCGGAAAAGGAAAGAAATATACTCCAACAGGAATTGTTTATAGGCGTCACCGGTTTCTTCCGGGATAAAGAGGCTTTTGACAGTCTTACCGAAAATGTCCTCCCCAAACTCGATTATAACAAGGAGGCTCTCCGGATCTGGTCCGCCGGGTGTTCCACCGGCGAAGAAGTTTATTCGCTTGCTATACTTCTATGTGAATACATGGAAAAAAACAATCTGCAGACCGGTCTGAAAATTTTCGCAACAGACATAGATGACAAAGCACTTGAAACCGCCGGTAACGGTGTCTACCCGGAGAGCCTGATGTCGGATGTCCCTCCTGAACTTGTAGCCAAATATTTTATAAAGGAAGAAGAAGGATACCGCATAGCTAATTCCATAAGAAAAATGGTCGTTTTTGCGAAACATAACCTTGTGAATGATCCTCCTTTTTCCCGGCTTGATCTTCTCGTATGCAGGAATTTGTTCATTTATCTTAAAAGCGAAACACAGCAGTATATTTTGAATAAATTTTATTACTCGTTATTAAAAAATGGATACTTATTCCTCGGTACCAGTGAGACTCTCGGAGATTTAACGAAGGCTTACCGGTCCATAGATAACAAATGGAAATTTTACAAACCTCGGGAGGATTACCGGCCCGACCATCCTTCGGGAATATCTCTGTACAGTGACAAAGGCCCGGAAATTGAGAAAAACACCCAGCCTGCAAAGTCTGTGGCCCAGAATGTAAATCTTGAAAATGTATTACAAAAAGCTGTATCCAGTATCTCTCCCCCTTCCATAATTATCGACGGTAACGATCAGATTATTCACGTTATTAATGATATGTCGGATTATTTGCGACCGCAGCCGGGCAAGTTTTCAAATAATTTCAATACCAACATGTCCCGGGAACTCTCGTTATTTGTAAACAATATCCTTCGCAGACTGAAAGCAGAGCGTACTCACGTCCGGTTGAATAATATCATGAACGGAGCAGGAGAGGAGACTTCTCTCTCCCTGAGCGGCCACATCATCGAAATGAAGTATCAATTTTTCTACTTCATCAGTTTTATTGAAGCTACTGAGGTGAAAGTAAAAAATAGTGAGGAAGTGGATGTGTCGGATCAAATGAAAGAGCGGGTCCGATATCTGGAATCCGAACTCCAGCTTGCCAGAGAGGGTCTGCAGGCAACAGTGGAAGAACTGGAGACATCCAACGAAGAATTACAGACATCCAACGAAGAACTGACCGCTTCCAATGAAGAATTGCAAAGCACGAACGAAGAACTCCAATCCGTGAATGAAGAAATCTATACAGTCAATAACGAGTACCAGGAAAAAATCGAGGAACTGAAAAAAGCCAATAACGACCTGAACAACCTATTGAATAATACA
Organism: Salimicrobium jeotgali; assembly: GCF_001685435.2. NCBI lineage: Bacteria > Bacillati > Bacillota > Bacilli > Caryophanales > Bacillaceae > Salimicrobium > Salimicrobium jeotgali. The sequence goes on from NZ_CP011361.2 coordinate 1,837,231, forward strand.
GAGATAGGAGCGCTCTATCTCGATGAAATGCTCTGTATAAGAAGAATCACCCCACTTATGAAGGAGGTTTCAAACGTACGTGATGAGGATATAGGCAGACCAATATCCCATATTTCGGTCATGTCCGAGTACCCCGAAGTTGTGGATGACGTGTACGAAGTACTGGATTCTCTTATAAAGAAAGAAAAAGAGATAGAGGATAATAAAGGCAGGCACTGGTTCGTCCGCATCCGTCCTTACCGGACAGAGTATAACTCCGTTAACGGAATTATCGTCACACTCGTAGAAATCACGAATTTGAAAAAGGAACGGTCAAAAGTGATGGAAACGAAGGAGAAATTTGAGCAGGTCCTTGAAATCAGCAATATGGGATGGTGGGAATTCAATGGCCGTGCCGATCATTTCGACGTCTCCCCTTCCTTTTTACAGAACTGCGGTTATGGAAAGGAAGATTTTCCTACGACGCTCAACGAAGTCAGCCGATATTTTAAGACAAATGATATAAAAGTAGCTTTTGAAAAAATGCTTTCGGGGAAGAAGAAGAGTATCAACCTGTTCGCTTCTTATCAGTGTGAAGATGGAAGTTTCATCCCTGTCCATTTTTTGGGGAGAGTCCTCGAGAAAGATCACGATGAAGACCCGCTCCGTATCGGCGGTACTATCATAGATATTTCCAACTACATGAAGCAAGGAGACTAAACTTATGGAACGTATGGAAGAAATAATCGAACAAATTCTTCAGGGGAACAATATTGAAGACTACAAAAACGAAACAAAAGAGGAAATTCTTTCTACACTGTCGGTCTACCATGAAGAACTCCGTTTTCAGAACGAAGAGTTGAAACGGACAAATCATGAGTTGGTACTGGTAAAAGAAAATTATGAATCTTTGTTTTATGAAGCCCCTATTTCTTACCTGACTGTAGATGGTTCCTTTTCCATTACGGACTGCAACAGGAAAGCTTCCTCTCTCTTTGAAAACGAGGATCTGACAGGTTCAAAACTGTTTGAGTGGATCAGCGAAGATAGCCAGGATGCTTTTTATTTCCATACGAAACAACTCGAACATCAGAAGGATATACAGCCGATAGATATTACTCTGGACATAAACGGAAAAGAAAAACATGTGCATATGGAAAGTAACGTGATTAATAAAGGTGAGTATAGAATCGCCTGTATCGATCAGACAGAAAACGTCAATTACCAGAAACACATTGAACACCTTTCCATCCATGATGAAATGACAGGACTGTACAATCGTCGTTACTTCGAGAAAAAAGTTCAGGAAATGGATACATCCCAAAATTTCCCACTTGGATTTATACTGGGAGATATCAACGGTTTGAAACTTATCAATGATGCCTTCGGTCACCCCGAAGGGGACAACGTTGTAAAAAAAGTTTCCGAAGCGCTTTCGGAAAACACCAGAACGAATGATGAAGTATTCCGCATCGGAGGGGATGAATTCGCTATTATTCTCCCGAACACGTCCGAAAAAGAAGTGAAGGAAATACGTGCCCAGTTAGTGAAATCCTGTGTAATTGAAGGCGATAATAAATTATACATCACTACTTCTTTCGGTTCCTCTGTCAAAAAAATGGCCTTCCAGTCCACCGAGGAAGTTCTTCAATATGCAGAGAACCGGATGTATAGAAATAAACTGTTCCAGCGAAACAGCCATCGGACCAGCTATATCAACAGTATGATGGCCAGTCTTTTCGAAAAAGTCCCGCGTGAAGAAGCCCACTCCCAGCGTGTGAGCAGCCTGGCCGAAAAATTGGGTCAGGCTCTGGATCTTGATGAAACGAGACTATTGAACCTGAAGACGGCAGGAATGCTCCATGATATAGGGAAAATCACCATTGATCACTCTATTCTCAACAAGGATACTCCGCTAACTGCGGAAGAGAATGAACTCGTGCAGCGACATCCGGAAATTGGGCACCGGATATTGAATGCTTCCGAAGAGTTCGCGGATTTATCAATGATCGTACTCACCCACCATGAACATTATGACGGCCGTGGATATCCTCTTAACCTGGAAGGGGAAGACATTAAGTTAGAGGCCCGCATTATCCATATCTGCGAGGCGTATGATGCGATGGTCAGTGACCACCCTTATCACCCTGCTATTTCTAAAGAGGAAGCATTACAGGAGCTTAAAAAGTATTCTGGCAAAGAGTTCGACCCCAAACTTGTGGAACTGTTTATTGAAATCATGTCCTGAAGCTGAAACTTCAGGACATTTTTTCTGAAGAGGAGATCCATCGCTCCGTGTTTTTATGACGATAAAACCGTACATAACAATCCGGTGATGTCAGTGCTGACAAACATTGATTCTGTGTCTTTTCTTCCACCTTTTTGTCACATTATTCACAGGACCGACATTTTTTCGTGACAATTCATTCAACATACATGAACAATTTGTGAACTGTTGTCATATTCGTTGCGAAAGTCTGTATAAAGCCCCTATGATGGAAACACGCATTAACAGCAGTTAATTCAGAAAGGAGTCTGAACATGAAGAAACAGTGGCTATTTTCCGGTTTGCTTTTGTCTTTTTTACTTTTCCTGAGCGGATGCGAACCGTTAACTGTCTTTGATCCCATGGGACCACAGGCAGCACTATTAAAAGATATCATATGGATATCTATATGGACTATGCTATTCGTTGTTGTCGTGGTCTTCGTTATCTTAATATATATCCTGGTTAAATATCGCTCGACAAAAACACCATCTGACTACAGACCACCGATAGTGAAAGGGAACATCTGGGTGGAGATAACCACAATTGGTATTCCGGTATTGATCATCGTATTCCTTTCCTTCGTCTCTGTACAAAGCACATATGAAGCAGAAAGCGTGCCGAAACAGTTCAAAGATGAGGAGCCTATGGTAATTTATGCTGCTTCCTCCAACTGGAAATGGCATTTCAGTTATCCGGAAGAAGATATTGAGACTGTAAACTATCTTTTCCTTCCTACTGACCGCCCTGTAGAGTTCCGCTTATATTCTTTCGATGCCATTTCGAGTTTCTGGATTCCTCAATTGGCCGGTCAAAAATACGCTATGACAGGAATGATTACAACTCTGAATCTTGCCGCTACGGAAGAAGGAGAAATGCAGGGACGTAATGCCAACTTCTCCGGTGAAGGGTTCGCTGAACAGACCTTCAACGTGAGTGCTGTCTCCCAGAAAGAGTTCGATGAATGGGTGAAAGAAGTAAAAAATACTGCGGAACCTTTGGATGAAAAAACATTCAATAAACTGCTCGAACCCGGACATCTGGGCCAGAAAACCTTCAGCAGTACTCACCTTGATTTCAGCCCTCCTCCTGAGGAGCACGGGGAGATGAGCGAGGAAGAAATGAAGAAAGAAATGGAGCAAGAAATGGAGCAAGAGCAGTCGGACCATTAAAAGAGAGGAGTCTTATGGATGGAGTTTTTTAAACAATTTGCCGTACCTAACCCAACTCCCACCATTTATTTATCTATGGTCGCAATCGGTCTTACACTGATTGCGGTCCTTGCCGGTATCACCTATTTCAAAAAGTGGGGATACTTGTGGAGTGAGTGGTTGACGACGGTTGATCATAAAAGAATAGGAATCATGTATTTGATTTCTGCACTGCTTATGCTTTTCAGGGGCGGAGTCGACGCGCTGATGATGCGTGCCCAAACTTCCATGCCCGGTAACGAACTATTAAGCGCAGCCGAATATAATGAAATATTCACCACCCACGGCGTTGTCATGATTTTCTTCATGGCCATGGCTTTTATTACAGCTTTAATGAACTTCGTCGTTCCTTTGCAAATCGGAGCGCGCGACGTTGCTTTCCCGAGACTGAACGCCCTCAGTTTCTGGTTGTATTTCATGGGAGCGATGCTTTTCAACCTGTCGTTCGTCATCGGGGGATCACCGAGCTCCGGTTGGACATCGTACTTCCCGCTCGCCGGTAACGAACTGTCCCCACACATCGGGACCAACTATTACATGATCGCGTTACAGATTGCCGGACTGGGTACGTTGATTACCGGTATTAACTTCATCGTTACGATTTTCAAAATGCGTGCCCCGGGCATGAAACTGATGAAAATGCCGCTTTTCACCTGGTCGGCGCTTATTACCAACCTGTTAATAACGTTTGCTTTCCCGGTACTGACAGTAGCTTTGGCTATGGGTACCATGGACCGTCTGTTCGGAACCCATTTCTTCACAATGGATAACGGAGGAATGGCGATGCTGTGGGCCAACTTCTTCTGGGTATGGGGTCACCCCGAAGTTTACATTCTGGTGCTCCCGGCTTTCGGTATATACAGTGAAGTTATTTCTACGTTCTCCAAACGGAACCTGTACGGCTATACATCCATGGTCGTCGCTATTGTCGTTATTTCGACCCTTGCTTTCCTCGTTTGGGTACACCACTTCTTTACGATGGGGCAGGGTGCTCTCGTAAACAGTATTTTCTCCATCACTACAATGGCCATCGCTATACCTACGGGTATTAAAATATTCAACTGGCTGTTCACGATGTGGAAAGGGAAAATTCAATTTACGGTGCCTATGTTGTATTCTCTCGGATTTATTCCGATATTTACAATCGGAGGTGTTACCGGGGTCATGCTCGGTATCGCCAGTGCCGACTATCAGTATCACAATACGATGTTCCTTGTGGCACACTTCCACATCGTAATCATCCCAGGGGTTGTATTTGCAATGCTTGCCGGGATGACGTATTGGTGGCCGAAGATGTTCGGTTTCATGCTGAACGAAAGAATCGGAAAATGGGCTTTCTGGAATATTGCAATCGGTACGTGTCTCGCGTTCTTCCCTATGTTCATTTCGGGACTCGATGGTCAGGCCCGCCGTATGTACACGTATTCCGAAGTAGCCGGGTTCGGAATTTGGAACCTTCTGTCGTTCTTCGGTGCTCTTGGACTTGCAATGGGCTTTATACTGATTGTATTTAACGTATATTACAGTGCCCGCTATGCAACCCGTGATATCGGAGACGATCCATGGGATGCACGTACCCTTGAATGGGCTACCCGTACACCGGTGCCGGAATACAACTTTGCGGTTACTCCGCAAGTCGATTCACGCGAACCATTCTGGGACTCGAAATATGAAGGGAAAACGTTATTCAAAGAGGAAATCAAAGACATCCACATGCCTAACAACAGTGGACAGCCGTTCATTATGGGAGCTTTCTTCTTTGTGGCAGGCTTTGGACTCGTATTCAGTCTGTGGCCGGTCGTCTATGTTGCCGCTGCCGGTATAGCCGTCCTTCTCTTCATACGTTCCTTCGAACAGGACGACGGCCGTCATATTCATGAACAGGAAGTAAGAGATACCGAAAACGATAAGAGAGGTGAGACGCGATGAGTACAGAGCACTCTACACCAATGGAATACAGCACGGAAACTAACGCTTTGAATATTATCGGTTTCTGGGTCTTTATAGGGGCTGAGATCGCGTTGTTCGCTACCCTTTTCGCCACCTATTTCATTATGGAAGGTCGCATTGCAGATGGACCTTCCGGTGGCCAGCTTTTCGTCATCTCTACCTTAATGATTCAGACGTTCGTCCTTCTGACCAGCAGTTTTACGATAGGTCTCGGGGTCAATGCTATGCGTCTCGGCCGAAAAGGTGCTACGCTGACATTCCTGGCAATTACTCTTGTATTAGGGGCCGGGTTCGTCGGAGTTGAGATTTATGAATTTTACGAGTACGTACACGAAGGCCTGTCTCTTCAGACAAGTGCTTTTTCCGCCGGGTTGTTCACTCTTCTCGGTACGCACGGAGCCCACGTCTCCTTCGGTCTCTTCTGGGGAGCCGGGATCATCGTACAAATCGTCAAGCACGGGTTTACGCCACGTACAGCCAACAAAACATTCATCTTTTCCCTGTACTGGCACTTTCTGGACGTCGTTTGGATTTTCATTTTCAGCTTCGTCTACCTGAAAGGAATGATGTAATATGAGAGAACTATTTCCGGCTAAACAGCTTACAGGTTTCGTCGCTTCTCTCGCTTTAACAGTGATTGCCCTGCTCGTCTATTTTCTGGATATGAGTTTTACAGTTGGCATGGTAGTTCTTCTGCTTACTGCTTTTACACAGGCAGGACTTCAGCTTGTGGTATTTATGCACGCGGGAGAATCACCTGATTCAGATTCCATTTATTTGAACACTTACTATGGTATTTTCATCGCCCTGGCCATCGTGTTCGGTTCATTACTGGCTATGGTCTGGGGATATTAATTAATCTGAACCACAGACAGACGAGTGGAAAATCACGTGGAATAAAGAAACAGGCAGAGACAAACTCTGCCTGTTTCTTTCATTTAAGCAATTTATACATATAGTATTCATTTATGTATTCCCCTTCTATTTTCAGGGAATTCACTTTTTCACCTTCTATTTTGAAGCCCATTTGCCTGTATAAATGAATAGCAGCAGCGTTGTGTGTAAGTACGGTCAGCTCAAGCCGGGTCACTCCCCGCTCTCTGGCCCAGCGAAAGCCTCTTCGCAGGAGCTGCTTACCTGTTCCTTTGCCTCTTTGACTTTCCTTTACTCCAAGAGCTATGTATGCACAATGACGGGCCCTTTCCAGTGCACTACCTCGAAGCATAATAAAGCCCGTGATTTCTTCATTCTCTTCACTTATAAACAAATCTGTCGAACGGTCTTCATTAACATTCCGGATCATTTCTTCCTGTTCCTTCACACTTATCTCTCTTTCCCCGGGTGCATACAGCATATTTCCCGATTCATCTAGTTCTTTACTTAATTCAAGAAATTCCAGGGCGTCCCCTGTCTCCAGTAATCTGCATTCCGTATCCATAGCTCTGCTCCTCCATTGATCTATTCCAATTTCCATAACAAAGCCCTAATTCCAAAAAAATTAGGGCATTCTTCATTTCATTTTATTGATTGAATCGCCGGTTTTCTTTTTTGTAACGGACCGTTAATTCTTCGGATAGTGACAGGAACAATCCCATCATAAAAATGAAGACTGAACCCATTACGAGACCAACTCCGATCATAGTCAACGTGCGGTCTCCAAGTCCCATTATACTTAACAAAAATGTCACAGTACCCATAATGAGAAGAGTTGCTCCGACGTATTGGACAGTGTTTAAAGTTTTAGAGTTCATTTCCATCACCTCTTACTAACATTATTACCCTTGTTCACAAATTTGTCAAACATTTCGTTAGCGCTTTCATATATATTTCCCGGGTAATATCGGATTAATATGGTCATGGAATTCGTCTCGTGCCTTTTATTTATTTCAAAGAAAAAAACAACCGGGACTCTTTTATAAAGAAAGTAACTTCCCCGTTTCTCATAAGTCCGTTTGCAAAAGCCGTAACCGCCGTCCGGTATAACAGCCAGGCTGAAACGTGCTGCGTTTCCACTCCGTAAGCCCGGCACATACCGGCTACCAGTTCTTCATGCGACACTTCTCCGTGCTCCCGTATCCATTCCTTCATATACTCAGTTAATTTTTCGTAATAATCCAGGTTGGTCCGCACTGTCTTTTTAAAATCCTGTTCAAATACGCCATGGCCCGGTACGGCTCCAAGCACTTTAAGATCCAATAATTTGTGAAGAGAGGCTTCGTGGAACGAGCTGTCAGTAATGTAAGGTATTTTATGTTTATGAATGTACTCAGGACCGAAATAGCTGTCAGCGGCGAATAATATGTTATCTATTACCAGCCCGCCCTGGTTGTAACTGTGGCCGGGAAATGTAATCATTCGTGCTTCCACTTCCCCGATTTGCACTGTTCCTTCTTCAACTACCCGGTCAATTTTCACCGGAGGTCCTTCCAGAAATTTATTCCGCGTCTCAGGGAGAGGGTCATTACCGGAGGATAGATATAAAGGTTCAATTGTCGGATTCTCCATAATTGCTGCTTCAAATTTCGGAGCGATAGTGATCACCCCGTACTTCTTCCGTAAAAATGCCGCTCCCCCGTAATGGTCCGCGTGTGCATGAGTAAGAAAAAGGTGGGTAAGCGGGAACTCATTCTCTCTCAGGTATCGAACTGCTTTTTTTACAGTCGAGTCATCGATTCCCGCATCAATCAAAAGACCCGTATCGCCGCTTTGTACGTAGCCGATATTTACAACACCATCAAAATAATTGACATGTTCCGTCAGTTTCCTGAATTCCATATATCTTCTCCCCTTTCCAGCTATACTATACGGATTCGCTGAAAAAGGAACCTTTTCCTGTTACCCGTGAGTAAATTTTTTCCTGAGTATGAAGAGGTAAAGATGAGTTTCTGCTATGAGTTTTATGAACCGTCGAAGGCGCGTATAGCAACCCGCTGATCTGTTGGTATTCCAGCCTGTCCTCTTCTCTCGTCTGCCTGCGTTCCTTCACTTTCTGATCAAGGACAATTTTCCAGGCTTTTTCTATTCCCCGCGGAGCTTGCTGTCGTTCCGTGATGCGCTGATGGTAATCCTGATACTGATAATGGTTAACAGGTAAGATATAGCCCATCATTCTCCCTCCTCTTTCTTATCTCTATACCCCCTTTTTTGATATAATACGCAAAAAACGAACCGGTACTGCGTACAGTAGCGATTCGTTTATGTTACATATCCCGATTCGTGTATTCCGGCCAGACATTCCAGGGATACTGATCCGGTGGCATAGATTCGAATGTCATATCCTCTTTTTTCACAGGGTGAGAAAGTACGAGCCTGTGAGACCAGAGAGCAATCTGCTGACCCGGGTGATTGACTTTCCCTCCGTATTTCTGATCTCCATAGATCGGTGCTCCCTGGTGGGCGAGCTGGACTCTTATCTGATGGGGACGACCGGTATAAAGATCTATTTCCAGGAGACACATCCCGGATTCTTCCTGCTTTACTTCATATTCAAGTTCCGCTTCTTTCCCGCGTCTATGATCCTTACCTACGACATAGACCTCATTCTTCTTCCGGTCTTTGACGAGGTAGTCTTTCAGCCGGGCCTTCGGTGAATCCATACTCCCTCTCGAGATCGCCAAATAATATTTCTCCATGGCATTTCTTCTGATCTGATCCGAGAGACGGGAGGCAGCTTTGGAAGTTTTCGCGAAGACCATCACTCCGCCTACCGGACGATCCAGGCGATGTACGAGCCCCAGATAAACGTTCCCGGGTTTATTGTACCGTTCTTTGATATCATTTTTTAGAATGCTCAACAGATCTTCATCCCCGCTCGCATCTTCCTGCACCGGCACATTCACCGGTTTCTCCACGACAAGCAAGTGATTGTCTTCATACAGAATAGGAATGTTGATACTATCCTCCCCTTTCTTCACTCAATTTTTTATGGATGCCGGGAACTTTCGAAAAAGTTTCCGAAGCTTTCGCAACGTCCTCCTCCCATAAGGCCGGCACCACGAAGTGCCTGCCCTGGGCGTTATTCAGAATAGCTGCATCGATCGTCGCCAGTCCCTGTTTTCTGTAAAGCCACGTATCTTTTTTCTCGAACGCCTGGAGACGTGCACGTTTTAACGTCACAGTTTCTCTGCTGACTTTCCGATACTGAAGGTTTAAATAAGTTTCATCAAATGAGATACCTGAGGTCCGCCAGCGGATCACTCCCCACCCCGGGAATAACACAAGGGCTGCGACGGGGAGGAGCACCCATGCGGGTACTGTCAATGAAACGACGATAACTGACGTTAACGACACGAGTAGACTTCCCCATATATAATAGGGAAGACTCCTTAGCGGTGGTCTTTTCATCCCAGGGTTGTCCCGATAGTACTCCGGAAGGTATTTATTAAGGAAATCGGGCACGTCGTTCTTTTTTAATAACGGAAGCAGGTAAACCGTACTCCCCTCCATTTTTCCCCCATTCACGCCTCCGGCTACCTCTACATACACATAACAAAGACCGAGCAGTTGTCTGATGATATTCTCTTTTACGATAACTGCCTGAATTCTGTTAACAGGAATCGTGCGCTGCCGCTTCTCGATAAGTCCGTATCTCATGTACAGCTCCGTTTCATATCTTGTAATCGTGAAATTCGCATACTTGACCATCGTCCAGAGAATACCCGCTCCCCATACGATGAGGACCGATATAAGAACAAGGAAGATAAGAAACTGTACAGCTAATGAAAACAGCCATCTGGTGGCATCTTCATACATCTGTTCCGGAATAATCTGATTGGCCTGGGAAAACAGAAGCCAAAGCAGACCAAAAATAATTATCGCATTATCGGAAGTTGCTCCGGTAAGCGCCAGTCTGGAATAGCTCATCACTTCTTCCGGATATACTTTTTCATAATCTTCTTCTGTTCTTTCCCCTTTATGTTTCAGATTTCCCGAAACCCGTTCCCCTTCTTCAAATGTGACCGCAGCAAGGGAAGCATCTACGTTCTCGTCGCTTCCAGCGGTTTCGATCTGCACTTTCGTCAAACCGAAAATCCGGTGCAGAAGGGTTTGAGTAAGATCTATCGACTGTATTCTGTGTTTGGAAATACGGCGTTCCCTGCGTACAAAGATCCCCTGCTTAATCTGTAATTCTTCTCCTGTAACTACATAAGAGAACCTGAACCATTTCACAATGGAAAAGATGAGGAGAATAACGAGTAATAACCCGACCCCTGCAAATTCGTACCAGGAGGCACCGCTGTTGAAAATGATAAAGAGGACAGGCAGAAAACCGAGCGCTGCATCTTTCAGAGAACGGAAGAACTGAAAAACGATGGAGGCAGGATGGAGACGTTTTTCATACATCATTTTCTTCCACCCTCGCAAGTTCCGAAATTCTGTCCCGCAACCCGGAAGCTTCCTCCTCGGTCAGCGCCGGTATTTCATGAGTCGTCGCTGCCGTCGATATCGTCACCGTAGCAAGAGAGAATTTCTTCAGAATCGGTCCCTGTTTCGTATCTACGTGCTGAACACGAAGCATAGGAACTAGCGTTCTTCTTCTTATAATGATGCCGTGCTGAATATAAACTTCCTGCTCAAAAACTTCATATCTCCAGCGCCGCCATCTTAGCCTGGGAATAAGAAATACAGAAAAAATTATGTCAATTATCAGCAGGGAGACTGCTATAGCGATGACCCACCAGGGCCATGATATGTATACAAAAGCTGCTATCGAACCGGCGAGAAGAGCAACGGGGATGATAAGATACAACACAGCCGTTAACCTCCAGGCACTGACAGCCGTTTCTTCAATGAGATTTGCGGGAGTCTGACGCATGCCCTCCCTCCTTTCCCCTTTATTATAACGAAACCGTTACTTAATTGCGAAGACTTCCTTACAGCTTCCTGATGTTCGGAAACTAAAAAAGATGCCCCTCCGGTTTTGAGAGAGGCATCGCTATCTGTACACTTAAAAACCGATAATATTGAACCCTGAATCAACGTGGATAATTTCTCCTGTTACGCCGCGGGAAAGGTCACTAAGAAGATAATAAGCAGTATCTCCTACCTCTTCCTGCGTAACCGGACGACGAAGCGGCGCTCTTTCTTCTATTTCGGCGAGAATCGAGTTGAAGTCTCCCACACCTTTTGCACTGAGAGTACGGAGCGGTCCGGCTGAAATAGCATTTACACGGATATTGTCTTTACCAAGGTTGCTGGCAAGATACCGCATATTAGCATCCAGACTCGCTTTTGCTACCCCCATCACGTTATAGTTCTGGACGACTTTCTCTCCACCGAGATAAGTCATAGTCAAAATGCTGCCGCCGTCTTTCATAAGTGGTTTGGCTGCACGGGCAACTGCCGTGAGTGAATAGGAACTTATATTCTGAGCTGTAAGAAATCCGTCCCGGCTCGTGTTCAGGAATTCTCCCTTAAGTTCTTCACGGTTCGCAAAAGCAATGCAGTGCGCCAGACCGTGTATGGTCCCCACGTCATTCTGGATCGATTCGAAAGTCTGAATGATCGATTCGTCATCCGTCACGTCACACTCGTAGAATAAAGGCTCCTGTCCCTCAAGTGACTCGGCGAGTTCACGGACCGACTTACCGAAACGTTCTCCTACGTAAGTGAAAATAAGTCTTGCTCCCGCTTCGTGAAGAGAACGGGCAATTCCCCACGCTATACTTCTCTTATTGGCCACACCCATTACAACATATGTACGGCCTTCTAATGAAAAATTCATCAAAACCCCTCCTTGAGGTTAGTATTTGTTGTTAGTACCTGCTCCTATTTTATTATACCTTTATCAAAAATACAATTATACCAGCAAATTCATGAATGCAGAAGCCATACCGAAATAAATCAGTATGGAAATCAAATCGTTTATCGTTGTTATGAAAGGACCGGAAGCTACTGCCGGATCGATATTAAGTCGATCCATAATCAGCGGAACGAAGGCTCCTGCAATAGTCGCTACGATTAAAGCGGACATGACCGATATACCTACGAGCAGACCAAGGAAAAAGTTTCCCTGCCATACATATACTACTAAAGTGATGATAACACCACAGACGACTCCTGTTATGAGACCGGTGGAAGCTTCTCTTAACATCATCCGCATTTTCCCCTGCTTCCTGATCTCTCCCGTCGCTATTCCGCGTATGGCGACCGCCAGCGCCTGAGTACCTGTGTTCCCTGCCATACCGGCGATAAGAGGGATGAAAATAGCCAGGATAGCTACCTGATTCAGCTGAGCTTCGAACTGACTGATCAGACTTGCCGTGAGACTGCCGAGAAACAGCAGAATAATAAGCCACGGGAGTCTCTTTTTTGCAGAAGTGAACGCATTATCGTTAGGGCCATCCACATCGGATATACCGGCCAGCTTGGAGTAATCATCACTTGCTTCTTCATCCATTACATCCATAATGTCATCCACCGTGATGATTCCGAGCAGATGGTCCTGGAAGTCGACAACGGGGAGCGCAAGGAAATCATAGTCTCTCATCATCTGAGCAATCTCTTCCTGATCTTTAGCCACCGAGACACTTACGACCCGGTCGCTCATTGCCTCTTCGATGGTCCAGTCCGGTTCAGAAATGATCAGATCCCGGAGAGAAATCACGCCGGCCAGTTTTTTGTCGTCGTCCACCACGTACGTATAGTAAATCGTCTCGGCGTCCGGTGCTTCCGTACGTAAATGTTCCATTGCCTCTCTCACTTTCATGGAGGCTTTCAGGGAGACATACTCTGTCGTCATAATAGAACCGGCTGTCTTCTCTTCGTAATGAAGCAGATCCTTGATTTCCTGTGCGTCTTCTTTGTTCATTATCGTCAGAAAACTGGCGACCTTGTCTTTTTCCAGCTGATTCAAAATGTCCACGGCGTCGTCCGAGGACATCTCGGCGAAAACTTCGGAGGCGAACCTTGGATCCATTTCAGAAAAGTATGGTTCCGACTCCTCGTGTTCTACGTGCTCCATTACATCCGCCATTTCTTTTGGTGACACATATGTATAAATAACCTGGCGGAGCTCTTCTTCCAGTTCTTCGAAAACTTTCGCCTGATCATAAGGGTGCAGTTCCAGAAATTCGGCCCGAAACTGGTCGATTTTCCCTTCGCTCAGTGAATCTTCCACCTCGTTCCAGGCATATTGGCGTTCCTCTTCATCCAAATGTTCCATTTTATCCCGCCTCCTTTGTTATAATATAGTAAGTGTAAGCGACAGCTGCCATTCAGAAGGCTTACTGGAACGCTCACAATTTTTTACATAAAAGGCATGTTCGATTTTCAATGACAAGGAGTATGTTCTATGGCTTACGATATCATCGGGGACGTACACGGCTGCCTCGAAGAATTAAAACAATTGTTCACAGAGCTCGGGTACAGTTATGAAAACGGGGTGCCCGTCCATCCCGAAGGAAGAATCCCCTTATTTATCGGAGATATTACAGACCGGGGTCCACACTCCCTTAAAACGATCGAATTCGTATGGGATATTGTGATCGAAGCCCGACAAGGACTGTATATCCCCGGCAATCACTGTGATAAACTGTATCGTTTCTTTCTGGGAAACGATGTTCAGGTAAAACACGGTCTCGAAACAACCGTGGAAGAATACCGGTATTTGTCGAATCGGCAGCAGAAAACGGTCCGGGCTCAATTTATGCAGCTGTTCGAGGAAGCACCGGTTTATTTGGAGCTGCCGGAAATAAATACTGTAGCAGCTCATGCCGGCATCCGGGCTCAGGATATCGGTGATTTAAATAAACGGATACGCGCTTTCGTTCTTTACGGGCCCGTCACCGGTAATAAACTACGGGACGGAAGGCCGGAGCGCGTGGACTGGGCGCTGAATTACAGCGGTTCGAGACGTGTCGTTTATGGACATACGCCTGTCCTGGAACCCCGTTTCATTAACAATACCGTCAATATAGACACCGGATGTGTCTTCGGTAATAAACTGACAGCTCTGCGCCTCCCGGAAGAAGAAATTGTCCAGGTCCCTTCCCTGCTGACTTTTCAGTCCGATAACTTCCGTGCTTTCGGGTAAAAAGAAGGCGCAGAGCGGAAACTCATCTTTTCTTTTGTCCAGGGGTGGATGAATTGTAAAAAACTTGCGTGCAGAGCCTGCCCTTCGGACCATGCTGACGGACCTGCCCCGTAGAGCGTATCACCGGTCAAAGGGTGACCGATACTTGCCATGTGCACCCTTATCTGATGCGTTCTTCCGGTTTCAAGACCCACGCTGACGAGGGTTTTGTCTCCCATTTCTTCCAGCACTTCATAACGGGTGACAGCTGATTTACCTTCAGCGGAAATTTCTCTTTTTATAATCGAATCTTGCGCCCGGGCGATCGGCGAGGTGATCCTGCCTTGTTTCCCTTCCATCATTCCTTCAACAAGGGCAGTGTACCCTTTTCTCAGTCCCGCCTCTTCTTTATAAAATAGCGAGTGACTGTAGGGATGTTTCGCTATCAGCAGCAGTCCTCCTGTATCTCTGTCGAGCCTGTTAACCAAATGGACGGTCTGCTTCCAGTTCTGCAGTGTGTAATGATGAAGCACAGCCTGGACGACCGTACCATGAGGATGCTGGCAGGAAGGCGTGGTCACCATACCGACCGGCTTGTCGATAAGCAGTACATCCTCATCCTCGTAAACTACAGTCAGCGGAGTAGCTTCCGGTTCGGCGGGTAAAGTATGCACCGCAGGGAATTCTACAGTCAGCACATCCCCCGGTGAGAGTTTATCGTAATGACTGACCACAGCTCCATTCCGGAAGAATCCTCCGTTTTTCTTAAGATCTTTGACCATTCGGCGTGACATCCCTGCTTCGTCCCGAAGGAAATCCTGCACTTTCTTTTCCACAACAACTGAGAAAGCCTTTTTCATCCGTTACTCCCCATCGTTGTACTGATCGGAAATGAAGGAGTCGTGCACTCTGCGCCAGAAAGGGAAAGGACGGAATCTTGCAAATCTCACTTTCTCTTTAGCCACTCTGCACTGAATAGACTCGACGTTACTGTACGTTCTTGTTAAATGGTCGATAGTAAAAAGAAAGCTTTTCTCATTAAGTGGACGGAACACACAAGTGTGATGAGCAGGTAATACAAGTGGAGACCCTACCGTACGGAACACCCTGTTGTTGATCGACGCCATTTCGGTCACCTGAATCGCTTCCAGGGACGGGTGCAGAATCGCGCCCCCAAGTGCTTTGTTGTAGGCGGTACTGCCTGAAGGGGTAGAAATGCACAGCCCGTCTCCACGGAAGGTTTCGAAATGATCCCCTTTAATATCGATATCAACTACGACAGAACCCTCAGACGTTTTAATCGCACACTCATTGAGAGCGAGATGACGTTCTTCTTCCTCGTGCTCCTTCTGTTTAATCATCACTTCCAGGAGCGGATACTCGACTACCTGGAAAGGAGTGCGGGCGATTTCAATAATCAGTTTCTCTACTTCTTCAGGCATCCAGTCGGCGTAAAAGCCAAGGTGGCCGGTATGAATACCGATGAAGGCCGTATCATCCAGCCTGTGTAAATACGTATGGAACGCCTCAAGCAGCGTTCCGTCCCCGCCTACCGAAATAACAAGTTCCGGGGTGTCCTCATCGTATTCCAGCTTGAATTCGGCTAGGTAATTTTTAATCTTCGTCCGAAGCTCATTCGATTTGCGGTCCCCTTTGGATAAAATAGCGAATTTCATCATTTTCCCACCTTTCTTATTCCCGGGAGTTTTTCTTTTTATACTCCTCCTTCTTGCGAAATTCTTTCCGCGCCTCATACACTTCGTCTTTGATCTTGGACATCTCTTCATCGAGACGGAAAGCAGCTTCCCCGGCACTTCTTAAACGTGCCTTTATTTCCGGAGGAATCTGCCCCGAATATTTGTAATTCAACGTATGTTCATTCGTTGCCCAAAAGTTCATAGCAAGCGTACGGATCTGAATTTCTGCAAGTACCTTCTTCTGACCGTGTATCGTCTCTACCGGGTATAAAATAACGACATGATAGGAGCGATAGCCGCTGTCTTTCTGACTGGTGACGTAGTCTTTTTCTTCCACAATAGACAGATCGCTGCGCTGACGCAGCATCGCGGCTATGACATAAATGTCACTTACAAACTGACAGACTACGCGGACACCGGCTATGTCCTGCATTTCCTCTTCTATGTTTTCAGGGTTGATCGCTTTCTTTTTTGCTTTTTCAATAATGCTGTTCTTTGGTTTTACCCTTCCAGTAACGAATTCAATCGGAGATTCTTCCCCCTCGAAATCATACTGCTGCCGCATCCCTTTAAGCTTCACTTTCAGTTCCTCGACTACCTGGGCGTAAGGTGCAAAAAAGGCTTCCCAATTCATACTGCGCACCACCTTATCACTCATTTATAATAGTTATGAAGTGATTTTTTATTCAAAACCATTGTATCATAATACCATAACCAGCAGACTGCATACATCAGCCGAATCATATTTTTTTACTGAAGGAGCGTGAAGTAGTGAGTCAGGAAATCGAGATTGAGTTCAAAAACTTGCTTACGGAAGAAGAATATAAGAGAATGCTCGAGGAGTTGCCGTTTGATCCGGACGAATTCTTTGATCAGACCAATTATTATTTCGAAACAGGAAAGCTTCTTTTGAAACAGCATGGAGCTGCTCTTCGTATACGTCAAAAAGGTTCGGGATGGACAATGACTCTGAAAGAACCTCACCCTGAGGGCCTCCTTGAGACTCATGATGAAATCGATGAATACGAAGCCAACCTGTGGATCCGGAATGAAGGACACGCTCAGCCGAACATTACAAAACGGCTTAATAATCTTGGAATCGATATCAGCGATTTGTACTACCTCGGTTCTCTTTCCACCCGGAGACGGGAAATCAGTTATCAGAAGACAACAGTGACACTTGACTACAGCCGTTATTTTCAGACACACGATTATGAACTTGAAATCGAAGCCGATTCCCGGGAACAGGGTGTGAGAGTTTTTCAGGAGCTTCTCTCCAAGTTTTCCATCCCTCAAAGAGAAGCGAAAAATAAAATTCAGCGATTCTATGAAGCGAGGGGCAGGTCAGATTAGTTGTCGGCACCCCTCCTCATTGCTACAATAGATTATATAGATAGGAAGGGATGAATTATGCCCCAGGAACATCGGTCTATTTACGAAGCGATCGGAGACGAAAAGCTGCAGATACTTGTCGACGCTTTTTATAAACGTGTGGCCTCCCACCCGGAGCTCACACCCATTTTCCCGGCCGATTTAACCGAAACAAAACGTAAGCAGAAACAGTTTCTGACTCAATTTTTCGGAGGGCCGCCCCTGTACATTCAGGAACATGGACACCCGATGCTGAGAGCCAGGCACATGCCTTTTCCCATCACGCCGACCAGAAGGGACGCCTGGCTTTCATGCATGAGAGAAGCCGTTTTTGAGGTCGGTATTGAACAGCCATATGAACGTATCATATTAGAGAGGCTGACAATGACAGCAAACAATATGATGAATACACCGGAAGACGAGAAAGGGGAATCTATGTGAGTTGGAGAAGCTTAAGCCAGGCGGATCAAACATCCCAGGGCTTTGAGGAAGGTTTTTTCAATTTGCAGAAGCGGCCTATCGAAATCTACGTTTTCGTCGACCCGCTCTGCCCCGAATGCTGGTCTCTTGAACCTTTCATCAAAAAACTTACGCTTGAGTACGGCAGATATTTCAAAATCCGTCCCATATTAAGCGGATCTCTTACCACCTGGCAGCGGAGCCACTCAGAGAAACCCGAGAACCTGAAGCGTCAGTGGGATCAGACTACTTCCCTCACAGGTATGTGCTGTGATGGTGATGTATGGATTGAAAACCCGGTCCACTCCCCTCTTTCTACGGCTCTTGCAGTGAAAGCCGCCGAATTTCAGGGAAAGAAATCAGGTATGAGATTTTTGAGAAAAGTTCAGGAGTATGTATTCCTTGAAAAACAGGACGTTTCCAAAGAAGAAATACTGGTAGAATGCGCAGAAAAGAGTCATATAGATGTGGAAGAGTTCAAACGGGATCTTCATTCCGAAACCGCTAAGCGGGCACTTCAGGATGACATGAAACTTAGACAGGAAATGGAAGTTGACGAAACCCCTACAATCGTTATTTTCAACGAATCCGAAGAGGATGCCGGTCTGAAAATCACAGGCCTTTATGAATATCATATTTATGTTAAAGTTTTGAAAGACATGCTTCAACAGAACCCGGCCCCTTCGTTAAAACCAAGCCTGGAAGAATTCATGAACCAGTACCGGTTCGTAGCCAACAAAGAAATCGCTGTCGTCTACGACTGGACAGAAAAAGAAGCCCGACGGGAAATGCGCAAACTCGTTCTGAAACAGAAAGTACAGGAAATACCTGTGAAACACGGCGTGTTTTGGGAATATATACGTTAAAAAAATGGACATCTATAAGATGTCCATTTTTTTGTGCCACTCGTGCGGGACGAATACCAATAAGCGAGAATAACGCAGCCGGTACAGTTGTTTTGAGCTTGCAGGGATGGACTGAGGCTGAGGGTAAATTTAACCCCCGGTGTTGTACCGGGGGCCAGCTGATAGTATCTTTCACTTCGACTATTTATTTGTCAGGAGAATCAAACTATCACCCTTCCAGCAGACGTTCCATTTCGTCAAGCTTCTGTTCAAACACGTCGAGCGCTTCCAGTACCGGCTGTTTGGATGTCATATCGACACCGGCTTTTTTAAGGACTTCAATAGGATAATCGCTGCTTCCGGCTTTAAGGAAATCTTTGTACCGTTCCACAGCGGAAGCTCCCTCCTCCTGGATCTGACTTGCAAGAGCTGTAGCGGCAGAATAGCCGGTTGCGTACTGATAGACGTAATATCCCATGTAAAAATGAGGAATCCGCGCCCATTCCAGGCCGATATCTTCATCGATAAACGCATCGTCTCCAAAGTACTTTTTATTAAGATTGTAATAGATTTCTGTCAGTCTCTCTGCAGTAAGAGCTTCGCCTTCCTGCTCTCTTCTGTGGATTTCATGCTCGAATTCAGCAAACATCGTCTGACGGAAGACAGTGCCCCGGAAACCTTCCAGGTAGTTATTCAATAAGAAAAGTTTCTCTTTCTCGTCATCCGTCTGTTCCACCATATAATCGTTCAATAATGCTTCATTTGTAGTGGAAGCGACTTCGGCTACGAAAATCGAGTAATTCCCGTAACGATACGGCTGATGCTGATGCGTGTAGTAGCTGTGAAGCGAGTGACCCAATTCGTGAGCCAGCGTGAATAAGTTATCCACATTATCCTGCCAGTTCATAAGAATGTAAGGGTTTGTGCCGTAATGTCCGGAAGAATAGGCCCCGCTTCTTTTCCCTTTATTCTCTTCTACATCAATCCATCGATTTTTGAATCCTTCTTCAAGTTTTGCAGTATAATCCTCACCTAAAGGTCTGAGGGCCTCTATCACTTTCGACTGCGCTTCTTCAAACGTAACCTTCATTTCGACATCTTTGACCAGAGGTGTATAAAGGTCATACATATGGACTTCATCCAGTCCGAGAACCCGTTTTCTTAAACGGACATATCTGTGCATAAGGTCAAGACGGTCATGTACCGCTTCGATAAGATTGTCATAGACGGTTTCCGGTATTTTATTAGAATCGAGCGCCGCTTCTCTCGCACTGCTGTAATTACGCACCGTCGCCTTGAAATTGTTTTTCTTAACGTTAGCACTGAGTGTAGAAGCGAACGTGTTCTTAAAGGAGCCGAATGTATCATACATAGCACGAAAAGCATCTTCCCGTACTTTCCGATTGTCGGATTTCAGGAAATTGATAAAGCGGCCGTGTGTCACATCCACTTCATTCCCCTTCTCATCATTTATGGAAGGGAAAGTGAGATCGGCGTTATTAAGAGCTCCGAAAGTCTGAGCAGGAGCACCTGCGACTTCAGAAAAACCGGCAAGCAATTTCTCTTCTTTCTCGGATAGTATATGTTCTTTCTGGCGGATGATTTCGTTTAACGTGTGCTCGTATAATTTAAGCGGCTCGTACTCTCCGAGAAACTTATCAACCGTTCCCTCAGGCAGTGCCAAAATTTCGGGTACTATGAAACTCATTGCCTGAGACGCTTCAGTAAGTAACGTCTCAGCTTTCGTATTCATCTCCTGGTAATATGCATTCGTCGTATCCTGATCACTGCGCATGTGTGCATACGTGAACAGCTTCCCGAGCCTTTGCATAAATCGATCCTGAAAATCGAACAGTTCGTACAATCGCTCTGCTGAATTTCCGAGCGTATTTTCAAATGGAGGGATCTTTTCCACTTCCCTTTTTAACTGCTCAAATTCTTCGTACCATTTCTCATCCGTTTCAAAAATATCTTCGAGTTTCCACGTGCGCTCTTCAGCCACGTCCTCGCGTTTTGGAAGTTCTTTCGTCTGTGCCACTTAAAAGCCTCCTTATTCTATACTGCTCAGGACCATTCGTCCTTTCGTCTTAATTGTATCATTAATTCCCTGTCCTGCCTTACAGCCTGCTCTACGTTTTTAGGGAAAGGGACACCTTTTCCTTTGTACCATCCTTCTTTTATTTTCTGAACATATCCAAAGTCCGCCAGTTCCTCCATGTAAGCTTCTGCAAGGTTGAACTTTCTGCTGCCGATTGCATCCGACACAGAGACAGGCGGACAGGTCACCTTCTCTCCCTGCTTCAAAGAAGACATGGCAAGAATTATCTTCGTCTGCCATCTGACGGATATATCGTAATACAGAGGCTGACAGCTTACAGGCAGGAAACATACGGAAGGAAGAAGAGAAGGGGATAGATTTTTAGAATAAAGGAACTGACGGAATTCATTTTCTTTCCCGAAGTTCCGTGGTGCGGGAGTCGTCCGGTAATAATAGACGGTCTGTAGCCAGTGCCGAAGAGATTTGTCGGCTGTACGTATGCGGAAAAGATCAGTGAAGGATAGATATTCAAGGGAGCGACTCTGTTTCCTGATGAGCCATTTTGCGGAGGAGAGGGCCTGACGGACATATATGATAGAGAAGGTTTTTGTGGGGGGAGAAAAAGTGTAGAAGACGGGTTGAAGATTGAATACGTAAAGAAACGACCTGAGAAACGCTGAAGAAGAAATCCGTCGGGAATCTCCTGTCACTTTCTCGTCAGCCAGAATCCATATCGGAATAATACCGGCCTCACGATACGTTACGGTTCTTTGTTCTATCTTTTCGGCGGGGATGACGGAGCATTGAAATTCTACAGCAAACTTACGATTTTTCCATTCCACGTAAACGTCGGGCCGCTGGTTGATAGCGGGTATGTAATATTCCAGAACAGGATTCAGATTCTGATTTCTCAACCATTCGTATAGAAGTACCTTGCCGGAATGATGTTGGAGCGTTTCCCCTTTACGGTCACATGCATTTCCCGGTAAATGTGCAAAATGCGGAGCGTAGTTATCACTGAGCCGGAGCCGCACTCTTTCTTTACATTCAGGACAGTAGAAAGCTTTTATATGTTTGAGGTGTGCAACTTCCCTTGTCGTTCGTCTATACAGAGAAAACAAGGTTCCTTGTGTATCTAAAGCTGAAAACATGTCTCATCTCCTTTATGAAAGTTATACCACCGTTCAAAGTATTATATTCGTCACGCATTATGAAAATCCTGCTTTCTTTTACGACTTCCGAATGACATAAAAAAAAGCACTTTCCTTAAACGGAAAAGTGCTTTTTGATAGATTTTAGAGCATCCTCTTCAAATATAGGATTACCATATTCATTAATGACGTGAACAGTGTGCTTCGTTTCTGAACCGAATTCCATCAGACGGCTTAAATAATTTTCCTGGATACTATCATCCATATTCTCATCTTGGAAGCGAACACTTAGATAATACCCTTCCTCATAATGGTACAAGGCATTGTGAACGCTGTCCGGCAATGTCAGGTAATGGCTCAACTGAATGACATCCTCGATATCCGGAAAGTGAAGAACGAAGGACAACGGCTCTTTATTTTCTTCTTCTTTCTCACCTTCATTGTCTTTCTTATCTTCTGCAGTGCTTTTCTCTGAAGGCTCACTTTCCAGTAACGACTCCAGTTTCTCATCCATCGGAATGTCGATGTTCTTGTCTTCCTCATCCGGCAATTCCAGCTTTTGTCCGTCCTGGGAAAGTTGTGCTTTTGTTACAATGATTTCCATTCCTTTATCCATCGCCTGTACCTGGATCCACAACGGCCCTTCCGGAGAGAAATCTTCCTGGTCGCTCACTTCATCCATCATGTCCCAGAAAAGCTGCTCGCTGCGCTCCCGGTCATACCAGATTTCTTCGCGATTGAATCCCCGTTGTTCTACATCCTGATACGTTATATAAAACTTAACAGTGTTTTCATTAATCCGTTCTATTTCCATTTTCGTCTCTCTCCCTTCGAGGTAGTATAACAGGCTGAAGAGACTGCTCTATTATTTAACACAGTACCCGAATCCGCAACGGTCTACACCCTGCTTTCGAATAATTCATCTGTGCTGTTGACTTCATTATAGGATACCTTCCCTCGGCTTCAAAATAAATTGCTTTCACGTAAAGTAAATGTAAGTTGGTATTATATTTTAGACTATTTACTTTCTTTTGTCACTAGATAAGAAGGAACGAAATTTATCGTTTTCACGTTCGTTGATTATTGATTAATAAAAAAGCTATGCCTCTTATCGGGGCATAGCCTTTAACATCAATTGACAAGACGCTGAGCTTCTTTCAACTGGAAAGTTCGAACGCTCCTTGGAAGGAAGCGGCGTATTTCATCTTCGTTGTATCCGACCTGCAACCGTTTGTCATCAATAATGATAGGACGGCGTAACAAACCGGGATTTTCCTGGATAAGATCGAACAATTCCTGCATTGGTAATTGATCGAAATCAGTGTCCATTTCCTGGAACACTTTGGATCTCTTCGATATGATCTCTTCTGTCCCGTCTTCAGTCATTCGGAGTATTACTTTTATTTCATCGATAGTCAAAGGTTCTGAAAAAATATTTCTTTCCGTGTATCCAATGTTATGCTCTTCTAACCAGGCTTTGGCTTTACGGCATGATGTACAGCTTGGTGAGGTATAAAGTGTAACCATGTGAGACTTCACTCCTCATTTTTGGAATATAACAATATCTGCAAGCGAAATTGTTTATCAGTTTAAAATCACTTTAATTAAATCCTTATGTTCAGTATAACACAATAGGGACCGAAAATCCATATCGCTTCCCGAAAAAACTGGTGAAATTGAGGTAGCGATGCTCGGTGTCGTTTTGCCTTACATATACTATTATACCACGTCTGACCTCTACTTAAACCCCGCAAGCGATTAAGTTCACAAAGTTTTCATTATCAATTAATATACCTTCATTGAAAAAGCTCCCGTACTGATACGGGAGCTCTTTTCAAACTTTCTTTTTAGCATCGAGAGAATCAATCATGTTGTCTACGGCCCTTTCTTCATCCAGCTGGAGAACTTCTTCTACCGGCTGGTAGGATTTGCCGTAAAACTTCTTATCTTTATACGTGTGTATTTCATTATACATCTGTTTCATCTGTTCAAATGTTTTCTCTTCACTGTAATCTTCCGGAGACCAGTACAGAATCTCAAGCTGGCTCCATTCATTCGTAGCCAGGGAACGCCGGGAATATCCAATAGACTGTGCGTGTGAGAATCCTTCACGCTGATAGAAGCGGAGGCGTTTCTCCGTATCCGAATCTTCGTAATCGACCGGTTCCACTTCAAGTATAATCGGTTTGTTCTTTTCCTTCATCCTGTCCATCAGTTTGTGACCGAGACCTTCGCCCCGGGCGCTTGAGGAAACATACACGTAATCGATAAAGACGAAAGTCGGGAATTCGGCATACATTAATACGTGTTTATCCCCTTCATCTTTGTAGTATAAATCTCCCTTTTCATTCAAAAGAGCTTCCATATGTTCCTGAGATTTCATTTCTTCAATTGGAAAATACTGATTAAGCTTTTCAAACCAGTTCATCGATCTACTCCCTTTTTCGTAGTCTTCTCTATTATAACGGAAATCCGCTCTTTTGTTAAATTGGAGTAAATAAACAGAAAACCCGGCCGCAATTTAACTGCGCCCGGATCTTTGATTACGGAGTATAGTCCACTCCCTCAGTATAGTTGTTTCCTGCATTCCAGATAAGATATTCTTCGATTCCGTTATTATTAAGAGCCTCGATCTGTGCTTCCACTTCCGCTACTCCATACTGTTTCGTCGGACCCGAATATAACCACGGAGCTTCGAAGTCCTGAATCCATGGCCGGGAAACCGGCGGCTCTTCCAATGTTTTCAATCGGTCATTTTCCACTTTAGCGTATTCCTCAACAAGCTTATAAGGTTCTGTATCTGTATTTTCAATTCCAAAGAAAGAACCCCAGTGGCTCGGGTAAATCATCGAGGAAATCACATCGACATTCGAGGCGATTTTCGAAAAATTCTGGCCTATATTCGGTTCTTCGGGAACTACTGCCGAGTAACCGAAAATATCCACCGATACATCAGTATTGTAATTTCTGAGCGATTCTCTCGCATATTCTACAAAGTCCGTCACTGCATTGACTCTTTGCTGGACATCACTCACACCTTCTGAATCGTAATCCCCTCTTCCATACTGAAGTACGTCGTCTCTTGACGCGAACCCTTCCGGAAAGCGTACATAGTCGAACTGAACTTCCTGGAAACCAAGATCAGCCGCCATTTTAGCAACTTCAACGTTGTACTCCCACACTTCTTTCTTGAATGGGTTCACGAAGGCTTCCCCTTTCCCATTCGTCCATATCTCCCCATTTTCTTTGGTAAAAGATAACTCAGGTCTCTCTTCTGCCAGCACATTGTCTTTAAATACGACAACTCTCGCTATCGGGTAGATACCTTTCTTTTCAAGATCTTTCAGTATGGCCTCGGGATCGTCCATCACGCTATCGTATTTACCTTCGAATATTTTTTTATATTTCTCGTTATGCGGTTCGAGCATAATTTCGCCGTGGTCTTCCTTAACATCAATTACCATTGCATTCAAATCCGTCGATTTTACCAGTTCAGTCAATTCAGGCATTTTTTTCCCTGCTGCCGAATTGGCAGTGACATAGATTCCCCTTACTGCATCGGGATATGTAAATGAAAGTTCCGACTCGCGCATAAAACGCTGAATTTTGTCGGGAAACGGGTATTTTTCGGAGACAAGTTCTTTGCCTGAAACATCCGTTGCCGGTAATTCTTCCCCTTCTTCCGCCTGAACTGCCCCCGCAAGACTGCAGACTACCATTATAACGAACATTAAGCTGCACAATATTGATTTCACTTTACCATCTCCTGCCATCATTTCCTCTATTATATACGAAAATCCTATTAAATGACCATAGTTTTCCATTACTTTCATAAAAAAACTTATACTTAAGAGGACCGCTTCAGAAGAGAAGCGGTCCTCACGGTTACTTACCCGGATAATCCTGTTGATATTTTTCCATTTCTTTGGTCGTACAAAGTACCCAATGGTCCGGTCGCACCTCGCGGAATTCAGGTTCCTCACTCTGATCATGATCACTCGGGTCATAGTTGAATCTTCTTCTGGATCTTTCATAATCCGGATCCGGAAGAGGGATGGCAGAGAGCAGTGACTTCGTATACGGATGCATCGGGTTCTCATATAAATCGTCGGCATCTGCAAGTTCAACCATTTTTCCAAAATACATTACTCCGATACGGTCACTTATATATTTTACCATCGACAAATCATGAGCAATGAACAAATAAGTGAGTCCTTTCTCATTCTGCAGTTTCTTAAGCAGGTTCACCACCTGGGCCTGGATAGAAACATCAAGAGCTGAAATCGGCTCGTCAGCAATAATGAAGCTCGGGTCTACCGCCAGAGCGCGTGCGATACCGAGACGCTGGCGCTGGCCCCCGCTGAATTCGTGCGGGTAGCGGTTTGCATGGTCTTCGTTAAGACCCACTGTTTCAAGCAAATTCACAACGATTTCTTTACGTTCCTGGTCGTTGGATGCAAGTCCGTGAACGTCAAGGCCTTCCGCTATAATATCCTCCACCTTCATACGGGGATTCAAAGAAGCGTAAGGATCCTGGAAAATCATCTGCATTTCCCGATTGAAACGCTTCAATTCTTTTTTATCTTTCACACTGTGTACGTCTTCTCCATTAAAAAGCACTTCCCCATCTGTTGCGTCATAAAGGCGGATGATGGTACGGCCCGTCGTAGATTTACCGCACCCCGACTCTCCTACAAGCCCGAAAGTTTCGCCTTTGTATATATCGAAATTAAGGCCATCCACTGCTTTGATGACGCCTTTCCTTCCTGCTTTAAAGTGCTGTTTCAGGTTGTTGATCTCAAGCAGCTTTTCTTTACTCATACTCCATCTCCTCCCGCACTTTCCTGTGTCGTCCCTTTCATACGAGTCTGCACACTTTTAGGCGGCTGGACGGCCGGTGCATTCTCATGAAGAAGCCAGGTAGCTGCGTAGTGATCATCTGATACTTTGAACATCGGTGGTTCCTGTTCAAAATCGATTTTCATGGCGAAATCACTGCGCGGAGCGAAAGCATCTCCCTTTGGCGGGTGCATCAGATCCGGGGGAGATCCCGGGATGGCGTACAGTTCGTCGTCATTACTGTCAAGCGAAGGCATGGAGCCGAGCAGCCCCCACGTATAGGGATGTTTCGGGTTGTAGAAAATGTCATCCACTTTACCGATCTCCACTATTTTACCGGCATACATGACAGCTACTCTGTCAGCTACGTTCGCCACAACTCCTAGATCGTGAGTGATGAACACGATACCGGACTCCATTTCCTTCTGAATATCTTTCATCACTTCAAGAATCTGTGCCTGAATGGTAACGTCGAGAGCGGTCGTCGGTTCATCTGCAAGAAGAAGCTTCGGATTACACGCAAGCGCAATAGCGATCACTACACGCTGACGCATCCCTCCTGAGAACTGATGGGGATATTGTTTAAGACGCTCTTCAGCATTTGCGATTCCGACGAGTTCCAGAAGTTCCAGAGCCCTTTTTTTTGCGTCGCTTCTACTCTTCTTCTGGTGCTTGATCAAACCTTCCATGATCTGATTGCCGACTTTCATCGTCGGGTTCAGGGAAGTCATCGGATCCTGAAAAATCATCGCTATATCTTTCCCGCGGATTTTGGAAAGTTCTTTATCTTTCATTTTCGTTAAGTCTTTACCCTCAAAAAGGATTTCCCCTTCTTTGATACGGCCCGGAGGACTTGGTATAAGTCCCATTAAAGCTTTCGTTGTTACGGATTTACCGGAACCGGACTCGCCTACAATGGCGAGGGTTTCCCCTTTTTTAACACTGAAATCCACACCCCGGACTGCTTTCACTTCGCCTCCGTAGGTATCAAAGGATACGTGCAGGTTGTTCACTTCGAGTAAGTTATCCATGATGTACCCCTTTCTCCTATTCACGCATCTTCGGATCGAATGCATCACGAAGACCGTCTGCTAATACGTTAAATCCAATCATCAGTATCGATAATATAAGCGCCGGCCAGAACAGAATGAACGGATAAATCTGCAGAGATTTGAACCCTTCATCAATGAGCGTACCGAGAGATGCCTGTGGTGTCGGTAGCCCAAGGCCGATGAAACTCAGAAAAGCTTCAAAGAAAATGGCTGATGGAATCGTGAACATCGTATTAATGATGATCAGTCCCATTACGTTAGGTACGAGGTGTTTTCTGATCACCCTGTTATCCGAGGAACCGAGGGTCTGGGAAGCGAGCACAAATTCCTGGCTTTTCAGCTTCAGTACCTGTCCCCTCACTATTCTCGCCATTGGAATCCACCCGGTAATGACGAGCGCAATGGTAATGGACATGATCCCCGGATCCAGAATGAGGATCATCAGTACGACGACGACAAGGTTCGGTATACCGGTAAGTATTTCAATGACACGCTGCATGTAGTTGTCGACACGCCCGCCGTAATAGGCGGAAATACCGCCGTAGGCGACTCCGATCACCATATCGATTGCAGCCGCAAGAAGAGCTATGTAAAGAGAAATTCTTGTTCCTTCCCATACTCTCGTCCACTGATCCCTTCCGAGCCCGTCTGTTCCAAACCAGAAGTTAGAGTCAATACCTTTGGCTGCATATGGGTCGTGTACTGCTTCGACTCTTGCTTCCCCGCCATCGGAGCCATCATTCAATACATTTATTTCCGTGAATTCTTCATCGTTGCTGAAACGGGCAAGCGCACTCGAACGTGCAGCTTCCACCGTGTCTCCTTCTTCAATCTGGGAAAGCGTGCCATCGAGGCCGAGCCACCCAAGACCATCGACTTTCGCAGGAATCTTAGACCGCGATAGGTCCTGCTCATTCGCAGTGTATTCGTTCATATAAGGGCCGAATATCGCCATGATCGTTACTATGATAAGCATTATCAGGCCGGCCATTGCGCCCTTGTTCTTCCGGAGACGGATCATAGAGTCTCTCCAGAAAGAAAGACTTGGTCTCCCTATCTCATGCTGCTCTTCACTTTCGCGTTCCACCGGTACAAATAGATCTTTTGAAGGTGTCTGATTTTCCATACTCAATTAATCTCCTTCTGTCAGTCGAATTCTTGGATCAATGAGTCCGTATAACAGGTCAATGATCAGGATGATAAGGATGAACAGGAACGAGAAGAAAAGGGTCGTTCCCATAATAATCGGGTAATCGTTTGTGTTGATGGATTTGACGAACTGTTCACCGATTCCCGGAACCGAGAAAATGTTCTCAATTACGAGTGTACCTGTCATCAGACTTACAGCAAGCGGCCCGATAATGGTTATAATCGGAATAAGTGCGTTACGGAGTCCGTGTTTGAATACTACTCCGAACTTGTTCACTCCTTTCGCCCTCGCCGTAGTTATAAAATCGGAACCGAGTACTTCCAGCATTTCAGTCCGCATGTAACGTGCGGCAATTGCAATTGGGAAGATCGCCAACGCCAATGTTGGTAAGATTGTATACTCCCAGCCTTCCCAAAGAGCAACTGGAAAAAGCCCCCACTGAACACCCAAATAAAATTGAAGAATACCTGCGAAAACGAAAGAAGGTATAGATTTACCTATTACAGCAATGAATGTGGAACCGTAGTCCACGACTCCATTGTGATAAATCGCCGCCAGCAATCCTAGCAGGACACCGATAATCGTTCCTAAAATCAGAGACTGTGCCCCAAGTGTCATTGAAGGGCCCATCCTTTCGAGCAGAATCGTCGTCACTTCACGATTATCAAATTGGAACGAAAGTCCGAGATCTCCCTGGAAAAGTCCGGTTATATAATTGAAATACTGGACAGGGAGAGGGTCATTTAAACCGTATTTCTCCAAAACGATCGCCTGCTGTTCTTCCGACAGCTTATCTGCAGCACTCAAAGGTGTACCCGGCAGAAGCTTCATCAGGAAAAACGTCAGTGTTGCAATAAGCAGCAACGTTATTAACATATACACTAGTCTTTCTAATATGTAACGCACCATATGCTGACACCTCCTGGTTGTTAAAACATCTTAAACAGTTAATTGACTGAAAGTTCCGTATTATCGGAAAAATTCCTTTACAGGGAAAAAGAGAGCATACGTCCTGCGACATATACTCTCCTTTCTTGTTACTGGCCTATATAAAGTTAAGAATGTCCTTCTTATTTACCTTCAATATAAGCATACTTGTACGTGTAGTCGGCACCCATAGGGTTTACATAGACACCTTTTACGTAAGGTTTCTGCAGCTGGGCCACACTACGCTGATAAAGTGGAGCAAGTACAGCATCTTCTTTCATAAGCAGTTCCTCCGCCTTCAGGAAGTTCTCCCAACGGGCTTCAGGATCCTGGGCAAGATCTGTATTCGCTTCATTGATCAGTTTATCGTACTCTTCACTTGCATAACCGGTATGGTTGTTACCACCGTCTGTCAGCCACAAGTTAAGGAAAGTATTAGGGTCGATGTAGTCAGGTCCCCAACCTGCGTTCTGAAGCTGGTAATTCATACTCGTGTCGCGCTCCAGACGTACTTCGAACGGCACGGAATTAACTTTAACGGAAAGTCCTTCGAGCTGCTCCAGCTGATCTTTGATGTAAGCATCAAGATTTTTAGCAACCTCTGTATCTCCGCCGAGGTACTCAAGCTCAACAGAATCTTTACCGAGCTCTTCTTTCGCCTTCGTCCAGTGTTCTTTCGCTTTTTCAAGATCGGATGTTACGAGATCGCCACTAAGTTCGCGGAAATCTTTTCCGGATTCAGGGTGAGAAACGAAGTTCTCAGGCACCTGTCCTGTAGAAGGTTTCGAACCGTTGTTCAAAATGACGTCCACCATACCCTGTCTGTCGATTGCGTACTGGATAGCTTTACGTGCATTCACGTTCGAAAGCACTTCGCCTTCCTGGTTCATCTTAATATAGAAAAGAGTAGGTTCATCTTTGATCTGGAACTCTTCCGAGGAACGGTATTCGTCTACGAACTCAGAAGAAAGACCTGTCCGGTCGATTTCACCGGAGTTGAAAAGGTTCACTCCTGTCGCTGTATCTTTCACTACGTTTACGTCGATTTTATCAAGTTTCACGTTCTCTGCATCCCAGTAGTCTTCATTCTTGACTACTGTCCAGCCTTCACCGTGGTTCCATTCTTCAAACTTGAATGGTCCGTTAGAAAGAAGGGCATCCGCTTCCTGAGCGTAGTTATCTCCCTGCTCCTCAACGAAGTCCTGGTTCAATGGAAGGAACGTTCCGAACGCCGTCAGAGATTCGAAGTAAGGCGTCGCCTGTTCCAGTTGTACCTCAAGCGTATGTTCATCTTTTGCAGTAACACCAAGTTCACTAACTTCCATCTCACCGCTG
This sequence comes from Salimicrobium jeotgali, assembly GCF_001685435.2. NCBI lineage: Bacteria > Bacillati > Bacillota > Bacilli > Caryophanales > Bacillaceae > Salimicrobium > Salimicrobium jeotgali. The sequence goes on from NZ_CP011361.2 coordinate 1,868,514, forward strand.
GCAATCGCTTCGGCATTTTTAATGACGCCGTTCATCATGTACGGACCGTACTCGGAACCTGTGTCCGGGTTTACGGCACGTTGCCACGCATAGACGAAGTCTTCCGCTGTTACAGGGTCTCCGTTGGACCATTTTGCGTCTTCACGAAGGTTGAATGTATAAGTAGTGCCATCTTCGCTCATTTCGTGATCTTTAGCGATACCCGGTTCTGCCTGGGCATCTTCATCCAGACGATACAGACCGTCTTTCGTGGAACCTAACCACTGGAACGCAACTGTATCGGTAGCCATGGACGAATCCATCGTCGGAATATCTGCGGATTCAGAAAGGTTCAATACCTGTTCTCCGTCCCCACCGGAACCTTCGTTATCTGATCCGGAACTTTCTCCGCCCTCACTACTGCTGTCGCCTCCGCCGGAGCAGGCAGCCAGGAACATACTCAACGCCAGTGTCAGCACCAGCAATAACCAATTCGACTTCTTCATGTGAAAAAGACCTCCCCTTATTATAAATGTATTCTGAAAATTCAGCGGTTCGAACAACCCGCAATTTGAATTATACAAGTTTTCTTAAAATTTTGCATTAATTTTTTAAATCTTTTTGAAATAAACATTGTTACAAAAGTGGATTCGACCGGTTTTTTAAGTCTAAAGACCTATATTAAATTACAATAACATTACAACTATCACCACCTTTATCTTTGAAGGGACGAAATTCGGTGCTATAATTGTAACGATTTGTTACATAGTGAGGAGTGTTTGGATATGGAAGCTGTAAAAAAGCCCTTCTTTGTATTGCTTGTTAATCTCGTAATCACCGCTCTGCTTTTTCTGTTCAACGCTCCTGCATATACATTGAAGTATTATATCAATTCCGTTTTCTACGTAGTATTCTTTTATTTATTCATCGCACTTATGATGTGGGTGATCCGCGGAAGATTCTTCGACGGGATCACTTACAGTTTTCGCAGATTCTACAATAAGACTTCAAAACAGCGGGACTATCTTGAAGAATGGAAGGGAAAACCTCTGCCCTCAGAAACCGTCAATCAAAGTTGGCTCCGGATGTTTTTCTTCCAGGGTGTTTTTATGCTGATGATTATGTTTGTGCTTTTGTTCTTCTACTATGCAGGGGTTGCAAATTAGCACCCGTTTCCCTATACTTCTATTACAATATATATTCAGAGAACAAGGATGGAAGATGAGTACGTACAATGTTCTATTGGTACAGAGATGCTGTGGTCGGTGCGAACAGCGAAGACATAGTACGGAAATTGGGCTTCCGGAGTTTTACCGTATATCGGCGTTAACGATTGAAGTCGGCTGTATGATCGCAATACAGCAATTAGGGTGGCACCGCGAGCATTCGTCCCTGCACAGGCAGAGAGGAATGCTTTTTGTATGTAGGAAATTAATTATATAAACAGGGAGCGATTACTATGTCCGTTATTTTTTCAGGTATTCAGCCGAGTGGCACACTTACTCTCGGCAACTATTTGGGAGCGTTGAAGCACTTCGTCGATCTGCAGGAGGACCACCACTGTTACTTCTGTATCGTAGATGAACATGCGATTACTATGCCACAGGACAGATTAAAATTGAGGGACAATATCCGTTCTCTTGCAGCTTTGTACCTTGCTGTAGGTATCGATCCAGGGAAATCCACACTGTTCATTCAGTCGGAAGTACCTGCCCACACTCAGCTTGGCTGGATGCTACAGAGTATCAGCTATATCGGGGAACTTGAACGGATGACCCAGTTCAAAGATAAATCACAGGGAGGCGGCAGAGACGGGGTTTCTTCCGGACTTCTCACATATCCGCCTCTTATGGCTGCGGATATCCTTCTTTATCAGACAGAGACTGTACCAGTAGGCGAAGATCAGAAACAGCATCTCGAACTTACACGGACGCTTGCGGAACGTTTCAACAATAAGTACAACAGCATTTTCACGGTACCCGAAGTCAGCATACCCACTACCGGGGCCCGGATCATGTCTCTCCAGAAGCCCGACAAGAAGATGAGTAAATCCGACGCCAACACAAAAGCATTCATTTCAATGCTCGATGCTCCTGATACGATAAGAAAGAAAATCAGGAGCGCCGTGACGGATTCGGAAGGAATCGTAGAATTCGACCCCGATAATAAGCCGGGAATTTCAAACCTGATTACCATTTATTCCGTCTGTACCGGCCGTTCGCCGGAGGAGTTGACAAATGCTTACCAGGGGCAGGGGTACGGAGACTTCAAAGCAGACGTAGCGGAGGCTGTCGTCGAAGTCCTCTCCCCTATCCAGGAAAAGTACTACGAGCTTCTCCATTCCGAAGAACTGGACCTGATTCTTGATGAAGGAGCCGGTAAAGCGAATGCTTCTGCAGAAAAGACGTTGAAAAAAGCGAAAAAAGCGATGGGACTCGGACGCGTTCATCAAAAGAGAAGTTGAATCTCAAGAAACTTTCCATACGGTACAAACCGGAACTTTTTCAGGTTCCGGTTTTTGTTTTTACATTAAGGAAGCGGACCAACGGATAAATTGGTATGAACGCTCAAAAATACAGATATGATTTCGTACTTTATGTAAGTATCTGGAGTACGGTATAATACGTTCAATTCCTTCTTTACTTATGAAAGGATACAAGGTACATTTGAATTGGTAAGCTACGGGAAAGGGGAATAATTATGGCTTCAAGCCGTGCAGTGCGCAGACGAAGAAAAAGTAAAAGAAAACTGAAATTGTTCGTCGCACTTATATTGATTTTAACATTGACAGTCGTAGGTTATACGGCTTTTGAATATTTGAGTGGAAAACACAACGCGGAAGGAATGGCTTCTGCAGACGCCAAAGCTACTTCGAGTGAAATGAACAGCGAGTATAAGGAAGATTGGAAAGGTACGGATAACGGGGATGGAAAGACGAACGTCCTGATGCTCGGAAGTGATCAGCGCGGCTCGGAAAAATCCCGTACCGATACAATTATGATTGCCCAGTACGATCCGGGTGCCCAGTCAGCGAAACTGGTCTCCATTATGAGAGACACATACGTCAAAATACCCGGCCACGGATATAATAAAATAAATGCTGCATTCGCCATTGGCGGTCCGGAACTGATGCGGAAAACGATAAAAGAAAATTTTGGTGTGGAGTTGGAGTATTACTCTCTTGTAGATTTTGACGGCTTCACACAAATTGTGGATACTATCGCTCCGGAAGGACTTCGTATCGATGTGGAAAAAGATATGAACTTCGAAGATAGCGCAGGCAAAATCGATCTTGAGAAAGGGGAACAGAAACTGGACGGAAAGGAACTGCTCGGGTATGCACGTTTCCGCAAAGATGCGGAAGGGGATTACGGACGTGTCCGCCGCCAGCAGCAGGTGATCACCCGTTTAAAAGAGGAAATCATTTCCCTGAACGGTGTATTAAAAACACCTCGGCTGATCGGTACAATCCAGCCTTACGTCGATACGAACCTCGGCACCGGGAAAACTCTTTCCCTGGCCAAGGACTTTCTTTTGAACCCTGTGGAGGATATTGAAAAACTACGCATACCGACTGATGACAATACGTGGAATGAACGTAAAGAGTACCCTATTGGTCTGGTACTGAATCACGATACAGAAGAGACAGCAAGAACGATCCAGGAATTTCTGGAATAAGCTAAAAGCCTTCCCTAGAGATGGTCAGGGAAGGCTTTTTTGTAATTTATTAATAGATTACAAAGTCAGTCTGCATATTTCTCAAAAATCAGCGCAACGTTGTGTCCTCCGAAACCGAGGGAGTTACTCATTACTGTCTGAATTTCCTTGGATCTTGCTTCGTTTGGTACATAGTCAAGGTCACACTCAGGATCCGCTTCCTCATGATTTATTGTAGGAGGGAGAATACTCTCATTGATAGCCTTCAGGGAAAAGATCGCTTCTATCGCTCCGGCCGCTCCTAAAAGGTGTCCGGTCATGGACTTCGTGGAAGACATGGCCAATTTGTAGGCATGATCCCCGAACACGGTTTTAGTGGCAATCGTTTCATATTTATCATTAAGTTCCGTAGAGGTACCGTGAGCGTTAATGTAATCAACAGTCTCCCTGCTGATTTCGGCATCTTCAAGAGCTTGACTCATGGCTCTTGCAGCACCCTCGCCTTCCGGAGCAGGAGCCGTAACATGGTGAGCGTCCCCTGTAGAACCGTAACCGGTAATTTCACCGTATATTTTAGCGCCTCTATTTTTCGCGGACTCAAGCGTCTCGAGAATGACAACGCCTGCGCCCTCTCCCATTACGAACCCGTCCCGGTTCCGGTCGAAAGGTCGGCTCGCTCTGGCCGGATCCTCATTCAGTGAGAGGGCCTTCGCTGAAGAGAAGCCGGCAAAAGCCATTTGAATCATCGGAGCTTCTGTCCCGCCGGCAATCATAATGTCGGCGTCTCCCCGCTGTATCACTTTGAAGGCATCTCCGATAGAGTTGGCACCCGAGGCACAGGCTGTTACCGTACACGAGTTGATGCCTTTGGCGCCCAGCGAGATGGAAACCTGACCGGCGGCCATATCCGGAATCATCATAGGGATAAAAAATGGGCTCACGCGCCGATATCCCTTCTTCTGAAACTTCTCGAACTCTGATTCATACGTGCCCATGCCGCCGATTCCTGAGCCGATCCACACACCGGTACGCGGAGCGATTTCTTCGGTGATTTCAAGGTTTGCATCCTTTACGGCCATGTGGGAAGCTGCTACTGCGTACTGGACGAATGGATCCATCCGTCTGGCTTCTTTCTTATCAACGTACGGCGAGACGTCGAAACCTTTCAGCTCGGCCGCCACGGAGACCGGGTAATTGGCAGGGTCCATTTTAGTCATGGGGCCTATACCCGACTCTCCTTTCTTTATACTGTTCCATGTATCTTCGACATTATTACCTAAGGGTGTTACGGCACCCAGACCGGTAATAACGACTCGCTTATTATCCATCCTCTGCTTCCTCCTTAAAAATTCGCTGAATATTATCTATAAGTTACTTTTCGGTTCACCTCGTCCGTGAAACCTCAGAGCTTTATTTGCCCCAGCGCAGTGCGACTGCACCCCACGTCAATCCGCCGCCGAATCCGACGAGGACTACGAGGTCTCCGTTTTTGATTTTACCTGCTTTCACTTCTTCTGACAAAGCGACAGGGATAGATGCTGAAGAAGTGTTCCCGTACTTCCTGATAGTTGTGGCCATTTTCTCCGGAGGGATGCCGAGACGTTCTCTGGCAGCTTCCATAATACGGATGTTCGCCTGATGAGGCACGAGAAAGTCTACATCCTCTTCTTTCAGACCGATTTTTTTCACGACATTCACGGAAGACTCGGGCATCTGACGCACAGCAAACTTAAACACTTCACGGCCGTTCATCTGAAGTGCATCTTTCTGGTCCTGATACAAATGCGGTCCGCCCGATCCATCGGCACCAAGTTCGAAAGATAGTATTCCTTTTTCGTCGTCTACCGGACCGATCACTGCAGCACCGGATGCGTCTCCGAACAGCACGCACGTATTACGGTCTTCCCAGTCGGTAATTTTCGAAAGTTTATCGGTTCCGACTACGAGAATGTTTTTATAGGCTCCAGTATCAATGAACTGTTTAGCGGTGATCACACCGTACATAAAACCGGCACACGCTGCCCCGAGGTCCATGGCAGCAACTTTATTGGCGCCGAGTTTATGCTGAAGCATGGCCGATACGGAAGGGAAAGGCTGATCCGGTGTAACCGTAGCGACAATGATCATGTCCAGATCCTCCGCTGTCATACCGGCGTCTTCAAGAGCATTGACTGCTGCATTGTAAGACATATCAGAAGTATCTTCCCCATCAGCTGCAATCCTTCTTTCTTCGATCCCCGTACGGGTGCGTATCCATTCGTCACTGGTATCTACAATTTGTTCCATATCCTTATTTGTAAGCACTTTTTCGGGTGTATAATGTCCAATTCCGAGAAATCCAGCATTCATGTTTTCATCCCCTTAAGGTATAATCTAATCTTATTACTTGGTGCTAATTCTAATGTAAATTATACCTGTCTGCAAGCACTTTGGCCGGAGAATCGCCTTATTCCGCGAAGATTCAGGCTGACCTCGCCTTTTCAGCGAACCCTTCCGGTCCTGATTTTTTTCGTAAATGTCATATGACAGAAGATCCTCTTGGCCTCTTATCTCCTGAAGATACGCGGTGAAATATGTTTTTTTGTTTTATTTCTTTCCGGCTTTTGGTAATATGAGTAGTAAGATTGTACATAATTGAGGTGAATAACAATGCGTATTCTTTACACGATTCTATGGTCATTCCTATTCAGCTTCATGACTGCTTACGTAATAAGCAACATGAACCAGGTTGATTTCTCCATGCTTCAGGTCATTTTAATGACTGCCATATTCACGGGCGCAGTTATATTACTCGGAGAAGTAGGTCTGAAAGAGGAAGAAGCTTAAAAGAAGCGCTCAGCGCGCTTCTTTTTTTAATGGTGGAAGACCCGTACTACAAACAGAAGTTTAATCAGAAGGAGGCTTCTTTACATTGGAAGCGATATGGTTATGGATCAAATACTTACTATTGGGCATATTTCAGGGATTTACGGAACCGATCCCCATCTCTTCAAGCGGACATCTGGTCATTTTACAGGAACTTATTTCCCTGAGCGATGAAGGGCTTGATTTTCTTGTTCTCGTCAACTTCGGTTCATTGATTGCCGTGCTTATCATTTACCGGAATGATATTACCCGCCTCATCCGGAACGGTTTCGGATACATTTTCAAACAGGAAAAAGCACATAAAGAAGACTTTGATTTCATCCTCTACCTTGTAGTTGCGACTATTCCTGCAGGTATTCTCGGAGTTGTATTCGGAGATTATATAGACAGTAACCTCGATGCCGTATGGATTGTGGGAGCGACGCTGCTCGTAACGGGACTGGCTCTCTGGGTTATAAGAAACATACGCGGGGGGAAAAACGACAGGAACCTGACAATGAAAGATGCGGTTATTGTGGGACTTGCCCAAGGGGTGGCCCTCATACCCGGCATCAGTCGTTCAGGAGCGACTATTGTAGCCGCCATGCTGCTCGGGATGAAGCAGGAAACGGCTCTGCGCTTCTCTTTCCTTCTATTTATCCCGGTAAGTCTCGGTTCGATGCTTCTTTCACTCGAAGACATTCTCGGAGCAAAAAGCGGACAATTATGGGCTGCTTACGTACTGGCTTTTGCCGGTTCCATAGTAGCTTCCTATTATTCCCTTCGCTGGTTCATGAACGTTATGGCCAACGGTAACCTGAAGTATTTCGCCTACTATTGTTTTGCTGTCGGTATTCTCGTCCTGCTGTTTTTATCCTGAGCAGCGACCGGAGTATCAGCATAAAAAATTCCCTCCGGAGGAAAGCGTCTGTACTAGCACGCAGCCTTCGGGGGGAATTTTTTGATTTCGTATAAATCAATCCGGAATACCAAGAGCTATCTTCGCATAGCGGCTCATGCGATCTTTGCTCCACGGCGGGTTCCATACGATATTTACCTGAATTTCATCAATTTCAGGGAGATCGGATAAAGCGCGTTTTACATCCTGCTCGATGTGTCCTGCCAATGGGCATCCCATCGCAGTAAGGGTCATCGTAACAACCGCCTTATTATTTTCATCTACGTCTACGCCATATACCAGGCCTAAGTTCACAATGTCTATACCAAGTTCCGGGTCAATAACGTTTTCAAGAGCACCCATTGCGTTTTCTTCGATTGCAGTAGTCATTATTCAGCCTCCTTCTTATCTTCTTATACGTATTATAACGAAAAATAGAGCGAACGTTAAATTTTTCGCTACAATATTTTTTCAAGCCACTTCGTCATCTCCAGAATACCACTCCGGCTTACTTTGTGATCCCTCCCCGGTTCTTTGATATGACGGATCGCCTGCTTGTTTCTGTATTGACACTCCACTTCGTTGTAAAACTCATAGCTGTGAGTGAACGGCACAACAGGATCCGCATCTCCATGCCAGAAGAAAAGCGGTCTCTCCTTCAATTTCTCAGGATGAAGCGAGAGATCTATCGTAGAAAGCGCCCAGTACAGACTGTTCAATTCTTCGTCGCTGACAGGAAGCTCTCCTCCACTTGCTCTTACGTCCTCTATTATCTTTTTTGAAAACTCTACCGGTTTCGGAGATCCCATCATGACGCAGGCCGCATTTATCCACGGGTACATCGTCAAAGCCGCCGTAGTCGTAATGCCGCCCATGGAAGTACCGCCGACTCCGAAACGGTCCCCTTCCAGCAGATCACGGATTTCCAGTTCATCATACAGAACCTGGAGTTCTTTCAGGTTTTGGTAAACAATATCCCAGAATTTGAGATTGAGCTGCTGCTGGTGCAGTTTTTCTTCGCGCTCTCCGTGGTACAGACTGTCCGGGAGCAGCACACGGTACCCTTTCTCCGCAAGCAGATAAGCCTGTGGTAAGTTGTGTTCTTTGGCGGAAGTGAATCCGTGGAAATATGTAAATACCGGGAGCGGTTCTCCCTGTTTCGCCGCTTCGGTGACGTGCAGAAGCGGAATTCCTCTCCATGACTCGCGTTGTACTGAAATCATTGGCTCTTTCCTTTCTTTTCTTAATTTACTTTGGTAAAATACGAATATTCTCAGTTAATAGTAACATTCACAAATTTCATTGGAAAGTTTTACATATTTCCAATAGTCGAGGTGACGAAATGAATAAACATATAATTGCGCTGGACTTGGACGGAACACTTCTCACAGATGAAAAAACGATCAGTCCCAGTACGAAGGCAGCCGTACAACAGATTATTCAGGAAGGCCATATCGTAGTTATATCTACCGGCCGTCCGCACAGGGCCAGTATTAAATATTATCACGAACTTGGACTGGATACTCCGATGGTGAACTTCAACGGGGCACTTATCCACCATCCACTGAACCAGAAGTGGGATGTTATCCACTCCCCTCTCCCTTTACGAAAAGCAAGAGAGATCATCCACATGGCGAACGAAATGGGTGTGAAGAATATTCTCGCCGAAGTAAAAGATCACGTCCACCTTCATTATTACGACGAAGACATGATGAAAATATTCGATACGAACGAACATCCCGTAACCGTGGGCCCGCTCACCAATCATTTGAAAACCGATCCCACGTCCCTGCTTATTCAACCGAAAGAAGGAGACATGGAAAAAGTGAAGTATATCCGCGAAGAGCTCGACAAACATGCCGAAGCCATCGATCATAGGCGATGGGGCGCTCCATGGCACGTTATCGAAATTGTCCGGTCAGGATTGAACAAAGCGGTAGGACTTCATAAGATTGCCCACTACTACCGCATACCACGCGAGAGGATTATAGCTTTCGGTGATGAGGACAACGACTTCGAAATGATAGATTACGCCGGCACAGGAGTGGCGATGGGGAATGCGATTGACGGGCTTAAATCAATTGCCGATGAAACGACCGCTTCTAACGAAGAAGACGGCATCGCCCATTTCCTTAACAGTTATTTTCAAATGAAACCTTCCATACGATAATTGCTTGATGGTATGAAAGAGAAGTCCTGGCATGCTGATCACGCCAGGACTTCTTAATTTATTATATCAACCTGGTATCTACTCTGAAAAAAGGCAGCCACCTGTAAACTGACTCCTCATCTTTTTTTCTCTGTCAGACAGCAGCAGGGCGGTCTTTCCATTTCAGCACATCATAACTGCCCGACAGGACCAATCCGAATACGGCATGTCCTGCAAGCCAGAGGGAAATTGCTTTCCCGTCCCGAAGCGAGGGGGTTTCCTGTATAGCGAGAAGAGTCAGCGGCACATACGTAAGTGCAGCGCCTGCGGACAGCAGCCCTGAAAGTACAAAACGGAATGTCGAGTCCCAGGCTTTTCTCTTTTCAACTATATAAACGAAAATAAAACCTATGCTCAAAGAGACAGATAGATGAAGCATCCATTCCAGTGCAGGGTGACCCATCGCATGACGGACTCCCGGAATAAAATCCACGTTCATCAGAAGGGTGTAGACGGAAAGACCGAAAATCTTCTCTATGCCGTAAAGAAAACCTCCAAGAGCGACACCTGCAATAGTGCCGATCCACGCTCCGATTTTTTTGATCATGCCCGTCCCCTCCTTTTAGTAGTGCTCCTGAGTTCTTAATTCCCTTAATATCTGAAGTAAAACCTCACAAATTTCTTCTTCCTCTTCATCAATCAGTCGGAAATAAAGAGCGCGGAGCAGATGCTTACCGTTATTAATGATAAGATCTTCCTCCGGATCCTTCCAATTTTCCCGTTCATAGAGGAAAGTCCATAGCCACGCGACCTTCTCTTCTTTTTCTATCTTATCGAACATAGTTATAATCGCAGTCACCATATGCTCTTCTTCATCGAACAGGTAGGGTCTGTCTATGAGAAATTGTTCACGGATGATCGGCAGCATTCCTTTCACTTCCTCCCCTGTAATACACGCGCAGGCGGACAGGCTGTTAAGTGCTTTGCCGGCGTGAGCCATCGTATGCACCCAGCCTTTTCCTTTCACGTAACCGCGATGATCCTGTTCCTGCTTCATGTATTTTTTCAGGTTTTCCCATACCCGGTGTATATTTTCCTCGGAAAGGAAAGCGTTACTTGAATGTCGGGAGAGGATGGGGGACATGAGTAATACTGAATAACTGCGACGGAACACAGCGTCTTCTTCCTGTTTGGACGTATTGATTCTATAAAATAAATAATTTTTATTCATCAGAGATGTGAGCATATTTCTAAGCTGCTGATCTGAGTATTTTTCTCTTTGGATGAAAGTGGACAATATATTGTGAATAAGTTCCGAACGTAAATAAGGGTCCACCGCCCCCATATTCTGGAGCATCACTGTCGTTATTTCCTGCTGGTTGACGCGTTCAGGAAGAGTATAGTCGTTTTCCTTAATTTCTTCCAGCGTTTCTTTAAGTCTGTTCTTCATATGTTCACCTCTATTACTACTCAAAAAGTGTTTTTATTGTACCACAAACCTTCGCAACGAATAGAATGTTTTGTTTCTTCGTTTTGCTCCCGCCCTTTTTCTGCTAAAATGAATAAGTACAAAGGTTACAAGGAGGTTTTTTAAATGGGCGTAGTTGTAGAAGAAACACCGAATCCCAATGCCAGAAAATTCACGACGGATTCCCGTATTTTCCCCGGGGATGGAAGTGTGTCCGTAATGCCGGGACAGACGAGCGATTTCCCGATTATGAATGCACTGATGGAACTCGAAGGAGTCGATAACGTATTCGGCTTCCAAAATTTCATTACTGTCAATAAAAAATCGGATGCCGACTGGGATCAGCTGACTCCGAAAGTGGAAGCTGCAGTCAAAGAAGCCGGCTATTAAGAAGACTCTGAGACAGAAAGGCTGTCTCAGAGTCTTCTTTTACTTTATCCGTCTTTCCGGGCTCATTCTTCCCCGAATCGGTCAAGAGGTACGTAATTAACGTTCACAGGTTCATTGTCCTTGGCATTTCTGTCGTAAATCATAAGCGTAATTGCTCCGGAATCCGGCAACTCAGATTCAGGGATGGAAATGGCGAGCTCAAATTGCGACCAGTTCGGCGCCCCCGCATCCACTTGAACAGTCGTTTCCGAAATTAGTTCATTATGACCGTCTTCTACTCTGTAGAGGAAGTCTCCTTCGAAAACGCGGGCTTCCCCGCTCACTGTATAGTTTCCTTTTTCCCCGGACAGTTCAAGGTTACGAAAAGCGTCATTGCCTTCCACAGAACTCGATGGCTCGGATGGTTCCGGGTCTCCTTCTTCCTCTGTACCTTGTTCAGTTCCTTCTCCCTCAGCACTTCCTGACTCTTCGGAAGAACTTTCTTTCTGTTTCTCGATAGTGAAAGCTGAAGTGGACGTAAACTCCATGTCCTTCACTTTATCACCGTTCACCGTATTGACCAGAAATGTCACCGTCGCTTCATATTCTCCAGGCGTCACGTTCTCTTTCCACTCTACTGCATTCTCAAGCTTTTGTCCGGCTTCTATATTTTCGGATGTTTTAGCCTGTGTAAATGAGCGATCAGCAGAAAAAGTGTACACATTTTCACCCTTTTGATCCGTTATGCGGACATCGAACTGCTGTCCCGACAGGAATCCTGCTTCTACAGCTTCTTCACCTTCATTCGTCAAAGAGAAACTAATATCGGCTTTTTTCCCTGAAGTTTCAGCACTGCTTTTCACTGCAAGCTGTTCAGCCAGTACCTGTCCGTTACTCTCGTCACTCGTTTTCTTTTCTTCATTTCCTTCGTTATTCTGCTGTGCACTTTCTTTCTCGTTTTTCTTTTCTTCATTTTCTCCGTTACTCTGCTGTTCGCTCTCTTCCTCATTTTTCTTTTCTTCTGTCTTACCCGTTTCATCGGCTCCACACGCCGAAAGACCAATAACTCCTGTGATCAGAATTGCCATCCACCATTTTTTCATTTCATTTCCCCCTTACAGGACTGTTATACTACTTTACTAATGTACCTTATTTTCATTCTTTTCGGAAGAAGCCGAAGACACCGGTGGTCTGGACAATATTGGTGAACGCCCGGTCATCGACATCGTGAATAATATGTTGAAGATCGTAAAGCTCGTAGCGGGAGATAACCATTATCAGCATATTTTTGTCCTCACCGGTGAAAGCCCCTCTTGCCGGTAACGTAGTAATACCCCGGACCACCTGAGCGTGGATTGCCTCTTCCATATCTTCTGCCTTCGAAGTAATAATCATCGCTGTCAGTTTTTCATGACGGGTATGTATTGCATCAATCACCCGCGTCGTAACGTATAGAGTCAGCAAAGTATATAAAGCATTTTCCGGTTTATAAATCAGACCGGCTACGGCGATGATAGCACTGTTGATTATAAGGAAATAAGTGCCGATCGGCCGGTCTTTCATCCGGGAGAGGACCATAGCGATAATATCAAGCCCTCCGGTGGACGCCCCCCATTTAAGGGTGATACCTACACCGACACCCCCGAGCACGCCACCGAACACAGCGTTAAGTATAATGTCCTCCGACAATTGCAAAAGCGGTATAACTTCGAGGAAAAATGTCGTAAAAGCCACTGATATTGCGCTGTACACAGTAAACCCTTTTCCTACTTTCAGCCAACCGAGTATCGCAACAGGTATGTTCAGAATAAATAATATGATTCCGGTGCTGATAAAATGGATGTCCAGAAAATCCTGAATGATACTCGTTAAGAGCTGGGCCATACCGGTAAAACCGCTTGCGTAAACATTTGCTTCTATGAGAAATAAGTTCAGGCTGACTGCGTTAAACAGTGCACCTATAATAACGACGATGATCCTTTTCGTTTCAAATGTAAACATGGTGCTCCCCCCCTGTCTTTTTTAATTATAGATTATTATTACTGAAATGAACATATGGTATACTTTGACTAAATAACTTCTTAGACATAAACTTAACATAGAACTCACTCTAATAGAATGAAGGTGAAAAAATGAGCGTACAAATCATCTGCGATTCTGCAAGTGACCTTTCAGAAGCTACATTGAGCGAATACGGAGTGGATCGCGTATCGTTGAAAGTTCTTCTTAAAGGCAAAGAGCATGAAGATGGTCAGGACCTTTCTCCCAAAGAAGTGTATGATGCGATGAGAGAAGGGGAAGCTCCGAAGACGTCACAGGTGACGGCCCAGGACTTCCGCGAACTCTTCACCGAAAAAATTGCCGCCGATCAGCCATTTCTATACATCGCTTTTTCCTCCGCCCTCTCCGGGACTTATCAGTCGGCAAAAGTAGTGGAGCAGGAGCTGAAAGAAGAATACCCGAAGGCCAAATTTGCAGTAATCGACACGAAAGCCGCCTCTCTCGGGTACGGACTCATCGTGCTAAGAGCAGCGGAAGAGAGTCGGAAAAACGCGACGCTGCGGGATCTTATATCCCTCGTTTCCTACCACTCCAAACATATGGAACATTTATTTACAGTAGACGACCTTTCATACCTTCAGCGTGGTGGTCGGGTAACCAAAGCAGAGGCTTTCGTCGGCAGTCTTCTTAAAATTAAACCTCTTCTGCACGTCGACGACGGGAACCTTGTGCCCCTTGAGAAGATCCGCGGTCAGAAGAAAGTATTTAAGCGCATGATTGAACTGATGGAAGAGCGCGGAAAAGATCTGAAACGCCAGCGTATCGCAATCAGTCACGGAGATAGCGAAGAGAGGGCGAAGCAGCTCGCCTCTATGATTGAAGAAAGATTCTCCCCTGCAGATATCCACATAGATATGGTGGGCGCAGCTATCGGAGCCCACGCCGGCCCGGGAACGATAGCACTCTTCTTTATAAATGAAGAGTACAGGTAAAAACCCCTCATTTACAGAGCAAAAGGTCAAAAAAATCAACGAACACGACGCTCAGTGTCCGTTGATTTTTTGTTTTCTGTTTTTTACCATTGTCATTATAACAAAGATGACGAAAATAGCCATTACGCTTACGACAAAACCGACGAATAACCAGTTGATCCCTGCCGAATCTTCCACGACGAACACATCGGCGGTCTCACGCTCCAGCACCACCCGGTACTTCCCATCATCTGACTGTCTGAGAAAACCGTCATGCATCAGACCGCGTAACTGTTTATTGTCTCCGAGCGAAGTTACAATGCCGCTTTTCGTTTCCTCCGAATTGTTTACGGCTACAAGCATTGTTTTCTCCCCGTCGATTTTAAACACTTCCATACCGCCTTCGTTATACACTTTCTGAACTTCACCTTTCGCAAACGACGGGAACTCATTTTGCATCGCGTTCAACTTATTTATCCTTCTGGTTACTTCTTCGTCTGTTCCACCAAAGTTCATCATCGGTAAATTCCCGATTCCTGGCTTTTCCCCCATAGGGATCGCTGTTCCATACTGTACTACGGCTACATCGTGATCGGTATACAGTTGGGTCAGAGCCAGTTTCCATCTCGTCACCGGGTTAAAACCAGCCTCCTGAGATAACGTCGTGAAACGTCTCGTATCATGAAAATCAACAGCACTAGCGGTGGTCCCCTCTTTCGCCGGAGCCGGCAGTTCTATGTTACCTGTTCCTGAAAAGCTTTCAGAAATCGCTTCCTGATACGATTCATCATACCATATGTCAAAACCTGCTTTGCTGTAGGAAGAATCTTCTCCCTTACCGATCAGTACCATATCCGTAACATCGCTTAAAGTTTTTTGCCAAAAGTCCGGGCTGGCCTCTTCCACTTCCGGAAAACCGAAGCCGTCCAGACCCGCTTCTTCTTTCCAGTACGAAAGAATGGAACTTATTTCTTTTTGTACATCCCCGCCGGTTTCCTTCACCTTGACTTCCCCGTTTCCGGAGCGTTCCGTAAAACCTTTTTCCACCCATGGATGGTCTTCGTCGATGCCCATCAGTGGCATATCCATAATCACTTTCATATCTCGATTGTGGGCTTCTTCGGTAAGCGTCCGGACTTCTTTCATTGTACCTAAGTGTTCATCCACTTTTTTGTAGTCCTTCACCTCGTACCCTTCAAAGTCCGACGAACTCATCAGCGGCGATAACCAGATTGTCGTAAATCCGAGATCCTTGATATAGTCCAGTTTCTCTGTGACGCCCTGGAGGTCGCCACCGTGATACCCGTTTTCTTTGCCGGTCTCAAGGTTCTTATCGTTAGCGGTCTTCCCGTTCATGAAACGGTCCACCGTTATGTAATAAATACTTTCACCTTTCCATTTCTCTCCTTCTTCTGCCGTGGCCGGTGTGGGAAGTACCCAAAAAAGAAGAGACGAAAGAATGAGCATAAGACCTGTCATTCTTCTCATCTGTCCTACCCCCTCAAATTTTCAATCATTATTAAAGGTTATCCTTCCAGTACCTTTACCGTCAACTATTATCTTTACATAAATACTCTCTCAGATTGAAAAGAGTATAAATCGTCCACACTTTCTTCACAGCTCTTTTCGATGTCTCGAGTTCCTCCACTTATTGCAGTAATTCACTTCTATCCGCTATAAATATTTTCAAAAAATTTATTGACTTTATAAATGAGAATGATTATCATTACAAGTGAGGGTGATTCCTCGCCATAACCTTGAACATAGTAGCAGGCACTCCCCCGTGCCTGACCCCCTTATCACAATAAAAAAAAGGAGTGATCCGCTGGTCCGGACCACTCCTTTTTTTATTAAATTTACGATTATGGCAATATGCCCATCGGCAGCATTACGAAACCGAGGAAAAGTGCCAATAGTACGGAAATGGTAAGCTGTGTCCACCAGCTCGTAACTTTTTGACCTTTTTTCTTTTTGACAACCACCATCTCTATGGAGGCGATCACCCAGATTCCGACCAGGAGTTTAATGATAACTGCCGGACCGTAGCTGGAGTAAGAAGCGAAAAGATCTCCTCCGGAATAAAGAATCAGTAAATAGTCTAAGCGTAGAATCATGTGAGAAATCTTGGCAGGCTTTAAATTTCCCGAATTTAAAAACGTTGACACCAGCGCAAGAAGTGCTAAAGCCAGCACCCATGAAAAAATATGTAGATGCGTCATTTCATCATCCTCCTTTCTCTTCTTATCGTATCACTTCTCCCTCCCGATTCCCAATGAAAAATGGCTGGAGAAATCAGTAGAAAAACCTGTTATAATGGAAAAGTATTGTTATAAAGATTCAAAGGAGGTCCTGTATGTCTCGTAACAGTCAACAAATCATTGATCAGACCCAAGAATATGGTGCCAAAAACTATCACCCGCTCCCTGTAGTCATCTCGGAAGCAGAAGGAGTATGGGTAACAGATCCGGAAGGTAACCGTTATATGGATATGCTTAGTGCCTACTCGGCCGTTAACCAGGGGCATCGCCACCCTAAAATCATTCAGGCGTTGAAAGACCAGGCCGACCGGGTGACTCTTACATCCCGTGCTTTTCATAACGACCAGCTCGGACCCTGGTATGAAAAGATCTGTAAAATCACTAATAAAGAAATGGCTCTTCCTATGAACACAGGAGCTGAAGCCGTAGAGACCGCTCTTAAAGCAGCCCGCCGCTGGGCTTACGATGTAAAAGGTGTGGAAGAAGACAATGCGGAGATCATCGCCTGCACAGGTAACTTCCACGGACGGACGATGGCTGCTGTTTCCCTCTCCTCCGACGAGGATAACAAACGCGGCTTCGGTCCTACTCTCCCGGGCATCAAATTAGTCCCTTACGGTGACATCGACGCTCTTCGGGAAGCGATTACAGATAATACAGCGGCTTTCCTTCTTGAACCCATCCAGGGAGAAGCAGGGATCGTTATGCCACCGGAAGGTTTTCTGAAAGAAGCTTCCGATCTTTGCAATGAGGAAAATGTTCTGTTTATCGCAGACGAAATTCAGGCCGGCCTTGCGAGAACCGGAAAGATGTTTGCGTGCGACTGGGAAGATGTAAATCCGGATATGCTTATTCTCGGTAAAGCCCTCGGCGGCGGTGTATTCCCTATTTCCTGTGTAGTATCCAACAAGGATATTCTCGGAGTATTCAATCCGGGTTCCCACGGGTCCACGTTCGGAGGCAACCCGCTTGCATCAGCTGTATCTCTCGCTTCTCTCCAGGTGATCGAAGACGAAAATCTGGCCGACCGCTCTCTCAGACTCGGCAATCATATGATGGAAGAGTTAAAATCCATCGACAGTTCCATTATAAAAGAAGTGCGTGGAAAAGGGCTCTTCATCGGTGTGGAACTTACCGAACCTGCGCGTAAATACTGTGAAGAACTGAAAGAAAAAGGACTTCTCTGTAAAGAAACGCACGAAAACGTCATACGTTTCGCTCCGCCTCTGATCATTTCCGAAGAAGATCTGAACTGGGCCATCTCTCATATCAAAGAGGTTCTGAGCTTTTAATATCACAAAAACATGAAAGCGGCTTCTGTCCAGGACAGAAGCCGCTTTTTTCTTTCGAAAGTGTTTATATATCAGTTTTGTACGTTCCTCTTCTCCACAGCCATTCCACCGGACCATACCGGTATTTTTTCAGCCACCATCTGCTTATGACGACCTGCAGCAAGAAGACGATCAGCACAAAAATGGTACTCTGCAGCGGCGACACTTCCCCGTAAAATCCGAAACCGACAGAGTAAAAAGCGATGAAACTTACAACCGACTGCAATATATAGTTCGTAAGCGACATCCTCCCTACCCATCTAAGCGGCCGTATCGCCCGTCTGACCGAATTTCTGTACAACATAGTAATAGACAATACGTAGAACACAGCCGAGGCGGACCCGCCGATGTTGTCCTGAGCCAGTTCAAACCACATGGGCCTTCCGAAGAAGTAAGGTCCGACCTTGAATACAAGGAACAATACACCGGTCACTACCCACCACTTCCACATTTCATTTCTATGGTTCTCCGGTTCATGAAGCCACCTTTTTCTCGCGATGTACATACCGAACAGCATCATCGGAAGCATGCTCATGATTAAAAACGGCCAGTTCCCCGGGCTGTTCGTATACCACCAGTCCGTCAAATTCTGCGCCCATATCTCCCCGAGCGTCCCTTCACCATAACTCGTCATTGCCGCCTGTATAGCTTCCCTGTTCATCACAGCCGCATTGAAATCTCTGGCTGCATAAAGCAGTAAAGTGAATGGTAACGTTACGGCAGCCAGCATTCCGAAAGCGGAACGAAGCAGCGTCCGGTTCTTCCCTTTCATAAATAGCAGAAGAATCATCCCGAGAATGCTATAGGTGAGCAGTATGTCTCCGTGCCATATAAGGAAAGCATGTACGATTCCGAAAAGAAAAAGAATAAACATCCTTCGCTGTAAAACGGGTTCGTAACTTACGCCTTTTGCCACCAGTCGGTCTTTCATCATTTGCAGGCCAAACCCGAACATAAGAGCAAAGAGCGTGTAAAAACTTGCCTGGAAGAAGATATCAATGATCGCCCGGATCATTCCGCTCATTTCTGAAGAAAAATACTCCTCTCCTCCTCCATATAGAAAAAAAGGGGCGTTAAACGCCGGAGCGTTCACCATAAAAATACCGAATATCGCGAAGCCTCTGGCGACATCCACCCATTCCAGACGCTCCTTCTCTACTATTGGGCCTCCCTTCGGCATAGTCCTCCCCCCTTACTTCCTTCTATTGGCTTTTTTCGTAGTGACTCTTTTAGCCGGATCCTGCTTCTGCACCCATTTCACATACTTTTTCATATCAGGGTGGTCCTGGAGTCGTTCAATCCGGTTGTAGAACCGGGCCAGTTCCCGGTTGGAGAAAAGTGCATGAATCTGACGATGGCAGGCCGTACATAATTGAACCGTCGGCCCGTGTACGCCTCCGTACTGTTTAGGGGTAAGATGGTGTTCTGTTGTTTTCACCGGGAAGCGCCAGCACAACTCACAAATCTCCTCCATCACTTCAATCCCCTTTCACCTCCACAACTTTTGCTGCATCGAAAAAGTAAAGTATGCTTTTGTACACTTTCTTTTTTCTTATATCCTCAATCGCTTTTGTATAAAGGGAGAGCTGGGTGCGGTAACGGGAAGAAAGCTCTTCATCCGTTTCCTTTCCGCTCAGACTGTCTGTTTTGTAGTCAAGCAGAATATATCCATCTTTATAAGGGATGAGAAGATCCACAATCCCCTGGATAAATACCCGGTCGTTATCGTCTTCCTTCCAGTCGCTATATACTTCTTTTGCAGGAAGCATATAGTTGAAAGCTGCTTCACGTTCCA
The DNA here is from genome assembly GCF_001685435.2 of Salimicrobium jeotgali. Classification (NCBI taxonomy): domain Bacteria; kingdom Bacillati; phylum Bacillota; class Bacilli; order Caryophanales; family Bacillaceae; genus Salimicrobium; species Salimicrobium jeotgali. The sequence goes on from NZ_CP011361.2 coordinate 1,888,234, forward strand.
CTCCCGGTTCGGAAATTACTGTCTCACCCGTTTCTGTATCAAAAAAACGGGAAATGGCCTCGGCATCGATTGCGTCCGCTTCCTGACGTGTTATTATTTCCCGGGTAATAAGTTTTTCAGTGAATTCTTCCACTTCCCGGGAGGTATGAGGTTTTAGAGGAATGTGCTGCATCACGGTGTGCATAGCTGTCCCCCGCTCGGCGGCAGTGAGCGCTTTTTCCTGCTGCATAAATTTAGGTCTCTTTCTCATCGGAGGCCGGTAAGGAAGAGCAAGAGTCGTGTCGGCATATTCATCCACTTCCTGATTCCTCTTGATTTCCGTCACCGTCTGTTTGGCGCGTCGTCTCGCTGCCTGTTCATGAGGATAGCGATAACCCAGTCTTTTCTCAACAAACGGTTCTATTTCGTGATCAACGGGAGACCACTTAAAAACGGATTCTTTCACTGTATCATCCCGATGTTCTCTTTCCTTTTCTGTACCGGTTAATTCTCTGCCGTGGATGACTCCGACAGACCACTGTGATTCATCCTTGTGAATAGCGGAAGAAGTTGCCACTTCCACTTCCCCGGCCGTAAGAATTTGGGCCTGCTGATGTCGGACAAGAGAAGGACCGATCCAGTCCAGGTACGATTTCGCGCTCAGCCTGTCAGCTGCCGGCAGTGTCCATGGTTCATAGCGGGCAAAACGCTTCCATTCCTCCTGTTTTGCCTGAAAAGAAGCGACATTTCCTACAAGCACCAGTTTTTCCTTAGCCCTCGTAAGAGCCACATAGAGCACCCGCATTTCTTCGGCGAGCATCTCTCTTTTTTTCTTTTCGCGCAAAGCGTGATAAGCGATCGTCGGGTAAGTGAGCCTTTTTTCGGGGTCGATGTATTTCGATCCGAAGCCGAGATCTTTGTGGAGTAAATACCGGGAATTAAGATCTTTCATATTGAATTGCTTATCAATACCTCCGAGAATGACCACCGGAAATTCCAGTCCCTTACTTTTGTGGATCGTCATAATCCGCACGACATCTTCCTGCTCTCCAAGAGCCCGGGCCGCCCCAAGATCGTCTCCCCTTTCTTCCATTCTTTCAATGAAACGAAGGAAACGGAACAGTCCGCGGAAAGATGTAGTCTCATAGGAGCGGGCACGGTCATAAAGTGCCCGGAGATTTGCCTGACGCTGACGTCCTCCAGGCATACCTCCTGTAAAATCATAGTAACCGGTCTCACGGTAAATGTACCAGATCAGTTCAGACAGGGCTCCCTGTCGCGCCCGCTCCCGGAAATCGTGGAGCATGATCAGAAAACGGTCCAGTTTTCCGCTTAACGAATCCGTTTCTTTGGCGGTATATAATTTAACAGCTTCATAATAATTTGTCCGCTTGTCTTCCAGACGGATGCGTGCAAGCTCGTCCTCATCCAACCCGACAATCGGAGACCTGAGTACCGAAGCCAGTGGAATATCCTGTTTCGGATTATCAATGATCTTCAACAGGCTGATCATTACCCGGATTTCAATCGCTTCGAAATACCCGGTGGAAAGTTCTGCGTAGACCGGAATCCCCTGCTGTTTAAGTTCATCCATTATAACCGGCGCCCACGTCATGGAACGTTGGAGAAATACTATATCCCTGAATTTAAGAGGTCTCGGCATACCTGTTTCTTTATCCATTACCTGCATCGGCTCGTTTCCATCATACCCGAGCCATCCTCTGATTTTCCCTGCGTAAGCCCGGGCTTCCAGCTGTGCCTTTTCCAGATCACGGTAATCTTCTTCCATGTCCTCCTGCTCCTCTTCTGCTTCTTCCCGGTCAATTAACAGAAGTTCCGTGCTCGTGTCTTCTTTGAACCATTCGTCGTAGGAGGTGTTCCCGTAAATAAGTTCGGCTTCTTTCTCATACTCCATCTCCCCGACCTCTTCGTCGAGAATTTGACGGAATAGATAGTTCGTTGCATCGAGCACCTGGGTCCGGCTGCGGAAATTTTTGGCCAGATCTATTCTCTCTCCGTCTTCTTCTTTCTGCTGGAAACGGCTGTACTTCTGGAGAAACAGGGAAGGTTCCGCGTGCCGGAAGCGGTATATACTCTGTTTCACATCCCCCACCATAAACAAATCTCCCGCCCCGTCATCGGCAGTCAATAGTTTAAGGAGCGTCTCCTGTACCAGATTCGTGTCCTGGTACTCATCTACGAGTACTTCCGTAAACTGGCGCTGATAATTTTTCGCCACCTGCGAAGGTACGAGATGTTCCGGCTGTGAACTTTCATCCCGTAAAATATTCAGTGCATAATGCTCCAGGTCGGAGAAATCGACTACTCCTTTTTCTTTCTTCGCTTCCTGGTAGCGCTGTTTAAAATCTTTCACTACAACTCCCAGCTGAACGATGACCGGATACAATTCCCCCATCTCTTCAAGATATCTCACAAGGGGGCGTGCAAACCATTCTTCCTGAATCTTTTTGAATCTTTTCTTATATCTTTCCCGTATTTCTTTCGCTTCATTTTTCTTATCCTCTGTCACGTCTGATTTTTTTCTCGACAGTGATGGAAATTTAGCTTCTTTCACGTAGTTCTCAAGCGACTGCCAGGACGTGGCGAGGCTGGCTTTCGCTTCACGTACAAGAGCGAGATCCTTGTCTGCCGTTTCCCCGTATGTATAAGGGCCGTCCGGCTTGCGGGTAAGTTCAAGGAATTCTTCTGCTTCTTTTTCCATAGCTTCAAGCTGATGGTGTACTTCTCTTTTCAGCAGCACAAACCAGGGCAGATCTTCCACCTCTTCATTCACTGAAACGTTATACATTTCTGCCACCTGGTCCAGCCAATCTTCCGGCCACGGATGCTGTTCCGAGAAGGTGTACATCTGAAGAATAAGCGACTCCACGTCCAGGTCATGACGGTCCCCCGAGAACCGGTCCACCAGGTCAAAAAACCGGGTTCGCTCCTCGCCTTCTCGTCCATACCAGTCTTCCAGAAGATCTTCCAGCACTTCCTGCTTCATTAAATCCGCTTCTACGGAATCCGCAATTCTGAAGGCCGGATCGATATCCAGAAGATACGCATGTTTCCTTATCACTTCCATACAGAAGGAATGAAGTGTCGAAATGGACGCACTCTGCACAAGGGACAGCTGTTTTTTCAGGTGGATAGAATCCGGCGACTGTTCAAGAGCTTTGTCGAGCGCCTCCGTCACCCTGTTCCTCATTTCCTGAGCTGCTGCGTTCGTGAAGGTTACTACGAGAAGGGAGTGGATATCCACCGGGTTCTGCCTGTCGATCACCTTTTGAATGATCCTTTCTACAAGAACCGCTGTTTTTCCCGATCCTGCCGCTGCCGAGACGAGAATATCATGGCCGGAATTATAAATCGCCTCTTCCTGTTCTTTTGTCCAGCTAACCATCGACTTCCCCCTTTTCCTTCAATTTCTCCCAGACTTTACTGTCTTTCATATCGGCCAGCTTCCGGTACTGGTTCTCCGCAAGAGTCGGGTCGAACTGACAGACGGAACGGAAGGAACAGAACTGACATGCCGTTTCCTGTTTCTTCTGATATGGATTAAGCGGAATATTGCCTTCCGTAATATCCATCCCCGCCTGCGTCATCAGTTTACGAACGTAACCGTCCAGCGCTTCGAACCTTTCCCTGTCCGCCACTTTGGAATTGGAATAAAAACCGCCTTTTTCCTTTAATCCTGCCGGAACCACCGGGCTGTAACCTTTATCCGTCTCTGTATCCATCATGCGGACAGCGGCTTCATCTTCCAGAAGCAGCCCCTGCATTTTGAAACTTTTCACGATTTCCCGTTCCAGTTCTTCATCGTTCAGCACTTTCTTTCCTGTAATCATCGGGTTGTGGACGTGGAAATACAGTACACCTGCAGGAGTCGCCTCCATTCCGAGCCATTCTTTCGCATTCTGTAATATAACTTCGAGATAAATAAGCATCTGCAGCGAAAGACCGTAATATACATCGGAAAGATTCAGACCTCTTGCACTTGACTTGTAGTCAATGATTCTCAGGAACATCTCTTCATTATCAACAGCCTGATCCACCCGGTCGATTCTTCCTCTGAGCATGAGTTCGAAGCCGTTCGGAAGATCCAGACTCATAGCCGGAAGGGCTGAATCTTTCACTTCCCCGAAACCGAGTTCAAGACCGACAGGAGCAAAATTCGTCCGTCTCGCCTGTTCTCCGAGGATATATGTTGCCTGGGCGATCACTTTACTCAACTTTTCCTGAATATATCTGTATCGATTCGAACTTCTGAGCACCTGATGCTGCAGAACCGGTGCAAGTTCCTGTGTGGCACGGCGCGCATACTGTTCGGCAGAGGAACGATCCAGCTCCGAAAACCGCTTCCCTTCCTTTCCGATCCAGTCGGTTATCTGCCGAAGAGCCTCGTGGAACAACTGACCTATATCAGGGGCGTCCAATTTATACGTCCGTCGTTCTTCCAGATTCAGCCCTTTACCGGCAAAGTGCTGAAATCCGCAGCTGTAGTAAGATTCCAGGGCGGAAACACTCGTTTTCACCTGTTTCTTATGCATGCGGCGGGCTGTTTCCTGCTGGAGTTGAACGGGTTCATTTTTATAAAACAGGCTGTGAAGCACTCTTCGCGTCGTGCTCTCTTTCGTTTCCGCCTGAATATACCAGTTCAACACGCCCCACCAGGCATCCTGGATCCGGTATCCTTTAATATAACGGGCCAGCTGGGCAGTGAGAGCCGATCGCGTCTTGACCGGCGTCGTGATAAAACGTTCGGCTTCTTCCAGATCGTCCGGATCCTGAAGAAGCACATGTTCCCTGCAGGCCGGAAACAGTTCTTCAATGCGGGTGATCAGGGGAGAAGCCGCCTTCGCTTTACCTTCCTCATCACTCAACGGATAACTCACCCATAATTTCCCGCTCGGCATCGTTGCTGCAAGATACATGTAGAAACGGTCGTAAAGCAGTCTTTCGCGACTTCCGGCCGCTAATTCCACTCCATGCCGGGACAGAAGTTCCCGGTCTTCCTCAGAAATCATTCCGTCTCCGGCAGGTTTCATTGGCCACGTTCCTTCGTTGACTCCGAGAAGAAATCCGGCTTTGATGCCGTTTAATCTGGAACGGTCCACGCTTCCGACAATGATATGATCCATACTTGGAGGTACGTGAGCGAAAGTAAGGGCATCGAGACCACTTTCGAATGCCTGGCGGAATACCTGAAGGGACATAGTTTCTTCCCCTATCATCTCCACCATTTCGTCGAGAAGTTGAAGCAGACTGTCCCATACCTGTTCCTGCTCCCTTCCTTTCTCCACTTCTCCGTTTTCATCATAGAAACTTCTCCATATTTCAAGCGTGCCCGGAACGTCCATTCTGTCCAGCCATTCAAAAAGAGCGGTCGCCCTCTTTTCATTGGATTTCCTGCCCCGGAGGTCGTCATCCAGATTCCCGAGGGCTTCTGTCACCTGATGACGGTATGCGTTAATGCGATCCTGCTTCTGTTTCTCTTCATCCGTCTGTGCCGCCTGTTCAAAACCCCGAAATCGCTGATATTTCCATGGCTCCGCCGATCTCCATTGCTCCCTCGAACGGATGCCATATTCGAGAACATAATTTTCCAACTCATCAATGGCTTCTTCGTTAAGAGGATGTTTCTTATCGCCGGAAGGGATAAAACCGGTTTTCAACAGCCGGAATACCGCATCATAGCGCCAGCCCCCCTCTACGACATCAAGTGCGGAACGTATCAGTTCCAGGAGCGGGTGGTTCAGCATCGTCCGCTTTTCATCAAGAAAGACCGGTATACCATAATCGGTGAAAATCGTTTCGATTAAACTGTGATACATACCGGCATCACGCATGAGAATTGCTATATCGCGGTACCTGTACCCGTCTTCCCGGACGAGCCGGAGGATTTCCTGGGCAGCTCCTTCCACTTCCGCCCTGGGGTGGACAGCTTCATAAATACCGATCGGTACGTCTCCTTCGAAAGAAGGGGCAGGACGTTCTTCAAAGTTATTCTCCAGGTGCTGAAATGCTTTACGATCAAGAAAACGGCCCTGTTCATTCGAAAGGGTCAGCGTCTCCTCCACTTCCACACCCCCTTCTTCAGCCAGCTCTCTGAGAATGGCACAGGTTTCTTTCGTTTCCGCAAAAAGATCGATATCTTCAGGCTCTCCGTCTTCTTCGTCGAGTGTCAGTGTGACCTGTACCTGTTCCGCATGCTGGAAGAGTTCACGCAGAACCTCATACTCCTGGGGAGTGAAACTGTGGAAACCGTCTATGTATACTTCTGCACCCTGAAGAAATGAAGAGTGGGGGATTTTCTCTCCGAGCAGTTTCAACTGGTCTTCTCCATCCACGTAGACGCCTTCCATGTAGTGGGTGAGACGGCTGTAGATATAATGAAGATCTTCCAGTTTATCCTGCAGCGCCCTTTCTTCAGCGGTCCGGTGGACATATCCTTCCATAGCCTCCATTTGGGATTCAAGCGTCTCAGGAGTCACGCGATATCTTTTGAATTCCGTAATCATTTCTTCCAGCTGATGAATAAATCCCTGTTTCTCCATCGCCTTTTGGAAGACATTCCAATCGGATGTGCGTTCCTCCACGATTTTTCTGAGCAGCATCTGTACTCCCGTAGAGCTTATATAAGATCTCGTCGCACCTCCGGTTTCCTGAAACACTTTCCAGGCGAGACGGGAAAAACTGAGCACATGAGCTCTCGTCGCACCGTCGATATTCCCCCGCTTCAATAACGCATACTCCTGCTGGAAGGTCATCTGATCCGGCACCAGATATACAATCGGGCGGCCTGCAGGTTCCTTTTGAAGTTTCGCTTCTATTTCACTCAGACAGTAGTCACTTTTTCCGGCTCCCGAACGTCCGGTTATGAACTTAATGCTCATCCGCCTTCCTCCTTTTTCCTTATCTTACAATACCATAAGAAAATGAACCACCCGGGCGGCAGTTCATTGAAATGTTATACTCAACTGTGACATCGGCCAGTAACGTATTGACACTTTTCCGACCACCGAAGCTGAATCGATAAAACCGAAGCGGCGGCTGTCCAGGCTGTGCCGGCGGTTATCCCCGAGAACGAAGAGTTTACCCGGAGGGACTGTCGGTGTTCCTGTTATTCCTTCGAGCGTGAAACTGGGGGTGAAAACTTCCCCGTTTTCCGGACGCAGCTTATCAAGATACGTTTCTTCCAACCGCTCATCGTTAACGTATAATTCGTCGTCTTTCACGGCTATCTCATCCCCCGGGAGACCGATCACCCTTTTTACATAGTCGTCTTTTTCGTTGTAATGAAAAACGATGACGTCCTGCCGGTGTATTTCTGTCCATTCATAGGAGACTCTATTCACCATTAAAAGATTTCCATCGTGTAACGTAGGCTCCATCGACTCCCCGTCCACAATATAACTTACGAAGATAAAAGTGCGGAAGAACACCGCCACAAGGGCTGCCAGAACGACCGCACGAAACAGATATTTATGTTTATTCATTCCGTTTCCTCCAAAGGGTTTAATACTGGTAATTTACCCGGGAGAGGGCCGGTTCAACCCTTCTTCCTTCTGGCACGTGCCGCCAGCCGCTGCTCCAAATATTTACCGAGGAGCCAGAAAAGACTGATACAGATAAGCACAACGATAGTTTTGACAGGATTCGAAGTAAAAGAGGTGATGCTGTCACCGACGAACGTTATCGAAAAAATCATTACGGATTTCCCGAGTACAGCAGCCAGTAAAAAGTCTCTGGTCTTCACTCCGGACAATCCTGCAACGACATTAATGATGGCGGAAGGGGAAAAAGGAAAGCACATGAGAAGAAACAGCGGACCGAATCCGTGCTCTTCAAACCAAACCATCACCCGTTTTACCTGACGGTTCTTTCTCAAAAAACGAAAAAAACGCCGACGTCCGAGACCTCGTACTATAAGAAAGACGAGTACGGCTCCTGCCACAGCCCCGATCCATGAGTAGAGAAATCCTTTAATAAGACCGTACACCACGGCATTGGCGACTACAAATACTATGAGCGGCAAAACAGGGAGAAAAGCTTCGATAAGAGGCAGAACTATACCGGGAAGCGGACCAAAGCGCTCCAGCCTCTCCAGTTGCCGTATAGCGTAATCGAACAATTGATCATTTTCAGCTAGCAATTTCAATTCCTCAAGCGTTGGCATAAAGGTTCATCCTACTCTGTTTATCTATAGTAATTTTATTTTACTGGAATTCTTCTTTTCTGCCTACCGTGTCACTTTCGAAAATTGGATTGCATAAGCGAAGGGGTTCTATGATATACTACCATACAAGAACACATGTTCGCAATGAATGAGAGGAGGTCCAGGTATGGCTCACCTGAAAGAAAAACAACTTGATAAAGCCTCCCGCTACCTGTTCCTGACAATGGCGATCACTGTCATAAAACAGGACCGGCGACATATAGCGAATGGCGCCCACAAGATTAAAGAACCTTACCTCGAACTGCTTGGTAAAATGGAAGTGTGTGCCAGGGAAGAAAGAAAGCATCTTCGTTCATTTATGGATACGCATCAGGTTTACGTTATTGAAACATCAAGGCACGAAGCCTTTACCACTTTTTCCTTTATGGCTGCAGGTTATGAGGAAAAGAGAAACTATTTCAATCCGGCTATCCGCAGGAAAGTGGAATTCATCTTATGGGAACTGATGGAGAAGGCTCTGAAACAAAAGAATGTCTCACCGTAGAAGTGAATCGTTTTTCGTACATGAGCCTGAACTGTGCGGTGCGTTCCAGCTGGTTCGAAAATACGCCGGGGGAGACGGGCAATTCTTCACTCAGTTTGTTTACAAATTGAACTCTCGTTTTTCTGGGATCGGTCTGGCCGGGGGCGAAATCACGTACAAAACTGTGGGAAATCCAGGAGCATTCAAGTCTTGAAGGGGACATGGTCGGGAAGTAATAGAGCTTCAGCATCCCGGAGATGACGATGGGGGATTTGTGTGTGTAGTTCGTAATAGCTTTTGTGCCGGAAATTCTACCGGAGAGGTTGCTTCCAAAATACTTACAGGAGTTGTCGATCACTTTCGTGGGGGGCAGGTCCACTATAAATGAATCTTCCACTTCCATCACCCTCGTTCTGATTTTCCCCTCTTCCTCTATGGCGATGAGAGCAACTGTACGTTCGTTTACTTCATATTCAGTTTTCAACGTTTCTTTCACGGTTATCATATCCCTTCCTTGTGAGTACAGTAATTGCTTTTTAAATATAGCAGATTATTTTCGAACCGTCTACGTTCCTGTTATTTTCTTCCGAAAATTCCAACATCTTCACCGTATTTGTTATAATAACAGTAAAATACCGGAGGAGAGTGCTATGTGGATTCGGAGAAAGAAAAAGAAATCTGCCCCCAGAGAACTGGAAACTATGGACTTATCCCTGAATGATATACGAAAAGCCATCAACGATTATGCCGAAAAAAAATCGGACAGGGTACCTTTAAGTGTAATCATTAATGAAGACCTAACCATCGACTATGAGCTTCTTGCTCACTTCATCGAAGGAAAACCGAGGAAGACTTTCTACATGTCCCGGGAAACTTACGAAGTATTTGAAGAGGAAAACCTTCAGCTCGCAAAAGATATCGATATGATGCAGCGGGCAGTGGATGCTTACGTTCAGCAGGAAAAAGAACTGCCTGTCATTGAAGATGACCCTTACCGACGGGTTAACTGCTACAAACTGGAGCGCCTCGGTTTGATAACCCACCGCCCCGACAGAGAATTTTATATTACTAAAGAAGAATACATGGTGGATTACGAGAGGAAGTGACTTCTCCGAAGAGGTATTTGATCAACGCTATCCCGCACTCGGTGTTCTTATCTCTGTTCAACCTAAAAAAGAGCCAATGCTACGGGGAGCATTGGCCAAAAGAGACGACTGATTAACTTTTGAGTGAGGGGTTTACATGAATGAAAAGGCTCTTTAGCGTACAAAGGCTTTTCTTTCATGCAGACAGTTATTTAAACTGCCTTTCTCAATTTTCATTATAATACAGCCTCTGAAAAATCTCACCGAAAGCTTTTTGCGGTCTACCGCATATGTGTCTGCGATATTTCTATTAACTGACAACAGACATCTGTTAACTTTGCTGTAAATGCTCTCGCAGGTTCTTTCTTAAAATTTTACCGGTCGTGTTTTTAGGGAGCTCTTCCATGAACTCTACGCGCTGTGGAAGTTTGTATTTCGCCAGTTCCTTCTTACAGTATTCAATGACAGCTTCTTCATTCAGGGAAGGGTTATCTGAAACGACGAAAGCGATCACTGCCTCTCCCATCTCCGGATGAGGTTCTCCGACTACAGCCGCTTCCGTAATTTCCGGGTGCTGATAGAGGACTTCCTCCACTTCTCTCGGGTAAACGTTATAGCCGCCGACGATAATCAGATCTTTTTTCCTGTCCACGATATAAAAGTACCCTTCCTCATCCTCACGGGCCATATCTCCGGTGAACAGCCAGCCGTCTTTAATCGTTACCGCTGTTTCTTCCGGCATTTTATAGTAACCCTTCATCACATTCGGTCCTTTGACGACGAGCTCGCCTGTTTCTCCGGCAGGTACTTCCTGGCCGAGCTCATCAACGACTTTATTTTCGACGTTAGTGATATTCTGTCCTATAGAACCGGCCCGGCGCGGCCGGTCTAAAGGATTAAAAGCTGTCACGGGAGAAGCTTCCGATAACCCGTACCCTTCCGACACCCGTACGTTGAATTTTTTCTCGAAAGCTTCGAGGAGAGAAACCGGAAGAGAAGAGCCACCCGAAACGTTGATACGCATATTTTCAAATGTGCTTTCCTGGCCGTCTCCTGTCTGCAGAAGATAGTTGTACATCGTAGGCACACCGGCAAATACAGTAGCCTCATACTCTTTCGCAGCTTTGAACACTTCTCCCGGTGAGAACTGAGGGATGACTATAATCGTTCCTCCATTTACAATCGGAGCATTCAACGCCACGGTCAGGCAGAACACGTGGAACATAGGCAACGTTGCAATTACACGGTCCTCTTCACTTATTTCCAGATAGGTGGCCACATCTTTTGCGTTCGAATAGATGTTTTTGTGGGTAAGCATCGCTCCTTTCGGCTTCCCGGTCGTCCCGGAGGTATACAGAATAACCGCCAGGTCATCATCATCCAGCGAAGGAGGAGTGAATGAAGCTGATCCTTGCTCTACTGCTTTTGTAAACGATTTCATTTTTGGGGAGATAGTAAAAGCTTCCAGATCAATATCTGCCCCGGTATCCGCAACGAAATAATGGGTGACATCCAATTCATCATCCACTACATCCAGCTGACTTACAAGAACATCAAGCGTTATAACCCCTTTGACATCGCCATTTTTTAAAATATACTTCATTTCTTTGGAAGTGTACGTAGGATTGATAGGAATGACGCTGAGACCTGCACGAAGAGCGCCGTAAAGGCCAATCATAAACACAGGACTGTTGCCACTGATAAGAGCTACGTGATCCCCCTTCTCGAAACCGGCATCTTCGAGAGCGCTTGCGAATTTAGTTACTTTAGCATCGAAAGTCCGGTAATCCGTCCTCTCTCCCTGAAAAATATACGCATCTTTCCCCGGCATTTCCCGGGCTGTCAAGCTTAATCGTTCACTTACATTCATAGGTGCTCCCCCCTTCTTTTATTAAATGAATGAATAGTCATTCATCGTAAGAAATATCATCTTAAATTATAAATTATTGCCAGACTATTCGCAAATTTATTTCCATTCTTTTTTAATATTCCGTAAATTATCTGATCGATGAAACGATTATTCATATGGGCGCCGGACCGGGAGACCCCTTCTTTCGTAAACCCGAGACGTTCCGCGACAGCCCGGCTCGTTTCGTTTGCCACAGAGGCCCGGATAATTACTTTATTCATGCCGAATGAAGAGAAGGCGAAGGTAATCAGTGACTTGACGGACTTTGTGATAATTCCTCTCCCCTGATATTCCCTCCGAAGCCAATACCCTATGTAAGTGGTTCGATTCTTCCAGTCCAGTTCGTTGAAGCTTACCACTCCGACAATCTTTCCCTGAAAAAGGACGACCGCAGTCATACTTTCATATTCAGCATAACCGCGACGAAAATTCCTTATCGCATTTTCCATGTCCTGCACTTCCCGGGTATTCTCTACCCATGGAAGCCAAGTTTGCAAGTAGTGCCGTTCCTCTTCAACTATTTCGAACAGTTCACCTGCATCAAAAAATTCCACGAGCCGCAGTTCCGTTTTTTCATCAACTTTCCGGACGAACATGTTCTTCCTCCTTTTCCGCTTCCTCCCGTACTCTTTCCAGAAAGTCATGTACCACTTTTCTGTTACTCTTATCCCTGGCGAATTTCAGCATTATTTTTCCTAAAACACTGGCGCCCTCATTGGCCCCTTCATAGATGAGTCTCGTTCTATTTTCTGCCAATTTTTGAAAAGTATAAGAGGTTTTTATATTAAAAGCACCTCCCACAGTGAATGTCACTTCTTTCAGTTTGCGCTCTTCCCTGTCTTCAAAGGCTGTAGTCGTCACGATATACGTCTCCGTTCTTTTTCCTTCTCTGTAGGTCTGACGATGCCTTGCTCCTACCTCGTTCTCTTCTTTTTCAATGAGAGAATGTTCTTCCACTTGCGGCATAATCCTGGTGATGTTCTTATCTTTAAAAAGTTCCCATACTGTTTCAATATTTGCATCAATCGTTATCTCTTCACTCCAGGTAATCATCATTTGGACCTCCTACTTTTCGTATTCAACTGTGGTGCATTTCTTTCTACAAAACGGCCCGACTCTTTCCGGAGCCGGGCCTGTTTGATTAATACACAATCGTTAAAAAGTCTTCTTCATTAATCTTACCGAGATAGTGGGGAAGGTCAATGTCTTCGACTGACTTCCTGATTGCTTCTCTTTCATATTTTGTCCCTATTAAACGATTTTCCACATCAGAAACATCCCCGATTCCGAAGAAGTCGCCGTAGATTTTAGCGTTTTTAATATATCCTTTATCTACATCAAGACGTATGTCATACGTTCCTGCGCCTTCAATACGCTTCGTCTGGCTTATATTTGATTTCGGTGACTTTCCGTAGTTCCAGTCCCAGTTGCGGTAACGTTCTTCCGAAAGCTTTCTGATCCCCTTCCAGTCTTCTTCGGTAAGTTTGTACTGAGGCACATCCTTCACATCTTCCACATCGAAAATATAGCGGAGGATCATCGACTTGAACTCTTCCATAGTCGTTCCTTCCGGAAGATATTCGGAAATATTCGCTACCCGGCTGCGGATCGATTTAATACCCTTCGACCGGATTTTCTCCGACTTCACGTTAAGGCTGCGTACTACATTTTCCACTTCGGAATTGAACATGAGCGTACCGTGACTGAACATCCGGCCTTTTGTCGTGAATTGTGCGTTCCCGGAAATTTTGCGGCCTTCTATCGTCAAATCGTTTCGGCCTGATAATTCTGCAGGAGCACCAAGCTGCTTGAGTGCTTCCACGACGGGTTTGGTGAATTTTGCGAAATCATGAAAGCTGTTTCCGTCGTCCCTGGTAAGAAAGCTGAAGCTAAGATTCCCTTTATCATGATACACTGCTCCGCCCCCGGAAAGACGACGAACGACGTGAATGCCGTTCTCCTCTACGAAATCAGTGTTGATTTCTTCTACAGCATTCTGGTTTTTTCCTATAATGATGGACGGTTCATTAATATAAAACAGTAAGTACGTTTCACTGATATCGAGGTTTTTAAGTGCATACTCCTCAATAGCAAGATTAATAGTCGGATCATAAATACCTTCGTTATCGATAAAGAGCAAGATTCTCATCCTTTCCTGTCAGTTTTTACTTATCTCAAGTATAAGGGAGAGGGGCTTTCTTAGCAATTACTCGTCCGTCCACTTCAATCCTTCCTCCGCCAATTTCACTTCTCCCTGAAACACGTCCGCAGCTTCCTGTTTCAGCTTCGAATGGTTGCCGAAATGCGGAAGGTGACTGAGCCAGAGCTCTTCTACATCCGCTTTCACAGCGATTGCAGCCGCTTCCTCACTGGTCATATGACCGGCCGCCCGGGCATCCATTCCTCTGTAAAAACTGGTGTCGGCAATCAAAAGATCCGCTTTCCAGGAAAAATCGATCCACTCTTCCTGATAACAGGTATCTGCCGTATAGACGATGGCCGATTCACCATTTGAAATCCGCATACCGTAGCACGGAACAGGATGATCGGTTTTCAGGAAAGAAATGGCGAAGGGCCCTATCGTCACGGGGGCATCGGGATCATAAGGAATCGCTTCCGTGTAGGAAGAGGACAAAGCGGCGAAGCCATCCGGGTCTTCCTCATGCCCGTAGACCGGAAGTTTTTCATTCACTTTTTCCAGCAGGGTCTGTACAAGCCAGGCGTGTTGCAGTACACCAATATCAGCTATGTGATCATGATGGTAGTGGGAAATGAGGACAGCGTCGATGGAACTTAAAGGCATATACCCCTGAAGACGGGAAAGCGCTCCACTGCCGCAGTCCAGAAGCAGTCGAAAACCATTTTCCTCTATTACATAGCTGGATGTCGCGCTGTTCTGGGCAGGATAAGCTCCCCAGTATCCGATAGTTGTAATATTCATAATATTCCTCCTTTTATAATTCTTTAGCCCTATTTTAAATTGTTTTATAACATCCTGTTGATTTCTCGCTTCTGTTATAATACAATGAATTTAACATAAAAACAGAGGAGGCATTACCCTTATGATGAACGTCGTTGAATTCTTCCGTAACTTGCCTAAAAAACAGTGTGCCAAATGTGGAGACGTAATCCAGGAGCAGGCGGACTGCTACGGTAATACGTGTCATGATTGTGAAGGTCCCGCTCTTTAATTCCAGAGGAATAAATCAAAGAAGGGAGCAGACTGCTGCTTCTTTCTTTCATTTTAACAGACTATTTCCGAAACTTGTGAAGCGACAGTCCCGTTCCTATACCAGCTACTATATAACAGTTGTTACTAAAAAGCTTACAGCAATCTATGTACGGATTGACTGTAAGCTTTTTTATTATTCACTTTCAATAATTCGTCCGGCTGCTTCTTTCCCCTGATCGATACAGTCAGGGAGACCGATGCCGTAATAATGGGCACCTGCAAGCTGAATACCCGGCAAATCTTTCTTCATATGGTTCGTGACCTGATTCAGACGTTCTTTATGACCTACACTATACTGGGGCATCGCATTGTGCCAACGGGTAACGACGAAAAAGTCAGGCTGGTCGGTGATATCCATTATTTTTTTAAGATCCTTCATAACGATATCCCTGATCTCTTCATCTGTTTTATCGACGACTTCCTCGTCTCCCGGCTTTCCGATGTAACAGCGGAGCAGCGCTTTCCCTTCAGGTGCTGCATGAGCCCATTTTTTATGCGTCCACGTACATGCCGTAATCCGGTAGTCATCTGTCGTTCTTGATACCACAAACCCGGTACCGTCGATATCCTGTTTGATCGCTGATTTGTCAAAAGCCATAGCGACATTGGCCACCGAGGTTGCTTTCATCTGTTTCAGAGGTTCCGTCCAGTCATAGTGAGCAAGCATTTTTGCAGCTGCTGGAGCGGGGACAGCCAGAATAATATCGTCTGCCCGTTTCACTTCCCCGTCACTCATCAGTATGTGGTAGCCGTGCTCTTTCTTCTCGATGTGGTCTACGCCTTTGGACAGCTGGACGCTCCCTGGCTTCAGAGCACCCTGCAGGGCGTCGATGAAACCTGAAAGTCCGCCGGTGAATGAACGGAAGGCACTCGGTTTTTCCCAATTCTTCTTTTTTCTCACAGGGGGGGCAGTCCCGGTATCCTTCAGCCCTTTGACCAGACTTCCATACTCTTCGGTGATTTCTCTGAACTGCGGAAAAGTGGCGTCCATACTCAGACGATCGATATCTCCGGCATAAATCCCGGAAAGAAGCGGTTCCACTGCGTTCTCCACTACTTCATTCCCGAGCCTGCGCCTTAGAAACAACCCGAGAGCCTCATCCCCGGTCATTTCTTTCACCCGTTTGCCGGGCTCAAGCAGAGCTCTCATTTTTCCTCTTCCGGAAAACAGGGTGGACTTCAAGAGCGGCCGTTTCCTCGTCGGAATTCCCATATGGGACCCCTGAGGCATACGGTTCAACCGTCCTTTCGCCAGAATATATGCGTTCCCGGTCGAATTTTTGACGACTTCCTCCCCCATTCCGATTTCTTCTGCCAGTTCAAGCATGCTTGTTTTACGGGCGAGAAAGGAATCAGGTCCTCTTTCAATCGTAAACCCGTCCTTATGAAAAGTTCTTACCTTCCCGCCCAGACGTTCTGTTTTCTCCACAAGTTCCGTATCCACGCCGGCTTTCTGTAAATAATAAGCGGCAGATAACCCCGTTATCCCGCCGCCTACCACAACTGTTTTTCTGCTCATTCTATTTCTCTTCCTTCCACTTGGACCAGACCACATCGACAAGCGTTTCTATGAACTTCGGATTTGTGTTGGGCATCTCCGGGCGGTAGTAATTCGCCCCCACCTCGTCACACACGACTTTACATTCGTAGTCATTATCAAAAAGCACTTCCAGGTGGTCTGCCACGAAACCTACCGGCGCGTAAACGAAGGAAGTATACCCCTTCTGCTCAAAGAGATCCCTGGTCAGATCCTGAACATCCGGGCCGAGCCACGGATCCGGGGTATTCCCTTCACTCTGCCAGCCGATTTCATACTGGCTGATGCCGGTAGCTTCCGAAATCAGTTCAGCCGTCTCCCGCAGCTGGTCCGGATACGGGTCTCCTCCCTGAAGAATTTTCTCCGGAAGACTGTGGGCGGAAACGATCAGACAGGCTTTCTGCTTCTCCTCTTCCCCCATTTTTTCATATTCCTGAAGAATCCCTTCTTTCCAGAAATCGATAAACGTCGGATGGCTGTACCAGCTTTCCACAGAGCTGATCCGGATTCCGTGTTCCTCTGCCTTCTCCTGGGCACGCCCATTATAAGACTTAACGCTGAAAGAGGAGTAGTGCGGAGCGAGTACGATCGAAACAGCTTCTTCGATTCCGTCTTTGGCCATCTGATCGACCGCATCTTCGATAAACGGGTTTATATGCTTCAGACCGATGTAAAGTTTGAAGTCCACATCTTCCTGCATACCGTTCAGCTCATTGCGGAGCGCCTCTGCCTGTTCTTCTGTTATACGGGCCAGTGGAGAAATTCCCCCGATCGCTTCATAGCGGTCTTTAAGATCCTGAAGCGCTTCCTCCGAAGGCTTGCGTCCTTTTCTGATATGCGTGTAATAAGGTTCAATATCTTCTTCCTTATAAGGCGTACCGTACGCCATTACAAGTAAACCTACCTGTTTATTCGCCATTTCCGTGAACACCCCTTAATTGTTTTTGGAATATGTGTGTACCAGTTCGGTCAGTTTTCTTAACGTTTCCGGCTTAATTTCCGGAGTAACACCGTGACCGAGATTGAAAATATGCGGCCCGTATTTGAGCCCTTCATCCAGTATGGATTTTGCCCGGCTTTCAATAACGTCCCATTCAGATAGAAGGACTGCAGGATCGAGATTTCCCTGGAGAGGTTTCTGAATCCCCATTTCCCGGGCCTCTGTAATAGAAGTGCGCCAGTCCAGTCCAAGTACGTCGATAGGAAGTTCATCCCAGTCCCCGAGCAGGTGAGGAGCGCCGACACCGAAAAGAATCAGCGGTACTCCTTCTTTCCTCAATTCGCGGAAAATACGGTCCATGACAGGCTTGATGAATTTCCGGTAATCCGCAGCATGAAGTGCCCCGCCCCACGAGTCGAAAATCTGAATGGCTCGGGCACCGGCTTTCACCTGGGCCTGGACATACGTAATGATCATCGAAGCGAGTTTATCCATCAGTAAAAACCATGTTTCTTCATCTCTGTACATCAGTGACTTCGTTTTATGATAATTTTTCGAAGGGCCGCCTTCGATCATATAGCTGGCCAGTGTGAATGGCGCACCGCTGAACCCGATCAGAGGAACGTTAAGCTGCTCTTTCGTCAAAAGGCTGATCGTGTCCAATACATATGGAACGTCCGACTGCGGGTCGATTTCCCCAAGATTCTCCACATCCTGACGATTCCGGACAGGATTGTGAATGACCGGCCCTACCCCTTTCCTTATTTCCACGTCTACACCGAGTGCAGGGAGCGGCGACATAATATCCTTATACAGGATAGCTGCATCAACACCGTAATTCTCAACGGGCAGCCTTGTTACATAAGCGCACAGTTCAGGCTGGTGAGTGATTTCAAACAACCCGTACTTCTCTTTCAGTTTCCTGTATTCCGGCTGGGAACGCCCGGCCTGACGCATATACCACACGGGTGTATGTTCTGTCGGCTCCCCGCGGAACGCTTTTAAAATTGTGTCGTTAAATGAATTAGTCATATAGCACCTGACTCCTTTATATTCTATCCGATTCCAACTATAACGATTATGTGCCCCGGTGTATAGCGATAAGCCACATTTGTCACTATTTTGTACCTTCTGACAGATGTGACTCTTTTACCTGTGCGTTCGTACTCTGAAAAGAGCGGGGTTCTACCATTCCAGTGTCACTTCATTGGACGGCTCCCCTTCTCTTCCCGATTCCGGATCAAAAGGCACGACGTAATACGTCCGTGAATCAAAAAGTCCGAAGCTCTGAATCGTATGGCTGGTTTCCTTCGTCTTTGTTATCAGTTCCTTTTCTTCACCTTTTTTACGATAAATTCTGTACGTTACGTCTTCATTTTCTTCGTTTGTGTTCCAATTGAGTTTCCCGCGCACCAGTGTCCATCCGCCGATGTCGATGGAACCTTCCAGTTGGATATTCCGAGGCAGATCCACCGGCTCTTCCAGTGAAGTAAGACCTTCAGGATCGGTGAATTTTTCTCCCGGGTCGAGCACTTCCTTAAGGTTTGTAAGCATCTGTTTCGTAAGCGACACCGGTACGCTGCTGGAATCATCAAGGTAATAGTCACTTCCCGAATCTCCGTACCCCATCCACATGCTCATAGCATAATTGGGGGTGAAGCCTGCAAACCACACGTCTCTGTTCTTGCCTTCCACCTCCGGATGCTGCGCAGTGCCGGTTTTTCCTGCAAGTGCACCACTGTAGCTTCCATTACGGGCCGTGCCGGAACTCACTACGGTCTCAAGCATTTCCCGGAGCTGGAAAGCTGTTTTTTCACTGAAGACGCGCACAGCTTCTGTTTCTTCCTTCGGCTTCACAGTTTCACCGGTCCGGTCCGTAATGGTGGAAACGGTTCTAAGCGGCACCCGTTCCCCGTCATTCCCGACAGCCTGATAGCCGCCGGCGATCTCCATCGGGCTGTATCCTTCCGACATTCCTCCCAGCGCGATGGAGAGGTCGTCGTCTTCAGTGGCAAGACCGAGTTTTTCAAGATAGCTCTTACTTTCCTTCACGCCTATTTCGTTCAGCAGCCATACTGCAGGAGCGTTTTTCGATTTGACAAGGGCTTCATATAACGTCACCTGCCCTTCGTACCCGTCCAGATTCTTCGGAATATAACCCCCGTAACTGATCTTCTCATCTTTCAGTACGGAATAAGGGCTGTAAGTATCACCCATTAAGGCGGGACCGTACACTGCCAGCGGTTTCATTACGGATGCGGGCTGGTGTTTAGTGAGGGCATGGTTCATCTCCCCGTGTTCATACTCTCTTCCCCCGGTAAGAGCTGTCACCTTCCCTTCTTTATCTGTAAGCACAAAAGCCGCTTCCACCCCTTCGACAGAACCGGACGCGTAGTTCCCATCCTTCATCGTCTCATAAGCTATCCGCTGGGCTTCCGGATTCATATTCACTTCTATTTCATACCCTTCCGTTTTCAGTGCCTCTCTTGAAACACCGTAACGATCCACCACTTCCTGAACCACGACGTTTACGTAAGCATTCGACCATGTCGCGCCGACAGGTGCTTCTTCAGTATATTCCACCTGTCGGTCGGAGAGTGCTTGTTCTTCTTCCTTCGTAATGTACCCTTCATCTTCCATCCTGAACAGAACCGTGTCGCGCCTGTCTTTGGCCGCTTCGGGATCTGCTATCGGTGAATAATTGCTTGGGGCTTTCGGGAGGCCGGCCAGGAGAGCCGATTCCGTTTCGTTCAGCTCCGGTACAGGCTTTGAGAAATAACGCTCTGCTGCTTTTTCCACTCCATAGGTTCCTTCACCGAAGTAAATCGAGTTCAAATAAAGTTCAAGAATTTCATCTTTTGTATAATTCCGCTCCAGGTACAGAGCTACCATTACTTCCTTTGTTTTTCTGAGCCACGATTTATCGTTGGAGAAAAATAAATTCTTCGCTACCTGCTGGGTGATAGTACTGGCTCCTTCCACCTTCTCCCACGCTAAAACGTCGCGGTAAAGAGCTCTCGCTATGCCACGGGGGTCAATACCCGAGTGTTCATAGAACCTGCTGTCCTCGGTAGCCACCACGGCTTCCTGCAGAAATTCGGGCACCTCCTCTAAGGATATGGGACTCCGATTTGTGGAATAGATCTCTTCTATCTCTTCTCCATCCGCAACTACTGTAGTCGCTGCATCAAGGGTCATTGCATCTTCGGAAACGAAGAAGCGTCCTCCGAACATGAGCAGAAGCAGACCTATGGCCATGACGAATAAAAAGCTCCCCAACCCTATGAACGTATTCCTTAACCGTTTCCCCTTTTTCCTCATTTGCTTATATTCTTCGCGTTTCACTATAAGCCATCCTTTCTTCCTGCTTGCAGTTTCTCCTGCCCTCTTGCTAAAATTTAACTGAAGAAGAAAGGAGAATCTTTATATGATAGTTTCCATGACTAACGGTACGATCGATTTCCTGAAAAAGATTCAAAACCAGCATTCCGACAAACAGGTCCAGCTTATGCAGGGGGATAATTCCACAATCGCTTATTACGAAGGAGAGGAGCCTTCTATTTTCGAAGAAAGCCGTGATTATGAAATTGTCGACTCTACAGGAGATGTACAGAATAACGGTTTCGTAGTGACCAACAATATCCCTGTATCCGAAGAAGGACGCGCTACATTTGAAGACCGCTTCAAAAACCGGAAAGGGAACGTTGAAGGGATGGAAGGGTTTCAGGCCATCCGTATTCTTCGCCCTAAACAGGGGAAAACCTATGTCGTATTCACGCAGTGGCGTGATAAAGAAAGCTTTGATAACTGGAGGAACTCCCAATCTTTCGAACAGGCCCATAAGAAATCGGGTCCGGAACATAAACAAAAGCCGTCCTTTATCGATGGCGATGCTTATATCATGCACTACCGCATGGTGAATCCGGAAGATTGACATAACAGAGGCCGCTGACATTTTCAGAGAACTGTCATGCTATAAAGAAAGTGAGCGGAGAGCCCGCTCACTTTTTTCTTAATCCCCTTTAACGTTGTTTTCGAAGAAATCCCTGAAGTTCTCTTCCGGCTGCTGACCGACGATACGATCCTGTTCTTCCCCGTTTTCGAAATGTACGACCGTAGGCGTTCCTTCGATTCCATACTTATGTCTCTGCTCGGGGAATTCAAGTACGTTCATCTTCTTCATATCCACACCCATCTCTTCTGTAAGAGGCACCAGGTACGGTGTTGTGTTCTGACAATATACACATTCAGGACTGTAGAAATATACAGTTACTTCCTCTCCCGACTCCACTTTCCCGGAAAGTTCATCAGGAAGGATCTGGTTGCCGTAGTTCGGATTCTCCAGCTGATCGATCGTGGACTGCTGCAATTCACTTTCGTCCTTGTTATAAGGGTTACCTTCTGCTTTTTCCGAGTTCTGCAAACTGACAATCAATGCCAGTGCCGCAATCAGTACCACAAGTACAGCTGCGAATATAATCATCTTCTTTTTCATCGTCACTGCTCCTTCTGCCGTAATAGTAATAAATGGCTTATGAAAATTATGATAAAAGCTGTACCGGCCAGAAAAGGAATCGTAATGAAACCTAAATAATTGACGTACTCGACCGTACAGGGGACCGTCCCGCAGCTTCCGCCCGGAGTCTTTAGAGCCGGAACTTTTTGAACCGAATAATGATACGTGGACACAAGAATCCCCGCACCACTCAAAATCAGTCCCGGTAAAGCGGTGTTTTTTTCATTTTTAAGTAAAGCGACACCATATATGATGACGAGGGGGTACATTAAAATACGCTGATACCAGCACCACTCGCACGGCGTATAACCAAGAAATTCCGAATAGAACAAACTTCCGAGCGTAGCGGTAAGGGCCGTCGCCCAGGCCACAAACATCAAATCTGACCTCTTCATACTTCGCCTCATCCTCTCTTTAAGTATTATACAAGGGAATGTAACGAATTGAAAATATAGAATAAAAATTCACGAAATCGCCATCATCTGTTCGTTTAAGCAAGATCGATGCGGGAATACAAATAAAGAGAAGATATTTATGTCCAAAGAAAGGATGGTCGTCTTATGGATCAGAAAATGAAAGAATTAATCGAAGGCTTAAATGAAGATCTTTCCCATGAATACGCAGCTTCTGTTATGTATACGAATAACGCTGCCGTAGTTTCGGGTTTGTATCGTTCAGTACTGAAACCGTTCTTCGAAGGAGAAATTGCTGACGAGCAGGGGCACGCCTTATATCTCGCAGAAAAAATAGCAACTCTCGGCGGAACGCCGACGACTACTGTAGCGGAGGTACCTCAGGAAACACGTGTTAAAGAGATGCTTGTAGCCGCACGTGATTCGGAGGAAGCCACTATCAAACGTTACGAACAAAGAAAGAAACAGGCCGATGAATTGAATCTTACCGAACTCTCTGTAAAACTCGATGACCTGATTTCCGATGAAACCGGTCACATGGAAGAAATCGATCGTCTGCTTCAGGACTCCCGACTGCACGAATAACCGGAGTGACTGGCGTTATAATCGAAAAGCGGACTACCCGTCCGCTTTTTTTCTTTCTTCTGACAACGATGATATAGTAAAGAGTAAAAGGAGGGAAAGATAATGTCCGAGTCCATGTTTAAAGAAGTAGAAACCCTCTATGAAAAAATGGTGGAAACACGCAGGTACCTGCATCAGTATCCTGAACTTTCTTTCCAGGAGACGGAAACGGCTGCATATATAGCTGATACATACGAAGCACTCGGTATCCCTTTCCAAAAAAATGTAGGCGGCAACGGAGTGATAGCCACGATACAGGGGGGACGGCCCGGCAGAACCGTGGCACTGCGGGCCGATTTTGACGCCCTCCCGATCCAGGAAGAGAACACCCACCTGCCTTACCGCTCCAGAAACGACGGAGTGATGCATGCGTGCGGACATGACGGTCACACGGCTGAGCTGCTCGGTCTCGCAGAAGCGGTGTGGAAATATAAGGAGGAACTTCCCGGCACTATGGTTCTCGTACATCAGCCCGCTGAAGAGATTACTCCAGGGGGAGCGAAACCTTTGCTTGAAACAGGCGCCCTCGACCACGTAGACGCCGTTTTCGGTACTCATCTCTGGACAAATACGGAATACGGTACAATCGAAACGGCCCGGGGTCCGTTTATGGCTGGCGCCGATGCTTTTGAAATTAAAATTAAAGGAAAAGGCGGCCACGGCGCCCAGCCTCACCAGACGAAAGATGCTATCGTCATCGCCTCCGACATTGTAGCTTCTCTCCAGCAGGTAGTCGCCAGGAGAGTCGACCCGTTAAAGACTGCCGTAGTTACCGTAGGGACCATTCAAGCCGGCAAAGCCTTCAATATAATCGCCGATCAGGCCGAGCTTTCCGGTACCGTACGAACGTTTGAGCCCGAGGTACAGGAAACCATCAGGGAAGAGATGGAACGTATTACGAGAGGGATATGTGAGGCGGCAGGCGCCGACTACCATTTCTCCTACAATATCGGCTATCCTCCTGTTATCAATCATGAAAATGAGGCTGACCTGGTTCTTAAAGAAGCGCCGCATGCAGATTCCTCTCTCTCAACCCGTGAAGTGGACCCCTCCATGGCCGGTGAGGATTTCTCCTATTATTTACAGAAGAAGCCCGGAGCCTTCTATTTCACAGGAGCTAAACTGCCCGAACACGACTTCCCCCACCATCATCCGAAATTCGACTTTGATGAACGGGCTATGCTTCATGGGGCCAAAACCCTTCTCCAGGTATTTCTCAGTTACCAGCATAAATATAGCAGCTGAATCATAAATTTTTCATATAGACCTGCTTCCCCGGCCGCCCTGGCCCGGGGAATTTTTCTATTTATTTGCCCGTCTGTCTTCTTTTTTTGAACAGCATAATTTCAAGAGCGGCGATGGAGACGAGCAGCCAGGCCGTTCCGACAGCTATTCCCGCCAGAACGTCGGTGAAATAATGGACCCCTATAAAAATGCGGCTGAGAGCCACCGTAGTACCGAATAATGCAAGCAGTATATTCACGGTCCACTTCACTTTAGAAGTGAACCTGCTTACTGTAACGAGATAAATCATAAATCCGTAGAAAGCGAAGGCACCTGTAGAGTGTCCGCTCGGGAAGCTGTATCCGACCCCGTCATATGCCTCGATCACTTCCGGACGCTGGCGCTCAAACAATAACTTCAAACCTTTCGTAAGAGCGCTTATTCCTATCATATTGACCGCAAAAAAAAGTGCCACCCATTTACTTTTATTCGAAATAAACAGAAGATAACTTATTACGATGACCGACAGTGCTGACAAAACCCATACGGACCCTGCTTCGGTTATGTATCCCATCGTTTCTGTGAGCCACGGTGGATTGATGGTATCCACAAAATTATTTACTATGCGATCCAATGCGAACTTTTCCCCTTCAAGAACATCTTCACCGAGGGAAACGAAAGAGAAGAACCCTCCTCCTATGAGGATAAACCCTGCTATTATTAAAATAATGGATGTTCTGGTGGGATTTTTGAAATGTGTGCCTCTAAATAACAATTTCTTTTCCTCCTACTTCTTACTTCTTTACTATCTTTCCCCGCACCGTTTTCAAACAAACTACAAGCCCCGGCAGAGTATACCTCCTTGCCGGGGCTTTGCTTATGCTTTCGTCCTGTAGGCCAGGTTTGATTCATTCAGGCTTTCCTCTTCTCCGAACAGAAAATGTTTATGCATATCGGGTGAATAAATGGAGTGTACCGTCTCCACACCGGCCGCTTCCGCAACAGAGCGGAGCATAGCAGGAGAACTTCCGCAACATAGACCGATATAATTAACTCCGTCATTTTTCGCTTTTTCCGCCCATGCCGCAAGTTCATACCGGTTATGATAGAGCGGGTCGAGCGAAGTCGGAAAAGTCGTTTCCGTCGGGAGAGTGCAACTGCATCCGCCATCCGGAAGATTAAAAAATGTGGGATTGTCTTCCGTCGTACGGTACGGAATCGGCAGTGCCCCTACATATCCGTTCACTTTTCGTCTTATTTTCTCTACGTAGGGCTGCATAGTATCAGGCCCGCGAAAACAGTTCATACCTACGACCAGTGCTCCGTTCTCTTCAAGAGAGGCGCAGGAATCCTCCACGGTGTAGCCGTCACGCAGTATGTTTTCCCCCATAAGACCGAGGGTTATGACAGCCGGGAGTTCAACCCGTCTGATCTCCTCCAGAGCAATAAGAGCTTCTTCGTGGTAGTAGAACGTTTCCCCGTTCACAAAATCCACCCCTTCTTCTTTACACCATCCGACCATTTCCCGGAACATTTCCCGGACTTGAACTTTACTGTCTTCATTTTCCGGATCAAAGATATTCGTATTCGAAATGTTCCCGGCCACGAGCGCTTCTTCCTCCGGATGTTCTCGCGCCACTTCTTTAGCCAGACGGATTGCGTTCCGGTTCAGCGGTTCAAGCAGTTCCTCTTTGCCTATGATTCTCATCTTCTCCCGGTGGGCGTTGTAGGTAAAAGCTAACACTACATCGGAACCTGCAAGCATATAATCCCGGTACGTCTGTTTCAAAGCTTCCGGATTCTTAAGGGCTACTTCCGGCACGAAAGAACCCGCCTGAAGATATCCTCTCCTCTCCAATTCAAACAGGTAACCTTCCCCGGCAATCACCGGACCTTCTTCCAGCCGCTGCTTAAGACTTCTTTTAGTCATATACCTCGCTCCTTTTTATAATGGTTTGCGTATCAGGGCAGTTATGCACTTTTTCGAACAGACTCCAAAAGCGCTGCGCCCAGGTCATCCATCAGGTCATTTTTATCTTCAATGCCTACGGAGAAGCGGAGAAGACAACTATCCACTCCATATTTCACCCTCGTCTCCTCCGGAATATCCGCATGCGTCTGAGTTGCAGGATAAGTAATGAAACTCTCCACCCCTCCAAGACTTTCAGCAAACGTAATGATATTTAAGGTCTTCAGAAAAACCGGCACCTGTTCTTCTCTTGTTAAACGGAAAGAAAGCATCCCGCCCCGTCCCGGATACAGGACTTCCCGGACCTCTTCACGGCTCTTCAGATAATCAACAATTGTTTCCGCATTCTCCTCGTGCTGTTTCATACGTATGTGGAGCGTTTTCATCCCTCTCAGTAAAAGCCAGGAATCCATCGCCGACAGTGTCGCACCAATCCCGTTATGAAGGTTCTGGACAGTGCGGGTGAGCTCCTCCCCTTTCGTTATGATCGCCCCCGCCAGGACGTCATTATGACCTCCAAGATACTTCGTACCGCTGTGGATAACGATGTCCGCCCCTTCTTCCAGAGGATTCTGAAGGAGAGGTGAATAAAACGTGTTATCCACTATCAGCCTTACACCGTATTTTCTGCAGACAGCAGCGCATTTCGAAATGTCCACCTCCTTCATCAAAGGATTGGCCGGAGTCTCGAAAAATACGGCTTTTGTCCTTTCCCTCATTTCACTCTCCAGTGCCGCATCATCCGTGAGGTCTGCATAACGAAAAGTTATCCCGTACCGGGCAAGAACTTCTTCAAACAACCGGTAGGTCCCGCCGTACAAATCACGTGAAACGATCACCTCCTCCCCCGAGCGGAACAGACCGAAAACTGTATGGATAGCTGCCATTCCGGAACTGCAGGCAAAAGCCCCGTCTCCCTTTTCGAGTTCCTGAAGTGTTTTCTCCAAAACAGAGCGCGTGGGGTTAGCCGTCCTTGTGTAATCAAAACCGGTGGATTCCCCGAGCCCGTGATGGGCATAACTTGTGGAAAAATAAACCGGAGTGCTTACTGCGCCGGTACCGGGGTCCGTCCTGTTTCCGGCCTGCGTCAGTATTGTCGCTCTCTCGTGTACCATAGTGGTATCCCTCCCATAAAAAAATCGACCTCCTGAAAAGAGGCCGATTTCTACACATTTGTGTACTATCGTCCTCTCATCTTTTCAAAGCACAGGCTTTGCTGGAATTGGCACCAGTTCGCTTTTAAACGATGGTTGCCGAGGTTTCAAAGGGCCAGTCCCTCCACCTCTCTGGATAAGAGTCCATTAATATTCATTTGATTTTCACCAATTATATAGACGAACGCAGCATTCGTCAATATTTTTTGAATTATTTTTCAATTCAGTCGTTTCCTTACAAAGGTTTCCGTGAATAACCGACTGAACAAAACACCTACGAGCGCCATCAAAAGGGCTCCCGCCCACATCATCTGCACAGCAAATACCACGACGAAAATGAGTGTCTGGAAGAAAAGAAGCTGTCTCAGGAAACGTATCAATTCTTCTTTTCTCTGTTCAAAGGAGACCGGATAAATATCCAGCCAGGCGATAGTCCGATGATGCTGCCACAACGTCATCATCTGGAATCCGCTCAAATAAAGAAACAGGACACCGATAATTACACTTATCATCATATTAGGAACGAACCATACAGCAAGAGCACCTATAGCAGCCAGACGAATGTACATCCCGCTGTAATCGCCGGATCTTGCAAAAGTAATTCGGTACAGGTAAGTGTACGTTGTATCTCCGGAAAAAGGAATGCGGGCGGTCAAAAGTTTTACGATAAGACGCCTTCGTTTCACCCGGCTTTTCAGATGCGGAACGTCTGTGAACATATTAGCCAGCCTGTAGAACACCCTCATCCGTCCCTGGTCTTTTTCCAGCAGAAGATCCCAGGCAAGCCCGGCTTTCTGCTTCGATACTCTCCAGGCATATACTACAAGCCCGCTCAAGAGCACAAGACCCGGAACGACAAACAAGAGGGCATCAACGGCCGCAGAGTAAAACAGGGCGGCTGAAACTATCCACACCGCCGCCTGATAGCCGATACGTATAGAAGGCTGACGTTCCTGCAGCATCCACCAGTTGGACTGCATTACTCCCGCCTTCACGACAAGCATAAGCAGAATGATGGCGAGGTAGTGATCCGTACCCAGTTCAGGATACACGGTAAAATACAAAGGTCCGAGCGCAGCCCCCGCAAGAAAAATTACGTAAAGCTGCACCACATAACTATAGTAAAGACTGAAACGGAAATAATCCTTCAACTCGAACTCCGCCGGCAGAAGAAAAACCAGGTCCGGTTCTTTGATCATTGTACGTACCGGACTGTAGGATGTAATGCTGGCGAAAACCAGAGCTACAATCAGTCCGGCGGGGAAATCTTCAGGAACGGTCTGCAGCCACTGCTGATAAAAGTATGCACCGGCCGAAAGAAGAAAAAACATCACTACCGCAATATGACCGTTAAAAATATAGCGCGTATACCGGCTCAGTTCTTTCGTGTGTTCCCTCATCCGCTCTTTCCAGAAACGTCTGGCGTTAATCATGGGAATCGTCCTTCGTCAATCGTACATATATATCGTCGAGGGAAGCCCGCGGCATGGAAAAGAATGTGCGAAGTTCTTCCAGTGTCCCGTCTGCTCTGATTTCTCCTTCATGAAGAATGACAAAGCGGTCACAGTATTTCTCTGCAGTGGCGAGTATATGAGTCGACATAAGAACCCCGGCCCCGTTCTTCTTCATTTCTTCCATCCATTCCAGATAAGACTGGATGCCGAGCGGGTCGAGCCCTACAAACGGCTCATCTACGATATATAAAGCGGGTTCGATCAGAAAAGCACACATAATCATGACTTTCTGACGCATCCCCTTGGAGAAGTGAACAGGAAACCAGTGAAGCCTTTTTTCCATATGAAATTCTTTTAAGAGAGGGGGGACTCTGCTGTTAAAAGTCTGTTCATCAATGTGATACGCACGGGCAGTCAGGCGCAGGTGCTCTTCCAACGTAAGTTCATCGTACAGAATAGGCATCTCGGGGATATAGGCAAGCTGTTGACGATAGCCTTCGGGGTTCTCCCTGAAAGACGTACCATTTATGGAAACACTTCCTTTTTTCGCCTCCATCATTCCGATAACGTGCTTGATGGTCGTACTTTTCCCGGCGCCGTTCAATCCGATAAGACCAACTATTTCACCGGAATTCACCTGAAGAGAAATGCCGTGCAGAACGTTTTTACGGGTGTAGCCCCCAAATAAATTTTCGATATGTAATAGTGATTCCAATCTGACTCCCTCTTTTCGTGTGTAGTGGTCCCTTCCTTTAAAAAATAGTACCATAGTTGGCTTTCCTATTACAGTTCTTGCGTACTGCTATGGTACAATACCCATCAAGGAGGGTATATTTATGACAGATTGTATTTTCTGCAAAATTATCAACGGAGAAATTCCATCAGCCAAAGTATATGAAGACGAAGAAGTTTATGCCTTTTTAGACATTAGTCAGGTCACCAAAGGTCATACGCTCGTCATTCCAAAACAGCATACTAAAAACATCTACGAAACTCACCCGCAAGTAGCCTCCAATGTGTTTGCACGAATACCGAAAATCGCCACGGCCGTTAAATCCGCTTTTGATGCGGATGGTGTGAACATTGTAAATAATAACGACGAAGCAGCCTATCAGTCTGTATTTCACTTACACATCCACGTTCTTCCGAGGTACGAAAACGGAGACGGTTTCGGAGTCAAATGGACGGACAACAGTAATTCCTACACTCCCGAACAGCTTCAGGAACTGTCGCAGACGATTGCTGAAAAGATTTCTTAGAAACTGTACGGGACTTTTGTTATACTTATAACACATTCGCAATCGACCACGAGGGTACGGTTGGAGTGAAATCAGAAAAGCTTAGAAGAGGAGAGATTAGATGAATACTCGTGTACTGGTGTTGCTGTCGTTGTTTATAGGAATAGGGGCTGTACTGCATGCAGTCATGCCGCCGATATTTTTCGGAATGAGGCCGGATATGCTGCTTGCCATGATGTTTTTGGGGATTATTATGTTCCCCAAAGTATCTTACGTTCTTGTACTTTCCACAGCTACAGGAATCGTCTCTGCATTAACCACCACCGCGCCGGGCGGACAGATCGCAAACCTTATTGAAAAACCCGTCACAGGTATGATTGTATTTGTGCTCGTTCTCGCCATGCGTAACTTTAAACAGGAACGCATCAAAGCAGCTGTTCTTACGGCTGTCGGAACGATTGTCAGCGGCTCCATTTTCCTAGGGTTGATTCTGTTCGTTATCGGTTTAATGGATGCAGGCTTTATAGCCATGTTCCTGACTGTAGTGCTCCCGACAGCGCTTTTAAACACTGTGCTGATGATGGTATTGCACCCGGTTTCTCTCAGGATTATGAGAAACTCCCCATCACAGACACTTCGCGCCTCCTGACCTTATAGGAGCGGCCTCTCAGCCCGGTCGCTCCCCTGTTTTCAGGGGGAAGGTTTAAATGCATACATATTAGGAGAAACAATAACCAGGTGCAGGTTAGTAAGTAAAGGAGGAAACAGAATGGTCCGAGCTAAACCGTTTGTTATGGGTATCGTTTCCGGAAGTGCTGCCGGAGCCCTTTACGTTCTTTTCAGCACTCCCTCATCCGGCCAGGAGTTCCGCTCGAATGCTGTCAGTAAAAGCAAAGAGTTGAACAGTCTTTTAAGCAGAACCGGTCAGGAAGGTAAACAGTTCACAAACCAGATAACCGAAACATCCAAAGAGACACTTTCACTCATCCGTCATCTCAGCGAAGATATTAGCTCTTCTGTCGAGGGCTGGAAACAGACTATCGCTCCCCATCAGAAGGAAATCCAAAAATACTTAGAGCAGATCGAAGAAAATCTTGCAGATCTTGAAGAGAAAGCAAAGCAGCACCGTACCTCCGGAAACGAAGAAACTCCCCGCAACTGATGAAAGAGTCTGGGACATAACTAACTCGGACTCGTAGTAAAAAAACTCCGATCATCGTAAAAAGATGATCGGAGCTTTTTCGATATCGGTCTTTCCAGTCTCCAGAGGCAGAATTTGCGATGGTGGCGTTGTATTTCCGGAGGTTCACCGCCATCAGCGCAAATCCTAATTCATTTTCCACGTTTTCCGTGCCGCGCACGGAGAAACGTCGGAAACACAAACAAGCTTTCAGGAATCCAAAAACTGGTTCTACATCCACTTTACGTTGTTTGTAGATGTCCTTCGTTTCTGGTTCCGAAAGCTTTTCTCTCATATAGGACTTGTGATCTTCCCACGTCTCGTTATAATAAATCTTTCGATTATTCCCCTCTTTCGCTTTCGTACAGGAAGCTCGCAACGGGCAGCCGGTACAGTCGTCACACTCGTAGACCTTGAAGAAGCGCGTATAGCCATGCCGATCTGTCCGCCGGGAATCGTACTGGTATCTCAATGCCTGACCAGCCGGACACGTAAAGGTATCCGTTTCTTTATCATACGGCCAGTTCGCCACGTTGAAGGGATCTTCTTTGTATTTCTTCTTCTTCTCTTTCCGGTAGGTATTGTAAGTGATGAGTGGCGTTCGTTCCCGTTGGAAACGTACGTCTTCGTAGTTCGGTTCACTTCCATATCCGGCATCTCCGACGATGTAGGCAGGAAGATCAAAAAAATGATTTTCAATATGATCGAGAAACGGAATGAGCGTACGGGTATCCGTCGGATTCGGGAATACTTGATAAGCGAGCGAGTACTGTCCTTCGGTAGCGAGTTGCAGGTTATATCCAGGTTTGAGCTGTCCGTTACGCATATAGTCATCCTTCATACGCATGAATGTCGCATCATGATCCGTCTTCGAATAACTATTACGTCCCCTGAAGATCTCCATATCTTTCTGATACTTCTCTTTACGGGTGATCATGTCCTGGAACTGCTTCCGGTACTGCTTCGGTTCTTTCCGTTCGGAACGAAGCCTCTTCCGTTCCTGTGTATCCGTACTTTCTTCAATCTTCTGGTCATAAGAAGCTACCGTTTCATCCACCTGTTCCGTGATGGTTTGAAGTTCCTCGGTCGTGAGTTCATCAGCACTCTCGCGTTCAATGCCCGGAATGATCTCTTTGTCGAGGAGTTCCTCATAGAAACGGTTGGACTTCTCGATAAGCTGATCACTGTATCGTTCACTCATTCGTCGCCAGACGAAGGTGAATTTATTGGCGTTCGCTTCCAGTTTTGTGCCGTCGATAAACACAGCTTCATCATCAATGACGTCTTCCTGGACAAGCTGACAGCGAAACTGTACGAAGCACTGGCGAAGAAGTTCTTTTGTAAGAGGATTCACTCGGAATCGATTGATGGTGCGATAGCTCGGTTCGTAGCCTTGAGCGAGCCACATCATGCGGACGCTGTCTTTGAGGAGCGCTTCGATTTTCCGACCGGAAAAAACGGACTGGGTGTAAGCGCAGAGGATGATTTTCATCATCATTTTGGGGTGATAAGAGGGGCAACCGGTGTCACGAGCGAAGCCGTCAAAGGCTTCCTCAGGAATCTGTTCGACCATCTCGTGTACCGTGTAGGCAATATCATTTTCCTGCAATTTCATTTCAAAATCTAAAGGCAAAACCACTTGATTCATGTTATAATAAGTAAACATAAGGGATCCCTCCTTGGTTATTGTGTGGTGCTTTAATTATAGCAGAGGGATCTCTTTTTGTGTATAAACGTACAGAAACATCCATAGAGAAGGGGCGTCCCTTGCAATGAAAGTCATTGGAAGGGACGCCCTTTTTTACTAATATTTACTGGTTTTGTCCCAGACTCTTTTTTACATTCTTTCTACCAAAAAAACGTCCCGGAATCCGGGACGCTTTCCTACCATTATTATTCAGCAGCTTGTAAATCTTCGATAGAATCAACATCCATGTATTCAGGGACTACAAGACCGATCTTGGCACCTTCCAGATTAGCCCCAAGGTCTTCTACCTGCTCTCCGTACTTCTCAAACTGTGGACCGTGAGTGGCCGGCAGCCAGGCCGCTACCATTCCATCAGCTTCGCCGTTGGCTACAGCTTCCCACATCGGACCATTATCGAGAGGAGTAGTTGTCACTTCAAAACCCTGCTCCTTCATGACTTCGGCCACAACGTTTGCAGAAGCGATTTCCGAATCCCAGTTTACGTATACGAGTTCCACTTCTTTTCCATCAACTTTTTCTGTACCCTCAGTCCAGGATGACACTGCATCTTCATTATTGGAAATCCAGTTTTTTGCAGCCTCTGCAGGGTCTGTGCCATTTTGGATTTCAAGCATAACTTCTTCCATTTGGGAAGTTTCCCACTGGAACTGATCCAGTATCTTATAAGCATTCGGTTTCTCGTCTTTCAGTCCCGTTTTCACCATCGTTTTGATTTCTTCAGCATCTCCGAAAACCCCTTCCGGATCTTCGAGATATTTGAGGTCATATTCGGCGAACTTCCAGTGTGGTGTCCAGCCGGTAACGACAATCGGTTCTTCATTATCAATAGCTTCCCCGAGAGCAGTTGCCATAGCCCCGGAGGAAGAAGTGGATACTTCCCACCCGGAAAGGCTGTCATATGTCTCCACAGCATCCTGGGACGCTGCTACAACGCCGGCACCTGCTTCAATACCAGTAATTTCATAGTTTATTTCCTCACCGTAGTTAGCTTTTCCGGAAGATTCACCGTCAGAGCCGGACTCTCCACCAGACTCCGACGAGCCTCCGTCCGAACCGCACCCCGCGGCTAATAGCGTCAACGATAACCCGGCTGTCATACCAATCCTTTTCCAATCAAACTTAAACATGTACTTCTCCCCTTTTCTTAATAAGTTTTATATAAATCAGGACACGCGGTCCTCTTCCACCTGATTAAGGATTATCTCCCCGCTGTGTATTAAGGTTCTGCGTAAAGCGGTCGATAATAATCGCCAGAATAACGATTCCAAATCCTGCAACGAAGCCCGGTCCTACCTGGGCACGCTGAAGGGCTGTAATAACTGTCTGGCCAAGGCCTTTCGCCCCGATCATAGAGGCAATGACTACCATGGAAAGTGCGAGCATAACTGTCTGGTTAATACCGGCCATGATCGTTTTCTTAGCCATAGGGAGCTGAACTTTAAACAGCTTCTGCGCTCCCGTAGTACCGAAAGCATCGGAAGCTTCGATCAATTCACCGGACACCTGACGTATGCCGAGGTTGGTGAATCTCACCGTCGGAGGTGTAGCAAATATGACTGAGGCAAAGACGCCCGGCACCATGCCGATTCCGAAGAACGCGACAGCCGGAATCAGATAAACGAACGCCGGCATTGTCTGCATAAAGTCAAGAACCGGAGTAAGGATGTTTTCCACCGGTTTGCTTTTCGCCATCCATATTCCGAAAGGCACTCCGATAATGACGGAAATCAGACTTGCGAATATGACGAGCGTAAATGTATTCATCAGCTCTTCCCACAGTCCCTGGTTGGCCACGAACCATAAACCGATAACGGTAAAAGCGACCAGCCCGAGCTTTTTGCCGGAAGCGAAAAATGCAAGGACCGCTATTATTACGATGAATAACCAAATCGGTACGTTCATCAGCCAGTCTTCGGCAAATACTTCGATAAAGTTGCCGAAATCTTCCCTTATAAATGTAAAAATAGGTTTAAGACCTTCCTGTATGCCTTCAGTTGCTGCTGTTATCCATTCAGCTACCGGTATTTCAGGAAATATCCCCATTCAGGTTCACCTCACTTCCGGACAGAGCGGCAATTACTGCCCCTCGCACAATGATTCCTTCCAATTTTTCATTATCCACTACGGCTACCGGGACTTTAGCGTCATGAATCACATCAAAGATTTCATGCATCGTAGTCTCCCTGCTCACCTGTACTACTTCTGTACGTAATATGTTTTTCAGAGTTTTTTCTTCCTTACCTGCCGCCTCGGCTACGTCATCAGCGGTAACGTATCCTTTTAAATTTCTATCGGCATCGGTGACGTAAATACTTGATAATCCTTCTTTCCTCATTCTTTCAAGAGCAGTCCGCGGGCCATGTTTCTCTATATCCACCGTCTCCGGCCGTTTCATAATGTGTTCGGCAGTCAGTACTTTGGAACGATCCACGTCCTCGACAAATCTCTCTACATAGTCATTAGCCGGATTGATGAGTATTTCTTCCGGAGTGCCGATTTGTACTATCTTTCCATCTTTCATCAGAGCAATACGATCTCCGATACGGAGTGCTTCGTCGAGATCGTGCGTGATGAAAAGAATCGTTTTCTTCATTTTTTGCTGAAGGGCAATCAGTTCATCCTGCATCTCTTTTCGAATGAGAGGATCGAGTGCCGAAAACGCTTCATCCATCAGCAGTACTTCCGGGTCGTTGGCAAGCGCACGCGCCAGTCCGACACGCTGCTGCATCCCGCCGGAGAGCTGACCGGGAAACTGATTCATATAATCCCCGAGCCCTACCATCTCGAGCGATTCGGACGCTTTCTTTCTGCGCTCATCTTTGTCTATGTTCTGGACTTCAAGACCGAATTCCGCATTTTCAACAATGGTCCGATGAGGAAACAGTGCGAAGCGCTGGAAAACCATACTTAATTTCCGACGGCGCACTTCTCTCAAAGCCTTCTTATCCATCTGGGAAAGGTCTTCTCCGTCGATCGTCACGCTTCCTTCCGTCGGCTCGATCAATCTGTTCACGAGACGTACCAGAGTGGATTTCCCACTCCCGGACAGCCCCATTATTACGAAGATTTCTCCTGCCTCCACACTGAAAGTAGCGCGGTTTACACCGACTGTGTTCCCGGTTTTCTTTAAAATTTCTTCCTTCGACATACCTTCATCCAGATATTTGGTAGCCTTCTTGGCGTTTTTACCGAATATTTTCGATAAATCTTTTACGTCGATTACTGGCAATTCCCTCACCTCTTTCTAAATTAGCAACGATTCCATTCGTTTTCTCTTTTTGTTACCTACTTGTAATACTGTAACTTATCCGACACATAAAACACAAACTTATTATAAATGTTATTCAGTTCAAAAATAACGTACAGTTTAAACTGTACACAACAAACAAAGTATAATACGCCTTTTTTCTTTGTTTTTCGTCTATTTCCTGCCGGTGCTACTATTTTCTCCCGCAGTAGCATTGTAGTAACCTTAAAGTAATTCGTACTGGAGGAGGATTGCATGACATCTGTAAACTATCCCTTATTAGAAGAATTTCAGGCTAAAACCGTCCAGGAGTTTTCTAAAACTCTTGAGATGTTCGGTCTTACCTCCGGGGACGCGCGGCTTTTTATCATTTTATACATCCACCCTTTTCCTATGACATTGGATGACATGAGTAAGGCTTCAGGTAAAAGTAAAACGTCCATGAGCACCGGGATTCGAAGTCTGCTGGAGCAGGGGCTCGTAGAACGGGTGTGGGTGAAGGGGAAGCGTAAAGACTTCTATCAGGCTAATAAAAACCTGTATTTAAGTTTCCTTTCTTCTTTTATTGAAAAATGGATACAGCAGGCTGATGAACAGAAAGACAATCTGGAAAGGCTGCAGGCAGAGATGGCGGCCAGCAATTATGAGTTAGTCGAGGAAGGTTCCGCCGAAGAAGCGGATCTGCTTTATGAAAAAGCTGAGGAAATGAAAGTATTCCAAGCATGCGTTACGGAAGCATTCACCAAAATACTTGCGCTGAAAGAAGATGAAGTCAACTAGTTATATATACCCTCCCCTCTTAAAAATAACCGGCGTATAGTCGGTTATTTTGATTTTTGTGACTTATCCCTGCCGCCTTTCTGCCCTCTCTTCTCCCTGCACTTATTAACCCTTCTTCTCCAACGTTTTCGCAAGAACTCCATGGACCCTTCGACCCCCGCCATCACGCTGTTAAAATTCTTTTTTATAAAACTGTTGCTTTTCTTCTCAATCCGTACTATGATTCCTCTTGTGGCCGGGGAAAAAAGTCTTCGCAGACCCGGCATGTCGACGATTCAACCAACTATTGACTTGCATTCTGATGCAGAGGAGGGTATTCACTATGATGAACTGCTGGAAATCAGTAAACATCAATAAAGAATTCGGCCTGAACCGGATTTATATCTTTTCAATTTTTATTGGGGTTATTTCTTTTCTCATCTTATTTATTCCGTTATCTATGTATCATGGCTCTAATGAAGTAAAAGACTATGGGCTGTTTCCGGTAGTCGTCGTTCTGTTTCTCCTTCCGCTGTTTCATCGGCTGATGCATATGCTTCCGTTACTATTGTCTTATAAACGTATGAAGGTGTTCCTGAAATTCAGAAAGCGCGTTTTCCCGACTTTCTTCTATCAGTGTAAATCGAAACTTTCAAAACAGACGTCCATTCTTATGGCGCTCGGCCCGACTCTTTTCATATCGGCGCCTTCGTATATGATGGCTTACATGTTCCCTGATTATTTCGTGTATTTCATGCTCATCACTTCCGTTAACTTAGCGATGTCTTTCACAGACTTCCTTTATCTTTATCATTTCGTGAAAGCTCCGCGCCGGTGTATAATCGAAAACGCAAAGGACGGGTACGACATACTGATCCAGCGGAAAGAAGCATAAGACAGCACCTGTAAGAGTGCTGTCTTTTCATTTTCTCCAGTTTTTGATACAGTAAACCGTAAGAGTAAAGGAGGGGCTATTTATGAGCTTCGCAGTCGTTTTTGGTGTATTTGCTTTAGTTGTACTATTTATTTTCAACTCATTAACTCACTCCCTATGTCTGAAAACGAAAATGGAGAAAGAAAAACAGATGAGAGTATTTCGTACGATCAACGTTCTCATTACCATTCTGCTGATTTCTTCTTACGTGGAAGTCATTACGGTTTTATAATAGAGCGTCATGCACTATAAAATAATTATCGTTAAGGAACACTGCAGGTACGGGCTGCGGTGTTTTTATTTTATGGAGGCAAGTTTCCCCCTTCCGTTTCTTTACATTCACAGTAGTAAGTGAAATGTTTTTTATGTTATATTATCTTTTAGGCAGACCTTCAGGCCCACCTCTGCAAATTACATACAAGGAGTGTACGACCATTATGAAAAAAGCTGTATTAACCACAATTTTAGCTACGAGTGTTTTTACGCTTGCGGCATGCAGTTCGGATGATTCCTCCGAAACGGTTGCAGAAACCGCAAACAGTGAAATTACAAAAGAAGAATTCTATAACGAACTGAAAAATAAACACGGGGAAGAGGTACTTCAGCAGCTTGTGACGAATGAAGTACTGACCGAAAAGTATGACGTAAGTGATGAGGCCGTGCAAAAAGAAGTGGACGCCCTGAAGGAACAATACGGAGACCAGTTCGATCAAGCTCTCGAGAGTAGCGGTTTTGAAGATGTGGACGCTTTTAAGGAAACGATACGTCAAAGTCTTCTTCAAGAACAGGCTGCTGCTGAAACAGTAGATATTTCCGAAAAGGAAATGAAAGACTACTACGAACGCATGAAAACAGAAGTACAGGCAAGCCATATTCTTGTCGAAGACAAAGAAACGGCAGAGGAAGTTAAGAAAAAGCTGGCTGATGGAGCAGAATTCAGTGAACTTGCCAGCGAATATTCCTCTGACGGCTCTGCACAGCAGGGCGGCAAACTCGGTTACTTCGGCCCCGGGGAAATGGCCCAGGAGTTCGAAGCGGCTGCTTACAAACTGGATAAGGGTGAAATCAGCGAACCTGTCCAGTCTCAATTCGGCTACCACATCATAAAGGTCACCGATAAACGTGATGCGGAAGATGTGAAACCTTACGAGGAAGCTAAACCGGAAATCAAAAGAACGCTCGTAAGTCAGAAAGTCGATCAGCAGAAAATGCAGCAGCATCTGCAGAAAATCATGGATGAAGCTGAAATTGACGTGAAACTGGAAGAATTCGAGGGACTGTTTAAACAGGAATCAGCTGAAGAAGGCAGCGGGGATTCTGAAGAAGATGGAAGTTCCGAAGAATAGTCCAATTTAAAAGCTGGGGGATTTATCCAATCCCCCGGCTTGTTTTATTTATTTGTACATAAATTTATTATTAATAGACTTCTGTAAAACTGCAGGCAGGGGAGGTGTGGTTCTCACTCCATTTCAAACAGGGGTTTGTAAAAAGAGCGCTGCTCCAGCGGATAAATCCTCTCCGTAAAGCTGCCTGGCTTTGTCTTTTGCAGGGAGGTGTTCATCATTTGTATGCGGGAGTCCAGCATATCGATCTGGTGCAGAATTTCTGCTTCGCGAATGTAAGGTGGTTTCGGGCTGCCCCATTCACCTTTACCGTGATGACTCAGTACAAGATGCTTCAGCGCCATCACTTCCTCCCCTTCGATATGAAGTTCCGAGGCCGCATGCTGGATTTCCTCGACCATTATGGAAATGTGCCCGAGCAAACGGCCTTCAATCGTATACTCGGGTGAATCAGGGTCCGAAAGCTCTCTTATTTTACCTAGATCGTGTACGATAATTCCGGCGTACAGTAAATCCTTGTTTACTTCCGGGTAAATTCCACCGATTTCCCTGGCTAGGCGGAGCATGGTGACAACATGGTGAGCAAGGCCTGAAACGTAGTTATGGTGGTTCCTCGTAGCGGCAGGATATGTGAAAAGTTCTTCGTTGTACTCTTTTACGAAGTAGCGGGTGAGCCGCTGAAGATTAGCGTTGGTCATTTCGAACATGAATTCTTTGATCTGATCTTCAAGCCACTCTACACTCACCGGCGCTTCCTCCACGAATTGTTTCACTTCTCTTCCGTCTTCCTCCAGCGCCTGACGTATGTGCTGAATTTTCAATTGGGGCTTATTTCTGAATTGACTTATCTCCCCGGATACCTTCACTAATACACCTTTTTTAAACAATGTCTCATCTTCTTTTTTTGCGCCCCACAACCGGGCGTCGATTTCCCCGGTACGGTCACGTAAAAGCAGGGCTAAAAACGGTTTACCGTTACTGGCGATACTTTTATTCGCCGAGGTGATGAGCAGGAAATCGTCGAACGTCTCCCCTACCTGATAATGAGCAATTCCCTTACTCATAGGAAACCCCCTCTCTCCTGACAGGTTTCTGCTCCACTTTGGGAACATACCGGAAGATTTCCCCGGATTCTACAACACGAATAAAGTTCATCAGCCATTCATAGTAGTTTTTCGCATACTGCAACTTGTATATATCGTCTTCGAGTCGTTCCCTTAACAGTAAATCTTCCGTGTTCTGCTGCAGATTCCGGAACTCTTCGATAGCTTCATCCGCTTCTTCTATGTTCGTTTCTACATCTTTCTTCCATTTACTAGCAAAAAGAGAAGTGAAGGATTTGTACCAGTCTTCTTCAGACTTATACAGATCTTTGCGCATCCCTTTTTTAAAAGCAGGTTCTACCATTTTCATATCAGATAGTACTTTCACTCCTGTAGACATGCTCGTTTTGCTCATGGATAGCGCTTCTCTCATGTCATCGAGCGTCATAGGTTTCTCGGCAAAATACAAAACTCCATAAAGACGTCCGATAGATGGAGTAACCCCGTAAAGGTTCATATTTTTAGCGATCACCTGAATAAACTTTTCTTTCGTTTCTTCATACTGCTGCCATTCTTTATTTTCCACTGGAGGATCCCTCCCGTCTGATTCAAAATTAACATCCATCTATTCTATCAAATATTTTCTTAAAAAGCTCTATCCCTTTTTATCTTTTAGTTCACCTGCTTATCAAACGTATTCAGCTATATAACAAATTCCCTGCCCGGGAGGCAGGGAAACATGTTCTTCATTCTTTTTTGGAAAGCTGCAGCGCTTCTTTCGTGTTTTTCCATAGCGAGGAGCTGCTGTACATAAGTACACCTCCCCGATAAATTCTGGCACCGATAACTCCGAGCAGTATGATTGCGCCGACGAGAACGCCGAACGACAGAACCACTTCCCATACCGGCATTTCTCCCACTCCTATTCTCGTGAACATGACGAAGGGAGTGAAAAAAGGGATATAGGAAGCCGCCGCTATATAAAAAGCGTTCGGGTTGCTGAGGGCGGATATCGCAAAAAAGAACGCTACGACCACCAGCATCATCATCGGTGTCACCGTCTGTTGGGCATCTTCCACCCGGCTTACGAGTGAACCGAGCACCGCGGCCAGTGTGGCATACAGGAAGTAGCCGAGCAGAAAATAAATGACTGCATAAGTGATGATGCCCCAGTCCGGGTTGCTGAGACCGGCCATCTGGATAAGGGAATTCTCCGAACTGTCACTCATACGGATACCCACAATACCGCTGAGAATAAAAATCCCGAATTGACTCAGCCCCACCAGGGCAACCCCTGTTATTTTTCCGAACATCTGCGTGACCGGCGATACGCTGGAAATAAGAATTTCCATTACCCGGCTCGACTTTTCCGTAGTCACTTCCGTGGCAATGATGTTTCCGTACATAATGACAGCAAGATACATAACGAACAGCATAATATAGACGATCACGCGGGCCTGGTTCAGCTCTTCTTCGGACTTAGCCCCCTCTTCCAGTGCTGTCGTCTCAAATTCCACAGGCGTGGAAATTTCGGCAAGTGCTTCTCCGGATATATTCTGCTGCCGCGCCGCAGCGTTCATTTTGACCTGCTGTAATGCCTGCCTGACTTCCTGATCCGTGGAGGAAGTGAATTCGTCCGTGTAGTAATGACCGGCCGGCAATCCTGCTTCTCCTTTTTCGACTACGAGAAGCCCATCGAATTTGCCATCTCTTACCGACTTTTTCGCGTCTTCCGCTTCTCCTTCATATATTTCTCCACCGGGAATGGATGCAGCGAGAGCAGACGCCTCCGGTTCATCTGCAATAAGAGCTACGGAGGATTTTTCATCCTCGTCCCCCTGGAAGACTTCCATTACCGTCTGTATATTCGTCATGAGCAGGATAGCAGCCACCATAAGAGCAGTAGTAATGATAAAGGCCTTTGATTTAA
This sequence comes from Salimicrobium jeotgali, assembly GCF_001685435.2. Taxonomy (NCBI): domain Bacteria; kingdom Bacillati; phylum Bacillota; class Bacilli; order Caryophanales; family Bacillaceae; genus Salimicrobium; species Salimicrobium jeotgali. Next base: position 1,930,357 of record NZ_CP011361.2, read on the forward strand.
TTCTGTTAGTATATGTATGGGATAGAATGACAAAAAACTTATTCATATGATTCACCTACCTTTTCAATGAAGATATCTTCAAGCGACGGTTCCTCCACCTCGAATTTTCTCACAAATCCTTTGCCCTGCAGGGCTTCGAAAAGTACCTGTGCATCTTCTTCCTTATGTATCTGACAGGTCGCCCCCTCCGGTACAGCTTTATAGTGGAGCACCACCTCTTCCTCTTTCAGGAATGAAACATCGAAGTCGGCTTCGATCTGCACATTTTTCTTTCCGAACGAGCGTTTGATTTCCTTTAATTTCCCATGCACTACCGGCGCTCCTTTATGCATAATACACAAGCTTTCACAAAGTTCTTCGACGTGCTCCATCCGGTGGGAGGAGAAGACGATGGAAGTGCCCTTTTCTTTCAGCTCTTTCACGGCTTCTTTCAGCATCTCCACGTTTACCGGGTCGAGTCCCGTAAAGGGTTCATCCAGAATCAGCAGTTTCGGCTTATGCAGCACGGCGGAAATGAACTGGATTTTCTGCTGATTTCCTTTCGAAAGCTCTTCCACTTTTTTCGTCCGGTAATCGGGCACTTTGAAACGCTCCAGCCAGTAGTTGATTTCACCGCGGGCGTCCTGCTTATTCATCCCTCTCAGTTTGGCCAGATAGACGAGCTGATCTTCGACTTTAAGTTTCGGATACAGCCCCCTCTCCTCCGGCAGATAACCGACGAGGTGACTCTGATCGTACCCGATTCCTCCTTCATTCCAGGAGATTTCCCCTTCTGTCTGGTCGAGAAGACCGAGAATCATACGGAATGTTGTCGTTTTACCCGCACCATTTCCTCCGAGGAACCCGAACATCTGCTTTTCGGGTATTTCTATGGAAAGGCTGTCGACTGCAACAAACGAGCCGAATTTTTTAGTTACATTTTCAAGTTTCAGCATATTTCCTCCTCCTTCATTTTCTTTCGATTACGTTTCTTCAGTGAAAACGTTTCATTTTTAAACAAAAACTTCTATAATGTGAATAGGCATTCATCCAAAAAGGAGGGTACATAAATGAAAACATATTTTCTGACAGTATTCAGCCAGGACGGCACCAACCTGATCGACGAAAGGTTTGAAGCGGAAGACGATAAATCTGCTGCGGAAATCGGAAAAGGGAAGTTGGCCGAGCAGGGATATGAAGAACAGACTCATCGCTGCGTAGCGCCTGAAGGTCATCTCGTTCTGTTTCACAGATAACTTCAACACATAGCGAAGCCTTCCTTCTGGAAACAGAGGAAGGCTTCTTTGATTCAATTTCAGAATGAACTTTGATCTTAGATTCTTCAGTCGTTTCCCCGATTATTCACCTGTGAATTCCGGCTTTCTTTTTTCCATAAAAGCACGGACCGCTTCCTTGTGATCTTTCGTTTCACTCAGTTTCCTCTGGTTAACCCGTTCCTGCTGCAGGTAATAATCCAGTTCCTTTACGCCCGCCTGATGGTACAGAGTCTTCGTGGCAATCATCGACCTCAAAGGCCTGCGGCTCCAGCTCGTCATCAGAGCTTCCGCCTGGGACATCAATTCTTCCGTAACCATATCCACGAGCTTCAGTTCCTGAGCTTCTTGTCCCGACAGTTTCGCACCCTCCCAGGCGTACTGTTTCGCATGATGCACACCGAGCCTTTCCTTCAGCCAGTAGTGGCCGCCTCCGTCCGGAGCCAGACCGATCCCGATAAAATTCATCGAAAATACTGCATTTTTTTCAGCAATAATATAATCGCAGCTGAGGGCGATACTCAACCCGAGTCCTACAGCAGAGCCGTGCACGGCAGCAACGACTATTTTAGGCATCGTATAGATTTCTTTAACAATCGCTTCGATGTCATTCATCAGTGCGCTGTATTTTTCATCATCCGAAAACTCTTTCATCATCGAAATGTCGCCTCCGGCACAGAATCCGGGACCTTCGCCGGATATCAGAACCAGATCCGCTTCGTATCCTCTCACTTCCTCTAGCACTTCCCTGAACTCCTTAAGCATCGGTGCATTCAATGCATTGTATTTGTCGGGACGTGCCAATTGAACGTGTACAAAAGAGTCGTGCTGTTCTAAACGGAAATAATTCAATGTGTTTCCCCCTTTTTAATTCTTTACATACCTTCCTGTATTATACATTTCGACGAAAATTCCGACTTTCCTTTTAACAATATACGCACCCTTTTCTTGGCATAAAAAAAAGCCGCCCGAAGGCGACTTTTTACTGTTCTTCCTGATCCTGGGTACCGTAAAGATCTTCAAGAGGTTTCGTAATGATCTGGCTTACCTCATTGATGACCGTGTTCAAACGCTGCTCTTCTTCCATCAGCTTGGAAATATCAGGATGCTGCTGTACAAGTTGTACAACGCTCTGCGCTTTTTCCACTTCTTCTTCGGAGATTTCTTCTCCCTGCATCTGCTTCTGTTGAAGCGTCATTTGCGTCTGACGGAAATCTTCGAACATCTGTTTAGAAGATTCATCGCTCATCACTTTGTCATAAGCGTCTTTAAGTGCTGTAAATTCTTCACTGTTACGTAGTGCTTTTTCCAGTTCATATGCATTATCATAAATATTAGCCATTGAAAAATAACCTCCTAAATTTGACTCTTTTCCTACTATAACAAACGAGTTTCCGTCTGTATAGGCAAAAACTTATATTCCAAGGAGGAGTACGATACCACTTTGAAGAAGGCCTACAAATCCCCCTAACATAGCTCCGAGATAAGTGATCATCTTGAACTCGCGACGTGAAATTCCGAGCACCAGATCTTCAAGGCGTGATACCTCGAAAGCTTCCACCTGTTCCTTCACGATATCTTCCAGATGCAAATGTTTAATGACACTTTCCATCTGTACCGAAAGAAAATCGATCGCTTTCGGAACGACAAAAGCCACTCCATCTTCCGTAATCCTCTCCCGCACAGGGGTCGGAATCTCGGAGAGCGGTTTATCCCAGTATCTCTCCAGAGGTACGAGACTGCTCAAAGCTTCGGAAAATGAGGCGATTATCTCCTCACGCCTGATGTGTTGTTCAATATCTTCCACTTTCAAAGCAATCAGATGTTTATACTCCTCCACCATTACGTCTTCAATCCACTGTCTGGTCTCTTCTTTGTTTGCATATCTCACCATAGTGCCATGCAGCCGTTCGCTTATGTTTCTGCTGCTGAAAATAGAAGACATGAGCTGGCCGAACATCCCGTGTTTTTCAAAATAATCGTTGATAAGAGCCTTTACACGATATCGTCCGTCCGGGCTTTCAAGATACGAAGCTATTTTCCTCTGTACATAGATGCTTGCGCGTTTTGTAAGAAATATCCCCCTCTCTTCCCATTCTCCCGGCACAATATCTTTTATTTTTACGTCTTTTCTTCTGTCCAGCCACCCGCTGATAGTTTTCTCCAGCTGTTTTTCAAGTTCTCCGTGCACGTTTTCTTTCGTAAGTTCCGGGGCCATGGGAGAAATGAGTTCTCCCAGAGTGATTTTTGAATCGAGGAAACGGTTCACTTCTTTTCTGGTTCCCCTTAGCAGTGTTTCCCTGAATGTCTCGTTCAAAAGCTTATTCCTGAGCCCGCTCGGAGTCACCAGGTGTTCCACCACCATTTCACCCAGTTGTTTTGCCAGTTCACTTTGCCGTTTGGGAATAAGTCCCGGAGTGAACGGTATTTGAAATTTGCCTATATATACAGGACGATAGGGACGAAACAACATACGTATGGCGAGAGAGTTCGTCACTCCCCCGATCATTGCTCCAATTCCGATCATCATAATTGTAAACAGTATCGGATCCATATAATTATCCTCATTTCCGGTTATGTTTCTTTCAGTATAAGCGAATCGGTAAAAAACGTGCAATCAGTTCGCGGGACCCGAAGGTATGCCAAGTGTGCCGAGCCACGGAAGGACGCCCCTGTTTTGTTCCTCTTAACCAAAAAAACGCACCGGGACACCGGAGCGTTTCAGCGGCTCTTCACGAGCATTTGTATAGCTTCGCCTATTACTTCGTCTGCACTTTCTCCTTCGTTCTCTGCATCACGAATACATGTTTCCAAATTTTTTGCTACAATATATGCTAGGGAACGATCCATCGCCGACCGGGCAGCAGATAGCTGTGTTACAACATCTTTACATTCTTTTCCTTCATCCATCATTTTTAAAATGCCGCGTATTTGCCCTTCCACTCTTTTGAGGCGATTTTTCACATCCTGATCATATTCACTTTTCTTCTCTATATCTTCCATGAAGGAGCCCCTCCTCTTGCTAATCTGGTATTTTCTTTTAATACTACTACATCACTCGGGATTATACAAAAGAAAGGATATGTTTTATGAAAGCAGCTCAGCTGAAACAGCTTTACTCCAATTATACAACACCGGAAGAAGTGTCCGTACACGCATACGATTCCTATTACTGGTTCGATACGGACGAAGGGACGGTGGGCCTCAAGCGGGAAGAAGTTCCGGAACGTGAGCATACTCTCCTGCTTGAACTTTTCCCGAAAGCCGACCGGGGAATCTCTTTAAGGGAAGACCAGTGGAGACGTCTGCTTTTCCAGCGGGAAGAAGCAACTTTCCAGACGCCTCCTCACCGTTATCGCTTCATTTTCTTTACCGCTCCTCATTCCGTGGATCAGGAATCTCTCCACGAAGCTTTCCAGGCGCTCTTTCCGTTCCCTGTTTCCATCATCTGGACAGATGGAAGGGGCGGGGTAATCATTGAGGAGCAGACAGAGAGACCGGTGGAAACCATCGCTTTCGACGAAGTGATGGATGTACTTATGAGTGACTTCGATATGAAAATCCGTTTCTATGTAAGTGAATTCTATGAAGAGTTCCGGTCGGTCCATACCCATTTCACCTTCTCTCAAACGATGGCCGAAACAGCCTCCCGCTATCTCCCGGGAGCACTCGCCACACCTCTGAATACGGCTCTTTATCTTTATATGGATAGTTTAAAAGAAGAGAACAGAGAAATCCTTGCATCCAATTTCCTGAAAGGCACTGAATCCGACGGGGAACTTCTGGATACCGTCAAAGTGTTTCTTGAACACGGAGCGAATGCATCAGCCGCTGCCAAAACGTTATATATGCACCGCAACAGCCTGCAATACCGTATCGATAAATTCACGGAACTTACCGGAATGGACATCAGGCAGTTCGACGCAGGCGTCCTCGTTTATCTCTCTATTCTTTACATACGCTACTGACAACGTGCACAAAACGCCGTTGATTTTCCTGTGCACGTTAACCGTTTTCTTTATTGTACGGATGAGATAGACTGGTCCTTATAAAGAAAACGATTTCAAATGACGGGGGTAATGATAATGGCTGAGATCAATTTGAACAATATCCAAAAAGTTTATGACGGAAATGTGCATGCCGTACAGGATTTTAATTTACATATCAATGATAAGGAATTTGTGGTATTCGTCGGTCCCTCCGGGTGCGGGAAGTCGACGACTCTGCGTATGATCGCAGGACTAGAGGACATTACTGACGGGGATTTTATGATTGATGAAAATCGTATGAATGATGTGGCACCGAAAGACCGGGACATTGCAATGGTTTTCCAGAACTATGCCCTTTATCCGCACATGAACGTTTACGATAATATGGCATTCGGACTGAAACTTCGTAAAATGGATAAAAAAGAGATCCAGGAACGGGTTAAACGGGCTGCGGACATTCTTGGGCTCGAATCTCTTCTCGACCGTAAACCGAAAGCACTCTCCGGCGGTCAGCGCCAGCGTGTGGCTCTCGGTCGCGCTATCGTCCGGGATGCGAAAGTCTTCCTCATGGACGAACCGCTCTCCAACCTGGACGCCAAACTTCGTGTACAAATGCGTGCCGAAATCCAGAAGCTCCATCAGCGCCTGCAGACGACCACTATTTACGTAACGCATGACCAGACGGAGGCTATGACGATGGCAACCAGACTGGTAGTTATGAAAGATGGTGTTATCCAGCAGGTCGGAGCCCCGAAAGATGTATACGACCGGCCGGAGAACATGTTTGTCGGCGGGTTCATCGGCTCTCCTGCGATGAACTTCTTTACCGGAAAACTGGGTGAGGACCATATAGAAATCGATGAGGCGAAAGTAGCCGTTCCGGAAGGGAAGATGAAGACACTGCGCGAACAGGGATACGTCGGTAAAGAAGTCGTACTCGGCATACGTCCGGAGGAACTCCATGACGAACAGCTCTTTATCGACAGTAACAGTGATAAAAAAATCAAGGCTTACATCGAAGTTGCCGAACTGATGGGAGCGGAGTCCTATCTTTACTCGAGAATAGGTAATCAGGAATTCGTGGCGCGGGTGGACTCCCGCTCCGACGTCAAAGGTGGAGATACTATAGAAATCGCCATGGATATGAATAAAGCTCACTTCTTCGATAAGGAATCAGAGCTTCGCATCAGATAATCACTTAACAACAGCGCTTTTTGCCCCAATACGACAGGGCGCGCTGTTGTTTTTTATAGAATTCTTATCCGTCACTACGCTTTTCTGTGAAATACTTCGTCCAGAATGCGAAGTGCTGCATCAATCTGGGCCGTCGTCACGGTAAGGGGAGGAAGCAAACGTATCACGTCCGGACCTGCCGGAAGTACGAGCACGCCCTCGGTCCGCAACTCATCGATAATCGGTTTTACTTCATACTCCCATTCGACCCCTATCATGAGCCCGAGTCCACGCACCTCTTTTACTCCGTCGATATCAGCAACCATTTTGGTCAGCTGTTCTTTCATGTACTTCCCTTTTTCTTTTACATCATTGAGAAATCCTTCTTTAAGTATCTCTTCCAGAGTAGCTCTGGCTGCCGTGGCGCTGAGGGGGTTCCCTCCAAAGGTGGACCCGTGACTTCCCGGACTAAAATCATCCTTCAAAAAAGCCTTCCCCAGCATCGCTCCCACCGGAAAACCGCTGCCGAGCCCTTTAGCCGATGTAATGATATCAGGATCGAGCCCCATTGTCTCATAAGCGAACAGTTCTCCTGTACGTCCGGCTCCCGTCTGGATCTCATCAATGATAAGAAGCACTCCCCGTGATCTGCATATATCCTGAACGAATTCCAGAAAACTCTGTTCTGCCGGACGGACTCCTCCTTCTCCCTGAACAATCTCAAGCATACACGCTGCTGTAGTCTCGTCTATGTTCTTTTCCACACTTTCTTGATCATTCCACACTGCGTAGTCGAAAGGCTCGAGCATACGGCCAAACCCCTGCCTGACCTTTTCCTGTCCGGTAGCCGCCATTGTAGCAAAGCTGCGCCCGTGGAAAGATTGACCGAATGTCACTACTTTATTTTTGCCTGTATGTTTTCTGGCCAGCTTAATAGCTGCTTCATTCGCTTCTGCTCCACTGTTGCAGAAAAATACGGCATCCATGGAAGAGTGTGATGTTAAAATTTCCGCCGCTTCCTTCTGAGCCGGTACCGGAAAAATATTCGATACATGCCACAGCCGGTTCATCTGCTCTTCAATCGCCCTTTGTACTGCAACCGGACGGTGTCCAAGATTATTCACTCCGATACCGGAAGTGAAATCAAGATATTCATTATTATCATCATCTCTTACGATCGTTCCTTCCGCATCCGTCAAAGTTACCGGCAGACGCGGATAAGTCGGAAACAAACTCACAGAAACATCCCCTTTTCCTCTTTTGTAATGAATGTGCCTTTCCATTCCCCGTTTACTGACATAGGTTCTTTCCCGCTGACGATCACCGCTTCCCGCAATGTTTCGGATAACGCTTCTTCCGCCGCCCTCACTTTAGGTATCATTCCTCCATGAATCGTCTCTCTTTCAATGAGCTGCCTGATGTCTGCTGAGGAAAGGTGCGGAATTATCCTTTCCCCCTCCATTACACCGGGTACATCCGTTACAAAAATAAGTTTGTCTGCTTTCAGTGCTTTTGCAATTCCTGCAGCTGCGGTGTCGGCATTCACGTTCACAATTTCCCCGTTTCCTGTCCGCGCAAGAGGAGAAACGACAGGAAGGAAAGACCTCTCTAGAGGTTCCTTCAGAAGTCCCGTTTCGATCCGGGGCATCCCCCCTACGTACCCGTAAGAAGAGAAATCCAGAAATTCGGCAGAAATCACACCATCACAACCTCTTATACTCACTGCCTTCATCCCTTCCTCCGTAAACCTGTCTGCCAGTTCCCGGTTTTTCACTTCTCCCAATACTGTTTCCACAACTTCCATAGCCGGTTTCGTCGTCCTCCTCAGTCCGTGTATGAAAGGAGCGTCGATTTTTCGTTCCTTCAGTTCGGAGGAGATAGAGGGGCCTGCGCCGTGAACGATTACAAATTGATACCGATCCCTGAGTTCTTCTACACTCTTAAGAAAAATGCTTTCCAGTTCATCGATCATACTACCGCCTATCTTCAGGACAAGCAGAGGTTTATGTCCGGTAACTGGCATTGATTTTGACATAGTCATACGTCAGGTCACACCCCCATGCTGTTCCGGAAGCGTCACCGGCGCAAAGATCTACAGTGATCTTCACCTCATCCCGGGACAGATAGGAAGCTACTTCTTCCTCTGAAAAGTCGACGCCCTCCCCATTTTCAAAAACGGTACAGGACCCGACCGCCACGGTACACTTTCCGGAATCGAAACTTGCCCTGCTGTGGCCCATCGCACCGATAATCCGCCCCCAATTTCCATCTTCTCCATATATGGCCGTTTTGACGAGACTGGAACCTACGATTTTTTTAGCTACTTCTCTTGCTTCTCCCACACTTGCCGCGCCGTTCACGGTAACCTCCACCAGTTTGGTCGCCCCCTCTCCGTCTGCTGCTATTTTTTTAGCAAGGTCACAGCAGACTTCCGAAAAGACTCCTGCGAAAAGTTCCCAGTCTTCATGACCTTCGTGAAGAATTTCATTATTAGCCGCTCCGTTCGCCATGGCCAGCACCATGTCATTTGTCGAAGTTTCCCCATCCACGGTAATCTGATTGAAGGAGTGATTGACAGTAGATTTTAAAAGCCGGTCGAAATCTTCCGGATCGACAGCTGCGTCCGTCGTCAAAAACCCGAGCATCGTCGCCATATTCGGATGGATCATTCCGGAGCCTTTCGAGGTCCCGGCTACAGTTACTACGCTTTCCCCGATTTTCACCCGATAACAGACAGATTTCGTCTTCTTATCAGTAGTGAGAATCGAGGAAGCGAAGTCTTCCCCTCCTTCCGAATCCGGGTCTACTTCAAAACAGCCCTTTTTAATAATATCCATAGGCAGCTGTTTCCCGATGACACCGGTGGAAGAGACGGCTACCGAAGATTCCGGAAGGCCGTGACGTTCTGCCAGCCACCGTCTCATCTGAAACGCATTGGCCACTCCCCGGGCACCTGTACAGGCGTTCGCTACTGCACTGTTCACGACTACTGCCTGAAGCATGCCATCTTCCAGACTTTCTCTCGTCACCTGTAATGGCGCAGCCTGAAAGTGACTCCGGGTGTAAACGGCGGTACTGACAGCCGGCACATCACTGACAATCACCCCCATGTCTTTTCTCGTTTTTCTTAAACCTGTATGGGCTCCTCCGGCTGTGAACCCTTTTGGCGTGGCTACTGTTCCATTTTCTATCTTTTCTACGTTTAACGCTGTATCGATCAACCTCCCAACTCCTTTCTATTTTTTATTTATGGATATAAAGGAAACAACTTCAAACCTCTCGTCTCTTCGAATCCGAGCATAATATTCATGTTTTGTATCGCCTGACCCGAAGCTCCTTTAACGAGGTTATCTATAACGGACACTATCGTTAACCGACCTGTCCTCTCGTCCAGTTCCACATGCATATCACAGAAGTTTGAGCCGTACACATCTTTCGTTGCCGGGAATTCATCCCTGACCCGAACGAAAGGACTGTTTGCATAAAAAGTTCTGTAAAGATCCATCCACGATTCCGGATGTTCATGCAATGAGACATCGACATACATCGTCGCCATAATACCTCTCGTCATGGGTACGAGATGGGGAGTGAACGAAACTGCCTCCGATCTCCCGCTCCATCTCTTAAGCTGCTGCTCAATTTCAGGTATGTGCTGGTGTTCATTCACTTTGTAAACTCTGAAGTTCTCTTCTGTATTCGTATAAATTGTCTTTTCGTTCGGAGACTTTCCTGCTCCCGAAATACCGGATTTAGCATCTATAATGAGAGATTTTTTCTCCAGCAACCCGCTGTCGGCGAGAGGGGCAAGCCCAAGGAGTACTGCTGTAGGATAACACCCGGGGTTAGCGAGAATATCCGCCTCCCTTATCTTTTCGCCATTCGTTTCCGACAGACCGTAAACCGCTTCGTCCAGTAACTGTCCGGGAGCAGGAGGTTTTTTATACCACTTTTCATAATCCGCCGGGTTCTGCAGACGTAAATCCCCCGACAAATCAATCACCTTTACTCCGCTGCCCTGGAACAAGGGGGTCAGGTCTCTGGATACTCCTGCGGGTGTCACGAGAAACAGTACATCCAGTTCCTCTTTCATCCGTTCTGTTTCTATAGGTTTAAGCTCATCACTGAACCACTCGGACAGCTGAGGCATTAAAGAAGCGTACGGAGAACCTGCCTCCGAAGAAGAATAAAGACTTATACTGTTTATATCCTTATGATTGGCCAGAAGCCGGAACAATTCTACGCCACCATAGCCGGTAGCTCCGGCGATACCTGCGTGTACCAAACTGTAATTCCCCCTCTGTATATGAATATTTATTAATTATATCGTATATTTATACCAATAATATCTTTTTTAATGAAAATGTCAATACAAGTATCAGAATTTTGGCGCAAAAAAGGGTTGCACCGAATAAGTACTTAAAAAGTAGAGAAGATATACTAAACAGCCCCTCTCGGAAACCGGAAGATGTTCTCCGCTTTCCGAGAGGGGCTGTTATACAAGAGTGATAATAAAAGAACGGCTTATACTGTCTCCGGCACCTCCATCAGATATTTATCACAGGCATCTGCAGCAGCTCTTCCTTCGTTGATGGCCCAGACGATCAGACTTTGTCCGCGCCGCATGTCTCCTGCTGCAAAAACTCCTTCTTTGTTTGTCAGGTACGTATGAAGGTCAGCTTTAACATTCGTTCTTCGGGTCGTTTCGAGCCCCATTTCTTCCACCAGTTCCTGTTCAGGTCCTGTAAAACCGATAGCCAGCAATACGAGATCTGCCTGCCAGACCTTCTCGGTGCCAGGAATTTCTTCGCGATATTTGTTCCCCTGTTCATCGAATTTAAGTTTAACGTTGATAGTATGCACTTCCTTAATTTGACCATTTCCATCTCCGACAAACTTCTTAGTCTGGACGGCATAAGCTCTCGGGTCATCTCCGAAAACTGCCTCCGCTTCTTTTTGCCCGTATTCGATACGATGAATCACCGGATATTGCGGCCACGGGTTTACCGCTTCATCTCTATTCTCAGGTTTCTTGTCGTATATATCGAACTGCACGAGTGACTTGCAATCATGTCTCATGGACGTGGCGATACAGTCGGTTCCGGTATCACCACCTCCGATTACAATTACATTTTTTCCTTCGGCGGAGATGTATTCTCCGTTCTCGTGATGTGAGTCCAGCAGACTTCTGGTATTTGCATGAAGAAAGTCCATCGCAAAATGTACACCTTCAAGGTTACGTCCTTCTACGTCAATATTTCTGTGGTTAGCTGCGCCACCGCATAATACAACGGCGTCGTTTTCCTCTTCCAGCTGGCGGGAAGGTATGTCCTTTCCTATATTTGCATTCGTTACAAAGCGCACCCCTTCTTCTTCCATAAGTTTTACACGGCGCAGTACCACTTCATACGATAGTTTCATCTCCGGTATGCCGTACGTAAGCAGGCCGCCGGGACGATCGTCACGCTCGTATACTGTGACTGTATGTCCCGCTTTGTTCAGCTGGTCGGCTACGGTTAACCCCGCCGGTCCGGACCCTACAACTGCCACTTTCTTACCGGTACGCTTTTCGGGCGGTTCCGCAGTAATCCATCCGTTAGCAAAACCCTTCTCAACGATGGACCTCTCCACCGATCTTATGGCTACGGGATTCTCATTCAGACCCAGCACGCATGCCCCTTCACACGGAGCCGGACAGGCGATACCGGTGAATTCAGGGAAGTTGTTCTGCTCGTGAGCTTTCATCAGTGCTTCTTTCCACTGCCCCCGGTATACAAGATCGTTCCATTCCGGAATATAGTGATAGACGGGACATCCTGAGGTCCCTCCAGCCATTTCGGTGCCGGTGTGACAGGTAGGCACACCGCAGTCCATGCAGCGTGCCCCTTCCCGTTGTGCTTCTACATCCGGCATGGGGAGCGTGTAGTCCTCCCAGTCCTTCACCCTTTCCTTAGGGTCCCGTTCCGGTCTCCCCCGGCGCTCATACTCCATAAACCCTGTCGGTTTGCCCATCTTTAGCCTCCTCCTGTTCAGTCTCCAGTTGTTCTTCTTCTTTTTTCTGGCTGGCTTCAAATGCTTTCATTTCCGCTTCGAATTTATCGTTCCCTTCGTTCCTGAATGTTTCGATTCTGCTCCTCATTTCAAGAAATGCTACTGGCACGACGCGTTTGAATTTAGGAAGTGTTTCCTCCCAGTTATCAAGAATCCGCTGCCCTTTCTCACTCCGGGTATAGCCTGCATGGGCTTCGATCATCTCATAAAGTTCCTGCTTCTCTGTCTCTTCCTGTATCTGTTCCGAAAGTACAAGCTCTTTATTAAGTTTAGTGCTGAAACTTCCGTCTTCGTCCAGTACATAGGCTATTCCGCCGGACATGCCTGCGGCAAAGTTCCTCCCTGTCTCCCCGAGTATGGCTACTCTTCCTCCTGTCATATATTCACAGCCATGATCACCCACACCTTCGACTACGAGATGGGCTCCACTGTTACGCACAGCAAAGCGTTCTCCCGCCTTCCCGCTGATATATGCTTCGCCTCCGGAAGCGCCATAAAAGCAGACGTTTCCAGCTATAATGTTATCTTCCGCTTTGAACGTAGAACGCGGGGAAGGGTGAGCGATGATTTTCCCGCCGGAGAGACCTTTTCCGACGTAATCATTTGCATCTCCGACCAGGCGCATCGTAAGTCCTCTCGGAATGAAGGCTCCAAAACTCTGACCGGCCGAACCTTTGAATTTCAGCTGAATTGTATCTTCCGGAAGACCTTCTTCTCCATATTTTTTCGAAATTTCACTGCCGAGTATCGTTCCGGCAACCCGGTGGATGTTACGTATCGATCCTGTACCTTTCACCGGTGTTCCATTATCGATCGCTTCCTTACAAAGAGGAATCAGTTCCTGGACATCAAGAGACTTCTCGAGTCCGTGATCCTGCTCCACCTGAGAATAATGTCCGACGTTCGATCCTGTCTCCGGACGATAAAGAAGAGCTGATAAGTCCACATCTTTGGCTTTCCAGTGATCCACATCGGCTTTCCTTTCCAGAACGTCATTTCGACCGATCATTTCGTTCACCGTCCGGAAACCGAGCTCTGCCATAATTTCTCTTGCCTCTTCTGCTATGAAACGCATGAAATTCGCGACGTGATCAGCATCCCCTATAAATTTCTTTCGAAGCTCCGGATTTTGGGTGGCAACTCCGACCGGACAGGTATCCAGGTGACAGACGCGCATCATAATACACCCAAGAACTACGAGAGGAGCTGTGGAAAATCCGTACTCTTCCGCCCCCAGCAGAGCGGCCGTAACGACATCACGTCCCGTCATCAATTTACCATCTGTCTCCACCGTAATCCGGTCCCTGAGTCCGTCCAGGAGGAGAGTCTGGTGAGTTTCTGCAACTCCAATTTCCCACGGCATTCCTGCATGTTTGATACTCGTCCGGGGCGCGGCACCCGTGCCGCCGTCATAGCCGCTGATCAGTACAAGATCCGCACGTCCCTTGGCCACACCTGCAGCTATCGTTCCCACCCCTACGGCCGATACCAGTTTGACACTGATACGGGCTTCCGGATTGGCGTTTTTCAGGTTATGAATCAGTTCCGCTAAATCTTCGATCGAATAAATATCGTGGTGAGGGGGCGGAGAAATCAATTCCACTCCGGGAGTTGCCCCTCTTACTTCCGCAATCCACGGGTACACTTTCTTACCCGGCAGATGCCCCCCTTCTCCGGGTTTGGCACCTTGGGATACTTTGATCTGAATTTCATCAGCATTCACCAAATAGTGACTCGTTACCCCGAAACGACCGGAAGCCACCTGTTTAATGGCACTGCGCCTTGAGGTCCCGTCTTTATTCGGATGGAACCGGTCAGGTGATTCCCCGCCTTCTCCGGTATTGCTTCGACCTCCAAGTTTGTTCATGGCTACAGCCAGAGCTTCATGGGCCTCCTGTGAAATGGAACCGTAGGAAATCGCTCCTGTTTTGAACCGTTTCACGATCTCTTCCACCGGCTCCACTTCATTAAGAGGAACTGAGGCACGATCTTTGAACTTAATGAGCCCGCGGAGCGACTGCAGATTATTCGTTTCATCGGTGAGCATCTTCGTGTATTTCTTAAACAGTTTATAGTCATTAGTTCTTGCTGCCCGTTGCAGGGTATGAATAGTCTGGGGGTTGTACTGATGGTCTTCCCCGTTCATTCTGTACTGAAATTCATCTCCCGGGTCCAGCATCTTCGTCCGGGACCGCTCGGCTTCGAACCCCCGGTCGTGACGCATACACACTTCCTGCTCTATAGTTTCCAGTCCGATGCCCCCGAGCCGGGAGGCTGTTCTAGTGAAATACTTATCTATCACGTCCGGACTGATGCCTACCGCTTCGAAAATCTGAGCACCGCGGTAACTCTGAATAGTAGATATACCTATTTTGGAAAGTACTTTGACGATTCCGTCCGTAACACTGCTCACGTAGTCGCGAACGCTCTGGTCATAGTTGCGATCCGGAATCTCCCCACGCGCCACCAGATCACGGAGCGTTTCATAAGAAAGATAAGGATTTACAGCTTCCGCCCCGTACCCGAGCAGAGTAGCGAAATGGTGCACTTCTCTAGGCTCTGCCGATTCAAGTATTAAACTGACTTTAGTACGGACACCCTCGCGAATGAGATGATGGTGCATTCCTGAAACGGCAAGCAGTGCCGGAATGGCTGCATAATCTCTGTTCACACCCCTGTCCGACAAAATAAGGAAAGTTGTGCCTTTCTCCACTTCTTTGTCCGCTTCTTTGAACAGCCGTTCCAGAGCTTTTTCCATTTCGCGTTCCTGGCCATTCTTTTCAAAGAGCAGGGACAACTTCCCGCTTTCAAACCCTTCAATATCCTGATTTTCGATTTTTCCCAGCTGCTCGTTTGTCAGTACCGGGGTGTCGAGCTTCAGATGGCGGCAGCTTTCCGGCTTCGGATTTACGACGCTTCCTTCTTTCCCAATGGTCGTCTCCGTCATCGTAATAACCTTCTCCCTTATGGCATCGATAGCCGGATTGGTCACCTGGGCAAAAAGCTGTTTAAAATAGTTGTAGAGCAGCTGTGGTTTTTTCGACAGGACAGCGAGAGGAGAATCATACCCCATCGAACCTACAGGATCCTTCCGGTCAAGGACCAGCGGTTTTATAATTTTATTGAGTTCCTCCGTCGTATAACCGAAAGCCAGCTGCAATGTGATTAGATTATCTCCGGTAATTCGCGGCGCGCTGGCTTCAGTTTCCGGAAAATCGGATAAGTCGTATTTGTTATTCTCAAGCCACTTTCCATATGGTTTCTCTTCGGCTATGCCCAGTTTCACTTCTTCATCCGGAATAATCCGGCCCTCCTCAAGATCAACCAGGAGCATCTTACCGGGATGGAGACGGCCTTTATATTCGATATCATCAGCAAAGATATCGAGCGCCCCCACTTCGGACCCGAGCACAATCATTCCGTCTTTGGTAACGTAATATCTGGCCGGGCGAAGGCCGTTCCGGTCGAGGCAGGCCCCTATTTGTCTGCCGTCTGTATAACAGACGGCCGCAGGACCGTCCCATGGTTCCATAAGAGTGCTATGGTATTCATAAAAATCCCGTTTCTTCGGGTGGATCGTCTCATCGTTGGCCCACGGTTCAGGAATCATCATCATCGCGGAATGCGCCAGCGATCTTCCTGATAAATACATAAATTCAAGAGCATTATCGAACATCGAGGAATCGCTTCCGTCTTCATCGATGACGGGCAAAACTTTTTTCAATTCTTCCTCGTTGAATGCTTCCGATTGAGACATTTTTTCGCGGGCCCGCATCCAGTTGACGTTTCCGCGCAGCGTATTGAACTCCCCGTTATGAATAGTATAGCGATTCGGGTGGGATCTTTTCCACGAGGGGAAAGTATTTGTACTGAAACGTGAGTGGACCATGGCGAAAGCAGTTTTAAATGTAGGGTGATTCAAATCAATATAGAAAGAGTCAAGCTGTTCGGGGATCAACATGCCTTTGTAGACGATAGTGGTCGTGGATAGGCTGCACATATAGAATTCTTTAAATTTATCGTTTTTCTCCAAAGCTTTCAATGCCTGCTTCCGAATAACGTAAAGCTTCCTTTCAAATTCTATGCGACTTTCGATAGTATCATCCGGTTCAATAAACAGTTGTGAAATGTAAGGCATGGTCGTTTTAGCATTATCCCCGACGAAAGAAGCGTTAATCGGCACAGACCTCCACCCGAGGAATTTCTGTCCTTCTTTCTCTACCAGTCCTTCAAAAATCTTTTTGGCTTCCTGCCGGGAATTGCGGTCTCTCGGAAGAAAAACCATCCCGACGCCATATTTCCCGGCTTCCGGTAAATATATATCCTCTTTTTCGCATTGTTTCTCGAAGAAAGAATGGGGGATCTGGGTCATAATTCCTGCGCCGTCTCCTGTACTGACATCCGCTCCCTGTCCCCCGCGGTGTTCCAGGTTACAAAGAATGGTGACCGCGTTATTTACGATATCGTGGGATTTCGAACCGTTTATGTTCGCTATCATTCCGATACCGCAGGCTTCGTGTTCAAAATCCGGATGGTATAACCCCTGGGTAGCAGGGTAGCCTCTTTTTTCCATGTTTTAAAACCTCCTGATGAACGATTATTTATTTTTGAAGATTAAGAAAATTCTGCTTACAGTAGCGTTGCATAATTATAGTATAAAATACGGAATTTTGCACGCGGGTTAATTTTTATCCAATTAATGGATCGCTGTTACGACAACTTTGTAAACGTTGACATTTTATTTTAAAAAAATATAAACTTTCTGTTTCTGTTAATAATTAAAAGAAATAATTATCCATAATCATTAATGTTTATTCAAAAAGATATGAATTATTCATTATAAAAAAACCTGAGAAGGGACCGCTCCCTTCTCAGGCTTCTGTAATTCTCTATTCCCCCGTTTATTTTGCGTTCGGTTTCGTCATTTCTTCAGGTTTAACATATTCCTCAAACTGCTCTTCTGTCAGTAAATCGAGCTCTACTGCCGTTTCTTTCAGATTCTGATTCTTTTCGAAAGCAGTTTTCGCTATTTTCGCAGCATTTTCGTATCCAATGTGCGGGTTAAGAGCTGTTACAAGCATGAGCGAATCGCGAAGATACTCTTCGATTTTCTCCATATTCGGCTCCAGTCCCTGTACACAGCGTTCGTCGAAACTCTTCATACTGTCTGCAAGAAGTTGGGACGACTGCAGGAAGTTATAGGCAATTACCGGTTTGAAGACATTCAGCTCAAAGTTACCCTGACTTGCTGCAAAACCTATAGTCGCATCGTTACCCATAACCTGGGCTGCAACCATCGTTACTGCCTCACTTTGAGTCGGGTTGACTTTTCCGGGCATTATGGAACTCCCCGGCTCGTTAGCCGGAATCGTAATTTCCCCGATACCCGAACGTGGTCCACTGCCGAGCCAGCGAACGTCATTGGCGATTTTCATCATATCCGCTGCCAGTGCTTTTACAGCTCCGTGCGCATGTACAAGTTCATCATGAGAGGTAAGGGAATGAAATTTATTAGGTGCCGAAATAAAATCTTTCCCCGTATCCTTGTTGATATAGGAAACGACTTTTTCGGAAAAGTCCACATGAGCGTTCAGACCTGTGCCGACCGCTGTTCCCCCGATGGCCAGTTCTTTTACGTATGTAATGCTTTCAGTCAGCATCTTTTCCGTTTTCTCAAGCATTCTGTGCCATCCGCTTATTTCCTGGCCAAGGGTCAGAGGAGTGGCATCCTGAAGGTGAGTCCGGCCGATTTTAACGATGTCGTTAAACGCTTCCATTTTTTCTTTCAATGTCTTCTTTAACTGTTCCGAAGACGGGAGCAGCACATCTTCCACTTTACGTACAGCTGCAATGTGCATCGCTGTAGGATACGTGTCGTTGGAACTCTGGGATTTATTCACGTCATCATTCGGATGAAGACGGGTTTCTTTTCCTTCTTTTTCAAGCCATTCACTGCCGACGTATGCGATGACTTCGTTTACGTTCATGTTGGACTGCGTTCCGCTTCCGGTCTGCCACACGACGAGTGGAAAGTGGTCGTCCAGTTCGCCTGCCGTAATTTTATCTGCTGCATATGCGATAGCATCCGCTTTGTCTTTCTCCAGAAGACCGAGTTCTTCGTTCGCGCGGGCTGCACTTTTTTTCAGGATAGCGAATCCTTCAATGATTTCTTTCGGCATTTTTTCGTCACCGATCGGAAAATTTTCTTTACTCCGTTGCGTCTGGGCCGCCCAGTATTTATCTTTCGGTACTTTCATTTCCCCTAATGTGTCTTTTTCAATACGATATTCCACTTGATGATCCCTCCTTAAAATGGTTCCATTTAATTGTATCAACTTTCAATCGAACTATCACCTTTTTGATGCAAACTCCGCAAAAACTTGGAACACCGCTTAATTTGCATTTGGATCGGGAATGATAGAACAAGAAGGAGGAATACATATGCACATAGCAATACTTGGAGCGACAGGGAGAGTAGGCCACAGAGTTGCAAATAAACTTGCTGAGCAGCACACTGTGTCCGCTCTCGTCAGAGACAGCAAGAAAGCTTCCGGTCTGCTCAATGACGATATAAACCGTATCGAGGGGGACGTACTGGACCCGGAAACCCTCCGGAAAACTCTGGAACATGCAGACGTGGTGTTCAGTGCTCTTGGAACCGATAAAACAACGACGTTATCGGAATTCACTCCGACCTGCCTCGAAATAATGAAGGAATACAATATTCCTCGCATAGTTACGATTGGTACGGCGGGCATTTTGAACAGCCGGACGGAAGAAGGTAAGCTGAGATATCAGACAGACGAGTCGAAACGGAGAATTACGTTCGCTGCAAAAGAGCATGAAAAAGTTTACCGGGAATTTGAAAACAGTGACAGGAGCTGGACGATTCTTTGTCCGACTTACCTGCCGGATGAAGAATCGGGGGGTCCTCTCCGTGAAGAAGCTGATTATTTACCCGAAAACGGTAAAAGAGCTCCGGTCCCTGATGTAGCGGAGGTCGCCGTCCGCGAAATAATTTCTCCCGACTATAAAAATAAGCGTGTCGGACTGGCACTCTGACCGAAAGAAAAACTCCCGGACGCGAGAAACCCGGGAGTTTTTAAATCCATATTATCACTGATTGACAGGATACAGCCCAAAATATTCTTCAAGCGTCACATTCTCCGCGTGCACTTTACCCGCCAGCTCTTTTCCTACAAAACGCAGATGCCAGGGTTCATAGGCGTACCCGGTGATATCCGACTTGCCCTCGGGATAACGAATGACGAAGCCGAAACGGTGCGCATTTTCCTTCAGCCACTGACCTTCTTCTGTGTTTACGAAAGACTCATCAAGTCCGAAACCCATTTCAGCAGACGTTACGTCCATGGCAAGCCCGGTCTGGTGCTCGCTCGTCCCCGGCTTAGCGGAATAACGATTCGCATATTCTCTTCCATTTTCCGCTACGGAATTTTCGTAAATCGCTTTCTGTCGTTCATAAGAACGGTAGCCGGAAGCAGCGACGGGTTCCAAACCGTCCTCTTCTGCTGCCTGGAACAACTCTTCGAGAGCCGCAGCTGCTGTTTTTCTCATCTGTTTTTTCGGATGAAACTCTTCAAAAGAGAACGGAACATCCGGCACGGTCAGGTTCGGAGTTTCGTACCCTTCCGGCAGCTTTCTCTGCTTATTAACTATTACATCGATTCTTTCAGGCTCTTCCACTTCAATCATACTTCCATCTTCTGAAGTTTTCCGGCTCTCACTTGTCTCTCCGTTTCCGTTGCTTTCATTTTCACCACTGTCGTCCTGAGCCGTTTCCTCTTTATTCCCGATTTCTGCCTGACTATCGCCACTACTGTCATTTTGTTCTGCATTTCCTTTTTTGCCCGTCTGTTCCTCAACGGATTCCTCCGGGTCAGCTGCGTTTTCTTCTGCAGTATTTTCACCGGCACAACCGGCAAGCAGAAGTCCTAAGCCTATAATTGCCGTCACTACAGTTTTTTTCATATTTTATGTACCCACCTTTTTGTAAAAAATATCCTTACCTACTATATCATGAAAATCATTCTTGTGTATAACCGCTTCTGAAGCATAACAAAAAGCGTACCCACTCGTTGCAGGTACACTTTTCGTTGACCGAACTTATGTTATTCCCAGGTGTAGGGCTGGTAATGTACGGCTAGTCGCTCGAAAGCAGCTCTGTCATCGTTATCAATAGCTTCGTTTATAGCAGCATCCAGGCGGTTTTTGTTGAATTCATATACCATCTGGTCGAGAAATAACCGGGAAGCCAGCTTAATACCGTAGGACAACTCTCGTTTTGCAGTAATATTTTTTCCTTTGTATGCCGGGAACCGTCGAAGAACGTATACACTCTTTTGCTTCCTCATGAGATTACCCCCTCAATCCTTTTTTCCATTATGCAAGATAACAGATGATTTAGCAACAATTTTCTGAATATTTAATTATAATATACCCGCTTTCTCTCTTTTGAAACATAAAAAGGCCGGCAGAAATCTTTTCCTGCCGGCACTGTCTGGTTATTTTACTGTTTAATTTTTTCTGCAATCTGCACGGTACGTTTAGCCTGGTGGCGTACCGCCCCTTCGACATCTTCCTTCATATTGCCTTCGCCATCTACACTTACACTTGTTCCATAAGGATTTCCGCCTGCTGCGAAAATCGTATCGTCCGAGTAACCTGTAGGTACGACGATAGCACCCCAGTGATACATAGTGGTATAAATGTTCAGAATAGTCGCTTCCTGTCCTCCGTGAGGGTTTTGAGCGGAAGACATGGCTGTAGCCACTTTGTTGACAAGTTTTCCTTGAGCCCATAGGCCCCCTGCCATATCAAAGAATTGTTTCAGTTGTGCAGGTACGCTTCCGAAACGTGTCGGTGAACTGAAAACAAACGCATCTGCCCATTCCAGATCTTCCACTCTCGCTTCAGGGACTACGTCTTTTGTAGCTTCGTAATGTTCTTTCCAGGCAGGGTTCTTTTCAATAGCAGCCATAGGAGCAAGTTCGGGAGCACGCACGAGCTTAACTTCCGCTCCTTCTTTCTCGGCTTCCTCTTTTGCCCACTTAGCCATCTGATAGTTCGTACCTGTAGAACTGTAATAAATGACAGCCAGCTTAATTGCCATAACAACAATACCTCCCAAACGATATTTTCGTTGGTAACAGTGCGGCAGGCTGTGCACTGTTTCCACCACATTACTTACAATAACCTAATTATCTCAGTTTAAAACTATTCATTTAAAGAACTTCTCAACCGCAAATTGTTCTCCCTGCCTAAGTTTTATCCTGTTGGCAATATTGCTCCAATTTCGCCTCTTCTTCTTTCTTTAATACTGTTAGCCTGCATATGGTATATTTGCTATGATAGAAGGATGGTAAGGAGAGAGATAATCGATGGAAAACAACCAGTGGAAAAAAGGGGAAACAGGTGCCTGGGTCAGCATTATCGCTTATGTCGTATTATCGATATCAAAGCTGATCATGGCACAAATCGGCTCGTCCGATGCCCTGCGTGCAGACGGATTAAATAATACAACGGACATCATTGCCTCATTGGCTGTACTGATCGGCCTGCGCATCTCCCGGAAACCGCCGGACAGCGATCATCACTACGGCCACTCCAGGGCTGAGACTATTTCTTCACTGATTGCTGCCTTCATTATGGCTACTATCGGTATTCAAGTACTTTTTGGGGCAGGTGAAACGATTGTCAACCGTCAGTTCGGAGAGCCGTCTCTGCTTACAGGGTGGACAGCGGTTGCAGGCGCGGTCATTATGTACGGGGTGTACCGTTTTAACCTCCGATTGTCACGTCAGGTAAGCAGCAGGGCTTTATACGCCGCAGCCCAGGATAACCGGTCGGACGCTCTCGTCAGTATCGGAGCCGCTGTAGGTATCTTCGGTACGATGTCCGGCATGCTCTGGATGGATCCTGCTGCAGCTGTCATCGTCGGCGCCGTTATTTTAAAAACGTCGTGGGATATTTTCACGGACGCGACTCACCTGTTAACGGACGGGTTCGATGAAGATGAACTTCATGAAATCAAATCGACTATCTCGTCCCACCCCGAAGTGAACAAGGTGGCTGACGTCAAAGCCCGTCTCCAGGGTAATGAAACGCTCGTCGACGTAATCATTCTCGTATCTCCGGACATCACCGTCCAGAAAGCCCATGATATTACGGATGAGATAGAAATACTTCTCGAAAAAAATCATCACATTTCTTACGCTCATATTCATACGGAACCATATCACGGTTAAAGATGGCTGATTAAAAGTACTGTTATAATTGCAATCAGCACCGTGACCATTATCGGGGCACGCAGCCAGGCTGCAAGGACGGCTGCCGCCCCGCCGGCCATGCCTGCCCAGGGCTTGCCGTCTATCACCGTGAATATCCCCGGGATAATAAGCGCTCCGAGCGCTGCGTAGGGGATAGCTGCAAGCCATCTTCTCCCCCACAGGGGAAGGTCAAGTTTATCCATGATAAATACCGGAGCGAATCTCGGCACCAGAGTAACGGCACTCATCCCTAAAATCATCCAAAGGATCATTCTTCTTCCTCCTCTTCATCGGGCAGGAGAAATACACCGAGCAATCCTCCAAGGATCGTCCCTATAACAATGGACCATCCGGCAGTAAGTCCCGCCCACTGAGCTGTACTGTTGATAATCATGGCTGCCCCGGCTATACCTCCGACGGCTATGGATTTCTTCAATGAAGGTACGAGGAGCCCGATAAACATAGCGTAAAGAGCGATACCCATGCTGTCACTGAGTGCTTTCGGCATGACATTGCCAAGAAGACCTCCGGCAAGGGAACCAAGTACCCAGGCGCTGTATGCAGCCAGCATTACTCCAAAGTAGAACCAGAACGCGTGAGGCCCTTTCGCTTCTTTCTTATGAATGGAAGAAATAGCAAATGTTTCATCGGTCAAAAATAATGTTAGGGGAAGTTTCCGCTTCTTCGCATGAGCTTTCATCTGGTTTACAAAAGAAAGACTCATAACAAAATGGCGGAAGTTCAATACGAACACGGCTATAATAATTTCTGCAGCGCTTACCCCCGCCGCTACCATCGAAACTCCGAGAAATTGCGCGGCTCCGGCAAACACAGCCGCGCTCATGAACGTCAGTTCAAAAAGAGTAAGACCCGACTGATAAGCAAGCACCCCGTAAGTAAGGGCAATAGGTATGTATCCAAAAATGATCGGTGATCCGGCGACGAAACCTTTTCTGAACATTTTTCCTCTGCCGGAAATGGTGATTCTTTCACTAACCTCCGCCACATCATCCCTCCATTTCAGTAATATTTTCTAATATTATACATTATATCCGGGGTGAATAGTTAGAGTGATTTTTCCTTTTCCTCATTTTCTTTCTCCTTCGTTGACACAGCTTCGCACCTGCTCTATAGTAAATTCATATACTTCAATACACAAAAGCGTCTAAGCATAAAAGCAAACGATCAATCATCAGGAGGTTTTTTCAGTGTTATACTTACAGCCTAAAAAATTACCGGGTCTGACTGAGTCCGTCATTGTCCTTCTTTTTATAATTTCAGTCATCAGTTTTTTCATTATCAGTCTGGAAAGCACTCCTCACACTCCTATTCTCATCGGGATTCTTATTCTTTTAGCCTACGGCACGGTGAGGAAATTCCGCTTTGATCAATTACAGCATGGGATGGTACAGGGAGCTCAATCCGGAATGCCGGCTGTATTGCTCTTTTTCGTTATCGGTATTTTAATAGCCAGCTGGATGGCGAGCGGAACTATTCCTGCCCTCATGAACGTCGCTTTCTCTCTGACCGGCGGTCCGTTTATTTACGCTTTAGTATTTACCATCACCGCCTTTACGGGCGTGGCTCTCGGCAGTTCGTTCACTACAGCTGCTACGGTCGGGGTAGCTTTTATGGGAGCTGCACAGACTACTGACCTTTCTTTGGCAGTTATGGCCGGTGCCATTGTCTCGGGTGCCTTTTTCGGAGACAAAATGTCTCCTCTGTCCGATACGACCAACCTGTCCTCCACCGTAGTGAAAGTCGATCTGTTCGATCACATAAAAAACATGATGTGGACTACTGTACCGGCGTTCATCATCACTTTTATCCTTTTTGCTTTTCTTTCTCCGGGAAGCAGCCGCGGAGCCACTTTATCTCCTTTTGAAGAAGGGCTGTTAAGCACCGGCCTGATCCACTGGAGTTCCTGGATTCCTCTCGCTGTCCTCGTCCTGTTCACTGTTACCAAACGTCCGGCTTTCGTTTCTCTCTCGGTCACGAGTGTTATAGCGACCGTCATTGCAGGCTTACGGGGAACGATGGAGTGGGGCGCAGTACTCAGTTCCTGGTTTAGCGGTTTTGAGATTGAAACGCAAAACGAAGGGCTGACAGATATGCTCTCAAGAGGCGGCATGAACGGAATGTTCTTCACCATCTCCATCGTCATCCTTGCCCTTGCTCTGGGCGGTCTTTTCTTCACTACGGGGATAATACCGAGCATTCTTCAAAGTGCGCAGAAAGGGCTGCAATCCGTGCGTTCAGCTACGATCGCCACTGCTTTTACAGCTATCGGAATCAACGTTACGGTCGGAGAACAGTACCTTTCGATTCTGCTGACCGGAGAAGCGTTTCAGGACGTGTATGACAGAGTCGGCCTTGCCAGAAAGAATCTATCCCGTACCCTGGAGGACGCCGGTACGGTGATCAATCCTCTCGTTCCCTGGAGTGTCTGCGGAGTATTTATGGCCGGGGTGCTTGGCGTACCGGTCCTTGAGTATCTGCCGTTCGCTTTTTTCTGTCTCCTCTCCCCGCTTCTTACAATTATTTCGGGTTTCACCGGCAAAACCCTGTCAAAAAAGTCTGAAGCAAAAATGGAAGTCTTCTGACAGGGGGGCTTCCGTTTTTTATGTTTTTGTAAAATAATGAAAGGCCGCATTCCTTTTATACTCATAAAGTGGTAAACTGAATACAATTCAGCGGAATAAAGGGGGCTTGTCATGATCAAAGGACGCGTAAAGTGGTTCAGCGATGACAGAGGGTTCGGTTTTATCGAAACTGAAGACGGGAACGAAGAGGTTTTTGTCCATTTTTCTGCGATTGACGAAGAAGGGTATAAAACGTTGAAGCAGGGACAGCCGGTTACATTCGAAATAGAGGAAGGACGCCGGGGCCCTCAGGCCTCCAGGGTCCAAAAATAACTGCTGCTGAAGCAGTTTTCTTTTTTATTGGAATAATAAAAGCGTACAGGTCCTCCCTGTACGCTTTATGTGCCCCCCAAAACCCGGGAACTACTCATCTTCCTGGGCCGTAAGAATGAACGGCCCTTCTTTTGTAATTGCGATAGTGTGTTCATATTGCGCCGATAGCGACCCGTCGACCGTTCTTGCGGTCCACTGATTATCATCCATTTTACTCTGCCAGTCGCCGACGTTGATCATCGGTTCAATGGTAATCACCATACCATCCTTCAGACGGGCTCCTTTACCCGCTTCACCGAAGTGCGGTATATAAGGATCTTCGTGTATAGTTTCTCCGATGCCGTGGCCCGTAAACTCCCGGACTACGGAATATCCTTCCCCTTCCGCATAAGACTGGATAGCGTGGCCGATATCTCCGATGCGGTTGCCGACCTGCGCAGCTTCTATCCCTCTATATAGGGAAGTTTTGGATACATCCATAAGTTTCCGTGCTTCCTCGCTGATTTCACCCACGGGATGAGTCCACGCCGAATCAGCGAGGAATCCGTTCAGTTTGACCACCATGTCCACCGTAACGATGTCCCCTTCTTCCAGTTTTTCCTTTCTGGGAAAACCGTGACAAATTTCGTCGTTGATACTAGCACAGGTGGTGTACTCATAACCCTGGTAGCCTTTTTGTTCTCCGGTGGCTCCATGCTTGTCCAGGTAGCGTTCCACGAACTGCTCGATTTCCATGGTAGTTACACCCGGTTTGATGAAGGAGCGCAATTCTTTGTGGACAGAAGCGAGAAGCTCTCCTGCTTCTTTCATCTTTTCAATTTCTCTTTTACTTTTCCGTTTAATCATCTTTTCCATCCTTTCTCCTGTATCGATCCGTCATTTTATGTTTTGAACAATTATTCCATTACTTATATTATAATATCAGCACTCGAATTGAAACCGTCACACCCTGAATTCGTATTACAGTAAAAAAGAAAGGAGCTTTCCGTGCTTGAATTACACAATGTAACTAAACGATATGCCGGGAAAACGGCTGTACATAACCTTGATTTACGGGTGACCCCAGGGAAGATCTTCGGGTTCCTCGGACCGAACGGGGCAGGCAAATCCACCACGATTAAAATGATCACCGGTATACTTCCTGTAGACGAGGGGAGTATTTCCATTAACGGAAAAGATATTGAAAAAGACGCGCTCGAAGCTAAACGACAATTCGGTTACGTCCCGGATACGTCCGACTCCTTTCTGCGGTTAAAAGGAAGAGAGTACCTGGAATTCATTGCCGATGTTTATGATGTCCCGGAAGAAGTAAGAGAAGAGCGACTCGCCCGCTATGCCTCTCTCCTTCAGCTAAACGAAGCTCTGGAGGATAAGCTCCATACTTATTCCCATGGAATGAGACAGAAGGTTGTGCTGCTCGGAGTGCTTATTCACCAGCCGGATGTATGGATTCTTGATGAGCCGCTCACAGGACTGGATCCGAAATCGGCAAATGCCCTGAAAGAACTTATGAGAGAACAGGCGGACGCAGGAAAAATCGTTTTTTTCTCCTCTCACGTACTCGAAGTCGTGGAACAGCTGTGTGACGAAGTGGCCATCATCGATGAGGGAAGCCTGCGCTTTCAGGGGGAAATGAGTGATATGAGGCAGGAATTCCAGGAAGGAAGAAACCTGGAAAGCCTATTTCTGGAGCTGACGAACGATGCATAAAGCTTACCTCCTTATGAACATCATCGTTAAAATGGAATTTTTTCGAAAAGGAAAGGGCAGTGCCCTCAGAGTGCTCCTTTTCGTACTTGCTATACCGATAGCTGTACTGGTTTACAATCTTACGTACACTCTTTTTAAGGAGACGTTCTCAATCCTTTCCGTTTCCGGGAATGAGCCGGCACTGCTGGGGCTGATTTTCCTTGTTGCCACTGGCCTTCTTATTGTCACCACCTTCATACCGGCTATAAATACATTTTATCTTTCAGACAGCATAGAGGGATACCTACCACTGCCGTTGAAGCCTTCTCAGATTATTATAGGGAAATCCGCTTCCCCACTTCTGCGGGGTTATGTATGGAATACTGTCATAACCGCTCCTTTTCTGCTTATGTACATGCTTCAGGCAGGAAGCGGGTTTCTGTTTTTTCTTTACGCTTTTATTATATGGACGATATTTCCTATTCTTCCGTTTCTGCTCGTGAGCTCTTTACTCATGTTCGTCATGCGTTTCATTAACATATCCAGATATAAAGACCGGGCCAAAGCAATCGGAGGTCTGCTTTCTTTTGCGCTCATTCTGGCCGTTAACGTGCTTGTCAGACAGGATTCTCCAGGGGACGACGGCAGTCTTTCTGCCGTGATCGGCGACGGTGAACTTCTTGCCGCACTGACGGGCTGGGTACCAAACGCAAAGCTTGCCGCCATGGCACTCGCTTCCCCCTTCAGCGTAAGCGGCATCCTTGCTCTTACCGGCCTCCTTATCATGACGGCCTCAGGGACGTTCTTATTTCTTTATTTCAGTGATACGCTCTATTTTAAAGGGGTTCGCGGCCTGAGTGAAGGGGTGCGTTCCTCTTCATCCAAAAGAAATGTCGCCCGAAGGAAAAGTATGTTCCACTCACTCGCCCGCAGGGACATCAAAACGATTGTGCGTACTCCCGTTTACGTTACCCAGATTCTCGGTCACCAGTTCTTTGCTCCATTATTACTACTCATCTTTCCATTTGTCGACGGCGGCAGTTCTTTTTCATCCTGGACAGAAGGGGCAGCCGGGCTGGAGACCAACGTCATCCTCCCTCTCCTGCTCGCTTTTTCCGCTCTTATCGGAGCTACGAGTACAGCAGGTACCAGCTCTTTCTCCAGGGAAGGAAAAACTCTTTATGAATTTCGGTCTTTTCCGATTCCGTTTACCGAACTTTTAAAAAGTAAACTGCTGGTGGCTTTCATCATCCCTGCCTCAGCATTCACTCTGTTCGCTTTGACCATCGGATTTGTGTTCTCTTTACCTTTTCCTCTCTGGGCCGGTTGGCTGGTTCTTTCCTATGTGCTGATCTTATCAATATCCATTATCGCTACAGCTCTGGACATGAACGAACCGAAACTCGCATGGGAGAGTGAAGAAGAAGTATTTCAGCACCGGTTCACCAACCTGCTTCTGCTGATACTGACAGCAGTATTTACCATTCCGGTACTTCTCCTCATGTGGAAGGTACCGGTAATGAAGAACCCCGTAATAGCCTTTCTTTTCGGGTTGCTGAGCTTCGTTGTGTATGCCTGGACAGGTTGGAAAATAATGAAGCATAAAGTCCTTCCTTCTTTCGTAAACAGAGACTGACATCCTTAAAGCAAATCTCTTCCTTTCCTCTTCTATTTATAATAGGATAGGGAAAGTGAATTTTTTTGGAAAGGGTTAAGGAAAGAGGAGGAAGAATTATGTCTGACCGGAATAAAGGGATATTGTTACTGCTTATATCAGCGCTCGGTTTTTCTATGATGGGGGCTTTCGTTAAACTGTCCGGGGACCTCCCCACTGTGCAGAAAGCTTTCTTCCGAAATATAGTGGCAGCTGCCATAACACTTGGATTCGTGCTCAAGCACAAAGACAGGATTTTCGGAAAGCGGGAGAACCAGAAACTGCTTCTTTCCCGCTCCTCACTTGGATCAGTAGGGATTGTAATGAATTTCTACGCTATCGATAATCTCGTCCTTTCCGATGCGGAAATGCTGAACAAACTGAGTCCGTTCATTCTTATTATTTTCTCCGGCATCTTTCTTAAGGAACATGCACGGAGGTATCAGATTGTTTCTATTATCATCGCTTTCCTGGGAACGCTGTTCATCATCCAGCCGGAGTTTTCTGTCCAGGTCCTTCCTTACATTATCGGGGTGCTGGGAGCGGTTTTTGCTGCCGGAGCTTATACTATGCTGCGGGTACTCGGAAATAAGGAGAAACATTATACGGTAGTCTTCTACTTCTCCTTCTTTACTACTGTGCTGCTTCTCCCTTTTACAATATTCTTTTACGAACCGATGAGTGTACAACAGTGGATTTTTCTTTTACTTGCCGGCGCATTCGCAACGGTGGGCCAATTCGGAGTTACGCTGGCCTACAAATTCGCCCCGGCCAGTGAAATTTCTATATTCTTCTACTCCACTGTGGTATATTCCGCCCTGCTCAGCATTGTACTGTTCGGACAGATTCCTACATTATGGAGCGTTATCGGCTACGTCATTATATTCAGCGCTTCGTTCTATATGTTCCTGAAAAATAACCATATAGATAAAAAACAGCTCGCCCGGCAGGAAGAAAAGAAAGCATTCAGGTCTTCCTGATCCCGGCAGGCTGTGGCCCCCGGAAAAGCTGTACGATGTTCTTTTATCCTTGCGGAAGTAACAGAGACAAAAGACCGGACAATCCAATGTCCGGTCTTTTGTCTCTGTTTTATTGTTTCTTTGAATTCTTTTTAATATTTATCAATGTAATCATAGAGTTTATAGACTTTGCCATTTTGTACCGGTTCCTCTTTAAGGAGATTACGGAGAACTTCAGCCACCCGTTCAGGAGAAGTCAATTCACCCTTCTCTTTCAGTTCCCGGAACTTTTCTACATCTTTAAATGAATCCTCGGATGCAGAACGTATTTCTTCCTGCATATCCGTATCCATTACTCCGGGGCTGTATGCGAGGATCGTATGACTCTTCTGTTCCTGTTCTTTGGCCGTAACGGCAGTAAATCGATCAATAGCGGCTTTTCCGGCACTGTACACGCTCCAGCCTTCCGTCGTCTTCCCGGCTGCTCCTGAGGTGATATTCACAAGTGTTAAAGGCACTTCCCACTCATTCGCCAATCCAAGTATGTAATTGGCAAGCAGAACAGGTACGGAAACGTTCAAACGTATGTGCCGATCTACGGCTGGTATATCAAGAGCTCCGACTTTTTCAATCGGCCCCACCATCCCTGCATTATTAAGAAGCGTAAGTGCTTCCACATCTTCTCTCTGCAGATAATTGTGGACTGCCGCAAGCGTATTATTCGTAGCCGCTTCATCTGTAAGATCACATTCGTAATGACGATAGGAGACCCCGCAGCTGTCGGCAGTTTCTTTTAACGTTCCGTTATACGTGCGTGAAATGCCGATCACCGACACCCCATCTTCCATCCATCGTTTTGCCACTGCTTCTCCAAGACCTTTCGAGTCCCCTGTAATAATAATGAATTTCACAGTTTTTCCCTCTTTTCTTTACAATCTTCCTTCAAATAAGTATGCTATTATCAGCTTATGTTAAAGGAGTCTTCTATGGTTTACTTGTTATTAGCTCTCATATATTCGGCCGGTCTGCTCGTCTCGAGTCTCGGTCTTGCCCTCATCATTAAATCAAACCTCGGGGCCGGTCCCGGCGACAGCATAGCTGTAGGTTTATCGTATCATACCCCCGTCACTGTTGGAACGTTTATGATTATCGCATTCACTATTCTTTTAATCGTCAATGCGATTTTAGAAAAGAAACGTCCTCAATATGAATCCCTGATACCGAGTATTATCCGTGGGCGTACACTGGACTTTTTCCTTTATGGAACTTTGGAAAACGTAAACCCTGATGCCTGGTACTCCCAGGCCGGTATCTTTGCACTGGGTATCCTTGCCACGGCCGTAGGAATCTCCTTTTACTTACGTACACCGTTCCCGAGAATCCCGCTGGACCATTTCATGATGGTGATGAACAATCGGACGAACCAGTCCAAAGGGGTCGTTCGTAATCTGATGGAAGGGGCTATGGCCCTCACCGGTTATTTTCTCGGCGGCCCGGTCGGAATCGGCACTGTAATGGTCGTCTTCCTGCTCGGCCCCCTTATCCAATGGACTTTCCCTTTGGCACGACCTGTCGCTTTTCTATGGTCCGATGCACAAAAAGCAAGAGACGCAGAATAATTTCTGTCGCCTCTTGCTTTTTTTGTTTCATTTCACCTGCTTACGTTCAAGCGTCCTGACGGGTCGTTTTCACAACCGGTACGCCAAGTCCGTCTTTTTTAACCAGGAATTGAAGGGCAAGCAGGATAGCAAATATGCTCAACCCGATAATGTCGCTCCAAAGTCCCGGATAAATGAGTGTGAGTCCTCCGAGAACTGCCGGTATCCGTTCGTACCATTCCACTTTTCTGAACCAGTATCCGACCAGCCCGGCGCCTATAGCCATCATTCCGGTTATGGCTGTGAACAGAATCCATGATACTTCCCCGACGTTCGTGTCGATCATCAACAGTTCCGGTGAAAGTACGAACATGTACGGGATGATGAATGCGGCAATGGCAAGCTTCGCTGCGTTCAGCCCGGTTCGTATCGGTTCGGAAGACGCAACACCGGAAGCTGCGAACGCCGCAAGCGCTACAGGCGGAGTGATATCCGCTATAATGCCGAAGTAGAAAACGAACAGGTGAGCTGCCAGATCCTGCACCCCAAGAAGAATGACAGCCGGAGCTGCAATGGTGGAGGTGATGACATAGTTAGCCGTTGTCGGCGAGCCCATACCAAGTATAATAGCGGCAATCATCGTAAAGAAAAGCGTAATCAGAATCTGACCGTCCGCAAGAGTGACAAGACTGTTGGCAAGTTTCAGCCCGAGTCCCGTTTTCGTTACCACTCCTACGATAATACCTGCCGCCGCCGTGGCCGCTACAACTCCAAGAGCCGTTCTGGCACCACTTACAAGAGCATCAATCGTATCCTTGAGATTTCCGTCGAAAAGGTAGCTCACTATAATCGTTACGAGCGTGCCGGCAATAATGGAGTCAAGGATAGAGAATCCGCCTTGCAGAAAGCCGTAAATGCCGAAACCGACAAAGCCTGCGGCAAAGGTAGCGACGTAAATCTTCCTGAATTTCTCCTCCCGCAGCAGACCTACCAGTATGACAGTCAGTATGCCGTAAAGGGCGGAACGCATAACGCTTACCCCGCTTGCCAGAAAGACGACGATAGCCACAATCGGCAGTAGCAGGTAAAGCTTTTTCAGCACTTCTTTTTTATCCGGAATATCTTCATCCGGCAAGCCGCTCAGACCCGTTCTTTTAGCTTCGAAGTGGGTCATAATCCAGATACCTGTAAAATACAGAATTGCTGGTATGAGAGCCGCTTTAGCAATCGACCAGTAGTCGATTCCGATAAATTCGATCATAAGGAAAGCCGCTGCACCCATTATCGGAGGCATGAGCTGTCCTCCTGTCGAAGCAGCCGCTTCCACTCCCCCGGCAAATTCCCGGCGGTACCCGAGTTTTTTCATCATCGGGATAGTGAAAGATCCGGACGTAACCACGTTCGCCACGGAACTTCCGCTTATCGTCCCCTGCAGGGCACTGGAGAAAATCGCAACTTTCGCAGGCCCCCCCGTTCTTTTACCTGCCAGAGCAACAGCCAGGTCATTGAAATACTGACCTACTCCCGTCTTGACGAGGAAAGCACCGAACAACAGGAATAAAAAGATGAACGTGGAGGAGACGGCGATTGGTGTACCGAGAATACCCTCTGTAGTAAAGAACATGGACTGCACGAGATTATCGAGGTCCACCCCTCTGTGTACGAGAAAACTCGGCATCTGGCGACCCCAGTACGCGTAAGCGAGGAAAAGTGCCGCAATAACCGTAATAGGTATACCCACGGCTCTCCTCGTCGCTTCAAGCACAAGCACTATCGCCAAAGCTCCCACGTAAAAATCAAGCTGGGTCATGTCGCCGGCCCGGAGGACGATATCTTCATAAAACAGCGGCCAGTATAAACCTACTCCGCCTCCGAGAATGGCGAGGCCTATATCGTACCACGCAATTTTCCCTTTGCTTCTATTCTTCTTAGTAGCGGGGTACAACAGAAAAATCAGTACAAGACCGAAGCCTACGTGTACAGAACGGAGAATCTGAGCCTGCACCTGGTAGACGGTGGATGTAAGTAACTGAAATACGGAAAAAGAAAGTAGTAAAATAAATACTATTTTAGCTATCTTCCCGGTGAGTTCCCGGACGCCGGACTCGGGGTCGTACTTTTCCATAACTTCTTTCTGTTTTTCCACTGATTCGTTAGTTTCACTCATTGCAGCTTCACTCCTCTCCACACTTCCAGATTAGAGACGTATGCAGGGGCGATACGCACCCAGCTTCCCGCCTCAATGGAATCTTTAAGTAAATAAGAATTATCATGATAGTTAATAGTATGTTCCGCCTTCACCTGACCTATGTTCAGGTCTAAACTGGAATGCGAACCCTGAAGATTTGTGATGTAATATTTCCCGTTCTTCATTTCAAACGACTCCCCTTCCCCTGCATTGGAAGGCATGCCGATCGCCGTGTCCTCGTATATAAGCCGGACCGGCTTTAAAGAACGGCCTTTCATTTCATACTCTTCCACCACCCTGGACAAGTGAACAGAGTGGATGAATTGAAGCTGAAAATGATCGTTTTCGGATACAGGCAAAAAATATACTCTTTCTTCC
Source organism: Salimicrobium jeotgali (assembly GCF_001685435.2). Classification (NCBI taxonomy): domain Bacteria; kingdom Bacillati; phylum Bacillota; class Bacilli; order Caryophanales; family Bacillaceae; genus Salimicrobium; species Salimicrobium jeotgali. The sequence continues at coordinate 1,964,487 of NZ_CP011361.2, forward strand.
CCGGGCATCGTAGTTACAGTAAGTACGTAGCGGCAAGGAATGAATATCCAGGCCAGCAGGATACCGACTGCCAAGACAGTCAGCACTGCGACTATCCATTTTTTCATAGTATCCCTGTCCTCTTGTCAGAGACGAAAAGGGACTGTGCCGGACAGTATCCTGTCTGACAGTCCCTTTCCTTTTCCCTGCTATAGGCTTTTCTTACTGTTCATCAAAATATTTTTTCGCTCCGGGGTGAAGATCGATACCTACACCTTCCTGAGCACTCTCGGCAGTAATCTGCTCCCCTTTGGCATGCTGAACCTGATCTGTGTTTTCGAAAATAGCTTTTGTCATATTATAGACGAGATCTTCACTTAAGTTGGAATCAGTTACAAGCATAGCCTGAACAGCTACCGTGCTTACCGCTTTTTCAAGTCCGTAAGTACCTTCAGGAATTTCGTCTTGAGCATAGTACCCGTACTCGTCAATCAGTTCTTTGACTTTATCCTGTTCCACAGGAACGATGTTGACATCGGAAGTAGCTGCCAGACTTTCTACGGCACCCGTCGGTGTACCGGATGTAATGAATGCCGCATCAATCGTCCCATCCTGGATTCCGGACGTAGAGTCATCGAAAGCAAGGTCGCGGGCTTCGATATCGTCTTCAATTGAAAGACCGTGAATGTCCAGAATGTTCTCTGCGTTCGCATGAGTTCCGGAACCGACCGCCCCTACGGAAACAACTTTGCCTTCAAGGTCTTCTACTGATTCTATTCCTGTATCAGCCGTCGTTACGATTTGGATAGTTTCAGGGTAAAGAGTTCCGATAGCCTGAAGATTTTCAATCTTTTCATCAAACATAACTTCTCCGTTCTTTGCGTAAGAAGCGATGTCTGTCTGAGTGAATGCGAGCTGGCCGTCGCCGTCACGCATGGATTTCATATTTTCCACGGAAGCCCCTGTAGACGTAGCGTTTGCTTCCAGATTATCTATTTCACTGGTCAGGATATTCGCAAATGCTCCTCCAAGCGGGTAATATGTACCCTGCGTTCCGCCTGTGAGGATCTGCACGAACTCTGTATCTCCGCTTTCGCCACCTTCACCGTTATCGGAACTTCCTTCGTCGCTACTCGAAGTACCGCCGCCACAAGCAGCCAGCACAAGAGAAAGCGTTCCCAACAATAGGAATAATAAAAACCCTTTTTTCATAAAATTACCTCCTGTAATTGTAGTATGTGAACTTATTCATCTTTCGTACGATAAGTTTGAAACCGTTCTTTCAGTACGTTGCAGCAAAAATAAGATTCGGGACCAAAATATATTCTACACGAAAGTAGTGCGGGTGAAAAGAATTTTTTCACATCTTTGTCACCCGCTTTGTCGGACTTTATGTCATCAATCTTCCCACGTTAAAGCCCATAACCCGTTCTTCTCCAGTTTCTCTTCCACTTTCGCTTCTATTTCTAATTGTTTTTCCACTTCTTCTTCCTTCAGCGGGCGATTCATTATTTCCTCCCCGAAGGCATCGATCATTTCTTTCTGGCTCAGTTTTTCAATAAGCTGATCCCAGAAACTATGTTCATCATATTCCTGCACGTAGCGTTCCATCCACGTATTTTCCGTTTCCTGATTCAGCTCATAAACGTCCGCATGGGGCTGGTATTCCACTTCTTCCTGCATGGAATCTTTGTAGTATTCAGCCAGCACAAGATTCCGCACATCTTCGAACTCTTCGTTCAGTTCCTGTCTCGGATAATTGACTATCCATGTGGAAAGAAACATGGAAGCCACCATTGTACGAAGCTGTTCCTTTGAAACATCTATAGAATGATAACTCATTGTGTTCCCGCCTTTTCTGAAAGTATTATTCTTTTGAAAAAATCGCTGCCGTTCCCGTAATTCCCGCATCTTTTTCGTAAGCAGCCTGCAGCTTCCTCGTTACCGGACCAGGCCGGCCCTTGCCGATTGTCACCTCATCAACCTTAGTCAGGGGCTGTACCTCCGAAGTACTGCTCGTCATAAATACCTCGTCCGCGCCTTCGAAGTCTTCCATCCGGAAAGCTTCTTCTATAAACGGAATGTCCGCTTCCTTGCAGAATTCCTCTATTTTCATGCGTACGCATCCGCCCAGGATCCGTTTCGTTGCGGGGTGGGTATATACCTTCCCTTCCCGCACCAGGTAAATATTTGAGGAACTTCCTTCCGTCACCATTCCGTCTTTATGAAGAATCGCTTCTTTTGCGCCCAGTTCCTTGGCGTTCTGCTTGGCGAGAACGTTCGGAAGCAGATTCAGGCTTTTTATATAACACCATTCCCACCGTATATCTTCCATGGTAATGGCAGAGGCGCCTTCTTCCAGCGAGTCAGTGTCGCGGGCGAAATCTTTCACGTACGCATACAGATTAGCTTCGGTGTTAAGGGGGAATGCGTGGTCCCTCGGTGCTGAACCTCTCGTAAGCTGGAGATACATCGTTGCATCATTACGTACACTGTTTTTATTCAGAAGTTCATGCAAGTGAGCGTATAATTCCTGTTTCTGAAAAGGTACGTCTATTTTGATTGCTGCTGCAGAACGGTAAAGACGTTCAACATGCTCGTCGATAAGATAGTATTCCCCCTCATAAATCCGGATAACTTCGTACACTCCATCACCGAACTGAAGGCCTCTTTCTTCGAAGGGATAACTCAGGTCATTCTTATCCACGAACTCTTTTCCTGTCAGAATCCAATCGTATAAACTCATATATAAACCTCCTGTCAATCTTTAGGGACGATCCACGAGGACCCGTCCATATCGTCTTATCTGTTCGTTGTTCCCCTGCTCAGAAGGGAAGATTCCAAAAGATATGTACAGTAAAAACGTACACAAGCTGGATTCCTGCAAAGAAAAGCAAAGTAACAGGGAAAAGCAGCTCTTTCCCCGGCGTTTCCCGTACACTTTTTTTCAGAATAATTATAGTAACCAGGGCTATTACGTAATACAGAAAAAACCACAGCCAGCCGGCGGATGAATCTTTACCAAGACCGATTTCATACGCAACAGCAAGCATTGCCCAGGTGACAAGAAAAGAAGCAGTTCCTATGAATATCCATTTTCTCCGCTCATCTTTTGTTACAGCAGTAACTGCCATAACAAGAGTCATTACCCCCGTCACTTCACTTAAGGTAACATACACTCTCTGCACAGAAGCCGTTTCCATAGTGACGATACTCAGCAATATTAAAAATGCCAATAAAAAAATGCCACCGACCGTCAGCCTTAACCAGGTCCTCTCTTTCATAGCCAAAGCGAATCTCTCCCTACAGTTCAAACTTTATTCATTATAGCACAGGAGGAAAAAAACTTTCTTTACCTGAACGCTATTCTTTCAAGAAATTGAACATGTTATTTCCAATCATATGATATTCTGTTAAATAGGAGGGAAGAATCCCCTCTTTTACCGGGGGATCAGTCAGGGGTTGATTCTTTTCCGGAAAATGACGAAAATAATAGTAGCGTAACCAGGTGAAGCGACACTTCAACTGGTCATCATCTATCCAAACTTACAACCTGCAGAGGAGGAGCTTTATATGAAGAATGAAATCGTTGTAATCACTGGTGCTTCACGCGGTATAGGCCGGGCCGCAGCTTTCCATTTCGCCAAAGCCGGAGCGCGGCTCACTGTAACCGGAAGCTCCGAAGATATATATGATACGAAGAAATCTCTTGAAGAGGCCGGCTTCAATGACGTAATTGCTCTCGTAAGCGATGTCACCAGGGAAGGTGCGATGGAACAGATCATCCACTCCACCATCAATACGTATGGTCGTGTAGACGTCCTCATCAACAATGCCGGTGTGGGAAAATTTCAGGCTCTGGAGGATATCACGCTCGAAGAATGGAAAAAAATGTTCGAGGTGAACGTACAGGGCGTATTCCTCGCTACTAAATCTGTCATCCCACAAATGAAAAAACAGCAATCAGGTACCATTCTGACTGTAGCTTCCGATGTCTCCCGTTATTCGATACCGGAGAACGGGTCATTGTATACTGCCACCAAATATGCCGTGCAGGGCTTTATGGGATCCGTCGCTCAGGAATTAAAACCTTTTGGTATACGGGTCGGGACGATTAACCCCGGCATGACGGACACGAATTTTGCCGGAGGTACAGAAGGTGATCCGGAGAAAAAAGACTGGTTGAAAGCTGATGATGTAGCTGCAGGACTACTGCACATGGCTTCTGCCCCGAAACATATGCAGGTGGACGAAATGCATATCCATCCATTAGCCCAGGACTATCCAAGACCGTAAGTCTATATGCATCCGGTCCTTAAACAAAAGAAGCAGTCAGCAGAAGCAGTATTACACTGCTTCTATTGGCTGCTTCTTTACTTCTTTCCTATTATAACGAACGTATTAATGCATCGATACGAATCGTCTTCCAGAGAAACATCTCTACAGCTGCTTAATCTTTCTTCGACTCGAAAAACACCCGAATCAAATCTTTCACATCATCTTCAATCTCAGTAACCTCTTCACTTGCGGTAATTCGTTCATTAACTAAAGAATTCACAGTCTTCCCGACTTTTTCGGCTTCTTCCTTCCACTTGTACGGAACAGTATAAACAGCAGCCTCGTAAGCTTCCTCTTCCTGAGCGAGAAATTGCTTTACTTTTTTACTGATATCCAGCTCTTCCTTCCCCGCTAAATAAGAAATACCTAAAAGTACATTTTCTTCTCCGGAAGCACCGTCACCGTTGACAGCTTCACATAACTGGGAAGTTACGGCAGCCAGCTTTTTCCCTTCCCATTCTTCCATGTTTTTTATAATAACCTGAGCTTCATCATCAGCAGCTTCCAACGAGATAACCTCAAGCTCCCGATTTATCTTCGCCTCGAAGCTCGGATTAATGTCTATATTCACGTAAGCATAGGTTTTATCATTTCCATACCATAAATAAGCAGGTACAAAAGCGAGAAGAAAAGCCAGAACAATCGCAAAAGCACTGAACTTTTTAGGAGGCATCCAGTTGAGTGAAAAGCCGGGTTTCTTTTCGTAAAAAGCTTCTTCCCCCACTTTTGCATCAGGGATTTTCCTGGCTTTCACAAACTCGCCTTCGCTGGTGAACACAATAGTCGAACGTACTTTATGTTCAAGGACTACTCCCTTCTTCACACATCTACCCCCTTCAGATAATCTTTCAGATATACGTAGTCACCTGACAGTATAAGCACAAGAGAAATAATATACTTGCGATTCCGCTCTAACGTCTTTTTACTTACAGTGACTTTGTCACTCAATTCTTTGATCGGCAAACGGCCTTTACTTAATACTTTAGTACGTAACTCCTCGTTATGAAAAACTATATGCGCTACTTTGAGGGCAGATTCTCTTGCATCTCTGTGTCTTGGGGCAACTTCTGTCAGTTCCTTGAAAGACAGACGGAAATGACGAAGCTGCTGCTGAAATTCTTCGATTTCCGTTCTCCGGTACCACGCTTCCGTTTCCACTTCGAATTTTTCTCTCGAAATCTGTACTTCAGCAGGGCTTTCCGTTTTTTCTTCCTGGTCATTCAGATTATTTATAGAAGTCATTATTATAGGGGAGGTCTGCTGACGGATGTAATCGATTACCCTCCGTTTGATGACCAGCTTTGCAAAAGAAAGGAAAGCAGCACCTTTATCTATGACATAGGAATCGATCGCATCATTGAATGCTATAAGCCCTATGCTGAATTCATCATCCCGGGAAGGACTGATATATTTCTTGCACACTTCCGAGACACACTTGGCAACGAAAGGTTGATATTTGGAGATGAGTTCATGTCTTATCTCCTCATCCCCGAACTGGGCCGCAGTCACCTGTGTCTCCAGGGCGGACTCTTTATTCGTAAACAGATGTACGCTCAACCTTCTTCACCCCCGGCTGTTAAATGTTTTCGTTACAACCACTAATACTGTGGAAGCGTTTTATTAGAATTGTTTCATCGATTCAACAAATGTATATTCGTTACTAAGTCGTGCGATTCACAACTTGATGAAACTATTTTACTAAACGACGGGAGTGTAAGCGAGAACACACTGATTACATTTTTTTAAAATTCTGTTGCAAACAATAATGACTATTATCTGTTCACTTCATGAAAATGATCCACCGGGACTGCCAGACCCACTTTTCCATGGTCGTCCGTCTGCAACGTTGCAAATACGATTCCTGTGACTTTCCCTTCCTCATTGATAACCGGACTCCCGGAATTCCCCCGGTACACAGGGGCATCCAGCACCAGCACTTTTTCTTCCCAGCCCTCAAGTTCTTTCATCCCTATGATTTCCCCTTCGTTCGCAATCCTTATAAACCGCAGCGGGTTCCCGATAAATCGGATAGGCGGATCCCCCTGAAATTGTGCCCGGTCCGCAAGTTCGAGATGAGGCAGGTTCTTACCTGATACTTTCAGAACAGCGAGGTCTATTTTTTCATATTCTTCTACGACCTCCGCTGAATAAAGGCCTTCTTCTTCAAAAGAAACCGAGATTCTTTTTTCCCCTTCTATTACGTGATGGTTGGTAAGTATTTCCCCGTCGGACGTGTAAGAGAAGCCTGTCCCTTTCTTTTCCCCCGCTTCCACCACTACCACAGATTCTTTGTATTGACGAACGTCTTCATCAGTGTATAACTTGGCCGAAGTAATAAGGAAGTCTATAGCCGGGATGGAAAACGTACGGGGAATGGCACTGATTACGCTTAAAAACATGAAAAAAGCTATTAATATAATCAGCCACTTCGAGAAAGGGTTCCTGTTTTTTCTTTTTTCTGTACGTTCCTTGCGAGGGAAGGAATTTTCTTCTTCAATCAGTTCTGCCATTTCTTCTTCATTCAGGTTCTCTTTCAAATCTTCATCCATCTGCTCATCGTCTCTCCAGCTCACGGGCTCACCTCGATTCTTACGTTAATTTTATCACTGAAGTCATCTTTTGAACATTTCCGGTTATTCCCCCGGAAATATTTCGTCTTTTACTATAAAAACAGACGCGCAGATCGATTCTATCTCGATCCACGCGTCTTGTATAACTGCTATATTGTTCAGGGAACGTCAATCATATGGAAATTCATCCGGATGTTTCCCCTGACGTTCATTCCGATCCATTTCATCAATTTCATTTATATCTTCGGGACTTAGTTCAAAATCGAAAACGTCGGCGTTCTCTTTTTGACGTTTGCGTCTGGTGGATTTCGGAATAGTGACGATTCCGTGCTGAAGCCCCCAGCGGATAATAATCTGAGCAGGCGTTTTATTATGCTTCTCAGCCAATGATTGCAGTACGGGAGAATCCAAATATCTGGCTCTTCCGAGAGGAGCCCACGCTTCCAGCTTTATATCTTTTGCAGAACAGAAGTCAAGCAGGTCTTTCTGATAAAGGCGCGGGTGAAACTCCACCTGGTCGACGACCGGCATTACTTCCGCCGTCTCCAACAGTTTTTCCAGGTGATGTTCCTGGAAATTACAGACGCCTATCGCTCTCGCACGTCCCTGATTATAGAGGTCTTCAAGAGCTTTCCACGTATCCTGAAATTTACCGGGAACCGGCCAGTGAATGAGGTATAAATCGACATAATCCGTTTGTAATTTATCAAGGCTGCGCTCAAAAGCTTTAATCGTTTCTGCGTAACCCTGCTCATCGTTCCACACCTTCGTCGTTACAAAAATCTCTTCTCTCGGGATATTCGACTCTGCGATAGCACTCCCCACTTCCCTTTCATTTCCATAAAAAGAGGCAGTGTCGATATGGCGGTATCCGAGATCAAGGGCTGTGGAAACAGTTTCTTTCGCCTCTTCCTGTGCCACTTTATAAACACCCAGACCCAGCTGAGGGATTTTCACTCCATTTGACAATGTAACTGTGGATTCCAAATTCATCATTTCTTCCTCCTTCTAACGTTTGTTTTCCAGAAATACCGGAAGCGGATGTTCATATCTCACATAGGAAAGAATTCTCATCAATGGTGGATACAAAGTCAGCACTCCGAGCAGATCACCGATAGAACCAAGAGCTGAACCGGCAAGAAAAAATATACTGACCGCCAGCATAATGATCGAGATAATAGTGTTCGGCATATTGTTCAATGGTTTTTCGTTGTCGCCGATCCTTTCTACTTCCCGGGCCGCCTGATCGTAACAGATGTAGTGGTACGGACGTATACTGAACCATTTTGCGGCGGTCACGAGCTCATCCCGGTCACGGATCGGTTTTTGGCAGTACCGACAGGCATGTGTCATAACTTACCCCTTTCTTTTCTCATACTGCTCCAGCAGCTCGATGACATGCTCCTTCGATTTTTCCACCTCATATTTTTCCATATGTGTTTTCAACTGCTCCTGATCTTCGTCCAGCTTTCTTACGGCTTCCAGAAAGCTTTTCTTCGTAACCTGTTCCTCTTCAAGACTGTGAGCAAACCCCTGACGTTCAAAAGATTGGGCGTTCAGAATCTGATCTCCCCTGCTCACCTTGCGGGAGAGAGGGATGAGAAGCATAGGTTTTTTCAATGCCACGAATTCAAAAATTGCATTAGCCCCGGCGCGGGAGACGACGAGGTCAGCCAGTTTCAGTAAATCCTTCAGTTCATCTTTGACGTACTCATACTGTATATAACCTTTTACGTTATAAGCTTCCTCCCTGTGGCCCTTTCCGCACAGATGAATAATGTTGTAGTTCAGAAGAAGCTGATCGAGGTTGTCCCGTATAGCCGTGTTTATCGTCTCGGATCCGGTACTCCCTCCCATTACGAGAAGGACAGGTTTATCGTCGGAGAAACCGGTCATCTCTCTGGCGGCATCGGCGTCTCCGAGAAAAAGTTCCTCCCGGATAATCGCGCCGATATATTCCGACTTCTTCTCCGGTACATGCTTCATCGTTTCCGGGAATGTTGTAAGAATTCTGTCTGCAAAAGGAAAAGACAATTTGTTGGCAAGTCCGGGGGTGTAGTCCGATTCATGAATCAAAACCGGTACTCGCGCGAGCTTGGCAGCAAGTACTACAGGTACGCTGACAAATCCGCCTTTCGAGAAAATGACTCCCGGTTTCTTTCTTTTTAAAACCGACAGCGCCTGAAACGTCCCCTTCGCCACTTTGAACGGATCTTTAAAATTTTCTTTCGACATGTACCTTCTCAGCTTGCCTGTCGAAATACTGTGGTACTCTACTCCTTTCATAGGTGTTATCAGTTCTTTCTCTATTCCATTGTACGAACCTATATAATCAATGTCGTATCCTTTTTTCTGTACGGCAGGAATCAGTGCCGTATTCACGATTACGTGCCCGGCGGTCCCCCCGCCTGTGAACAGCATTCTTTTCATATGTATCTTTCCCTTCTTTTTAAAAATCGTAGCCCAGCACTGCTGATTGATTCACGCATCACTGCCACCCTCATTTAATCATATCTTACCGTATACAAAAAAGAAATTACAGTCGACAGACAACCCTCACTCATCGATTTTCCACATAAAAAAGCTGCCCGGGGGGCAGCTTTCGATAAACACTTCAGGAAGGATCGTCAAGGTTCATTACGACCAGACGCTCTTCTGTCATATCTTCGATAGTATATTTAGGACCTTCTTTACCCCAGCCGCTTTCTTTCACGCCTCCATAAGGCATCAGATCGACACGATACTGGGAAGAATCATTTATCATAAATCCGCCTACCTGCACGTTTCTTGCAGCATAGAAAGCGTTGTCGACATTCTGTGTGAAGATTCCTCCTTGCAGACCGTATTTCGATTTATTCACTTCTTTCACACCTTCTTTGAGGTCAGAGAAGGATAAAATACTTACGACTGGAGCAAAAACCTCTTCACTCACAACTTTCATCGATTCGTCAACGTCCGTGAGCACAGTAGGTTCAAGAAGTGCTCCTTTTCTTGTACCCCCATGGAGAACAGTCGCTCCACCCGATTTCGCCTCTTCTATCCATTCTACCGCTGCTTCGGCTTCCTTTTCGCCAATCATGGGACCTACATCGGTATCCGGATCATTCGGATCTCCGACTTTCAGTTTCTTGAGAGCTTCGATAAACTTATTTTCGAATTCTTTTTTCACTTCTCCATGCACGTATAGTCGCTGAACCGAAATACACGTCTGACCCGCGAAAGCATAGCCTTTGGCGGCAGTATTCTCAGCCGCTTTATCTATATCTGCATGTTTATCAATAATGACAGGAGAGTTGTTACCAAGTTCAAGAATGAGTTTATTCATTCCTGTATTCTGTTTCAGTTTCAGACCGACTTTGGAACTTCCGGTGAATGTGTAAAGGGAGATTCTCTCATCCTGCATCATCTGATTCCCTACAGTTGATCCCGATCCGATAACAACGTTGAATAAGCCTTTCCTGAGACCTGCCTCGTGGAACAGGGAAGCTAGTTTAAGAGCGGTCACCGGGGTTTTACTGGCCGGTTTAAGTACTACCGCATTACCCGCTGCAATCGCCGGAGCTATTTTGTGACAGACGAGGTTCATCGGGAAGTTGAAAGGACTTATCGCACCTACGACCCCTACCGGCACTCTAATTGTAAAAGCCATGCGATTCTCAGACCCGGGAGATGCTTCCACCGGTACACCTTCTCCGCTGATACGCTTCGCTTCTTCTGCTGATAATTCCACCGTCTGCGTCGCACGGTCAATTTCTGTCCGTGCCTGTTTCAGGGGCTTCCCGGCTTCCTTTGTGATCGTCAGGGCCAGATCTTCTTTTCTTTCCTGCATCAATTCGCTTACCTTCTTCAATATTTTGAAGCGTTCATAAGGTGGGAGCGGACCTTCATTATAGGCGTCCTCTGCCGCTTTCACAGCCTGGTCGACTTCTTTCTCGGAAGCCTGTGGGACACTTGCATACGGCTCCATCGAATATTTATCCAGTACTTCCGCTTTTTCTTCCGTATCCACCCATTGTCCATCAATATAAAGTTTAAAGTCCTCCATATTTCCACTCCTTTTCCTAAATAAGGCTTTCTCGCAGTATTTCCTATTTTTTTTCACAATAAACAATTTATTAGCGAAGCAAAGTTGTACACAAAAAAACCTGACTGCTGAATGCAGCAGTCAGGTCTTTCGTCTTAAAGGAATATACCGGCCATCGTACCGGAAAGAATGGAGCCGAGTGTGGCACCGATAAGGAGTTTCATACCGAAACTGGAAACTTCCGCACCTTTTTTAGCATCAATTCCCTGCACTGTACCTGCAATGATACCTATGGAGGAGAAGTTAGCGAAACTGGTAAGGAAGACGGTGACGACTCCCACTGTTTTATCGGAGACTTCACTAAGCATCTGTTCGAACTGAAGCATAGCGACAAATTCGTTTGTAATGATCTTCGTACCCATAATCGCACCCGATTGTACGGTTTCAGAAGCTGGGATACCCATAAGGAACCCGATAGGAGCAAATATATAACCAAGAATCTCCTGTAACGTAACGCCTGCAAATATGGCAGATATAGCATAGTTCACAAGTTCGAGGGAAGCGATGAAGGCGATAAGCATGGCCCCGACGATAAGTGCAATCTTTCCGCCATCGAGCGCCCCGTTCCCCATCGCTTCAAAAATACTTTTGGACTGAGAAACATCCTGGATGTCCACCTCGTCCTCTTCTTTCGGCACCTTAACCGGTGCGATAATAGAAGCTACAATCAATGCGCTGAACATGTTTAGAGGCAGAGCGACAAGTACGAACTGCTCAGGCAGTATGTTCAGATAAGCTCCGACGATCGAGGCGGAAACAGATCCCATCGCTGAAGCACTGACAATATAAAGGCGGTTATTGTTCAGTCGCTGAAACTGGGATTTGATTGCAATAATCGCTTCCGACTGGCCGAAGAAGATACTGTTCACCGCGTTGAACGACTCTACTTTCGGAAGACGTGTAATAAACGAAAGACCTAAACCAAGATATTTGATGATAAACGGAAGAATTTTCAGATGTGTCAAAACGGAAAGGAGAGTCGAGAAAAATACAATCAGCAGAAGTACGTTGAAGAAAAATACGGAACCGCCTTCTTCGACTGCCACTCCTCCAAGAATAAAATTGACCCCTTCTGTCCCGAACTCTATCAGTTTGTTGAAAACCGCCGAAATTCCCTTGATGAGCGCTTCTCCCCACGGAGTCTGGAACATGAAAAACGTAGTAACTAGTTGAGCCAAAAGCATTGTACCGACACCGATGAAATTAATGTTTTTCTTATCATTGGACATTAAAAAAGCAATGCCGATCACGACAGCGATGGATGCCAAGCTCAGAAGAAAACTGACCAAAGATGCGTCCCCCTTAATATTTTATAAAAAAAGCAGTGAAAACATTTTCATATAACGCTTACATATGGATTGTAACAGGTTGTCAGACGTCATGCAAGAATCCTGCAAATAGAAAAAATATTCTAATTTCACTTACGTCTTCTGCATTTTTCTTAAAAGATACAGAAAGTATGGAGCTCCTATGACAGCTGTAAAAATCCCTGCAGGAATTTCCGTAGGAGGGACCAGTCCCCTCCCGAGCCCGTCGGCGACTAGAAGAAGAATCATTCCCGTCAGTGCGGAGGCAGGCAAAAGTACGATATGTTTATTCCCGACCAGCTGTCTCGCTATGTGCGGTGCTACCAGCCCTACGAAACCGAGGGTCCCTACAATAGCCACTGACACACCTGCAAGCACAACGGACACAAGAAGAAGAACATTGCGTGCTGCTTTTACACTTTCCCCGAGGCCCTCAGCCACGTCATCCCCCAGTTGTAAAATGTCCATTTTCCGGGTAAGAAACATCGCTATCCCGGAGAATATAATTATCCAGGGAAGGAGCATCCATATGTCGCTCCAGTCTTTACCCCACAGACTTCCGGTCAGCCATACGAGGGCCGCATTCGTCTCTACCGGATACCGTACGGTCAAAAACTGGATGCCGGCCTGAAAAATGGCCCCCAGAGCTATTCCCACAAGCGCAAGCGTAGCCGGTTGTACCCGTTGCCGAAAAGCGAACAGGTAAAGACCTGCCGTCACGATCCCCGCACCGAGAAACGCCGCAACCGGTACCGCCTGCGGAGGGAGCCCGGGAAAGAGTATGATGGTGGACGCTGCTGCAAAGCCTGCCCCTTTCGTAATACCTATGACGTCAGGAGAAGCAAGCGGATTACGGATAACCGCCTGTAAAATCGCGCCGGATATGCCCAGGCCGGCACCGACAAGCAGTGCTATAACAAGGCGGGGGACTCTGAAGTTCATGAACAGAAATGACTGCTCCCCGCTAAAGATGGCAGCAGGTGAGACATAAACGGCTCCTACCCCTGCGGAGAGGATACCGGCAACAAGAACTCCCGCAGCCAGTACACTGATGATAAGAAAAGGAGATCTGTTCTTCATGTTGTCTGCCCTCCTTTTTGTGCCAAATATAAGAAAAAGGGAGCACCGATCAATGCCGTAACGATTCCTACAGGGGATTCGGCCGGAAAGGCGATGAACCTTGACAGAACGTCCGAAACAGACAGAAGAATTCCCCCGAACAGCGCACAGACCGGCAGCACAATTTTGTAATCGGTACCCACGAGCTTCCGGGCGATGTGAGGAATGATGAGACCGACAAACCCTATAGGACCTGCAATAGACACTGCTGCACCCGCAAGAAGTACTACAATGAGTGAAGCGGCCATTCTCATCCAAACAACCCGCTGTCCAAGCCCTCTCGCCACTTCTTCGCCGAGACTCATAATCGTAAAGGAAGGAGATAACAGCATGGCTGCTGCCAGTCCTGATCCTACCCATACAAGGAGCAACTGTACATCCCCCCAGTCAGTACCGTCCACTCCTCCTGCCAGCCAGAATAATACATCTTCAGTGGAGGTTTCGTTAAAAATCACTACGGATTCGATCAGGGAGGTAAGAAACATATGAATGGTAATTCCGGCAAGAGCCAGTTTAACGGGGGTCATACCTCCCGAGGAAGCTGTAAAAAACACAAGACCTCCTCCAAGGGCTGCACCGATGAAGGCAAAATAAACGATTTCGGAAGGAGAGAAGTCAGGGAACAGCACGACGGCGAGTACGACGAGCAGAGATCCTCCGGCATTTACACCGAAAATCTGGGGAGAGGCCAAGGGGTTATTCGTCATCGCCTGCATGATGGCCCCGGCTACTGCAAGACCCGCTCCTATCAGTACAGCTACGAGAGCCCTCGGAAGCCTTAATGTTCGTACGACTTCTGCAGCTTCGGTCGATGATCCTCCCGTCACCCCTCCTATTAAATCCGACATAGATACAGTGTAAGCCCCTATACTTAGACTGAAATAAACAGAAGCCGTCAATAACAGCAGACCTGCAAGTACAGTAATAATAATTTTACAGTTGGACTTCTTCATAACTACCCTTCCTATTCGAGAAGACATGAAATTCAAACATACCCTTATACCACAGGTGTCTCTGCATACGAGTATAGCAAAGGAACCGAGCTGTTTCGATTCCTTCATCGTAATCCGGAGTTACCGGAGTAAATAACTTAGTGTAAAACAAGAAAGAACGGAGTATAACGTCCGTTCTTTCAGAAATCACTCATATAAGTGGTCGATAGCGTCTTCCAGAATTTTCTCGGAGGAGATCAATCCGCGGAATCTTGACCACATATTACGATCCACCTCGTACACCTGATCTTCTTTTACTGCACTTACTTTTCCATACAGATCATTTTCTTTCCATTCGTCCACTACTGTCTTATCTCCGGTCACCATATGGAACATCACATCCGGGTCGATTTCCACGATTTGTTCCAGGTTTATTTTATTATATCTGTCGTCTCCACTCTGAATCGCGTTTTCGAGGCCGATGGATTCAAGAAGGGAGCCGGTATATGATTCGAAATTGTGAGCGAAATAGCCGCTGTCGGCCACTACGGCAGGTAAAACTGTCCTTGATTCGTCTTCCGGGACCTGAGAGCGGAGTTCTTCCATTCTGTTTTTATGTTCTTTCAGAACTTCCTCCCCCTTCTGCTCTTTCCCCACAGCTTTTGCAACCGTTTCGAAACTGTCGATAATGCCTGCATAATCCGCTGAAAGGGAAGGCAGGACAATCGTCGGTGCAATTTCCGAAAGCTGATCATAAATATCCTGATGTCTTTCATAATCGGCTATGATCAAATCCGGCTGGAGAGAACTGATCACTTCGAGGGAAGGCTGCTTTCTCGTACCTACCGAAGTGTAGTCTCCTATTTTTTCTTTAACAGGGTCTATGATACGTTCCGGATCCTCATCATCTGCGATCCCCGCCGGGGTGATACCGAGAGAAGCAAGGTTATCCACAAAGGAAAACTCCAGAGCCACTACTTTCTCCGGCGTTCCTGTAATTTCGGTTTCGCCCATTTCATGTTTAATCGTTCGCGTTTCTTTCTTATCCTCCTGCGATTCCCCGGAAGAATCCTCTTCATTTCCTCCGCAAGCCGCTAAAAATATAACAAAAGCAAACATGCTTATAAGTACTGCATAACGTTTCATTACTTCACTCCTGACCTTAATTGAAAATCATTATCACTATTATCTTATGCGCTCCACCCCCTGTTGTAAAGATATTTTTCACTTTAATAAACAGTAGCTACAATTCAGACAGTAATTATAATGTTTATTTAAAGCAGGAGACTCTGTTTTCCCCCGGTGCCGAAAACAGGGTTTACTGTTTCGATAAATATCCGGAACGTTCTGTCGTAGCATTCATCGCTTCGATTACAGCCTTGCGAAGACCGTGTTTTTCAAGAGCGGTGACGCCCTCGATGGTGACTCCCCCGGGCGTACAAACATCGTCTTTCAGTTTGCCCGGGTGCTCTCCTGTTTCAAGAATCATTTTTGCCGCTCCGCTCACGGACTGAGCAGCCATTTTATAGGCCTTATCTCTTGGAAACCCCTGTTGTACCGCCGTATCGGCCATAGCTTCAATGAACATATAGACAAATGCCGGAGAAGACCCGCTTACGGCAGGTACAGCATCCATGAGATTTTCTTTAATAACCTCCGCCTTCCCGAAGCTCTCATAAAGATCGAGAACAGCATTCAGTTCCGTCTCTGTAACCAGTTCATTAGGGCACAATACACTCATCCCTTCCCCTACTAAAGAAGGTGTGTTAGGCATGGAGCGAATTACCTTGACGTTTTTGCCAAGATACTTCCTCATCGTTTCTAAGTTTATGCCGGGGGCGATTGTAACTATAATAGTATCTTCAGAAAGTTCCGATTTGATCTGTTCGATTACCCCCTGATAAACATAAGGTTTCACAGCCAGGAACAGGATATCACTATCCGCAGCCAGACGTTTGTTGTCATCAGAAATCCGTATACCGATTTCCCCGCTTACGAAATCGATAGTCTCCTCGGTTATTGCAGTCGCAGAAATCTGATCGATAGAGACGCTCCCGGAACGGATCATCCCCTGGATCATTGCCTGCCCCATGCTGCCACATCCTATAAAACCAATGTTCTTTACCAAATCAATCGCCTCCTTTAATGGTTTTCATTTTAACGAAATCTGTCCACGTTCACAATCTCATTAACGAAAAAGGTTATATTTCCTGAGAAAGGGTTTACAAAGCTGAAGACCTGCTTTATAATAAAATACGGAATCATATCATAACGCTTCACCCCAAATATCATAACCACTGCAATCGAGCCAGGTACCCTTCTACACCTGGCTCTTACTTATGTTCAATTTTCTTTTAAAGCCTGCAGACGTTTCTTCAGCTGTTTCTTCACTTTCCGGGCTACGAGAATGTACAACGTGTCTCCCGGCATAATTGTTGTCTGACCGTAAGGGGTAATCATATCCCCGTCTCTTATAATAGCGTTAATCAAAGCCCTGTCAGGCAAAGATAAATCTTCAAGCGTCTCCCCGGCGATCTGGTTCTGGTCTGTTACTTCAAATTCCAGCATCTCCACGTTCGCTTTCCCCATGGATATCACCTCGAGAGAATGGATAGGATTGATTCTCCTCTCTGAAACCAATTTGAATTTCTCTGCCACCTGCATAATAGTCGAACCCTGCAGCAGAGCTGAAATCAGAACAATGAAGAAAACGATATTAAAAATAGTCTGGCTGTGACCGATCCCTGCGAGCATAGGGAATATCGCCAGTACGATTGGTACAGCTCCTCTTAGTCCCGCCCACGACAGAAACAGCATTTCCTTAGTCGAAAATCTGAAAAAGCCGAGCATCGAAAATACCGCGGCAGGGCGGGCGATGAATATCAGTACGAATGCTGTAAGCACTCCGCTCCACATAACGCTGCCCGTAAACACCTCGGAAGGGGAAACAAACAGCCCAAGCAGGACGAACATCAAAATCTGCGCCATCCAGCCGAACCCTTCATGGAAACGGAGAATGGAGTATCGATAGGCGAGCTCACCGTGGCCGATTACAACAGCACTTACATAGACTGCGAGCAGGCCGCTCGATTCAATAAGTGAACTCGTACTGTAGGCGAGGAATGCAAAACCCAAAGCAAACAACGGATACAAACCACTTGAGTCGAGGTTTATTTTATTCAGGGAGAGGCTCGCCACGTATCCGATAATAATTCCTGTCAGAAGACCGGCACCCATCTGCCAGAAAAAAGAACCCACGGCTGTCCAAATGTTGGACTCCTCCAGAGAAAGAAGTTGTATGAACGTGACCGTCAGGAAGACGGCCATAGGATCATTAGTCCCCGATTCCGCTTCAAGCGTGGAGGATACTTTATCTTTGATGTTTTTTCCTTTCAGCACGGCGAATACGGCTGCAGCATCCGTGGAACCTACGATGGACCCTAACAGAAAGGCCTCGAGCCATGGTAAATCGATAATGTATTTCGCTGTTACAGCTACAATGGCAGTGGTTATCAGCACGCCGACTGTAGCAAGCATGACAGACGGTGCGGCCACCGGTCTGATTTCCCGCCACTCCGTCTGCATACCGCCCTCGAACAAAATGACTACAAGAGCCATTACCCCGATTAACTGGGCAACTTCGGCATTATTAAAATACACGAGTTGAAGACCGTCACTTCCAACAATCATTCCTACAGCTATAAATAAAACCAGTGAAGGCACGCCGAGACGGCTTGAAAATTTCGTAACTACCACACTGACAATCAGAAGCAGTGCTATCAAAAAAAGAAACTGATTGGATTCTAAAATTTCCTGTATCATTTATGGAGCCTCCAGAGATTTCGTTTTTTTTATTATACCAATTTTTCTCTGGTATCGTTCGCAGGACGCTCGCTCTTCTTCCATTACAGAAGTTTCTCAGATACAAAAAGGCGGCCTTTTGAAACCGGCCGCCTTTTTGTAGTGCTGTTTTATTAACCTTCGAGCAGAAGATCATATGGGTCTTCAATCATTTCTTTAATACGACGAAGGAATTGCACTGCTTCTTTACCATCAACGATACGATGGTCGTAGGAAAGCGCAATATACATCATCGGTCTGGCTTCAATGGAATCGTCCGGCATTACTTTCGGACGCTTTTCAATATTGTGAAGCCCGAGAATCCCTACCTGTGGGGAGTTCAGGATAGGTGTAGAAAGCATGGAACCGAAAATACCGCCGTTTGTGATCGTGAAAGATCCGCCCTGAAGATCATCAAGACCGAGTTCTTTATTACGGGCCATCTCAGCCAAACGGATGATTTCGCTTTCGATGCCTGCGAAACCGACGCGATCCGCATCACGTACGACAGGGACGACCAGACCTTCATCTGTGGAAACAGCCATTCCGATATCATAGAATTTCTTTTTCACTACTTCTTTGCCCTGGATTTCCGCATTAAGCAGCGGGAATTCTTTAAGGGCACCAACTGCAGCTTTCGTAAAGAAGGACATAAACCCAAGTTTCACTCCATGTTTATCCTGGAATGCTTCTTTCCGTTCTTTACGCAAGTTCATGATATTGGTCATATCCACTTCGTTGAAAGTGGTGAGCATCGCAGATTCCTGCTGGACTTCCACCAGACGTTTTGCAATAGTCTGGCGGCGGCGGGACATTTTCTCGCGCTCTACCGGCTTACTGAACTCTTCTTTCGATTCTTTTTCTTTTTTATCGGAAGACGAGCCGCTGGAAGTCTGTTTCTTCTCCTCTTTCGAACTGCCATTTGCATGTTCGTCTACATCTTCCGGACGTACGCGGCCGTAAGGGTCACGTGCAGAAATCTCGCTTAAATCGATACCAAGTTCTCTGGCCCGTTTGCGGGCAGCCGGGGTAGCGATGATATCTTCTTTCTTCGAGTCATCATCGGAAGATTTTTCTTTCTTGTCTTCTTTTTCTTCTTTCTTATCTTCTGTTTTCTCCTCTTTCGCTTCCTGTTTGCCTTCGTCTGGCTTCTCTTCTGTTTTCTCTTCGGAAGCATCTTCCCCGGAAGAATCATCTTCTTTTCCGGAGGCTTCCCCGGTTTCATCAACTTTCGCAATTACGTCCCCGACTTCTACGTCATCACCTGCTTCTTTCAGGAGTTCGGTAATGACACCGCCGGTATCCGCGTTCACCTCGACGTTGACTTTGTCGGTTTCAAGCTCGAGAACAGGATCGCCTTTTTCCACCTGGTCCCCTTTATTCACGAGCCATTCGGCTATAGTCCCCTCCGTAATTGATTCTGCCAGTTCTGGTACTTTTATTTCCTTCATTGTGAGTTGCCTCCTTTAGAGATTTGAAGAGCTTCCTTGATTATGCGGTTCTGTTCGGTTTTATGAATATTAGGTTCCCCCACTGAAGGTGATGCACGATGAGGGCGTCCCACGTAACGGTGTATCTGACCTTCCTCGAGCAGGTTGTAAAGAATGCCTTCGACAAAATACCAGCTTCCCATATTTTGCGGTTCTTCCTGTACCCATACGAGTTCTTTCAAGTTAGGATATTCCTTCATAATCTCTTTCAGTTTCTGATCCGGGAACGGATAAATCTGTTCGACGCGGACCGCATCAATTGTTTCAAAAGAACTTTCTTCCTGTTCAGTACGATCTTCGATATCCACCATGATTTTACCGCTTCCGAGAAGCAGTGTTTTCACTTTAGATTTGTCTTTTTTCTTCGTCTTCGTCAGTCCGGGCTGACGAACAAGAGGGTGGAAGCCGCTGTCCGTAAATTCTTTCGCTTCTGAAGCCACGCGCTGATTACGCAACAGACTTTTCGGTGTCATCAGCACAAGTGGCCTTTCTTCCTCTTTACAGCTGATAGCCGACTGCCTTCTGAGAAGATGGAAGTACTGGGCGGCAGATGTCACATTTGCGACAGTCCAGTTGTTTTCAGCTGACATTTGCAGGAACCGTTCCAGACGGGCACTGGAGTGTTCAGGTCCCTGCCCTTCATAACCGTGCGGAAGCAGGAATACCATATTCGACTGTTCATTCCACTTTGCACGTCCGGAAGAGACAAACTGATCAAAAATCACCTGACCTGCGTTCGCAAAGTCTCCGAACTGTGCTTCCCATACGACCAGAGTCTCCTGGGAATGTACGCTGTACCCATATTCAAAACCGAGTACTCCGGCTTCCGACAGCGGACTGTTAAATATATCAAACGAAGCTTTCGCCTGTTCAATGCCGTGCAGCGGGCAATAAGTTTCCCCTGTTTCTACGTCATGAAGAACCATATGCCGGTGAGCAAACGTTCCACGTTCTGTATCCTGTCCGGTGACCCGGATCGGCTGTCCCTCTTCAAGAATAGAGGCAAACGCCAGTGCTTCTGCTGTAGCCCAGTCTACTTTATTTCCTTCTTCAAGCATATTCTCACGTTTGTTCAGGATTTTTTCGAGTTTCTTGAACCCATTGAAGCCTTCAGGGCGCTCAAGCATCTGCTTGTTGAGCGTTTTCAGACGATCAAGGTCCACTACGGTTTCAAACTCCTCGAGAGACCGTTCCACTCCCTGCGGGCGACCCTGGACGTCCGGTTCGTATGTCTCTTCTTCTTTCATACTGTTATAAATGTCTCTCAGGTTCGAAGTCGCTTTTTCTTTATACTCATCAAGCTCTCCGTCCTGGATAACCCCCTGATTCAATAGATTCTCTCCGTACACATTGGCGATGGTAGGATGTTCATCTATTTCACTATAAAGACGGGGTTGGGTAGCCCGTGGCTCGTCTATTTCGTTATGACCATAACGCCGGTAACCGACAAGATCGATTAATACGTCTTTATGGAAAGTCTGGCGATATTCGTATGCAAGAGCAATCGCGGAGAGGCACGCTTCCGGATCGTCAGCATTTACGTGCATGATAGGAATTTCAAACCCTTTGGCCAGGTCACTGGCATAACGGGTGGACCTTCCGTCTTTCCGGTTCGTAGTGAAGCCAACAAGATTATTCGCAATAATATGCACCGTCCCTCCAGAACGGTACCCTTCAAGGTCACTCAAGTTTAAGGTTTCGGCTACGATACCTTCCCCTATAAAAGCAGCATCTCCGTGAATAAGCACGCCAAGAGCCGCATCTTCATCAATTACTGAATTACCGCGCTCCTCCCGGTAATCCTGAGCAGCTCTTGTGAAGCCCTGTACTACCGGATTTACAAACTCAAGGTGAGAAGGGTTATGGCTTAACGTTACGCGCGTGGCGTGACTGTCATCCCCGTTTTTCACTTCTCGTTTGGCACCGAAATGATATTTCACATCTCCGGTCCATCCGTAGTTGATTCCCTGTGATCCTTCCGAAGGCATAAGTTCCTTTTCCGGGGAGTGATTAAATTCCGAAAAGATTTTTTCATAAGGTTTTCCAAGTACGTGAGCCAGTACGTTCAGACGGCCGCGGTGCGCCATTCCAAGCATAACGTGCTGAATATGGTCGACTGCTGCTGACTGGACGATTTTATCCAGCATAGGTACCATGGCATCCATGCCTTCGATGGAAAACCTCTTCTGAGCCACGAAAGTTTTACCGAGAAACTGTTCGAAATTCTCGACTTCTATCAGGCGATACAAAAGCTGCTTCCGTTCTTCCGTGGACAGGTTGACACTGTAAGAACCCGATTCGATTCTTTCCTTTAACCAGGACCTTTCCCTTTCGTTATGCACGTGTTCATATTCGAAGGAAAGCGTACCTGCATACCTTTCTTTCAGTGTTTCGATCGCTTGCCACGCATTATTGAGTTTAACGTTAGCCTCAGGCCAGATCCATTCGGCCGGGAGCTGTTCAAGATCTTCTTTAGAGATACCGTAAGTTTCCGGTTCGAGTAATTCGGTGTCGGGGCGATCAAACCCTCCTACCGCATAAATATCGGCGGAAAGATGACCATCGCGACGGATTGCTTCCACCAGTTTCAAAGCAGCAGCAATTTTGCTTACATCCTGGGCAGAAGGGACGTTTCCACCGGAGGACTCGGCAGCAGGCCGCTCCGATTCTACAGGCGCCCCGTGCTTTTCAAAAAGTTCTTTCATAGAAGCGTCGACTGCATTTTCATCTTCCTGAAAACGTTCATATTGCTCTTCTATGTATCCCATGTTGGGACCATGGAAGTTAGACCAAAAAGATACTTTGGATTCTGTATTCGACACGAAAATTACCCCCAAATTAGTCTTCGATGATGTATGAAACGTAAACGTTTGCAAATTCAAACTCTATTATAGAACTGTACATGGTAACGTTCAATAGCTGTTGACATTTTCTTTTTTTCTGACTTTCATACATACTCTTTTATTCCATCTATCATTATAACAAGAAAAGATGGATATGCACACGAATTGAGTAATTATCCTCTACTATTTTACAACATTCTTTTTCCTTTTGAATGTATGAGGATTTTATATAGAAATAAATACTCTTAAAAACTACCGTGTCAACTTTCAAACCGAATTTCTGAATATATACCTGTACATCTTAAAAAATAGTTTACATAGCAAATGAATGTACACGTTTTTTGTCTTTTTCCTTCTTTTGACAAACATTCCATGACCTGCTACACTCTAACCGTTTACTATCATAAACGAAGGGAGGTAATTAAGTTGGGAACGTGGAAATTTCTTTATACTCCTGATTTGACACCTGCGATGAACATGGCTCTGGACGAGAAATTGATGGAATGGCACCGGGAGAAAAGAATCCCGCCTGTGTTGCGCTTTTACACTTGGAGTCCTGCCGGTCTTTCTATAGGCTATTTTCAAAAAACACTGAACAAAGTAAGTGAAGAAGGTGTAAATAAGCACAAAGTCGATATAGTAAGGCGACTTACGGGCGGACGGGCTGTCCTCCATGATAACGAACTTACATATAGCATCATCGTAGACGAACGTCACCCCGGAATTCCAAAGACAGTTAAAGAAGCCTGCCTCGTCCTTTCGAAGGGACTCATGAAAGGTTATTCGATACTTGGGATAAAAGCAGAATATGCTATGCCGGAGAAACGGATGAATGAGTCTTCGGCAGTATGCTTCGAAGAATCATCCTGGTACGAACTGACTGTAGAAGGGAAAAAAGCTGCCGGAAGTGCACAGGTCCGACAAAAGGGGATTCTTCTCCAGCACGGCTCTATACCGATCCGTACGGATGAAGAAAAACTTTTTGATATGTTCATTTATCCTAATGAAAAAGTAAAACAGAGATCTAAAAAGAGTTTTCATAATAAGGCTGTTAGTATTGAGGAGGCTTTAAGTGAACGTGTGACTGTACAACACGTCCACGACGCCTTTCTCCAGGGATTCCGAGAAGGGTTGGATGTAACTTTCGAATCTTTAAACCTGGCAAAGAAAGACTGGGAGGAAGTTGAATATTTAGCAGAAACCAAATATATGAGCGAGGAATGGAACTTTAAACGTTAAAAAGGAGTGAAGCAATGAGTAA
Organism: Salimicrobium jeotgali; assembly: GCF_001685435.2. NCBI lineage: Bacteria > Bacillati > Bacillota > Bacilli > Caryophanales > Bacillaceae > Salimicrobium > Salimicrobium jeotgali. The sequence goes on from NZ_CP011361.2 coordinate 1,988,250, forward strand.
AAGTTACGAACACATCAAAAAACCCGAATGGCTGAAAATTAAGCTGAACACCAATCAGTCCTATATGAAGCTGAAAAAACTGATGAAAGATAAAAAACTGAACACCGTCTGTGAAGAAGCGAGATGCCCGAATATTCATGAGTGCTGGAGTGAACGGAAAACTGCTACTTTCATGATTCTCGGGGATACATGTACGCGCGGATGCCGTTTTTGCGCTGTCAAAACCGGTCTTCCGAATGAACTCGATTGGGGAGAACCCGAGCGGGTCGCAGAATCGGTAGAAATCATGGGGTTAAAACACGTAGTCGTCACTTCCGTAGCCCGCGACGACCTCAAAGATGGAGGGGCAGCTGTTTTCGGGGAAACAGTACGTGCCATCCGAAAAAGAGTACCGGGATGTTCCGTAGAAATCCTCCCTTCTGATATGAAAGGCGACTACGAAAGCCTGTCCACTCTGCTCGCAGGGGAGCCGGACATCTTTAACCACAATATCGAGACAGTGCGTCGGCTCACGAAACGTGTCCGTGCTATTGCTATGTACGACCGTTCTCTCGAATTGCTTCGTCGAGTGAAGGAAATGCGGCCAAACACTCCTACGAAATCAAGTATTATGGTCGGACTTGGAGAGACAAAGGAAGAACTTATTGAAGCAATGGATGATCTACGGGCGCACAACGTGGACATCCTCACACTCGGCCAGTATCTGCAGCCGACGAAAAAACACTTGAACGTAGAGAGATATTACCATCCGGATGAGTTCGAAGAGTTAAAACAAATAGCTTTAGAAAAAGGGTTCAGTCACTGTGAAGCGGGACCACTGGTGCGTTCCTCCTATCACGCAGATGAACAGGTAAACAAAACGACCGTGCAAAAAAGATTGGAATATGCCAAAGGGTACGAAGAAAGCTCCGGGGAACCGTTAACGAATACAAACTTCTAAATGGTATTTCCTTTGGAATTTCACTCATGTATAATGAAAATAGCCTGAACGGAATATGAAGGAGGAACTACACATGAAAATGACATTGATCATGATGGTGAGCATTTCTTTTCTTACGTCTATTTTCGCTGCAGGACGCGACGAAAAGCCAGGTGCTCCAAAGTAATATACTGAAGAGATCGCCCTCAAAAGGCGATCTTTTTTTGTTCGGAAGAAAGGGGCCAAGTGCCTCACATTCTTCTCTTATTTTATAAGACCGGGAAACCCCTGCTCGTGCAATACGTGGAAAAGCATAATAGAAACAGTATTCGCAAGATTCAGTGACCTCACTTTATCTGTCATAGGTATGCGCACGCACCTGTCTTCCATTCCTTCCAGCAGTTCATGCGGAATTCCGTCGCTTTCCCTTCCAAATACGAACAGCTGATCTTTCGCCGTATCCGTATAGTCCATCTCCACGAATGAACTTCCTCCGAAGTTTTCGACATAATAATAGTCGCCTTCCGGAAATTTTCCGTAGAGTTCCTCCAGGGAATCATAATGATAAATAGTTACGTCATACCAGTAATCAAGTCCTGCTCGTTTCACCATGCGGTCCTCCGTGGAAAATCCGAGCGGATGTATGAGGTGCAGAGTAGTGTCCGTAGCAAGACAGGTTCTGGCTATATTTCCGGTGTTTGCAGGGATTTCCGGCTGAAATAATACCACGTGATTAGGCATCCGTTTCACCTCTGAAATTATTTTAGTCAACCCGGATATTATATCACATAAAAGTGTATTTATCTTAAAGAGACCGTAACGAACCAAGCAGCCGCAACAACTGGAAGGTCCCGGAAAAATTTCTGAACAGTAAAACCACCCGCAGCTAAAGGGTGGTTTCGAGATTCAACAGATACACTTTTTTATCAACACCCCCGCCATATCCGGTCATTTTTCCGTTCTGGCCTACCACTCGGTGGCACGGGACTACGATGGAAAAAGGGTTTTTGTTCATGGCTCCTCCTACGGCACGTACGGCTTTTCGGTTACCGGCGCTCTCCGCCAGACCTTTATAAGTGATGGTCTCCCCGTACGGAACTTCCATCACGAGCGCTTCCCAAATATTCTTTTGAAAGGAGGTACCGTAAAATTTATAAGGAAGGCTGAACGAGTACCTTTCCCTGTTAAAATACTCCTTTAGCTGCCTCTCAGTTTCCTGCAGCAGCTTTGTTTCTTTTTCTATCAACTCCGGAGATTTATCGATAAAGGAGTGGATGTGGTTCTCATGAAGTTCCCCTTTTTCGGAGGCGGACCCGTAGTCCAGACGGATCAAACGCTCCTCATCGGCCGTTGCGAGCATCGGTCCGAGCGGAGTGGTCATTTCCTTCTGATAAAATAACATTTCTTCACTTCTCCTTTTCAATTCATCTGAAAAGCTAAACCTTTCTCCATTTCTTCTTTCACTTTTTCATCAGTCTCATCTCCTCTGGCCATCTCGAGCTCCTCGAAACATTCCGGCGTTCCGATTTTTCCGAGACTGTACGCAGCCGTACCCCTGATTACAGGGCGGGGGTCGTTCTTCATAAGATGTACAAGGTCCTCTACCGCCTCTATTTCCCGGTAATGACCGAGAGCCAGAATAGCATTACGCTGAATCGGTTTCTTTCCGCGCCACGATCCTGCCATTCTGCCGAACTTTTCTTTGAACTCCCGGTTGGATATGCGAAGAATAGGGCGGAGTACAGGTTTGACTTTCTCCGGGTCTGGCTCGAACTCTTCGTGAAGATGGAAATCTTTTTTGCGGTTGAACGGGCAAACCGTCTGACAAGTATCACAACCGTAGACTCTGTTCCCTATTTTCGTACGGTATTCATCTTCGAGAAAACCTTTGGTCTGGGTCAGAAAAGCGATGCATCGATTGGCATTCAGCTGCCCGCCCTGGACAAGGGCATCCGTTGGACACGAATCTACGCAAATATTACAGTCCCCACATCCTTCCTGGATCGGCTCATCCGGAGCGAACGGAAGATTTGTCACCAGTTCACCGAGATAAACGTAGGAACCGAACTCGGGGGTGATTATCGCACAGTTTTTTCCGCTGAACCCGATCCCTGCCCTCTCGGCTACGGCACGGTCTGACAGCTCCCCTGTGTCTACCATCAGTTTCAATTCAACTTCAGGAACCTTTTCACGGAGAAAAGAACCGAGCAGCTGCAGTTTTTCGCGTAAAACCGTGTGGTAATCCTCCCCCCACGAAGCACGGGCGAACTGGCCGCGTCGCGCCCCTTTCTCGTTTTTAGGGGGATTTTCCATTTTTGAAGGATAGGCGAGCGCGATAGAAATGATAGATTGGGAAGAGGGAAGGAGGCGTTCAGGTTCCGTACGCTCTTCCGGACTCCCCTTTTCGAACCCCGAGTGATATCCCAGCTGTTCCTGTCGTATCAGCCGGGATTTCAATTCGCCGAATACGTCTGCGCTGGCAAAACCTATTTTATCGATTCCTATTTCCTTGCTGTAGGCAATCGTTTCCCTCTTTAATTGTTCGGCATCCATACGTGCGCTCCTCCTTCTCCCTTACCTTAGATCCTCCACCTTTGCGGTACGGATTCTGTTTAAGGTGGCTGCAATTTCAAACTTTCTCGGTCTGGCCAGTTCCCCGGGATGCTGATTCCTGAAAGGAGCGGCGAAGGAAAGTCCTTCTGCATCAATCTGTTTATCAATCGCATCTACCAGTTCTTTCAGCGTCTCTTTTTTCTTCAGCATACCCTGTTTATTCATATGGGTGATCAGATCAGCGATGAACCTCGTCTGAGAAGCATCAACGAGCTGCTCAAGTCCTTCCATGCGTATGTCGTGCCTTCCCATAATTATATGATACATCCCCTTGGACTGCACTTTTTCCTTCTTCCCGCGCTGGGCCTGAATGGTGGCCGGAAGAAAAGACCGCGCCGGCAGGGAACCGAAAGAAAATTCCTCTTTCTTACGTTCGCTCGGGTAACGGGAAGCTATTTCCCTGGCCCTGGCCGTCACATCATGCGGGATGTACTGATCCATCATTATCACGTGATCGGCAGCGTGGAAATATTCACCGGATCCACCCATGACGAGGATCGTCGAGACATCGAGCTCATCCCTCATCTGCTCGATTTTATCGATGAAAGGGGTGATCGGCTCTTTCTCTTTAGCAACAAGTTCCTGCATACGTTCATCCCGGATCATAAAGTTCGTCGCACTGGTGTCTTCGTCTATCAATAGAGCTCCGGCACCTGTCTCAAGCGCCTCGACCACATTCGCAGCCTGCGATGTACTTCCGCTCGCATCCTCTGTTGTAAAAGTGGAGGTATCGGTGCCGTGCGGTAGATTCTTAATGAAAGAGGAAATATCGACGTTTGTAACTTTCCTTCCATCTTCCGCTCTCACTTTAACGGCGTCCGGAGCAGTGATGACATATTCGCGCCCATCTCCCTGTTTATGAGGATACACCCCTCTCTCAATGGCCTGGAGCAGGGTGCTTTTTCCGTGATAGCCGCCCCCTACTATCAGCGTGATGCCTTTTTTGATTGCCATACCTGTGAGCGGTTCTGTGCGATGTGGCAAAGAGATGGAAACCCGGTTCTCTTCCGGACTTTCAAAAGGTACTGCGTTTTTCATCGGTCGCTGGCTGATTCCGCTTTCCCTTGGGAGAACAGACCCGTCCGCTATGAATGCTTCCCAGTCATTTTTCTCCATTTCTTCTCGGATTGCGTCGTACTGATCGGCAAGTTCACATGCCTGATCAATCTCCTCATCTTTTATAGACATAATCGACTGTTCCACTATCGCAGGTAGGACTTCGAAAAAAAGTTTTTCAGCTTCCTTTCCGTTAATTCGGCGTCCATTCGCCGGCAGGCCTACCGTGAAACAGAGCACTGTAGAATCCTGTTCTATCATAACCGCGGTACGTTCAAGAACTTCCTGACCCGGCTGATCCATTCCTACATCTCCGCTTTTTCCCGAACCTTTCACGTTCGATTTATGCTTCTTCACCGTTTCTGAAACGCATCGGGTAAGTGTATCTTCCGTATAAACTCTTCTTGATCTGGAGGTCGTCCACTCCTTTTTGATGGAACGTTTCGCTTCCGGAACTCTTATTCTTATTTTGGAAGGGGCCGCAAAAGGGTCTCCCTGCACATAGTCGATGTGAAGCTTGTAATCCCGGAAAGAATAAGTCCCCTGGATCTGTTTATATCCCTTGTAACTTTTCCCGTCTATTTCTTTTAAATGTTTTTTCAGCTGTTGCATGATAACACTTCCTTTCATAAAATCTGTCTCATCTATATGTATGTATCCATTTTCAATCATGAAAAAACGCAATGCTTCGTTATTCATTAACGAAACACTGCGTTGGCACGTGGTATGAAAACATAATTTCAAACACTAGTGGAGCGGGTGAGGAGAATCGAACTCCCGTCATCAGCTTGGAAGGCTGAGGTTTTACCACTAAACTACACCCGCCCGAAGAGGTCAGGACAACTTCAAGGGATAGTTTACATTGTAACAACGACCAGAAAGGGTTTCAACCTTTTTATTTAAAAAAACGCAACTTGGAAAGTTGCGTTACTTACCACTGTAACTGTCAATGTGAAACTTGCCTTCCACTTTATAAAGTTCTTTATCCGGAACTGCACTTTCTATTTTCGGAAAGATGACCCTTTCTTCCATTCTAATGTGATCATGAAGCTTCTCTCCCAATTCCTGAAACACTTTATAATCGAATCTCTCCAGCTTACGCAGTTTAACGATAAGTCCACGTATCACTGTATGATCGATAAGCATTTTCTCTATATCTTCATCCTCTTCTATCTTTGCATAGCAGGCGTACAGCGGGAGAAGGATTTCCTCTTCTTCCCTGAAGTGTGCTTCCCCATCATTTTCCCAGAAATCTTCAATATCCTTCATAATTTCTCTGAACTTGTCTTTTTCTTCTGTTTTCTGTAACTTCTGAGCAAGTACAAGACCATGGTGATGGTGGTGCGACAAAGGAACTAACGCTTCGTGTCGTTTCATTTTTATCCCTCCTACCCTCTTTATACCACAAATCCGGGTAATAAATCATCTGTCCGTAATACGTACTTCCGCCTTCTGGAAGGAAGGAGCTGACTTTATGTATTCATTACAAAAAAACTACCAGGATTCTGGTAGTTTTCATTATATATAGCGAAGGTGGGATTCGAACCCACACGCCCAGAAGGCACAGCATTTTGAGTGCTGCGTGTCTGCCAGTTCCACCACTTCGCCACGATTTTTATGTTTATTTTTTGGAGGCGGCAACCGGATTCGAACCGGTGATAAAGGAGTTGCAGTCCTCTGCCTTGCCACTTGGCTATGCCGCCATAACCTCAAAGAGCGAGAGACGGGATTCGAACCCGCGACCCCCACCTTGGCAAGGTGGTGTTCTACCACTGAACTACTCTCGCATGGCTGGGCTAGCTGGATTCGAACCAGCGCATGACGGTACCAAAAACCGTTGCCTTACCGCTTGGCCATAGCCCAACAATAAAAAATGGGGCGACTGATGGGAATCGAACCCACGAATGCCGGAGCCACAATCCGGTGCGTTAACCACTTCGCCACAGTCGCCATAGATTGAAAAAACAGGGGTAGTAGGACTCGAACCCACATCGGCGGTTTTGGAGACCGCTGTTCTGCCTTTGAACTATACCCCTAAAAATGGTGGAGGGAGCAGGACTCGAACCTGCGAACCCGATGGGAGCGGATTTACAGTCCGCCGCGTTTGGCCAACTTCGCTATCCCTCCATTTTTTATTAAAGTATCTGGTGCCGGCCAGAGGACTTGAACCCCCAACCTACTGATTACAAATCAGTTGCTCTACCAATTGAGCTAGGCCGGCAAAAGTGGTGGCTCGGGACGGAATCGAACCGCCGACACACGGATTTTCAGTCCGTTGCTCTACCGACTGAGCTACCGAGCCACTTTTATGTATTAATGGCGGTCCGGACGGGACTCGAACCCGCGACCTCCTGCGTGACAGGCAGGCATTCTAACCAACTGAACTACCGGACCAAAATTTGGTTGCGGGGGCAGGATTTGAACCTGCGACCTCCGGGTTATGAGCCCGACGAGCTGCCAGACTGCTCCACCCCGCGATGTTGAAGTATAACTTCTATGGTGGAGGATGCAGGGCTCGAACCTGCGACCCCTTGCTTGTAAGGCAAGTGCTCTCCCAGCTGAGCTAATCCTCCAGTGAAATAGTGGTGACCCGTACGGGATTCGAACCCGTGTTACCGCCGTGAAAGGGCGGTGTCTTAACCACTTGACCAACGGGCCATGGCGGAGAGAGAGGGATTCGAACCCTCGAGACCCGAAAGGGCCTACACGAGTTCCAATCGTGCTCCTTAAGCCAGACTCGGACATCTCTCCAGAAATGGCTCCACCGGTAGGATTCGAACCTACGACAAATCGGTTAACAGCCGATTGCTCTACCACTGAGCTACGGTGGAATATTGAAACGACCTGGCAGCGCCCTACTCTTGCGGGGGGTAACCCCGACTACCATCGGCGCGGAAGAACTTAACTTCTGTGTTCGGCATGGGAACAGGTGTGACCTCTTCGCTATTGCCACCAGATCTACAATTGAACTTTCCTTCGGACAAAAACCATTATATTGTTCCGAATGGAAAATTTCAAGAGGTTTTTTGAAAAACCTTCAAAACTGGATAAGAAACATACGACCAACGTATAGAGAAGATCTCGATGGATTAGTATCCGTCTGCTGCACGTGTCGCCACGCTTCCACACCGGACCTATCAACCTCTTCGTCTCAGAGGCATCTCTACAAAGGGAAATCTCATCTCAAGGGGGGCTTCATGCTTAGATGCTTTCAGCACTTATCCCGTCCACACGTAGCTACCCAGCAATGCTCCTGGCGGAACAACTGGTACACCAGCGGTGTGTCCATCCCGGTCCTCTCGTACTAAGGACAGCTCCTTTCAAATTTCCAACGCCCACGACGGATAGGGACCGAACTGTCTCACGACGTTCTGAACCCAGCTCGCGTACCGCTTTAATGGGCGAACAGCCCAACCCTTGGGACCGACTACAGCCCCAGGATGCGATGAGCCGACATCGAGGTGCCAAACCTCCCCGTCGATGTGGACTCTTGGGGGAGATAAGCCTGTTATCCCCGGGGTAGCTTTTATCCGTTGAGCGACGGCCCTTCCATGCGGTACCGCCGGATCACTAAGTCCGACTTTCGTCCCTGCTCGACTTGTAGGTCTCGCAGTCAAGCTCCCTTGTGCCTTTACACGCTGCGAATGATTTCCAACCATTCTGAGGGAACCTTTGAGCGCCTCCGTTACTTTTTGGGAGGCGACCGCCCCAGTCAAACTGCCCACCTGACACTGTCTCCGGACCGGATCACGGTCCTGGGTTAGAATGTCCGTACCGCCAGGGTGGTATCCCACGGGCGCCTCCACCGAAGCTTGCGCTCCGGTTTCGATGGCTCCCACCTATCCTGTACAAGCGATACCAACATTCAATATCAGGCTACAGTAAAGCTCCACGGGGTCTTTCCGTCCTGTCGCGGGTAATGCGCATCTTCACGCATCGTATAATTTCACCGGGTCTCTCGTTGAGACAGTGCCCAAGTCGTTGCACCTTTCGTGCGGGTCGGAACTTACCCGACAAGGAATTTCGCTACCTTAGGACCGTTATAGTTACGGCCGCCGTTTACTGGGGCTTCGGTTCAACGCTTCGCTTACGCTAACGCATCCCCTTAACCTTCCAGCACCGGGCAGGTGTCAGCCCCTATACTTCACCTTACGGTTTCGCAGAGACCTGTGTTTTTGGTAAACAGTCGCTTGGGCCTCTTCACTGCGGCTCCTCGGCAGAGGAGCACCCCTTCTCCCGAAGTTACGGGGTCATTTTGCCGAGTTCCTTAACGAGAGTTCTCCCGATCACCTTAGGATACTCTCCTCGCCTACCTGTGTTGGTTTGCGGTACGGGCACCCGCCATCCTCGCTAGAGGCTTTTCTTGGCAGTGTGAAATCAGGAGCTTCGATACTCATGTTCTCTCCCCATCACTGCTTGCACTTGCCGGACGGATTTGCCTATCCGACGCGCTCACAGCTTGGACGCACACATCCAATGGTGCGCTCTCCCTATCCTCCTGCGTCCCCCCGTTCGCTCGAACGGAGGCGGGTGGTACAGGAATCTCCACCTGTTGTCCATCGCCTACGCCTTTCGGCCTCGGCTTAGGTCCCGACTAACCCTGAGTGGACGAGCCTTCCTCAGGAACCCTTAGGCTTACGGTGAAAGAGATTCTCACTCTTTTTTCGCTACTTATACCGGCATTCTCACTTCCAGTCGCTCCACCAGTCCTCACGGTCTGACTTCACAGCTCCTGGAACGCTCTCCTACCACTTGCATCATCGATGCAAATCCGTAGCTTCGGTGGTGTGTTTAGCCCCGGTATATTTTCGGCGCAGCGTCACTCGACCAGTGAGCTATTACGCACTCTTTCAATGATAGCTGCTTCTAAGCTAACATCCTGGTTGTCTAAGCAACGCCACATCCTTTTCCACTTAACACACACTTAGGGACCTTAGCTGACGGTCTGGGCTGTTCCCCTCTTGACCATGAACCTTCTCACCCATGGTCTGACTCCTCGACGCGAGTCGCTGGCATTCGGAGTTTGACTGAACTCGGTAACCCGGTAGGGGCCCCTCATCCAATCAGTGCTCTACCTCCAGGACTCCTGGCCGAAGGCTAGCCCTAAAGCTATTTCGGAGAGAACCAGCTATCTCCGTGTTCGATTGGCATTTCACCCCTACCCACCCCTCATCCCCGTAATTTTCAACTTACGTGGGTTCGGGCCTCCAGTCAGTATTACCTGACCTTCACCCTGGAGATGGGTAGATCACACGGTTTCGGGTCTACGACCGTCTACTCGAGACGCCCTGTTCAGACTCGCTTTCGCTGCGGCTCCACACCTACGGTGTTTAACCTTGCAGCCGATCGTAACTCGCCGGTCCATTCTACAAAAGGTACGCCGTCACCCATTAACGGGCTCCGACTACTTGTAGGCACACGGTTTCAGGTTCTCTTTCACTCCCCTTCCGGGGTGCTTTTCACCTTTCCCTCACGGTACTGGTTCACTATCGGTTACCAGGGAGTATTTAGCCTTGGGAGATGGTCCTCCCGGATTCCGACGAAATTTCTCGTGTTTCGCCGTACTCAGGATCCACTCCGGAGGAGGGAGGATGTCGGCTACAGGGCTGTTACCTGCTATGGCTGGACGTTCCAGTCCGATTCGCCTATCCTCCCTCTTGGTAACTCCAAGGGAGTGTCCTACAACCCCAGAGAGCAAGCTCTCTGGTTTGGGCTGGTTCCGTTTCGCTCGCCGCTACTCGGGAAATCGCATTTGCTTTCCTCTCCTCCGGGTACTGAGATGTTTCAGTTCCCCGGGTCTACCTCCGACCACCTATGTATTCAGTGATCGGTACTGTCCCATAACGGACAGTGGGTTCCCCCATTCGGACATCTTCGGATCAACGCCTACTTACGGCTCCCCGAAGCATTTCGGTGTTTGTCCCGTCCTTCATCGGCTCCTGGTACCAAGGCATCCACCGTGCGCCCTTCATTTCTTCACTATACTAGTGAAAAGACGCTTCATTCTAAAATAAAGATCGATGTTGGTCCAGATCAATATCTTACGATATTGTCTGTTTGTTTCTTATCCAGTTTTCAAGGTTCAAAGAGAGCATAGATCTCTCAAAACTGAACATGTTTTAGCCATGCGCCGGAGCGCTCCATAAGAGCGCCCGGTTCGTGCGGATCCTTCCCGTAAGGGGAAAGACCCGTTCCTATCCTTAGAAAGGAGGTGATCCAGCCGCACCTTCCGATACGGCTACCTTGTTACGACTTCACCCCAATCATTGGCCCCACCTTCGACGGCTGGCTCCTGTAAAGGTTACCTCACCGGCTTCGGGTGTTGCCAACTCTCGTGGTGTGACGGGCGGTGTGTACAAGGCCCGGGAACGTATTCACCGCAGCATGCTGATCTGCGATTACTAGCGATTCCGGCTTCATGCAGGCGAGTTGCAGCCTGCAATCCGAACTGAGAATGGGTTTCTCGGATTGGCTACCCCTCGCGGGTTCGCTTCCGTTTGTCCCATCCATTGTAGCACGTGTGTAGCCCAGGTCATAAGGGGCATGATGATTTGACGTCATCCCCGCCTTCCTCCGGTTTGTCACCGGCAGTCACCTTAGAGTGCCCAACTGAATGCTGGCAACTAAGATTAGGGGTTGCGCTCGTTGCGGGACTTAACCCAACATCTCACGACACGAGCTGACGACAACCATGCACCACCTGTCACTTGGTCCCCGAAGGGAACCTTCCATCTCTGGAAGTAGCCAAGGATGTCAAGACCTGGTAAGGTTCTTCGCGTTGCTTCGAATTAAACCACATGCTCCACCGCTTGTGCGGGCCCCCGTCAATTCCTTTGAGTTTCAGCCTTGCGGCCGTACTCCCCAGGCGGAGTGCTTAATGCGTTAACTTCAGCACTAAGGGGTGGAAGCCCCCTAACACCTAGCACTCAGCGTTTACGGCGTGGACTACCAGGGTATCTAATCCTGTTTGCTACCCACGCTTTCGCACCTCAGCGTCAGAAACCGACCAGAGAGTCGCCTTCGCCACTGGTGTTCCTCCACATATCTACGCATTTCACCGCTACACGTGGAATTCCACTCTCCTCTTCAGTTCTCAAGTTCCCCAGTTTCCAATGGCCATCCGTGGTTGAGCCACGGGCTTTCACATCAGACTTAAGGAACCGCCTGCGTGCCCTTTACGCCCAATAATTCCGGACAACGCTTGCCCCCTACGTATTACCGCGGCTGCTGGCACGTAGTTAGCCGGGGCTTCCTCGTGAGGTACCGTCAAGGGACCGCTCTGTTCGCACGGTCCTTGTTCTTCCCTCACAACAGAATTTTACGATCCGAAGACCTTCATCATTCACGCGGCGTTGCTCCGTCAGACTTTCGTCCATTGCGGAAGATTCCCTACTGCTGCCTCCCGTAGGAGTCTGGGCCGTGTCTCAGTCCCAGTGTGGCCGATCACCCTCTCAGGTCGGCTACGCATCGTCGCCTTGGTGAGCCGTTACCTCACCAACCAGCTAATGCGCCGCGGGCCCATCTGTAAGCGATAGCAAGAAGCCATCCTTTTACCATCGGTTCAGGAGAACCGTTGGGTTATCCGGCATTAGCCCCGGTTTCCCGGGGTTATTCCGGTCTTACAGGCAGGTTGCCCACGTGTTACTCACCCGTCCGCCGCTCGTTCCACGAGCGTCCGCCCCGAAGGGCTTCAGCTCGCTTCCCGCGCTCGACTTGCATGTATTAGGCACGCCGCCAGCGTTCGTCCTGAGCCAGGATCAAACTCTCCATAAAAGAGATTGATTAGCTCAATCATAATTCGTTCAAAAAATTGACGCATGGCATAAAACATTGTTCAGTTTTCAAAGATCCATTACAACGTCGCCTCAAAACAGCGACTTAATTAATATATCACATCTGCTGACATCCGTCAATAATCAAATATGATTTATTGTTTTTGTTGCTCTTCGCGATGTGTTTTCCTTAACGCGACGATTAACAATGTATCACGAGCTGAATATAAACGTCAATGATTTTCCCTGATTTTTTATTTTATTTTCTCCGACCTGACTGTCCTGCTTTAAAACAACCTTGTCGAAAGATTGACGTTTTTATAACAGTTGCCTTTCTCTTTCTATGAAGTCTCTCTCCTGTGATACAATAATCCATATAGAAAGAAGGTGAATTCATGGCACTGAAATACAGCAACAAAATAAATAAAATCCGTACGTTCGCTTTATCATTAATTTTCATCGGTTTCGCTATCATGTACGTCGGTCTTCTCTTCAAAGACATAGCCTGGTTGATGGTAGTAGCCATGATACTCGGAATGATCGCTATTCTTTTCAGTACGTTAGTGTATTTCTGGATAGGCATGATTTCCACGAAGGCTGTCCCCATCATCTGCCCCTCCTGCGGGAAACAGACAAAGATGCTCGGACGTGTCGATGCCTGTATGCACTGTGATCAGCCGCTGACAATGGACCCTGAACTTGAAGGTGAAGAATTCGACGAAAGCTACAATTCGAAGAAAAGAAAAACCGAACAGTGATTATTCAGGAACGGACCCCATTAAGAAAAACTAAAAAAGCTTCCGGCGGTGTTTATACGACACTGCCGGGAGCTTTTTTGTGGTTATCAATAATGATCGCTGTATAAAAAAAGATCTTCTTTGCTGCCAAAGAAGATCCTAATGAGCTGTCTGCGCCCGGCACTCGGGACACGTTCCGTACACTTCCATGCGATGGTGACTTACATTGAAACCCGTCACCTGTTCCGCCAGTGATTCCACCTCATCCAGGCTTGGATAATGAAAGTCCACGATCTTACCACACGACTCACAAATAGCATGGTAGTGATCCGTAGTATTACAATCAAACCGGCTCGAAGAATCCCCGTAAGTAAGCTCCCTCACAAGTCCGATTTCCTTAAGGACACGAAGGTTATTGTAGACAGTGGCTACGCTCATGTTCGGAAATTTGTGTTCTAAGGCCTTATATATATCATCAGCAGTAGGATGGCTCATCGACTGGACGAGGAACTCAAGTACCGCATGACGCTGAGGGGTAATACGAACTCCTGACTCTTTCAATGTATCAATCGCACCTTGAAGTCTATAATCAGACACCGTCATGCACCTCGCTTTCTAAACAGAAATAACTAACTATAAAATTATCAAATAATAATCTTTATAAATAGTGTAACTCTGTTCCTCTCCCCCTGTCAATCTTTTGCTTTGTCCTTATACATCAGGATTCAGGTTAGTTTCTGTTCCTTCGAGCGTATGGTTAACATATCTCGCTGCCACGAACAATAAATCCGACAGCCTGTTCAAGTAACTGACAGCAAGCGGATTATTGAGTTCCTCTTCAAGCGCAGAAGCATACCTTTCTGCACGACGCACGACAGTACGGGCCATGTGGAGATGGGCAGCCGCTTCCACTCCTGTAGGGAGAATGAAGTTCTTCAAATCAGGAAGATCTTCATCCCACTGGTCGATGAGTGCCTCCAGCTCATTGACGTGTTCTTTTTTTAGCTGCCAGAAAACTTCTTTCCCTTTCGGTGTCGCAAGTTCTGCTCCGACATGAAAAAGGATAGTCTGAATTCTGTTCATCTCTTCAAGCATTTTATCTCTGCCGGTGAAATCCTCTTTCCTTAAATAACTGATGGCAACTCCAATTACGGAATTCGCTTCATCACACGTGCCGTAAGCTTCCACCCGTTCATGACTTTTCGGCACCCTGTCCCCGTGTATAAGTGAAGTTTTACCCTTGTCACCGGACCTTGTATAAATCCTCATCTCAATAACCCCTTTCTAAATCAATCACGTTTTCCATCGTCTCATTTTCAATGTAAGCTTTAATGTTTCTGTCAAAAATTTCAAAACCTCTCGGCAAATAACGGGAGGTGATTCCCGAGATATGCGGGGTGACCGTAATATTCTCTTCTCTCCAGAGAGCATGTTCCGCAGGAAGCGGTTCCTCTTCCATCACATCAAGAATGGCATGAGAAATGAGCCCCTCCTGTACAGCCTCGAGAAGAACGTCCGTGGAAACCAGCTCTCCTCTCCCCATATTAAGGAAAACGGCATGGGCAGGCATGGCTTCGAAATGTTCTTTCCGGAGCAGTCCCCGCGTTTCTTCAGTGCTCGGGAGAACAGCAGTTACATAGTCCCCCGTTTCCAGAGCTTCCGTAAGCTGATCTATACGAAACACTTCGTCAAAATGCTTCTTCGCCTCTCCGGATCTCGATACTCCTACCGTTTTCATATTAAAACATTTCGCGAGACGTGCAGTTTCAGAAGCGATAGCCCCTGTACCCAGAAGAGTCATGGTATGACCATTCATTTCCTGAAATTCAAGCCTTCGATTCCACCTGGACTCCTTCTCCTGCAGATGAAGTTCCTTCATTCGTTTCGCATTCTGCAAAAACATACCTATTGCATATTCAGCCATAGGCTGAGCGTGGATACCTCTTACGTTCGTTACAAGAACCCCTCTTTCCCGGATGGCTTCGAAAGGCATCCGGTCCATACCGGCAGACATCACCATAATCCATTTCAGATTTACCGCCTTCTCTATCTTCTCCTTATCGAGATCTTCTCCATATGTAACGAGAATATCCGCCTCTTCCAGAAAAGGCTCTCCCTCTTTCATACCATGGCAGTATCTGAATTCGAGGGAGGGATACTTTTCATCAAGCCACTGCTGCAGATCCTCGGGAACGTTTTTCAAAACCGAAAGCACCTTCATTGTCTGTTTCCTCCTTATTCCTGATCACGGGTCTGAAATTAAGATTCCAGATTTTCTTTAATGTAGCTTAAAGCTTCTTCCACATGACCTTCCACTTTAACCTGACGGAACTCTTCCTGCAGAACACCGTCTTTATCGATGATAAATGTGGAACGTTCCATTCCGTATTTTTCGTCACCTGCGCTCCCCTGCACTTTGAGTGCCCCGTATTTTTCGGCAACATCAAAGTTCTCATCGGCCAGAAGCAGAAACGGAAGATCATATTTGTCTATGAACTTCTCGTGGGAGTCCACAGGGTCTGCGCTCACACCGAGGATTACGGTATCAAGTTCTTTAAAGCTCTGGTGATTGTCACGGAAATCACAGGCTTCACTGGTACACCCGGGAGTCATATCTTTCGGGTAAAAATAAAGCACGACATTCTTTCCTGCGTAATCTTTCAGGGACACATCCTTTCCATTGTTTGCTGGAAGTGTAAACTCGGGCGCCTGAGTTCCTTTTTCTAAATTCATTACGATTCCTCCTTCATCTTATTATCTTACTTTCTACTTTAAAGGAAAGTATCAAAAACTTCCAATATTTCTAAATTATCATCTATCTTCCACTTCCACCTCTCATGATCGCTCTTATCTGTCTCCATATGATAAACTACTTAAAGAAAAACCGAAGAATGGAGGTAGTATAGTTGAATATACATACGTCAGAAACGTTATTCAAAGAAGCAGAAGAACATATCGTCGGAGGAGTCAATTCCCCTTCCCGTGCCTACAAAGGGGTGGGCGGCGGCACGCCTGTTTACATGAAAAAAGGGGAAGGATCACGTTTTATAGATGTGGATGATAATGAATACATTGATTTTCTTGGTGCTTACGGCCCTATTATCACCGGGCACGCCCATCCGCATATAACCAGTGCCATAAAAACTGCCGCAGAAAACGGTGTCTTATACGGCACACCTACTTCCCTCGAAAATGAATTTGCGAAAAAGATCAAGAGTGCTATCCCCTCCCTTGATAAAGTGAGGTTCGTAAACTCAGGCACAGAAGCAGTGATGACCACTATCCGGGTAGCCCGTGCTTACACCGGAAGAAATAAAATCATAAAATTCTCAGGATGCTATCACGGCCACTCCGACCTTGTGCTCGTAGCAGCGGGATCGGGGCCGGCGACACTCGGCACTCCCGATTCAGCAGGGATTCCTGCCTCTATAGCCGAAGACGTCATTACCGTACCTTTCAACGAGATCGCCCCGCTGAAGGAAGCGTTGAAACGGTTCGGTGACGAAATCGCAGCCGTACTCGTGGAACCGATCGTCGGCAACTTCGGAATCGTCACTCCGAAAGAAGGGTTCCTTGAGCAGGTGAACGACCTTACTCACGAAACAGGGGGACTCGTAATCTATGATGAGGTGATCACCGCGTTCCGTTTCAACTACGGAAGTGCACAAAATCTTGTAGGGGTGGAACCTGACATGACCGCAATGGGGAAAATCATCGGTGGCGGTCTCCCTATCGGTGCCTACGGGGGGCGCGTCGATATTATGGAACAGGTAGCCCCGCTCGGCCCCGCTTACCAGGCTGGTACAATGGCCGGAAATCCTGCTTCCATGGCAGCGGGCATCGCCTGTCTCGAAGTGCTGGAAAAACCGGGTGTCTATGACCATCTCGACAATCTGGGGGCGCAGCTCGAAAAGGGTATTGCGGAGCGGGCTTCCTCTCACGGTATACCTGTACAGATTAACAGGCTCGGAGGAGCATTGACCGTATATTTTACAGACCACCCTGTAGAAAATTATGAGGATGCCGAAAATACCGACGGCGAAAAATTCGCTTCATTTTTCCACAGCATGCTCGAAAAAGGTATAAACCTGGCTCCTTCCAAGTTTGAAGCATGGTTTTTAACCACTGCCCATACAGAAGAGGACATTCGCATAACTCTGGAAGCTGTCGACAGCACGTTCGCAGAAATGACAGGAGAAAAATAGTGATAATTAATCGTCAAACAAAGCGAAAACATTTACAATAAGTAAAGGAAGAGCCTTACCTTTTTCTTCCGCGTTCAGGGTAGCCCGAGTTCGAGAATGCCCTGACGCTTATTTTTCAAACTAAAGGATGATGTGACTTGAAACTGGGAGCAAGAATGGTCAAAACCGGGCTGGCTGTGGCCATAGCCTTATATGTAGGAAATATGTTCGACTTTCTCTCACCTTTACTTGCAGCTATTGCCGTAATATTTTCACTGCAGCCTTCTATTTTTCGTTCTTATCAGTCCATCATCGAGCAGGTCCAGGGTAATCTGATTGGGGCACTGATTGCAGTTCTGACCGTTTTCACGCTGGGCAACGACCCGTTCGTCGTAGCGTTTGCCATTATCGTTTCAATCGGGATCACTACGGGAATGAAAATGAACGAAAATACGGTCTCTCTTGCCGTAGTAGCCGTAGTTGCCCTTATGGATTCGACAGACCTGACCTTCCTGCCTTTCGCGACTTCACGAATCGCTTCGATGTTTTTCGGGATTTTTACGGCTTTCATTATAAATCTGGTCTTCCTTCCTCCTAAATACGAAACGAAATTGTTCGCCAGTATTGATGAGTCCACCCGTGACATTTTACAGTGGATCAGAGTAACCACAAGAAAGTTATCCGACGAACCGGCACTTAAATATGAGACTACGCGTATTCAGGATGAAATACGAAGACTGGATCACACGTACCTTCTTTATTCTGAAGAAAGAACCTATTTAAAAGGAAAAGGATTCGCTAAAGGCCGGAAACTAGTTGTATTCCGCCAGCTGATTACAACTACGAAGAAGTCCTTCGATGTCCTGAAGGCTTTCCATCGGCTGGAAAATAAAATCGAGCACATACCCGAAGAGTTTCAGGATGCTCTCGTCTATGAACTCGACAAACTCGTCAATGCCCACGAAAAACTGATCCTGAGCCTGAAAGGCAGAATCAAACAGACACACAAGCAGGCACTTCGCCGGGTGGAAACGCCTGACATTCCACTGATTGTCGATCGGCTTATGAACGAGTATGAACACGGGTATGACAAAGATAGGCTCATTTTTCTTCCTCTGGCTTCTCAGTTGATGGAGTATCACTACCAGCTGGAGAAACTGAAGCGTTTGCTGAAAAGCTATCAGAAAAACTCCCAGAACGAATACATCCAGACAGGACTCAAATAAAAAAGGAAGCCCGCGGGCTTCCTTTTCTTAATGCTCATACATTCCTGACACCCTCAGCTGACTCTTCCTTTAAATAAAAGTCTCTGTACGTCTTCCTTGGAAATCGGTTTACTGAACAGGAACCCCTGATAGTACAGACATTGCCTCTCCTTCAGGTAGTCCAGTTGCCCTGAGGTCTCCACACCTTCCGCTATTACGTTCAAAGCTAAACGATTCCCCATTTTGATGATAGTATCGATAACCGCCTGGTCTTTTTCACTTTCGTGTACTGTCTGAATGAACGATTTGTCTATCTTCAAAGTGTCCAGAGGAAAATCTTTCAAATACTTCAGGGAGGAGTAACCGGTGCCGAAGTCATCCAGCGAAAGCTTTACACCCATCTGTTTCAGTTCTTTCATAATAGGAATGGCCTCTTTCGTATTCTGGACGACACTTTCGGTAATCTCAAGCTCTACATACTCGGGCGGCAGCTGTGTCTCTTCCAGTATCTTCCCGATGACTTCGGGCAATTCGCGGTTTTGAAACTGCACCGACGAAATATTCACCGCAACGTGCCCGAGTTCGTACCCTTCGTCCAGCCACTCCCTGAATTGTTTACAAGCCTCTTTAAGTACCCATTCCCCGATAGGGATGATCAACTTCGATTCTTCTGCAAGAGGTATGAATTCCGCCGGTGAAATTCTTCCAAGTTCAGAGTGTTCCCACCTGAGCAAAGCTTCCATCCCGATGACTTCACCCGTATTCGTATTCACCTGAGGCTGATAATAAAGAGTCAGCTCCCCACTTTCATGAGCCTGCTGCAAACCGATTTCCAGCAGCGTCTTTCTGGAAACCTCTTCATTCATCGATTCCGTGAAAAAGCACGCGATATTATCGCCTTTCTTCTTAGCCTGATACATTGCCATATCGGCGTTTTTAATCAGTTCGTCTGCTATTTCCCCGTCCTCCGGATATGTACTGACCCCTATGGCAAGAGAAGTGTAAATTTTAAACTCTCTTAATAAGAACGGACTTCCAAGCGCCTGTGCAATGTTCCTCGTAAAGCTGCTTACCTGGTAGGAAGTGGCTTCGGGGTACACGATAATAAATTCATCACCGCTGTTTCTGGAAAGTATAGCTTCTAAAGGCAGAAGTGTCTTCAAGCGTTCCGTCAGACTTTTCAGCAGTTCATCTCCCATGTTATGACCGTACAGATCATTGATACTCTTGAAACGGTTAAGATCCAGAAATAATATGCTGACACTGGTGTTATTTTTAGCTGCTTGTTGAAGAGACATGGAGAGATGATCGTGCAGCATTCTCCGGTTCGGCAACTTTGTAAGATCGTCTTTGTAAACCAGCTCGCTGATTCTTTTCTCATGCGACACACGTTCTGATATATCCCTTATAATGCCCGTGAAATAGACGTCTCTCTGTTCATGCACAGCTGACAGAGACAACTCGACAGGAAAGACACCTTCCGTTTTATGCAGCCCCTCAAGTTGTACAGTCTGATTGGTCACAGTTTTCTTTCGCGTGTTTAAATACTCCGCCAATCCTCTTTCATGAGCTGTACGATACTTTTCGGGCATTATAGTGGTAAGAGGCTGCTTTATAATCTCCTCCGAAGTATATCCGAATATCTTCTCCGCAGCTTTATTCCAACTGAGTATCGTCCCCTCTTTATCGGTTATGATAATAGCATCGTTGGCGGACTTAATAATAGATTTATGGATTTTACTGCTCAGGGAGTAATTTTTATGCGCATCTTCCATTTTTCTATTGTAGTAAATGACAATTACCAGACAGAAAAGGATTACCAGGAAGATGACTCCGATAAAGTATCCGAGAACCCCCTGGTTAATCGCTGCCTCCGCTGCCGGTTCTCCGAGCGGTTCCTTCATCTCATAAGTGGCCGAAGCCATCCCTGTATAGTGCATCCCTGAAATAGCCGTTCCCATCAGCACTGAACTTCCTCCCATAACCAGAATATTGTTTTTTGAATCGTTCTTCTCCTGTAAAGAAAAGATATAAAGAGCAGCAGTAGAGGCTCCGAAAGCGATAAGAGCCGAGAGAGTAACCAATCCCCTGTCGTAAATGATTTCTGCGTTCATCTGCATAGCCTCCCCCCCACATAGTGCATGGAGAGTACGCCCACAGCTAAAAAAGGAGAGGCGAAAAACAGAAAACGCCAATCTCCTGAGAATCTGTTTATCGCAAAAAAAGCTCCAAAACTTGCCAATACAGCACTAATAATACTTAATGAAAGAAGATAGGGGTTGTAGGTAACCACCATATTCATATCAAACGCCAGCATCGCCACGAAATGCATGGACCATACCCCGCTGCCAAATACTATACTCCCCGTCACTGCCCACAGTGTACGCTGTTTTCCGCTCGAGTTCTGCAGCATACGCTGAGCGATCAACAGAGAAGTGTAAGAAGCGAATACTGCTATACTGACCGAAAGCAGCACAAGCTCTGTAATGTAATTACCCGTGTTCTCCATAATATGTTCCCTTCTTTTTTTAATATACCGATCACACTCGTTGCTTCACTTATAAAAGTGCTCTACTATCTATTTTTATTAAACCGGTACCGAAGCAGCTTTACTCTTACTATCGGTCTCTTTTCAAAAACTTTCAGTATTCGTTCAAACTATTGTCCGACCGACTGACAATTTGAAAGAAAAAACGAGTCAGATAGTGATATTCCTGAGGTCAGATGGTATAAAGACCGGGGACTATATACAAAAAAGCCTGCAAAACCGGAGTTTTGCAGGCTGGCATCCATTCTTCAGGATAATGGTACATCGTCCAGTTCCTGAACCTGATAAAGATTGTAATAGTGACCTCTTTTGGCCATAAGTTCGTCGTGTCTGCCACTCTCCACAATATGACCGTTTTCGATCAGCACTATGCGGTCGGCGTGGGTAATCGTGGAAAGCCGGTGGGCAACGATAAAAGTGGTGCGTGCCGAAGCCAGTCGTTCCAGTGCAGACTGAATCAGACTTTCGCTTTCAAGATCCAGTGCGGAAGTAGCTTCGTCCAGGATGAGAAGAGAAGGGTTCTTCAGGAACACCCTGGCAATGGCTATCCGCTGTTTTTGTCCGCCGGAGAGCTTGACGCCTCTCTCTCCGACCAGGGTCTCGTACCCGTAAGGAAGCCCGGTGATGAATTCATGTGCATTGGCTGCACGGGCCGCTTCCATCATCTGTTCATCTGTTGCATTCGGATTCCCCATCTTAATATTCATGGCTACCGATTCACTGAATAAAGTGTTGTCCTGAAGAACCATACCTATCTGATCCCTTAACGAACGGACTTCTACGTCCCTGACGTCCGTATCGTCTACCAGAATACGGCCGCCGGTTACATCATAGAAGCGGGGAATCAGACTGATAAGGGTCGATTTCCCTCCCCCGCTCATTCCTACGAGGGCAATCGTCTCTCCCTGATCGACATGAAGAGTAACATTCTTCAGAACTTCCTGTTCTTCCTGTTCGTAACTGAAAGAGACGTTGTCGAACGTCACTTTACCGTCCAGAGCCGTCAATTTCCGGGCACCTTTTTTGTCTTTGATATCGTAAGGTTCGTCGATGAACTCAAAGACCCGGTCCATGGAAGCGATGGACTGTGTCAGAACGGTAGCTGAGTTCACAAGCCGCCGGAGCGGTCCGTAAACCTGATCCATATAACCGACAAAAGCCACCATCGTACCCACGGTGACAGAACCGCCGATCACGAGATAACCCGCCACCCCTATAAGAAGAAGGGGAGCAAGGTCCGTAATCGTAAACGTCACGGAATACGTATAAGCGTTCCAGTTCGTATGACGGATCGCCTTAGTCAGGAAGTTGGAGTTTTTCTCATCGAACTGTTTCTGTTCGTAGTCTTCAAGAGCGAAACTCCGGGTGACCGGTACTCCCTGCACCCGCTCGTGCAAGTGTCCCTGGACTTCTGCAAGAGCCTGGGACCGCTCACGGGTAAGAGTGCGTAAGCGTGAATAGAAATATTTCACGGCGAACCCGTACAGAGGAAACAGAGCTATGGCTACAAGTGTCAGCCATACGTTCATCGTAAGCATGATGATTACGGCAATGAGAATCGTTACCATATCAAGCCATATATTCATGAGTCCTGTAATTACAAAGTTTTTCGTCTGCTCCACGTCGTGTATTACCCGGGAAATGATTTCTCCCGATTTTGTCTTCGAGTAATATCTGAGACTCAGTCGCTGAATGTGATCGAATAAATAGTCACGGATATCATATAAAATATTACTGCCGATCCACTGAGCATAGTACTGGCGTAAATATTCCACCGGTGGACGAACTACGACGAAGAGGAACAGGGCCCCTCCGATAATCCAGAGAAGCTGATCCACTTTCTCGGACTGGGCCATGGATTCACTGCCGATGATGTTGTCGATTACGTACTTCGAAATAAGCGGCAACAGTAAAGGAATTCCGAATTTAACGACGCCGATCATAATCGTAAAGACGATTTTCCATTTATATGGAGTTACAAAATACATATACCTCTTAATGGTATCCATACAGAATGTACCTTCTTTCTACTATCAAAATAAGTGAGCGCACTATTAAAGTGCGCTCTTCCCAATCTACCTATACGTTAAATACCGTTCGTACCACTGATCTATGAATTCCGGAGCAAAAGGACCTTTACGCTGATGTATCCAGCGGACCAGAATATCTACATTGTTGTACAGAATCCGGTCAAGAACGTGCGGGTAGTTCATCTGTCTGCGGTGAAGTTTATATTCGTCTTCATCCAGCAGTTTATAAGTCATATCGGGGAAGACTTTAACATCCAGATCATAATCGATATATTTGATCATTTCGTCTTCGTAAATAAAAGGAGAGCTAATGTTACAGTAATAATGCACTCCGTCTGCCCTCAACATTCCGATGACATTGAACCAGTATTTCGTGTGAAAGTAACAGATCGCCGGTTCCCTTGTCATCCACGATCTCCCGTCGCTTTCCGTTACGGTCGTACGGTCATTCGCACCGATCAGTACAGTCTCCGTCCCTTTTAAAATCGTAGTACTGTTCCAGATTCTGTGCAGTTTTCCATTGTGTTTATAACTTTGAATTTTGATTCGCTTGCCAGGCGATGGGCTGGACATACGAATTCCACCCCTTTCTTAACTGCGTTCACTTCTACCAATTATAACGGGGATACCTGCCAATTGAAAACATTTCACTTCATTTACCTTAATGAAAACCAGCCTTCTCCGCCCCAAATTCGCTTTTCTTCCTCTTCATTTCCGCCGGTGGATGACTGCTCCCGCCTGTCCTCATGCTCTTTGTTTTCCAGGTCTTTCACCGGATGTAAGGATGGATTTTCTGGTGGGAGACCGGAAACGGATAGACAGTAAGCTCATTTTTCGACACGAATTTCCCCTGTTCTCCGTTAAACGTACCGGAGATGACTTTCACACGGTGCACTTCCATTTCCCAGATGAGGTGGGAAAATGTGTGCTTAATCCGATCGACCATCCCTTTTTCTTCGATTTTCAAACCGTCAAGCCGACCTTTCTCCGCCTCCTCCTCCAGGACCATCGGGTATTGCCACAGGTTAGCCAAAAGCCCTTTGCCGGGCCGTTTTTCTATAAGTATTTCCCCGTCCTCGTTTTCTGCTATGTACGTGCGATAGCGAATTGTTTTTTGTGTCTTTTTGGAGGACTTCACCGGCAATTCATTTTCAATCCCTTTATGAAAAGCGCGGCAGTGATCCTGAACCGGACACAAAAGGCAGGAGGGGGATTTTGGGGTACACACGATAGCCCCCAGTTCCATCAAACCCTGATTGAAAGAGCTCGGATCTTCGGATGAAATAAGGGAGGAGACCAGCGCTTCAAACAGTTTCCTCGTCGACTGTTTCGCTATATCTTCATCTACCAGAAGAATCCGGGATAATACTCTCATAACATTCCCGTCCACGGCCGGTACCGGGAGGTCGTAAGCGATACTGAGGATTGCCCCTTGCGTGTACGGCCCCACCCCTTGGAGAGAGCCTATTTCCCGGACTGTATCCGGTACTTTGGAGTCGTACTCCGCCACTACCTCTTTTACCGCAGTTTGCAAATTTCGTGCACGGGAATAGTAACCTAGACCCTCCCAGGCTTTTAATACTTCCTGCTCGTCTGCGGAGGCCAGGTCTTCCAGCGTAGGGAATTGACGGAGAAAATTTTCATAATAAGGAATCACCGTCTCCACTTTCGTCTGCTGGAGCATGATCTCTGAGACCCATACACGGTAAGGGTCCTGGTTTTCCCGCCACGGAAGGGTACGCTGTTCTTTTTTAAACCATTCAATCAAATTTTGCCGGAAATCTTCTGCCGGGAAGTCTTTGACTATCTCCAGGGCCAGCTCTTCTCTCTTCAAATTAACACTTCCTTCGTGATACATTATACATTTAGAGAATCGGGAAAAGGGGGAATACACATGGATACAGCTACGCACGTAGTCATGGGAATAGCACTCGGGGGGCTTGCCACCATCGACCCTGTCGTCGCCGAAGACCCGGCTCTTGGCCAGGCTGTCCTTATAGGCACCCTTGCAGGTTCCCAGGCCCCTGACTTCGATACTGTTTTGAAACTTAAAAATAACGCAAAATATATCAGAAACCATCGGGGCATCACCCATTCGATGCCTGCCGTCGTATTGTGGGGGCTGCTGCTCACGGGAATCCTCCACCTGTTTTACCCGGAGGTGAACACCCTTCACCTTTGGATGTGGACTTTTGCGGCAGTCATATTCCACGTCTTCGTCGATGTGTTCAACGCGTACGGAACCCAGGCTTACCGCCCCTTTACCAAAAGGTGGGTCGCCTACGGCTTCATTAATACATTCGACCCGTATATTTTCTACTTTCACGTAGCCGGAATTGTCGCCTGGGTAGCAGGAGCAAACCCTGCCTATCTATGGCTCATCATTTATTTCATCCTTGCTCTCTATTACGTTAAGCGTTACTTCGACAAACGGGAGATGGTGAAGCTTATTAAAGAGAACTTCGAGGACATCGAACAGATTGTAACTTTTCCGACCATCAAACAAAACATCTGGAGAATCGTAATCACTACCCCGTCGAGGTACTATGTAGGCCATGCCGAAAACGGACAAATAACGATTCTCGATGAATTCGTCAATAAACCGATCAACACCCGGGACCCGATAGTCGAAAAAGCACTTGAAGACCATAATATCAAAGCTTTTCTATCTTTCTCTCCGGTATATCGTTACGACATCAACTATCACGATGAATATACCGAGCTTCGATTCACGGATCTCCGCTATCGTCATAATGGACGCTATCCATTCGTGGCTATCGTACAGATCGATGACGAACACGGAGAAGATCTTGAGATTCTTGATTCCTACACAGGATGGGTGTTCTCCGAGGAAAAACTTCAGGACAAACTGAGCCCCGGCGAAAGTTGAACCACGCTTTTATCAGCGTGGTTCTTTTTATTCTCCGAAATATTTATTGAACTTGGGATTGGTAGCTATGAATTCATCGAGATGTGCTCCGTAATGGGTCACCCACTGTCTTACAATCTGTTCAGTCATTTCGCTTCCCCTGTATTTCCTTCCCGCTTTCGCCCGGGTAGCTTCGAAGTCCTCCCAGAGCAGTTCGATCCACTTTCTCGCCTCTTCTTCGGATAGACTGCCATTCTTCCGTTGCAATTCTTTAATAAGCTCTTTCTGAGCGTGATGATGGCTACTCATCGGTACCGACCCTGGCTCCGAGCATGGAAATAGGGAGAGCTTCTTCCGGTTCTCCCGTAATACGCTCTTCTTCTTTTTTCTCCACGTAATTCCCGTGCTGGTCTTTACGGAATCCCCAGGCGAATACACCGTTAATGTATACGATATAGAAAGTATGGGAAGGGTCCCCCTCTATTTCGTACGTTTCGCCTTTTTTGAAGTCCTTCGGATTCAGCATATACGCCTGAGCCATAGTTATTTTACGCTGATGTACCGCGTATTCATTTACCATACCGAACTGTTCCGCTTTTCTTGCTTTTTCAGTCAATTCGCCGACTTCCCGGCGCAGTTCTTCATACGTGTATTCACTGTATCGACGTTCCAAGGTAAACCTCTCCTTCACTTTTTTCCATTTACATTTTAACATTTAAAGAAGACAATAGGAATAAGAACAAACTATCAGGAAAGGAAGTCATTATGGATACCGTTATCATTACAGGAGCAGGAAGCGGCCTGGGTAAAGCTCTGGCCAGACAGTATGCCGCCTCCGGATGTATGGTTTACCTCACCGGCCGGAACGAAGGGAAACTCAGAAGCACCAAACGTGAAATCATAGAGCAGGGGGGAAAAGCAGAGTCAGTCGTCTGTGACGTTACAGAAGCCGCTTCTATCGAAGAAATGCTGAAGCAGACGGACAAGGTGGACCTTCTCATTAACAACGCGGGCGTCGGACTGTTCGGGGAACTGGAGAGTTACGGAAAAGAAGACATCGACGCCATGCTCGATACTAATGTAAAAGGAACCATTCTGTTCACTCAGGTAGCACAGCCCAGGCTTGAACTCTCAGGAGGTCGTGTACTGAACATTATCTCTACAGCCGGATTGAAAGGGAAGGTAAATGAAAGCGTCTACTGTGCCAGTAAGTTTGCCGTACGCGGCTTTACCGAAAGTCTGCATAAAGAATGGGGAGACAAACTGATCGACGCTACAGCTGTCTACATGGGCGGAATGAACACTCCTTTCTGGGACGGTTCGACTCACGTAGCCGATCCGGGTAAATTAAAAACCCCGGAAGAGGTGGCAAAGATCATCTTCGAACAGGATGACCGGCGTCCTGAAATAAAGGTATAATAGCCCGCCTCTCTGCAGAAAAAATACAGGTAAAACGGGAACACTGAAAAACTGAATGTTCTGTGTGAAATAGAAAAAGCGGATGGCATATTTATACCATCCGCTTTTTCTATTTCTGTACTTCACACTCCACGGTGGAGAGGAAGAGAGGCTTATGACTTATTCGTACGTTCTTTCGCTCTCTATATACTGCAAAAAACAAAAACCGGACATAAGAGCCCGGTTTTTGTGCGTGTACTATGCTTCCTGCCTGTCGTGCTGCTTTCATCTGTCCCCGGCAGATAAGTTACTCGCCAAGCCCTTCTTCTTTCGCTTTTTGGGCAATGGCTTCCACTGCTTCTTTTTCATCAGAGCCTTCAGCGGAAAATGTGATTTCCGAGCCGCTCGGGATACCGAGAGACATTACGCCCATAATCGATTTCATGTTAACCGATTTCCCGTTATACTCAAGGTTTATATCCGATTCGTATTTTCCTGCCACCTGTACCAGGGAGGTAGCGGGCCTTGCATGTACTCCTTCGGAAGCTGTCACTTTCATGTCTCTTTTTTCCATTGAAAATCTCTCCTTATTACTCTTTTATTTTAATGATATTCGTCTGTTCGGTGCTGATTTTGCCTGTGGTCTGTAAGTCCACATACTGATTCTCATTAAGATTCGTGAAGATAATCGGGGTTACAACGGAAGGTGCGTGTTCTTTCAGGTACGCTAAGTCCACGTCCATAAGTTTCTGTCCCTGTTTCACTTCATCTCCTTCGCCGACGTGTGCGGTAAAGCCTTCTCCGTTCAACTTCACTGTGTCTATCCCTATGTGAATCAGTATTTCC
The DNA here is from genome assembly GCF_001685435.2 of Salimicrobium jeotgali. Lineage (NCBI taxonomy): Bacteria > Bacillati > Bacillota > Bacilli > Caryophanales > Bacillaceae > Salimicrobium > Salimicrobium jeotgali. Next base: position 2,016,427 of record NZ_CP011361.2, read on the forward strand.
ACTCCGTCCTCTGTTACAAGGCCTAACGCGTGTTTCGTCGGGAAGACATTCACTACTTTTCCGTTAATCGGAGAAACGATAGTCCCCTCTTCCGGATCGATCGCAAAACCGTCCCCCATCATTTTACCGGAAAACACCTGATCCGGCACATCAGTCAATGGTACCAGTTCACCCTGCATCGGGCTTACAAAATCGATGTCTTCCGTTACATGAAGTTCCGTATCGACAGCTGCATCCTGCTTCGGTTTTTCCTGTTTACGCGGCGTTTTACCATCGATGATATCCTGCATCTGGCCGCGAAGAGAATCGGACACGGGTCCGTAGATAGCCTGGATGTTATTTCCTACTTCCATTACACCGGAAGCACCGAGCTTTTTCAGACGATCCTTGTTCACATTACTCTTATCGTGTACGGAAACACGGAGTCTCGTAATACAGGCATCAAGGTTATCAATATTTTCCTGTCCACCCATCGCCTGAAGTATTTCGTACGGTTTGTCGTCCACTTCTCCTGTTTCCTCGTCCTGGTCTTCTCCTTCTTTCTCACGTCCCGGTGTTGCCAGGTTGAACTTGAGGATAGCCCAGCGGAACCCGAAGTAGTAAATGACCGAGAAGACAAGTCCTACGATGATGACCCACCACCAGTCAGTACGGTTCGGAATGACACCGAAGATAATAAAATCGATCAGCCCCCCGGAGAACGTCATTCCAATTTTTACACCGAGAATCTCCATAACCATAAAGGAAAGACCGGCGAACACCGCGTGGATCGCGAACAACAGCGGTGCTACGAAAAGAAACGAAAACTCGATCGGTTCTGTAATACCAGTAAGGAAGGAAGTAAGAGCTGCGGAGAACATGATACCCCCGACAATCTTTTTACGTTCAGGGCGTGCTGTGTGGTAAATAGCAAGCGCTGCCGCCGGCAGTCCGAACATCATGAACGGAAACTTCCCGACCATGAACGTCCCTGCTGTGAACTCTACCTCGTCACGAAGCTGGGCAAAGAAAATCGTCTGGTCGCCGCGTACGATTTCTCCGGCAGCATTCGTGTAGGAACCGAACTCGAACCAGAACGGAGAGTAGAAAATATGGTGAAGTCCGAATGGAATAAGCGAACGTTCCGCAACTCCGAAAATGAATGCAGCCAGCGTCTGGTTCGACTCAAGCATGAACTGGGAGAATGCGTTCAGCCCTGACTGAGCGTACGGCCAGACGAAGTACATCAGAATACCGAGAGCAAGAGACGTAAAGGCTGTAATAATCGGTACAAACCGTTTCCCGGCAAAGAACCCGAGGAATTGCGGAAGTTCTATGTTGTAATACTTCTTATAAAGATAAGAGGCCCATATCCCTACGATAATACCGCCAAAGACCCCGGTCTGCAGTGTAGGAGTACCGAGAACTTCGGCATACGCAGGGCTGTTACCGGCCATTTCAGGCGTTACGTCCCCGAGCACTCCCATGGTGACGTTCATAATCAAATATCCGATGATGGCAGCAAGACCTGCTACCCCGTCACCTCCAGCGAGCCCGATAGCTACCCCGACAGCAAATAACAGGGGCAGGTTATCAAAAACTATCCCCCCGGCTTCTTCCATCAGTGAAAGAACCAGCTGTATCCACGGGTGTTCAAACAGTGGAACGAGATCGGTGAACTGCTCCTGGGCAAAGCTTGTCCCAAAAGCAAGAAGTATACCGGCTGCCGGAAGCAACGCTACCGGAAGCATCAGGGATTTACCAACTTTTTGCAATGTGCCAAATGCATTTTTAAACATAAATGTTTCCTCCTTTTCCCTGCGCAACAGAAAATAACCCCCCCGCAGATGAACCGTTTTCAAAAAAACCGTTAAAAAAGACATGAGCACGAACGTCAGCAGTCAAAAGGATACAAGTATCCCGTTAGCTACTCACATTTCATACTCATGCCTGATCGTGTCAGTAACACGTACTTTATTTTTGAGTGAGTCGATGAAGATGAATCGTTAAATATACGGCTTCCGCTTCATCTACGGTTTTATTCAGCTGTTGCTGCATTACTTTAATCAATTTCCAAGCAATATTGTAGCACGAAGGGTATTCAGCTTTCAACATTTTATCAAGATTTGTCTGGCTCCCTGCAGTCTCCCCGGTATGCACGCGGTGGATGGCCCGGTGTAAATGCTGGACCAGCCTGTGATAATCGATACTCTTTCTGTTTATGTTCAGTTCGAGCTGATTTTCTATGAATTCTATCAGCTGAGTAATCAGCTGATTGTGTTTATTAATTTCCCTTAATGATTTATCCGTGACCCCACTGTGGATATGCAGAGCAATAAAACCGACTTCCCCGGCAGGAAATTGGACACCGGTCCGGTCATAAATCATCGTAACGACTTCTAGGGCAATCTGGTATTCCTTCGGATAAAGCGTTTCTATTTCTGAAAGGAACGGGTTCTGGAAGTCAAGGGCGTTTTGAGTCCTGTGGAAAACGAATGCCAGGTGATCGGTCAACGCAACGTGAATGTGCTCATGCAGGGGTTCTTCCATTCTCTCCCCCACGTGCAGAAGTATATCACTCATTAAAGGAATAAGTTCTTCATTCACGTGCGACATCAGATTAACGTACTGCTCCTTTTGCTCGGGATCTCTGAGAAGGAACGTCTTCTCGGCGATTTCCGGCTCGATACAGTCGCCGGGCTTTCGATTGAACCCGATACCTTTCCCGATAAGGATCACTTCTTTGAACGAAGGGTGATCCGCGATGACTACATTATTATTCAATGTTTTCTGCACAGTAACCGGGCTCCCCATAAGTATCCCCCATTTTTTCATTCATCTTAGTCATTTCTCCTTATTCATCGTAACGACTGCCTCCGAACTTTACAAGAAAAAGAATGGAGGAGGACCGGCCGGAACGTCCCGATCTGCACCAGTCAATACCCTTTTTCCTCGAGAAATTCCCTGATCAGATCCCCTGAGAAACCTTTACGATACAGAGAAGCCATGACTTTCTGCTTCAGTTCAAATCCTTCTGCTTTCTTTTCGTATTTACGGATAGCCTTCTCTCCCTGAAGTTCAAGTGCCGTACGTTCGGAGGAATCCTCTTTCTCTTCGGCCAGACGGGCCGCTACTTCCTGAATTACATCCTGGGTAAATCCTTTTTGCATCATGGACTGCTTTGCTGTCTGAAGCTTCTGCTGAAAAGATTTCTTTGAAGTGTCGTTCACTTTTTTCATTCCGAACTTCAGAGCTTTTTCATACTGGTCCTCGAACGAATACTGTTCAAGTGCACTCAGCCTATAGTCTTCGGCTACACCTTTTTTGGAGAGTTCCTGTTTTAAAACAACAGGCCCCTTACTCGAAGTGGCTATTTTACTCTGCACGTAACTTTTGGCGAAGGCTTCATCATCCAGCAAATTTTCTTTATAAAGACGGTTGATGACATCTCTTGCATCTTCTTCTGTCACTTCTTTATCGATAAGATAGTCGTACATTTCTTTTTCGGATCGCATACGGTAGCTTAAATAATGGATAGCACGGGTATAAGACTTATGTAGTTCATCTTTATTTTTCAACTGCTTAATATCTTCTTCGCTTAATTCCATTCCTTTGTGAAGATTATATTGAATAAGGATATCTTCACTTACACCGAAACCAAACTCTTCTTCATCTGTCTTTTTAAAAAAGATGTTGAAGCGTCCTTTATTTTTCTGTTGAACAGAAATTTTACTGATGACAGGCATAGCACCGTCTCCTCTCTGAGGGTAATCATATCATAGCATATAAGGAGGATTCACAGATGAACATAGTTATTGCCGGAGGCACAGGATTTGTAGGTCAGCACCTGACTGAACACTTCACGTCAAAAGGGGATCACGTATCCATTTTAACGAGACACCCGGAAAATCATGAAGACGGGGAAAACGTCCGTTATGTAGGCTGGCTGAAAGAGGAGTATACTCCCGAAAATCAGTTACAGAACGTAGACGCCATCATTAACCTTGCAGGCGCCTCTCTCGCCGGAGGCAGATGGACTCCCGAAAGGAAACAGCTCATAAGACAAAGCCGGATTGACGCAACGAACGGAGTACTCTCTCTTATCGAAAACCTCGACAAGACTCCGGATGTACTCGTGAACGGCTCCGCGGTAGGTTTCTACGGTACCTCCGTATATAAGTCATTCACGGAAAACACGGAAGAACCGGGGAATGGTTTCCTCGCCAGTGTCACCAAAGACTGGGAAGCGACTGCCAGTCAGGCGAAACTGAAAGGAGTCCGCACAGTGTATGCCCGCTTCGGGTTGATTCTGGGTACAGAAGGAGTACTGCCCCTCATGAAACTTCCTTATAAATATTTTGTCGGTGGCAGACTCGGCAACGGAGAGCAATGGATGTCGTGGGTGCATATTGATGACGTGGTCGGAGCCATTGATGAAGCCGTTCATAACAGTTCCATCGAAAACGCTCTCAATGTAACCGCTCCTACTCCCAAACGTAATGAAGACTTTCTACGAACGCTTGGAGAAGTTCTCGAGCGACCGCACTGGTGTCATGTGCCCGCCGTCGTTATAAGTAAAACATTAGGAGAAATGAGCACACTCGTGCTGAATGGTCAGGCCGTCTACCCTCAAAAATTGAAGAGTCACGATTACCAGTTCCATTATTCGGATGTGCACGGTGCCCTGCACTCTATACTGAAAAAATAACAAAACTATAAAAAACGTGAAGATCTGATTTTGTTGCAGATCTTCACGTTTTTATTCTAATTGACGATCACCCGTTTTTCAGGAACTCCTTATCTACGAGACCTGTAAGGTCTGGTTTCTCCTCCAGAAATTTCAGGTTATAGGAAGAGTCTGCAAAATCCTGAAGTACACTTTCATCCACTTCGTATGAAAAATCAATTCTCTCCCAGGCACCGTCAATAACTTCTTTTTCCAGCCCCTGGTCAGTAATTTCCTTGATCTTATCCTGAGCAATCGTTTTTGCTTCTTCCGGGTTTTCGTTTATGAAGTCTGTAGCCTGTTTGTGGGCATCAACAAGATTCTGGACGAGTTCCGGATTTTTCTCTTTCAATTTCTCCGAAGTTACAAATACAGCTGCAGGTAACGTCTCTCCGAACGCCACTTCCGGAGTGTCCACCAGAACTTTACCGCTTCCTTCGGTTTCAATAACAGAAGCCCAGGGTTCCGGAACCGTAGCCGCATCGACCTTCCCGGCTTCGAACATACTCGCATAGGTGGCCGGCTTCCCGGTCACATGCTTCATGTCTCCCTGCACACGCTCTGAAGTCATTCCGAATTCTTCCTTCATCATCGTTTCGAACTGGACATCGTGCGTACATCCTACCCGAGGGGAGATGAACGTCTTCCCTTTAAGATCCTCCGGAGTTGAAATATTACTGTCATTACTGGCCATAATCACGGTCCCTCCTTTGGAACCGGCTGCTACCACATTGATTGCCGCCCCGCTTACGTAGTGATTCATTGCAGGACCGGGGCCTACTATTCCGCCTTCAATTTCTCCGGTCTCCACCGCTGTCATAAAAGCGGAACCGTCAGGAAAATACTGATAATTAACCTTCGTTCCGTCAGGCAACTGTTCCTGATACATTTCCTTTTCTTCAGCGACCATGCCGGCTGCATGATTAATATTCGGGAAATAACCGACAGTAATTTCATCCGCCTCTTTTTCTTCGCCACCTGCTTCTGATTCACTGCTGCCACATGCACTAAGGACTATGAGTAAAACACCGACTGCGGTCATATAAAAAATTTTTTTCAACTTCTCCACTCCTTTTTTTCAGGCAATAATTACAGTATTCTATAAAATTCCCCATCGTTTCATTACGTTTTTCTCCAGTTTCGAAAATACGAGCTGATCCACGACAGCCCCTATGACTCCGATGATAATGATAATCCCGATCACCTGATCCATCCTTGCATAGTCTTGAGCATAGCGGAGGGAATAACCGAGACCCGGACCGTTACTCAGCAATTCCCCGGCCATTAATGCCCTCCAGCTGAAAGCCCACGCAAGGCGCAGCCCCGACATAAAGTAAGGGACACTGGCCGGAATTTCCACCCGGAAAAACTGGGACACCCCGCTCACTCCCATCGTTCTTGCTGCACGTAATAAGTGCGGCGGTACGCTCCTGATTGCCGAGCGCACATTCAACGCCATTACGAACGTACCTCCAAGTACCACTACAAATACGACAGCAGCTTCCGAAAAACCGAAAATCATAATAGCGAGCGGAACCCATACGATACTCGGAATACTTTGAAGAGCTACAAGATACATCCCTGCCGTTTCATCCGCTTCTCTGGACTTGCCGAGGAGGACCCCGAGCACTGTCCCGAATAAAATGGCCAGAACCAGTCCCGAAAACAGGTGTCTGAAACTCGCACCGAGAGCTGTAACAAGATCACCATCGGCAAATCCTTCGTAGAGGGAGGAGACTACCGTAAGAGGAGAAGGAAATATTATATCTTCAAAAATGTTCAGGGCATAAATACCCTGCCAAATACCTGCAACGACAACTAGAAAAACGATCCGTTTAGTTATAAGAGACAGATTCATTATCCAGTTCCTCTTTCAGTACTTTGTCTATCTCTTTCTCGAGCAGTTCCATCACATGTTTTTCCCAACCGATAACATTCTCATCATCGCGTGCCCGCGGTCGTGGTACATCAATGCTGAAATCGGCAATAATCCTCCCCGGTCTCGTGCCCATTACAATCACCCTGTCCGACAGTTTGATCGCCTCCTGAATACTGTGAGTAACAAAAAGAATCGTTTTTCTCGTTTCTTCCCATATAGATAAAAGCTCTCTATGAAGAATGTGCCTCGTCTGTTCGTCAAGAGCACCGAAAGGCTCGTCCATCAAAAGAACTTTCGGGTCCATGGCAAGGGCCCTTGCAATAGCCACCCGCTGCTGCATGCCGCCGGAAAGTTCATATGTATATCTGGAACTGGAAGAACTGAGGTGCACCATTTTCAAAAAATGTTCGGCACGCGCTTCGGCTTCTTTTTTTGACCTTTTCTTCTTTAGGGGAAACATGACGTTCTCCCGGACAGTCAGCCATGGAAACAGCGACGGTTGCTGAAATACCATCCCTCTTTCCGGATCAGGACCTGTTATTTCTTGTCCCTCGAGTTTAATCGTCCCTTCGGAGGTATCCTCGAGTCCCGCCACCATCGATAATAGCGTTGACTTTCCGCAGCCGGACGGTCCGAGGATAGAAACGAACTGGTTATTTTCAATACTTATATTCACTCCCTTGAATACTTCAAACTCGTTTTCCGTTGCTTCGCCAAAGCGTTTTCCTGTGTCCTCAAACTCCAAAAACATGTACTCCCTCCCTTTTCAAAACCTACTTGTTTACTTAGCATTAAATTTTAAATAAAAACGCGACGTATGTCAACATTATTCCTATAAGTTTACTGTGTAATTAAAAAAACTCCACTAGCGGAGGCTTCTGCTCCGATAATGGAGATATTTCACTTAAATCACCACGGCCATCTATTCTTTTTTCATTGCTCCATGCTCTTGCAGCACTTTTAGTACTCCTTCGTGATCCTCCTCTTCGACTTCGAACTGAAGAAGGTGGGTAACTTCTTTTCCTTTATTTCCAAGTGCTTCGTTAAAAGTTTCCCCGTACTCCGCAACATCCGCCTGGAACCCTCCGGAAGTAAAAGGGATGACGCGCTCAAGTTTTGAATCCTGCGGTATCTCTTCGACTCTTTCTTTCTCCACCTTATACTTCTTAAGCGAAGTGAGGGCGCTTTCAGCATCATTTTCATTTGCAAAATACGCGATTACCTGTTTCATTATTCTCCTCCTGACTGCGTGACGTAGTACACTCTTCCCTTTTCCCAATAATAGAACACTTGCCTTCCTTAAAAAGACAAATGTTCTTCAGCAGCTTTCAACTGTTCTCTCACCTGGTCAAATCCCGTGCCGCCCTCACTTTTTCTGGCTGCTATCACCTGATCAGGGGCCAGTTTTTCAAAAATATCCTCGTCGATCAGTTCCGAAAATTCTTTGAATTCTTCCAGTTTCAAATCAAGCAGATACTTCTCTTCCTGAATAGCGTACAGAACAATTTTACCGATGATTTCATGCGCTTCACGGAATGGCAGACCTTTTACCGCAAGATAATCCGCCATATCAGTGGCATTGGAATAATCACTTTTTACGGAACTGTCCGTTCTGTGCTTATTGACTTCCATCGTTTCAAGCATCGGGGCAAGAAGGGAGAGGGCCCCCTCCAACGTCTCCACTGTATCGAACATCCCCTCTTTGTCTTCCTGCATATCTTTATTGTAAGCAAGAGGCAGACCCTTCAACAGTGTTAAAAGCCCCATCAGGTTTCCGTAAATTCTTCCTGTCTTCCCCCGCAGCAGCTCAGGGACGTCGGGGTTCTTCTTCTGCGGCATAATACTTGAACCGGTACAGAAAGCATCATCCAGTTCCACAAACCGGAATTCCTCGCTGCTCCACATTACCAGTTCCTCGGACAGCCGGGAGATATGCATGATCAATATAGAAGCGTCCGAAAGAAATTCAAGAATAAAGTCCCTGTCGCTCACTGCGTCGAGAGAATTCGGATACACCTTTTCGAAACCGAGAGCTTCCGCTGTCTCACGGCGATTGATCGGATACGTCGTTCCGGCCAGTGCCGCTGCCCCGAGAGGCGACCAGTTCACACGTTTCAGACTGTCCTGAAGTCTTTCTTTATCTCTTTCAAACATCCAGAAATAAGCAAGAATATGGTGGGCGAAAGAAATCGGCTGAGCCCGCTGCAGGTGAGTATACCCGGGGATCATCGTCTCCACATTCGATCCCGCCTGCCCGACGATCGCCTGCTGGACAGTCTCTACAAGTTCAATGAGTTTCTTCGTCTTCTCTCTCAGATACAGATGCATATCTGTAGCCACCTGGTCATTACGGCTCCGCCCCGTATGAAGTTTTCCGCCCACAGGACCTATTTCGTCAATAAGCATATGTTCGATATTCATATGGATATCTTCGTCAGCTACAGAATATTCAACTTCTCCCCTCTCTATTCTGGAGAGAATTTTATCCAGTCCCTCACCGATCTCCCGGGCTTCTTCCGTCGGGATTATCCCCTGATTTCCGAGCATACGCACGTGAGCCTTACTTCCTTCAATATCAAATGCCGCCAGCTTTTTATCAAAACTGATCGAGGCTGTATACTCCTCGACCAGTTCGTCCGTCTGCTTCGTGAATCTTCCGCCCCAAAGCTTACTCATCTACTGACACCAGATGTTTCTTCTTATTATGCACATCCGCATGCACTTTTGTAGGAAGCCCCCACAATTTGATAAAACCTACGGCAGCATTATGATCGAAAGCATCTTCTTTTGAATAGGTTGATAATTCTTCGTTATAAAGACTTACAGGGGACTGCTTACCGATGACCTGATGGTGCCCTTTGAACAGCTTGATTTTCACCGTTCCCGTCACAAACTGCTGAGTATCTTCCACAAACGCCTGCAGGGCTGTTCTGAGCGGAGAATACCAGAGCCCGTCATATACCACTTGAGCCAGTTGCTGTTCTACCTGGGGTTTGTAGTGAGCCACTTCCCTGGTAAGTGTAAGCGACTCCAGTTCTTTATGGGCGTTAATAAGAATCATGGCTGCCGGATTTTCGTACACTTCTCTCGACTTGATCCCCACCAGTCTGTTCTCTGTATGATCTATCCGCCCGACTCCATGCTCTCCTCCAAGAACATTCAGTTTCTCAATCATGTCGACGAGTCCGAGTGCTTCTCCGTTCAGACTCACAGGCTTTCCCTGTTCAAAGGAGATTTCGATCGTTTCAGGGGTATCCGGTGTGTCTTCCACCGGGTTTGTCCAGTCATATGCTGCTTCAGGTGCTTCCTGCCACGGATCTTCCAGAACCCCCGCTTCACAGGCTCTCCCCCAGATATTCGCGTCGATGGAGAAAGGATTTTCAAGGTTTACCGGAATAGGTATACCTTTCTCTTCTGCATAACCTATCTGCTCATCCCTCGTCATACCCCATTCTCTGACGGGGGCAATGACTTCCAATTCCGGATTCAGAGCCTGAATGGACAGCTCAAACCTGACCTGGTCGTTTCCTTTTCCGGTACATCCGTGTGCTACGGCTACTGCCCCTTCCTGCTCCGCTACTTCCACCAGCAGTTTGGAAATGAGAGGTCTCGATAAGGCGGAAGAGAGCGGATATTTCCCTTCGTAGAGCGTATTCGCTTTCAGCGCGGGCATTAAGTACTCTTCGGCGAGCAGTTCTTTCCCCTCTATCATGATCGCTTTAACTGCTCCGACATCGAGCGCTTTCTGTCTGATCGTCTCAAGATCCTTCCCCTCTCCGACATCGATACCGAGTGCAATTACGTCGTAACCATATTTTTCCTGAATCCATTTAACTGATATGGAAGTGTCCAGCCCTCCGGAATATGCAAGCACTACTTTAGGTTTAGCCATAAATATCTTCCTCCTTATAGTTATTTTCAATAATCGTTTGATCTGCAATAAGAAAAGTCCGCCTCTTCGTAAAGAGACGGACGTATATCCGCGGTACCACTCTCGTTGTCCTCACCTGTCTCTGACAGTAAAGGACCGGCTCGTCACGGGATAACGGGCAGGAACCCGGTTCCGGCTACTTATTTTCACCGGAACTTCTCCAAAGTGCGTTTCTTTCAGCTTCCGTACACCGGGCTCCCACCATCCGCCGGTTCGCTGGAGTCTTCGACTGAAATACTTACTTTTTCGCTGAATGTATTTTTATTATTATTTATTCATAATTATACATTTTTATTTAAACCTGTCAACACGCTACCCTTATATTTTTATAATCAGCGGTTCATTAAGTATTTTTTCTTCTAAAACAGCGCTCCTGCCTGCGTGGCAAAAGCGCTGTTTTTACATGGGGGTCAGGAATTATGAATTCCAATGAATACATCATGATATTCTTCGTTATTCGTCAGGACATCGCGCGTGTAAGGACAGTGAGCGACGATTTTTTTATTTTCTTCTCTCGCATAGTTGACTACAGCTTCCACCAGCTGCTTTCCCGCCCCCTGGCCTCTCATCGATTCGCCGACATACGTGTGGTCGACTATAAGCTTATCATCCCCGAATTTCTCGAAATGGATATAAGCTTCCGGATTGTCGCTGTCTCCTGCGAAAAAACGTTTATCATCCTGATACAGTTTCATGACCAACTACTCCTTTCGATTGTTTGTAGGAATAAATCGTTCTAGCTCCAAGATTCTCCTGTAAGAGAAAGCGCCTTTTGCGCCCCCCTTTTTCTACCGATAAAAGTGTTGTTTCTTATACATCACTGCTCCCTGCTGGTTAAATGTTTTGTATACACTATTAAGTATAAACCATTTCCTCTCTGCCAAAAACCAAAAAGAGAACAAAAGTTTTCTGATAAATACAAAAATTTGTGTTTATTTTATCAGATAAAAGCGTTATAATGAAGTCATCCTATAGAGTGGGGTGTGATTTGCTTGAATAAAAAACTTGATATGGAATGGGTGGAACTGATGCAGGAAGCCCGGAACCTCGGACTCTCACCGGAAGAAATCAGCAGATTTCTTAACACCGGCAGTCAGGAGGAATCACCTAAAAATAAAACGGTGATCCAGTAATCTGACAATCAACAAGCACCCCCACTCTCCCTATACTAATTGCTGAAGGTCTCCTATAATAATTATCAGGAGGTTTTTTTTATGAACGAAAAAGACGAATGGATCATACAGAAATATAAAGAAGAAGAGAAAATGATGATTTTGCTGTTTGCCCAGTGGTGTGTCGACCACGGGGAAAACGCAGTAGAAGTTTATCAGACGGCTTACCCCTATCAGGAAGTCAGTCCTCTTTTGAAAGAGATGCTCAAAGACACGGTTCCTGCAAAAGAGTCGGAAGGCATTCAGGAGGAGCTTCTACTGGACGTCCTTTCCGCTTTCGGAAATGAGGAACTGGCGTTTACAGTGGCTGAAATCTCTTCTTCGCACGAAGAAAAGCGCCTCTGAAGCGAGGCGCTTTTTCACATTTTCACCGCGGTATACGCTTGAAGCATATTTCTGACTAATCGTTTCCCCTCCACGGTGCCAATTGATTCAGGGTGAAACTGGACCCCCTCAAGAGGATAGGCTCTGTGCCTGATTCCCATCACTGTCCCTTCGGAAGTGGCAGCCGTAACATCAAAACATGGCGGTAATGTCGGCAGGGCCACTATAAGAGAATGGTAGCGCATTGCGGTCAAAGGCGTCGACAGGCCTGCGAATACAGTGTGCCCGTCATGATCGATTTCGGAAGCTTTCCCATGCATCAGGCGGTCCGCACGAATTATCGAGCCCCCGAAGTAATAAGCAAGCGCCTGGTGACCGAGACACACTCCGAATATAGGGATTTCTTTATGAAATATTCGAATGATTTCCTGAGTACGGGGCATTTTTTCCGGAGATTGCGGTCCGGGCGAGAGAACTATAAGTTCAGGAGCCAGCTCCCTGATTTCCTGCGGCGATATCTCCTCGGGGCGACGAACCACCACTTCTGCTCCCAGTTCCCCGATGTATTGAACGAGATTATAAGTGAACGAATCATAATGGTCGATCATGTAGATCATCTCTGCTCTGCTCCTCTCTGCTAATTCTGAATACTGTTATCCTTTCACAAGTTTTCGCAATTCTTCCGAAAATTGTTCCAATCCTCTTTTTTCATCTGTATTTTTCTCTGTTTCCACACTGGCCTCAATCATCTTCACTATTTTACTTCCTATAATGTATCCGTCTGCATGTTTCTTCATCAGCTCCACCTGATCATACGAGGAGATGCCGAAGCCGACCGCCACAGGAACACTGCTGTATTCTTTCACTTTTTCTATAAAAGCAAGTGTTTCGGGAGCTATCTCTTTCCTCTCCCCCGTAACACCCAGGCTTGATACACAATAAAGAAAACCGCGGGCCTGCTCCGCTATTCTTTTGATTCTCGCTTCGGAAGTAGGAGCCACAAGCGAAATAAGTTCTATGTTCTTCTGCTTAGTACGCTCGTTCAGGTCTTCACTTTCTTCGAGGGGAAGATCCGGGATAAGCAGTCCTTCCACTCCATTTTGTTCAAGGGCTTCGATAAACTTATCGTGGCCGTATTGAAGTACGGGATTGTAGTACGTAAAGATGACGACCGGAATGGATACTCCCGCTTTTCTCAATGTCGGGACCATCTCCACTGCTTTTTTCAAAGACATCCCCGCATCAAGCGCCCGTTTGGCGGCTTTTTGAATAACCGGACCATCCGCCAGAGGATCGGAATACGGGACCCCAAGCTCCAGCACGTCCGCTCCTTCTTCCTGGAGGCGGAGGGCATATTGGACGGTTTTATCCGGATGGGGGTCACCTGCAACTATAAAAGGGATGAACAGGTCTTTCTCCCTGGTCAGCTTTCCCTGAAACATCGTCCTCTGTGTCATCATTGCAGTCCCTCCTCCGTAAAATGTTCCATAAGCGTCGCCATGTCTTTATCTCCCCGGCCGGAGACGTTGATAACGATAGTATCTTCCACGGACATCTCCTTCGCTTCCTTTATCGCCTGAGCGACTGCGTGAGCGGACTCGATCGCAGGAATGATACCTTCAGCCCGGGAAAGCTGCTTCACGGCTTCCAGAGCTTCTTCATCGGTGACCGATTCATACCGGACCCGCTTCGTTCTGAAAAGATTTGCATGCTCCGGACCGATCCCCGGATAGTCGAGTCCTGCTGAAATGGAATACGGCTCTGTAATCTGTCCATTCTCATCCTGCATCAGATAGGTGAGAGACCCGTGAATCACTCCGGGTGTTCCTTTTGTAAGAGTGGCCGCGTGTTCCGCAGTATTTATCCCTTTTCCGGCAGCTTCGATACCGATAAGCTCTACATCTTCTTCCAGATACGGATAAAACATACCGATGGCGTTACTTCCACCGCCGACACATGCATAAATCCTGTCAGCTTTCCGTGTCATCTGCTCTTTTGTCTCATCACCGATAATACGCTGGAAGTTCCTCACCATTCTCGGATAAGGGTGGGGCCCGACGACGGAACCGATCAGGTAGAAATGGTCGTCACAGTTCGCTACCCAGTAGCGGATCGCTTCGTTTGTAGCGTCTTTTAATGTACCGTTCCCGCTTGAAACAGGAACCACTTCCGCACCAAGAAGTTTCATCCGGAACACGTTCAGTTCCTGTCTCCGGGTATCCTCTTCTCCCATAAATACTTTGCAGGTAAGCCCGAGCTTTGCCGCTACGGTCGCGGAGGCGACACCGTGCTGTCCTGCTCCGGTCTCGGCTATGATTTTATCTTTACCCATACGTTTGGCCAGAAGGGCCTGACCGAGAGCGTTATTCAATTTATGTGCTCCTGTGTGAAGCAGGTCTTCCCGCTTCAGGTAAATATGGGCTCCTCCCAGTTCAGCGGTCAGTTTATCAGCATACGTCAGTGGAGTCGGACGGCCGGCATATTCTTTCAGATCGTTTTCATACTGTTTCAGGAAAGTCTCGTCTTCCATCGCTTCATCAAGCGCGGATTCCAGTTCCTCCAGTGGTGCCATCAGCGTTTCCGGTACGTATTTTCCACCGAAGTCACCGAATCTCCCCTTATGATTTGGCAAATTTGTAAGCATGACCCGTCACCTCTTTCGTAATTACCTGGATTTTATGAAAATCTTTCCGACCCTCTGTTTCAATTCCGCTTGAAATATCTACGCCTTCCGGAGAGTAGGTCATCAATTCCTTAATGTTTTCGGGAGTAATACCTCCCGCCATCAGACACGGTACGTTCTGCCTGTTCGCTTCCTGCTGGTAAGCAGGAATAGCTTCCCAGTCAAAGCTGACACCTGTGCCGCCGTAAGCTCCCTTCACTTTGGAATCCACAACGAAGCCCTCAGCCACCCCGCTGAACAGCTTCATCGTCGCCAGACCATCCTTCTGGTGAGGGATAGCTTTCCATACGGGCATAGGGAAAGTTTCCTTGATTTTCAGGAGTTCCGAAACCGTCTCGTTACCGTGGAGTTGTATAACATCGAGAGGTACAAACCTCAGCACTTCATCAATTTCATCTACAGTCGGATTAACGAATACACCTACCAGCTTCTGAGCAGGTCTGATACGTTTAATCCAGCTGCCTGCTTTCTCGGGAAGAACGTATCTTCCCGCAGACTTCACAAAGATAAAACCTAAATGGGTAGCAGGCGAAAACGCGCCTTTTTCCACGTCAGCCTCACGCTGGTTTCCGCAAAGTTTAATAAGTGGTTCCATTAGTTCTCCTCCTTCAGCAGCTGTCGTACCGCTTCTTCCACATCTGACTGCCTCATTAATGACTCACCCACAAGAACCGCTCCCGCTCCGGCTTTCTTTACCTCGGCTACATGCTCGCTCGTATAGATTCCACTTTCGGATATGAGAAAACAGTTTTCGGGCACCGAATCGGCAATAGTAGCTGTGTGCGTCAGGCTCGTATGGAACGTGTTCAGATCACGATTGTTGATACCGAGTACTGCAGGCGTGAAAACGTCCAGAATTCTGTGCAGCGTTTTTAAAGCATGCACTTCGACCAGCACTTCCATGCCGAGACTGTACGCTTCATCATACAGCTTTTTCAACTGTTCCACATCTAGCGCTTCACCGATCAGCAGGATAGCATCCGCCCCTAATCGGCGGCTCTCCTGAACCTGGAGGGAGTCGATGATGAAATCCTTTCTCATTACGGGCAGGGAAACGTGCTGTTTAATCGCTGTGAGATATTCAGGATTTCCCTGAAAAAAGGTTTGGTCGGTCAATACGGATATAGCACGGGCTCCGCCTGCTTCATAAGCTTCCGCTATAGCCACAGGGTCGAAATCTTCGCGTATTACTCCTTTGGAAGGAGACGCTTTTTTAACTTCGGCGATCAGTCCGGCCGATCCTCCCTTCTTCAGGTAATCAGCGAACGGCACACACGGTTCTCCCTCACGTTCCGGAAGGGTGAGCCTGCTGATTTCTTCTCTTTTCACTTCCAGAATCTTATTCAGCATAACTGCTCTTCCCTCCTGCCAGGTGTTCATAGAACTGTTCTACTTTTTGACCGGCAATCGCTTCCTTCACCTGTGTTACTCCGTCGGCAATGGTTTCAGCTCCTCCGGCAACGTAAACGCCGGCGCCGGCATTCATTACGGCAATAGCCTGAGCGGCTTCCGGCGCAGAACCTTTCAACACGTTCCGGATTAAACCGGCGCTTTCATCCGATGATGCAATCTGAACATCTTCAATCGGAAAAGTACTGTAACCGAAATCTGCGGGATGGACTGTGAATCTGGTTATTTCGTTATTTTTAAGTTCCACCACGTCCGTCGTACCGGTAATGGTAATCTCATCAAGACCATCCTGCCCTGTTACGAACAGTACGTGTTCCGACCCTAATTGTTTAAGGGCTTCTGCCATCTTTTCGGCATACGACGTATCATACACCCCTATCAGCTGTCTTTTCGCATTTGCAGGGTTGCTCATCGGGCCGAGCAGATTGAATACCGTGCGGAATCCCAGTTCTTCCCGGGCTTTCGCTGCGTGCTTCATCGCAGGATGATAAACCGGGGCGTACAGAAACGTCAGACCTTGAGCCCGGAGCGCTTCCGCTCCCTCATCCGGAGTGGAGTCCACCCTGATACCGAGAGTTTCTATAACATCCGCGCTTCCGCTCGTGGAGGACACTTTACGATTTCCATGTTTTGCGACTTTAACCCCCATCCCGGCCAAAATAATCGAGACGGCAGTCGAAATATTGTAAGTGGATGCACCATCGCCTCCCGTACCGCACGTATCCACGAAATCGGAATCGGACATCGGAAATTCTTTCATGTGTTCTCTCATCGCTTTGACGAATCCTGTGATTTCACTTGAAGTTTCTCCCCGATATTTCATAAGGCTGAGAAGACCGGCCAGCTGGGCCGTGGTCACTTCCCCGTTCATTATCGAATGCATCAGCTCATAAGCTTCATGTTCAGAAAAAACTTTACCTTCCAGGGTGTCGTTCAAAAATTTGTTCATTGCTTCTCCGCTCCTTCTCTTCTCGTCTCAAATGCCTGCTCTGCTACAGCCAGCGCATATTTCAACGCACTCGCTTTCTTCACTGTTTCCTCATACTCCCCTTCAGGATCCGAATCGGCCACGACTCCAGCTCCGGCCTGGATAAAGACCTGCTGACCGATTTTCGCCATCGTCCGGATGGCAATACAGGAGTCCAGGTCTCCGTCAAGACCCAGATATACCACTCCGCCCCCGTACACGTGTCGGGGGGAAGGTTCCAGTTCACGCAGAATCTGCATTGCTCTTACTTTCGGCGCTCCTGAAAGTGTCCCTGCCGGAAATGCGGCTGTTAAAGCATCGATAGAGGAAATATCCTCTCTTATCTCTCCTGTAACTTTACTGATGATATGCATTACTTTTGCAAAAAGTCCGATCGTCATATAGTCATGGACATCCACTGTTCCGTATTTAGCTACCCGTCCGACATCATTCCTGGCAAGATCCACGAGCATGCGGTGTTCTGCCTGCTCTTTCTCATCCGCCAGAAGATCGGCTGCCAGCTCTTTATCCTCCTCTTCCGTTTCGCCTCGCTTTCTCGTCCCGGCGATAGGATGGATTTCCAGCTGTCCTTTTTCCACACGCAGTAACCTTTCTGGTGAGCTGCCTATTATTTCCATGTGGGGGAAGTTCAAATAAAACATATACGGGGAAGGGTTCACTTTTCTGAGGACCCGGTACAGTTCAAAGCCCGAACGTGTCGTTTCAGCCTTGAAACGCTGGGAAAGCACTGCCTGAAATATATCGCCCGCTTCAATATACTCCTTGATAGTACGTACACTTTCGAGGTAACTATTTTTGGTAAAATTACTTGTCAGAGTCATTTCCGCCGGACGGATGTTTTCATCAATAAGGAAGTCCGGAAACACACTTCCTTTCACAATCGACCGTTTCACCTCACTAATGCGTTCGCAGGTGTTTCGATAGGAAGATTCAGGGAACTTCCCGTCCGCAAAAGAAATGACCGTCGTTTTTTCGGTACGGTGTTCATGAGCAATAATGGTGCGACAGAACACAAAATGATAGTTTTCCTGATCTTCATTAACGGGAGGCACAGGTTCAAAATCAGAAACTGCATCGTAGGATATATATCCTACGCACCCTCCCTTGAACGGAAGAGGCGTCTCCGGAATCTTGATCTGAAGAAATTCATAAAGACCTTCATACGCTTCTTCAAGCGATGCGTATGCGGAAGTTTCTTTTGTTTCCAGAGTTTTTACGAAAAATCGCCCTTTTTCCTGAAAAATAGTATAGGCGGGGTCGAGGCCTATAAAGGAGTAGTTGGACCACTCCGACTCCCTGTCTCCACTTTCAAGCATGTAGACCGCTTCTTTTTCAAGAGACGCAAACATGTGAATCGGAGTGATAGTGTCGGTCGTGAATGTCTCCATCACAGGAATAGTAAGATAATGATCAGAATCTTTTCGGAAGGATTCATAAGTAGTCAAGTGGCTCACCTCTCCATAGTTGCAGAATGGAGAATGAGATTATGAAGAATGTAAGAGAGTGGTGGTGCAGGGGATATGACGCAGCCCTCAGACAGCTCCTTACGTCCGTCTTTATCTGCGTTCTCTCGGCTCACCTGAATTCTCAGCTCAACTGCTCTCATTCTCGACTTTATAATGTAACTTTCGAATAGTTTATAAAATTCAGAACTGAAAGTCAACCTTATAGGCAGGTTTCCCTCTGTTCTTCAGGATACGTCACTTCATTCAGAACCGATAATCACCACGTCAGGGTGTCGGTTCTTCATCACGTTCCACTTCCACGGTCTTAAGATTGCCTACTTCATCAAAATCAATATAAAGAAATTCTCCGGGCACTGCAAAAGCTTCCAGCCTTTCACGAAGTACCAGCAGCTCATCAGTTTCTTCCCTCTCCTGAACGAGGACGGCGAATTCTTGCTGGAATCGGGCAAGTTTGTAACGGTTCATTGTACCGCTCCTTCCTTTTTTCTGAAAATACCCTTTTATACCGTAATCTAAACAAACGTGCTTTCTCCAAAGAATCCATTTAAGCAGATGAATTTATATTTCTTTAAACTTCTATCATAATGAATATAGCTAAAGGAGGAAGTCTGTATGCTTAAGAACGAAAAACAGGTATTAGTTATTTTCCCACATCCGGACGATGAGGCATTCGGAGTAAGTGGCACTATATCCTCGTATATTAACCAGGGGATTCCGGTCACCTACGCATGTCTCACGTTGGGAGAAATGGGAAGGAATCTCGGAAATCCGGCGTTCGCCACGAGAGAGTCCCTTCCTGAAATAAGAAAAAAGGAACTGCAGAAAGCAGCGGAAGAAATGGGACTCAGCGATCTGCGCATGATGGGATACCGGGATAAAACACTCGAGTTCGAAGATGATGATAAGCTCCAGGGTCTGGTGGAAGATCTGCTGGAAGAACTGGAACCTTCCCTCGTCATAAGTTTCTATCCGGGGTATGCTGTGCACCCTGATCACGAGGCGACAGCCCGTGCAGTCGTCCGTGCCTTACGGAACATCAAAGAAGAAGAACGCCCTGCTTTTTATGCTCTCGCTTTTGCGAACGATACGGAGGAAAACCTCGGGCAGCCGGATGTGTCTCACGATATTTCGGAAGTCCAGGAACAGAAACTGAGAACACTGAAAGCGCACGACTCCCAGACATCGCAGCTCCTGAGCGATCTCGAAGCAGGAGTAAGAAGCGGGAATCCGGAAGCTATGAAATGGGTGACCCGAGAACAATTCTATTCATACAACTGGAAAGAAGACAACGTAGACTGACCCTCATTTTCAGGGTCAGTCTTTTTGCATACACGGGTGCAGTGTTTCCGGATTTCCGGATCTCCTGCTCCCCCGCCCCCCCCGGCCGGCATGGAATGAAAAAATATTTTAGGGAATGTTCACAGACGAAGTCCTGAAACCATGATATGCTGAAGGAAACACATAATAAAGGAGTATTACCCATATGAAAAAAGCAATCCCGTTCTTATTACTAATAATCACTCTTGCTGCCTGTGGTTCGGCATCTTCCGAGAAAGAATCCACGGATTCAGAGAAAAAGGAGGATGAAATGGCTGCCGCTCCTGTAGAGGTGGAGGTCAGCTTTGAACCTCACCCCCTCACGGCCGCGGAGAATGCAGATATTACCGCTACAGTGACCCAAAATGCGGAGCCGGTCAATGATGCCGAATACGTGGAGTTTGAAATATGGAAGACGGATCAGGGACAGGAGTCATCCGAAACGATTCAGGCCGTACAGTCGGAAGAAGGGAAATACACTACCCAGTACAGTTTCTCTGAGGCCGGCTCCTACCAGGTTATCGCCCATACACAGGCCCGGGGACTTCACACCATGCCTCAGAATGAAGTTACGGTGGAAGGCGCAGATGGACAGACTTCCGGAGATGATAGCCACAGTCATGCGTCCTCCCCTTTCGAAGTAACGCTTGAAAAATCCCAAAATGATAAAGGAACCGTATTAAAGACGACAATCAATAAAGACGGGGTTCCTTTCGAAAAAGGAGAGATCACTTATGAGATCTCGAGCCCGGAATCAGAGAAGCATGAATATGTGGATGCAGAAGAAACAGAACCGGGGGTTTACAGGGCCCGGCATTCCTTTCCTTCCAAAGGCACCTACACAGTGGCAGTCCATATAGAAAAGCCTTCCGAAGAGATTCATCAGCACCAGGAAAAGAAAGTCACGATCCAGTAGTTATTTAACACAAAAAAGCCGGAGACGAGGTCTCCGGCTTTTTCTGTTCTTCTATTCTTCAGCGTTCTGTAACTTATTTCTTTTAGCGGCACGGTCGCGTTCACCTTTGTTAAGGACTTTCTTACGAAGACGAACGTTTTCAGGCGTTACTTCGCAATACTCATCGTCATCCAGATACTGAATCGCTTCTTCAAGCGTAAGGTCACGAGTCTTCTTAATAGTGTTCGTCGTGTCCTTCGTAGCTGAACGTACGTTAGTCAGGTGTTTCTCTTTTGTAATGTTTACGGTCAGATCGTTTTCCCGGACGTGTTCTCCGACAATCATTCCTTCATAAACATCCGTACCAGGGTCGACGAAAATTGTACCTCTGTCTTCAAGGTTCATAATTCCGTACGTTGTAGCCTTCCCTTTTTCCTGGGAAACAAGTACGCCGCTGCGGCGTCCGCCGACATTACCTTTCTGTAATGGAGCGTATCCGTCAAACGTATGGTTCAGAATACCATACCCGCGTGTCTGGCTCATGAATTCTGTGGAATAACCGATCAGTCCACGGGAAGGTACGAGAAACTCAAGACGTACCTGGCCGTTACCATCGTTGACCATGTCTTTCATTTCACCTTTCCGTGTACCGAGTGATTCCATGACGGCACCCTGATACTCTTCGGGTGTATCCACCTGGACACGTTCCATCGGTTCACACTTCACTCCGTCGATTTCCTTGATGATTACTTTAGGTTTGGACAGTTGCAGTTCGAAACCTTCACGGCGCATATTTTCCACCAGAATGGAAAGGTGCAGCTCTCCACGTCCGGATACGGTAAAGGCATCCGGGGAAGAAGTAGGTTCCACACGCAGACTTACGTCTGTTTCCAGCTGAGTAAGAAGACGCTCCTCGATTTGACGGGAAGTCACAAATTTACCTTCCCTGCCTGCGAATGGACTGTTGTTTACAAGGAAAGTCATTTGCAGTGTCGGCTCATCGATACGCGGAATCTCCATGGCTTTCTGGTTATCTTTGGCCGTTACCGTTTCACCGACGTTAATGTCCTCAAGGCCGGCAAGTGCGATAATATCGCCGGCTTTCGCTTCAGTTATCTCCACCCGTTTCAGACCGATAAAGCCGAACAGTTTGGAGATACGGAAGTTCTTCACGGAGCCGTCTTTCTTCATAAGGGAAACGTTGTCTCCCACTTTCAGTGTTCCCTGAAAGACACGACCTACTCCGATCCGTCCGAGATAATCGTTGTAATCCAGAAGCGTTACCTGGAATTGCAACGATTCATCCCGGTTGTCGATCGGGGCAGGAATATTGTTCATGATAAGGTTGAAGATCGGTTCCATCGTCTCTTCCTGATCATCTTCCCCTTCTCCGGAAGTACCGTTCAGGGCAGAAGCTGTGACGACAGGGAATTCAAGCTGCTCATCGTCTGCACCCAGTTCGATGAAAAGATCGAGCACTTCGTCGATGACTTCCTGAGGACGGGCATTCGGACGGTCGATTTTATTCAGTACTACTACAGGCGTAAGCTTTTGTTCAAGTGCTTTTTTCAGAACAAAGCGTGTCTGCGGCATACACCCTTCATAAGCATCGACGACGAGAAGAACGCCATCCACCATTTTCAGAATACGTTCAACTTCCCCGCCGAAATCAGCGTGTCCTGGCGTGTCCAGGATGTTGATTCTTGAATCTCCATATTGAACAGCGGTGTTTTTGGACAGAATCGTAATTCCGCGTTCTTTTTCCAGATCGTTGGAGTCCATGGCTCTTTCACTTACATTTTCGTTGTCACGAAATGTTCCAGAATAACGTAACAATTGGTCTACTAACGTCGTTTTTCCGTGGTCGACGTGTGCAATAATAGCAATATTGCGAATATCATCTCTAAGTTGCACGGTGAAAACACCTCTTTCTACTCGTTTCAATTTTTAACCTACCTATTATAACATAGTGTAGACATAGTTCAACAACATGATTACAATAGATTCACAGAAAAGGGGGGAGAAGTCTATGGAACGACATGGTGAATGGCTACATATGACCGTACCCGAAAATTGGTCCGGAATAACAATAGCTAACGTAATGAAGAATAAATGGAAGGTGCCGAGAAAACTGAGACACGATTTCCGCTCCAACGAAAAAGTGTTGCTGAACGGCAGTCCTCCCCACTGGAAAACTGCTCCTGTGCGGTCCGGAGACATACTTTCCTTAAATTTTTTTCAACACGAAGACTTTACCCTTCCTGAATTCGAAATGGAGCTGGATGTCCTTTACGAAGACGACCACGTACTGGTCGTAAACAAACCGGCAGGAATGTTCACCCATCCAAATGGAGCTGCTGATATCCAGCAGACGCTATGGAATGGCATAGCCTTTTACTGCAGAAAACAACAATTACCCGTCTTACCTAAATATATTCACCGGCTCGACCGTCACACCTCCGGAGCCGTACTTTTTGGAAAGCACGCTCTGGCCACGGCGATACTGGGAGATATGATGAAAAACAGACGAATCAGCCGTGCATATGCAGCTAAAGTACACGGCCTTGTGGAAAATGACAACGGGCGTGTAGAGGTGCCGATTGCAAAAGACCCCGCTCATCCTGTAAAAAGAATGGTCGATGAAGACGGGCAGCCCGCCATTACTAATTATCACGTTGTACAGCGGGGACAGGATTATACACTTCTCAGTCTGAAACTGGACTCGGGCCGCACTCATCAGATCCGTGTGCATCTGAGTCACCTGGGGCATCCGCTCCTTGGAGATGAGCTTTATGGAGGACAGGGCGATGTACTTGGACGCCAGTCTCTGCATGCAGCCGCTTTGTCTTTCCCCCACCCTTTCACGGGAGAAATAATCACGTGTGCCGCTTCGTCCGAGACGACGCCTTTTTTCACAGAAGAAGAGTTACGCTCTTTCTGAATCGCAATATTGGGAAATTGCCTCGCCCTTTCTCTATACTGGGAAGAAAGCTATATCTTTACTTGTCTGCACAATCAGCCATACTTAATTTTTTGGAAAGGGGAGAATACTGTTGAAAGAGCATAAAGGATTCACTTCTATGTTTCAGAAAAGAAAACTTACGCTTGGGCTGAATATTCCTATAGAGGCTCACGGGAAAGAGGTACCCATACTTGATCGGCAGGTGGAGCGGGCACAACTGGCAGAAGAAGCCGGATTTTCCTGCTTATGGTTTCAGGACGTCGTACTTGAAGACCCTACGTTTGAAGATCCTGCCACCGGTCAGATTTTCGACAGTCTGATTTACCTCACTTATCTCGGAGCACACACAAAGTCGATAAATCTAGGTACTGCAGCAGTAGTAACGCCTTTACGTCATCCGCTCCGCCTTGCTAAGGAAGCTGCGAGTATAGAACGGCTTTTCCCGGAGAGACTAATACTCGGTATCTCTTCCGGAGACCGGCGTAAGGATTTCGAAGGGCTGAACGTCCCGATTATGGAGAGAGGACGCCTGTTCCGGGAATCTTTTGACTTCTTCAAAAGAGCGATAAGCGAAGAATACCCGGCACTCGAATCCCCCATGGGCAAACTCGATAAATCCAATCTTGTCCCGAAACCGTCTTCTCCCATACCTTTGCTCATGACCGGCTACTGTCAGCAGACGTTTGACTGGATTGCGGAAAATGGGGATGGGTGGATGTTTTACCCGCAAGCTCCCGAAAAACAGAAGGAGATGGTAGCATCCTACAGAGAGAAAGCAGCAGAGTTCCACGGAGATGAATTCCACCCATTTATTATGCCGCTTCCTGTGCAGCTGGAGGAAAACGAAGATGCCCCCCTTTCGAAGATTCCGGCAGGATACCGCGGTGGACGGAAAGCGATCGTTGATATTTTGAAAGAGTACAGGGAAATCGGAGTGAATCACATTATGTTCAACCTGGCCAAAAGTGAGCGGCCTGTAGAAGAAGTGATTCACGAATTTAAAGAATATATTATACCTGCTATTGAGGAGGAAAATTTCTCATGAGTCGTCTTTTACTGATAGCAGTACCTAACTTTTCAGTTCATCCCGACCTCGTCCAGGAGGAGAAAATTTCGTCTATTGCGGAGTCTTTCGCTTCATTTGAACCGACTGCGATAGCTATCGAGAAAAATTACTATGTGGAAGAGGAAGTCAACAAAAATCTCGATTCTTATCTCAGGGAAGAATTCATTCTTACTTATGATGCACTGGAGCAGTTCTCTTTCCGCACGGCAGAACAGGCAGGGCTTGCCGTCCTCTATATGGTTGATGAAATCGTGAATATGTCCGACCCTTCCCTCGATCAGGTATTTACCTGGGTGGAAGAGTATCAGCCGTCTTTGTTGAAGGAAATCATATCCATTAAACAAAAAGCGGACGCTTTTCGAACGTACGATGATATCCAGGGGGTTTTGGAACAGATAAACAGCGATACCTACATCACTCTCATTCAACACCTGCACGCCTCCATAAATATTGCAGGGGATCGGTATCACCAGGTCGGAACGGCCTGGCTGAAACAATATTTTGAAAAGAATCTGGCGATTGCCGCCAATCTGGAAAGAATGATCCGGCACGAAGAGCGGATCATTGCATTTGTAAGCGAGGAAACACTCCCCTTACTGAAAAATCTTTTAAAAAACAGCAATCGTATTACGCTGGAGCACCCCGACTCCTACTTAACCCGTCACAATTCTTCGAACGAATAAAAAGCCGCCTCTTCCTAGCTGGAAGAGGCGGCTTGATGTTTCTATTTTTGATCCTTTTGATTCTTTTGATCATCTTTGAAGACCTGGGAAGCGGCACGACGCTTGCCTTCTTTTTTCCAACGTTTAATATGAATCGTCGGTGATTCATAATCATCTTCTGATCTGATATCCGCGCTGGAAGCTTTCATGAACGACCAGGCAAGCAGGAACATTATGAAGATGAGCGGAAAACCACCTACGATACTGGCCGTCTGCAGTGTACCGAGTCCCCCGAGGAAAAGAAGAACAAGAGGCATCAGACACAGGGCAAAAGCCCAGAACAAACGGTTCCATCTTTCCGGTTCTCCTTCGATCTCTTTCTGAACGACAGAAGCAAGAATATAGGAAGAGGAATCGAATGTGGTTGCAAGAAAGATGATTGCCAGCACAGTGAATACAAACACCATAAAAGGAGCAAACGGCAGCTGGGCAATAATTTCAATGATGGTTGCCGGAGCACCGTTGGCCTCCAGGAAGGAGATTGCATCGAACTGACCGGTAAGCTGCAGATAAAGTCCGAAGTTCCCCATGATACCGAAGAAAAGGATACTTCCGAGACTTCCGTATACAATCGTACCGAAAATCATTTCGCGAATCGTCCGGCCTCTTGAAATCCTGGCAACAAACAGACCGACGAACGGAGCGTAAACGAGCCACCACGCCCAGTAGAAAACGGTCCACGCTTCAGGGAAGCCGGTTTCTTCAAACTGCCCAAGATTTCCAAAAGGTTCCATCCAGGTAGCCATTTTGAAGAAATTATCCAAAAGGACTCCGACAGCGTTGAACGTCGTTTCCAGAATGAACCGTGTCGGTCCCACAGCTAGTATAAAGGCCAATATAAATATGACCAGCCATATATTGATGTCACTCAGCACCTTAATCCCGTTTCTCAGCCCCGAATAGGAACTGACGGCGAATATAGCGGTTGCCACAAGCATAATGACAGCCTGCATTCCGAGAGTGACGGGAATGCCGGTCAAATAATTGACTCCCTGGGCGATCATCGGAGTACCGAGAGCGAGAGTCGTGCCGGCCCCGCCCATCAGACCGAACATAAATAATACATCTATGATATTCCCGACAGGACCGTCCACCCATTTTCCGAGGACGGGTCGTACTGCTTCACTTACTTTAAGTACAGGTTTTCTTCTTACGTAAAAGAAATATGATATAGGAAGTGCGGGTAAGGTGTAAATCGCCCAGGCGATTGGACCCCAGTGGAAAATCCCGTAAGCGGTAGACCACTGTATCGCTTCTTTCGATTCCGGCGCTATGCCAAAAGGAGGTCCCTGATAATAGTACACCCACTCTATGACACCCCAGTACAGAATACTCGAGCCGATACCGGCGGCGAATAACATGGCCGCCCAGGAGAACGTATTGAACTCCGCTTTTTCCCCTTCTTCACCGAGTTTTACATGACCATTCTTACTGAATGCTACAAATACGAGGAATGCAAAAACTGCCAGCCCCATGGCCATATAAAGAAAACCGAATTTATCGGTCATGAAATCGTTCGCTTGCCCTACCAGTTCTTTACCTGCTTCCGGAAATAAAATGAGCGGAACAGTTACAAGCAGTAGAAGAGCCAGTGCCCCAAAAAATGTGGGCCAATCCATAATCCGTTTATTCATTTTCTCCATCCTTTCCAAAAGCTTGTGTTGTTTCATTGCTGTGTACGGTTTAGTATTGTAACAAAGCCGTAAAATAAGTCAAAGGAAATTCATTACTTTCCGACCATATTATGGTTATTTTTACACAGTTTAAAAATATTAAAAAAGGGAATGAGAAAAAGTTATTCATGAAAAAATTCTTTGAAAAATGGAAACTTGATGCTTTACACGTACCCCTTGTAACCGCATACCCGGCAGGCTTCTGGCTGCTTCTTGGTTCGGTGGAATGGCACGCTACGACACTGACTCTTTATATATTATGCATCCTCTTTTTATCATTCTCCGGATTCGTGGAAACCGGTGGAGATTCAGGCAAAGAAATTTTTTTCGGCTACGTCTATCTGACAGGCGCCCTGTTCTTTTCTGCAGCCGGTTTGTGGATGTGGCTTATATAAAGAACAGGAAAGGCAGAATCATCGGTATCATGGTGATTATAGTGAAAATCAGCCACTCTGTCTTCCGGTCCCCTTTCACCTGTTTGTAATAGGACATCCCCCAGGCTAAAAGCAGCAGACCCGTCATAATTATACTCCTTAAATGCAAGTCCCCATCTTTATTATTCGTAAAGATGAACAGACCTCCCTCCACCAGTATCAGTATACCGACGATACTATTGAAGATATGATGAAATGTATTGCTCATGTTACTCTCTCCTTTCTACTTCCATCATACCTTATAGGTCTTCCTTCCATAAAACAAGAAAAATTCCCGCGCGAAAAGCTGTCTTTTTTCACTAAACAGGCGCAGAAGAGCGTTGTTCTTCTGCGCCTGTTTCTGATATTATTTCTCTTTCTTCCTCAATTCGATTCTCCGTATTTTTCCTGAAGTCGTCTTCGGCAGCTCCTCGATAAACTCGATTTTTCTCGGATATTTATAAGGGGCCGTTTCCGCTTTAACGTGATCCTGCAGTTCTTTGACGAGCTTCTCATTCCCGTCTACGCCGGACTGCAGTACTATAAAAGCCTTGACTACGTTACCTCGTACCTCGTCGGGACTTGCGACCACTGCGCATTCCTGGACGGCTTTATGTTTCACGAGAGCATCTTCCACTTCGAAAGGCCCGATCGTGTATCCGGAACTGATGATGATGTCATCACTTCGGCCTTCGAACCAGAAGTAACCTTCTTCATCTTTTTTAGCCTGGTCTCCGGTTATATAATAATCTCCTCTCCGGGACATTTTCGTACGTTCCGGATCTTTATAATATTCTTTGAACAGGGCCGGTGTATCAAGATGCACCGCTATATCCCCTACCTCACCGACTGGTGCCGGTTCACCTTCTTCATTGATTACATTCACATCGTTGCCTGGTGTAGGGCGGCCCATCGATCCCGGGCGTACTTCCATATCTTTCATAATCCCGACAAGCAGAGTGTTTTCCGTCTGACCGTAACCATCCCGTACTGTAATGTTGAAATGATTCTTGAACGTATCGATCACTTCCCGGTTCAGCGGTTCACCTGCGGATACGGCACTGTGAAGCGATTGAAGCGAATAATCATCAAGATTATCCACTTTGGCCATCAGCCGATACTCCGTAGGCGTGCAGCAGAGAACATTCACGTGATAGTCCTGCATAATCTGCAAGTACGTCCGCGGGTCGAATTTACCCTGATAAATAAGGCCACACGCCCCCGTGCCGAGAACGGAAAGGAAAGGTGTCCAGATCCATTTCTGCCAGCCCGGTCCGGCTGTAGCCCAGACTACGTCGTTCTCTTCTATAGCCAGCCATTTGGATGCAGCCGTCTTCAGATGGGCGTACCCCCATCCGTGAGTGTGCACCACACCTTTCGGGTTTCCGGTAGTCCCGGACGTATATGGAAGAAAAGCTGTGTCGTCCCTGTGGGTCGGAGCCGCTTCCAGTTCCTCCGATGTATTTTTTATTTTTTCTTCAAGAGATATCCAGCCTTCTTTCCCTTCTCCGACAGAAAACAGATGAAGATCATCGATTCCTTTTACTTCATCAAACTGTGAAGTGAATGGATGATAGCAGGCTACGGCTTTCGCCTCTCCGTGCTCTATGCGGTACTGCAAATCTTTTGCCCGCAACATTTCAGACCCCGGTATAATGATGATCCCTGTCTTCATAGCAGCAAGATATACTTCGTAGGCTTCAATCGTCCGCGGAATCATGATAACTATTTTGTCTCCCGGTTTCAGTCCTTCATTCAGGAAAGCGTTACCAATTTTGTTCACTCTTTTCATTAATTGCTGATATGTAGTTTCCTTTTTATTGCCCTCACTGTCAATCCAGATTAAGGCCTTCCGTTCTTCACCCCGGGCATACTTTTCCATTTCGGAAATAATATTATACTGTTCCGGTGCAATTAGTTCCTTTCTATTCATTAAAAATCCCCCCAAATAAAATGTATCTCTTTCATTATACCTAAGATTCTGATTTTTTGGAATGATTCAAACAATTATTATGCCAGAAAAAACCTGCTTCGAATAAAGAACTTTACGCAAAAGGGTTCTTTGTCCAAAGCAGGAGTATTTATCAGGAAGCTAAACGTTTGAAGTTTTCTCCCAGTATTTCATTCATTTTGTGTACAGTGATAAACGCATGCTCATCAATGAGAGTCATGGATTTTTTCAGGAGAGTGTATTCTTTTCTGGTCAGCACCGTAGTGATCACTTCTCTGTCCTCTTTGTTGAAAGCACCCTTAGCCTGATGGATAGTAGCTCCGCGACCCAGTTTTTCTACAATATACTGACGGACTTCGTCACTTTCCTGGCTGATGATGACGACTTCCTTGTTGTCTTCGAACTGTTCGAGAGCGTAATCTATAACGAGACCGTTCAAAATGACTCCGAAAAATGCATACATGCCGATAGCCGGGCCGAATACGAGTACGGAAGATATCGCGATAGCAATATCGGAGACGAGAACCCCTTTCCCGACTTCAATGGAGAAATATTTATTGAGAATCATAGCGATAATATCGGTACCTCCGGTGGAAGCACCCTGATGGAAGACGATAGCCATTCCGGAAGCTGCGATGATCTGACCGATAATCAGCTGAATCAAAATGTCCTCGCTGAGCGCTTCCTGAATAGGAAAATACGTCTCAAGCCCCCACACCATGAAGGATAAAGCGAAACCCGCATATATCGTCTTCGCGCCGAAACGAAAACCGAGAAAAATGAATCCGACGATAAATAAAAGAATGTTGAGTATAACCATAATCAGCCCGAGAGACAGTCCAGGGAAAACATTACTCATTACGATGGAAAGACCACTGACGCCTCCGGTAGCCAAATCGTTAGGAGACAGAAAGTAAGTTACGTTCACTGCTACAAAAAGAGCACCAAGATTCATCAGCAAAAAACTTTTCATTTGTTTCCACATGGAACACAACCCCCTCGTTTCATCCGTAATTTCTTCTAACAAAGACGGATTGTAACGAGTCTTACACCCTTTGTAAACAGGCTTCGGAAAACTTTCTCAAGTAAGCGGATACACCCTGAAACTTCTGAATTGTCTCCACATTCAACGCACTTTATTACTGTTCCATAAGACTTCTCCACAACAGGAGTGAAGCATAACTTCTGTAGGGTGCCCACTCCCGGCTGACCCGAAGCATTTCTTCCTGCGAAGGTTTCGATTCTTTTCCGAAATACAACTTCCAGGCGTTCTGGATCCCTACATCCGCTTCCGGAAAGAGGTCTGCACGGCCGAGTGCTCTCATCTGCCAGTTCTGGGCCGTCCACTTCCCTATTCCCCGCACTTTGGTCAGCTGCGTTATCGTATCTTCCGCACCAATCTGTTCAAAATCGTTCAACTCCAGCTCCTCGCGGGCGATTTTACCGGAAGTATCGATGACATATTCCGCCTTTCTCTGACTGAACTGCAGTTCCCGGAGGTCATCATATGCGAGTGAAGCCACTTTCTCCGGAGACGGATAAAACCAGACGCCCTTTTCCTTTTCCCCGAAATTTTCGACAAATCTGGTACTCAACCGATATGCGAACGTTTTATTAAGCTGCTGATGGATAATCACTCTCATGAGTGCATCATACATATGAAAACTTCGGACTACCGGTGTGGCCGGAAACTTTTTCTGAAGGTCGGCTAACGAAGTCCCGAGGAAGTGAGCGTCCATCTTTTCAAGATCAACGTCCCATTGAAAAATTTCGTAGAGTCTATTTACTACAGTATCTCTATCCCGCTCCCCCGTAACCCGGAACTCCGGCGCATCTCTTGTACCTGTAGACTGCACACGTGCGACTTCTCTTTCATTGCCATGAAGTACCAGCGGAACATCCACCCACTGTTCCTGCTTGTCCAGCCGGATGAGCGGGTCTTCTCCCATACGATCCAGTACAAACGAAAAATCATAACGGAACGGCAATTCGATATTTTCTGTCCACATAATCATTCCTCCCGCTTTTTCTCTACCTTACTTCAGTATAGACGAAACCTTAGGCTCTTCAGGAACCGTTGAAAATTAAAAGCCTTACTTCTTCCCGAAGAGAAAAAGTAAGACTTTCAATAAAGTGCCATCAGAATAGAAGGCTCGCCGCCCATCCGAAAATGATCAGAGGTATATTATAATGCAGGAAAGTCGGTACGCATGTATCCCAGATATGATTGTGACGACCGTCCGCATTAAGACCCGACGTAGGTCCGAGCGTACTGTCGGAAGCGGGGGACCCGGCATCACCGAGAGCCCCTGCCGTACCGATCAGAATAGCGATCGCCATAGGAGAGTAACCGACTTCCAGGCAAATCGGAACGAATAACGCAGCAAGAATAGGGACGGTAGCGAAAGACGAACCTATACCGATGGTAACGACAAGGCCTACGAGAAGAAGCACGAGTGAAATTACTGCTTTATTATCACCGATCATGCCTGAACTCGATTCCACGAGGTCCTGGACAGAAGCTGTTTCTGTAAGGACGTTAGCGAACCCGGCAGCCGTCAGCATGACAAAAGCGATAAAACCCATCATGGTTATGCCCTCTCCCATCGTACGATCACCATACTGAAAAGGAACGACTCTGAAGATGAACATAACGATCAGTCCGGCAAGAGCTGCAAATATAAGGTTCCCCCACACTGCCTGTATAAAGAGCGTCACTACGATCGCTATAATGGTGTAAACGTGCTGTTTTCGAAATGTCACCTGCTCATCTTTCGGTATTTCGGAAAGACCGCTTCCATCCGAAGCGCGCGGCTCCCTTGGTCTCCTGTAAGTGATAAGTACAGCGACGAGAAGACCGGTCACCATCCCGAGACCAGGTATTATCATCGATTTGGCGATCGTACTGATAGATGTTTCCACTCCATTCGACTGCATCGCATCCTGGATTGTCTGGTGGAAAATAAGACCGAAACCGAGCGGAATAGTGACATAAGGTGCTTTCAAACCGAATGTCAGTGCTGCCGCTACAGCTCTTCTGTCCAATTTCATCTGGTCGAACATGTGTAAAAGCGGTGGAATAAGAATCGGAATAAAAGCGATGTGTACAGGGACGACGTTCTGTGAGAGACTCGCCACTGCTGCTATGATGAATACGAGCCATACTTTTTTATCTTTCAGCAGGTGCAGGAGCGTCTGCACGAGAAGCGTCGTAATACCCGAAAAACTGATGGCGGCCGCAAAAGCTCCCAACAGTATATAACTGAGCGCCACCTCAGCCTGGTCTCCCATGCCGGCGATGAACAAATCCAGAGCCTCCGTCAGCGATTCTCCGTTCATCACTCCCGCTGTAAGACCTGCAGCTATAATTGCTACTATAACATTGACCCTGGCCAGACTGAGAATAGTCAAAACCAGCACGGATACAATAACAGCCGATGCCATCATCTCCACCCCTTTCATCTCATTAACGATTTACCATGATAAAGAATAAATATAAAAAAATCCACCCTTTCACATAATGTCTGAAAAGGTTGAAAAAGTCATTTCATTCTATCTTCGAGTTCATCAAGCATTCGTATCAGTTCATCAATGTCTTTGACGTCCGTTTCCTCCGGATCCAGTTCATCGATCCGTTCGGCGAATTGAGCCAACTTCAATTTCAAATTACTCAGTTTTTCCTGATCCTCCATAAAAAGCTCCTTTTCTTCTAAATCGATTCCAGTTCATGATAGTACAGTTCAACCGCACTGTCGATATTTTTTCCGGAGAAAAAGCCCTCCAGGCAGAGGGCTCCAGTCAGCTCAGTTGAATACACTCTATCGTTTCTTCAATGTCGATACTGTCTTTCACTGACTGCACCATCGAGCAGTTTTTTCTTGCTACTTCAAGGTTTTTAGCCAGCTTATCCTGGTTCAGATGATATCCTTTCACTACGTAATGAAGATGGACTTTTTCAATCCGGTTCGCTTCATCAGGGTTTCTTTTCACATCAGCTGTAAGATTGATGTCTTCATATTTGATCCTCTGCTTATCGAGAATTTTCCGGTACACACTCATGCTGCACCCGGCTATGGAAGCCGTCATCAGCTGGTAAGGACGGAAACCGTAATTCTCATCACTGGAAATATTAAGATTGTCGAACTCGAATGATGTACGGATGCCTTCATCTTTCAGATAAAATTCCATTCCCTCTCACTCCTCTGTTAAAATGCGTCTTTATTCATAGTATAACCGATTCATCTGTATTTCTAACGTAAAATTAATCTTCTTGCAAACGATCCCTCTGTTCGCTTATTCTGTAGGAAGACTTTACCGGAGGGAGGAAGTACCATGTTCAGTGTAAAACAGAGATTTCGTGTCTTAATAGGACTCGTTACTATTTCCGGTTTTTCTCAAGGGATGCTCCTCCCTCTACTGGCTGTCATTCTGGAACAGAACGGAGTATCCTCCTCTTTGAATGGCATCCATGCTACAGGTCTTTACATAGGTATTCTCCTTGCTTCCCCTTTTATAGAAAAGCCGCTCCGTTCCCTCGGCTTCAAGCCGATTATTATGGTCGGAGGTCTCCTGGTGGTTACGTCGCTGTTCCTTTTTCCTTTCTGGCAGTCCCTATGGTTCTGGTTCGCCCTCCGTGTAGCTATAGGTATCGGGGATCAGATTCTGCACTTCGGTACGCAGACGTGGATTACGACTACGGCCGACAAAGGAAGCCGCGGACGCAGTATCGCCTATTACGGGCTGTTCTTCAGTCTCGGTTTCACACTGGGCCCTCTTATGACCAATCTTCTTTCGGTCAGTACGTACTTTCCTTTCCTACTGGCTTCTTTCCTCAGTTTGGGCGTATGGCTGTTCATGCTGAAAGTGGGAAATGAATTTCCGGAGGAAGATTACGCCTCCGCTCACGGATCCAGTTCGTTCAGAAGATTCCTCAAAGCCGCCGCAATAGCCTGGCCCGCTTTTCTCGGTCCGCTCTGCTACGGCTTTCTGGAAGCGTCGCTGCACGGCATATTCCCGGTTTACGGCTTACGTATCGGTCACAACGTGCAGACCGTCTCTTTCATTATTCCGGCCTTCGCTGCAGCAAGTCTTTTATCACAGATTCCGCTCGGCCGCTGGAGCGATTCCATAGGGCGCCCTCGCGTCATACGCTATGCTCTTGCCGGAGGCACAGCCGCTTTTCTCATCGCTTCCTTCTACGAGTCTTCGGCCACTGTACTGTTTCTATGCTTTGCTTTCGCCGGGCTTTGTGTCGGATCTTTATTTTCCCTCGGCATCTCTTATATGACCGATCTTCTGCCCCGGGAACTCCTCCCTGCCGGAAATATATTATGCGGGATGTCGTTCAGCATCGGCAGTATTCTCGGTCCGTTTCTGTCGGGGATCGTTCTTGACATACTTCCGGGCCTGTCTCTCTTCTTTTTGATCGTAGGTCTGCTCGTCTTTATTTTTCTTGTGTTCTTCTTCAAAAAAGATGTATCCGTCACGCAGGACCCGGTCTGAAGTGTAGACGGGTCTTCTTTACCGGTTCAAGGCCTGTTCGAGAACTTCCCTGTTTTCTTCCATGATGTCGAAGTAATCTTTTCCATTTTCCGCTTCTTCTTCTGTTCTCGTAGCCAGATTATGCAGATAAAGGGCTTCTGCCCCTATTTCTTCCTGGACTATATCCGCCGCTTTCATAGACACGTTCTTTTCGAACAATACGTAGTTGAGTCCATGCTCCTCTGCAGTTTCGATCACGTGTTCGAGTTCTTTTTGGGAAGGTTCATTCGTAGAGGAGAGACCGGCTACGGAAATCTGTTTTAAGCCGTAGGCGTCCTCCCAATACCCGTATGCCGCGTGTGAGACTATCACTTCCTGAGTGTCCGCCTCTTTGACGGTGGCGGCCATACGTTCATCAAGTTCGTGAAGTCTTGCCTTCAACTTTTTTGTATTCTCGCTGAACTCATCCTTTTTTTCCGGATACATAGTCGCCAGTTCCTTTTCAATCTCTTCCGCCACTTCCGTCATAATCACAGGATCGAGCCATATGTGAGGATCCTCTCCGCTCGAGGAATGGCTGTGGCCGTCATGATCCCCGCCTTCTTTTTCTTCATGTCCGTTCTCCTTCTTCAACCCTCCCAAGCCTTCTGCCGCAGCAACCGTTCGGACATCTTCCGCTTCCAGTGTATCGGCGATCGTCTCTGCGTATGCCTCGAAGTCATCTTTCGTGTAGATGAATACCTCTCCTTCTGCCATACGTACCATTTCCTTGGTCGTCGGTTCATACGTATGTGCATCCGAACCTGCCGGCAGGATAGACTCGACCTCAAGCGTCTCACCTGCTATTTTCTCAGTCATAAACTGCAATGGATACACAGTAGTATAAATGACATCTCCCTTTTCCTCATTCCCTTTTTTCCCGGCTTCGCCGCTATCGCAGGCCGAGAGAACGACTACTGCGAGTAAAAACAGAGCAATACCTGACTTTTTCATTCCACACACCTCTCATCCATAACAATTACTTCACGCCTGAAAGTCTTTCTTTATAAACTCACGGGGTTAAGCACATAGCGGGCACTTCCCGTAAATTTCAAACTTATGACTTTCCACATCATAGCCTTTTAAATCTTCATTTATCTTTTCCATCGGACAGAACTCTATCAGCTTCGTTTTTCCGCAGTCTGTGCAAATAAAATGGTGATGATGGTGCCCGGTACCGCAGCTGAGCCGGAAATGTTTTTCGCCTTCAAGTTCTGTAGCCTCAAGCACGTTTTCTCCGGATAAAAGATAAAGATTCCGGTAGACTGTATCGAAACTTATATTCGGAAACTCCTTCTGCATATCCTGAAGTATCTTCTTTGCCGGTACGTACTGATCGTGCGATGCGAATATTTCTATAATCCGCTCCCTCTGTTTCGTCTTCTTGTACCCTTTCTCCTTCAGCTGTTGTAAAGCACGGTTCATTACACTCATACTTTTTCTCCTTTCTCAAAAAGACCGGAACGGAATTTTTTGTACAGCATACTTATCATAAGAAGCACCACCGCAGCCATTACGATCGTCCCTCCCGGCGGTACATCCAGCTGATACGCACTGATCAGCCCGATAACAACGGAAATTTCTCCGAACAGTACCGAAAGACCGATTGTCTGCCTGAAACTGACGGACATGCGGAGAGCGGATGCGACAGGCAGCGTCATGAGTGCCGAAACGAGCAGTATGCCGACTACCTGCATGGCCGAGGCGATGACGAGAGCTACCATTACAATAAATAAAAAGTGGACGAACCTGGCATTCACCCCGGCAATGGACGCATGATCTTCGTCAAAGGAAAGTACGAAAAGCTCTTTGTAAAACATAAGGACGATAATTACCACCAGCGTGGTGATGACAGCTACTGTCCACATATTTCCTCTGCTGACGGCTGTAACGCTTCCGAATAAATAACTGAATAAGTCCGTATTGAATCCGTCTGCCAGAGAAATAAGTATAACACCGAGGCCTATTCCGCCCGATAACATGATAGGGATTGCCAGCTCTTCGTAATGCTTGTACACTTTTCTCAATTTTTCTATGAACACAGCCCCCAGAACGGAAAACGCCATCCCCATATACATCGGGTTCCAGTCGTCCACTGCCGATACACGCTTTTCAATCAGCAGACTGGCAGCAATCCCCGTTAAAGTGATGTGGGAGAGAGCATCCGCTATCAGCGACAGTCGCCGCACGACGATGAATACTCCGAGCAAAGGAGCTACAAGCCCGATAAGCAGACCGGTAATCACCGCATTCTGTAAAAATTCATATTCCACAATCGCTTCAATCATAGTGAACTCCCTTCGTGGTTATGAGTAAGCTGCTGCAGGGAGTGACCATACATCAGACTCAAAGTTTCATCGTCCATATTTTCGTAATCCTCCGTGGAACCATGGAAATGGACTGTTTTATTCATGCAGGCCACGTGTGTAGCGTGGCTTGTAATGGTGCCGATATCGTGACTTACCATTAAAAGAGTGAGATTGCGCTCTCCGTTCAATTTAGCTAAAAGATCGTAGAAAGCAGTAACATGTTCACTGTCCACTCCGACAGTGGGTTCGTCGAGAATAATCAGGGAAGGGTCGCTCACCAGAGCACGGGCAATAAACACCCGCTGCTGCTGCCCTCCCGACAGTTCACCGATAGAGTGTTGGGCATATTCTTCCATCTCCACTTCGCGCAAAGTGGCAAGCACTTTATCTTTATGACTGTGATTAAAGAGCTGGAACATGTTCATACGGGATACA
Organism: Salimicrobium jeotgali; assembly: GCF_001685435.2. Classification (NCBI taxonomy): domain Bacteria; kingdom Bacillati; phylum Bacillota; class Bacilli; order Caryophanales; family Bacillaceae; genus Salimicrobium; species Salimicrobium jeotgali. The sequence goes on from NZ_CP011361.2 coordinate 2,054,248, forward strand.
AGACCGGAGCGGACGACTTCATAGACGGTAGCCGGAAATCCCGAGTTGAAACTGTTCGCTTTCTGTGAGACGAAGCCCACTTCCTGCCATCTATTGAACTTTTTCACTTCTTTACCAAACAGCCGGATGTGTCCTCTGACCGGTTTTTCGAGACCGAGCATCAGTTTGATCAGGGTGGATTTACCGGAACCATTCGGTCCGACAAGACCGACGAACTGTCCTTCGTTTATAGTCATGTTTACGTTCTCCACTACCCAATTCCTGTCATATTTGAAAGACACATCTTCAAGTTCAATAAGCGGTTCCTGAGCCATGATTCGCCTCCTCCGATTCTAAATAAGAATGATTACGATTTAGATTATATAGCAGGCCAGTGGATGTGTAAAGAAAAAAACGCCTCCGTCTCCGGATGGCGTTTATACATATCTGTTATATCTTTTCTCCAAATAGTTCTGAAAGAAAGAGAATAATAAAGTCAGAGCCCAGTAAACGAGTGCCGCAGTAATGTACATCGTCATGGAATCCACCGTTCTCCCTGCCGCTATCTGCGCTTTATTCAATATTTCGGGTACAGTGATCATTGCTGCGAGAGAGGTAGCTTTCAACAGATCAAGAAACACGTTGGCAAGCGGCGGAATGGCCACTCTCGTCGCCTGGGGTACGATGATTCTCTGTAGTGTCTTCCAGTAGGAGAACCCGAGAGCCCGGGAGGATTCCCACTGACCCCCGTCCACACTTGAAAGTGAGGACCGAATGATTTCCGCCACGTAAGCGGCACTGTTCGTCCCGAAACCGAGAACGGCAGCTGAAACGGCGTTGATTTCAATACCTACAGCCGGAAACCCGAAGTAAATGACGAACAGATACACAAGTATCGGCGTTCCGCGCATGAACGAAATATAAAATCTGGCGGGAAGCTGCAGCCACAGCTGAGCCGACGACCGTGCCAGAGCCAGAAAGAAACCGAGAACCAGACCGAGAATCATACCTGCCAAAGCTACAAGCACTGTGTAGGGGATCCCTTCCAATATCAGGGGCAGATTTTCGATAGAACGTTGAAGATTAAATATTTTGCCGGGTTCAAAATCGTCTATCTCGATTCCGATCATTCCATTCCCTCCTTAAAGATCCATTTCATCTACAGAAGGAATATCCTCTTCCGGCCGTTTGGACACGTCCGCATTATAAAATTCCTCCGACAGTTCTTTCAGCGTTCCATCTTCTCTCATTTCCGTAATCGCTTCATCGACCTTCTTCTTCAGTTCGTCCGCATCCTGCGGCAGAACGACCGCAATTTTGGCTTCGTTGAATTTAATGTCCGGATGTATCTTTACATCTATATCAGGAAGAGCTTCTGTCGCCAGTTTCTGCAGGTAGTAGTCGTTGATGATGAAATCCGTACGTCCATTCTCGACGTCTCGCAAATATACGTCATTGGTCACATTGTTGTACGTCTTCAGCTCAGCTCCCAGTTCCTCGGCGAGCTGGGAGTGCGTAGTGGTCGCTCCCCCACCGTGTACTTTACCGGAAACGTCCTCAAGCGTTTCAATTCCGGATAAATCATCTTCACGAACAATTATCGAAGTGAAGGAGTACTTATAGGGCTCGCTGAATGCGAATTCCCTTTTTCTTTCTTCGGTAACTTCAAAATCGTTGGCCGCCATATCCACTCTTCCGTTTTTAAGGGCTGGAAGCATTCCGTCCACACCGATTTCTTCGAATGAAATATCGATATCCAGCCGTTTGCCGATTTCTCTCAAAACCTCCACATCATAACCGGTCAGTTCATCCGATCCTTCCGGATAGTAAGTGGAAGCGAGCAGGGTGCCGGAAGTTGCTACAGTCGCACCTTCTTCCTGAAGCTGCTTGAATAATGTCTGTTCTTTCTCACCGTTTTTGCTGCTATTGCCCTTCTCCCCGGAGCTCTCGTCACTGCCGGTACCGCAGGCAGCCAATATAAGAGTAAAAGCGAGAGCAAATAAAAATGTTATTTTTTTCATGTATACACACCTTTCTATTTTTTAACGATTCTAACTATACCAACCTTCTGTATCACTATTCAATCATACACACCTGTTTTTTTCATAAAAGTAAAGGAAGGCACTGGCAGCCTCCCTTCCCTATAATGAGTGGTCTCTTCTGATAGAATCCAGAAGCCCTTCACAACCGCTGTTCACGAGCTCAAACGTTCCTTCGAAATCGCCTGTAAGGTAAGGGTCAGGCACTTCACTTTCCGGAACATTTTCGGCGTAATCCATCAGTTTCTGTATTATGACACCCTCTTTGTCATTGATCGCTTCTACATCTCTCAGGTTATTATCATCCATGACGATCAGGTAGTGGAAATCTTCCCAGTCCTGTTCCGTAATCTGCCTGGCTTTCGTATCTGTCATACGTATGTGATTTTTCCGAAGGACAGCCCGGGTACCTTCATGAGGAGGAGACCCCTCGTGCCAGTGTCCCACGCCGGCAGAGTCTGTATCTATTTTATCCTGTAACCCCTCCTGTTCAACCTTACTGCGAAAAATGGCTTCGGCCATCGGTGACCTGCAAATATTACCGAGACAAATGAATAATACACGAATCATAATAGTAACCTCCTTCACTCTTCTTATTATAAATGTTTTTTCTGTTTTCCTCACTTTTTCCTATAAAAACCTTGACTTTTAGTTGAATTTTCGGAATATTTAGTATGTAAGCATTATCTTACAAGGGGGATTCAGATGGACAGATTAAACGAAATACTTGGGAACATAAGCGGCCTCGTATGGGGCTGGCCTCTCCTCGTACTGCTTGTAGGTACAGGTGTTTACTTAACGCTTCGGCTGGGTTTTTTACAGTTCCGGACTCTGCCTTACGCTTTGAAACTTGCATTTAAACCAAGCGCTCAGCAGAAGGGAGAAAAAGGAGACATCTCCCACTACCAGGCTCTGACCACTGCACTTGCCGCCACAATAGGTACAGGTAACATAGCAGGGGTGGCTACAGCGGTCGTGCTGGGCGGGCCCGGAGCAGTATTCTGGATGTGGATCACCGCTATATTCGGCATGGCTACTAAATACGCAGAAGCAATACTTGCCGTAAAATACCGGGTCGAAAACAACAAAGGTGAAATGTCAGGTGGACCTATGTACTACCTTGATCGCGGACTCGGCCAAAAATGGCTGGGAGTGCTTTTCGCATTTTTCGGAGCTATCGCCGCGTTCGGCATAGGGAACATGGTCCAGGCCAACTCCGTCTCCGATGCTGTAGTCCAGACATTCAACGTTCCGACCTGGATTACAGGCCTGATTCTTCTCGTGTTTGCCGGTCTCGTTCTTCTCGGCGGAATTAAAAGCATCGGCCGTGTAACGGCGTTTTTCGTTCCTATTATGGCAGCTTTTTACGTTCTTGGTGCATTAATAATCATTATTACTAATTTTGAACTCGTAGGCCCTGCCTTCAATACGATTTTCACGGATGCTTTCAGCGCTAATGCAGTCGGAGGAGGCATTCTCGGTACTGTTATCCGTTACGGGGTAGCCCGTGGAGTCTTTTCGAACGAAGCTGGACTCGGCTCGGCACCGATCGCCGCCGCTGCTGCCCGTACGGACTATCCCGGACGTCAGGCTCTCGTGTCCATGACACAGGTACTTATTGATACGATTATCATCTGTACAATGACCGGACTGACCATCGTTATGGCCGGGGAATACAAGGGGGAAGGAAGCGAGGATGGTGCTGCCCTGACCACCGCATCGTTCAGTGCTTTCCTCGGCGATATAGGAGGATACATCGTCACGTTCGGACTGATCTTCTTCGCTTTCTCCACTATTGTAGGCTGGTCCTATTATGGAGAGAAATGCTTCGGTTATCTGACTAACGACCGGGGGCTCGGATTTTACAAAATTCTTTTCGTCGCCTTTGTATTCATCGGTGCGGTAATTGAACTCAGTACTGTCTGGACCTTCGCTGATGTCATGAACGGCCTTATGGCTTTCCCTAACCTTATCGGACTTCTCCTGCTTTCCGGAGTCGTAGCCTCGGAGACGAAGCGGTTCCTAAAAGTCGCCAAAGAGGAGAAGCGTTCTGCAGGTTAACAACGGTCTCTATTCTTAAAGAAAAAAATGAAGCCTCTCCCTCACTTGCCTGTGCGGGGGAGGCTTTCCTATCAGATCTGTATGGCCCGGAGGTCGCTCGGAAAGTTTATGTTTTAAAGCCGCTTTCTTATGGAACTTTCATATTGGCCGAAAGTTCCGGACTGGGCCATTTTCCTCTTTTCCATAAGCATTTGAAAACGGATACGTTTCTCCGTCAATTTCCTTTCCGTGCGTTCTTTCTCTTCGGGATCCGCAATCTGATCCAGCAGTTCCTCGAGTTCCACCACTTCTTTCTTAATCTGCATCTCTTCAGGTAACATGCCGGCGTTTTTCAATACGCGGTAACTGTTCCTTAGGTCATCCGGCACGTGGGCGAACTCATCTTCCGGCAAAGGTCTGCCCTTTCCCGGCAAATCATCGAGCTCTCCCTGATCAACCGCCTTTTTAATTTTCTCTTCAACGATGTGAGCAAGATCCATCTCCCCACCCCCTATACGTGCATTTCTCCCTGCCGATACTGTCTGATCCATCCCGGAAGGTAATCATAGCTCCAGGCGTCCATCGGGTAATCGACAGGAAGTTCTTCCCCGTTTTCATACAGAGCCTGCACAAGTTCATTTATACCCTGGAAGTAAAAATTATAAAGAAAGTCGTAACTGGTCGTCTCTTTCGGCATGTGTTCCGTGGCACAGACTGTCGGGTCGGAATAGTTCACATACGTACGGCACGGAACCGGTCTGATTTCATATGCCTTGCACAACTGCTTCTCCTCATCCAGCATCGGACACGGTAAATTCAGCTGTTTGTATTTCCATTTCATCTCGGGATCGTCTTCCTCAATAGCCAGAGCCTCTTCCAGCTTCCGGGGGAATTTTTCATAGTATTTTTCCCAGTGCCTGTAAATATCTTCTTTTCTATCCGGCTCCATATGTTCAATGGAGCGGAAGAAGAGCTTCGCTTCCATTTTGCTGACCCTTATCGGGAAATAACAGCAGAAAGCACAGCCCATGAAACAGTTCGGTTTCATTTCCATGAAAGAATCTATATCCGTCATCGTTTCATCCACCGAACGGAGCAATTTCTCGAAACCTTCGAGAATGATACTCTCCGTATCTTTTTCACTTTCCAGAAGATCATCTACGACTTCCTCAAAGATGGAAACATCCAGTTCATACGATTCATTCAGGACGTCACTTTTTTTTCGTATGTCTTCATAAGTCAAATAACCGCCCACTGCAGCGTCCCCCTGTCTTTACTTTCCCCCGATTATAAAACAATCTCTCATTTATTTCTATCACTGTTTTCCCAAATACATTATAATAGAGTTATCTATTCAGAAAAATCTATCATCACTGGAGTGAAATCAATGCTATCTAACGAAGAAATCGGAATTGATCTTGGTACCGCAAACATACTTATCTATTCCAAATCCAAAGGAATGTTATTGAACGAACCTTCCGTCGTCGCCTACAATACGGACACCAAATCAGTGATCGCCGTAGGGGAAGAAGCTAAAAAGATGGTCGGGAAAACACCAAAGAACGTCATACCCGTAAGACCGCTCAGAGACGGAGTGATCGCAGACTTCGACATGACCTCCCAGATGCTGAAAGAATTTTTGAAGAAAGCCGGGAAATCCTCCGGTATGTCTATCAGAAAACCTACGGTAGTAGTGTGCACTCCGTCCGGTTCCACCTCTGTAGAAAGACGGGCAATCGAAAACGCTGTGAAAAACTACGGCGCCAAACAGGTGCACCTCATTGAGGAACCGATAGCAGCGGCTATAGGAGCGGATTTGCCCGTAGATGAACCGCTTGCGAACGTTATAGTGGATATCGGTGGTGGGACGAGTGAAGTGGCTATCATTTCGTTCGGGGGCGTCGTCTCCAGCAACTCCATCCGCTCCGGCGGAGATGTGATGGATGAGGAGATTATGAATTACGTACGCAAACAGTACAACATGCTTATCGGCATCCGGACCGCCGAACTGATTAAAATGGAGGTCGGCCAGGCTCCGGTCGAGCATGAAGAAAGAACAATGGAAGTGCGGGGGCGGGACATGGTGACCGGTTTGCCTAAACCGATTCAGCTCACTTCTACAGAAATACAGGGCGCTTTGAAGGAGATTCTTGCACAAATTCTTGAAACGATCCGCACGACTCTCGAAAGCTGTCCTCCTGAACTGAGCGGGGATATAGTCGATCGCGGTATTATACTTACGGGCGGAGGTGCACTTTTAAACGGTCTGCAGGACTGGCTGTCAAGTGAGATCGTTGTTCCTGTACATATGGCCCCGAACCCGCTGGAGTCTGTCGCAGTCGGAACGGGCCGTTCGTTGAAAATGATAAAAAAATTACAGAAAGCCAATAAATGATTTAAAAGAAAGCACCGCCGCACCGGTGTTTTCTTTTTGCATGGAGGACTTTTTCACTTATCCCATGCAGGTAAAAGCGTTTAATAACAGGCTATAACAGGAAAGGAATAAGGGACGATTGTTGTTTATCGGGAACAGAATCGGCATCTTTCCGGAGAAATTACAGCTTCCCCCGAAAATTTTTGAATACAAAGCGGCCTTACCGCGAGCAGAAAGGGAGGGATCATTATGAGTGCAACAACTTTATTAAAATGGATCACCGGTATTTGTGAGGCTTTTCTGGCTATCCCGGTCATAGGCGGGACGTTTATACTGAGCGGCGGCTGGCAGCCGCTACTATTTATGTTCGTTTTCCACGTAATCGTACTTATCGTTTCCGTTAAGCAGAACGAATTCAGCTCAGGAAGCGTCGCCGGTATGGTGGCGAACGCCCTCGGAATCATACCTGTAGTCGGCTGGATCCTGCATACTATCACTGCAATCATTCTCATCATTGATGCAGGGAAATCCACGGTTAAAAAATAATCGTTTCGTAAGTATTTGAGAGGGAGGAATTGAAGTGAAGATAGTCATTGTGGGAGCCGGGGCTCTCGGAGCTTACTTCGGGACGAGGTGGCATGATGCCGGTCACACCGTCATCAATCTCGTTCGTGAAGGAAGAGCTGAACAGTTAAGGACACACGGAATGAAAATCCACAGTAATGTAGAAGATACGGTATGGGAAAACCCGAACATCGCAGAGGATCCTTCCGTGATAGAAGATCCGGACCTCGTGGTTCTCGCCGTTAAAGGATACCATCTGGAGGGGACGATGCCCTGGCTGAAGTCTCTCGTAAAAAAAGGCGCAAAAGTTCTGCCCCTTCTGAATGGTGTGGAACATTACGCTATTTTGGAAAAGGAACTGGGAGAGGAGACGGTCCTCGGAGGTCTTGCCTTTATTATAGCTACCCTTAATGAGAAAGGACACGTGGAGCATACGAGTGACTTCCACAATATTGTATTCGGCCCTCTTCACCCTTCCCAGGAGTCGATATGTGAAGAACTTTCCCTTGCCGGGGAGCAGGCAGTGATGAACAGCCGGTGGAGCTCGGACATTCTGAAGGAAATCTGGAAAAAGTACATGTTCATCACAGCTTTCTCCGGTATCACCACCGCAATGAATACCCCTATCGGAGATATCCGTGCCTATCCCCAAACCTTTACTATCGCCAGGCGGATGCTTGAGGATATGCAGAGACTGAGCGTCGCCAGAGGAGTGAAAATAGGACAGGATGAAGTCGACCACGCTTTTAAACAGCTCGAAAATCTCGGGGACGACATGACTTCTTCCATGCATCAGGATCGACGGAAAGGACTGCCGCTTGAACTGGAGCATCTCCACGGGGGAGCGATGCGTCTGGCAGCGGAAAAGAACCTCACCCTCCCCTATATTGAAACGATTTACGGAATAATAAAACCCCATGACGGAATGGATTTGTAATCCGGAAGCTGCTCTTGATAAGGGCAGCTTTTTCTTTTTTACGGCTCATATGCGCACGTCTGCCCTTCAGAAATGTTCCATGCTATAATGGAAGTCCCAAAGGAGGGCTGCAGGATGAATCGCTGGAAAAGAAGACCCGGAAAAACAGCATATGAAGTACTTATGGTCCTTCTAGCCAGTTTATCTGTAGCCACTATATGGCAGGAAATGCAGTACGACAGTCTTATTGTGTGGGGAACGTGGGCTATATTCTTTCTCGACTTTCTCTATCGTTTCTTTAAAAGTGAAAGTAAACTGGATTTTGTCAAAAAGCACCCTTTTATAGTCATTGCCGCCATTCCACTGGATGCTGTCTTCCAGCTTGCGCGTTTTGCCAGAATTCTTCATCTGCTCCGGTTGAAATCTATCACCAAATACTACACGAAGCCGTTTCTCCGCTTCCTGAAACGCCAGCATCTCGGTTTTGTGGCAGGAGCCATCAGCATCCTGATTTTTTTACTTATTATCCCTCTTACGTGGATAGAGGACGAACTGGAGACCTACTCCGACGCATTCCTCAGTGCACTTCTTTCTATTACATTCTTCGGCAGAACCACCTTTGAACCGGATACTCTCCCGGGACAGGTGATCGTCGTTATTTTCACGATTCTGGGAGTGATTCTGCACGGGCTGATCATTTCTGTCGCAATCGATTTTCTTACTTCGCTACCCCTGTTCAGGCAGGGAAAAAGAAAAATCAAAAAAATTATTGATAAATAAAGCTGAAACACGTTTTCAAATGTACGTAACGGGTAAGGTAGTACGGAAGGCGCTAATTTGGAAAATGACTTCCCCCTACAACATTTTTGCCAAAGCCTTCACGACTTCTTCCCTTTTCCTTTATCCGTGAGATAGAGGGAAAGGATTTTCTTTTACATAACTCTGCTTACTCATTATACAGCTGCATTTTTCTATTGCCCCTTCAAAATTTTCGACTAAAGGAGAGAAAGCCGGTGAGCCATTATTTAAAAAGGTTTGATCCCGTGGAAGTGCGTTACCTGATTGATGCCGAAGAAATTCAGGAGATCACGGCCGAAATGCTTGGGGAAGTGGCTTCCCTCGTGAATATATATATATCCTATGAGTACACGGCTGCCTCCGAAGGCAACCTGGTACGTCCGATGATCACGCTTGAAGAAACAGAAGGACTTACGGAGGAAAACCGTAATTCCATTCTCTCTACCGGTTTCAACCTGGACGCTCCGTTTGATAACGGTGATGAAATTTTCCGGACGGTGTTCGGTGATTCTCACGTAGTAATCGCTGCGACCGAAGACGAGGATGGTGTATTTTTCACTGTAGAAATCCCTTATGAAAATTTCAAAACCTTACACTCATAATTTATCTCTATCTCATAAAAAAAGGAAGCCCTCTGCAGAGAGCTTCCTTTTGGATGTTTTATCGGATCTTTTCCGGTTCATTATTAACTATCGTAAGAAATATTTTCCTGGATTGTGCCATCCTGCTTGTGGATGATGACACTGCCACCTTTATTTTGCGCTATTTCTTTTGCCCTTGTTACTGCTTCGTCTTTATTATCAAACACTTTCGTAGGTTGGGAGGCACTCTCTCCCTGTACGGCCCAGCCGTCTTCATGAGCGATGACATGTTCTCCTTTTGCAGAGAGGTCCGGGGTGTTGTTACCGGAGTTTCCGATGTTGCTGCTATTGCCGGACTGCTGATTTCCTTTTGCATATTGTCCCTGGCGTCCGTATTCTTTATTCTGTTCCTCCGTACGGTTTTCACCGCTTCTTCCCTTGTTGTTGTTTGTCATGTGTGGGTCCTCCTTATTGAAAATCATGTACGCTTTTTAGTATACCCATAAATTCCAAAAATAAACTTTTTTTACTTATTATAGGAAATGTTCTCTTGTATCGAACCGTCCTGCTTATGAATAATGGCAGCTGTACCTTTGTTTTGAGCTATTTCTTTCGCCCGATTCACTGCTTCCTCTTTCTTTTCGAAAACTTCCGAAGGCTGCTTGGCATCCTCCGCCTGTACTGCCCAGCCATCTTCATGAGCAATGACATGTTCTCCTTTTTCCATAAGCTCCGGGCGACTGTTCTGCGGATTTTCCTCATCTCTCGTCCGCAGTTCCTTATCCGTCATCTGTTTCACTTTATTGATGTCCTCTTCTGAAGCATTACTATACCATTCCTTTGCCTGTTCAGTGGCGATAGGTATAGCTCTCCCTTCCTCATAACCTTCATGAAGCATGCCGTTCGCGATTGTTATCGCTTTTTTTCGAACTGCCGTGTCCAGATTCTTCAAAGAGTCCGGATAATCCTGTGTATCCCAGGGCATGATCAAAACCTCCTGTTTAACTGTTTTCTTTTTCTATACCGCACCGTCGCAGGCTTTAAACACTTTTCCGCCGAAAACATCCCCTGTGCAATTAAAAAAGCTGCCGGAAAGGTCCCCGACAGCTTTCGTATCCACGTTATTAAGGTTTCAGTACCAGTTTTCCTTTTGTCTTTCTGTTTTCGAGATCTTTGTGAGCCTGCGACGCTTCACTAAGCTTGTATACTCCTCCGATGTGAAGTTTCAGTTCTCCCTGCTGTACAAGAGTCAGCAGTTCTTTCATACTTTTTTGAACCAGTTCCGGATATTTCATAATCTGTGGAAGGAAAAACCCTATAACAGAAAGGTTGCGTCCCATGAGACCGGCTGCGTTCAACTGAGGCGGCTGGCCGCTTGCTGCACCGTAAGTAAGCACGCGACCAAAAGCACGCATCGTCTTCAGCGTTTCTGTGAAAACGTCACCTCCGGCCATTTCGAGCGCGACATCCACGCCTTTCCCGCCGGTTTCGTCAACAACGTCCTGCTGCCAGTCTTCTTTCGTATAGTCGATTCCTGCATCTGCTCCCAAATCTTTGGCGAACTTCAGTTTCTCTTCGGAACTGGCAGTAGCGATGACCTTGCCGGCCTGAAAATGCTTAGCAAGCTGCACCGCAATCATTCCTACTCCACCGGCTGCCGCGTGGACGAGAATCGCTTCCCCCTTTTCCATACGGCCCATCGTGCTGATCAGATGATAAGCGGTAAGACCTTGAAGCAACAGAGCTACTGCCTGTTCATCTTCCACTCCGTCCGGTACAGGTACGACCGAAGAAGCGTTTGCGGTAACGTATTCGCTGTACCCGCCTGATTCTACCAGGGTAACGATCCGGTCCCCTTCTTCAACGTTTGTGACACTTTTCCCTTTTTTACTTACAACACCGGCAACCTCTGCCCCCGGTACGAAAGGGAGCGGGGTAGGAACAACATACTGGCCGCGGCGACGTGCCGTATCAGCAAAGTTGACCCCGATCGCTTTCACTTCAATCTGCACTTCGTTATCTCCCGGTTCGGGCATCTCGACGTCGACTTCGTTTAAAACGTCCGCCTCTCCGTATTCTTTGAATTGTATAGCTTTCATAATTTATCCCTCTCTTTTTTCAGTAATACCTGCCTGCACGGCAGCCTGATCCATAAGTTTATTTACAAAATGATTCATGTGCCTGAAACGCGGATCATCCGTCTGTCCCTGTTTGTATCTGAAATAAATCTGCTGGACGATCCCCGCGAGTTTGAAATAGGCGAAAGCCAGGTAAAAATTCATGTCGTTTAAATCGCGTCCGCTTTTCTCCGCGTATCTGTCCATAAATTCCTGTCTTGTGTAGAACCCTTCTGCTGTCGTAAGCGGGGGTTTTCCGAGTCCTTCTTTCAACTCTGAAGAATCCTCTGCCTCCATCCAGTAACTCATGGCCGCCCCGAGATCTGCAAGAGGATCTCCGACAGTGGTCATTTCCCAGTCAAACAGCCCGGTCATCTTCGACGGGTTGTCGTGAGAAAACATGGCGTTATTGAGTTTATAATCATAATGAATGATGGCACTCTCTTCATTTTCCGGTATGTTTTCCACGAGCCACTTCTTCAGCTCGTTCCCTTCTTTCACATCTTCGGTATGAGCTTTCTCATATCTCCTGATCCACCCCTCTACCTGTCTTCCCATAAATCCTTCGGGTTTAACCATATTTTTCAGAGGAGTCTCCGTATAATCAATGGAGTGAAGTTCAACCAGGCGGTCGACCATTTCCCGGGAAATATCCTTCGCAAGTTCCGGAGATGGTGTGACTCCTTCCGGCCATTCGGTATCGTAAACGATCCCCGACTTCCTTTCCATTATAAAAAAGGGTTTTCCAATCAATTCTTCTTCCTTAAAAGCCATCGGTTCAGGTGCAAGAGGGAAAAAAGGATGGACCGCTTTGATGACTTTATACTCCCTCTCCATGTCGTGGGCTTTGGGAGGGAGAGGCCCTTTCGGCGGTCTTCGCAGTACGGCTTCCCAGTCTCCGATTTTCAGTTCATACGTAAGGTTGGAATGCCCCGCCCCGAACTGCCGGATGTTTAAAGGGGATTCAGGAAGGTCTGTGAACGTACTTCTCAAGTATTCATCAAGAACTTCTTTCTCCAGTTCCTCTCCTTTTCTTACTTCGCGAGTGTCCATACAGTCATCTCCCTTCTGCAGTTTCAAACTGACAGGAAGCAAGCTGGTTTTTCATCCATTCGGACATCTTCTCGCTTGCTTCCGTCTTGAAATCGTACTGGACTACTACAGAATCCCCTTCCGCTACAAGTTCTCCACTTTCTTTCTCATACATGTTCTGCTTCAAATGGAAACTGGAGTTCCCTATTTTCGTCACAAAACTTTTAATCGTAATCGACTGACCGAAGTACAGCTGTTTAACGAAGTCGCACTTTACGGAAGCTACAACGAACTTCCATTCTCCATCCCCGACCAGGTCGAGATAGTCGAAGAAATGTATTCTTGCTTCCTCCATATATATGAAATAATTGTTGTTATTTACGTGTCCCAGCTGATCCGTTTCCGAAAATCTCACTTTTATATCATGTTCGTGCATGTCCCTCACTCCTTCTCTTTCGATTCCAGACCCTGTAATAAAATAGCTGTATATATATCCGCCAGATGTTCTTCCGACACTTCTCCTTCCGGCTCATACCAGAAATAGCTCCAGTTCGCCATGCCGAGAATGAAATAGGAGATCATGTCCGCCCGAAGATCAGTGCGGAATGCTCCTTCTTCTATACCTTCCTGCACAAGCTTTTCGATATTCTGCTGAAATAAATCCCGCTTCTGCCTTACGTATAACAATTTTCCTTCACTTAAGTGCCGCATTTCCCGGAAAAAAATCATGGCACTGTTTACACTTGCACGGATATTTTCGATCATCATCCTGACAAGCTCGCGCAGTTTCTCCTCCGGGCGAAGGCTGCTTCTCATAATTTTTTCCTGTTTTTCAAGTAAATCATCAATGAATCGTTCATGAATCTGAACGAGAACTTCTTCTTTGTTTTTGAAATAATAGTAGAATGTGCCTTTCGTAAGGCCGAGATGATCGACGATTTCCTGTATAGAAGTTTCCTTGAAGCCTTTTTGGCCGAAAAGTGAAATGCTTGTTTCGGTAATCTTTCCTTTCACGCCTGCTTCCTCCTTTTTAACAAGTTGCGTGCATCCCCCCGTCGACTGTGAGAATATCTCCCGTCACGTAGTCAGAGGCGCCGGATGCCAGAAAAAGCGCTGCGCCTTTTAATTCCCCTTCTTTCCCGAAACGCTTCATCGGAGTCTGATCCAGAATGTATTCCCTATTCATCGAGAGAAGGCCTTCGGACATTTTCGTAGGGAAGAACCCGGGAGCGATTGCATTCACCTGGATATTGTCTCCCGCAAGTTTCACAGCCAGATCTTTTGTGAACGTATTCACTGCTCCCTTGCTCGTATTATAGCCGATGGTGTCCATAAATCTCGAATCGGCCCCACCGAATCCTGCCACTGAGGACAGGTTTATAATTTTACCCGACTGCTGCTGTTTCATAACTTTGGCAGCTTCCCTGCTCATCAGAAACGTACCGGTAACGTTAACATTCATCACCTTCTGAAAAGCCTCCGTAGGCATATCAAGAACGGGTGCTCCCCACGTAGCCCCGCTATTATTGATTAACACATCAAGCGTTCCGAATTCGTCCTTCACTTTCTCAATGACGCCCCTCACACTGTCTTCGTCGGTTACGTCACATTCGAGTGCCAGCGTCCTCACTCCATAATTTTCTGTCAGTTCGGATGCTTTCTCTTCGCAATTTTCGAGTTTTCTCGAACATAACACAACATCAGCTCCCGCTTCAGCCATACCTTCGGCGAGCTGTGCTCCGAGACCTCTTCCTCCTCCCGTGATGACAACGGTCTTCCCTTCCATCTTAAAATAATCAAGTACGTGCATATCCATCCTCCTCGTATTTAGAGAGTTCCAGTTTTGCAATCTGTCTTTTGTGAACTTCATCCGGGCCGTCTGCGAGCCTGAGCGTCCGGGCATTCGCATAATTCATGGCCAGTGTGAAATCGTCACTGACGCCTGCTCCCCCGTGAGCCTGGATAGCTCGGTCAATAACGTTGAGCGCCATCGAAGGAGCCGTGACTTTGATCATAGCTATCGCTGCTTTCGCTTCTTTGTTTCCTACTTTGTCCATCTGCCAGGCTGCATGAAGAGTCAGTAACCTTGCCTGTTCAAGTTCCGTTCTGGAGTCGGCGATCCATTCGCGTATCACTCCCTGTTCAGCCAGTGGGCGGTGAAATGCTTCCCTGTGACGGACGCGTCTGCACAGATCTTCAAGCGCCCTTTCTGCAGCTCCGATCAGTCTCATACAATGGTGGATCCTCCCCGGCCCGAGCCTTCCCTGGGCTATTTCAAAACCGCGTCCTTCGCCGAGAATCAGGTTTTCTTTCGGCACCTCTACATTCGTAAACTCGATTTCCGCGTGCCCGTGCGGGGCATGATCATAGCCGAAGACATTCAACGGACGCTTCACGGACACCCCTTCTGCATCCATAGGTACAATAATCATCGACTGCTGTTTGTGTCTCGGAGCTTCCGTATCTGTCTTGCCCATAAATATAGCGAAAGAACACCTCGGATCCATCGCTCCGGTCGACCACCATTTCGCGCCGTTTATAATATAAGAGTCACCCTTCTTCTCGATGCTGGAAGAGATATTCGTCGCATCCGAAGAAGCGACATCCGGCTCGGTCATCGCAAAACAGGAACGGGTCTCCCCGGCAAGAAGAGGTTCCAGCCATTTCTTTTTCTGCTCCCGGGAACCATACATAGACAACAATTCCATATTTCCTGTGTCCGGTGCGTTACAGTTGAAGATTTCCGGAGCTAACATCGATTTTCCCATTTCTTCGCATAAAGGTGCATATTCCAGGTTGGTAAGTCCTCCCCCGATTTCTTCATCCGGGAGGAAAAGGTTCCACAGTCCGAGCGATCGGGCTTTCTTCTTCAGTTCTTCAATGATTGGCGGAATCCCGCTCCATCGGTCAGGCTGGGCATTCAGCTGTTCGGCAAACACTTTTTCGTTCGGGTAGACATATTCCTGCATGAATGAACGCACGGCCTTCCGGTACTCTTTCGTTTTTTCATTATATGAAAAATCCATCATTTCTCCTCCTCGCATACTAACCAGTTGGTATGTAAAGTATAAATAAAAAATTCGGAAAATTCAAGAAAGAAAAATTCCGCAAAAAGACGACATAAAAAGACAGCGTCTCCTATCTTTTTATGTCGTCCATGAATTTATGAAGGTGTTTTTGGTCTGTTATATTCCGGTTACACGTAATGCTGTCTTTGCAGACGTAATTTCCTTTTCTTTTGTATGCCGTAGCGTCTGTAACAAAAAGCCCGACATACTCATGTTCGCGACAGATAACACACATGTTTTTCCGTCCACTGTAAGTGAAGGACCCTTCCATACCCGTCAGGACGCCCTCTCTGTACGTTGCAATGAATTTTCTGTCGAGTCCCGGGTCGAACCAGCTTACGTAAGTCAGATCACGCCGGTCCACGCCGGTCCCGAGCACGGGCGTTTTCACCCGGGAAAGGTGCGGAAACAGACTTCTGACCTCCCCTTCCTCCGGCATTTCAAAGGGATGGACCAGTGGGAGGATACGTGCTTCAAACATTTCCACATCTGTCCGGTCTTCAAGTTCGGTCATCCCTTCCAGCAGCCTTTTCTGCAGATCGGTGAGACCGTGAAAAACATCCTTCATCTTGTCCATCGCCAGCCCCTGCACTGTCCGGACCATTTCTCTGTCATTAACAAGTGCATTCGTCTGAACAATGTGGCGGAGCTGCTGTTTCAGGAAGTGGTATTGATCGCTGCGTATAAATGGTTCCATTTTGCCACTGCTCCCTTCAAATATATTTCGTTTCATCCGGCCTGCTCCGTAAGTGTACGGGAATAATAACACGTACAATCTTCAGCAGAATAAATATCTGTTTAATGACGGATGATAAAAGCAATTTAAAAGACCTTGCCTTTCTCCGAATGTTAAACTCATAAAAGCAAAGGAGGAAACAGAAATGTTCGATTCATATACACTGCCTTCGGGCGTAACGTTGAAAAACCGGCTGATCCTGGCCCCCATGACAAATTTTCTCTCGGAAGAAGACGGCCGGGTATCCGAAAAAGAACTGACTTATTATAAAAGAAGATCACGTGGAACCGGTGCCGTCATCACGGCCTGCGCAAACGTAAATACGCAGGGTAAAGGCTTCGATGGAGAAATAGGAGTAGACCGTGACGAACTTATTCCGGGCCTGAAACGACTGGCAGAAGTCATCCATGAAGAAGGAGCAAAAGCCATCCTGCAAATCTATCACGGAGGACGAATGAGCCCGCCACACCTCCTGCCGGACGAAACACCGGTATCGGCCAGTGCCGTCCCCTCCGAACGTGAAGGAGCAGCAACTCCGAGAGAGATGACTGCAGAAGAAGTTTCACAGACAGTCGAGGATTTCAAACAGGCTACGAGACGGGCAATTGAAGCCGGGTTTGACGGAGTCGAACTTCATGGAGCGAATACATATCTGCTTCAGCAGTTCTTCTCCCCTCACTCGAACCGCCGGAGCGATAAATGGGGCGGAGATGTGTGGCAGCGTATGACATTCCCGTTAGAAGTTACGGAAGCGGTGAAGCAGGCCGTCCGGGAATACGCCCGGGCCCCTTTCATCACCGGATACCGTTTTTCTCCTGAAGAACCGCACACTCCCGGCATTACGCTTGAAGACACGATGAAACTGGTCAGCGAATTAACCGAAAAAGGACTGGACTATCTTCATATTTCCCTGAGAGATTTCCACCAGTCTTCCATCCGGGAAGAAGGCAATGGAAGTTCCGTCATTCGGCAGATCAGAGACCAGATCGGGGCTGACCTTCCTCTTGTCGGCGTCGGAGAAATAAGAACAAAAGAAGATGCGGAAAAAGCACTCGAAACCGTACCACTGCTGGCTTTAGGAAGAGAGCTTCTTATCGACCCGGACTGGGCTGTGAAAGTGGAAAAAGGACAGGAAGACCACATAGTTACGGAAATGGATATGGAAGCGCAGGAAGAGCTGGTGATTCCCGAACCGATGTGGTCAAAAATAATGAGTGTTCCGGGATGGATTCCGAGAAAAGTGTAGCAATGATAAAGAAGAGCCGTTCTTTTGGAGAGCGGCTCTTCTTATGCGTTCATGGCATCCTGCAATTTATTCAGCTGATAATCCAGTTCTCCCACCGGTACGAAACGTGCTTCTCTTATAAGTTCTCTTCCTTCTGAATAGACCAGTACCACAGGTACCGTAAACACTTGAAATTCTCCGGATACCTCCGGAATTTCAGTTGCATCCAGGTGAATCGCTTTTACTTCCGGATAGCTCTCAAGCAACTCTTCCACCTGCGGTTTCAGGCTATGGCAGACAGAACAGGTCGGCTGGGAAATATACACCAGCGACAGTTTCTCTTCGGAAATTATTTGTCTGGCTTCTGTAATCGTCTGTAACTTTTCCATAGAAATCTTCACCTCTACTTTGTCTTTTCCCTGCACTTTCATTTTTAATCCGATTATTGATTTACTTTTCTTCTTATGCTATGTTTTCTAATAATAACATATCACCTTTGATGAAGAGAGTAATCTATTCTGTTTTTTCAACAGCGAACTGGGGATGGTGGGAGCCCGGCAAAAAACGATGGAAGAACCGGACTTCTGAGGTGCGGGAGTGAACGTAAGTAGCTCTGCCGCCGGGATGGACCCCGTTATCCGATCAAGTGGCCTTAAGGCTAAAAGAGTGGTACCGCGCGGCGCCCCCACGTCTCTTTACGACGTGGGGGCTTTTTTTATGTCACATAACTTTTATACAGTACACAAAAACCTGGTTCGATTCGGAAAGGAGATGGAAATATGGAAAAAGAAATCATCGCGTTACAGCTTGCTCACATTCTTGGAGAGGAGTTCACTCCGGAAGACCTGAAACAGAAACTTGAGCAGCCGAAGCACAGCAGCCATGGGGATATAGCCTTCCCGTGCTTTTTCCTGGCCCGACACTTCAGAAAAAATCCTCAAAATATAGCGGAGGATGTAAGCGCTCAGCTGAATCACCCTATTTTTGCGGACACGGAAGCCCTTCACGGCTACGTTAATATTTTTCTCGACCAGTCTTTCATGACCGACCACATCCTCCGCCGTGCTACCCATATCGACTACGGCCGTCACCGTTTCGGAAATGGTGAGCGTGTAGTGCTGGATTTATCGGCCCCAAATATAGCAAAGCCCTTCTCCATGGGACATCTGCGTTCTACAATTATCGGGAATTCTCTGGGGCTGCTCGCCGAATATTGCGGTTATAAACCAGTGAAAATCAATTATATAGGCGATTACGGTACTCAGTTCGGTCATCTGCTGGCTGCCTACGAAAGATGGGGGGATAAAGATACATTACAAGAAAATCCTCTGAAAATGCTTTCGGATATTTACGTCAGATTTCACGAAGAGGCAAAACAAAACCCGTCACTTACAGAAGCAGGACGCGACTGGTTCAAGCGTCTTGAAGAAGGAGAAGAGGAAGCCGCAGCTCTGTGGAGTCGTTTCCGTGAATTATCTCTCGAAGAGTTCGACAAGATTTATAAACAGCTTGATATAACTTTCGATCTGACACGGGGTGAAGCTTACTATAGTGATAAAATGGGAGAAACGATAGCGATACTTGAGGAAAAAGGACTGCTCGAACAATCCGAAGGGGCCCTCGTAGTGCGCCTGGATGAATATGACCTCCCTCCCTGCCTGATCGTTAAAAGTAACGGCACGACCACCTATGCTACGAGAGATCTTACGGCTGCGATCGATCGCTATCGGGCCTATCATTTCGCTGAAAGTTTGTACGTAGTCGGAAATGAACAGACGCTCCACTTTGAGCAGATTCGGAAGGTGCTCGAAAAAGCCGGCTTCCTCTGGGCTTCCTCCATGAAACACATCTCTTTCGGCATGATGCTTCAGGACGGAAAAAAAATGTCGACGAGGAAAGGGAGAACCATTCTGCTTGAAGACGTACTCGAAGAAGCCCGGGAACGGGCCGGAGGCAATGCCGACATAGGGACAGGAGCGGTGATTTTCCACGACCTGAAACATCAGAGACAAAACGACGTTGAATTTTCACTGGATGATATGCTCACTTTCGAAGGAAATACAGGGCCGTACCTGCAATACACGTATGCCCGCGCCGTTTCGCTTACCGAAAAAGCCGATTTCGACTTCAGGACCGACCTGAAAGATGGGAGTGCCTGGGAACTTGTAAAACAGCTGCATCTCTTCCCCGATGAAACGAAAAGAGCTTTTATACAGAAAGACCCTTCCGTCATTGCCCGCTATCTTTTAAAACTGTCAAAACATTTCAACCAGTACTACGCCCACACGAAAATTTTACAGACGGACCAGATGAATCAGCGTCTCACTCTTGTACAGGCGGTAATTACGGTGCTGAAAAAAGGACTCCATCTGCTCGGGATGAAAACCGTGGAAAAAATGTAAAAGAAATTGCGTTCTTTATATAATAATAGTATGTTTGGCATATACCCTATTTCTGAAAGGGGAGATATTATGTATCCACTGTATTATACCGCAGCTATCATTATGACAGCCGTTGCCCTTGGAGCCACTATCTATATCGGAAAAAACCTGAACAAGCAGGAACATTCGGCCGACAGTGATGAAGAATTGGCCAGCCTGAAATCCGACTCCCGTGATACTTCCAGTTTCCGTCGTCTCAGCATCATCTACGTTATCACCTTTGTTATTACGTTAGCACTGATCTGGATCTTCATACTTTAACCTTCTCGGAAGAAGGTAAGGAAAACAAGTTGCCGCTCCCCCTCATAAAGCACTAAGGGAGAGCGGCAACTTTTGTATACACCCGTACTATTCGTTATATTCTTCCTCGGCCACTCTTTTCACGCGACGGACAAAGTTAGCGACGGCCTGATCGTTGGAGAAAAGAATCAGTATCCGTAAATACCATTTCCTTGGCCTATTTGAAGATAGATAGGTGAACGTCGTCTTCTTCTCTCCCTCTTTTTCAAGTAAATAAGTGGCCTGTATATCATAAACCCCGGCCAGTGTATAAGAATAAGTGAGTCTTTTTTCATTTTCTTCATCTTTGAATTCAGTTACGGTAACCTCGTATTCTTCCTTTGTCTCTCCTACGCCGTACGATTGTCTGTACACATTCCCGACCGTCTCTCCGGAAGAATGGATGAGCCGGTGTTCTTCGATATTCGGCATAATTTTTTTGGTCTGTTCCAGGGACTGATCGAAATATGACCAGACGTGTTCAATCGGTGTCTCTACCTCAATCGTATCCGACCACCGTTTCATGGGACTTCCCCTCCTCTTTTGTTGTTACTGCCCATGCGATAACTACTGCAAGAAAGCCGGCACTCAACTTACCGGCAAGCACCGGCACTACCATATCCTTTTCAATGCCTGCCACAAAAGCGATATGAGCTCCGAGTGCAAAAGCTCCACTGACAGCGAAAGCTGAGTTGATCACTTTCCCCCTCGGCTCCATATCCTTCATTGTTACCAGCATAGGTATATTGTGAGCCATAGAGGCCAAAAGCCCCGTCATCGCCACTTTATCCACTTTCACCAAAGGTCTGATTATTTCAAAAGGCCTCTGCAGCACTCTTTCGAGAAAAGCGACCAGTGGAAAAGCTCCGGCCAGGGTGACTGTTATTTTCGCTACAATCACCGCTCCTTCCGAAAGAGGGGCCAGCCCCTGGATAACGCTCACTCCAAGAAGTGTTTCAATAGTAATAGACACGAGACCTACAGCAATAAGGACTTCCACTATCTTACCAAATGCGGCGAACAGACGTATAGTGACAGCTGTAAATAAACCGAGACCGATCGAAATTAAAATTGCAAGAACAATGGAAGGGAGCAGATTTACAAGCATCCAGTCAAAAGCATATCCTCCAAGAAACCCGCCTGTAAAACAGCCCACGGGGATAGTCGTAAATCCGATCAGAACTCCTTTGGCAAAATAACGGTAATCCTGCTTATGTAATACCGAAAGCGCAACCGGTATAGTAAACACTACGGTCGAACCCATCATCGTTCCGAGAAGCGACCATGAAAACACAGCCGCCTCCGCGTCCTCGGCAAGGGATTCGGCCAGGGGATACGCCCCGGTATCGATAGCCAGAAGCATCGACGGGAACATCCCGGGGTCCGCCCCCAGCCATTCGTACAGCGGCACGACTACCGGAGCCATCCACTCGGCCATCACGGGGGCGAACGAAATGACCCCTATCATGGCAAGAGCAAGCGTCCCCATCATCCGGAACGCCTCGTAAAACCGGTCCCCGAGCTTCAGCCGTCTATTCAGTATATAATAATCCAGAGCCCCGAGAATCAGAAAAAAACACATAGCTCCGAGGACCCAGTCGTTCAGCGTCATACACCCACCCCCTGTTACTCATAGTATAACAAACCGGTGCGAAAGCGTAAGCATCTGCGTGAAGTTAACGAATAAAGAATAATGCATAAAAAAACTCCAGCTGAAAGCTGAAGTTTTAAACGGCGCTGCAGGCCGCTCCATATTTTTTAACATATTGCTGATGATATTCCTCTGCTTCATAAAAAGTGGAAGCCGGTACCACTTCTGTTACAATCGGAGACTTGAAAATTCCGCGATCGTTCCATTCTTTTATTTTCGCAACGGACTGCTGACGCTGCTCCTCATTCGCATAAAAAATCACGGAGCGGTACTGATGTCCGACATCTTCTCCCTGACGATTGACGGAAGTAGGATCATGGGCTTCAAGGAAGTACTCGACGAGAGCTTCATAAGTGAGCACTTCAGGGTCAAACTCAATACGAATGGACTCCGCATGTCCTGTTTCCCCGGTTTTCACCTGTTCGTAGGACGGATTCTCCACAAATCCTCCCGTATAACCGACTGTTGTATTCGTCACTCCGTTCAATCTGTCAAAGAACGCTTCCACACCCCAGAAACATCCTGCACCGAAAGTAGCGATTGCCATAATATATCTTATCCTTTCTCTCTAACTACACTTCTTCCGAGAGTTTAGACGGGCTAACAATCAAAATCCCCTCTCCTTAATATCCAGGAAGAGGGGTCGACGTTATAATATCCGCTCGATCCTCTCATCTCTTAGAATGGATATCCATTCTACAGGAATTGGCACCGTTCACACTGATTCACATCAGCAGGATGGTTGCCGGGCTTCAAAGGGCCAGTCCCTCCGCCTCTCTGGATAAGAAGTTTCGTTATTAATTTTAAGTTATTTTCCATAATACAACGAACCGGTAGTAAAGTAAAGCAGTAAAGCTCATTTTTTTCCTCCCTGATAATTATGTTTAACCTCCTGTGTTTTTGTCTATAAAGTAACAGTTACGATTATAATAATCACAATGGTTATAATTCCGGGAAGGATGACGAACTATGTACGGACTGGAAGACAAAAGAAAGCTTATTCAGGACTTTATCAGTCAGGTTTCCGAAGAGGATGCCGGAAAGAAACCTTCAGATGATACGTGGTCTATACTGGAAATATTGGAACATTTATATCTGATGGAGAACTTCATCATTGAACAGATCAATGACGTCATAAAAAATGGCACGAAAGAATCTGCATCACCGAAACCTATCGAGCGTACCACCAACCGTTCCCATAAAGTGGAAGCGCCGGAAGCAGTCCGGCCATCAGGGGCCTTCTCTTCTATACAGGAAGCACGTGAGGCTCTCGAGAAGACAAGGGAAGCTACAATGTTTCTGACTCACAACAAATCCGGAAATACACTTCAGCAATACTCTTTCCCCCACCCTTCCTTCGGGGCTATGAATCTGGAACAGTGGGTAGAATTCATCGGATGGCACGAAATGCGTCACCTGGAGCAGATGAAAGAAGTACAGGAACAAATAAGCTGAACCCTTTCCACCTCTCTTCGTTGAGCATTTAGAAGAGAGGTGTCTTATGTATAAGGCCGTATACATCTTCACCCCGTCATTTGACTGTATGAAATATTCTGATAATATTATTAAAATACGAACCTTTGCGGTTCCCTCTCTACAGCCGACAGCTGAATCAACCAATAGAACATATAGGAAGGTGAAGAAGTGAATACACAACCAACATCCAACAATCATACTACGCCACTGCGTCATGATATACGGGTCCTAGGCGAAATGCTCGGTAAAGTCCTCGTTCATCAGGGCGGTCAGGAATTACTTGATAAAGTGGAAAGAATACGCAAGTTAACAAAGGACTTGCGGAGCACCCCTGATTCTTCGACTTATGAGACATTAAAGTCGGAAATCACCGAATTGAAACCGCCTATGCGTTCTCAGGTGATCCGTGCTTTTTCCATATACTTTCACCTGGTGAACATAGCCGAACAGAATCACCGTATACGCCGGCGGAGAGAGTACCAGCTCAGAGAAGACATGTCCGTACAGCCGTTTTCACTGGAGAGTGCTGTGCAGAACCTAAAAGAAAATGATTATTCAAAAGATGTCATTCAGGAGACACTGGACAAACTTTCTTTGGAGTTGATCATAACGGCCCATCCTACAGAAGCGACGAAGCGGACCGTACTGGAAATACAAAAAAGGATTGCTACCATTTTGAAACAGCTGGATGAAAGCAGACTCACCCGGAGAGAAAGGGAAGGCGTCATGGACAGTCTTCAGAATGAAGTCACCGCACTTTGGCAGACAGAAGAGCTCCGGGAGCGGAAACCGACCGTTATGGATGAAGTAAGGAACGGCCTGTACTACTTTGACCATACGTTGTTCGACGTCTTACCGGATATTCACCAGGAACTAGAACATCAGCTTGAGGTGAACTATCCCGAAGAAGAATGGTCTGTACCTGATTTTCTTCATTTCGGTTCCTGGATCGGCGGAGACAGGGATGGGAATCCGAACGTGACGCCGGAAGTCACCTGGGAAACCCTGCATAAGCACAGAAACCTGATTTTAAAAAAATACGAAGATTCGCTCGTCGATCTGATGAAACGTTTCAGCCAGTCGCTTGCTTACGTCCAGGTGTCCGGGAAGCTCATGCAGTCTATCGAAAGAGAAGAAACGTGGCTTCCGGAGGACAAAGTATGGAAAGTGGAAAAAGAAGTGTACCGCAGAAAATTCGCGGTGATACTAGAGCGTCTGCGTCAAATAGGTCAGTCAGAAACCGGCTACAGAAGCGCCGATGAGATGCTTAATGACCTGTCCCTGATTCAGGAAAACGCGCTTCGCCATCAGCCTGAAAGCAGAGAGCTTAAAAGCCTGAGAAAACTTATCCGTCAGGTAAGTCTGTTCGGTTTCCATCTGGCTACTCTCGATGTCCGTAATCACAGTGGCGAACATGAAATAGCTGTCTCGGAACTTTTACAGAAAGTAGGGATCACAGACGATTATTCGTCCCTGAGTGAAGCGGATAAAACCGGGATCCTTGAGAATGTATTGAAAGACCCGAGACCTCTTTCTCTGTTGAATGAAGACTATTCGGAAGCGACCCGTCAAATTATGAACGTTTTCCATATGATACGTGATGCTCATAAAGAATTCGGGAAACGCTCCATTGAAGTCTACCTGATAAGTATGACAGAGTCCGTCAGTGATCTTCTCGAAGTCCTCGTACTTGCTAAAGAAGCCGGGATTTACCGTCTTCATGCAGACGGAAGTGTCGAAAGCGACCTCGACGTCGCACCTTTACTCGAAACTGTAGATGACCTTGTTGCCGGACCTGACATCATCAAGACCCTGTTTGAAATGGAAGTATTTTCGAAACACCTGGAAAAACGGGGCAACCACCAGGAGATTATGCTCGGTTATTCCGACGGCAGCAAAGATGGCGGCACGCTCACAGCCAACTGGAGACTGTACAAGGCTCAGGTCGAGATCCATGAGATGGCCCGCGAATATAACATCGGTCTTAAGTTCTTCCACGGCCGCGGGGGCTCTCTCGGCAGAGGAGGAGGGCCCCTCCACCGGAGTCTTCTTTCCCAACCGGTAGAGACACTTGGAGATGGCGTGAAAATAACCGAACAGGGAGAAGTCCTTTCTTCCCGGTACATGCTCCGTGATATAGCTTACCGTAGTCTCGAGCAGGGGGCTTCTACGCTCTTGGAAGGGGCCGCTAACGTTTCAAAAGAGTCAGAGCAGGGTTTTCATCGGGAAGACAGCTGGGAAGAGGCGATGGAAGAGATATCCGACGTTTCCTTAAAGACATATCAGTCACTCGTTTTCGGAGACAAAGATTTCATTTCTTATTTCAATGAAGCTACTCCGCTGAACGAACTGAGCGAACTGAATATCGGGTCTCGTCCCATGAAGCGTAAAGACAGTTCGAAATTCGAAAACCTGCGTGCCATTCCCTGGGTATTCGCCTGGACGCAAAGTCGTCAGCTGCTGCCGGGGTGGTTCGCAGCCGGCTCCGGGCTCGCTGATTACCGGGACCGGGCCGATGGGAATATGGAACTGCTTCGACAAATGTATGAAAACTGGCCTTTCTTCCGCTCCACTATAAACAATCTGCAGATGGCCCTCACGAAAGCGGATATTCAGACTGCCAGAGAGTACAAATCGCTCGTGAAAGACGAAGCGGTAGGAGAACGGATTTTCAATACGATTGTAGACGAATATGAAAGAACGAAAGAAGTCCTTCTCCAGATTACTGAAGACGATGAACTGCTCGATCATCAGCCGACAATTCAGGAGTCCGTGCGCCTCCGTAACCCGTACGTGGACCCTATGAATTTCCTTCAGGTGGAACTGATCAAGGAACTCCGGGAAACGAAGAACCCGGGAGATGAACTGCTAAAAGAAGTTCTGCTCACTATCAGTGGTGTAGCTGCAGGGCTCAGAAACACCGGTTAAGCCGGTATAAATAAAAAGTTATAAACGAAGGAGCCGGTATCACCGAACAGTTCGGTGATACCGGCTCCTTTTATATTGAATGCTCTTTTCACTTACTCCAGTGAGCGCCCCGCTCCATGTGCACAAAAGGGACATGGGTATTGACTTCTCCCTCTATACGGGCAAGAGGAATGTTCTCCCCCTCAAGCCAGGCGGAAAAATCCAATACTACCGGGGACTGATCGCCCCCGAGAGCAAACCATATTCTTTTGTCATGTACGAGGTACCCGGAAGTATGAATGGTGCCCGCCCACTGATCATACAGTTCGGAGAAGACTCCTCTGGATCTGTCGTTCAGAAGTCTGAAAGCTTCTTCGGCTTCCGGAGCTCCGGCGTTTTCCATCACTTCCATCCTTCTTTTCGAATCTACAAGGTGGTATCTGTTTTCTTTTGGCAGTTTTTCGAAGTGATTCGTACACATACGTGCCTCCCTCACTTCCACGCCTCTCGGTGATGCTTCCACCACGTAAGGCGTATTGGACGGGTCAAACACTGTATAGCTGAACGAATGGCGATGCGGAATTCGTTTCAATACGTCCACCGCTTCTTCCACATTACCACAGGTCTCCAAAATGATTCTTCCGATCATACAGCAGATAAAACCAGGCCCTGGACGCTTCCGGTTCATAAAATTATACCCGAGCACCAGACCTTTTTCGTTCATTCCGTCCATTCTCCCCGTAATACGCTGAGTCGGGCCGGCGGTAGCATATCCCGTATCCGAAGGCTGGAAAAATGCGAATCTTCCCTCGTACGTTTTCGGCAGATAATCATAGTTTCGAATCATATATCCGTCCCCGGTAAGGATGGAACAGCCCGATTTCTTGTAGGGGACACGGTAGCCGCCGAATTCCATCAGCGTCCGTGTCATCGTCCAGTCAAGAGCATCTTTCAGCCCTTCAAGCTCCGCCCATATTCCAGGAGCGAACCGCCCGATCACCTCTTTCGCTTCCTCTATATCCACCTCAAATCGCGGGATGCGTACCTCCCACTGCTTTTTTCTGTTCTCCACTGTGAGAGATCCCTTCAGCCCCAGGCCTTGAGCGTAACCAAAATCGTAATGGGTCCCTCTGAACTGTATAACGTCGCTATGTATTCGTTTCATATGTGCACCTTCCTATCTTTTCCCACTATTCTAAGGAAAAGGCTGGAAAATATCAAAGATCCGGAACTCGAAAGTCCCGGACCGGTAATTAATATAGTTTTCCCTGTTTAAACATGATTGTCGATAATTTCGTTACCGCGTGAATGTAGCAGTTTTGACGAAGCGGGAAAGGGTCTCCGAAGAACTGGGGCAGAATCGTATCCATCGTATGTTTCATTTTATCGAATAACCGTTCATACACTCTTTCCTCCGACATGAACTGGGTCTCTCTTCCCTGCATCCATTCGAAGTAAGAAACGATGACACCGCCGGCGTTAGCCAAAATATCCGGAATGATTAATACACCTTTGTCACTTAAATACTTATCGGCTTCTTCCGCAATCGGCTTGTTCGCTCCTTCGATAATGATTTCGGCTTTGATATTTTCCATATTATCTTTATGAAGCTGATTTTCAAGAGCTGCCAGCAGCAGTACGTCGACATCAAGTTCCAGAAGTTCATCCCGGTCGTGGATATTCGCTTTGATGTCGTACTCCTGAAGCTGGTCGTCTTCGGTAGGAAGTTCACCGTCGTGCTCATTCGCAAACTCTACAAGAGAGGGAACATCCAGACCTTCTTCATTGTAAAGCATGACGTTATGGTCGCTTACCGCAACTATTTTGTTTTGAAGGTAAGTACATTTATAAGCTTCGAGGGCAGCGACAGAGCCGAGATTACCGAACCCTTGAATAGCCATAGTCATCTTTTTCTTCGCATATTTTACTGCCGTATCAGCAAATACATTCTCATTTTGGGCCAGCCACTTCTCGTTCTCTCTTGCATAGTTATACATAAGGTAGCGGAACGAAAAGTATACTCCTTTCCCTGTAGCCTCTCTCCGCCCATGAGAACCACCGTTCAATATACTTTTACCCGTAAAACTGTTGCGGTACGTCTCTCCGGTGTGAATAGTCTTGTATTCAGCCATCATCCAGTCCATCTCACGTTCCCCGGATCCCATATCGGGGGCAGGAATATCTTTATCAGGCCCTATAATATCGTCGAAGTACTGTACGTATTTCTTACATATTAAGTTCAGTTCCTTCACTGTATAATCACGGGGATTGATTTCCAATCCGCCTTTCCCACCTCCGAAAGGTACTTCATGCAGGGCGTTCTTAAGAGTCATCAGTTTAGAAAAGTCGGAGACCTCATCTTCCGTGACACTCGGGTGGAAACGGATGCCGCCTTTATAAGGTCCGAGTACATCATTGTGCTGGACGCGAAACGCAGGTATTCTCTCTACGGTTCCGTCTTCCATCGTCACCCTGAGGAACGACTTATGTATATGGTTCGGCGTTGTTAAAATAGAAACGAGAGACTCATAAGCCTGCTCCCTCGTCTGAGCTTTCAGATCGGGAAGAAACTCTTTATCATCCATAATAGCTTTCAGTGAATTCTCTATGATTGTACTCTGTTTATCCAAGTTCATCTCCTCCTTCTTTCATACTTCTTCCCTACTTTTCCATTAGAAAACCACCCTGCGAAATTTTATCTAGTCTTTCCTGATTTTTTTTGATACTCTTTAAGAAGAGATTGGAAATTTGTTACGTAAAATTGCAGCAGAGGTGAACATACAATGACTGAACTATTAATACTGGGCGGAGGATATGGAGGGTTCAAAGTTCTTTATGATGCTTTGGAAAACGGCATTCCGGATGATGTGCATATCACGATGGTAAACCGGAACCCTTACCACGCCATGAAAACGGAATATTATGCTATAGCCGCCGGAACGACGTCCGACAGAAGCGTTCGTGTTGATTTTCCTATCCATGAAAAGATTTCCTATATTTTTGACGAGGCCACCAGGATAGACGCGGAAGAGGACCGGGTCTTTCTTGCCGGACGGGAAGAGCCGCTCGCTTTCGATCAGCTGGTAATAGCTCTTGGGTGTGAGGACAACTACCACGGAATCGAAGGAGCCGAAGAATTCACTGAAAGTGTGCAGACGATGTCCAGCGCCCGTCATGCCGGGTACAAAATCAACGATCTGAAAGCCTACGGTAACGTGACTATTGTAGGAGCAGGTCTCAGCGGAATCGAAGTGGCCGCAGAGACGAGGGAGAGCCGCCCCGATTTGAATATCCGCCTGCTTGACCGCGGGAACACGGTCCTTAAAGCGTTCGATGAAAAGATCCAGAAACACGTAGCAGACTGGTTCAGAGAAAATGAAGTGAACGTCATTCATGAAGCCAAAGTCGAATATGTAGAAAAAGACGGCGTCTGTAACAACGGTATCTGTTACATGAATGATGTTACAGTGTGGACAGCCGGCGTACTTCCACATCACCTTGCCCGGGAACTCCCATTCAAAAAAGACCGGGAGGAGAAACTGATCGCTAATGACTTCTATCAGATTCCCGAGAAGACGAACATTTATGTGGTAGGCGACTGCGTTTCGTCGGAGCTTTCTCCGAGCGGACAACTCGCCGGCGAGCAGGGAGAACGGATCGCCGAGGTTCTTAAGTATGTATGGCGCGGCCAGCAACCCAAAAAACCGAGCTCGATCAAATTAAAAGGTACCCTCGGCTCCCTCGGTAAAAGTGATGGTTTCGGTAACATGATGAACCAGCCGCTAACAGGGAAGATTCCACGTATTGCGAAGTCCGGAGTGCTATGGCTTCACAAACGTCATTAATACCCTATTATTAAAAAAGAAGTGAATCGGCTGTTATCAGCTGATTCACTTCTTTTCGTACAGATTGCTTCTCATTTCTTCACAATCGCTTCCATCTCCACTTTTGCCCCTTTTGGTAACTTAGCTGCTTCTATTGCAGCCCGCGCAGGGTAAGGTTCACTCAGAAATCCGGCATAAATTTCGTTGACTGTCTGGAAATCATCCATGGAATCCAGGAAGATTCCCATTTTCACGATGTCCGTATATTCTTTCCCGGCTTCTTCGAGAATGGCACCTATGTTTCTCATTACCTGTTTCGTCTGTTCTTCCACACTATCAGCCACGAACTGCTGCGTTTCCGGATCAAGACCGATCTGCCCGGAAATGAATATAAGGTCTCCCGCGTCCACTGCCTGAGAGTAAGGACCTACTGCTTTAGGAGCCTTGTCTGTTTCGATTACTTTCGTCATACTGAATCCTCCTTTGAATGTGTGACGTCTCTCCAAGGATACAATCATCTAAAAAAAAGCACAAGCCGCGGAGGCTTGTGCGATTAATCTTCGTCCTTTATGACAGGGTCTGCAGGAACAGGTTCGCTCAGAAACTGCTGAATCTGCTGCTGATATTGCTCCAGTTGCTCCCAGTACAGATTGAACTGATCCGCATTAACAAGGAACTGTTCCCCGTCATGGACTGCCCTTATCTTTCCTGATACAATGCATGAATATACATAATCTTCCGGAAGCTCCAGATACCGGGCCGTCTCTTCAATTGTACGGTACATGGAAATCCACTCCTTAATGGATAAATGTATATCTCTTTTTATAATTATAACATAGCAGAATCATGGTTGGCTCGTCTTTACTATTTTATTCTGCTCAAAAGTGATGTTGGCGGAACGTTCTTCCATGCGCTGAAGGGCTTCCTTCTCGTCAGGAGCCGGCATGATCCGGTCGTTACGGATCTGCATCGGTATGAAAGAAGGGTGGATCTCATCCTCTTTCAGCCGGACTTTCAAATACCCGGTATAAGCTGTTTCCCCGTCCACGTAATCCGGGAAAAGAAAGTTTCCTAAGGAATAGGCGATAAAACCATCTTTATAATATTCGAACCCTTGCAGAACGTGAGGGTGATGCCCGACGATCACATCCGCTCCCGCATCTATAAGACGATGTGCAATCTGCTGTTCTCCGGGCTGGAATTGGGTCTGACGTTCATCTCCCCAATGCATCTGCACAATGACGTGGTCACTCGAAGCTTCTGCTTTTTTAATTATTCTTTCCATTCTTTCCACCTGATAACCGCTTGCAATACCCGGGCGGTCCTCTTCTGCATACCAGCTCACTTTGGGTAAAACTGCGGAGAAAGCCAGAAAGTGGATGCTCCTCCCCTCCTTCTCTGTTTTCCATCCACGATAGGCTTCTTCTTTGTTACGGCCCGCACCGATAAAAGGAATCTCCCTTTTTTCCAATGCGTGCAAGGTGTCTTCAAGACCGGTGATACCGTAATCCAGAGTGTGATTATTAGCCAGTGATACAGCGTCGATTCCCGCCTTCTTCAGACCGTCGAGTGCTTTGTCCTCCGAACGGAAATTGTATATCTTATCTTCCCGCACTCCTCTGGTCGTAATAGGGGTTTCCAGGTTAACGAAAGTAATATCGTCACTCTGAAACTCTTCATTTACGTAGTGGAAAGGGTAAGCATACCCCTCGTCCGCGACCGTCTGTTTCGTAGACTTTTCAAAAAGCACGTCTCCGGTGAAAGTAAGATCCACTTCCTCATTGAAAGATCCGTCTTTCACAGACTCTCTCCCCACATTTTCTTTCGTTTCCTCTGCACTGTTACCTTCTGTCTTATTCTCATCATTCTTCTTTCTATCTTTCCCCGCATCTGCTGCGTTCTTTTCCAGATCTCCGGCTTTAATATCCTCAGGAGCGGACTCGTATATAACAAAGAACAAAACTGAGCCAAAAACAAGTATCATAATCATAGTCAATGTAACCAACAGCTTCGCCATACAGTATTGTGCTCCTTTTTTATATTTGTTTTTATTATGTCACTACTCCTGAAGAAATACTACTTACTTTTCGCATATTCCCCCTCCTTTTTTCGTATATAAGAAAGGATCCGGACATCAATGTCCGGATCCTTTCGTGAACCATTCTGCGTTAAGACCGATGTCACTCGAGAAGGTACTCAAGCTCACTTATATTTTCATGGTTTCCTGTCACAATCAGCCGGTCTTCGAGCTGTAATTCCGTGTCCCCATGAGGAATAATCGATTCGTTACCCCGGTAAATTCTTACGATGATCGTATCACCGAAGAATGGGAAGTCCCGAAGCTTCATACCATGAAACTCCTGATTTGTAAGCGGTACTTCCATCAGTCCTTCTTCTCTTGTCGCGAAAATATCAGCGATGTACGGAGAGGCGATCATCGCTTTCATCATTGCCCGGGAAGAAAAGATAGTAGAAAACACGTTTATCCCTTTCTCTTTCAGCATAGCCTGATTGGTCGGCGCTTCCACTTTAGTGATGATATTCTCGATTTCCGAATCCGCAGCCTCGAGCGCAATATTCGTATTCAGTTCATCATCATTTGTGGAGATTACGAGTACTTCCGAATCAAATACGCCGTGGCTCTGAAGTTCCTCTATCGCATAACTTTCCAGCTTTTCCACTGTAAAATCAGGCGATCCCGGAAGTTCCCCGCTGTGATTGGGACGGGCGTGATAAAGGTAGACTTCATACCCCTCTTCTGCAAATTCTTTCGTTAAAGGCATGGTGATCTGATTGGCACCGATGATTTTCAGACGCTTCTTCTCTTCTGCATTTTCGGCAATCGGAAAGAATTGCTTAAAAAGCACAGGAGTGAAAATACAGGCTATAATGGCAAGCAGGATTAAGGAAGAAGCCATCTCCCCGTCAATCACTCCTATCCTTTCTCCTATCTTCGCAGCTGCTATTACGAGTGACAGAGTAGAAGTAAGCAGAAAACCGGAACCTGCCACTGTCCGCCAGTCGTACCATTTCTTCAGCACCATCACCGGGATGAGCTTGGACAGCAGGAGACCGAGGAACAGAAGCGGAATGAGCAGTACGACGGAAGGGTTGCTGAAAAGACCCCATATGTCCAGTTCCACTCCGATCATTACGAAGAAAATAGGAATAAGAAAACCGTATCCGAAAGAATCAAGCTGCTGGACCATTTCCTTATTGGGCGAAAGCAGGGAAACAAGGACCCCGGCCAGAAAAGCGCCCAGTATGTTCTCTGCTCCAAGAGACTCGGAAAGGCCGACAAGGATCATTATCAGAGTAAAGACGGCTCTCATTCCGATTTGAACCGTACCCGTCGAGAGGGTCTCGAAAAATGTTTGATTCTTGAAGAATTTCCCCAGGAAATAGAGGCCTATCCCGGCCACAAAGAGCAGAAGAAGCAGCCACATATTCCCCCCTTCTTCGTAAAAGGAGACGAACACCGCCAGAAGAATCATAGTAACCAGATCCGCAATTACAGCTACAAGTAAAATAATCTGGCCGATTGTGGATCTCATGAGTTCCGATTCTTTCAGCGTGGGTACTACAATGCCCAGAGATATTGTGGAAATGACGAGCGTCATAAAGAAAGCATTCCCTACAAGACCCGCCAGAGAAAGAGCAAGAGAAATAAGGTAAGATAAAACCAGAATAAATATGAATATAATGACAGCTACACCGAAACGATGGGGCTCCGGTCGCCCGTTCAACATTTTTTTCCGTTTCCCCGATTTGAAAATAGAAAAGTCTATTTCCAGACCACTCAGAAACATGAGAAATATAAATCCGAGCGTAGACAATATATCCAGCCATTCGTTAGGTTCTATCAGATTAAAGCCGCTTTGCCCGATAATCAGCCCCACGATAATTTCTGCCACTACAACCGGCAGAAAGTGAAGGCGGAACCTTTTAAGTAAAATCGGGGTCAAAAAAGCCGCTACAAGCACGATGATCAGTGAAGTAACAGAAATGTGATCTTCCATAAAAAACTGCCCCTTTCTTCTATATTACACAGAAAGCCCTCCTATTATCGTCGGTGACTACCTTAACGTCAAGAACTTTTTACCAACGGGAATCATTCAAAATAATAAGGAAAATGAAAACGGCAGCCGGCATTGAAAGGATGAGCGCAATACGGGCATTCCGTCTGTTCTTTATACACCTCC
Organism: Salimicrobium jeotgali; assembly: GCF_001685435.2. NCBI lineage: Bacteria > Bacillati > Bacillota > Bacilli > Caryophanales > Bacillaceae > Salimicrobium > Salimicrobium jeotgali. The sequence continues at coordinate 2,088,497 of NZ_CP011361.2, forward strand.
ACAGCCATCTCCTTCCTGCAGTTCCCACAGTAGATACCTGACTCCCCCTGTCGTTCGGAAGGCCAGACCTCCACCTCATGTTCAGTCATTTCCTCGTGACATTTGATACAGGCGTAATATTCCCCGCAGCAGTAAAATTTTATCGCAACGACATCTTCGTAATTGTGATAATGGCGACACCTCGTTTTATCATCCAGCCGGATTCCGTGTATATCCATAAGTCCAGACCCCCTTCGATTTCTTTCTATTGTAACAATCGCGGCTTACATATAATATTAAATTATACTGTACATAGGAAGGAGCAATAAATAATGTCTTATTTCCCTGCGAAGGACAAAGGTCCGGACCGCTCTCTCGGAATTTTAAAAGACGGGTATAACTTCGCCCGGAAACGTCTGCAGAAACAGCACCTGGACGTATATGAAACGAAACTGCTGGGCGAAAGAGCTGCACTCCTTGGTGGCGAAAAAGGAGCAGAACTCTTTTATGATAACGATAAAATGAAACGGGGCGGCGCTATGCCCGCCTTCATACTGAAAACTCTGTTCGGGGAAAACGGAATCCAGACGATGGACGGTAACCCTTTCGAACACAGAAAGAGACTGTTCCTCTCTCTCATGACCCCGGAAGCGCTTGATCGACTTTTCCAAATTACTGTGGAGCACTGGGAACGTGCTTCAGAAGTCTGGGAAAAGAAACGGAAAGTCGTTTTGTACAATGAGATGCTCACCCTTCTGATGAAGGTTTCCTGCGAATGGGCGGGTGTCCCGCTTAAGGATAAAGAAGTTAAAAAGAGAGCCGATGATTTTGCGCTCATGATCGACGGCTTCGGCTCTATCGGCCCCAAACATCTTCAAAGCAGAAAAGCACGGCAGCGTTCCGAGCAGTGGTTTGAAAACCTTATACTCGACGTCCGGGAAGGGAAGCTTGAAGCTCAGGAAGGCACTGCAATTTTTGAAATGGCGATGCACCGTGATCTCAACGGCAAACACCTGGATGCACGAATGGCCGCCATTGAATTGCTGAACATCGTCCGTCCGACGGTGGCTGTCAGTAAATTCATCACTTTCGGTGCCCTGGCTATGGAAGAATTTCCGGGAGAAAAAGAAAAGGTTGCCGGTAGTGAAGACTATCTCTACTATTTCGCTCAGGAAGTGCGGCGCTTCTATCCGTTCGTTCCTTACCTGCCGGCACGTACGAAGAAAGAGTTCGCGTGGCAGGGATACAACTTCTCCGAAGGGCAGCTCGTGCTCATAGACGTTTACGGTAATAATCACGACCCGCGCATCTGGGAAGAACCGGAAACTTTCAATCCGGAACGCTTCCGAAATTGGAACGGAGGACTTTTCGATCTGATTCCTCAAGGAGGCGGCGACTACGAGAAGAACCACCGCTGTCCCGGAGAATGGTCGACTCTTGAAATTCTGAAAGCCAGTTTCCAGTACATGGCCCAGCATCTCGAGTACAAACTTCCGAAACAGGATTTAAGTTACAGTCTGAATAAGATGCCTGCTTTGCCAAAAGACGGCTTTATTATGAAAAGTGTAAAGAAAAAATGAGACGTTTCCAGGCCCTGTCCGTTTGTTAAGCCATTCAGCATAAACTGACAAAAAATAAAAGCGTCGACCTTCCGCGGTCGACGCTTTTTTCAATTCTTTACTTTTTCATAATTCCCTGCGTTACAGCCATTTCTTTAGCTACGCGAGGGGCGAGCCAGATCATAGGAAGCAGAAGGAACGAAACGGGTACTGCCGTAACTACGATGAAGTTCTGCAGTGCTCCCACTCCGCCGTTACCGATGATAAGGAGTATTGCTGCGACAGCTCCCATAAGAAGAGACCAGAAAATACGTACCCATGGTTTCGGATCTCCCTCACCGGTCACTGCCATTGCGATAGTGTAGGACATCGAGTCACTCGTCGTAACAACAAACAGAATAGTCAGTATGAGGAACAACGGTGAAATGATGACTGCCAGCGGAAACTGCTCCGTAATAGCAAACATCGCTGCAGCGTTACCGGCTTCTGCGAGAGGACCGGAAATAGCTCCCGGATTCTCTAATTCAAAGTGGATGCCGGAACCTCCGAGAACTGTGAACCAGAAAGCGGAGATGACCGGTGCCAGCACGGAAATGGACAGAATGATCTGACGGATGGAACGTCCTCTTGAAATACGGCTGACCAGAATCGCCATCATCGGACCATAACCGATAAACCATCCCCAGAAGAACACGGTCCACGCACCGAGCCAGCCTCTGTCGTCACGGTAGGTCGACATCTCCAGGAATTCCTGAAGATAATGACCGAAGCCTGCTACATACTGGTTAATTATAAACAGACCGGGACCGAAAATAAGAACGAAAAATATCAGTCCGATAGCAAGTCGAACGTTGAAGTTACTAAGCTTCTGAATGCCTTTATACAACCCGGTGACGGCTGAAATGGTGGAGATGAGAACTACGGCACCAATAACTCCGAGCTGCGAATAGAAGTTGTCCGGTATATTGAATATAGTCTGCAGACCATAGCTTGCCTGTGTTCCGAGGAATCCGATCGGGCCGATCGTACCTGCTGCCACTGCAATGATGGAGAAAGCATCTACAATCGTCGCGAACCACCCTGTACGTATTTTCTCCCCGAAAATCGGATAGAGAAGCGTCCGCGGTTTAAGCGGCATACCTTTCTGATAATGACCATACATCATCACTACTGCACTTACCGTACCGAGGATCGCCCACGCCAGAAAGCCCCAGTGCATGAAACTCTGAGCCAAAGCCGGAGCGATCGCTTCCCTCGTACCTGCATCAAGATCCCCCTGCGAAGGCGGGACAGTCAAAAAGTGGGTAATCGGTTCGGCAGCCGCCCAGAATACACCACCTCCGGCGAGAAGAGTCGCCATAATAATGGATAACCATTTGTACAAACCTAATTCAGGCTTGTCCAGGTTCCCCATTTTCACGTTTCCATACTTGGAAAGCGCAAGGTACAGCCCCACTATAAATGTAGCAAGCATGAGAAACTGCCAAAAAGCACCAAAATATTTAGCAGCCCAAGCGAATCCTGTGTTTACAAATTCGGTCACACTGTTAATATCGATAATTGCAAATACCACGAATAAGAGGAGTGCTCCTCCGCTTATACCAAATACGGGCCAGTCAACGCGACCCTGTTTATTCTGTAGCATAACAAACTCCTTTTGAGGTTTATTTTTTTACACAATTAAATATACTACCACTACCTTAATTACGTGTAAAGCGGAAAAATCGAAGTGTCTCCTACTTCTGTAAATCCTGCTTTATTTTTTCCCTGTCTGCTCTGATTGCTTTATAAAAAGCGTAAACCATCAGAAGCATAATCACGGAAAATGGAAGAGCGGCTATAATAAGGGCATTCTGTAACGCCTGCAGCCCCCCTGTATAAAGCAGTACAGCTGCAACGGTCGACTGGGCGATTCCCCAGGCGAACTTAACCGTCTTCGGAGGGTTCAGTGAGCCATTGGTCGTCTGCATACCAAGCACGAAAGTTGCCGAATCTGCAGAAGTGATAAAGAAAGTACCGATTAAAAGCATAGCGATGATAGACATAACGATCCCCAGCGGAAACTCATTGAATACTCCGAAAAGAACCTGAGTATCTGCAAGGCTGGCGACTTCGGAACCGTTCTGCTGAGTCTGGATCCCTGTAGCTCCGAATACCGTAAACCACAAAAAGCTTACAAGGGAAGGGATGAGGAGCACACCGCTCAAAAATTCGCGGATGGTACGTCCTTTGGAGACCCGGGCAATGAATATACCGACGAAAGGCGCCCACGCTATCCACCATGCCCAGAAGAAGACTGTCCAGTCCATGACCCAGGCGCGCTCCTCTTCACTGTTCGGAGCCAGACGCAGGCTTTCGTAAGCGAAATTCTGTATATATGCTCCCAGAGAATCGATGAATGTATTTGCAATGTAAACGGTGGGCCCCACTATAATCATGATGCCGAAGAGCAGAGCAGCCAGCACCATGTTGGCATTACTTAAAAGCTTAATCCCCTTGCTGAGCCCGGTATAGGCGGAAATCATGAACAGGACAGTTACCACTGCAATAATGATCAGCTGCAGGAAAAAGCTTTCGTCCCACTGCAGAAGATATGTAAGACCCCCGTTGATTTGGGCAGCGCCGAAACCGAGCGTCGTGGCAACCCCTACTATCGTTGCAAAAACGGCAACAACATCAATCGCTTTCCCCCAGGGACCGTACATTTTATCACCGAATATCGGTTCCAGAGTGGCACTGATGAGACCGGGCTTCCCGTGACGGAATTTAAAGTACGCAAGTACAAGAGCCACTATCGCATATATCCCCCAGGCATGCACTCCGTAATGAAAAAAAGAAAGGCGCATAGCGTCACGAAGCGCTTCCCTCGTGCCGGGTTCTGCCAGTGGGGGTGTATTTATGTAATGTGATACCGGGGATGCTGCCCCGTAGAATACAAGACCGATCCCCATACCCGCGCTGAACAGCATGGAAAACCACGTCGGATAGCTATAGTCAGGCCGGTCTTCAGCGCTCCCAAGCCTTATCTTTCCGTAAGGACTGAAAATGAGATAAATACAGAAAACTACGAAAAACGTAACTATGAGCAAGTAATACCAGCCGAAATTCGATGATATGTAGCTCATTATAGTTCCGGTAGTCGCTTCAAAGTTACCCGGAGCGAAAATTCCCCATACGGAAGCTGCGATAGTAATGGCTAATGTTATCCAGAAAACTTCTGTCAATTTTTTCATGATGTCCTCCTTTGAATTGTACATATAAAAGTTATATACCCACCGTTTTTCCTGTTAAACGGTTCAGCAAAATCCTCATGTTTCATAAAACCCTGTTCCGGCTATGAGAATAAGAGCATTTATTAAGGAGGAATAATCGATGGAAAAATTCCAGTCACTGGTGCTCGAAGAAGATAAAGACTTGCATCTCCGCTCTAGGACGGAGGGCGACCTCTCCGAAGGGGATGTCACGATAGAAGTAGCCTATTCCAGTATCAATTATAAAGATGCCCTTGTAGGGAACCAGAATCAGATAGTAAAACACTATCCCCTCGTTCCGGGCATCGACCTTTCCGGAACTGTAATAAAATCCAGGGACGGTTCTTTCAAAAAAGGACAGGAAGTAATCGTTACAAGCTACGACCTCGGCACCGGACACGACGGAGGGTTCAGCCAGATTGCGAGAGTACCGAAAGAATGGGTGGTACCTCTTCCTGAAAATATGAGTTTAAAAGAAGCGATGATTCTCGGAACTGCGGGTCTTACCGCCGCTTTGTCCATTCAGAGACTTGAAGATAACGGGCTCACTCCGGAAAAGGGTGAAGTTCTCGTTGCCGGTGCAACCGGCGGTGTCGGAAGTGTCGCCGTAAATATTCTTGCCCAGAATGGTTACAGTGTTACGGCAGCTACCGGAAAAGATTCCGAGCATGACTATCTGAAAAAACTGGGAGCGTCCTCTATCATTCACAGAGATGAAATCATGGATACGGACGGTACCCCTACACGGAAAAAACGCTGGGCCGGTGCGGTTGACCCGGTAGGTGGCAATACCCTTCAGTATATTTTGAGCACGCTTGAAAACAGCGGTTCCGTCTCCACCAGCGGACTTGTAGGCGGCATCCAGATTTCCACCACTGTCCTGCCCTTTATCGGCCGGGGGATAAACTGGCTCGGCATCGATTCCGTCACCTGCCCTATGCACGAACGTAAAAAAGTATGGCAGAAACTTGCGGATGAATGGAAACCTTCCATGCTTCAGGAGGATATGCTGAACGAAGTCAGCCTCGAAGAAGTACCGGGCGTCCTTGATAAAATTCTGCGTGGTGAAGTTCGCGGAAGAACCATTGTAAAACTCTGAGCCGCCTGTACGTGCAGGACACCAGATGATTGTAAACGCAACGAATACAACCCCGGCGCTGCCGGGGTTGTTTCATTCAGATTCTGCGTACGTCTGTATACCTTTATGCCACGTTTCCGTAACTTTAATATCTTTCAGCCGGCCTGGCGGGCTCTCGAGTGGATGCTGGTCCAGCAAAACGAAATCCGCCTGATACCCCGGGCTCACTTTCCCTTTTCGATATTCTTTGAATTCAAGGTAGGCAGGAGCATGGCCCATTCCATAAAAACTTTCATCCACTGTCAATTTCTCCCCGGGCATCCATCCGCCCTCGGGCTGATCTTCCAGGTCCTGCCGTGTAACAGCCGTTCCTACTGTTACCATAGGATTGATCGAACCGATAGGCAAATCCGAGCTTAAAGTAAACGGGATCCCTGCTTCCTTCATACTCTTGTAGGGATCCGAAAAAGGTACAAGCTCTTCCGGTACCCATTTCTCTTTCTTATCCCATTCTCCGAGAAGAAAAGAAGGCTGCGTCTCCACGTAGGCATGACTGGCAGAAATGCGCCCAATCAAGTCCGGCGCCAGAGTCTGGGCATGTATGAGCCGGTGACGCAAATCTTTCGTACAGGCTTCTTCCTGCTCCAAAGCTGTCACTGCCTGTTCCACAGCCCGGTCACCGATCGCATGCATCGCTACCTGCATCTGGTTTTGTGCGGCGTAGCGTACCATCTCGTTCACTTCTTTTTGATTGTAAATGAGCGGACCGCTTTTTGACGGTTCATCCGGGTACGGGTTTCTCATCGAAGCAGTATGAAGCCGCTGGGTTCCATCGAGAAACAGTTTAACAGCCCCCACCGTTACGCTAGCGGTACCATCTCCTGTGCGCATCGTTTCTTTTTCAACAAATTCCGTAATATCATCTTTGTGAAAAACATAATGGTGAAGCTGCACATCAATCGGCAGGTTCCCTTCCTGCTCCAGATCGGTGTACGCCTCATAAAGCCTCGCAAAACTACCGATAAAACTGCGGTCGTCCGTATGTACACTCGTTATACCATAGCTGCTCAGACGGGGAAGGGCCGCTTTAATAGCATTTTTAGCCTCTTCCTTATCACGTCCCCAGAACCTGTGATTGATGAAATGAACCGCAGTGTCTTTAAAACGTCCATTCATCTGCCCTGAAGTATCTCTCTCCTTAAAGGATTCAGGTATGCGGGAAAACTCCTTTTCTTCCTTTAAGAGGTCCAGAGCATTTTCACTGATGACACACTCATGTCCGTCCTCATGAATAAGATAAATGTAGGCATTCACCTGGATATCGTTTAAATCTTTTGCTGTCAACGGGCGTTCCAGATCCTCAAATCCGGCGTCATTGAAACCTTTACCGAATATCCATTGCCCTTCTTCAAGCACCCCGTAATGTTTTTGTATCATCTCTTTCATCTCCTTGAAACTGTCCGCCTCCCGGAGATCCAGCTCTTTCACCAGCAATCCGTACCTCAGCAGATGCATATGTGAATCATTGAATCCCGGCGCAAGCACCCTGCTTTCCCCGTCGATGACCGGCCCCTCTCCCTGGTAAGGACTCGGGTACACTGCTTTAATGTATTCTCCTTCGAATTCCACTGCGTACAGTTCTTCCGGCTTTTCTTCACCGGACGGCTGGTAAATCCGCACATTATCTATAATCATTTTTGTGACTCCTTTTAATAAATTTCCTGCATCCGTCTCCGGATGCAGGAACATCATTACTGTTTGTCATTTTTGTACTGCATATACACAACCTGTGTCACAAGGAAATCTTCTACGCCGTGTTTGCCGTCGGTACCGCCAAGCCCCGACTGACGCATTCCGGCATGATAACCCTGCACAGCTTCGAAATTCTCGCGGTTTACATACGTCTCTCCGAAACGAAGCTCGTTAGCCACGCGCATCGCCTGGTTGACGTCGTCGGTGTATACCGAGGAGGACAGACCATATTCGGTGTCATTTCCTTTTTCAATCGCTTCATCAAGTGTTTTGTATGTCGAAATTGGAATAACCGGACCGAATATTTCTTCCGTCATGATTTCCGATTCATGGGAAATATCGGTCAGAATGGTCGGTTTAAAGAAATAACCGGAATCAAGATCCGCTCTTTCTCCTCCTGTAACAACAGTAGCACCATCAGCGACAGCATTGTTCACCATTTCTTCGACTTCTTCCAGGCGTTCTTTGCTGACAAGAGGGCCGACGTCCACTTCTTTATCTTCTTTCGGATTCCCTATTTTCATACCTTCAAAGGACTCTTTCAATTTCTCAATAAGCTCTTCTTTTTTACTTTCGTGTACGTAGACACGCTCTGCGTTCGTACAGGCCTGCCCGTTGTTTGCAAGCCGGGACGTAACGATACTTTCCGCTGCTATATCGAGGTCGGCTTTATCCGTGACGATAGCCGGTGCTTTCCCTCCGAGTTCCAGATTCACTTTCGTAATATTCTGCGCTGCCGCTTCCATCACTTTTGTGCCGGCGGGGACGCTTCCGGTCATCGTGATCATCTCAACGTCTTTGTGGGAAGCCATAGCGTTTCCGAGTTCGGATCCTGTGCCGGTAATGAAGTTATAAACCCCTTTAGGAATATCTTCCATCTTATCGATGATTTTTGTGAATTCGGCAGCCGTATTCGGGGTCTGCTGACTAGGCTTCAGAACGATTGTACAGCCGGTTACGAGAGCAGTGGCAACTTTACGTGCCAGAATGAATACCGGGAAGTTCCATGGTACGATACCGCCCACGACTCCTATCGGTTTCTTATAAACGAAGATGTTCTCGTTCTCTCTGTCACTCGGTACAATTTCACCTTCTATGCGTCTTGCCCACTCGGACATATAGCGGAAGTAATCAATAGCCAGGTCCACTTCCCCGCTGGCCAGTCCGTAGTCTTTCCCCTGTTCTTCCTGCAGGAGATCAATGAACGTATCGCGGTTGGCTTCGATTTCGTCCCCGAGACGACGGACGATTTTTCCTCTTTCAACATTCGGTGTGAGCTCCCAGCCTTTTTGAGCCTGTTTCGCTGCTTCCACCGCTTTATTCACGTCCTCTTCGGTACCTCTTGGAGTTTTGGAAATAATCTTACCCGTAGCCGGGTTTTCGATCTCTATCCAATCATCTCCACTGGACTCTGTATATTCACCATTAATGTATAACTTGTGTTCAATCACTTTATCATCCTCCTGTAGTTGTACAGAGAATGTTCCACTAACTGTACACCTTTAAACAAATGATCCGGATAAGAAAAAACGCAGCCCTGACTTATAGGCTGCGACTGTTCCCTTATGAAATTCACCTCACCTGACTATTTTTTTGACTGAGTTCTTCAGACTGTTGAACGGGTGCAGGATCAGTAAAGCCGCTAAAGGAGAGCGGGAAAATAACTTTATGTTGAACAATTTAACAAAAGTATAATGCTGCATGTGGTGGTACTTTTTCCAGAACGAAAAATCAAGATACTCAGATGTCTGCCAGCCCGGAATGCTTTCATTCAGGTACCTTTCCATTTCCATGAATTCACGTTTTCTTTCGGAAAATGATACATCTCTTGAAGAGTACATTCTGTTAAAAAGAAAAGTATTGATTAAAAGAGGTTCCAGCCCCTTTCTTACTTCTCCACCTTCTCTGAAGTAATCCACAAGGCAGTTACATGCTATATACATATGATCGTAAAGTTTCTCGTTTTTACTTACATTCGTCTCGTGACTCAAATCATATACATACAAGGGAGTATTTAAATAATTAACGTGGTCAGCTTCGTGAAGTACTTTAGGTATAGTCGCATGATCCTCGAATCTGAATTTCTTTTCCGGAAAACGGATGACGTCGAAAAGTTTTCTTCTGAAAATTTTGTTGCATGGAAAGTGATCAGTGAGCATCAATTCCCTGTAATCCAAATACTTAAGTTTTAAAGCGACATTTTTCATTTCAGTTCGCGATTTTTTTACAGTGTAACCAAAAATCAGAATGTCCCATTCATTCGTGTCGAGAATTCCTTTCACTTTCCGGCGGGCACCCTCCACTAACAGATCATCCGAATCGACAAACCAGACATATTCCGTCACTGCATGGTCAAGACCCAGATTTCTTGCTACACCCTGCCCCTGATTTTCCTGATGCAGAATGATAAAACGGGTATCTTCCTTATAGGTTTCCATCAAGTATTCGTAAGTCCCGTCGCTTCCCCCGTCATCCACAATAATCACTTTATCCCCTTTTACCGTCTCGGGAAGTAAAGTATGCAGACATTTTTTCAGCAGGTCCACATTGTTAAAAGTGGGGATAATGTAAGAAATATCAGCCAACTGATCACCTTCTTTATAGTTTTCCACTTCATTTTTGTTTTCTTTCGTCGGGTCATGAAGATGTAAAGAGATAAAATCGCTGCCATATTCCCTGCGTCCTGATTTCTATGATGTTCCTTTAAGTATATGGTACCCCTCCCGCAATAACAAGACGAAAAAATGAGCGTATGCAGAAGGTTGCATACGCTTAAGAAAGTGCGTTCAGATATCTGTGATAGTAGGAGTCCACGTTGTTAACGAGGAGCAGTTCCATATAGAGATGGGCTTTCATATTGAAATCCTGGAAATCTATGGACGTAAGCTCCTGAATCTGTTTAATCCGGTAGTTCAGCGTATTCGGATGGATATACAACTCGCTTGCCGTCTGTTTCCCTTTCGTATTGTTGGCGAGGTACATTTCAAGCGTACGCAGCAGGTCTGTCTGTTTTTCCCTGTCGTTTTTGATCAGTTTCAAAAGATCTCCACTGTAATAATCGTCGGCACTATTCTTTTCGTAAAGAGCAGCAAGATAGCGATACGTGCCCATCTTCGAGAATTCCCGCGGCATCGTCTCCGGACGGGGCTTAAGAAAACTTGCAACTTCAATCACTTCGAGTGACTCCAGGAAACTTTTCCGTATTTCCCGGAGGGTGTCATACTCTTTTCCGACACCTATCAGAAAACAATAAAATTCCTCTTCTCCGACTTCCGTCTTCACTCTCGAAATAAAAGTGCGGGCTTTACGTAAAGACTCCCCTTCCGATTCTGCTTCCATCAGCAGAACCAGCTGATATTCCGATTTCAGAAAGTACATACGATATTCCTGCTTATACGTCCGCACGATCCGCTCGAGGTAATCCAGCATATACCGGTACCTGCTTTCCGTTACGGAAAAAACTATGACAGAAGCGCGTTCCGGCAGGGAAATTTTGACGAGAGCGGCATCTTTCTTCAGCTGACTTTCAGAAGAATACTCGTGATTGAGCAATTTCCACAATACTTCATCTTTCCGGTTATCTTTTTCGCTCGTCGTTTTATGAAGATCATAGATCATCTTACCGATATAAGGAGTGATGTCGCGGAGAAATTCCATGTCCTCCTCTTCCATCCAGTCGTCCGATTCCTGTATCCACACATATCCTACCGTCTGCCCCATATGCTTTGCTGCAATGACTACCCGCTGTCGGAACCCTATATCTTCGATCGGATGAACGCGAACCGGATGACTGGTACGCTCCAGACGCTGCACGATCCCCTCTTTTTTCAGATGATCTATAATAAACACCGGGCATTTCTTCGATAGTATAGTCTTCTGCTGTGTCTGATCGAATCCATCGAAGGAGGAACTGTAGGATACAAGTTCAAAACTCTTATTTTCGATAATTACAGGCTTCTTCAGCTTCGTACTGATGATTTCGGTTGCCTTGTGAATATCTTCCACCTGCATCAGAAGTTCTTTCCATTCCATTTATTTCTATCCTTTCCCGAACAAGGTTTCGCTCGGTATCATTATACCTATTTTCAAGTGTCAGAAACAAGAAAAGTGCTGATTGTTCAGGAAAATTCCATTTGTCAAAAAATATATCATAAAAAAAGCACCACCCTTTTACAAGGATGGTACTTTCCTTAGTGATACTAGAACATTTCCGAAACTGTTTTAGCCTGCATATGCAGCATAATATAGTCAGGTCCACCGGCTTTAGAATCCGTACCGGACATTTTGAATCCGCCGAACGGCTGGTAGCCGACGATGGCGCCTGTGCAGTTACGGTTGAAGTAAAGGTTTCCGACGTGGAAGTCGTACTTCGCTTTTTCAAGATGAGCACGGTTATTGGAAATGACGGCACCTGTCAATCCGTATTCCGTATTATTCGCTATGTCGATAGCTTCATCGAAATCACGGGCTTTTGTGAAGCAGACGACAGGCCCAAAAATCTCTTCCTGCTGCATGCGGGAATCCGGAGCCAGGTCAGCGAAAATTGTAGGCTCGATGAAATACCCTTTAGAGTTGTCCCCTTTACCGCCTGTAACCAGTCGGCCTTCTTCTTTACCGATGTCGATGTAACTCATCACTTTGTCATAGGCGCTCTGATCCACTACAGGGCCCATGTAGACGTTATCTTCTGTAGCATTCCCTACGGTAAGTTTCTCTGTACGTTCTTTCACCATTTCCAGCACTTCATCATAGACATCTTCATGAACGACAGCACGGGAACCGGAAGAACATTTCTGTCCGGAGAAACCGTAGGCGGAAACGACGATAGCTTCGGCAGCCGTTTCAAGATCGGCTTCTTTATCCACGACCACCGTATCTTTACCACCCATTTCGGCAATAACCTGTTTCAGATGATTTTGGCCTTCCTGGACTTTTGAAGCACGTTCAATGATGCTCGTACCGACAGCACGGGAGCCTGTGAAGGAAATGAGACCGACTTTCGGGTGGTCCACAATCGCATTCCCTACTTCTCCACCGCTGCCCGGAATGAAGTTCAGAACACCTTTTGGAAGTCCGGCTTCTTCAAGCACTTCAACAAATTTGGCTGCGATTACTGCACTGTTGGAAGCAGGTTTCATAACTACAGTATTACCTGCAACCAGTGGTGCTACTGTCGTACCTGCCATAATAGCGAGCGCCAGGTTCCACGGTGGAATAACAGCTGTCACGCCGATAGGCTGATAAATATACTGATTGTGTTCGCCTTCGCGGCTTTCCACGTGTTTCCCTTTTTTCAGTTCTACAGCCTGGCGGGCATAATACTCAAGGAAATCAATCGCTTCTGCCGTGTCGGCATCCGCTTCTTTCCATGGTTTACCTACTTCATAAGCAAGATAGGAAGAAAATTCGTGCTTGCGGCGACGGATGATGGCAGCTGCACGGAAAAGAATTCCGGCACGTGCTTCCGGGTCCCATTTTCTCCAGTCTTCGAAAGCTTCCGATGCAGACTCCACCGCTTTTTCGGCAAGTTCTTTATTCGCTTTGGATACGACCCCTACCACTTCTTTCGTGTTCGCAGGGTTCGTCGATTCTATTTTTGCATCTGTACGGATACGCTCGCCGTCAATTAGAAGATCATGCTGCTTTCCGAGTTCCCCTTTTACATACTTAAGAGCCCCCTCGAAAGCTTCCTTGTTTTCTTTGACTGTAAAATCCGTAAATGGTTCGTGTTTGTATGGCGCTACCATGATACATTCCCCTTTCGATTTATATTATCGTGAAAAGATTCCTTTTACTGCAAAGGCTATATTTGCAGGGCGTTCTGCCAGACGTCTCATATAATAACCATACCATTCCATTCCGTATGGCATATAGACGCGCACAGTGTACCCTTCTTTCGCTAAATCATGCTGCAATTTATTTCTCATGCCGTAAAGCATTTGAAATTCGAAACGGTCTTTTGAAATACCGTGTTCCCTGGCCAGCTCTTTCGTGAAGTTGATGACTTCTTCATCATGACTCCCGACGGCTGTATAGTTGCCGTTAAGCATGTGTTTCTTGACCAGTTGTTTCAGATTCTTATCTACCATATCTTTATCCTGGAATGCGACAGTCCCGGGCTCCTTGTAAGCACCTTTCACCAGCCGCACGTACGGATCATACTTATCCAGTTCGTCCAGATCTCTGTCCGACCGATACAGATAGGACTGGATGACGAGTCCGACGTTCGGATACTTCGCCCGCAGTTCTTTGAAAACATCTATAGTTGCCTGACATCGACCGGAGTCCTCCATATCGATCTGTAAAGTGATGCCGAGTGCCTGAGCTTTATCCAGAATTCGTTCCATATTCCGGATTACCAGTTCGCGGCTTATGTCTAGACCTAGTGATGTCAGCTTCACGGACATCTCACAGGCCAGGTTATGATCAAACATTGCCTGCACCGTTTCCACAGCTTCCCCGGCACGTTCTTTCGCTTCCTCTTCGGAATCCACGAATTCGCCGAGATGATCCACGGTTACTACTAACCCTTCATCATTCAGCTGTCTGATGACCGGAACTGCCTGAGAAAAAGTTTCTCCTCCGACCAGCTTATCGACACCGAATCGGGTTCCGTACTGTTTTGCCAAACGATCGAGTGTTTTATTATTTGATAGAAACAAGAAAAAATTCTTCGTGATGGCTTGCAAATTCAACACACCCTTTCTTTCCTTACCTCCCTGAACTCATGAAGAGTTAGTAGCAGATCTGTTTGAACTGTTAAGAAAATTATAACTCTTGAAAGCGCATTCCTCAACGTGTGCGGACCACAAACATCCGGTGGAGGTTTCATAGTTTAACCACAATAAAACGTATTATGCCGGGAAAGGACAACGGATTGTGAACTTTTTCAATTAATAAGGACAGTCGTTGACTGAAACGCTTATGATAAAATGAAAGAAAGCTGAAGGAGGCGGTAAATAATGGCCAGGTCAGAAGTAACAGGGAAAGGACACAGCAACAGAATAACGGATGTAGAGGGTGTTCTCGTAGGACATGAAACATTGAGCGAAGGATCTGTGCAGACCGGAGTTACAGCTGTACTCCCGCATGGAGGTAATGTATTCCGGGAAAAAGTCACTGCTGCTTCTCACGTAATAAACGGCTACGGGAAAACGTCCGGAATGATGCAGCTGGAGGAGCTTGGAGAACTTGAGACACCCCTTCTGCTAACCAATACATTGGGAGTCGGAAGTTGTTTGAATGCTCTTTTGGACCATGCTCTGGAAGAGAATGAAGAAATCGGGAGAACATCAGGAACAGTCAACCCTGTGGTCGGGGAGTGCAACGATATGTTTCTGAATGATATCAGAAGCAGAAGCATCACTACCGAACACGCCCGAAGAGCAATCCGCGCAGCCGGCAGAGAGTTCCGGGAAGGATCCGTCGGGGCCGGGCGCGGGATGCTGTGCTACTCCATGAAAGGAGGTATCGGCTCTTCCTCCCGTCTCATCTCAGTCGACAAGGTCACCTACACTCTCGGAGTTCTCGTTCTGACAAACTTCGGAGTAATGAGCGATTTGACGTTCCACGGGAAACAGATCGGGAAGTATTGGGCCGACAAAGTAAAAGCCGAACCCCATGAGGATAAAGGCTCCATTATGATAATCGTCGCAACGGACCTTCCTGTTACCCACAGACAACTTACGCGCATACTGAAACGATCCGTCACCGGACTCTCCCGGACAGGGTCATTTATCGGCAACGGAAGCGGGGACGTGGTCATCGGCTTTACGACTGCGAAGGATCACCCCCCTCTCCCCGATTATCTTCTGGACGGAGCGTTCCGTGCTGTCGGGGAAGCTGTGGAAGAAGCTATATTCCGTTCCCTGCAGGAATCGGAACCGGTGACCGGAAGAAACGGTTTCCGCCCTCCGACCTGGAGTGAACTCATGGGGAAATATCCGATTTAATATTTACTGCCGGTCATCGAGTGACGCAGGTGATTACTGAAATCTTTTAATTGTGCAAGCGTGGCGATGTCTTCTTCGTAAAGCGGGATTTCTACAAGTTGCTGGTTCCGGAAAGTTTCCCGGAGCTCTTTCAGATGTTCTTTTTCCACTTCACGGCGTTTTTGAAGAAAAGTGCCGTCCGCGTAATCCGGCAGCACTTTATTCACGAAAATATCGCGGATGTGAAAATGGTGCTGATGCAACTGTTTAATGGCCTGTTCGGTTTCAAGGATAGAGAGACGTTCGGGGATCATGACGAATACGAAGTTCGTTTTCTCCTCGTCGAGAACGATTTCCCGTACAGCTTCAAACTTCTCCCGTCGTTCCTGGAGGACATCATAAATAGGATCTTCGACAGGCTCACCGTCATTGAGCAACTGTGTATAATTATCGTTCGTTTTTTTACGCTTCTCAAGCATCCCGTCAATCCATACGGTCATCATTTCGGGGAGGGTCAGCAGCCGAAGGGTATGGCCGGTCGGCGCTGTATCAAAAATGATATGATCGAATTGTTCGTTCTCCTCCAGGATAATTGCCGTAATCCGGTCGAAAAGAGCCGCTTCTTCCGCACCAGGCGAGGCACTCGCCATGTCAATCTGTCTGTGCACTTCTTCGACCATCTTTGATTTCACAAGCCCTTCCAGGTTTTTCTTGACCCCTTCAATATAGCGGGCGGATTCTTCATGGGCATCCACTTCCATCCCCCACAGGTTGTCGGTCAGTTTCTTCTTCTCGTGATTAAGCTTCGTATGGAAAATATCTCCGAGGTTGTGGGCAGGATCGGTGGATACGATAAGTGTTTTCTTTCCCTCTTCCGCTCTCACCAAAGCAAGAGCCGCACTCGTCGTCGATTTCCCGACTCCGCCTTTTCCACCGATAAATACAATTTTCTCTTTCATACATCATTCTCCTTCAGCAGCAGCGTATTCCCTCAAGGGGGGATTTTTCCATTCCCATCCGTAAATGCCAGTCGTGATACTTATCAATAATATATGGGTAAAGCTCCAGCGTATAATAGAATGCCGGGTTCGGTATACCAAGCATATCGGAATACAGAAGCAGCAGGAAAAGATCATCCTCGTCCCTTAATTCCCGGGCTATTTCCGTTCGATGCGGCATACTGAGCACTTCTTCGTAGTAATCCACGAGACGTTTGATCATCGATTTACGATCAGGCATAAAATTCTCCTTTCTTTGACTAGCAGAGTTTCGTGCATACCGACATCATTCCCTGATTCTTTGGTCCACACCTTTGTATCATCACTTGCAAATCAAAGAGGAGTCACAAAAGTATTGTGCTCCCCTTCTTTCTGTTATCGATCAGTTACTTTTTTCGACTTTACCTCCATCTTCTTTCATCAGAACAGAGATGGCAGTAATCGTTATCCATATGGCGAATACCATAATAAGAGCGCCGAACGTAAACAGAAGCCAGTCAGATCCTTCCACCCACGGTGCCCAGTCGGTGAGTACCTGAGAAATCATGGCCCAGAGGGTCATGAACATCAGGAAAATCATCGGAATCATCGCCGGCCAGTAATTTCGGCCGAGCCGCTTCAGCCATACGGAAATAAGTAACAGACTGATACCGGCAAGCAGCTGGTTCGACGTACCGAACAGCGGCCATAACAGATATCCTCCGGAACCGAAACCTTTCGGACCTTCCGGAATAAGTGTAAGAGCAGCACTGGAAACGACAGCGACTGTAGTAGCAACATGAGTCTTTGTCAGCGCCGGAACATTATATTCCGTACCCAGTTCGGAGATGATATAACGCATCAGACGCACCGATGAATCGAGTGTCGTAGCCGCAAAGCTTACAACGATTACCGATACGATGGTAGCTGCAGCCTGGGCAGGGATGCCAAGTCCGGTCGCCAGCTGGGCTGCGCCCTGAACGAAAACCCCGAGACCCGCTCCGCTTGCTTCCGCAAAGCCGCTGTACGTGTTTGTGAAATCTCCCGCTGTAGGAAAGAAAGTTACTACGGCTATGATGGAAATCAAAGCGAGCGCCCCTTCCCCTACAGCACCAAGATATCCGACGAACCGGGCATCCGTTTCTTTATCCAGCTGCTTGGATGAGGTGCCGGAAGACACAAGACCGTGGAAGCCGGAAATCGCCCCGCAGGCGATGGTTATAAACAGCAAAGGGAACCAGGATGTATCTGCCGTTCCGTTATTTACCGGCGCAGTGACCTCCGGGTTCGAAAACAGAAGACCCAGATAAAGGATGGCAAGTCCGACAACCAGCTGATGGGAGTTGATAAAATCCCTCGGCTGCAGAAGTTTCCATACCGGCATCGTCGAAGCTATATACACATAAACCATCAGGATAATGATCCAGACGAAGAAAGCCATAGATGTAGCCGAAGCTCCGAAAAGAGAAGTGCTGCCTTCCCCGCCGAAATAGCTGACCAGGTCAATCTGCAGAGCCGGAACATAACTGGCGACGATGGCCGTCAGATACATAACCGCAAGAGCTGCCAGAGACGGCAGAAGCATACTTCCCTGCTTTTTGTATACCGTATAACCAATCCATATGGCCAGCGGTATCTGGATGAATACAGACAGCACCGCGGACGGATTTGTGATGAACAGGTTTGCTATAACCCAGGCGAATACAGCGTTGACCATGAGCACCAGGATAAGAATAATGAATAAAAACAGTATTTTGGCGCGTTGACCGATCAGCGTATTCGCGAGCGTCCCTACTGACTGCCCTTTATGCCGTACAGACAGAACTAGTGTACCGAAGTCATGGACACCTGCCGCAAAAACGGTACCGAGAAGCACCCACAAAAGAGCCGGAAGCCATCCCCAGTACACAGCGATAGCAGGGCCGAGAATCGGAGCAGCTCCCGCAACAGACGTGAAGTGATGTCCCCATAAAACCCACTTATTCGTCGGAACGAAGTCCACACCGTCTTTATATTTATGAGCCGGTGTCGTGTAGTTCGGGTCAAGTTTGTAAATCTTTTCTGCCAAGAATTTAGAATAATACCGATAACCAAGTGCCAGGACAATAATACCGAAAACCGCAAGCCAAATCCCGTTCATCAGCCTTCCCCCTTTAATCATCTTCCGCATCTTTATGTATTCGTTTTCAATATGGATTTAATTATACTACCTTTCCTGAAGAGCTTCAATCTATATTACTGATTTTTCTAAACATTCTTACATAATTTTTCAAACAGCAGACTATCCCCTTTTCCTCTGTTAAAAATATGGCAGAAACAACGAATTAACGATTCCGGCTCATAGGCAACAGAGGAATCTTCATGCTATAGTAGTAAAAGTAAATCAATGGAAAGAAGGATACATAATGAACAACCGTAAATTCTATACTGCCCTGCTCATCCTCGGTATTGTACTCGTGTCGTTTAACCTGCGGCCGGCCATCACTTCAGTCGGCCCCGTGATTGGTCTTATCAGGGAAGATCTGAGTCTTGCCAACTGGAGCGCGGGCCTTTTAACGACGTTACCTCTTGTCGCTTTCGCTTTCACTTCCCCGGTCACCCCGAGAATCAGCGCCAGATTCACAAATGAAATCGTACTGGTCGCCGGAACATTTCTGATATTCGCAGGGGTTGCTGTACGGCTGATTCCGAATACGGCTGTTTTGTTCGCAGGTACTCTGCTTGCAGGTATCGGTATCGCCGTCTGTAACGTTCTGCTGCCGGGAATAGTGAAAGAGAAATTTCCTGACAGAGTCGCTCTCATGACCGGAGTCTACGTTACAACAATGGGAGTATTTGCCTCGGTGGCTTCAGGCGTAAGCATTCCCGTAGCTACAGGACTCGGGTGGGGGTGGACGAATGCCCTGGCGATCTGGGCCGTACCCGCTTTTCTGGCAATGGTCCTGTGGATTTATCTGATTGTGAAAGAAGGTAACACCCCACGTAACGGGGAATATTTCGAACTCGACCAGACCAATGTGTGGACGTCCCCGCTGGCATGGAAAATCGCATCATTCATGGGACTGCAGTCGTTTCTCTTCTACGTCACGGTAGCCTGGCTTCCCGAAATTCTGAATGCCGGGGGCGTCAGCATAGCAACTGCAGGATGGATGACTTCTGCCGCCCTTTTCATCGGACTACCTGCGAGCTTCATCGTTCCGGTTATAGCCGAGAAATTCAACGACCAGCGGAAAATGGTGCTTATCCTCGGCACTTTTTCTCTCGCCGGTTATTTTATTTTGTGGATCGGTAACTCTTTTGCTCTGTTGATGGTAAGTATTATATGCATCGGTATCGCCCTGAGCGGCAATTTTGCTCTCGCTCTCGCTTTTCTCGGCATGAGAACGAAGTCGGCCCGGCAGGCCGCAGCACTGTCCGGCATGGCGCAGGCTTTCGGTTATACGCTTGCTGCAGCCGGACCGATGCTCATCGGCCTTCTCTATGATCTGAGCAGCAGCTGGACGCTGCCTGTACTCACTCTTCTGCTCGTTTCTGCAGGAGTCATTCTTTTTGGTATGGAAGCGGGAAGAAACCGATACGTCGAAGAATCTTAATAAGAAGGGAGGGATGACGTTGGCTCTGCAGCAACCCTATACACCGAAGGACAGGAGTTTCTGGCAGATAACACTGAGCCTCACTCTTGCATCCTTTTTTATTTTTGCAAGTATGTATGCCGTCCAGCCGCTGTTTCCCGTCTATGTGGAAGAATTCAATATAAGTATCTCGGCAGCCAGTCTGTCACTTTCCCTGACAATCACCGGGCTGATTGTAGGACTGATCGTTCTCGGTTTCTTTTCGGACCGGCACGGGCGGACGTCGTTCATAAAAGCCTCCGTTGCCGGTGCGACTATTCCTTTTCTGATTATTCCATGGACAGATTCTTTTTTTCTGCTCATCTGTCTGCGGTTTATTCAGGGGGTGGCTCTCGCCGGACTCCCGGCCGCCGCTCTTGCCTATCTGCACGAAGAAATCGACAGCGGCAGTGTTCACGTAGCCACCGCTCTTTACATATCGAGCAACGCCCTCGGAGGGATGGTCGGACGGGTGATGGCAGGAACGATGACCGATTTCTTTTCCTGGCACACGTATTTTTATATGCTCGGGGGCCTTGGTACGGTTATGTTTCTGCTAATGCTCCGTCTTCTCCCCGCCTCCCGTTTCTTTGAATCAAGCGAGCTTTCTTTCCGTCACGATCTGCACGGTTTCTCTTATCACCTCAGAAACCCGCGGCTGCTTCTTATTTTCGGTCTCGGAATCATTTTTCAGACGAGTTTCACCGGGGTATGGACTTATTTACCGTTCCATCTGCAGGAAGCCCCGTTTTTCCTGTCGCTTGCAACTATTTCCCTTTTCTATTTCGCTTATGGTCTCGGTGTTGTCGGCTCGCCTCTAGCTGGATGGCTCGCCGGACATTTTCCTCTAAGCAGCGTACGACTCACCGGTATCTTCGTACTGTGTACCGGTATTTTCCTTATGCTTTTCGATGCTGTATGGATCATTTCTATAGGTCTCGCTCTTCTCTGTCTCGGGTTCTTTACCGCACACTCCCTGACCGCCTCCTCTATCGGAGATCTCGTCACACATCACAAAGGCAGCGCTTCAAGCCTGTATCTGGTTTCTTACTATATAGGCGTAGTGACCGGAAGTTCAATGCTCGGCCCCCTTTACAATTCGCAGGGGTGGC
The DNA here is from genome assembly GCF_001685435.2 of Salimicrobium jeotgali. Classification (NCBI taxonomy): domain Bacteria; kingdom Bacillati; phylum Bacillota; class Bacilli; order Caryophanales; family Bacillaceae; genus Salimicrobium; species Salimicrobium jeotgali. The sequence goes on from NZ_CP011361.2 coordinate 2,109,747, forward strand.
CGGGACTGATGATTTTCCTCGCCCTGCTTCCGCTCATCTATATCATTATCGTACGAAGCAAGGTAAAAATCGGAAATTAGCGGCACACCAAAAAGAAGAAGCATGGAGCCGTACACTCCATGCTTCTTCTTTATTTACATCATCGTTATTCAATTCGGATTCTTGAGCATTTGCGGTACTTCGGTGAGATCGATACCCCATGCCACAGGAAGCCAGAAATAAACGGCGAGGGTTACGATAATGACCCCTACAAAGTTCAAAGCGATACCGGCTTTGGCCATGTCCGGTATGCGCAGATATCCGGAACCGAATACGACGGCGTTCGGAGGAGTAGCCACCGGCAGCATAAATGCCGAAGAGGAAGCTACGCCGGCAGCGATCATAACAGCATAAGGATGCACCCCGAGAGCTACCGCGAGTGACGCCATAATCGGATACATCATATTCGCCGTCGCCGTATTCGAAGTGATTTCGGTAAGGAAGATCACCATCACCGTCACGGCAAGCAGGACGACGAACAGATTGACGCCTTCGAGTATAGTAAGCTGATTCCCGAGCCACTCGGAGAGGCCCGATGCACTGAATCCGCCGGCGATAGCCAGTCCACCGCCGAACAGAAGCAGAATGCCCCACGGCAATTTCACCGCGGTATCCCAGTCCAGAATCCGTCCTCCCTTTTCGTTCTTCGCAGGAATGATGAATAGAATGACGGAAGCAGTAAGGGCGATGACGGCATCATTTATGTTTTCGTTCACGAACTCCTGCAGCAGGAAGGAACGGGTAATCCAGGAGAAAGCAGCCAGTACGAATACGACGAGGATCACTTTCTCCTCAAAGCCCGCTCTTCCTATCGCATCTTTCTCTTTCTTAATGACGTCCCGGCCTCCCGGTAATGTTTTCAGCTTCAGCGGGTAGGCTACTTTAATCAGGTAAAACCATGCAATGAAAAGGAAAGCCCATGCTACCGGCACACCGAACAGCATCCAGCGTGCGAAGGATATTTCCACGCCGTATAAATCGCCGGCAATAGCAGCGAAAGCTGTGTTCGGAGGCGTCCCGATGAGAGTGCTCACTCCTCCGATCGAAGCGGAGTAGGCAATACCGAGCATGAGTGCTTTTCCGAACCCGAAGTTCTCCTTCGATGTATCGATGGAGTCATCGTCTTTCAACTGTTCCGATACCTGGTAAATAATAGCGAGACCAATCGGGACCATCATCATGGCGGTCGCCGTATTGGAAATCCACATGGACAGAAAGCCTGTGGCTACCATAAACCCGAGTATAATCCGCTCCGTATTTGTTCCTATTACGAGAATAATACTTAGAGCAATCCGCTTGTGTAAGTTCCATTTTTCCATGGCGAGAGCGATCATGAACCCTCCCATGAATAAAAAGATCGTATCGTCTCCGTAGGAAGACGCCGTCTCGTCCATCCCGAGACCTCCGGTAAGCGGAAACAGAATGATCGGAAGGAGAGAAGTAAGCGGTATGGGAGCCGCTTCCGTCATCCACCAGCTCGCTACCCAGAGCGTACTTGCGAGTACTGCCTGAGCATCATCCGACATGCCTTCAGGCTGGAAAAACAAAAGTGTAAGTACAAACAAAAGCGGGCCGATGATCAGACCAATCCATTGAACCTTTGAGTAACTTGGACCCCCATTATCGTCATCCGGCCTTGCACTTCGTTCTGAATCGGTCGCTTTCCCGCTGGAGGTGCCACTGTTATTCGGCTTAACGAAAAAACTGAGAAGTTCCTTGGCCTGGTCGTGCTTTTCCCATAGCCAGTTCCACGTTGCTGATATCATATATTGTCCTCCCATTCCTTTATGTATGCGTTATCATTTGACGATTATATCAGAAAGTTGCCTCTTTTTGTTCTTTTTTTTACTTTTAAGTAAAACATTACCGGTGCTTTAAACAGGTAATCTTCTGCGAAAAGGAGTATAATAGAATCACAAATCTATAGTGAGGTGACTGTAATGAGCCGGATAGTGACCATGATCTTCATGACTGTGCTGCTCGTTTTCGGTTCTTTCTCCACTGCCTCTGCTGCAAGTTCCGTGTTCACTATGAAAGGGAACACTTCCTCGAAAACTGTAGCTCTCACTTTCGACGACGGTTCGGACGGTACCAACATCTCTTCCATTCTCAATGTCCTGGACAGGGAAAACGTCACCGCTACCTTCTTTTTGACCGGTTCCGGAGCGAAAAAACACCCCTCTTCCATACGGAGTATCACGCGTGCCGGCCATGAAATTGCCAACCATTCCTACTCCCATCCCGACTTCACTACTATTTCTTCTTCTCAGATGAGAAATGAACTTTCCCGTACGGAAAGTGCTGTTGAATCCATCACCGGCCAGTCTCTTTCTCCTATTTTCCGGGCCCCGTTCGGAGCCGTTAACAGCCGGGTTCTGAACACTGTCGGCAATGCCGGGTATACCCATACTATCCACTGGGATATCGACACTTTGGACTGGAAAGGCTACTCTTCTTCCCGGATATACGACCGTATTATGTCGAATGTCCAGCCCGGTTCTATCATTCTCATGCATACGGGTGCCGGGGCTTCCGGAACGACGAAAGCTATTTCCCGCGCCATCCCTGCTTTAAAACAGAAGGGATACAGTTTCACGACGGTTTCGCAACTGCTCGGCACGACGACAGCTTCCACCCACCGCGTGCAGGCAGGAGACACGCTCTACTCTCTGGCCAGAAGATACGGGACCACTGTGGATGCTCTGATGAAAAACAATAACATTTCGGATGCACGTATGCTTCGTATCGGTCAGGTTCTGCATCTCTCCGGTTCCGGAAACGGAACTGTGGACCCGCCTGCCTCTCAGACTTCCTATACGATAAAACGTGGCGACACGCTTTACAGTATTGCGAGAAGATATAACGTGTCGGTGTCAAACCTTGCTTCTCACAACAACATCTCCAACCCGGCTTATATCCGCACCGGTCAGGTACTGAAAATCCCGGGTACCGCTCAAGTATCCAAAACGCATACAGTCAAGTCAGGGGATACCATGTACCGGATCGCCCTGAACAACCGTGTCACTGTGTCCGCTCTTGCCGCCGCCAACTCCATCTCTTCGCCGTATATCATTTATCCGGGACAGGTACTGAACATTCCGCGTTAAAAAATAAGTGTGTCCCCCGGTTCACGGGCGGCACACTGTACATATCCTTCATCCTTCAGTTTCCAGAAATTTTTCGACGGCATGAATGAGTCTAGGGTAATACGCGTTGCCATGAGGTACAAAGTCATTTTCTTTCAATACCCGCCCTCTCGCCGAATTCACTTCATCCTTATGTCCCTGAAACAGAGCTTTGAAATCCTCCCAGCGTATCCGGTCCATTTCCTCGACCTCTTCCTTCTGCAGGGAGAACTGGGAGAGAGAATGACTGCAGACATAAACATGTTCATGAGCGAATTCCCGGTCGATTCCGATCCACGTATCGAGTACCGCTATTTTTTCCAGGTTTTCATAAGGGATATCAAGACCTATTTCTTCCTTCACTTCCCTAACGCCGTCCGACACAGACTCTTCCGCTTCCAGATGTCCCGCTGCCGTGATGTCATAAAGACCGGGGTAATCCTTTTTTGATGGGCTTCTCCATTGAACGTATACATAGCTATCACCTCCGCAGTAACTTAAAAGCCAGCAATGAAAAACTTCATGCCACTCCCCGGAAGCGTGAGCCTTTTCTCTGTCCATTATTTCTTTGTATTCATACGCGTCCGTAAATACTTTTATGTATTCCATCGTTCTCTCCTCTTACACTTATTGTACTTTTGCTTTTAACTAAAGGCCGGCCGTTCACTGTTTAAAATAAACGGCCGGTCCTCGTCCTGTTATACGTCAGGAGCTTTCATACTTATGTCGTTATCCTCCAGAAACTTACGGATGGAGCGGGTGAAATCCACCGCTTCGCTGTTGTCGCCGTGCACACATACAGAATCCGCCTGTATATCGATAGTCGTTCCTTCCCCGGTTCTTACCCTTTGATGGAGCACCATATCACGGACCTGCTCTAAAGCCTGGTCTCTATCCGTAATTACTGCACCCTTCTCTTTTCTTGGGGTAAGCGTACCGTCATGCTGATACAGACGATCCGCAAACACTTCACTCACTACGGTAAGCCCGGCGTTCTTCCCGGCTTTTAGCAGCTCGCTCCCGGCAAGACCGTAAAGCATCATGCCGCCGGCGTCCCTTACAGCTTCCGCTATCGCCTGTGCCAGTTCCGCGTCTTTGGCAGCCGTGTTATAAAGAGCCCCGTGAGGCTTCACGTGCTGAAGACGAGTGCCTTCCGCTTCTGCGAATGCCTGCAGTGCCCCCGTCTGGTACAACACAAAATCATAAGCGTCCTCGGGAGTTATATCCATCTTCCTTCTTCCGAACCCGGCCAGGTCCGGAAGTCCCGGGTGGGCTCCGACAGCCACATTTCTTTCTGCCGCCATACGCACCGTTTCTTTCATTAAGCGTGAATCTCCGGCGTGAAACCCGCAGGCTATGTTGGCCGAGGTCACATGATCCAGCACTTCCCGGTCTCTCCCTTTATTATACACTCCGAACCCTTCGCCCATATCGCAATTCAAATCGATAGCCATTCTGTTATCCCTCCATTATTTTTCGTTTGACGGATTGTTCACACCGGTACAGCCGGTTTTCGACGGTCAATAACAGTTCCTCAGCCTCCGGGTGAGTGATCATACGGAAACTGACAGCCTCTCCCGGACGCAGCTGTGCTGCTTTCGAGCAGTCCACACTGATGATCTGGGCTATTTTCGGGTAACCGCCCGTCGTCTGCCGGTCGGCAAGCAGAATGATCGGTTCGCCATTCGACGGCACCTGGACGGTTCCGAATGTTACCGGTTCTGACAGAATGTCCTGTGGCTCCCGGAGCGTCAGCGTAACTCCGTCCAGTCTCACACCCATCCGATCGGATTTGCTCCCGGCTTTGTACTTTTCTGTTTCAAAAGCTTCTTTACTTCCGACATCAAATAATTCATAGTGCCTCCCCGGAAATGCACGAAGCTCTCCGGGAGTGCCTATTCGGAAATGGCCGGGGCCGGGGACTCTCCAGGCCGGGTAAGTAAACCCTTTCTCTCTGGAGGACCGACTCAGCCAGTCTTTCACCTCTTCGTTTAGATGACTGGGTTCATTTACCGAAAGTACGTCCCCGCGTTCGAGTTTCCTGCCTTTATGCCCTCCGGCGTTCATACTCAGATAGGTAGAGAAGCTGCCGAGAAAATCCTCTCCGACAAAACCTCCCGCTATCGCTACATACGTCCGGATTCCCCTGGCAGCATTGGAAAAATTGAGGACCTCCCCTTTATCTATATATACCGGTCGCCACATCGGTACACGTTTTCCGTTTATTTCCGGTTTCATATCCGCTCCGGCGATGGATATGACGGCCGGTTCCTCAAACAGTAACACGTCTCCCTGAAGAGTCATCTCCAGTACAGCTGCGCCGGCCTCGTTTCCAACCGCAATATTGGCCAACCGGTAAGCGAATGTGTCCGCCGCGCCTCCCGGACTTGCCCCGTATTTCTGATAGCCTCTACGGCCTGCGTCCTGTATTGTCGTCAAAAGACCCGCTTTCTGCACCTGTATCATTCTTCTCCCTCCAGACGGTTATATTCTTCAGGAGAGACAGGATAAAATTTCACCCGGTCCCCCGGCTGAACGTAGGAAGGAGATTCCCTGTCCGGATTGAACAGCTTAAAAGGTGTTCTGCCGATAAGCTGCCATCCTCCGGGAGACACTACCGGATACACTCCGGTCTGTGAACCGGCTATCCCGACTGAACCGGCCGGCAAGCTGGTTCTCGGAGAATCCTTACGGGAGGTCGCGATCCTTTCGTCCATACCTCCGAGAAAAGGAAACCCGGGAGCGAATCCAAGCATGTATACCAGATACTCGTTGTCGGAGTGACGTTTTATGACTTCCTCTTCCGTCAGTCCATTCTCTCCGGCTACCACAGAAATGTCCGGACCGAATTCCCCTCCGTAACAGACAGGGATCTCCACGGTGCGGTGTCCGCTCCCTTCCCGCGGCTCCGTCGTCTCCACGACCTTCTTCAGCATCTCCGCCACCTGTTCATAAGGGGAAGAATGCTCAGGGTAAAATGCCGGAGCATCATAGTAGACGGCCAGTCCGGTATAAGAAGGTACGATTTCAGATAGCCATGACCACTTTTCTTTCTCCAGCCGGGCCGCGACCGCCTGCACGGACTCATGCGTATCCGGATCGATTTCATCTCCTAAATTAATAAACAGGGACTCATCTCCAAGCGGTTCAATCGTATGTTTCATCGCCGTATTCATCTCCTTTTCCAATCATGCTCTTCGTTTCTGAAAAACTCCCGTGCCGTTTTTCCAAAGCGCAAGAAGCATGGACAGCTTCGGCGAGAAGCACGGCTTCGTCGCTTTCCCTCTTCCCATCCTGTGCAGCTGCTGGCTGTACCACATCACTTCCATCATTCCGGCTTTGTCTACCGGGGGAATGCCGGTCTTAATGGACGGGATTGTAATATCATCCATCTCTTCGCGTAAGATTTTTTGCGGGATATCCGGATCGACCGCAAGGGGACGGGCCAGACCGATCATATCGGCAGAGCCCGAACGAACTGCTTCGATCATTCCTTTCTTCGTGCGAAAGCCACCGGTCACTGCTACCGGAAGGCTGGTCTGATTCTTCAAGGTATCAGCGTATTCCAGAAAGTAGGCTTCACGCTTCGATTTTTCCGACTGTTTCCCTGTCATTACCGCCTTCTCATATGTGCCTCCGGAAATTTCAACGAGGTCTACACCCAGGTCTTCAAGAGTCCGGATTACGTAAAGAGACTCTTCCTCTGTAAACCCGTCCTTCATGAAGTCGGCACTATTGATTTTCACTCCAATCGGGTAATCCTCACCGACTTCCGCCCGCACGGCGCGATAAATCTCTTTTAAGAAACGGGAGCGGTTCTCGATGGACCCTCCCCATTCGTCCTCCCTGATATTATGTCTCGGCGAGAGGAACTGACTGATGAGATAACCATGAGCAGCATGAATCTGTACTCCGGTGAATCCCGCTTCCTTCGCCAGAGCTGCTGTTCTTTTAAAACGATAGATAATTTCTTCTATACCTGCTTTAGTCAATGCCCGTGACGGGGCGAAAAATTTCTGGAAACCCGCCGGAAACGGAACAGCAGATGGAGCCTGTCCTTCTTTCACAAGCCCCCTCACTACCTGTTTCCCGGGATGATTAATCTGCATCCAGAACTCGTTCCCTTCTTTTTTCCCGGCTTTTGCCCAGCGGCGGAAAGCATCCATACTCCCTGAATCTTCCAGCACCACATTCCCCGGTTCCCCGAGCGCATCGCGTGTAACCATCACGTTTCCCGAGACTATAAGGCCGGCACCCCCTTCAGACCAGCGTTTATACAGTCTTATTAGATCTTCCGCAGGGGTGTTCGACCGGGAAGCCATACCTTCACTCATCGCCGATTTCATAAAACGGTTTCTTATGGTAACTCCTCTGTTTTCAAGAAGCAGAGGCTCCTGCAAATAGTGAATCATACATTCCTCCCCCTTCTTTCAGACGGATCAGCTTTTCGATTCCTGATACATCCGGAAATATCTGTAGAAGTTATAAAGCAGCACCTTGATCACGGAATAGAGCGGTACAGCGATAACCATTCCTATGAATCCTCCGAGCGGAGCGGCTACGATAAGCAGAAAGATGATTGTCAGCGGGTGGATATGCAGACGTTCTCCAAGAACCACCGGAGCTACGATATTTCCTTCCAGCTGCTGCACAACTATCAGTGCCACAAGTACGTAAATGACCATTATCGGAGCCTGGGTCAGTGCCACAACAATCGCCGGTATTACACCCAGTATCGGTCCGAAGAACGGTATGATGGCCGTCACCACCACGAACAAACCGAGAATGAGAGCGTAATCAAGTCCGATGATCAGGTAACTGATATACATAAGAACCCCGTCCACGAAGGCGACGGTCGCCTGACCGATAATATACGCAGCCACAGTCTCGTCGAGTCTCCGGAACAGTCTGGTCGCTTCTTCCCTCTTCTCCCCGGAAAAAGGACTGGTAAGAAAAGGAACCAGTTTCCTGCCGTCTTTCAGAAAGAAAAACAGTACAAAAGGAATAATGATAATCACAGTCGCTGCTCCTGCTACTGTTGAAAACGTTTCGGCAAAATGTTCACCTATATCCTGTCCAAGGCTGCTGGCGTATTTGCTGACCTGCTGTTTCAGGGAGTTCGTCGAGAGCATCCCCATATCTTTACCTTCGAGGCCCTGCCTTGCTTCTTCCGCAGTTTTACTCAGCTGATCCGGCAGCTTCGAGATGTTCTTCGCCTGTTCCTCAATAGTGGATGCAAGCAGACTAACACCGGCTGCAATCAATCCTCCGACTGCTGCGAACAGAATAAGAATAGAGGCGAGAAGCGGTATCGATAATTTCCTCGACAGCCATTCCACTACCGGTCTGGTAAGATAAAAAAGAAAACCGGCGATCAGTATCGGATAAAACAGCGTCTGGAATAACGTAAGAAATGGACTGAATATATTTAAAAGCTGCATAAAATAAATAGTGATCAACAATAAAATAAAAGCCGTAATGTATTTGAAATAAGGGTGTTTCCACCACATACGTATCACTCCTTCCTCTTAAATTTTCACTAAATTGTATTTCGTTAAACCGGAAAAGCCCGGCTTTTTCGCCGGGGTGTCCCGTACGGTTATAATTGTTCGCACCCGAACCGGGAAAAGAGTTGCAAGTTTCTCTGTCGGATGAGTTTTCTAAACGACTGAATAAGTGTAATATTCCTAAAGAGAGGTGAAAAAATATGCAAAGAATTTACTATGGAGAAGATATATACCAGTACGGGGAGCTCATGCTTCCGGAAACGCCCGCCCCTCACCCGGTGGTCGTCATTATACATGGGGGATTCTGGAAGGCTGACTTCGATCTCGACCTCACGCGGGAAATAGCGATGGACCTGACCGCTGCCGGATGGGCGACGTGGAACATCGAATACAACAGAATCGGTCAGGATGGTGGAGGATGGCCCGGAAGTTTCCGGGATGTGGCGGATGCTACGGACCATCTGATCCACATTGAACACGAGTATCGTCTGGATCTGGATCGCGTCGTCACACTCGGTCACTCAGCCGGGGGCCATTTCGCCCTCTGGCTTGCAGGCCGGCACAGACTTCCCGACACGAGCGATCTTTTCAAAGAAACCTTTCTGGAACCGGGAGCCGTGGTCAGCCTTGCCGGCATCAGCGATCTTTCCATGATGCATATGATCCACGCTTTCCGTGACCAGGAACTCGCGAAACCTGCGGAAAATCCGACCGCGGAACTTATGGGGGGAAGTCCTTCGGAAGTACCGGATCGCTACAGGGACGGCTCTCCGAAAGAGCTCCTTCCTCTTTCCACTGCGCACATTCTCTTTCACGGCTCCCTCGATGTGAACGTTCCCGTCGGTATGAGTGATGATTATTACGAATGGGCGGAGAACATCGGGGACCCTGTTAAATACATCAGGCTTACGGATACGGAACACTTTATGTTTACAGATCCCTCCACGAGAGCTTGGAAGAAAGTGAAGGAAGAAATGGAATTACTGCTGAAACATCTGTAAGGAGGGGGTTCTATGGCAGAACTGCTGACGATTCTTCTGGACATTCTCCTCCCTGTCTTCATTATCATGGGTATAGGTTTTGTACTTGAGAAAAAATTCAATCTGGATTTGAACACGTTGGCAAAATTGAATATATACTTTCTCGTTCCGGGTTTCATTTTCGTAAAACTTTATGAAACGGAATTCGCCCCGGAGAAATTCCTCGGTGTCATAGGCTTTATCGGCCTGTACGTATTACTGCTTTTTATTATTACGAGAGCTTTCACCCGACTGCAGGGGATGGATGGAGCTAAGGCAACGACAGTATCCAACAGCGTCATCTTCTTCAACTCCGGCAATTACGGCGTACCGGTGAATGATCTCGTTTTTAAAGGAGATCCATTCGCCATGTCGATTCAGGTCGTCGTTCTGACGATGCAGAATGTGATTACCTTCTCCTACGGTATCTTCGCTCTGCAGTCCATTCACATCGGAAAATGGAGAGCGATGGCCGGATATTTCAAAATGCCCGTCCTTTATGCTCTTCTTGCAGGCATTCTTCTTAATGCCGGAGATATTGCTGTACCTGCCTTTCTCTGGGTACCATCCACCTACATAGCCGATGCGATGATAGCGATTGCTCTCGTCATGCTTGGGGCCCAGGTGGCAAAAATTAAGTGGACGACAAATTTCTCTTCCGTTTATCCGAGTCTGTTCCTGCGTCTTCTCGCGGGACCGCTCCTCGCTCTTGGTATGATTTACGTATTCGGGCTTAATGGTGTGACAGCCCAGGCACTCTTTATTGCTTCCGCAATGCCCACCGCCGTCAACAGTGCCGTCATTGCCCAGGAATACGAAAATTATCCCGAGTTCGCGGCCCAGATCGTGCTTTTGTCCACTCTCTGTTCAGCGGTGACGGTTACGTTCGTTATTTATGTGTCGCGGATTATCTGGGGATAAAAAAAGCAGGAAGATGAACCGGGATACACGTTCTTCTTCCTGCTTTTTACGCATTAATGCTCAATTTTAGCGGACCATACGCCCAGGATACCTCCCAATATGGCACCGCCCAGCACTTCCAGGGGCTGATGACCGAGAAGTTCCTTCAGTTCTTTCTCTCTTTCCACGAATTCAAGGCTCGGGATATCCTTTGATATTTTGGAAAAACTGTCTTCCAGTTCATTCACAAGTTTGGCGATTTCACCGGTGTGACGGCGGATGCCCTGAGCGTCATACATAACGATCACTCCAAAAACGACGGCCAAAGCCGTTTCTGTGTGCCGTGAACCTTTATTGGCAGCTATGTAGGAAGCTATAGAAGCCACTCCTGCCGAGTGCGAACTCGGCATCCCCCCGGTCGCAGCCACCTGTTTCACGTCCCATTCCCCGGTCTTTCTGTAGTACGTCCATATCTTTGCTGCCTGTGCAAGACCTATGGAACCGAGAGCCGTAATGATTCCTCTGTTCATATCTTCCATCGTTCTCAACTCCTTCCTTAGTCCCTGTTACCCTTAACGTCTTGCCGTTATGCTTTGAAAAGGATAATTTACTGCAGAAATGAAACTTATCATGTAAGCCCTGCGTACAGATAATAAAAAAGGAGAGATGAAAATGAAACCTGTCACGAAAAAACGTACGTACGCCGTGCTTATCGACATTGCGTTCTCCGGTATCATCAATGCTGCAGCAGAGAATTTTCTCAGAAAAAAAGTGAAAAACGAAGCTTTCCTCACACTCGTTTTGCCGACACTCATTACCTGGGGGATGGAGTACGGGCAACTGAAGTACAGCGGACAGACGCTCGGCTATAAACTGATGGAACTGAGACTTGAAAGTGGAGACGGCTCTCCTCTCACTTCCGGTCAAATCCTCAAACGGATAGCTCACCGGGATTTCGCAAGCAGCATTGCCTACATGAGAGACAGAAAGAACTTTTCGAGAGACGAGGGCAGGAGCCTTGCCCAGGACCGGTTCGCAGGAACAATCGTCACGACGAAAAGCACCTGAATCTTCAGGTGCTTCCTGTTTTTTAATACAATTTCCTTACCATACCTTCCACGGTCGGAGGATCCACCTCGTGATCCTTTTTTCCCCAACGGAAAAAAACGAAGACAAGCATCAGACCTCCAAGCACCTGCACAACTCTCGCGTATACGGACACCTCCGCCGGCACTCCGTACTCGTCCAGACCCATCGTGTACAGCCCCCATATCGTCATGTGGACGATAAGGTATACGGAAGTCCTTGCGAACGTGAGGCGGTGAAAACGCCGGAATCCTTTCTCAAAGAACATGCGGAAGAGACAGAGAGCCGTCCCGAACACAAGCAGGGATACAGGCATCGTAATCAGGATGGAAAACTCCTGAAGCCATACATAATCAAACAGGACACCTGTACCAAAAAACAGGAAAAGGACGAGCAGTGTGTTCCGGTTAAAATGGTCCAGTTTCCTTATAAGGTAGTGGAACCAGTACTCTTTTCTGTTCACCCAAAGCACGAAGCCCGCAGGCAGAATAATCTGCAGAAATCCTTTGCCGATAATGCTTGCGAACAGCGAATAATGGCCGGCAGCACCGGCTGAGAATACGAAAAAGACCAGCAGGAGTAACATCTTCTTCATCCAATCCCTCCACGTTCATGGAATACAGAACAACGAAAAAGCCTACCTTTTAGTTACATTAAATATATTCCTCTTCCCATACTTCGTCAACCGGATCCTTATTCTTACCACAGCCTTTAATTCTTGGAAAACAAAAAACCTCCCCTGTTCCGAGAGAAGGGTTCATGTAAGTGAAGCATAACGGGCTTGAACCGGATACGCTGAAAGAATATTCTTCCGTTTAAATGATCTAACCTGCTTCCTCCAATAACAATACGCAAAAATGGTGTCTTCCCTTATAACGGTTATACGAACAAACCGCTGAGTTATCCTGCCTTCGCTATCTATATAGACTATTTCAACTTTTTGTTTATTAGAAAGACCTCTTTCAAGAACTCCCTCCATAGTTATCTCTCCCCTCTCAAAAAACAGGAACATTTGTTCTTATTATACCACCCAGGGGGCAAATTAAACAAAAATAAGCAGCCTAATCCAAATCGGAAAGACTGCTTATTTTTATGGTTCCATTATTTGATTATCACCTTATTAATAAAAGAAGATGAGGAGAACCTTTTCGCCGCTACCAAACTTCTCACCATAACAAAAACCCCTTGCATAGCAAGGGGTTACATAGTGGAGCATAGCGGGCTCGAACCGCTGACCTCTTGTCTGCCAGACAAGCGCTCTCCCAACTGAGCTAATGCCCCGTAGTTAAAATCCGACAATAATCATTATAACCAAACCTTTTTCATTTAACAAGAGGGAATTTTTATTTTTTCATCAAAAAGGGACATATGTCCTTTATCATAATAGATAAATGTTATTTACTGTTATAAGATAAAAAGGAGGAACGTTTTATGAAAGGTATTTTGTTTGCAGTCATCGCAGGCTTAAGTATTACGATGCAGGGAGTTTTCAATTCCAGTATGAATCAGGTGATCAGCGGCTGGCACACGACGGTCATTGTTCACCTCGTAGGTTTCGTAATCGCACTCACATTCTATTTGACCAAAAGAGACGGAGATATACGCCGCCTCCCCTCCGTCCGACCTCTCTATATCACCGGCGGGACGTTCGGAGTAGTCGTCATCTTCTCGGAACTCTACGCTTTCAATGAGCTCGGGCCTGCTTCTGCCATAGCGATTCTTCTCGTAGCGCAGTTGCTTACTGCTTTCATCGTGGAGATCAAGGGCTGGTTTGAAGAAAAGAAAATCGCGGTGAAAGGGTATCAGCTTCTCGGTGTCGCCTTAATGATTACGGGCGTCGTTCTATTCAAACTGTAAAGGAGTGTCCATAGTGAGAAAACTGTCCGACCCTACCCTTTTCCGGGAGTACGCAACCGCATTCGACTTCGACAACATTTTTTCCTCCGCTTCTTTTGATGCGCTGGAACTGTACGAAATGAAGCAGGGAGAGGTGCTGTGGGAGAAGAATGATACGCTCGACCATCTTTATTTCCTCGTCGATGGAAAAATAAAAATCCACACCAGCTCAGCGGGAGGGAACGGTCTCATACTCCGCTTCAAAAATCCCCTGGCTGTCATCGGAGATGTCGAATACGTGAAAGGGACGGACGTGTTTCATACGGTAGAAGCTGTTACAGACGGGCACCTTATGAAGATCCCCTTCGCCAGGCTCAGACAGGAAGAAAAGGAAAACACAGCTTTTCTCCACTTTCTCCTGGAAGTCATCACCCACAAATTTTACACAGAAGCCCACGCTTCCACTCTTAACATGCTTTATAATACGGACGTGCGTCTGGCGAGCTATCTCTTAAGCCTTACCGATGACGGAAAAGGATCACTGTTCCATGAAGAGATGCGTCCGGAAACGTTGAAAGAGACAGCGGAAGTCATCGGTACCAGTTACCGCCACCTGAACAGGGTGCTTCGTAACTTCGAAGACGAAGGGATTCTTGAAAAACATAGAGGCATCATCAAAATCACTGATATCGATTTACTTCGCCACAAAGCAGAAGGAAACATTTATGAATAAGGAGCTGTTTTTTTGATAGGTATATTATTCTCCATTCTCGCCGGTGTCATGATCAGTACACAAAATATATTCAATACCCGAATGAGCGGTAAAATCGGCTCGTGGGGATCGACGACCGTCGTTCTCGGGCTCGGTCTCATCGCTTCGCTCATCGTATTTACGATTGTCGAGGATACTCCTCTTTTCGCTTTAAGCGGCATCAATCCGATTTTCCTTTTGAGCGGCGTATTCGGGGTGACGCTCGTCTACTGCCTGATGCGGGGGATGGCTATTCTCGGGCCGGCCTACACGGTATCGATCACGATGGTCTCTCAGCTTGCCTTCGCTTCCACCATCGATACGTTCGGGCTGTTTCATTTCGAACCGGTTCCGTTCACCTGGACGAAAGCTCTCGGTCTCTCCATCCTTATGGCAGGTATCCTCATCTTCAAGCTCGGGCACCGGATTCCCGTTCTTCACAGACAGGAGAAACCGAAAGAAACCTATGCACAGGAAGCGAAGTGACCTCACTACGCTTCCTGTTTTTCTTTAGATAGAAGTCCGCGTTCCACGCAGGTTTCAAGCAGCAGTTCCTTATACCCCGCTTCTTCAAAGTGAATGACGATAAGCCCTTCTTTATATTCCATGACGGTGCCCCGCCCGAACGCCTGATGAACCACTTTCGTTCCCGGGTCCATCCCTTCGAGTGCCGAGGTATCCACACGGCTCGCAACTTCCCGGTGATTCGTTTTTTTCGTAGAGCCCGCAATGGTACGCACGTTGTGCAAAAAGGTGGATTCCTTCACCCGCTCTTTCCCTAGGTAGTGGTACGTCAACAGCTCGAGACGGACCCGGGCCCGGGTCATCCCGACGTAAAACAGGCGTGCCGCTTCTTCCATCGCTTCTCTCTCCCCGTCCCGGTAATCCTCAATGTCGTCATTCGAGGGAATGATGCCGTCGACGAGATCGATCATATAAACGGCATCGAACTCAAGCCCCTTGGCACTGTGAAACGTCGTAAGCGTAAGGGAGCTCTCCCTCACGTGGGCGTTCTTCACAATCTCCTCGAGTTCTTTCAGACGGAAAGCGAAATCTTTCAGAGAATCACAGCTCTCGGCAATACGGATGAGTACATCGAGGGTACCGAAAAGCTGATCCGCCCGGAACCCGAACTTGTCCACCATCTTCCGTAACACGCGGTCATAGCCGAGTTTTTCCCTGATCGTCACTATCGCCTCGTCGGGCCTCATATTGTTGATGTCATGGAAGGTCTGTTTCGCTTTCGGAATCGATTTCTTCTGGTACTCCTGAATATCGAGCTGAAGCAGCTGATCGAACAGAGACCCCTTCGTGTTTCTTCCCTTCAACAGGTCCATCTGTTTTTTCGAAATATAAGCATTGAATTTCGTATGGATTCTTTCCAGAATATCGATTCTGCTGTCGTTATAGGAGAAACGGAGAAAGTTCAAAACGTCCTCGACGATCCAGTGTCTGAAGAATTTAGCCTCCGAGTCTTTCATGTAGAAATCGATGCCGGCACGGTCCAGCTGATCGACGAGCGGGATCACGGAAGCGTGATTGCGGTAAAGCACCGCCGTCTCCTCTTTGCTTTTCTCCTGTATCTGCTGTACTACGTAGTCGAGCTGTTTCTCGTCATTCTGGAAAGCATGGATTTCCACGTCCTGCATGGATCCGTTCGGGGTAGTCATCTCTTTTTCGTAACGATCGATATTCCGCTTAATGAACCGGTTGGCTACGTGGACGATTTCTTCGGAGGAACGGTAATTCTCCGTCATCGTGAGGACGGTCGCTTCCGGATACGTCTCCTGAAACCGAAGAAGTTTATCGACTTCCGCTCCGCGCCACCCGAAAATCGACTGATCGTCATCCGCAACGAGACAGAGATTATTCGAAGGGGCCGCCAGCATCTCCACGATTTCATGCTGAACGATGGAATTGTCCTGACTTTCATCGGTGAGGACGTAATCGAACTGCTGCTGATAAACAGAAAGGACATCCGGGTTTTCTCTCAGTATTTCGTGACAGAACGTAAGCATATCGTCGAAATCGAGAAGAGTGACCTCCGCTTCCGACTGCTTGAACGATTCGTACGCCTGGAAGACTTCCTAGGCAGCTTTCGCCTGGCACGGCACCCGCTCCAGTTCTCTCCCCTCAAGCATCCGGTTCTTCACGAGACTGATGTAACTCATCAGATCCTCCATCTCCTCCTCAGTCGCCTGCGTCCCGTTCACATCTTCGTACACTTTTTTCAAAATGAATGTTTTCTGAAGGGGGAGACCGCCCGGCATCCGGCCTTTCTGCCCTCCCCCTTCAATCAACTGGTAGGGGATGTTCTCTTTTCTCATGAACTCACGCACTACTTTGTAGGCGAAACTGTGGATGGTGGAAAACGGTACTTTCACACTGCTCCAGCCGGAGAAATAGTCGTCGAAACGCCGGGACATATCGCGGGCGGAAGCTTTACTGAACGTAACCGCCATAATTTTCTCCGGCGCCACCTTCTTCTCAAACAACAGATAGGCGATTTTCATATTCAGCGTAGTCGTCTTCCCTGACCCCGGTGACGCCAGCAGAAGAAGAGGACCTTCCGTATGAAGGACCGCCTGCTTCTGGGACCCATTCAATTCTATTCCTGTTTCTGTACTCATCCTGTTGAAAAATGTTTCAGACATACTGTTTCTCCTTTATTTTCTGCATTTGAAAAATGACTTCACCGACACTCACTATCGTCTATCATATCACGTCCGGAAAATGAAGATATACCACCGGCTCTGCTTCTTTCCCCTGTCCCTCTGTCCGTTTAGATTCCCATGGAGACGGGAAGGCAAAATGTAGTTGTCACCTTTATTCCAATAATAAAGTGCAATTTCTTGAAAAATAGACCACCGATTATACGCAGAATCATTCCCTAAGGAGGAATATCATATTATGAGTAAAACGATTTTTATCACCGGAGCCGGTACGGGTCTTGGAAAAGGTACGGCTATCGGTCTTGCTAAAAAAGGACATCACGTCATTGCCGCCGTTGAAATTATGGCCCAGATTACGAGTCTCCGGGAAGAAGCCGAAGCAGCAGGTGTCACCCTCGAAGTGATCAAACTGGATATCACGAATGAACGGGACCAGCAGCTGATAGACGAGTACGACTATGACATTTTCGTCGCGAACGCGGCTATCGGCGAAGGTGGACCGATTGCCGAAATACCGGTCGACCGGGTCCGCGATATTTTTGAGACGAACGTATTCAGTACGCTTGAAAATGCCCAAATTGCTGCCAACAAATTCATGAAGAAAGAAAAGGGCAAAATCGTCTTCCTAAGCTCCGTCGCCGGTGTTGTAGGCATGCCTTACCTCGCCGCGTACGCTTCCTCAAAACACGCAATCGAAGCTTTTGCCAAGGCTATGAAAGCGGAACTTGAAGAATTCAACGTGCAGGTAGCTACCATCAACCCCGGTCCGTTCAACACCGGTTTCAACGACCGGATGTTTGAAGAGAAGTGGAAATGGTACAATCCTAAAGAGAACCTGACTCCCGAGAAATCCATGAGTAACATGGAACAGCTGCTCGAGAACCAGTACGATCCCGAGGACATGATCACAAAAATGGTCGAAGTGATCGAAGCGGATCATCACGCTTTCCGTACGGCTTACCCGCAGGAGATCGAAGACCAGATGAAAGACGAAGAACAGAAAACCTGGGACGCGCGTGTTTAAAACGTAGTTTTCCAGAGACTGGTGCCGAAGAATATTTTTCGGCTCCAGTTTTTTTATTCCCTTATCGGAGTTACTCCCATTTTCTCTTCTTTTTCTTTATTTAACTTCTCGGTCCGAATTTTTCTTTCCAGGAAGAGGAATCTCGGGTATGGTTAAATAAGTAAAACCTAGTCTTATGCTGACAGGACTGCCTCTCCCAGCCGGAGACTTTAAATACAAAGGAGTTTGAGAAACGATTATGGCATACATATTACTGCTCGCCGGCTTCGGATTATTGATTAAGGGAGCCGATTTCTTCGTTGATGGATCTTCGAATATCGCCAGACTTCTCCGCGTTCCGCCTATCCTGATAGGACTTACGATTGTAGCATTCGGCACAAGTTCCCCTGAGGCGACCGTCAGTATCATCGCCGCTTTACAGGGAAATGCTGAAGTGTCTCTCGGGAACGTTGTCGGCAGTAACATTTTCAACATTACGTTAGTTGTAGGTGCAGCAGCTTTTCTTTACCCGTTAGCGGTCGAAAGTTCGACGGTCAAAAAGGAGATACCGTTCACTTTGCTGGCCAGCGTAGCACTGCTGGTACTTATCAGTGACATGATACTGCAGGGATTTAATGATAACCTGCTTACACGCAGTGATGGTGTAATCTTCTTATTGTTCCTCTCCATTTTTATGTACTACGTCATCGAAGTCGGTCTGAAAAGTCGGAAAGATACGAAACATGAGCCCCCGACGACAGGGATCAAATGGGGCAAAAATGTCGTTTTGACGTTAGTCGGTTTAGCAGCGATCATTTTCGGAGGAAACCTGGTGGTGAATAACGGCACAGAAATCGCCTACGCCCTCGGAATGAGTGAAACTTTGGTAGGATTGACTATCATTGCAATCGGGACCTCCCTGCCTGAGCTGGTCACGTCCATCTCTGCCGCACTGAAGAAAGAAAGCGGAATCGCCCTCGGGAACATTGTAGGGAGTAATATATTCAATATCTGGTTTGTACTCGGTACTTCCGCCGTGATTACGCCGTTACCTGTGGCCGGCAAAATTTTCACTGATGTCTTGATTATGATTGTGCTTAGTGTGTTATTATTCTTATTTTCGAGGAGTGGATACACTGTCGGGAAGAGAGAAGGTCTTTTTCTTATACTGGTGTATGTCGCTTATTTTGTTTATATCATATTAAGGAACTAAAAAGCAGGCTCCCCTGCTTTTTAGTTTAATTTCCGGTCTTTCCGTTCTCTTGGGTCACCTTTTTCAAAAGATAGATTTGTCTTCCGCCATACAATCCAAATCCTAACATAACTAAAACATAACTTAACCAATGAAGAAATATTTCGAGAGCGGGATACAGAAGGTAAGTTGACATCCCTATCATGACAAGCACCCATACTAACCTGTTAACAATGTTCGCTTTCTCATTTTTAAACATAGAATTTCTCCTTATGAACAAGTGCTTACTTGTGATGTTAACTTTCCTACAAGTGACGCAACACATCCATCATTCAAGTCGTTATGTCATAAAGATGGAGTTCTGCATAACAACTAAATCCAGCAGGAAACGTAACAGTCTTGGAGGACTGGAGCAGCAATCACCTTTTTGAGGAAAATTATGTGAGAACCTTCTGTTTTCTATAGTTATAATATTTCTCCAACCATATATCTCACCACATCCTCTGATTCCAGACTTACTTTTCTTGTTTTCGTCAATTGAAGTGTAAAAGATAAAGGAGCTTGTGTGTTTTTTATGCCAAGTTTTTCTGATACCCCAACAAATATTGTAGAACCCAAATTCTTACCCGTTCATTCGTAAAGAATAGAAAAAAGCTCAAGCCATATTTCAACTTGAGCCAATTGGTATAATTCATTATTTTTTCACCAGCCACGTTACACATTCTATGTGGTTCGTCTGCGGGAACTGATCCACCGGCTGCACTTCTTTCGTTTCATACCCGCCATCTTCAAGAATCCGCAAGTCCCGGGCTAAGGTAGAAGGGTTACAGGAAACGTAGACAATCCGCTCCGGCTCCATCTCAAGCATCGAGGCAAGGAGTGCTTCGTCACATCCTTTTCTCGGGGGATCGACGACGATGACATCCGGGCGGAGCCCCTGGCCGCGCCACCACGGCATCACTTCTTCCGCTTTCCCTTTATAGAACTCGACGTTATCGATGTGATTGAGACGGGCGTTCTTCTTCGCATCTTTCACTGCTTCGCCGACGACTTCCACTCCGTACACTTTCTTTGCGGCTTTCGCCATGAACAGGGAAATCGTACCGATGCCGCAGTAGGCGTCAACAACTGTCTCCCCGCCCCGCAGGTCCGCATACTCCAGTGCTTTGTCATACAGCGTTTTCGTCTGGGTCGGGTTGACCTGATAGAATGATTGTGCGGAAATCATGAAGCGTATGTCTCCGATGGAATCATAAATATACTCATCTCCATACACGACGGTCGTCTCTTTTCCGAGAATGACGTTCGTCTTATCCCGGTTCACGTTGTGGACGATCGATTTCACTCCCGGGTACGCTTCTTTAATCTGTTCGATCAGTCCGTCCTTGTGCGGCAGTTCCTTCGTCCGGGTGATAAGGACGACCATGATATCACCGGTGACCTGTCCGGTCCGGACCATGATATGACGCAATACCCCCCGGTGAGATTCTTCATCATAGGCTTCGATGCCGAGATCCGTCGCGATTCTACGGACGGCTGCCACCATTCCGTCGTTCGTTTCGTCCTGAATCAGGCACGACTCCATATCGATGATGTTGTGACTCCGTTTCTGATAGAACCCGGTTTTCAATTCTCCGTTTTCTTTTTCGCCGACAGGAATCTGAATCTTATTCCGGTATCTCCACGGCTCCTCCATACCGATCGGTTCGTGGACAGGAACGTGTTCCAGATGACCGATTTTCTTCATAACGTTTTCGACCTGATTCTTTTTCATCGTAAGCTGACGACTGTAGCTCATATGCTGAAGCTGGCAGCCGCCACACTGGTAATAGACGGGACACGGGGGCGTAACCCGGTCTCCGCTCTCTTCTTCCACATCCATAAGTTTTCCGAACCCGAAATTCTTTTTCACTTTGACCACTTTCACCCGGGCTTTCTCTCCCGGCAGGCCGTACGGGACGAATAGCGGATAACCGTCCACTTTCCCTACCCCGTCCCCTTCATGCGTCAAATCCTCGAACGTGACAGTGACGGTTTCGTTTTTCTTTACGGGCGGTGTCTGTTTCGGCATAATGCTCCTCCTCTCTCTGTTTCAGTGATTTTCTGAAGATACAAGGCCATATACATAAGTAGAACTACGTTCGATACCATAGGGCTACTTATGTATATGAAGCCGTAAGGAAGCACCGTTTCATTTGCAGAAGCGGCTACTTCCCTTTAGCTTCAGGCATAAAAAACTCGATATGACGGTACAGGTTGGTGAACTCTCCCGGGAGCAGCCCTCCATATTCTCCGTCGATGTTCAACTGCATTTTCTCCTCTGTCTTCACACTGATTTTTGCGGCAGTCATGTGGAGAAATTTCGGATGATTAAGATGGGTCCCCTGGATGGCCATAGTTGCGAGACGGATGAATTCCGCGACGTTCATCTTTTCGATGATCATAAGATTGAACACGCCGTCATCCATTTTCGCTTCAGGCGCAAGCTTCTCCAGCCCCCCGACGGAATTCGTATTCGAAACGAGAAAGAGCATAATCTCCCCTTCATACACCTTGCCGTCGTAATCGATTTCGACATATGTCGGACGTATCGAAGGCAGCATCTCCATCCCTTTCAGATAGTAAGCCAGCTGACCGAGCATCGTTTTCATCTTGCTCGGAACTTCATACGTCAGCTCGGTGATTTTACCGCCGCCGGCGATGTTGATGAAATACTTATTATTCACCCGTCCGATATCGAGCGCGGACACTTCATTGCGCAGGATAACATCGAGTGCTTTATTGATATCGTTGCGGGGGATGCGGAGAGCACGCGCAAAATCGTTCGTCGTTCCGGTCGGGATGATCCCGACTCTCGGACGATGCGGCTGTTCGGCCAGTCCCGCTATGACTTCATTGATCGTACCGTCGCCTCCGGCGGCCACTACGATATCAAACTTCCGTTCCGAAGCGATCCTTGCGGCTTTGATCGCGTCCCCGGCACAAGTCGTTGCGTGGGTGGACGTCTCATAACCGTCCTGTTCGAGACGTTTCAGAATGTCCGGGAGCATCTTTCTGATCAATTCTCTTCCGGAGGTCGGATTATATATGATTCGGGCCCGTTGCATCAAAATCTCCTCCATCTTATCGTTCGTATTTTCAGAGAGAAAAGCACGCATCCCCTGCGCGCCCTCCCTCTTTACCTTTTGCTGATTTCTTCGATCAGCAGTTCATTGACCATCTTCGGATTCGCCTGCCCTTTCGTTTCTTTCATAATCTGGCCGACGAGGAAACCGATAGCTTTGTCTTTCCCATTCTTATAATCGGTGATCGACTGTTCGTTCTGATCAAGAATATTCGTTACGATATCACGAAGCTGTCCTTCGTCGGAAATCTGGACGAGACCGCGGTCCTTCACGATTTTCTCGGGGTCGCCGCCTTTTTCCACGAGATCCGGCAGGATTTTCTTCGCTATTTTGGAAGAAATTGTCTCTTCTTCCAGAAGTACGGTCAGTTTAGCCAGAGCATCCGGAGTGAGTTCCAGATCCTTCAGTTCTTTCTGCTGCTTGTTCATATACGCAGAAATATCTCCCATCAGCCAGTTGGAAGCCTGCTTGATGTCGCCGCCTTTTTCAAGAGTCTCTTCAAAAAAGTCGGAGAGTTCCTTGTTGTTCGTCAGAACGGCTGCATCGTATTCAGGGAGTCCGAGCTCTTCGATGTACCGTTTCTTGCGCGCTTCCGGGAGTTCAGGAATTTCAGCTTTGATGCGTTCTTTCCACGCTTCATCGATGTAAAGAGGGACAAGGTCCGGTTCCGGGAAGTAACGGTAATCGTCCGACCCTTCTTTAATTCGCATAAGAATCGTTTCTTTCGTCTTCTCGTCGAAGCGGCGCGTCTCCTGAAGGATTTCTCCGCCCTGCTTCAGCACTTCTTCCTGACGTTTCTCCTCAAATTCAAGACCTTTCTGCACAAAGGAGAAGGAGTTGAGGTTCTTCAGCTCCGTTTTCACACCGAACTCTTCCTGTCCGACAGGCCGGAGGGAGAGGTTCGCATCACAACGGAGGGACCCCTCTTCCATCTTACAGTCGGAGACGCCAGTATACTGGATGATATTTTTAAGTGCTTCCAGATAAGCGTATGCCTCTTTCGGAGAGCGGATATCCGGTTCCGAAACGATTTCCACCAGTGGCGTACCCTGACGGTTATAGTCTACGAGCGAATATCCGTCGTCTTTATGGGTGAGCTTACCTGCGTCCTCCTCCATATGAAGACGAGTGATGCCGATGCGCTTCTTCTTCCCGTCCACTTCAATATCAATGTACCCGTTCTCTCCGATCGGCTGATCGAACTGGGAAATCTGATACGCTTTCGAGTTATCCGGATAAAAATAGTTTTTCCGGTCGAATTTCGTATGGGAAGCGATATCGCAGTTCAACGCAAGGGCAGCCTTCATCGAATAATTCACCGCTTCTTCGTTCAATACGGGCAGAACGCCCGGGTAACCGAGATCGATCGGGTTCACGTTCGAGTTCGGCTCATCTCCGAACATGTTCGGAGACGGGCTGAAAATTTTCGATTCTGTCTTCAGCTCGACGTGGACTTCAAGTCCAATGACTGTTTCGAAGTTCATTTTGTGTTTCCTCCTAACTCAGGACGCTGCTTATGGTAATTCGTCGCCTGTTCAAAAGCATGAGCTGCACGGTAGACCGTACTCTCATCGAAATGTTTCCCGATGATCTGCAGGCCGATCGGAAGCCCTTTCTCCGAAAAGCCGCATGGAATGGATATTCCCGGCACGCCTGCAAGGTTCACAGGAATCGTGAGGATGTCGTTTGCATACATCGTCAGAGGATTTTCCATCTGCTCTCCTACTTTAAAGGCAGGTGTCGGCGCGGTCGGTCCGATGACGACATCATATTCCTCGAAAATCTTGTCGAAATCGTTTTTGATCAGCGTACGTACCTGCTGGGCTTTTTTATAATACGCATCGTAATATCCGGAACTGAGGGCGAATGTTCCAAGCATAATCCGGCGCTTCACTTCGTCTCCGAAACCTTCGGAACGGGAGTTTTTGAACATATCGATCATCGTTTCCGCATTTTCGGAGCGGCGTCCGTACCGCACGCCGTCGAAGCGGGCCAGGTTGGCCGACGCTTCGGAGGACGCGATCAGGTAGTAGGTGGAGAGCGCATACTTCGAATGAGGAAGAGAGACTTCCTCCCATTCTGCTCCGAGTTCTTCATACTTCCTGAGCGCCTGTCTGACGGAAGCTTTCACTTCCTCGTTGACCCCTTCCTGGAAATACTCCTTCGGTACAGCAATCTTCAAATCGCTGATATTTCCGGTCAGTGCTTCTGTATAAGCAGGGACTTCCACGTTTGCTGATGTGGAATCCATTTCGTCATGGCCGGCGATCGTTTCGAGCACGTAAGCATTATCTTCTACGCTTCTTGTAATAGGACCAATCTGGTCAAGCGAAGAAGCGAAGGCGATAAGTCCGAAGCGGGATACCCGGCCGTATGTCGGTTTCAGACCTACGACACCGCAGTAGGAAGCCGGCTGGCGGATCGATCCGCCGGTATCCGTTCCAAGAGAAAACGGCACTTCTCCGGCCGCAACAGCCGCTGCCGAACCGCCGCTCGAACCGCCCGGGACGTGATCGGTGTTCCACGGGTTACGCGTCGCCTGGAAGCTTGAGTTTTCGTTGGAGGATCCCATAGCGAACTCATCCATGTTCAATTTACCGATGGTTACCGCTTTTTCCTTCTGCAGTTTCCTGACAACCGTCGCATCATAAAGCGGATCATCAAGGTTGCTGAGAATCTGACTTGCAGCTGTTGTACGCAGTCCTTTCGTCACGATATTGTCCTTGATTCCGATCGGAAGACCGAAAAGACTTGCACCTTTGTCCCCTGCTTCATCCAGTTCCCTGGCAGCAGCACGGGCATTCTCTTCATCAAGCGTCAGAAACGCCTGAACTTCCCCGTCCACTTCTTCAATTCTGGCGTAGGATTCTTCCACCAGATCAGTGACTGTAATCTCATTATCATTCAGCTTCCGCGTAAGTTCTTTCAATGAATGTTCAAATAAAGACACGAATGGTCCCTCCTATTCCAAAATTGACGGTACTTTGAACTGACCGTCCTGCTGATCCGGTGCGTTTTTGAGCGCATCCTCTTTTTTGATCCACTCTTTCGGTTCGTCTTTTCTCATTACGTTTTTCAGATCGAGCACATGTGTCGTCGGTTCCACTCCTTCGGTATCCAGTTCGTTCAGCTGCTCGGCATAGGTGATGATGTCATCGAGCTGTTTTGTGAACATTTCTGCTTCTTCGTCCGTAACAACAAGGCGGGCCAGGTTCGCCACGTGTTTCACCTGATCTTCACTAATTCTGGACATAACCGTTCCTCCTCTATGGAAATAACATATTTCATTATCATATCAAACATTACTTTTGCATACCACACAACCTCCATAATAGCATAAACCCTCAAAAAATAGGAAGCATCAGCCAAAAGACAGACTTCCGCGCTCAGGGGGTCACTTATAGAATTATTCACAAAAAAACAGCATCTCCTTCTGAAACAGAAGAAGATGCTGCATCCTTATTTATCATTTTTTGACAGCTGCATCGAATTCGGCTTCCACTTCAGGTGAAGGCTTGCCGAACATACTGACGACGACGATCAGTATAGTACTGAGAAGGAATCCTGGTACGATTTCGTAAAGGTCGAAGATACCTCCGGAAAGGAAATCTCCCCATACGACCACCGTAACGGCTCCAGCTATAAGACCGGTAACAGCCCCTGCTGTCGTAACACCTCTCCAGAACAGGGAAAGCAGCATAACCGGACCGAATGCAGCACCGAAACCTGCCCACGCATAGGAAACGAGGTCCAGAACAGAGCTTTCCGGGTTCTGAGCGATCAGCACGGCAATAAGAGCAATGCCCGCAACGGCGAAACGACCGATCCAAACGAGTTCTTTCTCACTCGCATTACGACGGAAGATCGCTTTGTAGAAGTCCTCTGCAAGCGCTGAAGACGACACGAGCAGTTGAGAGTCAATCGTACTCATAATCGCTGAAAGAATAGCAGCTAACAGAATACCCGAAATGACCGGGTGGAAAAGAATCTGGGAGAGGGAAATGAAAATCTTCTCTCCATCAGCCAGCACCTGCATGCCGCCCTCACTGTTCACGACAGCACCGATCGACTCAAGGGTCGCCTGATCGGCAGCGTTAATGTAGGCAAGGCCGAACAGACCGGTGAATACCGCCCCGTACAGACCTACAATCATCCAGCCCATACCGATGAAGCGGGCTTTCGGTACGTCCTTGGCCGAACGGAGGGCCATAAATCGCACCAGAATGTGGGGCTGACCGAAATAACCGAGACCCCAGGCGAGTGAAGAGATAATCGAGATAGCCCCTACGCCCTGCACCATATTTAAGTAAGACGGATCGATATTCCCTACAGCATCCACAGCGGAACTCCATCCTCCAAGCTCACTGACAGCTACGACCGGTACGGCGATAAGGGCCAGGAACATCAGAATCCCCTGCACAAAGTCCGTCCAGCTTACGGCGAGGAAACCGCCGAGGAACGTATAGGAAATGGTTACAATAGCACCAATCCATAGAGCTGCGGAGTAGCTCAGATCAAAGGACGATTCAAACAGTTTCGCTCCTCCGACCATTCCTGAAGAAGTATAGAAGGTAAAGAATAAAAGGATTACTATTGCGGATACGACACGCAAAATGCGTGATTTGTCGTGAAAACGGTTTTCAAGGTAATCGGGAATCGTAATGGAATCGTTCGCAACTTCCGTGTAATTACGAAGACGTCTGGCAACAAACTGCCAGTTCAGATAAGCTCCGATCGATAGACCTACGGCAAGCCATGCGCCTCCGAACCCTCCGGCGTACACGGCTCCCGGTAATCCGAGCAACAGCCAGCTGCTCATGTCAGATGCCCCGGCACTGAGTGCTGCTACTCCGGGTCCGAGCCGGCGTCCGCCCAATACATAGTCGGACAGGTTACTGGTAAGCCGGTAGGCCGCAAGACCGATTCCGAGCATACCTAAGAGATATACTATAAAAGTTATTAACGTCGCTGTATCCATCTCGGTTATTTACTCCCCTCTGTAAATAGTGTAATAAGTGACAAAATGATCAGAAGCGGCATAGGTACGAACATCCAGAACCACGTGCCCCCTGATAAACTGTGGGATGAAGCTGATAGTAATACATCAACCAATCCTTCCACCTCCAAATAGATAAATTATGCACCTGCTATACACCCTCTCGATCCATCATTTTCTGTGAAAAAAGATGATACATAAAAAGATTGCTGAAAACAGGAGGATAATTAAGGGTACCCTCTGGAAATATCCTCCTGTTCATGATTGAAGCGAGAGGTTATATAGAACACAGGTGCAACTATATCATACTATAATATTACGAACATTACAAAAATTCCTACTAATTTCTCAATATGTATTTTTATTCACAATTTATACACATACATCACATATAGTATGAAATTTTTGATAACTATTCACTATAATAAATAAAAAAAAGTTTCACTTACCTCTCAATTGAACTTTCCAGACAGAAAAAGACCGTCCTGTAAGCAGACGGCCTTCCTCTTAATCATATATATATACGTATGGGGTTTCTTCCCCTTTCTCTCTGACTATAAGACTTTCCTGGCGATTGAGGCTATTGATACGCACTTCTATCCCGTAGTGCTGCGGGAACATTTCTTTCACGAGACTGTGCACGTACTGCGTAAACCCGTCTATTTCGGCCTGGGAATTAAATTCGACGGGGATATCCATCTTCACCTTATTCAATTCACCATTTACATAGAACCCTTTTCCTATGACGCCTACAAAATCCGGGAAGTAATCGGATATGCTCGTGCGAAACTCAGAAAAGATCTGGGAGTCATCGAAATGGTTTTCGGTAGCTTCCGTGGAAGGGAAGAGCACATAATTTTCATCGATGGATTTGAATTTACCGATAGTATCATCTTCTGTATAAGCCTTTGCTATGAAGTTCCCGGAAACGCTCGAAGCATTCGTTTCTTCTTCATACAGCGCAAAAGTCACCGGAACATCCGGGATGTCCTCAGACTTACGGAGACGCTTCAGTATAGTCGATGCGTACTGTTTACCCTTTTTCTTCAGTTCCTTCGTAGTGTGGTTTTCGGTCTTCTCTTTTCCGTCCACCGTAAAGTTATATTCGGAACGAAGAGCGATTCCAATCGTGATTCCTTTTATCTCTACTGAGTCGTCATCGTTCCGGACCAGATAGTTCTGCTCCACGATGTTTGAAATATACCGCGGGGAATTGCGGAACTCTTTTTCTGTAGCAGACTCTTCGTCGAGTTCCGGGTTCAGCCCCTTGCCGTCTTCGCCGGTGGATCGGCCGAGCCATTCATAAAGGGTTTCGCTGTCCAGATATTGACCGAGCTGAAAGAAGTACTCGTCTGTCGGAAAATATTCTTTGGAGTGACGCTTCAACCCATTTTCGAACTCTGAAATATCCACCCGATTATTCATCTGGTTCGTCGTAACTCCACGACTGGCAGAAGTTTTGGGGGAGTTTTCATTAAGGACCACCCTGTACTCTCCCTCATCTTTCGTAAAGCCCGGGATGATCGCAGATTCCCCGTCCGATTCTTCCGTCGTTTCTTGAGTAACTTCATCAGTACGCTCATAAACGGGAGTGCAGCCTGTTGCAAACAGTAAAACAATCCCCATACCTATCAGCCATTTTTTCATTTTGCTCACTCCTGGTTCTGTAAAGCTTCAGCGAACTGACTCTCGCTCCAAATTTCCACACCCAGCTCTTCTGCTTTCGTGTACTTACTTCCGGCATCCTCCCCGGCAACAAGCAAGTCCGTATTTTTGCTTACGCTCCCCGTCACTTTCGCTCCAAGCTCTTCCACTCTCTTTTTCGCTTCGGATCTTGAGTAAATTTCCATTTTACCGGTCAGCACTACAGTTTTTCCGTTAAACGGAGAAGTAGCGGCTTCGGCAGATACTCTTCTTCCTTTGTATTCCATGTTAAGCCCCAGTTCCGATAATTCCCGCAGAAGAACCCTCACTTCCTCACGTTGAAAATAACTGTGAATGGACTCCGCCATCTTTTCCCCGATCTCCGGAATCGACTCCAGCTCCTCGGAAGAAGCCTTCTGCAGAGCCTGCATAGAGCCGAAATGGTTCGAGAGCGTAGTGGCGGCTTTCGTTCCTACGTACCGGACGCCGAGGCCGAATAACAGTTTCTCCATAGAATTCTCTTTTGACTGCTCAATGGCAGTAAGCAGGTTGTTGACCGATTTCTCTGCCATACGGTCAAGCTGAAGCAGTTCTTCTTTACGCAGCTTGTATATATCTGCAATGTTGTGGATCAGCTCTTCGCGGAACAGCTGGGTGATCACTTTCTCCCCGAGTCCTTCGATATCCATCGCATTCCGTGATACGAAATGAATGAGTGCTTCTCTCAACTGTGCCGGACAATTCGGATTGATGCAGCGGAGAGCCACTTCCTCTTCCAGACGTACAAGGTCGCTCCCGCACTCAGGACACGTCTTTGGCATAGTGAACGGTTCTTCATTTCCCGTGCGCTCTTCCTCAATCACCCGCAGCACTTCCGGAATAATATCTCCCGCCTTTTTTATAACCACTGTGTCCCCGATACGGATATCCCTTTCTTTAATGAGGTCTTCGTTATGGAGAGAGGCACGTTGGACGGTAGTGCCCGCTACGCGCACGGGTTCGAGAAGTGCCGTAGGCGTAACGACGCCGGTCCGTCCGACCGTCAGATGGATGTCTTTCATTCTGGTCACCACTTCTTCTGCAGGGAATTTATAAGCAGTCGCCCAGCGCGGACTTTTGGCAGTGAAGCCGAGTGTCTCCTGCTCGTCCAGCTGATCGACTTTTATGACGATACCGTCGATTTCGTAATCCAGACTGTTCCGGTTGTCCACCCAGCTCTTCACATAATCGATCACTTCCTCGATATCTTTGAGAGCACGCCACTCCGGGTTCGTCTTCAGCCCGAGTTCTTCAAGATATTCAAGACGGGCGCTGTGCGTATCTTTCAGATCGTCTTCCCACATCCCCACGCCGTAAAGAAAAATATCCAGATTCCGGCTGGCCGCTATCTTCGGATCGAGTTGACGAAGGGAGCCGGCTGCTGCATTTCTCGGGTTTGCGAAAGGGGCTTCCTCCTTCTCCTCTTTCTCTTCATTCAGAGCGGAGAACGATTTCTTCGGCATGTACGCCTCTCCGCGAACTTCGATCGTCTCCGGATGGGATAGGCGGAGAGGTATGCTCCGGATTGTACGTAGATTCGAAGTGATATCCTCCCCCACTGTTCCGTCTCCGCGGGTAGCTCCGCGAACGAGAACTCCTTCTTCATACAAAAGGGAAACAGCGAGCCCGTCGATTTTCAGTTCACAGACGTAGGAAACTTCCCCCTCCGCTCCCTCACGGACTCTCCGGTCAAAATCCCGGAGCTCCTGTTCATTAAAAGCGTTCCCGAGGCTGAGCATCGGAATCTCATGCCGTACTTTTCTGAATGAGTCCAGCGGCTCTGCGCCGACCCGCTGCGTCGGAGAATCGGAAGTGATCAGTTCGGGATATTCTTCTTCGATTTCCGTTATCTCCCGCAGCTTTTTATCGTACTCGGCATCCGGAACCGTAGGCGCATCAAGCACGTAGTATTCATGGCTGTACTTCTCCAGAAGTTTCTTCAGTTGTTCATGACGCCGTGCCGCTGCTTCTTTTTCCATACATCGTCACCTCTTTCATACCTTGGTAATGGGAGCGAATTTCGCAAGGACACGCTTCACGCCTTCCGGTGCAGGAAATGCGATATCAAGCTCCATATCTTTTCCTTCACCCTGGACTCTGACGACCGTACCTTCGCCCCATTTTTTATGGTTTGCTTTATCCCCCGGTTTCCAGGAAGCATTTTCGGCTCCGGAAGCTCCGGTTGCTTTCTTGGCTTTTCTCTTCTCCACAGGCCGGTCCGACTGGATGGACTGTTTCTTATTCGCAAAAGGAAGAGGCTCTCTGTCTTCTTTTCCTTCAAGGAAATCTCCGGGAATTTCACTTATGAACCGGCTGACCGGATTCATGTTCGTCTTTCCGAACAGAGTACGCATCTTGGCATTTGTCATAAACAGTTTCTTCTCGGCACGCGTAATCCCTACGTAAGCGAGCCGTCTTTCTTCCTCCATTTCCTCTTCATCCATGATAGAGCGGCTGTGAGGGAAGATATTCTCTTCAAGGCCTATAAGAAAGACTACCGGAAACTCAAGACCTTTGGCTGAGTGGAGTGTCATCATCGTAACCGAATGCTCGTGCTCTTCCTCGTCCGCCTTATCGATATCGGCGATCAGTGCAAGATCCGTCAGAAAAGCTACAAGAGTCTTGTCTTCGCTGTACTGTTCAAAGTTCATCGTGACCGATTTGAACTCCTCGATGTTCTCGAGGCGCGACTGAGCTTCGAGAGTCTTATCCGTGCGAAGCATTTCCTCATACCCGGTTGTTTCCAGCACTTCATCCACGAGATCCGTAGCGGAAAGGAATTCCTGCTGCTTCGTCCAGTTATCTATCATCCTCCGGAAATTGACGACCGCTTTGGCAGCTTTGGCGCTTATACCGGTAAAGTCTGCTTCGGCAGCTGCATCAAAAAGCGAGATGTCGTGTGCAGCAGCATAACTCTGCAGTTTTTCGATACTCGTTTTGCCGATCCCGCGTTTCGGTTCATTGATCACACGTTCGAAACTGAGATCATCATTAGGATTGGAGATCAGACGCAGATAGGCAAGAAGGTCCTTGATTTCTTTACGATCATAGAATTTGGTCCCTCCGATCATCTGATAGGGGATATTCGCCTTCACAAATGTTTCCTCCACCGTACGGGACTGGGCGTTTGTACGGTACAGTATCGCCATGTCACTGTAGGTGAAACTGCCCTGCTTCACCAGATCCTCGATTTTATCTGCAATGAAAAAGCTTTCTTCTCTCTCTGTCCCGGCTTCGTGATAATGGATTTTTTCCCCTCCGTAGTTATCCGTCCAGAGCTTCTTCGGTTTCCGTCCGGTGTTGTGATCGATGACGTGGTTGGCAGCATCGAGAATCACTTCTGTGGACCGGTAGTTCTGTTCAAGGAGAATGGTGACAGCGTCCGGGTAATCCTCCTCAAAAGTCAGGATGTTCGTAATGTCCGCTCCGCGCCAGCGATAAATGGACTGGTCGGAGTCTCCGACGACGCAGAGGTTCTTGAATTTTTCCGCCAGTTTCTGCACCAGCTGATACTGGGCATGGTTGGTGTCCTGATACTCATCAACGTGTACGTACTGGAAGCGCCGCTGGTAATATTCGAGCACTTCCGGTACCTGCTCGAACAGCACCAGCGTTTTCATAATAAGATCATCGAAGTCGAGAGACTGGTTTTTAGAAAGTTTCTTCTGATAACCGCGGTAAATCTGGGCCACCTGTTCCTCACGATACCCGGAAACCCGACTTTCGTACATGTCCGGGCTCAGCAGTTCGTTTTTAGCATTACTGATTGCTCCGAGCATCGTCCTCGGGTTCCAGTTTTTCGGATCAAGATTAAGTTCCTTCAGCACCTGTTTGATCACTGTAAGCTGATCACTCGCATCAAGAATGGAGAAGTTTCTGTCCATACCGATGCGGTCTATATCTCTGCGCAGAATCCGGACGCACATGGAGTGGAACGTCGACATCCATATACTTTCCGCACCCGGTCCGACGAGCAGCTCTACTCTTTCCTTCATTTCTCGGGCTGCTTTATTCGTGAAGGTTATCGCAAGAATATTCCAAGGGTTCACCCCTTTTTCCTGTATGAGATACGCAATACGGTGGGTAAGAACCCGGGTCTTCCCGCTTCCTGCTCCGGCCATTACGAGAAGAGGGCCTTCCGTGTGAGCTACCGCTTTTTGCTGCGGTTCATTCATTCCTTTCAGCAACGCATGAATCGACTGCGTCATAAATCTATCATCCTTTCTTTTACTCAGGTACGGTCTGAAGCGCAGTTTCGAAATCTTCGTAGATTATGTTACCGACGATCATCGTATCCACCATGCCCTGTATTTCCTCGGCTTCCTCTCTGGACTGGATGCCGCCTCCATAAAAGAACTGGGTACGGGATAATTCCTCTGACACTTTTTGGATCAGGGAGGTGTCCCCCTTCTTCCCGCTGTACTCCAGGTAAAAAATCGGGAGCGGAAAAAGCTGCTCCACCAGGCGGGCATAGGCGAGGATATCCTCTTCCGTCACCGGAAAACAGTTCGTCTTACGGAAAGCCTTCGCTTCTTCGTTTACTATGCAGTAGCCTTCCGAGAAGATAAGCTGTTCTTCCACCATATCCCCGTACAGCTTCATCGCCTGATGCTGCATATCGAGCACCCAGGTTTTGTCTTTACTGTTCAGTACTGCGGGCACGAAATAATAATCGAACCCGGGCACCACCGCTTCCATGTCGGATATTTCAAGTACGAGCGGCACATCATACGGCTCGATCTGTTCGAACAGATTCCAGACGTTATCGAACGTCACCCCGTCTGTCCCGCCGACGATGACGGCATCGGTCCCCGACTCACAGACTCTGCGGATTTCTTCTTCCGTTATATCTTTATTCGGATCCAATTTAAACGCATGCTTCCAATTTTTCATTCGCTACACCTCTTTACTCCATTTTATTATTATACCAAAAAAAGCACGGAACCACAGTGGCAGCCTACGTATTTACCGGACCATTTTTCTAAAAGGAAGATTCGTTCCTGGTTATTATGTAACTTTCTGATCATGATTTCTCTGCCTTGAAGTCATGAAGATGACCCCGGCATCACGCCGGGGTCATTCTTCGATCCTATATTCGTCTTATAGTCCTTTATTTTGTTTTGTAGCTTTGGACGCGGTCCAGTACTTCCGTGTACATATCATTTCCGTAATTCAGGGCGCGTTTCACCCTTGAAATAGTGGCAGTAGACGCTCCGGTATCCGTTTCGATTTTATGATACGTATGACCCTCTTCGAGCATGCGGGCTACTTCCAGACGCTGTGCCAGTGACTGTACTTCGTTCATCGTGGCGAGGTCATCAAAAAAGCGGTAGCACTCTTCGGTGTCCTGCAGGGAAAGAATGGCTTCGAACAGCTGATCGAGCGTCTTTCCTCTTAGTTTATCTATCTGCATTACTTTCATCCCTCCTCCGTTTGAATTTCTTTTACCATTTTAACGCATTATTGCAGGAAAGAGTACCTCTTTCTTTTTCACATCCATCAGCCCGCGCGGGGTAATCCGTACGTAAGGCAGGTGGGTCGAACTGAGAAAGAACAGGGTATATACCGGGTCCCCGAAGCAATAGCCGTACTCACAGAGTTTCTCTTTCAGCACGCTTTCCTGCTCCATCAGTTCCTCAAAAGGTTCCCTGGACATCATACCACCGTAAGCAAGCGGCATTTCAAACACGACTTTTTTATCGTGCACCAGCACAATACCTCCGCCTATTTCTTCCATACGCTCAAATGCCAGCACCATATCTTCTTTTGATTTCCCGAGCAGAATAATATCGCCGGTCGTCGAATAAGAACTTGAAAGGGCGCCAAGACTCGAAGTGAATCCTCGTAAAAGCGTGTTGACCTTCCAGGTACCTTCCCTGTCCAGTAGTGTAAGGAACGCTTCATTGGTCGTCTCCGGCAGCTGTTCGACGGACGTGTTGGATTCGACAGCATATGGTTTCATAATAACATCATTCACCATATCCATTCCAACCGGCATCGAAAACTGGAGTTCTTCGATGCCCAGCGACCAGTCGAGAGAAAGAGGCACGATTTCCGCACTCGCCCAGTCAAGCTTCACTTTCGTGTGGACATCCTTTTCTCTCTTCTTCACCCATTCCCCTTTGGCAAGCACAGAGTGAGGAGAAGGCCGGTCTTTACTGTCAAGCAGGTTCACATGTGCGATATGGCCGGGCGCAAGAGCTCCAAGCCGCTCATCCAGTCCGAAATGCCGTGCCGGATAGATCGTTGCCATCAAGTACGCTTCTATCTCCGGTATGCCTGCTTTCAAAGCTATATCTATACAGTTATCTATGACGCCGTCTTTATAGAATCCCGGGGTCGACCCGTCCGTCGTATACATCAGCCGGTCGAAAGCCTGGAAGTCCTTCTCCACCAGCCCTTCCATTATTTGCGGAAGGTCCGGCCGGATCGAGGAGTGACGGACACCTGTCTCATAACCGAGTTCCACTCTCTTCACGACGTCATCAGCGGTCATACTTTCATGATCCCCGTCGAGCCCGAGAAGTTTCATTTTGGTGAGTGTGTTTTCCGATGCTCCCGGGAGATGACCTTCCACCCGTTTTCTCGCTTTTCTCACTTCCTGCATCCAGTGCAGAATCTGATCGTCTTTTCCATACAGAAGTTCCGGCCAGGCTGTCAGTTCGCCGCCCTGTACAACCGCATCATGAGTAAACCATTCAGGGAGCTGTTCCTCCAGCTTCTCCTGCTTTTCTTCCCGCAGCGTAGTCTGAAAATCGAAGCGTCCCCACCAGAACATGGAGACCGGCAGTTTCATACATTCCTCCAGTAAAGAAAACGCTTTCTTTTTGTCCGTTAAAAATAACCACATCAGATTATCATTGATAACGGTGGTAGTGCCTGTCCAGGCCGCATATTCCGCCAGCGACTGGGGATTGTAAAGCTGAAACGGGTGAGCGTGGGGCTCTATGTAACCGGGCACGGCATAATCTCCGTCACCTTCAATGATTTCCGTTCCATCAAGGTTCGGTGGCATCTCTGTTCCGACGTAAACGATCCGGTCTTCAAAAATCCATATGTTCCCTGTCATCCACTGTTTCAGAAATACGTTCAAATACGTTATATGTTTAAGCACCTTCGTAGGCGCCAGGTTTCCATCAATTACATCCGCGTGGTCGCGTAACTGCTTGTTCCTCCAGCGGAACCGTTGTTCGTTCACTGACATCGCCTCCTGCTATTTTTTTCATAATAACACACACTTCTCCCTATTTACTAAACGAAACGTGACAAAACACTGAAAATATAAAGTTCCCGAGTTTTTCCATGGACCTCCTGCCCCTGAAAAAGCTTTCAGTTCCCCTCAGGCGGCAGTTACCCGCTGCAACGGCACAAAAAAACCTCCACACTATTGTGGAGGCGAATTTCTATATATGTTCTGCTATGTCTTTCCGGTAATAAAAACAGTCACTGGCATCGAACGGCTCCAGGGCTTTCTGTACCGCCTGTCTGGCTTCCTTCAGATCAGCTCCTGTGGCTCCGGCCATCAGAACCCGGCCGCCCCCGCCCCGGAACGTTTCCCCTTCTCTTGTAACGCCGGCATAAGTGAAGTGGCTGCCTTCACAACCATGACCCGGGAGTTCTTTTCCTTTTTCGTATGCACCCGGATAGCCGGCAGAGGCGAGCACTACTCCGACAGAACACGAATTTTTCCACTCGAGGGACGGGTCCTTCCCTGCCGTAACGTCAGTAATTACCCGTGCCAGATCATTTTCAAGAAGAGGCAGGACGACCTGTGTCTCGGGATCACCGAACCGGGCGTTAAATTCAATCACTTTCATCCCGTCCGCCGTTTCTATCAGGCCCGCGTACAGAATCCCCTGGAACGGCCGGCCTTCCTCCACCATTGCGTCCGCTGCAGGCTGCAGTATCTGTCCGACAGCTTCCTGCACTTTCGCATCCGTCACACCGGGGACAGGCGAGAATGCGCCCATGCCTCCCGTGTTAGGACCTTCATCCCCGTCAAAAGCTTTCTTATGATCACGAGCCGGAAGCATCGGATAGACGCGGTCGCCTTCGACGAACGCCATGAGGGAAAATTCTTTCCCTTCCAGATACTCTTCGACCACCACTTCACGACCTGCTTCTCCGAACTCCTCATCTTCCAGCATGGAACGGACCGCTTCTTCCGCTTCCCGTACAGTCTCAGCTATGATGACACCTTTACCTGCTGCAAGACCGTCGGCTTTCACTACGATGGGCGCTCCCTGTTCCCTGATGTACCTGTGAGCTTCATCCACATCCGTAAAAGCTCCGTAAGCAGCCGTCGGTATGCCGTGCTTGTTCATCAGCTGTTTGGCGAAATGTTTGCTTCCTTCGATAACGGCCGCCGACTGATCGGGGCCGAATACTTTCTGTCCTTTTTCCCTGAACACATCCACGATCCCCGCTGACAAAGGAGCTTCCGGGCCGATAATGGTCCAGTCGATATTCTCCTCTTCTGCGTAACGCGCCAGGCTTTCAAAATCCGTCTCCGGAATATCCACACGTTTTGCCTCTTCCATGCCGTCATTCCCCGGAGCTGCGTGTACTGTGTGCTGATGCCCGGCCAGTTTCTGGACAATACTGTGTTCCCTGCCGCCACTGCCTACGATTAAAAAGTTCATAGAAGCCTCCTTCACCTAGTGCTTGAAATGACGCATTCCGGTAAATACCATAGCTATTCCGTGTTCATTACAGGCATCGATGGAATCCTGATCCCTTTTCGAACCACCCGGCTGGATGATCGCCTTAATACCGGCCTTTGCCGCTGTCTCGACAGTATCCGGCATCGGAAAGAAGGCATCAGATGCCATCACTGCTCCCCGTGCCTTCTCGCCGGCCTGACCGAGCGCGATGGCTGCAGCACCGACGCGGTTCATCTGCCCCGCACCGACACCTAACGTCCGGTCCTCTCCGGCAATAACAATGGCATTTGATTTCACGTGTTTCACTACCTGCCACGACATAAGCAGATCTTCCAGTTCCTTATCCGTCGGTGCCCGTTCCGTAACTGTACGGAGGTCCGTTACAGCCACTTTTCCTTCATCTTTATCCTGTACAAGCAGACCGCCCCGGACGCTCACCAGTTTCTCGCCGGTCGTTTCTGTAATGGAAGGGTCCACTTTGATGATCCGTACGTTTTTCTTTTTCGCCAGGATGCCGAACGCTTCTTCGTCGTACTCCGGAGCCATGATGATTTCAAGAAAAATGCCGGAGAGCTGTTCAGCCGTATCTTTATTTACTTTCCGGTTCAAAGCAACGATTCCTCCGAATATGGAAACGGGGTCTGCTTCATATGCTTTGGCAAAAGCTTGTGACAGGTCATCGGCCGTGCCGACGCCGCAAGGGTTCATATGTTTGACTGCAACCGCGGCAGGATTCGTGAATTCAGCCGCCACTTCGAGCGCCGCATTCGCATCCTGAATGTTATTGTAGGACAATTCCTTTCCGTGCAGCTGTTCAGCATACGCCAGTGATCCTCTGTCCTCTTTGACTTCCCTGTAGAAAGAAGCGGACTGGTGAGGATTCTCCCCGTACCTCAGACTCTGCACGTGTTCATACGTCTTCGTAATGGTCTCCGGAGCTTCCTCACCGCTGAGACCTGTGAAATATTCGGCGATCAGCGCATCATAGTGGGCCGTGTGACGGAATACTTTTGCAGCGAGACTGCGCCGGAATTCATAAGTAAGGTCTCCACGTTTCAGTCCTTCCACGATTTCATCGTAGTCCGCGGGATCCGTCACGACCGTTACGTTTTCAAAATTTTTGGCTGCTGAGCGGAGCATCGTCGGTCCGCCTATATCAACATTTTCAATCGCTTCTCTTTCCGTTACATCTTCTTTTGCGATCGTTTCTTTAAACGGATATAAATTCACGGCCACGAGGTCGATCGGTCCGAAACCAAGCTCCTGGAGCTGTTTCATATCTTCCCCGTTATCCCGTCTGACCAGCAGACCGCTGTGCACGGCAGGATGCAGAGTTTTCACACGCCCGTCCATGATCTCGGGAAATTCCGTAATCTCCGAGATGGAGCGTACTTCTATCCCCGCCTCTTCTATCGTCCGTTTCGTTCCTCCGGTGGAAATGAGTTCATACCCGAGAGATATAAGTTCTTGTGCAAAATCACTCAGCCCCTGTTTATTTGAAACGCTCAAAAGCGCCCGCTTTGTCATACGATTTCTCTCCTTTCACGAGCCGTTCCACCACTTTCGGATAGAGAACGTGCTCGACCTTCTGTATTTTTCGTTCCACATCCCCGATTGTATCTTCCGCTTCAATCGCCACTTCTTCCTGCTCAAGGATCGGCCCGGTATCCATGCCCTCATCCACGATATGAACGGTCACGCCGGTGACAGCGACTCCCTGGTCAAAGGCCTGTTGGACGGCATGTTTGCCAGGAAACCTTGGCAGCAGGGATGGGTGGACATTTACGATTCTTCCTTCAAAAGGTGTAAGCAGAGTCGAACCGATCAGCCGCATATATCCGGCGAGGACGATCCATTCTATTCCATGTTCCCGGCAGGCTCCGAGAATCACTTGTTCGTAGCCCGCTTTTCCCTGAAAATCGGCAGGATGAAAAGAGAGGACTTCAATGCCGCGCGCTTCCGCTTTATGTACCACTTCCGCGGAAGGACGGTCGCTGACGAGCAGCGATACTTCGCCCCACTTCTCTTTATGCTCCATCGATGTAAGAAGTGCATCGAAATTCGTTCCGGTTCCGGAAGCGAATACAGCTATTTTCGTCATATAATTTCCACGTCCTCTCCGGCTGTGACTTCTCCGATAATGACAGCCCCGTCCACCGCACCGCAGGCCGCCCCTGCCTCTTCTTCAGAAAGGGCGATTACCATACCGATACCCATGTTGAAGGTGCTGTACATATCCTGATCACTAAGCTCCCCATATTCTTTAAGGAAAGAAAAAATCTCAGGAACAGAAAAAAGTGATGCGTTTATTTTAGCACCAAGACCGGGCGGAAGCATGCGCGGAATGTTTTCATAAAAACCGCCTCCCGTAATATGGGCGATGCCGTGCAGTTCCACCGCTTCTCTCAACTTCTGTATGTCTTTGACATAAATAGAAGTGGGGGTAAGCAGTACTTCCTTTAAAGGGGCCGGAAGAGTATAAGATTCTTCGAGAGAGAGATTATGCTGGTCCAGAATGCTGCGGACGAGCGAGAAGCCGTTGGAATGGACACCGGAGGACGGGAGTCCGATGAGTACGTCCCCCTCTTTCACTTTATCTCCGGTAAGAACGTCCTGTTTCCCGGCCATGCCGACTGTGAACCCGGCCAGGTCGTATTCCGATTGTTTGTACATCCCCGGCATTTCCGCCGTTTCGCCTCCGATGAGCGCACATCCCGCTTCCCGGCAGCCTGCAGCAATTCCCTGAACGATCGCTTCAATCACTTCGGGATCATTCTTTCCACACCCGATATAATCGAGAAACAGCAGAGGGTCCGCTCCCTGAGCCGCAATATCGTTCACACACATGGCTACGAGGTCCACTCCTACCGTATCGTGTTTTCCGGTTTCAAAGGCTAGCTTAAGCTTCGTCCCTACCCCGTCCGTTCCGGTGATGAGTACGGGTTCCTCATAACGGTGTCCGCTTATATCAAAGAGCCCCCCGAAAGAACCGAGCTCTCCCATAACCTCAGGACGATACGTGGAAGACACGTGCTTTTTCATTCTTGCTACTGCTTCGTAACCGGCTTCGACATCGACGCCGGCTTTCTTGTACGCTTCACTCATATCAGCTACTCCTTTTCATAAGGGGGTATCGTGGAAGGGAAGATTTCGGTCGGATAATTTCCCGTAAAACAGGCCTGACAGCTCCCGTGCTCAAGCGATTGTTCACCTTCATGAATTGATGACTCCAGCCCATCGGTACTAAGAAAATGCAGCGAGTCCGCTCCGATTTCCTCTTTCATTTCCTCCAAAGTACGGGTCGCAGCCAGTAACTCGCCGGAGGTCGACGTATCAATGCCGTAGTAGCACGGGTTTTTGATGGGCGGGGAGGCGATACGCACATGTACTTCGGTCGCTCCTGCATCTTTCAGCATCTGGACGATCCGCCGGCTTGTCGTTCCCCGGACAATGGAGTCATCGACCATTACGACCCGCTTCCCTTCGACGATACCGCGGACGGCCGACAGCTTCATTTTCACTCCCTGTTCCCGCAGTTCCTGGGAAGGCTGAATGAACGTCCGCCCGACATACCGGTTTTTGATCAGACCGAGCTCGTATGGAAGGGACGCTTCCTCGGCATAGCCGATAGCGGCAGAAATACTGGAATCAGGCACTCCGGTTACAACGTCCGCTTCCACAAAGGACTCCTCCGCAAGCTTCCGTCCCATCGTTTTTCGGGAGGCGTGGACGTTTTTGCCATCCAGATCACTGTCCGGTCTCGAGAAATATACGTATTCCATGGAACAGAGGGTGCGCTGAATTTTGGAGGTGAATCGTCTCGATTTCATTCCATCTTCATCAATTTTGATCAGTTCACCGGGTTTCACTTCCCGGACGTGGGTCGCCCCGATGACATCAAAGGCGCATGTCTCTGAGGAGACAATGTAGGCATCCCCCAGTTTTCCGATCGATAACGGCCTCAGTCCCCGCGGGTCCATAGCCACGTACATACAGGTTTCCGTAAGGATCGCCAGCGAATACGCTCCCTTTACCATGGACAGAGCCTGCGCAATCGCTTCTTCTTTGTATACGTTCCCGGCCCGCTGGATCAGGTGGGCGATCACTTCTGTATCCGACGTCGTCTGAAGGATGCTTCCCTGTGCTTCCAGCTGATTCTTCAGCCCTTGAGCGTTTACGAGATTCCCGTTGTGAGCGAGAGCCATACTTTCCTTCTGTGTACGGAACAGAAGAGGCTGAATGTTTTCATATCCTCCGTCTCCGGCCGTCGCGTACCGTACGTGACCGACGCTCGCGTGTCCGACCAGTTCCACCAGCTGATTCTCCGAGAATACTTCATTGACGAGACCGTGCCCTTTGACGGCATGCACATTTTCCCCGTCCGTCGTTACCACACCGGCTCCTTCCTGGCCCCGGTGCTGCAGGGCGTGAAGCCCGTAGTACGTAAGCTGGGCCGCTTCCGGATGTCCGAACACTCCGAACACTCCACATTCTTCGTTCAGCCCTCTGATTTCACCAGGCATGGAATAGCTCCTTTCCAATCCGCTTTCAGCGTTTGTATAGGTTCATCGATGATCGTGGCGCCGTTTTTGATAATGTGGAACCTTCCGTGTGCCGCCGCTTTTCCGAGGAAACGGGCCTCCGGAATAAGTTCCTCTATTTCGGTCTGCTTCTCCCGTCTGATTGATATAAGAAAACGGGACTGGGTTTCGGCAAACAGTTCTGTTACGGTTTCTCCTTCGATTTCCACTTCGCACCCGAGTTCTTCCGCGAATAGACTTTCGACCAGAGCGACAGCCAGCCCCCCTTCCGATATATCGTGCGCGGAAGAAACGGCACCTTTCCTGATCGCTTCCAGCACCTGCTGCTGTCTTCTTTGTTCCGTCTCAAGATTTATGTGAGGAGCCCGGCCAAAGTGCTTTCCTTCCAGCATTCCCTGGAGTTCACTTCCGCCGAACTCTCTTTCCGCTCCCCCTACTACATAGAGGAGGTCCTCCGCATTTTTTACGTCGGAGGTAGTGATGTGGGAGGTTTCTTTCACAAGTCCCACCATCCCCACTACGGGCGTCGGGTAAATCGCCTGACCTCCCGCAGCTTCATTGTACAGGGAGACGTTTCCGCTGATGACCGGGGTGCCCAGAACGCTGCAGGCCCCGCTCATCCCCCGGACCGCTCCCTGCATCTGCCAGTACACTTCGGGGTTCTCCGGAGAGCCGAAATTCAGCCCATCCGTAATCGCAAGAGGTTCTCCTCCGGAAGCGATGATATTCCTGGCAGCTTCGGCCACCGCTATCTTCCCGCCGGTTTCAGGATCGAGATAAATGTACCTCGAGTTTCCGTCCGTCGTCATTGCCACCGCTTTATCCGTCCCTTTAACACGAAGCACTGCGGCATCGGATCCGGGCTTCACTACCGTGTTCGTCTGAACCATCGTGTCGTACTGATCGTAGACCCATTCTTTACTGGCAATGGTCGGCTGTTTCAGCAGGGCCCGCAGAACATTTCTCGGATTCCGTACCTCCGGAACGTAGTCGGTTTTCCTGAATTCTTCATAATAGCCGGGTTCCCGTGCT
Source organism: Salimicrobium jeotgali (assembly GCF_001685435.2). Lineage (NCBI taxonomy): Bacteria > Bacillati > Bacillota > Bacilli > Caryophanales > Bacillaceae > Salimicrobium > Salimicrobium jeotgali. Next base: position 2,152,917 of record NZ_CP011361.2, read on the forward strand.
TCCGGCTGATACACCGGAGCATCCTCTGCCAGACTGTCCACCGGGACATCGGCCACGGTTACCCCTTTATGCTCGAGGACGAATCTTTTATCTTCCGTTACTTCACCGACAGTCACTGCCTCCAGTCCATACTTTTCAAACACCTTCGCAATTTCTTCCTCCCGCCCTCTTTCAACGACGAGAAGCATGCGTTCCTGGGATTCGGAGAGCATCATTTCGTAAGGGGTCATCCCCATTTCCCGCTGAGGGACGAAATCCAGGTTCATCCGGAGGCCCGTTCCTGCTTTACTTGCCATTTCACTGGCAGATGACGTCAGCCCTGCCGCCCCCATGTCCTGGATACCGACGAGCGCCTCGTAATGGATGACCTCAAGACAGGCTTCTATCAGGAGTTTCTCCATGAACGGGTCCCCCACCTGTACGGACGGACGCTTCGATTCGCTGTCCTCACTCAGCTCTTCGGAGGCGAATGTGGCCCCGTGGATTCCGTCTCTTCCCGTTTTCGCTCCGGCATACATGACGGAGTTCCCGGTCCCTTTCGCTATCCCCTGCTGGACGTCTTCATGGTTAATGAGACCGACACACATCGCATTGACGAGCGGGTTTCCGTTATAGGCATCATCAAACTGTACCTCACCGCCCACCGTCGGCACGCCGACACAGTTTCCATATCCCGATATCCCATGCACTACTTCCCTGAACAGGTATTTCACCCTGGACCGCTCGAGGGAGCCGAAACGGAGAGAGTTGAGGAGGGCGATCGGTTTCGCCCCCATGGAAAATACGTCACGCAAAATTCCGCCGACGCCTGTCGCAGCTCCCTGATACGGTTCGACAGCGGACGGATGGTTATGGCTTTCAATCTTGAAAACGACAGCCTGTCCGTCACCGATGTCAACCACTCCCGCTCCTTCGCCGGGACCTTGCAACACGTGTTTTCCATCCGTCGGGAATTGTTTCAGAAGCGTCTTTGAGTGCTTATAACTGCAGTGTTCCGACCACATAACGGAAAAGAGTCCGAGTTCCGTGTAATTCGGCGCACGCCCGAGCACTCTTTTGATATAGGCGAACTCTTCATCGGTCACTCCCATTTCTTTGTATACCTGTTCCGTTTCAATGGTTTCCGGTGTCCATTCAGTTACTAACGACATGTGCGTCCCTCCAGTGGGTCAGAATCGATTCGAAAATACGAAGACCATCATCGTTCCCGAGCAGTTTCTCGACGGCTCTCTCCGGATGGGGCATCATACCGAGAACGTTCCCCGCTTCGTTCGTGATTCCGGCGATATTACCGGTGGATCCGTTCGGGTTATTTTTATAAGTGAAAGCGATCTGACGGTTCTCTCTCAGTTTCTCAAGCACAGCTTCATCACAGTAATAGTTCCCTTCCCCGTGGGCGACCGGTAACGAAATCGTCTCCCCTTCTTCATAGCGGGACGTGAACATCGTGTCCGTCTGCTCCACGGTCAGGCTTTCTTCCCGGCAGATGAATTTCAGGTCTCTGTTCTTGAGCATAGCCCCCGGCAGCTCTCCCATTTCAAGAAGTACCTGAAAGCCGTTGCATACACCCAGTACAGGTTTTCCTGCCGCGATGAACTCCCTTACCTGAGCGATCACTTTGGAAACGGAAGCCACGGCTCCCGACCGGAGATAATCGCCATAGGAGAACCCGCCCGGCAGCAGTACACCGTCATATTTATCGAGATCCGCCTCTTCAAACCAGACCATTTCCGCTTCTTCCTGAAGAACTTCGGAAACAGCATGGTACATATCCTCATCACAGTTCGACCCGGGAAACACTATAACCGCAAATTTCACTCAGACAACCTCCTCAATCGTATACGTGTAGTCCTCGATGACCGGGTTCGCCAGCAGACGGTTGCACATATCCTCGATTTTCTTCTCCGCATTTTCCCGGTCGGCCAGCTCCACCTGCAGATACTTACCGGTACGAACGTCCCGCACTCCATCGTATTCCAGGTCTTTCAAAGACTGGGATATGACTTTTCCCTGCGGGTCAAGAACCGCTTCTTTCAGCGTGATATAAATATTTACTTTGCACATGTAGCACCCTCCAGGCGTTGCAGAATATTTTCATATACAGGAACAAGTTCTCCGGTTCCCTCACGGAATACATCCTTATCCATCTTCGCGCCGGTCTGTTTATCCCGGAGCCTGCATGTATCAGGGGATACCTCATCGGAAAGAAGAAGATTCCCGCCTTCTGTTCTCCCGAATTCGAGTTTAAAATCAACGAGCGACAAGTCGCAATCTTCAAAAATTTCAAGCAGTACGTCGTTCACTTTTAAAGCTTCTTCCTTGATAGCCATCAGTTCCTTATGTGTTACATCAGCAAGAAGCAGAGCGTGACGGTCATTGATCAGCGGGTCATCAAGGTCATCGTTTTTATAAAAAAGTTCAATAAGCGGCGGATGGAGGGACATTCCATCCTCGATACCGATTCTCCGGACCAGACTTCCGGCAGCTTTATTACGGACGACCACTTCAAGCGGAATGATGGATGTTCTCGTGACCAGCTGTTCGGTATCACTGAGCTCTTTCAGAAAATGAGTGGGGGTCCCTTTTTCTTCAAGCAGGGTGAAAATCTTCGAGGATATTTTGTTATTCAGTTCTCCTTTACCCCGGAACGCTTCTTTTTTCTTTCCGTTAAAAGCAGTGGCGTCATCCTTGTATTCGAGTAAAAGTTCTTCCGGTTCTTCCGTACAAAAAACTTTCTTCGCTTTTCCTTCGTACAGCAACTCTTTCATCCGCTCACTCCTGTTCATGAATAATGGAAGGGCATCCGGAAGCCACCGGATGCCTCTGTTTTGTTAAGCAAGACCGATCCGTTCAAAAATACGATCGACGTTTTTCAAATGGTGCCGGTAATCGAAGCATGCTTCCAGCTGCTCTCCGGAAAGGACGGACGTTATCCTGTCGTCGGATTCAATCAGCTCCCGGAACGGCACGCCGCGCTCCCAGGCTTCCATCGCTTTCGGCTGGACAAGGTCATAAGCTTCCTCCCTTACCATTCCTTCATCGATAAGTGTAAGAAGCACACGCTGAGAGAAGATCAGTCCGTAGGTTTTCTCCATATTTTCCTTCATCCGTTCGGGAAAGACCGTCAAGTTTTTCACGATATTGCCGAAACGGTTCAGCATGTAGTTCAGCCCGATTGTCACATCGGGAAGGATGATCCGCTCCGCCGACGAATGGGAAATGTCCCTCTCATGCCACAACGCCACGTTTTCATGAGCCGTCACCATATCTCCGCGAAGAACACGGGCCATCCCCGTCATATTCTCGGATCCGATCGGGTTCCGTTTGTGCGGCATAGCGGAAGAACCTTTCTGTCCCTTGGCGAAAAACTCCTCCACTTCCCGGGTCTCCGTCTTCTGAAGGCCTCGGATTTCCACTGATATTTTTTCGATAGAAGCGGCGATCAGAGCAAGAGTCGAGACGTAGTTCGCATGACGGTCCCGCTGCAGCGTCTGCGTGGATACAGGTGCCGCTTCAAGGCCGAGCTTTCGGCACACATACTCTTCCACGTATGGATCGATATTGGCATACGTTCCGACGGCTCCCGACAGTTTCCCTACTTCGATCTGCCGTTTCGCGAGGTCGAACCGTTCCAGATGCCGCTTCATCTCTTCGTAGTACAGAGCCATTTTCAGACCGAAAGTCGTCGGCTCCGCATGCACCCCGTGCGTACGTCCCATCATCACCGTATGTTTATGCTCTTTCGCTTTTTCTCCGAGAATTTCAATGAAGTTGACGAGGTCTCTGCGTAAAATGTCGTTAGCCTGCTTCAAAACGTAAGACAGGGCCGTATCCACAACGTCTGTAGATGTAAGACCGTAGTGCACCCACTTCCGTTCCTCTCCAAGCGTCTCTGATACCGCGCGGGTGAAAGCTACGACATCGTGTCTCGTTTCTGCTTCTATTTCCTGGATACGGGCTACATCAAAACCGGCGTTCTCCCGTATTTTTTTTACATCTTCCTCAGGGATGACCCCGAGCTCACTCCAGGCTTCACAAGCCAGAATCTCCACTTCCAGCCAGGCCCTGAAACGATTCTCCTCTTCCCAGATATTTCCCATTTCTTCCCTCGTATAGCGTTCAATCATTCCGTTTCCTCCTTACCAGCTTTTCGACCAGGCAGGTTCGCCCAGTTTTATATCGTCCGGAGACGACCCTATTATCGTAACATGACCCATTTTTCTCTGGGGGCGGGATTCGTGTTTTCCGTAATCATGCACGTGAACCTGTTCACTTTCGAGAGACTGGAAAAGAGCATCACGATGTCTGCCCAGAACATTAATCATTTTGGCAGCCGGAAATGTATGGACCGGAAGTAGCGGCAATCCGCAGATGGCACGTATGTGCTGCTCGAACTGGGAGACACTGCAGGCTTCAATCGTATAGTGTCCCGAATTGTGGGGGCGGGGCGCCATTTCATTGAAGTAAACGTCTCCCCCTCTTACAAACCATTCGACTGCAAACGTTCCTACCACTCCGAGCTCTTCTGCAAGAGCCTGCGTCCGCTTTCGTATCTCCCGGGTTTCATTATCGCTTATGGAAGCAGGAACTGTCGTTGTGAACAGCACCTGGTCTTTGTGTACATTTTCCGCTACCGGAAAAAAGGAAATGTACCCCGCACTGTCCCGGGTGAAGACCTGGGAGACTTCTTTATCGATATCTATCCACTTCTCTACAATATATTCGCCGTCCCCGATATCCTCACGGGCACTACTGCAGTCTTCCTGGCTCCGGAGCAGGTACTGCCCCTTCCCGTCATACCCGCCGCTTGCTGTTTTCATAACAGCGGGAAGGCCGATGTCGGTTACGGCACGGTCGAACTCTTTCCCGGTCTCTACCAACCGGTAAGCAGGCACGCGGATACCAGCTTTTTCCGCAAATTCTTTCTCTTTCCCGCGGTTTTGTGAAACAGCCAAAGGGAGAGTGCCCTGAGGCAGTTTTCCTTCATTCTCAAAAAACTGCGATACGCGCTCATCCACGTTTTCGAACTCGTACGTCACGACGTCGGAGTGCAGGCCGAGTTCCCCGGCAGCCCCGAGATCGTCATACTCCCCCTTTACATGTATATCCGCCACCTGAGCTGCCGGACAGTCCGCGGCAGGGTCCAGCACCGCAATCCGGTAACCCATATGTTTAGCCGCTGTCGCCATCATCCGTCCGAGCTGGCCGCCGCCGAGAATTCCGATCGTTCCGCCGGGTTCAATGACGTTCATGCAGTTCCCTCCTCATATCTTCCACTTTGTCTTTAAGTCCCTGTTTGTATAATTCCAGAGCCCGCGCTGTCATTTCATCAAAACTGCCGATCATTTCAGCTGCCAGAATACCCGCGTTCTTCGCCCCGGCTTTTCCGATGGAAACGGTCGCCACCGGCACGCCTCCAGGCATCTGAGCGATAGAAAGCAGCGAATCGATTCCATTCAGCGATTGGGATTCCACCGGTACCCCGATGACCGGGAGAGTCGTTTTTGATGCAACCATCCCGGGCAGATGCGCTGCCCCGCCGGCACCTGCGATGATCACCTTAAGACCTTTTCCTCTCGCTTTCTCCGCGTATATAAACATATCTTCCGGAGTTCTGTGAGCGGAAATAATCTCTTTTTCATAAGAAACTCCGAGTTCTCCGAGGACTGTGCACGCTTCTTCCATAATCGCCCAGTCCGAAATACTTCCCATAATAACACCGACTTCAGCCATACCTGTGCCCCCTGAATTAAAAGTTCCAAACTGCGATTTCCGGCATAAAAATATCCTGCGGCTCCCCCCTGACTTGAGAGGAGTGCCCGCAGGACGTACGTATCCCGGGTGTCTCCCCTCATAGTCCGGTCATTTACGGCGACCAGGTAGAGACGAACGATCCGTATTATCGCTCTATATGAGGTTCGTTTTATGCTTTTTTCTATTCAAATCATACCAGTGTTTTTCCATATGTGTCAATGAAATACGAATTATTAATTAAAATTAAATTCTAATGTTCGGCTTTTAATTTATTTTCTTAGCTTCAAAGACAATTTCTCTTCCTGCTACCTGCATTTCCCCGTCTTTCTCCTCAAATACCGGCTCTTCCGTGCGGCGGACCGGTACAAATCCTTCAAGCCGGATGCGTTCCAGACAGTCTTCAATCGATTCACCGGTTTTGACTTCGAAACGTTTTTTATTGCTTTCTTTTTTCTTTTTCGCCATTTTCATCTTCTCCTTCTTCGCTTTCTTTCACCCAGTATACAACTTGTGAAAAGTTAAGCCAAAAAGATGAAGTAAAGAATAAAAATGACGAACAGGCCGTACATAATCGGATGAATCTCTTTCACCCTGCCTTTCAGGGCCATTGTGAGCGGATAGAAAATGAAGCCCATCGCTATCCCCGTGGCGATACTGTACGTAAGCGGCATAGCCGTAATAACGAGAAACGCGGGAACCGCGATTTCAAACTGATCCCACTCGATAGCCCGAAGTGACGAGGCCATCAGTACTCCGACGATAATCAGCGCCGGGGCTGTCACTTCTGCTGTAATGATACCGAGCAGAGGAGAGAAGAACAGTGCCAGCAGGAAAAACAGAGCGGTAACGACCGAGGTGAACCCGGTCCGGCCCCCTGCCCCTACCCCGGCAGTGGATTCTATATAGGACGTCGTTGTAGAAGTCCCCATAACCGCTCCGGCGACCGTGGCTGCCGAATCGGAGAACAGCGCACGGCCCGCTCTCGGCAATTTATTATCTTTCATAAACCCGGCCTGGGATGCTACGGCGACAAGCGTCCCGGCCGTATCAAAGAAATCGACGAAAAGAAATGTAAGAATGACTCCGAGCATCTGCATCGTGAAAATATCATCCAGGTGCAGAAACGCTTCTCCGAACGTAGGTGCGAGGCTCGGCGCAGGGCTCACTACATCCCCGAGTGCCGCAGGAGCTGCAATCAGACCCGTTATCATACCGGCGACGGCTGTCAGGATCATTCCGTAGAAAATGCCTCCCTGAAAGCCGAGTGCGAGGAAAATCACCGAGACGAAAATACCGAAGACTGCAAGCAGTGTTGTCGGCTCCAGAATATTACCAAGCTGTACGAGAGTAGCGTCACTATTTTCGACGATTCCGGCATTCTGGAAACCGATAAATGCGATATACAAACCTATACCTGCTCCCACTGCCAGTTTCAGGTTAGGTGGTATAGCGTTGATGATCGTCTGGCGCAGACCGGTGACAGTTAACACGATAAAAATAAGGCCGGAAGCAAGTACGCCGGCAAGCGCCGTTTCCCATGGAATACCGAAACCGAGTACGACCGTATAGGCAAAGAAGGCGTTCAGTCCCATGCCCGGAGCGAGGGCGATCGGATATTTCGCAAACAGACCCATGACGAGCGTACCGATAGCGGCGGACAAAGCAGTAGCCGTGAACACGGCTCCTTTATCTATCCTCGTAACTCCTTCCGGCAGCTGGTCAATCCCGTCGAGAGCGAGCGTCGAAGGGTTGACGAAAAGGATGTAGGCCATTGCCAGAAATGTGGTAAGGCCGGCGATGAACTCGGTACGGTAGTTCGTTTTGTTTTTGTCGAACTGGAAGTATTTTTTCATTGTTGTCCTCTTTTCTCTCCTGTATTTTCTCCTCGCTGAACGTATTCTTCCATATAAAAAACCCCCGGCATAACCGGGGGTTTCCACACTTCAGCTCTTACACCGGAGGAAATATCCCCCGGTGTTCAGAACGTAGTCGGACAATTCACGGTCGTCCGGTAGAAACTTATGGGCCTTATCCCCAAGATTATACGTTAGTTGCTTATTCACTTTTTTATTCCCATTCGATCGTAGCCGGCGGCTTACTCGTAACATCATACACGACCCGGTTAATATGACTCACTTCATTCACCAGTCTCGTCGACACCTTCTCAAGAACGTGCCACGGAATCCGCGCCCAGTCCGAAGTCATTCCGTCGATGGAAGTGACGGCCCGGATGCCTATCGTGTGATCGTACGTACGCTCGTCCCCCATGACTCCGACTGACTTAATGTTAGGAAGGACGGTGAAGTACTGCCAGATGTCGCGGTCCAGTCCCGCTTCCTTGATTTCATCCCGCAGAATCGCATCGGATTCCCGGACAATCTCAAGCTTTTCCTCATCTACAGCACCGAGGATACGTATAGACAGCCCTGGTCCCGGGAACGGCTGGCGCCACACGATATGTTCCGGTATACCAAGCTCGGTCCCGAGTTCGCGCACCTCATCTTTAAATAACGTGTTCAGAGGTTCTATCAGCTTCAGCTCCATGTCCTCCGGAAGGCCGCCGACGTTATGGTGGGACTTAATCGTCTGAGCCGTTTCCGTGCCGCTTTCGATAATATCGGTGTAAAGAGTCCCCTGAGCAAGATAGTCCACGTTCTCAAGTTTCGCCGCTTCTTCATCAAAAACTTCAATGAACTCGTTACCGATGATTTTCCTTTTCTGTTCCGGATCTTCGACGCCCGCAAGCTTCGTCAGGAAACGGTCTTTCGCGTCCACACGGATAATGTTCATGTTAAATCCATCGCCGAGAAAACGCATGACGTCGTCCCCTTCGTCTTTCCTTAGAAGACCGTGATCGACGAAAATGCAGGTGAGCTGATCTCCGATGGCCCGGTGGATAAGACCGGCCACGACCGAAGAGTCTACTCCGCCGCTTAACCCGCAAAGTACATTTCTGTCTCCTACTTCCGCCCGAATCTTCTCTACTTCCAGTTCGATGAAGTGTTCCATCGTCCAGTCCGCTTCCGCTTCACAAACGTCAAAAACGAAACTTCTCAACAGATCGTTACCGTATTCGGAATGGCGGACTTCCGGATGAAACTGTACGCCGTACATACGACGTTCCCTGTCGCTGATGGCCGCCACAGGGCAGGAAGGACTGACAGCATCCACCTGAAACCCTTCCGGAGCGGCGATCACTTTATCACTATGACTCATCCACACGTTCTGTTCGACCGGCGTTTTCTGAAAGAGCAGGGAATCGTTTTTAACGGAGATTTCCGCTTTCCCGTACTGCCGTTCCGGGGTCCGTTCCACCTGACCCCCAAACTGATAGGTGATCAGCTGCATACCGTAACAGATGCCGAGAATCGGTATGTCGAGGTCAAAAATGTCGGTATCGCAGCGGAAGCTGTTTTCTCCGTATACACTGTTCGGCCCTCCGGAGAGAACGATACCGCTCGGGTTCAATTCTTTTATCTCTTCTGCGGTCATTTCGTGGGAATGAAGCTCACTGTACACTCCAAACTCACGGATACGCCTTGTGATCAGCTGATTATACTGACTCCCGAAATCCAGAACGAGAATCATGCCTTTTACTTTTTCCATCACGTTTCCCTCTCTCCCGACTGTTTATTTCTTACTTGAGTAATCATTGAACAGAACCTATAAAAAAACTGCCTCCCCGGTTTAAGATCAGAGAAGGCAGGAGTAAGCACATACGTCACCGTTCCTGCCTTCATAGTCAGAACATTTACGGTGTTCCGGTAGATACTTTCGGCCCGTATCGCCGAGGATATACGAAGGCTTATTCGATTGCTATCCATTCTAACAATCGAACTTACGAGAATCAAGACAATGCTTTTTTAATTAAATTTTCCCATAATTCTGATAGTCCGGTGCGCTGCAGACGCTCCTCTTTGCGGTATACGAGTCGTTCGTACTGAGTGGTGAGATGCTGCATATCGACCGTTTCGAATCTGCGGTCAATCGCTTTCGCATACGTCCGCAACGTCTCGCCTTCTCCCCGTTTTTGCACTTTTTTATCGAGTACGACGAGCAGATGACGATAAGCCGCCTGAAAGGAGTCCGGAGTTTCGTTTTTTGCAAGGCGTCTCCCGTGGTACCAGCTCAGCCAGCGGAGCCGCGTCACGTAAAGGACTGCGGGAAGCACGAGAATAACAGCCGGCACGATCCACCACAGGAGGTTACGGAGAAAACCTTCTCCTCTCCCGTTCTCAGCACTGTCTTCTGTCCCCTCCTCTTCCCCGATCTGCTGCGGATTCCCTTCCTGCTGCTGATCAGGAGCTTCCACTTCGGGGCTTTCCTCACTTCTTTCGGGCTCTCCGGAATCCGTATCCGTGCCGCTGGTGAAATCCGCATTGTTGGTGAAACCCTGCGTAGGTTCGAACGGTACCCATCCGATATCCGGAAAGTACACCTCTACCCAGGAGTGTGCGTTCGCACTCGTAATGTCATATGCATTTAAATTTTCGCCGAACAGTTCCGCATCCGTTTCTTTAATTTCTCCACCGGTAAAACCTTTCACCCACCGTGCAGGTATACCCTCCGCCCGCAGCATAACGACCATGGACGTCGAGTAGTTATCACAGTATCCTTTTTTCGTCTCGAAGACGAACTGATCGACGTAATCCTCCTCCGCTTCCGGCACTTCCACGTCCGTAGTGGAATACTCGAAGCCGTTCGAGCTGAAATAGGATTCGACCGCTTTCGCTTTATCATAGCGATTGCCGTATTCCGAAACGACTTCCGATGCAAGTTCTTTCGTCCTTTCCGTCACGGAAGAAGGCAACTGCAAATATTTCTCCCTTACAGAGGCCGGGTCTTCCCCACCGGCTTCTCTCAGCTGACGCAAATCGAAAGCGGGAGCGCCGTAGTCGAAAGTATAACTGGCCGGCTGCACGGAATCTCCTCCGCTTCTCGTCTCCATCTCCCCGGTTTGGGTATGCAGGTCGATTTCCAGTGGATTTTCAAGATTTCCTATCGTCGTCATCCCGTAAGGATAGAGGAGTTTGCCGAAGTCGGCTTCTTCCGTGAAATCGATGAAACCCTGGGAAGGGTCCGTTTCCACTGTCTCTTCGAAAAGGGAGTACCCGATATCACCCGGGTCCCTTCCCGTCACCGGTTCCTCAAGCGTATCCTCCCAGCCTTTGCCTGTATACTGATCTTTGGACTCCGCTCTCCAGTACTGCCGATCCTCGACGATAGCCTGGAATACGAGCGTATCATCCTGGACGAACGCCCCTCCGAGACGTGAATCGTTTTCTCCGTAGCCTACTTTCTGTACGCCACCTTCTCTGTCTCCTGTTCCCGCACCTCCGGTAACGTTTTCCAGATAGGGAACCGGATCGGGCCATTGCGGCGAAAACTTCGGAAGAGCCGTACCGGCGGCTACAGCGAGAAGAACGGCACCCACAAGCGGAGCCAGAGCCAGGATCGCCGTTTTCCATTTGATTTCTTTCCTGTCGTCGTCGCTTACCTCTTTCTCCAACTGCAGCAGCCCGAGGACGAAGGCAGCAAGGATAAATGTCCTTATAATGGCTCCCTGAGCCTCATAAGGCGTGAACGTATCAATGACAGTGATATATATAAAGGTAAGGATAATGAAAAAAAGTGCTTTTCGGGCAATTACGAGCCAATAATGCAGCAGGTAACTGACGAGCCACAGCAGCACGAGAAAGAGAAGACTCCGGAAAAAAGCGGTAAAATCCCACCATTCCTGTGCCCACACCGCTTCCGCGTTGAACATGAGCTGTTCATAAAGAATACTCCACCAGCCGCTGCTGAAAATCCGTTCCGGAATAAATAAACCATCAAGAATAAAAATAAGTCCCAGTAATTTCAGCGGAACTGCTATGTACCAGCGGACCTGCATAAATGCTAAAAAGAAACAGAAAGTTGCGTACAAGTAAAAAACCCCGGCATTTTGGGTATTCGTAAGGATGCCTAACGGCCATAACCATTCAAGGAGAAGGAAAAACCCACCGATGTAAATCAGCGACAGCAACAGTTTCTTCATACTTCCACCTCAAATTCCGGTCTCTTCCAGGCTTTTTCGGTCAGCACCTGCACCCGGACCCCGTACTCTTTCAACTCCCTGACATGCTTCTGCTTCGTAAAATCCCATTCCTTATGAAACATAATCACAAAAAGCACTACGTTCCTTCCCGAGGGAGACAGTCGCAATAGACTGTTCTTTATCGAATCATCGAGGTCCGTGCTTATGATCATCAGGGTTGCCTGAGCCGAAAGCCGGCCGTGCCCTTTGGCCATTTCTTCTTCAAAATTACCTGTCTCATCCGGAGATACTTCAGCCAGATGATACCGGATCATCTCCTGCTGGCGCCGTGAATGGATGGAAGCTACGTATTTCCCTGCTCTCCCTAAAGAAAGGAAAGAGAGTTGCCGGGTCTCCCGGCGCGTGAGTTTAAGCATAAGAGAATAAGCGAACTCCACCGCCCCTTCGAACTCGGCAGTATTTCCCGGGGACGATAATGTACTCAGCACAAGTACGGATTCCGAGCTCTTTTCCTGCTCAAATTCTTTCGTCATCATTTTGTTTTTACGGGCCGTCGCTTTCCAGTCCACCCAGGAAATCCGATCTCCCGGTGCGTACTCCCTTAATCCGGCTACCATATTCGAGTGACGTTCTTTCACGTTCGCAGCAGCAGATTTCCCCTGACCGAACCCCTTAGTACCTAAAGACAAAGAAACGTTCCGGCTCGCAGGGTAAACTGTGAAGCGGCCTCCTGCATTAATTGCCGCTTCTTTTTTCACGAAACCAAAGAAATCCCCTGTACGGATATACATCTCCCCCAGCTGATGACTCCCTCTCGGCAGATGGTCGAGGCGGTAGTGAAAACGTACCGTCCGCCGGAACCACGGGAAAATCATTCTTTCCACCACTTTCTCCTCCCTGTCACCGGTCACAACACCCTCTCCGGACCGGACTTCCAGGTGGAGCGTCTCCGGATAACTCTCTTTTACCTTCATAAAGTATAAAGGGAAAGGGATCGTACGCCTGAGTTCAATCTCTATCTCGACCGCTTCCCCGGATTCTATAAGTCCCGAAGAGAGAGTCCTGGCGCCCGTCCAGTCATCGAGCGGATAAAAAAGAAGCCCTCCCATATAAATCAGAAAAGGCAGGAACGAGTAAAACAGGAACCAGCTTACAAACCCTCCCTGGAACATTGCATAAGAAAACAGAATACCGAACAAAATGATAAGGAACCCGGCTTTTCCCGCTTTGTAAAGTTTACGCTTCATTCACTCACGTTCCTCTGTACGGGAACACGTGTCGCCTCAATCAGCTCTTCAATCACTTCTTCCGCAGTTTTTCCCTCAAAATTAGCCTCCGAAGTCATAATGAGGCGGTGCGGCAGCACGAAACGGGCTACGTACTGTACATCGTCCGGCACTATATAATCGCGGTCATATATATAAGCGTAGGCTTTAGCTGCCTTCATAAGGGCCATGGACCCTCTCGGACTTACCCCGAGATACACATCCGGATGTTCCCGCGTCGCGGAAGTCAGTAAAACGATGTACTGTTCAATAGTACGGTCCACATAGACTTCCCGCACGCTTTCCTGCGCCTGAGCGAGCTCCTCGAGCGTCATGACGGGGTCCAGGGAATCGATCGGATGCGTGCCGGATGAACGGGCGAGCATCTCCATTTCTTCCTGATAGGACGGGTATCCCATCTTCAGCTTAAGAAGGAAACGATCCAGCTGCGCTTCCGGAAGCGGGTACGTCCCTTCATACTCAATCGGGTTCTGGGTGGCCATAACGAAGAAAGGGTGCTTAAGAGGAACGGTACGGCCATCCACGGTGATATTCGCTTCCTCCATTCCTTCAAGTAAGGAAGACTGCGTTTTAGGGGAAGTGCGGTTTATTTCATCTGCCAGAACGATATTACCGAGAATCGGTCCGGGGCGGAATTCGAATTCCGTCGTTTTCGGGTTATAAATGGAGACACCCGTCACGTCCGAAGGCAAAAGATCCGGAGTGAACTGAATTCTTCTGAATTCACAGTTCATCGATTTCGCAAGCGTACGTACCAGCATCGTCTTACCGACTCCCGGCACGTCCTCAAGCAGCACATGACCTTTCGCAAGAAGTGCCACCATGCTTAAAATGACTGCATCCTCTTTTCCTACTATCACTTTATTAATATTTTTAATGACCTCGGCGATTTTACTGTTCAGCATAAAAGACGACTGCGACATCTGGTGCTGCCCCTCTCTGTATTTCCGAATTTTTAGATACTTCTATTTATTTTAAACTATACTACAAGGGGCCATCTTGAGCAAAAAGGACATCACGGCTTCAACCGGGTGTACAGACGGCCGAGACGTTCCGCCGCTTCCCGGAGTACCTTTTCGTCAGCAAGAAGCCCGACGCGGACGTACCCTTCCCCTTCCGAACCGAAACCGTTCCCCGGGGCGGTCACCACTCCCGCCTGCTCGATGGCGTATTCGGAGAAACCTTCCGACGTGAATCCGTCCGGCACCGGCACCCAGCAGAAAAATGTACCCTTCGGAAGAACTGCAGGGTAGCCGAAGGAAGCAAGTGTCCGGATGAAAACGTCGCGACGGCGTTCATACATTGCTACCAGTTCCCGTACCTCACTCTGGTCACCGGTCAGAGCCTCGGCAGCCGCTTCCTGCACGGCCCCGAACAGACTGACATACATGTGATCCTGAAGCTTGTTGATCTGTTCAATCACTTTTTCGTTCCCGGCTGCAAATCCGACTCTCCATCCGGCCATGTTGTAACTTTTCGAAAGCGTGAATATCTCCACCCCTACGTCCTTCGCTCCTTCTGTTTCGAGGTAACTCACGGGTTTCTCCCCGTCATATCCGATCGCCCCGTATGCAAAATCATGGACCACTCCTATCCCGTTCTCCCGGGCCACCTTTACCGTATCTTCGAAAAAAGCGGGCGTGGCGATGCCTGCAGTAGGATTGTTAGGGTAGTTCAGGAACATCAGCCGGGCCGCTTTGAGACTTTCCTTATCCAGTTTTGAATAATCCGGGCGGAAGCCGCTCTCTTCCCGGAGCGGCATGAAGACGTTACGGGCTGCAGATAGAGCGGTACCGGACATATAATCCGGATAGCCGGGATCCGGGAGTAGCACCGTATCTCCCGGGTTCAAAAAGCACTGACTGATTTCCACAAGTCCCGCTTTCGCCCCGAACAGTACTGCAATCTCCTTTTCGGGATCAAGCTCCACCTGATGTTCGCGCCGGTAGTAATCCGCTGCCGCCTGCTTGAATTCCGGCAGTCCGCGAAAGTTGATATACCCATGATTCGCAGGTTTTTTCGCAGCCTCCTCCAGCTTACGTACAATACTCTCCGGTGTCGGGCGATCCGGGTTCCCCTGACCGAGATTAATGATATCTCTTCCTTCTTTCTTCAGCTGTATTACACGTTTCGTCAGTTTGGCGAAAAACTGTTCCGGAAGTCTTTCCATCGCCTCGGACGGTTTAAATATATCCACTATTATTCCCCCTGCCATATGAAACTTCTTCTATTGTAAATAATTTTTAGAAAATTTACAAAGCTGTAAAGAAAACCGTCTCTTTAGGTCTCTTAAAGAAAAAGAGACGGAAAAGACGGTCTTCTGTCAGGAAAACACGATGGTTTTATTTTGATGAACGAGGATCCGATCCGCCAGGTGCCACTTTACAGCCCGGGCCAATACGCTCCGTTCAATAGTCTGACCGATTTTTTTCATGTCCTCGGCGTGATCTCTGTGATCGACGCGACCGATATCCTGTTCGATGATAGGCCCTTCGTCCAGATCGTTCGTCACGTAGTGGGAAGTCGCTCCGATCATTTTCACTCCCCGTTCATAAGCACGTTCATAGGGCCTTGCTCCGACGAATGCCGGGAGGAACGAATGATGGATGTTAATGATCCGGTTACGGTAGGACTCCACGAATTCCGGAGTAAGAATCTGCATATATCTTGCCAGCACGATAAGATCGACTTCGTACTCTTCGAGAAGTTCTTTATGTCTCTGTTCTGCTTCCCTGCGTATTTCTTTATTGGAAGGAACATGATAGAAAGGAATACCGAGCGACTCCACCATCTCTCTTGTATCCTCGTGATTACTGATGACAAGAGCGAGATTCGCCATCAAGTCCCCGCTCTGCCATTCCCAAAGCAGTTCCAGAAGGCAATGGGGCTGTTTTGAAACGAAGATGGCCACGTTTTTCAGTTCGCTGACAGCTGCCATCTTCCAGCTCATTTGAAAGTCGGCAGCAATAGGCTGAAAATCGGCTTCTATCTGATGGAACTTCGTTTCCAGTCCCGGGCAGTCAAATTCGATTCTGATGAAAAACTCCCCTCCCTCAGGATCCGTGGAATACTGATGGGAAGCGACTATATTAGCTCCGTACGTATAGAGAAAATCCGATACGCGGGAGATGATACCGGGCTGGTCCGGACAGTGGATCAGCAACCTCGCTCTGTCTTTATGTTTTTCTTTATAGTTGTGCAGTTTGTCTTCCACATAGCTTGTCATGCTTTTCCATCTCCATTCAAATAACGATTAGCTATTACTTTATGGCATTTCCCTGAATTGTTCAAGAAACTTCCGGTCTTTTTCCGGAAGGGCCAATTTTAGAAATATTCTTGATGTATTACGCTTCTTCAAGAAGAGCAGCATCGTTATTTGCAGGAGTATTCACCCGCTTGGATACCGGGTACATTGTGAGGGCACCATCCGGCAGCGGAGTCAGGAGGTTTTTAGCTTCTTCCTTCCCTTCAAACCATGCATCGTAATCGTTCCGCTGCAGGATTACCGGCATCCGGTGGTGAAGATCACTCATTTCTTCGTTCGCTTCCGTCGTCAGAATCGTGCAGGTAAATACGTTTTCCCCGTCTTTATTTTTCCACTTCTCCCACAGCCCGGCAAGGCCGAATAAACCCTGGTCCTTCATCTGAATCCGATACGGCTGTTTTTCCCCCGCTTCGTCTTTTTTCCATTCATAGAAACTGTCCGCCGGGATAATGCAACGCTGCTGTTCAAAAGGTTTACGGAAGCTTTTCTTCTCCTCCACCGTTTCCGACCTGGCATTGATCATTTTGAACCCTATCTTCTCGTCATCTGCCCAGGGCGGTATCAGTCCCCAGCGTAAATACCCCATCCGTTTTTCTCCGTCGCTCCGGATAACGGCAGGTATATATTGCGAAGGAGCAACGTTGTAACTGCTCATCCAATTATCAAGCTTCACTTTATCCAGCTTGAATTCTTCCCTTACGTCTTCCAGCTCAGCGATGAGCGTAAATCTGCCACACATAAGTGAACGCCTCCTTTGTTTTACCATATACCTGTTTCAAAACGTTTGAAACTTGTGCAGCCACACGTGTGATTTGTTGAAAACAAAAAAATCCCCGCGCTCGCAATGAACGCGGGAATTTCCTATAGCAACGAACAATTATTTTTGAACGTTAGCAGCTTGTGGTCCACGGTTACCTTCGACGATTTCGAAAGATACTGTTTGACCTTCTTCAAGTGTTTTGAAGCCTTCGTCTTGAATAGCGGAGAAGTGTACGAATACATCGTCCTGACCTTCTACTTCGATGAAGCCATAACCTTTTTCTGCGTTGAACCATTTCACGTTACCTTGTAACATATTGTTTCCTCCTGCGGTGATTCTTGATCACCAATGTATTACTATTCCTGCTCACGACGTGCATTCAAGACGACAAGCTTTCACACTCATGCTCGTTGCTTTCGTTCCGAACAACAATAAGTTAATTACTACTATAGCACCGTTATTATCAAATAGCAACCCCTTTTCAAATATATCTATACTAATGCACGATCATTGTCAGCAAAGCGACGGCAGTACCGATACTTCCACAAATAATTGTAAAGGGGAGGTTTTTCCAGACGATACGGTAAGGATTCATATGAAAGTTGACGGAAGTGATGGTAACAATCAATCCGTACGGAGCGGAAGGGACGGTAGCGATTGCCGAACTTGATAACAGAACGGCCAGAGTGACAGGAGGCAGAGCTTCCATAAGGAGTCCGCTGATTCCTCCGAATATCCCCATAGTAGCAAGTGGATGAACTCCGGCAAGTGTCATGAGCAGAAAAGTCAGCTGAATGATGATCATAATGACTACAGGAGAATCACTGTAGGCGATGACCGGCTGCTGCAGCAGTTCAAGATATGGAGAGGCGTTCAGCGTCTCTGTTAAAACGGAAAGGCTCAGTAAGAGCACTATAAAGTTATCAAGATGATTCGTGTGCCGCTTCCAGGCCGACCATCCGATTAACCAGAAACTTTTCCGTCTTTTCAAAATCGTACTCCACAGAAAAGCAAAGGGTACGATAGCAATAGTCACAGAGAAAAGAAATTCAAAGTTGATGACATTCGCAAGAAATACCACCGTACTTAAAAACAGGACGAGTGCCAGAATAAACCCTTTCAACTTTCCTCTTCCATAACTGTTTTTCTGTTTTGTTTCCTTCTGCAGTTCATAATTCCCGAACTTCCGGCGACCCGCCAGTGTATCCAGAAAAAAACCGGCCAAAGAAATGAGCAGCATCCACGGGAGCACCTGCAGATAATCTGCTCCGGTAATGAAAATAGAGGTTGCCAGTAAAATTTCAAGCGGACTCCACAGCAGTGCGAGAGAGTAGCCGCGTAACGTAGCCATAGAAACGAAGCTGTTCCTCACGTCCGGGCTGAACCTGCCTAACTGTTCTTTCAATAGGTCCTGGGAGATCGTGGCCGAGGAAAGATTAAGAAAAGCAGCCAGCGACACCATCGTCGCTTCGCTTCTTCCGTAAAGCTGCCCGAGTGTCCCTGTCCCTGACTGCAGCAGGCCCTTAAGCAATTTGTTGTAGCGTCCCGCTTTCACGGCACTGTTCATCCACGGCAGCACGGATAAGAGAAGCAGCAGTCCGACGTTTCCGGCGAATAACCCCGGTATATCCCCAAGTGAAAGAGAGCCCGAAAGGAAGAAAAATCCTCCGGCTGTAAGCAGTACCGTGCCGAGAACCCGAAACACCCGTGATGCTCTCGGAAATGCAAGTAAAATCATCAGAATACTCAAAACGCCGATAACGAAATAAAGCGTGTCGTTTTCGGTGAATGTATGTATGATATTCAGTAAAAATACCGCTGAATAAAAAATGTACAGGCGGTCATATAGAAAATCTCTCATATACTCCTCCCTCTGCCCGGACTTTACATCCTGAAGCTGTCCCGTCTGTAAAAAGCCGTTATTACAGCAAAACCACTGGCTTTATAAAAACTCCCCGATACCTTTGAAGTATCGGGGAGACGCTGCCTCATTTTCTTATATTATACTTGAATGCCTCGTCTTCGTTCATCATTTTTATAGCTGCCCAGATGAGAATGAACTGGATGACTATAATAGGGAGTCCCATCAGACCGGAGACGACTTCGAGCGGTGGCAGACCGCCGATACGCATCAATACTAAAGCTACTACGGTAATAATCGCAGCTATGATGATGCGGAGCGTTTTCGGCGGTTCGAATTTACTCATATCGCGCGTACTTGTATAAGCCGCTACGGTATAAGTCGTGGAGTCCAGCGTCGTCGTAAGGAAAATCAGGGCAACGATCATGAAAAGAGTGATAGCAAGCCACCCGAGTGGCAGAGTAGACAGTATTTCGGGAATCGCAGCCATCCTCTCTTCGTTCTGGACGAGCTTCAGAATGTTCATATCTTTGTTCAGGTATTGATACACTCCAAGGCCGCCGAGTATACCGGTAGCTATCCATGAGATCAGAGTCGGCGCCAGGAAATAGGTAAGAATCATTTCCTTGACTGTGCGGCCACGAGAAATTTTAGCTGCAAACACACCGTGCAGCATCGCCCACGTTGCACTGTAGGCAAAGAAGAAGACAGTATTACTCTGAACGTGGGACATTCCGCCTTCATGGACGGAATCCGTGCTCAATGAAAGATTAATGTAATTCGAGATCAGGAAAGATACACTGTCGGAGAAATAATTAAGAATGAATATACCGGGACCTGCAAAAATAATAAACAGACCTAGCGCTCCGGCAAGATACATATTAAGCGTACTAAGCCTCTTGATCCCTTTCTCGATACCTGCATAGGCACTGAGGGAGAATAAAAACACCCAGACGATAGTAACGATAAGCGTTAGTGTGAACGTAATTTCAATATTCATAAGGTGAGCCAGGTTGTACGTCACGATTGGAGCTCCCAGACCGAGAGTAACCGCAGCACCGGAAAGAATACTGATCAGGAACAGTATGTCGAATATTTTTCCACCGATTCCATCTGAAAATTTATCTCCGAATAAAGACCGGCATGCTTCCGATACACGCATAAGCGGACGCTTACGCACGTGCAGAATATAACCCATGGCAGGGGCGATCAGAACGAATATCGCAAATACCTGGAATCCCCACAGAAACATACTGTAAGCATTCCCCCACAGTATCGCTTCCGGGGATCCCGCTTCGACTCCGGCCGGCGGATCATTGGCCACCGACGTCCACTGAAGCATACCCGTACGCATGATAGTGGACCCGAGGCCCATGGCAATAAGTATAGATGAGTACTCGAATAACGAAAACCGTGGTTTTTCTTTAGGATCACCGAGCACTACATTTCCGTATTTTGAAAAAGACAAATACAAGCCTGCTACAACTAATATAATTCCATACCATAGATATCCCCACGTAAACGAAGTAACGATCGAATCAAAAATGGAGTTCAAAAGCTCCAGTGACTCTGCTTCGTACATGGCAAAAGGAATACTTATGGCGATTACGATTAATAAAGAGGGTATAAATATTTTGTAATCAATAAGACCTTTCTTTCCCATTAGAATCCTCCTAATATATATTTTCGTTACTTCATTTAAGCAGAACGACTATACATTCCCCTCTCACTTACATGATTAAACATCTTTCCTAAAAAAAGGTTTTTAAGCCGAAGAAACTCCCGGATAAAAAAAGCCCCAGGAATGCACCTGAGGCTGAATCTATGAACTTGGAAAGATCCTACTTACTGATGCTGCCGCTCCAGTCGCGCATGCCGCCTTTCAGCACTTGTGACTGTATTCCGTTTTCTGTAAGAATATCTGCCGCCTGGGCACTGCGGGGGCCTGCAGCACAAACCGTCACATACTCTTTGTTATTATTCAGTTCATCCAGCCTGCTTTCTACTTCATCCAAAGGAAAATGGATAGCTCCGGGAATCATTCCTTCTTTCACTTCCTCATCCGTGCGGACATCGAGCACTTCCACATTTTTGTGGTTATGTTTCTGCTTCAGTGCCTCTTCACCTATCTCTATAGCCATGTATAAACCTCCTTTTATTATTTAATCTTTGTTCCCTGTTTACCTCAGCAGCATGGCAAAAAAACATTCTCCAGAATTTTTCACCTCTCTATTATTTCTTCGTCCACTTTTGTACCGAGATGCCTCCCCGGCTCATCTGAAATAGCGAGAATTTTCTGCCCGATCCTAAGCTCCAGTAAAGGCCATTCCCCTTGTTCCTTCTCACTGACATATACACTGGCCGATTTCTGTAAAGTAGCCGAGATGAGCTTTTCCCCGTCCGTACATTCCACTCGTAAAAGCGGCCGTTTTTCTATTTTCACGCGGCCGAGAGCGATCATCCGCTCTTTTTCCCCATCCGTAACGCTGACCTCCTCGCCCGCCTGGCACTCATGGAGGTATTTCGTCTGTTCACCCTGGCGAACGTACTGATGCAGCGCTCCTGCATTGATCCGGAAGGGACGCGCGGGGTAACCTTCCGACTCTCTATTCTCTGCGAGAACTTTAATATAGCCGTGCCCCGTATTCCCTACAAACACACCGTCAGAAGGCTTTAGTATATCCACGAAGTCCAGACACACCCTCATCCCTTCTCCGATTTCTTCGATTTTGGTAACTTCCATATATTTTTCATAATCCATACTGTATTCTCCTTTGTTTGATTTCCAACTTCCTCTTCTTCTATACTATTAGTATCACTATAAACGAAAAGAGGATTCTGATGAGAGTAGCTATTTTCGATTTTGACCGCACTTTGTTTCCGGAAGAAACCTTCCCGCTTATGATGACCCATCTAAAGACCCACCCGATGCATCATAGAAAATACAACACTTTCATGAGAAAAATAGCCCCTATGTACACTGCTTACAAACTGAAACTCTATCCCGAAAGAAAAATGAAGGAAGACTCCATGAGAAGTTATATCTCTTCTTTCAAGAAAACGTCCCGTGAAGACGTGGATAAATTTTTCGCCCAGCTTGCGAATCAGATGAAAAAAAGACTGAACCGGGAAGTGCTCGACCGTCTGGAGTGGCATAAAAACCGGGGAGATTATACGGTGCTCGTCTCCGGAGCCTTCGAACCGATGCTTGAAACGATTACAAACGACCTCCCGTTTGATCTCGTACTCGGCACGGAAGTTCCTTACAAAGGAGGGTACCTTGACCATAAAAAACGGATCCAGCACGTGAACGGGGACCGGAAGATGAAAAAAGTGATGAAACATCTCCGCCCGGCTGTCATCGACTGGAATGGCAGTTATGCGTATGGAGACAGTTTTTCCGACCTCGACGTTCTTGAAGCTGTGGGGAATCCGGTCGCAGTACAGCCGGAACCGAGACTTAAAAAAGTGGCTGATCAGCTGAACTGGGAAACCATACCCGTCAGACAGTCATAAATATTTCCGGGGAAATATCCCGGAGAGCTTTCCTGCCGGTTTAACATCCTGCTATACAAAAAGAGTGATTTTCTTTTAAGACATAAGAAAATCACTCTTTTTTTTCATTAGGCCCCTGCAGCCTTTTCGATGCGAAGGGACCGTTTCCCGGATGTTATTTTTCAGGGTACCCGAGAATGGTTTTTACTTCCAGATATTCTTCAATACCATGGTCTCCCCATTCTCTTCCGATGCCTGAGTGTTTATAGCCGCCGAATGGTGCAGCAAAGTCCGCTTTCGTATCATTGACTTTAACACGGCCGGCGCGTATACCTGCAGAAGCTTTCCTTAATTTCTCTTTGTCTTTCCCGTACACGTAACCGGCAAGACCGTATTCCGTATCGTTGGCGATTTCGATAGCCTCATCGAGGGAGTCGTACGTAAGAACGCACATGACGGGTCCGAAGATTTCTTCACGTGCGATGACCATGCCATTATCCACATCCGTGAAGACAGTCGGCTTCGCATAGTAGCCCTGCTCAAGACCTTCAGGTTTCCCCGGGCCGCCGACGAGAAGAGTGGCCCCTTCTTCTGTTCCTTTTTCCATATAGGACTGGACGGTGTCCCATTGCTTCTGAGATACGATCGGTCCCATATGATTTCCTTCATGCGGGTCTCCTACTTTAAATTCAGGCAGCACATCTTTGATCGCCTGCTCAAATTCGTCCTTCATCGAAGAAGGAATAAGGGTCCTTGTAGCTGCTGAACATACCTGACCGGTATTATTCGTGATGTGTGTAAGAGCCGTACGGGCGGCATCTTTCACATCTGCGTCATCAAGCACGATCAATGGAGATTTCCCTCCAAGCTCAAGCGCTATATTCGTAATGTTTTCTGCTGCATTTTTCATAATCTTCTCACCCGTGGCTCCCGACCCGGTGAAGGAAACGAAGTCGATATCCTTATGAGAACTTATACCGTCCCCGATAACTTCCCCGGTACCATTCACCAGGTTGAACACACCTTTTGGAACGCCCACTTTATCGAATATTTCTGTAAGGATAAAAGCTGCAAAAGGCGTCTGTTCCGCCGGCTTCAATACAACGGGGCTGCCTGCAGCAAAAGCGCTGGCAATTTTCGTCGATGTCTGGTTCGTAGGGAAGTTCCACGGGGTGATCAGACCACTGACACCACTGGCTTCCTTCATTCTTGTGTGTCCTTCATATTCTTCGACGAACGAAAAACTCTTCAGTGATTCCGCTGCCTGGGCAAAGTGGTTGTACCCCATCATGAAGTGCACTTTCTCGGAAACTTCGACGGGAGAACCGAGTTCTTCTGTAATCGTGTCTATAATGTCGTCTTTGCGATTGTTGTACTCTTCGGCAATGTCCTCAAGCATTTTCACCCTTTCCTCTTTAGGCATTTGTGAAAAGTGAGGGAACGCATCGCGTGCAGCCTGCACTGCTTTGTCCAGATCCTCTTTCGTGCCGAGACTTATCTCTCCGAACGCTTCTTCGGTAGCAGGGTTGATGACTTCAGTCGTTTCAGAACCGGTGGACTCCACCCATTCCCCGTTAATATAATGTTTAAGATATCGTTTCATAACAAAAGTCTCCTTTACTTTCACTGAATATATTGCACTTATCTACATAGGACAGTCTTTCCTGTTTCTGCAAATGTTAAACATCAGGAAACCTTCTTAATCGGAGGGAGCTGCTCCGGGTTATACTTCCTTTCAGGTAAAAAAACCGTTCCCCGAATCAGCTCTTCTTCAACGGTCACGAAAAAAATACAAGCCGGGACGACTGTCCTGACTTGTATCCCCCGATTTTATTTTTCGAGGCCGGCCACCCCGAAATCTCCAGGTCCCGAATGTGTGGAGATCATGCCGACCGCCTGAATCCATCTGATATTTCGAAAACCGTAATTTTCAGCTATTTGCTCTAACATCCCCCTGGTTTCTTCGTCCAGACCAACCGAGTAAATGAAGTACAGTTGATCAGGATCCATGTCGTATTCACTGAAATAATCATGAAGAAGTTTTCTTCCGGCACCTTTCATGTTTCCCCGATATTTCTTCGTCGAAATCAATTTTCCGTTTTTCAGATCTATCCGGGGTTTTATTTTTAACAGAGTTCCGATCAGTGACCCTGCATTGCTCACCCGGCCGCCTGCTTTCAGAAACTCAAGACTCCCCGGGATAAAAGACAGCCGGGCTTTAGGTACCGTCTGTTCTATCCTTTCCATCAGCTCTTCTGCCTCTGTTTCCGGCTCATTCCGTAGTATTTCCGCGGCGCGAAGTACAACTGCAGCAAGTCCTCCTGTTACATTTAAAGCGTCGATGAGGTGTACGTCCTCAAACTCTTCCGTAGCGATAACGGCATTCTGAAAAGAGGAAGATGCCTTCGAGGTGTAACCGATATGAACAATAGCGCATCCCGGGTGTGTCTTCCGGATTTCTGTGAAAAGTTCTTCATATTCGTGTATGTTCGTAGCTGTAGTAGAAGGGATACTTTTCGTGCGTTCATAATAATTGTAGATTTCCTCTACGGGGAGAGAGCCGTCCGGATAATCCCTGTCATCCATAATAATATGCATAGGAACTGTGTAAAGGTTGTATTTCACTCTCAAGTCCTTTGGCAGGTCGGCACAGCTTTCGGTGGATAAGATGATTTCTTTCATGCTTTTTCCTCCCGGTTCGCAATTTAAAAAACTCCTGCGTAATTATAGTGCTGTACATCGGATTGTTAATACTTCCCTCTCTTTTTTCTTTTCCCACCGCAGAACTTTTTAATACTGTTCGTCAGGAAACCTGTTCAAGAATCTCCTCCACTTTCCGGTTCACAGGCTGAAACTCAGGAGGAGGCGTCTGTTCCCCGGTAATCTGATATTTATCCTTCAAGTCTGCGATGCGTTCGACACTCTCATTTATTCTTTCTTCCGACAGTTCCCCGTTCTCAACAGCCGCTTTTAATTTATTAAAAACATTGGAAATCAAATTGGAATCGTGCGCCATAAGAAGCAGGTCCCCGCCGGCTTTCACCGTCTCTATAGCCGCATCTTCCACGCTGTATTCATTCGTGATGGCCCCCATCGTTAAATCATCCGTAACAACTACACCTCCGAAACCGAGATCTTCTCTCAGGACGTCCGTAATCACCGCTTCGGACATTGAAGCCGGGTACTGTTCGTCGAATGCCGGCAGCAGAATGTGGGAGGTCATGGTAACGTCCGCTCCCGCTTCGATAGCCTGTTTGAACGGTACGAGTTCCATCTGTTTCAGCTCTTCGTAACTTTTTGTGACTTTAGGAAGGTTCAGGTGGGAATCCACGTTTGTGTCTCCATGCCCCGGGAAGTGCTTGATAACAGGTATCACTCCCTGCTCTTCAATTCCTTTCATTACCTGAATACCGAGCTTACTCACGGTTTCCGGGTCACTGCTAAAGGAGCGGTCTCCGATGACAGGGTTATCCGGGTTACTGTTCACATCCAGAACAGGGGCGAAATCCAGATTAAAGCCGAGTTCATTCATCTGCATCCCGAGGATTTTCCCGGTTTTAAAAGCGAGTTCAGGGTCGTTCAATTCTCCTACTTCCCCGCCTGGCGGGAGGCTGGCGGCTTCCGGAGGCATTCGTGAGACCCGTCCCCCCTCTTCGTCTACTCCGAGCAGAAGCGGGTAAGGGTTGCCTTCATTAACCTGCTTCATCTCATTCAGAAAATCGACGGTCTGAGGAGCACTCGTAATGTTATTGCCGAACAGGATAAGACCGCCCACGTGATATTTTTCAATAACTTTTTTCGTTTCTTCATTCATTTCAGTACCACTGACACCGCCGAAAATCATTTGACCAATCTTTTCCTCGAGGCTCATTTTGCTGATTTTTGCACTGTCCGCTTCCTGGGTGTCTGCACTCAGCGTCACGTAGTCCAATTCTTTCTCCGTCCCTTCATTTCCAGGCCGGGAAAAAACAAATTCCAGCACGCGTCCTCCGGAAAGCGTATAGGCAAGCGTCCGTCCCTTTCCGCTTTCATTCTCTTCCGTCCGGTCAGGCTCTTTGTACGACTTAAGCTTTTCAGCGCCGAGGGGACTCTCTTCTTTTCTATCCAATTTCAGCATAGTTACCACATTCCCGCTGATCCCGATTTTCACATTTCGGGAAGAATAGTCCAGCACAGTCTCTTTGTTATCCTCGGAGGTCTTCTCCGGTTCTCCCCACTTATCCCGCACTTCTTCACCGGTCGTTTCGCCGACTGTAAACGGCACACCGGGGGCCTCTCCTTCTTCAGCCCGGGAAAATATTTCCGCCGGACGAACGCCGGCTTCCCCCTTTTCTTTTTCGGAAGTGCTTTTCTCCTCCCGGGTCTCCGTATCGCTCTGCTGATTACTGAAAATCAGGAACACACTGAGACTAAGCACGATAATTCCGATAATGACCCCTATTCTTTTCCTCATATTATTCCTCCGCTCTCCCCTGCTCACTTCCCGTTTTATAGAGCAGGACAATTATTGTGATTACATTATACATGAAATCATGAGATGTTCAGTATTATTAAAGCCTTTCCGGTGCTATCCCTAGCTTAAGCCTTACGCTTGAGAAGATAACCGTTTCCGCTTATGTTTCAGCAGAAAAAGCTGCGGGTAGAAATCCACATATAACCGGAAGAAGCAGTGAAGGAGGCAATGAGAAGATGAAGGATGATATTCAATACGGAAAAGACTATAAAAATATCCCGGCAACGTCGAAAGAAAGCGGGAAATTTGAGAAGCTTGCGGATAATCTTTGGTACCACACTGTTCAAATCGTAAACTTATGCTACGTTGCAAATAAATCAAATGACGACTGGGTACTGGTTGATGCCGGTACGCCAAATTCGTCCGGGGAAATTATCAGTAAAGCGGAAGAAACTTTCGGTAAAGACCATCCCCCTAAGGCTATCGTACTGACTCACGGACACTTTGATCATGTGGGCTCCATCGTGGAACTTGTCGAGCATTGGAATGTTCCTGTATACGCTCACGAACGGGAACTCCCTTTCCTGCGTGGAGAAAAAGCTTATATGAAGCCGGATCCATCCGTCCAGGGAGGAGCTGTAGCTAAATTGTCCGGTCTTTTCCCCAAAGACCCTGTAAATCTCGGAGATATGGTCTATCCTCTTCCGGATGACGGCAGCGTGCCATTCCTAGAAGAGTGGAAGTGGATCCACACTCCCGGTCATACTCCCGGCCACGTTTCCCTGTGGAGAGAAAAAGATCAGACACTGATTGCCGGGGACGCGTTCACTACAGTGAAACAGGAGAACCTGATGGATGTAACCTTACAGAAGAAGGACATCAGCGGTCCTCCCCGTTATTTTACTCCTGACTGGAAAGCTTCCCATACCTCCGTCCGGAAGTTAAGGGACCTGAACCCTGTACGCGCTATTACGGGACACGGGCTCCCGATGGAAAATAACGAACTCAGTAAAAACCTCAGTTATTTGACCGATAACTTCGAAGAAATTGCCGTACCCGATTATGGCCGGCACGTGGAGAATGAAGAATAATAAGCTCTTACGAAAACAACCCGCGATTTAAAGTCACGGGTTGTTTTTTATATCGACCCAACTTCATTTTTTCACGCCGATCTTTTTAAGTATTTCATCCGTATGTTCCCCGAGTTTTGGTGCACGGGAGTGGATGATCCCAGGAGTGCCCGATAATTTTACAGGAATCCCTATTTGCCTTATAGAACCGAGCGTGTCGTGCTCGAACGTCCGGATCATCTCTCTCGCAGTTATCTGTGGATCTTTTATCATTTCTTCAAAGGTAAGCAGCGGCGTGACGCAGGCTTCCACTTCACGGAAGACTTCCATCCATTCCGAAGAAGTTTTCGTCAATACGATACCGCTGATCTGCGACTTCATCTTCTCCTGTACTTCCGGAGGAGAATTGATGTGTGAAATCAAATCTTCACGGCCGATGGCTTCGCAGAAGTTTTTCCAGAACTTCGGTTCCAGCGCTCCCACCGAGAGCCATTTTCCGTCTTTCGCTTGATACACTTCATAACAGGCCAGCCCGCCGTTCAGCATCTGTTCTCCGCGCTTCGGTTCCTCTTCTTCCTTAAAAAAAGCAGGGAGCAGCAGCTGCATCCACGATACGACTCCGTCAAGCATGGAAATATCGACGAACTGCCCTGTTCCGGATTTTTCGCGCTCCAGCAGAGCAAGCAGAATACCGACAGCAGCGGGCAATGCCCCTCCGCCGATATCGGCAATCTGGGCCGAAGGGATAATCGGCTTCCCTTCTTTCTCTCCTGTCAGATTCAACAGCCCGGCATAGCTTATGTAATTCACATCATGGCCGGGCTGATTACGGTAAGGGCCGGTCTGCCCATACCCGGTGATTGCGCAATAGATCAGGCGGTCATTCACTTTCTTCAGCTGTTCATAGTCAAGGCCGAGCCTCTCCATTACTCCCGGACGGTAAGACTCCACAACAACGTCTGCCCGTTTCACTAGTTCCAGGAAGTATTCTTTCCCTTCTTCCGTTTTCAAATCCAGACAAATACTCTTTTTGTTCCGATTCAGTGAATGAAAAAAAGCGCTGTCCTGATCAAGATTCGGCTCATATCCTCTGGCATAATCCCCATTATATGGATCCTCCACCTTGATTACTTCCGCTCCGAAATCTGCAAGCATCAGGGTGCAGTACGGTCCGGGCAGTAAGCGTGTCAAATCAAGCACTCTCATCGATTCAAGCGGCAACGACATCTTTGTTTCCCCTTTCGTCAGCCGGACTGTATTCGAGGTGACGGCTGAAATTGTCGTACGAAGAAAAATTTTTCCCATGATCCTGTTCTCACTAACGAAGTACCAGCAGTTTACAGGCGGCGAGCGTTAACCATCGTATAAAAATGGCAGGAACTATGATAGCGCCTACATTAATATTATCACACAAAAACTGATTCCTCGGGCAAGGAACAAAAGGAAGATAGACGCCCACTGCTCCTTCTTATATCTGCCGGAGTGGTGCAAAATTTTATCTGACGTAAGTAACGGCATAGAAAAGACGTTTTGTCCGTCCTCCGGGAGACGGGCAAAACGCCCTTTTTGCACCTCATATAACTCGTAAAGCAGCGAGCAATCAGGTCGTAACTTTGGCATAGATAGCGAAGAATATCGCCAGCTGCACAAAAACTAAGATATTTGGTATGATGAACAATTTATCGATAAGAAGGAAACCTCCCAGAAGGCTCAAGAAAATACATAGGAGACATCTTCCAAAAACGTCAGACGGATGGGTGCAGCGATCAAACCTAGCAAAAGATAAATGAACAGATGACCGTAAATGATTATCTGCCCGGCCGTTTCTTTCCTCTTATCAACTTTTTTCTCCATACTATCGAAATACTGCCACCACATAGAAATGATGATAGCGAAGGAAACGGGAGAGAATCCGATAGAGCTCCAGTCTCCTTCTTCCGGATGCATCACCGCGAGCAAGCTGACAATCGACTCCCCTAACAAAATAATCGTGAACAGTCCAAATCGTTCCAGCAGATGCGGTGTGTTCGTCGGAACTTTCACGAGATACTTCCGTCCGATCATTCGATCCTCTTACTTATTAAGCCATTCTTTCGCTTTGCGCGCTACATCTTCTGTAAGCGTATGTCCCTGGACCCAGGCCGTGGTAACGTCAGCTCCTCTTTCCTCAAAAAGGTTGATGACTCTTTCACTTTCGGATTCAGGAACGATCGGGTCCCCTTTACCAAGAGACAGGAAGACTTCCACGTCGCTGAAATCCTGTTTCTCTTCCACGTCTGCAGGATAAAGGGGTGCAAAAAGCGCAGCTTTTTTGAAAGCGTCCGGGTGCCTGAGCATCATCTGAATAGCAATGTTGGATCCGTTCGAAAAGCCGACAGGTATCGCATCTTCCAGTTTAAAACCGTACTCCTCAGCCTTCTCTGTAATGAATTCGTACAGTTCATTACCGCGGAATTCGAGATCCTCCCAGTCATACTTCCCTTCTCCGTGCCGTTTAAAGTACCTGTTCATACCGTTTTCCTGAACGTTCCCCCGGATGCCTAAAATATTGTAATCAGGGTTCAGTAACTGGGCTACAGGAACGAGATCGTTTTCTGTACCACCTGTACCGTGCAGCAGTATAAATACCGGGGCGCCTTTTTTGTTTTCCTTATAAATGTGTTCCATTTGTAAACAACTCCCTTTTAAAAGAAATATTTATATTTCCGTTTGCCTGTTCAGGAACGTTTCGTGTTGAAAGGGCGGATTTTCGCCTCAATCTGTTCGCGCTGTGACTCCAGGAATGGTGGAAGGGACAGACTTTCTCCCAGCGTTTCGTAAGGTTCGTCACCCATAAATCCGGGACCGTCCGTGGAAAGTTCCACAAGAATGTCTCCGATGCGTGTATAAAGGGCTTCGAAATAAAAACGGTTCACATTTCCGGAGTGCCCCATGCCGAGTTCATTATACTTCTCTTCCCACTGTTTCAAAGTATCGTGGTCTTTCACTCTGAAGGAGACGTGGTGGACTTCGCCGTACCCCTGACGTGCAGGTGATGTTTCATCTTTCCGCAGGATAACCTGACCGCCGTTACCGCCTTCGCCCACTTCCAGAAGCGTTACGTCCTCTTCCTCGCGGATCGGCTTCATTTTGTATACGTCACCGAGCAATTTTTTGAAATCATCGAAATAGCTTACAGTGATTTCAATCGGACCAAGACCGTATACGGCTTTTTCTTCCGGAACCGGACCGTTCTTCCATGGCGTGCCTGGCGCTACGCCATTATCGTTTTCATCGGAAAACAACTGGAATCTCTGACCGTCAGCTTCTTCGAATGGAAGAACTTTTTTTTCGAATAATTCCTGGATGCCGTCATTTTTTACACCGAACTCTTCAAACCGATCCTGATAATACTTAAGTGCCGCATCGTCAGGTACGCGCAAACCGATTCTCGAGATCGAGTTCGTGCCGCGTCTTCCTTTCGGAATGTTCGGAAAGTCGAAAAACGTGACGTCTGTACCCGGAGAGCCTACGTCATCTGCAAAAAACGTATGGTACGTCTGAATGTCGTCCTGGTTCACCGTTTTTTTAACCAGTCTCATACCAAGTACTTCTGTAAAAAATTTATAGTTCCTTGCTGCATCGTCCGTAATCGCTGTTACGTGGTGAATTCCTAATAAACCGTCTGTCATGTGTTACAACTCCTTTAATTGATAGTTTTCATCTGCATATTCAAATGTCTGAGATTTTTTATCTCGATTTCAAGATAATTATATCCTAAAATAAGTGACCTTATATGTCAACATTTATACATTTGATACTGTCGCCATTCTGTCACCGGAGGTGCACGAAAAATGCACATAGAAAAGGTACCATATACGTGACATTAATGATTCAGGAGGGATTAATAAATGAAAAAGAACATTATTTTCGGTGTAATGGCTCTCTTTTTGGCCGCATTACTCGCTGCATGCGGGAATTCCGCAGAAGAAACAGAAAGTTCGGGTGACAAAAAAGAACAGGAAGAACAAAAAGAAGACACTAAAGAACAGAAAGAAGACACTGAGGGAGGAATGGGACACTCAGCGGAAGAGATGTCCAGTGACGGCTCCGTACCGGCTGGTCTGAAAAAAGCGGAAGACCCTGAATTTGCAGTCGGTGACAAAGCTGAAATCAAAGCCGAACATATGAAAGGGATGAAGGGTGCGGAAAGTACAATTTCCGGCGCTTTTAACACAACGGTCTATACTGTTTCCTATACACCTACGAACGGGGGAGACCCGGTAAAGAACCATAAATGGGTGATCCATGAGGAATTTGAAAATCCGGGAGAAGCTCCGATGAAAGAAGGCGAAGAAGCGGTAATGACTGCTACTCATATGAAAGGTATGGAAGGAGCTACAGCCACTATCGACTCTGCGAAGGAAACCACCGTATATATGGTCGATTTCACGACAACCGATACGGAAGAACAAGTGGAGAACCACAAGTGGGTAACGGAAGAAGAGCTGGCTCCTGTGGAGCAATAAGATTCTAACGTTAAAAAGGGAGCCGACTGAAACAGCGGCTCCCTTTTTTTGCACTCTAATTATTCTTATATCTGTCACCGGCCGACGGTCCAGCCGCCGTCGACTTTCAATTCCGCACCCTGCATATAGTCTGACTCATCCGATGCAAGAAAGACAGCCGCTGCAGCAATTTCCTCCGGTTTCCCGGCTCTTCCGGCAGGAATATCTTTCAGCCTCTCATCATCGATGCCTTTCGTCATAGGTGTATCAATGAATCCTGGAGCAATCAGATTCGCTTTGATGCCTTTGCTGCCGAAGTCGTACGCCAGCTGTTTTGTAAATCCATGTACGGCGTGTTTACTCGTAACATAAGTGTTGCCGCCCGCTCCGGCAACGAACGTGGATTGAGAACCGATGTTTATAATCGTGCCCTTACCGTTTTCCAAGAATATCGGCACCGCGGCGTTAGCTGCCAAGTACGGCCCCTTCACATTCACATTCATCAATTTATCGAACGTATCCTCATCCGTTTCCACTACATTTTTATAAGCGTCGTGCACTCCGGCGCCGTTGTAAAGTACGTCCACCGTACCAAACTGTTCCACGGTTTTGTTTATCCCGTTCTGCACAGACTCGCGATCTGTAACGTCCATCTGTACAAAAACGGCTTCTCCCTTCGCCTTTCTGATCTCTTTGACGATTGCTTCCCCTTTCTCTTCTTCCAGACCGACGACTGCCACGCGGGCGCCTTCTTCTGCAAACTTTTTCGAAGTCGCCTCTCCGAGACCGGAAGTACCGCCGATGATTATTGCTGTTTTATTATCTAATCTTCCCACTTCAGAACTCCTCCTTATTTCTACTGGTTTCTTTTAACAATAAAGTATTACTGCTTCTCTCAAGAATTCTTCCCTTTATAGACCAGGTACTAAAACTTCTATTTTTTCGGAAACAGACTTTCAAGTTTACCCCTACAGAAAAATTAAGCAGAAAATCCTTCTCTTTATTTGTTTTAACTCCCGCACCAAAGGCTACAGTTTATAATAAGGTTTCTAAAATCTCAGAAGAAAAGGTTGAGATGCATATGAAAAAGTTGCTTCCTGCACTGATTATGTTATTTCTCACAGGCTGTAACGTCCGGACGCTTAATCCTGTAAGTGAGACAGGAGCTGACCAGGCTTTCCTGATTAAACTAAGTTTTGGAATTATGATGTTTGTCGTTGCGGTTGTATGTGTCCTTTTCATCATTTTTACAGTGAAATACCGCGAGAATGATTTAAACAGAAAAGATATTCCAAAACATGAAGAGGGCAGTCGTGTATTGGAAATTCTCTGGACGACCATACCCTTCGTTCTGCTTGCCATTCTGGCTGTCCCTACCGTAATGTATACGTTCCAGGCTTCAAATACGGAAGCTGGCTCCGAAGACACACTGCATGTAGACGTAATAGCCGAGCAGTGGAACTGGACGTTTGCGTATGAAAATGGAAAAGAAACACATAAGGAACTTGTTCTGCCGGTCGATCGTGAAATAGTTCTCCATCTGAAGTCCACCGATGTTATCCATTCCTTTTGGGTGCCGCGCCTGATCGGCAAAAGGGATACGATTCCGGGGGAGGAAAACGAGCTCAAGGTGACCCCGGATCAGACAGGCACGTACCAGGGAAAATGTGCGGAATTCTGCGGTCTGGGCCATACCGATATGAGGTTTGATACCGAAGTCATACCGGCAGAGGAATTCGAAGAATGGTTGAGTGAAGAAAAATAGACAGTTAAAGAGGTGAGACTATGGAATTCTCGTTTAACGGAAAATCTGTATTCGTACCCACAGACGTCATCGCCGGGTGGCTAAGCGTACTTATAATCACACCTATTGTTCTATATATCATCATTAAAAACCGGTACTGGTCGACGATTTTGGATTATACCACGACGACCAATCACAGAAAAATCGGTACCCTGTACATTCTTTTTTCCATGCTTTTCTTTTTAAGAGCGGGTGTGGACGCTTTATTTATGAGGACCCAGCTTATCACCCCGGAAAACGAATTCTGGGTCTTTCAAGGTGAAAAATATAATGAACTGTTCACAACTCACGGAACCATGATGATATTTTTCGTGGCCACCCCTATTTTAATCGGGTTAATGAACGTAGCGGTTCCGCTCCAGATCGGTGCCAACGATCTCGCTTTCCCCTACTTGAACCTGGTGGGATTCTACCTGTTTTTAACGGGAGGAACCATTTTCTTCCTCGCCTTCTTTTTCAATGCTGCGCCGAACATGGGGTGGACCGCTTACGCTCCGCTTTCGACCGATTCTTATACGCCCGGGCCCAACAACAATTTCTACATATTCGGGCTCCAGGTTTCCGGGCTTGGCACGATATTTGCAGCGATCAACATGATGGCTACCATTATTCGCCTGCGGGCACCGGGGCTTACGTTGTCGAGGATGCCGCTTTTCCCCTGGGCTACGCTGATTACTTCTTTCTTAATTTTGATCGCTTTTCCTGTGCTGGCGATTGCTTTACTGCTGCTTCAGTTCGACCGGCTTTACGACGCGACTTTCTTCCTCGGGGAACTCGGCCATCCGGTCTACTGGCAGCACCTGTTCTGGATATTCGGGCACCCGGAAGTTTATATTATCGCTCTTCCGGCTTTCGGAATCTTTTCGGACATCATCTCCAACTTTTCAAGAAAAAATGTGTTCGGCTATACGTCCATGGTCTTTTCCCTGACGTTAATCGGTCTGCTCGCCCTGATGGTGTGGGTGCACCATATGTTCACCGTGGGGCTCGGGGCATTTTCGAACACCTTCTTCGCAATCACTTCCATGCTTATCGCCGTGCCGACAGGAATTAAAGTGTTCAACTGGCTCTTCACGATGAGACGCGGCGTCATAAGTATGAAAGCTCCTATGATGTTCGCTTTGGGCTTCATTCCCACCTTTGTCATGGGCGGGGTGACGGGGGTCATGCTCAGTTCGGCAGCTGCGGATATGCAGTTCCATGATTCCTACTTCGTAGTCGCCCATCTGCACTACGTTATCATCGGCTCCACCATACTGGCAGCATTCGCCGCTATTTACTACTGGTATCCGATCATGACCGGGAAAATACTGGACGACACACTCGGGAAGTGGCATTTCTGGCTGTTTCTTATCGGCTTCCACCTCACTTTCTTCCTGCAGCACTTAGCCGGCCTCGACGGTATGCCGAGACGTGTCTATGAATACACCCAGGAAGACGGAGTGTGGTCCTACAATTTCATCAGCAGTATCGGAGCCTATCTTATGGCTGTATCTATGCTGTTTTTCCTTTGGAATATCATTAAGACCCATCGCAGCGGCGCCAAAGCCGGAGACGACCCGTGGGACGGGAGGACCCTGGAGTGGAGCGTCCCTTCCCCTCCTCCGGAACACCCGTTTGAAAGAATGCCGGTCATCGACCGCAGAGACATGTTCTGGTGGTCGAAAATCAATAACAAGCCGTTACCGGTGGCAAAAAACCCCCGTCCTTCTCCCATTGCGAGAAGAACGTTCCAGCCGATGTTTCTTGCCGGGAGCTTATTCATCTTAAGTTTCGGCTTCATTTACGGATGGGTGTGGGTGCAAACCCTCGGCGGCATCCTGTCGTTAAGCACTTTCGTCATCAGAGCGTTTTCCGATGAACGCACGGAGGCATATAAGAGAGAGGAGGAGGAAAATGAGCAGTAAGCTAATGTCCGAAGAGTTATTTGCCGACAAAAAAACGGGTTTCTTCATATATCTCTTTGTGGAAGCGATTATGTTCACGACACTGTTCGCCACTTACCTCATTTACACTCCACCACAGACAGGGCCGTACCCGGGTGAACTGTTCGAATGGCAGACGACACTGTTCGCTTCTCTCTTCCTGATATCGAGCAGTGGCACTCTGCTCCTCTCGGAAAAAGGACTGAAGGAGAGGAAGATGAAGCTGATAGTGGCAGGTGTGGTCATCACGTTTCTGCTCGGAGCCGGCTTCATGTACTTCGAGATAGAAGAATTCCGCAAATTCATTGCCGAAGGACACGTCGTCTCAACGAACAACTTCCTGTCTGCATACTATGTATTAGTCGGTCTTCACGCCGTCCATGTAACGTTCGGGCTGGGCTGGATGATCGTGCTGCTTGTTCAGGGCAGACTTCTGCCTTTCAACCTGTTTAAGGAGAAACATAAAATATTCAATTACTACTGGCATTTCGTAGACGCCCTCTGGATAATCATTCTGCTCGTTGTTTATATTCCCTACCTCTTCTGATCCTTAAAATGAGTACAGAAAAGCAACTAAAAAATCTTCGCCGGCTTACTATTCCCAGTAAACGGCGAAGATTTTCTTTCCTCTAAATATTCACGCCTCCCTGCCAAGGTATTCATTCTTCACTTTCTGTAACAAATTCGCTGAGCATAACAACTCGACTCCTGTCAGAGCCAACGCTTTCGCTCCTTTCAATAAGGCTGCGTCACCGTCTCCCGAGCGGGCTGCTTCCCTGAATTCCTTCGTATGAGGAACGAGGTCCTCTTCACCGATTTTGATGTAAGGATGGATAGTCGGTACCACCTGGCTGATGTTCCCGGCGTCCGTTGAGCCGAGTCCTTTCTTCAGCGGCCGATAATCTTCCCCGAGCCCTTTGATCTTTTCTTTGAAAATCTCCTCAAATGCGGGCGTCACGTTGAAGTTATCCACCCCGTTCTGAATTTTCGTCATAGTATAGGAAGAACCTGTTGTCGCAGCAGCTCCTTCAGCGACCTTTTTTACTCTGGCAGTGAGCCGGTCACAGTCCTCTCTCGTCTTCGCCCTTAAGTAAAACCGGGCCCGTGCGTATTCCGGTACTATGTTCGGGGCTTCTCCCCCATCCAGAATCACTCCGTGCATCCGTACGTCTTCAGATACGTGCTGCCTGAGAGCATTAATGCCGTTGAATAACTGAAGCACAGCGTCCAGAGCATTGATCCCATCTTCCGGGTTACTGGCAGCATGGGCAGCTGCCCCGAAAAATTCAAAATCCACCGGATCCACCGCCAGCGTCGGGGCGGAACCTGATGTAGTTCCGAGCGGATGGACCATCATACAGACGTCTATGTCCCGGAGGTACCCATGTCTTACAAACGTACCCTTAGCGCTTCCGTTCGGCCCTCCTTCCTCTGCCGGAGTTCCAAGAACTACCACTTCCCCACCTGTTTCCTCTATCACTTCTCCGAGAGCAATCGCTGCCGCTGTTGATGCCGTACCGATGATATTGTGCCCGCACGCATGCCCAAGGCCGGGAAGGGCATCGTATTCCGCTAAATATCCGATAACAGGGCCCGGCCGGCTCGATTTCTTACGTGCCAAAAAGGCGGTTTCGTGGTCCGGAATTTGCCTGTCAATAGTGAACCCGGCTTCTTCAAGGAGAGAAGTAAGCAACCCTGAAGCGAAAAATTCTTCATTTCCTATTTCCGGATTGTCATGAATCGCATGACTCGTCGTAATATAAGTTTCTTTCCTGTTTTCAATAAAACTGGCGATGTGTTCCTGTAAGTCGTGTGCTGTCGTCAAAGTCATAATTACTCTCCTTTACCATCCTATTTTTTCGAGAGGGACGAACGTCGGTATCAATGAATCATCGAACACTTCACGAATGTGTTCTGCCACATCTTCCTGCTGGTATATATCGACAATTTTCTGATACACTTCTTTATCCGCTTCCTCGGCCTGCGCTGCGATAATGTTTATATAAGGTTCAGCTGTCTCATCTTCTATGAAAATAGCGTCGTCCACCGGAACAAACCCTGCCTCTACGGCTACCCCGTTGTTGATAACAGACGCTGCTACATCAGTCAGTACACGCGGCGTCTGGGCAGCTGCGACCGGTTCAAATTGCAGATTCTTAGGATTGTCCGTTATTTTATCCAGCGAACCGTTCCCGTCAAAATCTTCCGGCAGACCGATCAGTTCTGCTTTCTCCAACAGAAGAAGGGCACGCCCCATATTTGTAGCTTCTTTCGGTAAGGCAATAGAACTCCCTTCCGGAATATTTTTTACATCTTCATATTCTTCCGAGTACACACCCATCGGCGCAATGATTGTAGTAGCGATAGGTTCGAGATCGAGGTTCCGTTCTTCAATAAAAGAGTCGAAGTAGGAAACGGTCTGAAAGGCATTCAAATCGATATCCCCGTCCGCCAGAGCCATGTTGGGACGAACGTAATCCGAAAACTCCACGAGCTCTATTTCAATTCCTTCTTCGGCTGCTTTTTCCTTCACTTTCTCCCAGATAGGTACGCCGGATCCATTCAGACCTACTTTAACGACTTCGTCACTTCCCGAAGCCCCACTTTCCTTACTGCATCCTGCGAATAATGTCCCGGCCGCTATTACCAGACCAAGTAGTACAATTAATTTTCTCATTTTAATAAATCCTCCCGCCTATTGTCTTCTCATTTTTTTGGATAACACGTTTCCCAATGTCTGCACGATTTGTACAAGCAGTACGAGCAGCAGAACCGTAACGATCATAATATCCGTTTCGAACCGCTGATATCCGTAGGCTATCGCCAGGTCTCCAAGACCTCCTCCTCCGACGAAGCCGGCCATGGCAGATGCCCCAACTAAGCCGATCGTCGCTATCGTCAGGTTCAGCACGATCGCACTCAAGGCTTCCGGTACATATACTCGTAATATAATCTGCCAAGGAGAGGCTCCCATCGCTTCTGCCGCCTCCACGACGCCGGGTTTCACTTCCATAAGACTGCTTTCCACCAGCCTTGCTATATAAGGTCCTGAAAATAGTACGAGCGGTACGACAGCCGCTGCAGTTCCAATAGACGTGCCGACCAGAAACCTTGTAAGAGGGAGGATCGCTACAAGAAGAATAATGAACGGGATGGATCGGAAGAAGTTGATCACTACGCTCAACCCTTTGAAAAATGCGCTATTTTGGAGAAGCCCGCCCTGTCTCGTAACGACAAGTGCGATTCCAAGCGGGATACCGATGAGTGCCGCTACCACCAGTGACACCCCTACCATAATCAATGTTTCGTTGATGGCCTGCAAAATCTTTGGCCAGAATTCCAGTAAATTAACCTGCATCAGCTTCCACCTCCTGGACGCTTACTGTCCGCTGTATATAATCCAGTGCTCTGACAATCTCCCTGTCTTCCCCAAGCAGTTCCACTACCAGCTGGCCAAACGGGATCCCCTGCAGTTCCGTAATTTGTCCGAAAAGAACGTTCACTTCGACCTGATAGTTTTTGGCTACCTGCGAAAAGATGGGCTGAGCAGCCTTCTCCCGGACGAATGTGACCCGGTATACGTGACGTCCTCCCCCGCGTTCTTCAATACCCGAGAGGATGGAAGGCGGGATATCGCTCTCCATCACCGACTGGATAAAGTTTTTCGTCGTCGGGTGCTGAGGATTCGAGAACAGTTCGAAAATGGACCCCTGTTCAATGACCTGGCCGTTTTCCATGACAGCGACACGGTCGCACACTTCCCGGACTGCGTTCATTTCGTGAGTAATCATCAATATCGTAAGATTATACTCGTCGCGTACTCTTTTCAGTAACTGAAGGATCGACTTCGTCGTCTCCGGATCAAGTGCCGAAGTCGCTTCGTCACATAATAAAATGTCCGGTGATGTAACAAGCGCCCGGGCAATACCTACCCGCTGTTTCTGACCACCCGAGAGTTCTTCCGGATACTGATGTGCTTTATCCGAAAGTCCTACGAAATCAAGGACCTCTTCCACTCTGGCTTTTATTTTTTTCTTGGGAGTGCCGGAAATGATCAGCGGGAAGGCGACATTATGTAAAACCGTTTTAGACTCCAGTAAGTTAAAGTGCTGGAAGATCATCCCGATACGCTTGCGCATTTTCCTGAGTCCGGGCTTGGACAACCGGGACAAATCATCCTCCTCCACTAATATATTGCCCCCGGAAGGCTGCTCCAGCAGATTCACCAACCGGACAAGCGTACTTTTCCCGGCTCCACTGAACCCGATCACTCCGAAAATTTCACCTTTCTCGATAGATATGTCTACGCCATCCACCGCCCGCAACTCTTTTCCGTTGTGCTCATACACTTTCGAAACGTTCTCGAACTGAATCATGCTCCATCCTCCTTACTTAAACGAAAAGACCCCTCTTCCAGAAAAATGGAAGAGGGGTCTTCTAATAAAATTTAGAAAACCGTCTCTTCTCATCTTTCAAGTGCGATGCACCTGCTGGAATTGGCACGGTTTCCGATGGAATTCCATCAGTTCCGCTGCCGAGGTTTCAAAGGGCCAGTCCCTCCACCTCTCTGGATAAGAAGATACGTTTATAGTTTTTTGTGATGTAGACTATATTAATATACTCGCGTCTTTACCGTCAATCATTTTTTGAAAATTATTTATTCTCTTACCATTGTAATGAAAGAGGAAGTATCGGTAAGGAAAGAACTTCTGAGCTCAAATCCTGAATTTTTGTACAGACGAATTGCCCGCTCGTTAAAAACAGCTACGGACAATCTTATACACACCTTTCCGTAATGTTCTCTTATGTATTCCACAATAAAGGACATAAACTTAAACCCGTGCCCCTTCCCTGTTTTTTCGGGCTTCATACCGACTCCGAGATCCACGCATTCCTCGTCATATACCCCGTGCTGGTGCCCCGCCGGGATGCGGGCCGACTCCCCCAGGCAAAAAAACCCAAAAACTTCTTCCGAGTATTCATCGACAACGACTTTGTATGAACCATCCAGTCTTTCATTTATCTCTTTTTCATTAAATATACAATTGTAAAAATCGTAAGGTTCTCTGTACTTCCACTTCAACGTCCGTATAGCTGATTCTTCAGTCATACTTTCTATTCCAAAATTCATAAACCGTCCCTGCTTTCATTATAAAATGCCGGTCATTCCACTCCACTTTCCAGAATGGAAAAAGTTTTTTCACTGCAATTAATTTCCGCCTGCGCTCCATAAGGAAGGAGAAATTTCGGCTCCGTATGGCCAAAATTCAAGTTATAAAGCACAGGAAGATTCTCGAGGTCATACTCTTTCATTACCCGGGAAATAACTTCTTTATATTCCTCATAATATGTCTCATCTTTCGGCTTACCGAATATGATGCCGCCGGCCTTCTGAAGAATCCCCTGGGTTGCGTAATTACGAAGCCAGCGTTTTATATCCTCAGGCGGAGTTTTTTCTTCGGAAGTTTCGAAGAAGATGATCCCTCCCGTCCACGCATCCTTCTTCGGCCAGAGTTCCGTTCCTTTTACCATTTCCAGAACATCGATACAACCGCCGATGAGTCTGCCCCGCGCTATGCCGGAGCCCTGCAGAACTTCATATCCTGAGTTTGTCTGCATTTTACGGCGGATGTTTTTGTTCGCCTCCTCCCACTCCAAATGTTCACTCGTCCACTCTTTGGCGGGAGGAATGTTACCGATAGTTTCTTCGGAGAAAAGTGTGCGGTTCAGCATATTCACTGTATATGCGTCCATCTCCACATTTTCCGCAAAGTCGGTCAAAATCGCAGGTCCATAAAACGAGGACAAGCCCGCCTTATGGCAAAAAAGATGAGAAACTGTTACATCCGAAAATCCCATAAAAACTTTAGGATTATTCCGGATGACTTCAAAGTCGATATACGGCAGCAGACGCACACTATCGTCCCCTCCGATATTGGCAATGATCCCTTTGATCGTCTCGTCTCTGAACGCCTCCATTAAATCTTCCGCACGTGCTTCCGGATGCTCGTAAATATATTCAGAGCCCTTTAGACTGTTAGGCATAGGAACGACTTCTAAATTGAACACTTCTTCAAGTCTTTTTACGCCCTGGTCATATCGCCATCGGATGTCCGGGTCACCGGCGATGCCTGAAGATGTACTTATTGTTGCCACTTTATCTCCTGCTTTCAGTTTTTGCGGTTTAATTAACAACGAAAACACTCCCTTTACCACTTTATTTCTTATCTTATCGGAGCTTCCTCTGTATTAAGAATCGAAATTTCCTTTAGGGTTATCTTTAGTGGGAAGATCCCCGACGAAAGGGAACAGTTCTTCTTCCGCTACCTGATG
This sequence comes from Salimicrobium jeotgali, assembly GCF_001685435.2. Classification (NCBI taxonomy): domain Bacteria; kingdom Bacillati; phylum Bacillota; class Bacilli; order Caryophanales; family Bacillaceae; genus Salimicrobium; species Salimicrobium jeotgali. Next base: position 2,195,447 of record NZ_CP011361.2, read on the forward strand.
AATTCTGTACAGCTCCTTCACAGGGTCAGGATGCTCATCAACCCGAAGGTCGACTAAAGGGTACTCTTCAGTGTCCGAAACGCGCACGGCAGCTGACTGCCGGCCACGCTTGTCCCCTCCCTCATCCTGGCCGGCCTGCAAAGCCATAATAAGCCTTTCGGATAGTGGTTTACCTTCGGTTTCCAGAAAAGAGTCATACATCGCCTGGATCGTCTCGGGTCCGGTGAGCATATTTCCCGCTACCGCAAAATGATCTCCTTCCCGGTGTCCATACCATCCTTCGCATTAGTCTCCTGAAAAAGCGGCACTGTTTCCATCCTTGTCCACGATACAGAACTGCCGGATAGCTGGTTGTGCATCTTCTTTTAAAACCTTTTCTTTCGCTTTCTCTGCGGAAAAACCTTCCTCAAGATATCGGATACCGTTAATTCCGATGTAAGGATTGACGAAAGACTGGGTGGCTACGGCTCCGGTTTTTGGTGCGGTGAATGGACATAGAGCCCCCACCGCCGGTACTTTAGTGGATACTGCTACTCCAAACTGTCCGGTCTCTTTGCATTTTGCTGTAATAGAAAAAGTCATTTTTTTATCCTCCTTTGGATAGTGTTTTTATTTTAAATTCTACGTTATCGGATCTTTCCTGTATCCAGAAATCTTGTTTATAACCAGCAGGCATGCCTTATTTAAATGATTAGCAGACATTTTCTGCTTCTCAATTCCTGCGAGCTAAAAGGCTGTCATTTTTTAGGTTTAAGAATCGTCCTTTGGAGAGGCACACCGCCCATGGAAATATTCTGCTCCATGAAAATGTAGGACTGGCCATCTATAATAAACTTCCGGTTACCTTTATAACTGACTTGCCTTCCCTGTGAGGCGAGTTCCTGTTGTATAGCTTCTACGTACTTCTTGTGATTTACATATCTATCGTCAAAATCGATCGTGATGTTACCTTTTTTGTAACCCATCAGCCGGTTAAAACCGAAAAGTAGAAGTATTGCAAAAATTAACATCAAAAACACTTCCATATAGCCTGAGCCTCCCCTGTGAGAAAACGCTTTTCTTAGCATACGATTAAAAAGAGGACGCGTTTCAATTTATTTAAAGCTCATTATTTTCGCTTTTTATTTGCCTGTCATAATCTTTCGCGGACAACTCTACCAGAAAGTAAATGAAAAAACTTGCACATGCGCTCGCTATATTCTCCCCCCACGAAATCGCCGATTCAAAGCCCCACTGCCATATAGTGGTGACCGTAAAGAATATGATGCTGAACCGCAAACTTTTTTTCAGCATGAAAGCTCCCTCCCTGTCATCTTGCGCTCTTCAGGTTACGTTCCAATACTCTTCAACCATTGGTGCAGCTGAGCCTTCGGATAATAAATTTTATCGTTGATCGTAACGTGCGGAATATCCGGGTACTCCTGCAGCAGCGTTTTGGCATCTTCTTTTGATACACCTATGTAGTAATGTACATCTTTTTCCTTTATTAACTTGTAGTCTTCTTCCTCCCTGAAGATTTCACTGAACGAATCACCGGACTCGGGATTTTTGAAGTTTTTAAGACCTTCCCCGATAAAATATCCGGCAAAGGCTATCCCCACTGCTATCCAGAAAAAATCGAATTCCATTTTCGTTCCTCTCCTTTCTTCCTCCAGCTTTTTCATTAGTTACAATTATTTCAAATGAACAGGAGAAACTCAATTTCTTTTTCAAGAACCCCCCTGACTTTTGTAGGAATCGAAACAAAGCCCGGGATTTATTGTTTAAAATACCCATAAAAAGTAAAAACTTCTAAGTGGAAAGCGAATTATTCAATTAGAAAGGTGGAGGAATCATGCCAGAACTTAAGAATTATATGAATACCGAGGTAGTAGCTTGTGAGGCATCCGACACTTTGACAACTATAGCAAAACGCATGAAAGAAGAAGAGGTAGGCTTTGTCGTCATTACAGAGCAGGATAAGTACGCAGGTGTAATTACGGATCGTGACATCGTAGTGAACGGCCTGGCTAAAGGATCCGCGGAAAATGTAAAAGCTTCAGACATTATGACGGACAAAGTCGTTACGGCTACTTCCGATATGGAAGTACAGGAAGCGGCGCGTCTGATGCAGGATCACCAAATCCGCCGCCTTCTTGTAGTAGATGAAGATAAAGTGAGCGGTGTCGTAAGTATAGGTGATATCGGTTTGCAGGGGTCCGATGAGATTGCAGGCTATATTATGGGTGAACTATCCAAAGGCTCCGCCAACAACTGAGTTCAAACAAAAAGCTGAGACAGGGATCCCCCCTCGTCTCAGCTTTTTTACGTCTGCATCCGGCGTTTTGCTTCCCAGTACAGCATCTGAATAAATTTCTTCGTATCGACTCTTATTCTGTATCTCTTCTCTTTCTCAAGCTCCATCATTTTCTTCCGTACCTGTTCATAGTCAAAAAATGTCGAAGCGTATTTACTGAACACAGGATTGCTGAAATCATCCAGTCCGACCGAGGCGATGTGCGAAATACCCTGATGTACAGCCCGCCGGACGCGCTGTTCCGCCGCTTTCACTTCCCGCTGCAGACCTGGCTGCTTCGCTCCTTCTTTCATCTTGTCGGCAGCCGTCTTCTGATAGACATTCTTCAGGGAAGTTATTTCCTCTCCTCCCGTCATATTATTCTGATCCAGATAATAGATGATATCCAGCAGATCCCTGGAGCCGTTCTCCCCGACCATTCCGAGTTCCACCAGTACTTTGTATCCTTCTTCCTTAATGCTTCTGGAAGCAGCCGCACTCCCGGTTCCGGCGCTTTTTCCCGTTACCGCCTGCAGAGACTGCTGAATATTTTCTATGGATCGCTCCAGCACCAGTCTTTCCTTAACTTTTTTCAGAATGTTGACCACCTCGATCCGGTTCAACGGTTTCGTAATGTAGTATTCGATACCGAGTGAGTACGCTTCCCCTATCAGATCTTTACTTTCCATCTGGGATATCATCACCGTTTTTCCCGTATAGCTTCCGCTGATCTCCCGCATCGTCTCTATGCCGTCTCTTTCCTGCATCAGAAGATCAATCAGCAGAATATCCACCTGATGAGCCTCAAGCAGTGCAGTATCCACTTCCCGGCCGTCGGTTCTCTCCCCGGCCACCGTTCCGAGATCCGCATCCTCTATCATCTCGGCGAGCATGGCCCTCACCGATATATCATCATCCACGATGAAGTAATTCATTGTCACTCCCCATTTCCATTAATTTTTCCTCTGGAATCCGAATTAAAAAAGAAGCTCCCTGTACTGACGGAAGCAGCCGGATTCTCCCGTCCATTTTTTTCACGACTTCCCGTACGTAGGACAGCCCTATCCCTGTAGACGGGGCACCGGCAGAATCAAACTTGGACGTATAGCCTTCTTCAAAAACAATCTCCTCCATCCTTTCAGGAATCCCCGGACCATCATCGGAAACAGTCACTTCCAGATGTCTCCCTTTCCTTTCCACTATCAATTCCACGTTGCCTTCTGCGTCAATTGCTTCTACGGCATTAGAGATAAGGTTGTTCAGTACGGAAAGGAGTACGTAGGTCGGATAACGATTTTCCCCCGTTTTATTACGGAGAGTGAAACGTACGTCTTTCCGAAGAAGCTCAGCATAAGCTGCATTGGCCTTTTCCAGTATACTCCCTATCTCTTCCATACTCAGCCAGGAAGTGTCACTTTCCCTTGAAATCACGTTCGATAACCCGGCGTAGATCCGCTGGTTATCTTTTTTTATTTCGTGCACTTTATTCGCTATGACAAGCAGAGAGGAAGATTCCTCCCTTCCGCTTTCCTCTTTCATATTCCGGTAAAGCTCGTAACTCTCTTTCGTAACCGTTTCGGCATCCCGCATCGTTTTGGACAGATGAACGGCCTCCGTGTACAGACCGGACAGCACCATCATCATATGCTCCTTCTGCTTTTTCTGCTGCAGTTCTTCCGTTTTCGCCTGTTTATACAGCAGGATGTTGAAAAAACCAAGGACGAAAAAACTGCGGATAAAAGCGACCTCCAGCAACAGCCCTATCGTTCCGAAATTCACCGGCTGGTCCATGACTCCGCTTCGCAGCAATATCTCGGCCGTACTTGCCATAATCTCCAGGGAAACTCCTAACAGCCCGACCAGGACAGGTTTATGGTAGTACTTTGAAACCTTCAGGAAACGGAACAGCAGTCCGTAGGTGAGGTAATAAAAGAATACCGGAAAGTGGGTGGAGAACGCTTCCTCAAGCGGCACCGATCCCCCGTACACATCCAGTCCCGTCCGGAACAGCACGACCGACGTCGCTACTGCCAGTGTCAGGGTGACCTGGCGCAGATTCGCCCTCCATAGCAGAAAAAAGAAAAACAGGGGGGTGCCGAAACTTACCCGGAAGCTTCCCTCGAACGGATAAAATTTCAGCTCTCCGGCCAGCGGCACCATCACAATAACCATTATAACAATCAGCAGTTTCTTTTTAATCATCAGGGTCTCTCCTTCAAAAATTCACGGATTTATTTGTATGTATGCGTAGATTTCTGTATGTATCCGTAGGTATGCGCTTACATTGTGTATTACATATTGACTGGAGGGTTGTTATGAAAAATAATCTCGTATTCCAAATATTCATCGCTTTCTTTTTAGCAATTGTTCTCGGCATTTTCGTCGGACCTGACATACAAGTAGTACAGCCGCTCGGAGATCTTTTCCTCAGGCTTATTAAATTTATCATTGTTCCCCTCGTTCTGTCTTCCCTGGTAGTCGGAGTTGCCAGCACCGGGGATCTGAAAGAGCTCGGGAACCTGAGTTTCAAAACAGTTTCCTACTACATGGTGACGACAGCGGTCGCCATCTCCATCGGGCTTCTGAGCGGAAATCTGTTCTCTCCCGGAACCGGAGTTGATATTGAAGTTCCGGAAGGTGAACAGGTCGCTGCCCAGGAAACTCCCGGAATTAAAGAGACGCTGCTGAACATTGTGCCGACCAACCCGATTGCCGCACTTACGGAAGGTAACATGCTGCAGGTCATCTTCTTTGCCATCTTCCTCGGCATCGGTATCACGATGGCAGGTGAAAAAGCACGTACACTTTATCAAATATTCGATCAGCTGGCGGAAGTCATGTATAAAATCACCGGTGTCGTAATGAGATTCGCCCCCATCGGTATATTCGGCCTTATCGCACCTACCGTCGGGGAATACGGGGTGTCCGTACTGTGGCCTTTATTCAAGGTCATTCTCGCGCTGCTCGTCGGCTCACTCGTGCACGTTCTGCTCGTCTACTCGTTTTCCGTGAAAGTTTTCGGCAAGATGAGCCCCGTCACTTTCTTCAAGGAACTGATACCGGTCATTATGGTGGCTTTCAGTACGTCCAGCAGCTCGGGAACTTTACCTATGACGATCAAGTATTCCGAAGAAAAATTGAAAGTACCGCAAAAGATCAGCAGTTTCGTACTGCCGCTCGGCGCGACCATCAACATGAACGGTACAGCCCTGTATCAGGGGGTCTGCGTGCTGTTCGTCGCTCAGTACTTTGGAATGGAACTGACTTTCATCGATCAGCTTACCGTCGTGCTGACCGCTACACTGGCTTCCATCGGAACCGCCGGCGTCCCGAGTGCCGGACTTATTATGCTGTCGATGGTTATGACTTCCATCGGTCTGCCACTCGAAGGTATAGCACTGCTCGCAGGAATCGACCGTATTCTGGATATGATCAGAACTTCCGTGAACGTTCTCGGGGATGCATCAGCCGCAGTCGTTGTCAGCCCGTCTGACAGGAACCGCCCCGATGTTCTGGAAGACGAAGAAAACTACACAACCGCCCACTACGGGTAATAAGAATCCACAGGGAAAGGAAAGATACCATGAACCGTTTATATCGTACAGAAACAGACTCTATCGGAGAAAAAGAGATTCCCGCCGAAGCTTACTACGGCATCCAGACACTGCGTGCCAAAGAAAACTTCCCGATTACAGGGTACAACCTCGATGATTCCATGATTACGGCCGTGGCTATGGTCAAAAAAGCGGCAGCTATGGCGAACAGGGACGCCGGCCACCTCCCTCTTCACATAAGCGAAGCTATCATCGGGGCTGCCGATGAACTGCTGGAAGGCTATTACCATGACCAGTTTCTTGTAGATCCTATCCAGGGCGGAGCCGGTACTTCCGTGAATATGAATGCGAACGAAGTTATCGCAAATCGGGCTCTTGAAATCGCAGGACGGGACAAAGGCGACTACGATTATATCAATCCGAATAACCATGTGAATATGGCACAGTCGACCAACGACGTCTTCCCTACCACAATGCATATCGCTGCTGTAACCGGGATGACCCGGCTGGAACAGACGATGGAAACGATGGCTGATACATTCGGTAAAAAGGCGGCTGATTTCGATCACATCATCAAAGTCGGACGTACGCACCTGCAGGACGCCGTTCCGATCCGGCTCGGACAGGAACTGAAAAGCTACCAGCGTGTGATCGAACGCGACCTCAACCGGATTAGACGCTCCAAAGATAATCTGTTCGAAATCAACATGGGGGCAACAGCGGTCGGTACCGGTCTGAACGCCGATCCGGTATACACGAAGCTCGTAGTGGAGTATCTGGCCGACATCAGCGGACTTCCGCTCAGGGCAGCAGAGAACCTGGTAGACACTACCCAGAACACCGATGCTTACACGGAAGTTTCTTCCGCTTTGAAAAACACTATGACGAGCATGTCCAAAATAGCGAATGATTTTCGTCTGATGGCCTCCGGGCCGAGAACCGGACTGAGCGAAATCACTCTCCCGGCCCGACAGCCGGGCTCGTCCATTATGCCCGGGAAAGTGAACCCGGTCATGCCGGAAGTTATTAACCAGATCGCTTTTCAAGTTATGGGAAACGACCACACGGTGAGCATGGCTTCAGAAGCCGGACAGTTGGAGCTGAACGTCATGGAACCGGTCATGATTTTCAATCTGCTTGAATCCATCACTGTTATGAACAACGGGTTCGGCGTTTTCACGGATCTGTGCCTGAAAGATCTGCAGGCGAACGAAGAAGTACTCCGGGAGAACGTGGAGAAAAGCCTTGGAATCATTACGGCTTTAAGCCCGCACATCGGTTACGAACGCTCTTCACAAATCGCCCAGGAAGGCATAAGAACGGGCAAAACGGTGCGTACCCTCTGTATGGAGTATGAGGTTTTGAATTATGAAGACCTGGAAATTATTCTCGACAGTTATGAAATGACCTACCCGGGTATTGCAGGAGCACACCTGAAGGAAGAAATGACAGTCTGATACAGCAGCTTTAAAGGGACGCCCTTCGGCGTCCCTTTTTTTGAGAACGAAATACAGTCCTGTCTTTTCTATTTTTCGAAATTTCTAAAAAATCATTGACATTCCTTTTCTTCCCCCGGTAGAATGAACGTTAATTTCATACACATCTTATCAAGAGCGGTGGAGGAATCTGGTCCTGTGATCCCGCGGCAACCTGTTCGTAAAGAACAAGGTGCTTCTTCCAGCAGACACTATCTGTCTGAAAGATAAGAGCAGGGACGTTCAGGAGAACCCTTCTATTTTTCTTACGGAAAAGTGGAAGGGTTCTTTTTGTATGTACAGATATGTAAAGGAGGAGAGGAAATGAATTCTTACGGAGTATGGGTCATTACACTGGCGCTGTTATATACGCTCGCGTTAATCATCGTCGGCAACGTGGCAAAGCGGAAAGCCGGCCGGGGCGAGCAATATTTTATAGGGGGACGGACGTTCCGGTGGTGGACGGTCGCTTTCTGTATTACAGGTCTTTTTTCGGGTTCAACGTACATATCGATTGTGGAGCTTTCGTATCTTACGGGGATCTCAGCTATATGGTACGGGGTCGCAGAAACACTGCAGGTTCTCCTGATCGCCCTTCTGCTTATAAAATCGTTCCGGGAGAAATTGATCGTCACCATCACCGGATTGATCGGTGATCAGTTCGGCAGACGTGCCAAAGCTTTATCCGGCGCCATTACGGCCTTCGCTTTCCCGATGTGGTCGGTGGCCACGGCCATTGCATTCGCTTCTGCCTTCCACGTCTTCACCGGCGTGTCTCTGTCTTTATCCGTGGCGTTCACAGCCCTTCTTTTATTCGTCTATTTACAGTCGGGCGGCATGTAGGCGGTCGCCTTTACACAAACGATGAACACTATCATTTTCGCCCTCATGTTCATAATCGGTGCAGCAGCGTTCTTCATTAAACCCGGCATTTCCGGTCTGCAGCAGCTGGCAGTCGAACAGCCCGGGATGTTCGACTGGGACGGAGCCGGTCTTCAGGTCATTCTCGTATGGTTTGCCACATTTCTTGTGAACGTCATTTTAGCTCAGGCTGCTTTCCAGATGGCTCTGTCCTGCAGAACACCGGAAGAAGGGCAAAAAGGACTGATTGTGGCAGAAGTGATGAGCATCCCCTTCATTCTTTTCGGGATCCTCTTCGGACTCTCGGCGGCTGCGGTTGTCCCCGATGCAAGTCTCGGTCTCATAGCACTGCCCCGGTACCTGATGGGAGTCCTCCCCGCTCCGCTGGTCGGGATGTTCTTCCTCGGTATCTGGGCCTGTGCTCTCGGGTGGGGTGCCCCGTGTCAGTTCTCAGGCGCTACAAGTCTCGGAAAAGATGTGGGGAGCGCTATCTTCCCTGACGCTTCTCCCGAAAAGCTGGTCACGTATACGAAATGGTCACTGCTGCTCCTTACAGGCCTGATGATTGTCTTCGGCTTCCTGCGTACGGAACAGTCGGCCTGGTGGAACGTACTCGCCTGGACGATGAGAAATTCCGCAACCTTCGCTCCTGTAGTTGCTGCGCTGTTCTGGCCGCTCGTTACAAAAAGAGCTGTTCTCGGTTCTCTGTTCGGAGGCTTCACAGCAGGCTTGCTCTGGTATCATTTGAGCAACTGGCACCCGTCGGATTTCTTTCTCAATATCCATCCGGTCTGGGTGGGGATGAGCGTCAATATTCTTACCATGATAGTATTCACTGTCGTTTTCAGTTACGGCACCTGGAAAATATCTGCTGCCAGCCCTGTAAAAAGCAGTATAATACTCGGAACAGTCGTCGTCCTTTTGGCAGTTAACGGTTATTTTTACGAGACGCTTCACGCCGCCGGAGTCATCGGACTTACGTTATTTCTGAATGTATTAGCCGTGTTCATCGGGAGTATCATGTTCATTAAACCGAAATCGGCCACAATGGTTGCTAAGAAGGAAGTGGTATCTTAAAAATCATTGAGACCTTCGTCGTCACTAAACAGAAACATCCTCCGATACGAACAAAATCCCCGTCCCGAGTCAACGCTCCGGGCGGGGATTCTCTGTTTTCAGAAAAATGATCGTATCTAGTTCGAATTTTCGTCGAAATGGACGGTGTCTTTCAGTTTATTCTTGTCGTCCATGGAATTGCTGCTGGCCATCTTTTTCACGAATTCTTTAACGGTTTTGACGTTCACACCTGCTTCCCAGTATTCAGCAACGTCAGGAGTCACTTTTACAAGCACAACGTTCGGGTCTTCGGCCGAAGCATTCAGTACTTTTTCGACAATTTTATTCCAGTACTCTTTCTTCTTCTCCACGTCCTGCACGAATTCAGCCGTTCCACTGATAGACACGTAGGAACTGCCGGCGTAGGCCAGGTTCACCGAAGGGTTATTACCGATATCCCTGTATTTATCTGTATCTTTCTCCGTGATAAACCAGAATTCTTCCTCGTCCAGCAATACTTCCTGGGTGTGCATCGGACGGGAACTCAGTCTGCCCTCCGGAGATACGGTCGTCAGCATCGCCACTTTTTCATCTTTGATGAGTTCTTTGATCTGCTTAAGGGTTTCTTCATTTTCCGAATGTTTATCAGTCATCATATCTTCCTCCTTCTGGTGCCAGGCATGTTTTGATATCCACCCTTACTATTCCCTGTTGTAGAAGCAGTTACACTTGCTGCCCGAACTTGTACATGACGCTTTTACAGCTTCGGTATGTGAAAGCTATGAAAAACAGGAGTAACTATAAAAATGAATGTTAAAAAACACACTGTTGACAATACTTGTACAAATGTTAGAATTTACTTACAATTTAATATAAATCACTAGGGGTGCCTTTTCAAAAGGCTGAGATCAGAGTAATCGACTTTGAGACCCTCGGAACCTGATACGGTTGATACCGGCGAAGGGAAGTGTGCGGACGATATTTTTGCTATTTTTTGTTTAATCATACGTTCAAAGTCACTTTTCTTTTACCAGGAAAGTGACTTTTTTAATTTCAAAAAACGATAAAGGGGGGGTCTCAGTGAAACTTGAGCAACCAGGTCAGGACAGTATAGGAAAACTTCATGTCATCTCCACTGGTCAGCAGCCTGGTGAAGAGCTGATGAGAATAATAGGTCAGGTGCTCCCCTATGTGGATTCTGTACATCTCCGGGAAAAAGAATGGAGCGATAGACAGATGATATGTTTTACCCAGCAGCTTTATTCCGTGGGAATGCCCATGCATAAACTTATTCTTAACCACCGGGCGACCATCGCCGACAAGGTAAAGGCTAAAGGGGTACAACTCACTCATGCAAGCATGAATCAGGTGAAAGTTCGTCGCCTTTATCCGGATTTGACGATCGGCTGCTCCGTACACTCCGTACAGGAAGCCGTCAGAGCCTGGCACGATGGCGCTGATTATTTAATCTTCGGTCACGTTTTCACCAGCAGTTCGAAACCCGGATTGTCCCCTAAAGGTATAAGAGAACTGAAAAAAGTCGTGCAGCATGTAAGAGTGCCTGTTTTAGCAATTGGTGGAATTACTCCGGAAAATACCAACGTCGTGATGGAAGCCGGTGCCAGTGGAGTTGCCGTTCTGTCCGGTGTGCTGCTAGCTGATGATCCCGTTGAAAAAGCTGTGGCCTACAGAGAAGCGATACGCAAAGGAGGCGCAGGAAATGTATGACGTTATTATTGCAGGCGGAGGTGTTATCGGTAGCTCGATCGCTTTTCAACTCTCTAAAAGAAACTATCGCGTGCTCATAATAGAAAAGGAGGAAATCGGACAAAAAGCCTCCAGAGCTGCAGCCGGAATGCTGGGGGCGCAGAACGAAGTGGGTCCTGACAGCCCGCTCTCCCGGCTCGCTCGTGAAAGCAGAGAAATGTTCCCTTCTTTAGCAGAAGAACTGGAATCTGTCAGCGGCATAGACATTGAACTGATTCAGAATGGCATAGTCAGAGTCGCCCGTACCGAAGAAGAAGCGAAACAGTTAAAACGGGAGAATGAACGTCAGCAACGTTCGGGAGATTGTTCGGAATGGCTTTCACGAAGCCGGTTACAGGAGAGAGAACCCCGTCTTTCCCACCTCTCCGTTACAGGGGGACTCTACATGCCCGGAGACGGCCAGGTCAATGCCCCATCGTTAACAAAAGCACTGGCACATGCATCCGTTGAATTCAGTACAGAGATTATGGAACATACGGAAGTGCTGGATGTTCTGACCGAAAACAGACACGTAACCGGAGTCAAAACAACCTCCGGAAATATTTTGGCACAAACGGTCATTTCTGCTGGTGGGACGTGGAGCCGGGAGCTTTTCGAAAAAACGGGCTACACATTGAACATGTATCCGGTAAAAGGCGAGTGTTTCTCCGTTTATCATAAAGAACATCTGACGACGGCAAGCATATTTTCACCTGGCTGTTATATCGTACCGAAGGCCGGCGGCAGGTTCATTGTCGGAGCTACACAAAAACCTGATGACCCGAATAATTCTGTAAGCATCGGAGGTCTGCGTTCTCTGATGGAACGTGCTATCCGTTTAATTCCTGACCTGCAGCATGCGGAATGGGGCGAAGCTTGGAGCGGGCACAGGCCCAAGACACAGACAGGCCTCCCCTATATGGGGGAACACCCGGAAATCGATGGGTTGTGGGTAGCGGCCGGCCATTTTCGCAACGGTATTTTATTAGCTCCGATCACCGGGTCGCTCATGGCGGATTATATTGAAGGAAAACCTGTATATGAATCCTTTAAGATTCAGTGATAGATACGTTAAGGAGGCGATTCTATGGAACTTTTGATTAATGGTACAACGGTGCAATTATCAAATAACATTACAACTGTTTCCGACGTCATCGATTATTTCATACCCGACCGGCCGGCGGTCGTCGTTGAACACAACGGAAACATTCTGACTAAAGAAAATCACTCGACCGTAAATGTTAAAGACGGCGACAAAATAGAACTGGTTAATTTTGTAGGAGGTGGTTGACATGCTAACTATCGGTAATAAATCTTTTCACTCCCGCTTACTGCTCGGAACCGGCAAATATCCGGATGTCAATGTACAAAAACAGGCGGTAGATGCATCCGAAACAGAAATACTGACTTTCTCTGTCCGCCGAATGGATATTTTTGAATCTTCCCAACCCAATCTTTTGGAAAAAATCAGCACCAGCAACTACGACCTGTTACCGAACACGGCAGGGGCATATACAGCCGAAGAAGCTGTACGAACGGCCAAGCTGGCTTATGCCTCCGGTCTTTGCGACATGATTAAAGTGGAAGTGATCGGGGACAAAAAAACGCTGTTGCCGGACCCGGTGGAAACACTGAAAGCTACCGAAGAACTTTTGAAGGAAGGATTCATTGTCCTCCCTTATACATCCGACGATGTGGTTTTAGCCAGGAAGCTGGAAGAACTCGGGGCTCACGCTATCATGCCGGGAGCGTCACCAATCGGATCGGGGCAAGGCATTATCAACCCTCTGAACCTGAGTCTGATCATTGAGCAGTCACACGTACCGGTGATTGTGGATGCAGGTATAAGGTCTCCACAGGACGTGGTCACGGCTATGGAACTCGGAGCGGACGGTATTTTGCTGAACACAGCTGTATCTGGCTCTCCAGACCCCGTAAAAATGGCTGAGGCGATGAAACTGGCCGTGCAGTCAGGAAGACTCGGATTCGAGGCCGGAAAAATACCAAAAAAACGGTACGCTACCGCCAGCAGTCCGGAAGAGGGAATCAGTTTCTGATGGAACAGCGTTACTCGAGACAAACATTATTTTCCCCCATCGGCACTGACGGACAAAGAAAATTACAGCACGCCCATATCCTAATTATAGGGGCCGGGGCTCTCGGGACCAGTACAGCGGAAATGTTCACCCGTGCCGGTGCCGGCAAAATAACGATTGCAGATAGAGATTACGTGGAATGGAGCAATCTTCAGCGACAACAGCTGTACACTGAAGAAGATGCACAGAACCGCCTCCCGAAAGCTATTGCACTGAAGGAGAAGTTGGAAGCTATTAATCAGGATGTGAGAATCAAAGCTCACGTTACGGACGTGACGCCCTGGAATTTGGAAGAGCTCATCGGCGGAGTGGATCTGATGCTCGATGCTACAGACAATTTCGAAATCCGTATGATTATGAATGATATTTCCCAGAAGCACAATATCCCCTGGATTTATGGGGCAGTCGTCGGAAGTTACGGTATCAGTTACACAATCATCCCCGGTGAGACCTCATGCCTCCACTGCATGATGGAACAGGTTCCGCTCGGCGGTTTAACTTGTGATACGGCCGGTATCATCAGCCCCATCGTTCAACTGGTAACGGCACATCAGGGGGCAGAGGCACTGAAGATTTTAACCGGGAACCGGGATGCGTTACGTGAGAATCTCGTTTCTTTCGATCTATGGAGCAATCAGCACTCTTCTATTGATGTGCAAATGCTTAAAAACGATAATTGTTCATCGTGCGGCACCTCCCCTTCCTATCCGTTCCTGGATTATCAAAACCAGACCAGGACAGCTGTTCTGTGTGGGAGGGATACAGTCCAGATCCGTCCCTCCTCCACACGTAAACCGGATCTGAAGCGAACGGCCGAAGACCTTTCTCCATTAGGTGAGGTCGAACAAAACCCGTTTCTCCTTTCTTTCTCCACTGGTGCTAACCGGCTTGTCCTGTTTCAGGACGGACGCGTACTGGTGCATGGTACCAGTGATATTGCGGAAGCCAGGTCCCTGTATCACCGATATTTTGGTTAAAGTGGTGTAATGCCCGCTCTGTTAATCGAGTTCTTAGCAGTAACCTTACAGGTTTATCTGTAATGCTCCATGGTTTGGGGGTGTATCACCCCCCAGACTTTTTCATTTGGATAGTACGTATCGTTCTTATTATTTCAACTTTTGAATACGCAAATTCCTGTTCCGGATTACGCAAGTGGCAGATGGATTTTTCTTTCTTTGTTATAAATATCAAGCCAATTTTCTGTTTCCTCTTCGATCCAGTTCCCAAAACAATCCAGAAACTTCTTTATTTCTCCAGAATCGGATGAAGGATTTATTGCATACCAAAGAGCCGTCCTCATTTCTTTCTCTTTCTCGGGATAATGCTTCGAAAACAATTCATATGCCGGATACAAATCTCTCGTATACGCCTCTTCCTGAATTATAACAAGCGCTCCGCCGGCTCTCACTATGATCCGCATAATCCATGAACAGCAATCTTCAATATCCTCTGTATCTTCATTCCCTTCAAGCTCGTGTTTGGCTCTGTCGATCAAAGTAGACAAACGAAAGAGATGTTCATTTGCGAGTGAACTGTCAGGTTTGTAATCAGGAAGCTCACTGATAAGATTCTCCCCGTACACACAGACCCCGTAAGTTTTTAAAATGAACGGAATCATGGAGCAGTACTCGTGCTCTCTCACTTCCCCGAGAGGACTAAATCCTAATTCAACACCATTTATAAAAGAATACTTCTCATTGATGTATCGAGTCGTCTCTTCTGTCCAATCCAAATCAAGATTTTCAGGATTGAAATAGGTTACGACTATTAGGTCTACATCCGACACACCTTCCACCTCCGCCCCTCTTGGAACGGAACCTCTCAAATAAATGCTGTGGATTTCCCCCGGCAAAGCGGAGAGACAGCTTTTGTTAATGAGCTCGATGACTTCCAGAAATTTATTATCAATATATGCAGGCGCAGCCTGGTTGATGATGTACCCTTGAGTATCCAAAGGACACAACGTACCTATTTTTTTAATTTCATTCATTTGTAATTATTACCCCCATCTTTTTTTCTTCCCCATATTTCATTTATTCTTTCCTCCCCGAATACTCCTGCCCCTTTTACCTGGAAAATCATTTATTCTTCATCAAAGCGGAAAGGTATACAAACGGGTTTCAAAAGCTTAAAATATATAAGTCGTTACTTTAGAAAGAGGAGACTGGATTATACATGTTAAAGCTTATTCCTGGCTGGTTTTCTGCGTCGTCGTATGGGGCAGCAATTTCGTTTTCGGGAAAATACTGCTGCAGAGTTTCTCCCCGGCATTACTGACGTCTTTGCGGCTTTTCTTTATTGTGTTGCTGTTGCTCGGTCTGGCGTCCTTCACAAAGAAACGTGTGAATCGTTTAGGTAAAACAGAATGGATAGCGATTTCCGTCTTAGGGGTTATTGGTGTATTTATCAACCAATGGTCTTTTTTTGTTGGACTGGAAACGGCAGACCCGACAACGTCCGCTCTCATTCTTGCCACGACGCCTATTTTAGCCGGCGTTCTGGGGGCCACATTCCTGAAAGAGAGATTGACGGTCCGTATGCTGCTCGGGTCGGTAATTGCGATTACCGGTATCTTTCTCGTGGTTACGAAAGGAAGTTTTACGGTTTTACAGGTGGATAGAGGACTATTATGGATAGTAGTGACAATGATAACCTTCGCCATAATGATCATAATGACACGCGTGCTCTCGAAGCGCATAGACCCGCTCCCTATCACTCTCTATTCCAATATTATCGGCTTTCTCATATCCATCCCTTTCGTCTTTATGTGGGACGATCCGATACGATTCGGTGTCACGACTTTCGACTGGGCTTTCCTGATCGGAACCGCGATTACCGTTCACGGTATAGCTACACTCATATGGAATACGAATATCAGACAGGTGGATGCTTCCAAAGCTTCCATCTTATCGAACCTGGAACCCTTTGTGGCCATGATTACAGGACTCGTACTGCTTCACAAACCCATCACGGACGTGGAAATAGCCGGAGCTCTTCTGATAGTGGGCGGTGTTATATTCTCAACCTATCAGTGGAAGCGGCGTATCACCGGACAAAGACTTCCCACTCACTAAAACACGAAGACACCGTATACCGGGATGCCTTCGTGTTTTTTCTGTATCCATAAATATTTTTTGCAACGTTTCCCCTCTTATGTTCCCGATCTTTTCACTCTGCTCTCCAGCTCCTCCTCAACTTCGGGCTCATCCTCTCCACTCACCGGTTTCTTCGACCAGAAGGTGGCCAGAATGGGCCCTGAGATATTATGCCACACGGCCGCGACCACATTCGGTAAAGCTGCGAGAGGTCCGAAGTGTGCCGTAGCGAGCGCTACGCCGAGTCCGGAGTTTTGCATGCCCACTTCAATGGATATGGCACGCCGTTTACTTTCATCGAGTCGCATCAACACAGCCGCTCCGTAGCCGAGGATAAGGCCAATCAGATTGTGCAGCATCACAGCTGCAAAGATCTGCAGTCCGGAACTTGTAATACTCTCGACGTTTACAGCTACTACCGCACAGACGATGGTGATGATAGCCAGTACGGAAATGAGCGGCACAGCCGTGGCGCTTTTGTCCACCGTTTCCGGAAACAGTTTCCTGACGAGAAGTCCAAGCGTAATAGGAACGATGATGACCTGCACGATTGACAGAAACATGGACACAGGATCCACCGGCAGCCACTGGCCTGCAAGCATCAGTAAGATGGCAGGCGTCAGAATCGGGGCCAGCAGTGTAGAGAAAGAAGTCATCGCGACAGACAATGCCAGGTTCCCTTTGGCGAGATATACCATGACGTTCGACGCCGTGCCTCCCGGAACAGAACCGAGCAGGACCAGACCGGCCGCCAGTTCCGCAGGCAAGTTGAGCAAATAAGCGATTCCGAGTGCCGTCAGCGGCATAAGTACGTACTGGGCCGCCACACCGGCAATCACCGGGAGCGGTTTTTTCATGACCAGTTTAAAATCGACCGGCTGCATCGTAAGACCGATACCGAACATGACTACTCCAAGCAGAATGGTTATATACGCCCCGAGACCGAGAAAGACTTCCGGTACAAAAAAAGATATAAGAGCGGCTGCTATGACCCACAGCGCAAAATATTTTCCGGCGACGCGACTGACGGACTCGATCACCTTCATTGTCCGTTCCCCCTTCCGTTATGAATAAGCTTACCGGGATTCATAATTCCTTTAGGATCGAGCGCTTCTTTAATCGCCTGCATGACAGGAAGAGCTTTTCCGTGCTCTCTTTCCTGATACTTCATTTTCCCTTTTCCGACGCCGTGCTCCCCCGTACAGGTGCCTCCGCGGGCCAGGGCGTATTCCACAATCTCTTCATTGAACATTTCAGCTTTTCTGCGTTCTTCCTCTTTTTCCATATCAATCATGAGAAGAGCGTGATAGTTTCCGTCGCCGACATGACCGAGGATCCCTCCATCAAGACCCAGCTCCGTCATCTTCTCTCTGCCGTGCCGGATGGCCCCGCCGAGTTCCGATATCGGAAGACAGACGTCCGTAACCATCATCTTTTTGCCCGGGCTGTCATGGATGTAGGCATAGGCGAGATTGTGACGCGCTTCCCAGAGCTTCACGCGGGCCGCATTATCTTTCTCGAAATCAATAGCTTCACACTTATGACTCGATACGATCTCTTCCATAAAGGCGACGTCCTCCTGCAATCCTGCTTCGTTTCCGTGGAATTCAAGGAACAGCGTCGCCTTTTCTATGTAATCCGTATCATTGAACCGGTTCACCTGCCGTATCGATGCTTCATCCAGCAGTTCCACACGGGCGACCGGAACCCCTGCCTGCAACATGGAAATCACTGCTCCCACCGCATAATCGATGGTCGGGAAAGAAGCTCTCGCAGCCATGACATGTTCAGGGATGCCGTACACTCTTAGCGTAAGCTCCGTAATACAGCCAAGTGTCCCTTCGGAGCCTACATAAAGACTGGTGAGATCATAGCCGGACGAAGATTTTCTGGCAAGGCTTCCGGTATGAATGATATCTCCACCCGGTGTAACGACTTCAAGACTCTGGATCTGGTCTTTCATCACCCCATATTTCACGGAAGTCGTCCCGCTTGCGTTCGTGGCGGCCATCCCGCCGAGCGTAGCATCGGCTCCCGGGTCCACAGAGAAGAACAGCCCATATTTTTTCAGTTCTTTATTCAGCTGCGACCTCGTCACCCCGGGCTGCACTTTCACGAGGAAGTCCTTATCCCGCACTTCCGTTACTCTATTCATGGAGGAAAAGTCGATCGTAATCCCCTTATCATAAGCGATCACATTTCCCTCAAGACTCGAGCCCAGTCCGAACGGAATGACCGGGACCCCTGAAGTTTCAGCTGCTTTCATAATTTGACTAACTTCCTCCGCCTTCTCCGGAAAAACGACGAGATCAGGGGTGCTCCACTCGTGGTAAGATTCATCTTTGCTATGATTGGCGAGCACGGTATCGTTCGCACTCACCTGATCATTCCTCAAAAATTTCAGCAGCTCTTCCTGCAGCGTTGCCGGGTATGTAGTCATGTTCTCAGGCTCCTTTCACATTTTCAGATTAAACTGTTACATCAGATTATCACAATTATCTGAAAAAAGGAATGACACGATTATACTTTCCCAAGGTTTCAGTATAATGCTGGAAATTCCATAATTTTTTCCACAAAAAAACTTCCCATTCATAAAAAAATGAATGGGAAGTCTTCCTGTTCGTTTCAATAACCCACAGAACTGTATTACTTTTTACGTCTGATACCGATTACCCGTCCGGCTTCTTCGGGGGCCTCGGAAGGCGTGTGATATTCTGCGAATACCTTAAGCTGTGCAGACACCGCTTCCGGAAAAGGAGCTGGCCGTCCTTCACTCTGATCCATTCCCATCAGCATCTGCTCACTCGTAGCGGCTCTTTTGCCATTTTCCCCGTAAAGCTCAAGGAACGCATGCACACGCTTCGCATCGTAATCCAGAATATACATCTTCACCTCGTACGCTTCCTCATGATGCATTTCGTCGAGATAACATACGTGATTTTCCAGTGTATACATCGTATATTGGTGCTTCCTACGGGCTTCTTCGTCCAGCCCGATTACACTCATGAACTCATCCACACCGATACTGAAAGCACGAACGTAGTCGGCATCGTTCATGTGACCGTTGTAGTCGATCCAGTCGACAGGTACTTTTGACGTAATGAGGGGTTTGGCTTCACTCATGTCTTATCGCCTCCCTGCACGGCTTCTTTGCTGTCGCCGGTCGTTAAGTTGGCGCCCGGCCAGTATTTCTCCAGCAGCTGCTGAAGTTCCACGAGGAAGTCATCCCGACGCTCTTCCATTTTCTGCATATCCACACCCTCCGTCTGCGCTTCACAGCCGGTGATGACTTTCTCTGCCAGCTCATCCGTGAGTTCCGGCGCTTCCAGTTTGGTCCACGGTAGTTTCAAGGCCGGACCGAACTGATGCAGGAGATGACGCATACCGGCCTTACCGCCTCCCATATGGAGAGTCATGAACGGGCCCATCAGCGCCCAGCGAAGACCTGGACCGTAAACGATGGAGGCGTCCACTTCTTCGGTCGTCGCCACACCGTCATTAACGATATGCAGAGATTCACGCCAGACCGCTTCCATCAGACGATCGGCAATGTGTCCTTCAATTTCCTGATGAACGATGAGAGGTTTCATACCAAGACCTTCATAAAATTCCCGGGCTTTGTCAACGAAACTGTCCTCCGTTTTATTGCCGCCCACCAGTTCGACGAGTGGCATGAGATATACCGGGTTGAAAGGATGCCCGACGATGACCCTTTCCGGGTGATGTGCACAGTCCGCCTGAAGTACCGTCGGTAAAATCCCTGACGTGCTGGAAGAAATGACTGCATGCTTCGGTGCATGTTCGTCGATGGAGGCGATAACGCTCCTTTTCAGCTCTTCCCGTTCCGGCACGTTTTCCTGGACGAAGTCCGCATGAGCCAGAGCTTTCCCGAGATCCTCTTCAAACGTAAGGTTCTCCTCTGAAGAACCTTCTTTCAGTCCCAGCTTTCCGGCATAGTCCCAGGCACTACGCACCGCTTCCCTCGTTTTTTCCTCTGCACCGGGAGCAGGATCATAGGCCGTCACCTTATAGCCGTTAGTCAGGAAACGGGTGATCCAGCCGTTGCCGATGACACCTGTTCCTACAATTGTAATATTTGTGATCGATGACATACCCGTTACCCCCTCTTCGCATATGGATCAAGCAGATTAAGTTCTTTACGTGCTTCAGCCGGCGTCATCAAATCAGCGCCGAGTGTTTCCACGATTCCCGCTGCTTTATCGACAAGCTGTTCGTTCGTCGCAAGCTGACCCTTTTTCAAATACATATTGTCTTCCAGGCCGACACGGATGTGTCCTCCCTGCAATACAGACTCGGCGACCATAGGCATCTGCATCCGGCCAATACCAAAGGAAGCCCAGCGGCTGTTCTCCGGTATACGACTCTTCATGTACGCGAGCGTTTCCGCATCGGCTTCTGCGCCCCACGGGATACCCAGGCAGAACTGGAATAATGGATCTCCATCAATCAGTCCTTCCTTGATCAACTGGTTGGCAAAGCGCACGTGACCGGTGTCGAAACACTCAAGCTCAGGCTTCACACCGCTCTCCTGTACGAGTTTGGCCTGACGGCGCAGCCAGTCTGTCGGACCGACGTACAGCATGTTTCCGAAGTTGGTACTTCCGCAGTCCAGAGTGCACATTTCCGGAAGAAGTTTACCGATCGGCTCATGACGTTCTTCCGGCGTCTGCATGTCCGTCCCTTCTCCACCACGGGTAGGATCTGCATCACTCGGCACCCAGTCACCGCCGCCGCCGGAAGTGAGGTTGATGATAATATCCGTTTCCGATTCACGGATGCGTTCCACCGTTTCGCGGAACAGCTCCACATCATGACTGAGAGCTCCCGTTTTCGGATCACGCACGTGAATATGGGCTATAGTTGCCCCGGCTTTCGCCGATTCAATCGCCGAATCCGCAATTTCTTTTGGAGTTACGGGTACGGAAGGATTTTTCCCGGGAGTATCTCCTGCTCCTGTCAGTGCACACGACATCATAACTTTACGACTCATTTACATCGCCTCCTGTTGTTTTTGGTACATGTTTAAATATTTCGCCACTTTCGAAAAAGTAAGTAACACGACGGATCCAGTCATAATATTCGGTCCATCGATGAAGTTCTTCCAATAACTCATTGATCGCTTTTTCGTCATCTTCAGTCAGATCGGACTGCTCCCGTATTTCTTCTATCTTCCTGTTGATCCGCTCCTCAAAATGGCGGCTTCGGGTACTGGCTTTCTGCCAGGTCGATGTGAAAATCGAAATGAATGTTTCATAGTAGTCTTCTTCGACCTGATACAAATCTTTGCGTACCCCTTTCTGGAAGACCCGTTCCGCAATGTTCATGTCTATCATTTCGCGGACCACCTGACTCATCCTCGTCTTGCTCATCCCCATTTCCGCCGACAGTTCATCGAGCGTCATCGGTTCGTGATTCATATAGATAATTCCAAGCACACGGCCAAGACTTGTCGGGGCACCGAAAGCATTCATATTATCAGCTATCTTTTCTACGAACTGTGTTCTTATTTCCTCTATTTTCTTATTCTCGTTCTCCATTTTCCATCCACCCTTTTCACCTGTGTTAACTGAACAATACCACAGCCGGTGCCGTTTCCAAACAGATGCCGGTACCTGTTTAACGTTCAACAGGTAAATAGATGGCTGAAGCTCTTTCCGGCCCGCTATATATGAACTCGGTCGCCTTTTCCCCGTGGACGGCGGTCCTTGTCGTCTGACCGTTATTCAGATTTACGTCGTAATGAGGGGCGTTCGAGGCTGACAGGTCGATCCGTAACCGGTGCCCTGCCTTCACCTCATGAGCTGTGACCCCGACGCTCAGATTCATTTCGGCCGGTTCATGTGGTACGACGCGTTCCCGGTGATACGTCTCGGTGATATTCCAGGCCCGTCCTGACTCATCCACTTCGGACAGACGGATGAACACATCGAATAATTCGGAAGGTGCTTCTCCCCACAGTCGCGCTTCGACCTCTCCCATAATAAGCTTTTTCTCTTTAAGAGGTTCGCTCGTGTAAACGAGAACGTCCGGCCTTGTCTGCAGTCCGGAGATATCGAACATTCCGGACTCGTTGCCGGCAACGAGAGCACTCCCCCCGTAAGTGGGGACGGGCGCCCCGGGATCCAGAAGCATATGGTGAGGAAGGGGCTGCTGATCTTTTTCCTTACCAAGTCCGCCTCCCCCTTCAGCCGCTGACAGTTCATGAGATCCTTTCAGAAAAAATGTTTCTGCCTCTCTGCCATGCGGCATGGACGGAAAAGATTGCCACTTGTTGCTGCCCGTAATGTACAGATGTACCTTATCTTCCACTCCGGAAGGCTTCGATTTAAGCCAGTGATCGAACCATTTGATATGAAGCTCCGTCGTATCCTTAATACGCTCAGTTCCGATTTCTGTTTCCGCTCCTTCAAAAAAGACCTCACCGGCCCTTCCCGTCATCTCTTCGTGTGTCCAAGGGCCAATCCAGAACGATTTTTCTCCGTTATAGACCCGATAAGCCGAAAGAGTCGACGGAAGAAGGGCGTCATACCAGCCGCCCATGAATAAAGCGGGTACCGTAGCCGACTGCAGAGCCTGTCGCAGGTCAGCTTCCTTTACTACCCTGGACGGGACACGGCGCTGCATTATTTCAAAAAAATACGAGTCCGGATCAAGATCCTGCACAGGTCCCCATGTGTCAGCAGGGAAGTCACACAGATAATCCGGCAGGTTCTCGAGATAATGCTGAAGTTTTTCTTCATCCAGTGTACCTTTACGTTTCAGATGGTCCTCTATCATTGAACCGAGCACCCAGGTCTCGAATTTTCCGGTCGCGGACACTGTATCCGAATCATTCAGAAGCCCCTCCCAGGGATCAGCCATCGTCATGACGGGGGCTATCGCCCGCAAGGACGGAGGGTGCTGGGAAGCCGCTGCCAGTTGCGTATAACCGTGATAAGACATCCCGAACATTCCCACCCGGCCGTCGGAGAAAGGAAGGCGTGCCGCCCATTCCACCGCATCATATCCGTCTTTTCCTTCATGGACGAACGGGTAGAACTCTCCGCCGGAGGCGAATCGGCCGCGCACATCCTGCAGAATCACGACATACCCTGACTCCACCATTCGGGGTACAGACAAATATTCTTCAAAATACCTCGGCGTCTCTTTGTCATAGGGGAGGCGCATCATCAATACGGGATGCCGCTCCTCATCGTCAGGCCGGTAAACGTCGGCCCGCAGTACTTCCCCGTCCGAAAGCGTACATGCTGCGTTCTTCTCAATAATCATTGTCCGCCTCCTCACACTGCTTTTTTTCTCTATGAACCGTTCAAACTTCCGGGATCAATTGTTATTAGCCGGTTGAAGTTTCCGCTCGATTCCTCCGAGAATCAGGTCGGCTACGATGGCCATAACAGCTGTCGGTACAGCCCCGGCGAGAATGATCGCAGTGCCGTTGGTGGCGTTGGTTCCTGTAAGGATGATGGCTCCGAGGCCCCCGGCTCCTACGAAAGCTCCGATAGCTGCAATTCCGATTCCGATGATGAGAGCCGTCCGGAGACCGGCCATAATCACACTGATCGCCAGTGGCAGTTCGACCATCCGCAGCAGCTGAAAACGGGTCATACCGGAAGCATATCCGGCCTCGATGACTGTCTGATCGACATCTTTAATACCGACATATGTATTCTGGGTAATCGGCAGAATAGAATAAAGCATCAGCGTTACGATCGCAGTGTTAGTTCCAAGTCCCATAAAAATCATGAGAACCGCCATAGCCCCGAGTGCCGGAATGGTCTGGATCATACTGCCGACGGCCAGCACCCAGCTGCTGAGCCGGCCGTACCTGGCAATCAGAATACCAAGAGGGATGGAGAAAATTGCCGCAAACAGAACACCGTAGGCCGCCATCAGAAAGTGACGGTAAAACTGGGTCCAGATATATCCACTGTTCTGCAGGGTATAATTGATGAATTCAACAATCGTTTCCATATCAGTTCTCCTCCTTTGCCGCATCTTCAAAGTAATTGTTGTTTTCGAGGAACTGACGGGCAACTTTTCTCGGGTTCACGTGTTCAACGGCCGCATTAAAGTTGAGCTCCTGCATTTTTTCCGTAGTAATCTGTCCGGACAGTTTTTCCGTAATGGTCTTTATCTCCGGATACTTCTCCAGTGTATCGTTCGCGATTACCGGGGAAGCATCATAAGGCGGGAAGAACTGTTCGTTGTCCTCGAGCACTTTCAAATCGAAATCCTTGATGCGTCCGTCCGAGGAATAAGCCAGTACGACGTCCATATGACCGCTTGCAGCGGCTTCATATACGAGACCGGTGTCCATCGGGAATACATCTCCGAAGGAAAAATAGGTTTCCTGAAAACCGTCATACCCGTCCCCTTTCCGGTTGACCCAGGCGTTATCCACCCCGAAGCGCAGTTCATCGGCGTACGGCTCGAGGTCTGAGACATTTTCTATATTGTTTTCTTCCGCAAACTCTTTCGTCACAGCAACAGAGTAGCTGTTTTCAAATCCATAGCTCGGAGCCCACGTCTGATCGAAACGTTCCGGAAATTTTTCCTTCACCGTTTTCAGTGCTTTCTCCGGATCTTTGATGGGGTCCATACCGAGGGCCCCGGCAATGTCCGTCCCGGTATAACGGGTGGCAGAAATATCGATGTCCCCGCGTTCCATTCCCTGGTGCTGGACGATGGAGGAGCCCAGTTTACTGACAAGCTCCGTTCCCGCCTCCGTATTGCGTTCAATCATAATCGACAGCATCTCCGCCAGAATTTCCGATTCCGACGTAGCCAGCGAACTGATTTTAATCGTATCTTTCCCTCCGCTGGCAAGCCCGGGCAGCGTACAGCCCGTAAGCATTACCAGAACAACTGCAATCAGCAGCAGTTTGGTCGTTTTCTCCTTCACGTGCAGTCACCTCCAAAATTTAAGCAGCTTTATACGAGTCTTTCAGTCCATCCGAGGTCAATTTTCCTTCCGCAAAAGCCAGTCCACGATCAGCGATAATGGCCAGGATCGTAGCCGGAACGGTACCGGCGACAATCAGCACAGGCTGATACAGGTTCAGGCCGTCAAAGATGAAGTCACCGAGACCGCCACCGCCGATGAAGGCTGCCAGCGTAGCCCAGCCGATAAGATAGACAGTGGACAGTCGTACGCCCGCCAAAATCACGGGTACCGCCAGCGGCAGTTCCACTTTCACGATGGACTGCCAGTTACTCATACCCATCCCGGATCCGGCTTCGAGTACGTTTTTGTCGACATCACGAAGTCCGATGTATGTGTTACGCAAAATCGGCAGCAGTGAATATACGAACAAAGCAATGATCGCCGGCACTTTCCCGATACCTACGAGCGGAATGAAAAACGCCAGTATGGCGAGACTCGGAATCGTCTGCAAAACCCCGATCACCGAGATGAATTTATCCGCAAACTTAGGCATTCTCGAGAAAAGAATCCCCAGTGGAATGGCGACCAGTACCCCGAGTACGACCGCGGTGAACGATATATATAAGTGCTCCCACGTCTTCACGAGTAATTCTGTTCCGTGTTCAGTAAAAAATGTCTGCATCATTTCCTCCCCCTATCATGTAGTAGCAGTCAGACTGTCGAGCTCCTGACCTTCTCCCCAGATGGTGTCGTATACGATATTCGCCATCGTGGCCCGGGTAACGATTCCGGTAAGGTGATGATTCCCATCGGTAACGGGGATGTATTTGGCACCGCGACGCAGAATCTTATGCGTAGTATCCTTCAGAAGGCTGTCTTCGGACACGGAAAACAGGTCCGTTTCCATAACGTCCTCCACGTAAGCCGCTTTTTTATAATTGAGGTTGATCGCCTCCACATCAAGAAAGCCCTGAAGCGTACCGTCACGATCGACGACAAGCAGGGTATCGACGTGGCGCTCGCGCATCGTTGCGATAGCGTCCTTGAGGCTGGTACCGCAAGTCACCGTAATCGGATCCGTGTCCATGATCTGACCCACCGTCGTGACGTCCGGACGTGCCTGAATGAGACGATCTTTACCGAGGAACGTTTCCACGAACTCATTGGCCGGATTGCGCAGAATTTCTTCCGGTGTATCTGCCTGCACCACTTCCCCATCTTTCATAATGACTATCCGATCTCCGAGTTTCAGAGCTTCATCCATGTCGTGAGTAACGAATACGATCGTCTTATTCAATTCCTTCTGAAGTTTTTTGAACTCTTCCTGCAGGGAGTCACGCGTGATCGGGTCCAGCGCTCCGAAAGGTTCATCCATTAGAATCAACGGCGGATTGGCTGCCAGAGCACGAAGTACGCCGATCCTCTGCTGCTGCCCGCCGCTTAACTCGTGAGGGTACTTATCAAGGTACTCCTCCGGCATGTCGACGAGTGCCAGAAGTTCTTTAGCGCGTTTCTCTTTACGGTCGGAAGGCCACTTCAGGAGCGTTCCTACAAGAGAAATATTTTCCTTGATCGTCATATGCGGCATCAGCCCTACCTGCTGGATGACGTATCCGATCGAACGCCTCAGTTCCACAGCGTTCTGGGACTTTATATCTTTACCGTTTATGTAAATCGTTCCTTCCGTAATATCAATCAGTCTGTTGACCATCTTCATCGTCGTAGTCTTTCCGCAGCCACTCGGCCCGATGAAACAGACGAATTCCCCTTCCTCAATGTTCAGATTCAGATTACTGACAGCAGGCGTCCCGTCAGCGTACTTCTTCATTACACGTTCAAATTGCAACAAACTCGCCACCTCCAAATTTTTCTCTCCTTCAATCTGTGTGAAAGTATAAGCCCTGGCAGCTGATAAACAAACTTCCAAATAAACGCGTAAACTTTTGGATTTCTATACAATTTAAATTGTATAAAGTTTACGTCCGTATATCGTACAATTCCTTCGTTATAATGACTTATCTGATGGTTGCTAAATTATATTGAAGGGTCCCACGTGATTCTGCCAGGGTTACACACACTTTCTTCTTTTATCCTTTGGGCTGTATAATACTTCACATTTCACTTTCGCCGATGAGAAGATTTAATCGATTAGTTGAATGAAATATAGTAAAAAGGGTGTACGGGTTGGATATCAGAACTTTCAAAGATATCATTTATTACAAGTTCTCCCGGTTCAGTAAATATCGAAGAGCTCGGACGCAGTCGATTTGTTCTCCATAAAATCCTTAGACGCAGACCGGACTACTCATATCTTTCTTTTGCGTGAAGACTTCATTACAGAATCAGAAGAGATCGACAGGAAAGTGGCGGCTTATTGCCGGGGCCGCAGCAGAATCCGGCCGGTCGTAAAGGAAATTTTCATGCACGAATATAGATATATGAAATCCGATGCAGTTTTGAAAAGGAGAGAAGAAGCGTGGAAAAAGTTCAGGTAGGAATCAGATAAAACATTGTGCAATTTGTAATGCTCGTAATCATTAACCTGTTCGTCGGGTCCATGGTCGGTCTGGAAAGAACCGTGCTTCCGATGATAGGAGAAGAGCGTTTCGGCCTGCTGTCGACCAGTGCTGCGCTCTCCTTTATCGTCAGCTTCGGTTTCTCGAAAGCTCTGGTCAATTTATTCGCAGGAAACCTAGCGGATCGTGCCGGCAGAAAAAGAGTCCTCCTTTTCGGCTGGGGCATCGGTTTATTTGTACCGATCATGGTCATCTTCGCCCAAGCCTGGTGGATGATCATCGTCGCGAACGTCTTTCTTGGCGTTAACCAGGGGCTTACCTGGTCGATGACGGTCAATATGAAAGTAGATCTCGCAAAGTCGACGCAGCGGGGACTGGCTGTAGGTTTCAACGAATTCGCAGGGTACCTCGGACTTGCAGTTATGGCCTCGGTTTCCGGGTACGTGGCTTCCACTTACTCCCTCAGCCCGGAACCTTTTTATATAGGAATTGTACTCGTCGTCCTCGGGTTCCTCCTCTCTCTTGCCGTACGGAATACAGAAGAACACGTAAAAACGCAGTCCAGCGAACAGGGAGATGCGGAGCACGTGTCCGGGTGGGAGATTTTCAAACGTACCTCCTGGAAAAACTCTGACCTCGCAAGTGGCAGCTTCGCCGGGCTGACGACCAACTTAAAAGACGGGATGGCCTGGGGGCTATTCCCAATTTTTCTTACGGCCGGAGGATTAAGTGTCGTACAGACCGGTACGGTCGTGGCAGTATATCCGACAGCGTGGGGAATATTCCAGTTGTTCACCGGAGTGTGGAGCGATAAAATAGGACGGAAAAAACTGATCGTACCCGGCATGATTGTTCAGGCTTTATCCTTATGGTTCATCTTGCTCGTGGATACCTATCCGTTATGGATAGCCGGAGCGGCTCTGCTCGGAATAGGGACCGCCATGGTCTACCCGACCATCCTCGCTTCCATAAGCGATGTCGCTCACCCCGAATGGAGGGCGACATCCATGGGTATCTACCGGTTCTTCAGAGACAGCGGCTACGCTTTCAGGGCTCTGATTGCAGGTATTTTAGCAGATATCTTAAGCGTTACCTGGGCCATCGGTCTCGTCGCGTTCCTTCCGCTTTTGTCCGGTATCATCGTCTGGGTGAAAATGAAAGAAACCCTGCAGCCGGACCGCACTTAGGAAAGCAGAAAGCTCCCGCATCAGAATGTGCGGGAGCTTTCTTTTAATACAGATTTCCAAATTTGTGAAAATGGTATAGTATAAATTGTATCGGTTTCATAATTCAGCTGCAGAAACATGGGGTGACTGTATGATGTTAAAAGAGTTAACGTCTAACCTGGCCATTTTGATCACCTGCCTGTTCATTTACTCCCAGCTTACCAACGATTCCTCATTGAGGACCTCCTCTTCGTTAAGAAAAAAAGTTATTACCGGGGCACTCGCAGGAGTTTTAAGTAATATTTTAATGCAGTACAGTATGCATTTCGATCAGACTATCATCGACCTGAGGCATATCCCTCTCGTTCTCGTTACATACTACGGGGGTGGTATTCCGAGTCTCGTAGCCTTATTGTTTATTATAATCGGCCGCTTCTTCATCAGTTTCGGTGAATCGTCCCTGCTGGCGATCATTTTCATCGTGCTTATCGCTCTCGCTGCGCTTGGCGCGAGAAAACTTAATAGAGGGAGACGGGTCAAGATATTTCTGTCCCTCACCGCTTCCAACATACTGTTTACTATGCTGATCCTTTATCTGATCAGTGATACGGGTATCCTTCTCCCGATGATCCCTTCTTACTGGACCATTTCCTATATAGCGGGCTTCAGCTCCTTCTATGTCATTGAGTACGCCCGGGAAAATCAAAGGATGATGATTCAGTTCAAGGCCGAATCTTCCACTGATGCATTGACCGGGCTGAACAACGTCAGGAAATTTGACCAGATCTTCAATTCGGTAAGCGAAGAAGCACGAAAGAAAGACGAAAGACTTTCTTTTCTCTTCATTGATATCGACCATTTCAAAAGCATTAATGACACGTACGGTCATAAAGAAGGAGACGAGGTATTAATAGAGCTTGGCAATTTGTTGAAAAATGCGGTGCGTTCTTTTGATATCGTGAGCCGGAACGGCGGGGAGGAATTCACGGTGATTCTTCTCGACTGTCCTACCGACCGTGCCGTACAAATAGGAGAAAGAATCCGCGAAAGCGTCGAGAATCATTCCTTTTTACTGACCACCGGTGAAACCATCAGTGTAACCGTCTCTGTCGGTGTCGCCTGTTATGGAGAAACGACCAAATCACCCGAAGCGCTTCTGAACGATGCAGACGAAGCGCTTTACGAAGCTAAACGGACGGGAAGAAACAAAGTATGCGTAGCATAAAAAGAGGGAGGTCCTTCCGATTTAAACAGGACCTTCCTCTTTTTTAATAAAGCAGGATTGTGCAACCGAGTTTTAACGTGAATAGCCCCTCTACACTTATACGTAAGAAAACTCCAAACTAACGGAACAGGTTACTGTATATTCAATTTTTCTGCTTTTTTATAAAGCGTTTCTCCTTCTTTAATAGTTTCTTCCACCTGAATATCTCTTAACTCTATGGGATCAATCTCCAAAGGATTACGGTCAAGAATAACCAGATCCGCCCACTTCCCTTCTTTGATACTCCCTTTTGTGTCTTCCTCCCCGTATTGATAAGCAGCGTGAATCGTGACGGCCTGGAGTGCCTCCTTCACACTGATCCGCTGCTCCGGACCGATTATTACTCCTCCTCTTGTCTGCCGGTTCACCGCACTCCAGATCGTCTGAAGCATGTCCGGCCTGATCACTGGAGAATCCTGATGCAGATTAACCGGCAGCCCTCTGTCTATAGCGGATCTGGCAGGGCTGATTCTGCTTCCCCGCGCTTCTCCGAGATTTCTTAAGTGGACATCTCCCCAGTAATACGTATGATCGACGAATATAGAAGGAATCATCTGTATTTCCTTCATTACATCCAGCTGGTCATCACGAACTGTCTGACAGTGGATCATAACCGGACGCAACTCTTCTTTCCCGGACTGCTGTGATTCTCCCATGGATTTCTTATAATTTCTGAGCAGCTGATCCGCGGCAGCGTCTCCGTTGCAGTGGGTCAATAGTTGAACATTATTCCGAACAGCCTCATCCGTCACTTTTTTTACCTTTTCGTCTTTGTACCAGGACGTTCCTCTGTACTCCTCGTCTCCTTCGTAAGGTTCGGTGAGCCATGCCGTTTTTCCCTGAGGAGTCCCGTCCAGCAACATTTTGTATCCACCGAGTTTGAATCTGTTATGATACCGTTTTACATAAGGCGCATTCGCTTCAAATATTTTCCCCGGGTCATTATCGACTAGCGGGTATGAGATAACGTCGACATTCAGTTTCCCCTGGTCGGCCAGGGCTTTGCACAATTCCACCGTCAGCATGGAGGCCGCTCCATCCTGGACAGTCGTTATTCCATTCTGTACATATACTTTCTGACCTTCTTCCAGTAACTTTAAGTATTCATGTTCCGATCCGCCTGCTATGTACTGCTGGACGAGTGTCAGACACGTTTCTTCCAGATAGCCGTCCGGTTCCATACTGCCTGTCATTCTTCCTATCGTTCCGCCTTCCACCTCTTCCGTACGGGAGTCGATACCCGCCATGTCCAGAAGGGCATCATTAGCGCATCCCATATGGGCGGACGCATGGAACACGAAGAGAGGGCGATCCGTTATTTCGTTCAGCACCTCTTTTACAGGGTGACGCTGTTCTTTCAGCATCGTATGATCGTACCCGAATCCTAGGACCACTTCGTTTTTTTCAAACTCATTCCGTTCCACATACTTACGAAGAACGTCTGCAATCTCCTCGAAACTTCCGCATCCACTCAAGTCCGCCATACGGGACACCGGCCCTACGAAGGGGAAGTGACTGTGAGGATCAATAAAAGAAGGCATAAGCGTTTTCCCGTTCAGATGTACTTGTTCTGTGCCCTTTGTTTCGGCTGCCGCTTCCACCTCCTGCAGATTCCCCTTCTTCTTAATAACACCGTCTTCCACCAGAATGGCTTCTACGGGAACCTCCTCTCCTTCCATTGTGAGAATGTCCCCACCATAGTAGATGGTCTGCATAGTAATTACTCCCTTCATTAAAATGATTTCTGACTTCACTATGTACACATGAACCATTTTTTTCCTATTCAAAGAAAAACCTATCGTAACATTTGAAAGGAACTGCATAAAAATGTTTGCATTCCAATAGGGAATCAATTTACAAAAACGGGTCCGGGATATTGCTGAGGCACAGACTTATAACAGCAAGAATCAGGTCACATTCCGTCACAAATTTGTCTAAAATTTCCCTATGCGTTTCATGTGACATTGCACAGAACAATATGTAAGATAGATATGGTATGACCTTTACTATTACTATTTAGGAGGATATTAAATGTCTTTAATCGGAAAAGAAATAGCACCATTCAGCGCACAAGCTTTCAGAGAAGGCGATGATTTTATCGAGGTTACTGATGAGGATCTGAAAGGGAAATGGAGCATCGTCTGCTTCTATCCTGCGGACTTTTCGTTCGTATGCCCGACAGAACTTGAAGACCTGCAAAATCAGTACGCTAAACTTCAGGAGCTTGGAGTGGAAGTATACTCTGTATCTACAGATACTCATTTCGTTCACAAAGCATGGCACGATCATTCAGAAGCCATCAATAAAATTACCTACACAATGATCGGGGACCCTTCCCACGAAATTTCCCGTAACTTCGACGTTCTTATCGAAGAAAAAGGTGTAGCGGACCGCGGTACATTCATCATCGATCCTGACGGTGTCGTACAGGCTGCCGAAATCAACGCAGACGGTATCGGACGTGACGCAAGTACGCTTATCGATAAAGTGAAAGCTGCTCAGTACGTTCGTAAAAACCCTGGTGAAGTTTGCCCGGCCAAATGGGAAGAAGGCGAAGAAACGCTTAAACCAAGCCTTGATCTTGTAGGTAAAATCTAAGGAGTAGGATAAAATATGCTAGACAAAGATATTAAAGCACAGCTTGAACAATATCTTCAGCTGCTTGAAGGCGACATCGTCCTGAAAGTAAGTGCAGGCTCGGATGACGTATCCAAAGAGATGCTCGAGCTGGTGGATGAACTGTCCACCATGTCTTCCCGCATAAACGTAGAGAAGACAGAGCTGAAACGCACGCCAAGTTTCAGTGTCAATCGTCCGGATGAAGAGACCGGCATCACATTCGCCGGGGTTCCTCTCGGACACGAATTCACGTCTCTCGTCATGGCGCTCGTTCAGGTGAGCGGTCGTCCGCCGAAGGTTGAACAGAGCGTGATTGATCGCATCAAAGCGATTGATGAAGACTATCATTTCGAAACGTACGTCAGCTTAAGCTGTAACAACTGTCCTGTCGTCGTTCAGGCATTGAACATCATGAGCGTGGTCAACCCGCGTATTTCCCACACCATGATCGAAGGCGGCGCTTTCAAGGACGAAGTCGACAGCAAAAACATTATGGGCGTACCGACCGTCTTCCTGAACAATGAAGAATGGGGCGGCGGCCGCATGGAGCTGGAAGAGATTCTCTCTGCTCTCGGAAGCGGTCCCGACTCCTCTGAATTCGAAGGGAAAGACCCGTTTGATGTTCTTGTCGTAGGCGGAGGCCCGGCCGGCGGAAGTGCCGCTATCTATGCTGCACGTAAAGGCATCCGTACAGGACTGCTTACCGACCGTGTCGGCGGCCAGGTTCTCGATACGAACGCTATCGAAAACTTTATCAGCGTCCAGGAAACAGACGGACCGAAGCTTTCCTCCAATCTTCACGAACACGTCGGAGGTTACAATGTGGACGTGATGAATCAGGTAAAAGCTGCGAATATCGAACGTAAAGATAACCACATCGAAGTGGAGCTGGAAAACGGAGCTGTTCTGCAAAGTAAAACAGCCATTCTCTCCACAGGCGCCCGCTGGCGTAATATCGGCGTTCCCGGCGAACAGGAATTCAAGAACAAAGGAGTAGCCTATTGCCCGCACTGTGACGGACCGATGTTCGAAGGAAAAGACATTGCGGTCATCGGCGGCGGCAACTCCGGTGTGGAGGCAGCCATCGACCTTGCAGGCGTGGTTAAACACGTCACAGTCCTTGAGTTCTCTTCCGCATCGAAAGCGGACTCCGTACTGCTGGATCGTCTTCACAGTCTTCCGAACGTAACGTTTATTACAAACGCACAGACGACGGAAATTACAGGAGACGAGACAGTGAACGGCCTGACTTACACAGACCGCGTAAGCGGGGAAGAACGCCACTTGGAACTCGAAGGTGTCTTCGTCCAGATCGGTCTCGTACCGAACACTGAATGGCTCGATGATTCCATTGAGCGTACGAAAACCGGTGAAATCGTAGTCGATAAAAAAGGTGCAACAAACGTACCCGGAATTTTTGCGGCAGGCGACTGTACAGACAGTGCCTATAAGCAGATCATCATTTCCATGGGTCAGGGTGCAACATCTGCCCTCGGTGCTTTCGACTATCTGATTCGCAACACGGCTCCTGCCGAAAGCGAAGCAGTCACTTCATAAACATTCAAAAAAGCCGCTTTACCATTATGGTAAGGCGGCTTTTGTTATGGCAGACGAAAGCTATTGCCCGCTCTGCTGCTTATCGTATTCTTCTCCGTAATGACGTCGTGCATGGAACTCGTGGACGAGACGGATCGAAGGTCTGAGAAGAAATTGAAAACTCCCCACCACGAATAGAGTAACCCCTATTACACGCCAGGGCTCCTCAAAATAAAAACAGACACTCCCGAGGAAAAACCACAGCCCCAGCAGAAAATCGTTGATCGTATATAGGGTATGGTATATTTTCCTGAAAAATGGCGAGTGTTTCTGCATCTGGTCATTGATATACGTTTCTCTGGAAGAATTACCCTCACTACGGTTCTCCTGTTCGTTGGTATCAACGGCCATAGTTCCGCTCCTTTCTTTCCGGCAGGTATTTCGTAAAATAGGCACCTGCGATTAGTAAAATAACAGTAAGAGACCAGGATACTAGTCCCAACATATCAAACCAGTAGGCCACGAGATTCGTCACGGTAATAAGATAGAAACAAATGGAAGTTAGGGCACTTTTGATTCCGTCAGCGCCCTCTTCCCTTCTTTTCCTGATAGTAATTAGTATGGAAACAATAAGAGCTGCTGTCATAATAATAGATAAGATTGTTAACCCACTCACGTTATTTCCCTCCTTCCCCTCTTCGAAACATCGCATTCTGCTTTATATCCTCTAATGAAAAATTTTCGTTCCAGTGAACAAAATGTCCGCCCTTTACAGCATGCCAGGTCACGGGAAGACGACGGTCCCTGAGTTTTTTTACATAATGTTCCGTTCTTCTCCGTTCTCTATCATCCAGCTCGGCGAATGTTGCATAGTATACGCGGGTAGGCACAGCAATATTATTAAGGAGACCGGGGATATCAAGGTTGTAGTACCCGAACATCAAGTTCAGCCCGCGGGCGGAAAAGTCGGTTTGAGATCGTAAAGCCGTACGCACGTACCGAGTTTCTTCTACATTTACATGTGCACAAAAATTGGTAACCTGCCTATCAAAATCACCGTTTCCACTCTCTTTAAAAAATGTTTCCAGTCTTTTTAACAGACGCTCTCCGAACAGCTTCACTCCCGCATTCAGTAATGGAAAAGCGTAAGCGAAAATTCCGAATTCCGAAGTCGGCACTTTCGGGAAAGGTTTGTGTCCCTGATCCAATAAAATCAGGGTACGCACCCGCTCTGGATAGTGTCTGGCGAAAGACAGAGCGACAGCCCCGCCTAACGAGTGTCCGATTACCACCGCGTTCTTCATTTCCCTCCGGTCCATGTATTCTTTCACCCAGTCCGCCAGCACAATGGATGTCACCTTTCCACTGATGCCGCTACTTCTGCCGATATCCGGCAAATCAATCATATGAGTCTCAAAATCAACCTGTAGGTATTCGGCTATATTCAAACCTTCATTACCGGAAAATCCTCCGGCAGGAAGAAAAATCACCGATTCCCCTGCCCCGACTTTTTCTGCGAAGTATTCATAAGTAGTGCTGAGCATTTTACTCACCTCTTTGCTGCAGACAATTTAAAAAGACGTACCTTCTGTTCAGTCTCTATTGACTAATCCTCTTAGTTGATTCCTGCTAAGCACAGTTTTTTTCTTATGAACTATATTATCACATTACATTTTTTGATTTTTTGAGCTTTTCAAAAAATACTTCAAAAAGACACAAAATTACTATCAGCTAACATGACCTGATATGAAACAAATAAGGCTTCATGTTAAAATATGGTTGTGCTATTCGCGAACTATTTGGAAAATACCTACTGCGATTTTTTTCAGCAGCAAAGGAGGTCAGCATTATGAAACGAAGAGTGGTCATTACAGGAACAGGGACCATCTCCCCTCTCGGAAATGATACGGAGACCCTGTGGAATAACATTAAACGCGGAAATTCCGGGATTCAACAACTTACTTCGAGCGATTTCGATCAGGTAAACACACGTATTGCAGGCTGTGTAGAAGATTTCCGGGGTGAGGAATATCTTGAACCCAAAGAAACGAAGCGACACGATTTATTCGTTCAGTATGCCTACGCGGCAGCCGTACAGGCCCTGGAAGAGTCGGACCTTCCGCTTAAAAAGTTGGATAAGGACCGCGCGGGCATCTACATAGGCTCCGGTGCCGGCGGATTGAATACTTTAATGGAGAACTATCAAACGATGCTTGATAAGGGAGCGAAACGCGTCTCCCCTTTCATGCTGCCCACTTCCATCACTAATATGGCGAGCGGTCTGACTGCAATCAAAACAGGCTTTACAGGGCCAAGTTTCTCCCCGTCCTCCGCCTGCGCCACAGGTAACCATGCCATTGGAGAGGCTTACCACACCATTGCTCACGGCTATGCGGACGTTATGATTGCTGGTGGATCAGAGGCACCGATCAACCCGCTTTATTTTGCCGGTTTTGCAAAAATGGGGGCCATGTCCACGAAAAACGAAACACCCGGACAGGCTTCTCAGCCGTTCAACCGGGACCGGGACGGATTCGTTATGGCTGAAGGAGCCGGGGTATTGCTCCTGGAAGATTACGACTACGCTAAACAGCGCGGCGCAGAAATTGTCGGCGAAATCATCGGGTACGGAAGTACAACAGATGCTTACCATATGACCAGCCCTTCTCCACTCGGTGCACAAAAAGCTATGAAACTTGCACTGGAGCGGTCCGGTCTCTCTACAAAAGATGTCGATTACATCAACGCCCACGGAACGGGGACTCCTACGGGTGACATATCTGAAACAGAAGCTATCCAGGGGCTCTTCGGTAACGATGCAGGCGGGTTGAAAGTAAGCTCTACCAAATCGATGACTGGACACTTGTTCGGAGCGGCTGGTGGTGTTGAGAGTATCATCACACTAAAAAGTCTGCAGAACGATACTTTTCCTCCCACAATTAATCTGCATCACCCCGATCCCGACTGTACGTTGGATTATGTATCGAACGAAGCAGAGAAAGGATCAGTGGAAGTGGCTTTATCCAACGGTTTTGGTTTCGGTGGTCATAATGCCGTATTAACTTTTAAAAAATATCATTAACGGAGCACTTCGGACAGAGGAAGGAGAATCATTTTGGCAAATTCTATAGCGGAACGTGTGGAAGAACGCAGAAATCGAATCGAAGAACAATTCCCTGTATGGCCCCGGGACACCGTAGCCCGCCATTTTGAGAAAGCGGTTCATACCTATGCCGACCGTCCCTACCTGTACATTCACGATAATGAATATACATACCGGGAGATATGGGAGCAGGCACTCACTTATGCGAAAGGGTTCCTGAACCTGGGAGTCAAACGAAGAGAGCATATAGCTGTTTTAATGGACAATAATGAACACTTTCCTTCGCTTATGATCGCCACATCCATGATTGGTGCTGTACTTATCCCGATCAATTCTATGTTAACCAAAAACGAACTGGGGTACATTTTAACACAGTCGGACTCCCATTATTTAATTGTTCAGGAGCAGATTAAAGACAAGCACCACGGCGAGGCCGTGAAAGAACTATTCTCCACTCCTTCTTTTAAAAAACAGAGCAGTCTTAAACAAGTCATCAGTTTCGGCCCGGAACGAGAAGAACCGGTCGATGAACACTTCCTGTCCTGGGGTGGTTTTTTGGAAGGCGCCGGGACGGTGACCACTTCGGCACTGAGTAAACAGCGGGCGTTATCCCTCTATCCCGAGGAAGTAGCTATTATTATGTACACCTCAGGGTCCACTGGGAATCCTAAAGGAGTTATGCTGACAGATGACATGCTCCTCCGGTGTTCCTACGGCACTGTTTTAAGTCGGGCCATTGAGAATGGAAGAGTTACTTTTGCTCCCCTGCCTTTCTATCATTGTTTTGCGATTATCGAAGCTTTGTTCGCTATGTCTTTTGTCGGCGGCTCTATTGTTTCCGCATTAGGGGCTTCCCCTTTACGTTCACTGGAATTAATGGAAAGGTACAGGGCCAACGATTATCTCTGCGTTCCTTCGATGCTGACACCCGTATTGAACCATCCACAGGTGGAAGAATTTGATCTGTCTTCATTGTTTGCTATGTGGTGTGGAGCAGCCGCTGCTCCCGTGTCGACGTGGCAACAAGCCGTGGATGTACTCGATATCACTGAAATAATTACGGGTTACGGTCAGACGGAAGTCGTCTCTTCAGGCGTAACTACTGAAATCGGAGACCCTCTGGAGCGTGTTGCCACTCGCGTCGGCCGTCCCAAACTAAACGGTGTGAGCGGACTTCCCGAATTTAACGGGAGCAGCGTTCAGTATAAAACCGTTCACCGGGACACGGGGGAAGATTTACCCCACGGGGAAATGGGAGAACTGGCGGTCAGAGGCGCCACCGTGACCCACGGCTATTACAAGAAACCCGAGGAAACAGCACAGGCCATCGACAAAGACGGCTGGCTGAAAACGGGGGACGTCGGAAGGATCGACGAGAACGGTTATATCCAAATGCTTGGCAGAAGCAAGGAAATGTTTAAAGTCTCCGGGGAACTCGTTTCTCCGAGAGAAGTGGAAATTGCAATTTCCCATCTATCGGAAGTGAAAGAAGTACAGGTCGTCGGCGTTAAAGATAAACTCACAACGGAAGCCGGAGCGGCTTTCGTCGAATTAAAGGAAGGGGCAACATTGAGAAGGAAAGATATTACCCGCTGGTGTGCCGAACGACTCGCTAAATTTAAAGTACCGCGACACGTCTTTTTTATCGATTCGTCGGAATGGCCTATGACCAGTACGGGGAAAGTCCAGAAATTCCGCCTTCAGGAATTGGCAAAAGAGCGGTTGGATCATAAGTAGCGAGGCACAAATAAAGGAAGGGGGTCATCCATTGACCGCGCAATGGCATAAAACAAATTACCGTGTCCCTTACAAGGACACAGACCGGATGGGAATAGTCCATCACGGAAATTACATCAACTGGTTTGAAATCGCCCGCACTGAATTCATGCGACATTACGGCATCGCCTATAAAGAAATTGAATCCAAAGGCTTCTCGCTACCTGTGGCAAATGTGGACTGCCGATATAAAAGTTCCGCTACTTTTGATGATTGTATTGTCCTTTTCACTAAAATTGCGGACTATTCCCCGCTGAAACTGAAATTCGTCTACGAAGCGCGGAAATTATCGGAAGAAGCAGAGAGTGATCACCTGGACAAAATTGTTTCCCGGCCCAGCGGTGAACTCATTGCCTCCGGGAGCACGGAACATACGTGGGTCAACGAAAACTTTAAGCCGATCCGCCTTAACCGATCAGCTCCCGAGATTTATGAAATCATCAGGGAGTACGGGGAACAGGCATAAGAAGAAACCCCGGCAATCCAAAGATGAACGTTTCCATAACCCGTAACCTTTGCGGGAGCTGGAAACGTTTTTCAAAGTGCCGGAGGCTTTTGTATATTATCGGTTATATCACTTAGATACTGTCCCCTGGTGAAAATACAGTTGCCATCTGTTGTTTATCCGTTTCCATATTGAACTTCTCAAGGTGTTTCTTTCCCTCGTTTCATCCTTAATATAGTAAGTGGCAAGTACAATGTCAGGGGCTAACTGTTCCACCTCATAATTATGTATACTCATTTCTGACAAAACTACACCGTCCACCAGACAATCTTCTTTATTAAGCATTATTCCTGAACTGCCTATTTCTCGAAAATCATCAGCCAGAATTTCACCAAGTCTTTCTGCAGATGCTCTTACTTCGATATTCACATGTGCTTGTTCCAACTCTTTCAGTTCTGCTTTAAGATCTTCAATCATATTCTTCCTTCCCCTCTGAAGTCGTTTCATCTATATATTCCTCCGGGTTTTTATCTACTTTTAAATTAATTACTTGTAAGGATTACTGTATATTAAGATTCTATTTCCAACTCTAATAAAATACTATTCACCAGATCAGCAATCGGTAAAGTCCCATCCACAATGAGATCCGCATCTGATTTTATCGTATTTTCCATTTCCACGTAGGCTTCTCTGCCATACTCTAGATAGAATCTTAAAGCACTCAAAATTTCGCTTGACGTTTCTACGGAATAGTCCCTGGTCAGCCGCCTTGCCATAGCTATATCCAAAGGAGTATCGATGTATATCGAAAAATCGATGTAACCTTTAATCACATCGTGCTTATAGGAAAACGGGTAATCTAATATTATGTACTCAGGAGAATGCACGTCTTTTATTAGCAAATTCAAATCTTCGGCTAAAGGTTTTAAGTTCCATCGATTGTAATCAGTTCCTTCCTTCACCCACTGAACCACGTCACTTGGACTTCCAGGAAAATCATAGTTATCAAAAGACAGAATTTCAGCTGAACTCACCCTGGCTTTTAGTGCTCTGGCTACCGCTGTTTTTCCTCCCCCTGAAACTGAACTGACGGCCATTACTACTGGTTTATACAAGTGACCATCCCCCTTCCTTTTTAGATATAATAGGTGGTCTTTCCACTGATAGCAAGTCTGATTCACTCGTTATTGAAAACGGTTTCCATTCCTGCTATGGTAATAAAAACTGCAGAATACATATTGAGAGGTGATATATTTGCAAACGTCATTAATATCCCCGGATAATACGTGGGCCCTCTGGGCGTTTCTTACGGGCTGGGCAGCCATAAGTATTTATCTGGAACAGAAATATACGTGGGCATCGAAAATCTCCGGTGCCATCATCGCCCTGATTGGAGCAATGGCTCTCGCTAACTTCAACGTAATCCCTCTGGAATCGAGTGTATATGATGCGGTCTGGGGCTACGTAGTGCCTCTTGCCATCCCCCTCTTGTTGTTTCAGGCCAATATCAAAAAAATCTGGCAGGAAAGCAGACGGATGCTGGCAATATTCCTCCTCAGCACTATCGGTACAGTAGCTGGCGCAATTCTCTCATTTATGCTGCTGAAAGACATAATTCCGCACCTGGATAAAATTGGTGCGATGATGGCCGGCTCCTACACAGGTGGTGGCGTCAATTTTGCAGCAATGTCCGCTAAATTCGAAGCTCCCGGTGATCTTGTCTCGGCCACAGTCGTGGCTGATAATGCCATGATGGCTCTTTTCTTCTTTGTCCTGATGGGAATCCCTGCCGTCAATTTCTTTCGGAAAAATTATAAAACGCCGCACATGGAAGAAGTCGAAAAAAATGCCGCCGGAGACGACGAAACCCAGGCAGCTTCCTTCTGGAAACGAAAGGAGATTTCTTTGAAAGACATCGCTTCCAGTATTGCGACGGCATTCACCCTCGTCGCCGTCTCGTTCCAGCTGGCGGACTTCTTTGCCGGCGTTATCCCGAGCGGGGAAAATGCAAATATATTTTATGATCTGCTCAGAGGCATTATTGGTGATCAGTATCTCATGCTTACTACGTTGACCGTCATCGCCGTGCTTCTGGCTCCTGATTATTTCGAAAATCTGCAGGGGACCCAGGAGCTCGGAACGTTCCTGATTTATTTATTTTTCGTAGTTATCGGGGTCCCGGCTTCTATTGCACTGGTAGTCACCACCTCGCCGCTCCTGCTCGTTTTTGTGCTCATTATTGTATTAATGAACCTGTTCTTCTCCCTGACACTTGGTAAACTGTTCAGATTTAACCTGGAGGAAATCCTGCTTGCCAGCAATGCCAACCTCGGTGGTCCTACAACAGCTGCCGCGATGGCGATTGCCAAAGGATGGAACAGACTGATCGTTCCCATTCTGCTCGTCGGTACTCTCGGGTATATTATCGGGAACTACATCGGAACAGGTCTCGGCGCCTGGTTCCAGACACTGCTGTAACAGGGAGAGGGGCTTAACAGGATACGTCCCTGCCCCCTCTCCATGCTTCAACAGTTTTTCTCACGAATTCTTCAAGCCTGCTTTTATCCAGATCGACCGACTTCTTAATGCGGATACACCCTTTTCCATAATCCAAACCTTTCAGCAATTCCTCGTCTCCCGTGATTTTTTCGATATCTCCTACATAGAGACTTACATAAGATTTCTGGGCATTTAAATGAAAAACGATGGATGAGTCCGATCCGAAGCTCAGCATTTTGTACTGAATACCCTCTTTCAGTTCCGGTCCATGTGTCAAAATATATTCTCTGACTTTCAACAACCTTTCTTTTCTCCAATCTTCCTCCATCGCTTTGTAATAGTCCTCCGGAGTTTCGACATCATATTGCATGATTGTTCCTCCTATCTATTCATGATCAATCGATTCATTTGTTTATGTAATACGCTCTCACAGATGCTTGAGGTTTATAGTGAACTTCCTTAATTTCCTCTTTTACAGGACCAAAATTCTGAGCTGATTTTTCCATTGTTAAGACTTATCATGCCCTATTCCTTCTTTAACAGCTTCAAAGCTTATTTTTATAAGCAAAGGAAAACATGGTGATCACAACTACGGTCGAAGTTATTTAAATTAAGATATTTATCAAAGTTACCTCCTTTTACCACGTCCTTGTCACCTATCTGTTTAATCAGCTGATCTTTTTAAGTATTTTTCACTAAATCCATTATTAAACTGAATATTCCTGCAACTGAAAAAAATACTCCAAATATATACAAATCAGGATAATCAGCTATTACTAAATACCCTCCATATATAATAATCACAATTGATAAAAATACATTTAAGTAATCTATTTCCTGCATGCTCACCTCTCCCCAATAAAAACAACTGTAAGACCCTAGCCTGCAAATAGGAAGTGAATCCGATATAAAATCCAGTGTTTTATGCTGACGTACCCTTCCATTCCACTCTATGCATTGAATATATCCCCTTATATAAATCCTTAGCCCTATTGGACTCTTTTTATTACCTACGATTCCAACTTAGTTCCGTTTCGAAATAGTACAGAATGTTTCGATTTCTTTTTCTGCATTCACTTCTTATAATAAAAAGAGCGATCGCTCGCAGTTGAACAATCGCCCTATCCGCATTATACAGTTGTCATAAATAAAATGTGCCCCGCCGGCCCTCTATACAATCAATATTCGTTTCATACGGAAGCGGCAAACCTTCAATAATTACGCTCCATCCTTCTGCTTTTTAGCTGCCTTCTCACGTGAAGGCTTCATGTACTTAATATTATAGTATCTGTCGGCACCCAGACCCCCTTCACTGATCATCATTGAAATCTCTTTAGTCCGGGTCTGCTTTTTCTTGTTTACAGTGAATTTCTCCTGCTTTTCCATTAGCCCTCCCTCCCTTCCAGTCTATTTACTCACTTATATAATAGCATGATTCAGCAAATATGTCTGATTATTTGATTTATTCAGATAAATTTTTCTTTTGTTTAATTCATAAAAAAACCCTTTCCTCAGGCAAACTAAGCCACAGAGACAGGGTTTTCTATAGTTTCGCGGGAAAGATTTATCTACCTTTAAACATCTCCTCTACCTTTTGATGCCTATACCTGAAAATTTCCTCCAGCTTCTTCCTTATATTCAAGCGATGAGCTATTCTTCCGACCTTAGAGAAAGGGAGTGCGTAGTGAACAATATCCGTCATCTCCACGCCGTTTTCCACTTCTTTAAAATGATGCTGGTGATGCCAGAACCGAAATGGACCGTGACGCT
Source organism: Salimicrobium jeotgali (assembly GCF_001685435.2). Taxonomy (NCBI): domain Bacteria; kingdom Bacillati; phylum Bacillota; class Bacilli; order Caryophanales; family Bacillaceae; genus Salimicrobium; species Salimicrobium jeotgali. The sequence continues at coordinate 2,239,204 of NZ_CP011361.2, forward strand.
GTTCGTCGACGAACATCTTATTCTCCTCCACGTGAGTGATTTCCGTCATCCAGCTCAGTGTAATCCCGAGCACCGGCTGCAGATGATAAGTGGCAATCATTCCGGGATACATGTGTTCAGGGAGCTCTCCGGTAACTTCGAATTTCATCCATGGGGGCGTAATTCTGGATAAGTTCCCTGCACTCGAAAAAAACGACCACGCTTCATCTAAGCTTATTGGAAGCTGCTGGGTTCTTTCAATTTTATATATTTTCAATTGCTTTCACCTCTGAGTAGTCCTTACCACTTTTCATCGCAAGTTAATCCCTCTTTGTATTTTTTCAGGTACCATGGTCAGCTGTCATTCACGTTAAATGGTTTCTGCACTTCTCTCCTGAATTAATTACTTTCCAGCAGAATATGCGATTGCGAATCGTTTCCACATGGAAATTAACGTATGTTCCCGTACCACCGAAGCGCTTTTCTTTCTAACTCTTTAACAAACTTATCTTTTCCATCCGCATAACCGCTGATATTTTCAGGGAATTTCTTTGCGAGTCTTTCTTTTAAATCTCCATAACGCTCTGCTTCTTCCTTGTGCGCACAGAGATAGTCTCTTACGGCTAAATGACGTTTAATGTCCTGTTCATTATCTGCCTGGAAGATGTGCACCTGATGTGTTCTGTGCTCTCTGCCTTTTCTGAAATATCGTCTGCCCTCTATACCGAACTCCCCCATGGGTTCATAACCGATCCTTTCCATCTGTTCATTGAAAATCGCTACTTTTTCAATATTTCCTACTACCGGCATAATATCTATGATCGGCTTGGCTTTTAAACCGAAGACGGAAGTACTGCCGATGTGATGAATGTTGAAAAGTTCTTCCCCAAAAATAGCTTCAATCCTCCGTGCTTCCTCTTCGAACAGTTCCTTCCATCGTCCTTCGTATCTTCTCACTTCGACTCTCATACCAATTCCACCTTTTCGAACGTTATATAACCTCATAATACTATCCCTAAGTTCCCTATGAACAGCACAACTGATCCAATTTCTTCTTTGGAATGTATTCTGAATAACTCATGAAAATGAGGTGTTACTTATGAATAAAAGAATGGAATGGGGCCTGCTCGCAGGAAGAATGGTTCTCGGTGTTATTATGCTAGCACATGGTCTCCAGAAAGCTGGAGCGATAGATAATACAATCGCTACGTTCGATAAAATCGGCCAGCCGGCGCTGCTTGCCTATATTACTGTATTGATTGAAATTGGGGGAGGTCTGGCCCTGATACTCGGGATATTCGTCGTGCCATCCTCTATTCTGCTCGGATTAACGATGATAGGAGCTATTGTATTAGCGAAACTGCCTGCAGGACTCATCGGAGGTTTTGAATTCCCTCTTTCCCTGCTCGCTCTATCCATCGTACTGGCCGCTACAGGAAGCAGAAAACTGGCGATCTCCGAAGTGATTACGAAATATAGAAAGAACGAGAACTAAATTGCGGAAGGATTACGTGGATTAGCTCGGAAACGCCGCACAAAAAAGACGTTACCCATCTACTTCAGAATTTGAGTAAATTTTTAATTTTTTAAAATGAAAAATTACAGCCACCACCATCTTGCACATAAAGAAAACAGCAATGGTCACCCATTACTGCTCTCCATCAGATTATTATTCAAGATTAGCGTGTTTGCCGTACATCTTATCCGTGTCCAGCCCCTTTTTCTCCATGACTCTAAGAATTATAGCGTCGTAAAAGAGGAGCAGGGTCTGCTCAAACAGGGAGCCCATCGGCTGGATAGTCGAATGGTTGCTATCGCTTCTGTCCTTTGTGGCACCAGGAAGAGTAACCGTGAAGTCAGCGATTTTGCCGATTGTGGAGTCCGGAACCAGCGTAACAGCAGCGATGACTCCACCGATACTTCTTGCTTTTTCGGCGACAGAAACCAGTCCCTTCGTCTCCCCCGAACCTGAACCGATGAGCAGAATGTCATCAGCTTCAAAATTCGGTGTCACCGTCTCTCCTAAAACGTAAGCATCGATTCCCATGTGCATAAGCCGCATAGCGAAGGATTTCGCCATAAATCCGGATCTTCCGGCTCCGGTTACAAAGACTTTTCCGGCTGCCAGAATCTCTTCTGCTGCTCTTTCCGCTTCCTCATCCGGAATTACATCGGCGGAGTGCTGTAATTCCTGGATAATCTGTTGCAAAAATTCTACAGTTCTCAAGCTGTAGACCCCTGACGGATCATTTCCTGCATTTTTGCAGCGACAGCTTTTTTATCTTCCTGACCGGCAATTCCGCTGCCTACGATGACGAGATCCGGCTGAACTTTGATTACCTCTTCCAGCTGATCCAGTTTAATTCCGCCGGCGATAGCTGTTTTCGCATTTTTAACTACGTTTTTGATCGTCTGCAGGTCTTCGAAAGAGTTCTTTCCGACAGCCTGAAGATCGTAGCCCGTGTGTACGCAGATGTAGTCCACGTCCAGTTCATCAAGTTCTTTGGCACGCGTTTCTATATCCTTCACCGCAATCAGATCGACTAGTACTTCTTTCCCCTGGTTCCGCGCTTCTTCCACGGCCCCTTTGATGGACTCGTCTTCAGCCGCACCGAGTACTGTTACGATATCAGCATTCGCTTCGGATGCTTTTTGTACTTCATATGCTGCCGCATCCATCGTTTTCAGGTCAGCCAGCACCTCAAGATTCGGAAACGCTTCTTTCATTTCCCGTACTGCTTTCAGTCCTTCTATTTTTATGATCGGGGTGCCGATTTCCACCACATCAATGTGGTCTTCTACTTCTTTCACCAATTCCTTCGCTTCCGGGATATTTACAAGGTCCAGTGCTAATTGTAATTTCATTAAAAGTTCCTCCTGCTGTTAGTCTGATTTTTCTCCTGTGTACAGAGAATGAATCTTTCTGCTTCACCCGTAATAGTAAAGGGGAATCCTATTTTATGTAAGTAGGCACTTTTTTCTGATATAGTATCCTAAAACAGACTAATGCGTGAAAGAGGGATAGAATGATCAATAAAAATCTCAAAGGATTTTATCCTGAAAAAGAAATAACGCTGGCCGTGCTCGAAGGAAAGTGGAAGCTCACTCTTTTATGTCACCTCGGGTTACAGGGAACGAAACGCTTTGGGGAGCTGAAACAACTGACCCCCGGGATCACCCAGCAGATGCTGACGAACCAGCTCAAAGAATTGGAAGAAACCGGGCTTGTGCACCGGGAAGTGTATCGTGTAGTGCCGCCGAAAGTGGAATACTCCCTGACCGCGGAAGGGGAAAGTCTCTTGCCTATTCTGGATATGCTGTATGAGTGGGGGAGTAACCATCCGGTACATGCGGACGCAGAGCAGAGTATGTATGCGGAGAAACTTCGGACCCTTTCTGTAATCGAAGGGAAATGGAAGCTCATTATTTTGTGCCACGTCGGTCTGAAAGGGACGAAGCGGTTCGGGGAACTGAGAAAACTGATCCCGTCCATCACGAAAAAAATGCTGGCGGCTCAGCTCAGAGAAATGGAAGAAGACGGGCTTATGCACCGGGAAGTGTATCCGGTCGTCCCTCCCAAAGTGGAGTATTCACTGACGGACCAGGGGATGAGCTTATTTCCAATCTTAACAGCCCTGGAAGAATGGGGTAGCCGCTATATAGCCCGGCATGGTGAAGTATAGAAATTGTCGCTTCGAGCGATAGGATTATTCATTTCCAAGAGAATAAAATAGTAAAGCGTCTAACAATTCAAACATAAACTCCAAAAAACCTGTCGCTTCAGTAAACAACAGGTTCTTTTAAAAAGTTTTCTTTTTTTACGCTTATGCTATTATTATTCCAAACATTTTCCAACGAAACGAACATTTAAAAAAAGGCCTACCAACGTTCACGGTAGGCCATTACGTATATTCCCCTGTTAATTAGTTTGGTAATTGTGTCAAAGTATTGCTAACAGAAATTAACGTAACAACTATGGCAATAATTATTCCTCCTAGGTAAGGATTCAAGCTTGCTTTGAAAATCTTCCTTGAGATTATCGCAGCCACAGGTAATATGACTAGAAAACTAATCAGCCAAATACCTACAATAGCGGATACGTTTTCAAAAAATACATGTCCCGTAACAAAGAAATTGGTGTATTGGATAGCGAGCACCACTATCGGCCCGAGTGCGTTAAAAAGAGCTAGCAAAGCAGTGTTTACCCACTCTTTTTTTCCGTTCCTATAATAGTTGAAACTGTTTACTACTATGGAATTAGCCACGAAATATATTAAGAAAAACGGCAGGTATTTTAATCCAATAATGAGTTTGTCCGGCGTAAAGTCCGTAACCGCCAGGAACCAGATTCGAAAGTCTGTATTAAATAAATAGTCGCTGACAAAAACCAAACCAAATGCAGCAGCACTTACAATGAGAGCCAACAACGCCGTTTTACCAAGCGTTCTCAGGCTAACAGATACTCCTACATCCTTTAACTTGGATTTGTGCTCACTATCTGTAAATTTGCGGGACAGGAACACTAACAATATAGCAAATAATCCATTTAATGCTGCCCATGTCCCCACATAAAATGTATATGCCTGAGGAAAGAAATCCGGGCGATTCACCGCCGTCCAGTTAAACAAGGCGATATAAGAAACTCCTGAAAAGATTGCACTGGCTACAAGCCCTCCCCAAAACCACGCTTTTTGCTTCTTCGTTGCTAATTCAGCTGGTGATGGCTCTTGTGGTGCACGTAGTTCTGAAAATGGTCCTGTAAACAATAGCGTCTTCGTAAAACTTACGAGGAACATTCCAAAACCGATAAGGCCTAATAAGTTAAAAAATTCTTTGAACTGCCACACTTGTTCCTCTGCTGGTATATCTTCCGGATTCCCCAATGTTTCATCAAAAAAGTTTATACTCTGTGTCGCTACATGACCAGAAAAATGGTTCCACGGATGTGTCTGAGACGGATTGTAAATTACACGTGTAGTCGATTCTCCATTAATTTCTTTTTCATACATTTCATAACTGGAACGAGTGGATTCAATATTTTCAGGTGATTCACCGAAATGTAGAAACGACTGGGCGTTATCCGTATCTATAAAATCTCTCGGGGCAGTCATTGTACCATCAGGATTTTCAGTTCGGAAAAAGAATTCATCATATTGAGCTGCCACGATCCCCACGTCTCTGTTCCCGTATTTATTATAGTATTCCTCAGTGTCCGGATTTATATAGTCCGCGTCGTTTGCTACCAATAGTACTGAATCTATCAATTGGTTCTCTTTTTCATTGTCCAGGTCAATAGACCAATTGGCAGCTCGAGCGCCGTTAGAATGACCTGTTATTCCAATCCTGGAAGTGTCTATGTATGGTAGGTCTGTCATTAGTTCTACAGCATCATACATGCCTGTCCCTCGTTCTGGCCACTCATCGGGACTGACAGCTTCAGATTCTCCATGGCCATACATATCTATGGACATAACAACATATCCTCTTCTGGAATATTCAACGAAGTTCATATCCTGCATTTCTTTGTTATTATACCAGCCATGACTAGTAACTATACCTGGCGCAGGGTTATCTTCAGACACACCTTCAGGCGTAAATAAAAACGCACTCATCCTATGCCCGGAAGGCGTCTCCCACTTCATTTCTTTAACCTCCACTTCACCACCAGAAGTCTGGACCAAAGATGCACCGATAACACCACCAACTACTAATATTAACGATATTATTAAATATAATTTAGATTTTCTTTTTGTATTTTTCATCTTACTCTTTTACCTCCCATTTGTAATTAATCCCATAATCCCTCCACCATTCGAACGTGAACCACCTCCGTTTCATTTAATTGCTATATAATCAAACAGGTATGTAAAAACACAAAAACCCACACTGTAATAGACATACTTCACTGAAGAAGTACTATTCCAGCATGGGTCTCCATTTCTCCACCACTACTTTAACTTGTTAAATCGATTATAATGGTTCATGAAAGCGTTGTCAAATTATAGTAAAATTAAGCGTTATATTTTATAATTCAATAATGTTTCTTTTCGCATCACTAAGCATTATGTATGTATCAGTTATCTTCGGTTGATAGACATTTATCAAGGTTTCTTCCGGTGCCCCTTCGATCAAAAGCTCTTCCTCCAAGGATTTACCGTTTGAATAATAAATGTTTTCTCCCCATTGGTAAACCGCTCCATTTTCAAGAGGGATGATTTCTGTCCATTTAGTATAGGGAATGTCATAGTTTCTTTAATCAACTAACTCTAAAGAATTACTGTAATCCCTACTCTCTAACCCGTCAGCAGTAAAATAAGAAAAATCATAGTCTCCGTTAGCCCTTCGTTTCGATAGAATATCGGATTGAACAGGTGTAGTAGCAAGCTCTATCTCTCTAGCCCACGAATCAGAAGGCACAGCTTTTGCATCTTTATAGTTGTTAAATACAAGTATAGAAAGCCCTACCATTATCATTATTGCTGGAAGTATCCAGTAAGCTTTTTTCAGGATTAATCTCCTCCTTCACCACACACTATCATTTCAAAATTCTTAATTTAAAACAATCTTTTTTAAACTACATCAACCACCAGAAATCTGCCTCTATACCATAGGTATACATTCCGCCACTCCTTTAGTAATAGAATTCAAATACGTGAAACAGGTCACCGTTTTTTCCGAAATTCAGTGACCATCCTTCCTTTTTTTCAGAACAGAAGTGTAAACGCTTTCCGTGCTGAGTAGATTTATCGAACTAACAAGTTCTTTTGATTAAGTAAAAGGAATATCTGGCGAAAACAATCGATATCTCTATCACATATTCAGCCGCTTATTCGCCGTGTTGTTATATCGCTTGAGCAATCTTCCGAACGTCTCCTGTTCCTCTTCCGTCCATCCCTCGAGCATCTCGTTCAGACGCTGGAACCGTTCACGCCGATTGCTTTCGAGTTCTTCCGATCCGAGTTCCGTGATTTTGTAAAAATACGACCGTTTATCATCCGGATTCGGAAGTTTCTCTACGTAATTTTTCTCCACTAAGGAAGAAGCCTGGCGACTCACAGTAGAAATGTCCAACTGAAGGTGATTTGCCAGTGCTTTCACTCCGGCCGGACCGTATGTGTAGAGCTGTCTCAATAAAATATAAGCCGAGCGCTCCATTCGCCCTTCTCTCTGTTCCGTCATCACTATTCTTCGTACAAAATCTGTTATTTGTCTCTCGATTAATTCAACAGAGTCTTCCTTCATTCTGTACACCTCCCTCTGCCTGCTTTTTCGTTCAAGCATAACATATTCCCGCACTCGTCTTGACATGAAAAAGATTATAGTTGTATTATACAAGTTATTAATTGTACAATACAAACAGTTTAAAGGAGAATGCCTGATGTCTACAAAACCGAACCCGGTTCCTCCGATTACGATTACTGAAGAACCGGGTATTTTAAAACAACCGAAAGCCGTTTGGGCGGTCTTTTTCGCCTGTATCATCGCCTTTATGGGGCTCGGCCTGGTAGATCCGATCCTTCCAGCCATTGCCACCCAGCTTGATGCGGCTCCAAGCGAAGTGACACTCCTGTTCACCAGCTACAATGCCGTCATGGCCGTGGCGATGCTCGTGACTGGAGTAATCACATCCCGGATCGGTATGAAAAAAACACTTCTATCCGGTATTGTGATCATCGCCCTGTTTTCCGGACTCGGCGGACTGTCGAATGGCATCTGGGAGCTGATCTTCCTCCGTGGAGGCTGGGGTCTCGGCAACGCCTTGTTCGTAGCGACTGCCCTCACTGCCATCGTCACGCTTTCCAACAGCGGTAATGCTAAAGCAATTATTTTATACGAAGCAGCAATCGGCCTCGGCATCTCCGTCGGCCCACTTCTCGGTGGGTGGCTCGGTGCTTTCTCCTGGAGAGGACCCTTTCTCGGTGTGGCCGTTCTCATGGTGATCGCTTTCGTCGGTCTTATGACAATGATGCCAAAAGCACCGGCGAGCAGTCAGGTAAACAATAAGAAAGCCTCACTCGTCGACCCGTTCCGTGCTTTAAAACACCGACCTTTATTCGTACTGGGCTTCACAGCTGCTCTCTATAATTACGGATTTTTCACCCTGTTGGCCTTTTCCCCGTTCGTCCTCGGACTGGACGAACACGGACTCGGAGTGGTTTTCCTCGGCTGGGGGATTTTACTTGCAGTTACATCCGTCTTTACAGCACCGAAACTTCAGAAGTGGTTCGGTACGGTCAAAGCTATAGCTCTAATGCTAGTACTTTTCGCACTAGCCTTGGCCGCAATGGGCATCTGGACATCTACCCAGTGGGTCGTCATCACTGCCGTCGTCATCGCCGGAGCTTTACTTGGCAACAACAACACGCTGATTACGACAGCCGTCATGAATTCCACCCCCGTCAACAGATCGACAGCATCCGCCGCCTACAGTTTTCTGCGCTTCCTTGGTGGTGCACTTGCCCCCTTCCTCGCAGGGAAATTGTCCGAAATCTATAATCCAAGCGTCCCTTTCTATACGGGTGCTACGGTTGTTCTTCTATCCGTGGTGTTTATACTGATGAATCAGAAGCATATTCATCATGTGGATGAAGCAGAAGGTCACTGAAGCTGATATTATCTGATGGCGAACGGATGCGTCATTTTTTTCACAAAACAGAGAGAAAATTCGTAGTGATAAGTTATAATAATGTTATCTCTGAAGCATTATATTTATTCTTCATTCTGTGCTTTATATAAACAATGACGGAAGGTGGGTTCTAGTGAACAGCATTTTTGAAGTCGCACATGCAGATAAAATACTAAACCGTATAGATAAGTTAACCACTAATTCACAACCACTATGGGGAAAGATGAATGTATCGCAGATGCTCGCCCATTGCTCCTATTTTCAGGATGTAGCAATGGGTTACTCAACCCCCTCAAGAAGCTGGTCAGGTATATTCTTCGGCAGATTTGCAAAACCCCTTTTTTATAACGACAAACCTTTGAGCCGAAATATGCCTACAATTCCTGATATATTGATCACCAGTCAAAAAGATTTTGAAACGGAGAAGGAAAATCTTAAAGCAAAACTGATAACATTTCAGAAAAAGGGCCCAACGCCTTGTACAGAGCGACCGCACCCTTTTTTCGGAAAGCTCACACCCGAGCAATGGGGGAAAGGGATATACAAGCATCTGGACCACCACTTGCAACAATTTGGTGTATAAGTACTTAGTTTATCAATAGCACGTACAAGCTATGGTTCGTTCTCTATCCGCCCGACTACATCAGCCCCCAGAAATTCGTCGTCGCTAATGTGACGTATAATATTATAGCGAACACGGTATTACTGATTGTCACTTTATACGCGTTATGATTTTCGGCATACTTATACTGCATGAAAGCTCTCACTATTTCCCCGATAAAAAGAAAGAATAAACCGATAAACCACGGCTGCAGAAACCAATACCACTCTGAAGGAGGTCTCGTTGAATTTATCGCAAACCCTGCCAATATGCTGAAGATAGATAAACTTCTGAGGAACCAATCGATCTTTTTATGTCTTTCATTAACATAGGTATTGGTTAAGATTTTACCCCTTTTAACCCTCCACCATTTTCTCGCCACTGTACCGAAAGCGAATAACAGCAGGGAAAAGATAACTATCAAAAGAAGTAATCTCCACCAGAAATCTGCCTCCAGGCCATAGTTATACATCCCGCCACTCCTTCAATAATTCAGTTAGATTGCGTGTAAGAATAACTATATTATTTCAAAATTCACAATTCAAAACAATCTTTCCTTTTTTTAGAACAGGAAGCTAATTACACAAAATAAATTATAAATCAGATGCTGCATAGCCTAAGAAGACCGCCAGCCCTTTTCCAAACGACAAAAAACTCCGACCATCTTTTGTGATGATCGGAATTTTTGATGAAGCCGCAGGACATAACCATTCAGTATCCGGTTGGTTCCTTAATAATGGATAGGAGAACCTGGTCCGAGGTCTATGCCAAGCAGCATCCAGACGATTAGCATGATAGTCCACGATACAAGGAAGAAGATCGTGTACGGGAACATAACAGAAATGAGCGTCCCGATTCCCATGTTTTTATCGTATTTCTGAGCGAATGCAATAATGATGGCAAAATAAGTCATCAGAGGCGTAATGATATTCGTTGTGGAATCTGCCACACGATAGGCCATCTGCGTCAATTCAGGTGAATAGCCGAGCTGCATCAGGATCGGTACAAATACCGGTGCCATCATTGCCCATTTTGCAGATGCACTTCCTATGAATAGGTTGATAAAAGCGGCTACCAGAATAAATCCTAAGATTAGCGGAATCCCTGATAAGTTGGCCGATCCCAATAACTCCGCTCCGTACACACCGATCACAAGCCCCATATTCGTTTCCGAAAAGTAGGCTACGAATTGACCGGCAGTGAAAGCAAGTACAATGAACATCCCCATGGAAGCCATCGTTTCGGACAGCTGATTGGCGACGTCTTTATCATTCTTGATGTTTTTGACGGCAATACCGTAAAAGACTCCGGGAATAAAGAACAGAATAGTGATGACCGGCACGAGTGAGCTCATGAACGGTGACTGTATAATGCCCCCGTCTTCCCCTCTTAAAGGAGCTCCGGATGGAAGAATCAATAGAGCGATAAGTACGGTCGCTATAACGACAGAGATACCTGCCCAAAGAAGCCCTTTCTTTTCTGCAGCATCCAGTCCTTCCAATTTTTCGCGGAACTCGCCTTTATACTCTCCGAGTCGAGGTTCGACGATTTTCTCCGTAACCCATCCCCCTACAAATGTCAGCAGGAATACGGAAACGAAGATGAAGTAGTAGTTCATCGCTATGTTCATAGTCTCCGCGTAAGCAGGGTCGATAATAGCAGCAGCATCAATCGTCAACTCTCCCAGTAAGGGATCTGTCGCCGATAAGAACAGGTTGGCGCTGAATCCTGCAGAAACACCCGCAAATGCACCGGCAAGCCCTGCTAACGGGTGACGGCCAAGCGCTGCGAAAATGACGGCACCTAACGGCGGTAACACGACATAACCGGCATCAGAAGCGACACTTGACATGATACCTGCGAATACAAGTCCGTATGTAATTAATGATTTAGGAACTGAGAGCACAAAGCCGCGTAAGCATGCACTGATCAGCCCTGTTCTTTCGGCTACTCCGATTCCGAGCATCGTTACCAGCACTACACCTAACGGAGCGAATCCGATAAAGTTCTCAGTCATACTGGAGAAGATATATTCAATGCCATCCGCACTGAGAAGGTTGTTTACTTCAACTATCTTCCCTTCTTCTCCGGGATGCTCAACACTCAATCCGAAACTGGAAACGATTGCGGACAGCACGACCACCAGTAGTGCCAGAATCGCAAACAGCGTAATCGGATGGGGCAGCTTGTTTCCTATGTATTCAATACCATCTAAACCTTTTTGAAACATTCCTTTGCGTTTTTCAGCCAATTCTATTTCCCCCTCTCTTGTTATATAGATAAAACCGGGAGTGAGCACTCCTGCTGAAAACGTTTTTATCTATTGCCATAGTTTTCAGTATAAAGCATCTCGGACAAAATTGAAGATGCTTCCGAAAATACGTAAAATTACTATTATTCTTAATCTTTTAACAAAAAACAGGCGCCATGAATGGTCGCCTGTTTTCGACAGTAACATTTTCATATTTCCTTGTTGAAACAGCTCAATCGATCTCCACGAAGGAATCCACTTTCAGCTCATCGTCTTCTTCTATGACTGTATAGGTCGCCTCCAGGTTCGGTTCCTTGTAGTCCCCGTCCGAGTAATTGATAATATAATCTTCACTCATCGTTACTTCGTATTTATCATCGCTCACTTCTTTCAGATCTATCAGCGTCCCATCAAGCAGCGTCTCGTTATTCACCCGACCTGATTCAATAAAATCACGGGATTCTTCCTTGCCGGTACCATACGTACTGAAATATGGTTCCACAATCGAAAAATCTTTGGCGTTCAAAGCGGCTACGCTCTGCCATAGGAACTGCATCATAAACGCTTCCACTGTCTCTTCGTTGAACAGCTCATCCTCACTGCTTTCCGTATCTGCGGAAGTATATGCAGCGGTATCGGTTTCAGGCTCTTCGAAATACAAAGATACGGAGCTCCATGGCTCGGAATGTGCCTCCACCTTGTCCGTCTTATGCGTCTTGCCTTCCTCGTCTTTCCATTCAGCGTGAACCGTCACTTCTTCTCCTTCAGGAAATGGGCCGATTTCCGCGTATTCGGACAGAGGTTTACCGGTGCTTTTCCCATTGAGAAACAGGATAGCCTCTTCTTCATTCGTATCAATCGTGTAGGAGTCCCCCGGGAAATCGATCGCCCATTCGGATTCATTGGATTCGTTCGGCTGCACGCTCAATATATCTTTGGACTCGAAAGATCCGAACTCGGATTTGGCCTTCGCCTCTACCTCGTACTCTCCCGGATAAGCCAGAGTGAGATCTTCGTATTCAGGCTCCCCCTTCATTTTCTTCGTTTTACCTTCAACGGAAATACTCGTATTTTCCATATTTGAAGAAGCTGTCACCTGATGAGGCACCGCTTCAATCTCGTAATCAGAATACAAGCCGAACAGGACAGGATTCTCTTTTACGGTGAACGCTTCACCGCCGCTATCATCGTATATAGCGAAATCGAACATTTGACCTTCCTCATTTTCGAATTCTTCGGTCAGCTTGACTCGCATGTTTTCCCAGCCCGAAGAGTGAATGTAAGCCAAATAGCCCTTCTCATCAAGTAAGGCTTCTTCGTTTACGCCGACTTCATTGAAGAAAGCTTTCTCATCCTGCTCCGTTACAGCCCGGTCCATAGCCTGTACCGTTTTTAACGGATCGTTCATCGATGAAAAAATAAAGTGCGCCCCCGTCGCAACTACGAAGAGGGTCACAAGAGAGAGTACTCCCGCCTTTTTCTTCTTCGACATCGGTTTCCTCGAAGTCCGATGCTGACCGGGGGGCTGACTTGCTTCCTGCTTCGCTCCACAGGAAGTACAGAATGTCTGATTTTCTCCAAGACTCTCGCCACATTTCGTACAATATTTCAATAGTATTCCTCCTTTACTCTATGAGCAGTGATTTCCTGATATCAGAAATAAGACAGAAACGAATCCAGTTCCTCCCACATATCCGAAAGCATAATGTTCCAAAGTAAGTATGAAATGAACATAATCAGCAGACCGGTGCCTATGCTCCAGTAGAACACATTCCGCTCCGGCATGAGCGCAAGTCCCAAATGGTAAATGTATAAAACCGGCACCACCATAAGCACGAAAGCACCGGAAATGCCGAGCAGTAAAAACGTCATAACTACTGCTCCGCTGAGACCGGTGACGATAGCAAGTACGTTAACAACAGCAAAAGGAGTAACCAGATTGCCATATTGGGCGACCAGCTGCTTTATGCTTAATTGTAGTTTCATTGCCTTTGCTATAATAAACAGGGAAACGAAACAAATAGCCATCCCCACCAGGGAAGCTGCAAACAATCTCGAATTGACGCTGAAGAACGGCAGGGAAGAAGGTTCACCATAACCCAGACCCATCAGTTGAAATAGGGAATTAGCAAGAAAATATATACTTAAGGAAAAAGCTGCCATGTATACGATCAGCGTGATAAGACCCTGGACGAAATCCGATTCCCCGGCACGGAAAGCCAGCGAAGGCTGCTTCAGAAAACGGAGAGCTCCCTGCCCGTAGTCTCCGGACATTTTTTTGACTCTTTCCACCGAGTGCTTTCCAGATTCTGCTGAAGGATTTTCTGTAGCGATTGTTGCGGTTTCGCCGGTATTTTCTATCGAAGCAGCTGATTGCTCCATTGGTGCTCCGCAGTTTCCGCAGAACTTCCCGGTTACCTGTTCATGGTCACATTGTGGACATTTCATTGAACCACCCTTTTTATTTAATTTTTATTTACTGTAATAATTTGAATATGTAGGCAGTAAGCTTCAGACGATTAGAATGTTATAAGTACTTTTTTCTGGTTTATACTCCTTTCCAAGGATGAATAACTATTTTCTTTTTACTAATAAAAATTTCTAGTCCTATTATAGCAAAAAAATCAATAAGTCTAGTCATTTTTACTTATATTTTTTACATTCCCATCATAATATGTAAAATGAAGAAGTGACTCCTTAAAAAAACCGTACGATTTGAAATCGTACGGCTGGACAACAGGTTCTCTTCCCTTAGGTTTATATGATTTTTTCATTACAGCAAATGTATTTATTTAATCAGGAGGCATGATGAATCGTGACGAGGAAGGTATTTTTCACCGCAGGTATGTTCTTATTTATACTCTTCCTCATTGTTTCGGTAATTCCTTTACTGACGGGAATCAAGAATTTCAACTATAATAGTTTACTGTTCTTGTCACTATCCGCCTTGTCTTTTTCGCAGTATCAGCTGTATCCCCAGTTAAAGGAGAAAGACGAACGGGCGAAAACAATACACTCAAAATCCGTTTTCTACTCCAGTTTCGCTTTTATTCTTATGAGGGGAGTATTATTGGTAACAGTTTCATTGAACCCGGCTTCACTTAATACGGTGAACCTTCTTAAAGTGCTTGTAACGTTGTTTATTGTATTTTATTCACTTGCACTGATAATAGCAGCTAAAAAATTTGAGGGGTGATGGCCGAATCGGTTTCGGCGCTCATCCTTCAGTCCGTTTCAATCGCTGTTCGGGACTTGAACCCTAGAATCTATATCTATGTCGACCACACTAAAACGAGGAGGAACTGCTTAGAAACAGTTTCTCCTCGTTTTGTTTCAATTATACATATTTTCACTACAGCACATGATTATAACTTGCCATACATCGGTTCAATAAAGTCATATAGCTCTTCCAGTAGCAAATCAATACATTCATTCGTCTTAAACTTATCGTCTGTAGCAACGTAAACGGCGAAATCCTCAGCTTGATTATTGGAGAAAGCAAGCTCGTAGCCATTCATGTTCAAATAAGTCTCAAGAACCGTAAGAGCAGTCCTTTTGTTTCCATTATGGAAAATATGACCACCTCTCACAATTGAATGAAAGTAACAGCAAGCCTTTTGAAAGATAGTAGGGAATTGTTCTTTACCGAATAATTCCGTTTTTGGTCTTTCCACCATTGCTTTAAAGGCTTCGATTGATTTTACACCAGCCTGCTCAGAGTCTTCGTAATACTCCATAATAGTGTAATGTAAGAACTCTATTTCTTCTTCATTTAAATAGCTCATTCTTTAAACAAAACCACCTTACCTGTCTTTTAAGTTACGAAGTGCCTGATCATATTTACCGACGGCTCTGTTCATAGCTTTCAACATTTCTGGACGAATCCCCTCTGGAACCCAGTTAGCTTTTTTAACTACGATTTCACCTTCATCTTCATTATAAGTTATTTGAAGTTCCTCCCCTTTTGTAATCTCAAGCAAGTCTGTGAGTTCTTTAGGAAGGTTAAGGGAAAGGCTATTTCCAACTTGGCTCACTTTACGGGTGTAATTTTTCTTATCTATTTTCTTTACGCTCATTTCCTCAGCACTCCTTCCTACGTTAGACAAGAAAAGAAATACCTTAACCTCTTGTCAATATAGTTATTATTGTTATTACTATATTAACACAACTTTCTTTATACATCTATATATCGAACTAAACAGAATTCATTTCCTTCTATCTATTTCATTTTCAATTGAGTTAATTAGAGACTATGAAGACCACCACTTTAGATAAATTTGAAGACCGCAAAAAAAGACGAATAGTAAAGATATTGCTTTAAACTGGGCACTTTATTTCCATTTAGCAACCTTGCATACTTCCATTAAAGGACGTGGTTATCTAATAAACCAATAGCGACTGCTGCCCTTCTTATTTGAAGATGGGAAAGTATGAAATTTTAGCTTTGGTGAACGTGCATCATTCGCTTAAGGGCGCGGATATTCCGGAAGAGACGCTGGAGAAACTCAGTGAACAAGCTCATGCAAAATGGCCTAAACCGTGGGTATCTGCAACACTACAAGCTATTCGAACGCGTGATCTCACCGGCATACCAATAAAAGAATACATCCCCGACAATCTTGTCAAGGAACGGATTGCTTTGATTGGCGATGCTGCTCATGTGCCGGCACCGATAACCGCCAGTGGCTTTAACGAATCACTGCAGGATGCTGCTGAATTAGGTAAGTGTGTTGCGAAAGGTGTAAAGGGAGATGCGGCAGTGGAGGCCCTGGATAAATATGAGTCGCTTCGTTTAAATAACGTACGGCAAATGGTTCAATCCGGAAAATCGTTCAGCTACTCTTATGGACGCTCGTGATACTGATATTGTGTATCTGGATGGGGCAGTCTGTTATTTATACAGTACCAGGAAGCCTGCTACTGATTAGCTTTCAGCCGCGCCCTGATTTTTAGAGTGCGCTTTTTTATTCTCGGAGTTCCAATAAACCTAAAAGATATAGTACAGGCTGAAAAACAGGAAAACTATGACCAACAAAACATTTCCGAGGCCCTACCCTTTTTCCTGAATATATGTTATGCTAAATTTCGCGATGAGCTGATTTGCATAGGACAAGATTGACACGCCTTTTGGCAAAGCACTATGTGGAGTGCTGTCTCTTGCCGCAAATATACGAAAAGACGTCCTTTTGAGGACGTCTCAGGCTGTCGAGAAAGTCTCGGCAGCTTTTATTTTTTCTGTTTTTTTAATAGATCACCGCGTTAATTTGTTATAATAGCTGTAACTTATCAACGAAAGGTGATTGGATGTTTCAATCTAAAACTGAACGACAAAATGAAATCGAAATGGTTACCATTGAAGAGCTTGTCCCTGAAGATCATCTCCTACGCAAAATTGACCAATACATAGATTTTTCTTTCATTCCTGAAAAAGTCCGTCCTTACTATTCAGAAGATAATGGCCGTCCCTCTTTGGATCCTCTTGTTTTATTCAAAATGATGTTCATTGGTTATATTTATGGCGTTCGTTCCGAACGCGAATTGGAGCGACAAATTCAAACGAATGTTGCTTATCGTTGGTTCTTAGGGTTGAATCTTACAGACAAAGTCCCCCATCATTCCACTATTAGTTGGAACCGCCGCACTCGTTTCAAAGACACGGATATCTTTCAAGAAGTTTTTGATGAAATCGTGCTCCAAGCGATGAACCACCGTATGGTCTCCGGCCGTGTATTATTCACAGATTCCACGCACTTGAAAGCCAACGCTAATAAGAAGAAATTCTCAAAACAAGAAGTTGAAGTAGAAACGGTAGACTACCTCAAAGATTTGGAAGAAACCGTAAGAAAAGATCGTGAAGATCATGAAAAAAAGCCTCTGAAGGAAAAGGAGGGGGTAAAAAAGACAAAGGAAATTAAGGTTAGCGACACGGATAGCGAGAGTGGTTATCTTTACCGGGAGAATAAGCCGGAAGGCTTCTTTTATCTTGATCACCGTACCACAGATTTAAAACATAACATCATTACTGATGTTCATGTAACGCCAGGAAATATTCATGATTCCAGACCTTACTTACAACGTTTGGACCGCCAAATCGAACGATTCGGCTTTGAGGTGGAAGCTGTAGGTCTAGATGCCGGCTATCTGACGAACCCTATATGTCATGGGCTTATAATGGAAAGAGGAATATTTGGAGTTATTGCTCATCGAAGGTACCAGTCAAAGAAAGGGCTTCTTCCGAAATGGAAATATGCATATGATGAAGAGCGGGATGAATATGTGTGCCCCCAGGGTGAAGTTTTAAGCTATTCGACCACCGATCGTGAGGGGTATCGGCATTACAAATCAAACCCTGAAAATTGTGCAGATTGCCCTCTTCTAGCGAAGTGTACCCAAAATAAGAAGTATCAAAAAACGATCACTCGCCATGTATGGGAAAGCTCGAAGGAGAAGGTTCGGTTGAACCGGCTTTCTAATGAAGGCAAGTGGATCTATCGCATGAGAAAAGAGAAAGTTGAACGTAGCTTCGCAGATTCAAAAGAACTGCACGGGCTGCGTTATTGTCGCTTGCGCGGAAAAGAGAATGTACGCGAACAAGCGTTACTGACGGCGGCCTGCCAAAACATGAAAAAGATTGCCCTCCACCTATCCAGGGTGAGATAGGTGAAGGAGAGTCTTTTTCGGTGAGGGGAAGGCGAATACCAGGAGACTCCTGCGGAAAAACGGGCGATTCGAGACCCCGGAGTGTGGGTTTTCACGAGGGAGGCTCGGGCGTTCGTCCGCGGAAAGCGAGTGGTATTCGCCCGCACGAACTGCACAAAAAAAGCTTGCAGAAAAACACGGGGTTTCTCTACAAGCTGAGACGTCCTTTTGAGGACGTCTTTTTCAGTTTGTTGAGAAAGATAGATAATTGATTTGTTCAAACCACCGTGGAACGTGTCTTTCTTACCTATGTAGATATTTGTAAGGAAAAATGAGCTTTCTTACGCTCGTTTTTTCTCCAGGGTAGTGATTTTTTTGATATTTTGAGCCGTAGCGGTCATGTATGCCTGTTCCTGGACACACGTATGCCCTCGGCCTCTTGCGTATCGATAGCCATGTCGTTCCTTGGCATCCGCGAAACTTCGTTCCACGGTCCAGCTCCGGGATTTATAGAGACGTTTGCCGGTAGCTGTTCGCTTATTCGCTTTGAGTTTTTCTTTCTCTTCCTCCCAGACATGCCGGGTAATGGTTCGCCGGTCGGCTTTTGCGGAAAAACAGTCGCCCCGTAAGGGGCACCCCTGACAGTCTTCAGGACGACTTTTGTACTGACGATATCCCTGACGATCGGTGGTTACATAGGAAAGTTTACAGCCCATCGGGCAGGCGTAAACATCCAGGGTGTCCACGTACGAAAACTTACGTTTCGGTACTTTCACATTGCCACCCTTAAAACGCCGATAGCCAACAACGGCAAAGATTTTTTCTTTATTCAACGTTTTTGCGATATGGCCGGTGGCGTACCCGGCATCCAAAGCGACAGCTTCTACGCAGAAACCGAACGTCCGGGTCTGCGCCCGAAGTCGGTCCAGATAGGGCACGGAATCATGAACATTGGCGGGAGTAATATACGTATCCGTAATGATATTGTACTTAGCATCCACGGTACGGTGATCAAGATAGAAAAACCCTCGAGGCTTATGATCACGCATAAGAAAACCGCTATCGGGATCGGTGATGCTCTCCCTGGTCATCGCGATTTTCTTTGAAGCTGTTCCGCGAGCCTTTTTGGATTTTAAAGCTTTTTTCCGTGGGTTCTCCCATCTTCCTGAACATCTTCTTCCAGCTCTTCAAGATAATGAGCAATCTTTTCCTGTTTAACCTTACGGACATAGCGGTTCTTATTGGCATTCGCTTTGATATGGGTGGAATCCGTGATCAGGATACGGCCGTCCACCAGACGCTTTTCCTGGGCCTGACGTACGATTTCCTGAAAAATTTCTTCAAAAACGGTCGTATCCTTGAATCGTTTGTGACGATTGAAACTGATGGTAGAGTGATCGGGGATAGGGTCCCGAAGGGAAAAACCGAGAAACCAGCGATACACGATGTTCGCTTTCAGCTCTTTCTCCAGCTGGCGTTCGGAACGAACGCCATAAAAGAAACCGATGAAAAGCATCTTGAATAGGGTGATAGGAGGGATGGAGGTTCGACCATTATCGTGGCAATAGTAAGGGGAAACAATGGTTTCGATAAAGGAAAAATCAATGATTTCATCCACAGCTCGAAGAAAATGATCAGAAGGAACGAATTCTTCTGTAGAGACAGAAACGACGTCACGACGATGATTCACAGGGGTACCCATCATGAGAAATCTCTCCCTTATTCCTTTTCTTTATTATACAACGAAACCATCAAAGAAAGTAGAAAAAAACAAGCTGTCGAGGATAGTTCCTCAACAGCCTGAAAATAGGGTCTACTATAAGTAGACCCTATTAACCTAATTAATAAAAAAAGAGAGGAAAACATATGCCTGTATGCAAAAACTGTAGAAATAAATGGACTTGGACACAATCAGTAATGAAACAATTCACCCTTCGTAATGGTATGATTTGCGATTATTGTAAGGAAAGACAGTACCTTTCTAGTAAATCACGTTATAAAAATTCAATTCTCACAGCTCTTATAGCTATTTTATTAATAGTGACTATCAGTCTCTTTAACCTTGCTATATTCCCAATTTTTATATTAATTGCAATGGGTGTGCTGTTAACTTTAATAATCACTCCCTTTACCATGGAACTTTATGAACAGTATCCAGTCATAATCCAGTCCTCTATAGTGGAATAATAGACGCAATTCAATACCTTTGAATTATGCAGTTTTTGAATAGGCGGTAAAATTATTTTTTAGAATAAAAATAAGAATTTTATTTTATGACCAACACACTTCGTCGATCTCATAATCTTCTGAGCCATCCGCTTCCCCAGTTATACAAGAAAAACACCCCTGGTAAGCAATTGCACTACCAATAGCCCAAGTTTCCTGACCACAGTTGAAGCAGCTCGCCCCATTTTTCTTATTATTAACCGCCTCTTTAAGCCTTTTCTTTAATTTGTTTGGTTCTTCACCAGGATTACTCTTACAATGCTTATTCACGTAGGAGTCTATAGAAATAGGTACCATAAATGATTTCCTTTCTTATACTTTTTTATTATTTTATCGTAATTCTTTTATTCACTAAAGGGCTATAATTTCTTTTCAATACTTACTGAGGAATGTTTTAATCTTTTGTAAGGAATGGTAGACTCTTCGATTTGCTTAATCAGTTCATTCAGTTCATTCCATTTAAAAGGAGAGATCGAGGGATTTTGAAATTCATTCATGTATGTTAAAATCAATCCCACCCACTATATATTCTATCAAAATAACTTCATCTGCTGCCCGCTGCTATTTTCTTCACCACCTTGAACTTTATAACCCATCGATTTATATCCCTGCATGCGCTTTTCATACATGTTCTTCAACTCGGGAACCTGATAATCAACATAATCGTATACTTTTACAACATTCTTATCTGTATGAACGCGATGTATTCTACCGACATATTGCTGGAGCGTGCCTTTCCAGGCGATTGGCATGGCAAGAAACAGAGTGTCCAGCCTAGCATTGTCAAATCCTTCTCCTATATACTTACCGGTGGCAATAATAAGCCTCTCTTCATTATCTGGAAGATTTTCTAATAGCTTTAATCGGTCTTTCTCTTCTTGCTTACTCAGCTTGCCTGTTAATACGATTATATTCTTTGCAAATCCTTCAAAGAGTTTCTTCAATTCATTCACATGTTCTATACGCTCTGTCAAAATAATTGGATATGCATTATTCTCAAGTTCTCTTAATACATCATTGAATATCAGCTTGTTCCGTTGTTCATTAATAGCCAAATTTGTATAAACCTTCTGAATGCTGTCATCGTTATTTTTAAAACTAGTAAACCGGGTAATAAGCACATGGTCAAACGGATGGAGTTTTGCCTGGCTTTTGGCAGTAACTTTATAACAAATTTCCCCGCATTGCATAGCAACTATCTTTTGCAGCCCGTCTTTTCTAGTTGGGGTTGCAGTTAGTCCGTGAACGTAAGCAGCCTCTACTTCCCTTAGTACTTTTTCGAAACCTACCGCTGAAATATGGTGGCATTCATCGACAATCACCTGTCCATAGCCTTTGGCTTTTTCGCGCATATCCTCTGATCTGCTCAAAGTTTGAATCATAGCAATGTCTACTTTACCTGTTGGTTTCTTTTTACCTCCACCGATTTGACCAACCTGGTTTCCATCCAACTTAAGAAAGGACTTCAAACTTTCTTTCCACTGGGTAAGTAGCTGCTTGGTGTGCACGATGATTAATGTGTTGATATTTCTCTCTGCAATCAGTGCTGCCGCCACCACAGTTTTACCAAAACCAGTTGCCGCTGATAGGACACCACAACTACTTATCTTCATAGCGTAGACCGCTTCATTTTGTTTCGGCAGAAGACTTCCAAGAAAATGAATATTGTGACTGCTACCTTTGTTGGTTTGATCATCAATGTAGAATTTAATTTTGTTCCTAGATAATATAGCTTTTATATCTCCCAGACAGCCGCGCGGGATAACCACCGAGTCATCCATCTCATAACTACAATCAATTTTTCTAGGTATCCTGTGTGTAGACAGCCTTTTGGATTGTGCTTTATAAAATTCAGGGTTATTGATGACGGCTAGCTTGATTAACTCGTTCATAATATTTGATGGAAGCTTATTTTTGGGAATATATATGCCGTTTTTTCTTATGAGGGTTATTTCAGAAGGTATATTTACGTCATATGATGTTGGTTCACTTTTCACAGTGAAATTGCTGGAATTATTGTGCTCTACCAGAATTGATTCAACCTTTTTTTTACTGACTTTTTTTACAGACTCCAGATACGTCCATTGATCCATATATGGCTCAAATTTTTCATTAACAAAGACGCTATAGCCATTTTTCCTGGGGAATTGCTGTAAAGGTAGTGCAATCAGGTTTCCAAACCCGCCTTTTGGCATTGTATCCTGATTGGGAAAAAACCGATCAAACGAGTCAACACCTGTCTCATAACGCTTTTCCAGGGTTCGGTTCATAAGAAGATTCCCTAATCTACGAGCAATTTTCGCCTCGATTTTATCACTGAAAAAAATCCAGACATGACAGCCATCTCCGGATCTGGAGATTTCCATGCTTGCAGGTACACCTACATCGTTACAAACACCAATGAACGTGATAGCGTCCTTTTGCCAGTCTTTTTTATCAAAATCAACGGCCAAAAACCAGCACGTTTCATCTTTTAATAAAGGATAGATGCCAATAGTTTTATTGCCACGCAAGTGATCCTCAATGACATTGTCCGTTAGTGGCAACAACTCACGCTCTTTATATAATTTTCTGGGTTCATAAATACGTGCCGGTGCATAGTTTGACTCTCCATTCTCCCCCCAATGTACCGCATATACATCTGTTCGTCCTTTAAACAGACTTCTGAAGATAGTGATACGTTTCTGTAAAATTTCACTTCTCGCCATAGGTTGAATATGTTTGTCTTGATTGTTAGAGACCGGAATTTTATGCTTTGCCAGCAATTCTTTCAATTTTTGATTTTCATCTTTTAGTCGGGTGATTTCCTTTAATGCACTTTCCAATTTTCGTTCTAAATTGTTCATGAATTATCCCTCTTCATGCAGTTTGTTCTCAGTTTTAAAATATATTGCTGTGCCTAACAAATCGTCTAACATCACCAATTTGCTTATGGATTACTATCCCTAAATACTTCTAAATCATATTTCGACCTTAATGATAGTTCCTAAATTTATGTAATAATGGAGAATATTCTTCAAGCATTACCCCCTCATACATTTTTAATTTCTAGATATTATAAAAACTGCCTTAGTTTTAGACAGTTTTATGAGGTTCAGTATTTATCTTTTCAATTGTTCTTTAATGGGAAGAACCCATTTAGGTAGCTCACTGCTTTCATATGCAATGTAGTTATCATAAGCCTCTAAGACGATTTCACCATTAAAGTTACTATTGTCCATTACTACTAAATTATCTATGAATGGCAAGTTTTTAATCAAATTTTCTTTTGACTTCACATGCCTATTAAGGATGTCTTCCGTGGGAATATGATGTCCTCCGTTTTTCACTCGCAAAGCAACTCGTTCAATATTCTGTTGAACATCTTCTAATCCAAGATAAAACATCGTTATTTCGAAACCATTTTCTCGAGCTGTTTTGATTCTTTGCAGAAATGTCCTTCCTGAAAGTGTCGTTTCTATAGAGAAACTCCTCTTATTTTTGATACAATCTTTGGCTAATTTAATGGCTGACCGGCCTGCTTCTGCCCTCTTGGACTCCGGATTAGATAGATCTAAATGTCTTGCAATGCCGTCTGGATCTATATTCGTCTCAATACCAATCTTATCTATAATTAGATTTCGTATTGTGCTTTTCCCGCTTCCATTATTACCTGCAAAGACGTACATTATTGGTTTGTCACTAGAGCTCATTTGATTTTTCCTGTCCCTCTTCAATATATGGCTTTACTTCACCATTAGGGAACTCTTTGACTAAACCGTCTTTTGTAGCATAAACAATGTAGGTATTATTTACTTTAGCATCTATTTTGGCTCTTTCGCCCGTCATTTTAGCCCATTGATTAACCCAACCATACTTTCTTTTAATTGAGTGTTCATTGTTTTCAAGCATAATAAATCCACCACCTAAATCAAGGTTATTCTTATTTGTATTATATCATACGATAAAGCAATACATTTAACCCCCATTAACATAAATAAGAGCATATTTTCACACTTTATCTCGAAACTAACCCTTCCAGATAACTCCCTTTACTTGAAGACTCAGTTTTGAGATTAATCTTCCTGTCACTTAATAACCATTATTACAAAACCATCCCTTTGCCACATACTCCTCTTACAATTTAAGAATAAAAAAAGCCTCTCAAGAGTTTTTTGAAACTCTTGAGAGGCTTTTAGATTTAGTGAACGATTTTAAAAACCAGTCAAAATCCAGTCAATTTGGTCTCAAACCCTATGATGAAAGGTTTTTGGGCGCTATCACATCATGCCGCCCATACCCTTTTTGATAAAAATAGCTATGAATATAAAATGAACCCCCCTATATATAAGCCTTTTCAGCTAAAACATGTTAATTTTTTGATAAATAACACATGGATGGATATGAGTGTTATCCAGTCAAAATCCAGTCATTTAAACAGTTGCCTTTTAGAATTTTGGAGTTTAGTTATATGACCTCTACACTGCCAGTCACGATTACCTACTTGGATTAACTATGATCAATCCTTATAGACACTAATAGTATAGGCTTTTCTGAATTCGTTATATGATTAAAGATGATGCAAATGTATGATTGTTGACGAGTTTGGTCAACAATAGATATCTATCCATCAAACTCCTTTGAAGGTTTTATTGCGTTTCCAAAATGTGTTTACTAACTTTACGAATAAAATTAAGACGATTCTTATAATTGAAAAATCGTCCCAATAGGTGAAGGCTTAGGTCCACGATATTATAGAATTAGATTCAAGATTTTATTTGATCTCTTACAAGGTATCATATTCACTATTAATTGACTGTCAATGAGCTGTCTCAGACTTTAATTATCAGCAACTAGATTTTTCTCAAAGCGACTTATATCTTTATCAGATCCGATTACAATTAAAATGTCAGTTTCTTCTATTTTTTCGTTTGCTTTTGGAGATACAATAACGTCTTTATTCCTTTTTATGGCTACTACATTACACCCGTAATTTGCTCGGATATCTAGATCGATCAGTGTTTGATTCTTCATTTTTCTGCCTGCTTTAACTTCAACCACACTATGATCATCTGATAATTCAATGTAATCAAGAATGTTATTTGAAATAATGTGGTGCGCTATTCGTTTCCCCATATCTCTTTCAGGGTGGATGACATGGTCTGCCCCTATTCTATTCAGAATCTTCTCATGATAGTCATTTTGCGCTTTAACCGTTACGGTTTTAATTCCTAATTCTTTCAAAATTAAAGTGGTCAACATGCTGGCTTGAATATTGTCTCCAATCGCCACGATGACGTGATCAATATTACGTAATCCCAGTTCTCTTAATACGTTTTCATCCGTAGAGTCAGCCATCACTGTATGCGCAGCGATATCTCTGTACTCACTAACTTTTTGTTCATCAATATCTAAAGCAATGACCTGCATACCTTCACGACTTAACTCTCTACATATACTTCCACCAAACCTGCCTAAGCCAATGACTGCGAATTCTTTTTTCATAAAATTGCCTCCATAAATGTTGTGATATCTACCTTTATACTACCAAGCCGTTTAGGCAATACTCAAGAAGAGGAAAGATAAATTAATATAACCATACCCTCCTACGCTAAGAACTACGATGACGAAAAATAAAAGCTTTAGAAAACTCGGTAAGTGCTATAAAATATACACATCTGAATGAACTCTCTAAGATTGGTGGACTTTTGATGAATACTAATAAGCTAAACCCTCCGCAGATCATTATTTCCATATTCATAGGGTTGATAGCCATAGGTACTCTACTCCTATCCCTCCCTATTGCAAACACGGAGGGTATATCGTTCATTGACGCTTTATTTACAGCGACCTCAGCTATGACTGTTACAGGGTTAATTGTGGTAGATACGGGTACGGCTTATACCCTTTTTGGACAAATCGTTATTTTGGCACTCATTCAACTTGGCGGCCTTGGGATTATGACCTTTGCCGTATTAATCTATGTGGCTGTCGGTAAGAAAATAGGCATTAAACAGCGTCTTCTTCTTAAACAAGCGTTAAATCAATCAGCTATAGGAGGAGTCGTACGACTGGCGATAAGGTTACTCATCTTTTCCATTATTGTCGAAACGATTGCTGTAATTTTCCTTTCTCTTAAATGGATTCCTGAGATGGGATTGGGTCAAGGCATATACGCTAGTATCTTTCATTCAATATCCGCCTTTAACAATGCAGGGTTCTCTATTTGGTCAGATAGTTTATCTGCCTATGCAGTGAGTCCTGTAGTCAATATTGTAATATCCTTTCTTTTTATTATAGGAGGAATCGGATTTACTGTTGTATTTGATATGTGGAACAGTAAGGAGTTTACCCATTTAGCTTTACAAACAAAATTGATGATTGTAGGGACTTTAACCATAAACGTATTGAGTTTCTTCATCATATTCTTTTTAGAGTATAATAATCCAAATACACTTGCTAACCTTTCCAGTTTAGGAAAAATTCAGGCTGCCTATTTTCAGGCTGTTACACCACGAACAGCTGGATTCAACACGTTAGATATAGGGCAAATGGAAGAAGCTTCTCTATTCTTTATTATTACTCTTATGTTTATTGGAGGAGGCAGTGCTTCTACAGCTGGCGGGATAAAGTTAACCACTGCTTTAGCTATTCTTCTCGCTACGATATCTTTCTTCAAAGACAAAGAACGCGTGACAATCTACAGAAGAAGTTTAACTTACCATGTGATCCTAAAAGCGTTAGCGTTAACCGTCGGAAGTATGTGCGTGGTGATTATCACAATTTTCATTTTAGATTTAACGGAAAACGCACCTTTTTTAATGATTGTGTTCGAGAGTGTATCAGCCTTTGGGACAGTAGGACTTTCCATGGGCTTAACAGGTAGCTTGACCACTATAGGTAAATTCGTCATCATTCTTACTATGTTAATCGGCAAGCTAGGTCCATTAACATTTGCTTTTGCTTTTGCGAAGCAATCCCCCGATCCAATTAAATACCCTAGTGAAGAAATACTCACAGGATAATGCCCGCATTCGCGGGCTATTTTCTTGTCTTTGGAACAGACCTTACTCTAAATAAAAGACCTCTCACGATAAGATCTACAAAACATTCACGTCGCAAATAACGTCCAACTTAATAGTAATATCTTCCTTATTCTTTTGATCATATAATTCTCCCTTTACCATGGAACTTAGTAACCATAAAGAAACCATTTAGCTGTTGCACTCTAAATAAAATAAATTATTGTTATTCCACACTTATTAAAACAATACCATATCATTTATTTATACTAGTTGAGCGCACTGCACATGCTATAGCTTCTGCTCTAGTAACCGTTTCATTCGGTCTGAAAGTATCATCTGGAAAACCTTCTGTGATACCTAGCTTTTTACCCTTTCTGATTTCCTTAACTAGTTTACTTTCCGGATTCACATTTTCAAAACCTGTATTCTTCATATTGATGACCTCCTCTAATTTCGTTAGTGTACTTTGCCCTGCAATGCCATCGACCGCTAGATCATACCGATTTTGGAATATGTGAACAGCATTTTCCGTCTCTCTCCCGTAGTCTCCATCAGCACCGTACTTGTCTAAGTTCCGACCAGCTGCAAGGAGTTTCTCCTGCAGGGATTTAACGGCCTCCCCGCCTTCTCCCGGCTCCAGAATATCATCGGTAGTGCCAACGCCTTTGACCGCTGTGAGCAAATGATGGGGACGTTTGCCGGCTTTAAGTTCACGCGATCCTAATCCCCCGGTAAGCTCTAAACGTGAGTAGTCTCTAAAGCTCGTCCAGTCTCCGCCCCACGAAAAGTCTAATCCTTTTGGGACATCTGCTACCCGGCACCAGTCAGAGTTAACCGTCCCTATCGAATCATTACCATCGTAAGACACGAGGAAGTTATCAACAGTCAATCCATAATTTTACACTGATTAAAAGATGAACAGGCGAAAACGATATAGTCAAAATCAGTGTTCTACTCCAGTCACGCTTTTATTCTTGTAATAGAAATATTATTAGTATCAATTTCATTGAACCCCGCTTCACTCAACACAGCGAGCCTTCGGTCTGTTTCATTACACAGAAGAACTCTCCTGTATTTCTTTAATACCTTTTCCACTTAAAAAAGCGTGGCCCGTCTGCATAGTAAGAATCGTTTCGAAATTGCAGCGACGATATACTTTCTCCACGTCTTCGTTGATCGGGTGCACCCAAAGCTTTTCCAAGTGCAGGCCTTTGGCTTCCTTTTGTACATGTTGCAATATGTGGCCGATCAGTGCTTTTCCTCTGTACTCCTCAATCGTGGCCACACTCTCCACTCTCCCTTGAGTACCGTGCACGAACAGGCAAGCTGTAGAACAAGGCGTCCCTTCGTATTTCAGCAAATAATGGGTGTAACGCTGATCATTAAATTCAGATTGTAACGCCTTCTCGCGGACTTCTTTTCCACCGAATTCCTTGATCCGGCTCTCCACTTCCAGGGCTTCATGATAATTCTCTCCGGTCACTTCCTCAATGACGACATCTTCATCTGGTGGTAATTGCAGAAGCTCTTCGTTCCACAACTGAACCGGCTGAGAATAGCTTTCGTACCTGAACCCTCTCTTCTTCAACAGACCAACGAAGTTCTCCAATCGCTCGGCATTATCCAAATAAAACCTGGGAACAATATTCATGGTTCCGTAAAAGGATGTAACTTCATCGATTACCTGTTCAGGGTGATCCGGCTCTTCTTTCACATGAGCGTGATTCGCGTCATAATAATCCGGCTGGTCTTCGTTCCAGAACAAACTCCCCCACGGGCAATCCCGTTTATGTGAGAAGGACTGTAAGAGAGCAAATTCAAGTTCTTCTATCTGTTCCTTTAATTCCATCTATTTTCACCCATTCTTTGTTTCTTTTTTAAATCTCTGAATTGCATATAGCCTATTCCCCTGTTTTTATATCAATGATTTCAGGGAATTCTTTTTCTAATTCCTCCCATTCCTTTGTAATATCGTCTTCGGTAAGTATAAGAGTCTCGGATAAGGTAGCTGCGAGCCGCTTGCCCATCGGCTTCATCGTATAGTAAGTTACCCCTCCGGATACTACCCCGCCGAGAACCGGAACCACTTTGGACACACCTTTGGCAAAAGAGTTCTTAGTAACTTTCACCCCTATATAACCTGAAACTTTTTTTATAATAGGGTAATAAAGGGTGCGAGTCAGTGCTTTTTGAGGCAGTTTTTTTAATACTTGTTTTGATAAACCCGATGTGGTCACTTTGATAACTGACGCAGAGCCGCTGGCGCCGAACATCACACCTAAGTATAAAATCATGTTATCTCTGGCTTTTTCCGTATCAAGATGTTCCTCCAGCCATAAATTTTCATGACCATACAGGTAGGCTAATTCCTGGGCCAGCCTTAGAGCAAGACCGAAAAACTGGATAGTATCTGCCGGGATGGTTCCCGCCATAGCGAGTCCTCCAGGCAAACCTGTCCCGAATGATATGGAAGTACTCGTCAACGTTCTTTTCAATATGTACGAATTGGCAAGGTTATCAATTTCCTTTTTCTTTACTCCTGCATGATAAGGACCTTTTTCGATTATCTCCGCTAACTGTTCAGAACTTTTTCGCCCAGCGAAGATATTGGTTAAAAATTCGTCCCGAGAAACTTTTACTCCTGGAATTTGCATAGCTGTTTCTAAAATATTTTCAACGTTGCCCTGTTGTTTTAATTCTCCCAAAATCTCGTCCCCCACCTGTATAAGTTTAATTCGTACGTTTGTTATCTTCTGTGAACTTCCCGGAAAAATACAGCTTTTTCCCTTTCAGGCAGCCTAAATTCTATGCTTAGGTAAGTGAAAGGAAAGTGTGTCCCTGCGCTACCTTTCTCTTATTATACTTCAACTTGCTTATTTTCCAATCTTAACCGGAAACTTTTAAGTGGTAGTTATATAAGAGATGGAGGGAAGAAATGGAAAGGTGAATTTTCCTTTATCAATTCGCTTAGCCGAATTTTATTAGTGCCTCTCTGGGCTTCTGTATAAGGGATTAGGGGATCATCTGAAATATTAAAATATCCCTTGGCTATCAGATATTGACCAAAATGTGTGGCCAGTATGTACCCTTTTTCCTAAATATAATGCTAAGTTTCGCGATGAGCTGATTTGCATAAGACAAGATTGACACGCCTTTTGGCAAAGCACTATGTGGAGTGCTGTCTCTTGCCGCAAATATACGAAAAGACGTCCTTTTAAAGGCGTCTTTTTTATTGGTTTCATTTCAATTATGGAAGTGGAGGATCTTTTTCTACGTTCCTGTACTCTTTCATTACGTAGAAGAATTCTCTTGTATTTCTTTAATACCTTTTCCGCTTAAAAAAGCGTGGCCTGTCTGCATAGTAAAGATCGTGTCGAAATTGCAGCGACGATATACTTTCTCCACGTCTTCGCTGATCGGATGTACCCAAAGTTTTTCCAACTGCAAGCCTTTGGCTTCCTTTTGTACATGTTGCAATAACCTGCCGATTAGTCCGTTGCCCCTGTACTCCTCAATCATAGCTACGCTTTCTACTCTCCCTTGCATACCGTGCACGAACAGACAAGCCGTGGAACAAGGAGTTCCTTTGTATTTCAACAAATAATGTGTGTAGCGCTGGTTTTTGAATTCAGATTGTAACGCCTTCTCGCGGACTTCTTTTCCACCGAACTCCTTGATCTGGCACTCCACTTCCAGGGCTTCGTGATAATTCTCCCCGGTCACTTCCTCAATGACGTCTTCATTCGGTGGAAACTGCAGAAGTTCTTCGTTCCATAACTGAACCGGCTGAGAATAGCTTTCGTACCTGAACCCCCTCTTCTTCAACAGATCAACGAAGTTCGATAAACGTGATCATGATAACAAGAAGGGGAATAATCAGAGTAAATAAAAAATGACCCCGGAACAACACCGAGGTCTTCTGCCAGTATAGACGTTCTTTATAAACTCCTTTTTCTAAGTTTCATTTTGATTTTACTTTAATATAAATAGTTAACTTTAATAGATTATTAGTATCCAACGGTAGCCATTCCGAAAATCGTACCGAATATACCACAGGCTACTGCCGCAATCATTATAATAGTACCATGAGTTTGATCATTCTTCCTATGTAAGTAACCAAAAATAACCCCACCGGCTGCGAATAATATTGGAATAAACAGCAAAGAAATAACAGAGAAAACCCAGCCTAAAATTAAATATAAGTTTGAACTTTCATTGCTTACGTTATTGGTAGAAATATCATTAGCAGATGAAGTTGAATTGTTATCATTTTCAACTCTTGTGGCTTGATTTAATGAATTACCACATGAAACACAAAAATTAGCTTCTTGGTTATTTTCTGCTCCGCAAGCACTACAATAAATAATATCCTCCCCTTTTAAAATTATTTACAAAATAAGTATATCATATTTTAGGATAAATTACACTCATCTTAAATACCACAGTACGAACTTGAAATGCAGATGTGGAAACAAAAAAGAAAAATAGTCCAATCGGACGTTTATATACTCATCGAACATATTACCCGAGAACAATCATCATATGATTAATGATTATAATCTTTCCAATCCAGCTGTTATCGATTAGTTGTCGCATGAAAATTTCGTATTGAGCTTTAGAAAAAATTTACAGTCGAATTATGTCTTTGGCTAAACCTAATTGATTAATCTAAGGAAGGAGAGTTTATGATAAAGAAAGGAGTTCATTCAGAGGTACCGTCAATAAGTTTGTGTAAAACAGTAGGGTGATCTTCGGAGGAGGGGTTAGCTTTTCTCCTCTGTCTCAGTTTGAGACCCATACCATTCTTCGAACATGGTGTGCAGTTCAGGGCTTGCTTCCTTGAAGCCATGGAGTCTGCGTGTAGACCATTCGGTGTTGCATTCATCTGAAACCATATAGATCACCTTTTCTACGGCTTCTTCGGACGGCAGGCTGTTCATCGTCTTCAGCCGTTTCTTGAATTCCTTCATGATGCGCTCGATGATGTTTGTCGTGTAGATCATCGGGCGAATGGAGGAAGGATAGTTCAGGAACGTGGTCAGGACGTTGAAGTCTTCTCTCCAGGATTTAGCGATCTTCGTATACTTCTTCTGCCACGTGTCACAGAAAACCTCCAGTTGCTTTTCAGCTTCTTCGTTACTGTTGGACTGGTAGATAGCTTTCATATCTTCACTGATGGCGGAACGATCCTTCTTCCGGACCTTGTTCAGTGTGTTCCGTACTTTATGGATGACACAACGCTGGACATCAGCCTTCGGATAGACGGCTTTCATCGCTTCTTCCAGACCGGGAAGTCCGTCGAAGATTCCGAGAAGAACCTCCTCACAACCACGGCGGTAGATGTCCGAGAGAATTTCCTCCCAGCCAAGGGAGCTTTCCTGACCACCGACATAGAAACCGAGAATCTCGCGATACCCGTCTTCCGTAACGCCGATGACGACGTAGACGACCTCATTCGCCACATCGTCCCGGCGCAATTTCAGGTACGTGCCGTCGAGATAAAGAACGGCATATCTTTTCTGGAGAAGGCGCTCCTGCCAGGCACGGATATCTTCCATCACCACATCGGTGATGTTACTGATCGTGCCAGGGGCGTAAGCATGACCTAGGATGTGCTCGAGGAAGTTTCCGATTTCACGCGTGCTCATGCCTTTGTGATACATGGTGACAATCGTTTCCCCCAACCACTGTTCGTATCGCTGATAGGGCTGGAACATTTCTGTCTGAAATGCATTGTCCCGATCTCTCGGTACCTGGAGGTCTTCGATACGTCCGTACTTTGTATCCAATTGGCGGCCATAACTACCGTTTTTATAATTTTTCAGTTCCGGATTCTCTTCGAAGAACTGGTTCATTTCTTCCTTCATGACAGTCTCCAGCTTTTCCTGAACGAAGGAACGGACCATGTCCTCTAATTGATTTTCAAAGTTGTTTTGTCCTATACTTGTAGACATAGGTAGGGGATCCCCTTTCATGAGTTGATTTGGTCGTTAACTATGAGGATACCCTACCTCTTTTTTTGTCTTCAAGAGCTTTACACAAACTATTGTACGTCATCAGCTATGGTGTACGACAATGATTAACGTCTCCAAATTAGATATACAGTTACATATTTATAAATTTGAAGATTACATTTTCTATTAATGACACCAAATCAAAAATAATAATTTTTCCAACATCAGCCTCCCTCTTTTCTCAAACAAGCAATAAGACTTAGGTAAAAATACCTTTAAAAGTATTATGTAATCGTTAAATTATAGTATATTACTCTTAAGTTGCAGGTTTGAAAACAAATGTTGGTCATAGAAGTAAATATTGGAAATTATATCCAAAATCATCCGCCCGATGATTTTGTGGGTCAGGCCACGCGGTAGGCGTCATACACGCTTTCCAGGGTCGCGCCCGCCCGGGCGCGCTGATAAATATCCGCGATCTCTCGTCGCCGGTGGTCCAGATGACTGGCATGAAAGGCCTCGCTGATGGTGCCGGTAAATGCCCAGGCAAGCAGGAGCCAGGCCGTTTGAAGGAGAAGCAGATAGCGTCGGATGGCCGAGGCGCTCCGCAGTCGGTACCCGCCCATCGACAGTTTGCCCTTGGCTTCCTGGAAAAAGGTTTCAATGGCCCATCGATGCTGATACCAGGATAAGACCTCCCCGGCGGTCATCGAGGAATCGGTGGAAAAGAAAAACCGATACGCTTCGTTGGAAGCAGAAGCTCGGGAACCAACGACCACGCCGGACAGGCCCCCTTTCAACTGCCCCTGAAACCGAACCATCTCATAGGTGGTGGTCCGGACGGTCCCAAGGTCCGGATCTTCCGCCTGCCGGGCCCGTTGGGCCCAGTCTCTGGCCGGTAACGGCATGGGCGCCGTATGGAGCACGCGGTTGCTTTTGATCGCGCCAATAAAATGCCAGCCCCGGTCCCGAACGGCCCGGATCAGTTTTTCCGACGCATACCAGCTGTCGGCCAGGATATAGACGGGCCGATTCCCCACATCGATCGTCCAAAGCTGCTGAAGGGCCAGATCGATTTTGCTGGGGCCCTCCTTATCATATCGTTCGATATGATAAGGATACAGACGCTCGCTCGTCCCTGCCATGATGGTGAGCCATTGATGCCCGTAAACGGTCGTCCCGGTCTGATGATCAAAATGATATCCGCCGTCTTCGATCGGGTGGTGCGCCTGTGACGAAGGCTTCGATTTGGGAACGACGGTATCATCGATGGCAATAAGAACCGGATGGGTGCCGGAAGCCTGCCGCCGGACATGCTGCAGCACCAATCGCTGGAGCTTCCGCTCCAGGGCATCGTCGTCCACCCGGGAGGTGCGAAAAAACCGGGTGACCGATGAGTGGTGGGCGGAATGATTCGCAGCTTCTTGGAGGGCTTTCACGCTCCCATTGCGGTGCTCCCGGGTCCAGCCTTCCAGCAGCTGTTGCATGTGCCGGGCGGCCGGGGCCGACATAAAGAACCGGAGGTTCCATTGGTGAAAGATATTGGCGATCCAGGAGGAATATGATACGGTAGACATGAGGAAGAATCCTTTCTCGATGGTGTTTTCGTCGATGTCATCGTACCGTATCTACGGGGATTCTGTCTCTTTTTTATCGTTAATGGAAATAATTGTTAGTAAACCCGCAACAAAAGAGTTATATTATTATATATAAACCATGTACTGGAAAATAAGGGGGATTATATGAAGAAGATAGCGGCATTAATGGGGATTATGCTTACAGTTATTTTTCTTTCTGCATGCGGCAAATCTGATTTCTATGGAGAATACAGCTATGATGGGGAACCGCGGTATCAAATAAAAATCATGAACAATGACACCATGACTATCGATATCGATGGCTACATGAGCTTAGACTATGAGAAACAGGGCGATCAGCTTCATATCAGTCAGGATGATCTGCACTTCTACTATATTGATAGCATCACTGCCGCCTATGTGGAATTTAATGAGGCCGGCAACCTTTCCTACAATGTTTCCCGCGGGGGAGAAATTACAGAAATAGGCGAGTTTCAATATATTGAAGGTACAGACGGGGACAGTGGCACTCCCAATGTATTTTGGATGACGGTCCGTTATATGTTCTTTGGCTTTCTTATTTTTATCGGCATGTTTGCTTTTCAAGCAATGATACAGCGTCGCTAACATACTATTCTTTTATTGGGGGGGATTAGATGGAATGGAATAACTAGAAAACATGGAGCGGTATCGGAGTATTTTTTTGGTTCATCCTCTTTAGCTCTAGCTGCGGAATTATCACCAACATGAACAACGTTCCTCCGAATGGCCTCACACAAGACGAATACGATAACTCACTTGCCTGGTACAATCATTACCGGGATTTGGTGGCAGATGGCGATAATATCCATTACGCCAGCTCTTTAGATAATTCTTCCGAGCACATGGGATTCTTGGATGAAAAGTTAAACGGTGGCGACCTTACTGATAGCGGCCACGATGTGACCATTGCAGTGAAAACTATTGGCTATAACATTATATATGCTAGTGAAGACTTACAAGCTGAAAAGGGAGGGTTTACAGAGCAAGCTAAAACAGGGATGTATGAAGCTGAACAAACTATCATCGACACTCTCGAATTAGATGTGGAACCAGTTGCTTATAATATTGAAAGTTGGTGAAAGATAAGAACGTTGCTTATTTCATTTATTTGAAATTAATCCTTAGCCCTTTTTTGAAGGCCCGCTTTACTCCAATAAGGTTATTTCTATTTCAAAATAAAACCCTCGAGAAGCCATTTATGTAGTTCGAGGATTTTACTTTTCTGTTGAATTCAGCTAATGCATTTATAGACTGTATGCTACAAATAAGAAGCTTTTGCATATAAGAAGTTTATGCCGAGAAAACTTTTGGCTGTGAAGAGCCCCTCGTATATACTCGAAACGTAGACCCGTCAGGGCAGAAAGACCGGACGGGACACGATTTCGGGTGTATGAGGGGCGCAAGGTTCGCAGCCGAAAGGAAATTGGAATAAAAATATTGGAGGCATTCTATGTCAAACACTGATATTAAAGCGATATTCGAGAGAGACAAAGATTTATTATTTCAAGAAATTACTACCTTACGTTCATATTTCGATTTGCATATACATATTAGAAAAAGAAGAAACGATCGACTGGAAATATTAAATAAGGCGCCCGCTTTTTTTGGATTAGTTCAAGAATCCTTGCTACACAGTACAATTGTTGGTTTATCAAAGCTGTTTGAACAAAGAAATAAAAACGGAAAAACAATATACAAATTCTTAAATTTTTTAGAAGTTAATCACTCTAAAATTTTTTCAGAGAATGCCCATTTTTATGATAGTTTTCATAATATCGTCTATATATCGAGCGATCTCATAGAATCACATAAAGCGCAACTCAAAGAACAGAATCCTGTGTTAGATAATTTGTTCATTTGGAGAGATAAAAGCTTCGCCCATTCTGATAAAAAGTATTTCGAGGATCCGGAATCGCTCGGCGAAGATCACCCTATAACTTTTAAGCAGCTACGAGAATTGTTCGAGTTAGCAACTGGAATTTTAAACAGCTACGAGTCTGCCTATAATAACAGCTACCATTCAACCCAGGCTACTAACACTACAGACATAGACACTATTTTGGACTATTTGCATAAGATAGAACCCTATAAACGTGAAGTGAATCAATTGTTACGAGAAAAGAGAAGAAATGACGAAAATTAGCAGTCTTCATTTCTTTATATTATTTTTATTAAAATACATAAAAATACGCAAACATAAAAACGAGTCTGGGACATAACTAACTCGGACTCGTAGTAAAAAAACTCCGATCATCGTAAAAAGATGATCGGAGCTTTTTCGATATCGGTCTTTCCAGTCTCCAGAGGCAGAATTTGCGATGGTGGCGTTGTATTTCCGGAGGTTCACCGCCATCAGCGCAAATCCTAATTCATTTTCCACGTTTTCCGTGCCGCGCACGGAGAAACGTCGGAAACACAAACAAGCTTTCAGGAATCCAAAAACTGGTTCTACATCCACTTTACGTTGTTTGTAGATGTCCTTCGTTTCTGGTTCCGAAAGCTTTTCTCTCATATAGGACTTGTGATCTTCCCACGTCTCGTTATAATAAATCTTTCGATTATTCCCCTCTTTCGCTTTCGTACAGGAAGCTCGCAACGGGCAGCCGGTACAGTCGTCACACTCGTAGACCTTGAAGAAGCGCGTATAGCCATGCCGATCTGTCCGCCGGGAATCGTACTGGTATCTCAATGCCTGACCAGCCGGACACGTAAAGGTATCCGTTTCTTTATCATACGGCCAGTTCGCCACGTTGAAGGGATCTTCTTTGTATTTCTTCTTCTTCTCTTTCCGGTAGGTATTGTAAGTGATGAGTGGCGTTCGTTCCCGTTGGAAACGTACGTCTTCGTAGTTCGGTTCACTTCCATATCCGGCATCTCCGACGATGTAGGCAGGAAGATCAAAAAAATGATTTTCAATATGATCGAGAAACGGAATGAGCGTACGGGTATCCGTCGGATTCGGGAATACTTGATAAGCGAGCGAGTACTGTCCTTCGGTAGCGAGTTGCAGGTTATATCCAGGTTTGAGCTGTCCGTTACGCATATAGTCATCCTTCATACGCATGAATGTCGCATCATGATCCGTCTTCGAATAACTATTACGTCCCCTGAAGATCTCCATATCTTTCTGATACTTCTCTTTACGGGTGATCATGTCCTGGAACTGCTTCCGGTACTGCTTCGGTTCTTTCCGTTCGGAACGAAGCCTCTTCCGTTCCTGTGTATCCGTACTTTCTTCAATCTTCTGGTCATAAGAAGCTACCGTTTCATCCACCTGTTCCGTGATGGTTTGAAGTTCCTCGGTCGTGAGTTCATCAGCACTCTCGCGTTCAATGCCCGGAATGATCTCTTTGTCGAGGAGTTCCTCATAGAAACGGTTGGACTTCTCGATAAGCTGATCACTGTATCGTTCACTCATTCGTCGCCAGACGAAGGTGAATTTATTGGCGTTCGCTTCCAGTTTTGTGCCGTCGATAAACACAGCTTCATCATCAATGACGTCTTCCTGGACAAGCTGACAGCGAAACTGTACGAAGCACTGGCGAAGAAGTTCTTTTGTAAGAGGATTCACTCGGAATCGATTGATGGTGCGATAGCTCGGTTCGTAGCCTTGAGCGAGCCACATCATGCGGACGCTGTCTTTGAGGAGCGCTTCGATTTTCCGACCGGAAAAAACGGACTGGGTGTAAGCGCAGAGGATGATTTTCATCATCATTTTGGGGTGATAAGAGGGGCAACCGGTGTCACGAGCGAAGCCGTCAAAGGCTTCCTCAGGAATCTGTTCGACCATCTCGTGTACCGTGTAGGCAATATCATTTTCCTGCAATTTCATTTCAAAATCTAAAGGCAAAACCACTTGATTCATGTTATAATAAGTAAACATAAGGGATCCCTCCTTGGTTATTGTGTGGTGCTTTAATTATAGCAGAGGGATCTCTTTTTGTGTATAAACGTACAGAAACATCCATAGAGAAAGGGCGTCCCTTGCAATGAAAGTCATTGGAAGGGACGCCCTTTTTTACTAATATTTACTGGTTTTGTCCCAGACTCGAGTAATATTTATTGCAAGAGTTGAAGTACGGATTGTGGCTGTTGGTTCGCTTGAGCTAACATCGACTGGGATGCCTGTGAAAGGATGTTGTTTTTCGTCATTTCCATCATTTCTTTCGCCATATCAACGTCACGAATACGAGACTCAGCGGCCTGCAGGTTTTCTGCAGAAGTACCCAGATTGTTGATCGTGTGATCCAAGCGATTCTGGTATGAACCAAGTTTCGACCGCTCTGCTGATACGGTTTCGATGGCCGTGTCTAGTGTTTTAATAGCTTCATCTGCATTGGCTTGGTCGGAAATGTTAATTCCGCCCACCGAAATTGCTGTTCCGTCGGTAATCGCAGCGGAAGCTTTTAGCATCACTTTGCCATCAGCATCACTGTAACCACCATCACCAGCGTTGAAGGTTCCGATAACATTACCTTTAGCATCTTCTAAGTCATTACCATTAACGGTGTAAGAGCCGGCCTCTAATTTATGATCAGTAATGGTTTGCTCGCCTGCCGCTCCAGTAACAGTAGCGTTAGATGATGTGGTGTCAATGTCTACAGCATCCCCATCTGCCAAAGCTTGACCAAATGTGATACTGTCCATGGTACCATCACCATTTTGAACCCCTTCGAAGTCTGTACCATTAGTACTAGTGGCAACTGTGTTGCTGCTACTATCAACGAGGTTAAAACCACCAGAACCATCATCCTCTACGGTATAAGAAACTGTGGCAATTGCTGCTGTACTATTAGTAGTTGCGCTAGTGTTGTCAACTGCAGTATAGTTAGCGGTTACACTGCTACTAGAAGCGCCACTGTATGTTGCTGCCCCAGTTACATTCAGCGCATTGGAACGCATGTCGGAAATCTCAAGCTCAATGTTTTGACCTTGATTCGATCCGATTTGGAACGTCCCTTTGAATTCACCATCGATCAAGTTCTTCGTGTTGAATTCTGTATCGTTGCCGATCCGGGACAATTCTTTTGACAGTTCGTTTACCTCTTTTTGTAATTCTTCCCGATCCGCTGTGGTATTGGTATCGTTAGCAGATTGAACGGAAAGTTCACGCATACGCTGTAAAATGCTGTGCGTTTCGTTTAACGCTCCTTCTGCTGTTTGAATCATCGAGACACCATCCTGAGCGTTACGATTTGCTTGCTCGAGTCCACGAATCTGGCCACGCATTTTCTCACTAATCGCTAGTCCTGCAGCGTCGTCTCCGGCACGGTTGATGCGTAAACCAGATGAGAGTTTCTCCATCGAGTTGCTCATGTCATTCTGGTTGGCGCTCATTTGACGTTGTGCGTTCATGGCGCCGAGGTTGTGGTTAATAATCATTGTACATACACTCCCTCTTTAAATTAACGTTTTCTTAGAATTTCATCGTTTTTCGTCCATTTCCTTTTGACTTATAGAAGTATATGGTGGTGACCGGAACCTTTATATGAAAATAAAGGGGTTATTTGGAATTTGGGTGTGACACCAACCAGACATCCATGGATGTTTTCCATGAAATGGGTGTGAATCGTATAATCGCACCTTGGATCTCCACGTTACACATGGCGGTGGACCCTCCCACGTCTCTCGGCGTCTACGCGCGCAAATTCCTTCGTTCGACCTGACCATGGTGGATGCCGGAAATGCTCCTTTTGTGGGTCAATGCCCTAACGGTGAAAATATTGACCGGCTTCTCCGTGCTTCTATTGGTTGAAAGGGGACGTACAACGAATGATTCCGTTCTTCTTATACAGCTTCCTGTAAGCCTGAAATGCCGGGGATATCCCGGATCATGCGCGTTTCACTGAAGGTACACTTCCGTGTCCCTAAGACATAAAAGATTTTCACGAGCTTGCGACTCAGAGCGACAAACGACTGCTTCCCTGTGAGGGGATTGGTTGCCCGGTACCGATAGTGTTCATGGAGTTTCCGGAATGCTTCATTGTGACACGAGAGAGGACGCGCGACCTGGAATAATAAGCTCCGCAGTCGCTTTCTCCCGCGTTTCGTGATCGTCGTCTGGCCTTTGAACGTGCCGGACTGGTTCAATTTCAGATTGAGTCCCGCTAATTTAATGATTTGGCGTGGATCTCTGTAGTTGGCCAGGTCTCCGACTTCTGCGAAGAAACCGGCTACCGTCAAAGCACTGACTCCTTTGATCGCTATCATCTGATCGGCGCCAGGAACGTGAAGAACGA
Source organism: Salimicrobium jeotgali (assembly GCF_001685435.2). Lineage (NCBI taxonomy): Bacteria > Bacillati > Bacillota > Bacilli > Caryophanales > Bacillaceae > Salimicrobium > Salimicrobium jeotgali. The sequence continues at coordinate 2,280,342 of NZ_CP011361.2, forward strand.
GTTCTTCGAGTTGTGCTTCAAGAGCAATGAGACGTTCTTCGATTCGCTTGTACTGATCGATCAGATAACGGAACTCCTCACGAGCCATGCGCAAGCCGACGGTGAGACCGACACTGGTTTCAGCCGCCTGCTTCAACGCCTGGATGCGCTTGATCCCAACCGCCCGTTTGGCAGCTGTCTTCACTTCTGCCAGTAACGCTTCTTCAGAAGCCTGACGAATGTCTTCCGGGAGGAAGCCTTTCTCCAACAGATGGAGCGCTGCTTTCCCGGTCCAATCCTTGAACACCTGGAGAAACTCCGGAAAGTAACGATCCAGGGCATTCTGCATCTGTGCTTTGATGGAAGAGAGATCTTCCTGCATGATGTCGTAAACTTTCATGCCTTCACGCAGTTCCGCATACACATCCTCGGGTAGCGTCGGTTCGTGGAACCGTCCGTCCCGGACGATTTGAGCGATGACTTTCGCATCTTTCGTATCGTTCTTCGTCGGGGAATCGTCGTCCATCTCTTTGAACCGTTTCACCTTCATCGGATTAACAACCACGGTGTGAATCCCGCGGGCTTTCAGGTGGTAAGCCAGGTTCAGCCAGTAATGACCGGTCGGCTCCATGCCGATCACGATATCGGGACGGTCATGTTCCTCGGAAAGATCTCTTACCCAGGACAATAGTTCCGAAAAACCGGGCATTGTGTTGGCAAAGACCAGCCGTTTAGCAAGGTCCCGGCCACGATCATCGACCACCCGCGCGACGTGTTTGTGTTTAGCTACATCGACGCCAATAATAAGGGTGCGATCATTCATTTGCGCTAAGCGCTGATTTTGTGTAAAATCCATAGGGAAGTCCTCCTTCGGTACTTAATTCGAGGTCATTGCAATGACACTCTCCATCGTACCAAGGGGGCTTCTTTTTTGCATCTGGCTTCTACTCCGATTTATCCTCACATTTTTCCCTTACAGGAATGCTCCTTTATCATTTAATGGGACCCCGTAAAGCGCTTCGCTGCCGGTGAGTCGCTTTCACGGGGCCTATATATACAAAAAAGCCGATGGGTATCCCCACCGGCTACTTTTATTATAATCGGGTGTATGTGCTGGCACAATAGCATTTGGAAAATATTACTATTGGTTATTAGGGCTTTATCACGGAGTTATTTATTATCGCAGTCTTTATTTAAGTGCGCTCCATTTAAGTAGCTTAATAGATTGGAGTGTATTTGTTCATTGTTATTCAAAGAGTTATTTGTATCACAAATGACTTTGATCATTTTATTTTGTTTTTCCTCATCGTTTAACTCTTCACCTTTTTTTGTTTCTTGTTTTATTATACTCCATTCTGTTTTTAATATAATTTGCATAGTAGTTTCGAGTTGATTAAACAATGTTTTTATATTGTCATCTCCACTACTGTTATTGCAATTATTTTCTTTTTCTGCCTTATTCTTATTTTTTACGTTATCATAAATTTCTTTCGTAAGTTTATGTAGTACTTTAACGTGTTCTTCTTTAGGATTAGTTAGCAATTTTAAATAAATTATTTTCTCATGTAATTGGTTTTCTATTTTTCTTTTCTCACAAGAAGGCATTACGTTTGAGTTAGTGTATAAATTTTCTGCAAGAAAATAATAATCTTTACAAGTAATGCGTAGATTATTTAGCCATTCACGTCTTTCTGTATTTATTGATTCAATATAGCGTTGAGAATGATACGCATCTAAACGATCAAATGCAATATAAGTAGCAATAGCAGCTACTAAACCAGTGATGAGAGCACCAGCTCCTCTTGGTGAAAGCGGAACATTAAATTCATTAATTATTTCAGAAAGGATTATTAACCCTAAAGGAACGATTGTTACAATCAACAACATAGTGATCAGCGTTATTCTTTTTTTCTTTTTTTTAAAATAATTCAACATTAGAACTTTCCAACTCCTATTATGTAAGTTTTTTATGCTCTCTAATAACTTCAGCTAAACTTAACAGCACTGTTAAGAGTTGATACATATCTACATCAGTCCATGTAGAAGGATTACTTTTGCCATGTACAACTAGGTGTCTGTTTAAGATACGTGTCGGGCGATGCGGTCTAGTGTCGCTTTTGAAAATATTATTGCGAATAGTTTTCTCAAACATTGCATCAAAATTTTTAAGAGTATATAGCTGAAATTCTTTTTTTTGCTTAGTAATTTGCTTCTCGAAAGAATTGATAACCTTTTTTTGAATTTTTTCTTGTAAATGAGCACGATCTAAATTAACCATCATGCGTTCGATTAGAATCATTATGAGCGGTATAGCTGGCTGATACTCTTTTTTAGAAACTAAATCCATCACATGCTCAGCAAGATATTCCCATTCTTCCCCTAACCCATCAACTAAAACTTCAGCTCCTAAACTTCCTGGATCGCCTTCATCTAAGTATTTAACAAAAAAATCATTCATATTGATCTGTTTTTCTTTATAACTTAAATCTTGCCTATCAACGATTTCCGCAGCTTCAATATATGTTTCGATATGAAAATCTCTTACAAAAGACCATCCGAAACGGTTACATTGTAGAATAGCTTCTTCTCCAACTGTAATATCTTCTTCTATTTCAGGAAATTTTAATATCAAGGATTTTTTCAATTCAGATATTAAATCCGCAAATACGGGGCTATTGTTTCTCGACATCCCAATAGCTTTCAAACGCAAAGATTCATTAACTGGGGCTATCAATGATTTATGTATGTCTTTATTTAATTCAATTTGATTGATATGAAATCTGGAGACAGCTTCTTGACCAGGCGAAATCATAGTACGATGGGCTAACTCGCTTCTTATTTTATTAAACTCAACCATTGGCTTGCTAATGGTTGAAAAAGGATCGTAAAAATTAATATTGATCTCTTCCTTTCTATATTATAATCATATGTACTTCCAGTCTTTATTTTAAAATTAATCTTAATCCTAACATAGATGGTAATATTTGTTTAATAAACGAGATAAATAAAAAGCTCTCTTCCTAATTATTTTAGGTTGAGAACTTCTTGGTGGTTCATTTATATCAAAAACTCCTGCGACACTCTCTCACCGCTCCTCAGCGTCTCTTCTCCTTCCTCCATCGTAAAGAGGTCTTCGCTCTCTTCTTCCCACTCGTCTTCGCCAAACGCTTCTGAGTCTTCCTCTTCATCCTTCGGCAGCAGACTCATCTGTGCGGTATCAATGGATACGTATACCATCTCATCCGGGCGGAATTTCCGAAGCGCCAGGAAGCTTTCATTATTCAGTTCTATGTCTCCTAAAATTATTCGCACTGACTGCTGCCATTCGTCTTTCTTTGTTTTGTTCACGATTTCAATCTTCTTAATGCTTGCCGTTAATTTGGATTCTCCCATTCTTATTCCTCCTCTATACGAGTTCAATTTCGATGCGGTCTGCTTTTCCGATCTGCTTTTTCACCTGCGAGACGATATTCGATTTCTTTTGGAAAGTGCCCACCTGCTCGTCATCGATGAGCACACGATACAGGCTCCCGCTTTTAGTTGTACTTTTAGGCTCCTTGAGTTCCTTAGGAGACAACTTTAAAAGCTTCATCAGCCCGTTTACATGCCCCTGGGCGATCGCTTTAATAACTGTGCTGTCTTTTAGCGATCGACTGTCTTCAGCGTTATCGATAAACAGGTTCTCTGTTAATACTGCCGGCATATTTGTTTTTCGAAGCACGGCAAAATTAGCTTTTTTCATGCCCCGGTCTTTGCCGTACAGGCGGCCGGTAATCTCTTCGTGCATTACTTTCTGGTACGATTTCGTTTTAGCACTCGTATTGGTGTATATGAACGATTCAAATCCGCTCCCTCCTCCCGCGTTAATATGAATGGACAGAAAGTAATCAGCGCCCCAGTCGTTGGCGAGTTTCGCCCGCTGCCCTAAAGTTACGAACCTATCGTCGTCGCGCGTCATGCGCACATCCACGTTATAATGTTCCACTAGCACCTGCTTGATGCGTCTTGCAATCGTCAATACGAGTGTCTTTTCCTCCAATCCGTTAGCAACCGCTCCCGGGTCTCTTCCACCGTGTCCTGGATCGATCATAATTTTCACTTTACTCATCTACTCATCTCCTTTAGTTAATAAACTGTTTTAAGCGGTAGTCGGATCCTTTAACAGTCACGACTTCCGTCTGGTGCATCATGCGTGAAAAGTTTCGCTGACCCATCTTCTTCTGCAGTTCCGCTGCATTCAAATTCGTCGTAAAGATTGTATGCTTACCGATGCGGCTGTCGACGATTTCAAACACTTTCGAAGTACTCCAGCTGCCGCTATGCTCGCTGCCATGCTCCGCTCCGATATCGTCCAGTACAAGACAATCCGTTTTCTCGAGAGCGGTCAACAGCTCGTCCTCGGAATGCTCACTGCTTTTGTTGTAGGTGGCTTTGAGCTTTGACAGCAGTTTTGGTACGGATGTAAAGATACCGGAGTGGCCAAGCGCAAGCACTTCTTTTAGAATGGCTGCCGCCAAGTGGGATTTTCCTAAACCGTAGGTGCCGGTGAACAGCAGGTTTTGCGGGGAATTTAAAGCGAAGGTGTGAACGAATCGCTCAGCGACTGCCTGGGCCGCTTCCTGTTCTTGATTTGCCGGCACGTAGGTTTCAAACCGGCTCTCTTTTAAATCGTTATTGATCAGACTGTTTTGATCGAACAGCTGCAGCAGTTTTTCTTTCTCCAGCCGTTCTTTGTTCCGGAGTACGTCTTCCGCTATTCGCAGATCTTCGCAGCGGCAGCCGTACGTAATTTCAGCAGCGGTTCCTTTTTTCGGACCAAAGGGAATGATCGTCCGGCGCACTACCACAGGGGAAGCACAGCCTTCGCACAAATACTTCCGCACAATGTTAGAATCCGAAATCATATTCCGAATGGCCGGCGGGAGCTGATCGCTGACTGGTTTCATGAGTATCACCTTCTTTCTGTTTCTGAGCGAATGGACTCGCCCGGCTCCGCCTCTGCAGCTGATCGGCCTGTATTGCTGCATCTGTGTACAGCTGTTTGTGATGCCAGTCCTGTAGAATCTTCGAAGCGTATCTCCAGTTGCGTACGTTCTGCATTAACGCTATTTTCATCGCTTCGATCATAATTTTTTCCGGTTCTTCAAATTTGCTGTTAGCAATCCATTCGGTCATATCATCGGTGATAAATGGCGAAAGCGTCCCAAAGCCGTTCGCTTCGTAAAACGTATACGGATTGTCTTTTTTATGTTTCGTGCTCTTATGTTTAATTAATGAGGAAACATTGCCTGCAGAAACTGGTACCGTTTTGTCTGCAAGAGTCTCTATCGGTTTGTCTGCAATACTGCGCGCATAAGGAATGGCGAGTGTATGTAATTGGTACACTGCTGCCTGGTTCCCTTTCCGGCTGGTAAACGTGACATAGCTTTTTTGCTTGAGTTCATTGCGGGCATTGTAGAACGACCGCTCCTTCAGCCCCGCTTTCAAGCAGATAACCGATGCAGCCACGGTGAAATCAGCCGGCCATCCTGCTTTGTTACAGATATGCATGAGTGCATGCCATACTGCAATCGCCGATGAGCTTAGCGGATTCGTTTCCTGCTGATCGTAAAAGGCGTTCAATTCTTTTAAATAATTCATGTGCCTCCTCGAATCGATGAGATTTTAATGATTAATAATTGTATTTGGGAAGAAAATTAAAGAATGGTGACAGCATGCGGGGAATGGTTGCTGCTGCCGTTTGCCTGGCTGGACAGCCATTGGAAGAATGCTTCGCGTTGGACTCGTTTAAGCCTGCCCATGCGAACGAGGGGAAAATTGGGGTGTTCCATCAGTTCGTAGGCGACTCGCTTGGAGCATCCTACAATTTCAGATACATGTTCGACTTTAAGCATAAGCGGGTAATTCTCGACGGTTTGTGCTTGCAAATACTTGTCCTCCTTGAGTAGTAGTTAATTCAAAGTCATCGTGCAGCTGTTCGTAAAACAGCCATTCGACCGATACACCCATGCGCTTTGCCAGCCGCAGCTTGTATATCCCTTTGGGCTCCTTCGTGCCAGATTCAATGTGTGCGATCATGCTCTGCGATAAACCTACCTCGTTACCTAAATCTTTTTGAGTGATTTTCAGCTCCTGGCGCAGGTCCATAAATCGCAAGTTCCTTGTGTCCATGTGTGACCCCCTTCGAGTACTTAAAGTGATAATGCAAAATTAGAATACAGTACAATTCACCCTCTGGCAATAAAATTATTGCAAATTGTACTTATTTTATTGAAAATATTACTTAAAGTGATATAATAGATGCGTGCTGATAACTGACAGTTATTTTGCTACTACATACGCATACGAAAGCGAGGACCAAAGATGGCAAACTTCGGCGAGCTTCTCAAAACCTTTCGCTTGGAAAAAGGGCTCTCCCAGATTGGGTTGGCAAATGAACTTGGTTTATCTCAAACCGCTATTGCCTCTTATGAACGTGGTGATCGTAAACCCCGACAGAACCGCATGGTTAAAATCGCACAATACTTCTCCGTCTCCCCTAATGAGCTGCTCGGTTATGAACCGCAAGTCGATAGCTATTCAATCGAAGGGCTAATAACTACTCCCGTACTAAATACGCTTCCTTTCCATATATCCATTGATGATGAATCCTATATTGTCCGCTACACGTATCTGCCGGACGATGGCCGTTACCGAGCAAGCAACGTCTTTGTCTTAATTGCCTGGGACGATGCAATGAGCGGCTACAGTCGAATCCAACAAAATGACGCATTGATTATTATGTCGGATAAAACTATTGAAGACGGTGATATCGTGGTCGTACACGTTCAGCAGGAAGACGCAATAGTACGTCGCGTCTATTATCCGGACGATACGCCTTACGTGCTGCTTGTAGCTGACAATGCTTATTACCGGCCTATTACCGTGTCTCGGGAAGACATCTCTATACGCGGGAAAGTTGAACAGGTGCTTTTTTATCCGGAATAAAATTATTAATGAAAGGGGGTGATATGAATTAGTTAGAAGAAATAAATTTAGACCCTGAAAGGAGCTCATTGAAGATGAAAGGGTATGTTAGAAAACGAGGGAAAACTTGGTCCTTTACCGTGGACCTAGGCATCGATCCAGCTACCGGCAGACGCAAGCAGAAAACTAAAAGTGGTTTTAAAACAAAAAAAGAGGCTCAGGCCGCCTGCAACAAAATACAGCAAGAAATTAATGAAGATAATTACGTTAATGAAAATGCGATTACATTCAAAAAATTTGCCGAAGAATGGCTTGATATGTACGCTAATTCAGTCAAAATCAGCTCTGTTCGTGTGCGCAGGATAGAAATGAGGCGACTGTGTAATTATTTTGCTTATGCAAAACTACAAGATATTAACAGTGTTCGTTACCAAAAAGTACTTCACGATCTTCACCAACAAGGTTACTCTTACTCCAGCATTGACGGTGTACATTCTACAGCACGAATGATTTTTAAAAAGGCTATGTGTATTTGGCAAGAGAAAAATGCATAAAACGGAAAACGTTTATGTAGCCACTCGCCTCCCTGGATTCCTTTCCTACATTGGCTGAAAAGCCATGGATTCTTTTAATCGATGACTGTCGTCATTGAATAGGACGAGGTGGGAGTGATGGATCAAGCGATCCACGACCGCCTCCGTTAAAATCGGGTCACCAAATACATGATTCCATTCCCCGAACTGAAGGTTTGTCGTAATGATAATACTCCTCTTTTCGTAACACAGGCTGATGACTTGGAATAATAGTTCAGCTCCCTGTTTATGCAACGGGATGTACCCAAGCTCATCCAGAATCAATAAATCAAGCTTCTCCATCTTCTTGAACACTTTGCTTAATGTCCCTTTCTCATTGGCATCCAATAGCTCATTGACCAACGAAGCGACGGTATAGAATTTCACGCGTTTCCCCTGGTGCTGAATGACGTTCAACCCTATGAGGGTTGATAGATAGGTCTTGCCGGCACCTACGCCACCGTAAAAGATCGCGTTCTCCTGGTTTTCGATAAATCTACCGTTGTACAGCGTTTCCTGGTCAAGATCTGCCCCCATACGAACTTCCTTCCAATCGAAAGGTTTGCCGGACGCCTTCGGCAAGGTTGCCGATTTTAATAATAAGTTGATTTTACGCTCTTCGCGTTGTTCAATCTCTTTCTCGAACAGCCGGAGGAGGAACTCCTCCTGGGATTCTGCTTGTATCTCCTGATAATGTTCACGCACCCAACTCAATTTTAGACGTTTGGCATACGCCTGAATCTGTTCATGCATGGTCGCTCACCCCTTCCGTTGCGAAGAAGGCATTGTACTGCTTCATGCCCCGATGGGCCTTCGGCATCGATGGGAGATGCTGAGGAACAGACACCGTCTCTCTGTAGCCCCGGCCATGCATTTGCTGATGGTACACTTGCTGAATCGCATCAGCCGAGGGATGACCATATTGGGATGCTGTCTTCAGTGCTTCTACAGCTTTATCCATTTGTTGATCCTTCATAAAAGTTTCAAGGCTTCTTTCTTTTCAGAAAGCGTACATTGGTCGAGATACGTTTGCCATGGATGAGGCAGCTGATCAAAGAACGTTGTATATTTTAGTGCGGTAGGCCGTTTGGCCATAAGAGATACATAAGGGACCCAGTCCATGGATTTCTTCTCCTGGCCATACATTCGTCGGTGCGAGACGATAACGTCATCACCCTGGAAAATGAAAATGCAGTCATACCTGACACCGACAGTCACCCGTTGTTTGGCGAAACGCGGCGAGGTCGAATACTTCTTTTGATCTACGGTAACGAAACCGTACTTATCAGCTTTCAATGACTCGTATCGAATCGTTTCATAAGAAGTTTCTGGCAAGTAATATAACGCATGAAGGTCTTCCTTATGCAGTTCGGCAATGCTTGCTTCTTTTTCATAGTGAGGACGATGACGGTCCTTCTCAGCTTCTTTCCACAACGATTCGTTAAGGGCTTCCAAATCATAAACCGTCTGTTCCGGAAGAAGAAAATTGTTTCTTACGTACTTCACCATCGCTTCCACATGCCCTTTTTCATTACCGGCTCCTGGGTTACAGAACTCATGATCGAATCCATAATGCAGGGCAAACGCTTCAAATCCTTCCGTCAATTCCCTTTCTCCATTCGCCAGTACTTTCTTAACGGCAGGAGAAAGATTATCAAATCGGATAGCACGGGGGACACCATTCATCTTATCGAAGAATCGTTTTAACCCCTCTAAAAAACAATCCTGATTTTGTGATTCGAAGACTTGAAAATAGAAACCGTTACCGTAAGGGAACGAGAGGACGAGATACGGAAGGTCGACGACCTTTCCTTCTCTTACAAAAGGCGCTTCTCCGAAATCAACTTGTGCCATTCCCGGTTTGCTTTCCAATGGTAAGGAAGCATCTTCTCCTTCCTCGATTAACTCCTTCTTCCTCCGCGACACGTAGGTACGTACGCTTCTCTCTGACCCTTTGAAACCATCATCCTTCAACAACTGCCATATACGTTTGGCAGTCCTTCGGTATTTTTTCTTTTTCTTCAAGTCATCCTTCAGCCATTCATCAATCGTCGGCTTTACGGGATCCATGACGGGGGCTGGTTGATTCTTTTTTGTTTTGTCCGAAGGACGAAATGTTTCCTGGTCTGCGTATTTCTTTACCGTGCGGACGTCCGTATTCGTCCTTCTGGCCACATCCGAGTAGCTGCACCCTTTTTCGTTAACTTCTTTCCTGATATACTTCATGTCAGTCACTTCTAACATCTCCTTAATGACCTCCTGTCCTTAAATGGTTGCACAACAGGAAGTCTATTGATTTAAGGGATCGTTAGCAAGTGGCTTTTTTTACGCTTTTCGCCTTCTTTGGCAACCTACATAGAAGGACTGCCGAACCTTACATTTTCATACTGCCATAAACAGGCTATGGAATTTGAATTAATAAAAAAGAATCCCACAGAATTTGCTAAAGTTCCTAAGAAGATAGATTCCATTCAAGATCTAGAAAATAACAAGGAAGCTATTAAATATTTAGAAAAGCATGAGCTTGCAGCGTTTCTTCATATGGCCAAAACTAAAGGCTTAACTTATGATGAACTTTTCTTTTCTCTGTTAGCTTACAGCGGTATGCGAATAGGAGAAATGCTTGCACTAAAGTGGAAAGATATTAATTTCAACGAAAGCACCATTAATATCACCAAAACGTTATACAATCCGAAAAACCGAGAAAAAGAATTTCAGCTTCTTACTCCTAAGACACGCGGATCTGTAAGAGAAATCAAAATGGACGAAGACATCATGTCTTTACTACGAAAGCATAAAAAAGAGCAAACCGAATGGAAAATGATGACCCGCGATGAATTCACCGACCTAAACTTTGTGATTACCCGCGCGAGCGGATATCCCGAAACAATAAAAAAGATTGCGACACGAATGCAGCGGCTGCTTCACCTGGCTGGCATCGAACGCAATCTCACTCCCCACTCCTTTCGCCATACTCACACCTCGCTCCTCATTGAAGCCGGAGTCGGCATAAAAGAAATTCAACAGCGACTCGGCCACACCGATGTAGACACCACGATGAATATCTATGCGCATATGACCAAAGAAATGGAAGAAAAAGCTTCCCACAAGTTCAGTGAACTCATGAGAAGCTTAAAATAACTCTATTAAAAATGTGGTCAAAATGTGGTCAAATCGTTAAATTCAACCTTTCATTTCGAGAAGCTCCCTTACTACATAAGGGCTGGGCGAGCGACATTACATCATGCCGCCCATGGTTTCACCTAAATAAATAAGAAACAATAGCATCCATAAAAACACGTTACGGAAGTTTCCTATTTACTCAAACCGGATTCTATTATGAATGGGATCTAAGTAATTATGAGAGGCAGTATGTCAAACAGTATGTCATTCCATCGTAAGTCAGAACCAACATTATCCTTCATCGATAAACCTCGACTAGTCAAATAATGTCATCAAAATCTTAAGGGTGCTCCTTCCTACTTTTGTTAGTCTTATTTTACCTTTTTAAACATAAAAATGATATAAATTCATCATTTCTTATCATTTTCTAAGTCTTTGTTCACTTCAAATCTAGTTAAACACAAATAAATGTGAATCACCAGAATCGTGTTGTATCTATTCAAATGCTCTGGCGATATTAGTCCATGAGCAATGCTATTACTAAGATTCAACCCCAATTGATTTACCAAGACAAAATTAATGTACTGTTGAAGATCGTCCCCTAAAACTTGCTTAACATCTTCTCTGTTTATAAACTCATTAAAGGTTTGTTCAAACTGTACTACCCCTGGCCTAATTACTGTTGTAGCATACCCTGCCTTGGCAAACATGTTTCTAATCGTAGCTTCCAATTGGGGCACAAGTATATGTAGAGCACTTATATAATCGCCTCCAAAATAATTTTTTACCCCTTGGTTTATAATTAATTCATTCCTAACATCTAAAAGATCCCACTCATTTAAAAATTGCATTATATCTTCAGCCTGTAAATCCTTACCTTCTAGTATGTCGGTAAAAATAGGTATTAATAATGTCTTGCCTATAACTTTCAATAAATAATCATAATACCTACTAAATTCAAATGCTTCCTTTTCTTCCGTAGTGTTAGCTTGAGTAGTAGCTATCATCTTTCCATCATCTACATAACTCTGTGGAACAAATTTAAGTAAAGATTCCATCCCATTTTCCATTATTTTCTTCATTTCCTTCATTTTTGGAATAAATTGATTTGAAATTGAAATGAATTTTAAGATGTCTCTTGCTTCGATTTGTTTTAATACATCGAAAACAACCTCCGGATCCGCATGGAGTGTCGTCCCCCAGCTTAGAAATATAAAGGAATCCTACGTTAGAGGAAGAAATCAACACATTTCACTGTGGAGAACCAATATTATAACATTTAAAACATTCTTTATTACTAAAAAAAGAGACCAAATAATTGGTCCCTTTGGGAATTTTTTATGATTTTTTCAAATGTATACAATATTGATGAAGGGTATTACTAACCCAATGGGTTCCTACGGCAAAAGGTTTAAGACCAATGTTATCCTGACACCAAAGTGTGGTGCCTAGATAGCTGTATTTATCATTCAAACCACATAATCGTTGGACAAGATCCCATGCTAATGGATAAACAGTATGGTTTTTCTTAACGTTTTTAACTACTATAGTTATAACGGAGCCTTCTCTTAATTTATCTGCTACTTTATTGTAAATAAGTTCTAGATTATCTAAAAATTCGCCATAGTTTTCTATATTACCTAAATCAGCTTCTTCTTCTGAGTAGTAAAGAGCAAGATCTTTCTTTCTTCTATTTCTTTGGTTTTCACTCCCTTTATTTCTTAGCATCGACCAATAAGGAGGACTGGTAATAGAATAATCGAATTTAATATCTTCAAATTCTTTCATTGAGTCTAGGTGAAAAGCATTCCCATGAACCACCTTGTACTCTGAGGATGGAAAGAACTCTTCAAATAAGGTAGGTTGAAACTCTTGTTCAGCTCTGTTTTGAGCAATATCTTTATACTCTTCACTTAATTCAATTCCATACCCATTTCTATCATTACGTAATGCAGCAACAATGGTGCTACCAGTACCTAACATAGGGTCAAACACTGAGTCACCTACATCTGTAAAATCTTTTAGAAATGATTCGACTAATGTTTCGGGGTATTTTGCAGGGTGCAATATTTCATTTTTCTTTCTAGGAGGAGTCCTTGGCAAGAGCCAGCCCTTTATATTTTCATCCAAACTTTCATATTTAATATTATCAGGCGTGATGTAATTACTGCTAAGGTTATCATCCTGATTTTGCATAAACAGGGTATAAAAATGTTTATTTTCTTCATTAATTAATGCAACTTTTTCGTCCCTTAGACGAACGTATTCCCTAGATGACATTGCTACTGACCAAGGTAATGGAAATCCACCGCCTCCACATCCTTCAACTCCCACTAAAACGCTGCAATACTTTTGTTCATATAAGACATTCTTTAGATTTGCAAAAAATTCTTGGGAATAAGAATCTAAAAACAAACGTAAATCTTCAGCATTGTTTAAATGTTGTCTTAAATCAATTAGGACGTAATCATATTTGTTCTCTGCAATTACTTTTTCTTTTAGGATCTCGTTTATAGCTTCTAAATTTTCTTGGCTATTATAACTTTCAATTATCCTTGGGCTAGGTATTTCATCTTTTTGAAAGTTATCTAACCCTATAAAAAGGGTTCTAGAAGAAATTTCTCCCTCCCATAGCGCCTTTGTAAAGAAATATATGTGTTCTTCAGCGAGTTTTTGCGTAGTTTCAAAATTAAAGAAACTTTTTTGGAACTTCATCCAAGTACTATAATCCAGGTCATTCATTCGGTTAGGAGGGCCTTTTCTTTTAGGCTTCTCTTCTTGTATCAAACTCTTCTCCTCAGTTGAGACAGATTTAGTAGACATAGCTTTCTCCTTTTAACTTATCTTTATTAGTTATTATAAACCAATAATAATTATTGATTAAGGGGATTTCCATAACTTTTCAAATTTATTCACATGTATTAAATCTAACAAAGAAGTTAATGTATTGAAAGCTTTATCCGATATAACTGGTTATCCAAGGTTATCCATGATATTTAAGTCCTGCGGTAATACATATAAGTTATTTTCTCTTATACCACCACCGCGACCAATATTAGGATACACATAACAATATGCTCCGCTTCCAAGCCCCGTAGTCTTCATGAACCCTGCATCTATCAACCGTGGATTTGATGATATATATCTTTCAAAACCAGTCTTCTTTAACATTTTTCTATCTTTTTCAGTAATCTGACTCCAAGGCTGATTTTTATACTTATCGACTCGATCATTCGGCCAAACCCAACCAGTGTATTTAGTACATGCAGCTAAATAGTCTTCTTTTGTGATCCAACCAAGAACAAATAAAGTATAATTTCTTGGCAAAATTAGATTACAGAAGTCATCTTTGCCAAAGGTTAGTGTAGAATCTGGTGGCACATTTATATTTCTTCTACTTGTATTTCTAACGGATGTAGTAAATTCATTTCTGCTTACTTCTACTTCAATGTTTCCCTCCAGATTTTCAAAACTGTCCTTTGGTATCTGGAAAGAAGCTATACATGAAAAAGGCCCGACTTCTACAGAATCACCACTTTTAAGAACGACCTCTTCTACCTTCATTTGGCCATCCCATTCCCCGAATACTTTTAAATCAATACAATCGTGTGTATTAAATAAAGACGGCTCTTTTGCATAATTGCAATTAATATATATTCCCTCTCCAGCTTCTTCTCTTTTTAAACAAAGCTTCTTTGAGCTTAAAAAAGGCAAGAATTCCTTATAGGGAAATGCTGTTATACAATAATCGTCCCTATCAGTAGTAACATCTTTCCTAAAATCAATGCTTGTACCTAGGGCAAAGCAGTATGCTTCCTTACTTTGTCCTATCTGAGTATGTGGTATTAACATAGGGAAGAATTTTCTCCAATCTGGACCACCATAACCTGAATTACTTACAATCAGCTCTTTTGATAGCTCTTCTCTCTCATCTCTTTGATAATTCGAAAAGTGATTAAATGTTTTTAAATCTAAACTTAATTCTTCACCATTAATATCTATCCTAAAATCAAAGAGGTCGTCTTCTCTATAACTTTTTCTTTGGACACGGGCTTTTATCCCCTTACTTTCAAATACTTTTTTTAGCATTTCTTGTGCTGCAATACCTTTTGCAATATTTAATGCTCTATTAATCTGGCCACTTGCTCCAGTATTATTCATCATCCGGTTGAATGTCCACGGTAATGTAATAGCAGCATACTTAGCCGCTTCAACTAAATCCTCTTTCTCAGGTTTTAAAATCCAAATATCGTCTTTATCAGATAGAGATAGATTCCCCATTAACAACTCCTCCTTGAACAAATGCTTCTTACATCACAAACTGCACAAGATTGATTACTTGGCGTTGGGAAGTATTCATTTTTTGAAATACCTTTAACGGCATTATCCAGACTATTATATAGATTCATAACACTTGATTGTGAGATATCTATATCTATGCTACTTAACTTCTTAGTTTTAGCTGTTTTTCCTACATCTACAATATCAGCAGCATGCACTTCTTTCCCTTGTTTCTTAAGTGCATAACTATAAAACTGTAATTGCTTTTCATATCGGTTAATTAGTTCATCATGAACATTTGATTTCCAATCTCTAATCTTGTAAGAAGCATTACTGTCACTTTCAATCCCATCCACAACACCTGTAATAATCCCCTCTGCTAACAGCACTTCTACTGTGACTTCAGACTCCACAGGATTATTAAATACACCTAACCTTTCTAGCTCAACCATTCTCTTCTCTGCAGCTTTTTTACTCTTTTCCTCTGATTCTTCAGACATGTAAGGTAGTGTCATATATTTTTCAATTTGTTCTCTAAGCTTTTCTATTGTCCAAGGATTATTATCTTCAAGTCTTCTTTGAATAATCTCGTGTAGACCTTTACCAAAACCTAACTCATCTCCAACTTGTGGTTGAATTCCAGCTTTTCTTCTTAAACCATATTGGTAAGGACATTCATCGTAAATTAGAACATCAGAGAGGCCCACGGTTACAGGTGAATTATCCTCATCTTGTATATCCTCTTGATTAAGTATCCAAGTAGATGGATCTAATGATGCTATATCTTTTTGCTCTATAAGTTGTTTTTCATCAAACTCTTTTAAAAATATAGAGCGAGATTTTGGTTTACTTTTACAAGGATCAAGTAAAAAGAGTCTTTCTTTTGCCCTAGTTAAAGCAACATAGAATAACCTTCTCTCATCCTCTAGTGTGGTAGCATAATTTTTTGTGTATTCTTCTGGAAAACTAGATTCATGAGGACGGCTATTAACAGGAAATCTCTTACTTTCCAACATAGGTAAAATAACAATTGGCCATTCTAGCCCTTTAGATTGGTGAACTGTAGTTACCAATATGCCTTCTTGTGTGGTATCAACAGTTGTACTCTCTCCAAAATTATTCTGATATCTAGATAAAGAAAAATACACTTCAGAAATAACTCCTCTTGCGCTCCTCCTATTAAATCCACTCAACCTTCTTCTATGTATCTCTTCGACACTTCTTATTATTTGTGTTCCAATCCCCATCCCAATCATAAGTTCATTATCTTCAGGCGCAACGTAAACATTGCATCTATCCAAAAATTCATAAAGATTTTTTCTCACATTGTAGGAATAATTCTTATTTTCGCTTAACTGATCAGCCCAATCGTGTATCCCATCCCAAAATTCATCTTCTAACTCAACTGGAACCCAATTACTTACTAGAGACCATAGTTCTTCAGTTTCTTTCTCTATTTCCGCTTCTTCTTCTTCATTTTTGGGTTCTGCAACTTCTGACTTTAACCAATTAAAAACGGGCAGTAAGAATTCATTAATAAATTGTCCACCTCTATTAAGTATAGGGCAGTTCACAGGTATGCCATTTTCTTTTAAATGATTTACTATAGATTGTCCTGAACCTACAACTGAACGAAGAAGTATTGCTATTTTATTATATGGGACTCCATTTTTATGATAATTTTCAACAATATTCAGTATTTTATCTGCCTGTTCATCTAAAGACTCTGAACTAAGCCAATTTACCGCTTCTGCATTAGGTTCTTCTCGCTTCCACAACATTTCTTTTTCAGGATCTTTCATTTCAACCCTTTCAGCAAGATTGTTAGCTAACCTTACAATTGGTGGTCTTGAACGATAGTTTGAAGATAACCTATGTACAGAAGTATCATTAAAATCTTCTTTAAAATTAATAATTCTTTCTACATCACTACCTCTCCAGTTATAGATACATTGTAGATCGTCTCCAACTACCGTTAATTTTGTTTTATTGTTAACCATGTTTTTAATCAATAAAACTTGGGAGGTGTTTACATCTTGAAATTCATCTACATAAAGCCTACTTAGATTAGGTAATGGACCGCTATTTTCTAGGTGGCTAATAGAATTTCTAATCATCCCTCCAAATGTAAGTAATTTATTCGTGTGTAGTATAGAGACAAACCGTTCTAGTCGTGCCTTTAGTGGAATAGGTACTTCAGAGTTCAAATTAAGGTTTTCATTGTAGAATACTTCAAGATCATTTAAAAATAAATCTATCCCCTTAGGATAAGGTTGTCCGTAACAGCCCTCTAAAGCTAAATCATCATACAACCTATTCACTAGCGTTTCTAAATGCAATTCATCTATGGGTGTAAAATTGTAATATTCACTTTGCTCACTTAAAAATTTTAGACACCATCCATGAATTGTTCCAATATACATTCCTTGTAAATCTACATCCGGGAGATGGTGCAGTGCTAAAAAATATATCCGTGATAACAGCTCTTTTGCTGCCTTTTCTGTAAATGTGAAGATTACTATATCCTTTGGATCCACTCCATTTTCTAAATCCTTCATTATTAAATGTGTAAGTGTTCTAGTTTTTCCAGATCCAGCAGCAGCTAAAATACTAGTGTTCTTTGTTAGTGACTTAAAAGGCTGATATTGTTCTTCTGATAAAGATTTTTCTATCCAATAAGACATTAGACCCCTCCTACAAACTTCACCAACTCAAAAAATTCCAATTTTAAAAATCATCTCATATTATCCAATAAATCTGAACCTTATATGATAAAATTTTATCACAAACAATATTGTGCTTCAGGGAGTATATACTATATCTAATGGTTTATTAAGTCAAAAAGCTTATTTCAATTGCAGGTTAAAGGAGGTTTACTAAAAATGTTAGACGAAATAGATTACTACGAGAAAAAAATCACATATTTAAGTGAAAAGTATTGGGATACCTCTAAATTTAAATGCCCTCCACAAATAGCAATTATTAAAATTATGCAGGAAAAAGATACAAGATTATTAGATCGGCTTGTAGATATAAGGAAAGATTACATAACAGGAAATGATGAATCCAATCCTTTATTATTAAGTACTTATTTTAATGAGTTGGATAGCAGTGTAAGGGCTGCTCTAATTCTGATTGGTACTGAAATTGAAGAGAGATTCCGCAAACGATTGTTCTTCAGGAATTTCGAAGATTATCATCGCCAACAACCTATCTTTCTTAGACATCCCGAATTGTTTGAACATACTCGCAAACGTCCTAATGGATCCAAAGATTTAGAATTAATACATCTAGAAAAACTAGATTACAAGCCTGCACCAATGGAAAAATATACAATAGCTAAATACCAAAATTCCTATTTACAACTTAATACAAATTTAAGTGGTATGATCCCTTACCTACTTATAAGTAAATATGGCGCTAATAAAATCTATGTTAGATTAAACCCCTATGATGTTTTTGATAAACACCCTGGATTTCCAATAGAAGAAGATTTATTAAAGCCACCAAACCCATATTGGATTGAAACTATTAAAATATATCCAAATCAAAATGAGGGTTGTGAATTTATTATTCCTCCAATATCAAATGAAGATATAGGTAATGAAAAAGATCAAAGAAAATATTGGGAATATCATATTAAAGGGATACGTTCACTACAGGTAACAGCGAACAGAAAATCTGGAGGACTTAATGATAGCGGTCATCTAAGTATGTCTTTAGAAGAACTTACATTTACAAATAACAATGAGGATATGTTGATTGGTCGTATGATCCATTTAGATAGCATTGATCCAATAGGCACTCATTTTAATGAAGTTAATCTGAACCATTTGGACTTAGCTATTAATGTTTACGTGGGGGAAGATATTAAACAAAGATTAGATAACTCCTTATCAAATGGAAAAAAAGTAACTAACGCTTCATTTAGAACCCATTTAATAAGGGCAGATAATATCGAATTTTCAGATCTATTAGATATAGCTCAACATTTCTTCTTATCCGAAATACTTGTGCAAGAATGGATTGAATACCAATTCAAATTCATAGAATAAAATTTGCAAGGCGATGATGCATCATACAACGCAACATACAGACACTCTTATAGTTGGAGAGCAGAAGACATTGAAGTACGCAACACAAGTTTTTCATATTAGTTTTCTTGCAATATTCGTGGCCGTCTTGTACTTCAATGTCCTTTTTATTTAACATAATTACTTCACATGAATCCCTTCTCTTTTTTATGTGTGGATTTTCGTGGTATCTCATAACATTTTCTAACGTCCGATCATATTAATCCTTTTATTCTATGGTCCGGTCCCTCTACACAAAAAACTTTAGAATTTTTAAACATTCGAGAAAGAATTCGTTCACCTTAAACTTCCCCATACTTCCTTTTTAATTCACTATTTGAGTAGGTTATGGGTCCTCTTATTTAAATAGTAATTATCACATCATTCATTAAAAACTTGAGATTCTAAATTCGCTTTGATTTCATTAAAACTTAAAATATTAAAGGGGTAATCTCTAAAGAAAGATCTAATATTTTTATTACTTACAAAATAGCTTTGAACGTCATAATACCCTTTTAATCCTAAATTCTGAAGAATTATATTTTTATTTTCTTCGAAATATTCGGCTCGTCTACTAAATTTCTTTGCTTTTGCTTTTTTTCCAGTGAAATATTCATTTTGGTCCCCCATCGAATCTTTCATGGTTTGACTAAGTCTCATATATTTTACTTCAAATAAAAATACTTTTTGGCTCAGTCCATCAATAACTATTAAGTCATAGTCACCCAAATTGCGTGGGTGGTTCCCCTTTTTATCCAATTTATATAATTCTTGATCTATATAGACAATGTATTTGGAATGATTAAATAACGCTGCTAAATCTCTCACTATTTTACTTTCATATTCTCTTTTCCATTGGTTCATTAATGCTACTGTGTTTTCCATGCCAATGTCATATGGAATAATAAAATTCATTATTCCTTGTACCCACGACTTACGTAACTCGTATATTGAAACTGGAGAGTACAATACCTTATCTCCAACATGTAAAATAGGCTGTGCTAACATTTTGCATTTTCTCTTTTTCTTCTCCCATATTGGAATTATGCCAGATTTATCTATTAATTCATTAGGATTTAAAGATATAAAAGACAAAGCACTATAGAAATCTTCTAAAGAATATACTCCTAAATTCACAAATTCTCTAGCAAGTATATTAGTAGGTGTTTCTACTATATTATTATGGTTCCTAGCTTCTTCATTCTCTATTAACTCAGAAATTAATTGATGGGACTCTAAAAAATACATAAGTGAAATAACAAGTTTAAATGATAATCCTGTATCTATTTTAAAATTATTTTCGATTTTTTTAAAAAAAATTTCGTCAATTGAGTCATCCCGCATTGAATAGTCACCATAGTCATATCTTAATCGTCTAATGTTATGAGCATCAGATAGATATTTTTCCGTTTCTTCAATTTCAATAACGTAATCTTCACGTATACTCAATTTGTTCCAGCCCACTGCTCCATAATTAACGGCATCAGACATGCTTTGAAAGTCAACAATCCATTTTGAAAAAGCAACTAATTCCTCAATATCTTCTGATGAAGCAATATAGTTATTTTTTCTATCTAATAAACTCAGATTCTCTTCCATTGTATATTCCAAAATAAACTTATAGGTTTTAGCCTCTTCCCTCATACTTATAGTTCGTTCTTTAAATTCTTTAATAGCAATATCTTTTAAGTAATTATCGGCTGCAAAGCTCGAAATTCTTTTTTGGTGTATATCAATTTGAAAGAGTACTGATGAGTATTGATCCAATAACTTTTTATGAGTTTGTAACCTGTCGAAATTACTTAAATTAATAAGCAATTCGTCTCTAATTTCATTTCTAAACTGACGAATAACACCAAGAATTTCATTTTCTTCATAATCATTCGGTTCCAATCCTATTTTCTTTAACGTTTCTGCCATTGTTTTCCTAACAGATTTAAATGCTGCATTATTAGGTGAAGAAAAATAAGAGTGTGGCTTTATATAGTAGGGTACTTCTACTTTGCTTATCTTAGAAGTTCTTTTCTCATTATCATTTTTTCTAATTTCCGAAAACAAACTAATAGAATCACCAAAACTTAAGCCCTCCATGAGACTTATCAAGAGTTCATTTTCGAACTTCTTCGTTGTACTTTTTATATTATTTTCTGCTATCTTATTCCAATAAGGATTGACTAAAACAATTGAAGGTTTATCTCTAAATTTGATTATTAATTTTTTGAAGTATTCTGTTTCAACAATAGAATTATGCAATGCATTTTGTTTAAGGATTCTCTCCGAAACTAATTTTAATTCCAAAAAATTTTCATCATATTGTGTCAATATTTTATCCTTATATTCATTTAATTCATTGATAATTATTTCTTGGAATGAATAAATGGTTTCAACTATCTCTTCTGTGATGTCTTCGATCATAAAATGAGTTTCATAGAGTGCTAGCTTTTTCTTCTCTGATTCAAATAAGTTAACTTCTCCAGAATGTTCTTTCCCCACTAAAGTTAAATCCGACTTGCTTTCTTTTTTTATATCCCATGAATGCACACTTGAAAAGGAAAAAGGATACTCAAAAGGATAACTTACCAATTCATTTTTAAACAGTTCAAAAGTTTTATGTACCGATTGATAAGGGGGAATGAAAATTGTTGGGTCTAGTGCTCCCTCATCCACTACATTATCCATGTCTTTCCAAATCTGAAAAAAACCAGTCATGCCTGAAGCATTAAATACATCATTTTGTTGTGGATTTCTATAATAATTTAGAAAGGATATTATCTCCTCAATACTAGAGGAAAAATTAAATATGCCAACTAGTCCCTTTGCATCAATAATACTTTCATCTGCTTCTATTGAACTGTAATAAGTAGCATTTGGGTTTAAATGATCATCGTCAATTTGTTGAAATGAAATATTTTTACCCTCGTTTGTATCAACATAAATATTATCACCTACGTTAGAAAATAACCCTCCTAACTTAACTGATCCACTATACAAACCTTCTAAGTAATACTTAGTATCAAAATCATAGGCATTAGAGATAAATATAATTGCATTACCCTTGTCAAATATTGCAAATGAGTAATCCAGTACCTTATGTTCTAATATAACCGGATACATTATCGTGATAGTTTCTTTTCTATCTACTAAAAAGTTTTCTCTTATAGAGTTAATAAGCTTTGACCAAACCCCAAACTTAATTTCATTAGAACTATAATCATTTATAAGTTTTTCTAGAAAGCATTCTTTCATCATTGGAAGAAAGACTGGCAATTCACCTTCTTTTGTATAAAACCTATATAATTCATCATTCACACTAACGAATTTATCAAAATAAGAAGATAGAATTTGGTTATTAAATGATGCAAAATTATCAAAAATATTCTTGAAATATTTCTCAGGAGGACATTCAAATTTATCATTTGTATTATGGTCGCCTTTATAAATTATTGATAGTATATAGTCTTCATAATTTAATATTTCTTTCCAGATATTTTTGACCTTTTCTTCATTAATACTGTTAATGATACTATCAATTAAAAAACACGTTTCATAGGTGTTTTCGGACCCATTACCAAGTAATACTTTATAAAAACGGTCATTACTGAAATACTTTATTTCTCCAGTATCAATCGGAAAATCCTCAACCATCATTTTATCAGTTGTAGAGAAAAAAACACTTAATTCTTCATAGAAATCTTGAAATTCTCGATAGCTTTTAATGCTTTGATAATAATTATCAGTGTCTTCTAAATCCAAAAACGTACGGTTAAGTTTATCTACAATTGCAAGGTACCTTCGATTGGAAACCCATGAAGTTATAGCATACAAAGCTTTGGCTAATGATTGTGAATCGTATTTTTTATATAGTTGCTCTAAACTCATTTTTCATCTCCTTATAGAAAAATTCTGAGGATATATTACATATGATCTAAAAATCACAGGATTTGTTTTAATTTACTCCACCACTCAACCTACCATTCTTATACCACTCATTTATTTATTCTACAAAAACGTGTTTATACCTCTCTCCCAATTAATAGTTCAAAAATATTAACTAAATTCTTTCGAACCCCATTTTATACCCATTTTCCTGTTACTTTTTTCACATACCCTCATATTATAATTATGAATCAACTCTTCATTCCAATCCTTGGCCTCGGGTAAATTGATGCATGAAAGTTGCTTTGGAAGTAGCTTGTAATATTTTTCACCAAACTCCCTCCCAACCTTATCGTTATCTGTACAAAAAGTTATCTGCTTCACCTTATTACCTTCCTTGCCCATTCGTTTGATTTCATCAATCATGGCCTGTCGCTTAAGTCCAGACATAGAAACTAAGCGAGTATCTTGTAACTTTTCTTTCTTAATACTCCAATAAGAAAGTGCATCAATCGGGCTCTCAAATAGATAAATGGAATTTGGTTTACCTATATCAACTGAGAACCCAGCCGAACCATGGCTGTTCCTATCAATACCTTTAAACATTCGTCCACCTTTCATTGGAGAGGTTCCTTGCCGATCCGCACCAACGATTTCTCCCTGCTGTTTCCACTTAAAAACTACATTTCCGAGCTTGTCCTGTGGGATTAAATCTTTATTATCCAGCCATTGAACAATCTTTGGATGGATTTTACGTTCATTCATAAGATAATCTTTAGCTTTTGTCCTATCGTTCACTTCATAATGAGTAGGATATTGATAAGGCTCCTTAGGCTTTTGCTCCTGGACATTGTCTTTCACTTTATAACCTTGTTCATTCAAATCGAGAAAAGCTTCTGGAAAGCTCATGCCATAAAACATTTTCGCAAAGTTAATGACTCCAGCTCCTTTTTCGCCTCTGGAATTCCAGGCATACATCTGATCTTTAATCACTAAACTGTCATGCGCTTGGTGTCGATAGTACCTCCCCTCTTTCTTTAATGGTTCTCCTTTACGCTCCAGATAGTCTATGAGATCCACATTCCGAGCAACCTCCACTTGGTCCGCGCTTACATGTTTGGCCATGCAGCACTTCCTCCTCTCTAAAATTAGATATAAAAAAAGACAGGGAGAAAACTCCCTGCCTATCGTTCAACCTCTACTTTTTCTTTTTGCTTATCCTTCTGCTGAAACGTCTCATTACGCCCCTTTCCATTCTTCATTTCCGATGTAGTGCTTTCTTTCTCTTCATGGAACTCTCGATCCAACTTATTCTCTATTTGAGACAGTCGCTGCTCCCCACGCTCCGTTAAAGGAAGTTCTTTTAATTCTTGAAGAGATTCCTTTTTGATTTGGTACACCTCTTCTTTACTATGAGTCTCTTGAAAAGCACGCATCTGATTTAAACGTTCTTGTCGGTCATTATTTTCTTCTTTATCCAATTCTTTTCCGACTGTTGGTTCAATAAAGTTCATAAGCTCCTTCTTATAAGCATCTTTGAAACCTTGAAGGGAATAATCCTCTTCGACCTTTTCTTCCTTAATAAATGGCCCGCTATCTTTTTCAACCTTGCCCACTTGGTTTCTGTACATTTCCCGAAGCTTTTCTGAAGGTAATATCTCTTTTTCTTGTTTCTCCTCTTCCATTTCATGTTTTGGTTCTTTACCACTCATATCTTTCTCCCCTTCCTTTTCTTGGCCCATAAATTCTTCAATGGTTGTAATAAATTCTTTAGCTGTTGACTGAACTTTCTGTAATAGGCTTTCATGGTCTTTAAATTCGTGATCCTTGGTCCAGTGATGCAGATAATCTAATGAGTAGTCACTGGTGTCAATATTGAAATAAGAAGCAACCGTATAAGCTGTCATTTCAGCTTGAAATTCTTTCTCCGGTTTGGTGTAGTCGCTCATATTTCCCTTCGTATGAAGCTTGGCGTGAGTCAGTTCATGTAACAGAGTTTTTGTATCTTGACGCTCAGAGTTACGCGGGTTAAGAGCGACTTCACCTCTTCCTGTGTAACTTACTCCTTTGGCTGCTCCTAACTCTTCATAAGGCTCTACAATTTGAATGTTATTTTTCTCTGCTATAGCTTCCATCCCTTGTCGAAGCTGGCTGTAGTTTTCTACCTCCCCATCAATCCATTTGTTAGGAAAAATTTGAGGTAGATCTTTTTGAGTGGCTGTTGTCTGAGAAACATCAAACACACTACCGGTAGAATAAACAAGACGGCCATCTCTTTTATCGAGTTGGCCGTCTTTGACTTGCTGCTTTTCTGTTTTCGTCGCATATTTCAAAGGTTTCCATTCGCCCTCTTCATCTTGAAACTGTTGGCCTAAACGATTAGGTACAAGAACCTTTAGACTTTTCTCTCCTTTGTTTACGGAAAACCCTTTGTCTTTCCAGAAGGCGTAAGAACCTACAGCTTCTGCTCCTGGAAACTGTGAATCAATTAATGCAGTATTCCGTGAAGAATACCGATGGAACTTTCCCATAAAATCTAGATATTCTTTCATTTGTTTAGGAGAATGAAAGTGCTGAGAAATACTTTCTTCCATCCCCTCTGTCAGTCGATTGATCTCTTCTTTGACCTTTTCCGGTGATTTCTGTTTATAGGATTGTTTAGTCTTCGCCATGATCTTCAGCTCCTTCACTGATGTTCATGAGTTCTTCCATTTCTTCCTCATCGTAATTGGGTTCAGTATTTAATATCAGTTCCTTTGTTTTCTTATGAAAAGGAATGAGTAGATTCTCTTGATTCACTAAATGTTGCTCAAGATCATCCATTTCCTCAGCACTTAACGTTAAGGTATATTCATGCTGGCCCACGTCCATCACGAGCTCATTATTTTCACTTAAACGCTTAAACACACCTACTTCATAATCGCTATTAAATAAAAGCATATCCTCACTCCTTTGTTGAAAAATTCCTCATTTATACCATTAGCTTGATGCTGGTTGAGTCTCTGTTGCGCTTATTCTCTTCTGACGCTGATGACTGATCCTTTCTTCCACCGCTTGTTTCGCATCCTTCATTGCTTGGCTTTCAAAGATTGGCGTGGTAACACAACTTTCTAAGTTCTGATCCATCGCAAAACCATTCATTAATTCTAGAAGGACTTGTGTATTTTTATCGCTTCGATTGGCTGCTAACCGCAACCGTTTCATCTCTTCAGAAAACACGTCTTGAAAACGTTGAGCCATCAAACTCAT
This sequence comes from Salimicrobium jeotgali, assembly GCF_001685435.2. NCBI lineage: Bacteria > Bacillati > Bacillota > Bacilli > Caryophanales > Bacillaceae > Salimicrobium > Salimicrobium jeotgali. Next base: position 2,306,461 of record NZ_CP011361.2, read on the forward strand.
GAGATAATCTTGTGATTGTTCCTTCGCATTCTGTGCTTCCCATTCCTCAATCATACGATCCAAAGCTTCACCTGGATAACGAATATGGTGCTGTTCCTGATACTCTTTAATTAACGCAATTGTCTCTTCATGCAACGTGACATTTTGACGTTTTCTCATTCATGTACCCCTACCTTTCTCTTTCGATTTCTCGTTCCAACTTTTGATGATCCAAGTCATTGATAAACTGGTCATACGTTTGTCCCAACGAACGTTGAATGCTTCTCAAGGAATGTTGCAATTGCATCCCGGAAGGCATGGACTTATAAGGGGCATTTGTATTGGTAGTTTGTCTAGGATACTGTTGACGATCGTACCGTTTCATTTCTTGTAAGAAAGCATTGCCCATTCGCTTATAGAGGTCATCCAACTTGTTTTGTTTGTAATGCTGATATCGCTTCTTTTCCTTAGGTCCATCACCATAGGCTTGTTTTAATTCGTTGACTTCTTGATCCAATTTTTCATGTAGTTGGTTCATATCTTTGGCGTGATACTTATCTAAATACCTTGTCGTTAGTTCATCAATCTTCGGTCGAATAGGATTCAGCGTTTGGTAGCCATAGTGCCACTGACGCTTATCCTTAGGCAAGTGATTATACACATCGAGGAACAAAGGTTTCAGTTCACGATTGCTCCATTTCATGCTGCTATTCTCTTTCTTTTCATTCACCATATGGTCACGGATCAACGAGTTAATTTGATTTCGTTCTTGTGTTCGATCTAACAATCCATTCACGACTTCACTTTTCATCGCGTCTAGAGTTTTCGGCTTTCTCTTTCCACGTTCACGAGTCGGGTTTGGTTCGACTGTGGCCACATGAATATGAATGTTATCGGTGTTATAGTGAATGGCTGCCGACCAAACAGCACTCTCTTGTAATCCCTCTTTTTTCATCATCTCCTGCATGGATTTTCTTGTCACTTGCTTCAAAGCATCCTCATCTAAGGTATGTGTCTTTGAATCATAAACGCCTCGGTTTTGAAGCCAATCATTATCAAATGTAATGACGTCCTGCCACATGATACTGTGCTCCTTTTGAGCCTGTTCAAATAATGATTTAATCCCCTGCTTCCCTTCCACCGATAGATGGTCCGACTGCTGAGTAAACAAAGCAGATGTTTTATCCGGATCGTCCATATAGTGATTATACAAACTAAACATGGAACGATGAGCATCTCCCTTTCCTTTGGCTTCTTCACGGTCCACGTATTGCACATAATCTTGAAATCCTTTCTTATTCGCCGTCACGAATTTTGTTTTTAAAACCACTCCAGGCGTTACGGTTTCACTCATGCTTCTTCACCTGGTTCTTCTATTTGCAAGAGATCATTCATTTCTCGAATGGCCGTATAACAATGTGCCATCGTTTGGATGTTTCGATCGACTAATTGCTGGAGTCTTTGTTCACGATTGTTCTCTTCTCGAAAGACAGCCAACTGTTGCAACTGAGCATGCAAAAACTCTTGTCTGCTTAACCCTTTTTCATTCGCGAGTTCGTCAATTCGTTGGACGGTTTTCGGATCCATATAACGAATTCTTACTTCCATAAAAGTCCCTCCTTCTGATTAAGGTCCTAAAACTAGTGAATAAAGAGAAGAGCATAAGGGGTTTTTGTTCCCACTTGGCGTGTGAATCCCGGCAGAGCCGGGCAAAACGAGGGAACAAGAAAATCGCCAGATGTGCGGTCGATGTGCGGCTAAAATAGGAACGTTCATTCGTGGATTCATCGTGATGTGTGGTCCCTGCACAGGAGATGTGCGGTCCGTGTGTTGACCTTTTTCACAACCTACAACCCTATTTAGTTCGAAATCATCTCCCGTTTCTCTTCCAACATCTCAATCTTTTCAACGGTAGTTTGTATGGCTAGTTCATGTTCAGCTGCCTCTTGATTAATCTGATCTTTTTCATTTTCTAGCTGATGAATTCTAGCTTCCGTTTGCGTTTTCTCTTCCTCTGTTTCGTAAAGAAGTTCTGATTCTAATTCAACGGTTTTCTGATCAATTTCTTTAATTCGTTCATTGATCGTTTGAATGCTTTCTTTCTTCTCCTTTATAGTTTCTTTAGCCTCTTCGATCTCTTCAGATACAGCAGCTATTTCATATTTCTGCTCCGTTAAAATGGTTAGATTTTTGTCCATTTCCACTTTCCGTTGATCTGTATAAATACGTGCCAGCTCTTTCTTTTCCTCACCCCCTTTCAAGGAATTTTGAGTACTCGCTTTCGTTAAAAGCGTATTGGTATTTTCCTTATTTACATTTAAGGCCATAACATCAAAGGAAGGACTTACCTGTTGGATACTAATGACATATCTACTTTCATCGCTGTACTCTACGTGCGTTGGAAGATCACGTTTTGGATGCTCTTTTTCCTGAGCCGTGAAGCTTAACTTTTCATCCAATAAAGTGGTTGATTTATTAAGGTTTAAGGTGACAACCATCAACTTTTTCATTGGATTATAAACCCAGTCCTTTATGGTCAGTTCGCCTGATCCCTGTAAGTTCAAAGGTTCATTGACAGGCGTTTGTTGAACTTTACTCTGCTCTTCATCACCAAAGATAAAACCAGAAAACAAGAAAAAAAGAAGCGCCATAGCCATGACGCTTAATCCAATAAGATATTTTTTTGTGGTTCCTTCCGTGATGTGTTTCGTTTGTTTCTTCATGAATAGCCCTCCTCTTCTACGTCTTGAAAATCTGTTATTATCCAGTGCCCTTCTTCTCTATGAGCATTTATTCTGAGGAACACAGGAGACATCTGTTTTTGATCGCTCTGCAAAGAATAGAGTGTGTGTTTAAACTTAACTAATACGCTAGCTTGATTGTTTGTGAGATTTCCTGTTTTGATGAATATTTCTACTTCATCCACCTCCGTTTTCCTGTCTCCTTTATAGGTCTCTGTAGGAAAGAAGGTTGAAGCTAAATCGTTGCTCATCACCTTGTGAGCTTCTTTTTTCCTTTCTTGATAGGTCTCTTTATCCTGTTTAAAAGCAACCTCTATAAACGTAGAAACCTGCTTCACTAAAGCGTCATATCTCGCTTGAATGTCAGCAGGTTCCTGTTGTTGTAACGTCTCTTTTAATTCAGTTTTTTCTTCCATAGTCTTTTCGTTTTTCACTTTTGATTGAAGCAAGCTTTCCTGTAGATCATCACTCGATGCTGTGCGTGCAGCATATATATTAACCGATGTGAGAACGATTAACAGAACGACAAACAGGCCGAAAAGAACACGTCTATTCATCAATGTTCTCCTTTCTTAAAGTCCAAGATATGGGGCAGGATTTACATCAGAACGATACTGTTTTTTGGTCCTAACTTCGAAATGTAGATGGGGACCTGTAGAGTTTCCTGTCGAACCACACTTACCTACTTTTGTTCCTTTTTGAATCATCTCCCCGTTTTGTACACTTATCGTGTACAAATGAGCATAGTGACTATAAAGTCCCTCTTCATGTTTCACAAGAACGTTATTTCCATAGCCAGAGTTTTTTCTTACCACATCAACCACTTGACCGTTATCTACGCTTTGAATAGGCGTTACAGCATTCGTACAAGCAAAATCAATACCTCTATGCATGTCCGGTGTTCCATCAAAAGGATCTGAGCGCATTCCGTAATTAGATGTTTGTGTGAGTGCTCCTTCAACGGGCATAACCCAATCTCCCGTTGGTTGTAAATCTGCTTCAATTACTCCGCCTTTAAGATAACTTAAAACGGCCTCAACATAACCAATATCCCCATAACAAGCACCTGTTTCTGCCGATTCAGGTCTAATGCAGGAATACATGCCTGTATGCTTCAATTCCTGGTACTTCATCCTTGAAAATTCGATCGCTAAATCTTTGCTGTATTCTCCATTGTTGTGTTCGTTTGCGTAATCAATGAACCCTCCACCGAAGTTGTATGCTTGGAGGGTTAGCTTAATATCTCCCCCTGCTTTCTCCAGCATTTCAGAGAAGTATCGGATCCCGACATTAATACTTCTTTCAGGATCCTCTATCGTGTTTGGAGGTAGACCCAGAGACTCACTTGCTTGCATCACATCATCAAGACGTCCCCCAGATTCCTGCATCGTTTTGGCCAAGAGAAGCTCCACATACTTGGACACCCCATACTTTTCAGCATATTCTTCAAACAGAGGACGGTACTCTTCTAGTGCGGCTGAAACTTGCGCTGTTCCATTTACCACATCAACGGACCTCACATCCTCACTGGAGGAAGACTTTTGATAACCGATTAACCCTGTAATGACTGAAGCATACAAAAGCATTTGTAGAAGGAAAAGAGCTACCAGAATACCAATCAACCAAAGCCATACTTTCCGAGGGACTAACCCCAGGAGAAGGGACCAAGGCATCCTTATGCACCTCCTCCAAACAAGGCTAATTCTTCGTCCGATACCTCTACCTTGAAACGAATGTTTTCAACCGCACGGATGCTTAACATCGTCTCCCCTGTTTGTAGGTAAGGGATATCTTTTAATTCACTCTGGCTTAATTGCCCCATGAATATTTGCTGCATCATCTCTAAGTTGTTACTATCTTGCTGCATAATAATTTTGTATTGGGTCAGTTCAAAAAGCTTCTTTATTTCCTCTACCATACTCTGATCCGAACCCTCAGGAACAAAATCACGAATGGTGTGACTGGCATAGAGAAGAGCACCAAAATACTTCCTGGCCTCTCGGCTAAACTTTGTAAGAAAATCAAGAGCACTCTCACTTTTCTTCTTTGTATTAATGATGTGGTGAGCTTCATCCATCAAGATGAGATATCGTACAGCGTCTTCAAAAGCTAATTCTCCTCGATTATAAGCATCAAACTGAGGTGAACCGTTCGTTAGCATGGAGTCCCATAAGAGGTTGAGTACATTAAACAATTGCGCTTGGAAAACCTCTGCCCTCATTTGAGATAGGCCCCTCAGGGTAAAAGTAACGACCTGTTGCTCATCAAAGTGTTCGATGGTTGATACTCCATTGAAGAGATGCGCGTATGTCTCTACAAGGTTACGAATGTTTAATTCGATGCTTTCCAGGCGTCGTTTCCTTTCCTGACTCAACTTCTCCTTTTGCTTCCCTTCCTTGATATTTTCATAGAGTTGTTCTTCGATAAAAGCAAGAAAATCGGTAAAGATAGGGTACTCATGGACAGAAAGTTCAGTTATATTTGATTTTGAATCATCGTTCCATAAGCCAAGCTTTTCATAGAGCTTTCTTAATAGATTTTCATATTCTTTCAATTCACTATCATTCGCTTCAGGTGCTAAGAATTTATAGAATGTAGTCAACTTGGATAAATGCTGAGTAAATGATGTGTATTCGTCCTCTGCCGTTCGATACACCTGCAAAGGGTTAATGACCCCATCTGAACCATCGAGAGCAATCTGCTTCCCGCCTAAAGCTTCCGTTAACTCCACAAATTCTCCTGTGACATCAAACGTCCGGACCTTATATCCTTTAATCGCATTATCCAGCATAATTTTCTTAAGCGTAGTAGATTTCCCTGCCCCCATCGCTCCTACCATGACCCCGTTATAACTTTTACGCTGCTGATCTCTATGAAAAAGATCAAAGACGACGTTTCCTCCGGTGAGTGTCGTTCCATAGAATGTACCGTAAGGATCGTTTAAGCTAGTAAAATGAAAAGGAAAGCCACCAGCTAACCCTAATGCAGGTATCGGATGACCTTCCCTTTTGTTTCGATAAGTGGATTGTTCTGTATAATTCGTGAGTAGTGATTTCCATTCGAATTCCTGTTCGTTCAAGAAGATGGATCCTCGAAAATTCTCGTCCTGTAACGTCGATAAGACGACTTTCACTTTGTCTTCCAATTCTTCTCTTGTTGGTGCACTTACATAATGCCTAAGATGAACACGTTTTATGATTTCTCCTTCTTCAGAGACCTGATTATATAGCTGCCGCAAATCATCGTAGTTATTTTGCGCTTCAATAATGCCTGCATTATCTTTTTCATTAATCATTCTGGAACTCTGTTCAGCCATCCCTTTGTTTAAACCATCTCGGACTTTGTAACGATCATCCGAGACAATATCCATAGTAGTAATAACATTCTCCATATTAAATATAGGTTCTAGCCAAAAGTCTGAAACATTTTTAGGGAAGGAATACACATGGACACAAACTTCATAACCGTCTCCTTTTCGGGTAAAGGTTTCGTGAAATTTAATTCCTCCTTGCGGTTGAATATGGGCCAGTAAGAAAGGGTTATATCCTTTTTCTCGTGTTTCTTCGGCATCACTCTTCTTTTTTAAAAATGAAAACATTCCTTAACCCCTCTTTTCTAATTTAGAATTTTGATTATATAGCTTATAAAGCAAATCAAGCTTCTTTTCATCGGTTAACTCAATGACTGGAGCGACTCGTCCAAGATAACGCCGACAATTGTTTCTATACTCAGCAAGCTGTTTAAGGCTAGTCGCGTAAATATATAAATAAAATTCTCTATTCGTCCGGTAGGTCTCTAAAAAGTGCAGCTCCTCTCTTTTTCTAATTAAAAAGCGCTCATATAGAGGCGCTTTGTTTTGAGCAATCTTGTAATTAATCGCACCCAGTTGTTTTTTCATATTAACCGGAAAATTCATAGATACGATCTTGATATCCGGCGCATACGATTGAAAGAACTTAGCCATCTTCATGATGTCGTACTCGGTTTCCTGGGTAGATGGAGAATAAATATCCTTACTCTGAAGTTGCATCACGTCCATATAACCCGTGTCTCCTTTTAATTGAAAGGATCCTTCTTCGGTCATGTCCTGAATGGGGAGAATCTCAGCTATGGATGGAATGGCCACCTCTCTCTTTTTCTCTTTAGCGTGCGACCTTTGCTGCTTCTTGTTTTTCTCAGTAGTTTTTCGTTCATCAAAAAGAGCCATTTTTTCGGAACTGTCTTCTTTAAAGAAAGGGTGGTCTTTCTTATTCTTCTTCATTTAAAGTCCTCCCTTATTTTTCTTTCCTGCTACTTCATGAATCAGGTCAAAAAATACGCCGACCGTCTCATGCTCCCATCCAGACAACCATCGAATCTTCCGCGCTTCTATTTTTGTTAAGTCTCGTCCAAGCTGTTCTTCAAGAAGTGCCTTAAACTTTTGAAACGCATATTCTTCATCATTTAACTCTTCATATTTGATTCTCATCCTTACCATCCTCCCTCTCTTTTTTATCGATGGCACAATAAGCAATTCGGTCCCTTGTGACAGCTAAGAACAAGGCTTTGACCATACGCAGTTTAGGGTTCGTTTTGGGGCGGATCAACCAAGCAACCATCAATATGATCCAAAAAATCGCATAGTACCAAACGAATGAAGAATGAACGACATATCGGAATGTAAAGCCTATGCCGCCTAAGATAAGTACCACAAGTAAGTCTGTAAGATAAAATAGACGGTTGATCTTCAACTCACTTCCAATTTCGGATGGTATCTTGTATTGCAATAAAAACACTCCTTCATAACAAAACACGGACCAAGTTAAGACTCAGGCCCGCGTTTCTTAATTTTATTTATCCAGTTCTCCGTAGTGTTTCGAGATAAGTTATACGTCCGTTTTGCACTTTGAACCTTAGGATTATTAGTAAATCGCTCACCCAACCGATCTTTCATATATCCTCCTACAGTTCGCTGCTCTGTTCTATATTGATTAGGCATAGGAATATCATCTGTACTTTTTGGAGCTTTTACGTCTGGTGTTTCTAATTTGGCGCTTTCAGCCATTTGGTTTGTCTCTTCCTTAGGTTCATTATCGTTTGCATCTAAACGTGCGCTTCCTGTTTCACTACTACCTATATCTTTCTCTTGTTTTTTATCTTTCTTGGGTTGAGTATATATAGGTTGCTCATTGCTTTGGTTCGATGACGGTACGTCCAATCCTCCTGGGGAAACTTCTTTTGTAGTGTTCATAGAGGACCCTTTCTGAGAAGAAGGATGGGACTGACCCTGAGTTTCATAGCTGGATGAACGATTTCCTGCCTCCGGACTTCTAACTTCTTTTCCTCCCAACGAACCTTTTTGCCCTTCCTGATTGAATGTCATTGGACTTGGCTCTTGTTTTTTTCTGTTTCCTTGACTTCTATTTCCTTCAGTTGATGATGAATCACTTTTTCCATTTGTATTAGATTTCCTCTCATCCTTGCGTCCATAGATACCAGCGACCGCACCAGCTGTCCCGGCACCTGTATTCATCAAGGCTGATACACCACCACTTGTAATAGCTCCTGCAGCTTTCTTCACGGGAGGTCCGAGTGTTTTAGAAGCTAGGTAACCACCCATCGCCACATGCCAGGCATTTTTCAATCCAGCATCAATTCCAAAGAGTTTTTGCACGATATTAGGACCATCAATGACAGCCAAACTTCCTGCAATTAAAGCAATCAGATACCCTAGTCCTTCAAGATTATTATTTATAAAAGTTGTGTAATACATATACACACGTAGACTTAAGAAAATCATGATAAGTGAAGCAAAAATGCTTCCAATATTCTTAATGATCGCTTTCAATCGCTGGCCCGTCGAAATATCCGCATAGGCCATGATTAAGGCCACGATATGATTAAAGCCAAGTTCAAAACAGAGCTTGGCTACTTTAATCGATATTAGTATCATGGTAAAAGCCATAACGGAAAGAGTTACGATGGCAGTAAACCAATCCACATGCCACCTGTAATAATTTTCTGGCAGGAAATCAAACAGACCACTTTTTCCTAACTCAACAAGCCCTTCTTCGCCATTTGATTCCAACCCTACTTTGTTCATTACAAGCTTTTGTCCTTTATTTGATAGGCTATCGCCATTAGATTTTTCAAAACTATCGTCAATCGTTTCATTAATGGATATTTTATCAATTGAGTCTGGGCTTATATGATGTTGTTCTTCTACATCTGGATCTGTCCAGTCTGTTTCTTCATAAATGACTATGTCTGTAATATGGTCTTCCATTACTCGATCGGAGGTGGTAAAAGAATCTGTTTGTACTTTCGCTATGTCCATCGCATCTCCAGTAAAGTCATTCACTTTCCCCATTCCAAAAGACAACAGAGTAATCGTCATGATAGATATAAACAGGTTCATTGGAATGTCAGATCGATTCTTTTCTTTATTAAATATTAATCGAAAGCCGATCATTCCCAATGAGATGGCCAGCATAATGTAGAGAGCAGGCTGGATGGTTTCGAGAAAGTTAGTCACGGGATCGCTCGAAAAGAAATCCGTTAAGGTTAAGACCTGATCAACCATTCCTTCCAGACCATCAACAATCATTTTCAAGAATAATATCGTTCCCCACCCTACGATCCTTAACCCAGATGTAAAGATATTATTCGTTGATAAGACTTCGGAAAACCTTAACAATATCTCTAACAGTTCTTCATCGGACACTCCATCACCACCTTTATTATTTTTCCCTTTTTCATCCCTGCTCTACTGGTGTTTCCTGTTCTTCAATTAACTTATCTATTTGTTTGCGAATGTGACTATACACTTGTCGGTTAATTTCTTGGTGATCGCCTAAAAGCTTTAAGTTATAAAGAAAAGCTTCCATAGGTTCATCATTCATTTCCTCCTCACTGTGTTCTAAATGAGGAGCAATTTGTTGGTGGATCAGGGAGAATGTGCTTTTATCAAAGAACTCACCGACTTTTTCCTTCCTCCACCATTCCATAGGTTGTTCTGAATCACTGAATGGTCCATTTTGTGAGTGATTTTCCATATCCTCTACCGCCTCGTCTGTCTGTGCTTTATTAGAATAGCCAGTTTGAAAATCAATAACTAAGTCTGCTGGATGAACATGGCGGTGTGGGGTAGAAATCTCTTCTTCCGTAATTGATCTACCTGGACAGAATTCTGAACTAAGATACGTGTGAGCATATTTCATACTGTATTTTCCTGTATTATAAATAGGAAAGGCACGAATCTTTCTTCCTTTCTTATCACGACGTAATAGCACACGTCGCACTACCGTATCTCCTTCCTCCAATTCCTGCAGTTCATTGGCCGTTAGAAGGTCTCTTCCTTCCGTACTTTCCGTTTTCGACTTATCCAGGGAAAAGGTAGATCCAGACCGTGTTTGAGTATTTAACGTTTGCTTTCCTAACTTGGAAGAAAAATAGGAAGCAGAATCATAGTCCGCACTCAATATATAAATTTCATTTCCGCAGTTACCTCGGATTGTGGCTTGCCCATCTTCTCCATACAAATCTTTTAATTGAGCATAGGATTGAACAACTAAGTGAAAGCGAATGTTTCTTCCCAAACATACCGTAATTTTATTTTCCATATCTGCTATCGCAGGCATATTACCGAACTCATCTAACATGAAGACCACTTCTCGTAAGCACTTTTGTCCTTTGGCAATGGCTGCATTTTTTGATAATACATAATACAATTGGCTAACGAAAATAGACGGTATAGCATGAGTAGACGTATCATAATCCGGTGTAACCATAAACACAGCAATTGGCTTATTGGAGTAAATAATTTCTTTTACTTCAATAGTGCCTCTAGCAAAAATATAAGAGAAGGAAACCTTGCCCGTTTCCTCATCAACTTTGTCAATCCGGATTGTCATATTATCCTTTTGAACTTCTTTATCCTTTGAATTTCCAGGAACAGAATCCTGAGAAATTACTAAATGATCTCCAGCTTCTAATGAGGTATTAAAGTTAATGGTCCATGTCCCACTCTCTCCAGATTGATTGATTTCAGTGGTTCCATCCGGGAATGAAATTATTACTTTGGAAAAAGGGCGACCTCGCCCCTTAATACTTTGACCGAAGCCCACTCTTTTTAAATCCAAAGAGTTTTTTGCTGTCATTTTAGCTGTTTCACTCATTGTGAATTTCGTCAATCCATTCATCGCTGTCGTAAAAATGCTTGATCGAGTATTCCCTTTGGAAAAATTACTCGTTGCATATTGACCTTTCGCTACATGGGATTGGGGTAGTTCTTGGAAGAATTGATCCAATGCATTGTACTCTTGGCCATCTTCATCCATTTCATTTCTAGTCCCTAACTCTGAGAGCATGTTGGCGACCGTGTACATCGTAATTTTCTCTTCCATCCCTTCGGTTATGCTTTTCTCTGTAACCGCAAGGATCATAGCATTCACAAGTGATTTAGCTGAATCATCCCACATAGGTTCTTTAGCATTCGGATTGTGGTAAAGCATATGAGTAATGGTTTCGCAAAGAGTTTGAGCTGTAGAATAATCCCCATCCTTATAAGATTGTTTAACCAACTCTAGCAAATTGAAGCTCATGCTTTGCATTGGATTCATTAAGTTTAAAACCTCAACCTCATATCCTCTTCTCTCCAGCGTCTCCCGGCTAGAAGCAAATAACTCCCCTTTGGGGTCATTAATGACTAAAGAGGGCTGATGTTCGGCACGAGAGTAAGCATCTATGGTTGGAATCACATAGGTTTGGCCCTTACCACTCCTTGTCGTACCAATAATCAAATTATTGACAGGTGACGGATCAATAAAAGCTTTATCCCCTTTTCTAGATAAAACAGGGCCACCCTGTCCTTTATATGATTGTTTTCGATCAGGAATGGCCTTGTACTGTTGTTGAATTTCTTTTCTTGTTGCAAATCTCTGGGAACCTTTTTCGTCCGTACCTACGGGTTTAAAGTTACTTCTAAGTTTGTAAATCATATGGGCTATTCCGACAAAACCGATTAAGGCAGCTACTCCATAGTAGAGTGGTTGTTCCTGAATATGAAAATCCGTCAAAAATGAAGTTTTAATTTCTATTGGTTTACTGAATTCTGGGAAAGTCTTTAAGGTTGACCACATGGCATATCCCATATTCCATACGAAAGTACTAACCAGCATCGTGGAGATAAAAAAACAGATGCTTAGTAGAATAAGCACCTGTTTTTTTGCAATGACTGATTTCAAATGAATCACCCTCTTATATATTGTTCTTTTGGCTCTCCAGATCATCTTGTTGTTCTTTAAGCGAATCGATTTTAGATTGATTTTGATCTTCTGACTCTTTCTCTGTTTCTATTTGAATGTTTAACTTAGTCAACTGTTCTTCGATTTCTTGATACTCATTAATCTTTTTGTTCAGTTCATCATTTTTCGCTTCACTGGCCATCTTTTTTGCATCTTCCAATTGCCCAATCCTCAAATAAGCGATCCCCTTTTGTTTATACAGTTCAGGAGACATCGCCATATCTTGAATATCCACCGCCTGTTTGTATTCCCCACGATGAAAGTCTATTTTAAATTCACCCAAAGGACTTGGATAAGCTTCTTGAAAGGAAATCAATTCTTCCAGACCATGAACTTTCATGACTTGCTTAGCCAGTGAAGAAGTGTTTTCCTTTCCTACATATTGCAAAGCTTGATCATACTTTTTAAGTTCCACAAGAAAATGAAGCAATGTTTGGCGCTCCGATTCCGTTAAGGTTTCCATTCCTTGTAACTGATCAACAGCTTTTTTCTGCTCACCTGTCCAGTAACCTTCATAAGCCGTTTTTACATTCTCCATTTTTTCCAGCTCTTGTGTCGTGACTCTTAGATCTTTGCCTTGATTGCTTAGAAGTATAAATAGAGTAATGGATGTAACTATGGCTACCATTAATGTGGTGCTGATCACACTCACAAGAATCTTGCCACGGTGACCAAGTTGCTTCCAACTCGACTTTTGTACTTCCTTCTCTTTCAATACTTCTGTCACATCAATTTGATAAGATGCTGGTGTGCTAGAAGTTAATTGTTGAAGGAAGACATCCCTTTTTGTTTCCTCATTTTTATTTTCCATGGGTAGCTGTAAAAGCTTTTGACAAACATGGTCATAAATATTTGATGTCCCTTCTGCTCCCATTTCATATGAGCCGTTGTACAGCTTGTCTCCTTCTTCATTAAATATCATGAAATCTAGCAGAATTGGCTTAGCATTTTTCTTCTTTAATTTAGCATCCAATTCCGCCGTTAGAACGACAACTTCCTGGAAGGAATAAGGGTGAAAGCTCGAAATTTCACCATGCATTTTTGATGTGAATAATACCCTCATGGACCTACACTCCTTTAAAAGATCACCTGACTGTCAATATATTCGGCGATAGCTGTAGCCCCCATTAGAACGACAAGTCCAACGGCACCACCAATGAACCACACGATAGAGCTTTGGCGGCCTCTAACTCCACCCCATATAAGATGGTAGGCTCCTATACCAAAAGCAATGGAAGCCGAGATAATACCCAAAAGCTGCATGGCGGTTAAAATTGATGCCCCAGTAGATTGTAAATTACTAATGGCAACAAGCATGGAATGATCTGCAAAGTAATTCATTAAAATCTCCCCTTTTAAATATTTTTGTTCTTGTTTTCTTCATCCAACCCTTTGTAATGGAGCAATGACTTCATAACGACATCTTGGTTTTGTTGAATGTAGTCTTGGTGCTTTTCATGGAGCCACTCATTGTAAGAAATATCTTGGATTGTTAACAGTGTCTGGACTAAGTCTTTTGATTGCTTAAGTTCGCGATTAGTAACGCCCATTCACCTTCACCCCCTTTCAAGGTTTGTATTCATAAAAAAAGAAGCGATCTATAAAAGATCACTTCCATTAGGATGAAGTTTCGTTGATGAATTTTTGTATGGCTTTATCCCTATCTTCAAGGGTTTTGTATTTCTGTGTTTTTAAGGAGATACGATCATGTAATCGTCCATCCTCATAATAACTTAGAGATTGGAACAGTTCACTACCTTCTAAACCTATTTCATTCAGATCCATATCCCCATCAAGAATTTTTTGATTCTGAGCATTAATTTCTTTCACATTAATTTCTTCAATATTTTCTTCCACTACCTTGATATATTCATCTCTTTTTTCTTCCTCAGACGCATCAGTTACTAGGATATAAACATTGTCACTGTCTTGCAGAGTTTCTTTCATGCCACCTGGTGATAATGACTCGACTTGACCTGTGGCTCCTTGAGCTCCGCAACCAACCAAGATTAAAACTATAACAAATCCAGCCAAACCACCGACCCAACACTTTGCCATCAGATCCGTCTCCTCTCAAATGATTTGTATAACGATTCTAACACCTACTTAAATATTAATCCACATTATGGAAGATAGATCTTTATTATTAATGATTGTTTATGGCGAGATACAATCAACCCTATGTAGAATGATTATTTTTTCTACAATGCACAACGTTTCTAGCCTATACGAAGAACTTTATGTATCTAGGATTACCTATACAAAGCTTGTACCTCACTTTGTATAAGTTAACCATAAAAGATACAACGCTTACCCGGTCACAAGATGCGTTTCTTGTAACACGCACCAAACGTTCATCGACTGTCAGGAAAGTTCTGTGACCTTTCAATTTCCTAACATAGATATATAGTTTTCAATGTTCAATGTGTGCTATTTAAGCACATGTTAAAATCGTTATATTCACTTGACAGATTTCAGCTCACTCATAGGGTTTTTGCGTTTAGCAATGGTTTTAAAATGACTATCCTTCACAGTCCGGATTCGATAATAAATATTAGGTAGTTTTTCAGCTACACCATTTTTATCTATTACCCAGAAGCCACGAACGTTGTACACTTTTCCATCAAAAGTCTTCACATTATCTGCCTTTGATGGGATATCATAATAAGCTAAGCGATGTTTGTTAGATGTTTTCATAGTACAGCCTCCCTCTTATATAATGTTATCGATCTCCTGCAACTTCCAAGCTCGTTTTGTTTAATAAGATTTCTTTAGCTGAACTTTCCCCCTCCCGAATAGCTTGTAAGTCTCTTTCCGAAAGATCATATCTGTTATGAATAGCTTCGAGAATATTCTCCCTGGATCGTTTCAGCTTAATTCCTATTTCTATTGCTAAAGCTGCACCATCAATTGTTGGCTTTTTATTTTCATTTTGTTTTTTATCATTACGGTTTTTAAACCATTCTGGTATTACCTCCTGATTTGAAGGTACTTTAGAAAACTGGTGCTTGCGGTGAATTTTATTTCTATGTTCAACTTCTTCAGCCTCAGCTTGTTCAATGGTTTTAATTCCTTTATTCACCCAAGATTTTAGGATACTCTTCACATATCCCCATGAAACCTTATTTCGCTCCAAAGCACGTTTCATGGCTTCAATAGTTAAATCTTCACCAAGCTCCGCGATCCATCGAGCTATTTCATTAGAAATATGGGGATGTAGTATTCCGATATTGTTTTGATAAAATTGAACAGCCTCACTATTCATGGTTTCAGAAGTAGTTGTAGTAATAAATTCTTTTACATTCTTAACTTCTTTAAGTTCTCGTTCATTCTTGTATGTGTCTTTTTGCTGGCCCTTTGATGTCAGGGAACTGTCTTTTTGATGTCTATTTTCTGTTATTTTGTTGTCGTGTTCTTCATCGTTAGATTGATAAATCCCCCAGTTTTCAACGGTTATTACACTATATTTGTTGGTGGTATTTATACTAATGACACTGTCTTCCTGAAGTATTTTTATATAGTCACGAACGGTGGATTCATTCATACTTAATTCAGAAGCAGCTTTTTTACGGCCAAATATAAATTGTCCAGGTTTAAGAGTAACCTTTTGCCTCCCTACTCTCGATTCTGTACTTTTATGGCTTGCCTTCGTCAGACAATAAATGAACACTTTTAACAACTTCTCATTTTCGAAAATTTCACTATGAAGAATTTTACGATGCAGCTTTAACCACCCCTGCACAACCTCACCTCCTAATTTAATAATCTCTTAGAATATAGAGTTTGGTGATGATCCTTCCAAAGCTTTAGCCAATTGATTTCATATCTTTCACAAACAGTAGCTAAATACAGGGTAGAGAAATGAATAACACCAGTCATAATTTCAGCTGATTTCCGTATGTCATGAATCTTAATAGAGTGCTTATCATGTAATTTTGCAGTTAAATTTACATTAGCTAATACATTAATAGCCTTCTGTAGTTCTTCCTCTAATAGAAGTTGTAAGAGAAAATTATCCTCTTCTACTTCCGGTCCCTCTAAGCGAGAGATCCCCCACCCAACATATTCATTAACAGCTTCAAGTGCTAACCAAGGATTGTTATACTTCTCAATAAAATATTTAGTGGATACAGGAGGAATCTTCCGTTCTCCCCCTTCCTGTTTAGAGATATACTCTCTTGACTGAAACATATCTACAGCTAACTGTTGCTGGGTTTTATTTTTGTTTTTCCTTAAATCCTTCATTAACTGCGCTGATTTGCTTTTATTAATAGTTTCCCCCTCCTTACTTATTGATTTGTACCATTGATTGCTTTCTCAGAGGTATATACTAGATTCATAGAGTCAAACAACACCAAAGTTTCTTTCCGGAGCAATATCATCAGATACATCAACATGATTTCTAATCCATGTAATTACTAAATCCTTGGGGTAAAGTGTCCGGCCACCTACATGAACTTTTGGAAAGTCCTTGCGCTTTAATACGTGAGCATCAAGAGATTGTACACTTACATTAAACACACGCTCAGCTAATTTTGTTCGATCAAGTAAATAGGGTAATTCCATTTCTTTCTGAACATCTTCTTGTGCTTTTTTAGCAATATCATAAAAAATATCATAGACCTTGTTATTAAAATCAGATTCGGGTTGCAATTTAGCTTCAAACATCTACAACATCTCCTTATAAGTTTTTTGTTCCTTTAAGGAACATTGGCTTTCAAAAAAATTTGTCCACTTGAACTCTAGGGCAAAAGCTATGTCCTTCGCTGTTTCTACTGTAGGATTTTTAACTCCTGATTCAATATGGGTATAATAGCTTCTCGATATTTTTGATTTAATAGCTGTTTGTTCTTGCGTTAAATCCTTCTGAAGTCGAATCTCTTTTAACCACACCCTCAATTTATTCACCTCCTAAAGTTCCTTTAAGGAACATCTTATGTTGTATTATAAGTTCCTTTAGGTAACATTGTCAACAATATCCATAATATTTTTATACACTTTTAGGAACTTTTCTTTAAGTTACTATGAGAAACATTTATAATGGGAACATAACACACTATAATCTAGTGAAAAGCATGGTGGTATTAACATGAATTTTTCCGACAGGCTGAAAAAATGCCGACTAATAAAAAAAGAAGAAAATCCAAATTGGACTCAGGATTATATCGCGAAGCAAATTGGCGTAGCTCGAACAACCTACACAGCATACGAGAGAGGTACTAAAATTCCTACTTTAGATACTGTGAACAAAATAGCTGACCTTTTTGATGTATCCACCGATTACCTTTTAGGCCGATCAGATATTTCAGATTATCAAGTGGATAAAAACAATGAATTTGATTCTATAAAAGAAGTAAATAAGCTGATGGACCAGTACGGGATCGAAGATGCAGCTTTTTTTGACTTGGAAAAGTGGAAATCAATGAGTCCAGAGCAAATAAGGGAATTGGAAAGTTACTTTCAATATTTAGTGAAAAAATCTAAAGAAATCGAGGAAAATGAAAATAAATAAAAAGCAGGAACTTCACTTATAGGAAGTCCCTGTTTTTGTGTTTAATAAAACTGTAATCACTTCTTCCATTCAATATAGTTTCACTACTATATGAATAGTTATCCCCCTGTTTTTTTGAAACAAACTTTCACAATATTCACCATCCTCACACCTCCCACATAATCCCCATTCAAAAATTTGTGTCTGTTCTCAATAATATAAATTTTAAACTTATTTAAATATGAAGGAGAGTTTATTATGGATGTTCGAGATAAGGTAGTTTCTTATTGGCGAACTTGCCTTTCAGATATGTTAAGGCGAGACCTTGATGTTAACAAAACAGAGCAGGTTACTCTACCTCGTAAAGAATACAAGAATGGGAGAATAACTGAAGAAACATATGAGAAAGTAGGGAGGACAACAAAAAGTAAAAAGCAGCGAAGTATTGATTGTGTTATTGCTCCGTTTGTATTAAAACCTAGTCAACGATACTACAATGAAAATTATTTTATTTTCCCTATCCTTATTCCAGTCACACTTGATAAGGCGACACTAAAGTTTACATATGATGAAAAATTCCAGCCATGGATTCCGAGGATTTTATTGGAACCTCATAACATAACAAGTATGGATACATTAGGAACAATGTGGGATTATGAGAGGTATTTAACGAACAATGGGTTACTAAGACCGGATAATTGGGATCATCTACTTCACTATGTAGAGGAATTAGATGAAAACGTCCTTGATTATTCTGATGTAGAATATGTAATAGACAGAGAATGTAAGTTGTTTCTTGATGTGCAAAACAACCAGTATGCAACTCAGTCCTTATTGGATTTTTATGAACAGATGGAGAGAGATCAACCTCATATTCCATTATTCGATGAATACATAAGTCTCCAACAAAAGCAATTAACATCAAATCAAGCAAGTAGCTTTGAATTATCTAAGCAACATTTAGGTCAGATGAGTGATGAGCATTCACTATCCCCTTCTCAAAGAGAGACTCTCCACAATTTTATGATTCAAAAATCAGGTGATATTCTGGCTGTTAATGGACCGCCTGGGACCGGTAAAACAACTTTACTTCAATCGGTCGTGGCTACAAAATTCGTTGATTCAGTTCTACAAAATGATGAAACACCTCCAATTATTTTTGTCTCTTCCACAAATAATCAAGCCGTAACTAATGTTATAGATAGTTTTGGTAGTACGAATGAAATGATGGATATAGATGAAAAAGTAGGACTTGAGGGTAGATGGATTCCTAATGTTAAAAGCTATGGTCTCTATGTTCCTTCCAAAACTAAGTTCAAGAAGCTGCAAAAAGATGGGACTTCCTATTACATGCAAAGTCCTGATGGTGATGGATTTTTGAAAAAAGCTAATCAATCAATTATGAACCAAGAACATACATACCTTGAATATTTTGAAAAATATTCCGGTCTTGAAAATCAATCGTTAGAGGATGCTGCGGAGTGGTTACAGAGTCAAGTAAAAGAAACAATTCAAAACATGTGGAATGTCATAGATGTATTAGAAGAGATAGATCATTTAGATGTCATCGTCATAAAAAGACAGAATTATTTACAGCAAGCGCACCCCTCATTGCTATCAAGAGTTGTTAAATTTCTAACCAATATTGATATATATTTCAAGAATCTAAAAAGAAAGTCTCTTATCAAAAAGTTAAATGCCTTGTATGGTTACCAGCATACAAATAAAGAGTATAAGAGTATGTTCACTGATTTGGATAGGTATCACAGGTACATGGCCTTCAAATATTCTGTTCATTATTGGGAAGCAAAGTACCTCATCAATCAAAAGAGAAAGTCTGAAGAATATGAAGATACATTGAAGAAATGGAAGGATTCTGCACATTTATTTCCTTGTCATGTTTCTACATTGTATACATTGCCAAGTGCCTTTAACCAATCCAAAATAAAAGGGATAGAACCTAATTATAATGCTATCGACCTGTTAATTATTGATGAAGCAGGTCAAGTTTCCCCAGAAGTTGGTGGTCCTGCTTTTGCCTTGTCCAAATCTGCTTTGGTAGTTGGTGATGAGTTGCAAATAGAACCTATATGGAATCTTTTACCACCAATTGATGAAGCTAACATGGTTCGAAGTGGTATTGCTCGTAAACTGCATTCAAATAGTGACTACCATTTGTTGAAAAAGTTAGGTATAAGTACAACAGGTACTTCATTAATCAAAACTGCTCAAAAGGCAAGCTCTTTTCAAAAAATAGAAGGTATGAGAGGGATGTTCCTTTCAGAACATAGAAGATGTCAAGATGACATCATTCGCTATTGTAATGATCTCGCTTATAATGGAAAGTTAGAGCCAATGGCTACGAAAAAGAAGGATTATAAATTCTTGCCTTATTTAGGGTATGCAAACATTGAAGGGGAAGCACAGCTAAGGGGTGGTAGTAGATATAACCAAAATGAGGCTAAGGCTATTGCTCAATGGGTCAAAAACAACGAAGAACAACTAACTCAAGTAAGCGGCAAAACGATAAGTGAGACGATTGCCATCATCACACCTTTTACTCAACAGAAACTAGCAATAAAAAAAGCATTAGGCAACAATTATAGGAATGTTGTTGTTGGAACTGTCCATTCCTTACAAGGGGCAGAGAGGGATGTTATCATCTTTTCTTCTGTATATTCTAGCAATAATAGTTTCTTTTTTGATAAAGGTGTCAACATGCTAAATGTTGCAGTGTCAAGGGCAAAGCAATCTTTCTTAGTGTTTGGAAATATGAAGATTTTCCATAAGGAAGGTAATAAGCCGTCTAATTTACTTGCTAGATATATGTTCTCTGATATAAATAATAAGTTAAGAGGAGTGCAAAGACATCCATAGACACCTAACCAAATGTCTGGACTAAACTTACTTCATGCCTTTGACCCCCACCACGCTAATACTTTAGTACAGTGGGGATCAGGCACGAAATTAGATGGCATCCAATATAACTATTTGTAATAATTCTTATTCATTTCAGGGTTGGGGATAAAATCACGATACACAATCCTTATAATATCTGGCTCTATTTTGCTTTCAATATTCTCTCTTAATTCATTTATTGTATCGCAATCTTTTGGAAATAAATAAAATGCAAGTCTTTCTAGATTACGCATAGTTTGATTAAAAACTCTAATATCTACTTCTTCAGATTCGTTAACCTCTTGTAAATCTTTAATTAAATAATCAATCCAATGTCGAGGTATTCTTGGTTTTAAGTATGGGATTAGATTTATATGCCCGTCTTCCGATACTACAACAATTAGACACTCATCATTATCCCGTGTGTCTAAATATCTTATTGCAGAATTAAGTCTGGCTCCACGAGCAGAATCACCCTTATCTGTAGCCAATCCATCAAGTATTACTCCTAAAGCATGACATTTACCCTTCGGATCTAAGAGAACTGCGCCATCAATAGCAGTTACAAGCCGCATAATATCAGAACTAAAATTAATGGGCTCTACATTAATACATTGACTATTTAGCCTGTCTGCTTCTTCAGCAGCTTTATTAGATATTACTACCATTGTTCCATGCTTTTGTTCCGTCGCGGCTTGGATAATGTCCCAAACCGTATTAATATCATCATGTTTTATGCTTGAAAAAATCCTTATGAGATGATCTGAGAATAGTTCCTTTCCAATTCTTTCCCTTGGTAATTTAGGCTGAAAATATTCTACTATCATTAAAATCTCTTCAAGATGCTTTAATTCCCATTTGAAGTGTCCTTTGAACTCAATAATAAATAAATCTTCTTCTTTAAAATCGTAGTCTGCTACATACCCCATACCATATGCTTCATTGCCATTAGCTAATAAGCTTATAGAGTCACTAGTCATTTCCAGGAGTTTTCTTATAGCTTTATGATTTGATAAGTTAATAGGATCAATAAATTTCAAAGTGACATTAACCGCAGGATGTTCATTTTGTGAAATAATAATTCTCCCACTACTTTCCGCACCTTCATAATATTGTGATGAAATGAGGTTTATTAGCTCAAACAAATTGAAATGCTCTCCATGAAATTTTAATGCGAATGAATTGAGAAAAGTTTCGCCTCCACTTCTAATAAACTCAGGGCCATTGCGGTTAAATACATTCAGTTCTTCTCCTACATCCGGGATTTGCAGAGCGGTTGAACATGCGCTTAAATAATTCGAAATTGTAGCTTCAAGTAAAGACTTCTTAATTTCATACCTTCCTAATACATTTGATTTTTTTAAACTAGGAATAGATTTAACAGCTTCCTCTCTTAGTTTTAGGATAGTAAAAACCCAAAACCCACGGACTTTAACAGGCATAAGCAATAGCCACGATGATGCTATTGCCTCCTAAAATAGAAGGCTTGATTTCGAGATAATTAATCAGTTAGGCACTTAAATTAATCGGTAACCCTCTAATTTTAAAATCACGCTATTGAGAGCTTTTTCTATTCTGTTTCATGTATGCCGTAAATAAATAGTTCGCATAGTTGTAGAGTAACGACTAGAAACCTAAAGTATCAGTAGGTTTTATGCCTAACTCGTCGCATATCTCTTCATATTCTTCTCTCTCTCCTTCTCTTTGCGCAAAATAACTCTTTAGAGCTTCCTGCATTTTAAAAGGATATGGTCGAGATTCAAAAGTATTGTTGATTACTTCAACTACATGTTCATCTAAACCTATTTGATCAAGATGATCTCCAATACTAACATAAGCCTCATTTCCCCAATCAAAGCTATCGAGTAATGGATATTTTCTTGAAAACACCAAATCTTTGAAGACATTAAAATACCCAAAATCTTTTAAAGGTTTTATAGTCTCCTCAGTTAATTCTGTTCTTTTTATATTCTTAACCATATATTCGAGGGACTCACTCATATCTTCTTCAATTAATCCATTTCTAAGTAGACTAACAAATATTTCTAATCTAACCATTTTGCTGAACTCATTATGTATAGTCTGCCTCCATAGCTTTCTAACTTCTGGAGAATTCTTTTCGTAAAACAAAGAAGTTCTTTCTGGATATTGCTCTAAGAACTCTATTTCGAGACCTTTATTATCTTTGATAAACAATACTGCCTGCTTGCCTAATTGACCTTCAAGTCTTATAATGTCATTCCAAATTCCTAGTGGCTTTTCTTCAACTTCAGGATAAAAGAAAAAGTGCTTTTGAAATAGGTTGTGTAACCTTTCCAAGAAATCGATAATATCCTCTTCAAGGATAGTCTTAGGTAACTCATCGATATAAGTTTTATGGCTTGCCTTACTACTAGTAAAGTTTGGGTCTAGATGTTTATCTAATTTTAAGAGTAATGACTCCATGCTTCCACCTACCACAAACTTAGCAAGGTTAGAACGCAAAAACAGCCAAAACGATTCTACATGGGAGGAATCTATTTTATTGGGCTTTGAATGGGCGCAATCATTTCGCCTATATTTCCAATAGGTAGCTTGATTCCTCAAATCTTCTGAAATAACAAAAACCCTTTTCTTAACGTCATTCTTTTTTATGCATTCGTTGACTTCTTCGTCCCATGCTTCTTCTTTGCGTAACCTTTTTTTTATAGCTTCCCATGCTTTTTCGTGCAAGTTATCCGGTTTTGAAGACTCTAATACTCTATCCTTTAACACTATTTGAAACCCTAAATATGACATAAGTAGGGAAGCTCTATAAGCAGAGGCTTTGTAACATGTCACCGCCTCCTTGAATTGATTAGTGGCTTCTGGAGAAAAGTCTTGACTGTGAAGCCATTTTTCAAAATCTAATATCATCAAACCCCCCCCTGTCTTGACAATTTTTTCATTTTCATTCCATTCATAGGATATCATAAACTGTTATTAAACCATAAAAAACGTTCCTTTATTAGAGCGCTTTAGTGTCATCATGTTTTGTATCCTCTAACAAGCTAAACAGATTATCCAGTTGATATGTTTTTCCATTTACCAATACAATAGAAACAGTAATCAATGTT
Organism: Salimicrobium jeotgali; assembly: GCF_001685435.2. Lineage (NCBI taxonomy): Bacteria > Bacillati > Bacillota > Bacilli > Caryophanales > Bacillaceae > Salimicrobium > Salimicrobium jeotgali. Next base: position 2,329,949 of record NZ_CP011361.2, read on the forward strand.
ATTTGTGGTGGTGAAAAAATGAAAGTAAATTTATCTGCAATAGGTTATTGGAAGATTAACAATATAGGGGAAAAATATACAGGGGACTTATATTTAAATAAAGAGGAAGGAGGCATATTATTATATATTCGTATACCTAATAATGGTCCTATCATGAGTTACTTAGAACTTCCTCTTGAGATTCCTTTTATTACTGGTACTACAATTAATGGTGCTGAAATTACTCTTGTCAATTGCTCAAGAATTAGTACTAATAGTAGAGTAGGGTCAGAAGAAGTATTTGGGTATAATGCTCAATTCATGTTTAATGGTGTAAGTTTCAATAAAGAAGAGGATATCAAATTTTCTAAAATGACTATATGCATACCAGGGATAATTGAATGGGGGGATGTTTCAAACTATATAAGTCCTGATTTGGACAAAGAAGGCTCTCTTATAGATTTAAAAATTGTAGAGCCAGTCAGGATATACTCAAATGAAAATTACAGTATATCCTACTATTTAACTTTTAGTAATCCATTTCATCTTATGAAAGAGGAGATAACATTAAAGCAAACGCCTCATCTCATAATTGAAACTCAACCCATACAAACAATAGAATGGTTTATAAAAACAGCTAACCAAATGAAAAGACTTATAGAGATAGCTGTAGGTGTCCCTTTAAACTATGGCTCGATGATCGTTGAGAACCCCGAGGTTTATTATGAATTTGACGATGATGAAAAACGCATTCGACCGCTAGAAGTTTTTCACGCCTATAAACACGCTTTAAGTACTAAAAATAGTACTAAGAAAATAATAAAACATGATTATCTTTTTAGCCTGAGTGAACTAAGACAAGCAAATTTTTCACAATGGCAAGAAATAGCAGCTATAATGGAACCTATAATAGAACTCTATATTGACAGTTTATACAATCACAATTTGTCTATTAGTCGGCATTTTTTGAACATGGTACAAGCGTTGGAAACTTATCATTCTCGAAGAATTGCTTATTCTCTTCATGATTATAAAAAAAGAGTAGAAGAGTTAGTACAATTGAGACCAACACCCCTTCGCAAACAAGATAGAGAGTTCTTATTGGATGGATCCAAAGGTTTTGTTATATTAAGAAGCCGCCTGGCAGATTTATTACTAGCTGACTATAGATTCGTCTTTCATACTGGAGACTTCAAATTGGTAGAATTTCCACAGTTAATTGCTACAACAAGGAATTACTACACACACTATAATGAAAAACTAGAAGATAAAATTCTTAAAGGTGAAGATTTAATAATTGCTTTTCACATCCTTCGTAACATTTTAGAATTCTATTTACTAAAAGAATTAGGATTTGAAGAGGACTTTATCCATGAAAGAACAAGAGAAAGAATAAAACCTATTATAACAAGTAACGATTTACGAAAAGCCGATAAGAGAAAAAATCAATAATCCCTCGCGACTTTCAATTTTCGTAGAGGATTTAGAACAACACCGGAGAAATCTCTATAAAGTTTGTTGTGGTACCACCAGCAAAACATTGCCCCACATATATATTACCCCCCGCCGTATAAGAGGGGGGTATTTTTGCGCATAATCTGTTGCTGTATTGACTTTTTTCATACTTCTCCTACTGGCATCATATTTGTCCAGCTAATTTAAATGTCAACCAAAATTTTTCCATTATACCAATATGAAGTAAACAAATTAATTTCATCGTAATTTGATTTTCCACTCTTTAGAATTGATAGTAATGTTTCAAGCACAAAGTTAAAAAAGAGTGCGATACCTTATTTAACAATTAGTGCTAAATATAGTTTCAAATAAAACATTATCTCGAATTCAAGTCTTCCTTTATACTGCCCTTATCTGGAAGACTTGATTTCAAAGCAATCCCCTCGTTGGAAGAACAACAATAATTCTAACAACTCTTCATAACAAAACCCTCTAGTTACATAATAAAGGAAAATAACACCATATTGAACTATTCAAACCATTAATTGTTATTCTTAATTGATTTTAAGAACATATGTTCGTATAATTATTTTTAAGGAAGGTGATTGGTTTGGGATTTCCTATTTATTCAACTACAATTCTTGAAGACTTAGTTACACAATGGTATATAAATCACCGCTATAATAACCCGGAAGATTTAAACATCCAAGACATAGGATTGGAGTCGCAAATCTTTCTTCGCTGTAAACCGATGCAAGCAAGGTTTATGAAAGTAGGTAGATTCCAAGAAATAATAGTAGACAGCCGGTTGCCTACAATATATCAACGAGAACAGTTTTTCCATGAACTTTGCCATGCTTTAAGACACGCTGGACGACAAACGATGATGCCCAAAGCGTTTCATGAACTTCAGGAAAGAGACGCACGGCATTTTACCCTTTACGCATCTCTACCTGCTCATATGATCAACGAATACACTGTTACCAGCCCAGCGATAATTGATCAATTATCTCGGGATTTTAAAGTCCCTAGAAAGTTATGCATCGAACGTTTAGAAAAAATAAAAGGACGAATTGTACCATCCATTAAGATTTAATTAAATATGATTAAACAAGGGGGGATAATTGTGGCTAATTTCCGAAAACGAGGAGCAAAATGGTATTTTCAAATATATTTAGGGGACGACCCTATCACCGGAAAAAAGAAGTTTTCTTCAAAAGGTGGGTTTCAAACGAAAAAAGAAGCACAACTTGCTGCTGCAGAAATTGAAAAAGAAGTATATGAGAACAGCTATGTTAAAGAACAAGATACTAAATTCCAGGACTTCACTTTAGAATGGATTAAAATATATAGTGAGAGTGCCAAAGTCAGCTCTGTAAGGAATCGGAAGCATAATTTAGACCATTTAAATCGATTCTTTGGTCATAAGAAAATAAAAGAGATCAGTCGAAAACAGTATCAAGCTATGCTGACCTCTCTTCATAAAGAAGGTTATGCTTTTAACACGCTTGATGGTATCCATTCAACAGGTCGTATGGTATTTAAAAAAGCTGTGGAATTTCACATTATTAAAGATAGTCCATGTGAGTTTGCTAAAATCCCCCGGAAAGTGGAAACGGTTGAAGATGTTGAAAACAATAAAGGGGAAATTAAATTCATGGAGAAACCTGAACTCATTCGTTTTCTTAAAGCTGCGAAGGAAAATGGAATTGATAAAGACTTTCCTATGTTTTTAACCTTAGCTTATAGTGGACTGCGTATTGGAGAACTTATGGCATTAAAGTGGACAGATATCGATATGGCTAGAGAAACATTAAGAGTGACAAAGACCTACTATAATCCTTCCAATCGTACTAAAGAATACCAGCTACTTACCCCCAAAACTAAAGGATCTATTCGCACGATTAAAATGGATCCAGATGTGATAGAAGTATTAAAAAAGCACAAGGTGCACCAAGAGGAACTCATTTCTAATGGTTATTACAATCAATTTGATTTTGTTTTTGCTAAAGAAATCAATAATCCGGGATACCCTGAATTTTTAAAGACTGTAAACACAAGAATGCAGCGTTTGATGAAAATAATTGGAATAGATAAAAACCTTACTCCTCATTCCTTGCGACACACTCATACTTCTCTTCTCATTGAAGCTGGAGTAGGAATTAAAGAAATCCAACAACGGTTAGGTCATGGGGACATAAATACAACCATGAATATATACGCTCATATCACTGAAAACATGGAAGAAAAAGCCTCCCAAAAGTTCAGTGAACTCATGAGAGGCTCTTTGGATTTATAGTGTTTTCCACGCCGGGTATGTCAAAAGTATGTCATTTGAACTTTCATGGTGAATCTAAACCCTTGATATCAAGGGCTATGGGTGCATGATTACATCATGCCGCCCATACCGCCCATGCCACCCATATCTGGCATGCCGCCACCGCTGTTATCCTCTTCAGGGATGTCAGCGACGACTGCTTCTGTCGTCAAGAACATAGCTGCAACAGAACCGGCGTTTTGAAGCGCGGAACGCGTTACTTTGGTAGGGTCTACGATGCCTGCTTCTACCATGTTCACCCATTCGCCTGTTGCTGCGTTGTAGCCGACGCCTACGTCCTGCGTCTTCAGTTTCTCTACGATAATCGATCCTTCAAGTCCTGCGTTATGAACGATCTGGCGTACCGGCTCTTCGAGAGCACGAAGAACGATACTTGCGCCTGTCGCTTCGTCATCGGAAAGGTCGAGATTCTCAACAGCCGAGATGATGTTGACGAGTGCTGTTCCACCGCCGGCGACGATTCCTTCTTCCACTGCTGCACGAGTGGAGTTCAGGGCGTCTTCGATGCGCAGTTTACGCTCTTTCAGTTCTGTTTCTGTCGCCGCTCCGACTTTGATGACAGCTACGCCGCCTGCCAATTTCGCGAGACGTTCCTGAAGTTTCTCTTTGTCGAAGTCGGATGTCGTTTCTTCCGCTTGGGCACGAATCTGTGCTACGCGGGAGGCCATCTGTTCGGAGTCACCTTTTCCTTCAACAATTGTTGTGTTTTCTTTCGTAATGACCGCTTTGGAAGCACGTCCAAGCTGATCGATAGTCGTGTTCTTCAGATCAAGACCAAGGTCTTCTGTAATGACCTGACCGCCTGTCATAATTGCAATGTCTTCAAGCATCGCTTTACGACGGTCGCCGAAGCCTGGTGCTTTTACGCTTACCGCATTGAACGTTCCGCGGAGTTTGTTGACGACGAGTGTCGCGAGCGCTTCGCCTTCCATATCTTCGGAGATGATGAGAAGCGGTTTGGACTGCTGTACGACCTGCTCAAGTACCGGAAGTACTTCCTGGATGTTGTTGATCTTCTTATCCGTGATAAGGATGTACGGATCTTCAAGTTCCGCTTCCATCTTATCCTGATCGTTCACCATGTAAGGGGAAGCATAGCCGCGGTCGAACTGCATACCTTCGACTACTTCAAGTTCCGTATTGAAGCCTTTGGATTCTTCGATCGTGATGACGCCGTCGTTTCCTACACGCTCCATCGCTTCTGCAATCAGCTGTCCGACTTCATTGTCGGAAGAGGAGATGGAAGCGACCTGTGCGATCGATTCGCGTCCTTCGATCGGGTTGGAGATTTTGCGGAGTTCGTCTGTCGCTACTTCAACGGCTTTTTCGATACCGCGACGGATGCCGACAGGGTTCGCTCCGGATGTCACGTTCTTCAGCCCTTCACGGATCATGGACTGAGCGAGTACGGTCGCTGTCGTCGTACCGTCCCCGGCTACGTCATTCGTTTTGGAAGCTACTTCGGAAACGAGCTGAGCGCCCATGTTTTCGTAGCTGTCTTTCAGTTCGATTTCTTTTGCGATGGTCACACCATCGTTAGTGATAAGCGGGGACCCGTATTTCTTATCGAGGACGACGTTACGTCCTTTCGGTCCGAGTGTTACTTTTACTGCATCTGCTAATGTATCGACACCGCGAAGCATCGCTCTGCGGCCTTCTTCGCTGAATTTCAGTTCTTTTGCCATTTATAATGCCCTCCTTGTTTCTCTGTTTCGTATGTTTTTATTGAACGACAGCCAATACGTCGCTTTCGCGCAATACGAGATAGTCTTTTCCGTCATAGCTTACTTCCGTACCGGCGAACTTGGAATAGATCACCTGGTCTCCTTCAGCTACCTCCGGAGTGACAGTCTGTCCGCTATCGGTTACGCGGCCCGACCCTACGGCTACGACTTTGCCCTCCTGCGGCTTCTCTTTCGCCGAATCAGGCAGGACGATTCCGCTCTTGGTCGTTTCTTCCTGCTCAAGCACTTCAATAACAATACGATCTCCAAGTGGTTTTAACAATTAGGACACCCTCCTCGAATTCATTCATATTCATGTATTTTGTCGATTATTAGCACTCGTCATCAGTGAGTGCTAATACCAATTATTATAATAATCAATCCCGCTTCGTTTTTCAAGTAGTAAGGGGAGATTTTTTTCAAAATTTTTATAGCAATCGTTCTGTTTCCTTCCGCAATTCCAACTATGGTAAAATTGAAACTATCAGTATGAAAAAAGGAGATTCTTATGCCCAGACGCTATTGGTATATCATCATCATTTACTTAGCCACCCAGCTCAGCGGCATTGTCGGTGCCCGGATCCTTCTCGCGTTCGGCATGGGGGAGACGGATGCAATCGCTGTCTGGTCGATCATCAGCTTCACCATTGCGACTGTGTGGATGCTGTTGTTACTTAAACCGGAACTTGAAGAGAAATCGGACCGTTCCAAATCGGGCGTCATTATTCTGTGGGGGATCGCCGGGTTCTTCCTCGCTCTGTTCGCCCAGAACATCGCCGGTATGATTGAAATGTACTTATTCAATTCGTCTCCGGAATCGGAGAACACGGAAATGCTGACCAACATTGCCAGCCAGTCCCCGATCTTCATTCTTCTCCCGGTTATATTCGCACCGATTACGGAGGAGATCATTTTCCGGAAGATCATTTTCGGCTCCATCTATAAACGGACGAACTTCCTGTTGGCGGTGTTCATTTCTTCCCTTGCGTTCGCCGCGTTCCACTTCGACTTTACGCACCTGCTCGTCTACTTCGCAGCGGGCTCTGTGTTCGCTTTCCTCTACGTGAGGACGAAGTCGATCATTACGCCGATGATCACCCATATGATTCTGAACAGCCTGGTCATGGTCGTCCAGCTCTACCGGGAGGATCTGGAGAACTATATGGAACAGATGGAAACGATACTGTTGGGAGGGTTTTTCTGATATGAAAGCATCCCCCTTGCTGATGGCCTACCTGTACCTGTTCATCGGTGCCGGTTTCGTCTTCGTCGCCGTTCAGTCGATTGAAGGGTCGATCTGGAATGCGACGACGATGATTCTCGCACTGATTTCCACGTTCAACATCGGCGTCGGTATCCGCTTGATTGCTCTTCATTTCTACTTAAAGAATAACTCGAATAAAAAATAAGGCCGGGCATCATCAGCCGGCGGCTTCAAGTTTAGAAAAAGCGTTATGTCGGCACTGGCATAACGCTTTTTCATTTAGATTGTATATGGAGGGTCCTCGTCTTTAAAATCCTGTAGGCCAGTTCGCCAACCATCTTTTACTCATAGAGCCGTTTTTTGCGCAGGCGAATTCAAGTGTCTGACTTAAAAATGTCCTCGTTTCCCGCGGATCGATTACGTCATCAATCAAATGCTTACCGGCCGCTTTATACGGAGAACTGTCGAATCCCCACGTTTCCAGTAATTCCGAGCGCTTTTCCTCTATGTTCTCCGCATTTTTCAGCTCATTTCCGTACACAACGTTAATACCTACTTCCGGGCCGGTGAAATTGATTTCCGCTGTCGGCCAGGCCACCACAAAATCTGCTCCCATCGTCGGGCCGCACATGTTCCCGTAGGCGGCTCCGACACTTTTACGGATAACGATTGAAATTTTCGGTACCGTCGATTGAGCCAGTGCCTGGTTCCACATCATGATTTTCGTCGGCATCTTCAGCTTTTCGGCGTCGCTCGATACACGGAAACCGGGAATGTCATGCAGAAACACGAGTGGTATATGGTAGGAATCACAAAGGCAAATAAAGTCGGCAGCTTTCTCGCATTCTTTCGCGCCGGCGGCCCCGGCGAATTGCATCGGCTGGTTCGCAATCACCCCGACCACTCTTCCGTCTATTCTCGCGAGGACCGTAATCAATGCTTTGCCGTACTCCGCTTTCATTTCGAAGTAATCCTCTTCGTCGACGATCAGTCTGATCACTTTTTTCATGTCATAAGCACGCTTCGTCCTCGTCGGCACAATGTCCACAACTTCATCTAATTTACGATGTGGGTCGTCCGTCGTTTCCCTGTGTGCCGGTGCTTCCTCTGAATTTTGAGGCATATAGTCCAGGAATCGCTTCATATTGTCGATCGCTTCGTCTTCTGTTTTGGAGAAATGGTCCGCCTGTCCCGTATATTCGGCATGAACCTCCCATCCTCCCAGTTCTTCATTCGACACTTTTTCTCCTGTGGCCACTTCCAGCATCCGGGGTCCGGCTACTGCCATCGCCGTTCCTTTGACCTGGCTTACGAAATCCGAAGAAACGGCTGTCCACGTCGGCCCGCCAAAACTGTCACCGAGAATGGATGTGATCAGCGGCACCTGCCGGTGATGCTGTAGTAACTCTTGAGGAAACAGCATTTGACTTATTCCATCCGACCCCATTCCGTCCGGCATCCGGAGCCCTCCACCTTCCATCAGGTTAAACATGGGCAGTCCGCGCCTGACGGCCAGATTGTGCAGAGCCTGAGTTTTGCGGAAGTAGACCATCCCCTCCGTACCTGCGAACACTGTTTTATCGGCAGCCTGCACTGCAACGGGACGGCCGTTCACTTTCGCCAAGCCCGTAACGACTCCGTCCCCGGCACTGCCTTCTTCTTTCCCTTCCTGATCCGAATGTGCCAGTTGACCAAGTTCCAAAAATGAACCCTCATCCACCAGTTTTTCAATCCGCTCCCTGGCCGTATAGGCCCCCAGTTCATGCTGTTTCTCTATTTTCCGGGGTCCTCCTCCAAGTTTTGCTTTATCTTTTTTCTTTAACAGTTCGTCGATTATTTTATTCATTCCGGATCTCCTTCAAAGCTATGTTGGTTCGGTCATCCTACAATTTTTACTCTTTCAGGAATCTTCGCAGCACTTTCCCTGAGCTGGTAGACGGCATTTCCTCAATGAATTCAATTGCTCTCGGATATTTGTAAGCCGCCATTTTATCTCTGGCCCACTCCACTAATTCTTTTTCACTGATCGAGGTTTCGTATGAAGGGTTCAGCACGACGAACGCTTTCACAACCTCTCCTTTCTCAGCGTCCGGGACTCCGACACACGCAACCTGAGCCACCGCTTCGTGCTCACTCATCATCGCTTCCACGTCTCCCGGGAACACACTGAATCCTGAGGATTTAATCATTTCTTTCACCCGGCCGATAAAGTATAAATAACCATCCTCGTCGATCTTTCCGATGTCCCCCGTGAATACCCACCCTTCCCGGAGGGTTTCGTCCGTCTCCTCGGGCCGGTTAAGGTACCCTTTGAATACGCCCGGGTTTTTAACCGCGATTTCTCCCTGTTCCCCCGGCGGCAGGTCTTCCCCGGTTTCCGTGTCCACAATCCGGAACGACGTATCATATGTGGCGATGCCGCACGTGCCGAATTTAATATGTTCAATCGGCATGAACGTATCACACGTATGCGTTTCGCTTAACCCGTACGAAGCCTCAAGCAGGATGCATCCTTCTGTGATACGCTTCCATTTTTCCGCTAACGATTCATCCACCTGCATTCCGAAACTGGTGGCGAAATTAAGTTCAAGAGAGTTCAAATCTCTTTTTTCGATATCCGGGTAGTTTAAAATAGCGGCATTCATCATCGCAATCGTATACAATTTGTTGATTTTGTATTTCTCGATGGCCTGGATGGCCGCTTCCGGCTCGAAACGGGTAAGCAGAACGCTCTGGAGCGCACTGTAGACCGGGATATTCACTCCCATGACCATGCCCGCAATATGACTTAACGGGGCCGAAGCCAGCGTCCTGTCCTCCTGTTCCAGTCGGTAGCCTTGAGCCGTAGCGGCTGTTTTGAATAACGCATTCCCGTAGGTGAGCAGGGCTGCTTTAGGTCGGCCTGTGGTTCCCGAAGTGAACACCATAAGCCCTACGTCATTCCAAATATCGATCGGCTCGGTCTCGGGAAGAGGTTCGGCCGTTTCAGTCACTTCTTTCATGTCATAAGCCGTTCCGATGTTTTTTTCCATTAATAATTCAGCCGGTACAGGAAGCGTCGGCGAGTCCGGGAGATAATCTGCGTAATTGGTCGTGATTGAAAACTGCAAAGAAGGTGTAGTATCGCTCACGTTCTCAATCCGCTGATACAGTTCATCGCCTGAGACGATTGCTTTGATACCGGCTTCGTTGATGAAGTACTCCAGTTCACTTTCTTTATACATCGGGTTCAGGGGCACAACGACGGTTCCAAGCATTTGGGCGGCATAATGGGTAATAAGGTACTGCGGGCAATTTTGCATAAATACCCCGACGCATTCTCCTTTAGCTATCCCTTTGCTTTTAAGAAAGCCCGCAAAACGACGAGTGTCATATTCTAAGTCTTTCCATGTAATCGTGTTTCCATAGTATATATACGCAGGTTCCTCGGGCATTTCTTCGGCATTCTGAATCAGGTATTCATGCAGGGGTCGTTCGCCTGAACGATATTCCAGTTTCTTCGAAAGTCCTTCAGGCCAATTCTTCCTCAACACTTCTTCCATTACTTAACCTCCCTGGTATAGTGACCCGTTATTGTCCCGCTCCACACGGTAACTCAATTTCCTTTGAATTTCGGTGTCCGCTTTTCTTTAAACGCCTGCACCCCTTCTTTATGATCCTCCGTCGATACCATCGTAGCCTGTGTGGTCCGTTCCCGTTCGAGAATCGTTGCCAGATCGGCATCAAGCGCCTGATCGACGATTTTCTTCATGAAGCCGTAGGCCACCGCAGGACCGGATGCCAGCTTCACCGCGAATTCATGCACCTTCTGCTGCATCTCTTCCTGCCGATACACATGATTGACGATGCCGAGCTCCTGGGCTTTCGTTACGGACACGGGTTCGGCACTGAAGAGGAGTTCCTTCGTGCGGTAGGGCCCGATGAGCTTCGAGAGGAAGTAATGGCCGCCTCCGTCGGAGACCAGTCCTACTTTTGAGAAGCTCAGAATGAAATTGGTGTCCTCGGCAGCGAGAATGATGTCGCAGGCGAGGGCCAGGTTGAACCCGGCGCCCGCAGCAAAGCCGTGGACTGCCGCAACGATCGGTTTGTCCAGATCTTTCATGGTAAGAATCAACTCGTTCAGTTCTCCGATATGATCATAGATATCAAGAGGTGCGTTATCTCCCATCGTTTTGACGTCCCCGCCGGCACTGAACGCTCGTCCCGCTCCGGAGAGAACGACCGTGCGTACGTCCGCGTCATTCTGAGCCTTCCCGAGTGCTCCTTTCAGCCCCTGCATCATCGTCGGACTGAAGGCGTTCAAACTGTCCGGACGATTCATGGTAAGGTACAGCACTCCTTCCTTCGTCTCTGCCAGTACGTGCTCATTTCCTTCTATTGTCATAGTTCTTCCCCCTTCTATTTTTTCATTTTATATAGACTGCCCGACTTTCACGTTCCCTTTCAACAGGTTGCGGGAGATGATCAGCCGCTGGATTTCGTCGGTGCCGTCGTAAATCCTCCATAAACGCGCTTCGCGGTACCATCGTTCAATCGGCAGTTCCCTCGTGTAGCCCATGCCGCCGTGAATCTGCAGGACGCGGTCCACGACCCGGTTGCCCATGTTGGAGCCATACAGTTTGGCCATGGACGCCTGATGCCGGTTGTCCTCCCCTTCGTCCAGCGTAAAGGCGGCGTTCAGCACGAGCCATTTCGCGGCTTCTATTTCCACGGCCGAGTCCGCGATCTGCCACTGAATCGCCTGTCTGTCAGCAATCGGCCGGCCGAACGTTTCCCGTTCTTTCGAATAATCAATCGCCATCTGCAGCAGACGTTCGGAAGCGCCCACCGCCGTGGCTCCGACTACCCACCTGGCGAAGCCGATCCACTCAAGACCGAGTTCATATCCTCCGTCCACTTCGCCTAAAATATTCTCCTCCGGTACCCGGACGTTGTCGAAGACGAGGCTGGCCGGCCCCCATTCGCCCATCGTGTCGATGTACTCCGAGGTCCAGCCCATCTCCCTTTCCGCGATGAAACACGTCACGCCGTCCCTGCCTGACTTTTTGTGTTTCTCTTTATCGGTAAGAGCGATCACCATGACGAAATCCGCTTCGTTGCCGCCGGTGATGAACGTTTTCTCTCCGTTGATAATCCACTCATCGCCGTCTTTCACCGCAGTCGTCCGTATGTTCTGCGTATCGGAACCGGCACCCGGTTCGGTCATCGCGAAACAGGATTTCTTCTCGCCGTTGATGGTAGGAATCAAATACTTCTCTTTCTGCTCTTCGTTTCCGTAGTACAGAATGTTGTCCGCAAAGCCCCCGAACTGGAACGGTACGAACGTCTTCGACACTTCCATCAGTACGATCGCAAGCATCATCTGTCCGATATCAGCACCGCCGTATTCACTCGGAGTATTGATGCCCCAGAATCCGGCTTCCTTCGCTTTGGCCTGAAGCTCTTCCATTTTTTCAGGGGGAAGGCTCGGTTTTCCGGCCCGCTCGTTACGCAGCACTTCATTCTCAAGCGGCATAAGCTCCCGTTCCACAAATCTCCGTATTGTCGCCTGGACCATTTTCTGTTCTTCCGTCAAACGTAAATGCATTCCATCCACTCCTCTGGATCAGTTTCCGCACCCTGGTTTCACACCGGGGACGCAGGGCGTACCTTTTATTTCTTCACTTTTTTGTTTCCGGAATACTCGTACCAGCCTTTACCGGTCTTTCGCCCGAGATTCCCCGCTTTCACTTTTTCTTCCACCGATTTGGCCGGTTTGTCTTTCGGATCCCCTGTTTCCTCATACAGCTGCTTGTTCGCATAATAGCCGACGTCGATTCCTGATAAATCCATCAGTTCGAACGGGCCGAGCGGATGGCCGAGTGCTTTCTTCGTAATAATATCGATATCTTCAAAATCGGCGTAGCCGTTTTCGTATAAGTAGAGCGCCTCGTTTGAAATGGCGAACAACAGACGGTTGGCGATAAAGCCGTAAATTTCTTTCTCCAGCAGGACGGCCGTCCGTCCGAGCTGTTCACAAAATTTCACAGCCGCGTTGGCGGTTTCCTCCGATGTCTGATCGCTTTTCACCACTTCTACACAGTCCATGACGAGCGGCGGAAAGAAGAAATGCATATTGACGACTTTTTTGGGCCGCTCCGTCACCTCGGCAATTTTGGAGTTTACAATCGAGGAGCTGTTCGTCGCCAGAATGGCTTCTTTCGGGGCCAGTTTATCCAGTTCCGCAAATACTTCCTGCTTCACATCCAATTTTTCCACTACTGCTTCAATCACTATATCCGCACTCTGGACCGCCTCTTTCAGATCTGTGGTCATGTGGAGTTTGTCGAAGGCGGCCTGTTTTATTTCCCCGGAAATCTTTTCTTTTTTCACCCAGTCGTCCATGCGTGCTTCAAGCGACTGTCCGGCTTTAGAGAGTGATTCTCCATTAATGTCCTGCAGATACGTCGTGAACCCTCCAAGAGCAGAGAGCATGGCTATCTGCTGCCCCATCGACCCGGCGCCGAGGACGGCTACGTTTTGAATACTGTTCGTTTCCATATAAAATTCCTCCCTATTAACTGACTGTTCACTATGTCTGATTCACACTTCAAAAGATAACGCTTACATTTCTGCGGTTACACCATCTTCCTTCTTCCGGTTTTTAAAGCAGGGTCTATTCGTTCTCCTGCAGTTTCCTCCAGAGAATCTTACCGCTGCTCGTCATCGGAAAGCTGTCCCTGAACTCCACGATACGGGGGTATTTATAGGCGGCCATATGATTTTTCGACCACTCGATGATATCCTCTTCCTTAATATCTCCTTCGGCTTGATCATTCAGAATGACGAAAGCTTTCACCGTCTCCCCGCGTTTCTCGTCAGGTTCACTCACTACGCATGCCTGATGGATGGAGGGGTGTTTGTACAGAATAGACTCCACTTCCGTCGGCCATACTTTAAAACCGGAAGCATTGATCATGCGCTTCAGACGATCAACCAGGAAGAAATATCCTTCTTCGTCCATCTTCACAATATCTCCGGTCCGGAAAAAAGTTTTCCCATCCAGTTCGATGTGGGACTGCTCGTTCTCTTCCTCGCGATTGTGATACCCTTTGAACACCTGAGGACCGTTTACGACGAGTTCACCTTCCTCATAACCCGCAACTTTCTCCCCTGTGGCCACGTCGATCACCCGTGCATCCACATCGAAGGAAGGAATGCCGAGGCACTGCATTTTCGGACGATCCGGCGGATTAAAGTGCGTATGGGAAATCGTTTCCGACAGCCCGTAACCTTCCACGTACCGGAGACCGGTGCGCTCATACAGCTGTTCACCTACCGTCGCGGGAAGCGGGGCCCCGCCGCCGCCAATGACTTCCAGTGAGGAAATGTCATAGTTTTCAAGAGCAGGATTCGCAAGAAAATCGATAAGCATGGTGCTGATGTTGATCCAGTGGGTACATCCATATGCTTCGATCGCTTTCGCCGCGTAATCCCGGTCCCAGCGCGTCAGCATGATCATCGTACTGCCGGAGGCGATCGGAGCGAGTGCGCTGTGCACCAGCCCGGTGACGTGAAACAGAGGCAGCGTCGTCAGCGTAACCGTGTCCGCAACCATGCTCATCCAGGCGGAAGCACCATATGTATTCGCCTGAACGGTGTCGTTCGTATGCACGCACCCCTTCGGCAGTCCGGTCGTTCCCGAGGTATAAGGGATCATCGCGACATCTGCCCCGGTACCGTTGTAAGGAGACGGGTCCTTCGTGTTAGCAAGCACCTTTTCCCACGGTATTCCTTCCGTGAACGGTTCACCTGTACCAAGCACGGCATCCGGTATGTCTGCAGGTGCCTTCTCCCGGTCGATGTAATCCGCGTAGGAAGCGACAATGATATCGTCTACAGAAGTGCTCTCTTTCAACGGCGCCGCTTTACTGTATAGCTCCTCCCCCGTCAGTACATGACGTATATCGCAGTCTTTTACGTAAAAGGCGAGGTCCTCCGTCGTGCTCATCGGGTTGGCCGGAACGACTGTCGCCCGCAGTCGCAGAATAGCGAAGAAACTTATGACAAACTGGGGGGAGTTCTGCATGTACAAAAGCAGTTTATCGTTCGGCTCCACACCCAGTTCGTTCTCGAGATACCCCGCGAGCCGCTCCACTTCATCGGTAAGACTCCGATACGTCAGCGTACCGCCGTAATAATTGATGGCCGTCTTGGACGGATACTTTTTCGCAGACAGCACTAAATTATCGTACAGGGTCGTCTCGGGAATGGTTAACGTTTTCGGCAGACGTGCCGGCCAAAATCGAAAGTGCTCCGTGTTCATATAAAATGACTCCTTTCCGTTTTGCATTTATGATCCCCCGGCTTACAGATGATGCCGCTGTTTTTCAGCCGGGCCGTGTTCCGAAAAGGTATCCCCTTCATCCATCAGGACCGTCCCCGCCTCATTCAGCCGTGGGACAACGTCCATGATCCCACGCTGACTAACGTAGGCGACATCTTCATAAAACCCGTAATCCGACAGCATTTGTCCGACGCTCGATTGGGCCAGTACGCTCACTGCTTCCTCTTTCATGTTTTCATAAAATAATTGTGCCGACCTGGCGCTGTCCGTCAATTCAGCGTCATCCATCTCTCTTATAAGGCAGTGGATGAAATAACCGGCGCCGTAGTAGTCTTCCATGCAGAAATTGTTCCTTGATCCGGAACAGATCGCCACGATAGTTTCGTTATCATGTGTGTCGGCTATCCGCTTCCCTACCGCCTCCCCGTTCAGGAGAGAGGCGGTATATACTTTCTTCGCAGGTGCGGCCTTACGGATTGCGACTGTACCGTTTGTCGTTGATAAAATGATTGTTTTCCCGGCGACCTGGCTATTCAGAATGGAGGGGAGCGGATTTATGAAACCTTCCACCGGGAGACCGTCCGTCTCTCCGGCAAGCAGGGTATCTTCAGTTGCCGAATTCAGCTTATCCTTCATGCGGAACGCTTCCTCTGGGTTCAATACGGGTATGATCTGTCTGGCCCCGGAGGCAAGACACGAAGCTATCGTTGATGTAGCAAGCAGTACGTCAAACACGACGGCGATTTTGTCTTCGTTTATGTGACGTTCCTCGATTTCCTCCTTCTTCCACAGCAGATGGATTTTCACTGTTGTATCCCACGCCTTCGCTATTATTTATTGCCTGTTTACCCGGAAGTTCCGGGCGTGTCCATATAGAAATTATCTGTATCATACCTACTGGTTAGTATGTTCAAAATATTAAGATAATTGTAACAGAATATTGAAATTTTTCAAGTTAAAAGTCACCATCCGAAAACTGATTTATGGAAATTCTCTCCATAAAAAATAAGATGACTCCGCCGTGCTGGCGAAATCATCTTATGCAGGTATATTCTTAATCATCCTGTACGCCTTTCATGAAGAATGCGAACGGAAGAGCTATGAACAGTACGGCAGAAGAGACGAGGAACGCTTCATTCAGCGTCTGCAGCGTCGCTTCCTGCATGTTCGTACCGACAGCAATCTGAGCCCGGCGCACTTCGTAATAGATCGAGAAGAAAACGATACCGAGCGAAGAGGCGATCTGCCGGATGATGTTGTTCATGGCGGACCCCTGGGCGACGTATTCATCAGGAATCGCGTTCATCCCGGTCGTCGTAGCCGGCATGTTACTCATGCCCATCCCGGCTCCGCGGATCGCATTCAGAAGTAGGATCCACCAGAACGGACTGGACGTCTCGAGCATCCCGAGTCCAACGGTTGAAATCCCCATAATCGCAAGACCCGGAGGAAGAACATATTTCGGCCCTTTTTTATCAAGGAGTCTCCCCCCGAAGGACATAAACACCCCGCTCATGGCTGCCGCCGGTAAGAACAGGAGCCCCGTCCATACTTCGTTCAGACCGTATACGTTCTGTATGAGAAGCGGCAGCAGAAAAATGCCCGAGAAGAGACCGATGGAAGCCGACGACGTAATCAGTATCGATATGGCGTACGTCGGCACTTTGAACACCGACAGATTCAAAAGCGGCTGTTCCTGACGTATTTCATACCGGACGAACACGAAAATCAGTACCAGACCGGTTATAATGATACCCAGATTCAGCGGTTCAAAAAGAATTTCCGGTGTACGTCCCCGTCCGAGGGCGAACAGTATCCCCCCGATTGCGGAAGTGACGAGGAGAAAACCGATGAGATCAAACCGCTTCTCCGGGTCGCTCTCGGTCTGTTCCAGAAACTTCACGGATAATAGGAGCCCGATGAGACCGAACGGTATATTCACCGCAAACAGCCACGGCCACTCCAGCACCTGGATGAGCAGTCCGCCGACGGTCGGCCCGATCGCCGGCGCCACCATGGCCGCAACGCCGTAAATTCCGACGGCCAGTCCCCGCTCGTTTCTCGGGAACGAGTTGAATATAAGCGCCATCGCAATCGGCATCATAAGACCCCCGGCAGAGCCCTGGATCGCCCGGGAAGCGATGACCATGCCGAGGGAGCTGCTGAAGAAACCGGAAGTGGAACCGACGAGGAACAGAGTGAGACCGACGAGATAGACTTTCTTCTTCCCGAACCGATCTCCGAAATAGCCGGTGAGCGGCATCGTCATCCCCATCGACACCATGAAAATCGTCAATATCCACCCGGCTCCCACGGCGGTCGTATCGAATATTTCGATGAAGCGCGGCAGAACCGGATTTAACATACTATTGTTCAAAATGACGGTGAACGTCCCGAATAATACGGAGACGACGACCAGCCATTTTTCAGGTATTTTCGCCATAGTTTATCCTGACCTTTCGAATATCGAATTATTATTGACTATACCCTGCGTTTCACGAAAAGAAACTCTTCCAGGAAACGATAATAAAAAGCCCGGGGGAAGCCCCGGACCTCTCAATAGAGTAGTTGGTTACAGCGGATAATGCTTCAGAAAATAAGCAAGTGACTGCAGTTCGACAGACAAATCGATGTGATGCACGCGTACGGTAGGAGGAACGGAAATGCGTGCCGGTGTAAAGTTCAGAATCCCGGACACGCCCCGCTCCACCAGCCGATCCGTAATCCCCTGAGCTTCCTGGGACGGGACCGTCAGAATGGCCACCGACACGTTTCCCATCTTTTCTTCCAGATCATCGATATGAGCGACCGGCACACCGCCGATTTCCGTGCCGACGAGCCGGTCGTTCGCATCAAAAGCTACCACTATTTTCGTGTTGTTGTTTTTCATGAAGTTGTAGTTCAGAAACGCCGTTCCGAGATTCCCTACCCCGATCAGCGCGACTTCGGTCGTCTCGTCCTGGTCGAGCGTTCTTCTGAAAAACTGCAGCAGATGTTCCACATTGTAGCCGTAACCTTTCTTGCCGAGCGCTCCGAAATAAGAGAAATCCCGGCGTATCGTCGCAGAGTCCACTTTGACCGCGTCGCTCAGTTCCTTTGAAGAGACCCGCAGTTTCCCCTGTAAGTATAAGTTATTGATGAACCGGTAATATAAAGGCAGGCGTTTCGCCGTAGCCTGGGGGATCTTCATTTCATCACCCATGTCTCCTCCTCCTTCTTTCTCCTGTTCTATAGTTTATCAAAAAACGTGATAGATTTCACAAAGTTAGCACCTTTTGTTGCCCCTTCTGCTTTGTATGAGATACACTGAATAAGTCGAGGTGAAAAATTATGATACTAATGCAGCTGAATCAATTAACGAAGCGTTTTGGAGCTGAGTTAATTTTATCCGATATCGATTTGGAAGTACAAACAAACGACCGCATCGCCATCGTCGGAAGAAACGGAGCGGGGAAATCCACCCTGCTTAAAGTGATGGCCGGAGAGATGGGATATGAAGAGGGGAACATTTTCCAGTCCAAGGAGACAAGCGTCGGCTATCTGGAACAGCATAGCGGACTCGAGTCGAACGGAACGATCTGGGAGGAGTTCTCCCGCGTTTTCGATCATCTGAAGAATATGGAAGACAAACTGAGAAAAATGGAAAGTGAGATGGCGGACCCCGATCATTTCGCTTCTCCGGAGGAATACCAGGACTTTCTCGAAGAATACGACCGCAGGCAGAACGAATTCCAGATGGCCGGAGGGTACCGGTACGAAGCGGACATGAAAGCCGTACTGCAGGGACTCAGTTTCCCCGAATCCATGTGGGACCAGTCCATCACTACGCTGAGCGGCGGACAGAAGACGAGACTGGCACTCGGAAAACACCTGCTCACGAAACCGGACGTCCTCATTCTGGATGAGCCGACGAACCACCTGGATATCGACACGCTCACGTGGCTCGAGAACTATTTATCCTCCTACCCGGGTGCTGTCGTCATCGTCTCCCACGACCGCTATTTTCTCGATAAAATCGTAAACACTGTATACGAAGTCGCCCTGCAGCGGGTGAAGAAATACACCGGCAACTACAGCGACTATCTGAAGCAGAAGGAAGCGGACTTCGAACAGGAAATGAAGCAGTACGAGAAACAGCAGGGTGAAATCAAGAAGATGGAAGATTTCATTCAGAAGAATATCGTCCGGGCGACGACCAGTAAGCGGGCGCAGAGCCGGCGGAAACAACTCGAGAAAATGGAAAAAGTCGAAAAGCCGAAAGATGACGCGAAGTCGGCGAAATTCACTTTTCAGATCGACAGACGTAGCGGAAATGATGTACTGAAAACGGATAATCTCGGTTTCGGTTATCCGGACAGCGATTATCTGTTCCGGGACGTGAGTCTGGACGTTTCCCGCGGGGATTCCATCGCTCTGATCGGCCCGAACGGCGTCGGGAAATCGACGCTTCTCAAACTGCTTACGGAAAAACTCGGCCCGAGCCACGGCGATATTATGCTCGGTGCGAATGTACAGATCGGCTACTATGATCAGGAACAGAGCGAACTGAACCGGAAGAAGATGGTGCTCCATGAACTGTGGGACGACTACCCGATGGAAGATGAGAAGGATATCCGCACCATTCTCGGGAACTTCCTGTTCACGGGAGAGGACGTTCTGAAACCCGTGTCCGCACTAAGCGGCGGGGAAAAAGCCCGCCTGTCTCTCGCAAAACTTATGATGCAGAAAGCGAACCTGCTGATTCTCGACGAGCCGACGAACCACCTGGATCTCGACAGTAAAGAGGTCCTCGAAGTCGCTCTCGTCGACTATCCAGGAACGCTTATCTTCGTCTCTCACGACCGTTATTTCATCAACAAAATCGCCACGCAGATCGTGGAGATGCAGCCGGAGGAGACGCGCACGTTTCTCGGGGACTACGACTACTATCAGGAGAAAAAACGCGAGGAAGCGGAACTGAAGGCTATTGAAGAAAGAGAAAAAGGGAAACCGGAAGCAGCCGCTCCCACGGAAGGGAAACGCTCTTTTCAGGAAGACAAAGCCGCTAAACGGGAAGAACGGAAACGCCTCCGCCGTATTGAAGAGATAGAAACCGAAATCGAGAGCTGGGAACAGAAAATCTCGGACAACGATGATGAGCTCTGCAAACCCGAAGTATATCAGGATTCCGGGAAATCAGGAGAACTGACGGAAGAAAACAGACAAGCGGAGCAAAAAATTGAAGCACTTATGGAAGAATGGGAAGAATTGCAGATCGAAGAATAAAAACAGGCACCTGGGGAGAATTCCTGACTGATTCTCAACAGGTGCTTTTATTTTATGAATAACTTTATCCCGAATGTTATCCACAGATAAACAGTATTTACACCAGTTTTCAACAGGTTTATCAACACTATCCACAGGAAAAACGGCAGTTACCCACATTTTTTATCCACGTCACCATTCCCGATTTTACGGTTTTCCACTTCATTCATCCACACTCCCTGCACATTCCTGTGTATAAGTGTGCAGTCTATACGAAAAAAACCTGCAGAAACGTAGTGTCTCTGCAGGCAGACGGTTTTCTTCAGTTCCGTCCTCTTTTCCCGTATTCCTCAAGGTCCAGCCCCGGATGAGCGTTCAAATCCCACCCGGCCCGGTGCCCCTGTCTGTAAGCGACAGCCCCGGCCGCAGCGATCATCGCCGCATTATCCGTACAGAACTTCAACGGAGGGATAAGCAATTCCTGATCCGTTTCCTGGAATGTTTCCAAAAGTCGTGCGCGGAGGCCACTGTTGGCAGCCACCCCTCCGGCTACGATCACCTGTTTCACTCCGTAGGCTTCGGCTGCTTTTTTCGTTTTTGTGGATAACACTTCTACCACACTTTCCTGAAAGCTAGCTGCTACATCCTCCGGTCGAAATTCCTCGCCTTTCTGGCCTGCATTGTGAAGCTTGTTGGTTACTGCAGACTTCAGGCCGCTGAAACTGAAATCGAAAGATCCCTCTTCCAGCCAGGCTCTCGGGAAATCGATGACCGGCTCCCCGGCAGCTGCCAGTTTGTCGATTTCAGGACCCCCGGGATAAGGGAGCTTCAAAAGACGGGCCACTTTGTCGTACGCTTCCCCGGCAGCGTCGTCCCTTGTCTCACCGATGACTTCGAAGTCGTTGTGCCCTTTCATAAGGACGAGTTCGGTATGCCCCCCGGATACGACGAGTGCAAGCAGAGGAAATTCGAACTCTTTTTCAAGCCTGCTGGCATAAATATGACCGGCGATATGATGGACACCGACGAGCGGCTTCTGTCTGGCGAAAGCGATGCCTTTGGCCGCGTTCACTCCGACGAGAAGTGCACCCACGAGACCCGGGCCTTCCGTCACTCCGATCGCATCCATATCATCAAGAGTCATTCCGGCCTCCTGCAGTGCCTCCTCGAGGGTTACCGTAATCTGTTCAATATGATGCCTCGAAGCGATCTCAGGGACTACACCGCCGAAACGTTTATGACTTTCAATTTGGGAAGCCACCACGTTTGCCACGAGTTCTGTTTCATTTTTGATGACGGCTACTGCCGTTTCGTCACAGCTTGTTTCAATAGCCAGCAAATACTGATCGTTATTCATAATTTCACCCACATAACTAAAGCATCTTCCCCGTTATCCGGGTAATAGCTTTTTTTTATTGCGCCCGGTTTAAAACCGAAGCGGCGGTACATATGCTGAGCAGTAGTGTTCGTCACACGCACTTCAAGCGTAATTTGAAGGACTCCCGCCTGTTTTGCGCGGGCCATGACTTCTGCAAACAGTCTCTGCCCATATCTCTTCCCGCGGGACTCCGGATGAATGGCCAGGTTTGTAATGTGTGCTTCTTCATAAACGAGCCATATCCCGCAGTAGCCGATTACTTTTCCCTTATCCTCTATAAGAAAGTATACGGCGTAAGGATTGTATTCCAGTTCTTCCAAAAACGTATCTTCCGGCCACGGGTCCGGAAAAGTCGCCCGTTCCACCTGCACCACCCGACTTATGTCCTCCGTCGTCATTCTTCTGACGCCACCCACCTGCTACTTCTCCTTTTGGCTGAGCCATTTCTGTTCAGCTTCCGGCAGGCGCAGGTAGTTAGGCATAAGCGTATGGAGTGAAGAAGCCGGTTTTTTCATAGCTGACAGCGCCAGGTACGAGGGTCTCGCATAGCGGTGAGCCGCTCCCGGAAACACGGCGCGTTCCCCGAGTTCCTGTTCAATCATTTCACGGAAAGCGGATTCGTCCTGACTAATAAAAAGAACGGACTGTTTCATGTCGCGCAGCCGTTCAAGCCACGTCTTCATATCTATATTCTCTTCTTCCATCACTACATTCATCTCTTCATCATAAAGTCCCGTATACACGCGGCCCCGTCTGGCATCAAAGAACGGGCAGATAAGGCCTTTGAAAAAGGTCCCCTGCCTTGCCAGTACTTCAAGACTGGAAACGCCGACGACCGGGATATTGAGAGCAAAAGCCATCGATTTAGCTGTAGCCATCCCGATGCGCACGCCAGTGAAAGACCCCGGCCCGTGCGCTACGGCAATCTGATCCAGTTCATCCGGAGACGTGTCCGTTTCCCTCATCATCTGCTCAATTGCAGGCATAAGCCGTACGGAGTGATTCTTTTTCACGTTCGTCACCCATTCACCCACGACTTCGCGGTTTTTGATGACCGCTACTCCAAGCACGTAGTTCGAAGTATCAATCGCTAATATATTCATTAGTTATCTCCTCACAAATCGTTTCAAAATGGGAAGAGCGCGGGGTGAAGAAAAAGGATCGTGCGTCTTCCCCTTCATAACTGACTCTGATGTCCAGCCGCTCTTCGGGTAAAAAATCTTCTATATAGGAAGCCCATTCCACTACGGTTACGCCGGAGCCGAAAAAGTACTCCTCAAATCCGAGGTCCTCTTCCGTATCCTCCAGACGGTAAGCGTCCATGTGATAAAAAGGAAGGTCCCCGGCATATTCTTTAATAATGGTAAACGTCGGACTGTTAATTGTTTTTGTCACACCGAGTGCTGCTCCGAGAGCCTTAGTAAACGTCGTTTTTCCGGCACCGAGATCTCCTTCCAATGTGAGCACGTCCCCGGGCTGAAGTTTCCCCGCGAGAAAAGCAGCGAGTTCGCCCGTCGTTTCCGGGCTGTTCGATGTTATTTTCATAACCGTTTCCTTCTTTCCTTCAAATGAGTATAGCCTGTCGGCTGCAGCGTTTCTGTACCCTGAGGGCTGTGGAGAAGAACTTCCGGAAGGTCAGAAGCACTCACTGTACCGATGAACGTAAGGCGGATATCCAGTTCCCGGGCTTTCTCGAGGAGTGCTTCTTTCTCCCCGGGTGCCACCGTTCCAAGCAGTTCAAAGTCTTCACCGCCGCTAAGTGCCCATTCTCCCGCCTGGTCCGGATACCGATTCCTGAGTTCCTCACTCACCGGAACCTTTTCTTTCTGAAGGTGCAGTCTTACCCCGGAAGCAGTAGCAATTTCATTCGCCTCACTCGCTATCCCATCGCTGATATCGTTGAGACAGAGTCTGGAAAGAGAAGTGAGGCCAGCTGCAAATTCGGCTTTCGGTTCCGGATATCGATGGCGAGCGATAAGATGGCCGGACACGGATTCTCCGGGGTTCATCAGTTCTTCCAGTCCTCCGCGCGAGTCTCCGAGCGTCCCGGTGACGAAGATCACATCCCCGTCCTCCGCATCAGACCGGTAACGTCCTTTGTCCGGCGGAAGGTAGCCGTGAGCCGTAATAGCGACCACTGTCTGTGAGCCGCTCACCGTATCACCTCCGACCAGGTCCATGCTATGCTTTTCGGCAAGCTGTTCCATACCGTCATAGAGGGCGAGGATCTCCTCATCCGTCCAATCCGGTGTCAGTACCAGCGAAACACTGTAAAATGCCGGACGGCTCCCCATTGCGGCGAGATCCGACACGTTCGCAGCCAGCGCCCGGTACCCGACGGCGTGCGTATCCATCGTTTTTCTGGAGAAATGGACCTCTTCCACCATCGTATCAGTGGTAAATACGATATCCTCCGAAGAACGGAAGACGAATGCGTCATCTCCTACCCCCTTCACCACGGAAGGCTGCCTGTAGTATGTAGGAATGATTTTTCGTATCAGTTCAAATTCTTCCATCGCTGATCACCCGTCTTTTGTGGTTTATGTCGTTGTTTCATTATAACAGGGTGCTGTAAAAAAGAGAAAAAATCAGTAAAAAACCCCGGGCGCGTGGCTCGGGGCATTTGCATATAAAGTCATTTTATTTTTTTAAAAAATGGCGGTCCGGACGGGACTCGAACCCGCGACCTCCTGCGTGACAGGCAGGCATTCTAACCAACTGAACTACCGGACCAAAAATTGGTTGCGGGGGCAGGATTTGAACCTGCGACCTCCGGGTTATGAGCCCGACGAGCTGCCAGACTGCTCCACCCCGCGCTGATTAAAAAAAACGATGTGGCAGCGCCCTACTCTTGCGGGGGGTAACCCCGACTACCATCGGCGCGGAAGAACTTAACTTCTGTGTTCGGCATGGGAACAGGTGTGACCTCTTCGCTATTGCCACCACATCTTAGGAAGGAATGAACCTTCAAAACTGGATAAGAAACATACGACCAACGTATAGAGAAGATCTCGATGGATTAGTATCCGTCTGCTGCACGTGTCGCCACGCTTCCACACCGGACCTATCAACCTCTTCGTCTCAGAGGCATCTCTACAAAGGGAAATCTCATCTCAAGGGGGGCTTCATGCTTAGATGCTTTCAGCACTTATCCCGTCCACACGTAGCTACCCAGCAATGCTCCTGGCGGAACAACTGGTACACCAGCGGTGTGTCCATCCCGGTCCTCTCGTACTAAGGACAGCTCCTTTCAAATTTCCAACGCCCACGACGGATAGGGACCGAACTGTCTCACGACGTTCTGAACCCAGCTCGCGTACCGCTTTAATGGGCGAACAGCCCAACCCTTGGGACCGACTACAGCCCCAGGATGCGATGAGCCGACATCGAGGTGCCAAACCTCCCCGTCGATGTGGACTCTTGGGGGAGATAAGCCTGTTATCCCCGGGGTAGCTTTTATCCGTTGAGCGACGGCCCTTCCATGCGGTACCGCCGGATCACTAAGTCCGACTTTCGTCCCTGCTCGACTTGTAGGTCTCGCAGTCAAGCTCCCTTGTGCCTTTACACGCTGCGAATGATTTCCAACCATTCTGAGGGAACCTTTGAGCGCCTCCGTTACTTTTTGGGAGGCGACCGCCCCAGTCAAACTGCCCACCTGACACTGTCTCCGGACCGGATCACGGTCCTGGGTTAGAATGTCCGTACCGCCAGGGTGGTATCCCACGGGCGCCTCCACCGAAGCTTGCGCTCCGGTTTCGATGGCTCCCACCTATCCTGTACAAGCGATACCAACATTCAATATCAGGCTACAGTAAAGCTCCACGGGGTCTTTCCGTCCTGTCGCGGGTAATGCGCATCTTCACGCATCGTATAATTTCACCGGGTCTCTCGTTGAGACAGTGCCCAAGTCGTTGCACCTTTCGTGCGGGTCGGAACTTACCCGACAAGGAATTTCGCTACCTTAGGACCGTTATAGTTACGGCCGCCGTTTACTGGGGCTTCGGTTCAACGCTTCGCTTACGCTAACGCATCCCCTTAACCTTCCAGCACCGGGCAGGTGTCAGCCCCTATACTTCACCTTACGGTTTCGCAGAGACCTGTGTTTTTGGTAAACAGTCGCTTGGGCCTCTTCACTGCGGCTCCTCGGCAGAGGAGCACCCCTTCTCCCGAAGTTACGGGGTCATTTTGCCGAGTTCCTTAACGAGAGTTCTCCCGATCACCTTAGGATACTCTCCTCGCCTACCTGTGTTGGTTTGCGGTACGGGCACCCGCCATCCTCGCTAGAGGCTTTTCTTGGCAGTGTGAAATCAGGAGCTTCGATACTCATGTTCTCTCCCCATCACTGCTTGCACTTGCCGGACGGATTTGCCTATCCGACGCGCTCACAGCTTGGACGCACACATCCAATGGTGCGCTCTCCCTATCCTCCTGCGTCCCCCCGTTCGCTCGAACGGAGGCGGGTGGTACAGGAATCTCCACCTGTTGTCCATCGCCTACGCCTTTCGGCCTCGGCTTAGGTCCCGACTAACCCTGAGTGGACGAGCCTTCCTCAGGAACCCTTAGGCTTACGGTGAAAGAGATTCTCACTCTTTTTTCGCTACTTATACCGGCATTCTCACTTCCAGTCGCTCCACCAGTCCTCACGGTCTGACTTCACAGCTCCTGGAACGCTCTCCTACCACTTGCATCATCGATGCAAATCCGTAGCTTCGGTGGTGTGTTTAGCCCCGGTACATTTTCGGCGCAGCGTCACTCGACCAGTGAGCTATTACGCACTCTTTCAATGATAGCTGCTTCTAAGCTAACATCCTGGTTGTCTAAGCAACGCCACATCCTTTTCCACTTAACACACACTTAGGGACCTTAGCTGACGGTCTGGGCTGTTCCCCTCTTGACCATGAACCTTCTCACCCATGGTCTGACTCCTCGACGCGAGTCGCTGGCATTCGGAGTTTGACTGAACTCGGTAACCCGGTAGGGGCCCCTCATCCAATCAGTGCTCTACCTCCAGGACTCCTGGCCGAAGGCTAGCCCTAAAGCTATTTCGGAGAGAACCAGCTATCTCCGTGTTCGATTGGCATTTCACCCCTACCCACCCCTCATCCCCGTAATTTTCAACTTACGTGGGTTCGGGCCTCCAGTCAGTATTACCTGACCTTCACCCTGGAGATGGGTAGATCACACGGTTTCGGGTCTACGACCGTCTACTCGAGACGCCCTGTTCAGACTCGCTTTCGCTGCGGCTCCACACCTACGGTGCTTAACCTTGCAGCCGATCGTAACTCGCCGGTCCATTCTACAAAAGGTACGCCGTCACCCATTAACGGGCTCCGACTACTTGTAGGCACACGGTTTCAGGTTCTCTTTCACTCCCCTTCCGGGGTGCTTTTCACCTTTCCCTCACGGTACTGGTTCACTATCGGTTACCAGGGAGTATTTAGCCTTGGGAGATGGTCCTCCCGGATTCCGACGAAATTTCTCGTGTTTCGCCGTACTCAGGATCCACTCCGGAGGAGGGAGGATGTCGGCTACAGGGCTGTTACCTGCTATGGCTGGACGTTCCAGTCCGATTCGCCTATCCTCCCTCTTGGTAACTCCAATGGAGTGTCCTACAACCCCAGAGAGCAAGCTCTCTGGTTTGGGCTGGTTCCGTTTCGCTCGCCGCTACTCGGGAAATCGCATTTGCTTTCCTCTCCTCCGGGTACTGAGATGTTTCAGTTCCCCGGGTCTACCTCCGATCACCTATGTATTCAGTGATCGGTACTGTCCCATAACGGACAGTGGGTTCCCCCATTCGGACATCTTCGGATCAACGCCTACTTACGGCTCCCCGAAGCATTTCGGTGTTTGTCCCGTCCTTCATCGGCTCCTGGTACCAAGGCATCCACCGTGCGCCCTTCATTTCTTCACTATACTAGTGAAAAGACGCTTCATTCTAAAATAAAGATCGATGTTGGTCCAGATCAATATCTTACGATATTGTCTGTTTGTTTCTTATCCAGTTTTCAAGGTTCAAAGAGAGCATAGATCTCTCAAAACTGAACATGTTTTAGCCATGCGCCGGAGCGCTCCATAAGAGCGCCCGGTTCGTGCGGATCCTTCCCGTAAGGGGAAAGATCCGTTCCTATCCTTAGAAAGGAGGTGATCCAGCCGCACCTTCCGATACGGCTACCTTGTTACGACTTCACCCCAATCATTGGCCCCACCTTCGACGGCTGGCTCCTGTAAAGGTTACCTCACCGGCTTCGGGTGTTGCCAACTCTCGTGGTGTGACGGGCGGTGTGTACAAGGCCCGGGAACGTATTCACCGCAGCATGCTGATCTGCGATTACTAGCGATTCCGGCTTCATGCAGGCGAGTTGCAGCCTGCAATCCGAACTGAGAATGGGTTTCTCGGATTGGCTACCCCTCGCGGGTTCGCTTCCGTTTGTCCCATCCATTGTAGCACGTGTGTAGCCCAGGTCATAAGGGGCATGATGATTTGACGTCATCCCCGCCTTCCTCCGGTTTGTCACCGGCAGTCACCTTAGAGTGCCCAACTGAATGCTGGCAACTAAGATTAGGGGTTGCGCTCGTTGCGGGACTTAACCCAACATCTCACGACACGAGCTGACGACAACCATGCACCACCTGTCACTTGGTCCCCGAAGGGAACCTTCCATCTCTGGAAGTAGCCAAGGATGTCAAGACCTGGTAAGGTTCTTCGCGTTGCTTCGAATTAAACCACATGCTCCACCGCTTGTGCGGGCCCCCGTCAATTCCTTTGAGTTTCAGCCTTGCGGCCGTACTCCCCAGGCGGAGTGCTTAATGCGTTAACTTCAGCACTAAGGGGTGGAAGCCCCCTAACACCTAGCACTCAGCGTTTACGGCGTGGACTACCAGGGTATCTAATCCTGTTTGCTACCCACGCTTTCGCACCTCAGCGTCAGAAACCGACCAGAGAGTCGCCTTCGCCACTGGTGTTCCTCCACATATCTACGCATTTCACCGCTACACGTGGAATTCCACTCTCCTCTTCAGTTCTCAAGTTCCCCAGTTTCCAATGGCCATCCGTGGTTGAGCCACGGGCTTTCACATCAGACTTAAGGAACCGCCTGCGTGCCCTTTACGCCCAATAATTCCGGACAACGCTTGCCCCCTACGTATTACCGCGGCTGCTGGCACGTAGTTAGCCGGGGCTTCCTCGTGAGGTACCGTCAAGGGACCGCTCTGTTCGCACGATCCTTGTTCTTCCCTCACAACAGAATTTTACGATCCGAAGACCTTCATCATTCACGCGGCGTTGCTCCGTCAGACTTTCGTCCATTGCGGAAGATTCCCTACTGCTGCCTCCCGTAGGAGTCTGGGCCGTGTCTCAGTCCCAGTGTGGCCGATCACCCTCTCAGGTCGGCTACGCATCGTCGCCTTGGTGAGCCGTTACCTCACCAACCAGCTAATGCGCCGCGGGCCCATCTGTAAGCGATAGCCAAAAGGCCATCCTTTTACCATCGGTTCAGGAGAACCGTTGGGTTATCCGGCATTAGCCCCGGTTTCCCGGGGTTATTCCGGTCTTACAGGCAGGTTGCCCACGTGTTACTCACCCGTCCGCCGCTCGTTCCACGAGCGTCCGCCCCGAAGGGCTTCTGCTCGCTTCCCGCGCTCGACTTGCATGTATTAGGCACGCCGCCAGCGTTCGTCCTGAGCCAGGATCAAACTCTCCATAAAAGAGATTGATTAGCTCAATCATAATTCGTTCAAAAAATTGACGCATGGCATAAAACATTGTTCAGTTTTCAAAGATCTAATTCATGGTGGGCCTGAGTGGACTTGAACCACCGACCTCACGCTTATCAGGCGTGCGCTCTGACCAACTGAGCTACAGGCCCATTAGTTAAAATGGAGCGGGTGAGGGGAATCGAACCCCCGTCATCAGCTTGGAAGGCTGAGGTTTTACCACTAAACTACACCCGCATTAAGTTATTGGAAGTAACGATGGTCGGGAAGACAGGATTCGAACCTGCGACCCCTTGGTCCCAAACCAAGTGCTCTACCAAGCTGAGCTACTTCCCGTAAGAAGAAAACAGTGCGCCCGAGAGGACTTGAACCCCTAACCTTCTGATCCGTAGTCAGACGCTCTATCCAATTGAGCTACGGGCGCCTATATACTGATGAATGCGGTCGAGAGGACTTGAACCTCCACGGGATTAACTCCCACTAGGCCCTCAACCTAGCGCGTCTGCCGATTCCGCCACGACCGCATATAAAGAAATGAAATGGTGCGGGTGGAGGGACTTGAACCCCCACGTCGTAAGACACTAGATCCTAAATCTAGCGCGTCTGCCAATTCCGCCACACCCGCAGGGAAGTGAGCCATGGAGGGCTCGAACCTCCGACCCTCTGATTAAAAGTCAGATGCTCTACCAGCTGAGCTAATGGCTCCCTGTTAAAAACTTTCAATTATATCCGTTTTTCAAGCGCAAAAACTATTTTATAATTTCCATACTTGAAAG
Source organism: Salimicrobium jeotgali (assembly GCF_001685435.2). Lineage (NCBI taxonomy): Bacteria > Bacillati > Bacillota > Bacilli > Caryophanales > Bacillaceae > Salimicrobium > Salimicrobium jeotgali. The sequence goes on from NZ_CP011361.2 coordinate 2,360,086, forward strand.
TCAAGAGAAAAATCAAAAAAGAAAAATGGCTGGGCTAGCTGGATTCGAACCAGCGCATGACGGTACCAAAAACCGTTGCCTTACCGCTTGGCTATAGCCCAATCATTTAAATAGTGGCGGTCCGGACGGGACTCGAACCCGCGACCTCCTGCGTGACAGGCAGGCATTCTAACCAACTGAACTACCGGACCGGACTAATGACCCGTACGGGATTCGAACCCGTGTTACCGCCGTGAAAGGGCGGTGTCTTAACCACTTGACCAACGGGCCATATAATGGCGGAGAAGGAGGGATTCGAACCCTCGCGCCGCTTACGCGACCTACACCCTTAGCAGGGGCGCCTCTTCAGCCAACTTGAGTACTTCTCCGTATATGGCTCCACCGGTAGGATTCGAACCTACGACAAATCGGTTAACAGCCGATTGCTCTACCACTGAGCTACGGTGGAATATGATGTCGCAATAACCAGCGACGTAAAACATCTTACATGATATGAAAGGTTATGTCAATCATATTTGCATGAAAATATGATTTTTCGCCGTTCCGCTTTCAACGGCTATACTAACTTAACACGCGGCTTCAAATTCGTCAATATCCATCATCCACCTTTTCTAAAATACCTTTGCATCTGCCACATCTGTATTTATCCGTATTCACACGGCGCTTCCGTCTGTACGTAACACCGCATCTCCGACATCTGTAATGGTGGAAGTCCTGTTTTTTTGAGGAGGGGAGCGGAGTGCAATGTCTTGGTGAACCCGTTTCTTCCATTAAACGACGGAAGTCTGCATCCCGGTGATGATATCCTTTTCCTTCTATATGGAGGTGATAATGACACAACTCGTGTTTTATGATCCCCTCCAGTTCTTCCGGACCGCATTCTTCCAGGTACAAACGATTGATTTCAATACGTCTTTCCTTCGGGATATATCTTCCGCCTGTAGTACGGAGACGGGGATTGAATCTTATGTCATCACGGAACTCGCGCGCAAAGTCTCTCCGCGATATCTCTTTCGTCCACTCCAGCAGCTGCTCATCCTCCATACATCCATCCCTCCTCTTTTCACAAATGATGGCAGACCTCCCGCGGAAGGCCTGCCCGTACTTAGCCGCACCCCAAACTCAGGATTTTTTCACCATAGTCAGAGCTACGCGCTGTTTTTTCAGATCGACTTCCTCGACCCAGACCGTCACTACGTCTCCGACCGAAACTACGTCCATCGGGTGCTTGACGAAACGTTGCGCCAGTTTGGATATATGGACGAGTCCGTCCTGTTTCACGCCGACGTCGACGAAAGCTCCGAAGTCCACGACGTTCCGCACCGTTCCTTCAAGTTCCATACCGGCTTCCAGATCCTCCATCGTCAGTACGTCCGTTTTCAGCAGAGGCTTCTGAAGATCATCCCGAAGGTCCCGCGACGGTTTCTTCAACGATTCAATTATGTCCGAGAGGGTCCACTCTCCGACATCAAGCTGCTCCGCCGTATGTTTCAGATCTATACCCGCGAGCTTCCCGGCGAGTACGTCAGACCCGGCGTCTTCTTTTTCCAGGTCAAGCTCTGCCAACAGCTTACGGACCGCCGGATAACTTTCCGGGTGGATCGGCGTCCGGTCCAGAGGATCCTCCCCTTCCGGCAGTCTTAAAAATCCGATACTTTGTTCATACGTTTTCGCTCCCAGCCTCGGTACGTTTTTCAAGTCTTTCCTGGTAGCGAACTTCCCGAGCTCTTCTCGTTTTTTCACGATGTTTCCGGCGACTGTCTTGTTCAGTCCGGAGACGTACTGCAAAAGAGAGGAAGAGGCGGTGTTGGCATTCACTCCTACCTGGTTCACTGCCGTTTCCACGACGAAAGTGAGCGATTCGTTCAGTCGCTTCTGGCTGACGTCATGCTGGTATTGTCCGACCCCGATCGATTTCGGGTCGATCTTCACCAGTTCGGCGAGCGGGTCCTGCACCCGTCTGGCAATCGAGACGGCACTTCTTTCTTCCACCTGAAAATCCGGAAATTCTTCGCGGGCAAGTTTCGATGCCGAATACACACTGGCCCCGGCTTCATTCACAATCATGTAAGGAGCGTCCCAGCTGTGTTTCTGAATCAGTCCTGCGAAAAACTGTTCCGTTTCCCGGGAAGCTGTTCCGTTACCGATGGCGAAAAGTTCAATATCGTGCTTTTTCATCAATTCCTGTACTTTCTTCTCCGCCCCCTGATAATCCTTACGGGGAGGAGTCGGAAAAATGACTGCAATATCAAGAACTTTACCGGTCTCATCCACGACGGCCAGTTTACACCCGGTTCTGTAAGCCGGATCGATGCCGAGAACTGTTTTTCCCTGGAGAGGAGGCTGCAGCAAAAGACTCCTCAAATTTTTCGAAAACACGTCAATCGCCTGTTCTTCCGCTTTTTCCGTCAGTTCATTCCGTATTTCCCTCTCCACGGAAGGTTTGATCAGCCGCTTGTACCCGTCCTCGACAGCTGCGTGAAGAATGCCCGTCTTCTCCCCGGCACTTCCTGTTTTCCGGTGGAGATAGTCGAGTATTCTCTCCTCCGGCGGCAGCACCGCCACTTTCAGTACATCTTCCTTCTCTCCACGGTTCAGGGCGAGCACGCGGTGGGAGGCTACCGCTTTAAGGGACTCCTGGAATTCGTAATACATTTCGTAAATCCCTTTTTCATCCTTCTCTTTCTTTTTAGCTTCGGAAGTAAGAGAGCCGTCATACGTTTTATTCCGTATATGATCACGGTATTCCGGCTCATCCGCCACCCACTCTGCCACGATATCCTGTATTCCCTGCTGTACCTCTTCAAGCGTATGTAAATCGTTCTCTTCGGAATAATACTTCCGGGCCTCTTCTTCGATGGATAAATCAGATTTGTTCCATACCAGTTCAGCGAGCGGCTCCAGCCCTTTTTCTTTCGCTACTGTTGCTCTCGTTCTGCGCTTTTGCTTATATGGACGGTAAAGGTCTTCGATCCGCTGCAGTTTCGAAGCTTCCTGAAGTTCCTTCTCAAGTTCCGGCGTCAGCTTGCCCTGCTCATCGATCAGGCGCGTTACTTCTTCTCTTCTTTTACGTACGTTCTGTTCATAAGTATAGTTGTCTTCAATATCTTTGATCTGGACTTCATCCAGACCGCCCGTCATGTCTTTCCGGTACCGGGCGATAAACGGTACCGTGAAGTCTTCCTCGAGTAAAGCCAGCACTTCCTTGACGGAAGATTCTTTGATGGATGTCTGTCCTGCTACCTTCTGAATCAATGTCTGTTCTGCCACTCATTCTTCCTCCCTAAACGTTCTTCTTTTCATTTTAACAGAAATCTACCGGCAGAAACCGGGAATCACGACGTTACGTGAAATACAAAATTCCCCATTCCCGCCTTCGGAAATGAGGAACTCAGCTATATTCCATTGCGATGAGGGTCGTGTCGTCCGAACGCGATTCCCCGAACTCGATATCGTACTGCTCGATAAGATCCTGAACAGTGTGGGCCCGGTAAAAGAGCTTGGATAATTTCCTCTCATCCACGCCATCCGAAAATACAAGGAACCGCATTCCCTTCTCGAGATCTCCGCGTTTCACCCTCAACTCTCTGGGGTAGCCGGCGAGAAAACCGGGGAGCGGGATATTCCTGCTTTTTTTGCCGGAGCCGTCGACAACGACAATACCTATATTCCCGATGGAAGAATAGGCATACGTTCCTTCTTTCTTATCAATACGAAGGATGCCGAGCACTACGCCTCTTTTTCCGTCAAGAACACGGTTACATTTCTCGATGAGTGATCGGATCGTATCGTCCGGATTCTCTTCTATCACCTGCATAACAGCTTTGGAAGCATCTTTGGCCAGTTCTCCGCTGCCCAGACCGTCTGCCAGTGCACAAATGAAATTATTTTCCGTTTCATTATAGATGAAACTGTCTCCACAGTAGTAATTCCCCTGCTTCGGTTTTTGATACGTTGCCACATTCAAAGCTGTATCCGACATCAGCGGAACGCCTCGGATGATTCGGACTGAAGAGCTTCTCTCAGTTTACGCAGGGCGCGGCGCTGCAGACGGGAAACGTGCATCTGTGAAATGCCGAGCTGTTCTCCGGTATCCTTCTGGCTCATATTCTTGAAATACGTGCACTGAAGAATCTCCTGCTCCCTTTCACTGAGAATAGGGAGTACTTTCTCCAACAGCATGCGCTGATCGATATTTTCATATCCATCTTCCTGATCACCGATGAGATCAAGGATTGTCACCGTACTTCCGTCAGAATCCGCTTCTATTTTACGATCGACAGATAGAGCTTTGTAGCTTTTGCCCATCTCCATCGTTTCCAGCACATCTTCCTCAGAAACTTCGAGATATTCGGAAATTTCCAGTACGGAAGGGGAACGCTGCAGATCACTCGTCAGTTCTTCCGATGCTTTTTTGATCTTCGGCCCGAGCTCCTTAATACGTCTTGGTACGTGTACACTCCACGTCTTATCCCGGATAAAACGTTTTATCTCTCCGATAATAGTAGGAATGGCGAACGATTCAAACGATTTCCCGAACGACGGGTCATATCTTCTGATAGCGGCCAGCAGTCCGAGCATTCCTACCTGTACAAGGTCTTCGTGGATAGTACTGTTTTTGCTGTACTTCCGTGCGATAGATTCCACAAGATCATTATAGGTGAGTACGATTTTCTCCTGTATTTCCTCATCACGCGGGTGTTCCTGAAGATACGCTATCCACTCATATACTTCATCATTGTGATGTTGAGACTTGGTCGCCATCACGGCCCACCTCGTTTTCATGGAGATACTTCGTCATAAGTACGATCACTCCATGCTCACTCTTGATTTCCACTTTATCCATCAAGGCATCAATAAGAAACAGACCGAATCCGCCTTCGCGGAGTTCTTCCACGTTATCTTCCTGCTGGTATGGTCCTATTTCTTCTTTGACGGCTTCCAGATTAAAGCTTCCTCCATGGTCGGCCACCATGATTTCCAGACGATCTTCATAAACCCCACAACCTATAGTCAACTCACCATCTTCATCACTTTTATACGCATGTTCCACACCGTTTGTAATCGCTTCTGATACCGCGACTTTCAGATCTTCGATGTCTTCGTAATTGAATCCCATGCGGCTTGCAATACCGGAGATACTAAGACGGACTACCCCGATATATTCCGGTTTTGCAGGAACTTTCACTTCAATGAAATCAAAAGCATTAACCATTACATTCCACCTCTGACTGATGTGTTGATATCCATTATTTCCGTAAGACCGGTTATCTTGAACAGCCGATACACCCGTTCGTGCATATGAATCAGTTTCATATCGGACCCGTGTTCTTTCGTGGACTTAAGGGCGCTGATGAAAATGCCGAGGCCGGTAGAATCCATATAGTTGACCGCACCAAGATCCACCTCTACCAGGGCACCTTCCGTTTCTGTAAGCGGAAGCAGTTCCTGTTTCAGTTTCGGAGCCGTAAAGGCGTCCACTTCCCCGTCCAGAGTCATAACCGAATGCTTCTCTTCGGGCTTTGTAACATCTATGCTCAAATTCACTTAAGACACTCCTCCCTGTGTTTCCTCAAAGTAACTAATCATCTTCATTCCCATACTCACGACCGGCTAAACATCCCTTTTCAGGACAATCAGTGTGAAATCATCCCGCAGTTGAAAATCCTGCAGCCGCTCGAAGTATTTATAAACACTTTCTACAATTTCCTGAGACGAAAGGTGTTTATACTCACGGATGACTTCAAGGATTTCTTCCTGTTCAATGAAGTCATCCCCCTTGCGGCATTCCGTGACCCCGTCCGTCAGCAGCACAAGCATATCGCCTTTGTTCATCTTTCTATCGTATTGTTCATACATGGCATCGGCCGATACACCCAGCACAAGTCCGGGAGCGGAGATCTCCTCGAACTCGTCTTTTTCTTTATGGTAATAAAAACCCGGTTCGTGCCCTGCGGAGGCGTACGTGAGGGTGCTGGATTCCGTGTTATACATACAGTACATCATCGTAATGAACATATTGGAATCCACGTTTCTTTCAACGACCCGGTTCAGGCTGCCGAGTATATACTTCGGATCCATACGCAACTCCGGAAAGCTGTCCATCGCGTATTTGATCATGGACATGCATAAAGCCGCAGGTACCCCTTTTCCTATTACGTCGGCTACTGCAACACCCAGCGAACCTTCATCATCCACGACGAAATGGTGGTAATCTCCGTTCATCTGTCTGGCAGGGACACTTAACGCTCCGATGTCCACCCCTTCCATTTCGGGTTTCACAGTAGATAATAAGGTTTTCTGCATATTGGCAGCGACGGCTATTTCAGACTTGAGCTCCAGCTGTTTTTCACGCAGAGCCTGAAATTCCTGATAAGCCAGACCATAGGACATCATCGTTTCCATTAAAAAATCGAAGGAATCAAGAATATAATCAGGCAGTTCAGGGTATAGTTCCTGCAACGAACGCAGATGCACGTTTATTATCTCTTCCGGAGAAATGTTCTGCTGCATCGACTGCTTACTGAACTGCTCCGCTTGATAAAGAGCACGCTCATCTTTCGTACGGATGTACTCATCGAGCAGATTCCGGTAGTTCTCGAGGTCCAGCTTTAACGTGTTCATTGTTCACCCTCCCTTGTTATCGGAGCCATTTCGTAGACTCGATTGTGGTTCCTTCGCCGGACTTCGAAATGATATCGAATTCATCCATCAGCCTCTTCACCCCGGGCAGACCTGCACCAAGGCCTCCGGAGGTGGAGTATCCATCTTCCATCACCTGGGCCAGATCACTGATTCCGGGTCCTTCATCGGTAGCTTTTATAGTTACCCCTTTCTTTTGAACGGTTTCAATAGCTTCAAAACAAATCTTACCGGCGCCGGCATACAGGTATATGTTACGGGCAAGCTCTGAGATGGCTGTTGCGATTCTGGCCTGATCCACCGTTTTGAAACCTACTTGTGTAGCGATATCCCGGCCCATCTGTCTTGCCGCCACGATATCCCATTCCTTTTTTATATATACACAGGACTGATCGCTCATACCTTACTCCTCCAATTCTTGACGCAACTTTATCAACCCTTGTTCAAGATCCAGCGCAGTCGGTACGTCTTGCAGATGAATGCCAAGATCGATCAGGGTCACTGCGACAGCTGGTTGTATACCGGTGAGTACGACTTTTGCCCCCATGAGGTCGGACATCGTTACGACATCGCCGAGCACTTTGGCGATGAAGGAGTCGACGATATCGACAGAAGTCAGATCAATGACTACCCCCGTGGCTCCACTTGAATGAATCTTTTCAAGCAGGTCTTCCTGAAACTGGATAGCCGTTTTGTCATCAAGTTCTGTCTGTATGGATATCAGCAGGTAATTGTGCAGTTTCAGAATTGGAATTCTCATTCTTCTTCACTCCTATCCAGGGACTCTATAAGATTTTCTATTTCTTCTTCACGGTTCATACCTTCGACTATTTCCCTGTTCGTAAGCTCAAGCGCTGTCTGGAAGCCTTTCCTCAAGGAACTCTTCGTCGGGAATTTTCCTAAGTCTATGCCCAGGTTGACGATTGTCTGGGCGATTTCCGGACGGATTCCGACGAGAATACAGCGGGAGCCGATCAAACGTACAGCTTCTGCCGCCTGGATGATATGGTGAGCCACCATCGTGTCGACCACCGGCACACCCGTAATATCGATCAGTACGACTTCGGCGTTGTGTTTGATCACTCCGTCCAGCAGGCTTTCCATAACCATTTTCGCCCTCTCGGTATCTATAGTACCGATCAGAGGCATGATCGTAATGTTATCCATTACCGGGATAAGCGGTGCAGAGAGCTCCTGGAGAGCCATCCGTTGAAGGGAGACGATGTTCTCCCAGCTGCCCGAGTATTCGGACACCAGTTCGTTCACCAGCGGGTCCACCCATTCATCCACTTTCTCAAGCACCCACGGGAAGTAATCGTCGCCGAGCTCGAAGTAATTATCGGCTTCAGAGAAATCAAAATCCTCCCATTTGTGGATAATGAACTTAACAACGCTCCTGCGGAAGACCTGCATCCCGTCTGTTAGATACGTAAGCGGCCAGCCGAGGTTAATCAGTTTCTCCGCAAACTCATCGAGCGGCGTTTTAGCTATCTTTCCTTTTTGGATGCCTTCGAAAATCGCGTTCGCAAACTCCCGGTTCGTATTTTCGAGTGCCTCATCGGAAAGCGACTGGTAAAAGGCCCCGCCCTGATTCTTCTTTACCTGTTCAATCCACATCCGTACTATTTCATCACTGTTATCCAATACTACGTCTTTTAAAATCTTCTCCATCTATCATTACCTCCACGCTATGGAAAGCTTCGTTTGAATTTATTACTGCCTTTATTTTAACAAAAATACTTTGTCAGGTGTACTAAACGGAATACATTAAGTATTATTGATGCCCGAAATGTATTATTTTGAATATTGTGTTAAAAATTTCCTTAATAAACAAGGAGACTGCCAGCAAGCAGTCTCCTAAAAATCGATAAGCCCCAAACTGATCTGTAAGGCTTTGTTCACACGAAGCATCATCGATTCATCCAGATGTGTAATCTTGTCTGTCAAACGCTGTTTATCGATCGTTCTGATTTGTTCCAGTAATATAACAGAATTCCGTTCAAATTGATACTTTTCTGCATTGATCTCTACGTGAGTAGGCAGTTTAGCTTTTTGTATTTGCGCTGTAATCGCCGCTACGATTACAGTGGGGCTGAAACGGTTCCCGATGTCGTTCTGCAGGACAAGCACAGGGCGGACTCCCCCTTGTTCAGAACCTACTACCGGTGACAAATCAGCGAAATAAACGTCTCCTCGTTTGACCATCAAAGGATTCACACCCCGCTCACTAATTGCTCGAGGGTGTGCTCCGCCTCCTCTTCAGCCTGGAAAGCTTCTGAAGCGATAGTTAGATTGATTTTAGCCATTTCCATATACCCCTGACACATAGATTCCCGAATCTGCCGTTCTTTTTTCTCACGCAAATACATCCTTATTGCCTGACAAAGAAAATCATTTCGATCGCACTCTTCTTCTATTGTGTAACTGTCCACTTCGTTCAGAAGGGTCTCCGGAACTCTAAGAACAATTTCCTCCATGCTCTCTGACAAACGATACACCTCCACGATTCTCTCTAAAAAATCCAGTCATCTGCTAATTATAATAGTACCATTGCAGAGGGGTGAATGCAAAGAGCTATTTGAAGATCAGACGAGAGGATGCTGGAGTCTGTGAGACGTGGAAATCACCTCATTATTTCTTTTGAAAATCCTCGGAACGCGACCGGTGATGAGGCACGGAATTTCGTAATTGATCGTGTCCACATAATCGGCGACCTCGTCCATCTCTATTTCCTCATCTTCCTGCCTGCCGATGAGGACCACTTCCGTTCCCGTCGGATAACATTCATCCAGACGCACCATGAACTGATCCATACAGATACGTCCCACGATTTCGCATCTCTTTCCGTTCACGAGCACTTCCATCCCCTGCAGTTTGCGGATCCATCCGTCCGCATACCCAAAGGGGACCGTTCCGATCCACTCACCCGGGTCAGTCCGGTAGGTGGCGCCGTAACTGATTGCTTCCCCTTCCTCGAGTTTTTTAACGTGGATGAGTGTACTGTGAAGGGAGAAGGCAGGTTGCAGATCTATCGGCCTCTCCTCTTTCACCTCTCCGGAGGGGTAAAGACCATACATGCCGATTCCGAACCTCACATATTGAAACATATGTCCAGGAAATCTCATGCCGGCTGCACTGTTCCCCGTATGTACGTCCACTTCCCCGCTCCAGGACTCACCGAAATATTCAAGAAGACGGGTAAGGCGTTCATTCTGTTCCCTGTAATGAGACAGATCTCCTTCATCCGCGGTGGCAAAGTGAGTGAATACGCCGGTAAGCTGCACGTTTTCTGTATTGCGAAGGGCGGAAAGCACACTCTCCATCTCCGCCTCCGAGCGGACTCCGATTCTTCCCATACCCGTATCGATTTTGAGATGGACGTGCAAGGGCGTCTCTCCCGTGTCTTTGACCCGTTCAATCCACTCTTTCTGGTACACGGTCACGGTGATGTTCTCCCTGGCAGCAAGCAAAGCATCTTCCGGGCGCGTATACCCCATGACCAGGATCGGCACGGTTATGCCGGCTTTTCTTAACCGGAACGCTTCATCCAGCAGTGCCACGGCAAGACGTTCAGCCCCCGCTTCGATAGCGGTCCGGGCCACCTGGATGTCCCCGTGTCCATATCCGTTCGCTTTCACAACTGCATAAACACCCGTCTTTTCAGGTAGACGCCCTCTCATTTGCCGGACGTTATAATGTATGGCATCCAAATCGACTTCCGCAAAAGAATCCCGGTAAAACTTCTCTTCCATCTCTTCCATCTCCCACTTTATTGGTTTCTTTCGTCGTTTATGCGCCTTTACCGTCTCAACCGGTAAATCAGCGCTTTTCCCCTATTCCTTAATATACGTACGAAAAACGGAGGACAACCCTTCCACAACGTCCGTCGGGAGCAGATCATACACCGTTCTCTCTCCCGCTGTCAGCAGTTCGGCCGATTTCCCGTGGAGAAAACAGCCGTTTGCAAGAGCTTCCAGAGGATGTTCATGCTGCATCAGCATCGTCAGCAGGATACCGGTGAGCACGTCGCCGCTCCCTCCTTTTGCCAGACCTTCATTTCCGGAGGATTCCACAATCTGCCGCCCCTCCGGAGCCGTTATGATCGTATGCGGCCCTTTCAGAACGACATACACTCCGTAGTCACGCGCGAATTTACTGCTTATCGAAAAAGGATTCCGTTTCACTTCTCCCGTACTTTCACCGGTAAGGTCGGCCATTTCTTTCACATGCGGAGTAACTACGGTCACTTCCTCCCTTTCTTTCAGCACGTCCAGCAGGAAGCGGAGGTGATACAGACCGTCCGCATCGATCAGAAGGGGCACCTTCGTCTCTTTAAGAAGTGTTTCTATGACAGCACGACCCGGTTCTTTTCGTCCCATGCCGATACCTGCAGCGACGCCGTCTTTTCCTGTGAGCGAGTCAGTATCTATACCGGATATAACGCCATCCGCCTCTTCTGTTCCCATAAACATCACTTCAGGCAGGGTTCCTGCCGCAGAGGGGATGTTGCCGGGCACAGTCGCCGCCGTCGTCAGACCGGCACCGGCTCTTATGGAAGCTTTCGCTGCCATTACGAGGGCACCGGGCATCATCTGTGCTCCTCCGATCAAAAGTCCTTTCCCCCGGGAACCTTTATGGGCAGAGGCAGGGAGTCGAGGGTAGCCTTCTTTCACATCTTCTTCCGCCTGCCATTCCCGTTCCGGGTCCGTGACTGACAGAGGCGGGAGACCGATATCCACCACTTCCGCCTCCCCGTAGTAACCCGAGGTATGTTCGGTGAAAAGAGAAAGCTTCGGTGCCTGGACGATGAACGTCGTGTCCGCTTTCACCGCTTCGAATTCCTCTTCCCCTTCATCCGCAGGCAAGCCGGATGGGATATCTATACTGACCCTGTGCATCCCGGACAGGTTCACGTCGCGGACGAGATCATCGAAAGGAGGCCGCAGAGGACCTCTCACCCCTATTCCGAGCATGGCATCAATAACTACTGTGCCTCGGTTCCATTCCTGTTCCGTGAGTTCAGCAAGATCATACCCGCTCTTCGTATACACATTTTTGTGATAAAGGGCGTCTCCTTCAATCTTCTCATCAGGCACTACCTGGACGGCTGTAACGCCAAATCCCTGATCTTTCAGAATTCTGGCGATAACGTAGCCGTCCCCTCCGTTGTTGCCTCCCCCGATCAGCACGAGGAATTTCTCGTCCTTCGGAAATTTCTCCCGGATTCTTCCGGCGAGGGCACGCCCCGCATTTTCCATCAGAATATAGCCTTCCCGTCCGTACTCATCCATTGCCCGTCTGTCCCACTCATACATTTCCTCTGCACGCACTATCTGCACATTCATCCCTCCCGGATCGTTTTTTTATTCGGACAAGCTAAAGAAAACTATATCCTCTCCACTACCACGTTCGCCACTGCATAGTGCTCACTGTGGGAAATGGAGACGAAAAAATTCACATCCTCCCGCCCCTTCACGGTAAGAACGGGTTTACCGTAACCGTCTGCATCTGTTTCAATCTGCCGGAAACCTATGCGTCCCACCCCGGTTCCGAGCGCTTTCCCGACAGCTTCTTTGACAGCGAATCGGCCCGCCATAAATTCTTTTTTTCTCTTTTCGGAAAGGGAGAAGTACCTCCTCTGCTCCTGGTCAGTCAATATTCGTTGAATAATCCGGGGGTTTCGCTTTATACTTTTTGTAATACGACCAATTTCCACAACGTCTATTCCGATGCCTGTAATCATTGTTCATCCTGTCCTTTACTTATAGTAATTTCCCCTCGTCCGGGGTGAGGGAAACGTGCTTTCCCCTAAAGCAGGCAGCACTTAAAAAGTACATGTTGTACACAAAGGAGACCGCCCATGTTTTTACGTACCGAAAGTTTCAATGATTTCCTCAAGCTTTATCCGGTCATCGCATTTCTCACCGGCCTGCACATCCTTCTGTGGCTGATAATGGATGTGTTCTCTTTCCCTTTTGCGGTAGAATGGAAGCAACTCGGGGTTGGAAACAACTTCCTGGTCAGTCAGGGGGAGTACTGGAGACTTCTTACTCCGATTTTCCTTCATGCCGGACTCTCCCATACGCTTTTCAACTCTTTCACTCTCGTACTGTTCGGGCCGGCGCTTGAGCGTATGCTCGGAAAAGTGAAATTCATCATCGCCTACCTGCTGGCAGGTATTGCCGGAAATATAGGAACGTATGCCGCAGACCCCGGGGCATTTCATTCCCATCTCGGGGCCTCTGGAGCCATCTTCGGGCTGTTCGGGATCTATGCTTACATGCTGTTTGCCCGGAAAGACCTTCTGGATCAGGCCAGTTCCCAGATAATCGGCGTATTCATCGTTCTCGGACTAATTATGACGTTTTTGCAACCGAACATCAACGTCCTCGGCCACTTATTCGGCTTCATAGGAGGGCTGGCACTGGCTCCTCCTTTGCTGAAAAACATCAAACCCGGATTCTTTTTCCGGTAAAAAACGTGGAAAAGCACTTTTTCTTTTCTTTTGAAGATAAATTGGAAAGGAGGCGCCTATGAAACTGTCAGCATCCAGGCGGTATCGTGAAGTTCTGAAAGTATTTTCGAGGCACGGACTGAGCCATGTTCTTGAAGGAGCCGGACTCAGAAAAGCCAGGAACCGGGCCACGACGGGCGTCCACCTGCGCCAGGCTTTTGAAGAGCTCGGCACGACGTTCATCAAATTCGGCCAGATTCTCTCCACTCGTCATGACCTGCTACCCGAAAAAATAACCGCTGAACTTGAAAAGCTTCAGACCGGTGTCTCTCCTCTGCCATTCGAAAGCATCCGGGGCGTCCTTGAAGAGGAACTGAAGGAGATTTCCCGGCATTTCAGACACATAGAAGAGGAACCACTGGCCTCCGCCTCTATAGGTCAGGTACACAAAGCCGTAACGATCGAAGGGACAGAAACAGTCGTGAAGGTGAGGCGGCCCGGAATCACCGAGCAGGTGGAGCTGGACCTCAAAATATTGTCGAGGCTCAGCCACCGGCTCGTGCATTTTCCGGGAATCGAAGAAACGAGACAGATTGAAGATCTGTACTACGAATTCGCAGGCACAATGCGGGCAGAGCTTGATTTTCTGAGGGAAGCCGAAAATATCAGTCAGATTTCCCGCAACTTCGAGGACTGGCCGGACGTCATCATCCCGTTCACCGACCCCGAACGGACCACTTCCCGCGTATTGACGATGGAATACATGGAGGGTCTGCGGTTCGGGGAGTTCCGTGAAAAACATGAAGAGGATCCCGGGTTTCAGAAAACGAGAAAAGAAATCGCCGAACTTTCCGCCGAGGTGCTGTTCAAAATGATTTTCGAGGACGGATTTTTCCATGCGGATGTCCATCAGGGAAATTTCCTTCTGAACGAAAATCACGAACTGATCGTTCTTGATTTCGGCATGGTAGGTTCCATTGATCAGCAAACCCGTCAGAAGCTTATGAATATCGCCCTTGCTTTCTCGTCGAACGACGCTGAACTTCTCACCGACGCTCTTCTCGATATTACAATCGAACCCGTCCAGGGCACGGACATAGATGCTCTCATCTCCGACATTAAGCGATTGCTGTACCGGACTTCCGGACGCGTACTTGAAGATATTTCGCTCGGAGAGGTGCTCGGCAAAATTTTCACCCTTCTCCGCCGCTATCACCTGAGACTTCCACCCACCTCCGCTCTGCTTTTCAAGACGCTCATCATGGCGGAGGGTACCGCCCGGGCAATCGATCCCGGATTCGAACTGCACAACACCATCGAAAAGCAGGGGAAGCGATGGATGAAAGAAAGGTATCGTCCGGATTATGTAAGCCGGGATATGTGGAGGTATGCAAAACTCTGGAAAGACATCGGAACGGAAACACCGCTCATGATCAAGCGTATGATGCGGAAAGGGATGAGCGTCGGAGTAGAACCGAAGGGGTGGGAGAATATAGTCGCCCATTTTCACATGATGGTAAACCGGATTGCAGTCACGCTGCTTCTCGCTTCCTTCATTATTGCTCTTTCCCTGCTTCTTTCCGTTTTCCGTCCGGATGAAGGGTACCAGCTGCTTTCATGGTTTCTGTGGGGTCTGTTCTTTCTTTCTCTTGTACTGGGCACTTCTCTCATTATTTCCATACTCAGCTCAAGACATAAATTTAAACATAAAAAACGCTGATATCTTCATTTACAGGCTGCCGGGGAATCATTATCCGGCAGTCTTTTCATATCCGGAAATAGCAGCAAAAAAAGAAGATACGCGAACCCGGCGCAAAGCCGAATCACGTATCTTCTATTTATCATTTACCTTTGTTGTTCTGGTTGAAGTTTTTACTTCTCCCTTTGTTGCCACCCTTATTGTAAGGGCGTTTGTTCGAATTACCCCGCTGGGAGGTACGGCCCTGGCCGCCTCCACCGCGCTTGTGTCTCCCGCCTTTGGCGCCTTTAGCGTTTCTCGTGCTGATCGGTTGTACCGATGACAGACGTACAGGCGTTTCCTGTCTTTCTTTAGTCAGCATTTTCAGAGCCGCCGCTACAAGATCCTGCGCCTCGTACTGATCCATAAGATCGCTGGCCGACTGTTTGTAGTCATTAATATCATCTGCGTTCATTTTTTCGATAAGCTTCGTGACTGCGATGTCCTGCTGTCCTTTTTGTGCTTCTTTATAAGAAGGCACACGGAGCTTCTCGATTTTTTTCTTCGTCAGCTTCTCAATCAGGTTCAGCTGATCTTTCTCACGCGGCGTGACGAAAGAAATGGATTCCCCTTTACGTCCGGCACGACCGGTACGGCCGATACGGTGCACGTAACTTTCAGGATCCTGTGGAATATCAAAGTTATAGACGTGTGTCACGTCCGAGATATCGAGACCACGCGCTGCCACATCGGTAGCGACGAGGATTTCAATCCGGCCCTCTTTGAATTTCTTCAATACGGACATACGTTTACCCTGAGTAAGGTCTCCGTGGATACCTTCTGCGCGGAATCCGCGAACCTGAAGGGCATCTGCCACTTCATCCACACGGCGTTTCGTACGACCGAAAACGATCGCAAGGTCCGGTGCATGAATATCGAGAAGGCGTGTCAATGCGTCGAATTTATGCTTCTCGGCAATTTCCACATAATACTGATCAATATTTGATACAGTCATTTCTTTTGACTTGGTCTTAACTTCTTTCGGCGTGTTCATGAGCGTTGTTGCAATATCACGGATCTCTTTCGGCATAGTAGCGGAGAAGAGAAGCGTCTGACGCTCTGTCGGGAGAGCTTTCAGAATGTCACGGATATCTTCGATGAAGCCCATGTTAAGCATTTCGTCTGCTTCATCAAGTACAGAAGTGTGTACCTGTTCAAGCTTAATTGTTTTCCTCCGGATATGATCGAGGAGACGTCCCGGCGTAGCAACAACGATTTCGTTGTTTTTAAGTGCACGGATCTGACGTTCCATGTTCGAACCGCCATACACTGGCAGTGACCGTACTCCTGCGTTTTTACCTAGACGGTTCAACTCTTCCGCTACTTGAATGGCAAGTTCGCGTGTCGGGGCAATTACAAGACCCTGTACGCCGCGCACCTGCTTGTCTACTTTTTCGATCATAGGGATTCCGAAAGCTGCTGTTTTACCAGTACCTGTCTGAGCCTGGCCGATAACATCATGACCCTCCATTCCAAGAGGGATCGTTTGTTCCTGAATGGGTGTCGTTTCTTCAAATCCCATATGATCTAAAGCTTTCAAAATCGGATCTGATAAACCTAATGAATTAAATTTAGTCACGTTCTTTGCATACTCCTTTTGTGTAAAAATCCTTTATCGCAATAAAAAAAGCCTTCTGCCACTTGTTTATTCTGGAGGGGCTTTTGTGGTCAAACGGATTCACTTGTTAATTGACTATTATCATTCTACACCCTTTCTCCTTATTTTTCAATCATATTATGTGGTAGAATGATAATACCTTTCATAAATAAAGGAGGAATCGCGTTGGAAAGACCTCCTACAGCTATATATGCCGTCCTTGCCGTAGCGGTCCTTTCCATTTCCGCTTCGGCTATATTCGTCAGGCTCGCAGGAGATGTACCCGCTGCTGTCATAGCCTTTTACCGGCTCGGCCTGGCCGTTGCGATCATGACACCATGGGTGCTTTTGAAACATCGGCATCACTTATCGTCCATTACAAGAAAAGATGCGTTATCTTCAATGCTGGCCGGTATTTTTCTGGCAGCTCATTTCATTTTATGGTTCGAATCGTTAAAATATACATCTGTCGCAAGCTCTGTCGTTCTGGTTTCCCTTCAGCCGATTTTCGCTTTCCTCGGAACATATTTCTTTTTCCGGGAACGTTTTTCGGCAGGGGCCGTCTTAAGTATGATGATCGCCATCACCGGGAGCGTCGTGATCGGCTGGGGAGATTTCCAGACAGGAGGAGGGGCTTTGTACGGGGATGTGCTTGCACTTCTCGGAGGAATGATGGTAACCGGGTACTTCCTGATCGGACAGAGCGTAAGAAAGCGTCTGACTCTCACTTCGTACACGTGGCTCGTCTACGGGATGGCTGCCGTGGCCTTACTTATTTACAACCTTCCCTCCCCCGCTTCCCTGGCGGGTTATGACGGGAATCAGTGGCTTGTCTTCCTGTCTCTTGCACTCATCCCTACCTTCCTCGGCCACTCTTTGCTGAACTGGTCATTAAAATGGGTGAGCACGTCCAAAATATCAATGGCCGTCCTGCTCGAGCCTGTCGGAGCTTCCATACTCGCTTACTTTCTCTTCGGAGAAAATCTGAGCTGGACGCAGCTCCTCGGCGGGGCCGTCGTCATCTTCGGACTGATGATTTTTCTGTTGAGCACGAGCGTAAAAAGAAAACCGACCCTGACGTATTCGGCGAGGAAACGGGGGTAAGTTTCTGTTACAATTATTATATTATCAACTTTAAGAGAGAGCAGGTGAACCGTTTTGACAGTTCAAATCGTTATCGACGGGGGAGCTGACGTTCCTTCCTCTTTCATTGAAAAACATGATATCAAAGTAGTTCCGCTCAACCTCCATTTCGGCGAAGAGGAATACAAGACCGGCGTCGACCTTGATCTCCCTGAATTTTACAGGAAACTGAAGGCTGCCGATGAACTCCCGCGCTCTTCGTCTCCGAGCCCCAACGATTTCTACGAAGCGTTCAAAGCCGTCCAATCTGACGTGCCGATTCTGAACCTGGCCCTGACGCAGGGGCTGAGCAGTACGTACGAGCATGCGGAAATGGGCAAAAAAATGCTTCTGGAGGAGGAACCGGACCGTACGATCGCCGTCATCAACACGAAGACCGCTTCCTGCGGTGTGGCTCTTCTGGCAGACGATGCCGTGAAAAGGATTAATGAAGAGATGTCTTTTCCGGACCTTGTCGCCCATATGGAAGAGCGTCTGGAGAAAGCGACGACCCTCTTCGTTCTGAAGACGCTCGAGAACGTCATCAAAGGCGGACGACTGGACCGTGTGAAAGGGGCCATCGCCAAAACCCTCAATATCAAACTTCTCATGAAAGCGACCGAAGAAGTGGGGGACATCGACGTTACGGAAAAGGTGCGCGGAAGCAAAAAAGCGGTACGTCGCCTTGTGGAACAGATCGGGGAGTATACGGGGGGCTTTGAAAACAAAACGATCGCCATTTCCCACTGTAATGATGAAGAGAATGCAAAAGCCCTGCTGGAAAAAATCCAGTCCGCCTATCCGTTCAAATCATCGATGATCACCGAAATGGGCCCTCTGATCTCCACGTATTCAGGAGAAGGCGGGCTCGTCGTGGCTTTTTACAAAGATTAGACAACTGCAGCATAAATAAAGCGGAAGGCCGGATGCACCCGGCCTTCCGCTTTTTTCAGCTTACGTTCCTTCCCCGCCGGTCACTCCGTATTGGAGAGGATCCGGTTTCGGAGACAATAGAGCGAGAATCACTGCCGTTACAGGGAAGATGAGGATAGCGAGTATCGCCTCCTGATAACCCCCGAACAGATCAAAGAATATACCAAAGGGAAGCGGGCCGAGGGCGGATCCTATAACCATGACCGTCTGCGCCAGACCTTTGATACTTCCGAGGTGCGTCCGGCCGAAATAATTGGGCCAGACGATATTAAGGGCTATCCTTTCAAATCCGTTCACCGCTCCCCACACCACCGCAAAAGAAAAGGCGAGAAGGGTGGAGCTTGTGAAAAACAGGAGGACGAGCGAAAGGATGTGCCCGAAAAAAGTGATGGCCAGTATGTAATGGATGGAAAAACGATCTGCCAGGTAACCGGTAAGAAAGGTCGTGGGAAAACCTACGATCGCCATCACGGTAAGTATGGTAGCCGCTATGCCGACCCCGAGACCCTTCATATCCATGATTGATACGACGTGGAAGGTGACGGCCGTGTTCACAAGAGCCGGTACCATAACACAGAAGAGAATAAACCAGAACGTCCTCGTCTGCATCGCCTGTTTCAATGTCCAGCTCACTTCGCTGATTTCACCGCTGATCTCCTCGTCCCCCGGTTTTTTATGCGGCGTCCCGTCCGGAAGGGCTCCCACATCTTTCGGCTGATTGCGAACCAGCCATACAGTTACCGGAATGAACAGCACCAGAATGGAGACACCGAGAATCACCCACGCACTTCGCCATCCGAAAGATTCGATGAGCCATGCGTTCAAAGGCGGAAACAGGGCAGAACTTGCGAACGTACCGACAGCCATTACGCTGAGGGCCCGCCCTCTCTTTTTGATGAACCACTGGGGGACCAGGGTATTCGGAACCAGCGTCATCGATCCCTGCCCGAGTAACCGGATCAGAAAGAAGCCGACGAACATCATAACCGGCCCGGTAATAGCCGAGTTCCAGAACAAAGCGAGTGCTAATCCGGAGCCCACCCCGATCATCATTACCCTCTGACCGAAACGATCGACCATTCTCCCTACCGTAAACAGAGTAATACCCGCTACCAGTGTAGCGGCTGAATACAGCCCGGAAACTGTGGAGCGGCTGAAACCGAAGTCTTCAATATAATAGTCGATAAAAATGGAATTTGAATAGGTCTGTCCCGGCCCGGAAAAGAACACGCTTAATGCGGCCACGAAGACGATCACCCAGCCGTAATAAAATTTCGTATGTATCGGCGGTTTATTACTCATAGACTCCTCCTCTTTTCCTGTCTATCCGCGACAAGTTTTCCGTTTTCCTTCAGACCACCATTATATTCCTTTTCAATGATAAAACAAACCTTTCTGTCGCATAAAAAAAGAGACAGAGCTTCGTCCGTCCCTTTCCTATGCGCCCACTTTTTTCTTCAGTTTGTTTTCCTGTACACCGAGCACCCGGTCGTCTCCTATAAACGTAACCGGCGTGCCGTAGATTCCTGCTTCCTGCAGTGTTTTCAAATACCCGGGGTCTTCGGAAAGCATTCTTTCTTCGTAGACCACCTCCCAGGAATCGAGCAATTCCCTCACTTTGTCACACTGTCCGCACGGTCTGCTCGTGTACAGTACAATACTTCCCTCACTCATTATTTAACCCTCCAGATCGTCCCATTTTTTTCTGTATCAGTGACGAAACAAATCTTCTACAAGTGTGTCGCCTTCCACTACGTCAAAACTTCTGTTTTCCGCTTTCGGCTGCATTAAAGCTTCAACAAGTACGGAGGCTACATCCTCTCTTGAAATGGAATTCCCTCCGTTCACGTGTTCATTAAGGAATACTTTTCCTGTCCCTGTCTCGCTGGTAAGCGGTCCCGGCCGCACGATAGTGTAAGGTACGCCTGACTTTTTCAGGTATTCATCAGCTCTATGCTTGGCAAACAGGTAGTGCTTGATTTCGCGGCTTCCCGCTTCCGGGCGGTCTGCTGCCATGGAACTGAGCATGACAAACCGCTGCACTCCGAAGTGTACGGCCCGGTCTACCGCTTTGATTGCACCTTCCTGGTCAATTATAATCGTCATCTCGGCCCCGGTATCCTGTCCGGACCCGGCTGCGAATATTACGGCATCCACATCCGCATAGGCAGATTCAAAATCTTTTTCCAGATCCCCCATAACGGCGGTTATACCCTTATTCTCAAACATTTCCTTCTGTTTTTTACTCCTGACCATAGCTACAGGTGTATAAGCCGTCCGGCTCAATTTATCCACTACCAGCTGGCCTACTTTCCCTGCGGCACCAATAATGAGTACATTCATCCACGTATACCTCCCGCCATATATCTATGCCTGTCCTTTCCCTTTCCCGAGGTTATAAAAACCCAAACAAAAAAGCAGGAGACCTTCCCTCCTACTTTTTCAATTCTTCGGCGTGCATCCCCAATTTTTTGATAAGAGGAATTATCTGTTCCTTCTCTTCAGTCGTAAGCCCTCCCATAACTGTTTCAAGGCGCTTCCAGTGGTCGGGGAAAATACGGTTCAGCAGCTCTTTTCCTTTTCCGGTGATTGCAGCATAAGTGATACGGCGGTCCGTAGGGCAGGGCACACGTTCAAGGTAGCCTTTCTTTTCGAGTTTGTCCACTACATACGTAATACTGCCGCTTGCGAGAAGAATCTTTTCTCCGATCTTCTGAAGCGGCTGCTCACCCTGGTGAAAAAGCAGTTCCATCACTCCGAACTCCGTAGGGTTCAAGCCATGTTTCTGAATGTCATCTTTAGCTAGATCGGCGACCGCTCTCTCCGCCTTCGCCAGCACTACGAACAATTTAAGAGAAGGGTCCTCTTTTTTCTTTCTGTAAAGTTCCTGTTCATCCATGGCCTTTCGTCCTCTCCTGTTATTATCGTTACTAGCAAGTATAGATATCCTTATTTACTATTGTCAAACCTGTTGCCTTGAGTGCGTATGTGTCATAATGAATATATACTCATTACGGGGGGAGGCGGTGGAAGGGCATGCTTAAAGATACGGGAGAAAGGGTCATACCGGAATTCACGAAACCCGAAAACAATATGCTTCTCGAACATATGGCACGTTATCAGTTTGCTCTCCGCTATATGTATGGAAGGGTATTGGACCTTTCCTGCGGGGCCGGGTACGGCACACACATGATTGCTAAAGGAAGAAAGCGAAAAGTGAGGGAAGTTATCGGAGTGGATATAAATGAAGAAATTATCCGCTATGCCAGGGGGAGATATTACCATCCGAATTCTTCCTTTCACGTCTATAACGCGACCGGGGAGACTCTGCCGGATGAACTCGGTACTTTCGACTGTATCGTCAGCTTTGAAACACTTGAACATATCGCGGAAGAGGAGAAGCTCCTCCGTAACTACTATCGTCTTCTGAAACCGGGAGGAACGCTTCTCGTCTCCACTCCCTTCGGTCAGGGAAGAGGGAAGCCGACCCGTTCCCCTTTCCATGTCCATCAGCTTACATCGGAAGAGTTCAGAGATTTGTTCACAGCATACGAACGGACTTCCTTTTACTATCAGGAAGGAGTGCTGATAGAACCGCCGCGCGAAAATGTGACCTATCCACTCGGAATCGCCGTCGCTTTCAAGCCTCACTCCTCAAAAGCTACGTGAGTCCCGCTCTCGCCGGTAAGGAAAGACAGGTGTTTCGGGAGGAGGGTAATTTCCGAAGGAGTCTCTCCTTCGATTTCCCCGTCCCGGTCCACCTCTTCCACCGGATCCGTCGTGACTTTTATGTGAGAAGCTTTTTTGTACTCCAGCTCCCGGAAGTTCTCTTCCTTCGTCCATGGACGATTCATCGTCATCAGTTCCCGGAACAGCCGGAAGTTCGAATCTTTGATGACCATTACGTTGAAATAACCGTCATCGAGTTTAACTTCGGGATCCGGAACCTGGCGGGTGCCAATAAAAGCACCGTTCATTACCATAAGCATCACGGCTTCGCCTTCCGTCTTACGGCCGTCGATTTCCAGCTGATACTCGAACGTCTCCGCCCCGCTCATCGTTTTGAAAGCACTTATGAAGTAGCTCAGTACTCCGAGACTGTCCTTCTGTTCCTCATCAATATTATACGACGTTCTCGTAACCAGACCTATTCCCCAGAAATTTGCAAAATAGCGACCGTCCGCTTTGCCAATGTCGACCGCTTTCGTTTCCCCGTTTACAATGGTCCGGGCGGCCTGGTTCAAATCCATCGGAATTCCGAGCATCCTCGCAAAATCGTTGCACGTCCCTGCCGGCAGCACGCCGAACCTGGGAGGGTTTTCTTCTTCTGCAAAGATATTCACACATTCATGGACCGTACCGTCCCCGCCCAGGATGAAAAATACGTCGATCTCATCTTTGTACCGTTTCGCCGTCTCGTGCAGATCTTCAATACTATCCGTCTGTACGGTGCTCAGTTCTTTCACCGCCTCTGCAAGTACCGGCAGCACCTGGGATAAATTATGTTCGATTTCGGCCTGACCGGCGTTCGCCTGATAGACCAGTAAGCCTCTGTCAAAACTAGCCATGTCATGTTCCTCCTTAAAGGTACGCTATGGATAGCATTTCCTTTCCTGCCCTTCTTTAAACAATAGATGGGGCCAAGACAGTTGTAAGGCAACTGGTAAGTTATAGTAAATTCAGTTAAAATGGTTTCATACTACACTTAGACGAAAAGGATGGACTCAATGGTATATTCTGTGAATTTATGGAAAATGTTTTTCAGGCATGATGATGAACTGTGGAAACTGAATGAAGCGAAGAAAATGCGGAAGGTGTGGCTCACCCTTATCTTCCTGCTTGCCGCTACCATCCTTACGTTCGTCTGGACAGCCTGGATCGGACTCGGAACAGCTCCTGTCTCGGCGAACATGACCGGCTTGAGCCTTTTTGAATATGAATGGCGGAAAGCCTGGTTCATGATCGGAAGAATCGGCTACTCCCTGCTGTTTTTCACTTTTATCCTTTTCTTTTCCACTCTGATTTTCTGGCTGTTCAACAGTGCTTCCTATAAAAAAATCCTGATCGTACAGATGAATGTTCTGCTTGTCATGCTTCTGGAGCGTATTACCTGGATACCTTTACTTACATATGCGGGACTGGACTGGTCCCTCTCCCCTCTTTCTTTCGGTATCATCGCTTCCTATTTTACAGAACTGACGTGGATCATCAGCTTTGCCGGGGCCGCTTCTCTTTTCCAGCTGTTCATCATCTGGTTTCAGGCTTCCTCCCTGAAAAAGATTTCCGCCACCCGCCCGGTATGGATCTGGACCGGTATCATCCTGTGGCACCTTCTATTGTGGAGCGGAGCGGCAGCCTTGAGTTTTTATGACCTGGAACTTGTTTACCTGCTGAGATAAAGAGAAAAGAAAGAGGTGTACATATGAAGAGAAAGAAGAAAATCCAAAGACGTATAGCCGGGACTGCAGTAATACTGCTCATCGCAGCTAACATCCTGCTTATCTTTTTCGACCATCAGAACAGAGTAGCCGAGAAATCCTATGTGAAAGAGTGGTCGCGCAGTTTCACTGCAGACATTTCCGAATACGTAGAAACAAAAGGAGTATTTTCCTCCGCTGACCGGCAGGAAGTGTACTTCGATAAAGAGAAAGGAAGTTTCAGCGGCTTTCTCGTACAAAAAGGGGATAAAGTCGAAAAAGGGGAAGAACTGTACGAGTATGAAGTGAAAAATTATGAAGCGGAACGGCGGGAACTGGAGTCGGAGATTACGCTTTTGGAAGAGGAGATCAGGGCTATCGAAGATTACCTCAGAGACGTAAGGTTCTACAACATCGAAGAGCCGGACACCGACATAGAAGATGAGAGTTACGATTACCCTGCTCCTTCCACTTACGTAGAAACTGAATTCGAAAAGGAAGAACAGACAGCAGAAAAAGAAATGGAGCTCACCCGGAAAGAGGCCGAACTGGCCATGTTCGAAGACCGGCTGAATCAGCTGGAGCAGGGCGGCGAGACTATAGCCGTCACCAGTACATTCGAAGGGACAGTCTCCGACGTAGCCGAAACTCTCAAAAATCCTGTACTTACCATCCAGTCCAGCGAACTGCTTATTCAGGGGGAACTTTCAGAATCCGATAGAGCAGATGTGACAGAGGGAATGTCCATACTGGCAAAAACACCGGAGGATGACAAAATCGCAGAAGGGAAGGTCTCACTTCTCCACGAATTCCCAGAAGATTCCGGTCTGCATGAAGAAAGCAGCTACGGATTCGAAGCAGCTATCACGACAGATACCGACGAACTCCTTGCCGGCTATCACACTAATTTGGACATCATAACAGCCAGCTCCCCGGAGACGACCGCTGTTTTCGAAAAGACTCTCGTTACAGAATCTCCTCCGTTTGTCTGGATAATGAATGAAGAGGGGAGTTTAGAGAAAAGGCCGGTGACGACCGGGTTAAGTGAGGGAGAAAAAACAGAAATCACGGAAGGAGTGCAGCCGGATGAGTGGCTGGCGCTAAAGAACAAAGGGACGCTCACCGCCGGCACCCCGTTCGTCTCTCCTCTCGACGCCGAAAATCTGGACTTGAAACGTCTCTTTACCGGGGATTCGGAAACGATGTTCACTTACGGTCTGCTCGGTCTTATAAACAGATGACTGAAGGCGTGCCTGTATCGTTTATATTTTCGCACCCCACCCTCCCTTCCCGTCCGGGGAGGGTCTTTTGTTTGCATTTCCCGGTTTCCGGTGCCACGATTAAAGTAACGCTTTTCCTACAGGGAAAGTCAGCTATTTATTACGTTTTACACAAATGAAAGGAACGATACTTATGAAACTGAGTGTATTAGATCAGTCACCGATATTATCAGACTCGAATCCACAGGAAGCTATGAGACAGACGACGGAACTCGCCTCTCACGTCGACCGGCTCGGCTATCACCGTCTCTGGGTCTCTGAACACCATAGTACGAATAGTCTGGCGGGCTCCGCCCCTGAGATTCTGGCGACCCATCTCGCCGCACATACAAAACGCATCCGCGTCGGGACGGGAGGAGTCCTCCTCCCTCACTACAGCGCCTACAAAGTAGCGGAAAGTTTCCGCGTTCTTGAGACGCTCCACCCCGGTCGTATCGATCTTGGTGTCGGGCGTGCACCAGGCGGCATGCCGAATGTCAACCTGGCACTGAACCGCGGTAAACTCCCAAGGGTCGAGGATTACCCGAAACAGGTGGAGCAGCTCATGAGTTACCTGCACGGGGAAGACCCTGCAGGAATGAATATTTACGCTACTCCAAAAGGAGATACGTCCCCCGAACTCTGGAT
Source organism: Salimicrobium jeotgali (assembly GCF_001685435.2). Classification (NCBI taxonomy): domain Bacteria; kingdom Bacillati; phylum Bacillota; class Bacilli; order Caryophanales; family Bacillaceae; genus Salimicrobium; species Salimicrobium jeotgali. The sequence goes on from NZ_CP011361.2 coordinate 2,385,896, forward strand.
GCTCGGATCCAGTGGAACGAGTGCCCGCCTGGCAGCGGACCTCGGTACTTCCTACTCTTTCGCCCATTTCATCAACGGGCACGGAGGCATGGGCGCGATGGACAGGTATAACAACCATTTCACCTCCTCCATCCAGCAGACGGAACCTAAAGGGAACGTCTCCGTATTCGCTGTTTGTGCGGATACACAGGAGAGGGCCGAATATCTTGCTTCCAGCCTTGATCTGGCTCTTTTGCTGATTGAACAGGGAGGCGTACGTCATCACTTCCCGACACCGGAAGAAGCGTTCAACTACTCCTACTCTTTCTTCCAGCAGGAAAGAATCAGGGAAAACCGGAAACGGATGGTAGTAGGAGATAAAGAAACAGTGAAACAGGAACTGGAATCTCTTGCCGATACCTACGGAGTAGATGAAATAATGGTGAACACCATCGTCCACCCGTTCGAAGAGAGGCTCCACTCTTACAAACTGCTTGCAGATGCTTTTAACCTGACACAGGAGGGATAGTACTATGCTTGCAATCGACCATATCGTCATTACTACACCCGATACCGAAAAAGAGAGGCTTTCCTTCACTTCCCGCTACGGTCTCCAGGGAAAAGAGGGAGGGTCACATCCGGGCTGGGGGACGCATAACGACCTCTGCTTTTTCGATAATCGTTTCTATATCGAGTGGCTCGGAGTTAACGATACTCAGAAAGCCGGAAAGTCCGAAAACCCTCTCATACGTCAGATGCTTCAGGAGCCTACCGGAGGCACTATCCAGATTGCTCTCTGCACCGACGCTATGGATGATTTTCTGGAGATGTACAATCGTCAGGGAATCGACTACGAAGGCCCTTTCCCCGGTTCCCGGGAGCAGGAAGACGGGTCACTGCTTGAGTGGCGTATGCTTTTTCCTGCCCACCCGTCCGTACCGCTGCCGTTTCTGATCGAATGGAAAGGGGATAATTTTCCTCAGGATTCCGTCTACATCAACCCTCTGGCTGATACGACGGTCGAATACGGGACCGGACTTGACCGTAAGAAGAGTGCGGAAGTGTTCAGGAAAATGTTCGGCTTCCCCGATGACGGTTCGGAATCATTCCATTTATCGAACGGTCAGCTCTTCGTTACGGAGCAGACTTCCATTACCACCTATCTCGATCACATCATGCTGTAGCTGCAGGAATTTTTCCTGCAGCTTTTTGTTACCGGCATTATCCCGATTCAGGCCAAAAAAAGACCCGGGTGTTTCCACCGCGGGTCCTTTCTCTATTATTAAAGAGTTTCCTGGAGAAAACTTTCCACTTCCTCCGGAGTCTTTGCATTGGCGCTGTGCAAGTGACCGATTTTTTTGCCTTTCTGGAAAATGAGGATGCTCGGAATCCCCATTACTTCATACTTCTCGGCAATGTCCGGCACCTGATCACGATCGACTACGAACCATTCGTACGTGTTGTATTCTTCCAGGATATCCCCGATAAACATATCCATCCGTTTGCAGTCCGGGCACCAGTCCGCCTCGAATTTCAAAATAACGGGCTCTTCCGATTCGATTGCAGCCTGAAACTGTTCTGTAGTATTAAGTTCTTTCATAATTATCCCCTTTCCTCTCTCTGTTATTTATACTCTACACGACCAAGTCCCCACGCGGCAAGCAAACCGCCCAAGAACGCAAGGATACTGATAAGCACCGGAACAGCACCGGCGGGCACTCCCGGAAAGATGACCGTCACCGATCCGAGCACAAGCCCGATAATCACCCCGTACGTTCCGGAAGGATAGTGATCGAGGAAGAACTTCACGATTTTACTCATGACAATGATACCGACCACGATACCCGCTCCGACGACGGCCATAACGTCCAGCTGGAAGTTTGAAATCCCTTCGATAACCGTGGAGTATACTCCGATGATCAGGAGAAGGAAAGAGCCGCTGATCCCCGGCAGAATCATCGCACTGCTCGCAATCATCCCCGAGAAGAACAGAAGAATATAAGCACCTGACGACAGATTACTCATCGCTCCAGACTCTTCAGGCTGAAAGAAGGCGAGCGAACTGACGAGCACGACCCCTATAAGCATCAGGATATAGTGCTTCGTTTTGAACTTATGTTTCACATCCGCTTTATGGCTGAGAAACGGAAGAACTCCGATAATCAGACCCAGAAAGAAAAACTTCGTCTGAGCCGGATAGTGCTCGAACAGCCATTCGATCAGATTCGCAAGCATGAGGATGGAAGTTATGATTCCAAGCCCCAGGGGCAGAAGAAATTTCAGGTGACGTTTCCATTCTTTACTGAAAAAACCGTTCACCGCTTCGATCAGACGGTCATATATCCCCAAAACTACGGCTATCGTGCCTCCGCTCACCCCGGGAACAACGTCGCTCGCTCCCATCATGAGGCCTCTGTATATATTTTTCCATTCCCACATACGCCAATACTCCTTCATATTCATTTATAGTTGCCTGTTTCATTGTACCAAACTATTCTACAAAGCCAACAGTAAGTACCATACATTTACAATTACGAGAAGAAAGGTAAGAATTTTTTCGACGATAGATCCCGTTCTGAACGTAATGAAAAAAGAATAGTGAGTTTTACTGAAAGGGTAGAAAAGAGGGATGCCCCGCTTCGTAATATAGTCGGCGAACAAATGGGAAGCACTCCCCGTGATCAGACCACCGAAATAATACCATGGCAGACCGAGCAGCCACTGGACGAAATAGCTGTACACAACGAGAAACAGAAGGAAGAATAGAGAGTGAGTCATCTTCCGGTGTCCACGTATCATGAGAAGCACAGGAAGCAGCAGCATCACGAACGTCTTCAGCGGTTCTCTATATGTATCAAAAAAGGAAGGAGCGAACAGGTAGACGATAAGGGTAATCGTGAAAATGGTGATAAGAATTCTCCAGAACTTCTGCCCGAGTTTTGAACGGGGAGTATCGATATCGGGTACGAGAGCCCCGAACAGCACAAACAGAAAAAACGCTATTACTTCCAGCGGTCGCTCGGGAAGGAACGGAAGAGCGGGCAGCATAGTTACGGCTGCTACGCCGAACGTGAACCCTACGACCTGGTGGCCTGGTGCCATCATATTAAAAAACCTCTTTCCCCAAAACATACATTCGCCCTTTATCATACCTTATTTTTTGCACATAAAAAAGTCCGGACGCAGAAAACGCCCGGACCTTTACAGCATACTATTCAGCTTTTACGTTCAATTCCACGTTAATGTTACCGCTTGTCGCTTTGGAGTAAGGGCAGACTTTGTGAGCTTCATTAACAAGCTCTTCCGCTTCCTCCTGGGATACACCTTTCACTGTAACGTTAAGGACGACCCCGATTTTAAGTCCTCCATCCGAAGAATCTTTCATCAGGCTGACGTCACCTGTGATTTCGGAATCGATATCTTTTTTCTTCTTGTCCGCTACCAAATTCAGCGCACCGTCAAAGCATGCAGAATAACCCGCTGCAAAGAGCTGTTCCGGGTTGGATCCTGTTTCATTACTTTCTCCCGGCTGTGCCAGATTAAGATCGATCAGACCGTCATCGGATTTTACGTGACCGTTCCGGCCGCCTTTTACCGTTGCGTGAGCTGTGAACATTACATCGCTCATAAATGAATCACTCCTTGAATTTGATAATTTCTCTTCCCTTCTGTTGTATACCTTATAAACGGAGGGGTTAAACATCCACTCATAACTTATAGTCTTCTTTCAGGGAAGCGGGAGCCATCTGTACGATCCGCTGAAGGATGAACGTCAGTACCGTCACGTCATCGATCACCCCGAAAAATATCAGGAAGTCGGGGATCACATCCCAGGGAAACAGAAAATATAACGTCACGAACAGTAAAGCCCCTGCTTTCTTCGCTCCCCTCACTTCCCCGGAGCGGAAAAAGGAAAGCAGAAACGGAATCGACTTCCGGAAATTGAAAAGAAACCTGATCCTTCTCCACATCTTCATAAATTTCACCACCATTTTTCTTAATTGCCTATGAAAGTTGTATGCTTTACTATATTAAGTAGAAGTGTGTCTCTCGCGAAGGAGGAACGAACGTGAATATTGTATTACTGAACGGTACGCTTACCGGTACGAAAACGGAGCGGATGCTGTCCCCTGTGGAAACCTATTTAAAAGAAAACGTATCGGGCATAACGATAAATAATATAAATCTGAAACACTATAACCTTCAGTTCGTCGATGGCCGTCCCCCCGAGGAGTACAACGATGATATGAAGGAACTGATCTCTTCCATCGAACGGGCCGATGGCTATGTCATAGCCACCCCTGTGTTTCAGGGAGGAATACCAGGAGCACTGAAGAACGTGTTTGATGCTATTTCCCCGCTCGCCATGCGTTACAAACCTGTTTCCATCATTGCTGTTGGCGGCACACTGCAGCACCACCTCGTCATTGAGAACCAGCTCAAACCGGTTCTGGACTATTTCCGGTGCCTTATCACGCCAAACTATGTCTATGCCCACCCCGGACATTTCACGGAAGATAAACAGCTGGAGAATGAAGAAGTAAAAAACAGGCTCATTGAAATGTCGCAGATTTTTCTCCGTTATCTCGAGATGGGACGGGACCTCTCCCCTTACAGAGTGGACATAAAGAAAGCCTGAAAGAGTGTTGTGAGGCAAAGTTCCGGCTTGAAGCACTCCGGACGTCCGTCGCTTGACCTCAGGACACAAAGAAACCCGAATAACTTTTATTCGGGTTTCTTTGCATCCAGTATTTTCGCTGATTACACGATATTCAGAACCTTATTTACGTAATTTTTCGTTTCCTGAAAGGGAGGGGTTCCGCCATATTTATCCACGTTGCCGGGGCCGGCGTTATAGGCTGCAAGAGCCAGCTGCTCATTTCCATCATAGCGGGTAAGCATATCACGTAAGTATTTAGTGCCTCCCATAACGTTTTCTTCCGGGTTCATCGGATCCCTGACCCCGAGAGCATCAGCCGTGCCGGGCATCAGCTGCATAAGCCCCTGTGCTCCTGCATGACTTACAGCTTCCGGGTTGAAATTCGATTCGGCCTGTATTACGGAACGTATGAGATCTTCCCGCACCCCGAAACGTTCGGAAGCTTCACGGATCAAACCGTCCACGTCGCTCTTTTCGCTTTCCTCTTCACCGGAGATTTCCGTAATAGGAGGTGCCTGGACACCGATAAAAATCTGAACCGGAGTCTGTGCTTCTTTCTCCTCCGCTGAAGACAGCAGCGTGTCCATAGAAGCCTTCAATATATTTTGAAACAACATCTGCTGCAGCCCGGCTCCCGGACTTTCCACCCCTCTGTTTCCCTGAAAGTTCTTCGTCGCCTGCATCTGCATCATGGGTTGGAAATCATTCATGTTGATCAATAGCCATACCTCCGCTGTATAGTGTTTCTTCTATCATACTCGAGCGACAGGAATTGGACAACTGTTTTCAGGAATTAACTTCCATTCTCACTTCCCGAAAAAAAGGTCGAACACGTTATAATCCTCCGAGACGTCTCTATTGAAAAATTCCGAGTACCCGCAGTTTTCGCAGGAAACTACGATAAAATCGTTACTTTCCGTATCGAACATCTTTGAAACACCCGGACCGTTCATAGTCACTTCCTTCATCCCGGCTTTCGTACTCCCGCATTTCACACAGCCTTTTTCAGCCATTGCTGTCTTCCTCCTTCCGATTTTATTTCACGCGTCTTGCCGCCTGCTGCAAAGCATCCCATACACTATTGTAAGGAGGTGCGTAAGCAAGGTCGAGATCGAGCAGGTCTTCTGCAGTCATTTCATTATAAAGAGCGGTAGCCATAACATCAATCCGTTTATCCACGCCGTAAGGTCCTATGATCTGTACTCCCAGAAGCTTTCCGGTCTCCGGTTCTGTGAGCATCTTTATCGACATCGGTTCTTCATCGGAATAATATCCGGCAGCGTTTGTTGCTTCAACGTACACTTTTTCCACCGGTATATTTTCTTCCTCCGCTTCCTTTTCCGAAAGGCCGGTCTTGCCTATCGTAAGATCGAAGAACTTCAGAATGGACGTCCCCACGATCCCTTTAAATGATTTACGGTGGCCGCTCAACACCAGTCCGGCAATTCGTCCCTGTTTATTGGCATGAGTGCCGAGGGGGATAAAGTCATTTCTTTTCTTCAGTCGGTGGTACTGCACAGCGCAGTCTCCCGCTGCGTAAACGTGCGGAAGATTCGTTTCCATGAAACGGTTCACTTCGATAGCTTCGTTCTTCGCAGTGTAAATACCCGTCCCTTTCATAAAGCTTGTGTTAGGTGTGACGCCCGTAGCCACAACAACGAGGTCGGTTTCAAATTCTCCCTGTTCCGTCACGACTTTCTGCACATACTCTTCCCCTTCAAGTCTTTCCACCGAGCTGTTCCGGGTTATTCTCACACCCTGCTTTTCGGCTTCTTCTTGTATCAGTTTGCCCATATCACCATCGACCATGGAACCCGGATAATCACTCCGGGTAATGATGTGGACATCTTTGCCGATTTCTCTGAAGTTCTCGGCTACTTCAAGACCTATATAACCACTGCCTATTACCGTCACTTTCTCCACATCTTCGGAAAGATCCGCCATAATCTCTTTCGCATCCGGTATCGTCTTCAGGGCGTGCACTCCTTGGAGATCTTTTCCTTTCCACGGAGGGAGCATGGGACTGACCCCCGAAGCCACGAGAAGTTCATCATAACTTTCTTCGAACTTTTCACCGTCCTGATTGATACCATACACTTTGCGTTTACTGCAATCCACAGAAGTGACCTCATGATTCACTCTTGCATCGATACCGTATTTATCTCTGAACGTTTCCACGTCCCTGGCGATCAGGTCGTCCGTCGAAGGTACGGTCCCGCTGATGACGTAGGGAAGACCGCACTGACCGTAAGAGTAGACCTCCCCTTTTTCGAGCACTACCACCTCGGGGTTTTCCGTGTTACGCACTACCTGCATCGCTGCACTCATCCCGGCAGCATCCCCGCCAATTATAACTAATTTCACAACGTAACCCCCTAAGTATAAAAGTGAAACCACCCGCAATGGGAAGCACGGCCCGAGGAGAGAGGACTCACCGTCTGGAACCGCGGACTTCCGGATGGTTTTTAAAAACAGTATGACTCTTTAAAACGGAAATTCGCGGTACCCGTTCATGACACCGATCCATTTCACTGTCGTGAACTTATCCAGGGCCCATTCTCCACCGAAACGGCCAATACCGGACTGTTTCTCACCGCCGAATGCTACGTGTGCTTCGTCGTTTACAGACTGGTCGTTGATGTGGATCATACCTGTTTTCACCTGTTTGGCTACTTCCACGCCCCGGTTCACATCTTTTGTGAATACTGAACCGGACAGCCCGTAAGGAGTACCGTTCGCGACTTCTATCGCTTCTTTTTCACCGGAGACTTTAATAACCGACGCTACAGGACCGAACACTTCTTCTTTCGCCAGTGCTTTTTCGTTATCCATATCAGTCAGTATGGTCGGAAGCAGTACATTTCCTTCCGCTTTACCTCCGGTCAGCAGTTTTCCGCCTTCCTGTACCGACTGATCGATGCCTTCAAGAATACGATCCACCTCGTCTTTGGCGATCAGAGGTCCTACCATCGTCTTCTCGTCCTGAGGATCACCGTACGGGAGACTTTCCACTTTTTCCTTGAATTTCTGAACAAATTCATCGTGTACATCTTCATGCACAACGAGACGATTCAGGGACATGCAGATCTGGCCCTGGTGTAAATATTTGCCGAACACGGCGGCTTCGACAGCTCTGTCCACGTCCGCATCCTCCAGCACGATCATAGCGTTGTTACCACCGAGTTCAAGAGCTGTATCCTTGATGTTTTTCCCGGCCAGTTCCCCGATGTGACTTCCTACTTCCGTGGAACCGGTGAACGAGAACATTTCAGGAATCGGATGAGTGATGAATTCATCACCGATTTCAGAACCTCTTCCGACTACTACGTTGACAAGTCCCTTAGGGAAACCTGCTTCTTCCGAAAGCTCCGCAAGCAGAAGACCGGAAGTGACCGGAGTATGGGAGGCCGGTTTAATGACTACGCCGTTCCCGCTGGCGAGCGCAGGGGCAAGGGAACGGGCTGTTAAGTGGAACGGGAAGTTCCATGGCCCTATTACACCGATTACGCCTTTCGGATCACGATACACCCTGTTTTCTTTTCCGGGAGTGTTGGAAGGGATGATTTCCCCTTTCATGCGTGTCGGAAAAGAAGCTGATTCCGTAATGATATCGAGAGCCGCGCTGTATTCGACTTCCGCTTTCACCCGCGTGCTTCCGGCTTCCGTGATCAGCCACTCCACGATTTCTTCTTTTCTTTCTTTGACCAGATCGATCCATTTCAAAAAAATGTCCCGCTTCTCTGCAGGAGTTTTCTCTTTCCACTGCTGTTGGGCCTGTGCTGCAGCTTTGTAGGCTTTATCCAGATCTCCGGCACTTGCGGACGGAATAGTTGCAATTACTTCATCATTGTAAGGGTTTTTATTTTCAATAGTTTTGTCGCTCGAACCTTTGACCCATTCTCCATTTATATATTGATTAGTGTATGTCTTCATAATTGTTATCTCCTCCGTAAACATATTCAGTCTGTTTATTCACTTTTATAGATACTCTCAAACATCCCCCCTGGGATGAGCAGCTGGAACGTTTGTATGATCCGTAATGTATGTTACTATATGAACATATAGTCATATAAGGAGGCACCTCAATGTCACACCACCACCATCATCATGAGACCACCGGAAATATTAAGGTCGCTTTTTTCCTTAACTTTTTCTTTACGATCATAGAACTGATCGGTGGTCTTCTCACAAACAGTATCGCTATCATCTCGGATGCTCTGCACGACCTGGGGGACTCTCTTTCGCTTGGTCTCGCCTGGTTTCTTCAGAGATACTCGAATAAGGACCAGTCAAACAACTATTCTTTCGGTTATAAACGCTTTTCCCTGCTGGCGGCCCTGACTAACAGTGTCGTACTGATCACGGGCTCTATTTTCATCCTGACGGAAGCCGTACCGAGGCTGTGGAATCCGGAGACACCGAGTACCCTCGGAATGATAGGTCTCGCCGTCCTCGGTATCATCGTTAACGGTGCAGCTGTCTTCCGGCTCCGTGGCGGAGATTCCATGAACCAGAAGGTGATGTCATGGCACATGCTCGAAGACGTTCTCGGCTGGGCAGCCGTGCTGGTCGTCGGAATTGTAATGACTTTCTTCGACCTGCCTATCCTGGACCCGCTTGCTTCCATCGGTATTACGCTGTTCATCCTTTACAACATCGTAATCAATCTTATCAAAACGATGCGACTTTTCCTTGAAGCAGTACCGGAATCAGTGGACTTTGACAGGATAACTAGAGAGATCCGCAACGTTCCCGAAGTCAAATCCGCCCATCATACCCATCTGTGGTCTTTGGACGGGGAAAACCATGCCTTTTCCACTCACGCTGTAGTAGCTGCGGAAGCGACGAAGGAGGAAGTGTGCAGGGCGAAAAAAGCGATCACTTCCATCCTTGAAGATATCCGGCTGGATCACATTACCATTGAAATAGAATACGAAGATGAACTATGCAGTATGGCTGAGGAGGATGAGTATGAGTGAATCTGTCACACAAGAGACGATACAGAAAACGGCCGACACTTTTAAAGTGCTTTCCGATCCGACGAGGATCCGGATCCTGCATTATCTCTGTCAGAAAGAAGCCTCGGTCTCCGACATAGCTTCCGGGCTCGACCTGAAACAGTCTACAGTTTCTCATCAGCTGCGCACCCTCAAGCTCTACCGGCTGGTGACACATCGCCGGGAAGGGACAAGTATTTACTATACGTTCAAAGACGATCACGTTATGCAGACGCTTGAACAGATGATCGACCATATTGAAGAATGACAGGGGAGATGAGTATGGAATTCAGAAAAGCAGCCGCGGAAGACGTCGCAGAAATCATGCCTATTATACAGGAAGCCCAGCAGCAGTTCCGGGAACGGAACATCAGCCAGTGGACGAACGGTTATCCCGATGAAGCAACTATATCGGAAGACATCGGGCTCGGAGAAAGTTACGTACTTACTCAATCCGGAGTTATTATAGCGAGTACAGTCATCTCTCCCCGTGAGGAAATGACTTACCGTACCATTTACGAGGGGGAATGGATGAGCCGGGGAGACTATCTCGTCATACACCGGCTTGCAGTGAAGAACGATATGAAAAAACAGGGCCTTGCCTCTCTTCTGTTAAAAGAGACAGAAAAGATGGCCCGTGACCGTGCTATTCCGAGCGTGAAAGTGGATACGCATGAACGGAACGTACCGATGCAGCAACTGCTTCTGAGCCACGGCTATACCTACTGCGGAGTTATTTATTTAACGGAAGGCAGCAAACGGCTGGCCTACGAAAAACTGGTGCAATAAAAATCAAAAAAGCGCGACGACAAAGTCGCCGCACGCATTTTCTTTACATATCCAGCTGTTGTGGAGTTTCATCACTTTCATTCATGAGGCGGATCGTTTCAGGAAAAATCTCAAGTACGATGTAGTCGGGATCTTCTTTTCCGCCGAGCCAATGTTTCATATGGTCGTTCCACACGCGGTCCTTGATGTCCTGGTCATCACGAATGTTGGCCTGACCCTGGATTTCAAGGAATCCGTCTCCGTAGCCTTCCCCTTCATATCCGAGAAGGATGTGGACGAACGGGTTCTCGTCGATTTCTTCCGCTTTGTACGTCTCTCTGTCCGTCGGAGTGAATAACGTCAGATTCTCGTCGTGCTGAAACGTCATATAACGGGTATGAGGCTTATTATTTTTAACAGTGGCCAGCGTACCTACATTATTATCCTTCATAATACTACTGATATGCTGTTTCAATTCTTCCTGGTTCATATTACATTCCCCTTTCGACTGCTTTGAATTCTTTACCCACTATTACCTTTCTCCTTTCTTTCTAAACTTTGGAAATTCGCGGGAGTTTTTTTTCGTCAAAAAATTCGCTATAATTAAATGGCAATCGGGTAAACGTTATAAACAAGGAGGAATTATCAATGTCATTTGCTACTTCAATTAACTGTATGGACGGCAGAGTCCAGCTTCCGGTCATCAACTGGATGAAAGATACATACGGGGTGGAATACATCGATATGATTACGGAAGCCGGTCCCAACAAGGTCCTGCTCGAAGGCAGTGCCGGTCAGCTTGAAGAGATTAAGAAAAAAGTTCTTGTTTCTACAGAGAAACATGGATCAGGAACAATCACAATCGCGGGGCATCACGACTGCGCCGGGAATCCGGCGGACCGCTCTCAGAAGGAAAAAGAAATAAAACGCGCCGTGGAACTGATTGAAACGTGGGACCTCGGAGCCGAAGTCGTCGGCCTTTATGTTAACGAAAACTGGGAAGTGGAAGTCGTAACTGAGTAACTCTTATCCAAAAAGGAGGGGTATTGTGGAAGAATTCGTCGGCTACTGCGCTTCCTGCGGAAAAGAAGTTTATTGTAAGGACGGATTCCTGGACGGCATCGTTACGGAAGATAAACAGCTGTACTGCTTTACGTGCGGAGAAGACAAATAAAATACCGTCCTCTGTTTCAAGAACCTCCGATGAGCAATTCATCAGAGGTTCTTTTAAGTGACCGGCGGTTTTCCGAATCCTTATTCTCATAACTGTAACGAACTGGTAAGATGGAAAGAACTATTATTTATTAGCGCGGGAGGCGGTTACCATGAGCAGAAACATGTCTATGATCTCCATCGCAGCCGGGGCTGCTCTGTGGGGGATTATCGGTCTGTTCGTCACATTTCTGTACGACTACGGCTTCACGCCTGTCCAGGTGGTGGCCGTCCGGGTAAGCAGTGCCGCTCTGCTGCTGCTCATTTATACATATTTTAACGGGAAGAAAGACCTCCGGATTAACTGGAAAGACAGTCACTATTTTATCGGCACCGGTATCATCAGCATCGTGTTCTTCAATCTCTGTCTATTTATAGCTATGGAGGAAACTTCCATAGCTGTCGCTGTTACCCTGTTGTACACCGCCCCCGCCTTCGTTACGATATTCTCCCGGTTCCTGTTCGGAGAACTGTTTACCGGGAACAAAATTCTCGCACTCGCCATCACGCTCATCGGCTGCTCACTCGTCGTCGGACTGATTCCGTTTTCCGGTTTCAGCCTTTCCCTGTATGGAGTACTGGCAGGGCTCGGGTCCGGATTCTTTTATGCGTTGTACAGCATATTTGCAACGTATGCCCTGCGGAAGTATTCCTCGGTAACGGTGACGGTGTATACATTCGTATTCGCAAGTATAGCCATTCTCCCATTCGCCGGACTTGGTGATATAAAAAGCACTTTCACTCTTCCCGCTGTCTGGCTGAATATCGGCGGCATAGGTCTCTTTTCCACCACTCTTGCCTTCCTGCTGTACACGAAAGGGCTTGAGAAAATCGAGTCGAGCCGGGCTTCGATTATAGCCACCATCGAACCGGTGGCGGCCACGCTCCTAAGTTTTTTCGTGTTCCGCGAAATTCTGACTTCGTGGCAGCTGGCCGGTTTCATTCTTGTAGTAACAGCGGTCATCCTTGTTCAGAGACGTCCCCGTTCGCCTTTCGCAAAGCGAAAAGCGTCATGAAGGACACCGCCTGTTCCAGCATCGGCGTGGAGAGATTCTCCGGAGCTCCTTCTTTAGGTACGGAAGACATCCCCTCAACCGTCCACCCGTGAGTGCCGGCCAGACGTTCGAATTCCCATGGCATCATCGTATTGCATACGATGTCTTCCCCTTCAAGTCTCGGATAACTGTTACTTCTCGGACCGGCAGCAGGACCAAGAATACCTGCGACCATTATCCCTCCAGGCTTTACGACACGGTGGATTTCATTCAAGCCGTGCAGGGGTGATGCCACCCATTCCAGACAGTTGATGGCCATCACGCTGTCGAAGGTCGCATCTTCAAAAGGGAGTTCGGCAAGATCGGCCTGCTGGAAGTGGATACCGCTCCAGCGCTCTTTTGCCATTTCAATCATTTTCGACGAAATATCGATACCGGTCACCTCATACCCCGAGCGTCTCAGCATCTCGCTCCCCTCTCCATCGCCACATCCAATATCAAGAACCGTAGATCCTTCAGATACGAAGGACTGCATAAATGGAAGAACCGTTTTTCTGCTTCCTTCTTTCCACATTTTTTCACTTCTCTGACCCCAGTTTCCAGAAAAATTATCCCACTTCTCTTCCGCTTTCTCATGCCATCTTTTATCGATCATTATTTTTTCCTCCTTGTTATTTCATTTAATCTTATGTATGATAGAATCAATATATAGTAATTATATTTTAAAAAACACAATATATAGATCGAAAAACAGATGCTCACAGAGCTTAATAGGGAATCCGGTAAGAAACCGGAGCTGCCCCCGCAACTGTAAGTATCCGCGAAACAGCATCTCCACTGTAGATTACTACGGGAAGGGCTGGAGTAAGATCGGGTACGAGCCAGGAAACCTGTCTGTTTTTCATCGGAAAGTTTCACCTTTTTCGGGGTTGGAGAAGATGAAACGATGATGCGTACATATACCCGTATCATGGTTTCATCCGCTCCTGTCCAGGGGGCGGATTTTTTTATTTTTTATAAAGGTACTTGAAGGAGGACTTACTTATGTCAGCAACCGTAACAGCGGACTGGAAATATTGGCTCGAACAGCTTCAGAGCACGTTCCCTCATCTCGATTTTTCAAAAGTCTACCCGAAAATCACAGACGGCACTTCCGTCGTTCTGGAAACACTCGCGGAGATGGACGAAACCGAACCGGAATGGACCTATGTCGCCGCCCGGGCACATCTGGAGACGATGTACACCGAAGCGAAGAAAAACCGGCGGACGGAGAGTCCGTATACCGACCTTTACGGGCTGATGGAAGCTCTCGTCCAGGAAGGGATTTACGACCCGTCCCTGCTCACCCATTATACCAAAAAAGAAGTGGAGGAGCTTGAATCTCTGCTCGACCGGAACAAAGACCTCCAGTTTACTTACATCGGTCTGAAGACACTGGATGACCGCTATCTCGCAAAAATGAAAGATGGAAAAACGATGGAACTGCCTCAGGAAAGATGGTTGATCATTGCAATGAATCTTATGGCCGGGGAGAGCTCTTCCTCACGCCTTCATTACATCAAAGAGGCCTACTGGGCGCTCAGCAACCTTTACATGACTGTGGCCACACCGACTCTGGCGAACGCCGGGAAATCCCACGGCCAGCTCAGTTCCTGCTTTATCGAAACGGTGGACGACAGTCTGCAGTCGATCTATGACAGCAATACATCCATTGCGAATTTGAGCAAGCATGGCGGCGGTATAGGTGTCTATCTTGGCAAAATACGTTCGCGGGGCAGTGATATACGAGGCTTCAAAGGCGTCTCCTCCGGTATCCTCCCGTGGATGAAGCAACTGAATAATACGGCGGTTAGTGTCGACCAGCTCGGACAGAGGCAAGGAGCCGTCGCCGTCTACCTGGACGTCTGGCATAAAGATATCTTCTCTTTTCTCGACAGTCGCCTGAATAATGGAGACGAACGTCAGAGAACCCACGATCTGTTCACCGGAATTTCCGTGCCTGATCTTTTCATGGAAGCCGTCCGGGACAGACAGGACTGGTATTTGTTCGACCCTCACGAAGTGAGAACGAAGATGGGCTTCTCTCTGGAAGACTCTTTCGATGAACAAAAAGGGGAAGGGACGTTCCGCGACCGGTACGAAGCCTGCGTGCGTGAGCCGGAATTGTCCAAAGAGAAGGTGCCGGCCATTGACATTATGAAGCGCGTCATGATCGGACAGCTCGAAACCGGCACGCCGTATATGTTTTACCGGGATGAAGTGAACAGGAAGAACCCGAATAACCACGCAGGCATGATTTACTGCAGTAACCTGTGTACGGAAATAACCCAGAACCAGAGTGCCACGACTCAGACTGCCCAGTACACGGAAAACGGACAAATCATTACCGTGCACAACCCTGGAGACTTTGTCGTCTGCAACCTTTCGAGCATCAACCTCGGCAAAGCCGTACCGGCGAATGCTCTTGAAAGACTCGTTCCGATCCAGGTGCGGATGCTCGATAACGTTATCGAAGAGAATCACATCCCCGTGCTCGAAGCGGAACGGACAAACAAGCGCTACCGCGGCATCGGCCTTGGTACGTTCGGATGGGCTCATCTATTGGCACAGAATAAAATCGCCTGGGAGTCGGGGGAAGCCGTCCAGTACGCCGATGACCTTTACGAAAAAATCGCCTATCTGACTATCGGGGCGAGTGCTGAGCTCGCCGGGGAAAAAGGAAGTTATCCTCTGTTCGAAGGTTCCGACTGGGAAACAGGTTCCTTTTTCGAAAAACGCGGACTGGCATCAGACGAGTGGAAAACACTCGCTTCCAAGGTGAACAGGAACGGACTGAGAAACGGCTATCTTATGGCGGTCGCTCCGAACTCGAGCACTTCTCTTATTGCAGGAAGCTCTGCCAGTATCGATCCGATTTTCAAAAAATTCTATTCGGAGGAGAAAAAAGATTTCAAGATTCCTGTGACGGCACCGGATCTGAACCCGGAAAACTACTGGTACTATAAATCAGCCCATGACATCGACCAGCATACGAGCATTGCTCAGAATGCCCGGAGACAGAAGTATATCGATCAGTCCATATCATTTAACCTGTACGTACAAAATGACATCCAAGCCAAAGAATTGCTGAATCTTCACCTCGACGCCTGGGCTCAGGGATTGAAAACGACGTATTACACACGCTCCACCTCCGGCAGCACCTATGACGAATGCGAAAGCTGCTCTTCATAAACAAAAGCGGAACCACCCGTTCAGGAGTTCCGGGCTAAGTGGGAGATTCGTTTTTCAGGAGGCTTTTCCTGAAAAAGAAGCTACTGCTTAGACAGCGGACTCCTGGGTGGTGCAGCTGGCCAAACAAAAGCGGAGCCATTCGCTTAGAAGCTCTAAGATAAGCGGGCACTCCGGGGTTCGGATGAACTGTTCCGAACGAGGAGGGGCCACTTATCTTATGGGCTTTTGAATGGCGCAGCTGGATAAAACAAAAGCGGAAACTTCCGGGTAGAAGCGCTGACATAAGTCGGAAGCTTACTTTTCGGGTGTGGCCTTCCCCGAAAATAAGATTACGGCTTATGGCGGGAGCTTCTGGAAGTTGAAGCTGGAAAAACAAAAGCGGAGCCACCCGTTCAGGGGTTCCGGGCTAAGCGGGAGATTCGTTTTTCAGGGGACTTTTCCTGAAAAAGAAGCTACTGCTTAGACAGCGGACTCCTGGGTGGTGCAGCTGGCCAAATAAAAGCGGAGCCATTCGCTTAGAAGCTCTAAGATAAGCGGGCGCTCCGGGGTTCGGATGAACTGTTCCGAACGAGGAGAGACCACTTATCTTATGGGCTTCTGAATGGCGCAGCTGGATAAAACAAAAGCGGAACCACCCGTTCAGGGGTTCCAGGCTAAGCGGGAGGCTCAGGGGGATCCCCCCATTCCCTTAGCCTTCCGCTTAGCCTTATCACTTTGAATTTTGAAAGGAGTCTATACTTATGACTATAGAAAAAAGGACACTCGTCGATTACGATGCTCCAAACCGTTCCACCGGTATTATAAACGGGAAAACATCCAACGTTCTTAATTGGGACGACACCAGATTCGCCTGGGCTTACCCTATGTATAAAAACATGCTGCAAAATTTCTGGATTCCGGACGAAATCAATATGAGCAACGATCTGAAGCAGTGGCCGGAGCTTTCCGACCGCGAACAACAGTCTTTCAAAAAGATCATCGGCCTTCTCGCTTTTCTCGACTCTATTCAGACGGATTACTCAGGGAAAATCGCGGACTATCTTACGGACTCGAGTCTCGCGGCACTGATGCAGGTGCTTTCTTTTCAGGAAGTCGTACACAACCAGTCTTACTCTTATATCCTCTCCACTCTCGTTCCTTCGGCGGAACAGGAGGAGATTTTCGATTACTGGAAACACGATCCCATTTTGCAGAAAAGGAACCAGTTCATCACGGACGGGTATCAGGATTTTATCGATGACCCCTCACCGGAGAATTTCCTGAAATCCTGCGTCTACGACGTCGTTCTGGAAGGACTGTTCTTCTATGCCGGGTTCGCGTTTTTCTACAACCTGGCCCGCAACCAGAAAATGGTTTCCACTTCCACGATGATCAACTACATCAACAGGGACGAACAGATTCACGTCCACCTGTTCTCACGTATCTTTAACGAAACGCTTAAAGAACAGACGCAGCTGGATGACGAGGAATTCCGTCAGTTCACGACAGAAACCTTCCGGCAGGCGGCCGAACTTGAGATTGAATGGGCTCACCACATTATCGGAGAAGACTTCCCGGGTATTCCAATGATGGATCTCGACAGCTATATCCGATTTACAGCCAACACAAGAGCCCAGCAGATGGGAGCCGAACGACCGTTTCCAGAGCACAGGAAAAACCCGATGCGCTGGATACGTGCCTATCAGAACGTTGATGAAGGAAAGTCGGATTTCTTCGAACAGAAATCGAGGCAGTACACGAAAGTTTCAGAAGATAATGGATTCGATGATCTCTGATTCTATCCCCTTAAAATCCTGAACCCCCCTCCTCTTTCTTGTGGAAGATGGGAGGGGGGTTGTATTACAAATAACTTTTCAAACGGTCGAGAGAATCATAAATGGAGTCTCGTATTCCCGGGTTATAAAACACGGCCGCCGGATGATACAACGGAATGACGATATATTTCTCGTCGGAAGGAATGTACGTATCCTGTTCCCGGTCGTACTTCAAAATCGGTGTCTCCAGTTTTTCTCCAATCACTTCGGAAATTTTTCCTTTTTCGTCCACAAGTCTCTGATACGCCACTCCCCCAAGCAGAAGAATCACTTTCGGTTCGGCTGTCTTTATCTGCAAATCGAGAAGTTCCGCATGAGCTTTCACTTCTTTTTTGTTCGGTTTCCGGTTCGCTTTCCGCTTTTCTTCCGAGTTCGGCCGTTTTTCCCACTTGTAGGGTCTGCTTCTCACCGCACTCGTAATGTAAACGTCCTCCCTTGTCCAGCCAAGATAGGACAGCTGTTTATCCAGTTCTTTTCCGGCTCTTCCGGTGAAAGGCTCCCCGTCATATACTTCATTTTCCCCCGGGGCTTCCCCCACCATCATAATATCCGCGGGGACCGGGCCTTTGCCAAGCACGAATCCCTCCGTATCAAAAGGCTCGATATTCCGTTTCGCTCTTTCTACTACTTCTTCAGGTAAATCCATAACTATCACCTCTCCTCTCACCTTTCCCCGATTTCTCATGCCGGTAACTCTTTATATTTTATTTCTTTTCTTCAGATGAGTACAATTAAGGAGAGGAGTCTAAGAAAAAAGGAGTAACTTTTATGAAAAAATTAGCTCATGGCATCGTGAAGCTTCGGGCCTTATTACTGACCCTTTGGCTGATAGCTTTTGTTGTACTTGGATATTTCGCCCTGGACCTCCCCTCGCTCCTTGAAGGAGACGGGTTCCGCACAGACGGAGAATATGAAGAAGTTCAGGAAATACTTACAGATGATTTCGACCGTCCCGAATCAACCATCCTCGTGTTATTCGAGCAGGCGGACGACGGAAAAATTGAAGATACACTTAACAGCATAGAGGATTTGAACATAGCATCCTCTATTCAGTCGCCTCTCGACGTGGAGGATATGTATAAGGACGACACTGCTTACGCTGCCGTCAATTTTAATGAAGAAAGTACGGAACTCACCGAAGAAATCTCCGAAATCCGTTCTATTACGGAAGATACGTCCGGAGTAACGCTGACCGGGGAGCCGGTCATATCGGAGGACATCAATAAAGCCAGTCAGACGGATTTGAAAAATGCTGAACTGATCGGTCTGCCTTTCGCTTTACTGATTCTTCTTATAGCTTTCGGAACGTTGACCGCTTCAGTGCTTCCACTGATTATCGGAGGAGTAACAGTAGTTTCAGGATTCGGATTTCTGGCGCTTGCCGGGGAAAGTATTTCCCTATCCGTATTCATACTGAACATCGCTCCGATGATCGGACTTGCGCTAAGTATCGACTTCGCACTGCTGTTCATCAACCGTTACCGGGAAGAACTGGCCCGTCAGTCCATTGATGACGCTATTGTGACGACGATCCGCACGGCCGGCCGTTCCATCATCTTTTCTGCGGTCTGTGTATTCATCGGACTCGGGGCCATGAGTATCATTAATGTAGACATCTTCCTGAACATAGCGCTCGGAGGAACTATAGTGATCACTCTCGCCGTGTTCACGTCACTTACTCTTCTCCCCGGTCTCCTGCGGCTGCTCGGACCGAGAATCAACAAGCTGCGCGTCCTTCCTGCAGAGAAAGACACCGTACCACGCTGGAGAGCTTTCGCTAAACGTATTATGAAGCGTCCTGTAATGACTGCGCTCTTATCTCTCATTGTTCTTCTTATCGGTATTATTCCGATCTCGAACATGAGCGTCTCTATTCCGACGATTGACGCACTGCCCGAAAGCTACGATTCGAGGAGTGCCTATGAAACGATCGAAGACACTTTCCTCAGCGACTCCGACAGTACGATTCAGGTAGTCGTCAACGAAGAAAGAGACTGGCTCAGCAAAGAAGGACTCGAAGAGATGAAAGAGAAGATCGATGCTTATTCGGACCCTGGGATTGTGGATAGCGTAGACTCCCTGTATTCGGCGGCCGATGTCGGATCATCGGAGGAATTGTACGCTGCCCTTCAGAACCCGCAGACGAAAAGCGCCCTCGAACCGGCTATTGAACAGTTCATCGCCGGTGATAAGCTTCTCCTTCCGGTGAATCTTTCCGTAGCCGACAATTCGGAAGAAGCTCAAAGTCTTGTCAGAGAGTGGAAAGATGAGAAAGATGCACGCATCGGCGGCTCCCCTGCTTTCAACCAGGAAATATACGATGAAATATTCGATAAACTGCCGCTCGTCCTGACCATTATTATCGTTTCCACCTTCTTTATTCTGATGCTTGCCTTCCGGTCCATTTTAATTCCGATCAAAGCGATTCTGATGAATATCTTAGGACTTGCTTCCACGTTCGGTATTCTCGTGTGGCTTTTCCAGGGAGGCCATCTCGGTTTGAACGAGTCAGACATTGCTCTGATTCTCCCGGTCATCGTATTCAGCCTTGTATTCGGTCTGAGTATGGACTATGAAGTATTCCTCATATCAAGAATGAGAGAATTTTATCTGGAAACGAAAGACAACCACTACTCCACCGTGGAAGGCGTGGCGAACACGAGTAAAATCATAACGTCCGCTGCCCTGATCATGATTGTGATTACAGGAGCTTTCGCCTTCACAGGTGTGGTTCCCGTCAAGCAGATCGGCATCGGGATAGCCATCGCTATCTTCATCGATGCTACGATTATCCGGCTGCTGCTTGTACCAAGCCTCATGAAACTTTTCGGACACTGGAACTGGTGGTTCCCGTTCGGCAGGAAGAAATAGATTTATAGAGGGCGGATTTCAGGCTGCAGTGTTTCCGACGGGCAGCCCGACGAGATCCGTCCTTTGTTTTGAAGAAAATGACGACCATTATGCAGGAATCGTTCCCTTTGCACGAAGCAAGGCTGTACGAAAGTAAGGATTATGCCGAAAACGTGACTTTCACTGCCGATTTCTTCCCTCCAAAGGCAGGAAAAGCAGGTTTTCGTTACCTTCGGATCGTCCTTTGTTTTCTGAAGGGAAGGAAAAACAGAAATGCCTACAGCCTGCCATATAAAAAGCAAAAAACCGAACCCCTGATTAAAGGGTTCGGTTTTTTATGCTGTTTCATACTTCCCTATTTCATCTGGAACGAAAAGAACGTTACGGCAAAGTAAAGAATTATGATCAAAAAAGAAGGGATCATGTACGTAAATTGATACTTCGGGTTCTTCCTGGAAATACTGATCAGGAATAGAAGTACAAATACGACCGATGCTACAGCTACAATTACATTGACCCGGCTCGATTCACTGAAAAGATTTCCCCGGAAATACATTACATCGGTAATGGCCAGGATGAGGATATTAAAGGCATTACTGCCGATCAGAGAACTGATAGCAAGATTGTAGTTCCGCATCTTCAAAGCGGTCCCTACACTCGACGCATCCGGCAAAGAGGTGCTGATTGCAACGAGAAATGCACCGATGAACGAAGAGCCGAGTCCGGTGATTTGTGCTATCTCCTCAGCCGTAATCGTTAAAATACTCCCCATCACCATAATGGCAACGCTGAGACTTATAAAGCGGGTGAGTACCTGCTTTTTGGTATAGTCCCGGTATCTTTCCTGCTTCTTTTCGTTCTTCACTTTACGTCCTTTGTATTCCGTACGCTTATTAATGAATCGGGCTCCGACTGCATAAAATAATACGAGAGCGACCGAAGAATAACTTACGTGAAGAAAGGGGGTGGGCAACGGAAAAGCCACGGCAACTATAACGATCATCGTCAGAAAAATGACGAGATAGGCGTACAGTTTACTTTCCACCGTAGTCCGGGTCATAATTTCATGTTTCCGGTAAATGATATCGAACACTGCCAGACCCAGAAGGTTAAAGAGATTACTACCTATCAGGTTACCGACTGCAAGACCCGGCGTATCGATAAAAACTGCCGTCACACTCGAGGTGAGTTCCGGAAGAGAAATAGCTATGCCGATTACAGCTCCCACAAAAGTAGAGGTCGCTTTTGTTTTCTCCTTTACTGCATCGCCGAACACTGCAAGATTGGAAGCTATGAAAAAAGTGGCGATTGCAGAAACAAAAAACCCTAAAAATATGAGGACTGCCATAAACTTGAACTCCTAACTATCGTTGTTTGCTTTTGATTAAATCCGCCGTCAACTGGCCGGACAGCGTTACCATCGGCACTCCGCCTCCCGGGTGCGTGGAACCTCCGGCAAAGTAGAGGTTATCGTAAAGAGCGCTCTGAGCCGGTACTTTAAAGCCGCCGTTCGACTTCTTGTCCGCTACGACACCATAAATCGAACCGCCGTTTGCCCCGTACAGGGATTCGAGATCTTCCGGTGCGAACTGGTATTCAAAATCGATGGAGTCTTCCAGGCCTTCGAGCCCCATACGTTCAAGTTTCTCAATGACCGTCTTTCTGTATGCTTCCCAGTCCCAGCCTTTTCTTTTCTTATTTTCGAGAGGTGGAACGTGAGTAAGGACGAACAGATTATCTTTCCCATCCGGGGCCTGGGTTT
This sequence comes from Salimicrobium jeotgali, assembly GCF_001685435.2. Taxonomy (NCBI): domain Bacteria; kingdom Bacillati; phylum Bacillota; class Bacilli; order Caryophanales; family Bacillaceae; genus Salimicrobium; species Salimicrobium jeotgali. Next base: position 2,408,164 of record NZ_CP011361.2, read on the forward strand.
CATCCGATCTGGCCGACACACCTATATAGACAGTCGGGTCTTCGGCCGGCTTCCCTTTATCGAAAATTTCCTTGAATTCCTTCTCGGGGTCGTCGGAGAAGAAGAAATTGTGGTGTTCGAGCTGTTCGAACTTTTTGTTCGTCCCCAGTAATAATACAAGCCCCGAAACTGTCGGTTCGTACTTTTTCTCGAGCTGCTTCGCTTCTTTCTTCCCTTTCTTCGTGCCATCAAGGTACCGGTACGTAGGAATCGCCTCCAGGTTGGAAACGACGACATCCGCTTCCATCGTACCACTGGCAGTAGCTACACCGGTCACTTCTTCTCCCTTTGTCACTATGTGAGAGACAGATGTCTCAAGATGAACGTCTATTTTCAGTTCTTCCATCACTTTACCCATTGCTTCCGCAATCTGATACATGCCTCCTTCGACATAATGGATGCCGAGCCCCAGCTGCACATACGCCAGCTGGTTCAAAATTGCGGGTGCGGAGTAGGGATTGGAACCGACGTACATTACGAGGAAATTGAACAACTGTTCCAGATGCTTGTTGTCCAGATGCTCCTGGTTCGCTTTAGCCACCGTTTTCATGGGATCCATCTGCATGAGCTCTTTGAAAGAATGATGTTTTCTGAGATCGCCAAGACCCGAGATGCTGTATTTGTAGAAGCTTTTCAGGCAAAGATCATACATATCCTGACTGTACGATAAGAAACTTGTCAGTGAACTGTTCGGGCGGTCCGTCACCTTGGCCATCTCCTGAAGCATCGTAGGCAGATCACCTGTTACGTCAAGCTGTTTGCCATCTTCAAAAAAAGTCCGCCACTGAGGTTCGACCCTTTTTATAGTTATGTAATCGTGGATGTCACGATGCACGCTTTCGAACAGCTGCTCGAGGACCCAGGGCATAGTGAGGATGGAAGGACCCGTGTCAAAAGTGAAACCTTTCCCGGATCTCTGGTTCAGTTTTCCGCCGGTATTTTCGTTTTTCTCGAGAACCGTTACATCATAACCGTCCGCCTTCAATCGTATAGCTGCCGACATACCGCCTAGACCTGCTCCTACTACTATCGCTTTCTGATTCGCCATACTTAGCACCTCCATATTAATAAAGAAAAGGGATCAGCCGATATCTTATCCTGCACCACTGAGCGTACTCATCTCCGTACTGGCTCGTAAGCATCGCCTCTTCCAGTTTAATTCTGTATATAAGACTTGCGGCTATAAGAACGCTTCCGACGAGAAGTCCGAACAGACTGCCGTTACTGAGCGCAAAACCGATGACAATACTTAACAGCCCGGTGTATAGCGGATGACGCAATATGCGATACGGGCCGCTGCTGACCAGATGATCACCTTCTCTTACGCTTACGTTCCTTGTGAACTGTTCTTTCAAATGCATAATACCCGAAAGACGCAGCGTTACGCCGACTCCGTAAAAAAAGAGACCCGTCCATTTCACTGCCGGGATTTCCACTTTCCACATATCGACTCCAAGAATCACTGCCACTGCTACGAGCATGGCTGAAAAGATATACCAGAAAGATACTTTCTCCGATTGCCGGGACGCGGGCGAGGAGTATACGAGGAACTCCATCAGCCACACCAGGGAAACAGCTCCAAACAACAATTCGATCATGGCCCACGCTCCTGACTGTAGCCGGTTCCTTCCCGTTTCCCTAAAGCGGACAGCTGCAAACCTTTCCTTTGCAACAATAGAAATACCTACGTATATTCATACAGGAGAGGGGACATCCATATGGCACTGCTTTATTCGCTGGGCATTATTTTAACCGTACTGGCGACTTTCTTCATCATTTTTAAAAAGCTGACAAAATTAAGCTATATCGTTTTTTCTGTAATTTTAATATTTTATCTTCTGCTGCTTGTACTAAGCCCCTGGTTTCTTTTGTAACATAAATATACCAAAGAAAAAGCGAGCCGTCTGAACGGACTCGCTTAGCGGTTGCGGGAGCGGTTGATCGCTTCCCGGATGTGATACAGTTCCGCAAACATTGCTGCAGCAAATACGAGAAGCATGCTGAGCAGTACGGAAATGATGAAGATGGACCCATCCAGATCAAATCCCAGTACTCCTGCAAAACCGATTAATCCACCTATAATAAGACCTATTGCTGCGAACAGAACAATCTTTTGAAACGTCAGCGAATAAAACATGACTTCACCCCATTTTGTAAACTGGACTCTTACCTGTCCTTTCCCCTAAATAACCAGATGCAAAACCGGTGCTTTTCTTCTTAATCCGGCAGAAATATACTTTTTTTCGAGCCCAGTCGCAGTATGCAGGCCTATGACTTGCCTGCAGCCGCCCTGTCCGTCGCCTTCTCAATCGATTCATCCAGGTCATTGATGATATCCTTCACCGATTCGATACCTACGGACAAACGAATCAGTTCTTCTGACACTCCGCTCGCCGCCAGTTCTTCCACGGAGAGCTGCTGATGGGTAGTGGATGCCGGGTGAATGATCAGAGACTTCGCATCTCCCACGTTCGCAACGTGAGACCAGAGAGAGACGTTATCGATCAGCTTCCTCCCGGCGTCTCTTCCCCCTTTAATACCGAAGTTAACGATAGCCCCGTAGCCGACTTGCAAATATTTATCGGCAAGTTCATGCGCCGGATGCTCCTGAAGGCCCGGATAGGATACCCACTCCACATCCGGGTGCGCCTGCAGATGCTTAGCAACTTTCAGGGAATTTTCCGCATGACGTTCAATGCGTAAAGACAGTGTCTCCAGCCCCTGAATAAGAAGGAAAGCGTTTTGAGGACTGAGGCACGCTCCCATATCCCTGAGAAGCTGCACCCGGAATTTAGTAGCAAATGCCACTTCCCCGAGGTCTCTCGAATAAACGAGACCGTTGTAGCTGTCATCCGGCTCCGTGAAGCCGGGGAATTTCCCGTTCGCCCAGTCGAAGGTACCTCCGTCCACGACTACCCCGGCTATAGCTGTCCCGTGACCGCCGATCCATTTTGTCGCCGAGTGGACGACGATGTCCGCCCCCCACTGCAGCGGTTTGCACTGGACCGGACTCGCGAACGTATTGTCTATAATCAGAGGCACTCCCTGTTCATGGGCAATTTCGGATACTTTTTCAATATCAAGCACGTGCAGGCTCGGGTTACCGATCGTCTCCGCAAAGACCGCCTTCGTTTTCTCCGTAATCGCCTTTTTGAAGTTCGCGGGATCTTCCGGATCGACGAATTTCACCTCAATACCGTAACGCGGCAGCGTTTTTGCAAATAAGTTATACGTTCCTCCGTACAGGTTACTTGCCGCCACAATCTCATCACCTGCTCCGGCGACGTTCAGTATGGAATACGCAATAGCGGACATTCCGGAAGCGGTAGCCACAGCAGCCGTACCGCCTTCTAAAAGAGCGATTCTTTTCTCGAAAACATCTACGGTCGGGTTGCCGATTCTTGAATAAATGTTTCCGGGCTCCTCGAGACCGAACAGGTTCCTGGCGTGCTCGGTATCATCAAATACGTAGGATGTCGTCTGATAGATCGGTACGGCTCTCGAACCCGTTGCCGGATCGACCTCCTGTCCCCCGTGCAGGGCAAGCGTGTCCAAATCGTAATTCTTAAATTGCTCAGTCATGAAAAATCCCTCCTGTATAATATATGACAGAGGGTCCGAGTGAGGAGATATAAACAAAAACCCCTTCGATAAGAAGAGGTTTACGTTAAATATATTTACATCCTCCCCTTATCTCTCAGACCTCTAAGATCTGTAGGAATTGGCACCTTTTCAAACCGATGTTTGAAGGTTGCCGGGCTTCGCAGGGCCTAGTCCCTCAGCCGCTCTTGATAAGAGTCGCTATTCAATTAAATGGTATGCTTTGCATTATATACGGAAGCATCCGAAAAAGTCAACAATTTTTAGAAAATTCTTATTTAGAGGCTTCGATCGCCTGTTCCAACTGAGCGGAGATATCGTCCGAACTCTCAATCCCGACAGAGACCCGGACAACGTGGTCGTCGATTCCGAATCTTTCTTTATCTTTAGCGGAAAGGGCACGATGAGACGTCCGGGAAGGAACGGAAACGGTCGTTTCAACTCCGGCAAGACTCGGCACAATTTTGATCCAGCCGAGCGTCCGGTAGAAGGTGTTCATCTCTATAGATTTATTCAGAGCTATCGTAACGATGGCGCCGTTGCCTTCTGCCGATACGTTTTCCGGGTAATAAACCTTCTCCACATCTGCATTTCTCTGCATGGCATCTGCAAGAGCCTGGGCGTTCCGGGACTGTTTTTCCATACGGATTCCTAACGTTTTCGTACCGCGATACGTCAGCCATGCTTCAAACGGACTCAGGTTAGAGCCGAGGGAGACAATTTTTTGGCGTGCTTTCTCTACGAGCTCCCTTTCTCCCGTAAGCACTCCTGCTGTCGCATCACTGTGACCGCCCAGATATTTCGTAGCGCTGTGTACGACGAGGTCGGCGCCCTGCTTCAGTGGCCTCAGCAGGTACGGCGTGGCAAACGTATTATCTATCATGATTTTCAAATCATTTTTACCGGCGATTTCCTGAAGAACTGTCATATCCTCCACCCGGAGGAACGGGTTCGTCACTGATTCTGAATAAAGCAATTTCGTGTTCGGACGTATTTCCCCTTTTATGCTTTCCTGGTCACGGAAAGATGTGAGCGTTACTTCAATGCCGAGAGAGGGCAATTCGTGAGAGAGAAGATTGTGCGTCCCGCCATACACATCCTCAGCAGCTAAGATATGATCTCCGGGCTTTACGACGGAAAGAATTCCCGCAAATATAGCTGCCATGCCTGAAGCTGCTGCAACTCCCGCGCTTCCTTCTTCAAGAGCAGCAACACCCTCGGCCAGCTCTTCCGGATTCGGGTTTCTTTCCCTGGAATAAAGGTAGGATGTCTCTCCTTCATAGTACTTCTCCAGATCATCCAGGTCCTTGAACGTAAAGGCTGAAGTCTGATAAATAGGCGTCGCCTTACTGTGGACCGCCGCCGTCTGGTCAGCTTTATGATGGACAACTTTAGTAAAAAATGATGAATCTCTCATGAATAAACCCCTCCGCTTCTCGTTTCGTAACAGTATATCTGCACATCGAACAGGTGTAAAGAAAAGCGGAAACTTCCGTTTAGAAGCGCTGGCGTAAGCAGGAGACTTACTTTTCGGGTGCCCTATCCCGAAAATAAGGGTACTGCTTAGGTCACAAGCTTCTGGAAGTTGCAGCTGGACAAAGAAAAGCGGAAGCGTCCGATTAGAAATGAAGGCACAAGCAGACCGGTCACGTGAAAGACGACCTTTCCTTTCACTGGTCCGAGCTGCTTGTGACATGAATTTCTGGACGCTGCAGCTGGATCATGAAAAGCGGAAACTTCCGTTTAGAAGCGCTGGCCTAAGCAGGGGGAGGAGAGCATATGGAGAAAAAGTGAAAGTTCTCAATTTGTTCATTGTACATCGCCACGCGAGTAGTTACACTAATAAAAGATACATACGGAAAGGAGCTTCACCCTCGTTGAAAAAACTATGGATTCTTATATTATTCACTTTGTTTCTTGCAGCATGCGGCCAAAAAGAACTTGAGGACCCGGTGGACTGGGAAACCGGGAGTTTTGAAGCCACTACCCAGGCCAAGGAGTCCTTCAGTATGGAAAGTATGGAAGGGAAAGTGTGGATTGCCGATTTCGTATTCACCTCCTGTAACACTGTCTGTCCGCCTATGACGAGAAATATGGCGCAGCTTCAGAAGAAGATGGAAGAAGAAGGGGTGGACGTGGAATTCGTCTCCTTCAGTATCGACCCGACCGTCGATGATCCGAAAAAGTTGAAGTCCTTCGGTAAAGAGCAGGGAGTGGATTTCTCTAACTGGACCTTCGTCACCGGTTACGATCAGCAGACCATCGAATCGTTCGCCAAAGAAAGTTTCCATATTATCGTAGATAAGCCGGAAGGTCAGGACCAGGTGACACACGGCACCCAGTTCTTTCTTGTAGATGAAAAAGGCACGATTAAGAAATATTATGACGGGGTACAGGACGTGCCTTATGAACAAATTGTAGAAGATGCAAAAATAGTGAAAAACTAAAAAAGGGAAGCGCCTGTGGAGCGCTTCTCTTTACTCTGTCAATTCAGAACTGAATCTATGAAGTTGCGCAGGGAACGGAGGAAGTCCTGAACGGCTGTCTTAATGTTATTCCAGAACCCTTCGTCATTGATAAGATCCTGGAACCCACTGGCCAAGTCATCGAGCTGACTCTGCATTTCATCGAAATTTATATTCAGATTTCGCATCTGGTCAAACAAATCGGTCAACCTTTTTCTGTCCTCCGGGCTGAGCTCGATCTGCAGCGAGTCAAGCTGCGTTTCTACAATCTGCTCCACCTCTTCCCGGGTGGCAGGGTTCTGCTCGGCAATAGCTTTTTTGATTTCCGTAAGCAGACTGCTGATTTCATCCTTACTTATTCCTTCTTTCTCCCCGATGGAAGTGGCTACATCCAGTTCTTCGCTTGCCACCTGCATCCGGTCTTTATCGAGAGAAGCACCTTTCGCATCGTACGCTTTGTAAATGCCTGTCAGTGCCGAATGGCCACTCACAGCGACTGATGAAGCTACAAGCACCTCAGCGTTTTCCACTCCCGCCGTCAGCAGGGCGTTTTCATACATCTCCCGGGTAACTTCTGTAATGTTGTCGGGACTCACAATATCAACATTCAGCCCGCCGCTGTCCTGATGAATGATTTTTACCGAGGAGTACATGTTGGAGTTGGGATTGCCGCCGATATATTCAGCTATATCCTGGCCTGTCACTGTAAATTCGTCCAGCTGCTCATGTTTCGAAGTCTCCAGCAGGTCACTGACGTCCGACCTCTGGCTTTCAGATAAGGCATCTCCGTACACTACAATAGGCAGACCGAGTTTCTCATTAATACTGTTGGAATTCGAAGCCTGTACAGAAACGGCGGCAGAAAGGAACATCACCAGCGCAACGCCCGTAAGCAGCCAGTATTTCATTAGTTTCATCGTTAATCTTCTCCTTAAAAAAATGTAATAGACCTATACTTATTATAACCGAACTGAATGAATAACAGTAATATAAATCCAACACGAAAGGATTGTCTTCAATGATTAAAACGATCGGCCTTTACTTATTTGCAGGTGCGCTATTCTCCGCAGGAATTCTTCACTTTATTTATGACAGCGGATTTGCGGCGATGATCCCCGAGTTTCTCCCTTTCCGCTACGAGCTCGTTTATATTACAGGAATTACGGAATGGCTGCTCTCCCTTCTGCTTATTTTCCCTCATACGAGAAAAGCGGCGGGACTCGCAACAGCCGTATTCCTCGTCGTAGTTCTGCCGGCTAACATTTACGCAGCCATCCAGAAGGTGCCAGCCCCGTGGACGGAAAACACCAGTCTCACTGCTCTCTGGCTGCGCCCGCTTTTCCAACCTCTCCTTATATGGTGGGTCATATACGTAACGAAAGATTCTCCGTGGCGCCGTACGTACGATACACTGGAGAAAAACGTCGAAAGAGAGTAAGCGCGAACAAAAGAGGGCCTCCGCAGGCCCTCTTTTATTTTATGAACAGCTATACATTTCTGGCGAGCATGCTGATGACAGCATCGTCCATCGGCGGATTATGAAGACCTGCCCTTACATCTCTGTAATATTTTTCGAACGGCTGACGCCTGGAGAGGCCGCGGCCTCCGGTGATTCTCATAGCGAGATCCACCACTTCCTGGGCGGCATTGGTGACCGCCAGCTTCACGGCCCCTAATTCCTCCGCCCATTCGTTTCTCCGCTCCGGATATTCATCCCATTTTCTTGCTGTATCATAGAGAAAACTGTGAGCCTGCAGAAGTTTCCACTCCATCGTACCGATTTTGTCCTGAATATGAGGCACTTCGCTGATTGGGGTATCGAGACTGTTCGGCTGAAAATTTTTCGCAAATTCCACAGCTTCGTTCCGGGCTCCTACAGCGATACCGAGATAACAGGCCGGTATGTGAAGCAGCCATCCTTTCGGTACGGGAGGCTTCGAGGACTTCGTTTCCACCAGAGCGTCCACCGGAAGTGTCACATCTTTCATCAGCAGATCGTCGCTCTCCGTACCTCTCATACCGAGTGTGTCCCATGTTTTCTCGACGGACACGCCCGCTGTCTGTTTCGGGATAAGGAACCAGCCTATCGTATCGATGTCTTCCACATAAGAAGAAACAAGATAATAATCAAGATGATCGGCAAGAGAAGCGAACGTTTTCCTTCCGGTCAGTATATAACTGTTCTCTTCCCTTCTGGCCGTAGTCTCCGGCATGCCGCCACGCGTCGGGCTTCCGGTAGCCGGTTCGGAGGCGATACGGTTGAGTACTTTCTGTTCCCCGGCCACTTCTTTCATTAACCGGTCCAGCCTTTCTTCCTGCCACGGTCTTTCATCACGCAGTTCCATCATGACTCCCATGTGCCAACCGATGGAAAGAGCGACAGAACCGTCCCCTTCGGCGATCTTCTCCTGCATCAGCAAAAATTCGTACAAAGTTATGTTTTCTCCTCCCAGGTTCTGTATCAGAGGCAGAGAAGGGTACTGTTCCTCTTTGATTTTGTCCATGACCTCGTCCGGAAAGGAAGCATTTTCGTCCGCTTCTTCGGCATGTGCATAAGCCGTTTCTTTAATTCGTTCCGCTTTTTCGATGAGACTAGCCTGTCTTTCTGTAAATACCCATTTCGTAAGCACTATATCTGTCTCCTCTCCTTTTTCGTGTATTCATAAACCGAAACCTATCCAAATAAAGACGCTCGTGATGAGCGTCTTTATTTCCCCTCTGAGAGCTTGTATACTTTTTCCACTTCCACACCTATGTTACGCAAATCGTGAATCAATTCATCCAGTTTTTTCACCGTTGCCTCACCTCATCCAAAAAAAGTATGACCGTGACCTCTCTACTGTGTATACGAAAAGCAGACCTGAACGTTTCAAATTTACCTTTATTTTCTTTCCCTCTTCTTCTGCTGTTAAATCTTTTTTTCGGAAAAAAGACGATTTTTTTGAAACTAAAGGTCGTATTTATCGTTTCCGACAGCAAATTTGTTATAACGTCTCTGAAACCAGTGGAACAGGTGGGAAACGATAACCTTTAGAATGGCATATCCCGGAATGGCCAGTATAATACCGATAATACCGAATAGATGACCGGCAGTCAGCAGTACAAAAATGATCGTGACGGGATGGACGTGAAGCCGTTTTCCCATAATCTGCGGGGAAATGAATTTCCCTTCCAGCAGCTGAACAACAGTCCATACGAGTACAAGTTTTACAAGCATAAACGGAGAAGTAACGAGCGCAATGATGAGTGCAGGTAAGATCGCGATCGTAGGGCCGAGATAGGGAACGACACTCGTCACGCTGGCGATACCCGCAAGAACTACCGGGTAATCGATGCCGATGATCAAAAATCCGATGTACAGCATGAGACCGATACAGAAGCTGACGATAATCTGCCCCTGGATATAGGCAGCCAGTTGCCGATCGATGTCCCGGAACATCTCTTTCATTTCCGGCCGTGTACGGGGCGGAAGAAGGCGCAGCATTGCACCCGGAAGCTTATGGTCATCCTTGAGCAGGTAAAACAGAATGAAAGGCAGTGTAATAATAGCGATGACTATAGTAGTGACCGCCGATATAATGCTCGTAATCCCGGAAAGCGCATCCCCGATATACGTACTCAAGTTTTCCGGCAGATTATTCAGCGTCTGTGAGAAATCACCGAACAGATCATTATAGTAGGAGGCGAATATGGAATTTTTGAGCCATTCGTCCAGCCCTTCCGCCACCTGCATAACGTAATCAGGCAATTCCTCCACCATTTTCATGAACTGTTGCTCAAAAAACGGAATGACGAGGAAGACGAGCAGGGTGATGAGACCCGCAACGATTATGGTGGTAATCAGTATGCCCCAGATACGGGGGATACCGGTTTTTTCGAGCAGAGTGATGACAGGGCGGAGCAGATAGTATACGACGGCGGCCAGAATGATCGGTAGTGCTACCGTCTCTATAAAAACGAACAGCGGATCGAATATAAAAGATATATTCGAATACACGGCGATGTTCACCCCAATGAGCAGAAGTACTCCAAGTATGTAAAGAAGTCCCCGGCCCCCGAAAAAGCGGACTACTCTCGATTTATCCCATTCTTCCAAAACTCTCCCCCCTTTTGTCTATTTTCTGTCTACAAGTATAGCAAAAGTCATCGGTGGATACTAAAAAAGCCTGCAGTATAAAATAAAATAAGCGCCGGATCCACGCTTATTTTATAATGAACGGAACGCTTCAGCGCTTTCTTCTCATAAACTTGCGGATTAGCGGATAGAGCATCGGTCCATATTTGATTATTCGTTTTAAAAGACGTCCCACAAACGTTCCTCCTTTTAATGAGCTCGTATTTTCTTAAAAATATAATTCCCTTGATACGGAAATACAAACTATCTCATGACACTTCCTCCGGATATTTTCACTGATTCCCCGATAATATTTTCGGAAGCTTCGGAGAGGAGAAACAGAATCGTACCGGCCACTTCTCCGGCAGTCGTAATTCTGCCGGACGGATTCCCGGACTGGGCCAGTTCCCACTGTTCTTCAAAACTCCGTCCTTCCCTCTCAGCTTTTGCAGCGACGGCCTTCCGCCCCATTTCTGTATCGACGAAACCGGGTGCTACGGCGTTCACGCGGATATTGGAGCGGATCGCTTCATGGGCAAGCGACTGGGTGAATCCCGTCACGGCAAATTTGGAAGCACAGTACGACACGTTCCCGTGTGTCCCTCTCAGACCGGAAAGGGAGGAGAGATTGACGATGGCTCCTTCTTCCCTCTTTTTCATTTCCGTGTAAAATTCCTGAGTGAGTAGAGTCAGCGAGAAGAAATTCACTTCCATCGCTTTCCTCAGCTCTTCTTCCGGAATATCCTCAAGGTAATAAGTGCTGAGGACGCCGGCTGAATTCACCAGTCCATATACCGGAAGAAACTCGAGAGACTTCTCAACCAGCTCCTGCCGATCTGCTGCCTGATTAAGGTCTGCCACCACAATCTGCGTTTCCCCTGTTCCATTTTCACATTCTTTCTGTACTTCCTCTAATCTTTCCCGGTTTCTACCTGTAAGCGTAACCGACGCTCCGGACCTGGTCAGCTGAATGGCCGTTTCCCTGCCGATTCCTCTGGACGCTCCGGTGACTACTATATGTTTCCCTTTAAACGCATTATCCGCAAATAGCAATTTCTCCACTCCTATCTGTTATTTCTTCTATCTATATCCTGAAGAAGCCGTACGTAAACTATTACAGTAAAGACAGGCAGAGCATTTTATATGTAAAAAAATCAGCGTCCTGAGCATTTTTTGCTCACTCAAAGACGCTGACCTAATGACTTTCGTTTATTAAGAGTCCTAAACAGAACTGCTTATTTTTTCTCATAGAGTTAACTCCACCACTGCATCACCATTACTTGCGCTTGTTAGGCTTCCGGAACAATTTACCGCTCCGTGTCTGCTTCACACCCGAAGTTGGTTTTGCATTTTCTTTAGCGACTGGATTCTTTTTGAAATCTTCCTCAAAAAGTTCACGGGCTTTCGTGTACAGTAGTGTCATATTTTTTCCCTCCTTTATTCAGTTTATTACAGGTTCCGCTTCCACCACAGACAAGAGTGGAAACCGATTTCCTGTGGTTCCCCAAATATAATAGATAGTCCCTTTATTGTAAAGAGAAAAATACTATATTTTTTAAGAAAATACTCACCTGTTATTTCCTTTTATTAACACAAGTAATTCTTGATCCGTGTTCTTCTCCTCGAAGCATCTGCGAAAGCATGAATCGCCATCTATTTAAAATCATTATAAAAAAACATTGATTTTAAACGGGCATTTGTTATAATGGATATTGTAGAAATTATACAGGAGGTTTTGGATTATGACAGATAAGAACAATCGTCTTACTACCTCGAGCGGCGCACCCGTTGGAGACAATCAGAACTCGCTCACAGCCGGGCGTCGCGGCCCTGGATTGATTCAGGACGTGCACCTGCTGGAAAAACTGGCCCACTTCGACCGCGAAAGAATTCCTGAGCGTGTCGTACATGCCAAAGGTGCCGGAGCCTACGGTACATTCGAAGTAACAAATGATGAAATTTCCAATTACACAAAAGCGGACTTTCTCAGTGAAAAAGGAAAAGCGACGGATATGTTCATCCGTTTCTCCACTGTCGCAGGGGAATCCGGTTCAGCCGATACCGTCCGTGATCCGCGCGGTTTCGCCATTAAATTTTACACAGAAGAGGGAAACTACGATCTTGTAGGTAATAATACCCCTATCTTCTTTATTCGCGATGCCATCAAGTTCCCTGACTTCATTCATACGCAGAAAAGAAACCCTCAGACAAACCTGAAAGACAAAAACATGGTATGGGACTTCTGGTCTCACTCCCCCGAGTCTCTTCACCAGGTGACATACCTTCACGGAGACCGCGGTATCCCCGCTACTTTCCGTCACATGAATGGGTACGGCAGTCATACTTACAAGTGGGTGAATGCCGAAGGAGAACCATTCTGGGTTAAATATCACTTCGTCAGTGACCAGGGTGTGAAAGGTCTGGACGCTTCCGTTGCGGATGAAATTGCCGGAACGAATCCTGACTATCACACGGAAGATCTTTTCAACGCTATTGATAAAGGTGATTTTCCTTCCTGGACGCTATACGTACAGATTATGCCGTTTGAGGATGCGAAATCATACAAATGGGATCCGTTTGACGTTACGAAAATATGGTCTCTGAAAGACTATCCACGTATCGAAGTCGGTAAAATGACGCTCAACCGGAATCCGAGAAACTATTTCGCCGAAGTGGAGCAGGTTGCACTTTCCCCGGCTCACTTCGTACCCGGCATCGAAGCTTCTCCGGACAAAATGCTTCAGGGCCGTCTGTTCTCTTATTCCGATACTCAGCGCTACCGTCTCGGTGTAAACCATGAACAGATTCCCGTAAACCGTCCGAAAAACGAACAGTATAACTATCAGCGCGATGGTTACATGCGTGTAGACGGCAACGGAGGAAGCAATTACAACTACGAACCGAACAGCTACGATCATCTTCCGAAAGAAGATGATACGTCGAAGATCAATCCGTTCGAAGTGGAAGGCTATGCCGATAGCGTACCTTACCCGGACCACGATCACTATACGCAGGCAGGAGATCTGTATCGTCTGATGAGTAAAGATGAGCAGGATCGTCTCATTGATGCCGTAGTAGGTCATATGGAACCGGTGACTTCAGAGGAAATCCAGCTTCGTCAGATCGCTCATTTCTACAGAGCCGACCCTGATTACGGAACCCGCGTCGCCGAAGGTCTCGGCCTTCAGGTACCGGATGAAGTAAAAGAAGAAAAATAATTAATACTGAAAAACTCCGACCATTCTCATTCAATGGTCGGAGTTTTTTCAGGCTGTCGAGAAAGTCTCGGCAGCTTTTATTTTTTTCTGTTTTTTAATAGATCACTTCGTTAATTTGTTATAATAGCTGTAACTTATCAACGAAAGGTGATTGGATGCTTCAATCTAAAACTGAACGACAAAATGAAATCGAAATGGTTACCATTGAAGAGCTTGTCCCTGAAGATCATCTCCTACGCAAAATTGACCAATACATAGATTTTTCTTTCATTCCTGAAAAAGTCCGTCCTTACTATTCAGAAGATAATGGTCGTCCCTCTTTGGATCCTCTTGTTTTATTCAAAATGATGTTCATTGGTTATATTTATGGCGTTCGTTCCGAACGCGAATTGGAGCGACAAATTCAAACGAATGTTGCTTATCGTTGGTTCTTAGGGTTGAATCTTACAGACAAAGTCCCCCATCATTCCACTATTAGTTGGAACCGCCGCACTCGTTTCAAAGACACGGATATCTTTCAAGAAGTTTTTGATGAAATCGTGCTCCAAGCGATGAACCGCCGTATGGTCTCCGGCCGTGTATTATTCACAGATTCCACGCACTTGAAAGCCAACGCTAATAAGAAGAAATTCTCAAAACAAGAAGTTGAAGTAGAAACGGTAGACTACCTCGAAGATTTGGAAGAAGCCGTAAGAAAAGATCGTGAAGATCATGAAAAAAAGCCTCTGAAGGAAAAGGAGGGGGTAAAAAAGACAAAGGAAATTAAGGTTAGCGACACGGATAGCGAGAGTGGTTATCTTTACCGGGAGAATAAGCCGGAAGGCTTCTTTTATCTTGATCACCGTACCACAGATTTAAAACATAACATCATTACTGATGTTCATGTAACGCCAGGAAATATTCATGATTCCAGACCTTACTTACAACGTTTGGATCGCCAAATCGAACGATTTGGCTTTGAGGTGGAAGCTGTAGGTCTAGATGCCGGCTATCTGACGAACCCTATATGTCATGGGCTTATAATGGAAAGAGGAATATTTGGAGTTATTGCTCATCGAAGGTACCAGTCAAAGAAAGGGCTTCTTCCGAAATGGAACTATGCATATGATGAAGAGCGGGATGAATATGTGTGCCCCCAGGGTGAAGTTTTAAGCTATTCGACCACCGATCGTGAGGGGTATCGGCATTACAAATCAAACCCTGAAAATTGTGCAGATTGCCCTCTTCTAGCGAAGTGTACCCAAAATAAGAAGTATCAAAAAACGATCACTCGCCATGTATGGGAAAGCTCGAAGGAGAAGGTTCGGTTGAACCGGCTTTCTAATGAAGGCAAGTGGATCTATCGCATGAGAAAAGAGAAAGTTGAACGTAGCTTCGCAGATTCAAAAGAACTGCACGGGCTGCGTTATTGTCGCTTGCGCGGAAAAGAGAATGTACGCGAACAAGCGTTACTGACGGCGGCCTGCCAAAACATGAAAAAGATTGCCCTCCACCTATCCAGGGTGAGATAGGTGAAGGAGAGTCTTTTTCGGTGAGGGGAAGGCGAATACCAGGAGACTCCTGCGGAAAAACGGGCGATCCGAGACCCCGGAGTGTGGGTTTTCACGAGGGAGGCTCGGGCGTTCGTCCGCGGAAAGCGAGTGGTATTCGCCCGCACGAACTGCACAAAAAAAAGCTTGCAGAAAAACACGGGGTTTCTCTACAAGCTGGAAAAACTCCGACCATTCTCATTCAATGGTCGGAGTTTTTTAATGCTTCCATATGAAAGAAGCGATTTAAAATTTAAGTACTCGTAACATCCCGTTTTGTAAATACGAGCCAGGCGGCCCCAAGAAAAACGAGGAAATATACAATCAGTACCGAAACAGAAAAAGTCATAGTCAAGTCTTCGATTAACGGTGTGCCTGTGACAAACTGGTTCAGATCCGTGTTTGCGAACAGGATATATTTCGCCCATACTTTGTCGGAAAAGAAAGCGACGATCGAGTTCCCGCTCAGCATCAGGAATACAGCCGCTCCTATAGCAAGCGCGCTGTTCCGGAAGACGGCCGAAATCATAAAAGCGAATGTTACCATCATAAGCAGATTTACTGAGGAGAAGCCATACTGCATAAGAGAGAAAGCCATGATAGAAGTGTCTTTCACTTCACCGCCCTCCATAAATACGTATGGGTCCGTCCATGAACCGAGACCGAACAGTAAGGCTCCGAGTCCCATCGATAATACAAACAGACCGACGAGAAGAAGCAAAGCGAACAGCAGCAGAGTGATAAACTTGGAGAACAGAATTTTCGTGCGTGACACTGGACGGATGAGCAGCAGCTTAATCGATCCCCAACGGAACTCATTAGCGATACTGCCTGCAGCTATAATAATTGTAAATAGACTGATCAGCGAAACGAACATCCGGTTTTCCTGTACGAATTTCCACCCGGTAAACTCATTCGGAGCAAGATTGTTTTCAATCCGGTATTCATTCTTCTTTATCTGATCCTGTCTGAACCCGGCTGTGGATGGTGTTTCCTCTATCTGTTTCTTCATTTCCTGGTTTTCCTGCTGCAGTTCCTGCTTCCAGTCGCTTCCGTACTGTTCGGAGGAAGAAGGACCGGTCGTCATAAATAACGCAAACCCGGTGATGAGACAGACGAACAAAATAATTCCTATCCACGTAGAGCGCTGAGCGAACAATTTCATCCATTCATTTCGAATCAGGCTAATCAATGACACCATCTCCAATCACTTTCAGGAATTCGTCTTCAAGCGTTTTCCTCTCGGTATATATACTATAAATGCTGACGTTATTCTCAACCAGCTTCGTCGTAATGTCCGGAATCCGGTCTTTCTCAAGGACAATGTGGCAACGCTGTTTTTTCGTAATCACATTTTTCGTCTCTTCTTTAAGAATCCGCTCCACCACATCAAGCGGAGTTGCTTCGATACTGACTTCCATTTCCGCGTCTGCGACGGCGTCCTTCACGGACTGGATATCGACCAGCTCGCCGTTATGGATGACGCCAAACCTGTCGCACATTAATTCCATTTCGGAGAGGATGTGACTCGACACAATTACAGCCACGTTTTCCACTTTAGCGAGGCGCTGCACATAAGCCCGTATCTCTTTCATTCCGGAAGGGTCGAGCCCGTTCGTCGGTTCATCGAGAATCAATACGGCAGGCCGATGCAGCAGAGCCTGGGCGATACCGAGCCGCTGGCGCATTCCGAGAGAATATTTCTGTACTTTGTCGTTGATCCGTTTCTCCAGACCGACGAGCTGAACGACTTCCCTGATTCTTTCTTCTGTTACATCTTTTCCCATCCGGGCAAAGTGTACAAGGTTTTTCCAACCGCTCATGAATGGGTACATTTCGGGGTTCTCAACGATCGCCCCGACCTGTTCCATTGCCTTACTTCTCTGTTTATGTATGCTGTTGCCGGCAATGACGATATCGCCGCTGCTCATACTCATGAGGCCTACCATCATACGGATCGTCGTGGTTTTTCCCGCTCCGTTCGGTCCGAGAAATCCGAACACTTCCCCGGGAAAAATTTCAAAACTCAGGTCCTTGATGACGTGATGAGAACCGATTGTCTTGTTCACTTTTTCAAGCTTCATTATGCTCTCCATACTAAATCTCCCCTTCCCACCCCCTGTATACGAAGGACTTGGAAAAATGTTTCATTTTTTCGTCGAAAACTTGAATGATAGAAGTCACTCTGAAACTTTGATATGATACAAATAACGGAGGTGCTATGCATGAGGATCGTATCTATCGAACCGACTCCCAGTCCCAATTCGATGAAAATCAATTTAGATGAAAGTCTGCCTCAGAGCGAGACATACAACTATACAAAAGACGGAGATATATCTTCTTTCCCTTCATGGGCCCGTCAGCTCTTTGACATAAACGGAGTGAAAGGGATTTACCACGTACTGGACTTCCTTGCTCTTGAACGTCATCCGAAAGTATCATGGGAAGACATCCTCCCGGAAGTACGGGACGCTCTCGGTTCGGATGAAGGACTTCAGGGCGAAGCTTCCCGCGAAGAGCCTGAGGAGAGTTTCGGGGAAGTTCAGGTATTCATTCAGAAATTCCGCAATATCCCGATGCAGATCAAGCTGCAGGACGGGGAAACGGAAACGAGAGTGGCCCTCCCCGAGAGGTTCACAAACGCAGCCATGAAAGCGTCCGAAGCTTCCGAAAACATGATTATGGAAAGGAAGTGGGAGGAGGACGCCTCCCGCTACGGAGATGCAGAAGAAGTAGGCCGGCAGGTGCAGGAGGAGATTTCCGCGAGTTATGACGAAGAACGTCTTGCCCGCCTGGTGGAACTCGCTTTCCGGAATGAAACCGAAAAGCAGGAGAGTCCGGTTACGCTTTCCACACTGGATGATTCCGACTGGAGGATACGTTATCAGGCGCTCGATCAGATGCACCCGACGCTTGAAGATTTACCCGTACTCCATAAAGCCCTGCATGATGAAAAAGCTTCGATAAGAAGGCTTGCGACTGCTTATCTCGGGATGATCGAAGATGAGGAAGTACTCCCTTACCTCTATGAAGCACTCTTTGACAAAACCGTCACCGTCCGAAGAACCGCCGGGGACTGCATCTCCGACATCGGATCCACCGATGCCATTCCTCATATGATAAAATCCCTGAAGGACCCGAGTAAAATCGTCCGCTGGAGGGCAGCTATGTACCTTTATGAAGTAGGGGACGAAACGGCGCTGCCTGCTCTTCAGGAAGCAAAAGACGATCCGGAATTTGAAGTGCGCCTGCAGATCCGAATGGCCATCGAACGGATCGAAGGCGGTCACGCAGCGGAAGGATCCGTCTGGTATCAGATGACCCAGGCTACGAAAACGAAAGAAAATAAATAAGGGGGCGTTTACTATGAACGCATATGAAGCTTATATGAAAGAAATTTCCCAGCCGATGAGAGACGAATTGACGGAAGCCGGTTTTACGGAACTTGTATCTCCGGATGAAGTGGACGAGTTCATCAGCTCTGTGAAGGGCACATCTCTCGTCGTCATCAACTCGGTTTGCGGGTGTGCCGCCGGACTGGCCCGTCCTGCAGCTATCAAATCTCTCGAAAACGACAATCGGCCGGAGCACCTCGTCACCGTGTTCGCCGGTCAGGATCGTGAATCGACGGCCCGGATGCGCGACTATCTGGAAGGATATGAACCTTCCTCTCCTTCCATGGCGATTTTAAAAGACGGCCAGGTTATGCATTTCATTCCACGCGAGCACATTGAAGATTATGAAGTGGAAGAAATCGTGGAGAACCTGACAGAAGCTTACGATAAGTACTGCTGAGGATATAACTGAAAAATACTGAACAAAAAAAGCGTACCTGGTGGAATACTTTTCCACGAGGTACGCTTTTTTATTTATTTTCACATTCGCCGGACAGAAGTGTTCCGGATAAGGGTCGCTTACCCGGAGCATCAGTCCAGACTGGAAACGGGAGGTGTTTATCTCACGTCTGAATATGAAGCTTCAGCTTATGACTGCTTACTTCGAATTCTTCCATGTCCTCTGTTTCCTGCAGGTCGAGCTCATTGACCAGTACGTTGTCACGGATGACCTGCTCGTTTTCCTGTATCGCCTTCCTCACATCTTCGTCTCCTGCAATAGCTATGTTTACACGAAGATCGATCGGCAGGTCTTTCTGCTTCCGTACATCCTGGATAACGCGGATCACTTCGCGGGAAAGACCTTCAAGGCGGAGTTCTTCCGTAATAGTCGTATCAAGCACTACGTGGAATTCCTGGTTCGATCCCATCGACAGTCCACTGTCGGCTACTCTTTCAGCGATCAGAAGGTCCATCGGCACTTCGATGTCCCCGTCCTCTGCAGGCACTACCGCTTTCTGATTCGTCACGATATCAGCTGCCTCTTCATCAGAGAGCGACTCCAAGTATTTCTTCACTGTATTGACGTTTTTCCCTAACTTAGGTCCGGCTTCACGGAAGTTAAGTTTAACTTCATACCGGATAAGGTCTTCGGAGGATTCTTTTACTACGACCTCTTTCACGTTGATTTCCTCTGCGATAATAGGGCGATACTCTTTAAGAGCGGCGCCGCGATCCTGATTGACCGGGATGACCGTCAGTTCGGCCAGCGGCTGTTTCGTCTTGATCGCTTCCGTATTACGTACGCCGCGGGCAAGTTCCACTACCTGAAGGACAGCATCCATGTCTCTCTCCAGCTTCTCATCGACGCGATGTTCTTCACGCTCAGGGAAAGCAGCGAGATGGACACTTTCGCCCGTCAGGTTCATATGAATGTCGTCCGCTACGAACGGAGTGTATGGAGCAAGCAGACGACTCAGGCCTACGAGCACTTCGCGAAGCGTGGAGTAGGCAGCTTTTTTCGACTCACTCATTCCGCTTTCCCAGAATCTGTTACGGGAACGACGGATATACCAGTTACTTACTTCATCGACTAATTTCTCGATTTCCTTCGCAGCTTTTGTAAAGTCATACTCGTCAAGTCCGGTTCTCACGCGGGCCGCCACAGTGTTCGCGCGGGAAATGATCCAGCGGTCCAGGAGCGTCTTCTCTCCTGTATCCTCCGGGTCATACTCGTAGTTATCGATATCCGCGTACAGTGTAAAGAAACCGTGCGTATTTACTAACGTATCGACAACTTTCGATTTCGCTTCGGAGACGACGCGCTCGGAGAAACGTTTATTGTTCCACGGAGCACTGTCGGCAAGCAGAGCCCAGCGGAAAGCATCCGCTCCGAATTTATTTACGAGGTCCATCGGATGGAGCGCATTCCCTTTACTCTTGGACATCTTCCTGCCATGTTCATCAAGAATGTGACCGGTGGAAAGAACCCGCTTGTACGGAGCTTTCCCTGTAAACATCGTGGATACGGCCATCAGACTGTAGAACCAGCCGCGGGTCTGATCCACCCCTTCACAAATAACGTCCGCCGGGAACTGCTTATTGAACGTCTCTTCATTCTCGAACGGGTAGTGGTACTGGGAAAACGGCATCGATCCGCTGTCAAACCACACGTCGATCACTTCCGGGACGCGGTCCATCGTGCCGCCGCATTCCTCACAGGAGAGCTGAATACGATCGACATAAGGTTTATGCAGCTCGACATCCGTCACTTCTCCTTTCGCTTTGGAAAGAAGATCCGATTTACTCTCCGGAGCGTGCTGATGACCGCATTCATTACAGATCCAAACGTTCAGAGGCGTACCCCAGAAACGGTTACGACCAATGTTCCAGTCCACCATATTTTCAAGGAAGTTTCCGAAACGACCATCTTTGATATGATCCGGGTGCCACTCCACTGTCTGGTTATTTTCGATGAACTTATCTTTCATCTCCGTCGTTTTGATGAACCAGCTTTCGATCGCATAATAAAGGAGCGGCGTGTCACAGCGCCAGCAGTGCGGGTAGCTGTGCTCATATTTTTCTTTATCATACAGAAGCCCTTCTTCCGACAGATATTTCACAATGTCCACGTCACAGTCTTTGACGAATCGTCCCTCGAACGGAGGGATGTCGGAAGTATAGCGGCCCGCTCCGTCCACGACGTTAAAGAAAGAGAGTTTATTTTCAAGGACGAGGTTGTAGTCATCCTCCCCGTAGGCAGGGGCAATGTGTACGACCCCTGTACCGCTTTCTGCGTTTACAAATCCAGCGGAAACGACGGTGTGACCCCGCTCCGGTTTTACAAACGGGAACGGCGCGATGTAATCGATTCCTACGAGTTCGCTCCCTTTATGTTCGGAAATGATTTCATATTCTTCTCCCATCACTGCGTCCGCAAGATCGCGGGCTACGATAAATACTTCATCGTGCTGTTTCGCTTTGACGTAGTCGAGTTCCGGGTGCACGGCAAGTGCCACATTCGCCGGCAGTGTCCATGGCGTCGTCGTCCAGCCGAGGAAGTATTCATTCTCCGCATCCTTCACTTTGAATTTCGCCGTGGCCGACAGATCTTTTACATCTTCATAGCCCTGGGCGACTTCGTGGGAACTGAGAGTCGTCTGGCAGCTCGGGCAATACGGTGTAACCCGGTGACCTTTGGAGAGGAGACCGCGTTTGTGCAGGTCGGCGAGGATATACCACTCACTCTCGATATAATTATCTTCAAGCGTGACGTACGGATCGTCCATATCGAGCCAGTACCCGATCGCTTCCGTAAACTCCCGCCACTGTTTCTCATATTCGAACACGCTCTTCTTACACTGTTCGATGAACTTCTCCACTCCGTATTCTTCAATTTCCTGTTTACCGGAAATACCGAGCTGTTTTTCCACTTCGATCTCCACCGGGAGCCCGTGTGTATCCCAGCCGCCTTTACGGATAACCTGGTAGCCGTTCATCGTCTTATAGCGGCCTACGAAGTCCTTGATCACCCGGCCGAGGACGTGCCCGGCATGGGGAAGACCGTTTGCTGTCGGAGGTCCTTCATAAAAGACGAATGTTTCATTACCTTCCCGCTCTTCCATGGAACGGTTGAACACGTTTTCTTCCTGCCAGTAATCTTTTACGCGATTTTCGCGTTCGATTGCCACTTCTTTCGTATTGACTTTACGCATTTCCTCTTCACCTCACGTAATTTGTTGGAGTAAGGAACCCTGTCCCCCAGTCTCTCTTTCCATTAAAAACGCTCCCGGACGAACCGGGACCCCAGAAACACAGGTATAAAAAAACCGCCCCTTCTATATAAAGGGACGGAGTCATTTCCGCGGTACCACCCGAATTCCGCACGTGTGCGGCACTTTGAACCATCGTGGGTAACGGTCACGTAACCGGCGGCATCTACTCATTTCAACGACGCTTCTCCAGGATGATCTTCCCTTCTTCTCCACCTGTCACCTTCCACCAGCCGGTGATTCTCTTGGGATGGGCAAAAGAACGTACTCTTCCTATCGCAGAATTTGTGTATATTCTATGCTTTCTCATAATAACATGAAACGCAGTTTTATACATAGTATTTTACCTTTTTTATTAAGAAAAGCAGGCATAGAACGGTAAAAATGAGGGTACACTTTAAAAAAATGAATGATTCGTGCACATCTACTATACTCTTAAGTCATTCAATAAAGGAGAATTCACTTATGGCTCAATTATCCAATCAGCTTCTGGAACAGATAGTGGAAGACAGTCTTCCCTACGCATCAGACGGGGAAGTAAGACCGGTCATTCCTATGTATGACGATACGAAAAAAGACGTACTGGGAGTTACGGTCTGGACCGGTGAGGAGTATTTCCATGCCGGGAGGACCGACTTGTACGTTCCGATGCAGAGCACGGCTAAAATCGTTACGCTGATGCTCGCGCTGAACGACTTCGGGAAGAAGCGCGTATTCGATATGGTCGGTATGGAACCGATGGGAGACTTCTTCAACTCGATCGGTCAGCTGGAAAGACACCAGACGGAAAAGCCGTTCAATCCTATGATCAATGCCGGGGCTATCGCCACTGCCGCTCTTATTAAAGGCGGTTCCGTTGAAGAGCGATTCGAAAGATTCATGGAATTCATCAGACAGATCACCGGAAATCCCGACTTAGTGATGAGCGAAGAAATATACGAAGCAGAGAAATCAAATGGAGCCCGCAACCGTGCCCTCGCTTATTTCATGCAAAGTACGGGAGCTATGATTATGGCTCCGGAAGAAGCGCTTGATCTCTATTTCCGTACTAACGCTGTCATGATGTGTACCGAAGATTTCGCCCGGGTCGGCCACTTTATGGCTAACGAAGGCCGTGATCCGGAAACGAATATCCGCCTCATTTCACCGGAACACTTAAGAACCGTCAAATCTATTATGCTTACGTCCGGGATGTACAACTCGTCCGGTCAGTTCGCTGTGGAAGCGGGTTTCCCCCTAAAAAGCGGTGTCTCCGGAGCTATTATCGGTGCTGTACCCGGACGTATGGGAATAGGGGTCATCGGCCCGGCGATTGACGCTAAAGGAAACAGCACGGCCGGTGGTGCCCTCGTCAAATCCCTTTCCAACGAGCTGGATTTGAACATGTTCGGGGTGATTGAACATGAGCTTTGATTATGACTTCGATTTCGACACCATCGACTTCCGCAAGAACCCCGAGAAATACCGGGTGGGACGAGGCGAGCAGGGCGTCCTGCTCGTAGAGCCCTATAAAAGCGAGATCCTCGCACACTGGCGCTTCAAGACTCCTGAAATTGCCCGGGAATCCTCGGAAGCTATATACAATATGTACCTTGATTACAAGAAGAACAACGAGTTTGTCGGTATGGACATGGCCCGGAAATTTCTGCAGATGGGCTACACCCGTTCCAGAAGGTACGCTAATTACAAAGGCGGGAAAAAGTACGACGAAGACGGAAACGTCAAAGAACGCGATATAGATGAAGAGAAAGCCGAGTCCGCCCGGATTTTCGAACAGAAATGGATCAAAGTCCGGGAAGACGAAGAATATCTGGCTATGAAAAAGCAGCACCAGAAAAAGTATGGATAAGATTGCAAAAACCGGATTCTGGCATCCGGTTTTTTTCTTTCTGCTGCAGGAATCACATTCGTTTATTCAGGGAACTTTTGAAATCCTTCCCTTCAGCGGGAATGGGTGGCTGAAACGAAAGAAAAAGCTCTTTTCCTGACAGCTGGAAAAGGGAACCATTAGTGAAGGTAATAATTTCTATGTAATCCTTACTCTCCCCCCCTCCTCAACTTGCGAGGGGGACAAAAAGCAGGATCTATAACACTTTGCTTATAAATGAATAAAGGACCGGTCTGCCTTTCGGAAAAGACAGGCACCATCCCCGCGGTACAACCAAGGATTTTCTTTTATATAACATTACTCAGGAAAGATGAGTGACCTGATTGTAATCGTGGACTTTCCAGACCCCTTCCATAAACTCGATATTCGTGAGGCATCCGTTCAGAAGCTTAAAGCGATCGGCTCCGATTTTCCCACCGGAGATTTCCGTCAGTATAGCGTTAATAACCGCGCCGTGGGCAACAAGCAGCACGCGGCGATCCGGAAATTCTTCAGTCAGACGACGGACACCCGTCATCACCCGATTTATGAAAACCTCCTTGTCTTCCTGTCCGGGGTACTGTTTGTCCGGATATGCGGCCAGCCTTTCCTCTTCACGCATTCCTTCAGCTTCCCCGAAGTGGCGCTCACGAAATTCTTCCATGATTGTAAGGGGAAGACCGTGCCCTTCCCCGATGATTTCTGCTGTATGCTTCGCTCTTTCCAGCGGGCTTGTCACCAGCATGTCCCAGGCGTCCTCTTTCAGATAGTCCCGGCACTGTTTCGCCTGTTCCACCCCTGTATCATTAAGCGGGATATCCGTGCCCCCCTGGAGTTTATGTTCCCTGTTCCACATTGTTTCTCCGTGTCGTACGAGACAGATCGATGTCATTCGTCCATATCCTCCCCGGGCTTATGGTGTTTATAAACGACCGTACTGTAAACTTGAGGGGGAGCTTTCGGATTCAGCAGCTGTTTCACACTGTTCACAGCTGTCATGGCTTCGGACATCCCCGAAGCAAGAAGCATCGTTTTCCCAGGGTAATAGGCAGCATCTCCGCACGCAAATACCCGGGCTCCGCTTGTTTTCATTTCTGTATCCACAGTCACTCTTCCTTTTTCCACTTCGAGTCCCCAGTCTTTGTATACACTTTTACCTATGCTTACCCCTTCATATACAAGAAGGTGGTCCGCTTCGATACTTTCCCCATTGGAAAGATGAATACGCATGAGAGCTCCCGATTCTCCTTCGAGATCGTCGATTTCCGTATTACGGAATACATTCACGGAAGATGCAGCGAGCTGTTCTTCATCGTGCTCATAAACCGCCCGGAATGTTTCATCCCGGTTGATCAAGCTGACAGCGGCCGCTCCCTCTTTTTCCATTGTCAGGGCCCAGTCGATTCCGATACGGAAGTTGGAATATACGGCAATCCGCTTGTTTTTGAAGCGTTTCCGATTTTCAAGCGTATAGTGGATGGAGTAAGGCTCGAATTCTTCCCTTTTCTGAAGAGGCAGCGGTACCGTGTCATACGCTCCGAGTCCGGAAGCGAGGATGACGCTGAGAGCTTCGTAATCGCCTTTATTCGTCTTTACGACGACACTGTCTTCTTTTTCTTCCAGGTTTTCAACGATGACACCCGTCTCTATTTCCGGAGCCAGCAGTTCCGCCTGTTTCTGCGTTTCAAAAACAAAGTCCTCGCCTGTAATTCCGTTGAAGCCGGGAACGTCATACAGCTCTTTCTCCGGATAGAATACTTTTGCTTTTCCTCCCGTTTCCTCGTGGTACTCGAGCACCAGCGTGTCCATATTTCTCATACAGCTGTAGTAAGCGGCATAAAGTCCGCTTGTTCCTCCGCCGATTACAATTACATCTTTCATATCTCAACGCCTCCGATTCTTATTGATAATTATTTTCAATTCTAAACAAAATGTTACCGTTTTACAATGTTGACGGTGTTCGCCCCGCATCGTATATTGTAGGTTGACCTCCTGGGAAGGAAAAAATCCCGTCCTTTCTTTTTTTAATAAAATCGGTCTCGAGAGGAGCTTTTTTCAATATGAAGAACAATAACAGACATCTCTTTGAGATAATGAAATCATCCATTCGTCTCGGGCTTACTTCCTTCGGCGGCCCCGTCGCTCATCTCGCGTACTTTAAAGAAGAGTACATCGACCGGAGAAAATGGCTTGACGATAAGACGTACGCCGACATCATCGCCCTCTGTCAGTTTCTTCCCGGTCCCGCTTCCAGTCAGGTAGGAATATCCATCGGCATGCTGCGAGGGGGACTCGCCGGCGGTATTATCAGCTGGCTCGGGTTCACACTTCCATCCGTGATTATTCTGGTGCTATTTGCGCTTTTGTATCAGAATTTCCAACTGGCGGATGCTCCGTTCATCCATAGTTTAAAAGTGGTGGCTGTCGCCGTCGTGCTGCACGCTCTGATCGGGCTCGGAAAAAAACTGACGCCGGATTCGAAAAGGCAGACGATTGCAATAATAGCGGCCTGTTTTATGCTTCTTTTCCCGTTCGCGTGGATGCAGCTCGGGATCATAGGGGTGGCAGGGATAGCCGGAAGATTTCTGTTCAAAAAAATAGCAGATACAAACGCCGCCCCCTTCCCCGTCACTTTTTCGAAAAAAGCGGGTGCGGGCGCTCTTGCTCTGCTTGTCTCCCTCCTTCTGGTACTGCCCGTCCTTGCACGGCAGACAGAGCACATTCTTATACAACTATTCGATACCTTCTTCCGCGTCGGTTCTCTCGTATTCGGAGGCGGCCATGTCGTCCTCCCTATGCTTGAACGGGAGATCGTGCCGTCAGGGTGGCTGAATGTGGATCAGTTTCTCGCCGGTTACGGGGCAGCTCAGGCTGTTCCAGGCCCGCTGTTCACTTTCTCAAGTTATATCGGAACCATGATTGAAGGTGTGAGCGGGGCGGCAGTCGCGACAATCGCCATGTTTCTCCCCTCTTTCCTGTTTCTGATCGCCGCTTTGCCTTTTCTCAGCGAGCTGCGGAGCCGTCCGGGATTTCAGGGTGTGCTGATGGGAGTGAACGCAAGCGTCGTCGGTATTCTGCTGGCCGCCTTTTACGATCCCGTCGTGACAAGTGCCATTCATTCGAACACTTCTTTCGCTTTGGCGCTGTCACTCTTTTCCCTCCTTCACTTCTTCAAAGTACCGGCCTGGGGGGTAGTGCTGATCGGAATTGTAACAGGCAGCTTTTTATTCGCATAATTCCGAATATGAAAAAAGACCGGCAGAGAAGCTGGTAACTCTCTGCCGATCAAACGATCAGTTATATCTGAATGTCGTTTCTGATTCTTTCAAGCGCCTGCCTGACGGAAGTATAACTTCTCAGGGAAAGCTCGCTGAAATTGGCGTAAGGTGTGCTCCCCATAGCGAATTTCGGGGTGACACCGCTCAGTATGAGAGTGGTCCCCATCAGATTGAGGAGCTGGTTCAGCTGATAGATTCCTATATGTATTTCTTCGTTGAAGAAGGAAACTCCGGATAAATCAAGAATCAGATAGTCTTCCTTCTCTTCCTGAACGTGGTTACTGACAGCATCAAGCATCTGCTGGAGACGTTCGTCGTCCACATTTCCAATCAGCGGCAAAATAGACACTCCATCTTCCACCGGTACGATCGGTGTGGAAAGCCGCTTCACTTCCGTGGAATAATGTCCGACGAGACGCTCCGCTTCCACTCTTTTCGTCACATCCTGCTGTACTCCGACGAAGAAATCCTGGTTCAATTTTTCGATGAACACGGTGTATATCTGCAGTTCATTCCAGAATTCGGATCCGTCTTTGCGGTAGTTGCGAAGCTCCACTTTCATATTCTCTTTGCTTTTCAGTGCATCCCGGATTTTGTCCAGGTTTTCTGATTCTGTATCCTCTCCCTGAAGAAAGCGGCAGTTCCGTCCAAGCACGTCCTTCGCCTCATAACCCGTGAGTTCCTCAAAACCTTTATTTACGTAAACGACCGGCGTATCCTCCTGCTCCGGGTCGGCAATGACGACTCCCACTCCCACACGGTCCACAGCAGCCCTGATGAAATCGTTCTGCTGCATTACTTCCAGCTCATCGAGTGAATAATAATCCATAATGGTTCTCCTCCTGTCCTGTTCTTTCTATATATTTTATTCCGGAAGCTGATCGGTTGGCAACGGAAAAAAGTCCCGTACGAAAGTGTAATCCCCAGCCATGCGGCCGATAGCCTGAAGCTTATGAGGATCCACTTTATCCTTCTCCATATAAATATCATCTCGTAAATGATAGCCGATGACTTCTCCCAGAATCAGATTCGATGTACCTATTTCCATTACCTGCGTCAGCCTGCACTCGAAACTCACCGGAGAAGCCATGACGCGCGGCGGACGGACGTAAACACTTTCCGCTTCCGTAATACCCGCCACTTCGAATTCATCTTCTTCCGCGCTGTAATACCTGCTCGTTTCGTGCATGGCGTTCGCCAGCGATTCGGACACGATGTTCACTACAAACTCTTCCGTTTCTTTTATATTGAAGGCCGTATCTTTCTCCCTTTCCCGTTCGCCGACGGAGAGGGCAAGCGTCAGCGGGTCCAGCGAAGCTACCGTAAAAAAGCTGAAGGGGGCAAGGTTTTTTCTTCCGTTTCCATCCATGGAGGAAACCCAGGCGATCGGCCTCGGAACGATAGCCCCTTTCACAAGCTTCCCCATATCGTGATCATTGAATTCATTCTTATGTAAAATCATGAAAACACCTTCCTTCCGTCACCCGGACTCCATTCCGGTTCTGCTTATTCAAGTATATCAGATTTTCGGACCGCGTTATTTCGTCATATAATTTTTTCCATAAAAAACGCGGGCCGTCTCGCCCGCGTTGTCCACCTCGTACATTATTTTACATTCATATCGGCAGGACGCGGTCCGAGTCTCGTACCGCTGTCCAGACTGTCCAGTTTCTCCATCTCGTCCTGCGTCAGTTCGAAATCGAAGACATCAAAGTTCTCTTCGATACGGGAAGGGGTCACCGATTTCGGGATAACTACCCGGTTGTTCTGCAAATGCCAGCGCAGAATAACCTGAGCTCCTGTTTTATCATGATTTTTAGCTATCTCCTGCACATAATGATTCTCAAGCACTTCTCCGCCCTGCATAATAGGACTCCATGCTTCCATTTGAATACCGTGTTCCTCACAGAAGTCTTTAATATCTTTTTGTGCAAGGTAAGGATGGCATTCCACCTGGTTCACCGCAGGTTTCACGTCACATTCATCAAGAAGACGCTGCATATGACTTATATCAAAGTTGCACACACCTATCGCCCGGGCCTTCCCTTCCTTCTGAAGCTTCTCCATCGCTTTATAGGTTTCCACGTAGTCGTCATACTCCGGAGTCGGCCAGTGAATGAGATAAAGATCCACGTAGTCGGCGCCCAGTTTAATAAGACTCTCTTCAAAAGCCTCAAGCGTTTTTTCGTACCCGTGATTACTGTTCCAGACTTTGGTCGTAATGAACAATTCTTCTCTCGGGATATCGCTTTTGGCAATCGCTTCTCCTACCTGACCTTCGTTCCCGTAAATGGCTGCCGTGTCAATGGAGCGGTAGCCGGTCTGAAGTGCTTTCGTTACTGCCGGTTCCGCATCTTTCGTTTCTACCTGCCAGAGTCCGAATCCAAGCTGCGGCATCGACACATCGTTATGTAGCTGTACGTAATTCATGTAAAATCTCCCCTCTCTCTTTGTTTCACTATACCCATTTTACTACACCTTTCAACCTACAACTTCCTGAAAAGAATATGCCAGTCCGGCCCCGTGCCCACATCGTAGGCTTTTGCGAAAGAACCCTGATTGATCGCTACAGCAAGACGGTCAAGGGAATTGATGTATACGAGAGGCTCTCCTTTATGCGTATCCGCAAATGAATGACCGAACGTCATCAGCTGGTGAAAATGCTGCCGTCGCCCGTGTTCGATCGTAACTTCCACGGAATCCCCGTGAGTAATACCCAGTTGATGAAACGCTTCGCGCGGCACATTCGTCCACAGATTCCCAAACTGGATATCAAGAATATCCACCGTACCTTCAATCTTTTCTCCGTCGGCCTCCGGATAATGAAGAGGGAGAGAAATAAAGGAATCTGCAGGTAACAACGGACCCACATCTTCGTAAGTAATCGTACCTGAGGAAAGCCGCGCACCTGTGTAGGCGTAAATGTCTCTTCCGTGAAACGTGTAGCTCTCCCCGGAGTTCGGCAGACGATTTGTCTGCTCATCAATCTCCCGCAGCTCCACGATCGTTTCCGCCTCATGAATATGGGTGAGTGTCCCATTGTCCGGAGTTACTATGTAATGGCCGTCTGCAGTTTTTGCTACGACGCTTTTACGTTTAGAACCGACGCCCGGGTCAACGACGGATACGAACACGGTCCCCTTTTTCCAGTATCCCGCTGTCTGCCACAGCCGGTACGAGGCCTCCCATATGTGAAAAGCCGGAATCTCGTGCGTCAGTGTAAACAGCTGCAGCTGTTCATCAACGGAATGGGCCACTCCGTACATAGCACTGACAGCACCATCACTTATACCGAAATCAGACTGGAACACCAGTGCACTCTTCATCGCTATCCCTCCTCTTTGTAATGTTTCATTATCTTACCTTATCCTCGCTCCGAACCCAAGTAAAAATTCGGTGGCGGGAGCTGTATAGTGACCTTCAGCTCCGGTTTTTCTTCCGGAAGGGCACGATTATCAAGGAATCGTGCCTTTCCCCTTCCCTGCTCCCCTACGAAAGTAACGATTAGACGGGAATCGTGACCTTCGGAAAGCGAAATGCCGGCTCAAGGTCACGCAAAAGGATCCACAGCACAAAAAAAAGAAGCGTCAGGGACGCTTCTTCGGATACACCGTTATCATTTTATAAAGCAAATAGCTGATCGGAGTAATGAATACAAGTACTGTTACGTAGTCCGGGAGGCCAATATAAGTCGATAACGTAGAAAAAACGAGCGGAAGTGTCAGGGCATACGCTGTCATCTTCCAAACCTGCTGGTACCGCAGCTTTCTTTTCAGTACTTTGGAAAGAAGGAGCCCTCCCCCAGCGATGATAGTTACACCTGCTACAATTAGAAAAATGATCAGCAGCGGGTAAAAAACGAGCGCCTGCGCCATATAGAGACCTCTCGCCACTTCGGTCAGTTCTTTTTCGAACGTCGTGATAGCACTGTAGATGTTAGGGAGAAAAAGTACAAGAAGCAGCACGAACAGATAGCCGATCGTGCTGGTGATCCCTTTTCTATTCAGTTGAAAGAGTGCCTCTTTTTTCGGAAGGCGCAGGCTGAGTTTCAGTGACTCCATCTGTTCCACGTCCATTTCTATTCTGTGAAAGCTGCAAGTTCTTCATCTATCTGTTTACGGATCTTGTCCATCGCCTGTTCTGCCGAATGGCCGAAAACCCGTTTGTTGTTTACAAGAGCGTAAGGTTTAATGGCACAAAGACCGCAATAGGACAGGCAGTCGCTGATCAGCACATCCACTGCCGGATACTCCTCTTCCAGAATCCCTTCTGCGTCTATCGTGCTCAGTAAGTTGCTGTCGCATATTTCTACAAGTACTACCCCATGGGAGTCAGTCTCCTTTTCTTTGTTGTAATCCCAAAACTTCACGTGCGTCGACTTCGTCCTGTTTCATCTGTTCCACCAGCGCATCGAGACCGTCAAAATCGACTTCTCCCCGCATGTGCCTTAAGAAAGAAAGTGTGATATCTCTATCGTAAATGTCTTCCTGAAAGTCCAGAATATATGCTTCCACTTTATAGGTGGTACCTTTCACCGTCGGACGGTATCCGGCACTGATCAATGCATAATAACTCCTCGGTGTCTCTTCGTGAATGAGAAGAGACCCGATGTAAACGCCGGGAGCGGGATTTACGTATTCATCCGCACCACCAAGATTTATTGTAGGAAACCCGAGCTCACGACCAAGAGCCTGTCCTCTTGTGACCGTCGCTTTCATGGCATAGGGACGGCCCAGTTTGGCTGTGGCGGCTTCCACTTTTCCTTCTTCAATCAGCGTCCTGATTTCCGGAGCCGATACATGTTGAATGGAAAGGACTTCAGCATCACGGACAGCTGAATTTTCTTCTTCTATTATAACATGCGAGGGTGCAAGTGTTTCCACACCCTGCCTGATATTCTCTTCATCCGATTCTTTATAATAAAAGTCTATGCCGAAAGACTCCAGCAGTTCTTTTTTATGATGAAAAGGGGTGAGCAGCCGTTCTTCTTTTACGGAAGTATCAAGTACCGCTATCTGATGCCCCCGTTTACGGGCCTGGCGCAATAAATTGTAATGACCGAGATGCATTCCGTCAAAATCGGCAATTACGAGCGTCAGCGGACCCTCCGTTTTCTGAACTTGTGACCAGTCATTTGTTTCCATGGAAACCGTCCCCTTCTTCTAATGTTACATACAGATTAATTTAATCAGCCTTTCCCTGCGTATGCAAGCCACATGCACAAAGAAAAGCGAAAACTTCCGGTTAGAAGTTCCGGGCTAAGCCGGAGGTTCGCTTTTCATGCGCCCTTTCCTGAAAAGACCCCCTGCTTGGAGAAGGAAGTTCTAATCATCTTTTTGTAAGATAAAACTCTGGAAAAATCAAAATTCATAAATATCAATTTATTGTAATATAAACCAGTCATCCCTTGTATTATTAAGTACTTTATATCACAATGTAGTCAAAATGTTCTTTGGGAGGTAATTAATTGAATATCGGAAAAGAAACGCTGAAAGGAAATATAGATATCATCATACTTTCACTCTTAAAAGAAAAAGATATGTACGGATATGAAATTGCTAAACTGGTTCGAGATAAAAGCCAGAATCAATTTGAAATTAAAGAAGCCACTTTGTACCTCTCATTAAAAAGGCTTTCTAAAAATAATTTGGTTGTAGCTTATTGGAGTCAGGTACAAGGCAGTGGTCCACGTAGAAAATATTATAAAATTACATCTGAAGGTGCTAATTCACTTATGGAAAAAGTATCTGAATGGAATTTCTTTAAAAACATCATTGAAACTTTTTTAGCTACAGATAGAGGTGATTCTAGTGCAGGAAGTAAGTAGATATGTCAATAACATTTATAAAAAAGCAAATCCAAACAATCCTGAAACTTTGGAGTTAAAAAAAGAAACAGAAATACATCTTATAGATTCCGTAAAAGAGTTAATGACCGAAGGCTATTCCCGCAAAGAAGCCTTTTTGATAGCAACAGAACGTTTCGGCGGAACAGAACAATCAAACCAAATAATTTTTTTGATGGAACTTCAAGAAAAAAGTTTCGCCAAAAAATTGTTGAATGTAAGTATTTTTGGGATTCTGATTGCAATAACCTGTCTAATAGTCGCAATGCAAATAGGTAGCATAAATGATCAAAAGTTTGCTGATCTAGGTTACTCAATATTAGAGAGTCCTAACCAAATGACTGAACTTACAAATGAAGAAAGCTTATTTATTCTAGGAACCTCCTTCCATAGTAACGCTGATAAAACTAAATCACTTACCTTAACTAAGAACAACTGGCTACCTTCTTGGGTGAAAAGCGAACTGGTTTATTCGAGCGGCAATTCTTTCGTGAGGATTCAAACTATTGACGTAAGAGTCATAGGAGTACTTCTATTTGCAATTGGACTATCGATTTATTACACTCTCTTCGCCATCTGGGGATGCATAAAGCTTCACAATGAAAACAAACTAACTATAAAGTGGGTGCTAAGCCTAACGGCATTGAACATATTAGGATACAGTCTATTCTTAATACAGAAACATATAGTAGAGAGAAGGATGAAAAATGCTGGGTAATCAAGTGAAAGTTGAATTAAAAAGAACATTAATAAGAAAAACCAGCCTATTAATCGCAGCTATGGTAATTTTACTACCAGCGCTGAAATTCTATAGTATTTACGATAGCTACATTTTTTATAAACCCATGGAGGTTTTTCACGAAACCATTTCCACAATAATACCTTTATTATTCCCTGCTATCATAGTAGTTTTGTATTTGCCAATGTTTATACAAGAACAAAGAAATAATTTCATTAAATACACAACGCCCCGGGTTCCCTTACATACTTATTTAACAAGTAAAGGTATAACAAATGTACTTGTAACTGGTATATCAACATTTCTCTTGATATTTCTACCTTTTCTTTTCGTCTTTTACATAGAACCTTCTTTAGATATTGTTACTTACAATCAAATTGAACAGAACTCTAGGGTTGCAGTGGATGCTACTTTCACTCAAATCTTCAACAATTATGGGGATTTTGCATATGGAATCGTTTATTCATTATGGGTCTCCCTAAACACTATTCTTTACTGCACCATTGCCTTTTTATTGCTGTTAGTAATAAAAAATCCATTTGTAGCTTTATCTTTACCTTTTGTTTATTATCACGTTTTCAACTTCATTGCTGGGGTGTTAAACATACCAAGATTTTCCCCTCTGAGTACTATTTTCCCCTTCAATATTGAACAACAACCCATCTGGACTGCGCTATTACCATTCACGTTTCTTGTAATTATTCTACTTGGAACCTTCTTATACGTTAAAAAGAACAGAAAAGAATGGATGATATAAGATGAGTCCTAGCAAAAATATCTTCAAAGAAATATTAAATAACCTGGTTAATCTAAAAGTGATTGGATTGGGAATCACTTTTTTCATTTATGGTTCCTTGCTAAAAAGGGGTATAGCTAGCGAATCGGCGGAGTACTCTATCCCTATTAATAATTGGGATATTGGCCTTAGGTTTTTAAATGACCTATACTTAATTGTTTATTTTATTATTCCACTTACTTTAATTTTGTCTATTAAAGTGATCTTAGAAGAATTCAGCTATTTTAGCCTCATTCGACTAGGTTCTTTTAGGAGGTGGGCACTCGAAAACTTGAAACAATATACTCTCGTAGTTAGCCCGATCTTTATAACTTGGATCTTCGTTTCAGTTTTCTTAATGATTGGTTTTCCTATTTCCGGAGATTGGAGCCCACTAAGTTCTACAGCCACACCTGGGAATACTTTGATGGAATTAAATAATTATTTCTTTCATCCTGCTTTACCATTTTTAATACAAGTGCTTTTGCTCCCTCTCACTATATGTTTAATACACTTGACTTTAGCTATTCTTTACGTATTAACAAAAAACAAATATGTAATTCTGTCTCTTAGCTTAGTAGTATTTCTTCTATCTACCGTTGGGTTTAAGTTAATTCCTAACTCAATAGCTTTTGCTTCACCAAGTACCTACCTATCATTAGCAAAGGCATTAACCTTTTTTGAGAGCATTCTTCCCAACTTAATTGCTTTGTTCGTTATCGCATTAATATTGATTCTTGCACTAAATACTTTAGATACAAGGAAAGATAAATTTAAAAACATAAAAGCATACATTCCTTACATTTTATTTTCCACTCTATGTTTAGTCGGAATTATTCACAGAGCGAACTCCCTCAGTGATTTACCGGAAAGTACAATTCTTGATGTTTGGGCACTTTCATCAATGGGGGTCACTACTGAAAGCTTTTCGTATATGTCGTTTTTCTACTATACAATAGTGTACTTTGGATTTATTTATCTCGTGCAACTCTTTCTCAGTAATGAAATGGGCACATTAAGCTTCTACAAGATTCTACGATATAAAAACCTTTATAAATGGCTTTGGAGTTGGATGAAAAAAGTACTGTTTTCTCTCATCCTCTTCCTGACCTTGCTTGCTTTAGTATCAATAACTGCAGGGTTATTATATGGTTTCAGAAAAAGTATGGTTGTCTCAATACTTGGTATTCTAAACACCGAAATGTTCTATCAGTTCTTTCTTAATGGCTTTTTACAAATGCTGTTTTACATATTAGTGATATTCATCATTAATTGGATGAGTAAAGAGTCTACAAATGGATTACTTATTGTAAGTGTATTTATGGTTCTAATGCTACCAGGGTTGAATCCTTCGGGATTAATACCTGTTGGCTTGAATAGCCTTGCCTATTTACAAGAAACTAATGTTCATTCCATAACTGTAAAACTACTGGTTGCAAATTCTATAGCAATGATCTTTATTAATCGTCTTTTCGCCAAAAGTATGAAACTATAATGGAGGTATTTCAATGTCTGGTATATCCCTTAAAAACATAAGCAAATCTTATAAAGGCACCACCATCTTTAATTCTATAAACCTTGAAATCGAAAAAGGAAAAATACATGGTATTATTGGACCAAATGGATCCGGAAAGTCAGTTCTTTTCAAAATCATTTGCGGTTTTATTTTCCCTGATTCAGGTGAAATATCAGTAAAAGGTCAAGACATTGGTAAATCAAAACGCTTCCCAGAGAACACCGGAATCATTATAGATAGACCTGGGTATATTGCAAACAAGACTGGATATGAAAATTTAAAGGAACTAGCGCTAATCAACAACAAGATTTCTGATTCGCAAATTAAAAGCACTATGGAAATCGTCGGATTAAAGTCCTCCTTGACTGAAAAGGTTAAAAACTATTCTTTGGGGATGAAGCAGAAATTAGCTATTGCTCAAGCAATTATGGAGAACCAGCAACTTCTTATTTTGGACGAACCATTTAATGCTCTCGACGTGGATAGTGTAAAAAATATCAGAGAATTACTATTGAAGTACAAAAACGAAGGGCGAACCATTTTAATTACTAGCCACAACAATGAAGATATTAATATTCTCTGCGATCATGTTTACAGAATTAATAACGAAAATTTAGAACAAGTATATTAAAGGAAAGCTCATCCTCCAAATGGCCTGGGACATAAAATTCTGGACGCTGCAACTGGATTGTGAAAAACGAAAACTTCCGATTAGAAGCGCTGGCGTAAGCAGGATGCTTACTTTTCGGGCTACTTTCCCCGAAAATAAGGGTTCTGCTTAGGACATGAGCTTCTGGAAGTTGCAGCTGGATCATAAAAAGCGGAGCCACCCAATTCTGAAAAAACATTACAAGTAAAAAAAACTAATTCCCAACGCAAACCAAAGTAAAGCAAATAAAAACTCTAAAAGATATTCTTTCCTGGGTTTCTTATGAAAAATTTTATCAATACCATCGATCACAGACCCAATCGCTGCCAAAATAAAGATCCATTTTAACGAAGCTGGACCAAAACCATTGATAAGGTTAAAAATAAATATACTTGCCATCAAAATCGCAATAGATGCCCTGATTATTATCATCGGTTTAGTAATTTCCTCTTTTTCTTTTTGAAAAAACAATCCCATTTCCGACACCTTCCCTTTCGTCTCGAGTTCAATAACTTATCTAAAGAATATAGTTCTTATATAAGTTGAACTATCGTTTCATAGTCCGAGGCAGTAACGAGCAATGAGATCTTCGCGACACTACTGGTCATTCTTTTATCCTTACCTAAAATTAAATTGTGTATGACGTCGCCTTCCACCATTTCTGAAAGCCCTCCATCAACTCAAACTCATTAAGTAATCTCACTGCACCTGTCGTAGCTCGCATCTGTGACTACTACTGTATGCTACACGAACTTCTACTCCATTTTGGCGGCTATTTACGCTAACATCAAAACTTTCGTAATCTACGCCAAGATTTTTCAACTATTCGATCATGGACTTCTGGGTGGCAGGGATTGTTTAACATTTACGGCAACTTGGGTATACATAGGTTGTGAGCAACAAACCAGAAAACAAGGAGTGTTTACAGATATGAGTAAGAAAGTACTAATGATCGTAACGAACCATGATAAAATCAATGAAGAGACACCGACAGGAATCTGGCTTTCAGAATTCGCCGAAGCCTATAATGAATTCAAACAGCACGGCTTCGATGTAACGGTAGCCAGCCCAAGCGGCGGTCAGTCTCCGGTAGACCCGAACAGTGTAAGCGATGACGAGCCTCAGGAAAATCTGGATGCTAAACCGATGCTCGAAAACACAACGCCTATCAGCAGTCTGAACGCAGAAGACTTCGATGCGGTTTTCCTACCAGGCGGTCACGGCACTATGTTCGACTTCCCGGATAACGAAAAACTTCAGAGTATGCTGAGAGAAACGTACGAATCCAAGAAACCGCTGGCTGCCGTATGCCACGGGCCTGCTGCTCTCGTGAACGTAAAACTTTCGGACGGACAGTATATCGTACAGGGCAAAAGCGTCAATGCGTTCACGGACGCGGAAGAAGCGGACACTACGCTTGATCAGCACATGCCTTTCCTTCTTGAAAGCAAACTGCGGGAACGTGGTGCACATTTCCTTTCCGCACCGAACTGGTCCGAGCATGTAGAAACAGACGGAAATCTGATCACCGGTCAGAACCCTCAGTCTACAGTAGCAGTAGCGAAAGAGTTCGTACGCACGCTGCAAAAATAAAAACGCGTCTCCTCGAACAAAAGCGCGATTTCCTCAATTGGGGAAATCGCGCTTTTTCTATTCCATAATCTGTTCAACTGTGTAATCCGACGGATCCAGCTCCGTTTCCTCACCGATGACAAGACGGGCAAGCTCCGCCCCGATGTACGGGCCTGCCGTGAGACCCGAGGCACCGAGACCGTTAGCGATATACAGACCTTCCACACCCGGCGCTTTCCCGTATACGGGCATCGATCCGGGAGTGTAGGGCCGAAAGCCGATTTTTGCAGCATGGAATTCCATATTCTCAAGGCCCGGCGCCACCTCGATCATTTTACTGATGATTTCCTGAAGCAAAGAAGCACGGACACCGTGATCGAACCCTTCGTCCGAGGACTGGGTGGCTCCGCTGACGATTCTCCCGTCTTCAAAGGTGAGCATATATTTATTGCCCGGCGGAAGCAATACCGGCCAGTTTCCCGTATCCGCTCCCGGCATATCAAGATGAGCGATCAGAGCTTTCTGGGGCCCGGCTTCCACGTGAAGTCCAAGCGGGGAAAGCAGTTCCTTCGCCCAGGCGCCGTTAGCCGCAATCACCTGGTCCGCTTCGTAATGAGTGCCGTCCACGCTTGCGCCACAGACCCGGTTTTCTTTATGCAGAAGTTCTGCCGATCCCTCTACAAACGTA
Organism: Salimicrobium jeotgali; assembly: GCF_001685435.2. NCBI lineage: Bacteria > Bacillati > Bacillota > Bacilli > Caryophanales > Bacillaceae > Salimicrobium > Salimicrobium jeotgali. Next base: position 2,447,163 of record NZ_CP011361.2, read on the forward strand.
ACGCCGAGTTTCTTCCCGGCACGAATTAACGCATCCCGGACTTCCCGTCCGTTCACCCGGGCCGCCCCGCTCACATGGACACCGGCGTAAGCTTCGTCCAGAGGCGGGAAATATTCTTTCGGTTTCCCGTGGTCAAGATATGTGACTTCCCCCATTTCCGGGGTATATTCCTTTTTGGCTAATGCCCGTTCGTACATATCCCGGGCCTTCTCTTCTTTCTGGTGCATTTTTATGGCACCGACCTGCTTGTAGCCTGTATTCGTCTCTCCCATATCTTCAAGTTCACGGACTAGTTCCGGATAGTAACGTGCTCCTCCCGAGGCTAAACGATACCAGCGTTTATTCCTTCTTAAGGAAAGCCAGGGACAGATGATCCCGGCCGCCACCGCAGTAGCCTGCCCGTCATCGTTACGATCGATCACCGTTACCTCTTTTCCGGCTTTCCGTAAGTGATAGGCAGCGGAAGCACCAAGAATGCCTGCACCGATCACAATATAGCGCTCTGTCATAATGTCACACCTTCTTCTTAAATTTACACATAACGACATTGTACAGAAAGAAGAAGGCAACCTCAATCAGAGGGATGTCGGAGCCGGGCGCGTTTTTGTGCAATGTAATGATAGAAAGCTATCTCGGAAATGAAAACTGCGACGAAAAGCGCACCGACCAAGGGAAGCGGGCTGTCAATGATAATGAACAGAACCAGAAAGAAAACGAATGCCGTTATACCTGTCACCACGGGCACTTTCATAATGTTAACCTCCCTTTAACGAGCGTGTATTACTAATAAAATACCACGACAGGGAGGAAGTTAACCCTCTCCGTCGTGGATGACTTGTGTACCGGCTATCAAATCGTGTATCGCTCGTTTATCCTCGCGCAAACCTACCATAAAGGCACTGACGATCACGCCGATACCAATGGTGAGAACGTAGACGATTCCCCCCACTACGATACGAAGCAGCATGTTTCCGATGGTTACGTCCTCCCCGCTCACTTTTACGATACGGACACCCATCAGCTTCTTCCCTATGACATACCCCCGCCAGAAAACCGGAAGCAGTAAAGAGTAAAGAAATGATAGCGCATCGAGCGCAGATGCTTCACCCGCTCTGGTGATGTCCCCGTAAACGATGAACGCAAGAAGCGCCAGAATTACTCCGATGATGAGCGAGTCAAGAATATTCGCTCCCAAACGGACCCAGAAGCCTGCCGGCTGTTGCATATGTAATCCTTCCTTTCTGATTGTCTTTTCTTTCCTTCTCCTATACGATAGACGAAACAAAACGTTTCAAAAGGAGCCAGGTTCTCATGAAAAAAATCACAGCCGCCCTCATAACTTTCTTAAACGTACTTCTCTTTCTTAAACCGCGAAAAGCTGCAGCCCCGACCCCACGCCCCGAACTGAAACCGGGAGATCTTCTGTTTTCACCTATCGGAGAGAAAGATTCTTTCTATATCGGTCACGTCGGAATCGTCACAGAAGACGATAGCGTAATCCACTCCATTCCAAAAGGGCTTAAAAAAGACGATGCCGATCATTTTTTCCGCAAGTTCGCACGACTCTCCCTGTACCGCGCCAGGGATGAAGAAGCCGGGGCACGGGCGGCCGCTTTCGCCAAGCGCATTTATGAATCGAACCCCCGGGCACCCTACCGGTTCTTCACCGATCTGAAAAATACTGGTGGTAAACAGTACTGCACCAAACTGGTGTGGCAGGCGTATTACTACGGAGCAGGGATAAAATTAAAAAACTTTCCCCTCTTCGCAAGAGCCCTTCATCCGGAACTCATCAAAGATTCGCGGCATCTATATAAAGTCAGAACATAGGAAAGAGCGGCCTCCCTCGTGGAACCGCTCTTTCTTATATATTTTCCTAACTTTCTTTCCGCTTATAATCATATAACCCCATGGCACATACTTTCATATCCAGGCGGAGGATCTCGTATACGTCGTGATCATCCGGCACCCCATTCTCTCTCAGGTATCCGGATACTTTTTCAAATAGGCGGCTCTCCATCGCTTCCGCAGAGTCCTCCTGTCTGAGAGTTTCCACAAATACGGAAAGCCAGTCTTTCACCTGACTCAGTGCTTCCTCCGGCTCCTCCGTCATCCCGTAGTGACCGAAATAGAGACGTGATGGTTTCATGTGACGAAAACGCTGAATCTGTGCCGTCATCTCTTCCGGATTGAACTGGTTCGGAGACGTGGAGGGCAGATAAAAAGTCATGCCTTCTACCTGATGATATCTGATCCCGGCCGTATCTCCGGTGAAAATACCGTCGGTCACGGGGTCATAGATACCGAGGTGATGTTTGGCATGTCCTGGTGTATCAAAAAATTTCAGTTCCCTCTCATCATCTATCATGAGCACGTCTTCTTCCCCTTTTTCAATCACTTTCTCCTCCGGAACGGGATGAATCGGTGCGAACAATCGGTCGAAGTCCTCACCGTAGACGGCTCTCGCTCCCTTAATAAGCCGGGACGGATCCACGAGGTGGCGCTTTCCTTTCGGATGGACGATAAGTTCTGCATTGGGACAGGAGTCAAGCAGCAGTCCCGCTCCCCCGGCGTGATCCAGATGAACGTGGGTCACAATAACATATTTGACATCCTCAAGAGAAATACCGAGCGAATCGAGGCCCTCTCTGATTTTTTCGACCGAAGGAGCCGGACCGGTTTCAACCAGAGTCACATATTTGTTGTTAAGAACGTAAGTACCGGTTCTGCCTTCAAAGCCCATATCGTATCCGTCAATCAAATACGTGTCGTGTCCTAAATTGACTGGCTGTTCATTCATAGTAATCCCTCCTCTCCTCATACTACTAAAAAATGGATTCCTTTGTAAGGGCTTTCCTGACAGATGCTCCTATCTCCCCATGCCGGTCACGTAAAAAAAACGCCTCTCCGGAGGAAAGGCGTTTTGTTCCATGTCAGCCGATAAGCGTATTTTCGAGCTGCTTCATTCTGTAGAAGTACCCTTTCCATTCCATAAGTTCCTCATAACTTCCTTTTTCTATCACCTGGCCCTGTTCAACGACGACGATGTTATCCATCTGCTCAAGCCCTTTAAGATTATGGCTGATAAGAATAACCGTATCATGAACCGCTGTTTCCCAAAAGTCCTGCATCAGTTCTCTTTCGGTAAGGACGTCCACAGAGGAAAACGGTTCGTCAAGAATCCACGTACGGGCCGGTTTCAGGTAAATCCTGGCCAGCGCAAGCCGCTGTTTCTCTCCGCCCGACAGGTTCCCTCCTTTTTCCTCTACCGGATGTTCAGGGGACAGATGCGGCAGTTTCACACGCTCAAGCACTTCCTTCATTCTACGGTCATCGGCGTCTTCATCGGCAAGAAGAAGATTATCTCTGACCGTTCCATAAAAGAAATGACTTTCCTGTAAAATGGCGTTCACTTCTTTCCACACACTTTCCTGACTCACCCTCTGCATGTCTTTATCCTGTACTTTAATCCGTCCGGCTTCGGGCACGTCCATAGAAAGAAGGAGCTGCTGGATCGTCGACTTCCCTGACCCGCTGGCCCCGACGATGGCCGTTTTGGAGCCGGCAGGAAAAGAGATGGTCGCATCCTGAAGTACAGGAGTCAGACTTTCCGGAAAAGAGTAAGTTACATTCTCCATGGAAAACGAAAGCGGTCCGGATGGTTCGAGGGAGACATCTCCCGAGTGCCTGCCGGTCTGTCCGGGAAGGGAGAACAGGCGCTCCGCTGCGTTTCTGTTATCTTCCAGATGCCTAGGCACGTTCGCCATAGGACCGGCATCTTCAAATACCATGAGAGAAATCATGATGAACATGGCAAGGAAAATCCCGTCCAGCTCCCCGGCTCCGATCTGCCAGACGGAAACGAGAACAACAGCCCACGTCGCTGTCAGAGAAGCCAGCAGATTCCATCCTTCTCCGCCAGCCATCTGCAGCTGCTGCCGTTCATGAGCAGCTTCGTATGTCTCCATCGATTCCCTGAGATCGGCCTCTGTTTCCTCCTGTTTCTGATATATCTTCAAATCACGGAAGCCGTACAGCCACTCTGCAAGCTTCGTGGAGAGAATGCCACGACCTTCTCTTACGGAATATTGGCTCTTCCGCTGTTTCAGTGTAGCTATGAACGGAATCACCACTCCTACGATGACCAGGCCGAGAAAGAATAGGAGAGCGAGCATCCATGAGAAAAAAGTAGTGAAAATGATAGTGCTCAAAAACACGATGAGAAGCACAATCGGGGGATAATAAACCCGCAGGAAGAAGTTCTGCAGGCTCTCCACGTCCCCGATGACCCGTGCGAGAAGATCCCCGCTCCGGTATTTCCGGAATATGTGGGGCACTTCGGGTTCAAGCATTTCAAAAAATCGGGTCCGGATATGACTTAAAATCGTGAAGGTGGCCCGGTGCGAAAACAGCCGTTCTACATACCGCCCGAGCGCTCTTGTAAAACCGAACAGTTTCACCATGGCGATAACGATAATGAGCGTATACAGAGGCGGAGCGAGAGCAGCTTTTGAAATCAGGTATCCGCTGGCGCCGAAAAGCCCCACTGTCGTCAGGCCGGCCAGCACCCCAAATACGATGGAAAACCATATATCCTTCTTTTCTCTTGCTACAAGAGCCAATACAGTTCGCAGTTCCTTCATTGCACTTCCACTCCCTGGCTCGCCGTCGTCATCCGGCGGTATTCATCCACGGTGCCGAAAAGTTCTTCATGTGTTCCCTGACCTGCCACACGGCCGTCTTCCAGAAACAGAATTTCATCCGCTTCCCGTATAGTATGCAGGCGGTGGGCCACCGTAATCATCGTTGCGTGCTGCGACAGTTCCGTCAGTGATTCGCTCAGAATACGTTCCGTCTCCAGGTCCAGCCCGGTTGTAGGTTCATCGAGAAGAACGATGTACGGATCTTTCAGGAATGCCCGGGCGAGCGCCAGCCGCTGTTTTTCTCCTCCGGAAAGACCTCTTCCTCCTTCTCCTAACGGGGTATTCATCCCGTCTTCCAATCGCTGCGTCAACTCGTAAAGACCTGCTTTTCTCAAGGCGGTCTCCACTTCTTCCGGAGAAGGCCGTCCACCGGCTCCGATAATAATATTTTCTTTCAATGTTCCCGAGAAGATGTAGGGGTCCTGGGAAATATAGCTGACGTGATTCATCCATTCATCCTCACGATACTCATGCAGGTCCTCCTCTTCCACCTCGATCGTTCCTTCTTTCACCGGCATCAGTCCGCTGATCAGGTGTAGGAGCGTCGATTTTCCGGAACCGGTCCGTCCGGCAATTGCAAGGTTTTTCCCCGGCGTAAGGTCTACGCTGACAGGTCCGGTGTGAAACCCGTCTTCTCCGTAGCGGTACGTCACGTTACGAAGCGTGATGTGAGGCGGGCGGGATAAACGAAGCTCTTTCTCCCCCCACTGCATCTCGTCTTCCGGTTTATTGATTTCCTCAAAAACCTTCGACGCTGCTCCCATGCTTGTGCGACCCGTATGAAAAGCGAAACCGAGCTGCTTCAGATAGTTATAGAACTCGGGCGCGAGAATAAGAATGAAAAAAGCTGTGAAAAAGTTCATATTTTCAAATATGATCAGCTGCAGAGCGATTTCAAGAGCAATGAGCCCGATGCTCAACATAGAAATAAGTTCCAGCATGAGAGAAGACACGAACGCCGTTTTCAACACTTCCATCGTCGCATCGCGGAACCTCAGACTGCTGGTTTCAATCGTCTCTTTCTGGACTTTCGCTTTACGGAACAGTTTCAGCGTGGTCAGACCCTGCAAAATATCCAGAAACTTTCCGGAGAGCGCGTTCATTTCTTCCACCTTCTCCTCCGACTTCTCTTTCGTTTTCATCCCGATGATAATATAAAAAAGCGGGATGAAAGGGGAAGTCGCAAGGATGATGAAGGCAGAATTCAAATGAATCATTGCAATCGTGACAAATAGGAAAAAAGGGACGATCAGCGACTGTATCACCTGAGGTACGTAGCCACTGAAATAACTGTCCGTCTCTTCCACTGCATCCATGAACACGCTCACCCGTCGCCCGGCTTCCACCTGTCCGGATTCCCCGACGGATGCTCCAGATATTTTGTGAAGCAGCCGTTCTCTCATCATACGTTTGGCTCCAGAGGCCAGCCGGACCCCGGTACGGGCTATCGCAGTACTGACACCCGTACGGAGCCACAATACTCCGAGCAGGAGTGTCAGCGGTACGAGCACAGCCGACAGACCTCCCCCTTCTATAAAAACGCGGTCCACGATTGTAACGAACAGATACCCCTGCCCGATAATACTTACAGCCAGCAGTAGGGCAGCGAGAACAATCACCGAAACTTTTTTCCACTCTTTTTTCAACAGCAGATTCCATTCTTTCATTCCCGTTACCGCCTTTCCAACGTGAATCATTTCACAATTAATTATACGCGATACAGCAGGGAATTTAAAGAAAAGCAGTTCTTCTTCATGGACCTATAAAAAACCGGCCCGGGAACGTTCCATCATTTAAGATGTACCGCCTCCGGACCGGTTCAGTGTTCTGTTTTTTATTTTACGATAAAGTCTGACTCCAGTCGATAACTGCTTCGCCTTCCAGAAAACGTTCGGCGTCCATCGCTGCCATGCAACCTGTACCGGCAGCTGTAACCGCCTGACGATACTTCGCATCCTGCACATCACCGCAGGCGAATATACCATCTACGTTCGTATTGGTCGTTCCGGGATCCACGAGCAGATACCCTTTTTCATCCATGTCCAGTTTTCCTCTCACGAACTCCGTATTCGGATTGTGGCCGATAGCTACGAATACTCCGTCCGTTTCAATGACTTCTTCTTCTCCTGTATCGTTATCCTGCACTTTGAGTCCACTTATCTTCAGACCGTCCGACTGCATTTCCACCGGTGACTTATTAAGTGCCCACGTTATTTTTTCGTTGGCTTTGGCACGGTCCTGCATGATTTTGGAAGCTCTCAGTTCGTTGCGCCGGTGGACGATCTGCACTTCCCTTGCAAACTTCGTCAAAAAGTTCGCTTCTTCCATCGCGGAATCTCCGCCCCCGACTACAACCAGTTTCTTATCGCGGAAAAAGAAGCCGTCACACGTAGCGCAGGTGCTTACGCCTTTCCCTATGTTCTCTTTCTCCCCGGGAATTCCGAGCATTTTGGCGGAGGCCCCGGTAGAGATAAGCAGGCTTCTCGTTTCAATATCCTCCATACCGTTGATTTTCAGTTTGAAAGGGCGGTCGGAAGTATCCACCTCTTCCACCCATCCTCTTTTGAATTCGGCTCCGAAACGTTCGGCCTGTTTCTTCATATCATCCATCAGCTGCGGACCCATAATACCGTCCGCAAAACCGGGGTAGTTCTCCACTTCCGTAGTCAGGGTAAGCTGCCCTCCCGGTTCCGGTCCTTCGATGACCAGCGGTTCCATATTCGCGCGGGCCAGGTAAATCGCTGCTGTAAGTCCTGCAGGTCCTGTGCCGAGTATAACTGTCTTATATGTCATAAATGACCCCTCCTATAAATCTTCCTACTCCCCCATACCCTCCTCGGTAGAAAAACATTCATTTTTTTATGGGTAAGGGTTAGCATATTGTGACACAGAGGTATAAAATGGAGGGATATAACGACAAAAGAGGTGTTCAATCCATGTTACATAATCCGACCGGAAAGGAACGTTTCGGCCTGGCCCTTCTGCTTGGAATGCTGGGGATTATGGGGCCGCTCAATATAGATATGTATTTACCGAGTTTCCCGGGAATCGCCCGGGACCTCGCGACGACCGCTTCCATGGTCCAGCTGAGCTTAACCGCCTGCCTCATCGGACTTGCGATAGGTCAAATCGTTGTCGGCCCCATCAGTGATGCTTCGGGCAGAAAAAGACCGCTCACAGTTTTCCTGTTTCTGTTCGCTATCGCATCCCTGCTCTGTGCGCTTGCTCCGAATATTTATATTCTCATCATCGCAAGATTTCTCCAGGGATTCACGGCCTCCGCAGGAGTCGTCCTGTCCCGTGCTGTCGTCCGTGACGTGTTCGACGGGAGGGAGCTGACGAAATTTTTCGCTCTTCTGATGGTCATCAATGCTACAGCACCGATGATTGCACCGATGGCCGGCGGAGCGATTTTATGGTTCCCTTTTTCTTCATGGCACACGATTTTTTACTTTCTCTCCTTACTCGGCCTGATTATCGTATTTACCGTGACGTGGAAACTGCCGGAGACGCTCCCGAAAGAAAGAAGGACCCCGAGTTCCGTCGGTGCTTCCGTAAAAACGATCGGGCGGCTGCTCGTGGATCGCTCCTTCATCGGCTACGCTCTCACAATCGGCTTCGTTCACGGAGGAAGCTTCGCCTACGTATCGGGTACACCGTTCGTTTATCAGGGGATCTACGGAGTGAGTCCCCAAGTGTTTAGTATCCTGTTCGGAATTAACGGGCTTGCCATTATTACAGGGAGCTTTCTGATCGGACGTCTCGGAGGGATCATCCACGAGCGGAAACTGCTCCAGACCGCCGTCATTACTGCTGTGGCTGCGACGTTTTTTCTCCTGATCATGACGATCACGAAAGGACCTCTGCCCACTCTCGTCATATCCATCTTCATTTATATGACTTGCATGGGGATGGTACTTACCAGTACTTTTACCCTGGCTATGGAGAAACAGGGGCACCGGGCCGGGAGTGCAAGTGCCGTACTCGGCATGCTTCCTCTCCTGTTCGGGGCTGCCGCTTCACCGCTCGCCGGACTGGATGAATCGACAGCCGTGCCTATGGGGCTCATTCTGTTTTCGACTTCCTCACTCGGCCTCGTTACTTTCTTTACGTTAGCCCGGCCTTACGCAGTCAAAAAGGTCTGAACGTTTGACAGGAAGCCCGAGGGGGAAAACAGAGGTACCTTAACTCAGGAGGAGAAGAGCTTATGGAAGAAACTGCACCCCACTCCCGTGTAAGCTGTACCAACGAATACGGCTCTTTAAAAAAAGTGATTGTCACCCCGCCCGATTATATGAAAATAACGGAACCGATCAATGAAACACAAAAACACTATAAAAATTCGAACATAAACCGGGAACGTGCCGCCGGTGAACATGCCGGTTTCCTGGATATACTGCGAAAAAACGGAGTTGAAGTCCTTGAGTTACCGGCTTTCCCGGATCTCCCCGAACAGGTTTTCACAAGAGATGTTGCTTTTGCTGTCGGAGAAAGGCTGGTCCTCGCTTCTATGGAAGAACCCGTACGTCAGGGCGAATCCGAAAGACTGAAAGAATGGCTTGATATGTACTCCATCCCTTATGAAAGTTCCCCGGACGGTCACATTGAAGGAGGCGACGTTCTCACAGACGGGGACGTTATATGGGTGGGACGTGCCAAACGTACATCCAGCGACGCAGTGAAAGATTTGAAGAAGAGGTTCCCCGGCTATTCGGTCGAACCCCTGCCGCTGGAAGAAGACATACTTCACCTCGACTGTGTCCTTTCCATCCTGGATCAGGAAACTGCCATCGTTTATCCTCCCGCTTTCTCAGAAGGGGGACTCCGGAAAATTAAAACCCGGTATCCGGTTACGATACCGGTCACAGAGAACGAACGGTTTTACATGGGACCTAACATCCTGTCTCTCGGAAACCGCACCGTAGTCAGCCTCCCTTTCCAGGAAAGAATGAACAACGAATTACGTTCACTCGGATTCCACGTTATCGAACATGATTTTTCGGAAATCATTAAATCAGGCGGTTCCTTCCGCTGCTGCACCCTGCCGCTGATCAGAGATTGAAAAGGCGCACCCTGCTTACCCCTGAATTCCTGCACCCAGTGTTTTCATAAAGGGGCAAAGTTGTCTAGAATGTAAATGAAAACGATGTTACAATAATTCTTGGCTTACCAACCGTTTATACAGGAGCTTCCGGACTATTATTTCAGTTAGGGCTTTTTATCTATAAAATAACGAAAAAGGAGTCCATTATGCTCAAAAAACAACCATTTATTCCCGTAATCCTCGGAGCGAATATAGGCACATACAGTATTGCCCGCTCCTTTCACGAAGCCTACAATGTAAAATCGATCAGTCTGTCCAGACAGATAGCAGGACCAATAGATAAATCATCTATTATTGTTCCTATGACTGAGGATTCAATGGGAGACGAGAGTATTTTACTGGCGAAATTAAGAGAAATCGGCGGTATGTATCCGGAACAATCCAAAATACTTATCGGAAGCAACGACTGGCATATCGAATCCATCGTTGATTTCCATGGGAAGCTTGGCGATGACTGGGTTATTCCGTATGTGGACAATCAGACGCTTCAAAAAATAATCCATAAGACAAGTTTCTATGATATTTGTGAAAAAACAGGGGTCCCTTACCCGAAATACACCTATTTGAATGATGACGCCTCTCCGGGCGACGATGTGAACTTTTCCTTCCCCGTGGTCATCAAGCCCACCGACCGGGCCCTGTATGAATCCACTGATTTCGAAGGTAAGAAAAAAGTTTTCATTTGTGAGAACCGGGAGGAACTTGAGGATGTCACTGCCAGACTCAAAAAAGCCGGTCTTCATAAAAGTGTCATCCTTCAGGAATATGTACCTGGGGATGATTCAGCGATGAGGATATTGACTTTATATGTGGGACAGGATGGCGAAACGAAACTGGCTTCGTATGGTCAGGTGCTGCTCGAAGACCACACGCCAGGCGGAAGAGGGAACCCTTTGGCTATCAGAACGTTCAGTAACGACGAAGTAGTCGAACACGCGAAGAAAATCGTGGAACACACCGGTTTCACAGGAATTGCGAACTTTGATATTAAGTATGACCAGAGAGACGGAAAGTATAAATTTTTCGAACTCAACCCGCGCCTGGGACGAAGCAATTTTTATATGACAGTGGAAGGACACAACCCTGTAGAATATTATGTAGAAGAGCATCTGGAAAACCGGAAGATCACTCCTGTGAAAGCGGAAAACGAAAAGCTTTATACGGTCGTTCCCAAGAAACTTTTGCTGAAATACATCGCAGACAGCGAACTTAAGAAGACGATAAAGAGAATGTTCAAGGAAAATAGAGCTATAAATCCTATGTTTAATTTCAGTGTGGAGAAAAGTCCCAAACGACGTTTTTATGTATATGCTTCCACTATGAACTTTTATAAGAAATTCAAGCAGCACCCGCCTTTTGAAAAAGAATAAGTTCCCAATAAAACCAAACAGAGGCACCAGAACCGAACGATAGTTTTTCGGTTCTGGTGCCTCTGTTATTCATTAAATCATGGTCATAGACGCGGGTTCCGCTTTTCGTGATCCAGCTTCAGCGTCCAGAAATTCATGTCATAAGCAGCACGGATCAGTGGAAGGAAAAACCGCCTTTCACGTGACCGGTCTGCTTATGCCCTTGTTTCTAATCGGACGCTTACGCTTTTCTTGATCCAGCTGCAACTTCCAGAAGTCCGTAAGGTAAGCCGGCCCTCCTGTTTCGGGCCAGAGCACCCGAAGTCTGGAATACCTGCTTATCTTAGAACTTATAAGCGAATGGCTTCGCTTTTCTTTATGCTTCTTCGTCGGCGAATCGTTTTATTCTTTCTTCGATTTCGTCACGTACCCGGCGGAAGACTTCCCACTTCTTTTCTTCCGTTCCTTCTGCACGTGCCGGATCATCGAATCCCCAATGGTAGCGCACAACTTGAATAGGGGTCATCGGGCACTTGTCGTTCGCATCCCCGCACAGCGTAATTGCGTAAGCGGCGCGGTTCAACACGACGTCATCGATAACTTCCGACGACTGTCCGCTGATATCTATCCCTTTTTCCTCCATCGCCTCCACAGCTTTCGGGTTCAGCCCGTGCGCTTCGATTCCTGCTGATTTCACTTCATACCTGTCACCCAGATACTTTTCACCGAAACCCTCCGCCATCTGACTGCGGCAGGAATTCCCCGTACATAAAAAGTAGATTATCGGTTTACTCATAACGCATTCTCCTTTCTAAAGTATAAATGTAAGCCATAGATACAATCCGACCAGCGTAATGAACAGGGTAGGTACAGTAAGAACAATTCCTACTTTGAAATAGTATCCCCAGGAAATACGGAACCCCTTCATCGACAGTACGTGCAGCCACAGAAGCGTAGCCAGCGACCCGATAGGAGTAATTTTCGGACCGAGGTCAGAACCGATAACGTTCGCGTATATAAGAGATTCCCGAATTGCCCCCGAAGTATTCGTCTCCGCTATGGCCAAAGCATCGATCATAACGGTCGGCATATTGTTCATCACCGAGGAAAGAATCGCCGCAATGAAGCCCATCGACACCGTAGCAGAGAACATACCCTGGTTCGCCGCAGTCTGGATAACACCGGCCAGTATGTCCGTCAGTCCTGCATTACGGAGTCCGTATACGACGATATACATGCCGAGAGAGAAAAACACGATAGCCCACGGCGCTCCTTTGACCACATTCATCGTCTCGACAGCACTGCTTCTCCGGGCCATCAGCAGGAAAAAGACAGCGATGATGCCGGCAATGATGGAAACCGGAATGCCGAGCGGTTCACTGATAAAATACCCGATGAGCAGGAGACCGAGGACACCCCAGGACATACGGAACATCGCATGGTCCCTAATCGCTTCTTTCGGAAATTTCAGCTGACTCAAATCATAATGCTCCGGCATATCTTTGCGGAAAAACACGTACAGTACGATTATACTCGCAATCAGCGAGAACAGATTCGGTATAACCATCCGTGACGCATACTCGACGAACCCTATGTCGAAAAAGTCCGCAGATACGATGTTCACCAGATTACTTACGATAAATGGAAGAGAAGTCGTATCGGCAATGAAGCCGCTGGCCATGATAAAGGGAAGAAGCATCGCTTCTTTGAAATTCAGATTCCGCACCATCGCCAGTACAATCGGTGTAAGGATCAGCGCGGCCCCGTCGTTAGCAAAAAGAGCCGCTACCACTGCCCCTAGCAGCGTTACGTACACGAACATCAACTTTCCGTTACCTTTGGCAATCCGGGCCATATGTAAAGCTGCCCATTCGAAAAAACCGATTTCATCCAAAATTAAAGATATAAGTATAACTGCTACGAACGCAAGCGTTGCATTCCAGACGATACCCGTTACGTCCAGCACATCACCGAAATCCACTACTCCCAGTAGCAGGGCCACTATCGCCCCGGCACAGGCGGTCCATCCGATTCCGAGATTCTTCGGCTGCCAGATTACGAGAACCAGCGTTGCAAGAAATATCGCTGTTGCAAGTATTGCCAAAACATCGTCATCCTTCCTCTATTTACATTCAATTCTTTTTCCCTGTCTCTCAAGTTCTGCAATCTTTTCCGATTGGTCCGAGACGTGATCGATGACACCCAGGACAAGATCATACGCTTCATAGTTCTCATTCAGGGAATAGAACACCCACTGTCCCCGACGGTCTTCCTTCACGAGCTTTGCATCACGCAGTTTGCGCAGATGCTGACTTACAGAGGGCTGACTCATTTCAAGCACTTCCGTGAACTCACAGACACAGCACTCCCCATTTTTCAGCATACCTAGAATGGTAAGACGAGCTTTATCTCCGAGGAGTTTTAAAGCGGGCACCGCCTCTTCTATTTCCAGTCTTGTTTTCTTCAAACCTTCACCCCTCCCCCATTATATAAGTATATAATTATATAAGTAAATAACTTTTTATTTTCATATAAAACCCCCGGACGATTTGAAGTCGCCCGGGGGTGCTCTGTCTATTATTTCACGTCATAACCCTGTTCTTCCACAGCATCTTTCATCTGCTCATCCGTAACTTTTCCTTCTTCATACGTTACGTCCACTTTTCCGGTGTCGAGGGATACCTGAACTTCCTTTACACCGTCCAGTTCAGCAAGTGCCCCTTTAACTGCAGATTCACAATGTCCACACGTCATACCTTCAACATTCAATGTTTTTTCCATTATTATACCTCCTTGATAGTAGTGAAAGCCTTAAATGATTAAGCGACTTTTTTTCTTCTCAGTCTCAGCGAGTTGGAAACGACGCTGACAGAACTGAAGGCCATAGCCGCACCTGCCAACCACGGTGCCAGAAGGCCGAGAGCCGCAATCGGAATACCTGCCGAGTTGTAAAACAGTGCCCAGAACAGGTTCTGTCTAATATTCTGCATAGTCAGGTTACTCAAATCGACGGCTTTGGAAAGCAGTTCCAGGTCGCCTCCGAGGATAGTCAGATCCGCCGTTTCGATGGCAACGTCCGTACCGGTGCCGATAGCTATTCCTATATCCGCTGCTGCAAGTGCCGGAGCATCGTTAATGCCGTCTCCTACCATTGCAACATGTCTTCCTTCTTTTTGCAATTGTTCCACGTGAAACGCTTTCTCTTCCGGAACGACTTCAGCGATAACTGTATCTATACCTACCTGACGGGCGATGGCCTGAGCCGTTTTTTCATTGTCCCCCGTCAGCATGACAAGATGGATGTTTTTATCGTGCAGTTTCTTCAGAGCGCTTTCCGCTTCCGGCTTCACCTGGTCGGCCACTGCAATGATACCTCGAACCTCGCCGTCCAGTTCTACGAACATAACCGTTTTTGCTTCTTCTTCCCAACGGGCTGCCTGTTCTTCATAATCTGCAGTACCTTCTTCCATCCACTTCTTCGTTCCCACGCGTACTGTCTTTCCGGCAACGGTCGCCCGGATACCTGCCCCGGGGATCGCTTCGAAATTCTCTACAGGTTTCCTGTCGATATCTTTCCGGTAAGCAGTAATCGCTTCGGCAAGCGGATGTTCGGAATAGGATTCTGCACTGATCAGATACTCAATCGCTTCTTCATCCAGTTCAATATCCGTAACTTCCGGTTCACCTTTCGTAATCGTACCCGTTTTATCAAAGACGATCGTGTCCAGTTTGTGTGTCGATTCGAGATGCTCGCCTCCTTTGTACAATATCCCCATCTCGGCACCTTTACCCGTGCCTACCATGATGGAGGTAGGAGTGGCGAGCCCGAGCGCACAGGGACAGGCGATAACGAGCACTGCAATAGATGCTTCAAGCGCAAGCGGCAGATCTCCCGGGGCTACGATACCGAACCACACCCCGAAAGCGACGACCGCAATCCCTACAACGATAGGGACGAAATAACCGGAAATCACGTCTGCCATCCGCTGAATCGGAGCTTTGGACCCCTGTGCCTGTTCGACGACCCGGATAATTCCGGCGAGAGCCGTGTCTTCCCCGACTTTTTTCGCCTTCATTTTGACCGTTCCATTTTTGTTGATGGTGGAACCGGTCAACGTTTCGCCTGCCGATTTACCGACCGGGAGAGCTTCCCCGGTCAGCATGGACTCGTCTACAGAAGTCTCCCCTTCGACCACGATACCGTCGACGGGTATTTTTTCGCCTGGACGAACGAGCACGATGTCGTCCACCTGCACCTGGTCCACCGGAACCTGCACCGTTTCTCCGTCTCTTACGACCGATGCTTCTTTTGCCTGAAGCTCCAGCAGTCCGGAAATTGCCTGAGTCGTTCTTCCTTTGGCAATTGCTTCAAAATATTTACCGAGTAAAATAAGTGTAATCAATACGGCACTCGTTTCGAAATACAGATGAGGCTCATACCCCGGATTACCGATGGTACGTATTCCTTCCACTACACTGTAGAAGTAAGCGGCGCTCGTACCGAGGGCTACGAGAACGTCCATGTTCGCTGACTTATTGCGTAAGTTGTTGTAAGCGCCCCGGTAAAATGTCCACCCGATAACGAACTGTACAGGAGTAGCAAGCGCCATCTGGAACCACGGATTCATCAGCAGAGCCGGAAGCTGCATACCGAATAAATGAGCGAACATAGTCAGAAGTAACGGAGCCGAGAGAAGACCTGAAACGATAAGCTTCTGCTTCTGCTTCGTTATTTCTTTTTCTTTATTGGACTGTTTCTCTTCTTCGGAAGCACGGAGGGCTGCATCATAACCCAGCTTTTTGATTTTAGCTATCATGTCATCTACGGACAAAGCCCCTGGACGATATTCGATCGTCCCTGTCTCATTAGCCAGGTTTACCGTTGCATTTTCCACCCCATCCGCCTTATTCAGCACTTTCTCGATACGATTGGAACAGGCGGCACATGTCATTCCGCTAATATCCAACTCTACCGTATCTTTTTCGACTCCGTATCCGAGTTTCTCAATACGTGCTTCAATATCGTCCATATTCACACTTGAAGCATCATAGTCGATACTCGCCTTTTCCATAGGAAGGTTTACCTGGGCGTTCACACCCTCCATTTTGTTCAGTGACTTTTCAATTCTTGTAGAACAGGCAGCGCACGTCATCCCGGTGACTCCGAGATTCACATGTTTTTCTTCACTCATCATTCCACCTCCTTATTTCCCGAACTGTTTCATCACTTTCATAAGTTCGTCTATGGCTTCTTCTCCCTCCCCTTTCTTAATGGCGTCCGCTACGCAGTGATGCGTGTGGCGTTCCATGAGAGAATGCCCGACTTTGTTCAGGGCGCTGTCGATAGCAGATATCTGCACAAGAATATCTACACAGTATCTGTCGTCTTCCACCATCTTCTGAATACCGCGTACCTGCCCTTCGATCCTTTTTAATCTATTCAATACTTTCGCTTTTTCATCTTCCGTACGTGGAGTTACAGGTTCTTTACCGCTCTGTACAGGTAATTCTTCCATAACAACTCCCTCCTTTACTTAATATAATACCCCGTATAGGTATATTTTTCAACTGAATCGCTTATTCTTTCCTTTAAAAATAACGTTATTTCATCACCGTTTAAAATATACGGCGTATGGGTATCAAAAAAAGCAAGGAGGAATATTTATGCTTACAATAATCTCATGGATCGCCCTCGGTATCGGGTTGCTATCTTCATTGATCATTGCTGTCGATGTATACAGACATCCGCAGATGATGAAAATTATGAACGTGGTATGGCCCATCAACGGATGGTTCTTCGGTCCATTCGCTTTATGGACGTATTACCGCTGGGGCCGTCTGAAAGCGAAAGATAACGAAAGGAAAGACGAGCGGGGAAAAGCAGCTAAAGTTTTCCTCTCCACCAGTCACTGCTCGGCCGGGTGCACTCTCGGGGATGCGGTCGGAGTTCCGATTGTAGCCGTCACAGGAGCGGCGATTGCAGGCTCTACCCTATTCGCTCACTACGCTGTGGAATTTATTTTAGCTTATGGATTCGGAATTGTTTTTCAGTATTTAGCTATTCATCCTATGAGTGAAAATAATACGACGATGGACTCACTGAAAGCCTCGGTCAAAGCAGACTCGCTATCTCTGATCGCCTTTGAGATCGGAATGTTCGGATGGATGGCCATCGTACACTATCTTCTTTTCACGGAACCCCCTGTTCCTACAGAAGCCACCTACTGGTTCATGATGCAGATAGCCATGATTCTCGGGTTTATCACCAGCTATCCGGCTAACTGGTGGCTCGTTCGGAAAGGAATTAAGGAAGAAATGTAGTTTTTTTCTTTTTTTTCAAAATAAAATGTACGTATTTGAGTTGTATTTTATCAGAATATTTCGTAAAATCTTATTTATAACTTAAATTCGAGACGAAAAAGGAGAGATTTTATGACATCTCAACAATTGCACACTCTATACTACACTTGCCCGGTCTGCGAAGGCTCCGGGAAATATACCGAATACGATGACGGAAAGGCAAGTATGCTTGCTGCCCACTATTTCGAAGTAACGGATAAGCAGGCGGAGGAAGTATGGGCCCAGGCTTTTAATGAAACAAGCTACGAAATCGACTGCACTGCCTGTCACGGCACGGGCACCCGTCTGAACGCCGAAGGACAGGAAATGTATCAATTCCTGCAGCAACATGCCTAAAAGAAAAGCGGAGCCATTCGCTTAGAAGTTCTAAGATAAGCAGGTACTCCGGGCTTCGGGTGCTCTGGCCCGAAACAGGAGGGCCGGCTTATCTTACGGACTTCTGAATGGCGGAGCTGGACACAAAGAAAAGCGAAAGCGTCCGTTCAGAAATGAGGGCATAAGCAGACCGGTCACGTGAAAGGTGGCTTTTCCTTTCACTGATCCGAGCTGCTTGTGACATGAATTTCTGGACGCTGCAGCTGGATCAAGAAAAGCGGAACCGCCCGTTTAGAAGTTCTGGGCTAAGCTGGAGGCTCTTCACCGAAAATAAGTTTACTGCTTCGGACACTGCTTTCCATATTAAAAAAACAGGCTCCATCCAAAAATTATCAATGGATGGAGCCTGTTTTGATTTTGTTTATTCCAGACGAAAGCTTTTCCGCAAGGAAGCTATTATCTCCTCTGCAGATTTACCCATTCCTGCTTCAACAGCCGCCACATACCCGCCTTCCACAAGGGGGATGTCTTCCGCTACGTGGCATCTTTCTGTCTCCGTCAATTCTACGGCCATTTCAGCATTCATACCGGCACTTCCGATGTCATACAAAAGCAGAACACCGTTTCCATCGTCCGCTTCTTCCACAGCCTGCTGGATCTTAGGGGCGCTGGTGCCGATACCACCTTCCTCGGTGCCTCCGGCAGGCACAACCTTCACATTCTTAACTGCCTCCGCAATGATATCCCGGGTACCTTCGGCCACTTTGGGACTGTGAGAAATCAGTACGATTCCTGTATTCGCCATCGTTTATTCTCCTTCCTTCCAAACATCTGCCAGTGCCTGGAATAAATAGAAGGAGGAAGTGGAACCGGGATCGATGTGACCTTTGGAACGATCCTGCAGGTAAGCGGCTCTTCCTTTTGTGGCTACCGTATCCTTCGTACCTTCCATCGCCTGTTCCGCTACTTCCACTAATTTCCCGGCGTTGACGTTTTGTCCGTTCTTCAGGAAATCTGCAACAGGATGCCATACGTCGATCATAGTTTTTTCTCCCTGCTCCGCTTTCCCGCGCTGTTTCATTCCATTCAGAGCTTCTTCCACGGCCTCTGCGAAATCAGCCTGAGTTACGGACGGCTTATCTCTCAGAAGCATGGACATTTTCAGAAAAGCAGTTCCGTATAAGGGACCGGATGCGCCCCCGATTTTTGACATAAGGACAGTGGCGGTATCCTTGAACACCCCTCCGACCGTTTCATACTCCGAACTGCTGACTTTGGCTTCCGCTTCCTGGAAACCCCGGGACATGTTCAGACCGTGATCACCGTCTCCAATAGCCTGGTCCAGTTCCGTAAGATACTCTTTATTCGATTGTATAAGGGTGTTCGTTTTCCCCACCCACGTTACTGCCTGTTCCGCTGTCATTACCATCATTTCAAAACCTCCTATCTGTGAAACGCAGGGGCTGCTGCCTCTGCATCAAGCAACTGTTTTATTTCTTCATCGACTTTCATCAGTGTTATGGAAAAACCGGCCATTTCAAGGGAAGTCATATATTCCCCGACAAACGTATGGGTGACGTTTATGCCTTTCTCGCGCAGCTTACTGTGTACGTAGCGGTTTACTATGAACAGTTCGGATTCTGGAGTCGCTCCGAGACCGTTAACCATGACCGCTACTTCCGATTTATCGAAATCAACGCTGTCTTCCAGAACTTTTTGAAGCAGTTCTTCGGCAATGTCATCAGCAGGAGCAATCTTTTCCCGCTTCGTCCCCGGTTCGCCGTGTATACCGATTCCTACTTCCATCTCGTCATCTTCCAGTTGAAAATTAGGTTTCCCTGCCCCGGGGATGGTACACGGAGACAGAGCGACTCCCATGGATCTCGTGTTAGCTACCACTTTTTCAGCTGCTTCTTTCACCTCTTTAAGAGATCCTCCGGCTGCTGCTTTAGCTCCGGCTATTTTATGGACAAAAACTGTCCCTGCAATCCCCCGGCGACCGGTAGTGAAAGAGCTGTCCTCCACAGCGACGTCATCATTGACGACTACCTGCTCAACAGAAATACCTTCCGCTTCTGCCATCTCTCTTGCCATTTCAAAGTTCATAACGTCACCGGTGTAGTTTTTGATGACCAGAAAAACGCCCTGCCCGCTATCTACGGCACGTATTGCTTCTATCACCTGATCCGGCGTCGGAGAAGTAAACATTTCCCCTGCCACTGCCGCATCAAGCATACCGCGCCCAATATAACCGGCGTGCGCAGGCTCGTGGCCACTGCCCCCTCCGCTTACAATTGCAACCTTACCTGCGACCGGTGCATCCTTTCTTACGAGCACCGTCGTATCCTCCAGGTTTCTTACCTGTTCCGGGTAAGCCAGCGTCATCCCCTCAAGCATTTCCCTGACTACATTCTCAGGGTTGTTAATCACTTTTTTCATAAACGATTTCCCCTTTCCGGTTGTTAAAAAAACACACGACAATCTAAGGTATACTTAACGATTGTCGTGTGGTCTCCACTTCTGTCACACTTTTTAACTTATACATTTACTTTATATCCACTTGCAAACGGTGTCAAACATCAGGGCGTGGTAAAAAAATCCAAAAAAAGACCCTTCCCTGATGAATATTGAGAAAGGTCAAACTCCCACTCTCCCGTTAAAATAGCTGAAGCGTTTCTGAACGAAGAAACGACTCTCCCACAAGTCTTCCGTTCAGTGTATTTATTATAATGGTTTTTTCTAGTAAATATAACCTATTTAGGGTAGAATATGACTAGGTATTACAAAAATTGTGACAATTAAATGAAAATACTTTCCTTTCTTCCGTGAAGTCCCGCCAAGGACATAATGAACTTTATCATGCTCCACTTGAAACCTAAAAAGAAAGTAAAGGGAGAGGTATGTATGAAACCGATTCGCATACTGGTTGCTGACGATCATGCTGTCATTCGCGATGGTTTCCACACGATTTTGTCTACGGATAAAGATATGGAGGTTACGGCCGTGGCGAAAGATGGAGCGGAAGCACTGGAACAATTGAAACAATATGCTCCCGATGTTGCCCTTATCGACTGGGATATGCCCGGTATGAATGGCTTGAAAGTTATGCAAAAGGCTATAGCGGAGGGAATCGGTTCAAGTTTCGTCATCCTCTCCTCCTACCACGACGATCATTTAGCTATTGAAGCTTTCAAAAAGGGTGCGAACGGTTTTTTATTGAAAAACAAGGAAGCCGAGAACATCATTTTGACCGTAAAAGGCTGTGCTAAAGGAAAGCTCATTTTCCCTGCCGAATCCGCAGCGGGCCTCCGCCGTTCCCTGATCATTAAACACAATAATATTTTCTCCTCTCTCTCCGAAGCTGAAGATGAGGTTCTTGCGTGTGTAGCCGAAGGAATGAAAAATAAAGAAATCGCCGAAACCCTTTATTTGTCGGAAGGAACCGTACGAAACTATATAAGCTCCCTGTACAAAAAACTTAAAGTAAAAACCCGAAGTGAAGCGATATCTCTGTACAAATCCCGGCATTATTAAAAGAAAAGCGGAGCCGTTCGCTTAGAAGTTCTAAGATAAGCAGGTACTCCGGGCTTCGGGTGCTCTATCCCGAAACAGGAGGGCCAGCTTATCTTACGGACTTCTGAATGGCGGAGCTGGATCATGAAAAGCGGAAGCGTCCGTTCAGAAATGAGGGCACAAGCAGACCGGTCACGTGAAAGGTGATCTTTCCTTTCACTGATCCGAGCTGCTTGGGACGTGAATGTCTGGACGCTGCAGCTGGATCATGAAAAGCGGACCCACCCGGTTAGAAGTTCCGGGCTAAGCCGGAGGTTCGCTTTTCAGGTGTCCTTTCCTGAAAAAGAAACTACGGCTTGGACCGTGGACTTCTGGGTGGTGCAGCTGGACACAATGAAAAGCGGAAACTTCCGGGTAAAATTTCCGGATCGAGGCAGATTAGACATACAAGCAGAAAAAAGCGTACCCCCGTTCATCAGACAGGGAGTACTCTTTCTTTGATTTCCTGTAAGACCTCGTCATATCTTTCTGGTTCAAGCATCAAATCAGGGCTCCAAAAAGTCTCCATCCATTTCACAAGCTCTTCTTTTGAATTGAAAACTTCACCGCTTCGATCGAAATTCTGAATCATATACCTGCCGTTATCCTCATCCGACACCACTAAACAGGGAAGGGCACATTCCGTCGTCATGAACTCGTACTCCATGTCACCACCTCCTGCAGGCTCTTTCTTTATAATATACCCGTTTCTGGAAATTTGAATCCCCGGGAAGAGCCTCTCCCCCGTAACCCTCGTTTTATTTTTCACGAAATCGGCTCTTTTCCGCTCCCTAATAAATTGACGCTCCTTTTCCCCTTCGCTATAGTTAGGAATAGTTATTTCTACAATGCAGGAGGGTCAACATGAATTTCGTCATATTCACTGCGGCTGCGATAGTCGTCATTTTTGCAGCGATTCAATTAAACAAATACGGAGACGTCATCTCCCAGAAATCCACGTGGAGCGGGGCTATGGTGGGTACCCTGCTTATAGGCGGGGCCACTTCTCTGCCTGAACTGACCACCAGTCTGACTGCCGTATACATCGATAATGCCGACATAGCCGTCGGAAATATGCTCGGGAGTAACGTGTTCAACGTC
The DNA here is from genome assembly GCF_001685435.2 of Salimicrobium jeotgali. Classification (NCBI taxonomy): domain Bacteria; kingdom Bacillati; phylum Bacillota; class Bacilli; order Caryophanales; family Bacillaceae; genus Salimicrobium; species Salimicrobium jeotgali. Next base: position 2,469,647 of record NZ_CP011361.2, read on the forward strand.
CTCATCCTCATGATTTTCGATTTTATTTATCGGAAACGGAAGGTTTTCAATACCGTAGAGCAGAGCACCCATCTCCCCGTCGCGTATACGGGTCTTGTGATGACGGCTCTCATTTCTGCCGCACTTCTGTGGCGGGATGCACCGGAACTGTTCAACGTGGGTATCGAAATGTATCTGCTCGTCGCCATCTACATTGTTGTAATGAAGACATCGGGGAACCCGGAAGAAGAGGCGGACGAGCCGACCTCTCCCATTACCTTGAAGCAGGGAGTGACCCGCTTCATCATAGCGGCTCTGGTCGTTTTTGTGGCAGGTAGTGCTCTCGCTGTCTATGGGGATCTGATTGCCAAGGAAACCGGAATGAACGCAAGTTTCGTCGGGAGCTTTCTGATCGCCGCTTCCACGTCACTTCCTGAACTGGTGACTGTGCTGGCTGCTTTCCGAATTATGAACTACTCGCTCGCCATAGGGTCGATTCTTGGCAGTAACCTTTTCAATCTTCAGCTGCTTGTCATCACCGACATTTTCTACAGAAAAGAAGCTATTCTGAACGTTGCCGATCCTTCTAACATTACTGTTGCCCTGCTTGGTCTTGTAATGATCGCCCTTACCATCTTCGCGCTGCAACGTACAGCCGTTAAGCGTGTCGGGGCCTACGCCATACCTTCTGCCGTAACTATTATTCTGTACTTTGCAGCTTCTTATATCATGTTTTGAAATGCAGGCAAAAAAACAAACGCGTTTTCCGAAAGGCACACTTTGGAAAACGCGTTTTTGTATTAGTCCGAAATGATTACTTTATCTTTTTAACCTGACCTTCCGCCATATCCCCGACTACCGGGAGATGATAACGTTCTTTGTTATAGGCTTTGTACATCAGGAAAACCCACAAAACCAGAGAAACGGGTGAAATCAGAAGACTGATAAGCCAGCCGATGAGAGGGATCATTCCGACGACAAGTCCGAGGATGAAAATACCCCCGAAAACGATAGTCGACTGCATGGCATGGAAGCGGATAAAGGAACTTTCTTTCTCGATAAGCAGAAAAATGATTCCAGTAATGAACCCGAGTAGATACGTCAGGAGACCGCCGATGTTCTCTTCAAGACCAGTGGAGGAAGATGCCGGGGGACGTGTGTCATTCGCCATTGTTTTAACTCCTCTCCTTTTGGAAACTTGAAATAACTGAATTTTCAAAATATATGTTTATTATACACCATTTTTTTTCTTCTCACAAGGAAAGTTTCCGAATCTGCTTCTCCAATTCCCGGTAGGAGGCCGCCTCTTTCTCTTTTCCCAGTTCTTTATAAATTTTAGCCAGCCACTGGACCGGCCCGATTTTTTCCGGAGACATTTCGGAAGCGTACTGAAAGCATTCCAGCGCTTTTTCCTTCCAGTCGAATTCGTAATACAAAGCTCCTAGTTCTTCCATACGGTCGAGGTCTTCCTCCCACATTTCCATAAAGGATAACTTTTCTTTCAGTTCCTCCGCTTCGGCCTCCGCCCTACTGTCGAGTATGTCTCTGATTTCCCCGGGCGAGTAATGAGGAAGAGTGTTGCGGATAAGAGCTTTGAGCAGGGGAATTTCCTCTTTCGTATCATGTTTTAAAATTTCCTGGAGAAAGCTCCCCCACGCCGAAAGGGAGGTCAGACCCGTTTTTTCTGAAAGGAGTACGTCTTCCACCATCCCGCGTTCCCGAATGCCTAAAGCCATCTCCTGTCTCCCCGTCAGCAGAAACGCATCATTCAGCCTTTGGGCCGCTAAGTACCCTGAAAAAAGCAGCTGTTTCACTTCCCCGTCCTCCGGCGAAAGTTCCAGAGCATGCTCGAGTATACGGAGCCGCTCTCCCGGAGAGAAATCAGATTCCAACTTGAATTCATATTTGCCCGGTACGATGGGTTTTTCCTGCCTCAGGAGAAGGCGAAAAGCTGTAATTTCGAGTGGGGTTTCACTTGGCAACATGGACAGTAAAGATTCATCACGATTATGGAAGAGGTATTTTTCAGCATACAAAGGATCTTTTTCCCACAGCTGTTCCGCGGGGAGATCGTAGATTTCTTCGAATTTCTGAAACTGAAGATCATGGGAGAGTTCTTTTACGAAGCGATGGCGGGGAGCGAAATCCATCAGCAGCCGTATAATCCGATAGGAATGGAACATTTTTCCCTGACGGCGGACTTCATAAAAAAGAGTTTTGATTTCCTGGAGAAGTTTCTTTTTCGGAAGGAAGGATTCCAGAAAAGTAAGGATATACGCCTGCTCCTGATTCGTATACTTACCGGAGAGGTGCTGGAGCAGTGAATTATACGTGGAGGCCGGAAAACGGCCACTGATGTTCAAATGATCGATCAGCGGGTGCGGAGCTTCGCATACCAGACCGTGACGGAAAGCACGACCGATGAACGAATTGTATTTTATCTTTTTTGCCTGAACGGCTGTTACATACTGTTCTTTGTAGAAAAACAGATAGTACATACTCCTGCCCTGCACTGCTTCCACTATTTGAGCACGTTCATAATATACGGCTCTCAAGGGTTCTATGACACGCTTATCCTTATTTTGAGAAAGAATCCATTCCTGTTCATTCATTATTGAAACCTCCCTTGACTTTGCTACACAATAACACATTCACTTTCATCTATACAAAAAAAGACCGGCCGTTACGCCCCAGAAAAGGTTACGCCGGCCGGACCCGCTCACGTGGCGACTATCCACTCCACGTTATATTCATCAAACACGTCCTTCATGAAAGAAGAAGGCTCCCTGTCTGTAAGAACCTTATCCACTCCTTCGAGGGATGAGAACGTGTAAAACCCCCGTTTTTCCAGTTTGGAATGATCAGCTACTACAATCACTTCGTCCGCTCGTTTCATCATCATTTTCTTCACGTAACCATCTTCCTCATGATAACTGGACAGACCTTCTTCAGAAATCCCGAACGTCCCGACAAACAGCTTATCCGCATAAAATTCTTCCAGTTTTGCAAGTACCGAAGGACCGTAAAGAAACCGCTGTTCTTTATTCAACTGACCACCCAGAAGATTGATATCGGCGTTCGTTTCGGCCAGAAGCTCCGCTGCATAAATGGAGTTGGTGACAGCTGCGAACCGGAGGACGTCAATGAAGGCGGAAATGGCCTGCACAGTCGTAGACGTATCAAAAATGATCGAGTCCCCTTCCCGGATGAGGGAGGCGGCAGCCCGGGCGATTTTTTTCTTTTCTGCACTGAACTTCTGAAGTCTGGCTGTATAATCCATGCGTTCCTTCCCGGATTTCGGGAGGATGGCTCCCCCGTGCATTCGGGTGACCTCTCCGCGCTCCGCCAGTTTTACAAGATCTCTTCGGGCAGTATCCCGGGACACCTGGAAAGAAGAACATATTTCTTCCAGGCGGACTCTCCCCTGTTCACGGATCATTACTATAATTCCTTCCAGCCGTTCTTCCTGATACATAGCATCACCTTTAAGCATTTATAAGTGATTGTAAGTCATTTTAAGTGTTTATGCAATAGAAAACGTTATAGGCGTTCGATAATAGTGGCGTTCGCTGTTCCCCCGCCTTCACATATAGCAAGTAATCCGTATCTGCCTCCCGTCCGTTCCAGGCGGTGCAGCAGCGTCGTCATAAGTTTCGTACCCGTAGCCCCGAGCGGATGCCCGAGAGCGATAGCCCCTCCGTCTTCGTTCAGCCTTCCGGGATCGGCTTTCGTATCCTCCAGCCAGGCCAGCGGCACGGAAGCGAAAGCTTCATTCACTTCATACGTATCCATATCTCCGATCGTCATCCCTGCCTTTTTCAGTACTTTCTCCGTAGCCGGGATAGGGCCTGTAAGCATCAGTGTCGGGTCAGATCCTGCAACGCTTCTTGCTATAATCCTTGCTCTCGGTTTCAACCCAAGCTCTTCCGCCTTCTCCCGGGACATAAGAAGTACAGCGGAGGCTCCGTCGCTCATCTGACTGGCATTCCCCGCTGTTATTACCCCGTCTTCGGTAAAAACGGGAGAAAGCCCGTTCAGCACTTCCGTGGTGGAACCTTCCCGCGGCCCTTCATCTCTGTTGAATACAGCTCCATCTTCCAGCTCCAGAGGAAGGATCTCTTTATCGAATCTCCCGTTCTCCTGGGCCAGAAGCGCCCGTTCGTGACTCGCGGCAGCGAAGGAATCCAGGTCGTTTCTTGAAAAACCCCATTTCGCAGCAATTTTTTCTGCCGAGATTCCCTGATTCACTATTTCATATCTATCCGTCAGCATGGGACTGGGAGCGACATCCCGGTAATTGGAAAACATCGGTTCCCGGGTCATACTTTCTACGCCTCCGGCGATGACGACATCCATATCCCCGCTCATAATAGCCTGCGAGGCGAAATGAACCGCCTGCTGACTGGATCCGCACTGGCGGTCGATGGTGACTCCGGGTACGGTAACGGGAAACCCTGCCATCAGACTCGCATTTCTCGCCACATTCCCCGCCTGTTCTCCGGTCTGTGTGACGGCTCCCAGTATGACGTCGTCCACTTCCTCCGGCAGTACTCCGGACCGCTCCATCAGCCCTTCAAGTGTCCTGGCCGCCAGTTCGTCCGCCCGAATATTGCCGAGACTCCCTTTCCTTTTTCCGACAGCTGTCCGCAGAGCTTCCACGATAACTACTTCTCTCATGATAACTTCCTCCTTTTTCCTGCTTTTCTTTATAATTCGTCATCGACGCGTGCGCACCTTCTTTTTTTTATGAGGAAAAGTCTTCATAAGATATTGACTGCCTATATAAAACCCCCGCTATTCTCCTCGGAAAATAGCGGGGGTTTGTCTATTATTCTACTGTTACACTCTTCGCAAGGTTTCTCGGTTTGTCTACGTCACAGTCACGGTGAAGAGCTGCATAATAAGCGATCAACTGCAGCGGAATCACGGTAGCAAGCGGAGTCAGCAGATCGTGTACCTTCGGAATAGCGAATTCGTCGCCTTCTTCCTCGATACCTTTCATACTGATTGTGAGAGTGTTCGCCCCGCGGGCCTCTACTTCCTGCACGTTGCCGCGGATCGACGGACTGACGCTTTCCTGAGTCGCAAGGGCGATCACCGGAGTCCCTTCTTCGATCAAAGCAATCGTTCCGTGCTTCAGTTCTCCCCCGGCGAAGCCTTCCGCCTGAATGTAGGAGATCTCTTTCAGCTTAAGAGCACCTTCCACACCGACGTAATGATCGATACTGCGTCCGATGAAGAAGCAGTTGCGTGTTGTGGAGAGGTATTCCCGAGTCAGATTCTCAAGTTCTTCTTTCTGGTCTGTCAATGCTTCCATAGCGTTCGCTGCAATGCCGAGCTCCTGCATAGGATCGAATTCAAGCTCGATACCTTTGGCACGGGCAGTGTCAACCGCAAGGATGGCAAGGACGGCTATTTGAGCCGTATATGCTTTCGTGGACGCTACAGCGATCTCAGGCCCCGCATGCAGATGAAGCGTGTAATCCGCTTCACGGGAAAGGGTGGAGCCCGGAACGTTCGTAAGCGTCAGTGCCGGATGACCTAGTTTCTTCGTCTGAACGAGCACAGAACGACTGTCCGCCGTCTCTCCGCTCTGGGAGATGAAGACGAAAAGCGGTTTCTCGGACAGAAGCGGCATGTTGTAGGAGAATTCACTCGCTACGTGGACCTCCGTCGGAATGCCGGATATCTTCTCCAGGAACTGCTTGCCTACAAGGCCGGCGTGATAGCTCGTTCCTGCAGCAATTATATAAATACGGTCGCATTCTTTCATTGCTTCGCGCACTTCCGGATCAAGCTTGATGCGGTCGTCTTCATCCTGATACTCCTGAATGATTTTACGGATGACAAACGGCTGTTCGTCGACTTCTTTCAGCATAAAGTGAGGGTACGTTCCTTTTTCGATATCCATCGAATCGATTTCTGCGGTGAAGGATTCTCTTTCGACCTCTGTGCCGTCAAGTTTCTCAACAGTCACGTCTTCCCGTTTCACGATCACAATTTCCTTATCCATAAGTTCCATGAATTCGTTTGTAGCCTGAAGACCGGCCATGGAGTCACTGACGACCATGTTGAAACCGTCGCCCAGGCCTACGAGAAGCGGGCTCTTGTTTTTTGCGACGTAAATCGTATCTTCGTCCCGGCTATCGATAAGAGCCAGGGCGTAGGAACCGCTCAGAAGTTCAACCGCCTGACGGAACGCTTCTTTCGTATTGTCAGTCTTACGATGAAGCAGTTCAATCAGCTGTACGATGATTTCTGTATCTGTTTCACTCTTCAGCTCAACGTCTCCGAGGTACTCTTTACGGATCTGGTTATAGTTCTCAATCACACCATTATGAACGATAGTGAAGCGTCCGGAGTCGCTCTGGTGAGGGTGGGCATTCTCTTTGCTCGGCGCTCCGTGCGTCGCCCAGCGTGTGTGGCCTATACCGAGAGACGCTTTCACGTTCGGGTCCACTTCTTCACGCAAAGCGGCAATTCTGCCCTTTACTTTAAAAACGTGCAGCTCTTCACCCGATAACGTGGCGATACCTGCCGAGTCATACCCGCGATATTCCAATTTCTGAAGACCTTCGAGCAAAATGTCCTTCGTGTCATCCTTACCAATATATCCTACAATACCACACATTGTGATGTCCTCCTCTAATAAGGAGCAGTCACCACCACCAGGGGCGAGACTGCCCCTTTCCCTGTTATTTTTGAACATTTTGTCCCTGCGCGTTGGACGAAGAGTCGCCTCTACGGTTTAGCACAGAAACAGTCGGTTGAAATGTCGGCAACCGGGAGGTATCCGCCGAATGATCTCGATGAACCTCCACCTCGTCAACTGCAGATAAAAACGTCCTGATCTGCAGTCCTGGCGCTTTACATTAATTACCCCTCACTGCTCCTTTCTCTTCTATAATGAATAGGCACCTTGTTCATTTAACCATTTTTTCCTCAATTAAACATATAAGTGCAACACTCTTATTCTACTCGAGGATAAAATGAAACGTCAATCTTTTTTACGTAAAAGCGCAGAAGTTACGACTAGGGCGTTACGTGCCGGTGAGAAACGGATGAGGGCTCCGGAGGTAACGATTCTCCCGCAATCGTTACCCCGGACCGTCACTCTTGACGCCGGATATAAAGATGAAACAGTTATACTTCCCCCTCAGGCAAGCAAAAGCAGTGCGAAAGTAATGCAACCCGGCGTTCCAGCCTAAAAAAAGCAGCGCGGACGTTGTTTCCGTCCACGCTGCTTCTCTAAATACTATCCTTACATTCCGAGCTCCTCTTCGACTACTTCGACTACTCTCTTCACGTAGGCTTCACATTCCTCTTCCGCAGGAGCCTCAGCCATAATACGGACGAGCGGCTCGGTGCCGGAAGGACGGACGAGAACACGTCCACTGTCGCCCATTTCGTTTTCCACTTCCGCAATTTTTTCCTGGATCCGGTCGTTTGTAAAGACCGCTTTTTTATCTGTCACTCTAACGTTCTTAAGGACCTGAGGGAATTTCTTCATTTCCTGGGCCAGGACCGAAAGTGGCTTGCCGGTGTCCCGGACCACGTTTACCAGCTGCAGAGCGGAAAGGATGCCGTCCCCTGTAGTATTATGGTCGAGGAAAATAATATGGCCGGACTGCTCCCCGCCTAAATTATAGTCGCCTTTGCGCATCTCTTCCATAACGTAACGGTCGCCGACGGCCGTCTTGTCACTCTTGATCCCTACTTTTTCGAGTGCCTTGTAGAACCCGAGATTGCTCATTACGGTCGAAACGACGGTGGATTTGTTGAGCATCATCTGTTCATTCATGAATTTCGCACAAATATACATGATGCGGTCGCCATCCACGAGCTGCCCTTTCTCATCTACCGCAATCAGACGATCTCCGTCTCCGTCAAAGGCGAGTCCGATATCTGCTTTCTTCTCCTTCACCAGTTCCTGAAGTGCTTCCGGACTGGTAGACCCACAGCCTTCGTTGATGTTCAGCCCGTCCGGGGTGGAACCTATAGAGGAGATCTCCGCTTCCAGGTCCGCAAACAGATGGGAAGCGATGGAGGACGTGGCCCCGTTCGCACAGTCGATAGCGATGTGCAAGCCGTCAAAGTCGTGATCCACCGTCTTCTTCATATGCTGCATATACTTCTGGACCCCTTCGAAATAGTCATTGATCTGACCGAGGTCGCTGCCGGATGGACGTGGCAGTTCATCTTCCTCCGCATCAATCAATGCTTCAATCTCTTCTTCCTGTTTATCCGAAAGTTTAAAGCCGTCCGAACCGAAAAACTTGATGCCATTATCTTCCACCGGATTATGGGAAGCCGAAATCATGATTCCCGCTTCCGCCTGCATAGCTTTCGTCAAATAAGCGACCCCAGGTGTGGAGATGACTCCGAGACGCATAACTTCTGCTCCGATGGAGAGCAGACCGGCGGCAAGAGCTCCTTCGAACATCTCTCCGGATATCCGGGTATCTCTCCCGATCAGTACTTTCGGTTTCTCCTGCCCTTTCGTAAGCGCATAACCGCCAAACCTTCCCAATTTGAATGCAAATTCCGGGGTCAATTCCTTGTTTGCGACTCCTCGCACCCCGTCTGTGCCAAAATATTTGCCCATGACTCTGTCCCTCGCTTCCTACTCGTTTGTAATTTCGATTTTTACTTCCACTGTCTCGGGTTCGATGGAGACCACGCCGTTTGGAACTTCCAATTCCACATCCTTACTGGTGGTTTCATCGAGACCCTCTGTATCAACAATACTTCCACTTACCTGATTGATATCATCAAGAACCTCTTTCGGCCCGTAAATAGTCGCCTTCTCGACAGATGAGGTGATTTTATCCACCTTCACACCGTCTTTCACCTCTCCTTCAGCCCGAAAGGCTACAGGTACTTCTTTTTTACTGCGGGATACAGGAACGTCGACAGTCACCGAAGCCGGTTCCACAATCACATTCAGTTCGTTCCCTTCCTCATCATATACTTTAACGGGTGTCTCTCTCTTCTCTATCGAAGTGTCCACACCTGCCAGGTTAACGATCGATTTCACGACCGCCACCTCCGAGAGGACAGAAGCCGCTCCCGTCACTTCCACAGTGGAAGGGTTGATATCAGCTTCCCCTACTTCGAATTCACTTCCCATCTGGCTTTCATTTATAAAATCCGCACTTATATTATGTGTCTCGCTCATCCGGCGTTCTATCGTCACTTCGACGGTTTTGGGTTCCACGTTTACCTGCACCTGATTCGAAATTCCGGAGTGCTGGATACGCACCTCATGAACGCCTGCGCCGAGACCGTTCAATTCCACGTAAAGGGAAAAATTCTGCTGACGGGCAGCCGGAGCGACCTGACTCGTAGGACCTTCAAGCATAACGTCGGCGACCTGCGGTACGCCGGTCACTACAAGTTCCTCGTCCTCAAGCTTAATATCCACCGGCACGTTTTCCGCCATTTCTTTATCCGTAGAACTTCCGTTCAGAAAATTCGGGTCTGTCCCCTCCGTGCTCTCTTCACTCACGGAAGCCCACATGAGGATGGCGAGGAACAGGGAAAGAATTCTTATAAACCACGTGCTGCGTAACCATTTATCCATTCTTCTTCCCCCTCCAGTTCCACGATTTATTTGCAGGGGTCTTCGAGGTCACATCAAGAGCGGAGTGCAGTACTTTTCTAAGAGATTCCTCATCCAGATTCCGCTGCAGTTCTCCGTTGACCGTACAGGACATATTCCCGGTTTCTTCGGACACAATAATGGTCAGGGCATCGGTCACCTCGCTGATCCCCATCGCCGCACGGTGTCTGGTACCAAGTTCCTTGGAGATAAAGGGGCTTTCCGATAGCGGCAAATAACAGGCGGCCGCCACAATTTTATTGCTCTTCAGTATGACCGCCCCGTCATGAAGCGGAGTGTTCGGTATGAAGATATTTGTAAGCAGTTCGTTCGTCAGTTCTCCGTGCACCGGGATACCGGTTTCCACGTAATCTCCCATACCTGTTTCTCTTTCAATGGTAATCAGTGCCCCGATACGACGTTTTGCCATATAGTTGCATGACTTAAGTATTGCTTCGACGGAACGTTCTGTGTTTTCCTCCTCCGCCGAGCTTCTGCTGAAGAAACTTCCTCGTCCCAACTGTTCCAGCGCCCGCCTGAGTTCAGGTTGGAACAATATGATAATAGCAAGAAAACCCCAGGCGATCGCCTGCGACATAAGCTCCCGTAATGTCGTAAGTCCAAACAGGTTACTGAGCAGCCAAATTCCAAGGATGAGAAACACACCTTTTAACAGTTGAACAGCTTTCGTTCCTTGAATAAGCATAATCAGCTTATATATGATGAACCAGACCAGGGCTATGTCGATGGCGATTACGATATAATCGAATAACGTATGAGCCTCACCAAACATGCCGACACTTCCTTCTGTATGAATATCGATCTCAGAAACTTTTTTAATTATATCATATTTGCCATTTCAAAAGAAAAGAATCACCGGGGTGTTATTCCGGTGATTCCTCTCCCATGGAAAAAACTTCTTCTGCAAAGTTTCTTACGTGGTACCACATCCATTCGAATACCTGGTTCACGTAATTCAGCTCTCCACTCACGTAAGCCTGGAGTTCTTCGCCTTCCGTGGCTTCCCTGGAAGTGTCTCCTTCTATCAGCTGGCCGTTTATCAGTGTTACATCTCCGTCGACACGTCCCTGGACCTTCAGATCTCCGTTCCGTACCACCAGATCGCCTTCCACCGTAATATCTTCCGGAACGACTACCGTTCCTTCTTCGATGACCACACCTTCCTGCTTGGAAACCGTAACCTGATCTTCCTGGTTCCAGGCAGAAAAGATTCCGCTGGCCATAAGCAGCATAAAGACGGCTGCTGCCGAAACGAGAGGATGGTGGCGGAACCACTGGATCCACGTAGTACGCTTCCGGTTACGCGGCAGCTCACTCATCACCCTGTTCGTGAAGGATGAAGAGGCAGTGACTCCCGTCTTATCTGAAGCCAGCGTATCCGCTCTTTTCAGTTCATGAAAATGTTCCTGACATTCCTCACATCGCTGCAGATGGTTCCCGAGGATCCTCTGCTCCTCTTCTGTCAGCGACTCATCCAGATATTTATGCATCAAGTATATCATGTCGTTATCACACTTCATCTATTTTCACCCCTTACACATTCCGAAGCTTTTTACGTAAAATTTCTCTGCCGCGGTGAATTCTCGTTTTCACCGTTCCAACCGGCATATCAAGTACTTCAGCTATTTCCTGAAGGGATAATTCTTCGAGAAACCGTAAAACAATAACACTTCGGTATATCGGAGGGAGAGCGGTTATTTCTCTCTGTATATATCCCCGCAGCTCAAGGTTCTCCACCTGTTCCTCCGGCAAAGCCTCATCCGTCGCCAACTGGTCATGCATACTCAGACCGTCTGTCCCTTTTATATCAGCGTCGAGGTGATAATCGGGTTTTTTCTTTCTGATCCGGTCAATCGTCAAATTCGTCGCAATCCGGTACAGCCACGTAGAGAACTTTCGTTTTTCATCAAAGCTTTCGATGTTGGTGTAGGCCCGTATAAACGCTTCCTGAGCCAAATCCTCCGCTTCCTGGCTGTTGCCGATCATACGGAAGCATACGAAATACACTTTGTTTTGATAAAACGAGACAACGTCCTCAAACGCCTGTACGTTACCTTTTTTCACTTCTTTGATTCTTTCTGCTATGAAAGTTTCCATCTCACTATACCTCCGCTTTCACTGCGGTTCTTATATGTACGAATAACTCGTCCGGAAGGTTTCATCATATTATTTTTTAAACGGGGGCAGGTGCCGCTTATTCATTATAACAGCCTGCATCCTGGGGATGCAGGCTGTTGTATCAGAAACTTTATGTCAGCTTCTCACCGAGCAGGGAACCCATAAGCCCCACCGCCATGGAAGCCGTTTTATTTTTTTCATCGAGGATCGGGTTCACTTCCACGAATTCTGCCGAAGTGATTCTTTCCGAGTCATGCAGCATCTCCATCGCCAGATGACTTTCCCGGTAACTGAAGCCGCCCATGACCGGTGTTCCTACTCCAGGTGCTTCTTCCGGATCCAGGCTGTCGAGGTCGAGGCTCAAGTGTACGCCGTCCACTTTGCGGCTTTCCAGATAATCAAGAGCATCCTGCATCACCTGCGACATACCGAGACGGTCCACTTCATGCATGCTGAACACTTTAATGCCTTTCTCCCTGATCAATTCCCGTTCCCCTTCGTCCACGGAACGTGCACCGATAACAACGATGTTTTCAGGTTTCAGTTTAGGCTGATACCCGTGGATATCTGTAAGACTTTCATTGCCTATCCCTATACTTGCAGCCAGCGGCATCCCGTGAATATTACCGGAAGGAGAAGTTTCTCCGCTGTTCAAATCCGTATGGGCATCATACCAGATCACGCCGAGGTTCCCGTAATGTTTCGAGATACCGGCAAGTGTCCCCATGGCAATGCTGTGGTCGCCTCCGAGCACAAGAGGGAACCGTCCTTCCTGAACGACGTCATCCACCTTTTGCGCGAGCGCGACGTTGCCCTCTCTGACCTCTTTAAGATTACGGAGATTCTCTTTCTCACTTGTTTCCTCCGTTTCTTCGGAAGGTTTGGAAATGACCAGGTCTCCGAGGTCTTCTATATCATATTTCAACTGTTCCAGTCTTTCAATTACTCCCGCATAGCGGATGGCACTCGGGCCCATGTCCACACCCCGGCGATTTTGACCGAGATCCATAGGTACACCAATGATCGACAACTTCCTGTTCATAGTACAATTCCTCCTTCATAGGGCTGCTTTCTATTGTAGCTAAAATTCACACAATGACTCAACTGCACATTTTTGTGCATAAACATGCGTTTCCTTCCGGTTTCAAAATAACGTTCCGTCTATTATAATGGTAGGTATAACCAATAGAACGAACAGCTACTTGCAGGAAAGGTCGTGCCCTATGAAAACAGCCTCACAGTTACTATAGGAAGGGATTGAAAATAAGATAACAGACTGGCAGGCCCGCCCCTTTGTCGTGGAATACGACCTGGCCGACTTTCTGAAGCAGACGAGAGAGCAGCTTCAAGTCATGGAATTTACGGAGGCGGAACAGCTTACGGAGAAGTTTCTTCTCTTCCTTGACCGAACCGGCACGAAGAGATAGGAAAAATCAGAATGGAGACCGTTGCTGCGACAGATACAGACGGAATTCCCTCTGCTCACTTCACCACTCCGTACAACGGGGGACCGGTCTCCCGACACGAAGTTACCGCTGCTGCTTATCATTGACGATGATATAGAGTTCATCACTTTTATGAAAGATTTCCTGGAGCAGCATGGATACCAGGTTCTTGCATCGCTTACCGGAAAAAAAGGTCTCGAATTATTTTATGATTTTCACCCTGACCTTGTGCTGATTGATTACATACTGCCGGGTACAGACGGGGTGGCTCTGCTGAATCAAATCGTTGAGAAGGCCCATAATGAATCCACCCCTGTCATCATGGTCAGTGCGCACAATTCAAATGAACACAGGGCCCTCTCCTTTAATCTGGGGGCGACTGATTTCATCGGAAAGCCGGTCAGAACCGATGTATTGCTTCCATTTCTGAAAAATCGTCTTGCCTCGCGGGAACAGATTCTTGCCCATATTCTGCAGGACGAACTGACCGGCGCTTTCAATCGAAAGTTTTTAGAGAAAAAACTGAAGGAGCAGTCGGCTCTCTTCCATAAGGAAAACGGGTACACCTTTTCTGCGGCCATGGTGGATCTCGATCATTTTAAAAAAGTCAATGACACATACGGCCACCACACGGGGGATCAGGTTCTGGAGACGTTTGTGAAAGTATTTGAGCAGATGAAAACATCAGGAGAGACGATCAGCCGTTATGGAGGGGAAGAATTTGTTGTGATCTTCCCGGGTGCTTCTGCGCAGGAGGCGGATGCAAGAGTGGAAGAATGGAGAAATCGCTTTTCCTCCATTACATTCACTTCAGGGGACGAACAGTTTCACGTCCATTTTTCGGCAGGAATCGCGCAGTTTTCGGATGCCCCCGGAGGAGAAAGCATCCTCGAACGGGCAGATAAAGCTTTGTATTATGCCAAAAGGACCGGCAGAAACCGTACTGTTTCCCATACTCACATGCCGGTTTCTGCCTTTGATGCAGAGACGATCACACTACTCATCGTCGAAAATGATCCGAGCGTGCGACAGCAGCTGGAAGACTTTTTCTCCACTCGCTCTTTTATCAGCGATAAACCGGTACGGGTCATCACTTTCCATACCCGACAACAATTTCTCGAGGAAGACTGGTATCATCCGGAAGAGGATTATGTACTGCTGCTGGCAAGTTCTATCGGTATCGATACACTGCCTTTTCTCAAAACGAAATACGATTTCCGGAATGTAGCGGTTATGATTATGACCGGAGAAGAGGAAACGGAAAGAGTGGAAGAAGCACTGAGAGAGGAAGCCGAAGATTATCTGTTGAAACCTTTCCGACTGGAAGATCTCGGCGAATGGCTCGACGGAGTAGCCGATAGAATGTTCATATAGCTCATACAAAAAAGGAGTTTCTCCGCGAGAAACTCCTTTTATTTATCTATTCTTTTATAAAAAGTGAAAATGTAATGGAGCCTAGCGGGATCGAACCGCTGACCTCCTGCGTGCAAAGCAGGCGCTCTCCCAGCTGAGCTAAGGCCCCGATGGAGCGGGAGACGGGATTCGAACCCGCGACCCCCACCTTGGCAAGGTGGTGTTCTACCGCTGAACTACTCCCGCAATGAAGCAGTGAGCCATGGAGGGCTCGAACCTCCGACCCTCTGATTAAAAGTCAGATGCTCTACCAGCTGAGCTAATGGCTCGTAACAATAGAAAATTCGTTAATGAAAAAATAAAAAAAGGCTGGGCTAGCTGGATTCGAACCAGCGCATGACGGTACCAAAAACCGTTGCCTTACCGCTTGGCCATAGCCCAACAATTCTGTAATCATAAAGCTTCACAAATGGAAACATAAAAAAGTGGAGGGAGCAGGACTCGAACCTGCGAACCCGATGGGAGCGGATTTACAGTCCGCCGCGTTTGGCCAACTTCGCTATCCCTCCGTAATAAAGGACTCTGCTGGTGCCGGCCAGAGGACTTGAACCCCCAACCTACTGATTACAAATCAGTTGCTCTACCAATTGAGCTAGGCCGGCCGACTATGGTGGAGGATGCAGGGCTCGAACCTGCGACCCCTTGCTTGTAAGGCAAGTGCTCTCCCAGCTGAGCTAATCCTCCAGTGAAATAGTGGTGACCCGTACGGGATTCGAACCCGTGTTACCGCCGTGAAAGGGCGGTGTCTTAACCACTTGACCAACGGGCCTGGTTTC
Source organism: Salimicrobium jeotgali (assembly GCF_001685435.2). Lineage (NCBI taxonomy): Bacteria > Bacillati > Bacillota > Bacilli > Caryophanales > Bacillaceae > Salimicrobium > Salimicrobium jeotgali. The sequence continues at coordinate 2,485,000 of NZ_CP011361.2, forward strand.
GTTTGCGAGAGCTTCCAGCCGGATTTGAACCGGCGACCCCTTCCTTACCATGGAAGTGCTCTACCACTGAGCTATGGAAGCAATTTGGCTCCACCGGTAGGATTCGAACCTACGACAAATCGGTTAACAGCCGATTGCTCTACCACTGAGCTACGGTGGAATATTGGTTGCGGGGGCAGGATTTGAACCTGCGACCTCCGGGTTATGAGCCCGACGAGCTGCCAGACTGCTCCACCCCGCGCTGATTAAAAAAAACGATGTGGCAGCGCCCTACTCTTGCGGGGGGTAACCCCGACTACCATCGGCGCGGAAGAACTTAACTTCTGTGTTCGGCATGGGAACAGGTGTGACCTCTTCGCTAGTGCCACCACATCTAGGAAGGAATGAACCTTCAAAACTGGATAAGAAACATACGACCAACGTATAGAGAAGATCTCGATGGATTAGTATCCGTCTGCTGCACGTGTCGCCACGCTTCCACACCGGACCTATCAACCTCTTCGTCTCAGAGGCATCTCTACAAAGGGAAATCTCATCTCAAGGGGGGCTTCATGCTTAGATGCTTTCAGCACTTATCCCGTCCACACGTAGCTACCCAGCAATGCTCCTGGCGGAACAACTGGTACACCAGCGGTGTGTCCATCCCGGTCCTCTCGTACTAAGGACAGCTCCTTTCAAATTTCCAACGCCCACGACGGATAGGGACCGAACTGTCTCACGACGTTCTGAACCCAGCTCGCGTACCGCTTTAATGGGCGAACAGCCCAACCCTTGGGACCGACTACAGCCCCAGGATGCGATGAGCCGACATCGAGGTGCCAAACCTCCCCGTCGATGTGGACTCTTGGGGGAGATAAGCCTGTTATCCCCGGGGTAGCTTTTATCCGTTGAGCGACGGCCCTTCCATGCGGTACCGCCGGATCACTAAGTCCGACTTTCGTCCCTGCTCGACTTGTAGGTCTCGCAGTCAAGCTCCCTTGTGCCTTTACACGCTGCGAATGATTTCCAACCATTCTGAGGGAACCTTTGAGCGCCTCCGTTACTTTTTGGGAGGCGACCGCCCCAGTCAAACTGCCCACCTGACACTGTCTCCGGACCGGATCACGGTCCTGGGTTAGAATGTCCGTACCGCCAGGGTGGTATCCCACGGGCGCCTCCACCGAAGCTTGCGCTCCGGTTTCGATGGCTCCCACCTATCCTGTACAAGCGATACCAACATTCAATATCAGGCTACAGTAAAGCTCCACGGGGTCTTTCCGTCCTGTCGCGGGTAATGCGCATCTTCACGCATCGTATAATTTCACCGGGTCTCTCGTTGAGACAGTGCCCAAGTCGTTGCACCTTTCGTGCGGGTCGGAACTTACCCGACAAGGAATTTCGCTACCTTAGGACCGTTATAGTTACGGCCGCCGTTTACTGGGGCTTCGGTTCAACGCTTCGCTTACGCTAACGCATCCCCTTAACCTTCCAGCACCGGGCAGGTGTCAGCCCCTATACTTCACCTTACGGTTTCGCAGAGACCTGTGTTTTTGGTAAACAGTCGCTTGGGCCTCTTCACTGCGGCTCCTCGGCAGAGGAGCACCCCTTCTCCCGAAGTTACGGGGTCATTTTGCCGAGTTCCTTAACGAGAGTTCTCCCGATCACCTTAGGATACTCTCCTCGCCTACCTGTGTTGGTTTGCGGTACGGGCACCCGCCATCCTCGCTAGAGGCTTTTCTTGGCAGTGTGAAATCAGGAGCTTCGATACTCATGTTCTCTCCCCATCACTGCTTGCACTTGCCGGACGGATTTGCCTATCCGACGCGCTCACAGCTTGGACGCACACATCCAATGGTGCGCTCTCCCTATCCTCCTGCGTCCCCCCGTTCGCTCGAACGGAGGCGGGTGGTACAGGAATCTCCACCTGTTGTCCATCGCCTACGCCTTTCGGCCTCGGCTTAGGTCCCGACTAACCCTGAGTGGACGAGCCTTCCTCAGGAACCCTTAGGCTTACGGTGAAAGAGATTCTCACTCTTTTTTCGCTACTTATACCGGCATTCTCACTTCCAGTCGCTCCACCAGTCCTCACGGTCTGACTTCACAGCTCCTGGAACGCTCTCCTACCACTTGCATCATCGATGCAAATCCGTAGCTTCGGTGGTGTGTTTAGCCCCGGTACATTTTCGGCGCAGCGTCACTCGACCAGTGAGCTATTACGCACTCTTTCAATGATAGCTGCTTCTAAGCTAACATCCTGGTTGTCTAAGCAACGCCACATCCTTTTCCACTTAACACACACTTAGGGACCTTAGCTGACGGTCTGGGCTGTTCCCCTCTTGACCATGAACCTTCTCACCCATGGTCTGACTCCTCGACGCGAGTCGCTGGCATTCGGAGTTTGACTGAACTCGGTAACCCGGTAGGGGCCCCTCATCCAATCAGTGCTCTACCTCCAGGACTCCTGGCCGAAGGCTAGCCCTAAAGCTATTTCGGAGAGAACCAGCTATCTCCGTGTTCGATTGGCATTTCACCCCTACCCACCCCTCATCCCCGTAATTTTCAACTTACGTGGGTTCGGGCCTCCAGTCAGTATTACCTGACCTTCACCCTGGAGATGGGTAGATCACACGGTTTCGGGTCTACGACCGTCTACTCGAGACGCCCTGTTCAGACTCGCTTTCGCTGCGGCTCCACACCTACGGTGCTTAACCTTGCAGCCGATCGTAACTCGCCGGTCCATTCTACAAAAGGTACGCCGTCACCCATTAACGGGCTCCGACTACTTGTAGGCACACGGTTTCAGGTTCTCTTTCACTCCCCTTCCGGGGTGCTTTTCACCTTTCCCTCACGGTACTGGTTCACTATCGGTTACCAGGGAGTATTTAGCCTTGGGAGATGGTCCTCCCGGATTCCGACGAAATTTCTCGTGTTTCGCCGTACTCAGGATCCACTCCGGAGGAGGGAGGATGTCGGCTACAGGGCTGTTACCTGCTATGGCTGGACGTTCCAGTCCGATTCGCCTATCCTCCCTCTTGGTAACTCCAAGGGAGTGTCCTACAACCCCAGAGAGCAAGCTCTCTGGTTTGGGCTGGTTCCGTTTCGCTCGCCGCTACTCGGGAAATCGCATTTGCTTTCCTCTCCTCCGGGTACTGAGATGTTTCAGTTCCCCGGGTCTACCTCCGATCACCTATGTATTCAGTGATCGGTACTGTCCCATAACGGACAGTGGGTTCCCCCATTCGGACATCTTCGGATCAACGCCTACTTACGGCTCCCCGAAGCATTTCGGTGTTTGTCCCGTCCTTCATCGGCTCCTGGTACCAAGGCATCCACCGTGCGCCCTTCATTTCTTCACTATACTAGTGAAAAGACGCTTCATTCTAAAATAAAGATCGATGTTGGTCTAGATAGAAATACCCTCGATTTAAACAATCGAAGTTAAATCATCTATTGTTTCTTATCCAGTTTTCAAGGTTCAATAGAAAATATTTGGTGGAGCCTAGCGGGATCGAACCGCTGACCTCCTGCGTGCAAAGCAGGCGCTCTCCCAGCTGAGCTAAGGCCCCGCATTGTGGGTTATATAAGGAATGGTGGGCCTGAGTGGACTTGAACCACCGACCTCACGCTTATCAGGCGTGCGCTCTGACCGACTGAGCTACAGGCCCATACCTTAGATTTTACAAAAAGAAAAAGATCATTTCAATAAGAAAGTATCAATCCTTCAAAACTGAACATGTTTTAGCCATACGCCGGAGCGCTCCCTGAGAGCGCCCGGTTCGTGCGGATCCTTCCCGTAAGGGGAAAGATCCGTTCCTATCCTTAGAAAGGAGGTGATCCAGCCGCACCTTCCGATACGGCTACCTTGTTACGACTTCACCCCAATCATTGGCCCCACCTTCGACGGCTGGCTCCTGTAAAGGTTACCTCACCGGCTTCGGGTGTTGCCAACTCTCGTGGTGTGACGGGCGGTGTGTACAAGGCCCGGGAACGTATTCACCGCAGCATGCTGATCTGCGATTACTAGCGATTCCGGCTTCATGCAGGCGAGTTGCAGCCTGCAATCCGAACTGAGAATGGGTTTCTCGGATTGGCTACCCCTCGCGGGTTCGCTTCCGTTTGTCCCATCCATTGTAGCACGTGTGTAGCCCAGGTCATAAGGGGCATGATGATTTGACGTCATCCCCGCCTTCCTCCGGTTTGTCACCGGCAGTCACCTTAGAGTGCCCAACTGAATGCTGGCAACTAAGATTAGGGGTTGCGCTCGTTGCGGGACTTAACCCAACATCTCACGACACGAGCTGACGACAACCATGCACCACCTGTCACTTGGTCCCCGAAGGGAACCTTCCATCTCTGGAAGTAGCCAAGGATGTCAAGACCTGGTAAGGTTCTTCGCGTTGCTTCGAATTAAACCACATGCTCCACCGCTTGTGCGGGCCCCCGTCAATTCCTTTGAGTTTCAGCCTTGCGGCCGTACTCCCCAGGCGGAGTGCTTAATGCGTTAACTTCAGCACTAAGGGGTGGAAGCCCCCTAACACCTAGCACTCAGCGTTTACGGCGTGGACTACCAGGGTATCTAATCCTGTTTGCTACCCACGCTTTCGCACCTCAGCGTCAGAAACCGACCAGAGAGTCGCCTTCGCCACTGGTGTTCCTCCACATATCTACGCATTTCACCGCTACACGTGGAATTCCACTCTCCTCTTCAGTTCTCAAGTTCCCCAGTTTCCAATGGCCATCCGTGGTTGAGCCACGGGCTTTCACATCAGACTTAAGGAACCGCCTGCGTGCCCTTTACGCCCAATAATTCCGGACAACGCTTGCCCCCTACGTATTACCGCGGCTGCTGGCACGTAGTTAGCCGGGGCTTCCTCGTGAGGTACCGTCAAGGGACCGTTCTGTTCGCACGGTCCTTGTTCTTCCCTCACAACAGAATTTTACGATCCGAAGACCTTCATCATTCACGCGGCGTTGCTCCGTCAGACTTTCGTCCATTGCGGAAGATTCCCTACTGCTGCCTCCCGTAGGAGTCTGGGCCGTGTCTCAGTCCCAGTGTGGCCGATCACCCTCTCAGGTCGGCTACGCATCGTCGCCTTGGTGAGCCGTTACCTCACCAACCAGCTAATGCGCCGCGGGCCCATCTGTAAGCGATAGCAAGAAGCCATCCTTTTACCATCGGTTCAGGAGAACCGTTGGGTTATCCGGCATTAGCCCCGGTTTCCCGGGGTTATTCCGGTCTTACAGGCAGGTTGCCCACGTGTTACTCACCCGTCCGCCGCTCGTTCCACGAGCGTCCGCCCCGAAGGGATTCAGCTCGCTTCCCGCGCTCGACTTGCATGTATTAGGCACGCCGCCAGCGTTCGTCCTGAGCCAGGATCAAACTCTCCATAAAAGAGATTGATTAGCTCAATCATAATTCGTTCAAAAAATTGACGTATGGCATAAAACATTGTTCAGTTTTCAAAGATCGATGTCTTTTTTGCGACAAAACCTAATATATCAGCCTGACTTGATGAAGTCAACACTTTTTTTAGATTCAGTCGTTTTTCTATTGTGTTGTCTTCTTCTTTCCCGACAACGTTTAATAATATAGCACAGTTCCATTTCAAAACGCAATACCTTTGTAATATTTTTTGTTGATTTCTTCTCACCAGCCTTCGATGGAAGGCTTCCCTCCCGGCAAGGATGAGAAAAAACCGCAAAAGAGACGTTACGCCTCTTTTGCGGTTCCGACCAAGCGATGCAGCAACAGAAGCTGATAAGAGTTACATATAAAAAGCCCGATAATCATCAGCCATGTATAGGCACTGTCATCAAGATAAAGTCCCGGCAGCCACTCCACCGTCGTAATGACTGTCATAAAAAACATTGCCGGAAGGAAAGCAGTTTTATTCGTTTCATATACTTTCCTTTTTGCTACCAGATAGGACGCCACGAGGAGGCCGATCGCCGTAGCGAGATATCCCCAGATACTCCCGTCATCCGAAGCCAGGTAACGAAAATATACAAGGTCGAACAGAGTGAAAATAATTAAAAATGCCTGCAGCGGCCGCCAGAACCCGCGAAACATACCGGTAGCAAACTGATTGATCATTAAGTATGCGAAAAAACCCATTTGACTGATTACACTGAATATCAGACCGTACCCGAGGAAAAAGATGAGCACACCGAACAGTTCCCCTATTTGAAGTGGATCCAGTGCTTCCATATAAGCATCCGCCCGAAAAAAGAAGCTGGCTATAAGGACTACTGTACCTCCGAGTGCCAGCGTTGTCATAAACATCCGAACCCATTTGCGAGAATTCACATTGCTGCCCCCTAAACTGTTGTTTCATACCTTCAAGTATTCTATCACGAAGCGGAAGATTTTTGGTTACTGGCACAAAATGTTCAAAATTACGATCCTTCCTTCATAAAAAGAAAGCGTAAAGCCGGGAATGTCTTCCGGCTTTACGCTTTGAACTGTATCTTTAATCTTCGTAGCTGTCTATAACTTTAGCAGCAATATTCCGGTAGATGAGCCCGGTCGGATGATCTTCCTGATAAACGGAAGGTGCAAAAACATCCTCTTCTTCGTACGGCTGCTGCAGCGGAATATGGCCGAGAACGCCTGTCTTAAGCTGCTCGGCAAGCTTCACGCCGCCGCCACGCCCAAAGACGAACTCTTTATTCCCGGTCTCTTTACTTTCGAAATAAGCCATATTTTCGATAATTCCCAGGATTTCATGCTCGGTCTGAATAGCCATCTGACCGGCACGGGCTGCGACGAAAGCAGCTGTCGGGTGAGGCGTCGTTACAATTATTTCTTTTGAAGTAGGCAGCATGGAGTGCACATCCAGTGCCACGTCTCCTGTTCCCGGCGGCAGGTCGAGAAGGAGATAGTCGAGATCGCCCCACTCCACTTCCTTGAAGAAACTTGTAAGCATTTTACCGAGCATCGGGCCACGCCAGATAATAGGAGAGTTATCTTCCACGAAGAAGCCCATGGATACGAGTTTCACATCAAAGCGTTCCACCGGAATGATCTTCTCTCCACGTACGACCGGGCGTTTTTCCACGCCCATCATGTCCGGTACACTGAAGCCATAGATGTCTGCATCGATGATACCGACTTTTTTACCGAGACGGGCCAGTGCAATCGCCAGGTTCACTGTTACCGTGGATTTACCTACGCCGCCTTTCCCGCTTGCGATCGTAAGAAACTTAGTCCCTGTCTGACCAAGAAGGTTCGCTTCCTTTTCCTGCTCTGCTGCAGGCTGGAACTTCTCAAGCGTCTCTTCCGGGAGCTGATCGAAACGAAGACCGACTGTCGCGGCTCCCTCACCCTTGATTTTATTGACGATACTTTGCTGCAGTTCCATCTGCTCAGCGGTATTCGTCTTGGCGATAAGAAGTTTTACACTGACGTGTTCCTTCTCTTCCTTCACCTTGATTTCCTGTATTCCTTCTGTTTCCTTGAACGTTTTATGTAAAAACGGATCCTCGATGGATTCCAGAATTTCTCTTATTCTTTCCTCTGTTACCAAGTCGTTCACCATCCTTTTATAATCACTAGTCGTAGTATAACATATGTGAAACGCTTTCTAAGTAATTTGCTTATATCTTCCGGGGCTTTCTTTCAAAAAATCAGAAAGAGCGGCGGGGAGCCTTCCCGCTGACTACCAGCGCCACTCCGACTGCAATCATGAAACTGCCGCTTATCAGAAATGGTACTCCGGTCCATTTCTCCAATATCCCTGCTCCGGAAGACCCCGCCACTACTCCGAGCGAGAAGAAGGCGTAAAAGATACCGTACGCTTTTCCTCTTTCCGAATCTTCGGAAGAACGGGCGATCATCTCGTTCATCGACGGAAAAAGAAAAGCGAAGCCGATACCGTACATAACCATCAGCACGACGGTCCAGACGGCACTGCGGGTAAACGAAAGAACGACCAGCGCCACTCCGATGATGCCGAGACCTCCCGCTGCCAGAAGAAGCGGGGAATATACCCGGTATACCCGGTTCAGAGGAGTTATAAAAATAACGAGAGCCGTAATTCCGAAAACACTTAAGAACACCCCGGCGAGAGAGGAAGGAAAACCGAAACTCTCCACTTGAAACGGAAGCGCAAAAGCGAGTGTCCCGTTACTTACCATAAGAGCGAAGGCGGCGCCTGACGCCTGCCATAACGTTTTATTTTTCAGAAGTGCTCCGAATCCTTCCCGGGCACTGCTTTCTTTTTTCTCTTCGGGCAGGGTTACGGGAACAAACTTCCAGCCGAGGAAAAAAGCGATCAGAAAAAGTGCCGCCACAAAAAGAAACACGTAGTAGATTTCCGAACGGGCTGCTACAATCCCTCCGATCGCCGGGCCTGCAATGGCGGCAATTCCGATAGCTGCCCCCGTGTAAGCCATCGAAGCCTCTCCGTTCCTCCGCCGGGTAAGGTCCCCCACTATGGCAAAAGATGCCGGGATGAGAATCCCTCCGAACAGGCCGTGGACGAAGCGAAGGGCAAGCAGCTGCCCGTCTGTCGTCACGAGCGGATAGCCGAGAAGAAGGAAGAACACGAAAAACATCGCAAACAGAAGTACCCTCTTCCGACCGAGGCGATCCACACCGTATCCTCCAATAATATTCCCGAACATGTTGGAGAAGGAGTAGATTCCTACAATTAGACCGGCCATTACTTCCCCGGCTCCAAGCTCCACAGCAAAAGGAGAGATGATCGGCAGCTGTACGAATGTATCCATGAATGTAACGATAATGATAAAATACAGGATTTTTGTCATGATGTTTCCTCCAGAACTATGTTACGAAATAGGCGGCACTCTGCACGTAAACTTGAGCCGCGGCATAAAAGACGAGAGAGAATTTCCAGTTGTATACGATACTGTTCCGGAATGAATTGATGCCGTTCGATCCGCTCAAAGCAATAGCCGGCAGGATGATTGGAGACAAGATAATGGAAATCACACTCCCTGTAGTGACAGAGAGCACAATCAGCTCAGGCGGATAAGGCAGGTCGATACTGGTCAGAATACCGGCTACCAGTACCATTACCGTCAAAGGGCCGAGCCCCGTAAACCCGAGGAACACTACAATGAACGGTAATAGACTCAGGAAGTTCATAACCGGCACCTGCCCCTCCACCACTTCAAGCAGAGCTACGGCATTTTCGGCAAAACCCGTCTGATTCAAAGAATAAATGAGGGTACCGACGCTGAGCATAATGCTGAGCTGATACCCTTTTCCGGGGGTATCCTCCACGACGAACCTTTTCACTTCCTGCCAGAGCTTTCCACTTTTTCGTTTCACTATATAATAAAGCAGACTCCATATTATGATGACCAGTGGGATGGTAACCATCAGATCGGTTGCGAATATAGCATGAAGAAGGAAAATCGGTCCAAAGAGAGAAGCGAAAAGAACAAGGAACTCGAAAGTCCTCTCCCTGCTTCCTTCCATCTTTTGATGAAGAACTTCGCTCAACTCCTCCTGCACCCCTGCTGTCATCGAAATTCCGGATTTCTTTTCTTCACGTTTCGAAAAGAGAAAGGCGATGCCGGTACCGACCATGGCAATAAAGAAACCCTGCAGCATCGCAAGCCATAAATTAGCCTCCATCGTCTCCACAGCAAAAATAAAGCTCGGAATGCTGATCACCCACAGGGTGGAAAGCCCGAAGCCGCGCAGCAGAGCGGTACTCTTAAACCGCTCCCAGCCCTCACCGCTTCTGTTTTTCAGGAAATCACTTACGAATTCATAAAGCATCGGGATGACGCCGAACAGGAGGAAATGGGCAATCACCTGTGTAAAAAACGTCAGACCGGTATACAGTTTCCCGGCGGAATCGATCATTCGCGGGACGGACTGGAGGATTGCGGATAAATAATCCTCTTCCCTGAGGACGATACTTATGAAAGGTATGATGATCAGGAGACCGATGATTCCGCGCATCGTCAGAAACCCCTCTTCCATGCTTTCCATGATCGTATGGTCGGAAGCGACAGTGATGACGAGCGAAGTGATGAACAGAAGCAGCGGGAGTTTGAAGCGCCCGATGCCGTACTGGAGGAATGCGAATAAAAACAGTCCGCCTCCCGTAACGGCTAATAGCGGCAGCAGGAAGGACTGCGGGTTAAAATAAGTATAAAAATGTAAAACAGCATATAAAATGACGGTAAGACGTAACCCCCAGGCCATCGCCCTCTCCTCCTTTCCTTTGATCCGGTTCATACATAACAAAAAGAAAAGCTGACGACTGTAGCACCCGTCAACTTATCCTCTCTTCATCGTATTTACCAGCGTGCCGAGTCCTTCGATCGATACTTCAACCTCATCCCCGTCCTCAAGCCATCGTTTATCATCCAGTTCCATAATGACTCCCTCAGGCGTACCGGTCAGAATAACATCCCCCGGCTGGAGCGTCATATAGGTGGAAATGTAGCTGATCAGCGTAGCACAGTCAAAAATGAGATCGGAAGTGTTCGAATCCTGACGAAGTTCCCCGTTCATCCGACACTGAATCTGAAGATGATCGGGATCTCCCGCTTCATCGGCGGTAGTGAGATATGGACCGATCGGGCAGAAGCCGTCCGGTGATTTACCGACAAGCCACTGCTTCGTCCGGAACTGCAGGTCACGGGCGGACAAGTCGTTCGCCGGGGCGTAGCCCGCTACGTAATCGAACGCCTCCTCTTTGCTGACGTGTTTCGCCTGCTTCCCGATAACGATAGCGAGTTCCGCTTCGTAATCCATTTCTTTTGCGTCGGCAGGAATCACCACAGAGGTGTGGGAACCTGTCAGGGCATTCGCGAACTTATTGAACAAAAGCGGATAGGCGGGTGCTTCCATCCCGGAGCGTTCCGCATGTCTCTCGTAGTTCAGCCCGCTGCAGATGATCTTCTCCGGACGGTCCACGCAGGGGCCCAGTGTCGTTTCGTTGATAAGAGGAGCCTCTGCAATATATGTATGTACGGCTTCTTTATCCCGGTCAAGCCAGATGAGAAGTTCGGGTACGGTACTCACTTTATCCGAGAAGTCACGTACTCCTTCATCGGTGTACACTCCCGGTGACCATGTATCTCTGTTCCAGAAAGTTACGATTTTCAACGGTTGCCCCTCCTTTTGCATTCTCCACCCTATCTTACCATAAAAGAGAAACATGGGCGGAACAGGACGCTCCCCGCTTTGCAAGTAGAAATTGATTTTTGACGTGTCATATACATCAGAAATTAAAAAATACGCAGTGAATTATATCTATTTCTAACAAATTTCTCCTATTTTATCTTATAATCGAGATAATCAAAAAGGAGGGTATTAAGCAAATGAAAAAAATCTCACCTGTGCTTTTTTTACTTGCTCTGCTATTTTCACTTAACGCCCCCGCCGTCAGCGCCGGTTCGTTCAGTGACATCGAAGAGGTCAGCTGGGCCAAAAAAGAAATCCAGTACCTTTCTGGGGAAGGGGTCATCAACGGCTATCCCGGAAACGTATTTAAACCGGGGGAAAAGATAACGAGAGCCGACGTCGCCGTCATGCTTGTACGCGAGCTTTATCCGGAGGCGACTCCCGAGTCCGATCCTCCCTTCACAGATTTAAACAACCATAGATACTATTACGATGAAGTGGCGATAGCTTACGAAAAGAACATTTTAGAAGGGTACAATAACAAAGTTCGCCCTGAGGACAACATAAGCAGGGCGGAAGCCTCCGTCATGGTCGATCGCGCTTACAGCATCGACAGGAATGGGAAAAGAGGCGGCATAAGCGACGCCAAAGAAGTCTCCTGGGCCACGGAGAGCATACTGGACTTGTACACCCAAAATATTATAAACGGGTTTCCGGACGGTACTTTTAAACCCCGTAGCGATATTACTCGGGCACAATTCGCGAAAGTTCTTTCCGCTACCATAAATCCTGACTTCCGTGCCCTTGATGATTTCCAAGCACATTTCATCGACGTGGGGCAGGGAGACAGTATCCTGCTGGAATCCCCCTCCGGGAAAAACATCTTAATTGACGGCGGGAGAAAATCAGCCGGCGAAGAAGTGGTGGATTACTTAGCTAAAAAAGACGTCGGCACCATAGACTTGCTTGTCGCTACACATCCGGACGCCGATCATATTGGCGGTCTGATCGACGTTCTGAAACAGGTGAACGTGAAGAAAGTTCTGGACAGCGGGAAGACCCACACGACAGATACGTACATGGAATATTTGAGTATTATCGACCGGAAAGACATACCGTTTCAGGAAGCGAAAGAAGGCGAAATACTGAATTTCGATGACGTACTCGATATTCAGGTACTGAATGCCAAAGACGGGTCTGGCGACAATAACGAATCTTCTATAGTCCTGAAAGTGTCCCACGGGAGTATCGATTATATGCTCACCGGGGATGCTTCCACGGAGATAGAACAGGAAATGATCGATCAATACGACGTAGAAGCAGAGATTTTAAAGCTCGGCCACCACGGGGCATCCACTTCCACGTCCCGGGCGTGGGCTCAGCAGGTTGATGCAGAGGTCGGCATTCTGTCATACGGCCCGAACCACTACGGCCATCCGGATGAAACCGTCGTGAATCGTATGCGTAATTTCGGAGCTGAACTTTACTCCACATGTGATACCGGAACGATTACAGTGACGACGGACGGTCAGAGTTTCGATGTGAACGGCTCCCCTTTCGACGGGACGGACAATTGTAGAACGGACGGAAACCAGAACGACGGTAGCACGGACACGGTCAACGTTAATACCGCCGATGCTGAAACACTTCAGTCGATTGACGGAGTCGGCCCTTCCATTGCCGGATATATCATCGACTACCGCAACGCCAACGGTCCTTTTCAAAGTATTGAGGAACTGGACAACGTAAAATATATAGGAGCGGCCACGCTTAATAAAATGAAGCCTTACATCACTTTATAGGAGCTGACATAATGAACAAGTACACCATCGACCGCTTCGAAGGAAACATAGCCGTCCTGTTGAAGAAAGGTAAGGAAACGTTGGAAAAAGATGTGCCCGTAAGCTCCTTCACCGGAGAAGTAAATGAGGGGGACATCGTTGAGGAAATTACCTCAGGAAACAAAAACACCTACCGGCCTTTGAGGGAAGAAACAAAAAGTCGCCGGCAGGAAGCAGAAGATTTATTGACCAGGATTAAAAATAAGAATGATCAATGAATAAAGGGGAAGCCCCTCTTTTCAAATCATTTTATATTCCGGATACACAATACCCCTTTTCCGACACTCTTCGGAAAAGGGGTATTGTTTGTTATACATCCTGGTTCTATTTGACATGAATCTCAGCCGGAGTTGTGTCTGTTCATTTAAAAAATCGTGAGTCAGGGACCATCATATTGTTCAAGCCACCCGGCAATCGTTTTGTGTGCAGCCTTTCTTGTCACAACACCAAAATGGGAAGTGTCCTCCAAGAGGCTCACCTTTGTTTCCGGTGAATACTCGTTGAATAACGGTTTGAATGCCTCCGGTTTAGACACATGATCATCGGTTCCAATCATGACAAAGGATGGTTTCTCCAAACTTGCAATATCTTTTCCGTAATCATTGCGGGCGTGCATAGAAATTTGCAAAGCATAGTTATAGCGTAACGTTTCCGTGCCATCCCTGACGGCCTCCGGCATATTGAATGAAATCACATCTTTGTGATTTAACACCGTAATTCCAAACGTGTTTAAGATGCTCAAGCCGATCATACGCGGCATATTAACGTTGCTCCACTCACTGTCGGAGCGATAGGTCGGTGCTGTGTGATGAATGAAAGGGGATAACATCAGATAGCCATCGACCGGCTCATTCTCACCTCCGGCATACCGGATGACTGTTCCTCCACCGCTTGAATGCCCACCTAATAGAAGCGGACCTTCCTGCTGGCTCCGGATATACTTTACGAAATCATTGATATCGTCTTCAAGCTGACCGATATAGTCTGCCTCCCCCCTGTTTTCCGTCTGTGGCCCGTGCCCACGGAAGTCGGGAGTATAGACGTTTGCAACATCGTTTTCGGATAAGTGACTGGCCAGTGGTTGAAGATAGCTGCTGTGGTAGGCGGATCCGTGCAAGAGAATCAATGTTTTATCGGCTTCTCCCTCATAATAACGGTAGGACAATTTTTCCCCGTCTCGTGCGGTGTGTTGATGCAGTGGTGGCAGTTTGCTCTCCTCCGTTTGAAGCGTATCAAAACTTAAACCACCGTCTTTTCCCTCCGGAGCTTCCGTCTCGCTGAACAGCACCATACTAAATACCACACCAAGGAAAACGACTGCCGAAATGCCGAAGGAAAAACCGATTCGTCTGAAAATTTTTTTGCGTTGGGACTTGGAGCCTTTCGATACAGGTTGCGAAGTCATTAGTATTCTCCTAATGTTCATTTTATCGTTCGTCGCTGACAACCTTGTCCAAAATATCGTTCCACAATCCGACACAATCGTTGACTAATGCCATTTACCTACAGTATACCAACCATAGCGTAAAATTGTTAGTGGCTCTCAGTTGGATCCCCGATCAAATGCCGATAACTATCTACATCGGCTTGATGTATGAAGCGAAGAGGAAAAACAGATGAAATGTCTCAGGAGCAGATAAATTTTCAGCGAAAGGTAACGTGTTATATATTTAAACGCAAAAAAGCCCTCCCAGCTCAATAAGAGCAAGAAGGGCAATTTTTGGTGTACAAAACTTATTCGCTTCGAGAACTGAGGGAGGTAGTAAAATCAAGGCTTGCAGGCACTTTTGTATGCTACTTGTATGTTACGTGGAATTATCCACTGGTTTTATAAAACGGTTAAATGGATAACTAATTATTGGATTCTCTCATTTATCATACATAACATCATTGGCCGGTGTCTTGTGTTGTTTTTTGTGCTTTTCTAAATTGCGAAATGGTGTTAATTCAATGGTGTTGTGGGTTCCTAATGGATTGTATATTTGTTAATTATTGTTACTTTCCTTAAATAGAATCTCTACATCTTCCTGAACCTCTCACCTAACCCTAGAGGGATAAAATACATATGCTTAACAAGCAGCTTAAATAAAAGTTTAAATTTTTTTATATTTCTTTTTCAATTTAGAAACAATTTCTGGTAATTCTTTCGATAAGGCTATGTTGTGTTCGAGTAAGTTACTAGTCTTAGGATCCTCAATCGATGCAAAGTCGATACTATTTGTTAAATCATCAATATACGGAATCTCATCTGGTTTTGCAACAGAATATGCCTCAACTGCTTTTTCCAGTATGACATCATTAATACCCCACTCAGATGAAACTTGATAAATCTCATTGTGCAATTGTTTCTTTTTCCAGTTTTCAAAAGCCTCATCAAAGTTAATATTACTGGGCACATTTCCTGGTTCTAATTCTTCTGAAACAAATCGTTTTAATAATTCAGCTTGTTCATAATCACCCAGATTACTCAATTCTTCAATGTTTTGATAGATTAAACGCAATGTTTCTGCATCTACTGTCTGTACCCCTTCAGTAGATGTTGCTTTTTCCCCCATTAATTGAATAATATAATATGCATCAATGGTTTGAGAGCCTGCTAGTTTTGCTTTTCCAAGCGGTAAAATAGGGATATCGTCTTCAGGATTATCTTTATCGTCTCGTGTTAAGTTACGATATGCCCCGACATACTGCATCCACTCATGTTCCGTAACACCAAACGCTTCATCCACCCAGCTAAACTCATAATATTGCTGGATTTTATTTAATTGGCCATTTGCTTTTTTAAATACTTTCTCAAATGCCTTTTTAGCTTCTTCATTGGTTTCAAGTGCTTGCCAGTCAGTTGGATCATTCAATATTTCCATTACTTCCCTGGAGTAATCAACGAATTCACTGACTGCCTCAGGGTACGGCTTCACAATTGCTTGACTACTTTCTCCGCCACTACCATACAAAATCAGTGCTTCATTAACGGTTTCTTCGGTAATTCGTGGGTACTGGAAATTCACAATGGAACCAAATTCCTTTTCCTTCCCGTAAATCCGGTTCGTTCGTGAATAAGCTTGAATTAATCCTTGTAATGCCAAAGAACGATCAACATATAACGTATTAATAAATTTAGAATCATACCCTGTGAGTAGCTGATCCGCAACAATCACAAGGTCAATATTTTTAGGGTTTCGCCCACTGCCACCACGAGTTGCTCTTTCCACAACATCGTCATAATAAGCATCTTCCCCTCGACGTTTATCGCCGTAAGCATATTCAATCCCTGTAAATGATGCATAATCTTTAAACATTGCTTGAATGATTTCTGGGTCTGTTGGATTTGTATCGGCATCTGTTCCAAAACTAAAGGTCATAGCTACATTAATTTCGATATCATCTCTTGTAGCTAACTGTTTTTGAAACTCTTCATAGTATTCTATTACACGATGTTTAAAAGCGACGGTTAAAATCGCATTGAATACCTTTTGTTGCGATTGCTCTTCCCAATTATTTAAGATTTCTTCAACTACTCTTGGGATGTGTGTTTCATCCTGATAAAAGAGCAATTTACTTTTCTTAGCTTCTTTTTCCACTTCTAAATCAGACATTTCCATGACTTGACGTTCGATTTTCCTTTTTGGTATATCAGGTTGTTCTTCTAATTTATAATCCGTAATGTTTTCTCTTAGTGCGTCATAGCTTTCAAATTCTCCTGTATTGATATAATCAACGTGGAAACCTAGGACGTTTTTATCTGCAATGGCTTCATCGATTGTGTATTGATGTAATAATGGCCCAAACAGTTTCTCCGTTGTGTTAATCAGTTCACTTTTTTCATTGACCATACCTGAGATATTATTCTCATCGAATAGCGGGGTTCCTGTAAAACCATAAAACAACCCATTTTTGCGGAAATAGTCTCTAATTATGACCATCATCTCACCCATTGTTGTCCGGTGTGCTTCATCGATAATAAAGACAAACTTCTTATCAGCTAAGCTATCGTCTTTCCCGTCTTTTAAATCTTTGACAAGGTTATTTAATTTGAAAGTGGTTGTCACAACAATATTAGACATGGCAGATGTTAATAATTTACGCAGCTGATAAGTATGTGCCGTATCATCGACTTCTACCGATTCATATTCTGCGTAGGCTTTGAAATTATCACTTGTCCTACTATCTAACTCTTTACGGTCAACTAAAAATACGACTTTATCAAAACCTGCTCTTGTTGATAGAAATAATGCCGTTTTAAAACTGGTAATGGTTTTCCCTGACCCTGTCGTATGCCAGACAAATCCTCCATGTGGAAATTTATCTTCATTATCCCAACCTAGTGCAGCTCCTTCAATCGCTTGAAGTGCATGCACTTGATAAGGACGCAAAAGCATGTGTTTCTGATTTTCTGCATCTTTTGCTTCCTCAATCACTAAGTAATCACCGACTATTTGATGTGCCATGGGAATCATTAAGAATTGTCCAATGACATCTTCCCAGTGATTAATCGGTTTATTATTTTTATTTGCCCAATGGAATACAAAACTCGGATTAAAAGCTTGAATCGACTTTGGCGTTGCAAAATAACGTGTTGCGACTTCAGATGTCATCACCATCATTTGTGAAAATGCCATAAAATTATTTACATACTCGCCATCTGCGTAATATCGTTTAAACTGATTAAACGCTTCTTCTAGCGATTTATCTGTGCGTTTTTGTTCAATATTAATCAGCGGTAAACCATTAATAAGCAAAACAAGATCAAAACGATTGCCATTGGCGGACACGACTTCACGTGCAACCTTATAACTTGAGTCTCCACCACGAACCTGTGCTTTTTTGAAAATCGTTAGCGTTATTTGTTCACGGGTGATATCTGTATGGCTATCTCGATAAATACCATCAATCTTTCCAGTGGACTGTTCCATTGCTAACAGCTTTGCAGCTTCATAGCTATTATCAATTTGCGAAACCTTTGCCATCACTTGAGCAAATTCATTATCTGTCAGTGGCACGCCTTCTAAGACATCCGCGTTCATACGATTGAGTTCTTCACGCCAATGTTGAACCAAACCTTGCACTGTCACCTTTTGTTTATTCCCATCTAAAAAGGTTGGTGCTTTCCATTTATACTTTTGTAGTTCTTTTACAAAATTGTCTTGGAACGTTTTCTCCGCTACACTTTTAGCATGATTACTCATGAGTATCCTCCTTCCTACACAAACATTTCTTCCAAATAAGCCTCTTTCATCTTTTGAAGCTTGTCTAATTTCTTTTCTTCCATTTCAATTTGGTCATCGATATTTTTGAAAAAAAGTGATAGCTTTTCTAATTCTTGCGTATCCTTTGGAATTAGTATTTCTATTCTTGCCATTACATTACTCATAAGCTTCGGGTTTCCAACCTTAGAGACGTGTTTCCAAGCTTCTAAGTTAAGTAACTCAGCTACAGCTTTACAGGCGTAACCATCATTTGAAACAAGCACTCCATTAACATTAGTACTATAAAATTTCCCTTCCCTATACTTAACAGTTCCAGCGTTAGCTCCATCAGTAGTCCAAGTGATAGCAGTATCATATAAAAAGTCTGAATAATATCCTAAGAGCCCATTATTACGAGTTTGTGATGAATAAACTGGATAACATGCTATTTTACTTCTTTTCTTCTTAATCTTTGTGGTAGAAAGTACATTTCCTCTTGTTATTCGGAATACCTCCCCAATCTCTTTTTTAATCCATTCCCCTTCAAACCCTTTAAATCGTCTTTTCGGGACAGTTTCGCCTTCTTGCGGAAATAGTTCGGTTAAATAAGCAGCTTTTAAGGCTTTGACTTTAGCAACCTTCCGTTCTTGATTGGCAATGCGTTCATCTAAAACCTTGAAAAACTCACCTATTTTTTGTTGTTCCTTTTCGCTAGGTAATGTTAATGCAACTTCTTTAATATCATTTGAATTAACTGAGTCAAATGTTGAACCTGTACTTAGCTTAGTCCAATATCCCTCCATCTTCATTTTTATTAAGTGTTGAAAAATAAATTCATTCCCTTTTAATCCAGCGACCCCACGTCCTAAAACAACATCATATTCTGTTTTCCCAATTTCACCCACTGGCGCTCTTACAGTCATAATCAAATCATTTTTATTAGCAGTTTTTGTTACTTGATTTGTCCAAACTCTAGGAATTACTCTATCTTTTTTCAGATCAGCGTTACCTTGAACGAGTATATAATCAGAAGGATTATTTGTATATGATGATGATTTGGGTGAGTGTCCCATAGTGACTTCTAATGTCTCTCCTAATTTAGAACTACTCCACTTGTCTTCAAACCCTTTGAACCTTCTTTTCGGCACTAACTTCTTTTCTTCCATCACTCTGTCACCACCAGTTCTGAAAGCATCTTTTCAAATTGCGCTTCGAGTGATTGACCTTCTTTTTCAATCGTTTCCAACGTAGCCGCATATCTTGCTTGTAACTCTTTCAAGGTGTCTAATTCATTTTTAAGTGGAATCTCTATAAGTTGTGTTATATTGTTCGTTAAATCACCAAACCATTTTTGATACATTAGTTGATCAATTTCGTCATCTGTTAAATTTTCGATTTTATCTTCTACTTGTTCGTTTAATGCTTTTTCTTTTGCCTTAATATCTTTGGTTAACACTGATTTCTCTTCAAGTAACTTTTTCACTTGATTCAACAGCTCATATTCACTTGATTCTATTGCAACATTTTTCATTTCTGCTTTAACTGCTGTAAGAGTGAAATCATCTTCTCTTGCATTTAAAGCATCACCTAATGTCGCCTCTTCATCGCTTTCTTCTACTTTTGCCGCTTCGACCAGTTCGTTGATTTCATCGGTAATAGATGTTAAAGATTCTTCCTTCCCTTCCACTTCCGCTAGTTCCTCCGCATAAAGTTCTTTTAAAATAAGTTCATTCGGTACAATCGCGCCAATCCACCCATCTTGTTCTGTCCGCTTTGTTTTACCCGAACCTTTTATCACCATATTGGCTTCACGTGTTCTACCTACGGTGTAAAAATCGCTGATAGCAATTTTCTCCGTATCTTCTGCAAGCATATCTTCCCATAACTCTGCAATAATCTGATACCCAGCATATGTGCTTACGTGTTTGAATTGTTTTAACAACTGTTTTATTTCCGTTAACATTTCATCTTTCAGTGGCTCGATGTCATTAACATCATGTACTGTTTTTAATTTCTCCCAGTACGTATTCATGTAAATGTGTAAAGCTTCTTTTAAGGCTTGCGTTTGTTTCTGCACTGTTTTATCAGCCAGAACATCTTCAGTCAAAGTATCTATGGAAGCTGTTAATTCTACATAACCTGGACGTACTTCCTGGAGAGCATCATAAAGCACATCTTTTGTCATATTATGCAACACCGTTAATTGTTCAATTTGGTGTAGAGGTATACCGCCATATAAATGAGCATCGACATCTTGTGCAATTTCTTCATCTATAGCCTCAATATAACGCGGAATATTTAAATTATATTCGTTTTCTTTAATTTCTTTTTGTGATGCCTTGTGACTGTAGCCTTTTTCATTCGTACGCTCGATATAGGTATCAACGATTTTAGCAATGTCTTTTTCTTGAAGCACATGTTGCTTTCCTTCTTTGACAAACGATTTTGAGGCATCAATCATCAAGACAGGTTCATTTAAGGCACGGTTTTTCTTTAAAATAATGACTGTGACAGGAATTCCTGTATTCGTGAATAGCTTATCAGGTAAACCAATCACCGCATCAATATGGTTTTTATCTAATAAACGTTTACGAATTTCACCTTCAGCACCACCACGGAATAACACCCCATGTGGAAGAACTCGAGTTCAAATGTACCTTCACGAATATCCTTTAACCATGTTTGATATAAGTGTTGCGGCAGAACGTAATAGCCAAGCACATTTTGAATCATTTTTATTAAACTATCGCCATAACTTTCATAAGCTTCTTCATAGGCTTGGACAACCTCTGCTTCCGTTCCTTTCGCACCACTCGTATTTACAAATGTCTCCAGTGTTTTATCGCTTAGGAATTTGTAGAACATTAATCCAAGCATGTAACCTCCAGCCATCTATTCGGAAAAATATCTGGAAGATCACTAGCTTTTGCATCAGTTTGCGAAACATCGAAAACGCTGCCCTTTCCAAAATACAACCCACTTCCCTTTTTCTCTAATTCCCCTTTGTTGATTAATTCTTTTTCCTGCTCTGTCGCCTTTTTGATACTTTTCCATCTGCCGCTTTCATCTTTAAATTTCGGCTGCGTCTTATTTGGCACTAAAATTTGAATGGCTTTTTCTCCTTTTTGCACTTGAAAGCCTTTTTCCTGCCAAAACTTATAACTTCCTACTGCTTGCGCTCCCTTAAATTGACTCTGAATTAAGGCTGTATTTCGTAATGAATATTGATAAAACTGCATCATGAAAGCTAGATGTTCGGCCATTTGTTCAGGTGTTTCAAAATAGGATTCAATGGACTGATTCATCGTTTCTGTTAATTGCTTCACTTCTTCCTGTTTTTGTTCGAATGTTTTTCTTTTCATGAAATATCATCCTCCCATAAAATAAAAGGAACTCCCATCAGGAAGTCCCTTAGATATATCAGCAATTTATTCTCCCAGCCTATTAATCTTTCATATACAAAATAAAAAAAGACCGCTACATCAGCGATCAACATCATTTTTTACATGTACTTTTCACGAAACGGCTTCCCCTTAGTCATATCTCAAGCTTGTTCACCACCCAAGATGACTGCTTCCTCCTTCACATCCAATGGAATTAACGCTTCTTCATCTGCTTGATTTATCACTACTATAACATCCTTGGTGACGGCATCTACTTCAACTTCTATTTCCCCTGCATCGACAATAAAAACAATAGTGGCTTCTTTAATTTCCTTTACGTACCCTAAATCAACCATCTTATATGCCCCATTTACATACATATCCATCACGATCATCCTTTCGGGAATTCAAATGTCATTTTTTGCTCGGTTTGATCATAGCGTAAATACGCATCAAACTTTTTTCCTTTTTTACTTGTAAATCCTTTGATTAAATTGGTTTTTTCACCGTTCAATAACTTTTTAATGTTTGTCTGACTTATGGGTTTGCCAAGGAATTTCTTCGGTAACGTAAATGTACACCCTTCCCGATAACGGCTGCATCCATAAAATTTCCCTTTATCTTGAATTTTTCCATCTTCATGATTACAACAAGAACAATCACCAATAAAAGATTTTTCATTCACCTGTTGTAATGCCTGTTCCATGTTACCAATTTTCCTAGGTGCTTCTTGCATTAAAGACTCAATCATTTGTTTGATTCTATCGAGAAACACTTCTTGCGATCCTTTATTTTCCCCAATTTTATTTAGATACGTTTCCCATTTCGCTGTCATCTCCGGACTAGCAAGTAACGTTCCTTCTACGGCCTGACAAAGTATTTTCCCTTTGTCTAATACAGTTACTTGATTCTTTCTAATCTCAATATACAATTGGTGTTTTAAAGTTTCTATGATACTTGCTCTCGTTGCCTCTGTTCCAATACCTTCACTTTCTTTTAATGTATGCTGCAATGCTTCACCATCTACTTCTTTCCCAGCATGTTTCATGACATTAATAAGTTGCCCCTCGGTATAATACTTGGGTGGTTTTGTCTGTCCTTCCGCTATTTCCACATTTACTTGACAGGCTTGACCTTTTTCCATTGCTGACAATACCGTTTCTTTTTTCTTAGTCTGTTGTTGATTTTTAAATAATAATTTCCAGCCTAATTGTTTCTCAACCTTTCCAGTCGCTTCAAAGTTAATCCCTTTCACATCAACCTCTACCTTCGTTTCCTCATATTCATAATCTGGAGCAAACATAGCCAAGGTAGTTGCAACCACTTCTTGATAAATATTCTTTTCTTTCTCGTTTAAGGCACCAAAATTTGGCGTTTGTTTCGTTGGAACAATGGCATAGTGTTCTTCTTATCAATACCTATATATTAAAAAGTATGAATTAGTCAATGTTATTTCATTGTATCCATGTATTCAATGAATAAATGTAGACCCCCCGTTTCTGCTTATTTAGGGCGATTGTAATTTCATCATATTACAATCGACTGTTTATGGAATTATGAGTATTACTTGGCAAACAAGTTACGTCCACAAATTATTTCATCAGTTGAAGCCAAAGTTGCCTCATAGATCATTTTGTTACGCTTATTCATCAAGGACTTCCCCAATAACATCGGTTGAATACTCTAATTGTAACCCAAGGCTTCACTAATCGCTAAATCACTATCGTATCACCAGAGTGTAAAATTGGAAGTCTCCTAGCGCCACTAATTTAGATGACCTAAATTATAGGGATTTACCATGCCATTCATAACCTGTTTACTTTATGATAATATCTTCATTAAGCATCTGAAACACAGGAGGAATAATATGGATATACAACACATGGTCTATTTTGTTGAAGTTGTAAAACAAGGAAGTATGACTAAAGCATCGGAAAAACTATTTATCGCCCAACCTACTATCAGTAAAACGATTAAAAACTTAGAGGATGAATTGCAATTAATTTTATTTGATCGAAGCAAAAAAAGTTTAAAACTAACAGATGCAGGTAAAATCTTTTTTGAACAATGTAATGAAATTGTAAATTTATACAAAGACTTACCAGTTATGATGGATAATTTACTTGGGGTTAAAACTGGACATCTCAAAATTGGTCTTTCTCCAATTATGAATGTTAAGAAACTCATAAAAATTTTAGCCGATTTTCATAATTGCTATCCCAATATCACTTATGAGCTTATCGAAAATGGTGGAAAAACAATAGAGCAAAGTATTCAAATTGATGAACTCGATGTTGGAATTACTGCTTTACCTGTTGATAATCGTCTTTTTCAATCCTTTCCATTTTACGAAGAAGAATTAAAACTTGTTGTAAATAAAAATCACCCTTTAGCAGATAAAGAAAAAGTGTCTTTAATACAACTAGAAAATGAAGGCTTTATATTATTTAACGAAAATTTTTATCTGAACGACATAATAACTGACTCTTGTAAACGCGCGGGCTTTATACCTCATATTGTTTCGAAAATTTCTCAGTGGAATTCTATTGAAGAAATGATTATTGCACAAATTGGTATTGGTATCCTTCCTAAAAGTATTATTGAAATGCTAAGTGACGATGTTCGAAGCGTTAGTATCGAGTCGCCATCTATTGTATGGCAACTTGGTGTGATATGGAAAAACAATAAATACATGAATTTTGTCACTAAAGAATGGCTTCACTTTATGCAAAAACAGCTGGATTCAAAATAGAAGATATCGCTTACATAGATAAACGTAATATCTATTATGACAAACCACTATTTTTGTAATAACATGTTCCGTCTTATAATGAGTATGTAAACAAAATGAGGGAGGAAGAATTAAGGATTTTTTAGAAGCAAAAGACAATAAGGAATGAAGCCGAATGTTATTTAAGTTTTTTAGAATTCTGTCACAGATTTCCATAATATTTTTAATCACCGCGTTAAGTAATAAGATACAAAGTGTGTTACACATACCAATTGCCGGAAGTATTGTAGGGTTAGCGACTTTCTTTTTATTACTTCAATTCAAAGTGATACCTGAAAGATGGGTTCAAGAAGGGGCTAATATATTATTAGGTACAATGGCTCTCTTTTTCATTCCCTCTATAGTTGGAGGTATGAACATCATTGAACAAATCAACCTTAATTACTTAATATTTATCGCTTTAATCATATTAGGTACATGTATTGTTGCGTTAGCATCTGGTTATTTGGCCGAAAAAATGGTGCAAAAATGGACACCTAACGAAAAGCATGATTCACCATGATTTTAACGGGCTTTATGATGGTTATTTTAACAATATGTATGTATGTCATTGCACGCTATATCCAGAACAAATTCAACTATTCCATACTGAACCCGGCACTGATTGCATCACTGGCAATCATCTTCATTTTAATTATATGCGGCCTTGATTATAAAGATTATATGATTGGCGGCCAATGGATTTCCAAATTTTTAGACTGTACCGTTGTATGTCTAGCTTACCCATTATATAAATATCGACATATGATAATGCGTAATCTTAAAGTCATAATGACCAGTGTGGTATTTGGTATTTTACTTAATTTTATCATTATCTATTTCGTTATGAATTTATTTGGATTTTCAAAACAAATGATTGTTACATTGCTGCCGCGTTCCATTACGACAGCAGTTGGAATTCAAGTATCCCACCAAATGGGAGGATTAGAAACACTTAGCATTATCTTTATTATAGCAACCGGATTAATAGGGAGCATATTAGGTTCTTCTTTAATAAAGATAGGTAACTTCCAAAGCTCAATTGCCAAAGGATTAACTTATGGTAATGCATCCCACGCCTTTGGTACCGCAAAAGCACTTGAACTGGATTTAGAGTCTGGTGCTTTTAGTTCAATTGGTATGATACTCACTGCCGTTTTAAGCTCAATATTTTTGCCTTTTATCATCACATTATTCTATTAATTCCTTGTTGAAGTAATTTTAAATAACGGTAGTGCACGTTAATCCCTTGATGCATAATTGAATACGCAAATTGGCACACTAAATCAAGAAAAATAAAGGAGTAAATGTATGTATGCCTAAAAAAATCAAAGCCTTGAATTGCAATAGTAAATGCAACAAAACTTCCTAGGGTACACATAGATTATGATAAAGCTTGTTTCTGTACTTCTTCCTGGAAGCGTTCCTCCGGCGTCTGATAGCCCAGGATTTTCCGGGGAAGGGTGTTACACCAGGTTTCCACGTGTTGGATCACCTCCCGGGGGATATCTTCCATGGACTGTCCCTTCGGGATGAAACGGCGGATGAGTCCATTGTGTCGTTCGTTGGTTCCTCGCTCACTGGAGGTATAGGGATAGGTGTAATAGACCTCCGTCTCTGAATTTTTCAGCGAGTTTGAGAGGTCGGCGAATTCCGAACCATTATCCGATGTGATGGTTTTGAAGATGGTGGAGAAGGTTTCTCCGAACGTTTCCTGAATCGAGGTGAGGGCCTGTCGGACTTCCGGAGCGTCTTTCCCTCCGATTTTATAAATGATTTCCCGGCGGGTCTGACGTTCAGTGAGGGTCAACAGGGCCGCCTCTTTCGCCCGTTTGCCGAGCACGGTATCGATTTCCCAGTGACCGAATTCTGTACGATCGTCCACCACGGACGGGCGTTCTTCGATGCTTTTTCCCAGGACTTTCCGGTGCTGACGATGACGTTTCGTCTTCGTCGATCGCTTTACTTTCAGAGGAAGATCGATGTTCCGTACAGAAAGCAGACCTATATCAATGTAGTGGTATAGGGTTCTTGTGCATATGAGGGCTTTATCGAACCAGCCCTTCTTCTTCGCGACACCCACAGCGACGTCCGGGGACCAGTGCCGATCTTCGATGCATGCGGTGGCGAATGCCAGAAACGGCTGGATCGACATGAATTTGTAGGTTACCCCGCAATGGGAACGGTTCGTATCGTAGATACGCTGCCCGGCATCCGGGAAGTACACCTCGTATTCGGTCCAATCGGTGTTCCGCTGCGTGACGGCACCTCGTTTCAACTCGCGGGAGACGGTGGATTTATGCACCCCGATGGCTCCGGCAATGTACTGCATGGTACGCCCTTCCTCCCGGAGCGCTCTGATCTGCCCTCGTTGGTCGAGAGTCAGGTGTGAAAAGATGGGTGTGCGTGTGTTAGAATTAGAATCAGCCATTGGTACATCCTCCCGTTATGTGTGGTTTTGGTCGACTCAATCATAACGGATGTACCATGGCTTTTTCTATACCCAAAATGGGGATAGATCGTTGTTGCATTTCATTTTACAATTAAGCTCATAAAAAAATCCATAAATTAATTGAAAATCGTATGGATCCTAATAATGAATATCTGATTACAAACTTTGAGGGTAGTAAGTTGAGTTATTATGTTTATTATCACGAGAAGTTTAAAAAGATTATGCAGCAACTAGAATTAAATCATAGACCACACGATTGCAGACATACCTTCGCAACCCTTATGGATAATGCTGATGCAAATAAACTATCAATCAAACGGATCATGGGTCACGCAGCTAAAGATATCACTGATAAAGTTTATACGCATAAAGATATCAAGCAGCTTCTTATGGCAATTGACAGGCTATAAGAAAGCTGCTTTTTGTAGCTTTGAAACAAAGTTTGATCAGAAAGGCATGACAAGCCTGGATAATACCCTAATCAAGACGAATCCATTTTGAAAAAAGGATTGTTCAAAATGGATTCTCTCTTTGTGAAATGATATACATTTTTTATAAAAAGGTTTGACCATTTTCCTCCTTTTGGTGTTAAACAAACGCGCCCGTTAATGGAATTATCCACTTCTACTATTAGCTGGTATTGCAGAATATCGTCAATATTCTTCTTAAAGAAGAGTTCAATATCACTTCGCTAATTTATCTACCTGGACCTAGCTGACAGTCATAACAAAACCCCAAGTAACAGCTGCTACTCAGGGTTAAATAATACATTTTATTTCTCACCACTTAATTCCACTAATATTTTTGCTTGTGATTTATCGTTTGTCAATGCTTCGAATCCATTTTCAACAATATCATCCAATTGAATTTGGTCTGTAATAATTCCCTGTGGTTTTAATTGTCCTGTTCCCATTAAATCTACAGTTTGTTGGAATGTAGTAGGTGTATATGCGATTGTTGATGTAACTTTTACACCTGTATTTGTAAGCTGTATTGGATTCCATTCAATCTCCCTAGCAAATATAGAAACAATAACCATTGTTCCACGTGCCCTTGTTGCATCAATTGCTTGTTTAAATGTTGGTGCTACTCCGGCAACTTCAAAGGAAACATCTACTCCATCTGGAACAATTTCCTTGATTGCTGTAACAGCATCTTGTTCGCTAGAGTTAACGACATGGGTTGCTCCTAATTCTTTTGCTTTTTCAATTCTAGTTTCCGACAAATCTAAAACAATAATCTTGCTGGCACCAGCAGCTTTAGCTGCAATAATTGTCACTAAACCAATTGGACCTGCACCAAATACAGCTACCGTATCACCAAACTGCAGTTTCCCTTCTTTTACAGCTTGTACGGCAACCGCAGTTGGTTCTACTAAAGCTCCATCCTGTAGTGTTAAAGATTCTGGAAGTAGATAAACGTTATCTTCTGGTACATTTGCATATTTAGTAAAACCACCGTCACCGTGAAGGCCGATAAAGCTGAAACCATCATAAGGATCAAGGTCTTCCGACTTATTTCCATAAGTGATTGTTGGATTAATTACTACTCTATCGCCAACTTTATATTTTGTCACCTTTGGACCTACTTCTTCAATAACACCCGCAAATTCATGCCCCATGGTTAGCGGAGCGATTTCTCCAGTTAACGGATCCTCTTTTTCATTTGGTACAAACACCGGTCCCTCTTCATACTCATGTAAATCACTGCCACAAATACCTGCCCAAGCTACCCTTACTTTAACATCGGTATCTTTCGTTTGTTTTAGTTCTATTTCCTCTACCCGTAAGTCTTTTTTTCCATACCAGACTGCAGCTTTCATTGGATATTACCTCCTGCTTAATTAGTAGAAAATAGTTATAAGAATACTATATTGAAGGAATAATCAATATTAATTCCTATGATTTTATTATACTATTGATTTTTCCAACTTTCTATTAAATAGACTTTAATTTCTAACCAAATACACATATCTCATTAACAGTTTTGCGATTGTTTATTTTAATTCGGTTGCATGGTTTATTCTCGGGTCTTTGTTCATATAATTTTACCATTCCTCGATATTTACCTTTTTACTTATCCAATTTATTCAGTGAACTTTTATTTAACCGTACAAATATTCATAAGAAGAATTCCCCCTCATCTGAATCTCTTTTTATTTTCATCGTATATGGATTATTTTATTCAATAAAATGACCCTTATATATGATGCTCACGCTAATCCTTATTCAAGAATGGCGCCCAATTGCGGTACACATTTAATGATTATTCAAGACACCCCTTAATCCCTTTGTACCTTCAGGTGATATGTCAAAACCATTGTTTTCGTGACCAACATACATTACTCTGCTTTTTTCTCCTGTATTCCCAAGTACAAGATGTAATCCGTGGGTTTCCCCATTTTCGTAACGAATTAAAATATCATAATCAGGCTTTTCAGTATCGACATCAACTTTCTGTTTCCTGCCCTCTGCATCTTTAAAAGCCTCTTCAAATCTTGATATGATTGTATCCTTATCGATTGTTGTAACAAAGTTTTCATTTATTCCACCATAGCCATCAGATTCAAAAATAGAAATCGATGAAATATCATCTAACATCGTCATTTGCTTGTCTTGAGATTGACAAGCAAATAAAAGTAAAGCGCAAAAAGACAAGTAAGTAATAAAATAATTTTCTTCAAAAATATCCCTCCCAATCAAATTTACCAAATAATTTTATGCGACAATCTGGCCCGTTTGTTGCACTATCCCAATCCATCTTATCAATGTAATTGTATCAAACCTAATTTCAAAACCACAGTTTCTTTTTCTCTAAATTATTTGTCTGCTACTTGTATGTTACGTGTATGCTACGTGTGAATTTCCCCCTGTTTTTAAAGCACCGCATATACAGTAAAATCCCCCAACCATAGGTGGTTGAGGGATTTGCAAGTGTTGATTTATTAACGCTTGGAGAACTGTGGAGCACGACGTGCTTTCTTAAGACCGTATTTCTTACGCTCTTTCATTGTGCACATATAATGGTAGATAACCGGATATATAAACCTTAAGCTCTCGGCATTTATCTCTGTTTTATACCGAACGAAAGCAAATGAGCAATAGTGAGAAATGAATCAAATGTGGTATCTATGTGGTACATTCCATAAAAAAGGGATGAAACGACGACCTCATGTCTGCCAGACACGAGACCCATTTAGGAACTAACCTGATTAAATCGGCTAAACACTGTTATGACAAGGTTTTTTGCATCTCTCTTTTGATTGAATCAGATTAAATATGGTGGTTGTTGTCCAATTCTGCCAACAACTCGCCAACAAGTTGGCAACAAAAAAGCGCCACACTAGGCGCTCTAATCTAAATTAATTTAAAGTTGTTATTTACCAGAATCCTAGGGTGGTACCGATAGTCATTACTGAAGCTACCTCACCTACCCCTTTTAAGATCCACGTTAAATATTTTTTCGCTTCTTGCTTATTATCTTTATTAAGCGAATCTTTGAATCGTTCGTAAAACTCTTCATTTTGTTCTTTTTCCATCTCATTCTGTGAATATCTATCTATATCCTCTTTCAAGGCAATCAAATTTTTTTCAGAAAGTTCATATTTTTCTAATACATCGCTTTGAATATTCACGTTATTCATAGCAGAGTTATTAAAACTATCATTAATCTCCCTTTTATTCATAACATTTTCCACCTTAAGTGTTTCACAAATAATTTGGTAAACTGGTGCTCCTGACTGTTGTTTTAAGGACTTTAACGCAGGAAATGACAACCCCATAAGCATTTGACTAGTTAATGCCATAGGCGTTCCAGTATCTGGTTTCACCTTAGAACCTCCGTCAGGTTTTTTAGCTTTTTTTTTTCATGTTCTTCCTGATGTTCAGCTAAGACGTAATCTTTATACTCTTGGTTAATAACAAAAACAGGGATGAAGTCTGTTGAGTCAAGCTCGAATTCAAATCCACACCTAGGACATTCCACTTCTCCTCCAGCGTGTTTTTCTTCGGATAAACTTATGGTTTTGATGCAGTCTAAGTTGGGGCACTGAAGTTCCCACATTAGACTCACTTCATTTCCTGGACCTGATTTCTGTTCTAATAAATAATTGAAAGCTTCCGAAGGAGTAACAGATGCATGCCTAGAGACGGCTGTGGGATAAAAGCGTGTCGCCTTGCTAAAGGCTAACAATTCGATATAATCGTCAATTTGTTTTCTCGCTTTAAAACCCAACGACATTGTACTTACCTCCCTTAAGCCTAATAGTTAAATAATAACATTCTCTCGAACATAGTCAATCAAACTTTCCGTTACATGAGAAACAAACACTACACTTTTCGTCGTCATACCTACTCTGATCGTGTACTCATCCTCCACGTTTCTCTCTCGAAAAGGGAACTTGATAAAACCATTCTGGTGGCTAAGGTAAGGGTCTAAGTAAGAGTATAAAGGAAGTGACCTGATTTCACTGTTACCCTGCATACCCACAGTTTCCATCCCAGATAATACCAAAGCTGCGAAAGGGACTATTCCATTTTTGTATCCAAATGAATCGCTGATTTGCTGAAGGCTCGTTTCTAAAACATCAGAGTCCTTCGTCTCGATATATCTATCCAAAGCTGAAAGAACATCAATAACTGATTGAGTTTCTTCATCAGTGTATTCTTCAAGGTAGTGTTGTGGTTTGGACTTTGCTTCAACCAATTCTCCAGATAAATTATCAGCAATATCTCCAATTTCTCGCTCAAACACATCAGTAACGGGTTCGAGGTTAACTGTCTGATTTAATAACCCTGCGACCTTGATCGCTATATCTCTGGCTTTACGAGTGTCTCCCCTTACTTCTATAATGCCCTTATTTTGATCATAATAAACTGTAGCAATTGAAGTCTTTGACACAGCTCGCACTGACGTCGCACTCGGCTCATACCTCACACTATCTTTATATATTAATCGTACTATTACATCTGTATCTTTATGACCTTGGCATAGACCTAATAGTTGTGGTTCAGTTGTCACTTCATCTTCAGCTATTTCTAATAATCCCGTGCTTGCATCAAATCCTGCGTTTTGATTAATTAGCCTTATGAAATCTTCCTGTGAAATACTGTCATCAATTCTGTACCAAGTAACTGATGTTTTAGTAGCGAACACTTTGCTCTCAAAACTCATCAAAGTTCCTTGAGGTATTTCTTGCTCACGAATTTCCTCAAAAACATCTAGAGCTAGTTCATTCTTATTTTTGGAACTATCTACATTTAACTCTGTAGCAATTTCACTCAAAACAGCCTTGGGTAACTTGAAGAAATCTTGCGGGAAAACTAAATCTTTAATTTGGTTCATTATACTCCCCTCCTTTCGTACCACTATACCAGCAATTGTACTAATTAATCAAAATATTCCATATAAAACGAGATTTCGATAATAACTTTAATGTAAAAAAGCGCCAAAGTGGGCGCTTCTCAGTCATCATATGTTCCATCTTCAATTAAGTGCTTGTGCCTGATGAAGAGATCTTGAATATCGAGGTCATCTGTATAGGGGATTTCCGAGTAGAGATAAGTGTAGGGGAGTTTTTCTGTGGTGGTGTGATCTACTACCGTTACTAGGCGATCTCCGTCAGGCATTAATAAACATGCGATAATTTCAAAGCGACTCTGGCCAGCTAATTCCAGGATGATTTTCTTGTTCTCCTTATCAATAAACTCTCGAACTTTTTCATTATCCATTCCATCACTCCTATTCAATTTTACATGCTTCTCCATTATATAACAAGATTGTGAATAATAGTTCATTTATTGCAAATAAAAAAAGCCCCACTCCTGAGAGTGAGGCTTGTGATTACTTCTTGGCCGCTTTATAGGCACGAGCCGCAAATGCTGCAGCTTCTGCTCTAGTTACAGGCTCGTCTGGTTCAAAATCACCGCTTGGCTCACCTTTGGCAATACCTGCTTTTTTAAACAACCTGAACGTAATTTTCATTGGAAGTAACGTAATACACTTCCCCGTTTGAATTTTTCGCTTTATACTGCTTTCCACCACCAACGTTTACTTTTTCAACAATTTCAGGGAATCCTTGTCCTTTAGTAAGGGAACCAACGTGGTGTTCATCTTCCCAAGAAGGGGCGTTATAGAATCTAACCCGTCCGTTATAGTGAGATTCTACCCTTCTTCCTACATAGGAAGGCGTGGTATCTGTTTCTTTCAGCGTTACAAATTTTTCTGCGGCGGTAATATAAAAATGATCTCCATTGGAATTTACTACTTCATACTGTCTTCCCCTACCTACTTTTACAAGGCGTTCAACTTTAGGGAAGCCAATTCCTGCGTCTACTGTTCCATACTTATCTTCATCTGACCAACTAGGGTTTCCGTAGAAACGTAGGTCATTAACTTTTGATTCCAAGCGGTAGTTATCGTTAAACGTTTTAAGCTGCTTCACTTCTTCACTATCGTCGGAACTATCGTTCTTAGCTTTCAAAACTTCTTTCATTTTCGCTTCTGTTTTCGGTCCAACCATGCCGTCTACAGCTAGTCCGTGTTTTTTCTGGAACGCTTTTACCGCTTCTACGGTTGCCGGACCAAAACTTCCATCAGCGCCATATCCGTCCATGTCATAGTCTAGTTTTAATAATAGGTTTTGCCGACGTTTTACCCCTGGACCGCGATCACCTTCTCCGTACACGCCAGTAATTTCCGGATCGGCTGAGGAGGAATAAGCGCCGTCTCCAAGTTTATTGGTGGATAATCCTAAGGACCGACAAGCGACGCGTGCATGGATATGACCGATCTTTTTAAGATCCTTCCCGTCTTGCAGATATTCGCGCAATTCTTTCGGGTTTGTGAAGAAAAAGTTTTCTGTCAGCAGTACCGGCATAGCTGTTTTTCTCACAACAAAAAAATTACTCCATCCATCATCAGGATTACATCCGTAAGTGCCATTGCTCCATAGAGGATAACCAGCGTCCTGCATTTCGTCTCTATAAATGTTGGCCATGCGTTTCCCTTCCCCGCTTGTGTAGTAATAAAAAGCGCACGCCCCATGAGCCGATCGTGCGGAAGACGCGTTCGAGTGGATAAATAGCACCATGTCAGCACCATTTCGATTACAGTAATCGACGCGGGCGCGCAAACTTCGATAATCAGCGCCGTTCTTTTGTGGGAACAGAACCCGAAGGCCGTCCACGTCGCTTAATTCTTCAACGGTATGGCGTGCGATGACAATATTACTATCGTATTCTTCATACTGGCCATCCGCTTCTGTGTCAGTGTAGATGCCTTTCGACCCTTCCTCATCAAATAAATCTTCATAGTGACCAGCGAAAACTACTAATGTTTTACTCATTGTTAAACAGCTCCTTTTGTTTTACTGATTGTTAAAAACGTCTTTATCTTTACTGTTATCTTTCGTACTGCCGTACCGCTTCTTCATCACTTCAAATAAACCGGTCGCGGATAGTCCCGCGCCTGCGCCTGCCCACAAACGTAACGCTAAGCCCATATCCGTAAATGGATAAGCAACAGCCCCTAGCGCAATACCTATGACAATTGCCGCGAGCGGAAGCGTGTTTTTCGGAACAGCCACCGTCTTTTTCAATGCCTCGAGTAACCCGGTAACAAACGGACCGATCACCGTCGCAAACAATAGCACCTGTGTCATTACTTCGTTTTCCATTATTTAACCCCCTTGAATCAGTTGTGTAATCGCATATATTAACCCTGTGACTATACTTCCGGCCCCCGTAAGGTTCAGGATGACCTGCCAAAACTTCGATATCCGCATCTTCTTCGTCGATAAGTGATGGTCGATAAGGTTGTTCAGGAGCTTTTCTTGTTTATCTCCCTGATCTTTGATCGTTTTCTCGACGCCGTCGACCTTGGACGAAAAAGTCGTGAATGTGTTTTCTAGTGTTGTTATTCGCCTCTCATGGTCTTGCCATATAGGCATCTCCTCCATCTCCTTTTCATCTAACATGTTCAACCCCCTTATTTCACGACTTCTTGGCGCCGCATGATAAAAACCCCCTGCCATGATGACAGGAGGAAAAATAGTAGCGTATCTTTTTTGTTCAGCATTCCATCTAATGTCGGCGTCACCCCCCTTATTAATCGAATACAAAAACAAGAGCCCGTTATCGCGGACTCTTACAGATCAACAGATTTACAGATTACAGAACAAACGCGGAACGGAAACCGATGTGGCTGTCCGAGCCCGAACGCTCATAGCGCAGGCTCAACGTAAAGACACCACGCTCGGAACCGTAAGCCCAATGGCCACCGCTCCGCGCAAGGCGCTCACCGTAGTTACGCACCGACACGTTATCTCCGCCGTGGTCCGCATCATAAGGAGCGATGCCCAAGTGCTTCAGCAGATCCGGAATCGTGAAACCTGTCGCCGCTGTCAAATTCTCCATCAGACGGTCTTTGTGTTCATCCGTCGTGTCGTCCATCGGATTGACGACAGAGCCATTGATAACGAGATTCCCGGATTCAACATCGAATGCCGCTCCCGTATCTACCCACTGATCGACGACACCTTCGCCGCCCGGTGTGTTGTAGTCGTTGTCGTTATGCACATAAATCTTTCCGTCGACGAGCTTCAAGCCGTCCGTCCACTCCCAAACGTTGCCGTTGAGATCATAGATACCATCTGTCGTGCCGTCATGACTCCAAGACGCCGGGCCGGTGCCGGTGAGAACACGGTCAGCTCCGGCCATCACGCCGCGCTCGTATGGCGCCGAATGATCTCTTCCGTAATCATTGTTCCCGCGTGGCATTGTCCCGTTTTTCTTCGACCACAGAGCAATAGCCGCCCATTCAGCATTCGTCATCAGGTGCCATCCTTGCCCTTTGGCAGCACTGTATTGCTTCGCCTGATCGAAATCGACATGCGTTTTCGGGTCCTGACCGGGAATCGAATACGCGCGACCATCATGAACAATATTCTGGAACTTACTGATCCATATCTCTGATTTCACGACTCCGTTCACAATAAAAGCCGGATGCGGTGTATCCGGTGCTCCGTCAATCACGTCGCTCAGATTAAAGCGAGGCACTCGCACCATGATGCTCGGATTCCCTTTGTCGTCGTACATGACAGTGTTTTTTCCTCCGCTTTTCGCTTCAACGGCCTGGCGATAGGCGTCTTTCGTAGATAAAATAAATGACATTATGCTTCAGCCCCTTCTTCAGTGGTTTTATTATGCTTCTCAAAGTAATTGGCAGGTAACGTCCAGAGTCGTAGCTCCACGTCACTCATGTTCAACGGTGCTTCTCGTTCTTTACAAATAGGATAACCTTCTTCATCCACTTCTCCGGAATCGTAAAGTTCTGTTCTTATAGCCGGAATCACAATAGTCGCTACGTACCAGGCGCCTACACCTTCCTGCATCGTTTCTAGTTTGTTGTCAAGACTGATATTGATGACTTGTTCCGTATCTCCCTGTCTTTTGTTAAGATCCACAGATATCTCTTTACCGATCATCACTGTCGTACCACGCAAAGCATAATCTGCTTTTTTACCTCTGTTTACATGGGTTACAATCATGGTAATTCCTCCTTTTTATACGTTTGGATTGAGTAACGTCCATAAAAAAGTGACCGACTCTGCGGAGCCCGTCGTCTTAACCTTAAAGCCGTTCTGTGTTTTTTCATAAGGGAGTAATTCACCGACCGCTCCTTCGTGCACCGCATTAACGACGGTCAGCTGTACATCATAGTCAGGAGCGTTTATCTGCGGGTATCCCTCTAACGCAATCTCCACAAATGGTTCACTGGTCCGGAAATAACCGTTGTTATTCTGGTCATTACTTATTGTCGCTTTCCCTTGTAGCAGACGCTGGTGTTGAGACTTTTTCAATTCCAAGTCTAATTGTCGGATCTGCTGCGCGTTGAAAGTAGCAAGCATACCGACATCCAGCTGCCCGATAAGAATTCCTGTTTCCATGTTATTCAGGTTTGTCTCATTGACCGGAGTACCTTCAACTAATACATTGCCATTTTCATCAAGGACTCTGTCGTCCCACTCGGTCGGGCGATATTCTTGTTTTCGCAAGTGTTCATTGGACATGTCTTACCCCTCCTCTACGGTATATTTAAATTCGAGCAAAAGTCCTTTGTTTTCTTCGTGGTACTGATGATCATGACGTTCGTCTAACACATTGCCTTCCACGTCTAACAAACGGACATTCGTGATAGACCCCACAGGGTCTTTCTGTGTGAGATACACCTGCTTACGAATAGTCGATCCAGTGACTATGGACCTCCGTATGGGCATTGTGTAACGAGTCCCATTGACGACAACATCCGCTCTCGATGCTTTTTCATCAATGTACTTCGCGATATCATTTTTAAAAAAGCTACTCAACATCGTTATCCCTCCTCTCCTGCCCGGAAGTCGCCGGAGAATTGATAAGGTTTACTCCCAGGATACTTGTAAGTGGCACGCCCTTCGTCGTGATCGACCCTCATATTCAATGACTCCTGACTACTACCTAATGTAGAATTTGTTATCGTTCCACTATGAGCAGGGAGTGTAGGGTATTTGTGTTCGCCTGTCGCATCCTTCGCATGAGCCACAATATTTTTATTGTGTATACTCCCTCTTGTATTACGGTCATAAACAGGGCCGGCGTATAATTGTCCGGCGTGGACGAATAGCGCCGATTCCCCTGTGTTTGGCGCGGTCGTTATCGGAATGTTCACGGCATCCATGATGATGTGCCAGTAGATAGTTACACCGCCTGCTGTCACCCTTCCAATAACGCCGGCCGGGAAAGGGTTTTGCACTCTGGTCGTAATGAGAATGCCTGCGGGTTCGGGAGGGATGATTGGGTCATCCAGTGACCACATTTCTGATACCCCTATAAACTTATCGCCCAGGAATGTCGTAAGCACATCGTTTATCGTTTCAACATCCCCCTTCGATATATTGGCGATAATCTTTGTTTTAATACGGAGACGATACTGTTCATCTGTCTGCCCGTTCCGAAATTCCTGTACAATTTCCCCGCCGAGCTTATCCAGCTGGACCCCTTGCGCCTGATCAATGTCGCGCCACTCTTCCATCGTCTCAAGTGTCTGTTTCATATCTTCCAGCTGACGGGAAACGACGTTGAAAAGTTTTGCTATATTGCTGTCATCATCTTTTTGAAAAAGGTCTGTCAGTTTGGAAATCATGTTTTTGTAAAAGTTCATGAAATCACGACCTTATCAAAAGATGTGACGGCGACTTGCCTAGTGGTAATCGGTATATTTTCCTCTTCAAAAAATTCACCGTTGGTGCTCAACCCGACTTCCACATCGTCCACTCCGTCCACAGCAAATGTTTTTGCTATGATTTTACTGTGCTTCACATCTTCATTCAGCTCTGTGCCGTCATACACTGTTCCGTCCTGATCAGCACCGCCGATATATTTCACAATGCTGGTCCGCACTCTCTCATGCCCATCGGATGGAAAATATTCGTTTGTTGTCAGCGTAACGTTCACATGCACGTCTATATGCAACGGTCGGGTGAAACCGATGAAGTGTTTCTTCCCTTGAGAGTCGATGACTGTATGAATTGTGTCGCCATAAGACTGGATGCCCCCTGGTTTAACGGAGAAAATCGCTTCCGCTACCTGATCGTCTGTGCCACCGAACACAAAAGGAATCAATGACTTGGGCGGCGCACCATCTGCTGTCGCGTCCATCATTGTGTTCTCCTCTACAATGGCACTTCTTACGGCCGGTATTTCGATGAGGGTGGATTCGATGCTTTCCGCCGAAGAAGATCCCGACTCTGTGAAAGCTTGAAACCTTGCGAGCAGACTGGCATCCGTTTCTCGGTCTCTACCTCCCGTTGTGGGTTCTGCATTTGACACGGCGGTGACGTGTTCGACAGGTTCTACGATTTCCGTTATTGCTCCGGCCTTTACGTTGCTTCTCGTACCTTTTTTCACCGCCCTTATTTCAGCGGTCGTCTTGCCGGTGTCGTCCAGCTGCACATCTTCCATCGTCACAAACGATATATCGGACGACGTAGACACCGGAAATCCTGCATCTACAAACGTTCCAGGTGTGCCTGTTATATCAATTACACCGAATGATTCTCGTTCCAGCATTCGTGACATTCCCTTGAATTTAACTAAACGATCCAAAGATGTGCCGGTAGAGGTCGAGGGGAAAGAACTGTGATACACCTTCTCTATCATTTCCCACAGGACAATGATCGTCGAGGAAAAGATACGGAGAATAATACCAATGACACTCTTCTGTCCGGTGTTCACCTGCTCCCCATACTGACTTTTCGCATCACTCTCTATTTCGTCCCATATCTCACTGCCCGTTTTACGTCGAAATCCTTTCTCATTAAGCAATAGATAACCTCCTTTCTTCCAGTACCTCACCTTCTATGGTGCGCACCTTAAAGGATACATAAACCTTCCTATCTTTCGGGTCTGTGTCAATGGATAACGATTCAATCGTCGCTACTCTTGTTTCTCGCCCTATTGATTCAATGACGGCGGATCGGACCTGTGGCTCTGTTACTTTACCGAGCAGCTTGGACCTTTCGACACCTAACTCCTCGTCCTGATACCATTCACCTTTAAACGTAGCCAGGGCGATGTAAAGTGATTGTGCGATTTCTTGAGTCCCCTCAATCAGTGTGATGTCTCCATCCTTCATGACGAGATCTCCGCTTTCGATTTCCATCGTTTTCATTATGCAATCACCCCCATGATGACCGCTCCGTTCAATGGAAAGAGACGGTTCGGACTCGGATATACCGCTTGACCGCTTAACACGTTATCTAATTCCCTCTGCGAAAAGGACAAAAGAACAACGTCTCCCGCCTTGACTACAGGGATGTACTCTTTTTCTATGCCGTCTACTTCGTAACGCTGAAAGAGAACCGGCACACCTTCCAATACAGGCAGAACCACAGGGTCTCTATCAACTTCCTTTTTCTTATACAACGGTTGAACTTTCGCTTCCCGTTCTGTTTTATCGTAACTAATCACTCTTGCTGGCATGGAGGTATTGACCGACAACAGAGTATCCCTTTTTAGATTGCGATAAAACCTCATGTCTTCGCTGATACGATCACATCCTAATAAATCAAATCGAGCTCCGTGACGAATTCGTCACCGCTCCACTTATGTTTTCCTTGATACACGTAAAACTTTCCGCTTCCTTGCCGTGATTCCATTCGTATTGCGCTCGAAGTGGCCAGTCGATATTGCAGCAATGAGGTAACAGAGAACCCTGTTAATTTCCCGTCCTCAAAAGGAGCAGGCGTTCCAATCAGACCGCCCTCCTCATTCAACGTGAACCTATTCTTCTGCCCACTGTGAACACCGCTGACATAGGCCTTACCTTTACTCACAAAGAACGTGACGCCACACTCTTTAGCCAACCCGGCGAGTTCTTCGACAATCTCTCCGTCTACCGTGTATCCTTTCGCATACGTATGATCCCAATAAAGATCTACGTAAGCGTCCAGTTTCAACCGAGACAGTAAGTCATCGACAATTTGTGATGCTTTGATATTCTTTTTGTAGGTCTTGGTCAACGTTTTTTCCACATCCAGAGGTTGAGAGTCCAGAACATGAATCGTGGTTATTTTATCTACATCTGCTCTCACTGTTTTCACTTTGGAAATATAGCCGGACAGGATGACGCCAACATCACCTTTATACCCTGCATTTACAACTAGATTTTTATTATTCTTAAACCGATGAATGGTATCGTCAGTAAGATTGTACATCTTGATTTCAGATTCGTTTGGTGTAGTGTCGCTATCAAAAGGCACCGTAAATTCAATATCCAGGTCATCACTGGTAATCTTCATCCCTGCGCAGTGCACCTCGGTATATCTATCGAAGAGTTTCATTGGTTATCGACCACCAGGAACACAGAGTCACCGAGATTGTCATACGTTACGGTGTTTTCTTCCCCTGATTCGTCGAGTGGCACGATGGTCGGAGCAGGAAAGGCTTGGGTGTACATATCAGCAAACAGCGGTACACCGTAAACAAGCTTTTCTCCAAGCACCAACGCTTCCTCCTCTCGATAAAGCGACACAGAGAAAAAGTCCCCTACGTCGTTATAAAGGACTTCGATTCTAAAAAGTTCCACCCCGATCTGGATAGAGAATTCATAAGGACATAACTCTTTGTCGATAGGGATATATTCATTCTTCACGTCATCCCTCCTAACGGATACGCATCTTCACGCCTATAGGAATCACTCGCGGGGGCCACGGATTCAGTTCTTTCAATCGCTTTACCGTTGTGCCATATTTCCTGGCCGAGTCCCAGTACGTGTCACCCTTCTTCACGTGATGATACACCTTGCCTTCATTCTGATTCTCCGTCTGTTTCTGACCGGAGTTCGTCACCGGTTTTGTTTCCGGAGCGTACTGAACCTCTGCAAATCGCACTTGTTTCAACGTCATACTGAAATTAAAACCGTTCGCTATTTTCTTGTTCGCCGTATAATTGAACTTCTCAATCAGGACGTTCGGGATAATCTGACGGCCTTCGTATTGCAACTTCACCCCGTTATCTTTCCAGCTTAACAACTTATCTATCAATGTCTGGACCCGCTCCTCGGTAGGGCGGGTCAGCACGCCGGAAATCGAAACGACTTGCGCTTCACTGCTTGCGTGATCAGTGAGTGACAACCCGGCTTCCGTTTTATGACTGGTCACAGAGCCACCGTGATTATAATCTTCATCTGCTACGTGTAGCTGATAGCCTTGCAACATAGCTTTTCCATTCAGTTCCATGCTTATCCCTCCCTAGCGAAAGAAGCGCGCCTGTTCCAACTGGCGAACATATCCTGCATTTTTTCTTCGACAGTTTCTGCTACTCTGTTTGCAGTATCTTCGCCTGCGTTACCTTCTACTGTAACGTTGATCTCAGGGCTAAAATTGGTAGTGCCTTTTCCGGACGCGGAAGTAGCACCAGACACTTTCGAGGCCATCGACTTGCTCTCTCTGTTACTGAACACTTCTGCTCCTCGATTGAGCCTCATAAGCTCCGGTCCGCTCTCTCCGACCACAGCCCACTCTGGTTGTTTCAGAGGGCCGTTTGTGCCGTTTTCATAACCAGCAATCGGTGGAATGGCTACGCCGTTTTTGCGAACCTCATAGTGCAAGTGCGGACCAGTGGAGTTACCAGTCGTACCTAATCGACCGACGATGTCTCCACGTTTGACAGACTGACCTGTCCGGACGCCGATGCTGTTGAGGTGAGCGTATAAATGCTCATAGATACCACTCGCCACTTTAACGAGATTACCGAAACCTCCGGCCCATCCCGCATAGCTGACGCGACCGCTTGTCTGAGCGGGGATTGGCGTACCCATCGGGCCACCGTAGTCATCCCCACCGTGGAGCTTCCAGCGTTTATCGATCGGATGAAAACGTCTGCCGAAGCTGCTTGTTTTGACCAGTCCGGCATTCATGCTTCCGCTTCCAGCGGCATTGCCGTGGTCTTCCGTTTTTCCTCCGACAAAGGAAGCCAGTTTATCTTTTACAAAGTTGAAAGAGCCGCGTACAAGACCTCCGAATAGGTCATCGCCCGTCGGTAAGTCTATGCCGAGACCCTCCATCACTTTACTGACAATCGCCTTGCCGCCTTTAGCGACCCAGTCAAACACTTTGCTGCCCTGGTCCTTAATCCAACCGGCCCCATCTTTAATGTTGCCCCAAGCTGAACTTAATGCACTTCCTATTCCATTTTCATAGTGAGGGAAGGCTTTCATCATTTCTTTCGTATCCGGTCCGGACATCACCTGCGAGCCTTTCGGCAAGTCTATAAGGGTATCTGTCGCCGGAGAAAGAAAGGAGTCTCCACGTGGTGTCTGAACAAATTCCTGCATGCCACCATCGCCGACGACAGCAGGTCCTCCTGGGTGGCTACCCGTACCTGTGGCGTACTTCGGTATCTCGGAAATTCTTACTTCACCGATCAGACTACCGTCGCCTATACCGAGCTTCCCGAGCAGTCCATTTAAACCGCCGATCACGGTATTGATACCCTTTTCTAAAGCTCCACCGATTTTGTTGACCAATCCAACCGCACCATTAATCGCGTATTTACCCATTTTCTTCAGACCGTCACCGATGCGCCCTGGTAGATTTTTGGCCATTTCGACTACATCGTCGAACTTCTCGGAGATCGTGTCCTTAATATTTGAAAAAATGTCGCTCGTTTTTGAACTCACTGTGTTCCAGGTGTCCTTGATCCAGTTCCAGACGCTTTTTACGGAATTGGAAATATTAGTAACTATATTATCCCACGTCTCCCGTAAAAAATCGCGGACGGCGCGGAATGACTGGCGTGTGAACATTTTAATTCTCACGAAATTTGTCTGGATATTCGCCCAGAGATTTGCTATCACACCGACAATGGAATTATAGATTTTCGACCAGATCGACTTGAGAAATTCCCATATACCGGAAAATATTGCGCTTGTTTTAGAACTTACCGAATTCCAAGTGTCGCCGATCCACGTACGTAATTTTTCTACAAATCCAGAGACACTGGTGACAATGGAGCTCCAAATATTTTGGAGAAAATCACGGATTGCGCGAAACGATTGTCTCGTGAACATTTCGATCCGCTTAAACCGAATTTTGATTCCTGTCCACAAATCAGTGACAAATCCCATCACGAAGCCGTAGACTTTGGACCAAATCGACTTC
Source organism: Salimicrobium jeotgali (assembly GCF_001685435.2). Taxonomy (NCBI): domain Bacteria; kingdom Bacillati; phylum Bacillota; class Bacilli; order Caryophanales; family Bacillaceae; genus Salimicrobium; species Salimicrobium jeotgali. The sequence goes on from NZ_CP011361.2 coordinate 2,528,417, forward strand.
AAGAAATTAGAAATTCCTGTAAAAATTCCAGTCGTTGCCGAAGAAATGGCGGACCAGGCTGATTTCACTGCCGATACTAAGCCGGAGACACTGCCAGTGAAGAGCGATTTCAACCCCGACCACAAGGCAGCGAATGCGCTCTTGAAAGAAAGAATAAATGCCTTCGCGCCTTTCAGTATCTTTCCGTAGAATGTGAGCTGGATAAAGTTCCAAATGAATTTTACTGCTCCGGAAAACATCTGTTTTATCCCTTCCCACATTTTGGAAAAATCTCCGGTGAAAAGACCTGAAAATGTCTTGACCAGCCCCATAATAATATCTAGGGCCCCGGAGATTACACCTTCTATATTTTTCCATACCATCTTTATAATGCCGAGCACTAACGGCATCACAAATTCTATGGTGGACTGGATAAACGAGAAAGCGTTCTTTACGGCCTGCATTATCTGAGTGCCGTTTTCATCCCAAAATTTCTGGATGACACCGAGTTTTTCCTGGATGAAAGGCACGGCTTTGTTAAGTACTTCTTGAATAATGGTCCATGCTGCGTTAAAAACCGTCATCACAGTTCCTCGGATAGAACCGAAAATCTCCTGTGCATTCGTCATGATCGATTGGCCGTTTTCCTGCCAGAAGGATTGGATTTTCGACCAGGATTCCTGTAGGAAAGAGACTACCTGACCGAACCTCGTCTGGATCGTCTGCCAGATACCAGACATCGTTTCTTCGTTGCTGGACTTCCACTCACGAAAACGGGAAATTAAGGACTGCACCCATTGTGTTACCGTGCTGAAAGCGCCACCGATGACATCAAAAGACTTTTGAACAATTGCCTGAATCTGCGGCATTTTTTCTATAAACCAGTCCATCAACAATTGAACGGCCGGCATCAATGAAACACCCAATGTCGTAGCGGCACTACTGAATGTGTTCTTGAGTTTATTCCAACTGTCCTTGAATGTAGCCGCTTTACTCAAGTTATCCTCGCTTATGACATTGGCATTGCCTTTCATCTTTTTCAGCTCTTCATTCGACATGTTCAACACCGGGGCAAGTTCTTCGCCAGTCGTTCCCAGCATTGCTGTTGCGATAGCGTTTCTTTTCGTGGTATCTTCCATGCCCTGCAGCGCCGTTATCGTTTCGCCGAACAATTGCTCCTGTGATTTCAAACCACCGCTAGCCTTATTGACTTCGATGCCTAACATTTTAAACTGCTCGGCACCTTCACCAGTTCCTGCCGCAGCATCCATCGCTCTCTCGGATAGCATGGCCATGTCGCCTGCTGCAGCTTCCATGCTGAATCCGAAGTTTTGAGCCACGTAATCCCATTCCTGAAACGATTTCGTACTCATTCCCGTGACTTGCGAATACTTATTGATTTCATTGGCAGCACTACTGGCCTTCGAGACAAGACCGCCCAGGGCCGTGGCTCCTGCCGCTGCTCCGGATGCAAGTCCTGCCGCTCCGACAGCTGCACCTTTGGCCATTTTGCTGAACTTCCTCGTTTTGCTTTCCATGTTGCGCATTTCTTTGTTAGCGCCGCTTGTCTTGCCAGTCATCGTGTCCATCTGCTTATTGAGTTCACGTAACTGTGAGGTATCGGTAGCAACGGAAATAGCTAAGTCGCGCAAAGACATAATCTCCCTCCTTTCTTTTACGAATCGTTACTTATTCGCATCATCCTCGCGTTGGATCTGTTCATCAATAGCGGCATTGACTTCCAAAAGCTGATGATCACTTAATTCAATCGCTTCGGAGTACGACAATACACGCTCGGTAATCGGTCGCCAGAAGTGCCAATCCCGCCTGACTCTTATCCGGTAAGAGGTTGAATCCTCTCCGTTATTTTCCAGACCTAAGAAACGACATCGCTTCTGTGATTACCTCTTCATACCCATCGTGTTCATCGAAATAATCAAAGTCCACTTTCGGTTCCACGATTACATGTTTGAACAATTCTTCGGACATACGTTCACTGGACATCTTTCCGCCCTCTACTTGTATGCGGTCCTGGATTTGCGCAAACGCCCGCGTTCCTGGATGTTGAAATGTATACGTAACTCCTTCTACCTCTACTTCTTTTTTAGCACCTAGTTTAGCCATTCGATCTACCTCCGATTTTTGTTTTAAGTAAGAAAGAGCAGCCTTATTCGACTGCTCTGTGGATTTGCTATGCTTTTTCTTATTCGCCATATGATCACTCTTCCGAGTAGTCAAATATAACGATGCTGAATTCGCGGTTCTGCGCTTCTTTCCCATAACTCTTGTTCGATGGACGCTGAATGCGGGCCATCGTGCCGCCGACCTTTTCCTTTGGTTCGTTATTATTCATGCAATAGACCGGCACCATACGCTTTTCTTTCGCGATGTTATCCAGAAATTTCACGTAAGGGCTCGTCTGTTGTAGGATGATAGTCGCTGTACGTGTTTCGTCATTCGTTTCGGAAACTACCACGTCTCCTGGATTCGCCCCTACGGCATGAGTAAATCCGTCCTCTGCAGCTTCAAACGAAATGAAGGTGTCTGCCGCGAGACCTGTGATGTGTGTATCATCAACGGTCAAATTAACTTTACTAGAATCATATACTCCTACTGTCATTGATAATTTCCTCCTTTATTACTGATTGATGGATTAATAACTGATAGATCCTTGAATCTCTGCCGAATGGATAGCGCCTGCCAGTTCAAAACTGAAGCTTCCTCCATTATATCGACGCAATGCTCTGTCCTCTTTCGACGTTTCCGCACGACTCAGGAAAGATGTGCTAGAGATAGGATTGCCACCTTCATCACTGGCGATAATTCCTTGGTTAAACCCAGTTTTCAGCACAGCAAGAACCCCTGTTTCCAATGTAGAAATTCCTCCGTCGGTGTACGGGATCTTCCCTGCCTGATTCTTGATTTTTTGAACACGTTGTTCAATGTTTGCCTCGATCCAGTCCTTCCCGTGCATTACATCAATATACTCACCGGAGAGCACCTTTCCTTCGGACGTCACAGGTTCGCCTGCTTTCTTCACGTAAGCGTACGCATTCGCATCTTCAATCTGAGCAAGGTCGTTCGCTTTCAGCTTCTGCGGTGTAATACCAGTAAGTTGCAGCCCTTGCCATGTAATGGAACCGACTTCTTGAGCTCCTCCTTCACCGACGATAGCCGCATCAATATGCTCGTCCGCTGGATGTACTGCTACAAACGTACGGTCTAATGACCCGATGCTCGTTGCATCTGTTGCTGTTGTTACTTGTGCAGAGTACAGTTTCGGTGGTTTGTTTGTATCCGCTGTTTCAATCGCATTTGCAACATCTGTGATATCGAGAGGGTCTGTAACTGTCGTGACGAGGAAGTACCAGTCCTCGGAAATAAGACTGTCTACCAGGTCTGCCGCTGTCGTAGGAGCGTCCGGTTCTACAGATGCGGAATCAAAAGCAGCTACAGCCACACGTGCTGGTCTATGCTCCTGACTAAAGATTGCTTTCGCTTTGGCGTGAATGTCTGTCGTATCGTCAAAGTCCTTCGTGAGTGCCTCTAAGCTTACATATTCGGTATAAGGATGAGCCCCTGTCTTTTCACCGACAATCAACGGCTTCCCGAACCCGACAGTGCCGCCTGGATTGTTTACATTAATGTTTACGGTCACATCTTTTAATGGCATGTGTTTGTCCCTCCTGTTTTATAAATTAAATTCATCTATCGTTTCTACCGTGTGCTCGGAGCGGTCTACGTAGCGGAGTCGCACATCAAACCCGTGCCGCCGCTCGTAGTAATCTCCCAACATGATGCTTCGATTCTGTGTAGGCATTACCTCAATAACAGCAATACCTTCCCTTGAAAGTGTTTCTACACCTACACGCTCGAAAAACTCAATCAATCGGTAACACATTTCTAAAGCTTCATCTCTACTATCCGAGTGAGCGTTAAAGGAGTAAGATACCTCCTTCTGATTGGTGTACGTCTTAGTGAAACTGTCAGACGCTTCCGCGTAGGAAATCGTGTCACTTCCGTTCTTGACATTGTCGGTCGTAACCGAGTACACCACGTAAGGACTCGGGGGTACCCCAGTATCCTCGTCATCCGGAATGATAGGGATTTGGAGATAATCGTACAGCGCTTTGACTAAACGATTACGTACATCAAGCGTGATCATGCACTCTCACCTCCCGCATCCGACCGTTTGAGCAGATACACGTTAAATCCTCCGTATTGTTGCCACGCTTTATCCCCTGTGACATGGAAGTCGTCACCGTCCACCCTCACCAGATCATCTTTATCCAGTGTCTCCGGTTCCTGTAAAAACAGCTTCCGGTCTTCCACGGTGTAGGTGCCGGACGTATCAAACGTCAGGTCGTCATTGCCTAGGGGCATGATGATGCCCTGCGATTCTATCGGAGGATTCTCCCCACCTTCGACCCATTGACCGCCGTTGCCGTAATCACGGTAGCCCTCCGCAAAAGTGATGCGCTGGAAAGGACGGTTATACGTGGCGAACACGCCGCTGAAATCAAACTTCATCCTATCGCCCTCACTTTCCAGGTGATTCTGCTTAACAGACCGCCTGCTGCGCCTTTATCAATCAGTGGGTTCGAAGACCCTTTCTGTTTGATTGTGCTTGCGGCGTTCGGTGGAGAGTCAATGGCTCTGATTTTATCCTGGATATCGCTTACGATTTTTGCGCCCAGCTGTTCATACATCTGTTCAACACTCATCTTGAATGCAAAGACACGATTCATACGATCTTCCATGAACTTCACCCACTCTGACTCTTTCTCGTCAAAGGTAGAGCGCATGAATGACCGTTCCGGAATATTCAATCGTTTGAACCCAAACTCATGAACGTTTGCAATCATTACGTAAGAATCTCCTCCGCTATCATCCTCACCGAAAATACCGACATGTAGCTCATACTTGCTCATATCCTCGATTGCTCGTTGTAACTTTGGGAAGTTATCCTGGACGATGCTGACTTGCATGTTCTTTTGCGCCATATCACAACACCGTCAGATTCAGGGAAGGTCGAGCTTTGAACTTACTAAGAATACGCTTATACTCTTCACCGTAGGGAGTGGCGCTTATCCCGCCGCCTGCTGCACCGGAAAACGTCTGTGATACTTCTCCTACCTTTTGAGTAGACGCCTGCCTTACGTTCAAAGACGCCATGTGAGCCGCTAAATAACGCGCCGCTCGTTCTTGATATCTCTCCTTAATACCAGAAGAGGACACTTCTAAAGAAGCATCCTCAATGTAAATATCAATGCTCTCATTTGGCATAGTGTCCAGATGAGTAGCGATGGATTTCACTTTATCCGCTGTAGTAAGAGGATCCATGAGATCAACTCCTTATTCCTCGTCATTTCCCTCGCCTTGCAATTCTACAAGTTTATCGGCGATAGCTTCCTGTACGCCTTTACGGTCATCGGCCTGTTGCCACTCTTCCAAGAGATCAAGAGAAACGGTGTCATTGATTAGTTCGACAGCACCATCGACATTGAAGTCTTTCGTGCTTTTCGCCTTTTCGTGAGCGATGACTTCTCCTTTTTCTATCACCTTTTGCATGATGGGATGAGCACTGCATTTTTTCCAATCCTCATCACTTACATTGTTTGTGCCTGGAAGAAGCATGACGCCCGCCACATGACGGACGTACTTGCCTTTATTATGAATGATCATTAAATGCCATCTCCTCTCACAATCGCCATTGGATAACGAATGATCGCACCGCCTGTACGTTCTTCAAGCGGAATCTTGAAGTTCGGGAATTTATACTCTTGCTGATGACGGGTGATGTCCATCGATACAAGCATCTCTACCACAGTAGGAGAGCTGTCGAATACAAGAAAGCTGTCCGTTTGTCCATCTCCCATGCCTTCAAGGTCCGATGTAGACTCAATAGAAGAGAACCACCCTTGACTGGTCAGATACTCCATAACTGTCTTGTCCGTGTTCTCGTTATATTCCTTCTCTAGTTCTTCCATAGCATCTGGCGTAACAACAAGCGTATCGGCCTGATGGCCCGGAAGACGATTAACAGCAGAACGGGCTTGACGTAGATCAGCAACAAGTTCCTTCCCTGTCTTGTCTTTCCACTTAGTAGAATTGCCTGCTTTGTTGTTATCAAGTGCTTTTACTTGAATACCTTCCGCATTAGCGACACCGAGAATGCCGTATTTTGCGTCTCCTTTCCACACGAGACGGTTCTCTTTTTCGGAGATAGCACGACGAGCTGTCGCTGCTTTTGTCGTCTCGATAGGTGTGCCGCTCATTTGCCCCTGGCGGAGCTCTTGTACGGAATAACGGAAAGCTGCAGCAATAGAGTAAATGTTCTCCGTGTGCCGCTCCATGTCTGCATCGACAAGTTCAATGTCGTCAGAGCCGGGAGCCAATACTTTCGCCGCTCCAGAACGCTTGATCACGTCATAGGAATACGTTTCTGCACCGGCTGGCACGTTTGATTTCACGTTGAAAATACTACGCGCTTTCAGTTCTTCTTTATTTGCTTCATAAATCGTATTGTCGATTGAGTTAAGGTCTTGAGGACGGATCAGTCCGTCTATTTTAAAGTCTGGCATGTTATTCACTCCTCATTTTCATTTTTTAGGGTAGGTTGATTTCCAGTTGTGCAAGATCTCCAGCAGCAGCGGATGAGCGGAAACGAGCAGATGGGAGAGCTGTCACTTCTGTAGTCGCTGTGCTGTCCGGACGGAAGTTGCCTGTGGTGTTATCGACGACCGGCTTATCACTTGCTACGACATCTTCGATAACTTCTACCCAGATGACGCCTTTCGTTACGACAGCAACCGGGGTCTGTGTTTTGTATTTCTGGTCGTCTGCTTGATTGACCCAGTCATGAACTTCCTGAGCTAGGGCAACACCTTCAAATGAGCCACCTGCAAATGGCACGGCTGTCTCTGGGTCTGTTCCAAGCTGCACTGCTACCCCGTAAGGGATGACCTCTGCAGCTGCTTTGGTATTAGCACTGTAATCCTGAAAGTTTGCTAGTTTTCCTTTGCCGGTAGCTTCCGGGAGGTACTTTCCATAGTTAGTGATTGGCATATTCATTCACTCCTTTTATTATTTAGAATTGCGCAGATTCAAGCGCTTCTGTTGTTTCTCTTGCAACGCTGCATCGGAAGAGTATTCGTTTCCTGTGTGAAGGTGGTTCTCTCCTGTGGAAGAAAAGCCGTCCTGCTTCGAGCGTTCTACTGTAGCATCATAGAAAGCATTGATATAATCATCAGACTTTTCGTCACCTTTGAAGTCTGGATTGACTGTCTGAATAACCGCTTCTTTGATGTCACGCTCTTTCTTGCCGGTGAAGTCAAAGTCATCACCGAGAAAAGATTTCGCACCGGACACAAGCTCCACACGCTCCTGGACTTTCTTATCTAGTGCATCTTCCGTGAGGTCTTTCTTCTTCGCTTCATCGAGCTCTGTTTTCGTCTGCCTGTGCTCGGCTTCGAGGGAGTCATACTTCCCTTGCAGCTTGTCATAGTCTTTTGCCTTGCCTTCTGCAGATTCTTTCTGAGCTTCCAGGGTGTCCAGTCGTGATTTCACTACCGGATCTACTTCGTACTCTTTACCATCAATTGTGTATTTAGGCATATTACTGCCACCTCCATCATTTTTTAATTGCCACGCAGCACTATCATTACGGATACTGACATCCGGTCCTGCGCGGCCTTGTTCGACAATCGCAATGTGATTGATATCAATATTGCGCTGGGCATACTCATAGTTATCTCCGTTATACGTCCCGCTTTCGGCGACGACATCAGACAAAAAACCAATGCTGATTTCTCGCTGATCTCCGTTTTTGATTTTGTCAATCAGTCCAGAGTCTGTAACGGTCAGAGACGTCTTAATCATGCCGTTTTCTACACGACTGTCTGTATGGCTCAGGCCCTTCGCATACTGGCTGTGATTATCCAATGTCACCGGTTCAGTGGGATGTCCATCCGTGACAGCTTTAGACCGTGCGGATTGGATGGTGAGGTCACTGAACACATCATCCGGAAGTTTCGCCTCCATTTGCACGGTTCCATCCTGTCGTTGATACGGAAAGACGCCGGGCCGAGTAATCGGAGCATCTACGGTCAAATAGCCCTCTGATGTTTCCTGGTAATCCATAATCATGACTTTGTCATACCGCTGTACCTTCAAATGTTCTCACCCCCTTTAAGGCATAAAAATAACGCTACCCTTTACGGAAGCGTTGGTTGTTTTGATTTACATCCACTTTTTCGTATGTCTTTTCAAATATATCCGGCTTACACGGGTAAAACTCTCCGTTCACGCCTTTTATGATGTAGTCACCCACACTGGCTTTCATGTCGCCTTCCAATGTTTTAATTATCATATGTCCTTCTGGTGTCCCGTCCGGTTCTGGTCCAGCACTTATCGGGCGCCCCATAAATTCTGCAATCTCCATGTCGTTATATTCCTTATGAACGCCATGTTTACAAGGAATCTCTTCGACTAATCTAAATTGTACAGCTTCAATCACTACTGGTTTCTTTCGATACTTCGCCATTGTCATTCCCTCCTTTAATCGAATACAGGTTCTGCTTGGCATCTGCAGGAAAAATCCTCCCCAGGAAGGCCGACAGCCGGTGGATCATCATAGGGGAACTCTTCACCATTCAATGATTCATGACTATCTCTCACTCGTTCATCTCCAGCAGTACGCCACGTGAATTTTTCCACACCCATGTTCTTATGACGTTCTGCTGTCAGTTGGCCGAATATGGTGCCTGTCTGGTCTTTGGCAATGAACTCCGCTCTCCGTATCGTCATGCCTGCCTGCTTCACAAGTTCATCACGGATCCCTTTTATCGTGGAGCTTTTCTTCGCTCCCTGGAGGATGACGCGCTCAATGTTTGTCATGTAACTGTCTTTGATGTCTGTAATGTAACTGACGTTCTCTTGTACAGCCGCTTCCAAAAAGTCAGCCATCTTGTCGTTGTTATCAATCGGAGACACGCCTTTGATTCTTCCCTGATCCTCCATGTTCTTGAGGTTCATTTTATCGAGCAACTTAATATGTTTCATAGCAATATTCGTGGAGATATGCACGTCATAAATAGCATTGGCCACGTTCTTGATGATGCCTACTGCTGAAATGATGGAGCTTAACGGACCGTCCACTCTCTCTTCCAGAGCATCGGACCGCTTCAATGCTTTGATATCCTCCTTAATCTGCTCATCAAACACGTTTAGCGTTTCCCGGTGCAGATCTCGCACCTGCTTTTTTAAAGCGCGACCATAACTGACGGCTATCGCATTCGGAAAACGTGTAGAGGGGGCTTTTCTAGCCATCCTCATCACGACTCTCTTTATACTTACCGTACACTTCTTCGGCCATCCGACGTTGCGCTGCTTCATCACCGGAGAATGCCAGAGTTTCTTCCAATCCATAACGACCAAAGCGGGTGTCCCTCACTTCGTCCGACATCAGCACGCTGTTCATGATGTAAATGTTGTCGGTCTCCGCGACAATTTTACGGATCTCTGCATCTGTCTTGCTGTCCACTTCCCAGAGCGGATTGAATTGGATTTCCCAGTCAATTGATTCTGGGTCAATGCGTCCGCCAACTTCATCCTCACACCACAATACAATGCGTATGAGTTTCTCCAGCTGCGGCTTCATCTCGTTTTCCTGCATGGCAGCAATGCGAGAGTAGTAATTCATCACATCATATTGAGCGCCTGTGATGGTACCCGCTTCCTGCCCTTTAATCACCGACTTCGGCATCCTGGTAGCACCGGAAAGCATTTCCCACCCATAATCGAGAAGTTCTTTGATACCGCCTACGTTTGTCGATTGTTTTGTGAGAGATTCATCTTCCCCGATGATAGCAAGGGCCTCTGTTCTAAACATGAAATCCATCAACATACCAAGTTCCCGGCGCTGTTCCTGGTTCATGTCCTCAATGTCTTTACTGCTGTATGTCTTGAATGTAAAGTCATGAAGAATTTGACCGACACTCCATAAGGACGTGTCCATCACCGTAAGGATGTCGTATAACGGTTCCAGAAGCGGCTGCCCTTTCGTCTCATCTTCCAGTTTGCGCGTCTGGTCATGGAGTAAGCGGCTCTCATGTACCCTTTTTTCTCGGTCGCTTCCCTCGGTTTTCGGCAATTTGTAATGTTCCACCTTGCCATAAGCAGACGAAAACACATCTTTGTTTGTTACCATATCTTCTATCTTGTGACCGCTGAATGCATGGATGTAATCAAGACGCTTTAACTTGTCGTATTCGATTTTCTTATCCAGTTCGACCGGAGAGCTTTGCGTTACACCCAAGCTGATTAAGCCATCACCTGTGAGACGTTCAAAGTGTCGCATATCCTGAAAAGCTTCTTTTGCTCCCAGGTCTCTCAGCTTTTGCATAATAGCGTTCTTCAAGTCCTCATCTTCCATCTTCAAGGTGAACCAGTTCCGGGTCATATCCTCGGCAGGTATGTTGATGATGTTCTGCACGATCATGTTCGACGCATATAGTTCTTTCAATTCTTGCCTACTTAATACACGTCGATGACTGGGGGTCTGCCGGGTGAGCGGGTCTTTCTCACTCCCTTTGCCATTGCCTTGCATAAAGTCATTGCGCATTTGTTTTGCTCGTTCGATATTCGTAGTCAACGTGTCACCTCCTTAACTTCTCAACATTTTCTTGTAACGATCGAGAGGGTTCGTCTTCTTCCCTTGCAGCTTAATGAGTGCCTGTGTCGTCGAATCCACCATGTCGTCGTTCTTTCCATTCGGAAATGATGTGAATTCCTCGATGAGGTCATTTACCCAAGGGGCGATAGATGGATGTGGTAAGTAAACGTTACCGGACTCAACAGAAGGAGCCACGGCGTTCGCTCTCACTTCTTTACCACCTTCTGGGTTCACAGGTATCAACCCAGCAATTTCATCCTTCAACATTTGAATAACAGCAGGACCGTTCGCCTTGTCCTCGATATATTTCGATTTCGCCTCTGGATACTTGCTTGTCATGTTACGAATGGCTTTCATGGTCTCCGGCAAGCTCATACGATCACGGAATTGATCAAGTAGAAAGAAGTTTGCTTTCTGTTTGCCCCACACCTGGCCAACCACATAATCAGAGGAACCGCTGTCTTTAAACGTACAGTCCCACGACTGAGCTTTCTTATCCCACACCTTCGGAAGTACGACCACGCCCTCTGGATTTGCTAATCGTGCCTTCGTTGCTTCGTCCGGAACGTAGAACTTCCACCAGTGTCTATTGAAGATGGAGCCACCAGCCGGAGAGGGTCTTTGTTGATACAGAGCGGTCCATGTACGAGTACCTACTTCTATCTTCTTACTCTCTGCCCACTCTTCATCAAAGCCAAGTTCTGTACATAGCGGCTCGCCTTTTTCGCGTCCGAGTAAATCATCTTCATCTTCGGCGATAGCTGGCATTCGTATACGCTCCCAGTTATAGGGACTACGTTCTAACAGACGACCAACAAAATCATCTTCATGCCACCGCGTCATGATAACGACAACAGACCCGCCTTTGTGTAAGCGGGTCGATAATGTGGACTCCCATTCCCCCCAAACCTTCTCGCGGATGGTAGAGGAGTCAGCTTCTTCTTTGTTTTTGAATGGGTCATCTATTAAAAGCAGATCCGCACCTTCGCCGGTAATGGAACCTCCAATACCAGTGGCAATCATGCCGCCACGTCCTCCATCAATACCCCAGTTGTTTTGGGCTGCATTGATACCGGACAGGGAGACATCAAACAACCGCTTCCCATATTCATCTAATTTCTCCCGATTCAATCGCCCGAATTTCCGAGCCAATCCGTCCGAATAAGAAGCGGCTATGACTCGCTTGTCTGGGTTTCTGGATAGAAAATAAGAGGGGAAAGACTCTGTTACCGTCATCGATTTCCCGTGGCGCGGTGGCATTTCAATGATGATGTGTTTTTGTTCTCCAATGGCAATCGGTTCTAAGCTATCGGCAATGTATTCAGTGTGCCGAAAATGTGTGTAAGCTCCCCGATGCACCCGGACCACATAATCACGAAAGGAGCGGCGGGCCAATTCATCCTGGGCCGCTACCGCAACAGCTTCTCTTTGTTCAGTCGTCAGAGTTGGCAATCTTCCTCAACTCCTCCACAGTGAGGTCGGATAGATCGACGTTATTCTGAACTTCCCCGGAATGCTCGACGCGCTCAATAAATGCCCCGTTCGTTTTCGCTATGAACTCTGAAGCTTTAAGTCGGTCTTTGGGTTCAACCATTCTGTCACGCATCATTCCTGTCCAGAACTCTCTTACCTCTTTCATGTCGGCTGTCCTTGAATCCTCAAGCTCTTTGTTACGTTTTTCTATATATTTATAAATTGCAGGTTTTTGCAGGTTCTCCTGACCAATACGATGTGCTGTCTTAGCACTGTACCCCGCATTTCTTGCTGCTTCTGAAGCGTTCCCGGTTTTAATGTAATAGTCAGCAAAGCGTTTTTGTTTTTCGGTCATTTTAGCCATCACATAACACCTTCCCCCTTGAGCTAATCGCATACAAAAAAGCCACCCGCTATGGATGACTTCATGATTTATTCTTTATGAAATTCTAACTCGACTTTATTAAGCTGGCTTTCATCTCCGTTTGTGTTCGAAAACCATTCGCTGTTTTCCTGTTCGGTCAGTGGCTCGTAAAACGTCATGGTGAATGACTCCGGATCCTCATAATCCAGATACGTCTGAAAATGCGTTTTCTCTCTTATACCAGGGTCCATATTTCCGAACTCTCCAGTAGCGAATGTTGTCTGTTCCTGCTGATCCGTAATGAACTCCGTGTCTTCTACGGAAAAAAGAGGAGCGTCTCCGTTATTCATTTGCTCGCCCATCATCGTAATACTTTTATCACCGTTGATGTCTTCGGTTAAGGCGAGAGCGTATTTTACTTCATAATCATCAAATGTAATGTTGTTCATGCCATCATCACCTGTATCCTCATTGACAAAACGATACAGAATCTTTTCTTCGTTCATACCATTGATTAACGTATCATAATCATTGTTCTTGTTGGCGACTTCCAGTGGATCGTCGGAGCTCGTCTGCGGTTCTGCTTCAGTTTCTTCGCTTTGTGTAGCTTCCGCATTCTCCATACTTTCCGTTTGTTCCGCGTTTTCCTCATTGGTCGAAGCACTACTGGACTCTGACTCTTCACCATTACCACAGGCACTCAATAACGCACCTATGAGCAACACAAATAAAACATTCTTCATACATTTGACCCCCTTCTTTACCTCTATCTTACAACTACGTTCAGAAGAAAGAAAGGTACATTTTATTTACTAGAGGAATGACCCAGGCTCACAACCTCATTTCCACAAAAGCGAGCAACAGTATCACTAACAACCACACAAGACATGCATACGTGATGGTCATGGAGTCACCCTCCCTTATTTTCTAACAGAAAAGACACCCGCGAGGGTGCCTGTGCAAAAAAATATTCCTGCTTCCTGGCCAGGGCTTCCTGCCTGTCCGTCCTGCCATCCATTATATCCTAGTCGTTTTTACGCTTGCAACGAACCGGACAAGTATGACATCTCTGCCATTTGCTTCACAATACTATTTTTAATACGGAAGATGTGCCTCTCGGACAATCCCATGTGATTACCTATTGCTCTCATACTCATCCCATCGAGCAGACACTCCAGCACTGCCTTCTCTCTTTCGTCCTCGATGATGGACATACGCTCCTGCACAAATAACACTTTCTTCTCCAGACGATTGATCCATGTATGCTTTTTATCCCGACGCACTACTTCACGAGCCACAGGATCACTCGACTCCCCTTGTGCTTTCGGCATAGCAGCTTCCTCCCCGTACATCGTCGTAAGTCCTGTACCGGCATCTTCTAACAAATGACGCTGCCTTTTAATCTCATTGAGCATCCAATTATAGTCGCGGAGAGCGTCCTCAATCTGCTTTTTGTTCATACTTCCACCTCATCTCTAGGTATTTGGCATAATCACTTTGTTTGACCGGTTGTAAAACGCCTGTGCGTTTATCTCTGCGTAAACGACTGACTTTCCATCGTATTTTGTATGTTTTCTTAATATAATTTCCTCCTCTGCAATAAAAAAGAGGACACAAACCAAGCGCGTTAACGCTCAATCCGTGTCCTCCAGTGGCCTGGTAGAACTATAAGTGTTTTTGTGTTATCTTTTTTGCAAGTTTTTGAGATTTAGCTCTCACCTTTGTTACTGAACCTTCATGTTCTTCTTCTTCAGTTGCAAGAACAGCCTCATAACTACTTTCTATATCATGAATTTCATCCCTTAGTTCTCCTATCAACTTAAAATTTTCTATAGATACGCAATCTGGATCCCAGTTTTGCATATTGGAAAGTATCTCTTCTATCTTAGTTAAATCTTTTTTTGTTTCTTCTAGTGGTTCGACATTATAGATATTATGACTTTCATGCAAACCCATGAGAAAATCAATGCTCTTTAATTTGTGGTTCATTACTCTCAATTGACTTTTCAAAAAAACCTCATATTTTGTTCTTTTCAACTCAGCTTCGCTTTCTTTCTCTTCCCTTGCGTGTGAAATCTGTTTTTCTACAGCTTTTAGTGAACTCTCTCCAGCTTTTCTTGCACCTAAATATGCCCCTCCTAATGTAGCTAATCCTCCAAGGGTTATTGTTAGTATTGCTTCAATAGATACATAATCAAAAAAATCATTATGTTGCTTAATTATTTCTACAGGGATTGGACTCAAAACTCTCACCTCTCATTGAACTTAATGCAGTCCACCTCTAACATAATACCTTTCTCAAAACGAAAATAAGCATCTGGTTCTTCCAGTAGGCTAGTAGAAGCAAACTAAAGTTCAGTATGTTGCTGTTCAGTGATAAATATATAATTATTTTCTTGTACAGAAACCACAATTGATGTTTCGTACATTTTATTCGATTGTATTCTGTACACTATTTGTACTTTGTATTCTTTAAGTTCGATCCCCTTAAGTACATTTAATACTACCCCATCGGTAGTATAGCTTATCTCATTAATATTCTTAGCTTTTATCAGATGTTCTATTTCCTCTTCTTTCTCTTCTATTGACGCTACAGCCTTAACATCAGTAATTGGAGAGGAGTTTTTATTCTGAAAATATATCCCCATAATTTTATCGGGGTCCGGATTTTCCATTATAAGCTTACCTTTATTTAAAAAAACATGATTTCTCTTCAGTTCAAATAAAGGCAATAATTTCATTTCTTCAGCTTTTTGTGTTTTCTCAAATATTTCTTTGCTCAACTCTACAGAGTCTCTACTAGCTTTAGCCGCTTTAAGACTCACTATTACTGAAAATAGCAGAAGGAGGGGTGAAGCTATAGACACTCCTAATGAAATGTAATCAAATGTACTCTTTTCTCCTAAATTACTTAATACATCGATCCAATCTTGCTTTGTCAAAACTCTTCCCCCTCATCAAACTTCACCCGCTTCACCTTCCCTTGGTGAGTAATTACTTTCGTCTCCCCATGATCTGGCAAAGTGGTAATTTTTGCTTTTCCATTACAGTATACAACACAGAAAGGGGAATTTCCTTCCGGCATATCCATTTCCAAGTTAAGTTTCCCATCTTCAATAGTAGTATCAACGTTATTCAATCGCATTGAGCAGGCCCCCTATGGTATAATAATGAACAGGGATAATGGTCGGGGGCGCTGCTCTCGGCTGTTTTTATTTGTTACTCGTTACTCAATCTCCCCACTCCATTCTTTTACATCTTCCTCATTCGCCCGTTTGATCACGAAAGCTTCTCCATCTACAAACACAATGTCTGTCATGTCGTCATCCAGAGCTTTCAGGCGACCGATGACAAATTGTCCGGCATCACTCATGATTTGCTCCCTCCTTTTATTTAATTCCTAGCTTTTCGTAATAGCCTTCCACTGCTCTCTGTATCATATTCACCCGAACATATTTGCGGAGAGCCAGAAATTCTTCAATTTCTCTTTCTGATAGATCGCTGATTTTCTTGTCGCTGAAATACTGGATACGCTCTTTCATAATTTCGATTTCTGCCTGGTTCATAAGCTCACCCCTTCTTTTTATAATCAAATGCTTCATTCCAAAACTTTGAACCTTCTCTCCCGATGATAATAATCAATGCTCCTGCGATGAATACCGGCGATGCAAAAGCTAGTGCGATATGCGCCGTCCAATCATCTCTGGCGTTTAACAGAAAGCTGATACCCAGGCCAATCATGATGTATACGATGGGTATAGCTATCATTGGTCGCCCTCCTGTTCATGAATGTTGCCGACGATTTCTACCGTGTCGTAATAATTTCCATCAGCACTCTCCGTACCATGTAACGACCAATCCTCTCCGATTTGCCAAGCAGGATATAAAATGTAGCTGGGTGAGCCGCCTTGCCGCCATTTGACCTCAAATATCCCTTTAAGGCCTTGTGACCACGCTTCAACTATATCCCCCTCAAATATTGGAACCTCATTACGATCATGCAATCCAGTAAACATCATCAACTCCCCTTCATCCTCGATCGTCACCGGATTACCTTCTACATACAACCTCCATCCTGCGCTTCCAAATACGATAGACACGCCGTCCTCGCCGACGTAGTACATTTCTTTGGTTATAGGGTCGAATACTCTGAAATGTGCTGTTTTCATTTCGTTACCTCTCCTTTTCGCTTATCCAGATATTCGTGAGCCGCTTCCGTTAAATTAAAATCGGGATCAGGGTTATTCGTGATAGTAAGCTGTTTCACTTCTTCCGAGGTAATGATGTCTAAGCAGGTAATAACTCCCGCTCTCGGATGGATTGTGGGTCTTACATACCTTACGCCCCATTCAGTCTTGCAACGCTTCATGAAAGCATTGAATTGCTCATTTGTCATAGCCTTTCTTTCACTCATACCGTCAACCTCCTATCAATTCTGAATGTTCGTAGATGTTGCCGATTACTTCCGCATACTCATCCGTTGTTCCCTCGAATGAAGGCGGGACCATGAGGTCGTAGTAATCTTTTCCGTTGTCGTGACACTGGTACATAAAAGCCCCGTTCCTGAACTCCACAATCAAATACGGTCTACTCAAATCAGTGGAAAGGATGTCCCCTTCGTAGATGTTCCATCCATTTTTGTCGTAAAGTCCTGTGAATTGCATGTACTTTAAATGTTCCATGTGTGGCAAGTGTATATCCAATTGCGGGTCGCCGTGCCGAATGTCTGTGCATGAGAGCCCTTGCCCTCTATCTTCCAAAGTGAACACAATGTCCGTATCCTCTCCGCAATAAAGCATCTCACCCTCTACGTCATCCCATGCTCTGAATTTAATTTCTCTCATGATTTAACCTACCTCCAATTCCGTCACTTGCACTTCAACCCTGGGAACCTCGCTGTAAAACTTGGAAACGATCAAGTCCACGATCATGCTATCGTCTTTATAAATCACACCGTTCATAGCATCTTCAATGCCTTTCGCATAGTTCGTATTATCCGGCTTTGTTTTAGGTCGTATAATTCCTGCCTCCGCTTGCTTTCTGTGTTGTTTTGAGAAGCTTTTCGGCATCGGGCGGTGTACGACGATAAAAACATTCAGCGGCCCTTCCAGTGGCTTTTTTGGTGCATGTTGCTGG
Source organism: Salimicrobium jeotgali (assembly GCF_001685435.2). Taxonomy (NCBI): domain Bacteria; kingdom Bacillati; phylum Bacillota; class Bacilli; order Caryophanales; family Bacillaceae; genus Salimicrobium; species Salimicrobium jeotgali. Next base: position 2,546,044 of record NZ_CP011361.2, read on the forward strand.
GCTATCAGCTTCACCTGCTTTTTATAGTTTCGAGAAGCAGCCGGGTCATACATAACCGTTTTACCGTAGCGATTCTTTCCGGCCCTGGGCCTGCCTTGAGCAACAGGTGCACCGGGAATCGTGAATTCAACCATCATCGGAGCACCTCAATAGCCTGTAAGCTGTCTGGTATGATTTTTTTCATTCTTGGCAAGGTATCCTTTTTCAATCTCGCCTTCCGTAAATCCGAGCATCCGTCCGAGTTCCAGGTAAGAAAAGAACAGCTTCCTCCAAAGGTATTTGTGATTGTTCCCGTAGTCATATCTCACGTTACGCTGTAAGCCAATAGCCAAGTCATAGACTTTTAAAAACGCTGTGGTAACATCCTCAAATTCAACATCCATCGGAGTCATTTTTGCTGCGTCAATATACAGATCATTACCGAGCGATAGGATAAAATGCAGCCCGTCTCCAAACTCCTCTCTAATAACTTCTTGTGGGCTTGGCGGCTTATTGCTCCAGACCTTAAAGCACCTCGTCTCGTTCGCTAACTCACCGAGTTCCACCTGCAGCGCAAGAAACTTCCAATCGTTCGTCTTCAATTCTGCGATGTCCGGGTGCTGCTTGATAATATGAGCATCGAGACCGCCCTGGATCTCTTGTAATTTCGCTATATCCATCTTCATGTGTTCCATCTCCTTAAAACCATTTTTCTGCATCAGCTTCCACGTCTATGCCTTCAAATCGCGCCAGTGCTACCCGTAACTCTAATTGCTCCAGCGTTTCCGCCATCGTTGCAGAGACACCGCGCGCATGAAGTTCATCAATCGCTACTTTTTTGCGGAGTTCTTTGTTCGTCATCTTCTTCTTCCCGTACACCCTTGTCTGCTCGGTAGTAGCTTTGCTCTTTGGCCAGTGATAGCTCCACACCCGGCGCTCCAGGGTAGGTTTAGCTATTCCGTTTTCAGCTGCTTGTTTGTAATCGTCGGGAGTAATACGTTCATACATAGAATTACCTCCTTCTCCTTTAAAATTCATCCATCGCTTCACGTTCGTTCCAATGCGGGCATGTGCCGTGCTTCTCAACGTAATCATCTAACCTCTCCTTTATCCCTTATAGGGGGTATTAATAGGCGGTGGGTAAACTCCGACTAATACTCCGTAACAGCATGAATCGCATGTGCCCCAACGTTGGTGATATTCATCATTGGGGTCCAGTTTCTTTCCGCATTCTTCGCATTTCTCATTTACATCTTCCATCATTCATCCTCCTCCAATGCTTCTTTAGCGACTTGGCGATAGTCATAACGGTGAAATACACCGTTTATATCAATGTCTGTTTGTAGAGTCATGCTGTATATGCTCTCTAACGCTGTTGTAAGTCGGCGGTTCTGTTCCTTCAAACTTTCATTCTCGTGTGCCGCTATCGTTAGTTGATTGTAGAGTTCTTTTCGCTCCACGGATTTATAAGGCTTATCTAAATAATTAGATGCTTGCAGGCTTTTTTCGATGTCACGGAATGCCGCGTTTTTCGTGTGGGATAACTCCTTTTCGAGAAAACGAATGTAGTCCACCCTTTCCATACCGTCGCCGCGTAATTGTGTTTGCGCTTGTGTGATGGAATCGATACGCTCCTGCTGTTGCTTGATGGTTGATTTCATTTCTCCAAAAACACTACCCAAAGCTGTCATCGTATCATCATCGAAGTGGGAGGCGTTTCCGATGTATTCGATTCGTTTCCATAACTCTTCTACTCGCTTCATGTCATTTTTTCTCACGATGCCACCCCTTCAAATTCATAATCGTCGTATCAATCTCATCTGCATCAATCGGCTTGTTCCGTTTCGTTTGATTACGCAGATGGTGATAATCAGCCCGCAAGTCCTGGATAGATGCCCGTAATTGTTTCTGTTCCTGTAATAGCTTCTTGCGTCGAACGCTTTTCTTCGTTACGGGCAGGAGGGTATTTTCAATGTGCAAAAGTCGTTTCTTTTTATCGTTAATTTCAGAAGCAACGCCCCAGCTTTCTAGTTTGTTTATTATGCCTTTTCTGGCTCTTAGAACCGATTCTAAAGCTCCCATAGCGATATTTCTGAACGTCTCATGTATTGATGTGGCCATCCTTCTCACTCTCCTGTTTTGTTGTAGTGGATTCGCCTGGGAGATCTTGCTGATTCAAGAAATCGATTAACGATTCTTTCTTCACAATAATTATCTCTTTATCTTCTCCCTTTTCATCTACGATGAACACATCTCCTCTGTCTGTTTCTTGGAGTCTGACTGTTTCTTCGCCAGTAACGTCTTTAGCCATGAATGGGTCCATTTCTTCACTCTCCTTTTATTTCATGAATACCATCCAGTGTGTTTTCGACCTTCGATTTCCGAATAAAGGCTTTTGTCCAATTGCCTCGATAACTTCACTGGTGCTAATCTGATCTTCGTTCCATTTGAAAATGAGCGTACCGTTCTTCTTAAGAACCCTCATACATTCATTGAAGCCTTGTTTTAAATCGAATTGCCACAAATCGTCTAACTTGCCGTACTTTTTAGCGAGCCAGGAATCGTCTCCGGCCTTCAAAAGATGTGGGGGATCGAATACGACCATGTAGAAGGATTCGTCTTCGAACGGCATGTACCTAAAATCAGCAACAACATCCGGGTTTACTTCTAGCTTTCTCCCGTCGCATAGCTCCTCCGATAACTGCCTGTTATCCATGTAGAGCGTGTCATCATGCTCCTTGTCGAACCAGAACATCCGGCTACCACAGCAAGCGTCTAAAATCTTCTTCATTCCTTTCACTCTCCCGTCTTTACTGCGACTAAGATAATCAGAGAGACAATCCATATGCCGATGACAATGGTTAACTGTGTAGTCATGCCGACACCTCCATCAATCTTTTTCGCTTATAGAAATTATTACGATAGCCACTACAATGATTATCCAGACTACATCTGATGTCATGCCGACACTCCCATGCCAAAATACTGTTTGATGCGGTCGATATGCTTCCTGGATTGCCTTCTTGCCTCTGCCCGGCATTGTTCGTTCGGGCAAGGGGTGATGCGAGTGCTTACATTATCGTAATCATACGTTCGTCCGGTTCCTCTACAGTTCTCGCACATGTTATTCGTCCTCCCTGAGTCGATAATCTTGCCCTTCGACTTCATACAAGTTTTCTTTTCCGGTCATTCCGAACAGCCGGCTTGAAGCTGCATAGCCTATCTTGTCGCTTAAAGAGCCTTTCGCTTCATTGGAGCTGAAGATGATCGGGCGTTTATGCCTCCAGCGTTCGTTAATAATTTGGTAATACATACCTTCCTTAGACTCCGACCACTTCGCTTTCCCCAGGTCATCCCAAACAAGGACATCCGCATTGCAGGCCCCTCGAATTAAGTCCTGAAGTTTCTTACCTTCGTCGTTCGACATCTTCGCCTGAATCAAGTCCTCCATGAAGACCACGTCTGAAACGCATAGAACCTGGCACCCTCGGTCGTGCTTGGATAACGATCCATCTGATAATTCATCACGGACTCGAATGTTTTCGATGATGTAACGTGCCAGGGCCATTTGCAGGTGCGTTTTGCCTAATCCGAAATTATTGTGAGCCTGTTTAAAGCTGTATCGCTCGGCAGGATCCATATTTCTTATTTCGCTTTCTCCGTACACAGCAATGAAGCCCAAACTGTTCACTTTCGGTTTTTCTTTCAAAATTGTGTCGATGTCCTCCATGTACTGAAACGTAGCATTAAACAATGTTTTCTGAACTTCTGTCTTGCGCTCGTATTGTTTGAAACCAGCCTCTTCAAACTCTTCCGGAATCAAAGCATTCTGAAAGCGCCGTTCTAATTTCTTTTGTTCTGCGCAGCTGCATGGCTTGAAGAAATCTCGGAGTTCAACATTTCCGTCTGCACGTGTGACCTCTTTTTTGTAAAGGGCAGCCCCCGTACCACCACAGTCCGGACATTCAGCTGTATCCGAAGGCTTGTTCCGCTTGGGCTCGTCGTCGTTCGAGTTCTGCTGCGCTAGCTCCTTTGCCTGAGCTATACGTTTTTGAAGTTCGGGACTTTTGAGTGCTTCCTGGATGCTTTGCATCTTTAGTTTCCTCCTTTTGCTCATAGTGTTTATCAAGAATGAAACCGACACAGTAGTTCAAACCGTTTATTTTCTGCCTTCGATGCTTGCGATTTTGAGTGAATGAATCAATGCACTCTTCCAAATACTGAATCGCATCATCGACTGGAACACCGTAGTCAATGATCTCTTTCGCCGCTTCATAATCCTTAGGATTCGGATTCAACCTTTGATTAAAATCCAGATAAGCCTTAACGAGTTTTCCTGATGCTATTTCGTTCGTCACGGTTTCCGGCGTCCCGACATCAGATTCGTTTTTAATCTCGTGCGCGCTTGTTGTAGTATTATTGTCTTTATATTTGTTTTTAATATTGTATTTCTTGGTGGTGTAATTGCCCCCCTGTGGAGGGGGTGAATCCGCACCCTGTAGAGTAGGTTTATTGATCCCCTGTGTACTTTCTTCACCCTGTGGTGGTTTAGAACCATTTTTCTCAATAGACCACTCTTCAAAGTTCTTATTAAAGCCAATTGCTCTTGGCTGGTTAAACGTAGCTTCTTTTGCCACATACAGAACGTTGTTATCGATCAGTTGGTTCAACTGTTTTTTCACTGACGATTTATCCATTCCGGCCAGCTTGGAGATGAAGGACAGCGAAAGACTATGACTCTTTCTATTAAATCCGTAAGTGTATCTCCAAACGATCATGATGAGCTTAAATTGTGTTCCGTTAAATCTATATTTCGGAATCTCATCTAGCAGTTCGTTCGCAATTTTTACATATCCTTCTTCTATCTGTGGGTTGGCCACTTCCTTCACCCCCTTTTTATTACTGCCCTCGTTCAATGATTGCTGTCATCTTCTCTATTCGCTTCAATTGATAGCCAGGGTAGGAGTGGCGGACATAACCCGCCACATACTTTTTAAAGAGTCGCCCTGGATCCTGACTGTCTTTGCTGAGACTGATATACGCATGTGGAATAGCTACTTTTCTCATTGCTGGTCAAACAGACCCTCTGCCGCTTTCTGGACATCTTCGTCAGCCTGTTCTTCCTTTTGCTGTGGTTGTTCTTCTTCCACCTCAGTTGCTTCCACTTGAATGTAGTCCTCGTTGTGAATTGAATGAGCATCGTCTGTGATATCTTTTCTGACTGTTTCATCGTGAGAAGCTTGGTCCTGAATCTCTACGCTGATCGGAAGGTATTTGAACATCCGACGAATGACTGTCTTCTTCGCCATTTCCTCGTAGTCCGTTTTCCAAGGACCATTGCTTCCTGCCTTAGATCTCTGCTTCACCAGGTCGATGTCATTCTTGCTGAAGACTTCGAATTGGTACCCGCCATCTTTGAAATGAGCGACGGCATAAACAAAGACCATATCTCCTCGCGTTCCAAAAGCTGGTTTGTGAACTAATTTCGGGTGCAACCCTAGCTCATACTCGAATTCATCGTTCTCGTAGACCGCATGAGCATAAATGCTTTCGATGTGTCCGGACCGTCTGGCTAGGTCGATCATGCCTTTGTAACCGATGATGAATTGAACGTCTGTCTCTTTCATCTTTCCGTTGTAGAAAGGGACAAGGTAGCAATGACCCATGAGCCCCGGTTCCAGTCCTAGCTGAGCCGCTTGCATCACCGCTCCCATGAGAGAAGGAACAGATGCTTCCAATAGTTTAGGATTCTGACGGATCGTTGTTAGAGCGATGCGTCCTAGACGATCGGCATCCATGTGTTTCGGAAGTGCTCGTTCGAACTCCGGTCCCATCTTCTTGAGGTAAGCCTGGATCGTGTTTACGCTGTTGCCCCCTCCATTATTGGAAGGAGCATTATTTTTCTTCTGAGACAATTGATTTTTCGCTGTGTTGTTCGTCGCCATTATTTAGCCTCCTTGAAACGCAAAGGACGGCTGGAGCTGACTTTAGAGTATTTCTCGTATAAGTCAGGTTCTTCCGCTTTCAGACGCTTGGAATCAACCGTCCTGCGTTCTTGATTTTTGAAAGTAACTACATAGTGATTGGAGAACCCTTTTTCATAAGTTCCGAGTTTCTCTTTAAGCTGGTTCTCATATTTCTTCTTACGTTCCTTGATTTCTTTCTCTTCCTCTTTAATTTGTTCCAGTCCATCAAGCAACTTGTCCGCTTCTGCATCGAGATCTGTTTCACTCTCAGGCTCTGCTTCCGGATACATGCTTTTCAAAAGAGCTGTTGAAGCATCGGAACCATCGATTTCTGGAGGTTCCTGTTTCAGAACATTCTCTTCCCAAAACTCTTTTTCTAGGTCGATAAGGTTTGCGATGAGCTCCTCATCCCGTTCAATTTTTTTATAAACGAACTTATTACCGCCGATGAGTACAGCGATCCACCAGGCATCCGCTCCGGTCACGGCCATATAATGTTGACATTGGAGCAGGTAAGCCATTGGCGTTTCGTCACCGGTCCATTCGTCCTTTAGATACTCACTAGCTGTCTTGCATTCAAGACCTTCGTTTTTTCCGACAATAAGACGATCAACGTTTGCAAGCATCCATTCGTGCTCTGGATGCTGGAGAACTGCATTCCGCTTCCGTACCTTCATTCCAGTGCGGAGGGTGAATTCTTTCGCAACAACTTCTTCGAGCACATTACCGAAGTGAGCAGCCTCTGCATTGGAAGACTCAGACTCTATCTCTCCTACCTTTTCCATGTAAACGACCACCGGGCTTTTCCATTTGTTAAATCCAGCGATAGAAGCTGCGTCTGAGCCGCCGATCCCTTTCTTTCGTGATTCGAGCCACTCTTTGTGCTCCATGTCCGACGTGCTTTGCATTACCTGCGCTTTAACGCCCATATTGGACCTCCTCCTAATTTCTGATATAATATTGTCAAAGAACTTTCCTAAGTGACTCACGTTGCCGCGTGAGTTTTTTATTGGGCAATTTCCTCAGAAGCCTTCAACGTCTGCAGAAGCTCCTGGCTTTCAGCTGTCAGCGTTTCTTTAAGGAAAAATTCTTCGTCGATGACATAGATCTCGTCTCCGACATACACTTCATTGCCAAGACCGTCTACACCGTAGACCTCCGCTTCTGCCAGACCTTCACGTTCTAACTTCTCCACCACTGGATGATTCATCTTATTTACTCCCTTCCGTCAGCTGCAGAGACAGTGACATATGCGGTGTCTCTAAGGAGTCTCCGCAGCTGAGTGATAGATGCAAGCTCACTGTCCCGAGCAGGATACCTCCTGCCCAGGATTGCGGGCTTGCGCCCACAAGTGCTATAATAGATTTGTGATAACTAGTGTTACCCCTCAACAGTCACTCATCCGCCAATGAGTGGCTGTTTTTATGTGCCATAAGCCATAGCAACGTAGAGAAAAACATAGGATAGCAACCAGCAAACGATGTGCGCTTTTTCATGACTCGCCATAATAATCCCTCCCGCGCCGTATAACGAGTTCAGCACTTACACCTTCAACGTGCAGTTGACTTAACAAATTTTCATAATGGTTGTGGCGCTTCTTTCGTTCTTTCATGACTTCCAGCTCCCTGGAGGATCGTATAAACCCTTCTGCTGCAGACACAGCACCTTCATAATTGTTCTGCATGATTTCCTCACCCATCTTATTCAGCAAGTCCCAGGCACATCTGAATTCTTTCGTGGCCTCCGTTACATCTTCGCGTAAAAACTGTTTATCGATATTCATGATTTGACGTACCCCCTGCTTTGTAGTTTGCGCTGGTGCTCATCCCAAACGTCCTCCCAGCTAATGTTGTAGGACTTGCAGATCTCTGCTAGATATAAGATGGATGCGTGGATACTATCTGCAACTTCCATAGCTGTATTCTTAATGTTCTCCCGTTCGTAAGAAGCAACGTAATCAGGATTCATTGTGATGCTGCATTGATCCAGCGCTTCCGCTGCCTCTTGCATTTCTTCCTGGAGTTTCATGTGTATCGATGTGCGGTGTGTGTCAGCCGCCGGGCCGTCGAGAGGATCAATGTGCCATCCCATGTATTCTGACACTGTATGAAGCGCAAGCATCGGGTCATTATGCTGCTTGATGTAATGGTTCGTGAGCTCCGGCTGAATCTTTCTCTCCCCATTTTCGAATTTACTGATGCTCTCTCTGGATAAGAACGTGTCCAGTGATAGTTGCTCCTGGGATTGTCCCCTCTCCTGTCTGAGTTCCTTTAATTTTCTTCCGCTTTTACTTTTCAACGTTACCTCCTCCTTTTGGTTTGTACCGGTTTCAGTACCTACGTTTTATTTCATGAGTGGTATCTTGTTTATAGAGCTTCTTTATGGGAGAACCCTAAGTCTCTAACCTTGTGTGTAGTGTCTAGATTCTTACGGATCCACGTCTTCACTTCATCTTTTGGATAAAGGGCACGATCACCTACACGCACTTTAGGGAAGTCCGATCGATGGATAATGTGAGCATCCAGTGTTTGAGTGCTTACGTTGAAAATATGCTCGGCAAGTTGTTTTTTATTGAGTAGATAAGGAAGCTCACTTTCTTTTTGGACATCCGCTTGAGCCCGCTCTGCAATTTCGTAGAACATGTCGTAGATTTTGTCGGAGAATCCTACTTCCGGTTGCAATTCAGCTTTGAACATTTAGATCACCTCCCGGATAACCTGTTGCTTATTGGCACTTTCAATTTCCATACGTAAGCTAGTGTCCGGCTGCCACAGACTGATGTACCTGAGCCCTTCTTCAAATTGCTTCTTCGGAAGGTCACCATACCTTGGAATCATGAAGTGGTTTTTGAAGTCCCGCCAAAAATTAGAGAAAACCTGACGACTCAATTCTTTGTATGCCGAGGAACTCTTCCCGCCGATGACTTCCATGATTTTGGCATTGGCACTCTTTCTAATTCGATGTTCTTCCGTTCCATCGATACGCATCGTTTCTTCCAGGTGTGTGAGACGTTCATTGTGCTGGTTCAATGTTTCATCATGCTCAAGCGAAAATTTCATTGCTGCTTTCAGTTGATCTTTTTCAGATAATCCTTTCGGTTGCTGAAACTGCTTTTCCATTTCTTCAAAGCGAGTGACGTATTCAGCAGTGAAGAGAACTCCTTTTTCTCCAGTCATTTTGTTCGCTACCATGTCGCACCCCTTTTTCGTCAAAAGGAAGCAAGGTCGCTGCTCTCCTTTAGAGTCTGAGTAGTAGTGCGGAATGAAGAAATCCAACGAGCGCAATTCTGCGCTGGTTAAAATGCTTTGATATTGCCTGATGGATCTCATCAACTCTTTGTGTTCTTTGCCGATGGTGTCGGCAACGTCTCTGCTGTCTGTGACGAGTTGTCCTTCTGAAGCAATTACTTTTATTTGATTCATTTGATTACCCCTTTCTTTATATTGCATTTTTTGCAACTGAATTATTAAAAAAATATTCTATTTCTACCCCAAAGTATCTGGCTATTGCATGGATCTCTTCCGCCTTAAATGGTTGGTTGCCGGATTCTTTCCTGTGATAAGGGTAAAGGCTTTTCATTCCAAGTATTTCAGCCATTTCTCCTTGAGATAGTTTGTGTTTTTTTCTCAATTGCTTTATTTTCTCAAGGTTGAGTTCAGACATTTTTCTCACCTCCTGTTGCATTTATTGCAACGCTATAACTGAATTATAAATCGCAAATAATGCAAATTCAATAATTAATTAGCGTTTTTTGCAATTTTTATTTGCTGAAATTGCAAAAGTGCTAGAATAAAAGGAGAATACTTTATGGAGGCTACCATTATGGCGGACAGTGTACTAGGTGCACGATTACGCAAACTGAGAGAACAACATGAACTAACCCAAAAAAGAGCTGCTTCTATATTCGGATTGACTAACTTTCAATTATCACGATATGAAAAAGGTCAGACTAACCCTGATCCAGATTTGATCAGAAAGTTTGCTGAGTACTTCGAAGTAACTACAGATTACCTCCTCGGCCGCTCAGACGACCCTAACCAGACCGAAGACGAAAACTTCGATCCACTGGAAGAACTTAAACAGTTTATGATAGAGAACAATATGCAGGATATGGATCTGGGCTTTTATGACATAGAAAAATGGAAGCAACTTTCTCGTGAGGACATCGAGGATGTAAAGAAGCATTTTGAATATGTGTTGCATCGGGCTCAAGAGAGGAACAAAAAAGAACAGGGAGAGTAATATCATGGGGATTCTAAGTTGGCTCAAGAAATTAAGTGGAGACTCTGAAAATCAAAAAAACACCACCGATCTTTCTTCCTCTACTAAATCGGACGGCACCCATTTTGATATAAACCCCGTCTATAGAAAGAAACTTTCTAATGACTTATTTCCAGGTGAAGTGTTGTTGTTGAACTGGATCAACGGAAACAGTATCCCAGAGAGCTTTCCCAACTACTTTGCATACCATTACGGTATAGATGCTTCGTCTTCATTAGACAGATTAATTTCAGGCGGTTTCCTGAGATATGCTACCGCTACTGAAACTATCACTAAGCTCAAAAACGATGAATTAAAAGAGATCTTAAAATCTCATGACCTGAAGGTTTCTGGGAAAAAGGCAGACTTAATTGATAGAATCCAAGAATATTTGTCTTCTAACGAAATTGAAGAAGAAGTAAACAAATACTCCAGCAAGCTCTTCCTTACTGATAAAGGCCAAGAAGTATTTGAGGAATTTTATTATATCGTTCCTGCGCATAGGTTTGGATCTAAGGATGGCAGTTACAATGTAGCCAATGCGATTAAATTCATAAAGAATTCAAAAGCTGGGGTTACTAATTATGACATAGCCTTAGATCTTCTGAAAAAAGAAGAGAAATCCAATTTGAAAAGCGAGAACTTTGGACTCTACAGAAACAATAAACTTTATCTATACGACTTGCACAAACGTGAAGCGATGAACGATTACTCATTTATGTATATACTACAAGTCTTTATTATGGATATGAGTGGATTAGATAATGCCCAATATATTGATAAACCCGAGTCTATAATGTTTGCTCCTGGTATAAGAAACAATATAATTAAAGAGATAGAAAGAAATCAGATGAACGAAAGTCAGGTGCACACCAAGTTTTCTGAGGCTTGGAATCATTTAATACCCGATCTTCCTTTTCATTATCTAACTGAAGAAGAATGCCTTTCAGCTTTATGGTTATTTATTGATGAAGAAGAAGAGAAAGCTAGGCAACTTATCACCAATTCTTATAAAAATTTAAACAAAAATGAAATCACCAAGAAGACTAATTTGTATTTTCTTGATGATTTAATATAGGCACTTTGAGGATGCGCTGCAAAGGCTGTACAAGAAACAAGCGAATATTTAACGCGTCGAATGGCGTGTTTTTATTTTATATATTGTTGGCGAATTTTGTATTTTCAAGGTGTAAGAGGAACTAATCAATATTACATAAGGGGTGGAGAAAATGACAACATTTAACGAGAAAATCAGAACTTTATCCGAGAGAGTCGCTCAAATTAAGGATTCTATTACTACAGAAGAAGCTACAAAAACGAGCATTATCATGCCTTTCTTTCAGCATTTGGGCTACGATGTGTTTAACCCTGCAGAATTCACTCCTGAGTACACTGCGGATGTGGGAATTAAAAAAGGTGAAAAAGTCGACTATGCAATAATGCACGAGGCACAACCCGTAATACTTATTGAAGCAAAGTCAGTGAATGAACCATTGACTAAGCACGACTCTCAACTTTTTCGTTACTTTGGAACAACTACAGCAAAATTCGCTATTTTAACTAACGGTGTAACTTATAAATTTTTTACTGACTTAGAAGAGCAGAACAAGATGGACGCTTCTCCTTTCTTCGAATTTGATCTTATGGAAGTCCGAGAGAATCAATTAAATGAACTAGCCAAGTTTAAAAAAGATAGCTTCGACTTGGATAAGATCTTCAACACTGCTTCTGAGTTGAAGTACACTGGACTGATAAAAAGCTTCCTCCACGACCTTTGGGAAGAACCTACAGATGACTTTGTAATGTTTATTCTTAACCAAATTTATGAAGGAAGAAAGACAAAGAATGTTGTTGCTCAGTTCGAACCTATCGTCCAAAAGTCTTTCAAGCAATTCATTAATGAGTTGGTGAACGACAAGCTAAATGCTGCCTTGAAATCTACAAGTAGTGATGATTCTTCACCAAATATCCAGGAGATCGAAGAAATTGAGGAAGAAGAACAACTTCCTTCAGAACCAGAAATTGTTACAACTGAAGAAGAAATACAAGGATATACAATCGCCCGCTTGATGTTATCGGAGGTAGTAGATGAAGACAGAGTCTATTATCGAGATAACAAGAGCTACTTTAATATCCTTTTAGATAATAACATTCGTCGTTGGATCTGCAGATTGGGATTGAACAACGAAAACAATAAGTATGTTCAGTTTAATGATGAGGAAAAAACCACTTATCAACTTGAAAAGATTTCGGATTTAATGAAGTACAAAAATAAATTTGCAGAACTAGCAGAGAACTTCAAATAAATCAGTTATCAAGAAGGCGTGCATTTGTGCGCCTTTTGTTTTATACTTGAATCGAACATACGTTCTTTTACCGGAGGTACATATTATGAACTACACTACTACTCACTTAGAAGATGCAGTAAATGAATTACTAAAAAGCATCGGAATCATCCATCCCTCACAACTAGATATCTTCATCGTCGCTCCCCGATTAGGAATAGATCTCATCTTTTCTAACACTGAAACTCATTTCGAAGGCACCACAGTCTACTTAAATATCAACCTGCCACCTGATGAATTATGGTTTGCCTTCGCTCACGAACTTTGCCATATACAAAGACACGCTGGCAACCAACTCTTTTTACCAATGGACTTTGTTGCACTCCAGGAGGCGCAAGCAGAAAATTTCGCTCTTCATTTCTGTATCCCTACCTATTTATTAAAGAAGGTCAAGCTACCCAACGATATCCCCTCAGCGAAACAAGTAGTGGCAGGAGCCTTCAATGTTCCAGAAAGTGCAGCTGAAAAACGCTTGGTACAAATAGATAACAGAATCAAAAGTTTTGGCTGATTTTGTACCGGTAGAAACCGACTTGATTTTCATTTGTACAACCGAACCTTCAATTGGAACTATACGATTAGCATAAGGAGGAATAGACATGGCTTATATACGTAGAAGAAACAAAGGGTGGAGTTTTACTGTGGATTTAGGAATAGATCCAGCTACAGGAAAGCGCAAGCAGCTCACAAAGTCGGGCTTCCCGACAAAGAAAGAAGCTCAACGTGCTGTTGCTCAAATTGAAATGCAACTGGAACAAAATACGTATCAACCGGACCGCCGCTTCTCGTTTAAAGAGGTATACGAAGAATGGTGGAGCATCCACTCTCAAACGATTAAAGAGAGCACACAGGCCTTTGTGCAGTCGAAAGTAAACAGACATATCTTACCCCGGTTCGGCCATTTAAAGATCAGAGAGATATCCCCTACGTACTGTCAGCGCATGATTAATGAAATCGCTACGGAAATAAAGTCTGTGTCGGATATTAAGGTCCAGGCGAACCAGATCTTCAAATATGCCTTGAAGATGGACTATATCGCAAAGAACCCTATGCAGCATACAGTCATTCCGAAGAGAGATGAGGGAGAACTGGTCACGAAGATGGATGAGAAAAACTTCTGGAACAAACATGAAGTTATCCACTTCCTATCCACAGCAAAAGAAGAATTGGATATGAGGAACTATTTAATGTTTTACTTGCTGATTTACACCGGGATCCGGAAAGGAGAATTAGCTGCTCTTGAATGGAAGGACATTGACCTGGAGAAACGGACCATGTACATCAACAAGACGATGTTTTTCAAGAACAAAAAGGAGGTCATTCAAACAGCGAAGAAGAAAGCAAGTATCCGCTCCATCCGTATTGATGAAAATACCGCTGCACTCTTGCGCAAATGGAAGCTCCAGCAGAGTGAATGGCTATTGGAGAGAGGTATTAATCCTGAAACCAAATACGTGCTCACACGAGCCGATGGACGCCCTCTCAGACTTGCTCACCCTAATGACAAGTTGAACTCTCTCATCGATAAGCATAATCTCTCTCCAATCACCGTTCACGGCTTTCGACACACGCATGCCTCCCTCTTATTCGAAGCAGGAGCCACGATCAAAGAAGTCCAGGAACGATTAGGACATCGAGATATCCAGACCACCATGAATGTTTATGCTCACGTTACCGATGCTTCGAAAGGTAAAACCGCTGATCTGTTTGCTCAATTTATGGACCAATAAAACGTAAGTGGTCACGAATGTGGTCAAAATGTGGTCATTTGCCCATTTCAGGCATAGAAAAAGCCCTTCTCCCGATAAAGGGAAAAGGGCTTAAATACTGCCATATTAACGCTTCGAGAACTGTGGTGCACGACGTGCTTTCTTAAGACCGTATTTCTTACGCTCTTTCATACGTGCATCACGAGTAAGGAATCCAGCGCGTTTCAGTGGAGTACGGTATTCAGGGTCCGCTTCGAGAAGCGCACGTGCTACACCGTGACGGATCGCACCTGCCTGACCTGTGAATCCACCACCGTCAACGTTTGCGTAAACGTCGTAGTTTCCTTGTGTTTCTGTAACGACAAGAGGCTGGTTCAAAATCTTACGAAGAGTTTCCAATGGGAAATAGTCCTGTGCATCAGTTTTATTTACGATTACCTGGCCGGTACCTGGGACTAGACGTACGCGTGCTGTAGACTTCTTACGACGTCCCGTGCCGGAGTATTGTACTTGTGCCACTCTTAATTACCTCCTTTGTTATTAGCTATGATTAGCCGCGAAGTTCGTAAACTTCTGGTTGTTGTGCTTCGTGCTTATGATTTTCACCTGCGTAGACATGAAGTTTTTTGCTCATCTTACGTCCGAGACTTCCTTTTGGAAGCATGCCTTTGATGGATTTCTCCAGCATACGCTCAGGGAATTTCTCGCGCATTTCGTTAGCGGAACGGACTTTCAAACCACCTGGGTGATTGGAGTGACGATAATATTTCTTATCCTGCCACTTATTTCCTGAAAGTTCGATTTTCTCTGCATTAATAATGATTACGTGATCGCCAGTGTCAACGTGTGGAGTGTATGTCGCTTTGTGCTTTCCGCGAAGGATGGAAGCAACTTCAGTAGATAGACGACCAAGTGTCTGTCCAGCTGCATCCACAACATACCATTTGCGTTCCACGTTTGCTTCATTAGCCATGAATGTTGTACGCATGTCGGGTTCCCTCCTGATTTTTCATTAGATTTTTACTCTGATTCGATTTATATTTCAATACGATTAGTTTCCGGGGCTAATCGTGGTATAGAAATTAAATGCCACAAGATATCATATAACATTTTCATACCAAATGTCAATAGGCACACCAGGATTCGTTGCTTTTTTCCCGGAAAGAATATCAGTAGCTCACTTCCCACAAAAACAGGCCGTGACCGGGGGTCGTGAAACCTGCGAGCCTGCGGTTGTGTTCCGCAAGAGCCCGGGGTATCGTGTCGATTTCTTTTTTCCCCTCCCCGATCTCAAGCAGGGTACCCATCATAATCCGGACCATATTGTACAAAAAGCCGTTTCCTCTTACGATGAACTCCAGTTCTTCCCCTGTTACGTTCAATTCTGCCCGGGATACCGTACGGATTTTGTTTCCTTTCAGCGTAGTCTTCGCCGAACAGAATGCAGTAAAATCGTGAGTGCCGAGAAACTGTTTTACGGCTTCCTGCATTTTTTCTATGTCAAGATTCCGGGGATGATGATAGACCGTTCTCCTACGGAACACGTCCCGGGAACGGACCGGTCTTACATAATAACGATACTCTTTCTCTTTGACGTCGAACTGGGCGTGGAAACTTTCTTCCACGTATTCTGCCTGTTTGACATAAATATCAGAAGGAAGCAGGGTCTCAAGCGCCCTCACCCAGCGATTTTCAGGCACTGCAAGAGAAGTGTCGAAATGGAAGACCTGACCTTTGGCATGGACGCCGGCATCCGTACGCCCGGAAGCGATGATGCGTACGTGTTCTCCTTTATGCATAGTTCGGAGCGCCTTCTCCAGCTCTTCCTGCACCGTTTTTCCGTTAGGCTGGATCTGAAATCCCGAATAGCCGGTGCCGTCGTATTCCACTGTACATTTTACCCGTTTCATTATATTTCACACCCTCGTTCCTATCGTGGCCGCCATAATGAGACAGAACAAGAAAAACACGATGTAATCTTTTTTCCGGAAAAGCAGGGCCCGGATCTTCGTCCGGCCCTCCCCGCCCTGGTACCCTCTTGCTTCCATCGCCATCGCGAGCTCTTCGGCACGCTTGAATGCACTGACAAACAGAGGGATAAGGAGCGGGATGACGGCGCTCATCCTGTCTTTCAGACTCCCGGTACGGAAATCCACGCCCCGGGAAGCCTGGGCTTTTGATATCTTCTCCGCTTCCTGCATAAGCGTCGGGATAAAACGCAGGGAGATTGACATCATCAGTGCCAGTTCGTGGACAGGGAAGCGCAGTTTTTTCAACGGATGAAGCAGATACTCGATAGCATCCGTAATTTCTATCGGAGACGTCGTCAACGTCAGTAACGACGTGAACAGAATAAGCAGGAAGAAACGCAAGGACAGCGTCCCGCCCTGGATCAGTGACTCTTCATAAAACGGAAAGCCGAGCACCGAGAATAGTATATCCCCCTGCCTTGAAACGAACAGGTGCAGGAGGAAAGTGAAAACGATCAGAAACCATACGGGTTTCAGGCCTTTCACAATAAACGACAGCGGGACTCTCGTGGCAAGGGCAGTCCCTATGGCGAAGGCGGTGAGAATACTGTAGCTCCACACGGAATTAGCAAAGAATACGATAATGACGAAAAAGAAAATAACGAGAATTTTCGTCCTCGGATCCAATCGATGAATGAGAGAAGTACCCGGGACATACTGCCCGATGATCATCGAATTATTCATAATCGTCTCTCCTTCCCAGCCGGGATGTGAGTTCCTTTGCTAATTCAGCAAGGGGCTGTTTGTCGTATTCGATCGAAACACCGAACTCTTTCTCAATCTTCTCCAGGAACTCGAGCACTTCCGGTATATCGAGCTGCACCTGACGCAGTTCTTCTTTTCTTTTGAACACATCGAGCGGTGCTCCCTCCATATATTTCCTGCCCTCATTCAAAATGACGACCTCGTCGGCATACGTCAGGGCATCCTCCATACTGTGAGTCACAAGTACGGTGGTAAGTTCCTCACTCTCATGGAGGGAATAGAACATATCCATCATTTCTTTCTGACCCCTCGGATCAAGACCCGCCGTAGGCTCGTCCAGAACGAGCACTTTCGGCTTCATGGCGAGCACGCCCGCGATGGCCACTCTTCTCATCTGTCCGCCGCTTAAATCAAACGGCGACTTCTCTTTCATATCTTCCGGAAGCTGCACGGCTTCAAGAGCTTTGTTTACCCGCTCCCTGATTTCTTCCTCATCCACACCGAAATTTTTCGGCCCGAAAGCGATGTCTTTCTCCACCGTCTCCTCAAATAATTGGTGTTCCGGGTACTGAAAAACGATGCCGGTTTTTTCACGCAAACTGCGTAAATTTTTATTTTTCCTTCCGGCTTCGATGACGAAATCTCCGACCTTCACACTTCCGGAAGTCGGCTGCAACAGCGCATTAATGTGCTGGATAAGCGTGGATTTCCCCGATCCGGTATGCCCGATGATTGCAGTATACGATCCCGAAGGCACATGAAGGGAGAGATTTTCGAGCGCTCTGAATTCAAACGGCGTCCCCGGGCTGTATGTATATGTTACTTCGTTGAATGTAAGTTCCATAGCTCCTCCACCATCTCCTCATGATTTAGCGGTTCCTTCCGAAAAGAAACGCCGTACTGTTTCATCTCCTCCGTCAGCTTTGCTACAAACGGCACATCAAGGCCGATGAAGGAAAGGGAGTCTTTATGGGCAAACACTTCCCGCGGGGTGCCTTCGAACCACACTTCCCCTTTGTTCATTACGATCACCCTGTCCGCTGCCACAATCTCCCGCAAGTCATGGGTAATGGTCACGAGAGACATATTCGACTTTTCCTGAACGTCCCGGACCGTTTTCAGTATTTCCTGACGACCTTTCGGATCGAGCATAGCTGTAGCCTCGTCGAGCAGCATATAATCAGGCGCAATCGCCAGTACTCCAGCAATGGCCACACGCTGCTTCTGGCCTCCGGAGAGCCGGTGAGGTTCGTGGTTCTCGTAGGTTTCCATCTGTACATCCCTCAGACTTCCGGCTACTTTCTCCACCATTTCTTCCCTTGGCACTCCCTGGTTTTCCATACCGAATGCAATGTCATCCCGGACAGTCGTGCCGACAAACTGGTTGTCGGGGTTCTGAAAAACCATCCCCACTTTTTTTCTGATTTCCCACACAGACTCCGGGTTCACACTCATACCGTCCACACTGACTTTCCCGTTTTCGGCAAAGAGGAGCCCATTCATCAATTTGGCAATCGTCGACTTGCCGGACCCGTTGTGACCGATAATCGCCACCCACTCGCCTTTCTCGATGAAAAAATCGACATCTTTCAACACGGGCGGGGCGTCTTCCTGGTAGCGGAACGTCACACCTTCAAATTCTATCCTGTCCTTCATTTCCTGGCCTCCTCTTTGCTATTTCCCGGGAAATAGGGTGGAAATCAACTAACTTCCTGCACAAAAAAAGGGCTGGAGTTAACCTCACGAATGAGATACCGTCCTGCCCTTTCGCTATTATCAGACTTTATACAAGTTCGATAATCGCCATTTTTGCGCCGTCACCTTTACGCGCATCAAGTTTCAATACACGAGTGTAACCGCCCTGACGGTCTGCATAACGCGGACCAACGTCAGAGAACAGCTTCTGAAGAGCAGTTTCGGCTCCTTCTTCGTCTGCATCCTGCTTGTAAAGGAACGACTCTGCCTGGCGGCGTGCATGCAAGTCGCCACGCTTACCAAGTGTAATCATTTTTTCTACAGAGGAACGAAGTTCTTTCGCTTTCGCTTCCGTTGTTTCCAGACGTTCATGGATAATCAGATCCGTGGTGAGATTGCGCATCATTGCCACACGGTGTTCTGTTTTACGACCTAGTTTTCTCATCGATAACCCTCCTTTTCAGATGTTTCCTCTTTATCGTCAGTCTTCTTTACGAAGGCCAAGGTTAAGTTCATTCAGTTTGTGCTTAACTTCTTCCAACGATTTTCTGCCGAGGTTACGGACTTTCATCATATCGTCTTCACTCTTATTAGCCAGCTCCTGAACCGTGTTGATACCAGCACGTTTCAGGCAGTTGTAAGAACGAACCGAGAGATCCAGTTCTTCGATCGTCATCTCAAGAACTTTTTCTTTCTGATCTTCTTCTTTTTCTACCATAATTTCGGCATTTTTCGCTTCATCCGTCAATCCGACGAAGATGTTCAAATGCTCCATATATACTTTAGCCCCTAAAGAGATCGCCTCTTCCGGACGGATGCTGCCATCCGTCGATACATCCAGTGTAAGTTTATCGTAGTTGGAGATGTGCCCGATACGGGTGTTCTCCACCTGATACGTTACACGGGAGACAGGGGTGAAGATAGAGTCAACCGGAATTACTCCTATTGGTAAATCTTCGTGGTTGTTCCCTTCAGCCGGGCGATATCCTCGACCGCTTTCAGCTGTAATACGCATACGCAGATTCGTATTACTATCAAGGGTAGCGATGTGAAGTTCCGGATTCAGTACTTCAACGTCACTATCATGAGTAATATCAGCAGCGGTGACTTTTCCTTCACCCTGGACATCGATTTCCAAAGTCTTCTCGTCATCAGAATAAATCTTCAGAGCAAGTTTCTTCAGATTCAAAACGACAGTGGTTACGTCTTCCATGACACCTTCGATCGTCGAAAATTCATGAAGGACCCCGTCAATTTGTACAGATGTCACAGCGGCACCGGGAAGGGAGGATAATAGGATACGACGCAAGGAGTTACCTAGTGTTGTACCATACCCACGCTCAAGCGGCTCGACGACGAATTTACCAAAAGTAGAATCATCGCTGATCTCCACCGTTTCAATGTTTGGTTTCTCAATTTCGATCATTTACACAAAAACCTCCTTCAAAACGTCGAAACCCCGGTCAGACAGAAGTCCAACCGAAATTCCTCAGGCAGGCAGCCCCTCTACCAGTAAACTGCATCTCTAAGGTTAAACGCATGGCTGTTATTGGTGGTTATAACCCTTAAAGAGGGCGATAAAACAATTCAGACTATAATTACACGCGACGACGTTTCGGTGGACGGCAACCGTTGTGTGGAACCGGCGTTACATCTCTGATAGCTGTGATTTCGATACCTACTGCCTGGATGGAGCGGATAGCCGCTTCACGGCCGGCGCCAGGCCCTTTAACAGCTACTTCAAGATCTTTCATGCCGTTATCCATAGCTTCTTTTGCAGAAGTTTCTGCAGCCATTTGTGCTGCAAATGGAGTAGATTTACGGGAGCCTTTGAAACCGAGAGTTCCGGCACTGCTCCAGCTGATCACATTACCTTGCACATCTGTAATCGTGATAATCGTGTTGTTGAAAGTAGAGCGGATATGAGCAATACCACTCTCCACATTCTTTTTCACGCGACGTTTCCGGGTACGGGTGTTCTTACGTGCTACCATAACTATACCTCCTTTATCAATTGATTATTTACGTTTGTTTGCTACTGTACGACGAGGACCTTTACGGGTACGGGAGTTGTTTTTCGTCTTCTGGCCGCGACTTGGAAGACCACGACGGTGACGAAGCCCACGGTAAGAGCCGATTTCAATCAGACGCTTAACGTTAAGGGAGTTCTCACGACGAAGGTCACCTTCGACGTTGTAGTTGTTCAGTTCAGTACGAATTTTCGTAAGTTCATCTTCCGTAAGATCACGGACACGGGTAGATTCATCTACTCCGGCATCCTGTACAATTTGACTTGCCAGGGATTTACCGATTCCGTAAACATAAGTCAATGAGATAGAAATTCGCTTATCACGAGGGATATCAACACCTGCTATACGTGCCATAGGGAACGTGCACCTCCTTTTTTATTAACCTTGTTTCTGTTTGTGTTTCGGGTTATCACAGATTACCATTACTTTGCCATTACGACGAACGACTTTACATTTATCACAAATCTTCTTAACAGAAGCCCTTACCTTCATCATTCATACCTCCTTGTTATATCGGAGCTTATTCTATTTATAACGGTACGTTATCCGTCCTTTAGTAAGATCATACGGGGACAGTTCCACTGTCACTTTATCACCTGGAAGAATACGGATGAAGTTCATGCGTATTTTACCGGAGACGTGAGCAAGTACCGTATGCTGATTCTCAAGTTCGACTTTGAACTGAGCGTTCGGCAATGTCTCCACTACGGTTCCTTCAATTTCAATTACATCTTCTTTCGCCATCGAGTTGCTCTCCCTTCTCTAAATCAGTCACCAGTTCATTGATATATTTACTAACAGCAAATCGAAGCTTGCCGTTTGTGACACGACCTGTTTCCAGAAGGCTGCTTTGGACTTCCGGAGAGATGAAGTTCGTGCAGGACACATGCTGCATGTTCTTCTTCTTCGGCCTGTCGTATTTCCTCTTCTCTCCGTCAGCAAGCATTACAGCGCCATCTTCAAGTTTATCAATGACTACCGCATATTGACCTGCTTCCCGTCCACGCTCAATACGAACAATTTGACCTATTCGCGGACTCGATTCCGATTCACTCACAGTACGATCACCTTCATTTAAAGTAATAAACACAGTAATCGCGTCGGAGAGGAACTACAAGCTCCTGCCGTTTCGCATTACCACTTTCGGACACTAACTTTGAACATAACAAGGAACACTTTCAATTTCAAGAAAAAAGTTTCGCTATTACGTGAAAGGTTACCGTGCCCATCCATGGCAACCCTCATTTACTCCGGGTTCTCTGTTTCACCTTAAGAAAGATGCTGAAGGCGTTCATCAATATCGTTGAATACTTCCTCGATATTTCTGTTGCCCTCTACCGTAACGAGATAGCCCTTCTCTTCGTAAAAGTCCAGAAGAGGCTGAGCCTGTTCCACGTTCACTTCGAGTCGGTTTTTCACTGTTTCCGGCTGATCGTCTTCCCTCTGGATAAGAACAGCACCGTCGTTATCGCATTTGCCTGGTGTTTTCGGAGGATTGAATTGAACGTGGTACGTAGCTCCACATTCAGGGCAGACTCTCCTGCCGGTCAACCGGTCCACAAGTATTGTTTGTGGAACATCTATGTGAAGCACATAGTCGAGAGATGTCTCCAGCTCTCCAAGCAGATTCTCAAGAGCTTCTGCCTGTTCAAGCGTGCGCGGGAAACCGTCAAGGAGGAATCCTTTCTGGCAGTCCGGCTTGCTGAGACGTTCACGGACGATTCCGATCGTGACCTCATCCGGAACCAGCGCCCCTTCATCCATATATGATTTAGCTTCTTTGCCTAGTTCTGTGCCTTCTTTGATAGCTGAGCGGAACATATCTCCGGTAGAGATATGAGGAATGTTATATTTTTCGACTATTTTCTCTGCCTGGGTGCCTTTTCCGGCTCCAGGGAGACCCATCAAAATTAAATTCAACTTTTTCCCTCTCTCCCGTATCTTAGTTTTACACTATTTATTTAATGAAGCCTTTATAATGTCGCTTCACCAGCTGACCTTCCAGTTGCTTCATCGTATTCAGTGCAACACCTACCACGATCAAGAGACCAGTTCCTCCGATCTGTATGCTTGGCGGAAGCCCTGCAAGGGAGCCAAGAATAATCGGAAGGACAGATACAGCCGCCAAAAAGAGTGATCCTACGAAAGTTAAACGGTACATAACCCGTGTCAAATACTTCTCCGTATTCGCACCGGGACGTATTCCCGGGATATACCCGCCTTGCTTCTTAAGGTTTTCAGCCATTTGTTCAGGGTTCACCTGTACAAACGTATAGAAGTATGTGAACGCTATGATAAGCGCTACATAAATAATCATACCCGGCCAATTCTCATAATTGAAAATGTACTCGATCGTTGAAGCGATCTCGCTATTTTCAAAGAATCCGGCTATCGTTCTTGGAGCAATAATGAAAGAAATCGCGAATATGACTGGAATAACTCCAGCAGCGTTCACTTTGATCGGCAAGTGGGTGGAATGCCCACCGACTGGAGATCTGTTTACCTGACGTTTTGCATACTGAATAGGGATTTTACGCAGCGCCTGCTGAATGAACACGACTCCCACAATAACTGCAACAATCACAAGAGCAATGAGAGCCACGATGACGAGGTTGATGAAGAGTTCCTCTCCTGCGCCAGTTATATACTGATCATACAACTGGTTCACACCATTCGGAATTGCAGCAACAATACCTGCGAAAATTAAAATTGAAATCCCATTTCCTACGCCATGGGAAGTGATTTGCTCACCAAGCCACATAAGGAATGCAGTCCCGCCTGTCAGTACGAGCGCAATAGCTGCGAACTGAGGAATACCAGGGTTTGAGATCAGCTGACCTCCTGCCATGGCATTGAAACCAATGGACATACCAATGGCCTGTATGAAGGCAAGGACAATAGTTCCATAGCGGGTAAACTGAGCTAATTTCCGGCGTCCCACTTCACCCTGCTTTTTCCACTCTGCAAATTTAGGAACGACGTCCATCTGCAGAAGCTGCATGATAATAGAAGCAGTGATGTAAGGCATAATCCCCATCGCAAAGATGGAGAAGTTCTGTAATGCCCCACCTCCGAATGTATTCAGAAAGCCGAAAGCGTTCTGTTCATCCATGAAGTTGATTGCTTCATTATTTGTAAACGGCACGGGGATAAATGACCCCAGCCGGAATACGATAAGCATAAGCAGGGTGAAAATGATTTTTCGCCGGAGATCACCCACGCGCATAAAATTGGAGATTGTCCGGAACATTAAATCACCTCAGTTTGACCGCCCGCCGCTTCGATTGCTTCTTTGGCAGAAGCCGAGAACTTATGAGCTTTTACTGTGAGTTTCCTATCAATGTTACCTTTTCCTAGGATCTTAACACCAGCTTTTACTTTGCTGACAGTACCTGTTTCAAGCAGAAGCTCCGGAGTTACTTCCGTGCCTTCTTCGAAACGATTCAAAGTCTCTAAGTTCACAACTGTATATTCCGTACGGTGAATGTTCGTGAAACCACGCTTAGGCACGCGTTGGAATAAAGGCATTTGGCCACCTTCGAAACCTGGACGGATTTTGCTCCCGGAGCGCTGACCCTGTCCTTTGTGTCCACGACCGGATGTTTTTCCGTTACCGGAAGCCATCCCACGTCCTACGCGGTTACGTTTTTGACGGGACCCTACTTTGGAATGTAGTTCATGAAGTTTCATGTGAGCACCTCCTTATTTATAAATTGATTATACTTCTTTTACATCAGCCAGGTGTGAAATCTTATTGACCATTCCACGCATAGCCGGATTGTCTTCTACGACTACTGACTGGCGAATTTTATTAAGTCCTAGCGCTTTAACGGTGTCCTTCTGGTCCTGCGGACGGCCGATTACACTGCGCGTGAGGGTAACTTCTAACTTTTGAGCCATTGTATTTCCCTCCTATCCTACAGTTCTTCCACGGATTTCCCACGAAGTCTTGCCACATCTTCGGCACGCTTCAATTCAGTAAGACCCTTGATAGTAGCACGGATCATGTTGATTGGCGTGTTCGAGCCAAGAGACTTCGAAAGGATGTCCTGCACACCTGCAAGTTCGAGTACGGCACGGACAGGTCCGCCTGCGATAACACCGGTACCTTCTGCGGCCGGTTTCAACAGCACGTTACCGGCGCCGAAGCGACCGTGAATTTCGTGAGGAATCGTTGTATTTTTAATTGGTACAGTTACCAGGTTCTTTTTCGCATCATCAATTGCTTTTTTGATGGCGTCCGGAACTTCCTGCGCTTTGGCAGTACCGAAACCGACATGACCGTCTTTGTCGCCCACTACTACAAGTGCGGCAAAACGGAAACGACGTCCACCTTTCACCACTTTCGCAACGCGGTTGATCGTAACAACGCGCTCTTCAAGATCTAGTTTGTTAGGGTCAATCTTTGTACTCATACATGTCCCTCCTTTTACGATTAAAATTGTAGTCCAGCTTCACGAGCTGCATCGGCCAAAGCTTGTACACGGCCGTGATAAAGATAACCACCGCGGTCAAATACTACTGTTTCATAGCCTTTTTCTTTCGCACGTTCTGCAACGAGCTGACCAATGCGTTTAGCAGCTTCAACGTTGCCGCCACGATCAAGGTCGAACCCTTTGTCCATTGTCGATGCACTGGCTACTGTCGTTTCGCTCACATCATCGATCAATTGTGCGTAAATATGGTTGTTGGAACGATAAACGTTCAGACGTGGACGCTCCGCAGTACCGGAGATGTTCTTACGGACACGTGCATGACGTTTCTTACGCATAGTGTTTTTATCGGTCTTTGAGATCATTTAAGTCACTCCTTTCTTACCCTGACACCTTATTTAGCTGTCTTACCTTCTTTAGTACGGACAGTTTCGTTCTCGTAACGGATCCCTTTGCCTTTGTAAGGCTCAGGAGGACGAATCGCACGGATGTTAGCGGCCACTGCTCCGACGAGCTCTTTATCAATGCCTTTGATGACGATTCTAGTGTTCGTAGGAACTTCGATATCGATACCTTCGCGGTTTTCGATTTCTACCGGGTGGGAGTAGCCGGCGTTTACGGTTACTTTTTCACCCTGTTTTTGAGCACGATATCCGACACCGCGGATTTCAAGTGCTTTTTCAAAACCCTGGGACACTCCTACAACCATGTTGTTGATAAGACTGCGTGTCGTACCGTGAAGAGCTTTATGCTCCTGCTTATCACTCGGACGCTCTACAGTAAGAACGTTGTCTTCCTGTTTCACGCTCATTTCGTCGGAGATAGTGGTAGCCAGCTCCCCTTTTGGTCCTTTTACTGCAACTCTGCTGTTTTCCTGGGTGACTTCTACACCTTCAGGCAGTTCAATTGGTAATACACCAATACGTGACATTCATTACACCTCCTGTTCGTATCTGTTTTCTTACCAGATGTAAGCAAGCACTTCGCCACCGATAGCTTGTGCACGTGCTTCTTTATCTGTCAAAACACCTTTTGATGTGGAAACGACTGCAATACCAAGGCCGTTAAGAACTCTCGGCACCTCGTCAGCCTGTGCATACACACGAAGACCCGGTTTCGAAATCTTCTTGATGCCTGAAATTACTTTCTGCTCTGTCTGGCTGTACTTCATGAAAATACGAAGTATGCCCTGCTTACCATCCTCTACCTGTTCATAGTCACGAATGAAACCCTCACGTTTAAGGATATCAGCGATCTCTCTTTTCAGGTTAGAAGCCGGTAGCTCCAACTTCTCGTGACGTACCATATTCGCGTTACGAATACGAGTCAGCATATCTGCAATTGGATCTGTCATTGTCATAACTTTTACCTCCTTCCCAGTCCTCGGGTTTACCAGCTGGCTTTTTTGACGCCAGGAATTTGTCCTTTATATGCTAGTTCGCGGAAACATATACGGCACAACTTGAATTTACGAAGTACGGAATGCGGACGTCCGCAACGTTCACAACGAGTGTATTCACGTACCTGGAATTTCTGTTTGCGCTGTTGTTTCGCAACCATTGATTTTTTAGCCACTATTTTCCCTCCTTATAGTCAGTTCTTAGTTTTTAAACGGCATGCCGAACTGAGCTAATAGTTCACGAGACTCTTCGTCTGATTCAGCACTGGTAACGATAACGATATCCATACCACGTACTTTGTTAACTTTGTCATAGTCGATTTCCGGGAAAATCAATTGTTCTTTCACACCTAGAGTGTAGTTACCGCGGCCGTCGAATGCTTTCTTGGAGATACCACGGAAGTCACGGACACGTGGCAATGACACGGCGATCAACTTCTGAAAGAATTCGTACATGCGCTCTCCGCGCAGAGTAACTTTAGCTCCGATTGGCATTCCTTCACGAAGACGGAATCCAGCGATAGATTTCTTCGCTTTCGTTACCATCGGTTTCTGACCGGAGATAAGCTCCAGTTCCTCTACCGCGTTATCGAGTGCTTTAGCGTTCTGCACAGCATCGCCTACACCCATGTTAATAACGATTTTTTCAATTTTAGGAGTTTCCATTACGGAATCGTAGTTGAACTTTTCCATAAGAGATGGAACAATTTCTTTTTGATACTTCTGTTGAAGTTCGTTCATCGGTAAGCCCTCCTTTCGCCAGTTGGATTATTTATCTAGTGCTTCACCGGATTTTTTCGCGATACGAACCTTTTTACCGTTCTCTGTCTTATGACCGATTCTTGTCGGTTCACCGGACTTAGGATCGATCGGCAAAACGTTGGATACATGGATAGCTGCTTCCTGAGTAAGGATACCGCCCTGAGGATTATCCTGAGAAGGCTGAGCGTGTTTTTTCACTTCGTTGACGCCTTCAACGAGGACACGTTCTTTCTTAGGGTAAGCTTCAAGTACCGTACCTTGCTTTCCTTTATCTTTTCCAGAGATAACCATGACTTTGTCACCTTTTTTTACGTGCATACTTCGCGCACCTCCTTACCACGGCTTTCATAGTTTTGTTTATAGAACTTCCGGAGCTAGTGAAACGATCTTCATGAATTTGTGTTCACGAAGTTCACGGGCTACTGGTCCGAAAATACGGGTACCTCTTGGTCCTTTATCTTCACGGATGATAACCGCAGCGTTTTCGTCGAAACGAATGTAAGAACCGTCTTTACGACGTGCACCACTTTTCGTACGTACGATGACAGCCTGCACAACTTCACCTTTTTTAACAACGCCCCCTGGTGTTGCTTGTTTAACCGTAGCAGTGATGATATCACCGATGTTCGCAGTCTTACGACCGGAACCGCCCAGCACTTTAATGGTTTGGATTTCGCGTGCACCAGAGTTGTCTGCAACTTTTAGACGTGATTCCTGTTGGATCATTTACGTGTAACCTCCCTTCGGAATATCTCCGAATCATCTTTTTAGATAGTAACTGCTTCTTCGATTACTTCTACGAGACGGAAACGTTTTGTAGCGGATAGAGGGCGGGTTTCCATGATGCGTACCACATCTCCCTGTTTCGCCTGGTTGTTTTCGTCATGCGTTTTAAATTTCTTGGAATATTTAACACGCTTGCCGTAAAGCTTGTGGAATTTATACGTTTCAACAAGTACAGTGATCGTTTTGTCCATTTTGTCGGACACAACGCGACCAGTATATACCTTACGATTATTACGTTCAGCCATGTGAGGGTGTCCTCCTCTCCATTATTAATTGTTCGTGCTTAGTTCACGTTCGCGTGCAACTGTTTTCATACGGGCGATGGACTTGCGAACCTGACGAATGCGAGCAGTGTTCTCAAGTTGGCCGGTAGCCAGTTGGAAACGCAGATTAAAAAGTTCTTCTTTAAGAGACTTTACCTTCTGTTCAATTTCGGCAGTGGTTAATTCGCGGATTTCATTAGCCTTCATTGATTTCACCACCAATTTCTTCACGTTTTACAAATTTAGTACGAATCGGGAGCTTATGAGAAGCCAGACGCAACGCTTCACGTGCTACCTCTTCCGATACCCCGGCGATTTCGAACATGATTTTTCCTGGTTTAACAACTGCGATAAAACCTTCCGGAGCACCTTTACCGGAACCCATACGAACTTCGAGGGGCTTCGATGTATACGGCTTGTCAGGGAAGATTTTGATCCATACTTTACCGCTACGCTTCATGTAACGGGTCATGGCAATACGGGAAGCTTCGATCTGACGGGCAGTGATCCACGCCGGATCTACAGCCTGAAGTCCATATTCACCAAACGCTACAGAAGTTCCGCCTTTTGCGCGGCCTTTCAGACTTGGACGATGTTGACGACGATATTTAACACGTTTTGGCATTAACATAATGCGGTTCCCCCTTTCTTATTGATTGCCTTTTGTTGGAAGAACTTCGCCACGATAAATCCACACTTTAACACCCAGTTTACCGTACGTGGTGTCAGCTTCTGCAGTACCATAGTCGATATCTGCACGCAATGTGTGTAGTGGTACAGTTCCTTCACTGTAATATTCAGCACGGGCGATGTCAGCTCCGCCGAGACGGCCGGAAACTTGAGTGCGGATACCTTTGGCACCTGCACGCATGGAGCGTTGAATGCTCTGTTTTTGTGCACGACGGAAAGATACGCGATTTTCCAGCTGTTTAGCGATACTGTCAGACACTAAAGTAGCATCAAGATCAGGCTTTTTAACCTCGATAATGTTGATGTGAACTCGTTTGCCTGTGCGGTTGTTCAATTCTTTACGTAGAGCTTCCACTTCGGAACCACCTTTACCGATAACCATTCCGGGCTTTGCGGTATGGATCGTTACGTTCACGCGATTCGCAGCACGTTCGATCTCGATAGTTGATACAGAAGCTTCGCTTAGACGATTTTCGATATATTCACGGATTTCAATATCTTCGTGGAGCAGGTTTGCATATTCGTTGTCTGCGTACCATTTCGACTCCCAGTCGCGAATGACACCGACACGGAAACCTATCGGATTAACTTTTTGGCCCACTGATTATCCCTCCTTCTTTTCTGATACGACCACTGTGATGTGGCTGGTTCTTTTGTTGATCTGACTTGCGCGTCCCATAGCGCGTGGACGGAAACGTTTAAGTGTTACGCCTTCGTCTACGAAAGCTTCGGAAACGACGAGGTTGTCAGGATCCAGTTCGTTGTTGTGCTCAGCGTTAGCGATAGCTGAGTTTAATACTTTTTCAATAATCGGGGAAGCTCTGCGATTCGTGTTGCGTAGTGTCGCAATAGCATCACCGGTGTCCATTCCTCGAATCAAGTCGATGACTAAACGCGCTTTACGAGGAGCGATACGGACTGTTTTAGCAACTGCTTTAGCTTGCATGGAAGTGCCTCCTCTCTACCTTAGCGTTTTGTTTTTCTGTCGTCACCAGAGTGCCCTTTGAACGTACGGGTCGGTGCGAATTCACCCAGTTTGTGTCCTACCATGTCTTCTGTAACATAAACTGGTACATGTTTACGTCCGTCATATACAGCAATTGTCTGACCGACGAAGTTTGGGAAAATTGTGGAACGGCGTGACCACGTTTTGATCACGTGACTATTGTTACCTTCGTTGTTGCTTTCGACTTTTTTCATCAAATGGTCATCTACAAAAGGTCCCTTTTTCAGGCTGCGGCCCATTGATAAACCTCCCTTCGCGATTGAGAGACGGGGTTGTTATCCCGCCCTTTCAATCCCGTTATTTTTTGCCTTTTCTGCGTACAATATATTTATCAGTAGATTTATTACGTTTACGCGTCTTGTAACCAAGAGTCGGCTGACCCCATGGTGTAACTGGAGATGGCATACCGATAGGGGCACGGCCTTCACCACCACCGTGTGGGTGATCACTAGGGTTCATAACAGAACCACGTACGGCAGGGCGCTTACCTTGCCAGCGGGAACGTCCGGCTTTACCGACGCTGATAAGTTCATGCTCAACGTTTCCTACCTCACCGATTGTTGCACGGCACGTACTGAGGATTAGACGAACCTCTCCGGAAGTAAGACGTACAAGTGTGTACTTGCCTTCACGACCGAGAATCTGACCGGAAGCACCTGCGGAGCGTATAAGCTGACCGCCGCGTCCTGGTTTCAGCTCGACATTGTGTACTGTCGTACCTACCGGCATGTCGATCAGTTGTTTTGCGTTACCCGGTCTGATGTCTGCATCTTTCCCGGAAGAAATTTCTTTGCCTACTTTAAGACCTTTCGGTGCAAGGATGTAGCGCTTCTCCCCATCTGCATAGTTGATCAATGCAATGTTAGCGGAACGGTTTGGATCATATTCGATCGTAGCAACGCGTCCTGGTATTCCGTCTTTATCGCGTTTAAAGTCGATAACACGGTACTGACGCTTGTGCCCGCCGCCTTGATGACGAACCGTGATACGACCGTGCGTGTTACGTCCACCGCGTTTGTGCAGCGGAGTAAGCAGGGAGCGTTCCGGTTTGTCCGTAGTAATTTCTGCGAAGTCTGACATAGACATATGCCGACGACCATTAGTTATTGGACGGAATTTTTTAATCGCCATCTTTTTTCCCTCCTTCAGGTTTTATTTATACTTCAAAAAACTCGATTTCTTCACTATTTTCAGTAAGTGTAACAATCGCACGTTTCTTATCGGAACGGTATCCACCGTACCTGCCCATACGCTTGAACTTACCTTTGCGGTTGATAGTGTTGACGCTGGCTACTTCTACTCCGAAAATCTCTTCGACTGCTTTTCTGATCTCCGTTTTATTAGCTTTTGTTTCCACTTCAAACGTGTATTTCTTTTCTCCCATAAGATCGGCAGAATTCTCAGTGATTACGGGGCGCTTAATAATATCGCGTGGTTCTTTCATTATGAGAGCACCTCCCCTACTTTTTCAGCCGCATCTTTCGTTACAATAACTTTGTCATGCGTAAGCAAATCAAGAACGCTTACCTGGTCAAACGTTACCGTTTCAACTTTTGGCAGGTTATTGGAAGAAAGAACGACATTTTCTTCTTTCTGTGCTGTAATGATAAGTGCACTTTCGTTTGCGTCCAGTGCTTTAAGGAAGTTGACTACTTCTTTCGTTTTCGGAGCGTCCATGGACAGCTCTTCTACGGCATAAAGGTTTTCTTCCTGTACTTTTGAAGAATAAGCAGAACGAAGTGCAAGACGACGTACTTTTTTAGGCAGTTTGTAACTGTAGCTGCGTGGTGTAGGGCCGAATACTGTTCCGCCGCCTACCCATTGCGGGGCACGGATAGTACCTTGACGGGCACGACCTGTACCTTTCTGGCGCCATGGTTTACGTCCACCGCCGCTTACTTCGCCGCGTGTCTTCACTTTATGCGTCCCCTGACGCTTGGAAGCCTGCTGCATAAGAACAGTCTCGTGAAGCACGTGTGTGTTCGGTTCGATACCGAATACCGCATCGTTCAAATCCAAATCTCCAACTTTCGAACCGCTTTGGTTAAATAGTGCTACTTTAGGCATGACATATCCTCCTTTCGTTTATTATTAGTTAGCCTTGACCGCACTTTGAACTTGTACGTAAGATTTTTTCGCACCAGGTACGTTACCTTTAACGAGAAGCAGGTTGCGCTCAGCGTCAACTTTCACTACTTCAAGGTTTTGGATCGTTACCTGATTGCCACCCATCTGACCCGGAAGGTCTTTGCCTTTAAATACGTGCATGGAGTTGATATCCCCAAGCGTACCAGGGCGACGGTGATAGCGTGAACCGTGTGTTTCAGGTCCGCGGGAGTGGTTGAAACGTTTGATCGTTCCCTGGAACCCTTTCCCTTTGGATGTTCCTGTTACGTCGATTGCGTCACCTTCTGCGAATAAATCCACCTTAACTTCCTGACCAAGTTCATAGTCGTCAGTATTAACGTTACGGACTTCACGAACGTAGCGCTTAGGTGTTGTGTTAGCTTTTTTAGCATGTCCTGTTTCAGGCTTTTTCACACGATTCGCTTTTTGATCAGCGAAACCTAATTGAATGGAATCGTAACCGTCATTTTCCGCAGTTTTCTTCTGAAGAACTACGTTCGGCTCAGCCTGGATTACTGTTACAGGTACAAGTTCTCCGTTTTCGGAGAAAATCTGAGTCATACCGACTTTACGTCCTAAGATACTTTTCGTCATCCGTTACACCTCCTATTATATCGTTTCATTTATAGTTTGATTTCAATATCTACACCAGACGGCAGGTCCAGACGCATCAATGCATCGACCGTTTGTGGTGTCGGGTTTACAATGTCGATAAGACGCTTGTGCGTGCGCATTTCAAACTGCTCACGAGCATCTTTGAATTTGTGGGTCGCACGTAGTACAGTGTACACAGATTTGTCTGTAGGAAGCGGGATCGGACCCGATACTTCAGCTCCAGAACGGTTAGCTGTATCTACAATCTTTTCAGCGGACTGATCCAGGACTCTGTGATCGAACGCCTTCAAACGAATACGAATTTTCTCTTTTGCCATTATTTTCCCTCCTTTATCGCCTATTTTCAAAACAGACTGGCTCCACGAAAATTCCTTGACACACCCGCCATGGCAAAGGGGCCGGGTGTGTCAACAACCTTCCGTATCATCGTCTTTCATGACCAACATTAAACATTATAAAGAAAAACCCCCTTGAATGCAAGGGGTTCAGTTAATTTTTATGTGATCATCCTTAAATAGTTTACCTATTTTTTTCGCTCAACGCAACTCCGTTTTGAAAACTTCTTCACGAATGGAAATGTTCTGTACACAAAAAAAGATCAGGGGAGCATCCCCTGATCTTTCCGGGCTTTCATTATTACTCGTCGATACGGGCAACAACGCCGGCGCCTACAGTACGTCCACCTTCACGGATGGAGAACTTCGTACCGTCTTCGATTGCGATTGGAGAGATAAGGTTAACTGTCATCTCTACGTTATCGCCAGGCATTACCATTTCTACTCCCTCAGGAAGTTCGATAACGCCAGTTACGTCCGTAGTACGGAAGTAGAACTGTGGACGGTAGTTGTCGAAGAATGGAGTGTGACGTCCACCTTCATCTTTTGAAAGTACATATACTTCCGCGTGGAATTTCGTGTGCGGCGTGATACTACCCGGCTTGGCAAGAACCTGACCGCGGTTGATTTCTTCACGCGCTACACCACGTAGAAGTGCACCAATGTTGTCGCCGGCTTCTGCATAGTCGAGAAGCTTACGGAACATTTCAACACCAGTTACAGTAGTTTTCTTAGCTTCTGGAGCAAGACCGATGATTTCTACATCGTCACCGACTTTAACCTGTCCACGCTCAACACGGCCAGTCGCAACTGTACCACGGCCAGTGATGGAGAAAACGTCCTCAACAGGCATCATGAATGGCTTGTCTGTGTCACGGTCCGGTGTTGGGATGTGAGCATCAACTTCAGCCATAAGGTCAAGGATAGCCTGCTCGTGGTCAGCATCGCCTTCGATAGCTTTAAGAGCAGAACCTTTAACAACCGGAGACTCGTCTCCGTCGAAGTCATACTCGGATAGAAGATCGCGAACTTCCATTTCAACCAGTTCAAGAAGTTCTTCGTCGTCTACCATGTCAGTTTTGTTAAGGAAAACAACGATAGCCGGAACACCGACCTGACGGGATAGAAGGATGTGCTCACGAGTTTGTGGCATCGGACCGTCAGCTGCGGATACTACAAGGATAGCTCCGTCCATTTGAGCTGCACCAGTGATCATGTTTTTAACATAGTCAGCGTGACCTGGACAGTCTACGTGTGCATAGTGACGAGTTTCAGTTTCGTACTCAACGTGAGCTGTAGAAATAGTGATTCCACGCTCGCGCTCTTCAGGTGCTCCATCGATAGAGTCGTA
Organism: Salimicrobium jeotgali; assembly: GCF_001685435.2. NCBI lineage: Bacteria > Bacillati > Bacillota > Bacilli > Caryophanales > Bacillaceae > Salimicrobium > Salimicrobium jeotgali. The sequence goes on from NZ_CP011361.2 coordinate 2,580,530, forward strand.
TGCGCGAGCTTCCCCGCTGCCGGAAGTTTTGTGAAGTACAGTTGTGATTGCTGCAGTTAGAGTTGTTTTACCATGGTCAACGTGTCCGATAGTACCAATGTTAACGTGGGACTTTGACCGGTCGAATTTTTCTTTAGCCATTCTATAGTTCCTCCTTTAATATAATGAAAATGTATTTATAAAGGTATTGGATGGAGCAGGGAAGAAACCAAATTCTTCTCTGCTTACCATACAATTATTCCTTTTAAACGTCAATAAGATTAATTAACCACCGACGTTTTTCTTAATGATCTCTTCGGAAATGCTCTTCGGCACTTCTGCGTAGTGATCAAAGTACATCGTGTACGCTCCACGGCCCTGCGTGTTGGAACGAAGAGCAGTCGCGTAACCGAACATTTCGGAAAGCGGTACGTACGCGTTTACGACCTGAGCCGGTCCGCGTGCTTCCATACCGTCTACACGGCCACGACGTGACGTAACGTCACCCATGATGTCTCCCATGTACTCTTCAGGGATGACGATTTCTACTCTCATCATCGGCTCAAGAAGTACCGGCTGACATTTGCCTTTCGCTTCTTTAAGCGCCATGGAACCAGCTACTTTAAACGCCATTTCGTTAGAGTCTACATCGTGGTAGCTTCCATCGAAAAGAGTAGCTTTAACGTCGACAAGCGGGTAGCCGGCCAATACACCGTTTTCCATTGATTCTCTGAGTCCCTGTTCAACGGAAGGGATATATTCACGTGGTACTACACCACCGACGATTTTGTTTACGAATTCGAAACCGGCACCTTCTTCGTTAGGCTCGATAGTGACCCATACGTGTCCGTACTGACCGCGTCCGCCGGACTGACGTACGAATTTACCTTCCACATTCGCAGAAGCGCGGAATGTTTCACGATAGGCAACCTGTGGAGCACCGATGTCGGCATCCACTTTGAATTCACGTTTCAGACGGTCAACGATGATGTCCAGGTGAAGTTCACCCATACCGGAGATGATTGTCTGACCGGTTTCTTCATGTGTTTCCGTACGGAATGTAGGATCTTCTTCCGCCAGTTTACCGAGAGCGATGGACATTTTGTCCTGGTCAGCTTTCGATTTCGGCTCGATCGCTACGTCGATTACCGGCTCAGGGAATTCCATGGTTTCAAGAATAACGAGATTCTTTTCATCACACAGTGTGTCTCCTGTTCCGGTATCTTTAAGTCCGACGGCACCGGCGATGTCACCGGCGTACACTTGTGAAATCTCTTCACGGGAGTTTGCGTGCATCTGCAGGATACGACCTACACGCTCACGCTTATCCTTCGTGGAGTTTTTCACGTATGAACCGGATTTCAACGTACCGGAGTAGACCCGGAAGAAAGTAAGTTTACCGACGTAAGGGTCTGTCGCTACTTTAAATGCAAGTGCGGAGAACGGCTCGCTGTCGTCAGGTCTACGTACTACTTCTTCTTCCGTCTGTGGTACATGGCCTTCGATGGCATGTACGTCCAGTGGAGATGGAAGGTAGTCGATAACTCCGTCAACAAGTAGCTGAACACCTTTGTTTTTAAAGGCAGATCCGCAGTATACCGGGTAGAACTCAACGTCCAGGGTACCCTGACGAATAGCTTTCTTAAGCTCGTCGTTGTTGATTTCTTCTCCTTCGAGATATTTCATCATAAGCTCTTCGTCAAGTTCTGCAACGGACTCGATAAGTTTACCACGGTATTCTTCCGCCTGTTCTTTATACTCATCCGGGATTTCGCGGGCTTCCGCACGCGTTCCGAGATCATCAAGATAGTAGAAGGCTTGCATAGAGATCAGATCGATAATTCCTTCGAAGTGATCTTCGGCACCGATTGGAAGCTGTACAGCCGCAGCGTTAGCTCCGAGACGTTCCTGAAGGGTTCCTAGGGAGTAGATGAAATCTGCTCCTACTTTATCCATCTTGTTGACGAATACGATACGCGGAACGCCGTACGTCGTCGCCTGGCGCCATACTGTTTCTGTCTGAGGTTCTACACCGGACTGGGCGTCCAGTACAGCAATGGATCCGTCCAATACACGCAGGGAACGTTCCACTTCGACTGTGAAGTCTACGTGTCCCGGTGTATCGATGATGTTGATACGGTGACCTTTCCATTGTGCTGTCGTTGCTGCAGAAGTAATCGTGATTCCACGCTCCTGCTCCTGGGACATCCAGTCCATCTGAGAAGCACCTTCGTGTGTTTCCCCGATTTTGTGAATACGCCCCGTGTAGAAAAGGATACGTTCTGTTGCTGTCGTTTTACCGGCATCGATGTGAGCCATGATGCCAATGTTCCGAGTATTTTCCAAGGAGAACTCTCTAGGCATGAATCCTTCTCCTCCCTAATTAAGAATTTTTGTTTCTCGTACTTACCAGCGATAGTGAGCGAATGCTTTGTTCGCTTCGGCCATCTTGTGCATTTCTTCACGGCGTTTCACGGCAGCACCCGTATTGTTTGCTGCGTCAAGAATTTCATTCGCCAGACGTTCCTGCATTGTCTTCTCGCCGCGTAGACGCGCATAGTTTACAAGAAAACGGAGTCCGAGTGCCTGACGACGCTCCGGACGAACTTCAACCGGTACCTGATAGTTGGAACCACCGACGCGGCGGGCGCGTACTTCAAGTACTGGCATTACGTTCTTCATGGCTTCATCAAAAGCCTCCATGGCATCATTTCCGCTACGTTCCTGAACGAGTTCAAATGCTTTGTAAAGAATAGTCTGGGCTTTACCGCGCTTACCATGTACCATAATCTGGTTGATCAGACGCGTTACTAGCTTGGAATCATAAATAGGGTCGGCTAACACATCACGTTTAGCTACTGGACCTTTACGTGGCATATGTCCCCCTCCTTCCTTCGAGTGTTGATCGTTTTATTTTACTGCTTAGGTTTTTTTCTACCGTACTTGGAACGGCCTTGTCTGCGGCCTTCTACCGGTGCTGTGTCAAGCGCACCGCGAACAACGTGATAACGTACACCTGGCAAGTCTTTAACACGACCGCCACGGATAAGTACCACACTGTGCTCCTGAAGATTGTGCCCCATTCCTGGAATGTAGGCGTTCACTTCGAGCTGGTTAGTCAAACGCACACGTGCATATTTACGAAGAGCCGAGTTCGGTTTCTTCGGAGCCATTGTACCGACACGGGTACATACACCACGTTTTTGTGGAGACGGCTCGTCAGTCATGCGTTTTCTGTAACTGTTATACCCCTTGTTAAGAGCTGGTGAGTCAGTTTTTTTACTTTTACTCACACGGCCTTTACGTACGAGTTGGTTAATTGTTGGCATGATGTTGTCCTCCCTTCATTTCTTAATACCACACATCCAGGTGGTTCATAAAAAGGCAAAAAACAAAGCTTTCGCGCAACACGCGCCAAAACCTGTCATTTAATAGCCACTGTTGCAGCACCTACATCAATTCCGCAGGCGTTTCCGAGTTCTTTTGCTGATGGAACTTCATGGTAGTCAACGGAAAATTGACGGGCGACTTTGATCACCTTTCCTGTAACTTCCGGATCGGCATCTGCTGCCACTATCACTTCCGTTACTGTTCCGGCTTTAATCGCTTTGATGGTCTGCTTTGTTCCAATCACTAAATTCGATTTAGCCTGTGCTACTTTTTCATAAGACAATAGCATATCCTCCAAAGTAACAAGGTTGTGGAAGCACCTTGATTATAGTACCACCCTATCCTATGAGTGTCAACACTCCATAGAGTTTTTTTCTCAAGGCACTTCCTTCTGTCACCCTTGTATTTAAGCTTGCGTAGGTTCTTCCTGAACCTGCTCTTCCCGGTTCTTGTTCTCGTGTTCGGACTGGATCGTACGATAACGATTCATGCCGGTACCCGCAGGCACAAGTTTACCGATAATAACGTTCTCTTTAAGACCAAGTAGTTCATCGCGTTTTCCTTTGATCGCTGCATCGGTCAGGACACGAGTCGTTTCCTGGAAGGAAGCAGCCGAAAGGAAGCTGTCCGTTTCAAGGGAAGCCTTCGTAATACCAAGGATGACCGGTCTGCCGACTGCCGGCTGCCCGCCTTCCATGAGCACACGCTGGTTGGCTTCTTTGAACTGATGGATTTCCATGAGAGTCCCTGGAAGTACATCCGTATCACCGGAGTCCAGCACACGCACCTTACGAAGCATCTGGCGCACCATTACTTCTACGTGTTTATCGGAAATTTCCACCCCTTGCATACGGTACACTTTCTGAACTTCTTTAAGGAGGTAAGCTTCCACCCCTTCAAGACCTCTTACCTGAAGCAGTTCTTTCGGATCGATAGAACCTTCCGTAAGAGCGTCCCCGGATTTCACTTCATCTCCGACGTTCAGTTTCATTCTTGCCCCGTAAGGAGCTGTATAACTTCGGGATTCTACGGCTCCCTGTACAGTGATTTCAAGTTTCTCTTTAACTTCTTTCACATCATACACCGAACCGTCGATTTCTGAGATGACCGCCTGTCCTTTCGGATTACGTGCCTCCACGATCTCCTGGATACGCGGAAGACCCTGCGTGATGTCATCTCCGGCAACTCCGCCTGTGTGGAACGTACGCATAGTAAGCTGCGTACCAGGTTCACCGATAGACTGAGCAGCAATGATTCCTACTGCCTCTCCGACTTCCACTTCGTCACCTGTTGCCAGGTTACGACCGTAACACTTCTTACAAACGCCGTGTTTCGTATGACAAGTGAAGGCCGAGCGGATAGTTACCTCTTCCACTCCGGAATCTTCAATCGTTTTCGCTGCTTCTTCGGAGATGATTTCGTTACGCACAGCCAGCACCTCTCCGGTCTCCGGATGAGTCACTTTCTGGAATGACGTCCGTCCAACGAGACGATCCACGAGCGGTTCGATGACTTCGGAACCTTCTTTAAGAGCGGACACGTTCAGTCCTCTGTCCGTTCCGCAATCATCTTCACGTACAATTACATCCTGAGCCACGTCTACAAGACGACGGGTGAGGTACCCGGAGTCGGCAGTCTTAAGCGCGGTGTCCGCTAGACCTTTACGTGCCCCGTGTGTGGAAATAAAGTACTCAAGAACAGTAAGACCTTCCCGGAAACTGGACTTGATCGGAAGTTCGATGATCTGTCCGGACGGGTTAGCCATCAAACCACGCATACCGGCGAGCTGAGTGAAGTTGGATGCGTTACCACGCGCTCCGGAATCACTCATCATGTAAATCGGGTTGGTAGTATCGAGAGACGCCATCAGACGTTCCTGAATCGTATCTTTCGCCTGTGACCAGATTTCAATGACGCGGTTATAACGCTCTGTATCTGTAATTAGACCACGGCGGTACTGCTTGGAGACTTTATCCACTTTCGCCTGTGCCTCATCGAGAATTTCTTCTTTGTCACTCAGTACTACTACGTCGGAAACCCCGACTGTAATACCGGCCTTCGTGGAATATTTGAAACCGAGATCTTTCATCTCATCCAGCATACGGGACGTTTCACTGATAGAGAAGCGCTTGAACACTTCAGCGATGATATCACCGAGTATACCTTTTTTGAAAGGTGGTACAACTTCTCTTTGCTTCAGATCTTCGTGGACATCCGTACCTTTGTCGATGAAGTAATGATCAGGTGTTTTAATTTCCAGGTTGCTCTGAGTCGGTTCGTTCATGTAAGGGAACGAAGCCGGAAGCATGTCGTTGAAAATAAGTTTCCCGACAGTCGTAACGAGCATCTGGTTCTTCTGTGCTTCAGTGAAAGTTTCATTCTTCAGTGAACTGGCCTGTACTGCGACACGTGTGTGCAGATGTACATATCCGTTCTGATAAGCCATAAGAGCTTCGTTCAGATCCTTGAATCTCATACCTTCACCGATAGCGCCTTTCCTCTCAAGAGAAAGGTAATAGTTACCGAGTACCATGTCCTGGGACGGTGTAACGACCGGTTTTCCATCTTTCGGGTTCAGGATGTTCTGAGCGGCAAGCATCAGGATGCGTGCTTCTGCCTGAGCCTCGGAAGAAAGAGGAACGTGCACGGCCATCTGGTCCCCGTCGAAGTCTGCGTTATAAGCAGTACAAACGAGCGGGTGAAGACGGATTGCCCGTCCTTCCACCAGTGTCGGTTCGAAAGCCTGGATACCCAGACGGTGAAGTGTAGGTGCACGGTTCAACAGTACCGGATGTTCTTTGATAACGTCTTCCAGTACATCCCATACTTCGTCGTGAACCCGTTCAATCTTACGTTTCGCCGATTTGATGTTGTGAGCAAGACCTCTTGAGACAAGCTCTTTCATAACGAACGGTTTGAACAGTTCCAGCGCCATTTCTCTCGGGAGTCCACACTGGTACATTTTCAGACTCGGACCTACGATGATAACGGAACGGCCGGAATAGTCGACACGTTTCCCGAGCAGGTTCTGACGGAAACGACCCTGTTTCCCTTTCAGCATGTGAGAAAGAGATTTCAAAGGACGGTTACCGGGACCGGTGACCGGACGACCGCGACGCCCGTTATCGATGAGCGCATCCACTGCTTCCTGAAGCATACGTTTTTCGTTTTGCACTATAATAGTCGGAGCTCCAAGATCAAGCAGACGCTTCAGACGGTTGTTACGGTTGATGACCCGGCGATACAGATCGTTCAGGTCGGATGTCGCAAAACGGCCTCCATCCAGCTGTACCATCGGACGAAGCTCCGGAGGGATGACCGGAAGAACATCAAGAATCATCCACGCAGGATCATTTCCTGAGTTACGGAAGGACTCCAGCACCTCGAGACGCTTAATCGCTCTTGTGCGTCGCTGCCCCTGAGCTGTTTTCAATTCTTCTTTAAGTGTTCCCACTTCTTCATCAAGATCTATATCATATAGAAGGAGACGGATTGCTTCGGCTCCCATATCAGCATGAAAACCGGTTCTGTACTTCTCGCGATACGAACGGTATTCCTTCTCGGAAAGAAGCTGTTTCTTCTCAAGGCCCGTTTCTCCCGGATCCGTAACGATGTAAGAGGCAAAATAAATGACCTCTTCCAGCGCTCTCGGGGACATATCAAGTACAAGTCCCATCCGGCTCGGAATTCCTTTGAAGTACCAGATGTGAGAAATCGGGGCAGCAAGTTCCAGGTGCCCCATACGCTCGCGGCGTACTTTCGATTTCGTCACTTCCACTCCACAACGGTCACAAACGATTCCTTTGTACCGGACACGTTTGTATTTTCCGCAGTGACACTCCCAGTCCTTTTGAGGACCGAAAATACGCTCACAGAAAAGACCGTCCTTCTCCGGTTTCAACGTCCTGTAGTTGATTGTTTCCGGCTTCTTCACTTCTCCGTATGACCAGGAACGAATCTTATCGGATGAAGCTAAACCTATCTTCATATATTCAAAATTATTTACATCTATCAAAGGGCTTACCTCCCTTAAAGTCTCCAGGTTTTCCCCAAGCCATTTTGTGCTTTCGTCTCTTAGCTTTCCATATTCAGCTTTTCAGTTTCGATAATCTGATCTTCTTCAAGATCTCGCATTTCTATTTCTGATTCGTCGGCAGCAAGAATTTTTACATCCATACCGAGACTCTGCAGTTCCTTGATCAGTACCTTGAAGGATTCAGGCACTCCGGGTTCAGGGACGTTATCCCCTTTTACGATCGCTTCATACGTCTTCACACGTCCAACGACGTCATCCGACTTCACTGTCAGAATTTCCTGAAGGGTATAAGCCGCACCGTATGCTTCCAGAGCCCATACTTCCATTTCACCGAAACGCTGACCGCCGAATTGCGCTTTACCGCCAAGCGGCTGCTGAGTCACGAGTGAATAAGGTCCTGTCGAACGGGCGTGAAGTTTATCGTCCACCATGTGGGACAGCTTGATCATATACATCACACCTACGGAGATACGGTTGTCGAACGGTTCTCCGGTACGTCCGTCATAGAGGATCGTTTTCGCGTCACGCGGAAGTCCTGCTTCCTCGAGTGTTTCCCACACATCTTCTTCACGGGCCCCGTCGAAAACAGGGGATGCGACACGCTCACCCAACTGACGGGCAGCCATACCGAGATGCAGTTCCAGCACCTGTCCGATGTTCATACGGGACGGTACACCAAGCGGGTTGAGCATGACGTCCACCGGTGTTCCATCAGGCATGAAAGGCATGTCTTCTTCCGGAAGGATTTTTGAAATGACACCTTTGTTACCGTGACGTCCGGCCATTTTGTCCCCCTCAGAAATCTTACGTTTCTGAGCGATATATACGCGGATCAGCTGGTTTACACCAGGAGACAATTCATCACCGTCTTCACGGTTGAATATCTTCACGTCAAGGACGATACCACCGGCACCGTGCGGCACACGCAGGGAAGTGTCCCGTACTTCACGGGCTTTTTCTCCAAAAATAGCGTGGAGGAGACGTTCTTCTGCGGAAAGTTCGGTAACACCTTTAGGCGTCACTTTACCGACGAGAAGATCTCCGTCACTAACCTCTGCGCCTATGCGGATAATTCCGCGATCATCAAGATCACGAAGAGCTTCTTCCCCTACGTTCGGAATATCGCGGGTGATTTCTTCCGGTCCGAGTTTTGTATCACGGGCTTCCGATTCATATTCCTCGATATGGATGGAAGTATACACATCGTCTTTTACGAGACGTTCGCTCATGATTACGGCGTCCTCGTAGTTATAACCATCCCAGGTCATAAAGGCCACGAGCGGGTTCTGTCCGAGCGCCAGCTCTCCCATATCCATGGAAGGTCCATCGGCAAGGATTTCACCTTTGTTGACACGATCTCCTTTGGATACGATCGGACGCTGGTTGTAACAGCTTCCCTGGTTGGAGCGGATGAATTTCTGGAGACGATATTTGTCGAGATCGCCTTCCACTTCTTTTCCGTCCACTTCGGAGATGCGGCGTACGTGTACTTCTTTCGCTTCCACCCGTTCTACGATACCAGGGTGACGGTTGATGACCGATGCACCGGAATCCTTACCGGACACATATTCCATCCCGGTACCTACAATAGGCGCATCCGGCTGGATGAGAGGTACTGCCTGACGCTGCATGTTGGCACCCATAAGGGAACGGTTGGAGTCATCGTTCTCAAGGAAAGGGATACAGGCAGTCGCAGCAGAAACGACCTGCTTCGGCGAAACGTCCATATAGTCGAGGCGATCGCGGCTCACGGCCGTGTTCTCACCACGGAAACGGGCGATAACTTCAGGGTCCGCAAAAGAACCGTCTTCATTCAGAATGGCGTTCGCCTGAGCGACTACGTAGTTGTCTTCCTCGTCCGCCGTCAGGTAATCGATATATGCTGTGACTTTGCCGGTTTCGTGATCCACACGACGATACGGCGTCTCAATAAAGCCGAATTCGTTCACTTTCGCATAGCTTGAAAGCGAGTTGATCAGTCCGATGTTCGGACCTTCCGGCGTTTCGATCGGGCACATACGTCCGTAGTGGGAGTAGTGAACGTCACGAACTTCAAAACCGGCACGCTCACGTGTCAGACCACCAGGTCCAAGCGCGGACAGACGACGCTTATGCGTAAGTTCGGCAAGCGGGTTCGTCTGGTCCATGAACTGGGACAGCTGGGAACTTCCGAAGAATTCCTTGATAGAAGCTATCACCGGTCTGATGTTTATGAGCTGCTGTGGTGTAATGGAAGAGGTGTCCTGGATGGACATACGTTCACGAATCACACGCTCCATACGGGAAAGACCGATACGGAACTGGTTCTGCAGCAACTCTCCGACACTGCGCAGACGACGGTTACCCAGATGGTCGATATCATCTGTATGACCGACTTTATGGAGAAGGTTAAAGAAATAACTGATGGATGACACGATATCGGCAGGAGTGATGTGTTTCACATCTTTATCCACGTTCGCATTACCGATAACGTTGATCGATTTCTCACCTTCCGGATCTGTAGGATCCACAACCTTCACAGATTGCACCTTAACGTCCTCATCCAGAATTGCGTCTGCAGGCTGGAGATCTTCTTCGGCGAGCGAATTCTCTTCTTTATCGAAGTGAGGGATGAGTCTGTTCAGAAGGCGACGGTCGATTTTGTCTCCTTTTTCACCGAGAACTTCTCCCGTTTCTTCATCTACAAGCGTCTCCGCAAGCACCTGATTAAAGAGACGATCTTTAATATGAAGCTTCTTGTTCATTTTGTAACGGCCGACACGTGCCGAGTCATATCGTTTCGGATCGAAGAACCTGGAAATGAGAAGGTTTCTCGCATTTTCCACTGTCGGCGGCTCTCCGGGACGAAGCCTTTCGTAAATTTCCAGAAGAGCCTTCTCACTGTTCTCGGTATTGTCTTTTTCAAGAGTATTTCTTAAATATTCGTTATCTCCGAGCAGCTCGATGATTTCCTCATCGTTACTGAAACCGAGGGCACGAAGCAATACAGTGATCGGCATCTTACGGGTACGGTCGATACGCACGTGGGCTACATCTTTCGCATCCGTTTCAAATTCAAGCCATGCACCGCGGTTCGGAATAACCGTGGCAGTGTGGCCACGCTTCCCGTTCTTATCGACTTTGGCGTTGAAATAGACACTCGGGGAGCGGACCAGCTGCGAAACGATAACACGTTCCGCACCGTTTATAATGAAAGTACCTGTGTCCGTCATAAGCGGGAAATCTCCCATAAATACTTCCTGTTCTTTCACTTCTCCGGTTTCTTTATTGTGCAGACGAACCTTCACACGAAGAGGTGCGTTATACGTCACATCCCGATCCTTCGATTCATCCACCGGATACTTCGGTTCTCCGAGACTGTAATCCACAAACTCAAGAGACAGGTTCCCCGTAAAATCTTCTACAGGAGAGATGTCCTGGAACATCTCCTTCAAACCTTCCTCCAGGAACCAATCGTACGAAGCTGTTTGAATCTCGATAAGATTCGGCAATTCCAAAACTTCACTGATACGCGCGTAACTTCTACGCTGGCGGTGTCGTCCATATTGAACTAGTTGACCTGTCAACAGATTCACCCCTCAAACAAGCATATTATTAACAAATTTCAAGGCATATACATGCCGAAAAAACTTGCTTACTTAAATCTTGGCAAGTAAATATAGTAAACATCCACGAAGTGTGAATGGTTTATCTTCATTTCTCTCTAACGTTAGACAAAAAAGAAAAAAAGGTTTCCCTTATTAAGAAAAGGGACATACGCATAGTTCCTAAGAATTTCTACGTATTTTTACTACTAAGTAAATTGCCTCCTCTACTTCTTTCGAAAACCTCATACCTTACATACATTTTCAGTTGTAGTTGTCCGGAAAATAAAAAAACACTTGACACGTATCTTTTATACCGGCATTTTATTATACTATCACAAACCGAAATGCGGGTCAAACCTTTTTTGCTTTGAAAATGTAGTACCCTTTATTCTTCCGGATCAGATGGACTTCTTTGAAGAGCTCTTTCAATTTTGTCTCTGCGGAGGGCGCCCCCTGTTTCTTCTGGATTACGACCCATAATTCCCCGCCTTCCTTCAGCACGTGTGCCGCCTCTTCAAAAATACGGTGGACCGTCTTCTTACCGGCACGTATCGGAGGGTTGGTAACAACGGCTGCAAACGTGCGGTCTTTCACTGCTCCCGCACCGTCACTTTCAAGGATTTCCACATTATTTATTCCGTTCTCTTCCGCATTGACCTTTGCAAGTTCCAGCGCCCGTGCGTTCACGTCCACCATCACTACCGAGCGGGACGGGCTGTCAGATGCAAGCGCAAGGCCGATCGGGCCATAACCGCAGCCGATATCCAGGATATCCCCCTCCACTTCCGGGGAAGTGAATGTTTCCACCAGTGTTCTGGAACCGAAGTCGACGCCGTCTTTGGAAAATACAGCATGATCGGAAAAAAACGTGAATGACTTCCCTTGCAATGTCACGCTCCATTTTTTCCTCTCACTTTTTTTAGATGTATTTCTGGAATAGTAATGTTCTGTCATATAGTCACCCTCTCTCTGCAGAAATTCGGAGATAAATAAAAGCCCGCCGGAAACAGCGGGCTTTCATCACAGGGCATTTATTACTTAACTTCGATTGTAGCTCCTGCTTCTTCAAGTGTAGCTTTAAGCTCGTCAGCGTCTTCTTTAGCAATACCTTCTTTGATAGGCTTAGGAGCGTTATCAACGAGGTCTTTCGCTTCTTTAAGACCAAGACCAGTTGCTTCGCGGACCGCTTTAACAACTTTGATTTTGGAGCTTCCTGGGTTTTCAAGAACTACGTCGAATTCAGTCTGCTCTTCAGCAGCTTCTTCGCCACCTGCTGCGCCTGCTGCTGCTACTGGAGCTGCTGCAGATACACCAAATTCTTCTTCGATTGCTTTTACAAGGTCGTTTAGTTCAAGAACGGACATTTCTTTGATTGCTTCGATAATTTGTTCGTTACTCATGATATTTCCTCCTTAATAGATGTTGAGTAGTACTTACGCACTCTCTTCTTCTTTTTGATCAGCAATAGCCTGAGTGGCATATGCAAGGTTACGCACTGGCGCCTGCAGTACACTCAAGAACATAGCTACAAGACCTTCGTAATCCGGAAGGGTTGCAAGTTCCTGAATCTGTTCAAGTGTCGCCACCTGACCTTCGACAACGCCGCCTTTGATTTCGAGGTCCGGGTGCTCTTTAGCGAAGTTGTTCAAAACTTTCGCAGGAGCTACAACGTCCTCTTCACTGAACGCAAGAGCAGTCGGACCTACAAGAACCTCATCGAGTTCTGTAAGATCTGTGTCTGCAGTTGCACGACGAACCATCGTGTTCTTGTAAACTTTGAAGTCAACGCCTGCTTCGCGCAACTGGGCACGAAGTTCTGTTGCTGCCGCGACGTTCAAACCGCGGTAATCTACAAGTACTGCAGCTTTGCTATTGCGGAACTTATCAGCAATTTCAGAGACGACCTGCTGTTTCTGCTCAATTACTTTGCTCATTGTTCCACCTCCTAATAAACTGCCATCATACCGTCCGGTGCAAAGAAAAAGCCCCCATGCACCGAGACATGGAGGCTCCTCATAAGGCAGGAAAACCTGCCTGTTTATAAGCGAACACCTCGGCAGGAAATTAAGCGCCCGGGGCGCACCTGCTGTCTACGGTACAACGTATACATTTATATAACAACGATTATCATATCTGATCTGAACCGGAAAGTCAAGGAATAATTACTTGGAAGAGCCGGAAATGTCGACCTTGATTCCAGGACCCATAGTTGCAGATACAGCAGCGTTCTTCATGTAAATACCTTTCGTCGCCTGGGGTTTCACTTTAAGAAGTTCTTCTCTAAGGGCGTCGAAGTTCTCTTTGAGTTTCGACTCGTCGAAAGATGCTTTACCGATTGGAACGTGGATATTCGCAGATTTATCAACGCGGTATTCTACTTTACCGGCTTTGATTTCCTGAACAGCTTTTTCGATTTCGAAGGTAACTGTTCCGGTTTTAGGGTTAGGCATAAGTCCTTTTGGTCCAAGTACACGACCAAGTTTCCCTACTTCTGCCATCATGTCAGGAGTAGCGACCACTACATCAAAGTCGAACCATCCCTGGTTGATACTGTTGATAAGATCCTGCTCTCCTACAAAGTCGGCACCTGCCGCTTCCGCTTCTTTAGCTTTGTCGCCTTTAGCGAAAACGAGAACACGCTGTGTTTTACCGGTACCGTGCGGCAATACCATTGCCCCGCGGATTTGCTGGTCTGCTTTTTTAGGGTCTACGCCCAGACGAAAAGCAGCTTCTACTGTTTCATCAAAGTTAGCTTTGGCAGTCTGTTTTACAAGACTGATAGCTTCACTTGTTTCATATGCGTTCGAAGTATCAACGAGCTTTTCAATTTCACGTTGTCTTTTTGATTTGTTAGCCATTTCTTTTCCTCCTCGTTGTGGTTTTAGCGGTTAGACCTCCCACGGTTAAACCTCTCTCCCTTCCCGCAGGAAGAAGGAGAAGCCCCCTGTACGTTCAGGTACAGGTTTTTCTTTTAACACGATAAAGGTTGCGAAAGAAGAGACTCTTCCACTCGCAACCTGTGTTTATCAGTGCTTACCCGACCGGGATCAGTCTTCGACAGAAAGTCCCATACTGCGCGCGGTACCTTCGACCATACGCATTGCAGAATCAACATCAGAAGCGTTAAGATCAGGCATTTTCGTTTCTGCGATTTCGCGAATTTGATCGCGTTTCACAGAACCTACTTTGTTACGGTTCGGCTCCCCGGAACCGGAGTCGATTCCTGCTGCTTTCTTAAGAAGAACGGCAGCTGGCGGAGTTTTCGTTACGAATGTAAATGAACGGTCTTCAAATACCGTAATTTCTACCGGAATGATCATACCCGCTTCATCTTGTGTGCGAGCGTTGAATTCCTTACAGAATCCCATGATGTTGATACCAGCCTGACCTAGTGCAGGACCTACTGGCGGTGCTGGGTTCGCTTTACCTGCAGGAATTTGAAGTTTAACTACATCTACTACTTTTTTAGCCACGAGACACACCTCCTTAAAGTCCGTGATGTGGTTACGGGTTTTCCCCTCCCACTCTTTATCCATGAACCCCCATTAACTTGAGGCACGCGAATAACATAAGAATTTTATCATCCTTCCTGTTTTTTTGCAAGAAGAATTTTATTAATCCGTCAGTTTCTCGATCTGGGAAAATTCGAGTTCGACCGGGGTTTCCCTTCCGAACATGTTTACGTGGACTTTCACTTTCTGTTTGTCCACGTCGAGATTTTCGATCGTACCGGTGAAATTGGCGAACGGCCCATCGTTGACTTTCACGTGCTCGTTCAGTTCAAAGTCGACTTCCACATTGGACGGTTCTTTCATTCCCATACGCTTCAGCTCGCGTTCCGCCTCTTCCGGCAGGAGAGGGATGGGTTTCGATCCAGAGCCGGTTGACCCGACGAACCCTGTTACACCGGGGGTGTTACGAACAACGTACCAGGAATCGTCCGTCATAACCATTTCTGCGAGCACGTATCCCGGGAAGACCTTTTTCTTCGTAACTTTCCGCTTTCCGTTTTTGATTTCCGTTTCGTCTTCTTCAGGAACAATGACACGGAAGATCTTATCTTCCATACCCATTGACTCGACACGTTTTTCTAAATTAGTCCGAACCTTATTCTCATATCCTGAGTAAGTGTGGACAACATACCATCTTTTTTCCATGTGGTGGGGACAAGCGCTTTGTCCTTCCCTCCCTTATCTTCTTGATTTAACTGGAAAAAACCCGCCGAACGGGTTTTCCATACATAATTTATTTTCCTTTATCCTATGATCAGTTCCAGACCCTGGGAAATACCAAAATCTACAATACCGAAGAACACAGCTATGAAAGCTACGGTCACAAGAACCGTAACCGTATAGCGCATCAGTTCATTACCTGTGGGCCAGCTGACTTTTTTCATTTCGCGCGATACGTTTTTCAAAAATGTAAACATGCGGTGACACCCCCAAACTCCATCTTACTTCGTCTCCCGGTGCAGCGTATGTTCGTTGCAGTTGCTGCAGAACTTGCGCGCTGTCAACCGTTCCTCACTACTGCCGGACTTCTTTTCGGTTGAATAGTTTCGGCTGGAGCATTCCTTACAAGCCAGAACAATTTTTCTTCTCACTATAAACGTCCCCTTATAAAGAGGTTTTAGTCACTCTCACTAATGTAGCACGGTTAAAATAGAGTGTCAATTACCCCTGAAGAGCTAACTCTTCGGCTTCTGTGTATTTCTCCATTTTCTTCTTCACACGCTGAAGGGCGTTATCGATCGATTTTACGTGACGGTTGATTTTCGCGGATATTTCCTGGTAGGAATCCCCATCCAGGTACAGAGCGAGCACTTCCTTCTCCAGTTTGCTGAGCACTTCTTCGATTCTTTTCTCTATATCCGTAAATCGTTCCCTATGTATCATCATCTCTGCGGGATCAATCGCGTGCGACCCCATAAGCACATCGAGAAGCGTCCGGTCCGATTCTTCGTCGAACACAGGTTTATCAAGGGATACGTATGAATTGAGCGGGATGTGTTTCTGACGGGTAGCGGCTTTGATGGCCGTGATGATCTGCCTCGTGATACAAAGCTCCGCAAACGCCCGGAAAGAAGAAAGTTTATCCCCCTGGTAATCACGGATAGCTTTATAAAGACCAATCATCCCCTCCTGGATGATATCCTCCCGGTCAGCACCGATGAGGAAGTATGTCCTCGCTTTTGCACGGACAAATCCTTTGTATTTCTGGATCAGATAGTTTAAAGCTTCACTATTACCCTGGGTGATGTGAGCAAGAAGCTGCTCATCATTCAGATCCTGCAATTGAAGTGTTTTCATGCCCGTCCCTCTGCCTCCTAGATTGAATCAGGATTTTCAAACCGCACTTCCTAAATATAGGAATATTATATAGGAAGCGCTTACTTCCCGTCAACACGCGTTTCAGTGGTTTCCCCGTCTCCATTTTTCGAAAGCGTCGCGCACCTCTTCCTTCAGCTGGATTTTGGAAGCTTTTGTTTTTTTTGTTCGTTCGGATACATCTTCCTCGATTGCCTTACGGGCATTTCCGATATCGATGTACAGTTCCCGGGCGGAAATCCGGTAGGCCCCCTGGGCGAAAATGACCCGTTGCTGGGCGTAATCGGAAGTAGCGACGTACACTTTCGTCCGTACGTCGTTCAGTTCTCCGGACAGTTTCTCGATCCGCTCATCCGCCGTTTCGTTCTCTTTCGTATAAATGACTTCGATTTTGGCGCTCTGCTGCTTACGTTCCATTCCTCTGACGTGGTACGCATCAAAAACCACGATGACCCTTTCCCCTCTGTAGGACTGATACTCCGCAAGCATTCCGATGAGCAGGTCCCGGGCACCGGAGAGATCGTGATCCCGCAGTTCCTTCAACTCCGGCCAGGCACCAATCATGTTGTAACCGTCAACCAGCAGGATATTCATATTTATTTCCCCGCCGGGTAACGATTCCGGTACACTTCATACATCAGAAGAGATGCGGAGACAGAAGCGTTCAGTGACTCGACGTGCCCGGTCATCGGCAGACGGACGAGCCAGTCGCATTTTTCTTTGGTGAGACGACTTATCCCCTTTCCTTCGTTCCCGATAACAAGTGCCAGTGGGAGCGTACCATCCAGTTCGCGGTAATCCTCAGCGCCATCCGCGGCAGTGCCCACAACCCAGACGAATCTTTCTTTCAGTTCATCGATGGTTCTGGCCAGATTTGTCACTCTTACGACCGGCACATGTTCGACCGCTCCGGCGGAAGTTTTGGCCACGACAGCCGTCAGCCCGACAGAACGACGTTTCGGAATGATTACTCCGTGAGCCCCGGAAGCATCTGCCGTGCGGATGATCGACCCTAAGTTATGCGGGTCTTCCAGCTCGTCGAGAATAAGAAAGAACGGCTCCTCTCCTCTTTCGGCAGCCAGGGAGAAAAGGTCTTCCATATCGCTGTACTCATAGGCCGCTACGGAAGCAGCCACCCCCTGGTGATTCCCGTCCACCAGCTGATCGATTTTTTGTTTAGGCACCCGCTGGACCAGTATGTTGTTATTTTTCGCAGCTGCTTCGAATTTTTTCGCCGCCTGCTGCTGTAACTGATCGGAAATGAAGATTTTATTAATAGGTCGTTCCGCTTTCAAAGCTTCCAGAACGGCATTCTTGCCTGTAATCCATTCTCCGCTCATCTAAATCCCCTCCTTTTCTTCGATAGTGGTAATCGCACCGGAGACGAGTTCAAAAAGCCGATCTTCGTCACCGTCCAGATAAAGATAGCCGAGGACAGCTTCAAAAGCTGTCGCGAGACGATACGTGCGGACGTCCGTGTTTTTCGGGATGGAGCCGGACTTGGCATTCCTGCCCCGGCGGAAGACGTCCGCTTCCTGCTCGTCAAGCGCTTCGTCCTCCATCCATTCTTTCGCAACGTGAGCCTGTGCACCTGCCGATACGAATCGCACAGCCGTCTGATGCAGCTCCTGCGGACGTATGGTCCCTTTTTGAAGCAGGTGCTCCCGCACGTACAGGTCATGGACAGTGTCCCCCATGTAGGCGAGAGCCAGACTTTTCATCTGATGAGCATTAGTGATACGGCTCATCCCCTTTTCCACCTCGGCCCCTGCGGTGTATCCTCAAGCGCGATCCCTCTTTCTTTCAGCTCGTCACGAAGCTGGTCGGCTCTGGCGAAATTGCGGTCTTTTCTCGCCTGTTCCCGCTCCTGTATCTTTGCATCCACTTCCTCATCCTGAAGCTCATCGGCAGCATCAATTTCAAGGCCGAGCACTCCGGTAAGGTCTTCGAGAAGCGTGGCGTAAGCTTCCAGCACTTCTTCATCCGTCTGTTCTTTCTGCTGGTACAGGTTCGCGGATTTCGCTATATCAAACAGCACGGAAATGGCATTCGCGGTATTGAAGTCGTCGTCCATTTCTTTGATAAAAGACTGTCTCAGACGCTCCGTTTCCTCCATCCACTCGTCTTTGTCATTCGTAAGACTCATGCTGGTCTTCTTCCTGTGTTTCACATTTTCATAAGCGTTCCGGATGCGTTCGAACCCGCTTTTTGCGCTTTCAAGAAGTTCCGCGCTGAAATTGATCGGATGGCGGTATTGAACACTAAGCATGAAAAAGCGGATCATCTGAGGATCGTGCTTTTTAACCAGATCATGTGCGAGGACGAAATTCCCTAGCGACTTGGACATTTTTTCATTCTCAATATTGATATAACCGTTATGCATCCAGTAACGGGCGAAATCCGTCTCATTATGTGCTTCCGACTGGGCAATTTCGTTTTCGTGGTGAGGGAAAGTTAGATCCTGTCCTCCGGCATGGATATCGATCGTATCTCCAAGATATTTTTTCGCCATCGTGGAGCATTCGATATGCCAGCCCGGACGTCCTGTCCCCCACGGGCTTTCCCAGCTGATTTCCCCATCCTTCGCTTCTTTCCAGAGAGCGAAGTCGAGCGGGTCCTCTTTCTTCTCACCGACTTCGATCCGTGACCCGGACTGCAGTTCGTCGATCGGCTGCTGGGAAAGTTTTCCGTATTCATCAAACTTACGCGTCCGGAAGTAAACGTCGCCCTCTGTTTCATAGGCGTACCCTTTGCTGATCAGACTATCGATAAACGTTATGATTTCGTCCATATTTTCGGTGACGCGCGGGTGGTGAACCGCTTCTTTCACACCTAATGCACCCACGTCTTCCTTGTAAGCCTCAATAAAGCGGTCCGCAATCGCCGGCACTTCTTCTTCGAGTTCATTGGCGGCTTTGATCAGTTTGTCATCCACGTCCGTAAAGTTCAGAACATAGATCACTTCATAACCCCGGTATTCAAAATAACGACGGACAGTATCGAAAACGATCGCAGGGCGCGCGTTTCCGATATGAATGTAGTTGTATACGGTCGGGCCGCAGACGTACATCTTCACCTTGCCTTCTTCGAGCGGTTCAAACGTTTCCTTCTGTCTTGTGAGCGTATTATAAATCTTTATACTCATGGTCCTCACTCCTTTTTCTCTCGATATTCAATTCTTCGCACATCTCTTTGATTTCCTGCTCTATTTCATTCAGGCGATCGTAAACGGGGTCCGGCAGTTTGTGGTGGTCCAGGTCTTTCCTTTTCCCTTCCACTTTTTCCCCGTTCCGGATGACGACCCGACCCGGTATTCCGACTACTGTGGAATTCTCGGGCACTTCATGAAGGACGACGGATCCTGCTCCGACTTTCGAATTTTTGCCGATCGTAATGGAGCCGAGCACTTTGGCTCCGGTAGCGACAAGCACATTATCTTCAAGAGTGGGGTGACGCTTGCCTTTCTCCTTACCTGTACCGCCGAGTGTGACTCCCTGGAAGATCGAGACGTTATTCCCGATTTCACAAGTCTCTCCGACCACCACTCCCATACCGTGGTCGATGAAAAACCGTCTCCCTATCGTCGCTCCGGGATGAATTTCAATTCCGGTGAAAAAACGGCTGATCTGCGAGATGACTCTCGCCAGAAAGAAGAATTTCTTTTTGTAGAGGCCGTGTGCGATTCTATGAGACCAGATGGCGTGCAGACCTGCATAAGTAAGAATCACTTCCCAGTAAGAACGGGCAGCAGGGTCCTGGTCAAAAACCACTTCGACATCTTCTTTGAACATTTTTAATTTCCCCATCATTTCCCTCCTTCGCACTATTCTATGAATCCGTGTCATAATTCTTCTGTCGAAAAAAAGCGTCCCTGTGCCTTTAAGCACAGAGACGCTTCCGCGTGGTTCCACTCTGTTTGGAAGAACAGTCTGACTGTTCCTCCCTCTCACTTCTATAACGGGAAGGTGCCGCTTCGTCTACTGCAGGTTCGACGGAAGACTCAGGGGTGCATTTCGGGACATTCTCTTAAAACCGTTCTCAGCTGTACCGGTTCTCTCTGGGTAAGAGATAAGTCCCTACTTCTCCCCGTCAGGGTTTTTTCTTTATTTCAATTCGTCCAGTGCTTTTTCAAGTCTTGCTGTCACTGTATCATACCCGAGGAGATGAATCGCGTTCGGAAGCTCGGGACCGTGGGTCTGCCCGGTAGTGGCTACCCGGATCGGCATGAACAGTTTCTTGCCTTTGTGACCTGTTTCCTTCTGAACTGCTTTCATCTGCGGCTTAATATTTTCCGGAGTGAATTCCTCGAGCTGTTCGAGGTTACGTTTGAACGCCTCCAGCACTTCCGGAACCTGCTCGCCGCGGAGAACTTCCATCGCTTCTTCATCATAATCGATCGTTTCCCGGAAAAACAGTTCGGTCAGCTCGGTGATTTCCGCTCCGTAATTCAACTGAGGCTGATACAGACTGATCAGTTCCTCCGTCCATTTCTGATCCTCCGCAGACCGGTCCGTCGAAACCTTCCCGTCTTTTTCAAGATGAGGGATCGTAAGCTCCAGTATTTCTTCAAACGAGAGGTTCTTAATGTACTGGTTGTTCATCCACTTGAGTTTCGCCGGGTCGAATACTGCCGGAGAAGTGGAGAGACGGTCTTCATCAAAGATCTCGATCAGTTTTTCAGGAGAGAATATTTCCTCTTCTCCTACCGGGGACCAGCCGAGAAGTGTAATAAAGTTGAACAGGGCGTCCGGCAGATAGCCGCGTTCGTAGTACTGGCTGATGAACTGAAGAATATGCTGATCACGCTTACTGAGCTTTTTCCTTTCTTCGTTCAGAATCAGGGTCATGTGACCGAACTGAGGCGGGGTCCAGCCGAAAGCCTCATATACCATCATCTGTTTCGGTGTGTTGGAAATGTGCTCTTCTCCGCGCAGCACGTGAGAGATTTTCATCAGGTAGTCGTCGATGGCTACGGCAAAGTTGTACGTAGGTGTGCCATTTTTCTTAACGATTACCCAGTCACCGAAATCGCTGGAATCAAAAGAAATGTCGCCACGCACAATATCAGTGAACGTATACGTTTTATCTTTCGGAACGCGTAGACGGATACTCGGCTCCCTGCCCTCGGCTTCGAACTGTTCCCGTTCTTCCTGAGTAAGGTTGCTGTGAGCTCCCGAATATTTAGGGACTTCGCCCCGGGCTCTCTGCGCTTCCCTTTCTTCCTCGAGTTCTTCCGCGGTAACGTAACACTTGTAGGCGAGATCTTTCTCCAGAAGTTCATCCACGTACTGCTGATAGATGTGAAGACGCTGCATCTGGTGGTACGGCCCGTACTCTCCACCGTGACCGGCACCTTCATCCCACTCGATTCCGAGCCATTTCAGGAAATCGAGCTGACTCTGTTCTCCACCTTCCACGTTTCTTTTTGCATCGGTATCTTCGATTCTTATAACGAAAGTCCCGTCGTTATGTTTGGCATACAAATAGTTGAATAGAGCAGTCCGCGCGTTCCCGATGTGCAGGTATCCGGTCGGGCTCGGTGCGTACCTTACTCTCACCTCTTTAGTCATACTGCTTTTCCCTCCTGTTTCTCCGTTCGTCTTTTTATCATTTTATCATTTTTTTACGTAGATTGCTGACTATTTTGCAACAGTACGGCTGCCTGCGAGGCGATTCCTTCCTTCCGGCCCGGAAAGCCCAGCTTTTCGGTTGTTGTCGCTTTTACATTGACCTGGGAGATCTCCACTTTCAAAAGACCGGCAATCGTCTTTCTTATGTCATCGATGTAAGGGGCCATCTTCGGTGCCTGGGCGATAATCGTCGCATCCAGATTACCGAGAGTGTAGCCTTCTTTTTCCGCTATTTTCCATACATTCTGCAGCAATACCCGCGAGTCGGCATCTTTGAACGCCGGGTCCGTGTCCGGAAAATGTTTCCCGATGTCGCCCTTGCCGAGCGCTCCGAGGATGGCATCTGATACAGCATGAAGCAGTACGTCGGCATCCGAATGACCGATAAGTCCCTGTTCGTGCGGAATTTCCACCCCGCCGATAATACATTTTCTTCCCTCGGCCAGCTGATGTACATCGAATCCTTGACCAATTCTCATTTGATAAATTGCCTCCTTCATCCCTTTTCTACATACGACGTCGCTTTTTGCAGATCTTCGGGAGTCGTTATTTTAATGTTATCGTAACTTCCCCGTACGATGGAGACGTCATAGTCGAAGCTTTCTGCGAGCGCCGCATCATCAGTGGCATAAAATCCTCTGGCCCGGGCCTTTTCGTGAGCTTCCTTAATCAATTCGTACGGAAAACCCTGAGGTGTTTGCGCTGCCCATAAGTCATCCCGGTTCAGCGTCTGCAATTTTCCGTCTTTCCATTGTTTAACCGTATCCGTTACCGGAACAGCCAGTAGAGCTGCCCCGTCTTTTTCAATCTTCTCCACGAGATGACGGATGCTGCTTTCCTTAACAAAAGGCCTGGCACCGTCGTGAATGAGGACCGGTAATTCCCGGTCGGAGACGGCTTTCAAACCTTCATAAACGCTATCCTGCCGTTCCTCTCCGCCGTGGATGAGGCTAATCTTCGGAAACTGATACGTATCTATCAACTCCTGCATATCCGCTTCATCCGCCTCGTTCGTCACCAGAACTATTTCCCTGCACGTTACGTCCTGGGTGAAGACTTTCAGCGTGTGTACGATTAACGGGTCGTCCCCGATCATGAGAAACTGTTTGTTCTTTCCCGCTCTCATCCGTTTTCCCTGTCCTGCTGCAACGATTACTGCTGTATAATGTGTCATGTCCATCCTCCGGGTGTCGATTCCAAAATAAAAGCGATAACCCGATGTTATCACTTTTATAATCTCTTATTCGTTTATACCTTTTTTACAGCGCTTTTTCAAGGGATTTAGGTTTTGCGAAAATCATCCGGCCGGCTGAAGTCTGAAGGACGCTCGTAACGATTACATCAATCGTATCGCCGATAAAACTTTTCCCTTCCTCGACGACGATCATCGTTCCGTCATCCAGATACGCAACTCCCTGATTCTGCTCTTTACCGTCTTTGATGACGTGCACCTTCATTTCTTCTCCCGGAAGCACTACCGGTTTCACAGCATTCGCCAGGTCATTGATGTTGAGTACCTGCACACCCTGGAATTCGCATACTTTATTCAGGTTAAAATCATTGGTGACGACGATACCGTCTATGACTTTAGCCAGTTTGACCAGTTTACTGTCGACTTCCTGAATTTCCTCGAAGTCCCCTTCATACATTTCAACGTTCACAGGAACGTCCCGCTGCAGACGATTCAGGATATCGAGACCCCGTCGCCCTCTGTTCCGTTTTAGTCCGTCGGAAGAATCTGCAATATGCTGAAGTTCTTCCAGGACGAAGTGGGGAATGACCAGCGTCCCCTCCAGAAAATTGGATTCACAAATATCAGCTATTCTCCCGTCGATAATCACACTCGTATCGAGGATTTTTTTCCGGGGCACCTGTTCGTTTTTCTCCGTAGATGCCGCTTCTTCTTTCTTCCTGCTTTCCGACGTATTTTCTTTTCTCGCAATCGTCAAAAGGTTGAGAAATTCGTCCTTCCTCTTGTACCCGATCTGAAACCCGTAGTATCCGAGAAGAAGAGTTATGAAAATCGGAAGCAGCTGGCTGATGATCTTTATTTCAATATCAATAAGCATCGTATTGATTAAATACGCTACGAATAACCCGAAAATGAGCCCCAGACTTCCGAATAACAACTCGCCCACCGGTGCCCTGACCAGCGCATCCTCTGTCCATTTAAGAAATTTTACAATCGGGGAAACTAACCAGAACGTTAATAAGAATAGAATGAATGCACCTGCTACTGCACCTAATATCTGCTGAAGCCAAGGTTCAATTTCCCACCCGAAAGCTGTAAATGCTTCCGGCAAATACAAATACCCGATAGTACCTCCCGTAAGAATAAGGGATAACTGTACAACACGTTTTAACATTCTCTTCACCTCCTTTTAAAAAAAGTTCTTCCAAAATACTGCATCTCTCTCGTGTTACGATGTTTCACGTGGAACACAACCCCTACTCCAGGGTTGCGTCCATCGCTTCTTTGATCGTTTCCACACCAATCACTTCTATATTATCCGGTACAGTCCAGCCTTCCAGGTTTCTTGAAGGGATGACTGCCCGGGAAAACCCGAGTTTGGCCGCTTCCTGTACTCTTTGTTCAATACGGGATACGCGCCTGATCTCACCGGTAAGTCCTACTTCCCCGATAAGGATATCCGTTGCTTTCGGCACCTGATCACGAAAACTCGAAGCAATACTCACTGCGACTCCGAGGTCAATCGCCGGCTCATCCAGCTTCACGCCTCCGGCCACTTTCACGTACGCGTCGTAGTTCTGGAGGAGCAGACCTGCTCGTTTTTCCAGTACGGCCATAAGAAGAGGAACTCTGCTGTGATCGAGCCCGGTAGCCATTCTTCTCGGGTTCCCGAAAGCCGTGGGGGAAATGAGAGCCTGAATCTCCACGAGCACAGGTCTTGTTCCCTCCATCGATGCAACTACCGTTGACCCGGCCGTACCTTTGGATCGTTCTTCGAGAAATATCTCCGAAGGGTTTAATACTTCTTCGAGACCCGATTCCTTCATTTCGAAGATCCCCATTTCATGCGTGCCGCCGAAGCGGTTCTTCACGCTTCTGACGATCCGGAAAGTGTTGTGCTGCTCCCCTTCAAAATAAAGGACGGCATCAACCATATGTTCGAGCAGACGGGGGCCGGCGATGGATCCTTCTTTTGTTACGTGCCCGACGATGAACACGGGGATACCTTTTGTTTTGGCGATTCTCATCAGTTCACTCGTACATTCACGAACCTGGGACACGCTTCCCGGCGCGGAAGTGACCTCTTCCTTATATACCGTCTGAATAGAGTCGACCACCAGAAATTTCGGCTGCACCGTCTCTATATGAGCGACGATATGCTCGAGGTTCGTTTCTGCGAGAATGTACAACTGATCCGATGTAACGTTTAAACGGTCTGCACGAAGCTTCGTCTGCTTCGTCGATTCTTCACCGGAAATGTACAGGACGGGAAGGTTCTTGTCCGCTAACTGAGAGGAGACCTGAAGTAAGAGGGTCGATTTTCCAATACCCGGATCACCGCCTATTAAAACCATCGAACCTCCTACAATACCCCCGCCGAGCACCCGGTTAAACTCCGGCATCGCCGTCTCTATCCTCGATTCTTCTTTCAATGCGATAGACGTGATGCGCTCCGGTTTCGATCTGTTATCCTTATCGACCTGAAACGTGTGGCGGTCGTTCTTCCCTGTAATCGCTGTTTCCTCCACGAAAGTATTCCAGCGTCCGCATGCCGGACACTTCCCCATCCATTTAGGAGATTCGTTTCCGCACTCCTGACAGACAAATATCGTCTTCTTTTTAGCCACCTTACATCTCTCCTTACTGTATATTATATACGGGATTTCTTATATATAAGTTTCATCCCCGTTTCAATTTCATTAAAAATCACCCCGGCCTTTAAAAAAGAGCCTGCAGAATATAAGTTCGGGGCGCACGGGAGAGAAACATGCAAGTCCCTTCCGTTATTTCTTCCTCTTTGTATAATTATGAGGGAATAAAGAAAAAATCGGAAGGCATATGCCTTCCGATTCATACTTAAGCTTCTGAAGTTGCTGTGGATACTACGAATTCATTGTTTTCATCAAGATCGATGACCACTTTCTGTCCTTTGTGGATCGACTCTTTCAACAGTTCCTCGGACAGCAGATCTTCCACGTTCTTCTGCAGTGAACGACGAAGCGGTCTCGCACCATATTCCGGATCGAATCCTTCTTCGGCAATATGGGAGATGGCTTTATCCGAAAGTGTAAAGTCGATTTCCTGCTCCAGCAGACGCGTTCTGAGCTGGTCTGCCATGAGAGTCACAATGTCTTTCATGTGTTTTCTCTCCAGAGCATGGAAAACGATGGTTTCATCGATACGGTTAAGGAACTCAGGACGGAAAGCTTTTTTAAGCTCTTCGGTCACTTTCGATTTCATATCTTTGTGGTCCTGAGTCTGGTCTCCCATGGAAAACCCGACGTATTTATTTTCTTTCAATTCCTGTGCGCCGACGTTCGAAGTCATAATGAGCACAGTGTTCCGGAAATCTACGACGCGACCTTTACCGTCCGTCAGACGACCGTCTTCAAGTACCTGAAGCAGTACGTTGAATACATCCGGGTGCGCTTTTTCCACTTCATCCAGCAGCACGACAGAGTATGGTTTCTGACGGACTTTTTCTGTTAACTGTCCGCCTTCTTCATAGCCGACATAGCCCGGAGGGGAACCTACGAGACGGGACGTGCTGTGTTTTTCCATATATTCGGACATATCAACACGGATCATCGCGTCCTCTTCACCGAACATGCTTTCAGCGAGAGCGCGGGCCAGTTCTGTTTTACCTACACCTGTCGGACCTAGGAAAATAAAGGAACCGATCGGACGTTTAGGGTCCTTCAATCCCGCACGAGCCCGGCGGATCGCCTTAGCCACGGAATCGACAGCTTCCTCCTGACCGATGACGCGGTTATGAAGCGTATCTTCGAGGTGAAGAAGCTGTTCGCTTTCTTCTGTAGTCATTTTCTTCACAGGGACACCGGTCCAGAGAGAGACGATGGAAGCTATATCTTCGACAGTCACTTCGGAATCTTCCTGTCCCTGTTTTTCTTTCCATTTTTTCTGCGTTTCTTCCAGCTCTTCGCGTAACTTCTGTTCGTCGTCGCGAAGAGAAGCAGCTTTTTCAAATTCCTGACTCTGTACAGCCGCATCTTTTTCTTTACGGACTTCTTCGAGTTTCTGCTCCAGTTCTTTCAGGTTAGGTGGAGCCGTATATGAACGGAGGCGTACTTTGGAAGCTGCTTCATCTATGAGATCGATAGCTTTGTCCGGAAGGAAACGGTCTGTGATATAACGATCGGAGAACCGGACTGCTGATTCGATTGCTTCATCTGTAATCGTTACTCTGTGGTGTGCTTCATAACGGTCCCGCAGACCCTGAAGGATCTGTGTGGATTCTTCCGTCGTAGGTTCATCCACCTGGATAGGCTGGAAACGACGTTCCAGAGCAGCATCTTTTTCGATATACTTCCGGTATTCATCCAGCGTAGTGGCGCCGATACACTGAAGATCCCCACGGGCAAGAGAAGGTTTCAGAATGTTGGAAGCGTCAATCGCCCCTTCTGCACCGCCGGCTCCGATCAGTGTGTGCAATTCGTCAATGAAAAGAATGATATTCCCTGCCTGACGAATCTCTTCCATCACTTTTTTCAAACGGTCTTCAAACTCTCCGCGGTATTTAGTACCGGCGACGACCGTACCCATATCGAGGGTCATGACGCGTTTATCCCTCAGAATCTCAGGTACTTCGTTTTCCACGATCTGCTGGGCGAGTCCTTCTGCAACTGCAGTTTTACCGACACCCGGCTCCCCGACGAGTACAGGGTTGTTTTTCGTACGACGACTCAATACCTGTATGACACGCTGAATTTCTTCACTACGACCGATGACCGGGTCGACGTTTCCTTCTTTGGCAATGGACGTCAAGTCCTGGGCAAGGGAGTCGAGTGTAGGGGTGGTTTGACCGCTGCCCTGAGCAGCTCCACCGCCCTGGTTGCCGCCGCGACGACCCTGGCCGCCGGTCGATTCATTGTTCCCCAGCAGCTGAAGTACCTGTTGGCGGGCTTTATTCAGACTGACACCGAGATTGTTAAGCACTCGTGCAGCCACTCCTTCTCCTTCGCGGATCAGACCGAGAAGAATATGTTCCGTGCCTACGTAAGAGTGCCCCAATTTGCGGGCTTCGTCCATGGAAAGCTCAATCACCTTCTTGGCGCGCGGAGTATAGTGGATCGTCTGGGATTTCTGTTCTCCTGCACCGATCAGGTTCTCCACTTCCGTCTGGATGGTTTCAGCTTCCAGTCCAAGCGCAGTCAGCGCTTTCGCTGCAATACCCTCACCTTCTTTAACGAGACCTAACAGCACGTGCTCCGTACCGATATTACTGTGACCTAGACGCACGGCTTCTTCCTGGGACAATGCAAGTACTTTTTGTGCTCTTTCTGTAAATCTGCCAAACATCATAATTTGTTACCTCCTTCATTAGTTATCATCTTCAAGATTTATTCTTTCCCTGATCAGAGTCGCCCGTTTGATATCCCGGTCTTCGGGGTCCAGGGATTCTCCTGCGTACTGCTGGAGAAATCCGGGCTGGGTCAGTACCATCAGTTCATTTAAGATGGTGCGCGGTATGTCTTTCAGAAAATCCAGATCAATACCGAGACGAAGATCCGACAGACAGCCTGCTGCTTCTTTTGAAGTGATGACCCGGCTGTGTCTGAGCGTACCATAAGAACGATAAATACGATCTTCCAGCTGCACAGGTGAACGATTCATCAGTGTCTGTCTTGCCTTGCGTTCCTGCTCAATGAGCTGCTGCACAACGCTGTGCAGATCTTCCACGATGTCTTCTTCTGATTTACCCAGAGTAATCTGGTTTGAAATCTGAAAAAGATTTCCCACCGCTTCACTGCCTTCACCATATATTCCCCGCACGACGAGACCCAGCTGGTTGATTGCAGGGGTCATACGATTAATCTGTTTAGTGAGGGCGAGCGCGGGCAGGTGCATCATGACAGAGGCCCTCATTCCTGTTCCCACATTTGTCGGGCATGCAGTCAAATATCCGCGCTCTTCATCAAAGGCGTAATCTATTTTCTCTTCAAGCCAGTCATCCAGCTGAGAGGCCTGTTCCAGCGCTTTATCAAGCTGAAAACCAGGGAAATACAGCTGAATGCGAAGATGATCTTCTTCATTGACCATAATCGACACCTGTTCATTTTCACTGATAATGGTAGCTGCATTTTCTCTGTCTTCAATCAGATGGGGGCTGACCAGATGCTTCTCTACGAGCCCCCTTTTTTCTATCGGCTGAAGATCATCCATCTTCACGAGCTGCAGCCCTTCATATTCACGGAAAGAACTATCGGTAAAATGTTCATCCATGAAGGAAAGGACCTCCTCCAGCGGTTCACCTCTTGCTACCGTGGGGAATGGCTGGGAAGAGAAGTTTCTTGCAAGCCGGATACGACTGCTCAGTACAATATCACTGTCCGGTCCGTCGTGCCGCATCCACGGACTGATAGCCTCATTCATAAATTTCTCAAGAGACATCAGGAATCACCGCCTTTATCCTGGTTCAATTCTTCTTCAAGTGTTCTGATTTCATCTCTTACCTTGGCAGCTTCCTCGAATTCTTCCTGGTTGATAAGCTGATGAAGCTTTTCCCGGTGTTTCTCAATATCTCTGCGAAGATTCAGATCCCCGCCGGCTCGTTTTGGAACTTTGCCGTGGTGAGTCGTATTTCCGCTGTGCACCCGTTTCAGAATCGGATCCAGCCTTTCATTGAACGTCTCATAGCACGTGGCACAGCCGAATTTCCCGGCCTTCGTGAATTCCTGATAGGTCAGACCGCATCCGGAACATTGAAGACTTTCCTTCTGCTGCTGCTGCTTATTCCCCTGAAATAACTTTCCGGCACTTCCGCTGCCTTCCATATGAAAAAGTCCGGACAACAAATCATTCAGAGAGAACTTCTCTTCTTCCTGATTCATGTACCCCTGTTCCTTGGCACAGGAGTCGCACAAATGAACTTCATTTTTTTCACCGTTGATCACTTGGGTCAGATGAACAGTAGCCGGATACTTCTCACAGCGCTGACATTGCATACAAGCACACTCCTTTCTCTACTTATATTTAAGCTTCGATAACATAGCCGTCATTACTCTCGATCGTATTTCATCACGGAACGGTAATGGGAAAGCTAACGTATTTCTATCAATAACGCTCAAAATAAGTTCGGACTCTCTCGTCGTAATCACTTTATTTTCAAGCAGCCGTTCCACGATATCCAGAGCTCTAGACTGGGATACCTGCGGCTGAATGAGCAGTAATACTTCGTCGATGAGATCGGCTTCATCCAGATGCTGAATACGGCGGATGCGAATATATCCGCCACCGCCTCTTTTACTTTCCACTATATACCCTTTTTCCACAGTGAAACGGGTCTTAATCACATAATTGATTTGAGAGGGCACACACTGAAATTTTTCAGCCAGATCACTACGTTTTATTTCGATGACCTGATGCGGGTTATCCTGGATTATATGTTTCAGATATTCTTCGATGACATCGGATATATTCCGCATGGCCCTCCTCCTTCCTTTGACTTTGACTATCTTTGACTATAATTTTATTATACTCAAAATCATGAAGCATTCAACTATTTTGTTTGCAATAAACCCTTTCCCTGAACACCCTCCCATTAAAAGCATTTTGTCGGCAAATCACCATATCCTATCTTTACAAAAAAAGCCCGGCAGCAGGCTTTTAGAATCTGTGGATTACTGAAATTTCCCCGTCGAGTTTTCCCAACTCTTCCATCAAGGTTTGATCATCCAGTGTATTTGTTTTTGATAATTTCAAAATCATATAGATATGATCTTCTTTTTTGATTTCCACCTTTTCGATTTCAACTTCAAGATGTTCCAGCAGTGCAAAAATCTCCTTTACACCTTTCTGGTCTGCCACTGTAAGGTGATAAGCACCCTTTGCTACGTGCCTGAGATATTTTTCTTCCAGGTTATTCAACAGGATGAGGCTGAGAAGGACAAGAAAAGTGGCCAGCACCGCAATGTCGTACATTCCTGCTCCGACAATCAGTCCAATCCCCGCAACTGTCCATATAGAAGCGGCTGTCGTCAGGCCACGGATGGTGCTTCCGTTTACGATAATCGTACCTGCTCCAAGAAAGCCGATTCCGCTGATAACATAAGAAGGAATGCGGGCAGGATCAAAGCGGATATTGTCATATTTCTGGATATATTCTTCAAATCCGTATAGGGATAAAAGCATCATAATACACGCTCCGACACCAACAAGTATGTGGGTACGGAATCCGGCAGAGTGCCGTTTCAGTTCTCTTTCAAAACCTATCAGTCCTGAAAGAAACAGTGCAATCACCAGTCTGATCGTAAAAATATCAAAGTCTTCGTCAATAAATCCCGAAAAAAATTCTTTGAATTCTTCCATCCTGCTCCCCGCCTTTCCAGTTTCGACTTCTCTAAATATCCTACCCCTGCATAATAAGACTGAATCATAGAAGGGGTCGAGAAAGATCTTACCTATACAAAAGAAGCCCAGAGGGGGTGGCCTCTGGGCTTCTGACAATGTGGCAGCGCCCTACTCTTGCGGGGGGTAACCCCGACTACCATCGGCGCGGAAGAACTTAACTTCTGTGTTCGGCATGGGAACAGGTGTGACCTCTTCGCTATTGCCACCACATCTTAGGAAGGAATGAACCTTCAAAACTGGATAAGAAACATACGACCAACGTATAGAGAAGATCTCGATGGATTAGTATCCGTCTGCTGCACGTGTCGCCACGCTTCCACACCGGACCTATCAACCTCTTCGTCTCAGAGGCATCTCTACAAAGGGAAATCTCATCTCAAGGGGGGCTTCATGCTTAGATGCTTTCAGCACTTATCCCGTCCACACGTAGCTACCCAGCAATGCTCCTGGCGGAACAACTGGTACACCAGCGGTGTGTCCATCCCGGTCCTCTCGTACTAAGGACAGCTCCTTTCAAATTTCCAACGCCCACGACGGATAGGGACCGAACTGTCTCACGACGTTCTGAACCCAGCTCGCGTACCGCTTTAATGGGCGAACAGCCCAACCCTTGGGACCGACTACAGCCCCAGGATGCGATGAGCCGACATCGAGGTGCCAAACCTCCCCGTCGATGTGGACTCTTGGGGGAGATAAGCCTGTTATCCCCGGGGTAGCTTTTATCCGTTGAGCGACGGCCCTTCCATGCGGTACCGCCGGATCACTAAGTCCGACTTTCGTCCCTGCTCGACTTGTAGGTCTCGCAGTCAAGCTCCCTTGTGCCTTTACACGCTGCGAATGATTTCCAACCATTCTGAGGGAACCTTTGAGCGCCTCCGTTACTTTTTGGGAGGCGACCGCCCCAGTCAAACTGCCCACCTGACACTGTCTCCGGACCGGATCACGGTCCTGGGTTAGAATGTCCGTACCGCCAGGGTGGTATCCCACGGGCGCCTCCACCGAAGCTTGCGCTCCGGTTTCGATGGCTCCCACCTATCCTGTACAAGCGATACCAACATTCAATATCAGGCTACAGTAAAGCTCCACGGGGTCTTTCCGTCCTGTCGCGGGTAATGCGCATCTTCACGCATCGTATAATTTCACCGGGTCTCTCGTTGAGACAGTGCCCAAGTCGTTGCACCTTTCGTGCGGGTCGGAACTTACCCGACAAGGAATTTCGCTACCTTAGGACCGTTATAGTTACGGCCGCCGTTTACTGGGGCTTCGGTTCAACGCTTCGCTTACGCTAACGCATCCCCTTAACCTTCCAGCACCGGGCAGGTGTCAGCCCCTATACTTCACCTTACGGTTTCGCAGAGACCTGTGTTTTTGGTAAACAGTCGCTTGGGCCTCTTCACTGCGGCTCCTCGGCAGAGGAGCACCCCTTCTCCCGAAGTTACGGGGTCATTTTGCCGAGTTCCTTAACGAGAGTTCTCCCGATCACCTTAGGATACTCTCCTCGCCTACCTGTGTTGGTTTGCGGTACGGGCACCCGCCATCCTCGCTAGAGGCTTTTCTTGGCAGTGTGAAATCAGGAGCTTCGATACTCATGTTCTCTCCCCATCACTGCTTGCACTTGCCGGACGGATTTGCCTATCCGACGCGCTCACAGCTTGGACGCACACATCCAATGGTGCGCTCTCCCTATCCTCCTGCGTCCCCCCGTTCGCTCGAACGGAGGCGGGTGGTACAGGAATCTCCACCTGTTGTCCATCGCCTACGCCTTTCGGCCTCGGCTTAGGTCCCGACTAACCCTGAGTGGACGAGCCTTCCTCAGGAACCCTTAGGCTTACGGTGAAAGAGATTCTCACTCTTTTTTCGCTACTTATACCGGCATTCTCACTTCCAGTCGCTCCACCAGTCCTCACGGTCTGACTTCACAGCTCCTGGAACGCTCTCCTACCACTTGCATCATCGATGCAAATCCGTAGCTTCGGTGGTGTGTTTAGCCCCGGTACATTTTCGGCGCAGCGTCACTCGACCAGTGAGCTATTACGCACTCTTTCAATGATAGCTGCTTCTAAGCTAACATCCTGGTTGTCTAAGCAACGCCACATCCTTTTCCACTTAACACACACTTAGGGACCTTAGCTGACGGTCTGGGCTGTTCCCCTCTTGACCATGAACCTTCTCACCCATGGTCTGACTCCTCGACGCGAGTCGCTGGCATTCGGAGTTTGACTGAACTCGGTAACCCGGTAGGGGCCCCTCATCCAATCAGTGCTCTACCTCCAGGACTCCTGGCCGAAGGCTAGCCCTAAAGCTATTTCGGAGAGAACCAGCTATCTCCGTGTTCGATTGGCATTTCACCCCTACCCACCCCTCATCCCCGTAATTTTCAACTTACGTGGGTTCGGGCCTCCAGTCAGTATTACCTGACCTTCACCCTGGAGATGGGTAGATCACACGGTTTCGGGTCTACGACCGTCTACTCGAGACGCCCTGTTCAGACTCGCTTTCGCTGCGGCTCCACACCTACGGTGCTTAACCTTGCAGCCGATCGTAACTCGCCGGTCCATTCTACAAAAGGTACGCCGTCACCCATTAACGGGCTCCGACTACTTGTAGGCACACGGTTTCAGGTTCTCTTTCACTCCCCTTCCGGGGTGCTTTTCACCTTTCCCTCACGGTACTGGTTCACTATCGGTTACCAGGGAGTATTTAGCCTTGGGAGATGGTCCTCCCGGATTCCGACGAAATTTCTCGTGTTTCGCCGTACTCAGGATCCACTCCGGAGGAGGGAGGATGTCGGCTACAGGGCTGTTACCTGCTATGGCTGGACGTTCCAGTCCGATTCGCCTATCCTCCCTCTTGGTAACTCCAAGGGAGTGTCCTACAACCCCAGAGAGCAAGCTCTCTGGTTTGGGCTGGTTCCGTTTCGCTCGCCGCTACTCGGGAAATCGCATTTGCTTTCCTCTCCTCCGGGTACTGAGATGTTTCAGTTCCCCGGGTCTACCTCCGATCACCTATGTATTCAGTGATCGGTACTGTCCCATAACGGACAGTGGGTTCCCCCATTCGGACATCTTCGGATCAACGCCTACTTACGGCTCCCCGAAGCATTTCGGTGTTTGTCCCGTCCTTCATCGGCTCCTGGTACCAAGGCATCCACCGTGCGCCCTTCATTTCTTCACTATACTAGTGAAAAGACGCTTCATTCTAAAATAAAGATCGATGTTGGTCCAGATCAATATCTTACGATATTGTCTGTTTGTTTCTTATCCAGTTTTCAAGGTTCAAAGAGAGCATAGATCTCTCAAAACTGAACATGTTTTAGCCATGCGCCGGAGCGCTCCATAAGAGCGCCCGGTTCGTGCGGATCCTTCCCGTAAGGGGAAAGATCCGTTCCTATCCTTAGAAAGGAGGTGATCCAGCCGCACCTTCCGATACGGCTACCTTGTTACGACTTCACCCCAATCATTGGCCCCACCTTCGACGGCTGGCTCCTGTAAAGGTTACCTCACCGGCTTCGGGTGTTGCCAACTCTCGTGGTGTGACGGGCGGTGTGTACAAGGCCCGGGAACGTATTCACCGCAGCATGCTGATCTGCGATTACTAGCGATTCCGGCTTCATGCAGGCGAGTTGCAGCCTGCAATCCGAACTGAGAATGGGTTTCTCGGATTGGCTACCCCTCGCGGGTTCGCTTCCGTTTGTCCCATCCATTGTAGCACGTGTGTAGCCCAGGTCATAAGGGGCATGATGATTTGACGTCATCCCCGCCTTCCTCCGGTTTGTCACCGGCAGTCACCTTAGAGTGCCCAACTGAATGCTGGCAACTAAGATTAGGGGTTGCGCTCGTTGCGGGACTTAACCCAACATCTCACGACACGAGCTGACGACAACCATGCACCACCTGTCACTTGGTCCCCGAAGGGAACCTTCCATCTCTGGAAGTAGCCAAGGATGTCAAGACCTGGTAAGGTTCTTCGCGTTGCTTCGAATTAAACCACATGCTCCACCGCTTGTGCGGGCCCCCGTCAATTCCTTTGAGTTTCAGCCTTGCGGCCGTACTCCCCAGGCGGAGTGCTTAATGCGTTAACTTCAGCACTAAGGGGTGGAAGCCCCCTAACACCTAGCACTCAGCGTTTACGGCGTGGACTACCAGGGTATCTAATCCTGTTTGCTACCCACGCTTTCGCACCTCAGCGTCAGAA
This sequence comes from Salimicrobium jeotgali, assembly GCF_001685435.2. Taxonomy (NCBI): domain Bacteria; kingdom Bacillati; phylum Bacillota; class Bacilli; order Caryophanales; family Bacillaceae; genus Salimicrobium; species Salimicrobium jeotgali. The sequence continues at coordinate 2,616,235 of NZ_CP011361.2, forward strand.
ACCGACCAGAGAGTCGCCTTCGCCACTGGTGTTCCTCCACATATCTACGCATTTCACCGCTACACGTGGAATTCCACTCTCCTCTTCAGTTCTCAAGTTCCCCAGTTTCCAATGGCCATCCGTGGTTGAGCCACGGGCTTTCACATCAGACTTAAGGAACCGCCTGCGTGCCCTTTACGCCCAATAATTCCGGACAACGCTTGCCCCCTACGTATTACCGCGGCTGCTGGCACGTAGTTAGCCGGGGCTTCCTCGTGAGGTACCGTCAAGGGACCGCTCTGTTCGCACGATCCTTGTTCTTCCCTCACAACAGAATTTTACGATCCGAAGACCTTCATCATTCACGCGGCGTTGCTCCGTCAGACTTTCGTCCATTGCGGAAGATTCCCTACTGCTGCCTCCCGTAGGAGTCTGGGCCGTGTCTCAGTCCCAGTGTGGCCGATCACCCTCTCAGGTCGGCTACGCATCGTCGCCTTGGTGAGCCGTTACCTCACCAACCAGCTAATGCGCCGCGGGCCCATCTGTAAGCGATAGCAAGAAGCCATCCTTTTACCATCGGTTCAGGAGAACCGTTGGGTTATCCGGCATTAGCCCCGGTTTCCCGGGGTTATTCCGGTCTTACAGGCAGGTTGCCCACGTGTTACTCACCCGTCCGCCGCTCGTTCCACGAGCGTCCGCCCCGAAGGGCTTCTGCTCGCTTCCCGCGCTCGACTTGCATGTATTAGGCACGCCGCCAGCGTTCGTCCTGAGCCAGGATCAAACTCTCCATAAAAGAGATTGATTAGCTCAATCATAATTCGTTCAAAAAATTGACGCATGGCATAAAACATTGTTCAGTTTTCAAAGATCTACTAAAAATCAAATGGTGGAGCCTAGCGGGATCGAACCGCTGACCTCCTGCGTGCAAAGCAGGCGCTCTCCCAGCTGAGCTAAGGCCCCGAAAAAATGGTCGGGAAGACAGGATTCGAACCTGCGACCCCTTGGTCCCAAACCAAGTGCTCTACCAAGCTGAGCTACTTCCCGTATGAGTGGTGCGCCCGAGAGGACTTGAACCCCTAACCTTCTGATCCGTAGTCAGACGCTCTATCCAATTGAGCTACGGGCGCATATGAATATGGTGCCGAGGGCCGGACTCGAACCGGCACGGTGGTAGACCCACCGCAGGATTTTAAGTCCTGTGCGTCTGCCAATTCCGCCACCCCGGCATGGCATTTTGCCGCTATCGCGACCGCACAAATAAATTAAGTAAAGAGCGGAAGACGGGATTCGAACCCGCGACCCCCACCTTGGCAAGGTGGTGTTCTACCGCTGAACTACTTCCGCAGCAAAATGCGGGTGGAGGGACTTGAACCCCCACGTCGTAAGACACTAGATCCTAAATCTAGCGCGTCTGCCAATTCCGCCACACCCGCATATGAACTATGAGCCATGGAGGGCTCGAACCTCCGACCCTCTGATTAAAAGTCAGATGCTCTACCAGCTGAGCTAATGGCTCATAAATATGAAATGGTGCCGGCCAGAGGACTTGAACCCCCAACCTACTGATTACAAATCAGTTGCTCTACCAATTGAGCTAGGCCGGCAAAATGGTGGAGGATGCAGGGCTCGAACCTGCGACCCCTTGCTTGTAAGGCAAGTGCTCTCCCAGCTGAGCTAATCCTCCAGATAAAGTTTGGCAGCGCCCTACTCTTGCGGGGGGTAACCCCGACTACCATCGGCGCGGAAGAACTTAACTTCTGTGTTCGGCATGGGAACAGGTGTGACCTCTTCGCTATTGCCACCAAACCTTTTTAAGGACAAAGATTATTATATTGTTCTTTCGAACAAATTTCAAGAGGTTTTTTGAAAAACCTTCAAAACTGGATAAGAAACATACGACCAACGTATAGAGAAGATCTCGATGGATTAGTATCCGTCTGCTGCACGTGTCGCCACGCTTCCACACCGGACCTATCAACCTCTTCGTCTCAGAGGCATCTCTGTAAAGGGAAATCTCATCTCAAGGGGGGCTTCATGCTTAGATGCTTTCAGCACTTATCCCGTCCACACGTAGCTACCCAGCAATGCTCCTGGCGGAACAACTGGTACACCAGCGGTGTGTCCATCCCGGTCCTCTCGTACTAAGGACAGCTCCTTTCAAATTTCCAACGCCCACGACGGATAGGGACCGAACTGTCTCACGACGTTCTGAACCCAGCTCGCGTACCGCTTTAATGGGCGAACAGCCCAACCCTTGGGACCGACTACAGCCCCAGGATGCGATGAGCCGACATCGAGGTGCCAAACCTCCCCGTCGATGTGGACTCTTGGGGGAGATAAGCCTGTTATCCCCGGGGTAGCTTTTATCCGTTGAGCGACGGCCCTTCCATGCGGTACCGCCGGATCACTAAGTCCGACTTTCGTCCCTGCTCGACTTGTAGGTCTCGCAGTCAAGCTCCCTTGTGCCTTTACACGCTGCGAATGATTTCCAACCATTCTGAGGGAACCTTTGAGCGCCTCCGTTACTTTTTGGGAGGCGACCGCCCCAGTCAAACTGCCCACCTGACACTGTCTCCGGACCGGATCACGGTCCTGGGTTAGAATGTCCGTACCGCCAGGGTGGTATCCCACGGGCGCCTCCACCGAAGCTTGCGCTCCGGTTTCGATGGCTCCCACCTATCCTGTACAAGCGATACCAACATTCAATATCAGGCTACAGTAAAGCTCCACGGGGTCTTTCCGTCCTGTCGCGGGTAATGCGCATCTTCACGCATCGTATAATTTCACCGGGTCTCTCGTTGAGACAGTGCCCAAGTCGTTGCACCTTTCGTGCGGGTCGGAACTTACCCGACAAGGAATTTCGCTACCTTAGGACCGTTATAGTTACGGCCGCCGTTTACTGGGGCTTCGGTTCAACGCTTCGCTTACGCTAACGCATCCCCTTAACCTTCCAGCACCGGGCAGGTGTCAGCCCCTATACTTCACCTTACGGTTTCGCAGAGACCTGTGTTTTTGGTAAACAGTCGCTTGGGCCTCTTCACTGCGGCTCCTCGGCAGAGGAGCACCCCTTCTCCCGAAGTTACGGGGTCATTTTGCCGAGTTCCTTAACGAGAGTTCTCCCGATCACCTTAGGATACTCTCCTCGCCTACCTGTGTTGGTTTGCGGTACGGGCACCCGCCATCCTCGCTAGAGGCTTTTCTTGGCAGTGTGAAATCAGGAGCTTCGATACTCATGTTCTCTCCCCATCACTGCTTGCACTTGCCGGACGGATTTGCCTATCCGACGCGCTCACAGCTTGGACGCACACATCCAATGGTGCGCTCTCCCTATCCTCCTGCGTCCCCCCGTTCGCTCGAACGGAGGCGGGTGGTACAGGAATCTCCACCTGTTGTCCATCGCCTACGCCTTTCGGCCTCGGCTTAGGTCCCGACTAACCCTGAGTGGACGAGCCTTCCTCAGGAACCCTTAGGCTTACGGTGAAAGAGATTCTCACTCTTTTTTCGCTACTTATACCGGCATTCTCACTTCCAGTCGCTCCACCAGTCCTCACGGTCTGACTTCACAGCTCCTGGAACGCTCTCCTACCACTTGCATCATCGATGCAAATCCGTAGCTTCGGTGGTGTGTTTAGCCCCGGTACATTTTCGGCGCAGCGTCACTCGACCAGTGAGCTATTACGCACTCTTTCAATGATAGCTGCTTCTAAGCTAACATCCTGGTTGTCTAAGCAACGCCACATCCTTTTCCACTTAACACACACTTAGGGACCTTAGCTGACGGTCTGGGCTGTTCCCCTCTTGACCATGAACCTTCTCACCCATGGTCTGACTCCTCGACGCGAGTCGCTGGCATTCGGAGTTTGACTGAACTCGGTAACCCGGTAGGGGCCCCTCATCCAATCAGTGCTCTACCTCCAGGACTCCTGGCCGAAGGCTAGCCCTAAAGCTATTTCGGAGAGAACCAGCTATCTCCGTGTTCGATTGGCATTTCACCCCTACCCACCCCTCATCCCCGTAATTTTCAACTTACGTGGGTTCGGGCCTCCAGTCAGTATTACCTGACCTTCACCCTGGAGATGGGTAGATCACACGGTTTCGGGTCTACGACCGTCTACTCGAGACGCCCTGTTCAGACTCGCTTTCGCTGCGGCTCCACACCTACGGTGTTTAACCTTGCAGCCGATCGTAACTCGCCGGTCCATTCTACAAAAGGTACGCCGTCACCCATTAACGGGCTCCGACTACTTGTAGGCACACGGTTTCAGGTTCTCTTTCACTCCCCTTCCGGGGTGCTTTTCACCTTTCCCTCACGGTACTGGTTCACTATCGGTTACCAGGGAGTATTTAGCCTTGGGAGATGGTCCTCCCGGATTCCGACGAAATTTCTCGTGTTTCGCCGTACTCAGGATCCACTCCGGAGGAGGGAGGATGTCGGCTACAGGGCTGTTACCTGCTATGGCTGGACGTTCCAGTCCGATTCGCCTATCCTCCCTCTTGGTAACTCCAAGGGAGTGTCCTACAACCCCAGAGAGCAAGCTCTCTGGTTTGGGCTGGTTCCGTTTCGCTCGCCGCTACTCGGGAAATCGCATTTGCTTTCCTCTCCTCCGGGTACTGAGATGTTTCAGTTCCCCGGGTCTACCTCCGACCACCTATGTATTCAGTGATCGGTACTGTCCCATAACGGACAGTGGGTTCCCCCATTCGGACATCTTCGGATCAACGCCTACTTACGGCTCCCCGAAGCATTTCGGTGTTTGTCCCGTCCTTCATCGGCTCCTGGTACCAAGGCATCCACCGTGCGCCCTTCATTTCTTCACTATACTAGTGAAAAGACGCTTCATTCTAAAATAAAGATCGATGTTGGTCCAGATCAATATCTTACGATATTGTCTGTTTGTTTCTTATCCAGTTTTCAAGGTTCAAAGAGAGCATAGATCTCTCAAAACTGAACATGTTTTAGCCATGCGCCGGAGCGCTCCATAAGAGCGCCCGGTTCGTGCGGATCCTTCCCGTAAGGGGAAAGACCCGTTCCTATCCTTAGAAAGGAGGTGATCCAGCCGCACCTTCCGATACGGCTACCTTGTTACGACTTCACCCCAATCATTGGCCCCACCTTCGACGGCTGGCTCCTGTAAAGGTTACCTCACCGGCTTCGGGTGTTGCCAACTCTCGTGGTGTGACGGGCGGTGTGTACAAGGCCCGGGAACGTATTCACCGCAGCATGCTGATCTGCGATTACTAGCGATTCCGGCTTCATGCAGGCGAGTTGCAGCCTGCAATCCGAACTGAGAATGGGTTTCTCGGATTGGCTACCCCTCGCGGGTTCGCTTCCGTTTGTCCCATCCATTGTAGCACGTGTGTAGCCCAGGTCATAAGGGGCATGATGATTTGACGTCATCCCCGCCTTCCTCCGGTTTGTCACCGGCAGTCACCTTAGAGTGCCCAACTGAATGCTGGCAACTAAGATTAGGGGTTGCGCTCGTTGCGGGACTTAACCCAACATCTCACGACACGAGCTGACGACAACCATGCACCACCTGTCACTTGGTCCCCGAAGGGAACCTTCCATCTCTGGAAGTAGCCAAGGATGTCAAGACCTGGTAAGGTTCTTCGCGTTGCTTCGAATTAAACCACATGCTCCACCGCTTGTGCGGGCCCCCGTCAATTCCTTTGAGTTTCAGCCTTGCGGCCGTACTCCCCAGGCGGAGTGCTTAATGCGTTAACTTCAGCACTAAGGGGTGGAAGCCCCCTAACACCTAGCACTCAGCGTTTACGGCGTGGACTACCAGGGTATCTAATCCTGTTTGCTACCCACGCTTTCGCACCTCAGCGTCAGAAACCGACCAGAGAGTCGCCTTCGCCACTGGTGTTCCTCCACATATCTACGCATTTCACCGCTACACGTGGAATTCCACTCTCCTCTTCAGTTCTCAAGTTCCCCAGTTTCCAATGGCCATCCGTGGTTGAGCCACGGGCTTTCACATCAGACTTAAGGAACCGCCTGCGTGCCCTTTACGCCCAATAATTCCGGACAACGCTTGCCCCCTACGTATTACCGCGGCTGCTGGCACGTAGTTAGCCGGGGCTTCCTCGTGAGGTACCGTCAAGGGACCGCTCTGTTCGCACGATCCTTGTTCTTCCCTCACAACAGAATTTTACGATCCGAAGACCTTCATCATTCACGCGGCGTTGCTCCGTCAGACTTTCGTCCATTGCGGAAGATTCCCTACTGCTGCCTCCCGTAGGAGTCTGGGCCGTGTCTCAGTCCCAGTGTGGCCGATCACCCTCTCAGGTCGGCTACGCATCGTCGCCTTGGTGAGCCGTTACCTCACCAACCAGCTAATGCGCCGCGGGCCCATCTGTAAGCGATAGCAAGAAGCCATCCTTTTACCATCGGTTCAGGAGAACCGTTGGGTTATCCGGCATTAGCCCCGGTTTCCCGGGGTTATTCCGGTCTTACAGGCAGGTTGCCCACGTGTTACTCACCCGTCCGCCGCTCGTTCCACGAGCATCCGCCCCGAAGGGCTTCTGCTCGCTTCCCGCGCTCGACTTGCATGTATTAGGCACGCCGCCAGCGTTCGTCCTGAGCCAGGATCAAACTCTCCATAAAAGAGATTGATTAGCTCAATCATAATTCGTTCAAAAAATTGACGCATGGCATAAAACATTGTTCAGTTTTCAAAGATCCATTACAGCGTCGCCTCAAAACAGCGACTTAATTAATATATCATGCTGAAGGTTTCCCGTCAACAACTTTATATATTTTTTTGTTTCGCATCGTCTGCCGTTCCCGGCTTTCTTAATGCGACAAATAATAATTTATCACGATTCAGAATCAGGTGCAATAGTTGTTTAATTAAAAGTTTTTTCTGAAAAACATTTGCAGGTATTTTAAGTAATAATAGAAAAACCGCCCCTCTGAAGGACGGTTTTTTTATAATCTTCACTTTTGCTTCATTTGTGGGAATAACAGAACATCACGAATAGAAGAAGAATTTGTCAAAAGCATTACGAGACGATCGACTCCTATGCCGAGACCGCCTGTCGGCGGCATCCCGTATTCCAGAGATTCGAGGAAATCTTCATCCATAAGGTGAGCTTCATCATTCCCGGCTTCTCTTTCCTCCACCTGGGCTTCAAACCTCTTCCGCTGATCTATCGGGTCATTCAGCTCGGAAAATGCGTTAGCGTGTTCCCTGCCGACGATGAACAGTTCGAAACGATCCGTAAAGCGTTTATCGTCCGGGTTCTGTTTTGCAAGTGGAGAAATTTCTACAGGATGACCGTATATGAAAGTAGGCTGAATAAGCTTCTCTTCGACTTTCTGTTCGAAGAATTCATTCATAATATGTCCGAATGCCATGTTTTTATCGATCTCCACTCCGTGTTTTTCAGCTAACTGACGGGCTTCATCATCCGACATCTCTTTCCGGAAATCTACACCTGTCTCTTCTTTGATGGCGTCCGCCATATGCAGTCGTGTCCATTTCGGTTCAAGGTCGATCTCCTGTTCCCCGTAAGCTATTTTACTTGTATTAAGAACGTCTTTTGCAATATGAGCTATCAGTTCTTCCGTGAGATCCATAATATCGCGGTAATCTCCGAAAGCTTCATACAGCTCAAGCATTGTGAACTCGGGGTTATGGCGTGTGGATACTCCTTCATTACGGAAGACGCGTCCGATTTCGTAAACTTTTTCCAGGCCGCCCACGATAAGGCGCTTCAAGTGAAGTTCAATGGCGATCCTCATATATAGCTCCGTATCAAGAGCATTGTGGTGAGTTACGAACGGACGTGCTGCCGCTCCGCCAGGAATACCGTGCATCATAGGTGTCTCTACTTCGAGGAAGCCGAGACCATCGAGATAACGGCGCATCGACTGGATGATTTTACTCCGGGTAATAAACGTTTCTTTACTCGAAGGATTCGTAATAAGATCCAGGTAGCGCTGACGATAACGCTGTTCCACATCTTTCAGACCATGGAACTTCTCCGGGAGGGGACGCAGGGATTTCGTCAGCATATGGAACTTCTGTGCTTTGACGGATAGTTCGCCGACGTTCGTTTTGAACATAACACCCTCCACCCCGACGATATCTCCCATGTCCGCCGATTTGAAAAGCTCATAATTCTCTTCTCCGATTTCATCTTTCCGGACATAAAGCTGAATCTGACCACTTAAGTCCTGGATGTGAGCGAAACCCGTTTTCCCCTTGCCGCGTTTTGTCATAATTCTCCCCGCAACGACAGCCGGCACCTGTTTCTCTTCAAGCTCCTCTTTCGTAACCTCTTCATATGACTCGTGCAGATCCTGAGCTAAATGCGTACGCTCGAACTTGTCTCCAAAAGGGTCGATCCCCTGTTCTCTATAGCTGTTCATTTTGTCGAGACGTACCTGCATATATTCATTCATCTCATCAGCCATGTTTCTCACTCCGTTCTATGTTTGATTTCACCGCTTCAAAATAGAATACTGCCAGCAAATCACACACTGGCAGTATCATACTATTGAATAGTATAGAAAAGACCATCCCGGGTGTCAACGGTTTGAGCGCTTTTCACCGGGCTGTACTAAAGCCTGCAGTCCACCTTTCTCACTGCCTTCCACTCTTGTTCCGATAATCTTTCCACCAGCTCCTCTACGCTTTTCCCGTCATTGGGGATGATGAGCTTTTTTTCGACATCCGCCAGAGGGATGAGGGCAAAAGCCCGCTCATGCAGATGAGGGTGCGGCAAAACGAGACGATCGGTGTTGATTTCTTTCCGGTTGAAAGCCAGTATATCAAGGTCTATCGTCCTTGGGCCCCACTTCACAAGACGTTCTCTTCCAAGCTCCAGCTCAATATTCTGGCACACATCAAGAAGCTCCAGCGGTTCAAGGGAAGTGCTGAGCATAATTACCATGTTAAGAAAATCTTCCTGTTCCACGTACCCGACCGGATCCGTCTCGTAAAGTGCAGAGAACCGCTCCACCTTTACAGAAGGGTGCTCCCCGAGAAGGCGGATCGCTTCCTGAAAATATGTTTTCCGCGGGTCAATGTTTGAACCCAGGGCTACGTAAGCTGTATTCATCAGTCACGACTCCGGTATATCTCAATGGACACCGAATCATAATGTCCCGGAATCGGAGGATGCAGTTTGTTCACTCTCACCTGGCAGGCTTCAAGCATCGCGAACTCTGCAAACAGTTTGTCGGCTATTTCCTCGGCTACAGTTTCAACAAGGTTTCTCGCAGGACCTTCCACGATTTCTTTCGTAACTTCATGTACCGCTCCGTAATCGATCGACTTCGAAACGTCGTCCGTTGATGCCGCTTCTTTCAATTCAGCTTCCAACTGCAAATCTACCGTGAAATGCTGCCCCAGTTTATTCTCCTCCGGAAAAACCCCGTGGTATCCGTAAAACTTCATGTTGTTCAAATATATTTTATCCATTCCACTCACCTCTTCCCATCATTGCGTCCATCATTTTCGTCATTCGTACGATTTCTTTCACGTCGTGCACTCTTACGATACCCACGCCCTGGGTAATGCCGTAACATACGGTCGCTCCGGTACCTTCCATACGGTCTTCGGTCTCCGTGTTCAGCACGCTGCCGATAAAACGTTTCCTGGAACTTCCGAGAAGGAGCGGGTAACCCAGCTCTTTGAATTCTTTTAAGTGACGCATCGCCACCATGTTATCCTGCATCGTCTTCGCAAAACCGATGCCCGGGTCCAGAATAATATCCGCTTCCGGTACCCCTCTGCCCCGTGCGATTTCCACACTCTCCAGAAGATCCGCTTTCATATCTTCAATGAGAGATGAGTAGTTACGCTCCTCCCGGTTGTGCATAAGGATAATCGGTACCCCGCAGGCAGCAGCAACTTCGGCAATACGAGGATCACGCTTCGCTCCCCAGACATCGTTGATAATATCGGCACCTGCTTCGATCGCCTGCCTGGCCACCTCCGCTTTGTACGTATCAATAGAAATAGGAACGGTGATCTCTTTTCGTACTTCACGTATTATCGGAACAATCCTTTCAATCTCTTCCTGTTCCGAAACAGGCTCATGTCCCGGTCTTGTCGACTCCCCGCCGATATCTATAATGGAAGCACCATCTGACACCATTTGTACCGCATGTTCTACGGCATGGGAAACATCATTGAAACGGCCCCCGTCCGAAAAGGAATCGGGAGTGGCATTCAGAATACCCATCACCAGGGTCTCTTCATCCAAGTCATACGTTCGTCGTCCAATCCGTATGTTATTCATTTTCACCCACCTGACTTTTGTCGTTTTCTATACCGATAATAACCGATTCTTTTCAAAAATAAAACTGCACCCTTTTAAGGATGCAGTTACATTATTCGTCATCGAACTGATACAGCGGTGTCGAAAGGTAACGTTCTCCGTTACTTGGAATGATTGCAAGTACTTTCTTCCCTTTTCCTAGCCGTTTCGCCACTTGTTTGGCTGCATAAATAGCGGCCCCGGAGGAAATTCCTCCCAGTACACCATCTTTACGCGCTGCTGCTCGCGCTTCTTCAAATGACTGATCCGTCGTCACCTGGATAACTTCGGAATATATATCCGTATCGAGAATGGACGGGATAAAACCGGCTCCGAGTCCCTGGATTTTGTGAGGACCCGGCTCTCCCCCGGAGAGGATAGGGCTGTCTTCCGGTTCGACAGCTACTATTTCGATATCTTTGTATTTCTCTTTCAACACTCGGCCCGCACCTGAAATAGTACCTCCTGTACCGATTCCTGCAACGAACGCGTCCAGTTCTTCACCCATCTGTTCCACTATTTCAGGTCCTGTCGTGTTTGCGTGCACTTCCACGTTTGCCTGGTTATCAAATTGCTGAGGCATAAAATACCCGTGGCTTTCACTAAGTTCAGAAGCTTTTCTTATAGCTCCCTTCATTCCTTCTGCGCCGGGGGTAAGTATAAGTTCTGCCCCGTAGGCTCTCAAGAGGTTCCGCCGTTCCTGGCTCATCGTATCAGGCATGACAAGTTTCGTCTTATACCCTTTCGCAGCCGCGATCATCGCAATACCAATACCAGTGTTTCCACTCGTAGGTTCGACAATCACGTCCCCGTCTTTCAGGTTACCTTCCTGTTCGGCCGCCTCGATCATGGCGAGCGCTATTCTGTCTTTGACCGAACTCCCGGGGTTCATATATTCCAGTTTAAGATAAATATCGGCATGGCCTTCTTCAGCGCTGCCGTTCAGCTTAACTACAGGGGTTTTTCCAACGAGCTCCGTAATGTCATTAGCTATCCTCATTCGACCACTCCTAATTCCTAGCATTTTAATAGGGTTTGATACTAATATAAAGAAAAACAGGGAAAATGTCAATTACAACGAAAAGCGGAAGCGTCCGATTAGAAATGAGGGCATAAGCAGACCGGTCACGTGAGAGGTGACTTTTCCTTTCACTGATCCGTGCTGCTTGTGACATGAATTTCTGGACGCTGGAGCTGGACAACGAAAAGCGTAAACTTCCGGGTAGAAGCGCTGGCGTAAGCAGGAGGCTTACTTTTCGGGTGACTTCTCCCGAAAATAAGTGTACTGCTTAGGACATGAGCTTCTGGGTGGTGCAGCTAGCCAAGAAAAGCGGAACCACCCGGTTAGAAGTTCCCGAAATAAAAAACGGACCGGCTTCTGCCGGTCCGTAGTCGTACTTATATCTTTTAAGAAGTGGACTGAAGACTTTTCAGATCCTGCTCATCAAGCTGGTACACTTCGTTGCAGAAATGGCAAGTAGCTTCCGCGCCTCCATCTTCTTCTATCATACGGTCGATTTCTTCGTCTCCGAGACTGGCGATGGCTGTCTCGATTCTTTCTCTGGAACAATGGCATTCGAAAGCCACAGGCAGGGAATCAAGAACCTTCACATTTTCCGTACCGAGAATGGTGTTCAGAACTTCTTCCGGAGTTTTACCTTCGTTAACCAGTGTGGACACCGACTTCATTTCAGTAAGTCTCCGTTCGATCTCACTGATCGTCTCCTCCGAAGCTCCGGGCATCATCTGAATGATAAAACCTCCCGAAGCACTGATCGTATAATCGGTATCCACCAGTACACCGGCCCCTACAGCCGAAGGAACCTGTTCGGAATTGGTGAAGTAATACGTGAAGTCTTCAGCTATTTCCCCGGAAATAATCGGCACTTGACCTGTGAAGTAATCCTTCAGACCAAGATCTTTGACTACGCTGATCGAACCGCTGTCTCCTACAGCTCTGGCCACGTCGAGCTTTCCATGCTCATTGGAATCGAAGTCCACGTGAGGGTTTTGAATGTACCCGCGCACATTCCCTGTAGATGCAGCGTCCACAATAATCGCTCCGGCCGGACCGTTACCTTCGACCTTAATCGTCATTTTGTCGTCGCCTTTCATCATCGCTCCCATCATGGAACCGATGGTAAGCGTACGGCCGAGCGCTGCCGATGTAGTAGCCCATGCATCGTGACGGCGTCTCGCCTCTTCCACCATGTCCGTAGACTGTATAGCATACGCACGTACCTGACCTTCAAAAGCCGTTGCCCGAATTAAATGATCTTTCATGTTGTACCTCCTTGAAATATATCCTTATCCTTATTTCTCTGGTAAATGACGTTCAATCCTTTTAAAGTCAAAAACGGATCGACGTGTTCTACCGTCCGTGATTCATTCGCAATCAGATCAGCCAGCCCTCCCGTAGCAATAACGGAAGGGGCCTCCCCGTTCGCTTCCTTCATCCTGCGTACGACTTCGTCCACCTGTCCTACATACCCGTAGAAAACACCGGACTGCATCGCTTCCACCGTTGACTGACCTACGACTTCCCCCGGCTGTTTGATTTCTATTTTAGGAAGCTTCGCCGCTTTTGCGTACAGGGCTTCCATGGAAATATTGATACCCGGCGCAATCGCTCCTCCGGCATACCGGTTTTCTCCGTCGATGTAACAGTACGTGGTAGCCGTACCAAAATCGATGATGATGGCCGGAGTCTTATAATCATGGATGGCTCCGACAGCGTTCACGATCCGGTCCGCCCCGATTTCAGCAGGGTTCGGGTAAGCCATGTCCAATCCTTCTTCCACTTCTTCCGTCCCGATAACGATGGGCTTACGGTGAAAGTATTTCTCTGCCACCCGTTCAAGCGAGTGCATAATAGGAGGGACCACGGAAGAAATAGTGACACCCTTAATATCCGAAAACGACAGACCTTCATAAGCAAACAGTGACTGGATGAGCATCCCGTATTCATCTTCCGTTTTGTGACGATCGGTCTTGATCCGCCAATGATATTTTAATACATCTTCCTTAAAAACACCTAACACCGTGTTTGTGTTCCCTACGTCGAGTACAAAATTCATAGAAACAGCCCCCATACCTTCGTATCGTACTTCATCTGGATTTATAATATCATAATTTCTCACCCGTTGCCGAAAGAAGGGAGCTGTACCGCAATGGCACAGCTCCCCCGAAACTCCCAACATTTATTAACGCTTATCTTCGTCGTCTGTCTGAGTCCGATCAGCATTATCATCTGTTTTTTCTGTTTCTTCTTCCGTCTCTTCAGAAGAGGCATTTTCCTTATCTGCAGATGGCGCACTGGATTTCAATTCGTCACTTTCTTCCAGGGAAGAAGATTCGTGAATAGTAGAGTTGTTCTTTTGAGCCAGCTCTTCCAGTTCTTCTTCCGTAGGCATACGGCCTTCCTCAAACAGGTACTTGATTTCTGTAGCATCGAGCGTTTCTACTTCGAGAAGCGTCTGAGCCATCAGTTCAAGCTTATCTTTATGCTCTGTGAGGATCTGCTTGGCACGATCATAACAGTAATTGATGAAGTTCTGAACTTCTCTGTCAATTTCAAAAGCAATTTGATCACTGTAGTTCTGTTCGTTCTGAATGTCCCGGCCGAGGAATACCTGGCCGCCCTGACTGGAACCGAACTGGAGCGGTCCGAGTTTTTCACTCATGCCGTACTCCGTGACCATGCTACGGGCAATGCTCGTAGCACGCTGGAAGTCGTTATGGGCGCCGGTACTGACTTCACCGAACATAACCTCTTCTGCTACCCGGCCACCGAGCAGCCCGGTAATTTTATCGAAGAGTTCCGGTTTAGTCATGAAGTAGCGGTCTTCTCTCGGAAGCATTACAGCATAACCACCGGCCTGACCACGCGGAACAATTGTAACTTTGTGGACCATGTCCGCATCATCCAGCACCATACCGATAACAGTGTGACCACTTTCGTGATGGGCAACGATATCGCGTTCTTTCTTCGAGATGACCCGGCTCTTCTTGGCAGGACCTGCGATTACGCGGTCGATCGCTTCATCGATATCCGCCATTTCAATCTTATCTTTATCCGTTCGTGCCGCTACAAGAGCTGCCTCGTTAAGGAGGTTTTCAAGATCGGCACCGGAGAACCCTGGTGTACGAAGAGCGATCGTCTTCAGATCCACATCCGTACTAAGAGGTTTCTCCCGGACGTGTACTGCAAGTACAGCTTCACGACCTTTTACATCCGGACGGTTAACCGTGATCTGACGGTCAAAACGTCCTGGACGAAGCAGGGCAGGGTCAAGGATATCCGGACGGTTGGTAGCTGCAATCATGATGATTCCTTCATTGGCTCCGAACCCGTCCATTTCCACAAGCAGCTGGTTCAACGTCTGCTCACGCTCATCGTGACCACCGCCAAGACCGGCGCCACGCTGACGTCCCACTGCGTCCATCTCGTCGATAAAGATGATACACGGAGCGTTCTTCTTCGCGTTTTCGAAGAGATCACGGACACGTGATGCACCGACACCGACAAACATTTCAACGAAGTCGGAACCACTGATGGAGAAGAAAGGTACGCCTGCTTCTCCGGCTACGGCACGGGCAAGAAGAGTCTTACCTGTACCAGGAGGCCCCATGAGGAGCACCCCTTTTGGAATACGGGCGCCGACCTGGGCGAATTTACGCGGATCTTTAAGGAAATCGACGACCTCCACAAGTTCCTGTTTCTCTTCATCGGCGCCTGCGACGTCTTTAAAGCGGACTTTCTGCTTGTCATCGCTGTACATTTTCGCTTTACTTTTACCCATGTTCATGACCTTGCCGCCACCGCCCTGAGACTGATTCAGCAGGAAGAAGAACAGAATGAAGATAATGACAAAAGGAATGATTCCTGTAAGGAACGTCACCCATGCACTAGGCTCTTCTTCTTCTTCTACGTTCAGAATGCTCTGGCCGGTCGCTGTTTCTGTCACCTGGGAAATGAACTGTTCGTTCGCAGGGAGATGTACACTGAAGGAGTTGTCTTCTCCTTCCCCTTCCAGCTGACCTTTAGCAACATATACGTTGTTGACAGGCTGTAAGGTTAATTCCTGTATTTCACCATTATCAAGTCTATCTAAAAACTGGTTCACAGAAAGTGTTTCCTGTGGCTCACCTTGACCTCGGAACAGGCTTAATATGCCAATTACAACGAGGAAGATAAGTAAGTAAAAAATTGTATTTCTGAATATCCGATTCATTGCCTACCTCCTCCTGTGAGAGAAAACTATAGTAAATAGTATCACATTAAATTCTTTTCCTACAAATAATTACTACTGAAAGTCAGTCGTTTTTCCCACTGTATATTTCCGGTTTCAAAACACCGATGTACGGCAGGTTTCTGTATTTTTCGTTGTAATCCAGTCCGTACCCTACCACAAACTCATCCGGGACTTCAAAACCGACAGTGTCCGCTTTGATCTGAGCATACCGTCCCGCAGGCTTGTCGAGCAGCGTCACGATTTTTATGGAGTTCGCTTTCCTGTATTTAAACAGGTCCACCAGATAGTTGAGGGTGCGGCCACTGTCAATGATATCTTCTATGATAAGAAGGTCCCGGCCTTCCACCTGCGTATCGAGGTCTTTCTCGATTTTGACTTCTCCTGTGGAACGCATACCTGCGTAACTGGACACGTCCATAAAGTCCATTTCCAGATGGATATCCATGCGCTTCACAAGGTCGGACATGAAAGGCATAGCTCCTTTCAGTACGCAAATCGCCAATGGGAAGCTATTTTCATATTCACGGGAAAGTTCCCCGCCTATTTCACTGCATTTGTTCTGTATTTCCTCTTCGGAAATCAAAATACGTTCTATTTCGTTATGCATCCTCGTTCCTCCTACCAGCTCTGTTGTAAGTCACTCGGATCAGGGAACCCGTAGTCTGTTCCACTGCCGCTTTTTTTATTCGGGGAATCCATAGAACAGTACCATCACTGTCTGTAACGACCGGCCAATCTTCCCTTTCTCTCAAGGGAACTTTGCAATCGATGAAAATGTCTTTTATCTTTTTCGTCCCCTTCATTCCTGCAGGCTTCATTCGATCTCCATCCCGGCGGGTTCTGACAATCAGAGGGAAACTCACGTGAGATTCATCACATATAAATTCGTTCGGAGATACCTCTTCCGCTCCGGTTACGAAGTCGGCTGCCAGTCCGTCTCCTCCGGGAAGAAGAACGGATTCACCGGGCTGGAGCTCCAGCCGATAGGAGGCAGGCTCCGGGTCTTCAAATGTGAACAGAATCTTGTCGTATTCTCTGATAATATGAAGGTCTTTCGGAAAATTCAGGGTACTGTTTGCCCGATCACCATCCATTAACCGTAAAAACAAATCTTCATGAACATAAGTGATATTTTCTGTCTGTCCATTGTACAGATAGTTCAATATTAGATGAAAGGCTCTTCTTTGTAAAGCAATCGGATAACGTTGCAGAGAACTGATAGCAGCTTCCACTCTCCCTTCAGAAAAGGAGAGCTCCTTCATGACTTCAGACGCTTTCTCCAGAAGAAACGTTTCATCTTCTATCCTTCGTTCACTGTAGGCTTGAATATGGGTGTGAAGCTTCGGGTTCTGTTCCTTCAAAAAAGGGATAAGTCGATGGCGAAAGGCGTTTCTCGTATACACCGTTTCTTCATTGGAAGGGTCATATCGCGGTGAGAGCCCTGCATCCCGACAGTAGTCTTCCAGTTCTTCTTTCCTCATCTCCAGCAGCGGCCGAATAATCTGTCCGCCGGCGAATTTTCTCGTAACCGGCATGCCTGTTACTCCGGAGGGGCTCGCGCCACGGGTCAGCTGCATGAACAGCGTCTCCACCTGATCGTCTCCGTGGTGGCCGAGGGCCAGACTGTCTGCTTCATATGTATACATCACTTCCGCAAGTGCTTTATAGCGAAGAATGCGGGCCGCTTCCTGGGTCCCCATACTGTTCTTTTTCATGTAGCTGCCGACATCCAGGGTAATCTTCTCCACGGGAAGGTGGAGACGTTCACATATTTCCGCTACGTAAGCCACGTCTTCCCGGGACTCCTCTCCTCTGAGACCATGATCGATGGAAGCCGGGATTACCGTCAGTGACAGAGATTGTTTCAACTCAGAAAGGTAGTGCAGCAGTGCAAGAGAGTCCGGACCTCCGGAGATTGCGGCGACTATCGTATCTCCTTCTTTGATAAGTCCGTGCCTTTGTACGAAAGTATCCACCTTCTTCATATCTTCATCCCCCATCTGTCGCCCTTTTATGTTATCACTGGACGTTATTCCGCACAAGAAAAGCGGGGAGTTCCTGAGAAAAAAATCCCTCGCTCCAGTTCAATATTTAGTCACTTTCCTTTTCCCGGGAAAATGAAGACATTCGCGGTGAAAAAATATCCCATACCCGTTGACAGTCTTTTCAGGATTGTGTATTATAATCCTTGTGCTTAAAACAACGGCGGCGTAGCTCAGCTGGCTAGAGCGTACGGTTCATACCCGTGAGGTCGTGGGTTCGATTCCCTCCGCCGCCATTTGCGGCCCGTTGGTCAAGCGGTTAAGACACCGCCCTTTCACGGCGGTAACACGGGTTCGAGTCCCGTACGGGTCATACTACAGACCGTTTTCCATCCGGAAGACGGTTTTTTTGTTGCATAAAAAAAGAGCGGAGTCAGGAGCTATACCTGGTTTTCCGCTCTTTTTGATTTAATCTGAGATTGAGCCTCTTTTTCTGCAACATTCATCGATTGTTATAGACAGCAAGCTACCCTCTCTTAGAGCCGCGGCCTCCGCGTTTCGATTCTGTATGCTTTTTCAGTGACGTCAAACGCTCATCACTATCTTTCATGAAGCGGTTCATCTTTTGTTCAAAAGATTCTTCCGGCTTCCGGGGCTTTTGAGGCTGTGTACGTTTCGGTGTTTCTTTCGCCTTTTTAATGGAGAGGCCTATCTTGCCATCGTCTCCTACATTAATGACTTTTACCTGTACTTCATCCCCACGACTTAAATGTTCGTTGATATCCTTCACATAGTTGTCGGCGACTTCACTGATGTGAACGAGACCAGTCTGTCCCTCCGGAAGCTCTACGAACGCTCCAAAATTAGTGATACCAGTAACCTTACCCTGTAACTTGCTGCCTACTTCAATGGCCATAAAAAAAATGCTCCTCCTTAAAATTTCGATAAAAGAATTTCCTATCTTATTATATATATGCTTTTAAAAAAGTGTCAATATGAAGGTTCTTCATTGGGAATTTTAAAGATAATTTCTCCTTCTTTGGAGAAGAAGTAATTACTTCTGGCAATCTCAAGAACGTATTCTTCCTGCTGGAGGAGTTCTTTCTCTTCCTTAAGGTCCGATTCTTTATCTTCCAGACTGGCCATCTCTTCCTGCAATTGTTCATACTCCGCTTCTTTTTCAGCGTATACCATACGTTGTTGGACATGATAAACAGCGAGTGAGCTCGTTATAATCAGCATGAGCAAACCAAATAAAGCCAGACGGCGGAACAAACGCTTCTTTTTTCTTCTTTGCCGCTCTACATGTGCTTCATACTGATCCATGTATGTAGAGTCCAACCGTGTAACCGATTTCTTTTCACTCATTGTTTTACAAGCCTCCTTACACTCATTATACATGTTTTTATTGAAATGTAACCTATAAATCCCGTGAATCTCCTACTATCTTTTCACGTTTTCACTAAAAAGCTGATATTCTTCAGCTCCTCCGACATCTAAGCGCAGCGGACGGGATCAATCCTTATTGATCGCTTCTTCATTTTTGATTTCATAAAGGTCGGCAGCTTCGTCTTTACGTACAGTCTCTTTCAGTTCTTTCACTTCGATAGTCAAAAGTTTCTGCCCGAACTGGATATACAGTTCGTCCCCGACTTTCAGTTTGCTCGCAGCCTTTCCGGGCTGACCGTTGATTTTAATTCTGCCCTGATCGGCTACTTCTTTAGCCAGGGTTCTCCGTTTAATCAGACGGGCGTTTTTCAAAAATTTATCAAGTCTCATTCCGTAGTCCTCTCCTTCTCTTTAGCTTTCTGCCACCAATCTTCCAACTGTTCAAGAGACATTTCTTCCAGCTTTTCATTCCCAAGTTCCGCTTCTTTTTCAAGAAAAGCGAAGCGTCTGCGGAATTTTCTGTTCGTCTCCTGGAGCGCAAGTTCTGCATCAATCCGGTCGTGTCTTGCGAGGTTTGCAATGGTGAAAAGGAAGTCGCCCAGTTCCTTCTCCCGTTCACGCTGAGAATCAGCCGACGTATACTCCTCCCACTCTTCTTTCATTTTATCAAGAACCATAGATTTGTCATCCCAGTCGAAACCGACTTTGGACGCTTTCTTCTGAAGATCGATCGCCTGAAGAAGAGCCGGAGCGTGGGTCATCACCCCGTCGAGAAGCGAATCACGGCGAGCGTTTTGCGACTCCTTCTGCTTGATGGCTTCCCAGTTACGGCTGATTTCCTCTTCATTCATGTCTGCTTCACCGAATACGTGCGGATGGCGTCTGATCATTTTATCCGTCACTGCCCGGATGACGTCGTCAACTGTGAAGTACCCTTCATCCTCGCCGATCTGACTGTGAAGCATCACCTGCAGCAGCACATCCCCCAGCTCGTCTGCCAGGTGTTCGTCATCCTCTTCGTCGATGGCTTCAATAACCTCGTAAGCTTCTTCAATAAGATATTTTTTCAGGGAGGTGTGCGTCTGTTTCCGGTCCCACGGGCATCCGCCGGGGCCCCGGAGGCGACGGATAACGGCGCGCAGCTCCTGGAACTGATGACTCAGTATTTCCCCTGAAGCCGGCGGGACGTAGACACTTGTGAGGTTGTCCACCTCCACGGTACGGTCAAGATCGGCGAGCTCCACAGTTTCCACACGTTCCCTGTCGCTTCCGGCTGCCGTTACGATCGTCACCGGATAGTCTGCCGGAAGATCTTCAAGTAAAACAAGTTTCACTTCGGAAGCAATCATTGCATCGTACACCTGACAGAACAGAGTATGCTGCCGGTACGTCAGCCCTTCCCTTTCAAAGCCGGTGGCATCTATGAACTGGAATCCTTCCACCGGGTCTATTTTCAGAGTGCGGAAGGTATCATCGAGGAAACTCTGTCCTCCTTCGACTTCCACCTCGAGCTCCCCGTTCTCCAGAAGAAGTTGAACCGTCTTCTCTGCGACCATCGGATGACCAGGGACCGTGTAGTAGATGTCCCGGTCCCGGGCTTTTTCGATCAGCTCCTCCGTAATTGTTCCATAAACGTTTTCAAAGGAATCGAAACGTTCATAAACGTCATCAAAACTTATGAACCGGACGCCTTCCACCTGCAAATCACGTACAGCCGGATGGTCCAGCGTTCGGGTGAACACACTATTCTCTTCCGATACCAGTTTCCGGTACGTGCCGACCGAGAGCTGAGAGAGATCCCCAGCTCCGAGTCCGATAATCCGTATTTTCCCCATACTATCCGTTCTCCTTTATGAACCATTTTCTAAACTGTGCCGGCAGGGCCTCCGCAGGCAGGACCCTGAACTGCCGAAGAAGCAGAGCATACACGATAGCCCCGCCGCCTGAAGCTGCAAGTACCCAGGGAAGAAGCAGAAGCCTGCCCTCCGGGATGTAGAGCCACTTTAACGCGAGTACGAAAAGGCTCATACCGGCAAGAGCAGGTAACATACGACCCCACTTCCACGTAAACAGCCTGCTGTTCAACTTCTTTTTCAGTAAAAAAAGATTACCGGAAGCGGCAACGCTCACGGCTGCGACAGAAGCGACCGCCGCCCCATAAGTTCCGAACTCCGGAATTAATACTACGTTCAAGCCCGCTTTCACTATTAAGCCGCCACCGATTAAAGCTGCCGTCCATGCAGCGTAGCCAAGTCCCTGCAGAGCGGAAGCGGCGGTCAGGGCAAGCGACACCAGAATCACCATCACCATCTGTACCCGGAGCACCCCGGTGCCGGACTCGTCCTGAAAAAACAACCTGTTTATTTCCGGAAACAGAAGCAGCAGTCCGACACTCGCGGCGGTGCTGATAACCAGAGTGAGCGCCATTGCCTGACGGACCGGTTCCACGGATTGTTCCGAGCGCACGATGGCCGGCAATATGGATAATGCGAGCGAGGAGGCAAGAACAGTAACGAGCTGGATAAGCGGCTGAGCCCTGTCGTAGATCCCCTTCCATTCCCTCGCTTCCGTTACAGAAATACCGTGGTCCTCGAGGAGGAGAGGGACGAACGTAAAGGCATCGGTCAGCTGCAAAAGCAGAAGCATCATGTAATTCACGCTGATCAGCACGCTGTAGAACAGCACCTGTTTTACGTAAGGAAAAGAAGAAACGGCAGCAGGTAACTGCTCCTGTAACTCTCTCTTCTTCCATTTCACAAAAAGATAACCTGTCGCCGCGACCATGCCCGTTATAACCGCCGCAGCGGTCCCGGTTCCGATAAAATAGACGCTTCCGGTCACGTAGACGATGGTGCTTACAATCAGAATGCCCGCCACCCGTAAAAATTGTTCCAGGATCTGGGATACAGCAGGGGTCTTCATATCCTCTTCTCCCTGAAACGCGCCCCGCAACAGTGCGAGAAACGGGACGAAAAGAAAGACGAGGAACGATGCCTTAAGAGAACTTATTAGATTCCGGTCATCCATCAGCCCGGCGAGGGATGCGGCACTTACAAAGCCTGCACCCGCAAGCAGCCAGAAAAACACCGAGAGGCAGAGGAAGACCGGTAAATAGAACGAAGCTGCCGTAAGCTTCCTGTTCTCGGCCACCACACGGGAGACCGCCGCCGGCACCCCCTGGAGCGCAAAAATTATTCCTATTCCGACAATTGGATATATTTGCTGATATACATAAAAACCGATATCGCCCCCCAGGTTCTGCAGAGGAATGCGATAACCGGCACTCAATATTTTTCCTGTAAGACCGGCCAGCATCAGCCAGGCCGTCCCTTGCAACCAACTATTTTTCATATGGAAACCTTTCAACTATAAAATAATACTCCCATTATATCACAGTGCCGCTCTGGTTCTTCACCGCAAAAACCAAAATCCCCCCTGCCGCCTGTTCCTCTTTTGCGCAGGCAACGGCAGTCAGGGGGTCTCCAGCAATTACACGACATCTTCCCTCATCATAGAAGGAAGGCGTCTCAGAAATTCCTCGATAAGCTCGTAGCGTCTCGGTTTTGTATTTCTGTCCAGACGGAAGCGGATCGTCAGCTGGTTCTCGTCCGTACCAAGCTGCACCATCCGTCCGTACTGGTTGGCCATTTCGAACAGCCGGGAACCGTCGATGCCCTGGCTCTGTTCTTTTTCCATCACCAGTTTGATCATGTGCTTCTGTTCCGTGATTTCTTCAATACGGTTTTGTTTCGCCTGCTGCTTCAGCACGGAAACTGTGAACAATTTCTCCACCTGTTCCGGATAGTCTCCGAAGCGGTCGATAAGCTCATCACGAAGATCCTGGATATCCTCTTCCGATTCAATCGTCTGAAAACGTTTATACATGTCGATCTTCTGTTTCTCATCCGAGATGTAATCACCCGGAAGGTAAGCGTCGATATCCAGCTGGAGTTCAGGCTGGAACGGCTGTATGGCCTCGGGCGTTTTCCCCTGACGTTTCGCTTCGATCGCATCCTTCAGCATCTGTGAATACATATCGAACCCGACAGAATCGATGAAGCCGTGCTGCTGGGCACCGAGCAGGTTCCCTGCTCCCCGGATCGACAAATCACGCATGGCAATCTTGAACCCGGATCCGAGCTCCGTGAACTCTTTGATCGCTTCCAGACGTTTTTCCGCGATTTCCGTCAGCACCTTGTTCTGCTGATAGGTGAAATAAGCGTAAGCGACCCGGTTGGACCGGCCCACGCGCCCGCGTATCTGATAAAGCTGGCTGAGCCCCATTCTGTCCGCGTCATATACGATAAGCGTATTTACGTTAGGGATGTCCACGCCTGTTTCAATGATTGTAGTACTTACGAGAACGTCATATTCCCCTTCCAGAAAGGCGAACATAATATTCTCAAGCTCTGTTTCATTCATCTGACCGTGAGCTACTGCGACTCTCGCATCCGGCACGAGCTCGGATATGTGGGAAGCCATCCGGTCAATGCTGTCCACCCGGTTGTACAGGAAGAAGACCTGACCGTCCCGCGACATCTCGCGTTCCACCGCTTCCCGTATAAATACCGGATTGTACTCGATGACGTACGTCTGAATGGGAAACCTGTTTTCCGGAGGGGTTTCGATAACGGAAAGGTCCCGTACTCCGAGCATGGACATGTGCAGCGTCCGCGGTATGGGAGTAGCCGTGAGAGTCAGAACGTCCACGTCCGCTTTCAGCTGTTTGATCTTCTCTTTGTGCTTCACACCAAAACGCTGCTCTTCATCAACGATAAGCAGACCGAGATCTTTGAACTCGACATCTTTCGACAGAAGACGATGCGTTCCCACTACAATATCAACCAGCCCTTTTCGGAGTCCGTCCGTATTATCCTTCTGCTGCTTTCTCGTACGGAAGCGGCTCATCAGACCGATGTTCACTCCGAAATCCTGCATACGTTCCGTCAGCGTTTCGTAGTGCTGCTGGGCAAGGATCGTAGTCGGCACAAGTATCGCCACCTGCTTTCCTTCCGCAATCGCTTTGAAAGCGGCACGGAGAGCCACTTCCGTTTTCCCGTACCCGACATCCCCGCATAGAAGGCGGTCCATCGGGCGCACCCGTTCCATGTCGTGTTTGATTTCTTCGATACAACGAACCTGATCGGGAGTCTCTTCGTAAGGAAAAGCTTCCTCGAACTCTTTCTGCATTTCCCCGTCCTGCTCAAAGGAGTGACCCCTGGACGCTTCACGCTCGGCGTAAATTTCAATAAGGTCATCCGCTATATCTTCAACCGAAGACTGGACGCGCCGCTTAACTTTCGCCCACTCGGAGCCGCCGAGTTTATAAATTTTAGGCTCTTTTCCTTCAGAACCGACATATTTCTGGATCAGGTCGATCTGATCCACCGGCACGAACAGCTTATCATTCCCGGAGTATTGCACCATCAGGAAATCATTGTGCGTCCCGCTCGACTCCAGCGTTTCGATGCCGAGGTACTTACCGATACCGTGGTGGGAGTGGACGACGTAATCGCCGACGTTCAGTTCCTGATAGCTCTTAATCCGTTCGGCGTTTGAAATCTTTTCTTTCTTTTTCCGTTTAGGTGCCCGTTTTTTAAACAGTTCCCTTTCGGTCAATACAGCTATTTTGTGGAGCGGCCATTCGAAACCGGCCCGGAGTGCGCTGTCGATGATCACCGGAGTGCTCACCGGCAGGGTTACATCCTCTTCCCCTACTACCGCCTCCATTTCATAATCATCGAGAACCGCCTGGACCTTCTCTTTCCGCTGCTCTCCCGAAGCCGCGATAACGACCGAGAAGTCCTGCTTCTTCCAGCGATCCATCTCATTTTTCAGTAAGTTCATCTGGCCGTGGAATTCCTGCATCTGCCGCCCTGTTATGTTGACGACATTCCCGGGCTGAGTGGAGGGGATATGTCTCATGAATACGGACAGGTAAATGCGCTGATGAGTCGTTTTCGCCCATATATCATGCCAGTCATGGGACACCTGCAAGTCTCTCACGGTACGCCCGTTTTCAAGCAGGTTCCGGTGCCATTCTCCTTCCTCCTCATCCAGTCGCTGTGCTGTTTCCTGAATTCTGCTCATTTCATCAAACACGACGATCCCGTCCTGCGACAGGTAATCGAGCAGGCTGTAAGTCTCTTCATAGAAAAATTCCATGTACTTGTACATATTCTCGAAGCGTTCCTGCTGTTCCAGCCGTTCCTTGTCATGCGAGATCTCTTCGAACAACCTCTGTTTCGCTTCCTGGTCCGACCACTTGCCGACCGTGTCCTGATAGGCGTCTTCGAGTCTGTTCAGAGCCCTGGCGTAATCTTCCGGTTTCAGAAGCATTTCCGTCGCCGGTCTGATCACCGTGCTCCCAAGCTTTTCTTTTGAGCGTTGGGATTCGACATCAAAGGTACGGATCGAGTCCACTTCCGTATCAAAAAGCTCAATCCGGACCGGGTATTCCTCCGTCAGGGGATAAACGTCAAGAATCCCCCCGCGCATCGAAAACTCACCCGGAGAAGAGACCATGCCCGTACGTTCATATCCGATTTTCACAAGTTTCGACAACGTATGGTCAAGATCGATTTCTTCTCCCATGTCAAAATGAAGCTGAGCTTCTTTCCAATACGAAACAGGCGGCATTATTCTTTTTAAAGCCGCCACAGGTGCTATGAAAATACCGGAGTCTTCATGAAGCCATTCGTCCAGAGCATCGATCCGCTGACTTCTCAGTTCGGGGCTGGCGATAGCGATTTCCGATGCGATCAGTTCGTTGACCGGATAGAGATGTACCGGGCAGTCGTCTGCCCATTCCTGCAGGTCTTCATACAGCTGCTGAGCCTGATGCAGCTGATGGGTGACGAGAAGGACCGGCCGTTTCACCGCTTCCTGCACGACGGAAACCAGCATGCTTCTTGACGTCCCCGAAACCCCGGCTACCATCTGTTCTTTTATACCGCTACTGACCCCCTCGATAACTGAAGCAATATCATCATGGGAACGTAAATATTGTTTTATTCCATTCATAGTAACCAACCCTCCACCTTCAAAGCTTCCTCTCCCTCGAATTCATCTTTTATAATCGTAAAAAAACAGACCCGGACACCTGGTCCGCCTACTTGTTATACTCATTCATAACTTCATCGAAGCTTCTCTCCATCCACGCCTCACACGCTTCTACGGAACGGTCGATACTGTCTTCCATATACTTTTTCTCTTCTTTGCTGAATGTGTCGAGCACGTGGTTAATGACCGAGTCGCTCTTCGGCTTTCCAATTCCCACACGCAGCCGCTTGAACTCTTTCGTACCAAGCTGGTCAATGATATCACGGATTCCGTTATGACCCCCGTGACCACCTTTTTGGCGCAGACGGATTTTTCCGGGCAGGAGATCGAGATCATCATAAATGACGAGCAGATCCTCTTCTCCGAGTCCGAAATAATCCATAAACGAACGTACTGCTCCTCCCGACAAATTCATATATGTCTGAGGTTTAAGTAAAATGATCTTTTCCCCGCGTACGTGTTCCGTCGTGAACAGGCTGTTGAACTTTTTCTTTTCCACGGTCCAGTTGTTCCGCTTTGCAAGCTCATCAATCACCTGAAAACCGGCGTTATGTCTGGTAGCTTCATATTTCTTACCGGGATTCCCCAGTCCTACGATACACTTCATAAGTTGAACTTCCTTTTCTTTTGAATGATTACCGTTATTATAGCATAGCAAAAACCGAAAGCTTAACGAAAGAAAAGGGCGCGCCTTTTCGGCTACGCCCTTCCTCATTCCTCTCGTTTATCAGGAATTCTCGTTATCTTCATCTTCGTCTTCATCCGGGTCTTTAAGAATATCCGGCTGCTCGTCTGTCTCTTCTTCCGGCTCCGTCGGAACTTCTTCCGGAGGAGTAACGGAAACGATTGTCGTATTCTCATCTTCAAGAAGTTCGTAGTTACGTCCTTCTTTCAGGTCGCTCACCATCAGGCTGTCGCCGATTTGAAGTTCGGATACGTCCACAGTAATCGACTCCGGAATGTCACCGGGCTTCGCACGAAGAGCTACAGCGTAAAGAGGCTGCTGCAGTACGCCGCCTTCACGTACGCCTTCAGGCTCTCCTTCCACGTTGATAGAAACTTCCACGTCTACTTCCTGCTGCATGTTAACCGCGTAGAAATCCGCGTGGATCAGTTCGTCTTTGAGCGGGTCGATCTGGTGCTCGTGAAGCATTACATCCAGTGTATCTCCACCTTCAACATCAAGGGAAATGATGGCGTTTCTGCCGTGGTCACGAACCGTTTTAAGAAGTTCGATGCTGTTTACGGAAAGAGTTACCGGGTCTTTTTCTTTACCATATACGACACCAGGAACGTCTCCGCGCTGACGGATTTCCTTCGTGCTGGATTTTTGCAGATTATCTCTTTTCGTTGCTTTCAATTTAATAGCCAATTTCATCTACCTCCAAATATTTATCGTTACTGTATACCCTCATTAACGTATGAGTAAACGTATTAATCAAAAAGAATACTTACGGACTGACGTTCGTGCACACGAATAATCGCTTCACTGATTAACGGAGCAACAGAGAGCGGGTTGACTTTCTCAATCTGTTTATCTTCTCCAAGCGGAATCGTGTTCGTGACGACCAGTTCCTTGATTTTAGAATCATTGATGCGTTCGATCGCCGGACCTGAAAGTACAGGGTGTGTACAGCAGGCGTACACTTCTTTCGCTCCGTTCTCGACCAGTGCGTTTGCTGCTAAAGTGATGGTACCGGCCGTGTCGATGATATCATCGATCAGAATTGCTGTCTTACCTTCAATGTTACCGACAATATTCATAACCTCTGCCACGTTTGGCAGCGGCCGGCGTTTATCGATAATGGCAATCGGGGCCCCGAGACGGTCTGCCATTTTTCTGGCGCGTGTCACCCCGCCGTGGTCAGGCGATACGACAACGATGTCGTCGAGATTCTTATTCTCGAAATACTCGGAAAGGATAGGTACTCCGATAAGGTTGTCGATCGGTATGTCGAAGAAACCCTGGATTTGCGGAGCATGAAGATCCATCATAATGACCCGGTCCGCTCCCGAAGTCTGAAGCAGGTCTGCTACAAGTTTAGCGGTGATGGGTTCACGCGACCGGGCTTTCCTGTCCTGTCTCGCGTACCCGTAATAAGGCATGACGATATTGATCGAGTTTGCCGACGCCCGTTTCAGTGCGTCAATCATAATCAGAAGTTCCATCAGGTGCTGGTTGACCGGTGAACTTGTCGATTGCACCACGTATACGTCACAACCACGAATACTTTCATCAATGTTGATTTGAACTTCTCCATCACTGAACGTAGTTACTGTACATTTCCCGAGCTCAATACCGATATTGCTGGCAATCTCTTCTGCAAGCGCCGGGTTGGAATTCAAAGTAAAAACCTTCAGCTCCGAGTTTCGGTAATCCTTAGCCGCCATGGAACGAACCCTCCATTAATCTTTTTTCTTGGATTTCAGTTTCTGTGCGTAATTTTCTTTGTTCGTCTGCCGTGCTCTTGCAATAGACAGCGACTCTTTCGGAACATCTTTATTAATGGTTGAGCCGGCCGCTACGTACGAACCTTTCCCAACGGTAACCGGGGCGATGAGGTTCGAATTACAGCCGATAAACGCATCATCTTCGATTGTAGTCAAAAACTTATTCTTTCCGTCATAGTTGACGGTGATCGTTCCACAGCCGATATTCACCCCGCTGCCTACGTCAGCGTCCCCTATATAACTCAGGTGGGAGACTTTACTTCCTTCACCGAACGAAGCTTTCTTCACCTCAACGAAGTTACCCACTTTCACTTCATCACCGAGGTCCGATTCAGGACGAATGTGCGCAAATGGCCCTATTTTTACGCGTTTGCCCACTTTACTGTCGGACACAAAACTCTGTTTCACAACGGACCCTTCTCCGATATAGCTGCGCTCCACAGTGGAATTCGGACCGATGACCACGTCATCCTCAATGACCGTATCACCCGTAATCGTGGTACCGGGCTCAATTGTGACATCCTGACCGATAACGGCATCCGCACTGATATAAGTATTGGAAGGATCTATAATAGTCACGCCGCCGCGCATATGGTTTTCATTGATTCTTTCCCTCATAAACGCCTCTGCCCTGGACAGAGCGACACGGTCATTGACCCCGAGTGCTTCCCTCAGGTCTTCCATCTGATACGCACTTACGGATTCCCCTTCTTTTTGAAGAATCTCCATGACATCCGGCAGGTAGTATTCCCCCTGGGCATTATCATTCGAAACGCTGGAGAGTGCTTCAAAAAGCATTTCATTATCAAAACAGTACGTTCCGGTATTGATTTCCTGCACCTTCGCCTCTTCCGGTGAAGCGTCTTTCTGCTCCACGATACGTTTGACGTCGCCACGTTCATCGCGAAGGACACGACCATAACCGTGCGGGTCTTCCGCATGGGCAGTAAGTACTGTCGCTTTCGCCTGCTTCTGTTCATGGTGCGAAAGAAGAGCTTCAAGCGTATCACTCGTCAGAAGCGGTGTGTCACCGCAGACGACGACGGTCGTCCCTTTTTTACCGGAGAGGTGATCTCCGGCCTGGAGTACTGCATGACCTGTGCCGAGCTGTTCCTTCTGAATGACATACTCACTGCTGTCTCCGAGCTGTTCCTGCACAGTTTCCGCTCCGAAACCGACAACAGTAATGATCTGCGATAGTTCCAATTGATTAAGTTGATCTGTTACGTGCTGCACCATCGGCTTTCCGGCTACAGGATGAAGAACTTTGTAAAGCTTTGATTTCATCCTGGTACCCTGACCGGCTGCGAGCACTACTGCAAAACGATTGGCCATGAAGTAACCCCCATCATAGTTATCCACTATGAATATTATCTTAAATCAGAATTAATTTCAACATTACACCCGTCAGTGATTATATTTTTTAGAAATGGGTATATCAATACTATAGCAGGTGGTCGGCTCTTCTTCTTCTCCTGTCGAAAAAAATATCCCGCCCCGTTTTAGTTACGCGGCTCCGATTATTTCCGGGAAAGAAACTGCTGAGAGCTAAAAAAGAACCTGACCCGTCCCGGTCAGATTCTCTTCTGAAACATTTTTAAGAAGCGCCTGCTCCCTCATATTCCATTTGCTGAGGTGCCTCGGCTTTTTGATAAGCTTCGAGTACAGCCTCCTGTATTTTACCTCTCGTGCCGGAATTGATCGGATGAGCGATATCCCTGAATTCTCCGTCCGGTGTACGTTTGCTCGGCATCGCCACGAACAGTCCATTATTCCCGTCGATGACACGAACGTCATGTACCACGAATTCCTGATCAAACGTAATAGAAGCAATTGCTCGCATTCTTCCTTCTGTGTTTACTCGACGCAGTCTCACGTCAGTTACTTCCATTAACCATTCACCACCTTTGTTTTATAGAGCCTGTTATATTATTTCTACTCTGTCACAAAGTTTCCTGCTTTATTCAGAAAATTTTTTCTCTATTTCTAATAAAGTTTTCTTAAAGCCTTCCGAGAAGATTACCGGCTTCCACTTCAATTTCTTTCGTACGGTCATCGGCGTGAAGAATGCGCAACAGTGATACATAGTCATCGACGACACGTTCTTCCTCTTCGTCTTCCGCTTCCGCCAGCACTCCGATACCTGCAACTTGCGCATCGAATTCTTTCAGCAGATTCTTCATACCGTTAATCGTGCCGCCTGCTTTCATAAAATCATCGATGATACATACATTGGATCCGGGACTAAGCGAACGCTTCGTCAGCACCATTGTCTGGATTTTTCTGGTGGAGCCCGACACGTAGTTAATACTTACGGTCGACCCTTCCGTAACTTTCGGGTCTCTTCTCGCGATGACCACCGGAACGTTTAAATGAGCGGCTACCGCATAAGCAAGAGGGATCCCTTTCGTTGCTACAGTCATTACCGCATCTATTTCCCGGTCGACGAACACAGAAGCGAACATTTTTCCGATGTCATTCACCGTCCGCGGGTCTCCGAGGAGATCACTCATAAACAGGTAACCTCCCGGAAGAAGGCGGCCTGTATCCGAAAGCTTCTCACAGAGTTGTTCGACAAACGGAGTCCCATAGCTCTGCGAGTAGGCCGGGATATATTTCACCCCGCCGGAAGCCCCCGCCACCGATGCCAGGTACCCCGTTCCTTCCTCCTGGAACCGTTCATCAATGATTCCGAGATCTTCACTGATGGAAGATTTGGCGGAACCGAACTTTTCCACGAAAAAGGGGAGGGAGATCAGGGTGTAAGGATGTTCAATAATGTAACGGGTCATAGAAACTAAACGTTTACTTCTTTTCATATACAGAAACTCCTCTTAAAACCGAATATTTTATTTAAATATAACAAAAATATACGGTTTTAATCAAGAGTGTCCTTCGTTCCAAGGACTCTCACCATATACACTTCATCACAAAACCCTTTCAGATGGTTACAGATCCTTCTGGCTTTTACATCCGGCTCCACCAGGGAAAACACGGTCGGACCGCTCCCGCTCATCAGGGACGTATCCGCTCCGGCCTGCAGCATATGTTCTTTCAGCTGGGCTACTTCAGGATAAAGTCGCACGGTGACCCCCTCCAGCGTATTACCTACGCTCTGGCACATCTTTTCATAATCTCCTGTCCGCAGGGCTTCCACCATGGAGGAGGTGTCCGGGTGCCCGGCCTCTTTTATGTCCAGGGCCTGATAAATGGTTTTCGTAGATACGCCGATAGGCGGTTTGGCAAGTACGACCCAGCACGGAGGAGGTGCGGGGAGCTCCTCGATTTTTTCTCCCCGACCGGTAGCTAAGGCCGTGCCCCCGTGGACGCAAAAAGAAACGTCCGATCCGATTTCTGCTCCGATTTCCGCAAGTTCACCGGGAGTTGTATCCAGGTCAAACAGCCGCGCCATCCCTCTTAATACGGCAGCTGCATCACTGCTTCCTCCTGCCAGTCCTGCAGCCACGGGAACGTGTTTCGTCAATTTGATATGGACACCGCCAGTGATGGAATAATGCTTCTTCATTTTCTTCGCTGCCAGGTAGGCAAGATTACGCTCATCATTGGGGACGTATCTGCTTTCGGCTTCCAGAACAATTTTATTCTTTTTCAGGCTGGTCAGTTCAATACGGTCGGCAAGGTCTATCGTAGTCATCACCATCTCCACTTCGTGGAAACCGTCTTTTCTTTTATGTAGCACGTCGAGCGATAAATTTATTTTCGCCGGCGCTTTCTCCATTATATACATACCAACACCCACTTAAACGTATAGTATGACCGCATTGTACCATAAAAAGACAAAACAAAAAGCAGCAAACGAAATGTTTACTGCTCTGCTACGGCAACTGATGGTTGTTCTTCGAAGTTGAGTTCCACGGTTTCGGTCAAAACATCCGCGTAACTGTAAGAGACTCTCTCATAAGAATTCTCTTCGGGATCCAATTCCACGATAAAAACGGAAGGGTACGTATCGGAAAGCGTCCCTGTACGTTCAATCGTTTTGCGTCGACCTCCATTAGCTTTCAATGTAAGTCGGTTTCCGATCTGTTCTTCTAGCGTTTGCTTGATTTCTCCCAATGTTTTAGCCACTAGACTCCACCTCACTAAAACAAATGTATCACACATATTGGAAATAGTCAAATAAGTGATATATTATAGCAATATTCAATAAAGAATGTCAATCACAAAGAAAAGCGGAGCCATTCGCTTAGAAGTTCTAAGATAAGCAGGTACTCCGGGCTTCGGGTGCTCTGGCCCGAAACAGGGGGGCCAGCTTATCTTACGGACTTCTGAATGGCGGAGCTGGATCATGAAAAGCGGAAACTTCCGGGTAGAAGCACTGGCGTAAGCAGGAGGCTTACTTTTCGGGGGCCTTTCCCCGAAAATAAGTGTACTGCTTAGGACATGAGCTTCTGGAAGTTGCAGCTGGACAAAGAAAAGCGAAAGCGTCCGTTCAGAAATGAAGGCATAAGCAGCCCGGTCACGTGAAAGGTGACTTTTCCTTTCACTGATCCGAGCTGCTTGTGACATGAATTTCTGGACGCTGCAGCTGGATCATGAAAAGCCGAAAATTCCGGGTAGAAGCGCTGGCGTAAGCAGGAGGCTTACTTTACCTTATGGAAAACATCCGCCAGTTTCGCGAACTCTTCCATCGAAAGCGACTCCCCCCGGCGACCGGGGTCGATACCCGAGCCCTCCATACGTTCCCTGATCTCACTCTTTTCAAGTGACCCTTTGAAGAAACTACCGAGGTTATTGATAAGCGTCTTCCTCCTCTGTTTAAAAGAGGCTCTCACTATTTCAAAGAAAAAATCTTCATCCTGCACGTCGACAGGCGGTTCCGCACGCTTTTCCAGATGAAGCACAGCGGAATCCACATTCGGCTGGGGCATGAATACAGACTTCGGCACCGTCATCGGTATGCTCGCTTCCGTGTAATACTGCACAGCGATCGACAGCGAACCGTAGCTTTTTGTGCCCGGAGAGGCGGCCATCCGCTCGGCTACTTCCTTCTGAATCATTACCGTAATGCTCTGGAACGGAAGACGGTCCATCAGCAATCTCATTAGGATAGGAGTAGTGATGTAATAGGGGAGGTTCGCAACCACTCTCACTTCTTCATGATCACGGGCAAGCTCGCGAACGACCTGGTCTATATCCGCTTTCAGAATATCTTCATTGATAATTGTGGCGTTCTCGAAAGATGACAGTTCCTCCTCGAGAATAGGTACCAGCCGCTGATCGATTTCAAAAGCCGTGACAGAACCTGCGTGGAGAGCCAGCTGTTCGGTCAGCGCTCCTATGCCGGGGCCGATTTCAATAGCTGCTGTATTCTCACTGATCCCGGCATGGCAGAGCATATTTTTTAAAATATTAACATCTACGAGAAAGTTCTGTCCCAGGCTCTTCTTAAAGGAAAACCCGGCTTTTGCTAAAATGTCTTTCGTGCGACCTGGTGTCGCTATCGCTTTATTGTTCATCTTTCTCCTCCTGAATAATTTCTCTCATGACCTGTTCCACTTCCTCTTTAGTAATGCGGAACATATTCAAACGACGCACCAGCTGCTTCGCGTTCGTATGACCAATGTAAAGGCGTTCCCCCAGTTTTTCCCGCCGGGCACTGGCACCGGGTCCTCCGACCAGACCGTATGGCAGAAGGTCGGCTTTCTCCAAATGATCATCCTCTTCTTCTGTCACTTCATAAACGGCGGACAATGCTTCCCTTATATGCTCTGCCGACGCATGTTCCACTCCTACCCCTTTGTCATGTTTGGCAATAGCCGTATGCTTCGGCAGAAACGCGTGCTTGCAGCCCGGTACATGTTCGGAGACGATATGTCGGATCCGTTTTCCCGGATAATCCGGATCCGTAAAAATGATGACCCCGCGCTTTTCGTATGCATGTCTGATTCTCTCAAGGACGTCATCACCAATCGCCGAGCCATTCGTTTCAATCGTATCGGCCACGACCGCCTGTTTGATTTTTTGTGTATCATCTTTACCTTCGACGACGATTATTTCTTTAACTTTCACCTCAGGCCCCTCCGTTCATTTGCTTCTGTAAGCATACCACGTGTGACCCCTCAGAAAAAGCACAGGCAAAATCAGCAGCTCGAATCAGTAGAGTAGGATTTACTATCCTTCCTCAAAAAGAAACTGAATACACAAAAACGCCTGTTTAGAGATAAAAACTCTATTCAGGCGTTTTGTATTATATGTCCGTTAATTTTCAGGATAAATCAAAACATTATCGACGAATATCCTGCAACGTACTGTGAACATACCACCGATACTTACTTTAATATTTTCTGTACATCCATTACTGCGCTTTAAACTCCCGGTCAAAATCCCTCGCAGGGTAAAACCGACCTGTTCGTCCTGCAATGTACCATCAACATATAATCTTTCCCCATTAAACCATGTATTCACTACCTGAATGTGGTGCCCTTCGTATGTAACTTCGAAGGTTTTCTTCATTTAAGCCTGCCCCCATCCGAAACTATAATAGAAATTTCTAACCAGAGTGGCATGATTTATTGAAAAATAACATACCAATCTATACGAAAATTGATATGTTATTAAACCTGTTATGTTGTGTTTTCTCCATTGAAAGTAAAGTAGTTACGACTGAATACCAAAAAACTTTTTCGCATTCTCCGTAGTCGTTTCCGCTACTTCCTCGTAAGATAACTCTTTCAACTCCGCAATCTGTTCGGCGACCAGCTTCACCCACGCAGGTTCATTCCTTTTGCCGCGATTCGGATGAGGAGCAAGGAAAGGGGCATCCGTTTCCACGAGCAGATGTTTCATGTCTACAGCTTTTGCCACTTCTTTCGGGAGCGTAGCGTTTTTGAACGTGACCGGGCCTCCGAGAGAGATCATAAAGTTCATGTCTATCGCACGCTCCGCATATTCTACGGGGCCGTTGTAACAGTGCATAATACCGCCAACATCCTCTGCATTTTCCTGCTCGAGAACTTCGATGATATCTTCTGTCGCCTCCCGGTTATGGATGATAATCGGCAGATTCACCCGTTTCGCAAGAGCAATCTGTTTTTTGAACACTTCTTTCTGTACGTCTTCCGGTGATTTATCCCAGTGATAATCAAGACCCATTTCACCGATCGCCACTACTTTCGGGTGGTCCGCAAGACTCTCAATCCATTCGAGATCTTCTTCCGTCATATCGACAGCATCCACCGGGTGCCAGCCGACAGCGGCGTAAATGTTCTCATCGCTCTCCGCTATTTCCAGAGCTTTCGGAATCGTTTTCCGGTCAAATCCGACGACTGTCATATATTCAACACCCGCTTCCCGGGCCCGGCGTATCGTTTCGTCCCGGTCTTCCTCAAACTGATCGGCGTTCAGGTGTACGTGTGTATCGAACAACATATTGTGTTTCCTCCTTCCGGATATTCATGACAAAGATTCAGGGGCAAAACAAAAAGATAACAAAAGAACAGCACGTCGCCTCCCACGGGCCCGGCCTCAACTTGTGCCGACGCCTCAGGAGTCTCCGTGCTGTTCTTCAAAAAATTCGGAAACCGGCGGGAACATCCGCTTCCCGTTATCTGTTTTATCCCGAACGTTTTCTCAGGTTACTTTGGCTCCGTTTGCCAGCGTCTGATCGACGGAAGCGAGTGACAAATTACCGGACTCGTCTTCTCCGGCAAGAATCATACCTTCCGACAGTTCTCCGCGAAGTTTCACAGGTTTCAGGTTACGAATGCATATAACCTTGCGACCTTTCAGATCTTCCGGACTGTAGTATTCGGCAATCCCCGATACGACCTGGCGTTCTTCATACCCGAGATCGAGCTGAATTTTCAGCAGTTTGTTCGCCTTTTTGACAGGAACCGCTTTTTTCACTTCGGCTACGCGGAAGTCGAACTGCTGGAAGTCATCGAAGGTTACTTCCGGCAGGTCCTCGGGCTTTTCCGGTCCTGCCGAAGGTTTCCTCATCATATCCTTGATGATTTGCGTCTCTTCCTCCACATCCAGTCTCGGGAAAATCGGTTCCGCTTTTTGAACTTCCGTCCCTTCGCTGATGTAATTGAAATCATCAAGTGTCTTCCATTCTTTCCCGGCAGGATCTGTGAGACCGAGCTGCTCAAACATACGCTCCGGCGTGTTCGTCATGAACGGCCGTAGCATAATGCCGATATGACGCAGTGAAGCTGCCAGGTGGGCCATCACGTTACCGAGACGTTCCCTCTGATCCTCGTCTTTTGCAAGAATCCACGGAGTCGTTTCGTCGATATATTTATTCGTACGGCTTATAAATTTCCAAAGTTCACCGAGGGCCACGGAGAATTCCATCTGTTCCAGGCTCTCTTCTACGTTCGTTTTCGTCTCCATAGCCATTCTTTCGAGATCTTCCTCCAGGCCGGTCTCTCCCGGTACAAGCGCCGGGATCCGTCCGTCGAAGTACTTGTTGATCATGGCGACCGTACGGTTCAGCAGGTTACCGAGGTCATTGGCCAGATCGTAATTCGTACGCTCGACGAAAGCCTCCGGTGTGAACACTCCGTCCGACCCGAACGGCACTTCGCGGAGAAGATAGTAGCGGAGTGCATCAAGACCGTATCTGTCACTGAGCTGGACAGGGTCCACGACGTTTCCTTTGGATTTCGACATCTTTCCATCCTTCATCAGAATCCAGCCGTGCGCAAACACCTGTTTCGGAAGCGGAAGATCGAGAGCCATAAGCATGATCGGCCAATAGATCGTATGGAAACGGACGATTTCCTTCCCGACCAGCTGTACATCGGCAGGCCAGTACTTGCGGAACCGCTCGTCATCATCCGTATCGTACCCGAGGGCCGTAATGTAGTTACTGAGCGCATCGATCCACACGTAAATTACGTGTTTCTCATTGCCCGGCACCCCGATACCCCAGTCGAACGTAGTCCGGGAAATAGCGAGATCTTCAAGCCCCGGCTTAATGAAGTTATTGATCATTTCATTTTTCCGGCTTTCCGGCTGGATGAATTTCGGGTTGTCTTCATAGAACTTAAGAAGGCGGTCGGCATACTTGCTCATCTCAAAGAAATAGGATTCCTCTTTCACTTTCTCAACCGGGGCGCCGCAGTCCGGACAGTGCGCTTCATCAAGCTGACGTTCCGTGAAGAAGGACTCACAGGAAGTACAGTACCATCCTTCGTACTCCCCGAGGTAAATATCCCCTTTTTCCATGAGGTAATCGAAAATTTTAGCTACTACCTGCTTATGCCGCTCCTCGGTAGTTCTGATGAAATCATCGTAAGAGATATCAAGTTTCTTCCATAGATCCTGAATACCGCCAACGATTTCATCTACATACTCAATCGGGCTTACTCCCTTTTCTTCGGCTTTACGCTGAATTTTCTGGCCGTGTTCATCCGTTCCGGTCAGATACATCACGTCATATCCGCGCAGTCGTTTGTAGCGGGCCATTGCATCCCCGGCTACCGTGGTATAAGCATGTCCGATATGAAGATTACCGCTCGGGTAATAAATCGGTGTCGTAATATAAAATGTATTTTTCTCCTCAGGCATACAGGCCCCTCCTTATAATTACGAGACTTCTTATAAATAGTCATTCCTAACTTTAAAATATACCGAAAATAGGTCCGCCCTGTCAAAAAATCGGGGTTTATTAAGGATACACCCTCCCTTCCCGAAACAGGTATAGACACCCGTATACAGACATGTAAAAGTTTTTTCGTTATTTAGAACATGCTAATTGACATGATTGGCAAACTTTGGTATTATGATTCTGAACCATCGTCGAAATCAGACGACTAACTTTTGAAGTAAGGGGAGAGAAACATTATGAAATCTACTGGAATCGTCCGTAAAGTGGACGAACTGGGACGCGTCGTTATTCCTATCGAATTACGCCGTACCCTGGACATCAATGAGAAAGATGCGTTGGAGATATACGTAGACGACGACCGCATCGTTCTTAAGAAATACCAGCCATCCATGGCTTGTCAGGTCACCGGGGAAGTGGCTGATGACAACATTAAGCTCGCAGGCGGCAATCTGGTTCTCAGTAAAGAAGGCGCCGAACAGCTGGTCAAAGAAATCCAGAGCAAGTTCTGATTTTAAGACCTCTTTTTAAAAAAGAAAGCACTTTTACCAACACAGAGAGAAGGTAAAAGTGCTTTCTTTTTTATTTTTTAATCCTCTTCCACGTGGTAAGCCCGGTACACTTCGCGTTTCGGCATACCTCGCTCCACCGCTACTTTTTTGACGGCTTCTTTGTCTCTCATCCCTTCCTCCACGTAGGATCCGACGTGTTCCTCCAGAGTGAGCGAATCCCACCAGGACGATTTCTCTTCCTCTTCGCCTCCTTCGACCACGATACAGAACTCGCCTTTCAGTTCCGTTTCCTGCACCCGGGTGAGGACGTCGGAGAGATCTCCCCGCAGAAACTCCTCATACTGTTTCGTCAGTTCGCGGGCAAAAGAAACGCGACGATCACCGAACACCTCGTATAAATCCTGCGTCATCTGTTTCAGACGGTGGGGAGATTCATAAAATACCATCGTTTCCGGAAAGCTCTTCCACTTTTCCAGTTCCTTCACTCTGTCCTTCTTTTTCCGGGGTAAAAATCCGTAGTAAAAGAAGTGGTCCGCCGGCAGCCCCGAACCGACCAGGGCGACGAGTGCCGCGTTGGCGCCGGGAAGTACGACGACCGGAATATCTTCTGCCACAGCCTGACTTATGATCTCCTCCCCGGGATCCGAAATCCCCGGCATTCCGGCATCACTGACCAGCGCTACGGAAAGGCCGTCCCCGAGCCAGGCGATCAGTTCCTCCGCCCGGTTTTTCCGGTTATGTTCGTGGTAACTGATCAGAGGGGTGTCAATATCATAGTGCCGGGTCAATTTCTTCGTGTTGCGGGTATCTTCCGCTGCAATCTTATCGACCGACTGTAACGTATGCACGGCCCGGTACGTCATATCCTCGAGATTCCCGATCGGGGTCGGAACGATGTACAACGTACCTTCCTCCTTATTTCCCCGGAAACTTTTTTGCGTCTTCATCCTTCATCCACTCCCTGTATAAGCTTTTCCTTGGCTGTGCGGGACAGTTTTTTTATTCTGTATTCTTCCCGGAGGGCCTCGCTTTTCGTCGAAAATATTTTCGTATAGACGACTTCAAAAGGAGCTCTGCCTCTCGTATACTTCGCTCCCTGTCCTGCCTCATGTTTTTTCAGACGTGCGGGAAGGTTGTTCGTGTATCCTGTATACAGCGTGTGATCCCGGCACTTGAGGACGTAGACGATGTGCTCATCCATACAGCATCTGTTCCGCTTCGTGCGTGTAATTACCGTCTTCCTCATATACATAGAGAGGAGGCAGAACACTGAGACCCGGGTTTCCGTCCCGTACCCCTTCGATCAGCAGCATATTCGCTTCTTTCTTCGCATTCGGATAAACGAAACGGACCCGCTTCGGTTCCAGTTTATACTTGCGGAACGCCTCGATGATTTCGACGAAACGTTCGGGCCGGTGAACCATAGCTACTTTTCCGCCGGATTTTGCCAGTCGGGAGGATGCTTCCACCACTTCTTCAAGCGTACAGGCGACTTCGTGACGTGCGATCTTCAAATGTTCATTTTCGTTCCTCATTACGCCATCCGTCGTCTTGAAGTACGGCGGATTCACGGTTACAAGATCGAATTTATCATTTTTGAAATAAGCCGGCATCTCCCTCAGAT
The DNA here is from genome assembly GCF_001685435.2 of Salimicrobium jeotgali. Lineage (NCBI taxonomy): Bacteria > Bacillati > Bacillota > Bacilli > Caryophanales > Bacillaceae > Salimicrobium > Salimicrobium jeotgali. The sequence goes on from NZ_CP011361.2 coordinate 2,656,338, forward strand.
CTCCGTGGATCATGGACACCTGCTCTGCCGCTCTGTTCAGCTCCACATTCCGGACGGCCATGTCATACAGCCGCTCCTGAATCTCCACGCCGGTGATCGGCACGTTGGAGTGGTTAAGGAAAAAGAGGGGCAGCACCCCGTTCCCGGTACATAAATCAAGAATCTTCCCCTTCGTCCGCGGAAGAGAGGCGAATCTCGCCAGAAAAGCGGCATCCAGAGAGAATGCGAATACGCTCGGGCTCTGTATAATTCGTCTGTTTTCTTCTGCAAGCAGATAATCTATTCTTTCGTCTTCGTATAAGTGAACCACGTTCCCGTTTCCTCCCGCCTGATATGAATAAAGAAAAGAGGACCCCCCTGCACCCAGGGGAGTCCCGAAATAACTAACTGCGGTTTAAGAAAGAGAGACAGAACAGACAATCTTCGTCTCTTGGGCTTCCGAAATGCAGATTACATATGTGAAAGCCTTCTTCGTAAAGACGGGCTAAATTGTCGTAGCCTTCTCCGACTACGGGCCGGACAGGCACACCGCCCCCCTCTGCCGCTTCTCTTTCGGCATTTTCCCGATCGAGACGCTGCCGCAGGTGATGGTTTTCGATAGAGAGATGCTGGTTCTCTTCAATCAGCATAGCCAGCTGCTCCTTCAGGTCCCCAAGCTGTTGGTGAAGATCCCCGATCTGTGATTCCAAATGAGTGAACTTTTCAATCACATTTTTCTTATTCAGTGTCCCTCTCTCCTTGCTACTCTGCACCATTTGTTTCAAGCACTCCTTCATCTATCAGTTCCTGAAGGGAGTACTCCAAAGCATTTTCCTGATCTTTGAACTCAATCTGTACAACACGCTCAAGCATATTCAGCCCTACGACCTTCCCGTCGCCGAGAGACGTGGAAATACGTTCTCCGAGGTCCGGCAAGACACGTTTCGCCTCTTCGTAGTCGTCGTTTTCGTATTTCAGACAGCACATCAGACGACCGCAGAGACCGGAAATTTTAGCCGGATTCAGGGAGAGGTTCTGGTCTTTCGCCATTTTTATGGAAACGGGCTCGAAGTCCCCGAGAAACGTGGAACAGCACAGCATACGACCGCATGGGCCTATGCCTCCGAGCATTTTCGCTTCATCTCTTACCCCGATTTGACGCAGTTCGATGCGCGTACGGAAAACGGAGGCGAGGTCTTTGACGAGATTTCGGAAATCCACCCGTCCATCCGCCGTAAAATAAAAGATCACTTTATTGCGATCAAATGTATATTCAACTTCCACCAGATTCATATCCAGCTTATGTTCCTTAATCTTCTTCTCACATGTATCATAGGCTTCCTGTGCTTGGACTTTATTCTCCTGGACAGTGAGCTTATCCTTCTCGTCGGCTTCCCGGATGACTTGTTTTAACGGAAGAACTACATCTTCTTCGTCTACCGTGCGGTTGGAGATGGCGACTTTCGCAAACTCAATGCCTCTCACCGTTTCGACAATGACGTAATCACTCGTCGTCAACTTCAAGTTACCAGGAGCGAAAAAATAAACTTTTCCTGCCTGCTTAAAGCGCACACCTACTACTTCGACCATTACGGATCAACACCTTTGCAATTGAAGTGTAAGTTGTTCCATCACGAGTGTGGGGTGAACGTTCTGGTGTATGTGACGTTTCGCCTCCATAATTCCGGACATACAGGAGGTGACTTGTGCACGGGACCACCGCATCATCGCCTGTTCTCTCTTCTCCTGTTCCTGAATGAATACGACAGCTTCTTCACGGGCGAGGTGTTCGTGAAGAATGTCCTTATACCATAGCATGAGGACGTCCAGGCCGCGCTGAAGCGTATCCTTTTCGGAAAAATGAGGCATCCACTGATGATTGACAAACAATAGTGCTTCATTCGGTTTCGATTGAAGTACTTCCGTCAATTGTATCACTAATTTTCGAGCATTGGCAAACCAGTCTCCCTCAAGCATTTCCTTCGCTTCTTCCGCGTTATTCGTCAGTTCGCTCAAAAGGAAAGCGTTCGACTTCGAAATGCCCTCCTCCATCAGATAATCCCTCATCCTTTCATGATTCAAAGGCTGGAAGGCGATCTGCTGACACCTCGAACGGATGGTCTGCAGAATCGCTTCACTGTTTTCCGTCAGGAGAATCGCCGTAGTATCCCTTCCCGGTTCTTCCAGGAATTTCAACAGACGGTTCGAAGCGTTGACCGTCATTAAATCGGCGGACTCCACAACGTAGATTTTCCGGTCGGATTCAAGGCCTGTATACGTGAATTCTTTCTGCAGTTCGAGAATCTGTTCTTTTTTGATCGAGGCTCCATCCGGTATGATCCAGTGCAGGTCCGGATGATTCCCGGAGTCGATGCGCCGGCACTCCCGGCATTCCTGACACGGTTCTGTATCTGCGGTATACGGACAGAAAAGCGTTTTTGCCAGAAGACGGGCGGCTTCACGCTTCCCGGTCCCCCGATGGCCGTAAAAAAGATAGGCATGCGCCATTCTGTCTTTATCATAACTGTTCATAAGCATCTGTGCCGCAAGCGGCTGCATTTCTTTCAGTTGGCTCCAACGTTCCATCTCTGTCCGCCCTTACGTATATAAATTGATTAACAGACCCTTTATTTCACCGATCAGGCCTAAAAGATCCATCTTACTGTCTTCCCGGGTCATCACGGCTTCCGTCAGTTCAGCAAGCTTCTCATCCACTTCTTCCACGATCGTCAGCTTCCGGTTCTGGCCGGATCGGCTCCAGCTGTGCGAATGCTTCAGATTCATTCCGTACTGTACGGATTCTTTCACGAACTCACGGATCATCTTTTTATATTTGGCAAGTTCCCGGAAGGAACGATTGCGGGCGAGTCTTTCTCCCTGGGCGGAGATCCCCGCCAGCAGCCGGTTCAACTGTTCTTTCTGCAGCTGACCTGTCTCTGTACGTACCAGTGACTCGAAAGACCGGGCTTTCGCTCCCGTCCGCGCATCCTGCTTATACTGTGTTTCCATCTGAACGCGCATATCCTGACTTATTTTCATAAAAGCGCTCCCTCACTCAATTTAAAAGTGGAAAAACGATTCGACGGGAAGAACGAATACGTTGGCTCCTCCAACTTCCACCTTCACCGGTTTCGGAATGTAGGAGTCCGCGTTCCCTCCCATCGGGGAGATCGGCGCTACCATCTGGTCCCGTTTTGAACAGTTCTCTTCGATGATTTCAAGCACGTGGTCCACCTGTCCGTCATCCACCCCGATCATAAGCGTTGTGTTCCCCTCTCTGAGAAATCCACCCCGGGTAGCCAGTTTCGTAGATTTATAATCGTGTTCCGAAAGGGCGTCTGTCAGCCGGTTCGTATCTTTGTCCTGTACAATCGCCATAATCAACTTCATCGTTCTGCCTCCTCATATTTTTTAGTAGAACTGAATCACTGTCTGTTCGTGTGTCGACGCAGGGCCTGACGGGCTGCTTCGGTCACTTTTTCAAGAGACTGATCGGCATCGATTCTCTCCACCCTGTCCGGGTACCTTGCGACGAGTTCGAGATAAGCTTCGTATACTTTCCGGTGGAAATCGATGTCTTCGAGATCAAGCCGATTCTTCTCTCTCGTATCATTGGCATCGATTCTCGCAAGTCCGCGTTCCGGGGTGATATCAAAAAACAGGGTGACATCCGGCATCCACTCTTCTATGGCGAATTCATTGATCGCCATCACTTCGGAAATGCCGAGCCCTCGTCCGACCCCCTGATATACGAGACTTGAATCGACGAAGCGGTCACAAAGGACGATCTTACCTTCTTTCAGGGCAGGAATCACTTTTTCCGTCAGATGCTGACGCCTGGCAGCGGCATAAAGAAGCGCCTCTGTCCTTGCATCCATTTCCCTGTGGACGGGGTCGAGGATGACGTCACGTATTTTTTCGGATATCCGGATCCCTCCCGGCTCTCTCGTTGCGAGTACGTCATACCCCTGATTTTCGAACTCTTCGTGAAGAAGCTTGAGGACCGTCGTTTTTCCGGCTCCTTCGCCTCCTTCAAATGTAATGAACATACTTAGTCACGACCATTCTTCCTGAAATATAGTTACTGCTTTTTCTATGTTTTCATTTTGAAATACTGCTTTATTCTCTATGAGCGTGCGAATGTGTTCCACCTGTTCCTGCCTGATCCTCTCTCCTTTAAGGATAAGAGGGATGCCCGGCGGATAGGGGATGACCGCTTCAGCAGCTATGTGCTCCACTGCATTTTCGAGTGGAAGACAGGTCTGTTGCAGATCTTCCATCTCTTCATACTGTGCATCGAGCTGTTGAACAGGGGGGAAAGATATATTGTTATCTATTATTTTATCATGCTTTTCCCGTTTTTGTAATAATCGTGCCACTTCATAAAAGGCTGCCTTATCATTTTCCCAGCTTTCCGGACGTTCCAGCCCGAATGTCAGAAGCACCCCGGTATTCGTGGCCATTTCCGCATATATCCCCTGCTCTTCAAGCATAGAAGCGAGAGTGAACCCGTCCACTCTGCGCGGCTTCAATTCCACTTTCAGGGGATCGTCCTGTGGCGAAGCAGGCAGGACCTCCCATCCGTCGCAGCAGGCGTCCAGTTCTTCCCTTACTTCATCGAGAAATGTTAACAGACCGTCCTCTTTCCACATCGCCATATATCTCCGGCATAAGTCCAGGCTCACCATAACGGGATAAGAGGGGCTGCTTGACTGTACGACCTGGAGCATGTAACTCAGGCGTTTTTCCGGTACAAGAGGTCCCTGAGTATGTAAATAAGCTCCCATAGTCATGGCGGGAGCCATTTTATGAGCAGACTGTACCACTATATCCGCACCCGCTGCAAGCGCAGTATCGGGAAAGTCACGGTGAAGGGAGAAATGTACGCCATGAGCCTCGTCTACGAGTACCGGCTTGCCCGCTTCATGTACGAGTGAGGTTATCGCTGAAAGATTGAACGTATGACCGAAATAATCCGGGTACGTCACAATGACCGCCACTGCCTCCGGAAATTGTCGCAACCCTTCCCGCACTCTTTCCGGCGTCAGGCTGCTGTACTTTCCGGTTCTCGCGTCCCATTCCGGAGCCAAAAACACGGGCTTGGCCCCGGCCAGTTCTATACCGTGGAGTATGGATTTATGGGCGTTTCTCTGTACGAGAACGGGACTTCCTCTCCGGCATACCGCAAGGATCATAGCCAGATTTCCCGAAGTGCTTCCATTCACGAGAAAGCGGGTCTTTTCACTTTTAAAGTAAAGACGAGCCAGTTCTTCCGCTTCTTTGATCGCTCCGCGGGGGGAATGGAGATCATCAAGACCGGGAATTTCTGTCGTATCCATTTCCAGCACTTCACGGAAGACCTCCCGAGCCTCCGTATCAAAGACAGTCCCGTTTTTGTGGCCGGGCACGTGGTAGCTTCCGGCTTTTCCGTGGCGGTACTGCTTTACAGCTTCCCAAAGAGGGGCTTTTTCATGTCGAGTCATTTGTGCTCTCCCTTTCTTTTCTCCACTAATCATAACAAAGAAAAAGACTGCCTTCTACACAAGCAGAAAGCAGTCTTCCTCCTCCCTTCCGGGAGCGCCGGGTCTTACCTATACAAAAGAAGCCCAGAGGGGGTGGCCTCTGGGCTTCTGACAATGTGGCAGCGCCCTACTCTTGCGGGGGGTAACCCCGACTACCATCGGCGCGGAAGAACTTAACTTCTGTGTTCGGCATGGGAACAGGTGTGACCTCTTCGCTCTTGCCACCACATCTATGAAGGAATGAACCTTCAAAACTGGATAAGAAACATACGACCAACGTATAGAGAAGATCTCGATGGATTAGTATCCGTCTGCTGCACGTGTCGCCACGCTTCCACACCGGACCTATCAACCTCTTCGTCTCAGAGGCATCTCTGTAAAGGGAAATCTCATCTCAAGGGGGGCTTCATGCTTAGATGCTTTCAGCACTTATCCCGTCCACACGTAGCTACCCAGCAATGCTCCTGGCGGAACAACTGGTACACCAGCGGTGTGTCCATCCCGGTCCTCTCGTACTAAGGACAGCTCCTTTCAAATTTCCAACGCCCACGACGGATAGGGACCGAACTGTCTCACGACGTTCTGAACCCAGCTCGCGTACCGCTTTAATGGGCGAACAGCCCAACCCTTGGGACCGACTACAGCCCCAGGATGCGATGAGCCGACATCGAGGTGCCAAACCTCCCCGTCGATGTGGACTCTTGGGGGAGATAAGCCTGTTATCCCCGGGGTAGCTTTTATCCGTTGAGCGACGGCCCTTCCATGCGGTACCGCCGGATCACTAAGTCCGACTTTCGTCCCTGCTCGACTTGTAGGTCTCGCAGTCAAGCTCCCTTGTGCCTTTACACGCTGCGAATGATTTCCAACCATTCTGAGGGAACCTTTGAGCGCCTCCGTTACTTTTTGGGAGGCGACCGCCCCAGTCAAACTGCCCACCTGACACTGTCTCCGGACCGGATCACGGTCCTGGGTTAGAATGTCCGTACCGCCAGGGTGGTATCCCACGGGCGCCTCCACCGAAGCTTGCGCTCCGGTTTCGATGGCTCCCACCTATCCTGTACAAGCGATACCAACATTCAATATCAGGCTACAGTAAAGCTCCACGGGGTCTTTCCGTCCTGTCGCGGGTAATGCGCATCTTCACGCATCGTATAATTTCACCGGGTCTCTCGTTGAGACAGTGCCCAAGTCGTTGCACCTTTCGTGCGGGTCGGAACTTACCCGACAAGGAATTTCGCTACCTTAGGACCGTTATAGTTACGGCCGCCGTTTACTGGGGCTTCGGTTCAACGCTTCGCTTACGCTAACGCATCCCTTTAACCTTCCAGCACCGGGCAGGTGTCAGCCCCTATACTTCACCTTACGGTTTCGCAGAGACCTGTGTTTTTGGTAAACAGTCGCTTGGGCCTCTTCACTGCGGCTCCTCGGCAGAGGAGCACCCCTTCTCCCGAAGTTACGGGGTCATTTTGCCGAGTTCCTTAACGAGAGTTCTCCCGATCACCTTAGGATACTCTCCTCGCCTACCTGTGTTGGTTTGCGGTACGGGCACCCGCCATCCTCGCTAGAGGCTTTTCTTGGCAGTGTGAAATCAGGAGCTTCGATACTCATGTTCTCTCCCCATCACTGCTTGCACTTGCCGGACGGATTTGCCTATCCGACGCGCTCACAGCTTGGACGCACACATCCAATGGTGCGCTCTCCCTATCCTCCTGCGTCCCCCCGTTCGCTCGAACGGAGGCGGGTGGTACAGGAATCTCCACCTGTTGTCCATCGCCTACGCCTTTCGGCCTCGGCTTAGGTCCCGACTAACCCTGAGTGGACGAGCCTTCCTCAGGAACCCTTAGGCTTACGGTGAAAGAGATTCTCACTCTTTTTTCGCTACTTATACCGGCATTCTCACTTCCAGTCGCTCCACCAGTCCTCACGGTCTGACTTCACAGCTCCTGGAACGCTCTCCTACCACTTGCATCATCGATGCAAATCCGTAGCTTCGGTGGTGTGTTTAGCCCCGGTACATTTTCGGCGCAGCGTCACTCGACCAGTGAGCTATTACGCACTCTTTCAATGATAGCTGCTTCTAAGCTAACATCCTGGTTGTCTAAGCAACGCCACATCCTTTTCCACTTAACACACACTTAGGGACCTTAGCTGACGGTCTGGGCTGTTCCCCTCTTGACCATGAACCTTCTCACCCATGGTCTGACTCCTCGACGCGAGTCGCTGGCATTCGGAGTTTGACTGAACTCGGTAACCCGGTAGGGGCCCCTCATCCAATCAGTGCTCTACCTCCAGGACTCCTGGCCGAAGGCTAGCCCTAAAGCTATTTCGGAGAGAACCAGCTATCTCCGTGTTCGATTGGCATTTCACCCCTACCCACCCCTCATCCCCGTAATTTTCAACTTACGTGGGTTCGGGCCTCCAGTCAGTATTACCTGACCTTCACCCTGGAGATGGGTAGATCACACGGTTTCGGGTCTACGACCGTCTACTCGAGACGCCCTGTTCAGACTCGCTTTCGCTGCGGCTCCACACCTACGGTGCTTAACCTTGCAGCCGATCGTAACTCGCCGGTCCATTCTACAAAAGGTACGCCGTCACCCATTAACGGGCTCCGACTACTTGTAGGCACACGGTTTCAGGTTCTCTTTCACTCCCCTTCCGGGGTGCTTTTCACCTTTCCCTCACGGTACTGGTTCACTATCGGTTACCAGGGAGTATTTAGCCTTGGGAGATGGTCCTCCCGGATTCCGACGAAATTTCTCGTGTTTCGCCGTACTCAGGATCCACTCCGGAGGAGGGAGGATGTCGGCTACAGGGCTGTTACCTGCTATGGCTGGACGTTCCAGTCCGATTCGCCTATCCTCCCTCTTGGTAACTCCAAGGGAGTGTCCTACAACCCCAGAGAGCAAGCTCTCTGGTTTGGGCTGGTTCCGTTTCGCTCGCCGCTACTCGGGAAATCGCATTTGCTTTCCTCTCCTCCGGGTACTGAGATGTTTCAGTTCCCCGGGTCTACCTCCGACCACCTATGTATTCAGTGATCGGTACTGTCCCATAACGGACAGTGGGTTCCCCCATTCGGACATCTTCGGATCAACGCCTACTTACGGCTCCCCGAAGCATTTCGGTGTTTGTCCCGTCCTTCATCGGCTCCTGGTACCAAGGCATCCACCGTGCGCCCTTCATTTCTTCACTATACTAGTGAAAAGACGCTTCATTCTAAAATAAAGATCGATGTTGGTCCAGATCAATATCTTACGATATTGTCTGTTTGTTTCTTATCCAGTTTTCAAGGTTCAAAGAGAGCATAGATCTCTCAAAACTGAACATGTTTTAGCCATACGCCGGAGCGCTCCATAAGAGCGCCCGGTTCGTGCGGATCTTTCCCGTAAGGGGAAAGATCCGTTCCTATCCTTAGAAAGGAGGTGATCCAGCCGCACCTTCCGATACGGCTACCTTGTTACGACTTCACCCCAATCATTGGCCCCACCTTCGACGGCTGGCTCCTGTAAAGGTTACCTCACCGGCTTCGGGTGTTGCCAACTCTCGTGGTGTGACGGGCGGTGTGTACAAGGCCCGGGAACGTATTCACCGCAGCATGCTGATCTGCGATTACTAGCGATTCCGGCTTCATGCAGGCGAGTTGCAGCCTGCAATCCGAACTGAGAATGGGTTTCTCGGATTGGCTACCCCTCGCGGGTTCGCTTCCGTTTGTCCCATCCATTGTAGCACGTGTGTAGCCCAGGTCATAAGGGGCATGATGATTTGACGTCATCCCCGCCTTCCTCCGGTTTGTCACCGGCAGTCACCTTAGAGTGCCCAACTGAATGCTGGCAACTAAGATTAGGGGTTGCGCTCGTTGCGGGACTTAACCCAACATCTCACGACACGAGCTGACGACAACCATGCACCACCTGTCACTTGGTCCCCGAAGGGAACCTTCCATCTCTGGAAGTAGCCAAGGATGTCAAGACCTGGTAAGGTTCTTCGCGTTGCTTCGAATTAAACCACATGCTCCACCGCTTGTGCGGGCCCCCGTCAATTCCTTTGAGTTTCAGCCTTGCGGCCGTACTCCCCAGGCGGAGTGCTTAATGCGTTAACTTCAGCACTAAGGGGTGGAAGCCCCCTAACACCTAGCACTCAGCGTTTACGGCGTGGACTACCAGGGTATCTAATCCTGTTTGCTACCCACGCTTTCGCACCTCAGCGTCAGAAACCGACCAGAGAGTCGCCTTCGCCACTGGTGTTCCTCCACATATCTACGCATTTCACCGCTACACGTGGAATTCCACTCTCCTCTTCAGTTCTCAAGTTCCCCAGTTTCCAATGGCCATCCGTGGTTGAGCCACGGGCTTTCACATCAGACTTAAGGAACCGCCTGCGTGCCCTTTACGCCCAATAATTCCGGACAACGCTTGCCCCCTACGTATTACCGCGGCTGCTGGCACGTAGTTAGCCGGGGCTTCCTCGTGAGGTACCGTCAAGGGACCGCTCTGTTCGCACGATCCTTGTTCTTCCCTCACAACAGAATTTTACGATCCGAAGACCTTCATCATTCACGCGGCGTTGCTCCGTCAGACTTTCGTCCATTGCGGAAGATTCCCTACTGCTGCCTCCCGTAGGAGTCTGGGCCGTGTCTCAGTCCCAGTGTGGCCGATCACCCTCTCAGGTCGGCTACGCATCGTCGCCTTGGTGAGCCGTTACCTCACCAACCAGCTAATGCGCCGCGGGCCCATCTGTAAGCGATAGCCGCTAAGGCCATCCTTTTACCATCGGTTCAGGAGAACCGATTGATTATCCGGCATTAGCCCCGGTTTCCCGGGGTTATTCCGGTCTTACAGGCAGGTTGCCCACGTGTTACTCACCCGTCCGCCGCTCGTTCCACGAGCGTCCGCCCCGAAGGGCTTCAGCTCGCTTCCCGCGCTCGACTTGCATGTATTAGGCACGCCGCCAGCGTTCGTCCTGAGCCAGGATCAAACTCTCCATAAAAGAGATTGATTAGCTCAATCATAATTCGTTCAAAAAATTGACGCATGGCATAAAACATTGTTCAGTTTTCAAAGATCCATTACAACGTCGCCTCAAAACAGCGACTTAATTAATATATCATGCTGAGGGTTTCCCGTCAACAACTTTATATATTTTTTAATTTCGCACTGCTTGCCGTTTCCGGCTTTCTTAATGCGACAGGTAATAATATAACACCTTGTTTCTAACATTACAAGAGTTATGTTGAAAAAAATAAAAAAACCGCAGAAATCGCAGTTTTTCAAAAGAGGGATGGCCGTTTCTCTTCTACAAGATACAGCCGGGGAGAAGATCTTTTGAAGCAGCACGGACTTCACAGTTCAAAGAACATTGATCTCTCTCTCCCGTGCCTCCCTGAGTAAATAGAAATATTTAGCTTTCGCCACGGTGATCTGACGATATTCTTCCTCACTCGCATGAAAGTTGTGCTCCATCAGACGGGCAAGTTCGCTCCATTCCCTGTGGGCACGTCCAATACTCTCAATTAACCGTTTCTCTTCCCGTTTTCTCTTTCTCTTCCTATTAAACATAAGGCACCCCTCACTCTCAGAGCTCCCGTCTTCCTTCCATCGCTTTGGAAAGAGTAACTTCGTCCGCGTATTCGAGGTCCCCGCCGACCGGCAGCCCATGGGCTATGCGGGTCGTCCGGATTCCGGCCGGCTTCACGAGACGTGAAATGTACATAGCCGTAGCCTCCCCTTCCACGTTCGGGTTGGTGGCAATGATGAGTTCTTCCACACCTTCATCTTTCAGACGCTTAATTAAGCTTTCAACGTTGATGTCTTCAGGACCTATCCCGTCCATCGGGGAGATGGCACCATGGAGCACGTGATACTTTCCACTGAACTCTTTCATCTTTTCCATAGCAATGACGTCTTTCGGGTCCTGGACTACGCAGATAAGCGTACTGTCTCTCGACTCGTCCTGGCAGATGGAACAGGGATCCTGATCCGTAATGTGTCCGCAATTGGTACAGTGGGTCAGTTCCCTTTTCGCATTCACAAGCGCTTTACCGAACTCCAGGACGTCGTCCTCTTCCATCTCTAAAACATAAAAAGCCAGACGGACCGCCGTTTTAGGACCGATCCCTGGCAATTTAGTAAAGCTGTCGATCAGCTTTGAAATCGGTTCTGGATAATACACTAAAACATTCCTCCACCAGGCATGCCTTTCGTAAACTCACCCATCGTATCATTCGTCTTATCGTCCACCTGTTTCAATACGTCGTTCGTAGCTGCGATGATCAGATCCTGAAGCATTTCCACATCATCCGGATCGACTGCTTCTTCATCTATTTCCACATTGGTGATTTCCTTTTTCCCGTTCGCTTCCACTTTAATCATTCCGCCGCCCGCTGTAGCTTCGAACGTCATTTCATAAAGTTCTTCCTGTGCTTTCATCATTTTCTTCTGCATTTTCTGCATCTGTTTCATCATATTATTCATGTTTCCGCCACCACGCATATGAATTCCTCCTAAAGTTTAATCGTGAATTTCAATTATATCATCACCGGCTAATTTTTTCGCTTCTGAGATGAAATCGTCTTCTGTATCTGCATTTTTCTCTTCTTCCGGAGCTTCGTCTCTCTGTTTCTGTACGTACTCCTCACGCAGTTGCTGCCACTTCGGTTCCGGCACGGGGATAATCACCAGCGGTTTCCCGGTGAATTCCTCAAGCAGAGGCTCGATAGTCGCTTTATGATCGAGCGCTAAGGAACAATGGATATCGTAACGGAAAGCGAGAACGAGTGAGCTTCCGGAAGCGGCCCTCGGTTTACTGTTCAACAGTGTCGCATGAGCGGGGGCATTTCTCTTCTTCAATGCTTCCATGAACTCGCCCCACACTTCCTTCACACCGGTAATCGCTTCTTTGGAAGCTTCATGGAGCGTACGGTTTATCTTCTCATAAGGAACCTGATAATTGTTTTTGGCTCCCCTGGAGGGCGTCCGCTTTTCCGGGGCCGGCGCCTGCTGGGAAGCTGCGACCGCAGGTGGATTTTCTTCCATCTTCATGATTTTCTTCTCCAGCGTATCGATTTTGCGGGAGAGTTTATCCACCATCTCCGTATCTCCCCCTGCGGGAGCTCCCGATTTCTGGTCTGCAATATTCAAAAGAGCGATCTCTATGAACACCTTAGGGCTCGTCGTCCACTTCATCTCCTGCTGACACTGGTTCAAAGAGCGGATTGCGCCCTGAATCCATTCCGGCTGAAGCTCCCCGGAGAGAGCCCGGAAGCCTTCATCCGGTACTGCTCTCTCCAGATGCTGTTCAAGTCCCGGCGCACTCTTGTACATAAGCAGATCCCGGAGATAATAGATCAGATCGAAAACGAAACGCCCCGGGTCTTTCCCTTCCTGAATAAGAGCATCCACCGTTTCGAGTGCTTCCTTTACTTCCCCTGCATGTACGTAACGCAAAAGAGCAGCCAGTTGCTGCTGGGAGATGGAGCCGGTAACGGCCAGTACATCTTCCGTACCTACGGCATCCTCACTGTAGGAAATCGCCTGGTCCAGCAGACTGAGAGCATCCCGCATTCCGCCCTCTGCACTCAAAGCTACGATCTCGAGAGCTTCCCTGTCCACTGCAAGATCCTCTTCTTCCGTAATGGAAGCCATCCGTTCTACCATAGCTGTCTGCGATATACGTTTGAAATCGAAACGCTGACAGCGGGAGATGATCGTCAGGGGTATTTTGTGAGGTTCCGTCGTCGCCAGAATGAAAACTACGTGTGAAGGAGGTTCTTCAAGCGTCTTCAACAGGGCGTTGAAAGCCCCGATGGAAAGCATGTGCACCTCATCGATAATGTAGACTTTGTAGGAGACGGAAGTAGGCGCGTATTTGACTTTATCCCTGATATCACGGATCTGCTCCACTCCATTGTTTGAAGCTGCGTCTATTTCGATAACGTCCGATATGGAACCGTCCTGGATACCGAGACATGCGCTGCAGGCGTTACAGGGTTCTTTCGTCGGTCCCTGTTCACAGTTGACCGTTTTTGCGAAAATTTTCGCAGCACTCGTCTTTCCGGTACCGCGCGGGCCGGAGAACAGATACGCATGTGAAAATTTCTGCTGGGCGATTGCGTTTTGCAAAGTACGTGTAATGTGTGTCTGTCCCACCACATCCCTGAACAGGGTAGGGCGCCACACCCGATATAGGGCCTGATAGCTCATAGTCGATGTTCCCCTTTGTTAGTCTTACTTCTTATTATAGCGAAAACGGACCCTCCCTGTGAAGTTCCACCTCTGTCTCTCTGCAAAAACTTTACAACCCCTGAGAGAAAAAAAGCCGCTATGGCTCTTCGCCATAACGACTTTCTGTTTTATGTAATGCCGTGCACCTGCTGTCGATGACAGAACCCCAAGCGTTACTCACAATCACAGCTCGATCCAGGCACTCCCGCGGCACACGAGAGGCACAGCTTACTGCTGCTTCCTTCCGGACCTGACAGGGTTCACTGCTTCTCATTGCGCAGGACCTGGATGTCAACACTGCTTTTGTGAGGCAGACCTTGAAACTTTGTCACCTCGAGCAGGAATTCAGCCTCGCTCTAGCGGCTTGCGAGTGCAGGGCACCGCTACCTCCCCGCTTAGCACGACAATCGTAATTATATAACCTCATCTTCGAAATTGCAATAGATAGCTATTTGTCTTTTCTTTTTTTCCTTATCCTTCTGAAAAAAGAGGAAAGCATCTCTCCGCACTCCTCTTCCATCACTCCGGCACGGATGGCTGTACGGTGGTTAAAACGATCGTCGTCCAGAAGGTTCATAAGCGTCCCGGCACATCCTGCTTTCCGGTCGTAAGCTCCGTACACGAGTACAGGAATGCGGGACTGGAGAATCGCTCCGGCACACATCGGACATGGTTCAAGTGTTACGTACAGCGTGCATTCCTCGAGTCTCCAGCTTCCTATAACATCATTGGCGCGATCGATCGTAATACACTCGGCGTGAGAGGACGTTTTTTGTGTAGTTTCTCTCAAGTTATGTCCCCGGGCTATCACTTCACCTTCGTGGACGAGGACAGCTCCTATCGGAACCTCTCCGAGCGCCTCTGCTTTCTCCGCTTCCTCGATGGCTTTCTTCATATAATACCGGTCGCTTTCCATACGTCCACGTCCTTAATCGAAAGTTACGAAATAGTTCTTTTCTTCCGCTTCATGATAAGCTCTCTCAAGACCCGCCTCATCGATTTTCTCCTTCGTTACGAAACGGTACGGAACGGAAACGGTCCATTCCTCCGCGAAAGGAAAAGGGGTAAGAAGAACGGCAGCTTCATTCTTCCACTCCGGATAAATCCCGCCCGGAGCGATGTCGAACTTCTGCGGGAAACCGTCTCTGAACCATGGCACTTCATTTTCTTTGGAGGCCCCCGGCTCATTCATACATATATACAGAGAGAGATTATCGCAAAACTGAAGCCTTTCAAAATGAAGATGACGTAATTCCGCCGGCACTTCCACTTTCATTTCATTGAGCAGTTTTTCCTGTACTTCCTTCTGCTCTTCATAAAATTCGGCGGTGCGGGGGTCGTCCCGGTCATTTTCGAAGAAGGACTGGTAATGCATACTCGTCAGCGCTCCGGCATACGGAGATTGCTCCGCTGTCTTCTCGATGCCGCTTCGATAGGCCGCCAGTTTCTCTTCCAGAGGGTAATCGACGAAGGTGAAAGGCCGCCCCTTCTCTTTGTTCCACAGCGGCTTCTCATCAAGAGGGATCCACGCCCTGTCATGGACCTCTACCGCCCAGTCCGCTTCCGATCGAATTCTTGAAGTCAGCAGGAAATCATTTTTCCACTGACGTGCCATCTCTCCTGAGATAAGCGCATGATCATGCTGACGAATCATAACAAATCCTTCCTTATATTCCCGGACAATCATTTTCACCCCTCCACTTCCTCGCTTTTTCGTACTACTAATCATAGCAATTTTTTGAAAATATTAAAAGCACGGGCTTTCGGACGTTTTCCCGAAAGAAAACCCCCGCTTATGAAAGCGGAGGCTTCTGTCCTTTTATTTACTGAGGATGCGGGTCATTTCTTTATTGAATGCCGGGATATCATCAGGCTGACGGCTCGTCACCAGCTGATCCTGGCATACGACTACTTCCTTGTCCTGAACGGTCGCACCGGCGTACTCCATATCCACCTGAATGGATTTGAAGCCTGTCGCGTGACGTCCTTCCAGACTTTTCGCAGTGATCAGAAGCTGTGGTCCGTGGCATATTGCAAAGACCGGCTTCTCATTATCCATGAAATACTTGGCGAACTTCACGAAATTATCGTCCGCACGGAGCTGATCCGGAGAGAAACCTCCCGGAATGAACAGCGCATCGAAATCGCCGGGGTTCACTTCATCAATAGATTTATCTATTGCAACTTTCGCCTCTCCCTGTTTTCCTGTCACTTCTTTTCCGGCTTCCCATTCTATATTCGTCACTTCATGGCCTTCTTTTTTCAAAGCGTTGACCGGCTGAGTGAATTCTACATCTTCAAACATATCGGTGATTACACATGCTATTTTACTCATTGTGTTTTCATCTCCTTTGTAAGATTGTTTCCACTATCAATGTTTCCCGGTGCACACTATATTAAACCTGACCCCACTTCCGTTCTTTCACGGAAAACGTCTGAAAAGCCGGGTTCTCCTGGTTTCTATAGACTTCCTTGCCTGCTATGGCATTTAAAATGTGTATATTTCTGTGCACGGCGAGTCCAAGGTTGGTCGCTCCGGTACCATGGGAATGAGTAAGGCCGGTAGCTGTGAAGAAGTGGTGAGATCGTTCTTCATTGAAGACGAGTTTATAGTCTCTCGTCACTTTGTACTGCATCTCGCCTTCCCACTCGATTTTATCTTTGAAATTCTGCATGAACCACTCGGGAAAATGAGGTTCATATCCTGTCGCGAGCACGACTTTTTTCGTCGAATGTACGTATTGTTCTTCTTCCTGCCACTGATAACAGTCGAGATGATACCTTCCGTTGTCGTAAGTGATATTGTTCACTTCCGTCATCGGCTGAATGAAGATACCGCTCTCCCCTCCTCCTGCTGTCCGGTGATACAGTTTCGTATACAGACGGATGAGGGTGTCGGGGTCGATTCCTTTACGCAGAGGTTTAAGGGTATCGAGGGCTTCCAGACGTTTTTCTTCACTTAAACTATGGAAGTAATCGATGTATTCGGGGGTGAACATCTCCTGGGCAAATTTCGCCTGATCGAGCTGGAACAGACCTCCGGACCTTGTAAGAAGCGTTATCCGCATATCCTGTCGCTCCTGTTCCTCCAGCAGGTCGAGGAAAATTTCGAGAGCACTCTGCCCCGAGCCGATCACCGTCACGTCCTGGGAGCGGAGAAGCTGATCTTTTTCAAACAGATAACGGCTAGAATGAAGGACGTCTTCCCGCGGGAGTTCTTCCGTCCCCTTGAATGCGAGCGGCTTCGTGCCCGTCCCCATTAAAACGTGTTTCGTATCATATTGCTTGAGTTCACCCGTCATTTTATCCTCCACCTTAACGGTGTAATACTCTTCCTCCTCGTGATCCAGAACATCAACTACCACATGCCCAAAATACAGGTTATCGAGGCGATCGGCCGCCCATTGCAAATAATCATTGTATTCCTGACGGGGGATTTTGAAATTCTGATACAGGTAAAAAGGAAATAATCTATTGTTTTCATACAGATAGTTCATGAACGTATAAGGGCTTTTAGGGTCAGCGAATGTAGCCAGATCCGCCATGAACGGAACCTGTAAATCCATTTTTTCCACGAGCATGCCGGGGTGCCATTCGAACTTCGGAGTATCATCAAAAAAGATCCCCTCTACTTCATTCGTCTGATCTATGAGCCCGGCCATCCCGAGATTGTAAGGTCCGATTCCAATACCAATTACGTCGTACATACTGTTTCCCCCTTTTTCTTCTAAGAGGCTATTCCCAACTTTCCTCCTTCTTAATCTCCGGGGTTTTTTCGGGTACGTTCATCTATTATGTATGTTTCACGTGGAACTTCTGCCGAAAAGCAAAACGAAAAGCACGTCGCTTTCCGCGGGCACAGCCTCAGCTGACGCGATCAGAAAATCCGTTTGATCACGCGGGTCTTCAGCCCGTACCGGTTCTGCGGAAGTTGACGTACTTTTCGTATAGAATTCATGGATTCGATTGTCCGGATGCTGTATCTTTACCGTTCGTTTTACCCCGGGTGCCGGGAATATTTATTCTTCAAGTGTGGACGTATCTCCTGTCGGAAGTCCAAGTTCCCAGGACTTCAGCAGGCGACGCATAATCTTACCACTTCTCGTTTTAGGAATGGAGTCTTTCACTTCCATTTCACGTGGTGCTGCGTGAGCACTCAGACCTTTTTTCACGAACTGACGGATGTCTTCCAGAAGTTCATCCGATTCTTCGTAGCCATCGTTAAGCATAATGAAAGCTTTGATGATTTCTCCGCGCTCAGGGTCCGGTTTACCGATAACCCCTGCTTCCGCTACGGCTTCATGCTCAATCAGCTTACTCTCCACTTCAAACGGGCCTACCCGCTCTCCGGAAGTGTTGATGACATCATCGAGACGTCCCTGGAACCAGAAGTACCCGTCTTCATCCTGATAGGCACTGTCGCCGGAGACGTACCAGCCGTTGACGAAGTAGCTTTCAAATTTACCGGGGTTGTTCCAGATGGCGCGCATCTGGGCAGGCCATCCTTCTTTGATGGCCAGGTTCCCCATCTGGTTCGGTGGAAGTTCGTTCCCTTCGTTATCTACGATAGAAGCTTCTATCCCCGGAATCGGTTTACCCATGGAACCGGGACGGATTTCCATAGCAGGGAAGTTACAGATCAGCTGGGCTCCCGTCTCCGTCATCCACCATGTATCGTGGATACGAAGATCGAACGCCTTCAGCCCCCACGTAACGACTTCCGGGTTAAGCGGCTCCCCTACACTCAGTACGTGACGGAGGGAAGTCATATCATGTTTCTTCGCAACCTCCGCTCCCGCACTCATCAGCTTACGGAAAGCGGTAGGCGCCGAGTACCAGACGCTGATCTCTTTCTCTGCGATCAGAGAGTACCAGTCATCGGCGCTGAAGCGGCCGCCTTTGACCACGTTCGTCACTCCGTTCAGCCAAGGGGCGAAAATACCGTAGCTCGTACCCGTAACCCAGCCCGGGTCGGCAGTACACCAGTAAATATCGCCCTCTTTCAGATCGAGCACCCATTTACCCGTCTGATAATGCTGGATCATGGCGTTGTGTACGTGATAGACGCCTTTTGGTTTACCCGTTGAGCCCGAGGTGTAGTGAAGCAGCATTCCGTCTTCGAGGTCTACCCATTCTATATCGAAATCCTGAGAAGCGTCTTTCATCTCCTCTTCAAAACTGATGTAGTCGCCGGAACCTTCTCCTCCTACGAGCACGACCTGCTTCAGGTCCGGAAGTTCTTTTTCCGGTACGCGTTCGAGAAGCTCAGGAGTCGTTATGAGCATTTTAGCCCCGCTGTCTTCCAGGCGATCACGGACAGCCTGTTCCATAAACGCTTCAAACAGAGGACCCGCGATAGCTCCGGTTTTCAATATACCGAGAAAAGCAGCGTAAAATTCCGGGCTTCGCGGAAGGAACATAAAAACCCGGTCCCCTTTTTCAATATTATGCTTCTTAAGTACGTTTGCGAATTTATCACTTTCCCGCTTCAAATCACTGAATGTGAGTGTTTCTTCCCGACCGGGAGCCGAATAGACGAGAGCGGGCTGATTCTTTTTGTCCGGATCCTCTGCATGCTTATCTATCGCCTCATAAGCCATGTTCACTTTCCCTGTTTCATTCCAGGTGAAGTTCTTTTTGGCGTCTTCCCAGTCAAACGTTTTGTACATTTCTTCGTAGTTCTCGAGATTGTAATTACCCGTTTGTGCCGGAATTGATTTCATATCCATAATTGTCTCACACTCCTTGGCAAAATTACTCCCCCGTTTCACATGTCGGGGAAGCTATGTACATGTATTTCGGAAAATTCCGTTAATTGTATTGTATGCGATTTCAAAAAATATTTAAAGTGAAACACATATTTTCCCTTTTGACCGCCGCAGTCGGGGGACGTTTGCTTCCCGCCTTTTGTCTTTATATAATATACAGTAGAAAGGTGAGAGACTATGACTAAAGAAAATAAAATGTTTTGGATTCTCGGTGTTATAGGAACAGTCAATATTATCGTTTCCCTTATACTGCTTCTGGCTATCAACAACACAATGATTTCCCTGATGCTCTTCTCCTCGGGTGTGTTTCTTATCATCGGAGGAATTGCGGATCGGAAGGAGAAAAACCGGCGCCGTCAGCGCAGCTTGTAACCGGGTTTTCTTCCACCTTTTACTCTCGTAGTAAAATAAATCCCCGTGAGAACGATTGCGCCCCCGATGACCTGATCGACCGTAATTTTTTCCTGCAGAAAAAGAAGGGAAAGGATCGCAGTGGCGAACGGCAGCAGATTGATGAATATCGTTGCCTTCGCCGGTCCTATTTCCGCAACGGCCATATTCCATGACAGCAGCGCAAGAAAAGACGGAAACAGTCCGGTGTAAAGGATGCTGGTGATGATCGGCATGGACCAGTCGGTTATGAACCGGCCCTGGGACCATTCGAATAGAAAGGCCGCTATCATCACCATAACATTCCCGATCACCAGGATACCGAACAGACTTCCGAACAAAGGCAGCCTGTAACCGTAAATGTTCACGAGCGTAGAGTAAATGGCCCAGCTGATGACCGCCCCTATCATAATCAGATCTCCACTGTTGAACTCGAGACTCAGCAGCCTCGCAAAAGACCCCTTACTTATAATATAGGCGACACCGGTCAGGGATATCCCCACGCCTATCAGCTGACTCAGTCCATATTTCTCCTTCAGAAATACGGCTCCGATAAAAATAGTCACTGCCGGAGTAAGCGATTCCATAATAGAGGCGTTTATAGTGGTAGTGTAATGAAGAGCCAGGTATGAAAAAGCCGGAAACATTACTATTCCCGTAGCTGCCATGCCGACCAGAGGGCGCCATCCGTCGATGAGCTGTCTCTTCACCATCCTTATCTTCTTCCAGTAAAACGTCGTGACAAGAATCACCCCGATGAGCGTTCTCAGCCACGTCAGGGTCAAAGGAGGGACGGCATCAGCCGCCACTTTCCCCACAATGTAGTTTCCTGCAAACAAAAACATAGTTACCATTACAAGAGCATACGCTCTCATCCCGACTCCCCCTTTCCTGAATAACGAATGTACTCGGGTATCTCTTTTTCTAAAAGCCAGGGATTTTTCTTCTTCCTCATTTCCCCTCAGTAAAAAAGAGCCTCTCGTCTATAAAGAGGTTCTTCTCACCATTCCAGGATATATCCTTTCACCCCTATCGGCTTTTGATCGGGTTCCTGTTGAACCGCTTTGAAATAAGGATCTTCATGATCAAGATGATATTCGATAGATTCCGGATCCAGATACAGCTTATATTCAAGATTAGTGACTTTATGAAGTTTGACGTTCGATACCGTCTCCTGATTCTTTTCGTCGTCGATGAGGAAAATATCGACCGTATCGAAGCCATACGTAATTAAACGATCTTTCAATTCCATAACCCGCCTCCTTCCTATTTCATTGTGTACTATATTTCTTACCCTATCTTTTTCACATAAAAACAAGGACGGGCCGATTGTCCCGGAGAAATTAAAAAAATCGTTTCCATGCCTGAATACCGAAGTAGAACGCCTGGAGGAAAAAGCCTGTACCCCAGACGACCGCCGGTATTTTCGTGGCACGTGCGAGGTTCGTCGCATCACCGGCCCCGGAAGGAGAAGTGAGGCTGAGCCACATGATATTAAAAGCACTTATAACTGACTGCACCAGTATGAGTGCGGCAATAAACGTCAAAGCATAAGCGATGAGCGTCTGGTGACCGGAACGCAGCAGCCAGAGAAAGAGAACTGCGAACGTGATAATCCAGAATACTCCGTACGGATTGCGTACCCAGAATAACAGGTTTACGGAGAGTAATCCGAGTAACAGAATAACGATCAGCGTGTATTTTCCTTTAGAGAGAAGGTAAAAAAGAAGAAATGCGAACGCTGACGCGAAAATATAGCCCGACAGGCTGGTGAGTACGTGGCTGAACCATGAGGTGTGCCCGGTCATGGTTACACCGGACGTGTTGGGAAAGAGGGAGATGTTCCGTACTTCTCCGCCGCTTAAAAGAGCCATTAAGGAGTGGCCGGTTTCGTGTACCATCGTATTCAGCATAGCAAAATACTTTCCTATGATAGGCATCTGCGTCAGTAAAAGAGCAACTATAAGACTTATAATAATTTGTATTTTCATCGATACCTCTCCATTCCTCATCTGCTTTCTTCTTTACGTTTTCACGGACGGAAACGTTTCATGCATAGTGGCCCCCGACCTTTTTACTTCTCTCGATTGTAATCCCGCCCGGCTCATAACTGCTGGCCCGCAGCAGAGAAGTGGAGCCGTACCGGGCCCGTATGTCATCCATCGTAACAGCCAGATCACGTTCTTTCTCTTTCCGGTCGAAAAAGGTCATCTGCAGACTCTCATCATTCTCCAAGTTCGTGAGAGAGACGTAAACCTGGCGAATGGCCAGGCCGCGGTCGTAATGTTTCCGGAATAAGGAAAGGATCGCTCTATACATATCCATCGTCAGGTTCGTCGGGGTATGGAGAGTGAGTGAACGGGAAAACCCTCCGCCTGTCCCTTTCGTGTACCCGAGCCCTAAATGGACGGTCCGGCCGATATGATGGAATTCTCTCGCCCTGCGGCACACCTCCTCACATAAATCCAGAAGACAGGGATATATATCCTTTTCGTCATAATCCTCAAGCAGCGTTATTCCGTGTCCATAACTCTTTTGCACCGCCCCCGTGAAGTTTCCGAATACCGGACTTAAGTCCACGCCTCTTGCATGCCAGTAGAGCTGTTCTCCCATGACACCGAAACGTTTTTTAAGAAAGCGGAGCGGATGGGTAGCCAGATCTCCGAGCTTTATAATTCCCATATTGTTCAAACGCCGCATCATACGTTTCCCTATCCCCCATATATCTTCCACCGGCACCGGCCACAGAAGCCTTTCCACATCTTCATAACGGCAGACGGCGATTCCGCTTGCGCTCTTTTTCGCGTGTATGTCCAGCACGACTTTAGCCAGAAACTTGTTATCTCCTATACCGACAGCACACTCAATTCCGAACTGTTCGGCAATTCTTTTCCGGAAAAGTTCAGCGATTTCACGTGGAGGACCATAGAGCTTCTCCAGCCCGTCCACCGTCACCCAAAGCTCATCGACGGAATAAACGTGGATGGCTTCCCGCGGCGCATACTGATGAACGAGCCTCGTAATCTCTACGGAAACATCCAGATAATCCTGCATGCATGCTTTGGCGATAATGATTTCCGGGTCATCGGGAAGCTCGAAAAAGCGGGAGACGTTCCCTGTTCCGTGCCGCTCCTTAAGAGCAGGAGAAGCTGCAAGCACGATACTACCGCTGCGCTCCGGGTCGCCGACTACAGCGAGAAGCGCCTTTGCCGGATCCAGTCCTCTTTTCATACATTCGACACTGGCATAAAAAGACCTCATATCGAGACATAGCACGTCGTGCCTCGGATAGGGGTACTCCGTCATCGCCATCACCTCATTTCCCGGGAAATATAATATCAGTACCGTTTCACTTTTAACGGGAACACTTGTTCTTATATTACCCTTGTACTGTTTTTTTGTAAACAGTACTTTTTGATCCTTCCCCCTGCAAGTCCACGATTTTGGTTACGGGAAGCGGGGGCTGCCACGTTGATAAAAAACGCCTCATGAGACAGAGACCTTCTGCTGACTCACGAGGCGCTTATATCTGTCAGGAAGTGTTTTCATCCTTAAGAAACCGGATGATTTCGCTCATCACCTCTTCACTTTTCTCCCCTTTGAATATCTCCTGAGCGTGGGCTCCGCCCGAAATTTCCATCGTTTTCATCACTTCTTCCGTACTTTCTTCAAGTTCTCTGTAACCTTCGTCCTCACTGTAAACGGTCAACACCGGAGTATCACTGATTTCCATAGGGTCGCCCCCTGGGGAGAGGAGCACCACTTTTTGAAAATCGAAGTCCCCTTCCGTCACAGCTTCAATAGCGGAAGAACCGCCGGCACTTGCCCCCATCACAGCTACCTCTTCGGCTCCGTGCTCTTCTTTAAGCATCGCAGCCGCTTTTTTGAGTGTCCGCGGTGACGTGTCTTTCGTCGCAAAAGCGGTGATACCGTTATCTGCTAATTTTTTGCCCTGGTCATCCCAGCTTTCCGCATTGTAAACGGCACCGTGCGAGAGGACGACGGCAAGGTCTCCGTCCCCTTTCCACAATTCACCTTCTATATTACTTTCCTCGGATGTTTCGCTGCTATTTTCATCTTCCTTCTCCGGACTCTGACTGTCCGGATCGTCTCCCTGGCAGGCTGCAAGAGAGAGTAGTACTACAACTGAAAAAAGTACCCTATACATCAATCTCACTTTCGATCCCTCCCGTATTTCATAATTTCCGGGCCCGGATCTGTTCAGGGCTCCATTCGTCCTGTACCCTTCAAGCGTCTTTTTCAAAATGATAAACACGTAGTATTGGGTAAGAAGAGGTGCATGTGTTCCAAAAAACTGCTCATAAATCAACTGGTAGATGAAAGGAACATCAAAAAAATGTAGAAATTCGGGAAAGTCGGAAGCGATAACCATTTCTCCTGTAGTTATTTTTTACTACATATGTTTATAATGATACCTGCAGCGTTACAAATATCCATTCAGGGAGGTACATAGTATGAAAAAGTTTTTCAAGTTCGGTTGTTTAGGGATCATAGGAATCATAGTTCTTGGTACTGTGATCGCTGCTTTAGGTGGAGGAGATTCAACTGAGAATACATCCTCGAATGAAGAAAACCAGACAGAAACAACCAGTGAAAAACAAAGTCAGGAAAATGACGGCGAAAGCCAAAATCAAAAAAATGAAAATCAGAGTGAAGAAAATACCGAACAGTCTTCTGGTAATTCTACTTCTGAAAATACATCCTCTAAAAACGACGAAACTATAAGTGCAGAGGAATTTGATCAGATTTCTAACGGTATGAGCTATGAGAAAGTTGTAGAAATTATAGGAAGTGAAGGCAGTCTTCAATCTGAAACGGGTGAAAAAGGGACTCAGTTTCACACAGTTATTTACTCGTGGGACGGAGAGTCAGGGTTCGGTTCTAACGCAATGCTTACTTTCCAAAACGAGAAACTACAAAGTAAATCACAAGCCGGAGTGGGAGACGGCCGTTCTTCAGACGTAACGATCACTTCGGAAGAATTCAATCAGATTGAAAATGGAATGAGTTCTGATGAAGTATTTGAAATTATTGGAGGAGAAGGAGAAATTACTTCTGAGAGTGGAGAACCGGGAAGTCAATTTTACACGGTAAGCTACACTTATAGTGGGGAAGCCGGCCTGGGGTCCAACGCCACTCTAATGTTCCAGGGCGGAAAACTGTCCTCTAAGTCACAGTTCGGACTGGAATAAAACCGGAACGACATTTCTGCTTTTCAAAGCTTAATGAATGGTTTACGTCCTTTTGTGCAAAAGGCAATAGAAAACCTCCTTCCGAATACAGATTACGAAACGGAAGAAGGTGCACGTACCACTTTTAGTATAAAACTTTAACTGCATTCTCATCGGTGGAATCACCGCTTATAAACTGCGAAACGCCCCCGGCAGGATTCGAACCTGCGACACATGGTTTAGGAAACCAATGCTCTATCCCCTGAGCTACGGGGGCACAAACGTTATTATACTACCATTTCCCTTTTATGCAAAGATAAAATTCTTCCTCCTCGTGCCTTCCCTGACCGGTGTGTGATAGAATATACTTTGTCTGTTCGAACGGATGTATAAAAAGGAGGAAGACAGTAATGGCTCAACTGCCTTTTATAGCTGTGGAAGGTCCGATCGGTGTAGGAAAGACCTCCCTGTCCAAGAAAATAGCTGCGCATTTCAAATTTCAATTATTGGAAGAAATCGTAGAAGAAAATCCTTTCCTCGGTAAATTCTACGACAATATCGAAGAATGGAGCTTTCAGACAGAGATGTTTTTCCTCTGTAACCGGCACAAACAGCTTGAAGATATAGAACATAAATTTTTGAGGGAAAGCAAGCCCGTCGTCGCGGATTATCATATCTTCAAAAATATGATTTTTGCAAAGCGTACACTAAAAGAAGAACATTTCCGCAAATATTCCCGTATCTTCGATATTCTGACCGGAGATATGCCGCGTCCTAACATGGTCATTTATGTACATGCGGGACTCGATACGCTATTCGAGCGTATACGGAGGCGGAACCGGGACGTGGAAGCGAATATACAACCTGAGTACCTGCAGCAGCTGTCCGATGATTATGAGACATTCATGGATCAGTTCGAAGAAACCCACCCCGATATTCCGGTCATACGTCTGGACGGGGACCGTCTTGATTTCATCAAACATCAGCGTGACCTTGACTATATACTTGAAAAAGTTGGAAGCTACCTGAGCAAAGGAGAAGTGATCAAATGAACGCACGTGAAAAATACGGGATCCCGCACGACAGTGTGATTACCGTAGCCGGTACGGTAGGTGTCGGGAAGTCGACGCTCACGACATCTCTGGCTCAGGCCCTGAACTTCCGTACGTCGTTTGAAAAAGTGGAAAAGAACCCTTATCTGAACAGTTTCTATAAAGACTTCGAACGGTGGAGTTTCCATCTGCAGATCTACTTTCTCGCAGAGCGG
This sequence comes from Salimicrobium jeotgali, assembly GCF_001685435.2. Classification (NCBI taxonomy): domain Bacteria; kingdom Bacillati; phylum Bacillota; class Bacilli; order Caryophanales; family Bacillaceae; genus Salimicrobium; species Salimicrobium jeotgali. Next base: position 2,682,675 of record NZ_CP011361.2, read on the forward strand.
TTCAAAGAACAGAAAAAAATCTTCGAATATGGTGGCGGCTTCGTCCAGGACCGCTCCATTTATGAAGATACCGGTATCTTCGCGAGAATGCATTACGATCAGGGTACCATGTCCCCTACCGATTACGAGACGTACACCAACCTGTTTGATGCGATGGTCATGACCCCCTATTTCCCGCACCCGGATCTGCTTATCTATTTGGAAGGGTCATTCGATGACGTCATCGAACGCATCAGAGAACGCGGCCGGCCGATGGAACAGGAGACACCGACTGCTTACTGGGAAGAAATGTACAACCGTTATGAAGACTGGATCGACAATTTCAATGCCTGTCCGGTATTACGTCTGAATATAGCCGACTATGACCTTCTGAATGATGAAAAAAGCGTTGAACCGATTCTCGAAAAAATCGGTCACTTTATTCAGCAGGCCCGTAAATGGAGATCGAGCCATCTCCCGGTCGAGTGAAAATAAAAGAAAACCCCCCGTCTGCAACAGTTCCGTAATGCAGACGGGGGATTTTTCATTATTCGCTGATACCGGCCGATACTTCCTCGGCCATTTTTTCAAATGATCTTAAGCCGCCTCCGGACAGATACCAGACTGCCGGGTCCAAATAGATCTTCTTGGCATCCGTCTGGTTGACCAGATCGTTATCATACAATTCCTTCGCCTGCCCTTCACCGCTGACTACCTTATCGCGGTCGATAATGAAGAGATAGTCAGGATCCTGTTCCGCAATATACTCAAACGTTACACTCATACCATGAGTAGAGGCTTCGATCTCTTTATCAGCCGCCGGTACTCCGAATACATCGTGGACGAGCCCAAAACGTGACCCGGGTCCGTAGGCACTGACTTTTCCACCGGTCGCAAGCGTTACGAGACCAGTCTTATCCTCCGGCATATCTTCTTTAATCTGCTCAATATCTTTTTTCAGTGCCGAAACCTTCTGGTCAGCTTCTTCCGTTTTACCGAAAATTCTGGCAAGGGTTTGAGTATTCTTCTCGAATGATTCCATATAATTTTCGTTATCCATACCTACATAAACAGTAGGAGCAATATCACTGAGATCTTCGTATGCCTCGGACTGACGACCTGAGATAACAATCAGTCCGGGGTCCATACTATTGATTTTTTCGAAATCAGGTTCTTTCAGACTTCCAACGTTTTCATAATCATCTTCTTCATATTTCGACAGATAATCGGGAAGGGTACTCGATTTCGCTACACCGTCTGCTTCTATACCGAGGGCATCGAGCGTATCAAGCGCTCCGAAATCAAATACGACTATGTTCTCCGGATTCTTCTCCACTTCCGTCGTTCCGAGTTCGTGCTCCACCATAACGGTTTCTTTACTCTTCTCCTTGTCTTCCCCGTCACCGGAAGAGGCACCGGCTTCTTCTTCCGAACTTCCGCAGGCCGCGAGCACCATCATTACGAGCACACTGAGAGTCATCAACAATTTCTTCATATTCATTCTCCTTTATTCTTTTTTATTATTCAGGTAAAAAACACACAAATACGGTTGCCGTCTATGTTACATACATTGAATTCCATATCGTAAACTTCACGGAGCACGTTATTCGTAATCATCTCTTCCGGATGCCCCTCGTACACACACTTTCCATCTTTCAACGCTACGATGTGATCGGAATAACAGGAGGCGAAGTTGATATCGTGAATAACGATTACAACCGTCTTCCCGAGATCATCCACCATGCGCCGGAGTGCTTTCATAATCTGTTTAGAATGTTTCATATCCAGGTTATTGAGCGGTTCATCAAGAAGGATGTAATCGGTATCCTGGGCGATGACCATCGCTATGTAAGCCCGCTGTTTCTGTCCTCCGCTCAGTTCATCGAGAAAGCGGTCTTCGAAATCTTCGAGCTGCATGTATTCAATCGCTTCATTAATCAGTTTCTCATCTTCTTTTTTCAGCTTTCCCTGCGAGTAGGGGAAACGTCCGAAGCTTACCAGTTCCCGGACAGTGATCCGCACTTTGATATTATTCGACTGTTTCAGAACGGAGAGCCGCTTGGCCAATTCTTTGTTGTCGTAGGAAGTGATTTCCTCGCCGTCGAGGAGTACAGAACCTTCGTCTTTCGGAATGAGCCGGCTCACCATCGACAGAAGCGTACTTTTTCCAGCTCCGTTCGCCCCGATAAAAGAGGTGATCGTACCTTTCTTTATATGGACGGATACGTCATCGACCACTTTCACTTCTTTATAAGCCTTGGATACATTCGTTACGTCTACCATACGTCATTCTCCTTTACTAACAGATAGATGAAATAAATACCGCCGACGAAGTTCACAATGACACTGATGGTCGTGGAAAAAGTGAAGACGTGTTCCACGAACCACTGCCCGAGCAGCAGACTGAAGATACTTACGAATATCGCTCCCGGGATAAGATACTTATGACGATACGTCCGGAACACTTCGTGGGAGACATTGGCCACAATCAGCCCGAGAAAAGTAATCGGACCAACAAGTGCCGTTGCGACGGAAACGTATACGGCTATTACACCGAGCAGGCGTTTCACCACCGCGTCATAATTGACGCCGAGATTCACCGCCTCTTCCTCACCGAGAGAGATTACATCCAGATACTTCGTATACCTGAACAGATACAGCGTAGCTGCGAGAAGCAGAATTCCTCCCACAAGCAATAGCTCCGTATTGGCATTGTTGAAGCTTGCGAACATCTTATCCTGCACGACGAGGAATTCGTTCGGATCGATCAGCACCTGAAGGAAATCTGATACACTGCTGAAAAACGTTCCGAGAATAATGCCGACGAGCAACAGGAAGTAAATATTCTTCCCTTCTCTTTTGAATATGAACAGAAACAGAAGAAGGGCAAACACGACCATAAGTCCGACAGACAGAAGGAAATGAAAGTGATTGTTCATCATCACAAGCGTTCCGCCTCCGAGCAGGAAGACGATTGCCGTCTGCAGTAGAACGTAAAGAGAATCGAATCCAATCAGGCTCGGTGTGAGAATCCGGTTATTCGTAATGGTCTGAAAGATGACCGTGGATGCTGCAATGGCCGCTCCGGTCATCGTAATCGCGGCCACTTTCTCAAGGCGCCTCGGGAGGACGTAATCCCACTGCCCTCCGACATCCCAGAAAACAAACAGCAGAATGCTTGCAACCGACAGAGACAGTAATATGATCAGTTTTTTGTTATAGCCCATACGACCGTCTCCTTAACAGTAAATAAAGGAAAATACCACTGCCGAGAACTCCGACAGTCAGACCGATGGATATTTCATAAGGGTAGATGATAACCCGCCCGAGGATGTCACAGACGAGTACGAACAGTGCCCCGAGCACCGCTGTCTGCCATATACTGCTTCTTAAATGATCCCCCTGGTAAATCGTCACGATATTCGGAACAATCAGCCCGAGGAACGGCAGCATCCCGGCTGTAAGTACGACGGAGGCTGTAATCAGTGCTACAAGCCCGAGCCCCAGATAAAGAACTTTCTGATAGCTGAGCCCTAAGTTGGAAGCAAAGTCTTCCCCCATCCCGGCGATAGTGAAGTGATGTGCAAATATGTAAGCGAGAATCACTACCGGAAGGCTTAAGTAAAGAAGTTCGTAACGGCCCTCGATCAGCATGGAGAAATCCCCGTGAAGCCACGTCCCTATGCTTTGGACGAGATCAAAACGATAGGCGAGAAACGTCGTAACGGAACCGATGATATTCCCGAACATCAGTCCGACCAGAGGGATGAAGACCGCGTCTCTGTATCTAATCTTATCGAGGATTTTCATGAAAACGAACGTACCGGCCAAAGCGAAAAGAAAAGCCAGCAGCATTTTCTCCATCATCGATGCCGAAGGGAACAACAGCATACCGACGAGAATCCCCAGTCTTGCCGAATCCATCGTACCGGCTGTCGTCGGGGAGACGAATTTATTCTGGCTGAGCTGCTGCATAATCAGTCCGGCGATACTCATACTCATCCCGGCGATAAGAAGGCTGACAAGCCTCGGAATTCGGCTGACGAACAGGACTTCCTGCTGTTCGTCGCTTAAGGAAAAAAAATCCGTGATCGATAAATCAGACACCCCGGTAAAAAGGGAAAGAATCGAGAAAAATATTAAAAGAAAACCCGTAATCCACCATTTCATATCCAATTCTTCCTAACCAACCTGCTTCTATTTACAAAAAAATCCTTGTCTAGACAAATATAAGTACAAAAAAAGAAGCAGTTGTAAAAATGATAATCATTCTCAATGACAAGTAAATGATATCAATTCTCAATGAGAGTGTCAACTGCTTCCGAGATTATTTCGAATTTTTTCAAGAAAAAGCTGTCCGCTGCGCTTTTCTTCCTCTGTCATTCCCGCACAGGCTTCGTCGATTGTATCCAGAGCCGTCCGATTCAGCTTCTCTTCTTCCTGTCTCGCCCATTCCGTCGGGTAAATGTAATTCCTCCGCTTATCTTCCGGGTTTACGTAACGGTAAATGTACCCGGCCTTCTCCATCCTTCCAAGCAGTCTCGATGTCCCGGCTTCGTCTCTTTCAATGGAGACGGCAAGCATCCGCTGCGTCTGTCCTTCTTTCCCGTACAGACGGCTCATTATCTGCCACTGTTCATACGTCAACGTGTGCCCGATTTTTTTGAAATTCTCATTCAGTCTTGCGTTCATTACCCGGGAGGCCTGAAAAAGCTGATACCCCGGCGATTCGTCCATTACATATTTCCGATTCATGATCCGCACTCCCTCCGTTAAGTAATAGTCGTCCGTTGTGATAGAATGATAATAAAGACAGTATTTCTCTTACAGCAAAGGATGATAGGAACATGAAAATGAGAAAACGCAACAATGTTCAGATATACGGAAACGGCACGACCCCGATCATTTTTGCCCACGGTTTCGGGTGTGACCAGCATATATGGGAATACGTCATCCCCGGTTTCTTCGACATGTATCAGGTTATTCTTTTTGATTACGCGGGTTCCGGCAACTCCAGTGCGGGCTCCTACTCCGAAGAGCGCTACAGTTCCGTCGACGGCTATGCAGAAGACGTCATCGGCATTATGGAAGAGATGGCTCTCACGGATGCAATCTTCGTCGGACACTCTTTCAGCGGCATGGTCGGCCTGAAGATCGCGCTTGAACGCCCCGAACTTCTGCGCTCGAACATCATGCTCGGTGCTTCTCCCCGTTTTCTTAATGAAGACGGCTATAAGGGGGGTCTTGAAGAAGAAGATCTGGAGAAGCTTCTCCAAATGATGGACAGCGATTACCGGAAATGGTCGAAATACATGGCCGAGCTTTTTCTTGAGGAGATAGACGCACCGAAAATGAAAGAAGAACTGGAGGAGATGCTGGCCGATCAGTCTCCGGAGGTCACCCGTTCTTTTGCCGAAGTGGCGTTTACGCTGGATATGCGGGAGAAACTGAAAGAAAACACCGTACCTTCCCTGCTCCTTCAGTCAAAAAAGGACTCCCTCGTCCCGCCTGCGGCCGGTGAATATTTACGGGAACACCTTCCTTACAGTGAATCCGTCATGCTGGATGCAAAGGGGCATGCTCCTCACCTCAGTCATCCGCAGGAAGTGACCTCTTTGATCTTGGACTACATCGAACAGAAGCTGTGGAAAAGCAGCTGATTAATAATTTACGGAGAAGGCAGGCCCAGTACTGTGAGAAGGGTCTGTCTTTTGTTTATACATACGTATTCGGGGAAAACCGGAAAATTCCTGTCAAAAAAATCGTTACTGTATACAGTAACGATTACTTCCGGACTTCTCCGAATATATATGCGCGTTTATTTTAAAATATGGCGGAGGAGGAGGGATTCGAACCCCCGCGGGCCGTAAAGCCCCTGGCGGTTTTCAAGACCGCTCCCTTCAGCCGGACTTGGGTACTCCTCCGTGTGACCGACAATTAGTAATATACCACGCCTCCCGGCAGGCGTCAATAAAATTTCGGCAATTCGCCGCCGAAAATAAAAAACCGCCTTCTCCCCCTGAACACGAGCCCGTGCTTCAGAAAGGAAAAAGGCGGCCGTATGCACACAACCCGTTACTTGATGACTTCTTTGCCGCCCATATAAGGACGAAGAACTTCAGGAATGACGACCGTGCCATCCTCCTGCTGATAATTTTCGAGGATAGCTGCTACCGTACGGCCGATAGCGAGCCCCGAACCGTTCAATGTATGCACGAATTCAGGTTTGCCGTTCTTCTCCCGGCGGAAACGTATGCCGGCGCGGCGGGCCTGGAACGCTTCAAAGTTGGAACAGGAACTGATTTCCCGATACGTTTCATAGCTCGGAATCCAGACTTCGATGTCGTATTTCTTAGCAGCCGTGAACCCGAGATCTCCCGTACACATGCTCATTACCCGGTACGGCAGTTCAAGCATCTGCAGAATCTTTTCCGCATGTCCCGTCAGTTCCTCCAGCCGCTCATAGGATTCCTCCGGTTTCGACAGCTGTACGAGTTCCACTTTGTTGAACTGATGCTGGCGGACAAGTCCCCGCGTGTCCCTTCCGGCAGAACCGGCTTCGGAACGGAAGTTCGTACTGAAGGCGACCAGTTTTTTCGGAAGCTCGTCAATCGGCAGAATCTCGTCACGATGATAGTTCGTAACCGGAACTTCGGCGGTAGGGATCAGGAAGTAGTCCCAGCCCTCAAGTTTAAACGCGTCTTCTTCGAATTTCGGAAGCTGGCCTGTACCCGTCATCGAATCACGGTTTACGATTTGAGGAGGAAGCATTTCCTCATATCCGTGCGTATCCGCGTGATGATCCATCATGAAGTTCAGCAGGGCCCGCTCCAGTCTTGCTCCTGCCCCTTTATAGAAAACGAAGCGGCTCCCCGTCACTTTGGCGGCGCGTTCGAAATCCAGAATACCGAGGTTTCCTGCCAGGTCCCAGTGTGCTTTCGGTTCGAAACCGAAAGATGTAATGTCCCCCCAGGAACGGGTCAGAACGTTATCGTCCTCATCACTTCCGACCGGCGTACTTTCGTGCGGAATGTTCGGAATGGACAGAAGGATCGTCTGCAGCCTCTCTTCCGTTTCCTTAAGCTCCCCGTCGAGCGTTTTGATGCGTTCCCCGACTTCCTGCATTTCTTTTATTTTTTCGTCGGCATCCTGTTTTTCTTTTTTCAGCTGGGAAATTTCTTTGGATACCTCGTTCCGCTTCGCTTTCAACTCTTCACTTTCCCTGATCAGTTCTCTTCGTCTCGTATCCAGTTCCTCAAAGGAATCGAGTTCCGAGAGGTCTTCCCCCCGCTCCCGCAATTTCTCTTTCACTTCCCCGAAATTCTGTCTTACATATTTTAAATCGAGCATACGTCATCCTCCTCTGTTTAATGTATAACATCAGTCATTAAAAAAAGACTCCCATCCCTTTGTAAAAAAGGGACGAGAGTCTGACTTCCCGCGATACCACCCCGGTTGAAGAGCAGCTGCTCTTCCGGCTCGACCTCCGTAACGGGGAGGATCCGTCCTGGCTCATCACCAGACGCTCCGGGATGGATTCTCATCAGTTTTCTGTCAGTTTTCACCGGGCACTGACTCTCTTTGAAGAAAAGCTGATGATACTTATTCCGTTCATAGCGTTTTTCTATTTACTTATTATACAGATTAGCTCATTCCCGCTCAGGATGCAAGCGTGCGCTTAGAATTTTCCACCATACTCACGAAATGAGCAGTAAGACGGTGGTCTTTCGTAAGCTCCGGATGGAAAGAACAGGCGAGAAGGTGGCCTTCCTGCGCTACGACGATGTGATCGTCATAAGTGGCCAGAACTTCCGTCTTCTCCCCGACCCGTTCAATGTAGGGCGCCCGTATGAAGACGGCATTGTAACCATCCGCGACGCCTTTGATATCAAGATCGGTTTCGAAGCTATCCCGCTGTCTTCCGAAAGCGTTTCGGCGGACACTCATGTCCATAAGACCGAGATGAGCGTCATGGGAACCGTCAATTTCCCCGGCAAGTAAAATCAGACCGGCACAGGTGCCGAATACAGGCTTTCCCGCATTTGCAAAAGCGCGGATCGGCTCAAGAAATCCGTATTGATCGATGAGGCGGCGCATCGTCGTACTCTCCCCACCCGGGATGATGAGACCATCGATCGTCTCAAGCTGTTCTTTACGTTTTATGATTACCGCTGTCGCTCCGGAAGCCTCCACGGAGCGGATATGCTCCCGGAAGGCTCCCTGCAGAGCAAGTACACCGATAGTAGTCATGAGGCATTTCTCCTTTACTTATTCACTGCGCTCCTGCATGCGGTCAGTCGTTTCGTTCATCTCTTCGCCTTTCATCGCAGTACCGAGACCTTTGGAAATCTCCGCAATCAGCTTGTAGTCGTCGTAATGAGTCGTCGCTTCCACGATAGCCCGGGCAAACTCTTTAGGACGGTCGGATTTGAAAATACCGGATCCGACGAATACGCCGTCCGCACCAAGCTGCATCATAAGAGCTGCGTCTGCAGGGGTGGCGATACCGCCTGCTGCGAAGTTTACGACCGGAAGACGGCCTTCTTCCCGGATCTCAAGCAGAAGATCGTAAGGTGCACCGTTCTCTTTTGCATAAACCATCACTTCGTCTTCGTCCATCGACTGAAGGCGGCGGATCTGGCTCTGCACTTCACGCATATGACGGACCGCTTCCACAATATTACCGGTACCCGGCTCCCCTTTCGTACGAAGCATGGAAGCACCTTCCGCAATACGGCGGGTCGCTTCTCCGATATTACGGCAGCCGCATACGAATGGAACCGTATAGCCGTCTTTTTTAATGTGGAATACTTCATCCGCAGGAGTAAGTACTTCACTTTCATCGATATAATCGACGCCCATCGATTCGAGGACACGCGCCTCGGCGATGTGACCGATTCTCGCTTTTGCCATTACAGGAATCGACACGGCGTTCATCACTTCCTCAACGATCGTAGGGTCCGCCATTCTCGCAACCCCTCCGGCCGCTCTGATGTCGGACGGTACGCGTTCAAGTGCCATAACCGCAACAGCTCCGGCCTCTTCGGCTATTTTCGCCTGTTCCGCATTTACGACGTCCATGATGACGCCGCCTTTCTGCATTTCTGCCATACCTCTTTTTACAACATTCGTTCCTGTTCGAGCCATGTTGATTCCTCCCTGTTCTGTATCTATATCCATCGATTATTGCAATTTTCTTTACTATTTTAACGCATTTTTCCCGTCAATCCTACCATTATCAACCATCGTTATCAGAAAATTAATCAAAACCAGCTTTTGACCGTATCGACGGCTCCTGTGAACATGTTACCGAAGAAGTTCCCGACATTTCCGAGAGTGAGCATGAACCAGTTCGACTTCTCCACTCCGGTCGTAGTCACAAGCGGCACGGAGGGGGCCCCTCCTTCGATAAGGTTGGCTTTCTTCCCTTCCCCTTCATACACCAGTTTCGCTTCCCCGACTTTCTGACCGGACTCGACAGGTGCCGTAAGTTCCTCTTCCTTCAGGGAGTATTCAAGAGAATAGGAGTCTTCTTCTCCCTGTTTGACCATCGCAGAAAGAGCTTTGCCCGTTTCGACGGAAACATTGTCCTCTTTTCCTTTTGATACCGGAACAGAACTTTCACCTTTCTTCTGGTGTCCGGCTGCAAACAGTTCCTTCGTCTCAAACTGATCGAAACCGTAATCGAATAACTTGGCCGTTTCCCGGAAACGGGCTTCCCGGCTGTCCGTTTTCATAACGACGGAAATAAGCCGCTGTTCTCCCTGTTTAGCTGTACCGGTAAAGGTGTTGCCGGCTTTCTCCGTATAGCCCGTTTTCAGGCCGTCGACCCCTTCATAGCCGAAATCGGAAAGATACCCAGGCATGTCGGGAATCATCCAGTTCCAGTTCTGAATCGTCTGACCGTCGAACTCGGCTGTACGCGTGCCGGAGATCTCGAGTGCCTGCGGATAATCGTTGACGAGATGATACGCAAGGGTAGCGGTCGCTTTCGCCGACATGAGATTATTCTCATCGGCCCCCGTCCCCTCCGGCACGTGGTCACTCAGGTCACTGTTGGCGAGGCCGGTGCTGTTGACGAATTTATAGTCTTCCATCCCCAGCTCTTCCGCCTTTTCGTTCATCATCTTGACGAACTCTCCTTCGGAACCTGCAATAAGTTCTGCGAGAGCAATGGAGGCTGCGTTATCGGAGTTGATCGCCATCGCTTCATAAAGCGAACGGACGGTGTAGTCCTTGTTCTGGGTCATCCCCACTCCGGAAAAGGAGGGATCTGCCGAAATACTGTAAGGGTAGTCGGAGATCTCGGTGGTGGTGTCCCAGCTGATACTTCCGTCCTCAATCGCCTCCATCACAAGATACTCCGTCATCATTTTCGTCATACTTGCCGGCGGCAGAGCCTGTTCTGCTTCTTTCTGAAAAAGTATATCTCCCGTATCAGCATCCACAAGGATCGCTGATTCCGCTTCCGTCTCCACTTCCCGTGCCATAATGTCCGCGGGAGCAAGAAGGGTTGATGCTATAACGAGTAACGTTAATATAAGTGCTGTTTTCCATCTTTGCATTACTATTTTCGACCTCCGCTGTATATAAATTTACGCTCTACAATTTTACCACACCCCCCTGTAAAAAAATAGACGCGGGTGTACCCTCTGACTGTAAAAATATGAAAAATCAATAAAATTACATAAAAATAAAGAGAGACTCTCTGAAAAATCAAAGAGCCTCTCCTGTGATAGCCTATGTCGGCAGTTACACCGAGTAGTTCGGTGCTTCTTTTGTAATCTGAACGTCGTGAGGGTGGCTTTCGCGCAGACCCGCACCCGTAATTCTCGTGAAGTACGCATCGTTTCGCAGTTCCTGGATCGTCTTCGTGCCGCAGTATCCCATACCGGAACGAAGACCGCCGAGAAGCTGATGGACAGTGTCGGCAAGTGGGCCTTTAAAAGGAATACGGCCTTCGATGCCTTCGGGTACGAGCTTCTTCGCTTCGCTTCCGCTCTGGAAATAGCGGTCTTTCGATCCCGCTTCCATTGCTCCGACCGAGCCCATACCGCGATATACTTTAAACTGACGGCCCTGGAAAATTTCCGTATCGCCCGGGCTTTCTTTCACCCCGGCCAGCAGACTGCCGAGCATAACGGCGGAACCGCCGGCAGCAAGAGCTTTCACGATTTCCCCGGAGTACTTGATCCCTCCGTCGGCGATGATGGACACGCCGTGTTTCTCCGCTTCTTCAGCGCAGTCGTAGATAGCGGTTATCTGAGGGACCCCGACACCGGAGACGACCCGCGTTGTACATATGGAACCGGGGCCGATACCCACTTTTACGACGTCCACGCCCGCTTCGATCAGATCGCGGGTAGCTTCTTTTGTAGCCACGTTACCGGCGATGATATCGACAGATGGATAAGCTGCACGGATTCTTCTCACCTGTTCCATCACGCCTTCCGAGTGTCCGTGAGCGGTGTCGACGACGAGAGCGTCCACGCCTGCTTCCACCAGTTTTCCGATACGCGTCATCGCATCAGCCGTTACGCCGACGGCGGCGGCTGTAAGAAGGCGGCCCTGGTCGTCTTTTGCCGCATTCGGGAATTCAATCACTTTTTCTATATCTTTAATAGTGATCAGACCTTTAAGCGTGTTGTTTTCATCGACAAGAGGGAGCTTTTCTATCTTATGTTTCTGCAGTATGTGCCCCGCTTCTTCGATTGTAGTTCCTACCGGAGCCGTAATCAGATCTTCGCTGGTCATCACTTCGGAAATCCGCAGGGAGTAGTCTTCCACAAAACGCATATCCCGGTTCGTAATGATGCCGACCAGTTTTCTTGAAGTGTCGTTGTCCACGATAGGGACGCCCGATATTCTATATTTGCCCATCAGATGTTCGGCATCGTACACCTGATTTTCCGGAGTAAGGAAGAAAGGGTTGGTGATGACCCCGCGCTCCGAGCGTTTGACCATATCCACCTGTTCCGCCTGTTCTTCAATGGACATATTTTTGTGAACGACTCCGAGGCCCCCCTGGCGGGCCATCGCGATAGCCATCGAAGCTTCGGTCACCGTGTCCATGCCGGCACTTACTACAGGAATGTTCAGCTTCAGCCTGGAAGTCAGGTCAACGCTTAAGGATACGTCCCTCGGCAATACTTCCGACTTTCTCGGCATCAGCAATACATCATCGAATGTGAGTGATTCTTTTTGAAATTTATCTGTGCGCACGTCTCTCTCTCCTTTTCCCTCCCGAAGGAAGCTATCTTATATATTGTTATTTACAATAAGACATCCGCCGTCGTTTTTCAACCTGAAAAGTTATAAAGACGTCAATAAACTTCCTCCACGTGCAGTCCTTCATCTTTTAAAGACAGCAAAATCTGGCTGCGCTGCAGCCGCACCATGGGATGAGCCGGAGTTGAAGGATCGACGAACACTATGGTGGCCAGTTCTTCGTTGGAAAGTTTCACCGTCGTTCCTACGGATATACTGGCCAGATCTTCGACGAGCATTTTGATCACTCTCATATCGTATTTGCCGAACTGCTCTTTCTGGATTTCTTCGATCACTTTGAAAGGAGACTGTTTTTTACGGTAGGGACGCTCCGATGTCATCGCATGGTAAACGTCACTTACGGCGATGATCTGACTGTAGAAGTGGATTTTTTTCTGTGAAACCACGAGAGGGTACCCCGACCCGTCCAGCCGCTCGTGATGCTGAAGTACGGCGTATTTCACTTTCTTGCTCAAAACGGTCAGATCCTCGACCATCCGGTAGGAATGCACCGGGTGCTGGCGGACTTCAGCCATTTCCCCGGCGCTCAGAGAGCCCTTTTTCTTCAGTATTTCCGGGGAAATAAGCGCCATACCGGCATCACTCAACAGACCGCCGAGAGCAACCTGGATCCATTCCCCCTTCTCAAGACCGAGTCTCTGCCCGAGGTAACCTGCAATCAGGCCCATCGCTACACTGTGGTGGTGGATATAGTCGTTTTCACTGGAATAGTGGTGAAGTCTCAGGATTTCCTGACGGGCTTCGGATGCTTTGAACAGCAAAGGGAGGAACCACTTCCTTATTTCCGGAAGATCGATGCCCGAGCGGTTCCCCCATTTCGTGAACATACGTCTGTGATGATGGACCGCGCTCAAGTATTCTTCCCTGAACTCCTCGTTCACCGTCGCCTCCATATCTTCCGGTTCATAATGTTCGGATGCTTCCTCAAACGTCTCCCCGCTCGAAAGCCTGGAGGAAATCTCCACTTCCCGGATACGGAAAGCACGAAGAACGTTGATATGTATCGGATGAAGCACCGTATTCTCCGGTATGAGCGGACGCGAAGTTTTCCCTTCCACTTCTTTGATCAAAATACATCCCGGTATCAGTTCATTTACGCTTACCTGCATCTTTTTCCCGCCTTCCTAAGCATTCGGCCCACTTCAAAGAAAGGTCCTTTACTTATACTATCGACTTCTTCTCCTGCTATTTCAGTCAAAAAAGAAAAACCCCCGTCCGTTTATAACGGCGGGGGGATGAAATTGTTACTCCAGGCTCTCCGTCGAATCTTCAGAGAGTCCTTCTGTATCTTCCTCTTTCTCTTCTTTCATCGCTTCAAGACGGGCTACGGTCGACACCTCTTCGCCTTCCTGCAGACGAATGAGACGCACGCCCTGTGTATTACGCCCGGTACGTGACACACTGCCGGCTGCCATACGGATAAGGACGCCGCTGGCTGTCATAATCATAAGGTCCTCTTCTCCCGTGACCGCTTTCGTGGAAACGACTTTTCCGTTCCGTTCGGTGAGGTTACAGGTAAGGATCCCTTTTCCGCCCCGGTTCGTTATCCGGTATTCGGAAGCAGGTGTCCGTTTACCGAACCCTTTATCCGTAACGGTAAGAATCTCACGGTCATCTTCGACAAGTTCCATCGATACGACCCGGTCGTCGCTTCGGAGGGAAATACCTTTGACTCCGGCAGCTGTACGGCCCATGGAACGTATCTGGGTCTCAGGGAACCGGATAAGATACCCGTTTCTGGTAGCAATCATAATGTCTTTTTCTCCGTCCGTCATACGTACGGAAATGAGCTCATCATTTTCACGAAGGCTTAGGGCGATCAGGCCGCCTTTTCGTATGTTGGCAAATTTCGAAAGGCTGGTCCGTTTCGTAACTCCGTGCCTCGTAGTAAAGACGAAGTACCAGTCCTCCTCGAATTTATCCACGGCAATGACGTCGTTGATCCACTCATCATTTTCGATATTGAGAAGGTTGATGATCGGAAGGCCTTTCGCCGTTCTGCTGAATTCGGGAATCTCATACCCTTTAAGCTTGTACACTTTTCCTTTATTGGAGAAAAAGAGCACTGTACTGTGGGTGGAGGTCGAAAGCAGATGTTCCACGAAGTCTTCGTCATTCGTACCCATCCCCTGCACGCCACGGCCACCGCGACGCTGAGCCCGGTATGTGTCGGCCGGAAGCCGCTTCACGTACCCTTGATTAGTAAGAGTGACGACAATCGTCTCCTCCGGAATAAGGTCTTCATCTTCAATCATTTCCATACCGCCCATGATAATTTCGGTACGGCGTTCATCACTGAAGCGCTCTTTCAGTTCAAGAAGCTCTTCTCTGATGATTTCGAGTACGCGTTCTTCGTCGGCCAGAATTGCTTTTAATTCCTCGATTTTCTTAACGAGATCATCGTACTCGGAATCGATCTTCTCGCGTTCAAGCCCTGTCAGACGCTGCAGACGCATATCAAGAATAGCCTGGGCCTGCTTCTCGGAAAGCTCGAAGCGGGTCATCAGTTCTTCGCGGGCAACCTCTGTCGTCTGTGACTGTCTTATAAGCGTAATGACTTCATCCAGGTGATCGAGCGCCACTTTAAGACCTTCGAGAATGTGGGCTCTCGCTTCAGCTTTCTTCAGTTCATAAGCCGTCCGTCTGCGGATAACCACTTTCTGGTGTTCCAGATAGTGTTCCAGTGCCTGTTTCAGGTTCAGAACCTGAGGTCTTCCGTCGACAAGCGCCAGCATATTGATGCCGAAGGAAGTCTGGAGAGCTGTCATTTTGTAAAGGTTATTCAGCAGGACATTGGCATTAACGTCTTTCCTTAGTTCAATGACAATCCGCATGCCGTCCCGGTCCGATTCATCACGCAAGTCCGTAATACCGTCTATTTTCTTATCACGGGCAAGCTCGGCAATCTTTTCAACCAGCCGGGCTTTGTTCACCTGATAAGGGAGTTCGGTCACGATAATCTGGCTTTTGCCGTTCGATTTTTCTTCGATTTCCACCTTCGAACGTATCAAAATGGAGCCTTTCCCTGTTTCGTAGGCTTTTCGTATCCCGCTCAGTCCGAGGATTTGACCCGAAGTCGGAAAGTCCGGACCGAAAATATAGTTTTCCATCAGTTCCTGAACAGTTATGTTACGGTCCCGGCTCAGAGCCAGCACACCGTCGATAACTTCTCCGAGATGGTGAGGAGGAACGTTTGTGGCCATACCTACGGCAATACCTGCTCCCCCGTTCACGAGAAAGTTCGGAAAACGGGCGGGCAGAACGGCCGGTTCTTTTTCCGTGCCGTCGTAGTTCTCCTGATAATCAATCGTATCTTTCTGTATATCGCGCAGCATTTCCATCGAAATCTTGGACATACGTGCCTCGGTGTAACGCATGGCGGCTGCAGAATCCCCGTCGACGGATCCGAAGTTTCCGTGTCCGTCCACGAGCTCGTAACGGAAGCTGAAATCCTGAGCCATACGTACCATCGCTTCATATACGGCAGAATCCCCGTGCGGGTGATACTTACCGATGACGTCCCCGACGATACGGGCGGATTTCTTGTACGCTTTGTCTGCAGTAATGCCGAGATCGTTCATGGCATAAAGAATACGTCTGTGTACCGGTTTCATACCGTCCCGTACGTCCGGGAGGGCACGCGCCACGATGACACTCATCGCATAATCCAAAAATGAGGTCCGCATCTCGTTACTTATATTTATTTCATGCACGCGCGAACTGTCTGGCTGATCCACCATTTTGTAAACCTCCTAGAGAAACGAACTCTTATCTTTCCTTCGTC